>NZ_JBCNHV010000013.1:0-445473 GCF_050482385.1 Paenibacillus lautus
GCACCAGAGCCGGAGAACCCAGGTCCTGTCAACCCGGCACCAGAGCCGGAGAACCCAGGCCCTGTCAGCCCAGCGCCAGAGCCGGAGAACCCAGGCCCTGTCAGCCCTGTTCCTGACCAACCTGGCTCCGAGCCTGGCAACGTCAACAATGGGACTAACAACATCGAAAACGTGCCTGATGACAGCGACTTAGCCGATAAGGGTGCGGGCAATGGAAATAACGAGCTGGACGATGCTCCGAGAACCGGAGACAACAGTGCATCGCCAATCTTCTATCTGGCTTTGATGCTGATGTCCTTGATGACGATCGGATTCTGTTTACTCGGTAACAAGAAGAAAACGCACATCCAGTGACCGGAAAGGCGGTAAGAAATGAGCAAAACTAAAAAAATTCTTATCGCTGTTTCTTTCCTTGTGTTGGTATTTTCGCTCGTCAATTTTTCGAGAACTCTCTTGCAGGATTATGCGGAGCAGCAGAAAATCGAAGAGCTGGCAACAGCTTGGGGGGAAGGGTCGGACAAAGGCGGAGGGGCTGCATCCCCCTCCGTTTTGTTCAATAAGGCGGATGGGCCGGTCATGCTTCCCGAATTTCGAGAGCTTTACGAGAGGAACTCGGACATCGTCGGCTGGCTGAAGATGGACGGCACCCGAATTGAGTATCCGGTCATGCAGAATCCACAGGATGCGGAGTACTATCTCAATCATGATTTCGATAAAAAGGAAAACAAAGGCGGCCTCCCTTTTTTGGACGCGCATAGCCGGACCAACGGTTCGGACATTGTGCTGATTCATGGGCATCACATGAAAAGCGGCTGGATGTTTAAAGATTTAATGAAGTACAAGAACGAAAGCTTTTATAAAGAGCATGCAACGTTCCAGTTCAGCACGCTTTACGAAAAGGAAGAGTATGAAATTGTTGCCGTTATTCTGTCAAAAGTTTATCGCAAATCGGACGACGTTTTTAAATACTACCAGATTGAGAATGTAAGTACGCCCGCCGAGTTCGATTCGTATGTTCAGAACATCAAAAAACTCGCTCTTTATGATACCGGCGTAACAGCCCGGTATGGCGACAAGCTTATTGTACTATCCACATGCGAGTACTCGACCGATAACGGCCGGTTAGCAGTGGTGGCCCGAAAGCGTTCATAACGGTGTTTCTACACGGAGTCAAGCTATTTTATATCGCGTTCTCCCTTGGAGGACGCGATTTTTTTGGCTTCTTTTGATCTAGTTTAGGGGGCACCCCCGTTTAGGTGTCTTTATTTTTCACCGATAGAGCCGAACGGCGCGAATTTTCGTAGATGAAACGAAGTTTGTTAATCCTTAGACCTCAGCTTATTTGCCAAGAAAGGTTCTGAAATAGGGGGTACTTTTCAAGCTGTCATGTAAGGAAGCTTTTCGTACAAACAAAACAGATAGAGCAACACGCAGTGGCAGTCACTCGTGTTGCTCTCTTTTCTAAGCATTAAGCTTCATAACGACGGGAATTCAAACTTCCATTTTGTACATGTAGTTGCCACGATCATTCAGACCCGAAACCCTGTGACTATTCATGTTCGACGATCTGTTTGCTCTTAAATTTATCTGCTGCTATTTCAAATTTCCATGGCTAATTGCGGGATGGTTAACGTGTATTTCTTAACATCTGAGCTTCCCAAGTTGAAATAAATGTCTTTAAAAGGCATCTGTAAACCTTGTTATCAATTGGATAGTCATTACTAAGTCGAATCGGACGGATTATGAAAGAGCAGAGTCTGGTGTCCACGTACACAATAGCGCAGTATAAGCCGCACAAGACTGCTTGTAACGAAGCTACAACGGCGAATGAATTAAAACGTGAGTTCGATCAAACTGAAGCTAAACGCTTCGTAGTCAGCGATCTCACTTATGTCCAAGTTCAGCACAAGTGGCATTACATTTGCGTGCTGATCGATTTATTTAACCGAGAAATCATTGGTCACAGTGCAGTTCCACACAAGGACGCTGCTCTGATTTCCCGTGCCTTTGCCACAGTAGAAGGCGATTTGAGCGACATTCAGTGGTTTCATACGGATCGTGGAAGCGAGTTTAAGAATCAGACCATGGACGATCTATTAGAGACGTTCAAGATTGGTCGCTCTCTGAGTATGAAAGGCTGCCCCTATGACAACGCCGTTGCTGAAGCTACTTACAAAGTGATGAAAACAGAATTCGTCAACCAGATGAATTTCCAGAGTCTTCATCATCTAAAACTAGAATTATATGATTATGTTAAGAAGAAGGTATTTATCAGAAGGGCACCCCATGTCACAATGGGGTGCCCTTCGATTTCGCCCTCAAGATGATATGTGGAATCGTATCATAAGTAGGCGAAGCCAGGGACGGTTCCTACACTCCAACCTCTTCCTCCTTAAGCGTTGCGATTGCTGCGAAAATGATGGTCGAATGGATGCAACGCACTGCCTACTCGTACTTTGTTCACCCAGTGTGGATTGACCAGTGCGCTCGTACCGACTGCTAAGAGGTATTCCGCTTTTCCAGCAGGTATCGGTTATACCCTTTTGACCGAATCAGTAATTGCTGAGAAAGGCGTAGGATTAAGAGCGCATCCGGTTCAGGCGTTCGCAGCCTTCGTTGATTGTGTCAAAGGGGTGGGGATTTAAAGGAGAGGCGTTTCGTGGATAAAAGCCTTGTCTCGAGCGTAAAGAACCGCCGTCGATGTTTTTGAGAGTTTGAAATGTGTTATAATTGTACTAACCTTTCACCAGACAAAATCACAAAGAAAGGAGCGAAATTTCCATGACTGAATTATCAGATCAGTTGATTAAATTATCAGATCATCAGTTCACATTAATTTCACGTGCTCTTGCCGAGCCGAGACGATACCAGATGCTTAAAGAAATAGGCGCTTCCAAAGACCCCCTTGCCTGCAGCACCCTTCAAAATAACCATAATGTAAGCGCCCCGACCATGTCTCACCATATTAAAGAGTTGGAGACGGCAGGATTAATCCATGTCATACGCGAAGGCAAGTTTAAAAATCTCGTTCTGCAATCCGATACTCTTCGTGCCTATCTGGATAGGCTCTCGGAAATCGATGCGAATTGAATGAAGCACGCCGATTGAATTTCGATTTGAATATTCATCTGGCCCCCCTCATGTTTTCATGAGGGGGGTTTTGCGTTCGTTTGAGGACGTCTGCAACATTAGAGTGTAGCAATACATTGTTCATCAAATTAAATATTATAGAACAACTTGACAAAAATAGATCTCAATGAGATACTTTGACAAGTATCTAACTGTTATGAGATCGTAGGAGTAAGTTTAAGCTGCTCTGAAATGATCTCAAAAAGGGAGGAATTGAAATGTCAGAGCAACAAATTACGGCAGCCGCTTCCGGCAACCTAAAAATAGGAAGGGATCTTCAGGTCAATCGGTTAGGCTACGGGACCATGCAATTGACAGGCCCTGGAGTATGGGGAGATCCCACCGACCCGGAGGGAGCCCTGCGCGTTCTGCGGCGAGCGGTAGAGCTTGGCGTCACATTCATCGATACCGCCGATTCCTATGGCCCCTACGTCTCCGAACCATTGATCAAACAGGCTCTTCACCCATATAAGGAAGATCTTGTGATCGCCACAAAAACGGGTCTCACGCGTCCCGGCCCGGACGAATGGCTCCCGGTTGGACGTCCCGAATACATACGTCAACAGGTCGAACTGAGTCTGCGTCATCTTGGTCTCGAGCGTATCGACGTCATGCAGCTGCATCGGATCGATCCAAAAGTACCGCTCGAAGAACAGCTTGGCGAGCTTGCACTTTTGAAGGAAGAAGGAAAAATACGGCATATCGGTCTCAGCGAAGTCACGTTGGACCAATTGAAAGCAGCGGAGAAAATCACGCCGATCGCTTCCGTGCAAAACTTGTATAACTTAGTGAAACGTGATTCGGAGCCGGTGCTCGAATACGCGGAAGCGAACGGTATCGCCTTCATTCCCTGGTTTCCGCTGGCGACGGGCGCGCTTGCGCGTGAAGGAAGTCCGCTTGATGATATGGCCGTACGACTGAACGCGAAGCCAGCTCAACTCGCGCTTGCCTGGCTGTTAAAACGTTCACCGGTGATGCTGCCCATTCCGGGGACTTCAACCCTCTCGCATTTGGAGGAGAATATTGCGGCCGCAGGTATTACGCTCAACGACGAAGATTTCAGTACCCTTTCACAATTAAAGTAAAGGATTTACAGAATAGAGAAGTGAGATATTCATGCTATTACCTACTGAAGTAGAAACCGAAAAGGTCTTCGCCAAGCGGGATACCGCTGACGGCTCCCCTGCAGAGCTTCCTTTGTTCATCGTAAGGCCCAAAGGAGTTTCCAAATCGAATCTTCCTGTTATTCTTTTAATTCAAGAGGCCTTTGGCGTGAACAGCCACATTCAGGATGTTTGCCGTCGTTTTGCCGCACAAGGCTATGTCGTCGTATCACCCGATTTGTATTATCGTTCGGGAGTGTGGCAAACGTTCGGCTACACGGAATATCCGGCAACCGCCAAGTCCCGGGAGCCGCTGACAGAGGAGAGAACGATGGGGGACCTCCAGGCTATCCTCGACTATATCCTCGATTTGGAAGGTGCAGACGAAACGAGAGTCGGTGTCATCGGTTACTGTATGGGTGGTATGCTTTCCTATCTTACGGCCAGCCATTTCTCCGACAGAATCAAAACGTCCGCTGTCTATTACGGTGGTGGACTGACGGCTCAAACTCCTTCATTTCCGGTGGCGCCCGTCAACAGAACGAACCGAATCAAGGTGCCCGTTCTCGGCTTCTTTGGAGGAATGGATCGGGGAATTCCCAAGGAAGTCGTCGGGCAAGTGGATCAAGCGTTGGAAGCAGCCAACATCGAGCATGCCATTTACTATTATCCCGAAGCCGATCACGGTTTCTTCTGCAATGAACGGCAAAGCTATCATCCCTTAGCAGCCCAGGACGCATGGCAGCGAACATTAACCTGGTTCGCCGAAAAGCTGGATGCAGCCGATTGGATTCGCCCAGAGAAGTAATAAGCGGTTGAAGCGGACACTCTTTAAAAAAAACAGTATTCAGGAGGAAAAAAATGAACACAAATGCAAATGCCGCCAATCGCCTCCCATTAGCGGGACTGCTAGCTTTGGCAATGACAGGTTTTCTTGCGTTGCTATCGGAGATCCTGCCGGCCGGTTTGCTGCCTCAATTAAGCCAAGGGCTCGGTGTTTCTCAAAGTATGGCTGGTCAATTGACCACTTTTTATGCGATCGGTTCGGTCGTAGGGGCTGTCCCTATCATCACAGCAACTCGAAATTGGGGACGTCGGTCGCTTCTCTTACTGACCGTTTGCACGTTCTTGGTTTTTAACACGATCACGGCCATATCATCTATCTTTATATTAACTCTGATTGCCCGCCTTTTTGCAGGCGTAGCTGCAGGCGTTGTATGGGGGATGCTTACAGGATATGCCAGACGTATGGTACCAGAGAAGCTAAAAGGCCGTGCCGTGTCTATCGCTATGATGGGTATCCCCATTGCTTTGACCTTTGGTTTGCCCCTCGGAACATTTCTTAGTTCTTTTATTGGTTGGCGCAGTTTATTTGGAGTGGTGTCCTTAGTCGCGGCTGTTCTAATAGGATGGATTTTATGGAAATTGCCTGATTTTCCAGGGCAGTCTGATAAAAGTTCAGTTTCGGTTTGGACTGTTTTTAAAACACCAGGAGTACGTTCCGTATTATTTGTTGTTTTGACTTGGATGACGGCTCACAATATACTCTATACCTATATTTCTCCATTGCTAGCTTCCGTTGGCTTCAACAAAATTGAATTCATATTGCTCGTATATGGTATTGCTTCGATCGTGAGTACCTTTTTAGTAGGCAGATTAATCGATCGTTATCTACGCCCCTTAGTCCTTGGGAGTTTAATCGCTTTTATTTTAGTTACTCTTTTATTTGGTATCAGCAGCAACTTACCGGTTGGCATCTATGTTGCTATCATTCTGTGGGGATTTGTATTCGGTGGTGCAGCATCCCTGTTACAGACTGCTATTGCCGAAGCCGTGGATGATCAGGCCGTAGATATCGCGTTGTCGTTAAGCTCAACGACATGGAATTTTGCTATTGCTTGCGGTGGTGCTGTAGGTGGAATATTATTGAATTCGGCAGGGGTGCTTTCATTCCCGGGGGTAGGACTTATTTTGTTGATTTTGGCTCTGCTCGTCGCATGGAAAGCGAAAAAATACGGGTTTAAATCGAAATGATGAAGGGTTATACTGTCGACTCCGGATCGATACGTTTCGCGTTCTCTTCGAGATCAACCACAATGAGAAAGTGATTTACACACCAGCTATCGATTCTCATGAATTCGCAGGATTTCACCCTGTAGTAGTTTGAAAGAAAAGAGTACAAGGAGGAGCTGGTAGCTGATGACCGTAGAAAGGGGTATCCGGGAACAAAGGTGCAATGTCCAACATCCAAATCACTCCATATTGCGCACGTCTCTACGTAACCTAGTGCATTCTCGATTCTTCGAGGTCCCCAATCAATGTGGGATATGTTGGTCTCCATCCTAGGCGTTCTTAGGTCGATGCACTTGATATCGGGTTCTCGACCGAGCAACAGTGGCAAGCCTTCCGAAGTGGGCGTCTGCTTCTTCATGGTAAATGCTGACTACCCTTTGGATTAAAAAGGTGCTTGTACGCGGTCTGATGTGGGGAACGTCACACCGGGCCACCGTGCAGGCATTGCCTTGCTTGAACCCGCATGCTAAAGAGCAAAACGTCTCAACGTTAGCACAGAATGGAGTCCAAGAAAAGGAGCTATCTACCTGCCATATCCATGGCTTCGGAAATTAGCTCTTTTGTTGTTGTGCCGTAAGGAAGAAACTTCGCCGTTAGAATGATAAGGAGAACCGTATCACAAGTGACGGCAAGGATTTATGGTAAAATACGGAAATGTTTCCTGAGTTCGTGGTATGATTGCGGTAAGCGGAGAGCTTTGTATTTCGCATGATACTTATGGAACTACGAAATATGATGTTTGATTCATAATTCTCAATAAGTCCGATGACTTCATGGTCCAAATAAACAAAAACGGCTTCACTGTCCCAATAGGACGGCAAAGCCGTTTTCTTTATGCTGCAAAAGTGGACTTCATTCTTTATTGTACAACCTGCCAAACATCTAATTTACTAGGCACATTGCCTTGCGTCCACCACTTGGCTTGGTACGTAACTCCTTCATATATGACGCGATCTCCGCCATTGTAAGCTTTGGTCGCATTCCATTCTGGCGTTATGCTGCTGCTCAATAGCTTCCATGCATCAGAAGTATCCGGCTGATCGCCTTGCGTCCACCACTTCGCTTCATATTCTATGCCTTGGAACAGAACGCGGTTTCCGCTTGTATACACCTTGGCTGATTCCCACTCTGGTAATTGTCCGGCTGGCTGTTCTTTTGTTTTCACTGTAATAGAGTTGCTCGCATCCGACACATTGCCTGCTGCATCAACCGCCTTTACATAGTACGTGTACTCTGTGTTTGGCTGCAAGCCGCTGTCCGTTGCCATTGTACCTGTTACCGTCTGTTCTTTAACGCCATTACGATAGACTTCATAATGCTTCACCCCTACGTCATCCGTAGATGCGTTCCACATTAGATTGATCGTCGAGGTCGTCTGTCCCATAGTGTGCAAAGATGTCGGTGCCGTTGGAGCAGTTGTATCATCAACCGGGATTGGCTTCGTTGTCACTATAATCGCAGCACTTTCCTTGGAAACATTGCCTGCCGCATCCACAGCCTTTACTGTATACGTGTAGGATGTATTTGCTTCCAAACCTGTATCGACAACCGATGTGCCTGTTACCGTCTGTACCTTCACACCATTACGGTATAAGTCATAATGACTAACACCTACGTTATCGGAAGCCGCATTCCAGCGCAATTCAACAGTGTTCGTCGTTTGTACAGGAGATGTCACAGCAGTAGGCGCCGTTGGTGCCGTTGTGTCCTCTGGGTTTGGATTCCCGTTATCATCGTTAATCAAATTCACATCCATTACCTGATAAAAAGCATTCACCGTATCCGCAATTTCCCATACACCCAGAATTACATGATAGCCGCTGCGATCTGTCGGCACGTTAATTTGGTGTACAACCGTTGTTGACGGCTTGGCTCCACCATCGTTAAACGTCTCGATAAGCTCCAAATCAGCACGAGCTAACGGCTTGTCCGGGTTCCAATCTTTCTTGGTAATGTAATATTTCCATTCTCTCGTAGCGTGTGGTGCGGTTAATGTCCACTTAATGGTATTCTTGCCGCCATTCATTGTTACTTTACTCCAGCGACTAGCTGTCTGCTCGTCAAGCTGCGGGAACACACCAGCACCAGCAATTTGGCCGTCAGCAGGCCCTTTGGCCGGGAAAGTGCCTAATCCTTCCACGCTTTGCGGCTCGTATTGCACGGGACCGCAGTTTTTGTTCGTTAGATCCTTGCACAGAGCCGCACGACTAGATTGAATATAACCATGAGCAGATACTTGATCCGCAAATATAATTGATCCAATGACTCCACATACGAGCAGCGGTGCTACTTGCAGCACCTTTTTCCTCCAAGAATTATTCCTTACCTCTCCATTTCGGTTTAACCGCTTAAACATTTTGCTAATCATCGTCTCGCTCCTTTAAACTAATTGATGTCTCTGATGAGATACCAATAATTATCGGATAATGTGGCAGATTATGTATAGAAAGCTGGTAAAATAATTCCAATGTCGCATCTGCTAGTCCTACTCCTTCGTGCGAATACATTTTCTCTAAGTTAAATGAACTAGATTGAATCGTGCACCCCCTCTTTATTCGATAATAGGCAGTCTACTCGCCTCCAATACCTCATACTCTCTCCACTCTTCGGCAGCAGACTCCTGTACTGAGCTTGCAAGTAACGATCATCGACTAGCATCAGAATGCCGCGCTCCTGTTCTGAGCGAATTAACCTGCCGCCTGCTTGCAGTACTTTGTTCACGGGGTACACGTAGGCGTAGTCATAGCCATTCTTACCTGTGCTATTAAAGTAATCCCCCCCCCTTTACTTTTGAGTGGCTTGGTGCTAATATTGATTTCGATAGTTATAGAACTGCAGAAGAAATGTAGGGAGGTGCTAATAGTGGGAGAAAATCAAGAAGATATCGGGCAAGCGGTTAAAGTGTATAAAGCTTTGGGGGAACCAACCCGGCTGAAGATCGCTTTACTGCTCGCGAAAGAGAGCAATTTATGCTTCACCGCTGTCGGTGAAAGGCTTGAATCGGTTGCAGGCTCGACGCTATCGCATCATTTGAAGCAATTGACGGACTCTGGCTTGATTGATTCTCGCAAGAATGGATCGTTTATTCACTATAACGTCAATCGAGAAATAGCGGAAAAATTTGCGCCCTTTTTGTTGGCGTAATTTTTTAAACATCATTTCTATATATTTAGAACAGTCGAAATGATGGAGCTCATACTTGATTGTAGTTTTAGCGAACGAGTCGATTTGGAATGATCATTCAACGTTTTTTGCTATTCATCCCTATTCCATATTAAGAAGGAGAGAATGACTATGAGTTGTCAAACGAATACGATGGAGATTGGAATGAGCACCTTTCTCCATGCAAATCCCGGAAATGGCGGTGTCTCGCATGCCGAGAGGCTGCGCCAGGCGATCGAAGAGGTGCAGTTAGCAGATCAAGTCGGCCTGGATGTCTATGCTGTCGGCGAGCATCATCGCATCGACTACACAAGCTCGTCGCCAGCTGTCATTCTGGCCGCCGCTGCGGCTACAACGAAGCGGATTCGGCTCTCGAGCGCAGTCACGGTGCTATCTTCGGACGATCCGGTGCGGGTATATCAGGACTTTGCAACGCTGGACGGTCTGTCGAACGGGCGAGCGGAGATCATGGCCGGACGGGGTTCGTTCATCGAATCGTTCCCCCTATTCGGCTATGATCTGAGAGATTACGAGGAATTGTATGAAGAGAAACTGGAGCTGCTGTTGAAGATTCGAGCCTCCGAAAAGGTGACCTGGCGCGGCGGTCATCGCCCGGCGATTGACAACATGGGAATCTATCCTCGTGCACAGCAGGAGCCTTTGCCTGTCTGGATCGGCACAGGGGGCAACCCGGAATCAGCTGTTCGGGCCGGTTTGCTGGGACTTCCGATTGCCTTCTCTATCCTGGGAGGGGAGCCGCAAAGATTCGCACCCTTGGTGGAGCTTTATAAAGAAGCCGCCGTGAAAGCCGGTCACGATCCAAATAAGCTGCAAATTGCTACACATTCGCATGGCTTTATTTCGGATACGGAACAAGAGGCAGCTAAGCGGTATTACCCTATCATGGCTGGACAAATGAACCACATTGGACGGGAACGAGGCTGGTCTACCTATACACGTGACTCGTACGATTCAGCCCGCAGCCTTAACGGCGCTCTTTATGTCGGAGATCCCGAATACGTCGCAGAGAAGATCGTGCTGCTGCATAAGAACCTTGGCTTGACTCGCTTCATGATGTACATCGATTTCAGTTCGTTGCCGCATCGCGACTTGCTGCGGACGATTGAGCTTCTCGGCACGAAAGTAGCGCCGATTGTCCGTAAGGAGCTCGCCCGTCAGACGTAAGGCCATCACGCTTAAACAGAGTACGAACGCTTGGAACAAGGAGGCTTGATTGAGCCGAGAAATGAAGTCGGCAATTAAGCATTATTTTTTTAATATGACTTCTATAGATTTAGACCTGTTGAAATGAAAAGAGGAGAAATAGATGGGGAATTCATGGAAAATTTATATTCTGGCTATTGTCAGCTTTTTAGTCGGAACTTCGGAGTTTGTGATTACTGGCATTTTGGATATGCTTGCAAGCGATATTGGAGTGTCGGTAGTAGCGGCCGGGCAGTTGATTACGGTCTACTCGCTTGCTTATGCCATCGGCACCCCGATTCTTATTGCACTCACGGCAAAAATGGATCGAAGAAAGCTTATGCTATCGGCTTTGGGATTATTTTTCGTTGGGAATTTGATCACTGTCACAACTACAGGCTACGGCATGCTGCTCGGAGCAAGAATTATTTTGGCGATCAGCACGGGGGTATTTATGGTCGTCGCCATGACGGTTGCCGCCAAAATGTCTCATCCTGGAAAACAGGGCAGCGCTATCGCCACGGTTTTAGTGGGCTTTAACCTCGCACTTATTCTAGGGGTCCCGCTTGGGAGGATCATTGCGGGCTCACATGATTGGAAAATCATCTTCACGGGAGTCGGGGCCCTAAGCTTGGTCGCGATGGTGGTCCTTTTGCTTACGATTCCGAAATCGGAAGGAGAGGCTCCCGTTCCTATTCGGGAACAGCTCGCCTTATTAAAAAGCCCCCGAATCGCTGTCGCGCTTTCCATCAGTTTTTTCTGGATATTGGGCTATACGATGCTGTACACCTATATAACGCCGTTTCTTCTGGACATTACGGGGATGAGCGAAGGGATGGTAAACGTCGGGTTGTTTGCGTTTGGGCTGGCCAGTCTCATAGGCTCCCAAGTTGGCGGTTACGGTGCAGATAAATGGGGTATCCCCCGTACGATGATTGGGGGCCTGCTCTTTCACTCCGGAATATTATTGTTACTGACTGCGTTCTCCCACTCGTCCATGTTCGTGTTGCCTTTGCTTATGTTATGGTCCTTTTTTGCTTGGTCGATGGGGCCGGTTCAACAGGTTTATTTAATCGGCATGGCTCCTCAGGCTTCGGGGATCGTCCTGAGTTTGAACAATTCTATCGTGCAGTTGGGAATGGCCGTAGGGGCTGTAATTGGGGGTATCGTTGTAGACAGCATCTCTCTTGCAGCAGTTGGTTGGTTTGGCGGAGTTGGCGTCGCAATGGCACTCATCCCGGCTATTATTTCTTTATCCATGCGTCGCCGATCTGCAACGGCGGAACGAAACGGAGCGTAACCGACAAGGCTGAAGTTTGAAAACCAAGTTTCTATATAATCACTGACAGATCAGGCCGCCGATTTCTTCGGTGGCCTTCTGTGCATGTTAGCTTGGTAATAGCTCCTGGAAAAAGGTGGGTAACTATGTGAGTTGACAAGCTCCTTTTGTTTTTTCGCCGATATACCCGTTAAGCTGAACCGTATCATAAGTGGGGCGAAATTTTTACCTTGAGGGCTTACGGAAGAAACATGCCCACGAGGAGGAGGGAATCTGGCCACCCTTGAAGAAGTTTGTAGCGTAGAATGACTCGATTTGATGGGGTAGAGTCGGTATGAAACACCTTTTGTTGGTTTGATTTAACGTAGTCATATTATCATGCATATCAATAATCTTACATTTGTCGCCCATTGTTCAATGTGATGAACTATTCAGAAGTACCCAAAACTCAGTATCGGTAATCGAAAAGGAGATCATGAAAAAGCGGATCATTCTTTCGGAAGTATCCGCTAAGTATCCATATGTTGTTACACTGCTGCACTTTGTGAACACCTCGAATAATTTCTAAGGTTCGTTTTACAAATGATTCTAATTCAGTTTCACTTATTGGCTCAGTGTGTCAAGTGGATCTCGATCATGATGAACTCTCTTGCTAAAGTCATTGATACTTTCAAAATCTACAAGATGGGACTTCATTTTAATAATACATGAACGGCTTTCTCAATACAGAATAAATCCAAGTCGGGAATTTTTTAAAGCTCCTTATAAGGAAATTGTGAAGATTATTGACGAAGTAATATCAATTATGGCTGAATAAATTGTAAGCCCAAATCCCCCAGACTTACGCTACATCTGAAGTTGAGAAACCTAACCGTGGAGGCTGCACAGGCGCTAGACGTGAACGGGGCAGCAAGCGCAATATTTGCTGACCCATTATACTTGACCGTTACGAATTGCTGCCTAAGTGGTTAGTGGGGCGGGATCCCCAAGCGAAGTGGATAGGGCCACAGACTCAACCGTCTGATGCTACATATTTCCAAACGTCCGGATCGAATGTCACTATATTGGACGGATCCAACTCCACGTGGGTGCTTCCGCGATCGTCGGTCAGTACGAGCAAGCGCGAGCCGATGACGGGGACGCGTTCGGCGCTGGTGCGCATGTGTGCTAACACGACACGTGTCCTACCGTCGACGATGTAACTTACCTCGACCGTGAATATTGGGAGATTGAAGAGCCATGCGTTAGTAAAGTTTACGGCGGTCAGCGTTCCGATGAATGACGAGCCCTCCACGCGGAGGCGCTCGATGTCCGCCTGACGCCGTCGGGCGTGGGCGATCGATCCTGGTAACCGCAGGAGAGAGATCGCGGTCCAGAGGGCAAAGCCAGCTCCGACGACTGCGCCAAGTTCTGGCGGGATCGTCGGCGACGTCGCTATTGCCTCGAGGTCGAAGGGTCGCGATGGATCGCTTGTCAGGGTCCAGAGCAGGAGGACCCCCGCGATTACGATGAGTCCTCCTGTGAAAGCTAGCCTCGCGAATAGACCAGCTATTCTGGTCTGTCCGAACTGCTCGACCGCTCTGGAGTACACTCCGCTTGTCGCACCGATCGAGACGAAGAGCAGCACCACAGCGGCGCCCACCGTGACCGGATGCCCGAGGAATATGCTAATCGCCGGTGTCGGCGCTAGGCCGAGCAGGGCGCCGAACGGCACGGAGCCAGTTAGTGCCCACAGTACAGCGGATGCGAGCAACCACGGCAGCAGTGGAGCCACTCGTCCTGTGCGACGTCCCGGCAGGAGCGCAGTCATCCGTCCGTTCCTGTCCGTGGTGGAGAACAATGGCAGCGTCACGATGTGCTCCTGTTGCCCCTCTTCAGCATCCCTCATCAACATAGCCCTCCCGAAGAAGATTCTCGTACCTTGAGCGGCGGAAGGGAAGTCCCTTCGGTGCGGCTGGGTAGATCAACTATACAATGGAGGATTGGATTAAAAATCACCTTCTTATTAACTTCATAAATAGCCATACACACCTTCACCCCCGAAAATTTTCTGTATTTTACCACACAAATATTGTCCACTGTAATACTCCATGTAAAAATATTACTTGACTAAATTGTAGTTTTAAGGGGTTTTGCTTTGAAAAAAGACAAATATTTCCCCATATATTTCCACTCTGTGATATCATAAAATTGATGAGGAATTATGTGGAGTTGAATTGCTACTCATTCAAAGAAGTAAAAAAATCTGATCGACAGTGCGTTACAGACGGTAGTGAAAACCGTCTGTTTTTATTTGTTAAACTTGTGGACTACTTTATGGTTGAGAGGACGGTCTTTGTGTGGCAAAAAAGAAAACAGTGAAAAGAATCAACAAGATTCTCCTGACTTCGATAGGCGCAATTGCAATTACTTTGGGTGTTTTGGCGGGTTATGTTTATTTCTTCATACTTGAAAAGCCTGCTGAACCGGATAACTGGGCTGCTGCGGAGCGCTATGTCTGGAATAAAATCAAGTTTGACCAGGATGCACAAGTCATTTCTGCCGACGGTTCGGAATACTATTTACTTGCCAATAAGGGAGCAACTGCTGAAGATAAATTGATCATTTATTTCTCTGGGGGCGGTGTGGCCTGGGATGCGGTGACTGCCGCGCAGCCGATCAGTCTAAGTAATGTAATGAAGAACGGTGAGATCAAATATTACTTTCCGAACATTCCATTCTTTAAAGTAAGTACGCTTGGCGGCCTGTTGAAAAATAATAACCCCGACAATCCGTTCAAGGATTGGAATATAGTATATATTCCTTATTCTACTGGTGATCTGCATATCGGGAATGCATCCAAGGAATATACGGACGCCAAAGGCAAGCCGTTTACAATACGTTACAACGGTCAAGCCAATACGCTCACGGCATTGGAATGGATTGAAAACCATTTCGCTGGGCCGGAAAAGATCCTCATTGCGGGAGAAAGCGCCGGAGGATTCGGAGCTGCTTTCTGGGCGCCTGAGATTGCGAAACGCTACCCGGATGCCCGCATTTATCAATATTCGGACGGCTCCTACCTAAATGCCGACCGCTGGCCGGATATTATCGACAACGAATGGAAGGCCAACTTTGCAGCAACCTTTGGTTATGAAGTCAACGGCGATTTGATTTCGTCCGTATTCGCGGCGAACCGCAAGCTGCTCCCGGACAATGCGGTACTTTTGCAGTCCAACACGCTTTATGATGAGCTGCTGTTCGACTTTGAAAAGGATCTGAATGGTGACGTTTCGGACGATGGCGAATATGTGCATCGCTGGTCGGTACGTATGCTGCAATCTGCCGGAGAGCTAACTGAAGTATTGCCAGGCTACTATTATTACATCACGGATTACGGTCTTAACGAGAAGACGGGCAGGACACCACATACACTCTCCCCAGTAA
The DNA here is from genome assembly GCF_050482385.1 of Paenibacillus lautus. Classification (GTDB taxonomy): domain Bacteria; phylum Bacillota; class Bacilli; order Paenibacillales; family Paenibacillaceae; genus Paenibacillus_AQ; species Paenibacillus_AQ lautus_B. Next base: position 15,376 of record NZ_JBCNHV010000013.1, read on the forward strand.
ATCATTTCTACACAGCCGAACAGGACGGGGTGAAGCTGATGAAGTGGCTGGACGATGCCGTGAATAAGGATGAATATTACTCCGTGGGGCGGCATTTTGTAGAGAAAGAGGGCTGACGCTGCCGGTTATAAGGTCTAGGGGGGCCTTTTTTCCACTCTTTTTCATTATTGGAGTGTTTATTGGGGCTCTAAAGCGGGATCAATCAGCGGATTTTAGAATCTTACGTTGGGACGGCATCGAACAGGCCCTCTGCCCTCCCTTAAATGAAAAGAGCCCCTCAAAAGGGGCAACGTACTGGATCACGAATATTTTGCCTACAATGCGCAGCAAACAGAATCAGACGAATGATACGACCATGGCTTCCCGGAAAAAATTAAGATTCATACAAGCCTCCCATTTCCCGCTGGCTTTGGTCATTTCACTTTCATGATAAGGGATTGGTCCACCTCTTGAATGGAGCTTCGTCCGGATATAGCGAGTTGCAGTTCGGTTTCCGCAATAAGGTGTTTAATCACCTCTTCAACCCCGGTTTCTCCTGCAACAGCCAAGGCGTAAGCATACGGGCGACCGATGAGGACAGCAGTAGCGCCAAGTGCGATGGCTTTTATGATATCCGCTCCTCTACGAATACCGCTATCCATGATGATTGGAATTTTCCCCTGTATCGATTCACTAATGGAAGGTAAGACGTCCAAAGTAGCCACGGCTCCATCAAGCTGTCTACCTCCATGGTTCGAAACAATGATACCGTCAACGCCATGTTCCAAAGCCAAAATGGCATCGTCCGGATGTGTAATTCCTTTAATAAGTAGGGGCAACCGGGTATGTTCCCGAATAAAGTCAAGTTCCTTCCAAGTAAAGCAGGTGTTATTCCCTTCATCTAAGGCTTTCAAGGCCGCTGCTTTGACGTTTTTATCAGGTGCTTCCCTAAGCTTGGAACAAAAGATTGGATCAGAGAAATAATTACCCATCCCATGTCCTGTAAGGAACGGTAGGTATGCGTTACGTAAGTCAGTCTCGCGCCAGCCAAGAAGCGTCGAATCCACTGTGACCACGATGGCCTTGAATCCGGAATCCTCCGCACGTTTGAGGAAACTCTTTGTAAGTTCGTGATCTTTAGGGGGATAAAGTTGGAACCATCTAACACCATCTCCCATTTCTTTTGCCACTTGCTCCATAGATACACTGGAAACATTGCTGAGTATATAAGGAACTCCACATTTCGCCGCGGCTTTAGCGGGGGCAAGTTCTCCATCGGGATGGAGAATTGTATTGACTCCGATCGGTGCTAGTAGGAAAGGAACGGGGAATTGGGTTCCGAAAATCGATACCGAGAGATCCCGTTTTGTAATGTCACAACACACCCGTGGTCGTATTCGATATTTCTGAAAAGCATCTACATTGCCACGATGTGTATCGCCTGCCCCTGCTGCGCCATAAACGTAGCCAAATGGCGCGGCAGCGAGAATTTTCTTTGCCCGGGTTTCCCATTCGTCGAACGATACTGGCAATAGCTTTGCGGCCTCATCACCGCATTGATAAAAGTCCATTTGTGTAGTTTCGCTATCCATAGCCATCCAAATATCCCCCTCAGATTTTTGTGGGGACATTTCCCCTACACTAAGATTGATTTAAGCAACGATCCCAAAAGTCTTCTCGACTGAATGCCCAGCCATTTTGGAAAAGGGTCAGCCCTTTCTAGACTAAGTATGACGGCTCACATCAGTTCTAGCTTGGACAAAGTGTTGGAAAATTAGTCACCAATCAATCGATACAGATATCAATATCACAATCTCATTACGGCTCCTATATATTCGTGAATTTTTCTTCAGAAAAAGCTTGAACGCAAGATTCCAGTAATAGAACTTGAAACGAGTGAATCCCAAATGGGGATGCCTTCTTGAATCACAAGCTGATTTATTCTTTGACCAATACAGAGTAGACTATATAAAGTTTGAAAAATGGCGTAACGGAAAACTAATCGAAACGTACTAACTAGGAGGATGGCGTAGGGGTTTAACCAATATATTATGATGGGGAGTTATTTCTATCGAGGAGGATCAATTCCGATGAATTTAGCCGTCAAGTTAATGCGAGAATTCAAGGACCGCGATACCCGGATTAAGCTGAAAGGCTATCGGCACAAAGCGGAGCTTATCAGGAAACGGAATCTGGAAGCTTGGGACGACCAGAGGCTGCAAGCGGAATCTCTCCGGCTGAAAAAGGAAGCAGAATCGGGTACGCCTTTGGACGAGCTGCTTGTCGATGCCTATGCGCTAGTATGTGAGGCAGCGAAGAGAACGCTCGGATTACAACCCTACGATGTCCAGATCATGGCTGCCATCGCTCTGCACGAGGGATTTTTGATCGAGCAGCATACCGGTGAAGGAAAAACGCTCTCTGCTGTTATGCCTGCTTATCTAAATGCGCTAACCGGCGAAGGCGTTCATGTGCTGACTTTTAACGATTATTTGGCACATCGAGATGCGAAGTGGATGGGTCCGATCTATCGTTTCCTCGGATTAACGGTAAAATCGGTTCAAGCGGGCATGGGATTATCCGAAAAACGGGAAGCGTACGCCGCAGATATAACCTATGTTACGGCCAAAGAGGCGGGATTCGATTATTTGCGCGACACGATCGCACTAGACGAAGCCGATACCGTACATCGTCCTTTCCACTACGTCATCGTCGACGAAGCAGATTCACTGCTCCTCGACGAAGCTCGGGTGCCTCTAGTCATCGCCGGCGAGCCGGGCTCTTCCAACAAAAGCTACGGCATTCGTTTCGCAGAAGTGGCCGGGCAGCTTAAGCAAGATGAGCATTACGACTTCGACGAGTTCAAGCGGAATGTTTATTTGAATGAAGCGGGCTCTGCTAAAGCGGAATCGCTGCTGGGATGCGGCAATTTGTACGAAAGCCATAATAGTCATTTGTTATCGTCGTTAAATTGCGCGCTGCATGCGGAATCGTTATTGAAAAAAGACGTCGATTACATCGTCAGGGACGGTAAAATCGAGCTGATCGACGAGTATACCGGCCGCGTGGCGGAGAACAGGCATTTGCCGGACGGACTGCAAGCCGCGCTTGCGGCCAAAGAAGGGCTGCAGTCCCTAGCCGGCGGGAAAATTCTCGGTACGATCACCCTTCAACACTTCCTTAGCCTATATCCGAAGATTTGCGGAATGACGGCTACCGCTCTCGCTTCCGCAATGGAATTCGAAAGTATTTATGCGCTGCAGGTCGTGCAAATTCCGCCGAACCGGCCAAACATACGGATTGACCATCCGCACCGGATTTATACCCATAAAGAAGCCAAACTTAAGGCACTTGTTCAAGAAATATCGTCCGTCCATAGGACGGGACGTCCGATTCTCATTGGTACGTCAAGTGTTGGGGAGTCTGACATGCTGGCGGAGGCGCTAGCGGCTGCCGACATACCTTGCCATGTTCTGAATGCGAAAAACGACGCAAAAGAAGCCGAGATCATCGCCAAAGCGGGAGAAATCGGCGCCGTGACGGTGTCTACGAATATGGCGGGACGCGGTGTCGACATTCGGCTCGGCGGCGGCAACCCCACTCAGGCAGAAGTTGTCGCTAAGTTAGGCGGATTGTACGTGATCGGTACGCATATGCACGAAAGCGTGCGGATCGACAACCAACTGCGCGGGCGTTCCGGCCGACAAGGCGACCCGGGAGCTTCCGTATTTTTCGTAAGCTTAGAGGATGAGTTGATTCTTCAGTTCGGCATCGATAAAGCGATTCCGCCCATGTATCGCGATCTTAGGCAGGAAGAAGCACTCGGAGAGTCGGTGCTCTACAGCAAAATTACGCATATTCAGCGCGTTATTATGGGCCAAAACTTCCATATCCGCCAGGAACTGAACTGTTATTCGGATATGGTGGAGGAACAGAGGCGTATTTTATACGAGGAGCGTCTCAGAATTTTGAAAGGCGAGACGAAGGTGGGCCCTTCGGAGCAGCGGGTACGGCTTTATTATATCGACAAGTTCTGGGCTGAGCATCTGGCATACGTTTCTTACATTCGCGAAAGCATCCATTTGTCAAAACTTGCTAACCGTAATCCGATCGACGAATTTCATACGCAAATCATCCAAGCCTACGAGCAAATTCCGGCTAAAGTAAATAGAGCGTATTCCAATATGCTCGCAAAGCTCGGAGGTTCGAATGATCCGGCGAAGTGGGAAGAGTTCGGGCTGAAGAGCCCTACTTCCACTTGGACTTATATTATCAACGATCAATACATGGAGTACTTGCAGAATCCCGGTTCATGGAATCCAGGGACGATCATCGCTTATTGGATTCGCAAGGTGCTGAGGCCGGTATTCGGGTGGTCAGAATTTTGATCGGGACTGATACGAGCGAACGCTCAATTCAACCTGCGCTGAAAATGTTGAAGCGAAGCGTTGGCTCCGTGTTGACTTCGGACAATAAAAATACATCGCAAGGACGTACAAGCCTCATGGCGATGTATCAAAGTTGAAGTGCTTTGAGTTAAATCTGTTTCCTTAGAGATGAACCGTTCTAGTATGGTTTAAATCCGTCGTATTAAAGAGATAAAGTATCCAGCGGTATTTCAAATGCACGTTTAATAACTAATCCGGCAGCAAGCTTTGTTTCATCCGGTTTGTCATGAAGGTGGATCAATTGTACGTTATTAACGGTCACAGGCAACTGGTGCATCACTCTAGCTTTAATCTCGTTGAACATTTCGGGACTGATGGTAGGAATGACTCGACCAGTCATAAGCAAACTGTCTGGATTTATAAATGTAATGATATTGGTAACGGCGGTCGCGATGCCATCAACAATTTTTTCGTATAAACTAAGGAACTTAGGATCTCCAGTTCTTATGCCTTCTGCGAACTCCTCTAACGTGCATTTGATGGAAACACTCAATCCGCTGCTGGAAGCCAGCGTCGTTAAGCATCCGGATCTGCCGCAATGGCATGGATAGGCATCTTCTCCATAGAAGCCTTTATAATGCCCGAATTCACCTGCAACAAAGCTTGATCCTGCTATAATTTGTTTATTATGGACGATTGCGCCGCCTGTACCATAATCAAACTTAATGGTGATATTGTTATTGGATTCCTTCAAGGAGCCGTTCATATTCTCGTTGACAGAGAGAAGATTGACATCGTTCTCGATATACACGGGGATGTTATATTTGTCTTCAAGCAGCTGCTTGAGTGGCAGGCGATGAACTCCTATGCCGGGTGTTCGCAGAACGATGCCATGCTGAGAATCTACCAGGCCCTGCATACTGATTCCGATCCCTTTTAATTTGGAGGTGTTGGGTACCTGGGTGAGCAGCTCATCAATAACTTCATGTAACAGCTGCATCAGCACATCTATAGAACCATATTTGTTGCTCGTGCGTTCTGCTGATGCGACTGCCTCTTGACGCAGGTTGTACACTTTTCCGCGAATGTATTTGCCGGCGAGCTCAAGCCCGATGGCATAAAAGTGGCCGCTGTTGATATGAAGGCCGACTCTTTTCCTTCCGCTGCCTGCCTCCAAGTCGATAAGCTCCCCTGTCACGATTATTTTTTCCTTCAACAGGCGATTAACGATATTGGTTACCGTTTGTCTGCTTAGTCCAGTCTTTTCCGCAAGCTCTACGCGAGAGATCGGCCCCTCTGAATAAATGAGAAAAAGAACCTTCTGCTGATTAATTGATTTTAATAACATATGGCTGGTTTGTTTAACTGAATCACTCACAATATGCATCCTCTTTCCAACAACGTTTTATATAATATAGATTCAAAACATTTGACAAATTAGGAACATACTTTGCTACAAGTGTAGCATTAATACGAGGCGAATAAAAGTTGCAAGTTCGTTTAATTCAACGAACATTCATTATAAATTTCCGAAAAACGGCGATAGATGGCGGTTTTATACAGCAAGATACAGTCAATACGAAAACTCTTAATCCAAAAACACTAAAAAAACGAAACGGATTGTATTGACAATGTGCTAAAAAGAGATATTATATTCGTAAACTGATTTGATTAAATATAACAAATTGACGTTTAGAGGAGCAAGTAATGGTATGGATTGGATGGATAATTGCAGTAGCAGCGATGACGGTACTGACTTACATATGCTGGCTGCATGCAGTTATGTTAAAACCAGGTAAGGCAGATGCACTTATTGTACTTGGCTATGTATCTAAAGACGGCCGAATACACCCTTTGCTTAAGGAAAGACTGGAAGAGGCTTACAAACGATTTCGGCAGTATGGGTACAAATATATCATTGTATCGGGGGGAGCGGTTGGTTCACGTTGCTCAGAAGCGGAGCTGATGAAGAAGTACTTGGTTGAGAAGGGCGTTCCGGCAAAAAGAGTATTAAAAGAAGACAAGTCATACAATACCGTTCAGAATTTAATCTTTAGCAAACAATTGATGGAGCAATACCAGCTAATCTTTTATGATCATAACCAATTTATTTCATATCCGCCGCACGAAGTATATTATGTATCGTCTTGGCATAAAAGGCGGTTTCTGCGCTAATCGAAGTCTTAGAAGCATTGTGGGATTCCAGATGAAATTAACATTTTTAGAAATTCGGGCATTTCGGTTAACTCTCCCGAGTATTAGAAGAGTAATTAATGATCAAATTGATTGACAAAAGGGTTGACAACTGGCCAATTCGCAATTAAAATGTAAGCGGTTACAGGAATATATAGGAGGTGAGGCTTAACAAGCTAAGCCATTGTTTATTTACAAAGTATTAACCCTGATTTGATTGCTGATTAACAAAACGTAGTTATGCTTAAATAGTTAATCCATTTTATTTATTAATTAACGGGGGAGCGAAATAATGTTTAATGGAAAAATGAAACGATTCATGAGCACGGGTGTTGCAGCGGTATTATCTTTAACTATGCTGGCTGGTTGCGGCGGAAACAGCGGAAAGAACGAGGCTAGCCCAAGTACAACTCCTGCTGGTTCGGATAAGCCAGGTGTATCTGCAGAAGTAGAGACTTACGAGAATGGATTGCCGAAGAATGAGGAAGTAACACTAAAGGTGGGCTTCTTTGTAGGAGGGTATGGCCGGGAGTGGTTCGATTATGCAGTTGAAGCTTTCACAGCCAAGTATCCCAATGTCAAAATAGACATCACGGCTTCAGCTGATATGAAGACGATTCTTTCTACAAAAATCTCTGCAGGCAATGATAATGACATGTTTGATCTATTCAATACAGAACCGTCTGGAGGTATTATAGGGCTCGCTGAAGCCGGCAAGCTTGAACCCATGGATGACATTTGGGACTTCCCTCTTCCAGACGTACCGGACAAAAAGGTCAAGGATCTTATGATGCCTGGCATGTACGAGTCAACGCCGATGATCAATGGGAAAAGATACGAATTTACTACGGCGAGCAGCTTTGGCGGGTTGTTTTTTAACAAAAAGCTATTCGAAGAGCACGGCTGGAACCAGAACCCGAACACATGGGACGAATTTAAAGCACTTCTAGCAGACATTAAAGCGGACGGCATTGCTCCAATTACGTTCCCGGGCATTCATCCAAGCTACCATAACTGGGCGTTCGGAACAGCCAAAAATTTTGAGCTGGCTGATATCAATGGCCATGTCGATGAATTTATCGAAAATTACAGAACTTATGGTCTGCCGCAATACACAAATCCAGAGACGGTTGAAACCTGGACGCGCTTCTATGAGCTTGGCAAGCTAGGATATTTTGCAGAAGGACTTCCGGCATTGAACCATACGCAATCGCAAATGCAGGTTATTCAGGGGCAAGCTGCGATGGTATCGACAGGGACACATGTTGAGAATGAGATGAAGGAAGCAACGCCTGCGGATTTCGATTGGGGCTTCATGGCTGTTCCTTTTAGGGATAACACGAATCAAACGCTTTGGATTCGAAGCGGAACTTCAAACTTCAATTATATCTGGGCAGCTAAGCCGGAACTGAACAAAAAGTGGGCCAAAGAATTGATCGCATGGCTGGTTACGCTTGAAAATCAACAATTTGCTGCCGAAAAAGCAGGTGCTTTGCCAATGCGCAAGGATTTGATGGAGGATCCTTCCAGAGCGGCTAACCTTTCCAGCTCTGCTCAATCTGTTCTGAAGTACATAGCAGATAATAATGCTCAGACTTTTAAAGCAAGCCGGTCTATCAACATTTCCGATCCGAATCTTGCTCAAGCCGAAAAATTAATGAATGAGAATATTGTGAAATTTGCTATGGGCATGCAGGATCCGAAACCGATTCTGGAGCAAGCTGAAGAGCTGTTGAAGAAAGCTCTAGAGGCTGAAAAGAAATAATAAGACGTGTTGGAGCGGGGAGGATTCATCTCCGCTCTTCCGTTTTAACTTCTGAGACCCTATAGGCTTCACACTGAAAGTGACTAATAAACAGTAAGATAGGAGTTGACCTCTCGTGTCTGATTTAACCGCTGTGAAGACACCAAGGCCCTCTGTGCTGCGCAAACTGGGTCTAGATAAAGCGAATACGCAGAAGTGGATATTTCTGTTCATAGCCATCGTGCCTCCCTTTGGCGGCTACTTGCTCTTTACGTTGTTTCCGAACATTTTATCCGTTTATTATTCGCTGCTCAATTGGGACGGGTTTACGGATGCAACGTTTGTCGGGCTGTCCAATTTCGTCACCGCATTCCAAGATAAATATGTATGGCGCGCGCTTACCCACAACTTGATTCTCATGATAACAGTGCCTTTCTTTGTTATTATCATCTCTTTGATGCTTGCCTATTTAATTACAAATAAATCGTATAAAGAAAATAAATTGTTGAAGGTATTGTTTTTCTTCCCGAATGTTTTATCTACGGTCGTAGTCGCTCTCCTCTGGGCTTTCATTTATGACGGATCGTACGGTTTGCTGAATGGGATGCTGAAGTTCATCGGAATTGATATCGGGAATTTCTATTGGCTGGGCAATGAAAGCACGGCGCTTGCATCCATTATCCCGGCATGGGTTTGGGGCGGTGTCGGCTTGTACGTCATTATCTTTGCCAATGCGATGCTGGGGATTCCAAAGTCATTGTACGAGGCGGCGATTCTTGAAGGAGCCGGACATATGACACGCTTGTTTAAAATTACAATGCCGCTCGTTACGCCAATTATCCGCGTCAGTGCTTTGTTCCTCGTCGTCGGCACAATGAAGGGCTTCGAAATCATTCTCATTATGACGAATGGAGGGCCATTCGGGTCGACGGACGTCATCGGCCTTTACATGTTTAACTTAGCTTTTGGCGTAGAGTATCGGAATTACGGCTACGCTTCCGCAGTCGGTATGATTCTATTCGTTATATTAGTAACGGCAAAGCTGTTAATCGATAAATTTGTGCCGAACAAAGGCTACGAGTATTAATATCCATATGAAGGTTCGGAGGGATATGTTTGAAGGAAAAACGAACGTTAATGGACATTGTGTGGCGTCTGGTGCTGTATGCCTGGTCGCTGACCATATTATTTCCTTTAGTCTGGGTTATTTATGAATCGTTAAAAAGCAATCCTGAGTTTTTTAAAGATATATGGGCGCTGCCTTCGGAACTAAGATGGCAGAATTATTCGAAGGCTTGGAATCAATACGGTTTTGGGCAATCACTCTTAAATACTCTTTATTATGTTGGCGGAAGTCTGGTGCTTGGACTTTTCTTTACGACACTTAACGCCTATGCGCTTACTCGAATGAGCTTCAAAGGAAGAAAATTGATTTGGGGTTTGATTATGTTGTCCCTGTTCCTGCCTGGCATCAATGCGCTTGTACCCCAGTATGTCATTATGCGGGAACTGAGTTTGACCAATAGCTTGACCGGTTTAATTCTCCTGTCTAGTTTGGGTGAAAGCGTGTTCTACCTTATGCTGCTCGGAGGGTTTATGAGCTCTCTGCCGATGGAGCTTGAGGAGAGCGCAACGATGGATGGTGCTACATTATTCCAAAAGTTTTGGCGTGTTATTGTTCCTTTGTCTACACCGGGAATTGTAACCGTTGGCGTATTCAAGTTCCTCGGGTTCTATAACAATTTCTTAGCGCCGTTCATCTATTTGAGCGATCCCAAGAAATATCCCATTGCGGTGCAAATGTATTCCGCGAATAAGCAAATGGAGTTTACTGCGGATTGGGTAACTTTGTTTGCCGGTGTAACCATTGCGATGGTACCGTCCATTATTATTTATATCTTATTCCAAAAACTTCTGATGGAAGGCGCAACAATGGGAGCGGTGAAGGGATGAATACGGTGCAGCAAGTGAAGGCGAAATATAAGCTGATTGCATTGGATCTGGACGGGACTCTTCTGACGGATGAAAAGCACATTACGGAAGAGAACAAAAAGTGGCTTCGATATGCAGTAGATCACGGTGTTAGGGTGATATTTTCCACCGGAAGAGGCTTGCAAACTACAAAGGGCTTCTGGGACGAACTGGGGCTTGATTCCCCGATGGTGCTGCTCAATGGCGCAGAAGTTTGGGAGGGACCGGGCAGGCTTAATAAACGCGTCTTTATTCCTCGGGACACGATCCGCCGCATTCACGCTATTGCTACTGAACAGGGCGAGTGGTATTGGGGCTACAGCGTGGAAAGCCTGACGGGCGACAAGGATTGGACGCCTGAAATGTTCGAACGGGATTGGATGAAATTCGGCATCGGCAGCAATGATCAACAGAAGCTCGCGGAAATTAAAGAAGAGTTGCTCAGTTGGGGGACGCTCGAAGTTACCCGTTCGGCCCCTAGTAATATGGAGATTTCAGTTAAAGGTATTACAAAGGAAAGCGGAGTGAGCGAGGTTTGCCAGATGCTGGGCTTCTCTATGCCCGATGTAATTGCTATGGGAGACAGTGATAATGACGTGAAGCTTTTAAAGGCGGCAGGTCTCGGTGTGGCGATGGCCAACGGTGAAGAGCATATCAAATCCATAGCGGACGTAATGACGGCCACCAACAACGAGGACGGCGTTGCTCTGGCGATTCGGAAATATGTATTCCAAATGGAGTAAACGCAGCATACGTATTCTAGTAAATATAATGAGGGAGTAGAGATAGATGACCGTTCAATCGAAAGAGATAAACTTAGATCAACTGGGCGGAACTATATACCCGGAGACAACAAATGGCGAACAGTTGAGATGGCATTCTCCGCTTGAAGCGCCCTTTCACATCGCGGGTTTCCCTTGGCTTGCACAAGATGGGATTTACAGACGCCTGCCTTTGGCCTCCGGGGCCGTCTTGCCGCCCGCGGTTGATACGCTTGCTTATTGTACGGCAGGCGGGCAAATTCGCTTTCGCACTAATTCTTCAAGGCTGGTCATAAGGGTACGCCTTGCCGGACCGGCCAATATGTATCATATGCCGCCTACAGGGCAGTGCGGGGTTGACTGCTATCTTGGAGAGCCGGGAGAGCAGAGCTTTATCACCACGGCTAAATTCAAACCAACGGAAAGTGAATATGAATCCCAGCTTTATCAGTGGGATACAAAAAAAGATGTGGCCGTCACCTTAAACTTGCCGCTCTACCAAGGGGTAGAAGAGGTGTGGATCGGTGTAGATAAGGATGCTGTCATAAGCGGTGCATCTGCTTATGCAAGCAGTAGACCCGTTATTATATATGGAACCTCGATTACGCAAGGGGGATGCGCCTCCCGGCCGGGTATGGCTTATTCCAATATCCTCAGCCGCATGATTCCGGTGGAGTTCGTAAATCTTGGCTTCTCAGGGAATGGAAAGGGTGAGCCGGAGCTCGCGCATATCATGTCGGAAATCGACGATCCGGCGCTATTCATTCTTGATTATGAAGGGAATACGGGCGAGGCCGGAAACATCGCTCGAACGCTGCCTACCTTCATTCAAATTCTGAGAGAGCGGCATCCCGAAGTTCCTATATTAATTGTCTCCAGGATTTGCACTGCGGAAGACCAGTTCTATATGGAGAGAAGGGAGCTTCATGATCGCCGCAGGCTGATTCAGATAGAGAATGTGGAACAGAGGCGGACAGAAGGAGACCGTAATCTCCATTTCGTTGACGGTTTTAAGCTGCTAGGCGATGATTTCGTTAATGATTGTACGGTTGACGGAACACATCCAACGGACCTCGGATTTTTGCGCATGGCACAGTCGCTTGCACCTATCATAAAGCGATTGTTGCGACTGTGATGAACAAGATAGATTGATATGAACAGCCTTCAGACGCATTTTTTAGTTTAGGGGCTGTTTGTTTATCAGTCAGACACCTGTATTACACTTTAAGCCGAAAAAGGAGAGGATCTTGAGTGGAGTCCCAAAGAAGAAGACTGCCTTTCATTGTGCTGGCTTGTATGATCGCGGGGGTTGTTAGTCTTTGTTACGACAATTTGATATTCGCGTCTTCAGAGAAAGAAGATGGTGTTTCTAAAAAAGATAGAGCTAAGTACTTAGGAGCTTCACTGTTCAAAGGTCACATGCATAGCCATACATCTCTTAGTGATGGGATCTTGTTGCCTAATGATGCTTACAATTTTGTGAAAGCTAATACAGACTTTGATTTTTTTGCAGTGACTGAACACGACGTGACTTATGACATCAGTACGGGCAGTGATTTTATTACGAATGTTCAAGACTCTTATTCAGGAGAATACAAGTTGCTGCATGAGCAATCGGATGCTCACAATCGTGATCACGAATTTATTACCCTGCCTGGTACGGAAGTGACTTGGTATGATGAAGCGGGCCATATCAACCTATTTAATGCCCCATGGTTTGCAAGAACACATGGAGTAGGTGCGGATGGCACTTGGGGCTGGAGCGACATCAAATATGATTTGCCAACCTTTTATGCAAGACTTGCCCAAGATCCTAATGCAATTGCTCAATTTAATCATCCACGCTCGTCAGGAAATTGGAGTTTCAATGAATTTAAACATTATAACCGAGATGTTGACAGAAACCTTAATATGATGGAATACAAATCCTCCAATGATTTTGCAATCTATACCAAGGTATTAGATCGAGGCTGGCATGTTTCACCTGTGTTTGGCGGAGACGAGCATAAAGGAAATTGGGGAATGGTTCAGCCCCATGTGACCGGTATATGGGGAGATAATCTTACAAGAGAAGGTCTTTACGAGGCGATGCGAAACCACCGCACCTATGTATCATTTGATCGAAACTTAGAAATGGCGGTTTCAGCAAAAGGTCAAATGATGGGGGCGATCCTTCCAGCCAAAACAAAAGAAATTGATCTTAAGATACGGATAAATGACCCTGATGCTAACGATGATTTGGATAAAGTCGCTGTTTACAAAAACAGCGGTGAAATCGTCAAGGAGTACCGCAATATTGCCAGCAATCAATTTAAAAAGGAAGTAACCTTAGCAAGTAAAGATGGGGATTATTTCATCGTTAGAGCTTTCCAAGCAGATGGTGAAGAAGCTATAAGTGCTCCAATTTGGATTGGTGATGAAACGAGGGGCACGGTGCATGCGCCTGAAATCACGGTTCATGGACAATATCCGGACACGATTAAGCTTGGGGATCAAGTGGAAGTGCTGGGCGCTTCGGCGACAGATGATCGCGGTCAATCTTTATCGGTGGAAGCCATCGTTCTAAATGATAAGGGAGAAGTAGCGGTTGCAAATCAGCATTTCAAGGTCGACATGTATGGAGAGTATTTCATTAAGTATGTAGCAACCGACGCTCAAGGAAATACGCGTGTTGAACTTATCCGATTACTTGTTGATCAACAAAAGCTAGATGCGGATAAAGTTTTAAATGAATTTCAACCCATTGTTAATGTAGGTGCAAACGAACATGAAGTGGGAATAAATTTGGTGACGGATAAGGCATTAGAAACGTCGTATATTCAGTATAAACCTGAATCAGCAGCGACGTGGGACCATGCTGAAGTGGTACAAGCGGAAGTCTCTTATTTTCAAGTTGCCTATGGTGATACGTTTGCGAAGAGTAATTATCGCGTGCTTGCAGCTCATGAAGCGAATATAACAGATCTCGACTTAGGGACTAAGTATGACTATCGGTATGGGGCTTCAACGACAGGACCTTGGAGCAGCAGTTATAGCTTTAGGACCGCGCCAGCTTCAGAGGAAGCCGTTATGTATGTGATGGGGGATCTTGAAGTTCCAGATCGAAAGCCGGAAAGTTTCCGTCTCTTTAAAGATATGCTGGACGTTCTGCAGGAGAAAAATTCAAACGGACAGACTGTGATTCAAGTCGGGGACTTGGTCGAAAACGGCGGCAATATGTATGCTTGGGATGATGTGTTTAGCAACATTTACAACAACGATATGGGTCTGGTTTCTGCTCACATTGTCGGGGACCGTGAACGTGCGACGGAGCGGAAAATCGGGCCGTTCTCCGGGTTTTTCAACCTGCCGAAGAACGGTGAAGGCAGTTACCGGGAAACGAATTACTCGTTTGATTATGGTGATATGCACGTTGCTGTTCTGAATTCTGTGCTGGATTTCGACAAGCAGCTGTCATGGCTGGAAAAAGATTTGCGGGCAACTGACAAGAAGTGGAAAATCGTTATGGGGCATTATCCTTACTATGGCGGCCAATCTGGCGATGAGACCGGTATGGATATGATGAGAGTGAAACTCTCTCAAGTATTTGAACGGCTTGGCGTTAGTTTGTACATTGGCGGTCATGATCATGTCTACAAACGGACAACCATCCGAAACGGTGTAAAAGATATATCGGAAGAAGCGATGAATCTAGGCACAACTTTTGTGACCGTTGGTTCATCTGGTCCAGCGTTCTATGATAATAAATCATTTGACTGGGATCATATCGTTTATGATGAAAATAAGCAGACGGGTGTTATTTTAGAATCAAACGATCAATCTCTCACGTTGAAAGCTTACAACAGCGACGGTGTTGAAATTGATTCATTTACGATTAAACAACCTGCAAATTATATGAACTTAACAAGCGCAATAATAGAAGATAACGTCTTGAAGGGCGTTGGGGTCCTGAATTACCCGAGCTCGCTTGAACGTGTCACCGTTATGGGGGAAAAGCGTGATCATACAGGTGAACAGCTGTTGGAAACGGTGATTCAAGAAGCAACACTAGAACATCTCGGACGTGAACAAATCATCTTATTTGACAACCCTCTTGCATTTGACGATGAACATACGATCGTCGTAAGAGTGGTTAATAATCCAATCGATCAAGAGCCGTTAACGGAACCGTTCATAGCTAAAGAAGGAATGCTGGGCGATGGTTCGGAAGACAACCCATATCAAATCAAAAGTGCCAGCGGACTTTATAAAATGCATGAATTCCCGGACAAACATTTTATTTTAGATCGGGACATTGATGGTAATGGCGTGTTTTTTGAAGCAATTGGCGCGAATAGCACTCCATTTACCGGTACGTTTGATGGGCAAGGACATACGATTACAGGCGTTATTGTCTCCTCAGGCGGCGCGGGTCTCTTTGCCGTTAATGAAGGGACGATTCGAAATGTAGGAATCATCAATGCTGACATTGATGTACGCCGAAGTAATATTGGGATCCTGGTTGATCAGAATGATGGGATCGTGGAATATGCCTACAGTACCGGATCTATTCGAGGCAATTCTACAGTTGGCGGTCTTGTGGGCTACTCGAACGGTATCGTTAGAAACAGTTATTCAACCGCTCGGGTCAATGCACGAGGCAAGCAAGCCGGCGGCATGATCGGAATTACGAATCGGGGGAGTATAACAGAACAGGTCTATGCAATGGGGGCCGTTATAGCAGAAGAATCAAATGCTGGCGGTATCAGCGGATACGGATATAACCATACGGTCATTCAAAATAGTATGGCATTAAATCCATCTATTGTTACAGGTACTGCATCGAATCGAATTGTCGGCAGAGTTTTAGCTGGGGAGACGGCAACTTTAGTCAATAATTACGCCGATGAAAGTATGTTTGTTAGCAGTGAGAACGTTACGGTTGCTGACCCAAACAATGAAAAAGGACAGGGGGTGGGTGCAGAAGCATTCACGAAGCCATCTTTTTTCATGGAGACCCTCGGTTGGGATTTTGATTCGATCTGGATCTGGAATGAAGATGCCAAACGTCCATTACTGCAAAGTAATTTGGAGCAAATTAACGAAGATCATATTCCGAAGCCGAAGCTTGATCAGAACGAAGATGGGTACTACATCATTCGTTCGATTAGCGAATTAAAGACCATATCAGAATTTCCAAATGAAAATTATATATTGGAAAACGATCTTGATTTTGAAGGGCAGCTATTTGAACCCCTATTTAAGGGGACGCCGTTCCTCGGCACATTTGATGGAAATAATAAATCGTTAACCAATGTTAAATCAGAAAACGGCGGCTTATTCCATCTTAATGGCGGAACGATTAAAAACATAGCTATGGTAGATGCAAGCGTCACTGGCGGGAGTAATATAGGCATACTCGTTAACACGAACAACGGAACGGTAGAGAATAGTTATGTAACGGGCACAATCGAAGGCTCCAGCACAGTGGGCGGCCTAGCGGGCTATTCCAATGGCATCGTGAGAAACAGCTATTCTACGGCAGATGTAACGGCCCAGCTGAACCAAGCTGGAGGTCTAATCGGAATTACAAACTCAGGCAGCTTAACGGAATACGTGTATGCATCCGGAGCTGTCCAGGCGCTTAGAAGCAACGCAGGCGGAGTGACTGGCTACGGTTATAATGATACGGTTGTTAGAAACGTTATTGCTCTTAACCCTTCAGTCGTGACGCCGGCGATGGCGAACCGCGTGGTGGGACGAGTCCTTGCCGGGCATACCGCAACGCTTGAGAATAATTATGCGTTCGACGGCATGATTGTGGATAAAGAAGGCGAGAGTATTGCCGCTGCTGACAACAGAAAAGGTTTAGGGCTATCCCAGCAACAGGTTGAAGACCCTAATACGTATATGGATAGACTGAAATGGAATTTTGAGTCGGTTTGGATGTGGAATGATGCTTTAAAGCGTCCGGTATTGAACAGTAATCCTGAAGAGGCAAGCGAGCCAGGCGTGCCTTTGGAAAGAAATGAAGCAGGTTATTACAAAATCAAATCCATTGCTGATTTGAACGTTATGGAAAACTTCCCGGCAGAAAAGTATATTTTGGACAATGATTTGGATTACGCCGGACAACCGGCTGAGTCACTTTTTAAAGTGGTTTCGTTCACCGGTGTTTTGGATGGCGACGGGAAGAGCATAGTTAACTTTAATTCTTCGAGCGGCGGCTTATTCCATCTCAATAACGGAGTGATTAAAAATATAGCCATGATAGATGCCAGCGTCACTGGCGGGAGCAGAATAGGCATACTCGTCAACACGAACAATGGCGAGATAGAGAATAGTCTTTCAACAGGCTCCATTACAGGCTCCAGCACAGTGGGCGGTTTAGTAGGCTATTCCAATGGTATCGTAAGAAACAGTTATTCTACCGCGGATGTAACCGCTCAGGTAAGTCAGGCCGGTGGCCTAATCGGAATTACGAACTCGGGCAGCCTAACAGAAAACGTGTACGCATCTGGAACCGTTCGGGCGATGACGAGCAATGCAGGAGGAGTGACTGGATACGGATACAATGATACGGTCGTCAGAAATGTCATTGCCCTGGGCCCTTCGGTTACGACGCCAACGATGGCAAACCGGGTGATGGGACGAGTTCTTGCGGGGCACACTGCAACGCTTGAAAATAATTATGCATTTGACGGCATGATGGTGGATCGGGAAGGTGTTGCTGAAGGGTCCTTAACAACAGTTAAAGGATTAGGCCTATCTGAAACTGAAATAGAGACTCCATCCACCTATACAGACAGGTTAGGGTGGGACTTTAACGCGATTTGGAGATGGGACGGTATTAGTAAACGGCCCGTTTTACAATCGGTATCAGAAGGCAACGAAGAAGAGCCAGTTAGCCTGATTGGGCTTGAGCTCGAGGGGCTGTTTACGCTGGCCGTTGGAGAGAGTGATCAAACGGTGACTACTGCAGTTTACAGTGACGGAAGCCGTGAAAAGGTAGAGATAAACGTCATCTATACAAGCAGTGATCCAAGTATAGCGGAGATCAGCGCTAGCGGTGTAGTAACGGCCAATTCGGAAGGAACCGTACTCATCACGGCAGAGTATGATGGCTTGATTTCGTCCTATGAGCTAAAAACCTTGACTCCGAAGCAAATCGATATGGAGAGAGTCAACCTAGGCATGGATTCTGAAATCACGCTTCAGTTCACTTCTTCGGCCATTGTCGGAACGGGGGAGTGGTGGATTGCGAACCAGATGCCGCACCCTCCTGCCTTCATGGCGGAGCAAGCCATGAGACTGCTAGAGCGGCACGACATTTATTATGCCGGCAAAGGTAATTAAATGATCCCGGTTAAAGGAATCTCAAGTATTGGGCAGTTTAATAAAATGAGTCCGGTAATTATACCGGGCTCATTTTTATTTATGTCCGCAAGTGATTTATTTTGGTCAATAAAGCTTTTCGATTTCTATAGCAATGTGCATACTTCCGATCTATTGGAGAGCTTGTTCGTTTTATTATTAAGCTTAGCTGGTCTCCAGAAGAGGTATATAGTTTCAACAAGGATTTCCATTTTCATAGTATGATTATGTTGAGAAAAGATGGAATATGTGGAAAGGTGAGAGACAATGAACGAATTGCAGAAAGAAGCGTTGGAAGAGATGAAAACGGCCATTCATAAATGGTTTGACGAACAGGAGAATCGAACGAACGTAGAGGAAGTGGTCTTACGCACCACGCTGCAAGTAGGCATCTTTAACTTTGTCATGCTGGATTATCGGCCGGGGAGGACTAGGGTTGACAGTTCGCAATCTATGGGGAGCGCTGCAGGCAAAAAGTCGATGAAAGTTTCGCCCTTTACACGGGAGCAGATATTGCATGAGGTTCAGCCCCTGCTGGTGGAAATCGTACGGGAGAGGCTAGACAAGGTGGAAACGTCGCCGTTGATCAATTACCAGTTTACCTTTCATGGAACCTTCGCGACGACAGACGGGCTTGTGGAATTAACAGTGCTGGAAACTGTATATGAAGCGAAAAAGCGTCAGCTTCTGGAGCGAATTCAGTCCTATATCGAGAAAAAACTGGAGAATGGCACTTACCCGACAAAGCCGCTGGAAACTTTCTTTTTGGCGCGTCATCTGCTGGATCCGTATTTGTTCCCCGAACCGGAAGCCGCAAAGACGATCGCTTTATTTGACCGGATTCAGGAGTTGAATAAAGAACGGGTTGAGGCTCTCGCGGAGCATCGAAGAGATATTATTAGGGCTTTGACCGGCTGGGCCGAGGATGTGTTCCTGCCACGTTACTATGACGTCACCCGTTCCGAATACAGGACCAATGAATATGTGATCAAGCCGGATGCTGTTCTTGAGAATAAGGATGAGCCGAATCACCCTATTGACCTTCTGTTATACGGCGCTGTAATGATTATTCGTTATGAGCCGAACTATAGCAAATTTAGGGGGCAGACTTTTCTGGAGCTGGCGGAGCAGCTTGGCAGCGGCAAAGCCGTACGCATGTTGAAGGAGGGCAGCGACAGCTTCTCGCACGACGAAGTGAATATGCACCATGAGTTGGTTGAATGCAAGGCTAACGATGTTTTTTCCCTCTTCACCATCGTTATTCGCAAGGAAGAAGCCGGGGCGTATGAGCGGGCGATTTTGTTTATTCTCTCCCTGCTCCGAAAAGGCTTCCCGAAAAGCTACAAAATCAAGCTGAAATCCAGCGTGAGAGAGTATTTGCCCATCAAGGGGTTAGCCAAATCGGACACGCACCGTTTGTTTGCGAATGCTCTGGCTTATTCCGAGCTGCATCCGTTATTGGAGGAATATGCTCGTGAGGCGATGGTAGAATTTGAATGGTATGAAGATACGGAGGACGAAAAAAGCGTCATGCCGGGCAGTTATGCTGTGTTCGGGCTGGGGCTTTCGTCCGAGCGTTATTTTCCGCTAGTTGAAGCTTACATGGACCTTGTGGATGATGAGCACCAGCTGGTGCATGACAAGTTCACAGCCGTTTTTGCCGAAACCTATGGCATAACGGAACGCTCGATTCCTACCTTGATCGTCTGCCTGCTGCGCTCCCACGACTCGCTAAAGCTGAAGATTCAGCCGGAGCTGGAAAGCGAAGACAAGCTGACGCTATTAGTACAGCAAATAGAGACTTTGTCGGATGATGAGGCCGAGCGGGTACTGTACCCGATCTGGGGCAAGTTGGAGAAGCTGGCTGCATTGGCTCGCAAGGCGCAGGAATCGCGCAAGGAGCTGCTGCTTCGCCTGCTAAAGGCAGCGGGCATAGAATGATGGTGGCTCGGTGAAGTGGTATTGATAAGTGTGCTTTTGGGGGATTACACGTAGTTAAGGCCTATGACCCGATAGCCTCGTTAAACTGAACTAGACGTTAGACAAAAAAGCCTTAACCCTGACTGCAGGGCTAAGGCTTTAATTATTCATTAAGCGAGTCTCATCTTAAAATCCTGATAGCCGAACTCGCGCACGACGCGGCAGTTGCCGTCTTTCTCCTGCACGGCGATGGCCGGTAGCGGCATGCCGTTGAAGGTGTTGGTTTTGACCATGGAGTAGATTGCCATATCTTCAAACACTAATCTGTCACCGTTTTTAAGGGGCTGATCGAAGGAATAGTCTCCGATGACATCACCCGTCAGGCAGGTCGGACCGCCAAGCCGATAGGTGTACGGCTTAACTCCGGCTTCACCCGAACCGACAAGCGGCGGGCGATACGGCATCTCCAGAACATCCGGCATATGGCATGTCGCCGACGTGTCCACGATCGCGATCTCGATGCCGTTCTTATGGATATCCAGTACGGAGGTGACCATATAGCCCGCATTGAGCGCGATGGCTTCTCCAGGCTCCAGGTAAACCTCCAAGCCATATGTATCCTGCATTCGCTTTATGCAGGCTTCGAGTCTCGGGATATCATAGTCGTTTCTCGTGATATGGTGACCGCCGCCGAAATTGATCCATTCCATCTGCTGCAGCCATGGCCCGAACTTGTCTTCGACCGCATTCAGCGTGGTCTCCAAATCGTCCGAGTTCTGCTGACACAGGGTATGGAAGTGCAGCCCCGAAACGCCTTCAAGCAATTCCGGCTGGAAATCCTCCCGTTTCACGCCAAATCTGGAGCCCGGCGAACAGGGATCATAGATTTCATGTCCCTCTTGCGTCGAGCATTCCGGATTGATGCGAAGGCCAACTTTTCTACCCGCAGCAAGAGCTTTCGTTTTATACTTTTCCAACTGGGAGAAGGAGTTGAAGATGATATGATCGCAAATGGAAACAATCTCGTCAATCTCATCTTCACGATAGGCAGGGGCAAAGACGTGATTTTCCTTGCCCATTTCTTCGTGACCCAGCCGCGCTTCAAATAAACCGCTCGCGGTCGTACCGCTTAAGTATTGCCCGATAAGGGGATACATGGCGGTCATGGAAAAAGCTTTTTGCGCCAGCACGATCTTGGCTCCCGTACGCTTCATGACGCCGTTCAGGATTTTTAGATTTTTTTCGATGAGTGCTTCATCGACGACGAAACAAGGTGTCGGTAATTCCTCGAAACGCATCTTAACGAACGAGCTCCGGCTCTTTCGCTTCTTCAGGCAGGGCGTCAACCAGCACTGGATTGAAGTCCTCTACCCATGGAAGCCCCCATTTGTTCAGCTCTTCCATGAATGGATCCGGATTGAACTCCTCGACATTGTATACGCCAGGCTTGTTCCATTTGCCGGTCATGACCATCGCCGCGCCGATCATGGCAGGAACTCCAGTTGTATAAGAGATAGCTTGGGAGCCGACTTCTTTATAGCACTCTTGATGGTCGCAAACATTGTAGACATAGTACGTTTTGTCTTGGCCGTCTTTCTTCCCTTTGAAGATACAACCGATGTTCGTCTTGCCTACCGTGCGAGGTCCCAGGGAAGCGGGGTCCGGAAGTACCGCCTTCAGGAATTGAAGCGGAATGATTTGTTTTCCTTCGTATTCGATCGGTTCGATGGAAGTCATTCCTACGTTCTCAAGCGCCTTTAAGTGCATGAGATAGCTTTGACCGAAAGTCATGAAGAAACGGATGCGTTTCAGTCCAGGCATGTTTTGCGCAAGGGATTCAAGCTCTTCATGGTAGAGCAGATACATATCCTTTTGGCCGACTTCAGCAAAGTTATATTCACGCTTAATTTCCATCGGCTTCGTTTCGATCCATTTCCCGTTTTCCCAGTAGCGGCCGTTAGCGGACACTTCGCGGATGTTGATTTCCGGGTTGAAGTTCGTTGCGAAAGGATAGCCGTGATCCCCGCCGTTGCAATCCAGAATGTCGATATATTCGATTTCGTCAAAATAGTGTTTCAGCGCATAAGCGGAAAATACGCCGGTTACGCCTGGATCGAATCCGCTGCCCAAAAGAGCTGTGATTCCTGCTTTTTCAAAGCGTTGGCGGTAATCCCATTGCCATTTGTATTCGAATTTCGCCGTATCTTCCGGCTCATAGTTTGCCGTATCCATATAGTGCGTTTTGGTGGCCAAGCAAGCATCCATGATCGTCAAATCTTGGTAAGGCAGAGCTAGGTTCATGACGATATCCGGTTTGACTTCGTTAATCAGAGCGATCAGCTCATCTACGTTGTTTGCATCGACCTGTGCGGTCGTAATTTTGGTTTTGCCACCCTCCAATTTTGCTTTCAGCTCATCGCATTTGGATTTCGTACGGCTGGCGATACAGATTTCTTCGAAAACCTCGCTGTTTTGAACGCATTTATGAACGGCTACAGATGCTACGCCGCCGGCGCCAATGATTAGTGCTTTTCCCATTTTTCGATCTCCTATCCCAAATAAAATTTTTTTAATGTAAAAACGGCAACAAAAAAAGCAAGCGAAACACGCACCATGCGCATCACACTTGCTTTGATATAGTCAAATAATAAGATAGTCCCAATAAACATGACCGGACAAACCTCTTGCTTGCTCGTCAGTCAGCCATAAAACTTAAGCGTTTTATGGAAAGGCGCTTAATATTCAAATATATCATGTTAGGATCAGAGTCTATATAGCAAATAATTACTTTTACCACTCTTATTGACCGTTTCACAAGTTGTGTGCATTAGCACTGGTTGTAAAGTAACCAACTTATAAAATTTGAGCTTTGAACTCAATCAATAAGGCAACGAAAGTTGCCAATCGGCAATTGACCCGGCTGTCCGTATGGCCTTAACTTCCTAAATGGAAGTGGTCAAAGATTATCTGCTTGGAAAGATCCTAAATATATTGACTATTCGCTTTCCAAAATCACGCTATTTCATAATAGCAGGATAAGGATTATTGAACAAGAAAAATTTTAAAACAAATGCATTTTTTGCGGCGTTGAAAACAAAATGAGGCATCGTATTCAAGGCATTCAACACGAAATAGAGCCTGCCGGGAATGCTGGAGTAGCTTACCATAGGTGGCGATTGATCTCCTGGTAGAAGCACAATGTATCAGTAGGACTGATGTATTTTATTGGAAAGATTAATGCCCAATCATTCATAAAAAGTGGTATTCTCTTATTAACCAAGTTTTAATACCTGAATAATATAAATTTATATATTGGGGGCGAGTACATGCTTTTATCTGAACGATTGCCATTGGCAGCAAGTTTGTATCCTGAGGCGCCAGCGCTTTTGCGTCATGGTCAGATTATGAATTATGGGGAACTTTATCGCCTTGCTAAACAGCTTAGTCATGCCTTGTATTCTGAGGGTCTCCGGCCCGGTGATCGACTTGCTCTTCTCGGGGATCCTGATCCCCAACTTGTTTTAGTGCTCTATGCCGCGGTTGAAATCGGAGTCATCCCGCTAGTTCCGTCCCCTTTGCTAACTGTAACTGAGATCGCAGCCATACTTGAAGATGCGGAACCGCACATCTTGATCCATGACAAACGTTATGCTGATATCGCTAACTCCACGGTACAGCTTCTCTCGAATCCTCCGAAACTGTTCACAATTGAAGAAGGTTTGACGACTTCTGCATCACTCAGTTCTCTTCTGGATAAGCATCTTGCACCACCTTCAGCAGGTGCTTGCAACCGAAATGCAGATGATACAGCCGTTCTGATCTATACAGGAGGAACAACGGGCAGACCGAAGGGAGTCATGCATTCGCATCGTGGCATGGCAGCCTGGAGTCAATTTACTCCTTCCGCCGGTTTCGGTTATGATATTGGACGTCGTGTGCTGATACTCAACATATCGCATCTTGTTGGGCAATTCCAGCTGTGGGCGACCATGGCTGCCGGAGGCTGTTTGGTGTTTCTGGACGAGTATCCGGCAAACGTGCACCGCATACTGGAGGCCGTGGAACGCGACCGGATTACGCATCTCAGCACGGTCGGCCAACTGCTGCGTGACCTTACCCACGAGGCGTCCGCAACCGGCATAGATACGCGAAGCCTGAAAGGGATCGGTTGTGGAGGGTCCATCATTGCACCGGAAACCCTGCGGGAAGCGGTTGCTCAATTCCCTGGAGCGATGATTGTCAACAACTATTCGCAAGCGGAGTGCGGAATGTCGATCAGCCGATCATTTCCCATTCATCATCTAAACGATCCGATTCGTCTTCGATCCGTAGGTCGTCCAGCGGATCTCGCCGCCCAGGGGGAACAGGCCTTTCAGGCTCGGATTATCGATGGTGACGGTAGGGAGGCTGAAATAAACGAGCCGGGCGAAATCGTTGTTTGTGGTGCGCAGACTATGATTGGGTATTGGCGCCAACCGGAGACGTCTAACGAGGCGATGCTCGACGGATGGGTTCGGACCGGTGACGTCGGCTGTCTGGATGCCGATGGCTACCTTTATGTATTGGATCGACTGAAGGACATGGTGATCGTAGGTGGTTCCAACGTGTACTGTGCTGAAGTGGAGCAGGTCATCTCAAACCATGAGATGGTTAATGATTCGGCGGTGATCGGCCTCTCACTTCCTTGCGAAGGTGAGAAGCTCGTGGCTTGCGTTGTTCTGCGGGACGGCGGTAGCTTGGACCTGGCACAGCTGCAGGCGTTTTGCGAACCGAGTCTCGCAAGGCATAAATGGCCAACTCATCTGTTCATCCTAGATTCGTTGCCTCGAACGGTCGTGGATAAGGTGGACAAAAAGCAGCTACGCAAGCAATTATCCAATCTGATTCCGAAGGGCTAAGCTAAAGGAATAGTTAATAAGTATACGTGACTAAAAGAAAGGGCCATCCCGCAAAGGATGGCCTTAAGACATGGCGTTACAACAGTGCAGAGAATCGTGTCACAAGTGACGGTAAAAAGTAAACATGAGATTACATTTAATGTAAATAAAATAAACATAAAAATAATTAAAAAAGTAACTGTCAATAAGGGCGAAGTATATGGATAAAAATGAAAGAACCCTCCGAATCTGGAGAGTTCTTTTCATGGAGTACCGGTCCACTTATCCACTTCATGAATAACATCAAAAACGCAGTCACGTTGGCGGGGCTTCACAAGACGCTGAAGACCCTGTTTTTGTCCTTTCCGCCAGCCTAGTAATCGACTCAATGTCTTGATCCGTTAATTGATCAAGGAAATGTTTGCGTATTGCCTTGGAGACTACGGGACGGGCATCATCCAATGCTGATTTACCAGCGGAAGTGATGACGACTTGAACACCCCGATCCGTGTCTAATGGTTTCCTCATCACAAGTCTGCGTTTTTCCATCCGCGTCAGATGATGTGATAATCGACTCTTATCCCAGTCCATCGAGTCGGCCAATTCCTGTTGGCGAAGGCTACCGTTCCCCAAAAGGTCTAACCGATCTAATACCCCATAATCACCCTCTGATAGTCCTGTGTGCTCCGACATCTCTTTTATTACGCGACCGAAGATGCTCTGAAAGGAGCCTTTCCACATATGCCATATTCGCATTTCCTCTTTGTTTAGTTCGTTCTTCTCCATAGGAACATAATAGCATGGTTGACGCATCAACCACAATGTGTTATCGTCGATACAGGTTGACACATCAACCTGTGGCTATATTGCAAAGACCGCACATCGAAGTAAAAAGGGAGAGTGTTACTATGCGGGCCGCCCGTTCGCCTCGAGCTCCTCGAAGCGAACGGTCCGATGGGCAAGTTCTCGAAAGAGGACGGCTTGCTCCCCTGGTGATTTATCTCGAACGTGTTATCGAGGAGTACCCGTAGTTCAGGAACCTGCTTGACCGCTTCCTCCCGGAAACGGTTGCTAATCTTTTTCCAAGAAAGGAACATTTATTATGAAAATCAACGTTAGTTCGCCTACTCCAGTTGTCTCGATGAAGCCAGTAGTGCTACCAGCCCCGGACCGTGGTGAGGATCTGCAAGTTCGAGTGTCTGCGCCCGCGATTGGGAGTGAATTACCTATTATTGTTTTCTCGCACGGCTACGGCTGGTCGTTGGACGGCTACGGCCCGTTGGCCGACTTCTGGGCTGCTCACGGCTTCGTCGTCATTCAACCCACCCATCTCGACTCGAGGACACTGAACCTTCCTCCTGATGATCCCCGTACACCACGGATCTGGCGTTTCCGAGTCGAAGACATGAAGCGCATCCTCGACCAGCTTGATCTTATTGAGGCTTCCGTTCCCGGCCTCAACGGGCGCCTCGATCGAAGCCACATCGCCGCAGCTGGACACTCCTGGGGAGGCCAAACGGTGAGCATGCTGCTCGGCGCGCGAGTCCTCGATAACCACGGCGAGCCGGGAGAGGACATGTCCGACTCGCGGATCAAGGCGGGCGTGTTGCTGGCCACGACTGGCAGGGGCGGAGCTGACTTGTCTCCGTTCGCAGCCGAACACTTCCCCTTCATGAACCCGAGCTTCGCGGACATGAGCACGCCGACCCTCGTGGTAGCGGGGGACCATGACCAGTCTCATCTGTCCACTCGGGGGCCGGACTGGTTCACGGACCCGTACTTCCTGAGCCCGGGCAGCAAGAGCCTGCTCACTCTCTTCGGGGCAGAACACTCGCTCGGCGGAATCTCCGGCTACAGCGTCGCGGAGACGACGGACGAGAGCCCCGAACGAGTCGCCCTGATCCAGCGGCTCACGTTGGCCTACCTTCGCAACGCGCTAGACCTCGACGATTCCAGCTGGCCGGCAGCTCGCGCGGCTCTGGAAGAGAGCGCCATCCCGCTGGGTCGTATTGAGTCTAAGTAAGGAACTGACAGGCGTATCGACCCGAGAGCCACGACAGTGCCTACTCGCCCTTTCAATGAAAATAATGAAGGAGCTGCCGCGGCAGCTCCTTTCGCATTTTTCGCCGATAGAGACGTTAAGCTGAGCCGTATCATAAGTAGGGCGAAATGGTTCCCTGAAATGCCCATGCCTCGGTCTCCTCAGGTTACATTCAAGCCCTTGCTGGACATGTACTTAAGCATCATGCCACCGAGAGGGGATTTCATCTTTAGCAAGTCGATGTACTTGCGCGACAGCCGCCCCTCGCGGGTGTTCTCGCTGCGAGCTTGGTAGTAGCGTTTCATGTCGCTGTCATAAGCTTGGACCAACAGCTTGTGTTCAAAATTAGAGCGTAAAAAAATTCTTGCAGAGCGTCACGATTTCACTTGAACCTTACGTAACGTAATGTTTTACAATAGAGCTACCGGTACATAGCTAGCGCCAAAGAGTGGAGATGGTTCATGAAGAGACATTGGAAGGTCGGAGATCTCGCTAAGCTGACGGGGCTTACCGTCCGAACCTTGCGGTTCTATGATCAAATCGGGTTGTTCTCTCCGTCGGGACAAACGGAATCCGGCCACAGGCTGTACAATGAATTGGACTTGTCACGTTTGCACCAGATATTATCGCTTAAGGAGCTGGGATTATCTCTGGAGGAGATTAAATCGGCCTTAAATGGCGGGCAGATCAGTCCGCTTGAGATCGTGGAACTGCAGATAGACCAAATCAAAGAACAGATTAAACTGCAGCAGAAACTATTGGAGCAGCTAAGATATGTATCCAAGCTTATGCAGGGCAAGGCGGAATTAACGGTTGAAGATTTCGCGAGCCTTCTGCAGGCGATGAAGATGAGATTTGAGAAACCGGTCATTGAGCGGCAAACGGGTTGGGAGCGACATTTGGACCTGTTGGGAGATTTTCTTGCTGAAGAGAACGGAATTTCGAAACATAAGGAGGAAAATGAATGAATGAACGATTCGTCAAGCATGGAACCTTCGTCGTAGAACGGACTTATGCCGCTCCACCGGAGCGGGTTTATCACGCATGGGCCGACCCGATTGCTAAAGCCAAGTGGTTTTCGAAGCCAGAGATCTTCGATTTCCAGGTTGGGGGGCGGGAGTACAGCAGCGGCGGGCCGCCGGAAGGGCCGGTCTTTACCTTCGATGCCAGCTACCAGGAGCTTGTTCCAGAGCAGCGTATTGTCTATACGTACACACTGGATTCGGGCGGCGTACGCATCTCCGTCTCGATCACAACGGTCGAGCTTATCAAGGTGGAAGGCGGTACGAAGTTGATTTTCACAGAGCAAGGTGCATTCTTTGATGGTCATGATACGCCAGAAATACGGGAACACGGGACAAACATCATGTTGGACACACTGGGCAAGGTAGTGGAAGGGGAGGTAGGAACATGACCATAGGCGAAAATGAACTTATGGCTTCGCGCGAGTACGATGTCCCGCAGGAGCTTGTGTTTCGGGCATGGACAACCCCTGGTTTATTAGCAAAGTGGTGGGGACCGCAAGGTTTCACGAATACGTTTCACGAATGCGATATGAGGCCGGGAGGTACGTGGAAGTTCACCATGCACGGACCGGATGGCGTGGATTATCCTAACCATAACGTCTTTGTTGAGATTGTGCCGACGGAGCGGGTCGTGATTGATCATATAAACGTTCATGAATTTCGGGTAACGGCTACCTTCGAGGGCTTCGATGGCCGCACCAGGGTCACCTTCCGTCAACTTTTCAAGAAAAAAGAGGAGTTTGAACAAGCCAAGCCCATCTGTATCGAAGCTAATGAACAGCAGCTTGACCGACTTGGCAAGGTGCTGGCGGAATTGGCCGACTAGCGTTACCAAGTGATATCTGCATTTATCCGAAAAGATTGCTGCTTATGTGATATCTCTAAAATGTCGCCGTTCACGATCCCAGCCGGGAATCGGACGGCGATTTTTGTTTTAGTAACGGAAGGACGGTGGTGGAGATCTGAATTGAAGATCAACCGGACCTTGTTTTGCTGGATATCAATATGCCTGAGCCAGATGGTCTTGAATTATGCAGGAAAATCAGAGACTTTTATTTCAGCTTAAAAATGACTGATCGCAACAAATACAGTTAATGCGAAGAAGACAATGTTCACGCCGATTTCTTTATATTCTTTACGTGAAACATGGTATAGGGCGCCGAAAAGAACGACTGCGGCAAGTCCGGTTGCGGCAATTGGCGTCAATACAGGTGCAATATTCAACGCTTGGGGCAGAATGATTCCAAGTGCCCCGAACAATTCTGCTAACCCGATAAAGACAACGAACTCTTTTGAAACGTCTTTTACCCAACCCCAAGACTTTTTGGCTTGTTCATACTGAAATGCCTTCGACCACCCCGAGTAGACAAAACCTAGTGCTGCAAGCCCTTGAATGATCCATATTGTGATATTCATGAATGGTGCCAACCTCCTGACTACTTTTTCGACATCCTCTAAAGGTATAATAGACTCTGGTATTCGATTTAAGGAAGTAGGCACTTTATTTAAACATAGTAAATAAAAAGTTACCTAACAAGGCAAGGGAAAAGGGGGAGTTCAATGAAAGAGTATTGCAAATTTGAATCAGCGTTGGATATTCTAGTGGGGAAATGGAAGTCTGTCATTCTGCTTCAGCTTATTTCAAACGGCACCATGAGATTCAGCGAGCTTCAAAAAGCTATACCGGATATAAACAAAAAGATGCTCACACAACAATTAAGAGAACTTGAGTATAACGATATCGTACATCGCGAGGTTTATAACCAAGTTCCTCCGAAAGTAGAATACTCGATTTCGGATTACGGCAAAGGTTTAAGTACGGTGTTACAGGCATTGAACGATTGGGGTGCGGCCCATATTGAGCACATGAATACGCTATACGGAGTAGATCGTTCAGGGAATGAATCAGGGGGAACCAGGTGAATTCCAAAATTCAGGTGAAAAGTAGGTAGACTCAGGACAAACCATCTCTATAATGAAAATAAGAGATGAGTCGTCCATTCGCCCAAGATCTCAGAAATCGATTTGAGAAATTTGAATATCATTTAGAAAAAGGTGAGACGCTTTGAAAGCAAACCGGATGGAAGCATTCAGCGATGGCGTGCTGGCCATTATTATTACGATCATGGTGCTGGAATTCAAAGTGCCGGAAGGCCATGACTGGCATGCGCTAGTTGAACTTGGTCCAAAAATTATTAGTTATATTTTCAGTTTCGTATATGTCGGCATCTATTGGAACAATCATCATCACCTGCTGCATATGGTTCGAACGATGAACGGGCGGTTGATGTGGCTCAACTTGCTGCTCTTATTTTGGCTATCCCTTGTGCCGTTCACGACAGCTTGGATGGGGGAAAGCCATTTTGCACCCACTCCAACGGCGCTGTACGGGATAATTTTATTGCTAGCGGCGTTCTCGTACTGGCTGCTTCAGCGCATGATTATGAACCAGCATTCCGGCGATTCCTCATTCGTCGGAGCGATAGGTAAAGATTGGAAGGGAAAACTGTCTCCTTTACTCTACTTGACTGCGGCCTTGACCGCTTATGTGAGTGTCTGGATATCCGGCCTCTTTTTCGTACTTGTTGCCGTAATCTGGTTCATGCCGGATAAGCGAATCGAGCACGCCTTGAGAAGCCACTAAGAAAAGCTCTTCGATTCTCGCATGCAGGCGAGCTTCGAAGAGCTTTTTTTGGTATATAGAGCGGGCCACTATGGCTTTCTCCTTTTTGCTGCTTAGCATAGGTTCTCTGAATCACGGTTTATTTCCAAGGCCTATGCTTCAATAACATTGAAATATAGAAAGTTTCTTTTTCAACAATAAGTTCTGTATGGGCCACACTGTAATTGGTACCTTCCATGGTTATTCCGTTTACTAATTTTGTGAGACGAAGAAATTCTCCAACTTCGGATACGTAAATATCTGTCGTAGAGTTGTCAGGGAATATGCATAGCACTCTAAGGGGACTCATTCCTTTCTTAAAGCTCCATGAGGCCCCCTTGTCGAGCCATTGAGTTTTATTTTTGGGAAAATAGGGCAATCTTATTATATCAAACATAAATCCCTTTAGGGTATATTTAATTAAATTAAATCCTATAGTATCTTGGAGTAATGATATGTCTGGTCTAAGGTTTGCTTAGGGTGATCGCTGTGAGTGATTTGATGAAGATGGTAGGGGAAGGCATCCGGCACTTCCGAAAACTACGTGGACTAAGCCAAGAGGAACTTGCAAGTAAGGCTGAGGTACACGAAACTTATATTGGTAAGCTGGAGCGTTCCGAAAAAGTATGTTCCGTTGTGGTACTGGATAAAATTACGAATGCGCTCAATCTTTCGATGGTGGAATTTTTTAATTATATCCAGCCTGTTAGCGAAGACGCGAGCGAGTCAACACTCGCAGAAATTGTGAACAGGCTTCGAAGTAGAAGTGAAAATGAGCAAAAGAGGATATTGAAAGTCATCGACGCAATGTTGGACAATCCGTTGAATTGAGTGGAGATCATTAGATCGCCTTTATATTTGACTTACGGCGTTGAGGGATGAGTTTTTATTATTAATCAAACTAAGGATCAAGTTGAAAATAAAACGTTATGAGTGGGAAAGGAGCTGCCGCGGCATGCTCCTTTCTTTTTTTTCGATCAAACCGTTTCATCTAACAAGCCCTGACCTGTACAGTTTTTGTACAGAATAGAATGATACAATTCGCGAGGGGGAAGAGGCCCTCGGGTGAAAATGCTTGTTGGCATAAAGGTTTACTCCTGAGTGAATGGAGGTTGGAGGGTTTGGAATGGCGAAGCGGACGTAAAGTCTTGTGGATAGTGCTTGGTATATTGCTAAGTGCTGCTTTGGGGATCGGGGGATGTTTGATCCAAGCCAAGGGGGACAATGCAACGAAACGTTTTATTACGATGAATATGACCAACCCGAATGGCACACTGGCTACCTATTTACAGGGAGCAGAGTCGGTCAATCCCGAATTGGCAGCAGGGCGAGAGGCACTCTCCGAGTCCCTCGGGTTTTGGATGCAGGCGGCGCTGGAAAGTCGTGACCTGGTCGCATTTGAGAAGAGTTATGACATATTAACTCGCTATTTTATAGTAGATGGTCAGTATATTGTGTGGAAACTAAGTCCCGAAGGAGGGGCCAACGTCAGCACGAACGCGCTTGGCGATGATTTGCGGATTATCGGGGCTCTGCTCGAGGGTGCCCGGATATGGAAGGGCCACTCCGAATGGAAGACGACGGCCAGGGATCTTGCGGAAACCTTGTTAAGCCGGTCACAGAAAAACGGATACCTGGTGGATTTCTACGATTACTCCAGTCAGGAATTGCCTGACACGCTGAG
Organism: Paenibacillus lautus; assembly: GCF_050482385.1. GTDB lineage: Bacteria > Bacillota > Bacilli > Paenibacillales > Paenibacillaceae > Paenibacillus_AQ > Paenibacillus_AQ lautus_B. The sequence goes on from NZ_JBCNHV010000013.1 coordinate 47,974, forward strand.
TCTTGCCTATGTGGATCTCCCGGCACTAAAAGGGCTCCTGCAAGAAGGACTACTGGATATGGAAACGTACAATCGATATTATGCCCTTCTACAGGAAATGCCGGATGATGGTGTGTTCTACCCCAAGTCCTTCAATGTGGTGACCGGGGAATATACATATGACGCAAATGCGAATTTAATTGATCAACTGTTAGTCGCTTTACATGCCGGGGAAACGGAAAGGGGCCAAGAGCCGCTGCTTACATTCCTGAAGCAAGAGTTTAAGCGGACGGGGAAGGTAGCCGGACAGTATCGACGCGCTGATCGAACGGCCGTGGTGAATTACGAGTCTTCTTCGGTGTACGGGCTCGCGATGATGTTTGCTCTTCAAAGGGATGACAGGCCATTTGCAGCAAAGCTGTACAAACGCATGCAGACCTTCAAAGGAAAAGATGCCCGTTACCCCGGAGGATATGTATTCGGAAAAAACACGCATATTTTTGATAACTTGCTTCCTTTACTAGGGGAACAGGCTTTTGATCGAGGTGGACATGGAAAATAAAAAATTGATCCAGCGCATGGTCTGGGGATATGTACTGCTGATCGGTTTAGCGATCCTGCAGGAGCTGTTGGTTTATATTAATGTCGTTAGAGACTCATCATTTACGCTGCTTGAGCTGGGATTCAGTATTGGATGCCTTGCGGCTCTGTTGCTAGGTTTCTTAGTTCCTCCCGGGGTTTCGGTCGTTTGTATTTTTGTTTATATTGTTGCTTATTTTGTATGGCTTACGACGTATGCCGAGGTCGATGTGCTGTCCATCTCCTGGCTTTGGCTGCTGCCAGCTAATGTGGCCGCGGCTACATTTATCAAATCCGGGCTGATTCGCAATAAGCGGCTGATGGAGCGGCTGGACGAGCTGCAGCGAAAGAATCCGGAAGTGGATTTGGTTACCTCGCTAGGCAATAAGGAAGCTTTTAAGGCAACGCTGGTCAAGCAGTCGAATCTGGCCAATCGTTATTCGGATGCATATACCTTTTGTCTGGCCATGTTTAAAATTGAATTTCTGCCGATGGTGCGGGAATCCCTTGGTTCCCAAGGCTACGCCAAGCTGCTCGCTTCCTTATCGGAAGCGATACGGAATCACATTCGGTACGAGGATTACAAGTTCGGCCTTGACGAGGGGCGTTTTATCGTGCTGCTCCCCATGACGAACCAGGAGTATTTAAAAGCATTGACAGACCGGATTAAGCACGTGCTGATGGACATGCCGTTTCAGGACTGCAAGGGCGGGGAGCTGAAGCTGGTGATCCGTGCAGGAGCGCTGGTGTTTGCTAAGGAGCAGTTCAGTAAATATGAAGATGCGGATGCCGTCATTGCCGCACTCGAACGCAATACGGAGACGGATTTGATCGGAGAATATATATAAATCATTGCCATTTTATTAGTTAGCGGCAGGAGGAGGAAGAGATGTCTTATACGGAATGGTTTGTTCCGCTATGCAAAATCGTCAGCCTGATGTTTACCCTTGCGGTGCTGGGGCTGTTCATTGCTACGGTGGCCCTTCGAGTTCGAGTACAGCGAAAATACGACCGGAGGAAGATCCGTGGCTGACTTATTATTAATATTTTGTATGATTAGCATTTGGGCCGCCGTGTTGGAGTCGATCCTCATTATGGGGGGAGCGATTCGGTTTATTTTCAGGCAGAGCCGCAGGGAATGGAACGTTCCCCGGGTGGATGGGATGGAGCATTTCCCCAAGGTAACCGTTATGGTGCCCGCGCACAATGAAGAATTGGTTATCGCGGCAACGGCGGACCATATTTTGCGGCTGAATTACCCGAAGGATAAGGTGCAGCTCATTGTCATTGCCGATAACTGCAGTGATGATACGGCTGGAAAATTGAAGGCTTTGAAGAGCAAGGAAGCGTATCGCGACCGGGATTTTATGATTTTTGAACGTACAGGAACGGGTGGCAAATCGGGTGCGCTTAATGATGCGCTGGAGTATGCCAAGAACGAATGGATTTGTATCTTTGACGCGGATGCGGCACCGGAGCGGAATGCATTGTACTTTTTGATTGAAAAAGCAATGGAAGATCCTGAAACCTATGGAGCGGTATTTGGACGGAATAAGGCTAGAAACCGCGGGCAGAATTTCCTCTCCAAATGCATTAATCTCGAGCTGGTTACCGCGCAGCGAATCTATCATACCGGGTTGTGGGAGCTTTTCAAGCTGGGGACGATTCCGGGAACGAATTTTATTGTAAAAACGGATCTGATGCGCGAGATCGGTGGCTGGGATACGGAGGCCATTACAGAAGATACGGCCATCTCGTTCGAGATTATGACAAGGGGACAGCTGATTGCCCTGGCTCCGCAGGCAGAAGCTTATCAGCAGGAACCGGAGCAGCTTAGCGTGTACTTGAAGCAGCGAGAACGATGGGCCAAGGGGAATTTTTCGGTCGTGATTGAGAACATCCATCATTTGTTTAATCGGTCAAGCTGGCGGATTAAGCTGCAAGTGTTGTACTACGCGGCGAGTTATTTTTGGTTTTTACTATCCATTATCGTGTCGGATATCATCATCGTTGTCAACTTGGTCTACTGGGTGATTGCCCTGTTCAATCCGGATGTGGTGTCACCGTTCCAGTTTGCCGATGATGTATACGTCTATCTGATGGTTGCCTGGGGATTGATGTATTACCTATTTGTGCTGCAGATCAATCTGGCGCTGGCAACCGATGTCGGGCAAAGCACGACCCAAAACTTTATTCTGTCCTGCCTATCGTATTTCACGTATGCTCAGCTATTTCTGCTGATTTCTCTGCGCGCGGTCTATTCTTTCGTCATAGACAAAGTGACGGGGAGACAAGCCAAGTGGTACAAAACGCAGCGATTTGGATAACTTCCCTTTATTGATTTGTCCATTCAGCTAATAAATCCATTGCTTTCAATCGGAGAAGCCATGTTTGTTCCATAATGTCTAACATTTTACGGCTTCTCGGGCGATTAGGGAATCGAGTGGCGTGCCAAGCTTCCTGAGGCAATCCATACAAGGAAGAAATCAATTTGCGCTCGATCCTGTCTAAAGGATAGATTTCTTCATACCCTTTTAACAACGATAGATTGAAATCGGGATTATATTGAGTCGTATTCATGAGGGACTTTGCTACATCAACATAGAGGGAGCCAACCTTCATGTGGTCCCAATCGATGATGAAAAGCTGGCCCTCATCAGAAATAATGACATTAGGCGAAGTAATATCGTTGTGTATCAACGCGGTACGGGCCCGTTCCTTCTCCAAGAGGTCTACAATCTCCGGACTCCTTAAGTCGGTCCAGGCCCGCTCCGAAAGTCGGTTACAGGATTTTCCGTATTTTTTGTACCATTTGCGGTTCGGTTCATTCGTTTGTATTGCTTTTGCCATTCGCCTACGAAAGAGGCGGTCTTGGCTTTGCCATAGTTGGATTTGTTTAAAAGTGAAAGGCCCTTTAGCGTGAGGGAAATGACTGGATATTTGATGCAGGGTGGCAAGGGCCCGGCCAAGTTCTTCAAAATCTTCTTGTTTTTCTAATTTCCTTCCTTTTATCCATGGGGACATATAAAAGGGCCTTCCTTGGTTTAAAGTCCATAACGTTCCGGAATTGCTCGTCAGCCATTTAGGCATATAGCTAAAGCCGCTATTTATCAAGAGTTGCATATAGTCTGCAGTTGTTTTTATTTGCTGAATTGTATTCGAACGGAGGAGCAAACTTCGAAAAAAGGGCTTTAGAGCATAGGTTCCACTTTCCGTTTGTACCTGGATGACAGCGTTTTTTCGGTAAAGGGACCCAATCGAGTTCGAACTCAACGGGATCAGGCCAAAGCGGCGGGTAATTTTGCAGATTTGGGTTTTAGTATAGGGATGTACCATGGCAACCTCGATTCATTCAAGATGGGAGAAAGAAGAATATCGAGAGTAGATCTATTTGCTAGGTTATTCATTGAGGGGGAAGTGTGTATGGTCTAACGCCATGAAAGCAATTAAAAACTTGCCGATATAGACAGCGCGGTGAACCTTACCGTAAGTAAAGCAAATTTTTGATATAATGGGCCGGAGGAGGGGAAGGAACATGCACACGATGGAAAGCTTAATGAACCAATTAGAGCAGCTGGGTATTGACAGCAAAGGGACGTTGTTGGTCCATTCTTCGATGAAGAGTATGGGACCGGTCGAGGGTGGCGCAGACACAGTCCTGGATGCGTTGACAGCATATATGAAAGCTGGGCTGCTGGTGTTACCCACTCATACGTGGTCTTACATCAATGCGGACAATCCGAGATTCTATGTGGACCAATCCCCATCCTGTGTCGGAATCCTGCCCGAGCTTTTTCGCAAACGGCCTGATGTGGTGCGTTCACTGCATCCCACGCATTCCGTAGCGGCATTAGGTCGGGACGCCATCACGTTCACAAACGACGATCATCGTTTCGACACGCCATGCGCTAGAGGATCCGCTTGGGGCAAGCTGTTTGACCGCAAGGCGACGATTTTGTTAGTGGGTGTCGATTTAAAGCGCAATACCTTTATTCATGGAGTCGAGGAGTGGGTGGACATTCCGGGCAGGTTAACGGATGGTCATGAGAAGCTGTACACGGTTTTGCCGGATGGAACGGAAATCCCGGTGCCTTCCCGCAGACATTGCGGGTTGTCGTGGTCGGAGCATTTTTGGAAGGTCGATGAGGTCCTGGAAAGTCGGGGCGCGATGCATAAGGGGCATCTTGGCGATGCCGTTGTCCGGGTATGCGATGCGGCCGCGGTGGCGGATGTCATAACGGAAATGCTCAAGGTCAATCCGGATTTGTTCTCGGATAATCATCCCTTGGCCCATGCAATGTGTGAATAAGTTCGATGTGATGGTAGTATGGCACCAGTACCAACGGTCGCCCGTATATAGGCGAGGGCAAGATTTTACTTGAAGTGGGCATAATGGAACCATTGCATGCGACAGAAAGGAAGAAATGGCATGTCTACGGAAACGAATCATCCCTGCATCATCTTGCCGGAAGAGCAAGCGCCCGAAGATATGCAGCATTGTGAACACTGCGAATTGTGCAAACAGCGGAATCGCATCATCTGGGGGGAAGGCAATCCGCAAGGCTCGCTGATGATGATCCTGGATAATCCGGGAGCCCGGGAGGACCGGGAGGGTAACCCGTTCTTGTGCGGGACCCGAGAAACCCTCCAACTCGGCATGAGGGAAGCGGGCATAGATATCCACTCGGTTTACGTCACCTATTTGCTGAAACGCCGGCCAACCCGTGCTTACGATAAGCCTGCAACCCGAGCGGCATGCCTTCCGCATTTGCAGTCGCAGCTCCTTCAGAAGCAGCCGCTCGTATTATTTGGCTTTGGCAATGTCGTAGTCGAAGGATTATTCCCGCAGAAGGAGAATGCCACCGTCAAGGAGCTGCGGGGGAACTGGCATGAATTTGATGGAATCCCGATTGGCTTTGCCTATCATCCGCTGGCGGTAAGAAGAAGACCCCATTTGCTAAGGTTCTTTGTCGAAGATTTGAAAGGTTTAAGGGTGAAGTGGGAGGAAAGAGCAGCGAGGGCACATAAATAGGAGCGAACGCACCTGGCGTTCGCTCTTTATGCTGCGGCTTATTTCATCAAGGTCTCCATAAAATGCTCTTGGAACCGCTTAGCGTCGACGCCGATACAGACGTTGACGTTTGGCCGGTCGGTACAACGCGGACGCAGATCGGCAATGGTTCTGCCATAGGAGTGGATGCCCTCCAGATCTACCTGGAGCACCATCGGCTGAACCTCGATCAAGGTCGGGTCGATCGCGACGGCTACCGCCAGCGGATCATGCAGGGCACAGCCTGTCCGGTTGCCGTAGGCTTCCCGGTAGCCTCCGATATAGTAGGAAGTCATGTCGGCCAAGAAGCGGGTCAGGTCCGAATCCAGGTCTCTCCAGCGCTGAATATCCTCCAGACTGAGCTCGGTCTGCATGGTTACATCCAGTCCGACCAGCGTAATCGGAGCTCCGGATTGGAAGACGAGCTGGGCCGCTTCGGGGTCGGAGTATACATTCGCTTCCGCATGCATCCGGCGGTTGCCCGCCACGCCCACGGCTCCACCCATTACGATAATCTGACGGACCAACGATGATATCTCCGGCGCCTGCAGAATGGCTGCAGCCAGATTGGTCAACGGGCCGACACAGATCAGCGTGACCTGCTTCGGATATCGCCGGATCTGATCCACCATAAATGCAGCCGCAGACGTTGAGACCGGCTTGCCTGCCGGATCGGGGAATGTCAAGTTGCCGAGTCCGTTCTCGCCATGAAACTGGACGGGATACGACTTCAGCGAGGGATGGAACAAGGGGGCGGCTTCCCCCATGGCGACAGGAATCCCGGCTGCGCCAAGTCGCTCCAGCACATGGAGCGTATTGCGAGTGGCGTACTCCACCGGAACGTTTCCGAAGCAGGTCGTTATTCCTAGGATATCGAGAGCCGAAGCCCGGACAGCGTAGGCAATCGCCAACGCGTCGTCAACGCCCGTATCCACATCCAATACGATTCGATGCATCAATCATGCTCCTCCTTTCACTGACGGTTATGATAGCACCGTTTGTATATAATGCTGCAGGAATGCTTCTTCACGGACCTGCATGCAGACAGAGGCATTGGTCCGTGACTGCGGGCGTCTGAAGTCGACCAGCGTTGCGCCGGAAGATAGCTGTCCTTTTGTTTCGATATAGACGTAATAATCCTCCGACTCTACAAGGGAAGCATCCTCGACGACAGCCAGCGCCAGCGGATCATGCATCAGCCGGTATCTGCCCTCGTTCAAACGGTCGCTTGCCTCAAAGCTGAAGGTGAATATATGCTGCATGAAAGCTTTTAACTCTGCCTGTTCATCCGTGAAGCTGCTCATGAGCTGTTGATAATGAGCCTCGCCGAACTTGGCCTTTCCGGTCACGTCCAGGCCCACCATCGTAATCGGAATCCCTGACTCGAACACCCGGTGCGCCGCTTCGGGATCGCCGTGGATGTTGGCTTCGGCTACTGGCGTTATATTGCCCGGCACGTTGATGGCGCCTCCCATCAGCACCAGCTTGGCTTTCTGCACGATTGACGGGTCCTTGGCGAGCGCCACCGCCAAATTGGTCAGCCTGCCGGTGAAGACCAGCGTAATGTCATGCGCCTGTTCCCGCACCTTCCGCACGATGAAATCGGATGCCCTCTCGTTCGCCGGCGATTGGCGCGCCTCCGGCAGTTCATATCCGGCCAGGCCGTTTGCTCCATGAATGGCGGTTACGTTCTCCCGCCGAGGGCGAAATAAAGGGGCATCCGCTCCCATGGCAACGGGAATTTCGTAGCGGGGCTGCGCCAATTCCAGCACCCGGAGCGTATTCTTCGTCGCCTGCTTCACGTCCACATTGCCGAATACCGTTGTAATGCCTTCTATATGCAGCTTATTGGACTTCACGGCAAAGATGAGCGCCAAGGCATCATCCACGCCGGTATCCACATCCAACAGGATGTGCTTTAACTGCTCCTGCTCCATATCGTTGTCACTCCCTTATTCCTTCACTTATGCTTGGCAAGCTCGTCCGCAAGCTCCGGTATCGCCAGAATGTTACAACCGATATCCAGGGAGTGGCTGAGCCTGCTGATATGCGGCTGCTTCAGCATCGCCTGCTCCAGCACATCCAGATTCCAGAAGATGGCCCGCTTGTCGTCATCCGCAATAACCTGACGGTTCGCCATGACGATAACCCGCTCGAAGTTGTTCACGACAAATTCCATATCATGTGTGATGGTGATGATGGTTTTTCCTTCCTGGTTTAAAGCCTCGATCAGATGGGCGAGCCGCGCCATGGCCGGAAGATCCTGGCCTGCCGTCGGCTCATCCAGAATGATGACGCTGGAATCCATCGCAATGACGGAGGCAATCGTTACGAATTTACGCATGGAATAGGGCAAATTGTACGGATTGTCCTTAAGAAACGGAACGACGCCTGCCAGTTCCGCCGCTTTCATGACATTCGCTTTGACCTGTTCCTCCGGAAGGCCGAGCTTGCGGGGGCCGAATTCAATCTCGCTGTACACATCGTTATGAAAGATCTGGTCGTCGGGGTTCTGGAACACATAGCCTACCTTCCGCGATATTTGCGCGGTGGTATAGTCCCGCGTATTCCAGCCGTCGATGACGACATCCCCCTCGGAAGGCTTGAGCAGCCCGTTCATCATCTTGACGGTGGTCGTTTTACCTGCCCCGTTCTGGCCGACAATGGCAACGGATTCCCCCTTTCGGAAGGACATGTTAACGCCGTCCACCGCTTTGTAGCCGTTCGGATAGGCAAAGGAAACATTCGTCAAAGTCAGAAAGCTCATGCGTTTACCCCCTTCTTCATCCATGTCTGCACGGCCTCGAGGGCTTCTTTTTCCGTTAAGGGTATGCTCCCGAGATCCATCCCCCGTTTGCGCATGTCCAGGCCGAACAGCGAATATTGGGGGAGCGCGGCTCCGAACGCCAGGGCACGCTCATCGGTAAGAATCTCCTGCGAGCTGCCTTGCATAACTACTTCACCCTCGCTCAGCAGGATGACATCGTCGGCATATTCGGCAATCAGCTCAATTTTATGTTCGACGAGTATGATGGTTTTCCCCTTTTTCTTCATCAGCTCGATAATCTTGAACACTTCTTCCGTTCCCTTCGGATCAAGCTGCGAGGTCGGCTCGTCAATGACCAGCACATCCGGCTCCATGACGATGATGGAGGCAAGTGCAACCCGCTGCTTCTGGCCGCCGGAGAGCTCGAATGGGTTTTTGTCCCGCAAATAATCGATCTCCAGCATGTTGATGACCTGATCCACCTTCTCCCGGATAAGTGCGGGCTCCATGCCCAGATTTTCAAGGCCAAATGCAATCTCTTCAAACACGTTATCCTTCACGCCGCTGATCTGTGTAAAAGGATTCTGGAACACATAGCCGATTTTTTGGGAGAGCTCGCCCATTTCCCATTCGCGGATATCCTTGCCTTCGATCAGCACCTCGCCGCGCAGATCTCCCTTATAGAAGTGGGGGATAAAGCCGCGAATGACGTTGCACAGGGTCGTTTTTCCGCCTCCGTTGGCCCCGGTCAGCGCATACAGCTTGCCTCTTTCGATCGTGACGTTCACGTTCTTGAGTGCATCGGACTCGCTGATCGGATATTGGTAGGATAGATTCTTGATCGTAATGATACTCATAGCGCAACTCTCCAGACGATTAAGATAGCAAGCAGTACGACCAGCAGAATTCGAACCAGCCGGTCATGCTTTGTTTTCTCCAGTTTGTAGATGCTGCTTTTTTTGACATTGGCCGAGAAGGCCCTCGACTCCAGTGTCAGTACCCGTTCCTCCGTGCTCGCCACGGATCCGAGAATGAGCGGACTAAGGGTCGGCAGGAAGGCCTTCATGCGGACAAGCAGCTTGCCTTCGGTTTCAACGCCTCTTGTTTTTTGGGCATCCATGATGACGTGAGTCAGTTTTTTCATCTCCGGAATGAGCTGCAAGGTAGACAAGATGACATAGGTTACTTTGGATGGCAGGCCGATCTGTTCCAGGGAATGGACCAAATCCTTGACCTTGGTGATGCGGAAGAACAGAATGAAGGCCGATGCCACCGCCACGATTTTGGATGTCAGGAACAGGGCGAACTCAAGTCCTTCCCGCTTGATGGAGAAGATGCTCCAGCTCCACAGAATGTCGTTGCCGGGATAGAAGAAGCTTTGCAGAATAAAGATGAACACAACAATCATCAGCAGAGCCTTGATCGCCAGATTGGAAAACTCCTTAAAGCTGCCGGCGAAGTAGGCCAGCACCATGCAAATCGGTAGAACGGCGTAGCTGAATCCGTAGCCGGGCACGATAAATGCGGCCACGCATAAAGCGATGGTAATCATAAACTTGGTTGTTGGATAAAGACGGCTCAACAAGGACCGTTCGTTATTCACAAGAACCCCTCCTTTATGAAAGCGTATCCATTATGGACTACACGTCATTTCTTTTTGATAAAAGCTGCACCGTAATTGAGCTTGGACAAGTATCTTGGGGACATCTTCATCACGATGACAAAGGCAATGACGTTGCTGATGATTTTGTCGACGCTTTCTACCAGGATTTTGGTTGAGAATACCGCTGTCCAGATCTGCTGACCGGAGGCCAGGAATGTAGCAACCACAGCATCCGAAGAGTTGCCGGTCGCTCCGCCGAACATCAGCACCTGGATCGGAGAGGCCACGATCAGAACGGTCAGTACGACGGCGAATGAAGACAAGATCACTTTCCACAGCTTCGTATACATGCCTCTCATAGAGAGCAGGCCGACCACCAGACCGACGGCCATTTGTACAGGCGTAAATGCGAACGAGACTGGGTTCGTTATGCCGACAACAAGATTGGTGCTGGCCCCCGTAATCATACCGACCCAAGGACCGGCGATCATGGCCGTCAGAATCGTCCCGATGGTGTTCAGGTAAATCGGCAGCTTGAGCAGCAGTATGATTTGCGCACCAACAAAGTTGATGGCGATCCCGATCGGAATCAACAAAATGGCCAACAACGAAAAATCATATTTAAATCCGCGTTTGATTCCCATTGATTTATCCCCCTAGAGCATAGTTTGTTTTCAGCAATCCCTATTCGTCCGCTAAAATGGTATGGAGCGCGACCTCGACCATGTCGTGGAAGGACTTCTCGCTGTCCTGATGGGACGAGCGTTCATTGGTCAGCAGATGACTGCCTACCGTTAATATGGACAGGGCCCTGACGCCGTACTTAGCAGCCAGCGTGTACAGGGCGGCACTTTCCATCTCGACCGCGAGCACACCGAAGTCCATGAATTTATGAAGACGGTCCAAAGTTTCCCTATAAAATTCATCGGAATTATAAATGTTGCCGACAAAGACATTCACCTGCTTCTCCTGAGCTAGTTGATGGGCTTTGCTTAACATGCCGTAATCGGCGGTTGGCGCGTAATTGCAGCCATGAAATATTTTTTCCATCAGATTGCTGTCCGAGGATACGGCTTGGGCCAGTACGATGTCACGGACCTGAAGCTCTTTTTGCATGGCGCCGCAAGTACCGATGCGGATCAGCTTTTTGACCCCGTAATCCTGAATCAGCTCCGTCGCATATATGCTCATGGTCGGGTTGCCCATTCCCGTACCTTGGACAGAAACGGGAACTCCTTTATAAAGGCCGGTGTACCCGTACATGCCTCTCACTTCGTTGTAACAATATACCTCCTCCAAGAAGTGCTCTGCCACAAACTTCGCCCGCAGCGGATCGCCGGGCAGCAGCACGCGTTCTGCGATATCTCCCTGTTTTGCTCCCAAATGTATGCTCATCTTGCTCCTCCTGCTTACTGGCCTCCCTCTTAAGAAAGCGCTTTATTCTTGATCTGCCTTCATCATAGTCAGAATCGGGGGCATAACCAAGACCAGAAAGTTACGGAGCTTAACGGAAAAATGCAACCATGAGTGTCATGGTTGCATTAATTCCTTGCGGATATTTTCCAAATCCCGTTTGGTCGGTATCGTTGAGATAATGACCACGGGCACCGTATGCAGCTCGACGGGAAACGTGCTGATCACGAAATCGATGCCGTGCTTCTGAATCATTTCATCGGTAAGTCCCTCCATAATGGAGGTGTTGATGATCAGCTCGTCGCCGATTTCATTCTTGATGAGCTTGGCGACGTAATGGCGGATGGAGAATTCCTCGCCGATCAGCAGGAAGGCCTTTTTGCTGTTATAGCGCAAGCTGGAGCTGATCAACAGTGTCAGCTTCGTCAGATGATAGTCGTTATACTGAATGCCCGGGTAGTGCTGGCCCCATTCCAGCATACAGCTCTTTACACTCTGGTACATGGGGCGGCAATCCCTTTGGACGTATTCCGTCAGGCTGCTTGACGAGACGGCGATCAGATCGGGAAGCGCATTTTCCAGCCGGAGCTTGTCGAAGAAATCTCCGATTTCCCAGATAAACCGGTCGTTCATATCAATCGCAGGGAACGCGGCAAGCGCCAGCATGAGAAAATGATTGATAATTTGATATTTTTCCTCCCCAATTTGCACGAGATTCGCTTTCTCCCTCGATACCATCGCGCTGACTTTCGCTTCATCATAATAATTGTATTGGCCTAAGCTGAACATGGCCTGCAGAAACCGGATTTCGTCCAGCGGCAAATGAATGGCGTACCGCTGTTCCAGCGCTCTGGCCAATGCGGCAACAGAGGAGTGAAGCATACGGTTCTCCCAGTCATATGGTCCGCTCGGAACATCCGCATATTTGCCCTGCAGCACTCGGGTAATCATGATCGCCGCCAGAAAAGACAAGCTCCGCTTGGCGTTAAGGAAATACACGATGTCATTCTCCGACTCGACCGCCGTAATGTACTCATGGATCTGGGCTTGGTCTATGTCGGCAAATGGCCAGCCGGAGAATTCATAGGCATCGTAAAACAATTTCCAGTAAAAATAACGGATGCTGATTTCCCTGCCTTTGACCTCTGGCATGGAATACGTAATGCGCAAATGGTATCGCTCCAATTCATGGTTGTTCAGCCGGATGATCAGCTTTTTCAGCGAGGAAGAGCTCATATACAGCTTGTCGGCCAGCTCTTCCAGCGGGTAGCGCCCTCCCTCGGCAAAAAGCACATCGAGCAGCTGGTAGAAGGTTCTCTGCCTGTACATGGAAGAGATGACCTCGCCAATCGCGACATTCCGTTTATCATAGTGGAGAATGACGCCTTTTCCCCGCGAAATTTCAAAGTGAATCGAAGGAGGAAGCTCCTGCTTGGCTTCATCGATAATTTTACGGATCGTTTTGTCCGATACGCCAATCTGCTCTTCAATCTCGGCAAGGGTGAACCAGCGATATTCGGAATCGAGCAGGGTCAACAGCTTATGTGTCAGTATAAATTCCTTTTCCATGCGTCGGTTCTCCCCCTTTACGGAACGAGTCGGTTAGTTTGTCAATCCTCTTACCCGTTGATAGACCTAAGTATGGGACGTAATGTACGTATTTATAAACAGCCGCGTCAAACGTTCAGAAGGCTTCCCGTTTTACGCGGCATACAGTCAATGTGCTTTTATATTTTGAGGACAGCTATGTCTCTCAAGACAAGTATCTTATAAGTAATCGTAATGGGCTTTGGGGTTTTAATCAATCGGTATATCAGAAATTGAACGGCATCTTGGTGCAAAACGCTTGATGACCGAATGATCAGTGAGGCGAAGAAGTTCACAAAGTGTTCACTTATGAAAAAGCTCCTAAATCGCTAAAATAACACGGTGAACCATTATATGAAGGGGTGATGATAGGGAATGGCAAACCAGAGATACGTAGAGACAAGACTGCCTAGAAACGGAAAAGAGGGTATATTATTTTTATTGATCATATCGATTATTTCAGTAAACACGATCGCGCCGATTATTATGGGATTGGAACGCGGCTTTAGTAAAGAAGTTTACATGGATGGTCTAAAAGTGATTCCTATTATGTGGGTCATCGTCGTGTTATGCGTAAAGCTAATTGCAGGCCCGATCGTTGGTAAGGTGATGCCCAAATTCGTGGGACAGACCGATGGATTTAATGCAAGAGTACTATTAAATATCGTACTAAATGTAACGGTATTATCTCTATTGCTCTCCATTATTGGCCCTATGGTTGGTACGAAACACATAAGTCTGGATCCGTTTAAAAATTTTCTCCATACTTGGCCTCGAAACTTTGGCGTAGCGTTCTGGATTGAAATGTTGATCGCACAGCCTATAGCAAGATACGCCATGAAAATTTTACATTCAAGACAGGCGAGTAAAGCAGCAGCGAGCGTACAGTCGTAATATTGAAGTGATATGCATAAAAATATAAAGATAACTGATTCAGCTAACGGAGAACAAAACGATAGAGCTGATCTACTGAAGCAAGGCCGTCGACAATGTCGACGGCCTTCTGTTTGCCCTGATTTATTTCTCATTGCGTTCTCGCAGCCCGGAGCAGGCACCGGTTGTTCAACCACGTACATGATCGTCCGGGCTTACCCGGCTTACTCCGGTGTTCCTTGCGTTACCCCATGAACATACGTCTTCCAAGGGGTGTCCAGCGCTCCTTGCCCCGGGTTATAGGTAAAGAAATACTCGACGGTATCCCCATGCTTCAGGTTGTTGACAGGGAAGGTATAGTTACCGTTCCCCGTCGGAGCCATGGCTACGTTTAACTGCCCGCCATTATTGATCTTATAATGTAAATCGGCAAAGGTCGCGCCATTGACATAGAACAGCAAGTCATCGCCGATTTTCTTCAGGCCCTTTACCTCATCGCCAATGACGATCACGGTGGAAGGTGCCGGCACAACGGTAATCGTAGCGCTGGCTGTTTTATTGCCGTCAGCGGTCTTCGCTGTGACGGTTGTTGTACCTTGAGCGAGTCCGGTCACGAGACCGTTCGGACTCACGGAAGCGATGCTGGAACCGGAAACGGACCAGGTGACCTGCTTATTCGTTGCATTGGACGGTGCCACGCTGGCGTTTAATTGAACACTCTGCCCGACTTCTACCTGTGCCGTGGTCGGATTCACCGTTACACCGGTAGCGGGCACGTTTCCTGGATTCTGGCCGCCGCCTTCCCCTTCTTTATACACACGCACATAGTCCACCTGCATCGTTGCAGGGATATCGGACGGATCCGGGGTCCGACCGCCATCAAAGGTCCCGCCGATCGCTAGATTCATAATGAGGTAGAACGGCTCATCGAAAGGAGCATTCGGATTGTTTGGCGCCGCTGCGGAATACCATTGATCCCGGGTCACTTTTAAGAAGAACTTGCCATCCACATACCATTTAATGTTGTCCTCTTCCCAGACTACGGAATAAACATGATAGTCATTGGCAAAGGTTTGCCCTTCAGGGAAATGATATTCACCGGAAAGATACCGGTTCGTCGGCCATTGTCCCCCAAAGTGTACAGCGCCGCTCGTCGAGCCTGGCAAGCGTCCTTTTGCTTCCATCACATCGATTTCACCGGAGGATGCCCATGTCCCATACACATTATCCTGCGGAAGCATCCAGAGTGCAGGCCAGATGCCGTTGCCTGTAGGCAGCTTGGCACGGAAGTCCACTCTACCGTACTTGAGGGAAAAATGATCCTTCGTGTTTATTTTGCCGGAGGAGTACTGTGCATACCGATTTGGATCCTGAGGGAAGGATTTAGGCTCGTTCAAGGCCTTGATATTAAGCTTTCCGTCCTGTACAAAAACATTTTGCGCACTATTGGTATAGTGCTGCAGCTCCGAGTTGCCCCAACCCCAAGTATTAGGATCATCATTGAGATAATACCCTGTTTCATAATTCCATTTGCTTTGATCGAGTGTAGTCCCGTTAAATTCATCCTGCCAGATGAGATTCATGCCTTCGATGGCCGAATCGTTTGGCGTTCCGATCGGAATATCCTCCTGATCGGTGACATCCGGCCGCGGAGCATCCGGGTTGCCAATCAACGTATAGTTGACGTAATTGCTGCCCACACTTCCACCTGCCTGCCCATTTAGCGGATAGCCGATACGGATTTGCATATCCTCCTGGATCGGCTGGAACCATAGGCCATAGATATGGTCGGCCCAATACCCCCACTGATTGGCAGCGGACATGTTATTGTAGCCGTTCGCCGAGTATACAAATCCGCTCTGGCTTGAATGGTCCAGATCCACCCATTGCCCGTTGATGTGAATCTGGTATACGAAATTGCCAAGCTCCGTGCCGATTGGAGCGCCCCCATCAATCTTAGGCAGCGGGATGCCGATAGCGCCGCTCGCATCAGCTGTAAAGGTCGTTCCTTCATAAGGCGTAAGGACATAAGAGTTTCTTACAGGCTCATTAAAGGTGATGGTATAAACGATGTTAGCCGAAGAGGTCTTTGATTCTAATTTGACGTTAATCGACTCCGTGACGTTAAACCAGTAGCCGCCGCCCCCATCGGTGAATTGACCGAAGTTCTGATCATAGATCCAGCCGCTGGCTGCATTGTTGTCGATATCGATCCATTGACTGCTGTTTACAGGCTTTACATACACCTTCAAATCATCCGCTACGGCCGCATAGGTTATGGCCGGGTCATTGTTGAATATCGGATAGGTAAAGCCCGCTCCGCCCGTAAAACCAGCCGTGATTTGCGGTCCTTGCGTCGGGGTCATCGCGGTGATGGTTGTTTTGTTGATGTTTTGAAAGACGAGTGAATATTCAAGCGTGACTCCATTGGCTTTGGAGTACAGCTGAATATCGGTTGTTGCGGAGAGCGTGAACCAATAGCCGGTAAAGCCGCCGTCGTTCCAGTGACCCCAGTTCTGGTTATAGACGAAGCTGCCGACACTGTCGATGTCGACCCAGCTGCCATTTACTTTCACCTTTACGCCCAGGTCCTGGGCAACATCATTCCAGGTGGCAGAGCCTCCGTTGAATATCGGCATGACAAAACCGTAGCTGGCCTGGCCAACCCCTGATTTTGTAATGACAGGTCCGTCTGCAGCTGAAAAGTAAGACATCGAGGTAATGGTGGTTCCAGCAGCCTGAACCTTCGAAGTCGGCAATAGGCCGATGCCAGCCAGCATCACGACCGCTAAGAACAAACTCAATACCTTTTGCCTAAACCGCCTTTCCGAAATTTGATATCGCTTCATAAATACCCTCCCTTAAAGAATTATGGATTCTCCCAGACTATGCGCGTAATGGAAAACGCTTACACCGAAGAACATCTTTATTCTATCGAATTTCATAATCAGAAGGATAGGTACCATTTTTTTGGTTGAGCCCCATAATTTCGGGTTTATATACTTACAGGTAAATCCTCCGCGCCTCCTCATTGAAGAATTCGATCACGTTCGGATACTTGGTTATATCGATTTGGTTCTGCCTCATCATCTTCTGAATAAAGATGGCATCGGTAAAGATGTTATTGATGATCGCTTCGCACCATACCGGATTGCCTTTAAAGTAATCGACCAGTTCATTAATTTCATCAAACTTAAAATAAAGGATATAACAAACGTAATTCTGAAGCAGCGTACGGAAACAATGCTGTCGATAGGGGTTCGAGCGACTGTCCGAGAGAAAGTCTCTAATTATACCGAATAACGTTGTTTTATTCTCGGCGTTCATATGAATCAAATCATCAACGTTATTGATCAGTTGTATTAGTGCGTCTAAACCCTCCTCGGAAGGCATGATTGGCTTGGGTGATTTACCCTCGATGGACCTTAACAGCTCCAGTGTGAGATCCTTGCAGGCATGAATTTCATGAGGAGCGATGAACAGTTGGTCTCTATGCTTGTCGAGATTCTCGCTATAGTAATCGTGATATACAGTAAAATAATGCTCCATACGGATATTGGTTTTCGTATGAATCAAATCTTGCCCATTGAATGAAAAGGCGTAGAGCGTCTCCTCATTAACGGGGTGAGCATACAGGTAGAAAAAGAAAAAGAAGTCCCTTAATTGCTGCCTCTGCTCCTCGTTCAACCCGGAGGCATCCGTCAACTGAGCCAACTGAAAAAAGCAGTAGTTCTTCATAAAATCATTCATGGCATGGAATGGATGGGTCCTTACGATGGACGTCGTCTTGTTGATCGTAAATAACAGGTAATAGAGCACGAGTTCATCATAGACGTCCAGATGGTTAAAAAAAGCCGAGAGCACAGGCTTCCAGTCCGGGCTCGCAACATAATGGGGATCTCGGGGGTGTAATTCGTACACCCACTCAACAAAGGCCCTATCTTTATGTTCGACAAAGAATAATTCAGCGCCATCTTCCTCAAGAAGTTCATATTTAAAGCCGTCCAATGGAATGGACGGTAATCCTCTATTGAATTTTAGATTCAGATATTCATGATACAGTAATTGAAGTTTCATCTTCATATCCTCGGTTTCATATATGATTTAGTTCCATATACATATTCAACATATAGAAGGGCATTCCTCTGCTCTTCGATTTCATAAATGCAGTGTGCTGACTTGTCCGTTCCATTCCATATCGTAGTTTAATATTTTCGTTCATGCGTTCGGTCAGGACGAACGGATGTGTTTCTCATTTTCAGCACCGCTGCCATGCCGAGCTAGGAAAACGTTGGTGCACCGTCCGGTTGTATGAACGGAGTTCAGGATTGGAGGGCTTCTTGAAAGGACGCGAATTATTTCTTTAAGCTTCATAAAGATGCAAATTTCAATTGCCGGGTTTACGGAAAGGGTGTACACTGGGTGCCGAAGTGAAGTGACCATTATAGAACAGGGTGTGTTTCATATTTTCAGACTGCGCCAATTCTATTTAAATCATCTGAAGCGAAAAATGTTCAACAAAATCGTCGTGCTGTACTCGACCGTCATGATCGTGCTGTTCGCGATTGCGGCAACCCTGGTTTATCAATACCAGACGCAGCGCATACTCCGTGAGCAGACCGATGCGAATCTCAAATCCGCGCATGTTCTGAATATTTATTTGAGTCGGCAGTATGAGGGGATACAGAATATATTTCAGCAGATATACGGAGATGCCACGCTGAGCGATGAGCTGATCTATTTTTTGAATAACGAATATGAGAGTTACCTGAAATACCGGCTGGATTTGTACACCAGGACGGGAGAGCAGCGTTTACGGTCTTTCAATACCTTGCTGAAAAATTATCTGGAGCAGGAATCAAGCGCCAGAAGTGTGTCGATCTACAGCTATCCGAACAATTTTTACATGCATATCAGCCGGACCAACCAGCAGTTGAATAATGAAGCGGGTTCCAAGAACAAGTGGGAGACCTGGTTCGCCCGCCGGGAGCAGCACAGCTGGGATACCATGCCTCAAAACGAGTCCTCGGGTTCATCCGGAGGTTCCAGTCCTAGATCGTATTCCTATTCGAGAGAGTTGAAGGATCCGTGGACCTTAAATCGGGTGGGGATGATGAATGTGGAGTTCGACGCCCGGCAGATTTCATCCTGGCTGGAGAGCCGCGCTTCGGTAAAAGGCCGGATTCTGGTGTTGAACGCGCAGGGAACCGTTATTTACGATTCTGAGGATGAGTACTACGGTCAAACCTATCCCTACCACCTGGAGCAGGAAAAAGCCGGGGACTGGGTGGAACTGGATGAACCCTCCAAGGTGAACATCTTGAATGTCGGCAATGCGGGCCTGTCGGTGGTGGGAATTGTGTCGCAATCCCTGATCCAAGAGAGCACGGAGAGTTTAAGAACGGGACTGATTCTGGTCACCCTTGTGTTTATGGCGGCCAGTTTTGCGATTACGTTTACGATCGTTCGCAAGTTTTCCAAAAAAGTGCAGCGGATTATTCGCTCGATGAACCGGATCGGCGAAGGCGATCTGTCGACGCGCATTCAGATGTCCGGCGAAGACGAGCTTCAGCAGATTTCCCGCCGGTTTAACGACATGGGCGACCGTTTGGAACAATATATCGATAAAATGTATACCTCGGAAATCAAGCAAAAAAACGCGGAGCTGGTTGCCCTGCAATCCCAGATCAACCCCCATTTTCTATACAATACGCTCGAATCCATTCGCATGAAGGCGTACTTTGTGGGGGCGAAGGAAGTGGGGCAAATGATATACAGCTTGTCGGTCATGTTCAAGAACATGGTGAAAAAAAGCACGGTGGTTACCGTTGAAGAAGAAATGGACATGTGTTCCGTTTATCTCGACTTGTTCCGCATTCGCTATGACGGGCGGCTGGAGACGGAAATCGAGGTGGATCCGGAAATCCAAAGCGTCAGCATTATCAAGCTGCTGGTCCAGCCGATCGTGGAAAACTATATTGTTCACGGATTTCGCCCTCTGGAAGACAACAATAAAATTTCAGTCCGTGCCCGCCGGGCAGGGGACCGGGTCGTGATCATCGTATCGGACAATGGAACGGGCATTCCGGAGGAAAAGCTGACCCAAATCCGCGGCATGCTGGACAAGGTTCTTCAGCCTCCCGACAAGGGATACCGTTCGATCGGGCTGATGAATGTGCATGAACGAATCGTGCTGAACTACGGACATGATTACGGAGTGACCATAAACAGCACGGAAGGACAGGGAACCGAGGTCCGCATGGAAATACCGATGCTTCGCAAGGGGGAGACGACATGAGGAAGGTATTTTTTGTTGATGACGAGCCTTTGATTGCTCAGGGCTTGGCCACCATTGTGGATTGGCAGAACTACGACCTGCATGTGTCAGGTTCGGCCAACGATGGGCTACAGGCGCTTGAGCGGTTAAGGGAGGAGCCTGTGGACCTGCTGATCACGGACATTATGATGCCCAGAATGAACGGGCTCGAGTTGATCAAGAAGGTAAAGGAAATGCATCCCCGGACCAAATTCATTGTGCTGAGCGGGTACGAAGAATTTGAATATGTGAAGGTGGGGATCACGCTCGGCATTCAGAATTACATTTTGAAGCCGATCAACATCGAAGAGCTGGAAGCGACCATCAAGCATATCCGTGGCGATTGGGAGCGCGAGGAATTGAAACGGTTTCGCTCCGAGGAGGATTGGAAGATTCTGCGCAGCAATATTTTGCAGCGATGGGTCAACGGGGAAATCAAAAGCTCGGAGCTCAAGCAAAGAGCCGAACTTCTCGGCATTCCGCTGAATTATGTGTCTTACCAGGTTTATGTTTTGCGGCTTATATCCGACGAACGCCCGGTATCCCAGCTTTATCGCTTAACCAGCCTAGCCGATGAATATTGCCGGGCCTTTTCGGAAGAGCTTGGGGGAAATCATGAGGTAATTTGCTTCCCCGATGCGGATGACGACATCGTTGTGATGTCGATCACGATGAATGAGCGGAGGGAAGCCGCGCGGGAGGGCATGAGAAATGCTATGGTCAAGCTGCGGGAGCTGACCGGCTTGCGCATGTGGTGCTCCGAAGGAAGCGCGGGATTCAATGATTTCAAAGATATTCAGGAGAGCTACAGGAAGGCGAAGGGCCATTTCAACGCCTGCCTGATTGCCGGAGATGACATGAACCTGTACAGTCCGCCTACGGAACCGGAGACCGTTCAGGCTTCTTCGCCGTCCGCTCGTCCCGATACCTTTGCAAAGCTGCTGATCGAGGGAGACGTTCCCTCCTTGCAGGCTTATATCGAGACCGTTCTCGGCGATGGCAGTGGGGAGCAGACGGTACCCCGGGGAACTTGCTTGAATGCGGCAGTCCAACTGATGATCGCGGCGAAGGATATGGAGAAAAACCCCGATTACAGCGAGATATTTACCCCAATGCACCGGATTAATACGCTCCAGGGGCTCCGAAATCACGTATGGCGTATCGTCGAACGCAGCCTCGCGCGCCTGCAAGAAGCGGATCAGGGCTATAGCCTGCATGTCTCGTTCCTTGTGGAGCAGGTGCAGCACCATTATCCGGAAGAGCTTTCCCTGAAGACGCTGAGCCAGCGGCTGCAGATGCATCCGAATTATTTGGGGCAGCTCTTTCAGCAGGAGGTCGGGGCAAGCTTCTCGGACTATTTGAACCAGTACCGTATCGAGAAAGCCACGCAGCTCCTCCTACATACGGATCAAAAGACGGCGGATATTGCGTTCAGCGTAGGTTATACGGACAGCTCCTACTTTTACAGGCAGTTCAAAAAATATACGGGCGTATCTCCAACCGAGATGAGGTCCATGTATCGGATCTAAATGAACAGTAAACCATTAGCGACAGGCTCAGGGCGGATGACCCTCAGCCTGTTCTTTGTTGTTTTATAGAGGTTGTTCAAAAAGTCATCTTTTGATCACGAAGGGAATCAAGAAGTAACTCGGCATCGAATCTTGAATTCAGCCGGGCCTTCTGGTGCTCACGTACCCAAAACGTACGCTCCGCTCCTCAGTCCCTAGCTTCATCCAACCTTCTCGGTGCTGAAAACCCGACTTTTTGAACACGCACTTATAAGGGATTCTTTAATTTATCCATCCCGTTCTAGTATTTTTCAACTTGAGCACGATAGCGCTTACTTGGCACAATGGTAGTAGTTAAAGGCGAGTGATAGAATAGCCGCATCGACAAAGATCATGGGGGATCTTCTACAACAGTCGCAGCACTTGTATTTAACAGGGAAGAGGAGGAGTGCTCATGTCGGGGTTCATCAAAAAGGTCATACGCAACCGGTTTATGCTGCTGATGATACTGCCCGGAACCATCTGGTTTCTTATCTTTGCTTACTTGCCCATGTTCGGCACCGTTCTCGCGTTTAAGGACTTCCGTATAAGCCCGGACGGATTTTTCGCCAGCGTGTTCAACAGCGAATGGGTAGGGTTCAAAAACTTCGAGTATCTGTTTACAACCAATGATGCCTATATCATTACGAGGAATACAATCCTGTACAACCTGGCTTTTATCATCCTGGGTCTGGTCTTTGCAGTGGGCTTTGCGATCATGCTAAGCGAACTTGTCAATAAACGTACGGCCAAGGTTTATCAGACCGGCATGTTTTTGCCGCATTTTTTGTCGTGGGTTATTATCAGTTATTTTGCGTTCACCTTCCTGAGTGTGGACAAAGGGACGCTGAATCAAATCATTACCTATTTCGGAGGAGATCCGATCAGTTGGTATTCGGAAGCGAAGTATTGGCCCTACATTCTCGTATTTGTCGGTATCTGGAAAGGCGTGGGCTACAACAGCGTGATTTACCTGGCCGCTATTACAGGGATCGACAAGTCTTATTATGAAGCGGCTGTCATCGACGGAGCCACCAAGTGGAAGCAGGTGCGATACATAACGATTCCGCTGTTGAAACCGCTGATGATCATACTGACCATATTGGCAATCGGGGGCATCTTCCGTTCCGATTTCGGATTGTTCTATCAGCTTCCGAAGGATTCGGGCGCCTTGTATCCGGTCACGAATGTTATCGATACCTTCGTTTACCGTGGACTCATCAATATGGGGGATATCGGAATGAGTACGGCGGCGGGCTTGTACCAATCGCTTGTAGGATTGATTCTGATTCTGGTCGCTAACTATATCGTTCGTAAAATTGAAAAAGATCATGCGATCTTCTAATCCGAGGGAGGTGTACCGTTCATGACGCAGCTATCCACGCAAACCGCGAATCCGCCGGCAAAGCGTTCAAAGAAGAGAGACTACAACGCCATCTCCCCATTGTGGAATACGATTTTTAATATCGTGATCGGCATCTTCTCGTTTTCCTGTATCTTTCCGTTTCTATTTGTTATTATTATTTCCTTGACGGATGAACAGACCCTGGTCTTGGAAGGCTTCAGGCTGCTGCCGAGTCAGTTCAGTACGGCAGCGTATGAATATATTTTCGAAACGGGAGGCGAATTGCTGTCCTCATTCAGCTTAACGCTCCTGGTCACGGTACTGGGGACGCTGGTGAGTCTGGCGTTGGTTACGACCTATGCCTATGCATTGTCCCGTCGAAACTTTGAATTTAGAGGTTTTTTCAGCTTCCTTGCATTCTTTACCATGCTGTTCTCAGGTGGTATGGTACCTGGTTATATCGTGATGACCCAGTTTCTGCATCTGCAAAACACAATCTGGGCGTTGATATTTCCTTTATCCTTGAGCGCGTTCTCCATCATTGTCATGAGGACCTTCTTCCAAACGACAATTCCGGATGAAATTATTGAGTCCGCCAAAATCGATGGCGCCGGCGAGGTTCTGACCTTTATCAGAATCGTGCTGCCGGTCTCGCTGCCCGGGATTGCAACGATTGGTTTGTTCAGCTCTTTGGGCTACTGGAATGACTGGTTTAACGCCTTGCTGTATTATAACAATCCGCAGGCGACGCCGCCGCTGCAGTTCATGCTCATGAAGATTGAGAAGAACATGGACTTTCTGACGCAGAATGCGCAAAATATCGGTTCATTCGATGCAGCAGCTGGCCTGCCGACAGAGACGGTAAGGATGGCGATGGTCGTATTGGCGACACTGCCGATTGTTATGGCGTATCCGTTCTTCCAGCGATATTTTGTCCAGGGCCTGACGGTAGGCTCGGTCAAAGGCTAATCTCATAAGGTTGTACCCGCATCGCACACTGCCGGAGAAATCCGGCTTTGATGTCTCAGGTGTGTAAGCGGTGTCAATATAGCATTAACCATTAAGTGATACAGGGGGAAAAACACATGTTTAAGAAAAAGGCTTCTATACTGTCCCTTGCTCTTGTGCTTCTGCTGACGGTCGTATTGTCGGCTTGCGGCAGTAAGGAAGGCGCTAAGTCTGGCGAACCTTCGAAGGAAGGGGCAGCCGTTCAAAGCGACGGCACGGTCGATGTTTCCAAGCTGGATCCGGTCAAACTGAAAATGTACATGATCGGGCCTAACCAGAAGGATCTTCCCGTGGTTCAAGAGGAAATCAATAAATATTTGACGGAAAAAATCAATGCAACGCTCGAGATCAGTATGATCGACTGGGGCGATTACAGCCAGCGGATGCAGGTTATTACAAGCTCCGGCGAGAATTACGACATCGCCTTCACTAGCTCATGGGCGTTCGATTATCTTCCCAATGCAGCGAAGGGCGCATTCAAGCCGCTGAATGACCTGCTTGATCAATATGGAAAAGGCATTAAGGAAACGCTGGATCCTCGTTTCTTGGAAGGAACGAAGGTCAACGGCGTGAACTATGGCATCCCGGCCAACAAGGAATTGGCACAGCAGTTTGTATGGCGTTTCAACAAGAAGTATCTGGATAAGTACAACCTGGACATTTCCAACGTGACAACGCTTGAGGATTTGGAACCGCTTCTGAAAACGATTAAAGAGAACGAGCCTGCGGATATTACGCCGCTTGCCGTGCCGAAAGGCTTTAAGCCGTACTTGCCGGTGGACTTCCCTCTTGGCGATGAAATTCCGATTGGTATGTACCTTGACACCAAAGACTTTAAATTTGAGAATTTGCTGGATTCACCTGAACTGAAATCGGCGCTGACCACGATGCGCAAATACTATAAAGCGGGTTATGTACGCGAGGATGTAGCGACGCTGGATGGCATTGATAACATCAAAACCGGCAAATGGCTCGTGGACCGCGAGATTACCCAGCCATACGCAGAACTCGGCTGGTCCAGAAACGCGAAATATGACATTGTGACGAGACCGATGCATGACCCTGTCATTTACACCAGCTCCGCAGCTGGCTCCATGATGGCAATTTCTTCTTACTCCAAAAATCCGGAGCGGGCGATGATGTTCTTGAACCTGCTGAACACCGATGTGAAACTCCGGAATATGATTCAATACGGTTTAGAAGGAACGCACTACAAGAAGCTTGAAGAGCCGTACATCGAGGATATGCCTGCCATGCAGGAAAGCTATGCCATGCCTGGATTTGCGCTCGGCAATATGTTCCTGACGTACCTTCATGAAGGTGAGCCTAAGGACAAGTGGGAAGCATTCGAGAAATTTAACAGCTCCGCTGTAGTAGCTCCTACGTTCGGCTTTAACTTTGATACGGCTCCTGTAAAAACGGAAGTTGCGGCTATCACGAACGTAGCGAAGGAATTTATTCCTGCACTGTATACCGGCTCCATCGATCCTGAAGAATACTTGCCAAAAGCAAAACAAAAATTCCAGGATGCCGGAATTGACAAAGTTATCGCTGAAGCTCAAAAGCAGTTTGATGAGTGGAAAGCTCAAAACAAGTAATCCATAAAAAGTGTATGAGGGGTAGAAACGGCTGATCTTCACGGCCGTTTCTCTCTGTCATATCTAGTCATTATAAATATAGGAGGTTGTTCCAATGAAACGAATCAAACCGGATTATTTAACGAAAGCCCAGTGGAAACGCAGAATGACAGTATGGATGAGCACGGCGGTGTTGGCCGCGTCCTTGACGGGTTTTGCTGGAGAAGCCGAAGCCGCACAGCCTCACTCGTCGTATTGGTATCCGAACACGCTGCTGGAATGGTCGCCGTCCACGGATAAGGATGCGCTTTTTAATCGGGGAACGGTGAAGCTCGAGGATCAGCGAATCCAGGGCAATAAGGTAAACCGCAATGCCAAGGAGGAAGTGAAGGTTTTATCGATTGCTTCCATGTATCCAAGCACAAGCGGAGCTCCTTCCCAAGGCTCGGAGAAGTTCCATACCTATACTTTCAGCAATTGGCAGTATATCGACAAGCTGGTGATGTGGGGCGGCTCGGCAGGCGAAGGATTGATCGTTCCGCCAAGCGCGGATGTGATCGATGCGGCTCACAAGAATGGCGTACCTGTTTTTGGAACCGTTTTCTTGCCGCAAACCGAGCATGGAGGCAAGATCCAATGGCTGCATGATCTGTTAAAGCAGCGGGAGGACGGATCCTTCCCGGTTGCTGACAAACTGATTGAGGTTGCAACGTATTACGGATTTGACGGCTGGTTCATCAATCAGGAAACTCAGGGCGGAACGCCTGAGGATGCCGCCAAGATGGCTGAGTTTTTAACGTATCTTCAGCAGAAAAAAGCGCCAGGCATGGAAGTGATCTGGTACGATTCCATGATCAAGGAAGGACCAGTGAAGTGGCAGGGGGCTTTAACGGATAAGAACGAGATGTTCTTCCAGGCGGGAAATCAGCGGGTTTCCGACCATATGTTTATTGATTTCCGCTGGCAGTACAAGGATGAGAAGAACGGCAAATACGATTACATCACGCCGTTCTTAAATTCCCCGGCTAAAGCGGCGGAGCTTGGTCGCAGCCCGTATGATCTATATGCTGGCATCGATGTGGAGGCGAACGGCTACGAGGGCAAATTCAATTGGCCGGTTGTGTTCCCGGAAGGCAAGAAAGCGACAACCTCCCTCGGCATTTACCGTCCTGATTGGGCGTTTAACAGCTCCGAAACCCATGAGGAGTATATGAAAAAGGAGCAGATTTTCTGGGCGGGACCTGGAATGAATCCAGCCCATACCTCGCAGCCTGAAGGGACCGATCCGCTTGCCTGGAGAGGGATAGCGAATGATGTGGTTGCCAAAACCGTACTCACGGATTCCGAATTTGTGACCCATTTTAATACCGGGAACGGCCATTTGTTTGCGGTGGACGGCAAAGTGATGCGAAGCAGCGACTGGAGCAACCGGAGCCTGCAGGATATTTTGCCGACCTGGCGCTGGATCACGGAACTAAGCGGCAAAGGTGAAGCCCTCAAGCCTGGATTTGATTTCACCAAATCCTACTATGGAGGCAGCTCGCTTCAGGTGGCGGGTGCCGTAAGCAAAGACTCCTCTACCCATGTCAAGCTGTATAAGGCAAATATCCCGGTAGAAGCGACGACGGAAGTATCGCTTGTCTATGCAGACAATGCGAAGGACGCCAAGGTAAAGATCGGTTTGGCATTCTCCGATGCGCCGGATAAGTATGAATTTTTCGAGCCTGGCAAGTGGACCGCCACGGGCGCGGATCAGGATTGGAAGCAGGGAAGCATCAAGCTGAACAAGTATAAAGACCGCACGATCGTGGGAATCTCGCTTCAATTCGAATCTGCCGCAGACATAGCGGATTATCGGGCCAATATCGGCAAACTGGCCGTTGCGCAGGTGAATGATAAGGCGAAGAAACCGCACCAGGTGACCGATCTTCAGGTGATCGAGAACGACTTCCGGGACGGAATATATGGTGATGCGCGGTTGTCTTGGAAGGCACCGAAACAGGCTGAGGACGTGATGTACTACCAGGTGTACCGGGTTCATCCGGACGGCAAGTACGAGTTGATGGGCATGACGGGGAATACCGTGTATTACGTGCCGGAAATGAAGCGGCTGCTGAAAGAGCAGGCAACCAAGATGGTCGTGATTCCAGTGAACCGTCATTATGAACAAGGAAAAGCATCGTCGATAAGCTTTGACTGGCCGGAATATCCGAAGCCGGTTGCAGCCTTCAAAGCGGATAAAACGCTGATCGCACCAGGAGAAACGGTGCAATTCACGGATATTTCCTCGGAAGTAACGGAGTCCTGGAGCTGGAGCTTCCCAGGTGGACAGCCAGCGTCCAGCACGGAGCAGAATCCTAAAGTGACATATCCGGAGGAAGGAACGTACGAAGTGACGCTAACTGCTAAAAATAGCGTTGGCGAGGACTTGGTTCGGAAGAAGCTCATCACGGTTACACGGGAAGCGGAGAATGGCGTTGGCAACCTTGCCCTTGGCAAGAAAACGTCAGCATCCAGCTTCGTGAATGAGAAGGAAGCACCTCAATTTGCGGTGGATGGTAATACGGCTACCAAATGGTGTGCTGTCGGAGACGGGCCTCATTCGATGACGGTGGACTTGGGAGCCGAGCATAAGATCAGCGAATTCGTGATCAAGCATGCGGAAGCCGGAGGCGAGCCAGCCGCATTCAATACGCGGGCATTCTCCATTCAGGTAAGCTCGGACGGCAAGGAGTGGAAGGATGCGGTATCGGTCAAAGACAATACGAAAGCGGTCAGCAGCCATGCCATCGAACTGACTTCCGCACAGTATGTGCGTCTTCAAGTAGAGAAGGCGACACAAGGCGGGGATACGGCAGCGCGAATTTATGATTTTGAGGTACTGGGCTTGAAATAATTCGGATTACGAGAAAGAGCGTTTCCCTTGAGTGGGGGAACGCTCTTTTTTGGTTGTCTATACAGTTTGGCTCCTTTCATAGAATCGCCGTTAAGGCCCTAGGCCAGCGTGTATAGATTTTGTATAGATAGGGTTGTTAACCTGATGTAGGACACGATTTGGATGTTGCGCAATTGACGCGGGCCGTAAGAGCACTGATTGCAAGGCTGCTGAGATTGACCATCTTGGTCGATATATAATGTAGCAACGCAAACAACCATTGATGGCATTGAAGTCGTCAATGGTTGTTCTTTCATATCTATTTGGAACCGTAAATGATGGAGCAGTGCCTATATTAGAATGGATTAGGAGAGGAATACTTCTTGGCAAACGACTCACCAAAATACCAAATGAAAAAGAGTCATATGATCTTGTTAATTGGGTTATTGTTAGTCATTCTATCGAGCTTGCGCATGGTGTGGATGGAATTGTTACCTCATCAAAAGCAGGTGTCCATTCCGAATGGGCAATTGGATTTACGTCATTGGAATGCAGAAGATGGCGGCGTTCTCTTACTTGATGGGGAATGGGAGTTTTATCCCTCACAATGGTTGCTGGATGGTGGTCGTCGGCAGCGTGTGTCAGCCGAGATCGAGCCAAAGCTGATTTCGGTTCCGGGAGGATGGAATGAAGCTTTGCATAGCGAAGAGCCAACCCCATATGGTTATGCATCCTATCGCCTGCGCATTAAAGTAAATCCGAAACAGAACGTTAATTATAGTATTCGTGTACCCAGCGTACGCACTTCATCCGAATTATATGTAAATGGCCGACTGCTTGCTAAATCCGGGCAGGTGGCGAAAATAAAGGAAGAATATACGGCAAAGAACCTGCCTTATTCTACAAGTTTTACAGCAGACGACAACGGTGTCATCGATTTAGTAATTCAGTCGGCAAATTATGTGGACAGTCGAGGCGGCGGCATTGCTAGGTCCATTAAATTCGGTTCAGAAGAAGCCATTGCAAAGGAAATGAAATTCTCCGTTTCCATGCAGACGCTGGGAGCCATTATATTTCTTATGCATTCTGTTTATGCACTTATTTTGTTTTTACTAGGAAATAAAGAGAAGAGGCTGCTTTATTTTTCTTTGTTGACACTATGCGTAACTCTTTCCAGTCTATTTAGTAGCGATGAGAAGCTGTTTCATCAATTGTTTTACGTCGGCAGTGATTGGGACTTTCGACTATCCAATGCCGCGTTCATGATCGGATGCTATGCGTTGCTAGAATGTACGAATCATCGTGAACTCCCTTATTGGCGCAGGATGTATCCTATTTATACCATAATGAATCTGGGAACTGCCGCAGTTACGTTGTTTTTAGCTCCCCATCAGGTGATCATGCTCTTCCCGGTTTATTTCCTATTGGGATGCATCGCAGCCGTAATCACGATCATAGCCATCTTAAAAAAAGTAATCCAGGATATAAAAAGCCATCTGTTCCTTCTCTTTTCTATGCTTGCGCTGGTTCACCATTTTCTTTGGTCTTTATTCTGGCGGGAGAGCGGTTTGAGCGTTGTCCATTATCCGTTTGACTTGATTATTTCGATGGGGTGCTTGGCCTCTGTATGGTTTAAGGGTTATTTCAACATGCATGCTAACACCAAGGAGATTGCCGCAACCTTGCAAAGAGTGAATGACCATAAAGATCAATTTTTGGCGAACACGTCTCATGAATTTAAAAATCCGCTGCATAGCATCCTTAACATGTCACAGTCCGTTCTGAACAGAGAAGGGCATTTGTTACAGGATCGAAGTGTCAAGGAGCTCGAAACGGTACTATCTGTAGGACGTCGGCTAACACTTATATTAAATGATTTGATTGATGTGATGAGTCTGCGGGAAGGCAATCCACGTTTACAGAAAAAAGTCATATCGATTCAGCCGATCATAACGGGAGTCATTGATATGCTGCAATTTAACGCAGAGGTGAAGGCCGTCAACATCGTAAATCAGATTCCTGAGGATTTTCCACCTGTCATTGCAGATGAGAACCGGGTGATTCAAATCGTTTTCAATTTGCTTCATAATGCCGTGAAGTATACGAATGAAGGTGTCATTTCGATTCAGGCTTTGGCAGAGGATGGAAGAGCATTTATTGTTATTGCTGATACCGGGATCGGCATGGATGAGGACATGCTGAAGCGCTTATTCCTTCCGTACGAGCAAGCCAGCGCGAGCGAGACCATGATTGAAGGCGGCTTTGGGTTGGGCTTAAGTATAAGCAAGCAGCTCATTGAACTTCATCGTGGTACGTTAGAGGTGTCCTCTGTTTTAGGAGAAGGCTCGAAGTTTACATTTTCGTTAAAGCTGGCTAGTTTGGACGCGGAGGAAGAGGATGGGGGTTCTAACTCATTAGAACAATTAACATTACAACCAGCGTCGACTCAGGAAACAGCCTCAATTGTTCTGGAAACAAAGGACATCCCGCCAGTGGTAAAACAAACAACCTTTGTTGCAATGAATCGTGATCGTCCGCTCTTATTAATTGTGGATGATGATCCGGTCAACCTTCAAGTACTTGAGGCTATACTACCGCCTGACGAATATGATGTAACGATGGCAACGAGCGGTAAAGAAGCATTGGCTATGCTGGACACGAAGGAATGGGATCTGGTCATCTCCGATATTATGATGCCGCAGATGTCAGGTTATGAGCTGACACGAAGGATTCGTGAGCGGTATACACTTACCGAACTCCCTGTGCTGCTCCTTACCGCAAGAAGCCAGCCGAAGGATATTCAAAGCGGTTTTTTAGCAGGAGCAAACGATTATGTGACAAAGCCGGTGGAAGCATTAGAAATCAGATCGCGGATTAAGGCGCTAACAACGATTAAACAAACGGTTCGGGAACAATTGCGATTAGAGGCTGCATGGCTGCAAGCGCAAATCCAGCCTCATTTCTTATTCAATGCATTAAGTGCCGTAACAGCGTTAAGTGACATTAATTTGGATAAGATGCGTCATTTGCTTGATGAGTTTAGCAATTTTTTGAGGTATAAATTCAGGTTCCAAGATACGGATGGACTTGTTTCGATCAAAGAGGAGTTAAGTCTAGTGCGCTCGTATTTATACATCGAAAAGGTCCGATTTGATGAGCGGCTGCAGGTCGTATGGGAGGTAGATGACTGCGAAGAGTTAAAAGTCCCTTTCCTCTCGATCCAGCCTTTAGTAGAAAATGCGATAAGACATGGCATTATGAAGCGCACTCGCGGAGGGGAAATACATATTCGAATTTCTGTCCATGACACGCTGACAGAGATAACGGTTCAAGACAATGGGATCGGAATGGACGAAGTTCAATTGCAACGGATATTGGAAAGAAAAGCAGAACGCAACTCAGGAGTCGGCCTGATCAATACAGATCAGCGCTTAAAGCGGCACTTCGGAACAGGACTTCATATCAAAAGCACGTTGGGTAAAGGGACCAAGGTAACTTTTTATGTGCGCAGCGAAACGAAGTAAATGTCATTTTATAGATGGCAAGTGAAACCGCCGGATTGATATGACATCCCGAGATCGGACCGATGACATAGGCCATCGCCACAATAGACAGCCCGAATGCCAAGGCGATTCCTAAATGGCCGAGCTCTCCCCCCGCCGTAGCGGCACTGCCGCAGCCGAACAGAACAAGCACCATAAACGAGGCAAATAGACAAAACTGAACAGAGAGCTTCGCATGTCAGATTATCGAACAAAAAATGACCCGCAAGAGATCACTTTTTCCAAAGTGCCACTTGCGGGTCATTGATTCATACTTATTGATTTAATCGATTAAATTCGTAACTTGCAGTAGACGCTGTATCAAGGCTACCGTTTCAGCCCGCGTCATCGTGGATTTCGGAGTTAAGCCCTTATCTCCGCTTCCTTGGACAATATCTGTTGACAGCAAGGTTGCTACGGAAGGTCGTGCCCATCTTGCTACTTGGGATGCATCTTCATAGCCTGCGAGCAGTCTGCTAATTTCTGTTTCGCTAATTGCATGGCCTGGCTTGATCAATTGATAACCTCGAGCGATCATCGCCATTCCTTCTTCTCTTGTAATCGTCTGGTTACCACGGAACGCGCTATCGTTATAACCGAGTACGATGCCGAATTCACTGGCAATCGAGATCGCATTTCGGTACCAGGCAGTTGCCGTAACGTCGTCAAATGTTGTTTTTGGCTCTTCCTGACGCATCAGTCCAAGACCCAATACCACAATCTCCGCAAATTCAGCCCGGGTCACATTTCGATTCGGAGCGAACGTATTGCCGCCATTCCCTTTCAGGTCAAGGCGAGCAGAGATATTGTTCACTTCCGTTTGCGCCCAGTGAGATCTCACATCATCGAAATCCTGCGGATTCCAGATAACCGAGTACGAACCACTGCTGCGTAAATCATGAATCTGCGCGTAGTATCGATCCCCGATCTTCGTAACTACGGTTGGCAGATGATATACCGAGCCATCGGGATTGACCACAACGCCTGTTGTAATACGGTTCGGGTCGATACCTTCCGGCAGAGCGATATATTTTGGAGCGTACCCGTTCAAATTCCCGGATTTTACGGTTTTACCATTTTGGCTAAAAGTCATTTCCAGGTCGACCGGATCAACCAGCAGCTGGTAGCCTGCCGACGTTGCTTTGTTCTTGGCATTGTTTCTCAAAGTCTCCGAGGAGCGCTTAATGTCGATATGAACTGCGATATCGTTGAGCGCAGCATTTCCCAGCTGCCCGGACACCGCATTCAAGTCCAATTGCTTACTAGGCACCGGGTAGATAGCTAACGGATTCCCGATGTCAAGGCTTGCTCCCTTATCAGCTAACAAACGAATGTCCGCAGCCGTTAAACCATCAACCTGCATATCTCCATCATTCGGAGATTGAATGGACAGCTTCTGACCTGTTCCATTCGATAATATGTCTCCGAGCTTATCTCTGTTCACCTGTACGGAAGTTTGTTTGTTACCTTCAGAAGTGGTTGTTTTCCCTGTGGCAAACCCACCGTTGTTACCGTTCACGGACGTATTCACGCCAGGGTCCGTAGGGGATGGTGTAGTCGCAGGCGGCGTAGAAGGAGGTGTAGAAGGTGTTGTACTGCCTCCGCTGTTGCCTCCATTATTATTATTGTTGTTATCATTGGACCCTCGGGTGATGGTCAGCGTATATTCCGTCACATTTCCTTGGGAATCCGTTACCTTCACAACAATCGTATTGGTGCCGAATGCTAACGGCAATTCATCACTTGCAGAGCCGTTAGGAATTCCTTGCCATGCTCCGCCATTAAGCGAGATTTCGATTGTGGCGTTCGGGTCATAAGTCGCCAGCGTTACGGTTGTATTGTATACATCATGGGTCACGGAAGCACGATAATCGGTTACTGCCCCGTTAAAAGCCGGAGAGATCGCAATCGGTGTTCCATCCCCACGTTTTAGTTCGAGACCCGAAAGCTGTGATTCGTCTGTTGCGTCTACCGTAACGTT
Source organism: Paenibacillus lautus (assembly GCF_050482385.1). Lineage (GTDB taxonomy): Bacteria > Bacillota > Bacilli > Paenibacillales > Paenibacillaceae > Paenibacillus_AQ > Paenibacillus_AQ lautus_B. The sequence goes on from NZ_JBCNHV010000013.1 coordinate 82,016, forward strand.
CTTGGTGTCCGTGGACACTTTGCCGTTTTTCTCTGCCGTTACATTGACTGTGTATTTACCGTCTTGTAAGTCTTCGGACGGTGTGAAGCTCCAGTTTCCATTGCTGTCTACGTCCACTTCGCGGGTCTCAATTACTTTACCGCTATCATCTGTCAATTCAACGATGACCTTTGCATCTTTGTCAGCTACACCTTTGAACTCCGGTTTGACCACGTTGACTTTCTCACCGCTTGGTTCAGTGATTTGTACATTCGGTTTTGTGGTATCTACCGTTACATTTTTCTTTTCCGTGCTTGTCTTGCCGTCCTTTTCAGCAATCACTTCAACCACATAGTCGCCATCAGGCAGCTCTTGGTCAGGTGCAAAGCTCCATGTACCATCCGGATTCACTTTGACTTGAGGAGTACCGATAAGCTTGCCGTCTTTATCATAAATAGCTGCGGTGACGGATGCACCTTTAGCGGCTTCACCCTCAAACTCAGGCTTGGCCACATATACCGTATCGCCGCTCGGCTCCGTGATTGTAACCCGGGGCTTCAACTGCTCTTGCGCATCTTTCAGCGCTTTCAGGGCTGCGTCTACCTCGTCTTGGATTTTATTTTGATTTTGAAGGACCGTATTGGCAGCTTCCAATGCTTTTTCAAATTCAAGCCATTCTTTCTCAGCATAGTCCTCTTTGTTTAATTGGTCGGCTACCGCTTTTGTTTTTGTAAGCTCGGTAACGTTCACAAAAGAAAGAGTCTTCTCGGCACTGATTACAACATTGTTGTCGTCTGGCATACCGCCGTACTCAACAATGTATCCTGTTACTGAAGCGTTGATTGGAGAGTAATCGTTCCATTTCCCAGCTTGAGCTCCAGGTCCAAAAATGTGGGCAACAAATTCTGTTCCACCGTAGTCATTTGGCTCTCCAGCATCCCAGTTGTTATACAAAAGGTTTTTTCCGCTGCCTGTATAACCTTGATAGAATTTTGTGCCTTGTCCGCCGTTCTCCAAGCCTTCCGGCCCCGTTACCCAGCGCCAGTCACCATTCTTTTTAGGTGTGCTTGCATCCCGCTCAATATCTTTTGCACCAAGCCAACCGATACCTAAGGTCTTTTCCTGAACAAAGATATTTTCTTCATTACTTGTAATCGTAACGAGGTACCCTTTACGCCCAAAATATTCGCTGCTCTCGGCCTCGTTCTTTGCATCATTCCAGGTAATGGAGTTACCTGCCCCTTTATCAACATATTTATAAAAATGGCCCTCAGTTCCATAAGGAAGGGCATCACCAAGCGTAAACTTGATGATTCTGTCGGACGTTACAATAGAGGTTGTTGAGAATCTGACATTGGATAAGGCCTCCGTGTACCCTTCAAAAGAAGCCGTACCCGTTAACGTCAAGATCCCATTATCAGAATTATAGTCTCCTTTTATTCCTCCCGTTTCTTCGAAAACTAATTGATCTCCGGCTTGAACATTCTCAATAACCACCGTAGCTGCTTCCAAAGTATAGGTTGAGTCGTAGACCGTAATTGCCGGATCTATAACTACTTCCAGGGGTTTCGTTGTATTTTCAACATAATTGTAGCTGGTGATTTCACTCGATGTGGTGATTAAGGCCTTCTGCGGTTCAGCAGCACTTACTACATTCGGAGCTAGTCCTGCCGGTAAACCGCCAATGACCAGGACACTGCTCAGGAATAACGCTGCCTGTTTTTTCTTGAAAAGCTTGATCAATTTTCCCATCCTTTCTTTTCTGATCTCTAACCTATTCAAGGAATTAATAGTCTTTACTCGGTCGTTATTTTCCTCTATATGGTAGGGTTGAATTTGATCGAATTGTATCACGCAAATCTCTACAAGAACTCTACATGGGCTGTTGAATCTTGCATGAATTGCTCATATTAATGAAAATCCGGACGAATGATGGGAGGGGAAGGTGGTTGTTGAAAGCTAAACCCAAAAAGAAACACCCTCCGTTATACGAAGAGCGTTTTTCTTTCAATCTATTCTCCTTGGAAAACCGGGTTCGGATACTTCACTTCCGGATAGTCCTCAGTGGGACCGGCCAGAAGCTTACTCTCGATTCCGCGTAAATGCTGGTTGAAAAACTCTAAAAGATAGCGATTGACGATTTCTGCGCCCCTTGTTCCATTCATGCTTCCGGTCATGCCAGTCAGTCCAATAAGCGGAGAGTACAGCTGGAGATCAGTGAAGTTATAATGTCCGGCTCCTTCAATGTAAATGGTCCGTCCATACCCTTGTTGCGATAAACAGTCCATCAGCTTCAGTTCCAGTTCCCGATTCTCCAAAATGGTGTCGAATTGTTCTCGTGTTAAGCGGAGCTCCTTGAGCTCAGCATCCGTGGCCGGGGTTTTGCGGTACTTCGCCTGCTGCTCATTCACATTCATAAAATCTTCGGATTCCATGAACATAAACGGTTTCTTCATGTCGCCCCGGTTCTTCGTTATGAACAACGTGCCATCCATATTCACACCGGTCTTGATTCGCGGGTTGGAATAAACGGCTTCAAAAGCTGCTGCTCCACCGAAGGAATGACCCAACATGCCGATGTTGTCCATATCCAGCATTCCTTCGAATTTGCTGGCGATGGCGCCTGAATGCAGCTTCTCCAACTGATCCATGACGAAGGTGATATCCCCGTTCCACACATGTAAAATGGCGCGGCTGTCCTCAAATAATCGCTCTTGAGACTGCTCTGTAAGGAAACCGGTCACGCGCCCGTCCGGAAATGCGGTCATAACGGTACTGTAAGTATGATCGACGGCGAATACGATATAGCCGTGGCTGGCAAGATGTTCAGCCTGCGACGTATGCAAAATTCTGCCGACCCCCATGCCGTGTGATAGCAGCACCACCGGATACGGATTGTCCGCCGGATGTAAATTGGCATTGACAGATGAATTGGCCCGGCTGTATTTCCAGTAGTCGAGGGCAGGAGCAGGAAGGCCTAGATATCCAGAATAAGCTTGCATATAGGCATGGAAGAGCCCTCTGTCCTTAGGGAACACCGCATTTTTCTCGGCGTTTTGGCCAGATTCCGCAGCGGGGTACCATGCTTGAACGATAAGCTCCCGTTTGTCGCCTTTCTGCTCGGTAAACGTTTCTTCCCGGTCGGCATCGATAAAATGGAACGTTTCCGTTCCCACATTGAACTCGCCTGAAGGCTTCGGTAAATGAAAGACCGGGAGCAGCACCGATAAGGCAACTGATACGCCCAGCAAAACAACGGATAGGGCCAATATCGTGTAACGCAGTGGTTTCCCGACTTTTCTGTGTCTGAATAAGACGAAGGCGAGGAGCAAAGCGGCGACGATATAGGCCGGAATCATCTGCCACCTATACCCTTCAAACAACAGTTGCGCGCCCAGCAGTGAACCGCAAGCCATGCCGGCTATAGCACCAACCTTCCGGTTGATTGTGTTACGGAAAAATAAGACCATCAGCACCAAAACGCAGAATGCCACCAACAACATTTCCAATACTCGCATACGTTCTCTCCCTTGTTGCTCCATTTTCTTTTATCGTAGCGGACCAAGGTTAAAACGAACGGCAGTTCCGTTTAAAAATGGTTTAAATATGGGATAGTCGTTCGAGTAGTGGATGCGCGTTTCATGCTTATTTAAGAGAAATCGCTTAATCCAACAGCTGCCCCCCAAGTCGTGTTCACTTGGGGGCAGCTGTTGGACGCAGCCCAAACCTAATATAGACTCGGGTGAAGCAAATCTATGGAACAGAGGGGGGGATTACCGTTAGGGGATATATTACTTTTGGCTTATTGTGTTGAAGGTGTATGGCCTTCAACTGGATTTTAAAGATAAGAAACAGTAAGATATCATTGTGAAAATATAGATGTTTAAACAAACTCTTGTTGGCTATTTACTTATCCGGCAGTCATCGATTGATATATTAATGCAGGCTGGGAGGAGAGAACATGCGAAGAATAGTAGGTATGCTCTTGCTGCTTGCCGGTATGGGGATCGTGACCTTCGCTGTCATTCAATATGTCGAACATCAGGCAAACTTGAAGGAAGCTATGGCGGAAGCAAACGAGCTGATTCGTAAGTCAGAACCAATAGATGCTTCAAACGAACAGCGTGCGGATCCTGTATCCTATCGTGATCACGTGATCGACAAATCCAAGTTCGATCCGAAACTGAACGATGTGATCGGAATGCTTCAAATCCCAAAGCTGGAATCGGAACTTCCGATCATCGAAGGCACGGATGAAGAGATGCTCGAGAGAGGCGTCGGGCATTACAGCGGTACCGCTTTTCCAATGGATAACGAGCAGATCCTGTTGTCTGGGCATCGGGACACCGTTTTTCGGGACTTCGATAAGCTTTCGGTAGGGGATCGTTTTATCGTAAAACTGCCTTATGGCTCATTTGAATATGAGATTCAAAGCACGGATATCGTAGATAAAGACGATACATCGGTTATTCGTTCTATGGGAACCGAGGTGCTGGTCATTTCGACCTGCTATCCGTTTCGCTTTGTGGGAAATGCGCCAGAGCGTTATATTTTTTACGCATACCCGGTCGGTGATCATGGATAGATTGAGACACAGACTGATCACATCCCTTATAGGTGGGTGTACTCTTTCTCTACTATACAAAAGCAACGCAGCTCATGAGGCTGCGTTGTTTTTCTCTAAAGAATGTATACTTTACGCTTTTCGGGCTTTTCGCTGAGCATGCATAGCGCTACTCACCGGTACCTTCGGCTTCAAGCAGAAGCAGCAGCTCTGCAATAGCAGGAGCAAGCTTATCGTTACCGTTCATCATCGCGGTGAAAAGAGGAATCGCCTCCCTCAGCAGCACATAACTGAAGTGATAATAGCTGATAAAGACCTCGGACTCATAGCCAGGCGGCCTCTCCTCCTCCCATCGCGATTCATCCTCTTCCTCGTTCTCCGGCCATAAGTACTTTTCGTCTAGCAGCTTGTCCATCGTCTTCATCGCATGCTGCGAATCCATATACTCCACGGTTATAGCAGAGGCTACGGCCATATACAGCTCAACTTCTCCCAAGGAGACCCGCTCTGGTGTCCGCTTGGCAAGTTCTCGCAGGAGTATAAGCAGGGCCCACGGCGTTGTCTGCCACAGGGTCCCTTGGTGCTCGATCAGGTTGGCCAATTCCTCATACTGCCCGGTTTCCATGAGCCGCGGAATGTCCGTTCCTCTTCCATAGGCGGTCGTCAACCGCTGCCATGGAATGCTGGTTGTCGTTTGGGCCAAAGCGTTCATTTCGATCTCCTCCTTCAAGTCATAAACAAGGGGCGCTGTGTCCGAGGATGTTTACAGCCACCCTTTATCCTCGGCGATTGCCACGGCCTGCTGCCGGGATTCGGCCGCAAGCTTCTGTATGGCTGAGGAGAGGTAGTTGCGAACAGTTCCTCTCGTCAGGAACAGGGCTTTGCTGATCTCGCCGGTGGTCATGCCTTCCTTGGTTAAGCGAAGCATTTCGATTTCCCGTTCGCTGAGCGGGTTCTCTTCCTTCATGAAGAGTGCGGCCGCCAGATCAGTGCTCACAACCCGCTCGCCCTTCATGACCCGCCGGATGGCTTCGATCAAGAAATCGATCGGCTCGTCCTTTAACAGATAGCCCTCCACCTGTGCATCCATCGCTTTTTGTAAATAACCGGGACGTGCGAAGGTCGTCACGATCATGATTTTGCAGGGCAGACCTGCTTGACGTATGGACTCGGCCAATTCCAGACCGCTGATATGAGGCATCTCGATGTCGAGCAGGCACACGTCCGGCTGATGCTGCCGGATCGCCTCCCAGGCTCGCTGCCCGTCAGGCACCTCGGCCACCACCTCGATGTCATCTTCGAAATTAAGCAATGAGGCGAATGCACCGCGAAGCATTTTCTGATCTTCCGCAATAACGATTCGAATCATGAAGCGTCCTCCTTTTCATGCCGGCGAAGCGGGAGATTCAAGGATACCCTGGTGCCTCCCTCAGGTGACGGGGCGATGGCGAAAGAGCCGCCTAGCGTCTTCATCCGCTCCATGATCGACGGGATACCGTTTCCGTCGCCTTTCCCCGTCAGCCCCACGCCATCATCCGCAATATGGATGCCGAAGGCATGGTCCTTCGTTTCCAGCATGATCGTGCACCGCTTGGCGCGGCTATGCTTGATAATATTGGTCATGGCTTCCCGGACGCAAAGCGCAAGCATCGTTTCCTCTACGCTGGATAACAGCGGAATCTTCTTCGGATTCTCGATGCTCAGCGATATTCCGGCCGTATGCAGCAGCTTGGCCGAATGCTCCAACTCGCTTGCCAGCGAGATGAACTTCATATCGGATACCAGCTCCCTCACTTGCTTCAGGGCCGTTCGGGTGGTGTCCAGAATCTCGCCTAGCTCTCGCTTGGCTTGGGTAGCATCCTTATCTACCCATTTCGTCGCCAGCTCGCTTTTCATTTTGATCATCATGAGGGTCTGTCCCAAAGTATCGTGGAGATCCCTAGCGATTCGCTGCCGCTCCTCCTGCTGGATATACTTTGCGATCTGCTCGTTGGCTTCATCCAGCTCCCCCTGCAGGCTTTTCGCTTTCTCCTTAATGTAGATGATGATCGGATATACCGACTGAATGATCATGACCGGAAGGTAAATGGCATTGGACGTTTCGAGCAGCGGTTCTTTTCGGAAAACGAACACGAGCAGGAATGATAGGGCAATGGCCGCACAGCCGATGGCGATATGCACCTTAGACTTGGACCGGCCCAGCAAGTCGGCGAAAATGATCCCGAACAGCAGGACGTTCGGCCCGATATACGCTCCGAGCACGGCAATCGCGGACAGACCCGTCAGCACGGCAGCGAGCAGCCAGCCGCCCCGGCGCCACAGCGCGACATAGAACGAAACAAGGAACAGCAGGAGCAGCAAGAGGCTGCCCCACAGTCCCAGCGGCGTATCCGAACGAAACACCCGGTAGCATAAGAATACGGTCAGTACGATATCGATGAGCAAATAACTTTTGATCTGATCCCTCGGGTACAACTTATAGAACATATCAAGCCCCCAATTTCGGCTATCTTGATTCGAAGAAACCTATCGCCTGTTTGCGGACGGTCTCCATAGGTCCCAGCTTGAAGCCGCGGAGCCATAGGGACGACATGCCCAGCAGAAATGCGGAGATTACCAGCCAGATGGCGATAATGGCCGCTGAATTCAGCTTGCCGGCAAGCCCCAAGCCCCACCCGTAAAAAACAGCGGATGCGATGATGTTCTGGAGCACATAGCAGCTCAGCGACATTTTTCCGACGTTTTCCAGACGTCGCCATAGCCATTCCCATTTTGTATATTGTATCATTCTCGCTATGATTGCTATATACCCCATGGACATCAGCGGTGCGAATAAATAGCGCACCGGTAGATCGAAAGCGCCGCCGGGGATAAAAATGAGCAAATTGAGCGGCACACCGACATATATCCCAAGCTTGAATAGCGTTCTCCGCAGCTTTTTCCCTTTCTCATCCGGGGAGAACACTCCTGCCCGCATGAAGCGAACCCCTAGCAGGAACAGAAACACATTGGTCGGAATCACGAGGATGGCTTCCATTCGCAGTGGAAGGAAGTTCGCTAGCCGATATTGGACTTGTTCTATCCAAGTTCCTTCTTGATAAAGGGCAACGATATCGCCAAAACTGCCCAGCGATACGCTTGCTCCGCTCGCTAGCATCAGTCCCGCGAGGGCCAGAATCGCAATAGCGAAGACGCTGCCGATTACGTTCATCGTACGGGCGATGAGCCGATCGCCTCCCTTTACGATGAAGGCTGCAATGATTGCGGTAACTCCATAGCTCATTAAGATGTCATACTCCATGACCAATATAAAATGCAGCAGGCCTTCAAGGACTAGGAACAGGACGGCCCACACATACACGCCAGGCCACGGCTTTCCCTTGCGCTTGGCCTGCCGGTACTTCATTTCCAAGCCGACGCCGAACATGATTGTCAGCAGTCCGAGCAGCTTCCCGTTCACCAGGAATAAGACGATCATGCGAAGTAAGTCATTCGCTCCCCACCAACCGGAATGATCAAAGGTTGTAATGTAGCTGAGGTCCCCCGCGTGCGCGAAGATCCAAATATTCGTCCCAAGCGTTCCTAGAATCGCAAAGCCCCGCAAAATGTCCAGCAGGCGGATTCTGTCTTTTCGTTGTTCCATCTCCAATTCCTTCTCTCCTTGTTGATTCTCTCGTGTTTTTATTGTAGATGCGATCCGTTTGATGCAACATTCACACCTGTAAAGAGATCCGTATGACACGTGTCATACATTAGGAGGAAGGGAATTGGGCAAGCGAGGTTGGGGCTATCGTCACCACTTGAAAATTGTGGAATAATGGTTAGGAGCATTGCCAATTGAGGTTCGTAGACGGAAGTGAATCTACTCAAAAATAGGAGGAGTGATCATGTACATCGTATCGGAACCCAGACTTCTATCAGATGGTCAAAATCAGGAGCTTATCAGGGAGGATGCCGCTGGTTATCCGCCGGGCTACCTGCGGTTTTTGCAGCGATTCGGCGAAGGGACTTACCGAGGGTGGATGAATGTCCAGTTACCGGATACGGAGGTGCTTCAGCCTTTTGCCGAGTACGGGTTATGGGGGCACGATGAAGACAGCCCGATTACCGAGCAGCAGATTGCAGAGTGTATCGCAATAGGCACAACGGTGGACGGTGATTTTTTGGCCGTGCATCCCCAGGTGGCCGGTCTGCTATGGCTGCCTCGGCATGAGGAGCGTATAAAGGCGATTTCGCTGCAGACACAGGAACAGGAAGATGAAAGGACGTACGCGGTGGTGCTGGATGAAATATTTCGTCAGGTGTATGGGTGCAGCCAAGAGGAAGCCGTTTATTATGAACCGTGGACGGGTACGCGGAGTCATATCTTCTTACGCTTGCCTCCGGTGCAGGATGGGCTGTCATTGCCTGAGCTGGCCGGAATGTGTCAAGCGGCCTTTCCTTCCGATCTGTCTATTGAAACGCCCTATGTTTGCCTTTTGTTCTACCGAGAACTGGGCGGATATGTACGATTCAATTATGCTTATCAGCAAGAGGTAGCCATCTTCTATGAACAGGATGCAGGGCAGGCGTTTGCCGTAATGAAGCAATGGTTATTGTCAAAAGGGTGCTTAGACCCTACTCCATCGTGATGCAGGGTAGATGCTCAACGATGTCTGGAGCCGCTCCGGCATGTTTTCATACATAAAAGGATAGTCAGCTTCCGAGTATTTTCAATTCATAGTAATGCTTCTTCCCGGCCTGGTCAGGTGCAGAGAAGATGTGTGAATATTGAATTAATGAAAGCAAATGCACCGTAGAACTTAAAGGCGTACGTTACTCAGGGAGGATAATAGATGATCGTTCTGAAAGATATCGGTAAATTCGAAGAGCTGCCGGAAATAGCCATGCACATCTACAAAGGAAACATTCCGGCTTTGCAGGAAGCAATCGCCGCTGGTTGGAATATAGAGGAAGGCATCGTACTGAGCAGATATACGACGTTAAGTCCGCTTGATCTGGCGCTGATATCTCAGCGAATGGATGTTGTGGAGCTGCTGGTCGAGCAGGGCGTTAACCTGAATGTCCATCATAATCCAGCTTTTTTAAAGGCTGTTCGCTATGGTAAGGAAGATATCGTTCGGTATATCGCTGCGCAAGGCGCCGAGCTGGATAAACTCAATCAAATCGGGTCAGGTGCATATGCACAGGCCTATTACGGCAACAAAAAAAACATCCCGCTCATTCATGAGCTGGGGTTGGATATCAAGCTGCATGGCAGCGCTGTACTGCGCCAAGCCGTGTCGGACCATGACTATAAGACCCTCGATTATCTACTCGATCATGGGGCTGACATCAATTATAATCAGCCCGATATGGTCTATCCTTACCAAGCGACCCCGCTAACCGTCGCCGCGCGGATGGGGAATCTAGGGATGGTCAAATATTTGATTGAGCGAGACGCGGACGTGACGATAGCGGAAAAGGATGGTGAACGACCATATACGATTGCTGTGAGCAATAAGGATACTGTCCTGGCGGACTACTTGAAATCGCTGGAGCCAGCTGAGTTTCATAGTTTAGAGAACAAGAAGTATGCGCTGAAAAAATATAAATTGACCGATGAACTCGTCAGCTTTCTGACAGGAGACCAGTTGCGGCTTAAGCTGCCGCAGAATGAATATGAAATCGGGTATATCGACTTCTTCACCATGACCGATACGATCGAGATGAAAGTTGGCCGGCAAAAGATGCTGCGTCTGTCAGCCAATATCGATAATTACTCCGATCTGCTGCTTTTGTGGAATCCGAAGAAAAAAGGTCTGATCGGTTGTTACGATGTGGAGCATCAGACGTACGCCGATTTATGCAGCTTTACCGAGTTCTTCGCGCAGCCTGAATCGTACCTCATCCGTTTTCTTGAGGGAGAGTTGTAATCTCAATCTCAAGGAACATAGGCACCTACAACCTCAAATTTTGACTCGTTGTCTATCGTCATATGCTTTACTTCGCTTGAGCGGACATACCACCTGTGAGAATCGCCTTGCGCTGCGTGTTTCGTTTGGTGAAAATTTTGATTTCTTCACAAGTTATTAACAATCAAAATAAATGATTACACGAGTCCAATACAGAAGGGTGACCTCAGCACATTGCTAAGATCACCCTTGTTTTGTCAAATTCAACTCTTTATTTATTCCCTTTGCGCACCTTTAACAGCTTGCCTTTTACCGTCGTGTTCTGCATCATTTCAAGCACAAACGGTCCTTTGCCGTTCAGAATCTCAACATCGGTCACAAAATCGAGGATCGTAATAATCCCTATATCGTCTGCAGTTACCCCGTCAAGCTTAGCAATCGTCCCAACAAAGTCTACGGCTCTTAGCTTTTTCTTCTTGCCGCCATTGAAGTTAAGCTTCATAATTTGCTTGTTTAATTGCTCGCGCTTATCTTTTTTCGGTTCAGGCTTAAACTTTAGTTTCTGTTCAAAATCTTCCCTATGGCGATCCACTTCCTGTTCGGAGGGAGCTTTTATTTTCGGAATCGCGAATCCAATATACGTCTCAATCTCGGCTAATCGCTTGAAATCCTTCGGCGTGACGAGGGTAATCGCTTTACCCGTCTTGCCTGCACGACCTGTACGTCCCGTGCGATGAACATAGCTTTCTTTTTCAAGTGGAATATCGTAATTGATAACATGAGTAATATTCGAGATATCGATACCCCTGGCGGCTACATCGGTCGCAATCAAGTAACGGAATTGTCCCCTTCTGAACGCATGCATGACCTCGAATCGCTCTTCCTGCTCCATCCCACCATGAATACGGTCACATGAGTAACCGAGATTAGCCATTTCTCTGAATAGGTTGTCCACATGCTCCTGTGTACGGCAGAAAACAATGCAGCTGTCAGGACTCTCAACAATGAGTAGATCCTGAAGCAATGCCAGCTTGTCCGCCTCCTTCACCTGAATAAGAGCGTGTTCAATCGTTGCCGTCGTAATACCGCTCGCATCGATCTCTATTTGGGCAGGATTGTCCATATATTTGCGTGCCAGCTTGGCCACATCCTCAGGAAACGTAGCGGAGAATAACAGGGTAACCCTGTCACGAGGCAGGGCTTGAATGATCGACTGAACTTGCTCAATAAAGCCCATATTCAGCATCTCATCGGCTTCATCAATAACGAGATAGGCCATCCGCTCTAGCGATAGCGTGCCGCGTTCAATATGGTCCAGTACACGCCCAGTTGTACCAACAACGATATGCGTTCTTTGTTTTAACTCGGCCTTTTGGACATGAAAAGGATGCTTCCCAAAAAGAGGGGTCGCCTTGATCCGCTTAAAGCGCCCAATATTCGTAATGTCTTCGTTGACTTGTAACGCAAGTTCGCGGGTTGGCGCTAAGATTAATGCCTGCGGCTTATTCTCGTTCCAATCCACTAGCTCGCAGAGCGGAATTCCATAGGCAGCTGTTTTGCCGCTGCCGGTTTGCGATTTAACAACAAGATCCTTCTTCTTAAGCACAACAGGAATGACTTTTGTCTGAACCTCCGTTGGTGTCTCATAGCCCAAACTATGGAGCGCTCTCACAATCTCTTCACTTAAAGGATAATCTGTAAAATGCTTCTCACTCATCTTTAACCTCTTCTACGTTATATTCGAATATCTATATATACAGACTTCCACCGTACATCTATCATATACTCATCCATTATAATCTGAATCCAATGATATGGATCGGTACATTCATGAACGAAAAAGCCCTTAGATAACTATAACCGTAAATCGGTTGATGAATACACAACGTATAAAAGATTCGGTCTTCATATCGGGTGATCGCTTAACCACTTCCGCCAATCCTGCCAAGTCTGCACGTGTACCGTTTTATCGATTACCATGTTTTTGGGTCACCCCCGGCTTCTTGAATTCACTATCTCTAAATAATGAGCATTGTACATAATTCCCAGCACGTTGCCGAATGGATCCGTGACGGATGCCGTGATGAATCCTTCTCCCCGGTGTACGAGAGGTTCGTACTCTACAGCACCCATGGATTTTAATTGGCTGAGGGTGGCTTCTATATCATCGACATGCCAGTACATGATCGCTCCGCCGGGGCCGGACGTTGGTTGCGCAGGGGCAAAACGGCGATCGATGAGACCCAACTCGTGCTGGTAGTCTCCAATCCGAAATTCAGCATAGGCCAGTTGGCCATCGGGCCCCGAAAGTTCGAAATAAGGTGTTATACCCAGCAGATCCGAATACCAAGCCTTTGCCGCGTCCATCTCATCCACCCAGTAACTGATGGTCGCAAATCCTCGCAATGTTGGGTGTGTGCTCATCATTTATTTTCCTCCTATAACCCGTTATGGTTGGTTTTATAGCTATTATGAGCTGCGATGACTGACGGCATTATGTCAGTGTTTTGGTTTTTTCTGGGCAGAAGGATTATTCGGGATGCTGATAAGGAACCGTATCACATTCTCCTACATAATTCCCTTAAAACCTCTTCTGTTCTTTTTATCAGCCGATCCATATCTTCTTCCTTCACGACCTCTAAACTCTCTTGATCCTCATAAATTATAAAATTTAACTTGCCAACAAACACCACGATTTCAAGCCCGAGGTTATAGTCCGTATGTAATAATTGCAAGAGATCAACCAGTGTCAGCTCTGAGCGGGGTAGTGTTTTGTTCTCATAAATAAATAGAGCTCGGATCATGGCCATGAGAGCAGAATGACAAAGGATGAGGGACGTCATGAACCGATTGTGATTTCTCATGATATGAGCTAATTTCATATGATTTTTAGCAAGTTGACAATAATCTTTTATTATATGATGCAAACTATTCTCCATAACGGCCGCCTCCTAACGGAAAAAGGGGAGTGTTATATACATTTTAATATCTATAGATATTAATTTAAATAATAATATTTATTGTTTGGTGTTTGCCTCGATGAAACTTGTCTACACTTTTGACATGAAGAGGTGAATGCCGTGATAGATAAGGAAATATTAAAGCTTGTAGGAACCCGGATACGTGCTCTACGCAAGGAGAAGGGCTTGTCGCAAGAAGCACTTGGTGAGAAGGGTGGATTTCATTTTTCATATATAGGACAGGTTGAACGTGGTGAAAAGAATGTATCGTTATTAAATTTGTATAAGATTGCTGGGGCTCTTGATGTCAGTTTGATTCAGCTATTTGCATATGTGGATGAAGAGTTCTTGGTTACCTCTACGGAGAGCGATATTCAAGATATTGTTGGATTACTTCATGAAGCCAATGATGAGAAGCTGCGTTTGGCTAAAAATGTGCTGAGGGAAATTTTAAGAGGTAACGCATCTACATAGATTATTTGTCGACTCCATGCTGGCGGTTAATGTGGGCTGAACTATTATAATGCGTACTCTTCCCTTAACACTGCCTTTGAACAAATTCGTAAACATCATTAAGTTTATCTGTATTGCAAGTGCTCCAGTCTTCCATGCTGGAGAGGGCCATGCTGGAATGGTATAATTTCAGAAAGGATGATTAGAGTGGGAGGCATGAACGATGAGTGAGGAGCTTTTGGAGCAGCTGGAAGAGTGGCACGAAGAGGATGAGTTCGAAGAAATCGTAGATGCGATTATGGAGATCCCTGAGGAAGAGCGGGATTATGAGCTGATCAGTCACTTGGGCAGGGCGCAAAACAATCTCGAACGTTATGAAGAGGCGGTTGAGCAATTCCTATCTATTCAAGAAGAGGGCAAGGATGATTTCTTGTGGCATTACCGCATAGGGCTCGCTTATTATTACTTGGACCGGTATGAGGATGCTCGGAAAGCATTTGAAGTGGCCGATCACCTGGAACCCGGCGATGAGGATACGTTAGAGTTTCTGGAGTGGATTCGGAATAAAACCGCTCCGAAACCTGCTAAGGAGTCCACTGCGGTGACTTATACGGACCCCGATGTGCTGAATTTCTGGGATGATAGTGCCCTTGAGGCAGACCAATACGTTTCGGCTCCGCCTACGGATGAATGGATTGAATCTGTGGAGGAAGCACTGGTCTTCAAGCTGCCATCATCTTATATTCAAGCAATGAAATTACATAATGGCGGGATTCCCCGGAACCGGAAGTTCCCTATCGGGGATGGAGCGCAGGATTATATTGAAATCACAGGTGTTTTGGGCATTGGACGAGAGAAGAAAAAATCATTGTGCGGAAGTTTGGGCAGCCGTTTTATGATCGAGAATGGCGGATACCCTGAGATTGGCGTGGTGATTTGCGATTGTCCTTCCCAGTCCGAGGTTGTGATGCTGGACTACCGTTCCTCCGGAAATGACGGGGAGCCCGAGGTTATTCATGTGGACAAGGCTAATGATTACAAAATAACCCGACTTGCTTCGAACTTTGAGGCTTTCATTGGCGGCTTGGCGCAATAAGGGGAATTACGTTATACAGTTGGAATTATTGCTGGTTTAGATGCTACTGATTTGGCTACCCAATAAATTAACCCGCTCCAATTCTGGCGCGGGTTAATATTAATATCTGTGTGTTGTTCAGATAGTTTAGTATTGGAATAAACTTCAATATAGAGTGATTTTTTTGATCCAAAATATAAACATATTTCAAGATATAAAATTAGCTTATTTATATAGGTCTTTTTCTATTAACAAACGGCGGAAGTTTTTAAACACAATTTGTTCAAAGGATGGTATAACGTCATCAAAGTCAGAGTAGATTTTTGATATATAAGATGGATAGACAATCTGACCATTATACTTCGCAAACGGACCATCTGTTTCGAAAAGAATTCGATCAATTGGCAATCTATCAATTATCTTGAGACCGTTCTGAGTATTTAACATTTTGGGATTTAATGAAAGGTAGTATCCGTTATCAATAATTTTTTCAAGAGTAGATACCTTGCCACTATACCAATGAAAAATAGCGTGTTTAACTCCATTTTCTTTAAGGATATCTAGTGTCACATCTTCAGTTTGCTTACAGTGTATTGTATAGATTCTTCCTTTGTTAATTAAGGGAGAAGTGATGTACTCAAAGGCTTTTATTTGCCTATTCTTTATATCAGTATGTTCCTTAATATAGTCAAGTCCAACTTCCCCGATATATCTTGTTTTACAAATAAGTTCTTTAAACAAAGATTCATTAAGCTCATACTCACTCGCTACTTGTGGATGAAACCCTAAGCACAATCTTACATATTTAAACTGTTTGAATGAGCTATAATGTTTTTGAAATAATTCAGGTAAGTTAGTTACAAACATTGTATAAATTTTTAAAGCTTCATATTGTCTTGCGACTTTTTGAGGGTCAGGGTAAAAATCAATATGAACATGGGTATCAATAAGGGGCATATAATTCCATAAACCTTTCATATTCTTGAACAAAAGTATTAAACATTGTTTGATTGTATAGTCTGAAATCAATTTTTTCACTATAATACTTTTCTCTTGTATGCACTTCAAGATGAATACGATTGGCCTTAATAGATCTATAATAACTATCAAAATAACTTAGATTACTTTCGTAATCCTTCTTATAAAGTTCCTCTTTTATATTGCTAATCTTTGTTTCATACGGATACTCATATTGTACATCGTATTTCTCATTATTATACGCAGCTAGCGAAATCTTTCGTAGTAAACATGGAATACATATTCCACACTGTCCATTGTGTGATCGCTCTGGGTGAGATCGCCCTTGGCCACAAGTGAAAGTTTGTTTAATTGCTACTTTGAATTTTACATCCATATCATTAATAATTTGGCCTTTTGTTTTAAATAAAAATGGATGATTGATCTTTATACTGATTCCCAAAAGTCTTAGTAAGTGTTCATACATAAAAATTGTTTTAGGATGAGTTGTTTTAGTCGTATATCTGTTTTTTATCTCTGGATTTAAAGATAATATACCGTTCTCATAGATATATACATTTTGTGCTGAATTAAAATATGCTTTGCTTACAGCTAAGGCGAGATATAACAATGATCTAGTAGATTGAATGTAGGTGACCTTTTTTCTTATTGGTTTTTCTACTAGTACAATTTCTGTAGAAGCGTCAAATATCTCCTTGTAGAACTTAGACATTTCCAATTGTTTGGTTTTTTCTTCACCTTTATTAATAAACCCTAAATAATCACTTTTTATTCCATTCTTATAATTATGAAATGCTCCAGCAAAAGAGTCTAATCCTCCTGAAAAAAGTGTTACATCATTAGTTGAACTTACTAGGCTATTAATATAATTTAATTCACGATTAAGTGTAATAGGATGAAAGTTAATATTAAAGTTGTCTTCAGAGACCCATTTCGCCATTTTTTGTAACAATTCAATAATCTCTTGTTTTCCTAACAAGGCGATATTAAATACGGGGATATCTATATTAATTAATCTTGGTTTATCATTCTGTTTCGGTGTCAGTACATCTTTATAGTAAATAGCACCCATTATGGTAACGAGGTCTAGATATATAGTGCTGATTTCGTGATAGTTATAACTAATATCTTGTAGAAGAGAACTATGAAGAGTAGTAAAAAATGAGGTTTCTCGGTGCATTAGAATTCACCGAAACTTGCATTAGAAGTCTGAACAATTATTTCATCAAGAACATCAACCAATAGTACTTTACGATCAATAAATAAGTTAACTTTTGTGTATACCTTATCATTCATTATCTGGTTTGCTGCATTTTTCACCATATTTTGTATTAATTCATAATCAAGTTCTTCATGTATATCTTTAATGTTGTCATTCAGATCACCAAGTAGAACTTGATAAATGATTTGGTAAAATAATAATTGTGCGAATTCATATACATCGAATTCATCATGTTCTAAAAATTCACACATTACAATCTTAAGAGATTTCTCTAATATTTTTGATTCAATGATAGTCGTGGTTTCAATCATTTCTAAAATCATTTCTATAAATTCTTGTTGTGATATTGGATCGGTGATTAATTCTTTCTTTGTCTTACCTTTAAATCCATTATGAGAGAGAGAGACGAATTGACTGGAGATTATTCTTATAGAATTACCAATTGTTTCAGATTCATCAAAGTTATCCCCCAAGTTGCTTTTAGTTAAAATCTTTTTTGTAAGTCCAGGTGCACTTTCATTTATACTCGATAATGATTTTTCTTTTAGAAGCTTTTTAATTTCATTAGATAATTTTCTTTTAGAAGTTCCCATTGATTGATCCTCCATTGAGTACATTTAGAATAGTAAGGATTTTACATTATGCAACCTTATTTTAGGCGATAATATATTGCAGTAACAGGAATTATATGGTATTAGTGAACTGTTTTTTAGTAGTTCTACAATCCTACATAATTAAAGACTCAACGTGATATTAACATCAATAAATAAATTACCCATGTTGCATATGATCTGAGATACTTAAGTAATCAAAAGATGGACTTAATTTCTATCAAGCTACGGGAGCAAAGTAGTAAATTCATTTATTTCCCAAATGTAACATTTAGGCTTATGGAAATATTCCGTTCCTAAGACGTAATCAAAGATATTGGCGGAATATAGAGCGTTTAAAAGTTTAAACCGATACTAAAATGATGGTTGTGGATGAAGAAAAAGAGAATTCATGGATTACAGTACTTAAAAACTGGGTTGGGATAGAGTTCCCCAATAAATTAGTCCCAATCCCAATTCATCCGTGATGCAATATTTTTTGCATCCTAAAATATTCCAACCTGTGCTAAAATGGATACAAAAAAGAAAGTTAGGGAGGCATTTAATTGATAGGGCGCAGTGGAAATCCGACATTAAACGAAGAAAGATTTGAGAGAAGTGGGTATTACGACGGCCAGGAAACGATGACGATTGGCGGAACGGTGAACAAATCGTTCATGCTGCTCGCGCTGCTGATCGGGGCAGCGGTCATTTCATGGGTGATGTATTTTAACGGGTATGATGTATTGCCGTTCTTGATCGGGGGAGCAATAGGCGGCCTCGTTCTTGCGCTGATCATCAGCTTTGTTCCGAAGGCAGCACCTTATTTGGCGCCGATCTACGCGATCGTGGAGGGATTTGTCCTCGGTGCATTATCCGCTCATTATGAATATCTGTATTACGGAATCACATTGCAAGCGGCTTTACTGACGATGTGCATATTCCTCGGTATGCTGCTCGCTTATAAAACAGGTCTGATCCGGGCAACTGCAGGCTTCAAAAAGGGGATCATTGCTGCAACCATCGGCGTTGCACTTGTATACCTGTTTAGCTTCGTTCTGGGCATGTTCGGTGTGGCGGTGCCTTACCTGCATGACAGCACCCCAATCGGCATTGGAATTTCGGTTGTGATCATCATCATTGCTGCCTTGAATTTCATACTCGATTTTAACTTTATCGAAGAGGGAGCACAGCAAGGTGCGCCTAAATATATGGAGTGGTACGGCTCTTTCGGTTTGTTGGTTACGCTCGTATGGTTGTATATCGAAATTATCCGGTTGCTGGCGAAGCTGGCGAATCGGGATTAAGGTTATAATAATGCATCATCAATCGCTGCCCGGGGATGTCCCCGGCGGCGATTTTTTGTGATATATAAAGAGAGTACAAAGAATGGATTGAACCGATCGAGCAGCAGCCAAAAGTAGCCTTGGCAGAATAATAAATTTCCTTCAGTAAACCCTACAAAGAGCGACTTGTGTTTAAATAATAAGTAGATACTGTCATCATCATACTGCTTGAAGAAGGAGATCCCATGACCCATAAGAAAGCCATGATCGATATAGGTTGGAATTTTGATAACAGTTATGCCAAGCTGCCGGAGTCCTTTTTTACCAAACAAGATCCCACCCCTGTGCGCTCACCGGAGTTGGTCATCCTTAATGAGCCGTTGGCGGCATCTCTGGGTTTAAACGCCGAGGGACTGAAGAGCCCCGAGGGTGCAGCGATGCTCGCGGGCAACGAGATACCTGAGGGGGCATCGCCGCTCGCACAGGCTTATGCTGGGCACCAATTCGGGTATTTTACGATGCTGGGCGACGGTCGTGCGATCCTGTTGGGTGAACAAATCACGCCGCAGGATGAGCGTATGGATATTCAGCTTAAGGGCTCGGGCCGGACCCCGTACTCCCGTGGAGGAGATGGTCGGGCGGCTCTGGGTCCGATGCTGCGCGAATATATCATCAGCGAGGCCATGCATGCGCTGGGAATTCCGACCACCCGCAGCCTGGCGGTGGTGTCCACCGGACAGCCTGTCACTCGTGAGAGGGATCTGCCAGGTGCAATTCTGACCCGTGTGGCCTCAAGTCATGTGAGAGTGGGGACGTTTCAATATGTAAGGGGAGCGGGTACAACCGAGGATCTGCGGATTCTGGCAGACTACACCCTGGAGCGGCATTACCCGGAAGCTGACGTTGGCGACGGTGCCAACCGTTATCTGGTTTTGCTGCAGGAGGTCATCAAGCGTCAGGCGACTCTAATCGCCAAGTGGCAGCTCGTCGGTTTTATCCATGGGGTGATGAACACCGATAATATGACCCTCAGCGGGGAAACGATTGATTATGGCCCTTGTGCCTTCATGGATACATTTGACCCGAATACGGTATTCAGCTCCATCGATTCACAAGGCCGCTATGCCTATGTGAACCAGCCATATATTGCGGCTTGGAATCTCGCAAGATTGGCCGAATCCTTGCTGCCGCTGCTGCATGAAGAAGAGGAGCAGGCCGTTAAGCTGGCCGAGGGTGCAATCGGGAGCTTTACCGATCTGTATCACGAGCAGTGGCTTGCAGGCATGAGAGCCAAGCTGGGGATCTTCCATGAAGAGGAGGATGACGAATCCCTGATCGAAGATCTCCTCAAGATGATGAAGAATCATCAGGCGGATTATACCAATACCTTCCGTGCGTTAACATTTGATAAGCTGGAGGATACGCCTCTAAATGGCACACCCGATTTGGCTTCCTGGTATGAGCGTTGGCAGGCGAGACTTGGCAGCCAGCAGGAATCCAAGGACCAATCCCATCAATTAATGCGTTGCAGCAATCCTGCGGTCATTCCTCGTAACCACAGGGTGGAGGAAGCGCTGGAAGCAGCGGAGAGCGAAGGGGACTACAGCGTGATGAAAGAACTGCTGAACGTTCTGTCTAATCCCTACGCGCATTCTCCGGAACAGACTGAATATGCTATCGTGCCCGAGCTTTCCCGTCCTTACCGAACCTTCTGCGGTACGTAAGGATATACAGGAATCTCTCCAATAGGAAAAAATTAGGCGATATAAGAATAAATTTAATGAACTTCGGAGATTAGCATGATCAAGACGACCCACCGTAACATTGACCATCATGCGCACGGGTAATGGATATAACTCCAAGAACCTCAAAAAGGCCAAGCAAGAATTCCCTTGCTTGGCCTTGCATCATTTATGCATCGAGATGCACAAAAAAGCCCCTGGACCGGTGTCCAGGGGCTATTCATCGTATGGCAATTTTTTTCGAGACCTTATTCAACATCATAGCAGAACCGAAAGAAACAGTCTATATTTTTGCCCGGAAATGTCATAGAGTGGGGGAGCCGGCAAAAACAAATGAAATGGAGCGTGGTTTCATGAGTTGGACTTGTCACCTCGATGAAACAGATGTACAGGAGTATGTCGGGAAGGTTTTGGGTACCGGTTATATTGTGGCGGATGTCACGAAGATGCATGGCGGGGCGCAAAAGGTCGTCTATAAGATCCAGTGTCAAAATGGATTCTCATGCGTGTTGTATGTGTGGGATTTGACGAAGAATTATTTTCAGGAAGAAATAGCGAACGAGAGTGTGCATGAACGATCCTTTGGCGGTCATTCGTTCGAAATCAATAACAGATGGTTAAAGGACCATGGTATTTCTACGCCTGCTCTATATCATCTTCACACGGAACGGGAGCAATACCCGTTTGACTATGCATTAGTCGAATATATTGAGGGACAGAAGGCGGAGGCCTACTTTCAGCATCCGGATCAACGGGTTCGGGATGAGGTCTTCGAACGGGTGGGCAACATGATCGAACGCATGCATGCAAACCACAGACAGAACTATGGAAAGCCGGATCAAAGCGGGAATCAGCGGGAGCGATGCCATCTTGTGCAGTTGGAAAATGCTAAGGAACAGCTGTCCTACATCATCCTGCATAACGAGAGCATTCGGAAGAATCACGACAGGCTGCTCGCTGTATTGCATGAGCTTGAATCCAGGATCAATTCCCGCCAGCGGTATGGCTTTATCCACGGCGAGTTGGGGCCTGACCATATCCTGGTTACAGATCGTTTAGAGCCCTATCTGATTGATATTGAAGGTGCGCAATTCTTTGACATTGAGCATGAGCATACGTTTCTTGAGCTTCGATTCGGTGAGCATTATCGGTATTTGCAACAAAGCGGGCTTGATCCGAATCGGATGTTGTTCTACCGTCTGCATCACTATATCTCATTAACCTCGGGCGGCTTGAAGCTGTTTCACCGTGGATTTCCGGATCAGGCATTTGCATCAAATTTGGCTGATCATCACGCGTGCAACACCCTGCGCTTCATGGAGGAATGGCAGCAAACCCGGTAACAGGCCTTCATGAGATGGGCTGAAAACATCATAAACTCTCCTGCATGGGTTTACAATATGGTTGCAAACTCCTTCTCATAGATCGGCTCTATTGTTCTGAGTAGCTCCATACTTTGGCTTGAGAATTTCAAAGGCGTTGCTTTACCCTTGTTGAGAAAGACTCCCGTCGATTGTTGGGAGCCGCCTAGCGCTGCTTCATACAGACGTGAAGCTCCTTCACGGGGATGGGAGAAGAACAGGTTACGGATCGGGATCATAAATCTTGGCATCCCGGCATTTTTGGTAATGGTTGTTTTATTCGCTCCCGGACAGACGCTCCTAATCATAATGCCATCCTTCTGTATGGCAGTGGCGATCTCCTGAGTCCACAACGATAGGGCTAATTTACTCGCGGCATAAGGTCCAACCAGCTTCTTGAACACGGTAGGGGATGCCAATGTATGGTAATCGAACTGTTTGAGATACAGCAACGCATTGGAGGATGTGTTGATTACCGTCTTGAGGCTGCCCTTTTCTAGCAGCTCTTTCATTTCCATCAAGATGATATAAGGCACCACGGAGTTTACTTCAAAATGCATCTCGCGCCCTTGTTTGGAGTAGGATAATTCGCCGAAGGAGACACCTGCGTTATTAAACAGCAGGTCGATATGATTCTCGTGTTTTTTGATCTGATTCAGCGAGGTATGGAGATCCGTGAAATCCGACAAATCGGCCGTGTATATTCTCAGCTGCTGCGATCTACGGTAGTTTTGTACAAGAAAATCATCGGATGGAAAGGCAGAACGAATCAAAGCGAGGACTTGCCAGCCTTCGGATAATAATCGCTTGGTTAGCTCCAAGCCAATGCCGGAGCTTGCGCCCGTGATCAAGGCGACTCTGTTATTTCTTTTATGTGTCATGGGTAAATCTCCTATACTTAAGATTCTTTGCTGTTCGCCCTATCGGGATTAAGCAGGGACTGATTATAGTTCAACTTGTCATCGATGAACCGCAGAATGCGCTGCAGGTCCGAAATTTGATCGGTAATTTTCTGACGGTAACTCTGGAGCATGGCGTTCATCTCCGGAACGGATTGAATGCTTTCCTTAAAGGGAAGATGCACATATGCTTTCATATCCTCCAGCGACATTCCTGTCTTCTTCAGGCATGTGATCAATTCCATAATCTCAGCATCCTCCAAGTGATAGACACGATGGCCGTTATCTTTCCTTTTGGGAGGAGGGAGGAGCCCGATTTTTTCGTAATAGCGAATGGCATCCTCGGTCAGTCCGGTTCGTTTAGACACTTGTTTGATGGAGAATGTGTCCCCCATAAGGTCACCTCTTTTCTGCAGCAGGGAGTCCGTTGCCATATTATCGTACAACTTGGTGTTAACACCAAGTCAATATCGATTTTTACGCTCTCTGTGCCCTTTGGGGAAATAGATCATCAGGTATTGCCAGATCAAACTTTTGGAAATACTTATAAAGACTGAAGATTATTCATCCTTTCAGTTGTTATACCTCCTCTAGTTGCAATCAGAAAGGGAGAATAGAATGCAAGCCTATGTATTGCCTATTTTCATTGCGCTCTCCATATGTTTTTTATTAGCGTCCATTCTGACGCTGCCATGGGCCGTTTATCAGTATCGTAAACATGGATACTTTAGCTTTTGGAGAACATTACTTATCTTGAGCTTTATCTTTTATGGATTAAGTGCGTTCTTCTTGGTGATTTTTCCAATACCCAGTACTCGGTATAATTGTGCTTCGATTAATCCCGGCGCGATTTTCATTCAAAATCGTCCTTTTCAATTTATTCGGGATATTCAACGTGAAAGCGGATTTCATTGGTCGGTGCCTTCAAGTTATATCGACTTGTTGACAGCGCGAGCCTTTTATCAAATGTTTTTTAATGTTTTGCTTTTGTTTCCTTTAGGTGTCTTTCTGAGATACTTTTTTAAGGGGAAAGCGAAGTGGTTTCATGCTGCTCTTATTGGATTTGGTGTTTCGCTTTTCTTTGAAATAACCCAACGAACCGCTTTGTTTGGCATTTTTGAATGCCCCTATCGTATATTTGATGTAGATGATTTGTTGACCAATACGGTGGGGACCGTACTTGGCTTTATCCTCGCTCCCATGTTTTTGGTGTTAATTCCATCGAGGGAGACCCTTAGTGAACAAAGCCACTTCTTTAACAATCAAAGAAAGGCAACGTTCGGTGCCCAACTCATGGAGGTTCTTCTAAATATAATAGTCGCCAGAATCATAACCAACTTTATATTCGGGTTGCTGAAGAGACCAGGAGTACTCATTGACGAGATCATCTTTGCCATTGTTTTCTTTGTGGTTATGGTAGTTATCCCTGTAATTTGGAAAGGAAATACGGTGGGCTCTAAGATCGTTCGCATGAGATTAATTCCGGAAAAGGGGAATTGGTTAGGAAGCTTGAGCCGACGTTACATCATTGTTTATATGCCTTTATTGCTCTCAGCCTTATCGAAGATATTTTCTAATCAAATGGGTGAAGATCTTCTAGCTAACCTATTTGTAATTGGAGTGGTTTTTCTTACAGGTCTGTTATGGTTCTTTCTTTTCTGTCATATCGTGATCAGATGGATTAAAAAGGACACAACGCTTTATTTTAATCGATACAGTCACATAGAGGCTGTAAGAGTCACTGGTGAAAAGTGATTAACGAAAATATAGGCGATACTGATGAATCGGCCGCAACAAGCACGCGCAGGGGCTGACAGAATATAAAAAGCCGATGACCCGCACTCGACTGCGAGGATCATCGGCTTTATTTGATAAAGCAGTAGTGACTTTAGACGCGTACCCTCTTAAAGACGCTGTCAAGACTGGCTTAAGAAAAGGTACCGTTGCCGCATGTTACCGCTTGTCGGCTTGTTGCCTCTCATTCAAATGCTCCGTCAGATACTTCACGATGCCATCCTCCGCGTCCTGGGAGTACTGCCAGACCATCGCACCTCCGAGATTCTTACTCTGAATGTACGCCACTTTCTCCTTCAAGGCCTCTTGATCCTCGTAACTGATGAAGGTATTGCCGTCATAGAGGTAGGCGGCCTTAGCTTTTTTGTCGTAATAACGCTTGAAGCCATTTTTGTTCAGGTAGGCCTTCTCGATCTGCTTATAATTGAGGTTCACCTTGTCGATATCGATGGGCGTTCCGGGAGCGAAGAGGCCGTCTTTGGCACCCTTGGCCTCCTTCACGTTTTTCCAGCCGTACGAATAAGCAGGCACGCCGAGCAGCAGCTTCTTGCTGTCGACATCATGGTCCAGGTACATGGAGATGATGCTATCAATGGAGTGTTTGGATTTCCCCTGGCTATCCACATACAGATTGGAGTTAAAGCCTGTGGTGTCGGACCACTTCCCGGTCAGGTCATAGGACATGACGTTGATGTAATCCACGTATTTCTCCACTTTTTTGACCTCGACATTTTGGAAATACCAGTCCTGGGTTCCAGAGGCGAACGTCAGCAGATAGTTCTTGTTCTTGTGAGGCAGCCTGTACAGCTTCTCCCGCAGCTCCTTCATCAGACTGGTGAAATTCTTCGTATCCTCCGGGCGTGCTTTCTGCGTATTCCAGGCATGGAACGCCGGATACTCCCAGTCGATATCCACGCCGTCTAAATCCAGTTCCTTGACCAGGTTGATGATGCTCTCGGTGAAGAGGTACCGGTTGCCGTCCAGCGAAGCGTCGGAGAAGCCATCTGCACCGTAACCACCTACGGCCAGCACCATTTGGGTCTTCGGATTGGCTGCCTTCAACTGCTTGATATTTTCTTTGATCTGGTTGTTGGTTGTGCTGTCTTCATGGAAGTAGAGATCCGTTCCTTTGATCTTGGCGAAAGCGATGAACGCAATGTCCACGCCTTTCTCCGATAGCTTGATGTTTCGGTAATCCTGCCAGGCTTCCACGTATACCGCCGTGATTTTCCGCTCTTCTGCCGAGGAGATCTGATAGAAATAGAGACCCATGCCCGCAAGCAGCACCACAATGAATATTTTTGTATATATCGTGATTCTCATTGTCCTTTAACCCCGCCCGCCGAATAGAATGTAGGTTGCCGTTTTGCTTAGGTTCAGCACCTTGACGGTGATGTAGCTGATGGCGAAGATGATGGAGATATTCACGATCAGACTGAGGGAGGCTTCCAGAAACGTGGCCTCGACCTCGGTTCGGCCGGATAACATCATTTCGACCAGCAGGTGAATCAGATAGATGCTGAAGCTGGCCCGGGAGACCGAGCTGATCAATTTCTGGATTTTATGGTTCACTTGATCGCTGATCTTGGCCTCCTTCTCCTTAAAGAAGATGAACAAACCGACAGCCATGAAGAAGGTGGTGACGGAATAGTTACCGTAGAACATCTCATCCAGGACACCGCTGCGCAGCGAGACAAAATAGGTGGCCACCGGCGTGATAAAAAACGAGATGATCCCCAGATTGTATAGTATGTTTTTTGCCTTAAGCGGCAGTTCAAAATGGAATAGATAGTACCCAAGGATAAAATAGCCAAGGAAGCCCATGAAGAACGGGATGTTCATGATCGGAATGTTGATGTATTGATCCGTTGCACGGAATACGGCATCCGAGATGAAGCGATAGGCGATACTGACGATGAACCAGAGGAGCAGATAATACCGCAGATCCTTCTCGCTGCAGGATTTGATGAATTTGCTCATCAGCGGCACCGTCATATAGATGGCAATAATGGCGTATAGGAACCACAGATGCACATAATTCCGGTCGGTCAGCAGCCGATACCCGAAGTCAACAACGAACTCATAGGCATTCAGCTTGCTTTGCATCAGATAGTATTGATTGTACAAGCCATAGATGAGCGACCAGGTCAGAAGGGGAATGAGCAGCGGTACGACCCGCTTGGTATAGAACTCCCGGTAGGATGTAATCTTCGTGCGCAGGATCATCGCTCCGCTAATCATGAAGAAGACCGGTACGGCGAAGCGGGATATGGAGTTGAACCCGTTGCTGATCCACCAGGAGGAGGAATTGAAATCATTCGTGTTGGTCAGCACCTCCGCTGTGTAGTGCAGAATAATGACGGCAACAATGGATAGAATTCGTAGAATATCGACATAGATAATTCTTTTATTGGGAACCATGCTGTTTCAGGCAGCCTCCTTCACCTTAAGTTAATTCGATCCTGCGGCAATGTTCTGGCTGATGGCGGCCACGCCTTTGCGCTCCACGAAGCCCCAGCCCTCATCATTGTCAAAATATTTGAATGTCCCCGCAATGTTAATGTACAGCAGCAAATTTCGATAGGTTAACAGCTCCGCTTGGCTGAACAAGAACATCTTCACATAATCGGAGAACGTATACGTACTGCCATATTTACGGCATAAGTACAGGGCGATGATGATCTGTGCGGCATTCAGCAGCACGCTCATCAGCAGGAAGATGATCGCATGCAGGATGTTCCCGCCAACGATCAGCGTCTGCCCCAGATAAAATATCGTCGTAAACGCCGAGAGCGTCCCCAGCATAAACCCGTCAATCGCAAAGAACAGACTCACGCTAACGCTGAATTTCTGGGACAGCCTGGACCAATAGATGAGGATGCAGTCAATAAACGCCTTCTGCCAGCGAATGCGCTGCTTATAGAAGTTGGGGAGATTCTCCGGACATTCGGTGTAACATACCGCTTCGGGGGCGTAGACGAGTTTTTTCTTCAATTGATTGGCTTTGATGTACTCGTGGATTTTCAGCGTAATGTCGATATCCTCCCCCACCGTGCTGCGGAATCCGTTAACATGAACGAGAACGTCTTTATAGAAGGCACCAAAAGCGCCTGAAATCACTACGATCGAATTAAAATACGATTGCGTGAGTTTGCGGACGTAGAAGCCGTGCGTATAATTGATGATCTGGCTCTTGATGAGCCCTTTTCCGCGAAACTTCTCCATAATGGCACCGTTCTTGTCCCGCACGGCACCCTGTACAATTTTGACGGTACCGCCCAGCGCAATGATCTCGTCATCGTGAAAGTATTGATTCACATACTTGAGCGAGTCGGCTTCCAGCATGCTGTCCGCATCCAGGGTGATCACGATATCGGAGGCGGCATAATCGATGCCCGCATTCAGCGAGTCGGCTTTTCCGCCATTCACCTTGTCGATAACGTAAATATGGCGGTATCGATTGGAACGATAGAATCCTTTTATCGGCTTATAAGTCAGTTTACTGTCTGCCATCCTGGCATCCGGCTCCAAATCCAGGAGTTCGTCAAGCGCGGATAACGTCCCATCCTTGGAGCCGTCGTTGATGATCATGATTTCATAGTTGCTGTAATGCAAGCCGGTCATGGCATCGATGCAATTCCGAATCGTCAGCTCCTCGTTGTAAGCGGGGACGAGCACAGAGATTGATTTTTCGACGAGATCGGGATTCAGCTTCTTCACCTTGCTGCATAGCAGCGGGATGAACGTATACAGGGTTTGAAACACAAGGAATACGCCGGCTAATCCATAAAAAAAGTACTGCAAACTCCTCACTCCTCTCTTCTCTGTCTCTCTTTGTAATGAAGACCAGTATGGTGCGCCTACTCTATTGGACTCGGATTAGGTATGCGCTTTTTCTATAACAAGCAATGTCAAGGGATAAAATTCAGGTATAAAGGGATAATATCATCCCATTTAAAACCTTTCATTCCATATAAACCCATATGACACCCTATGTAATAAACTATCGTAATTGGCTCCTAAATGTAAAACCGCTCTATGGAGCAAGAAAACGAATACATAGATGCTTTTCAAGAGCAGTCTCTGTTTTGGTTCAACTTTCTATATTTTAGAAGGCTAAAGCGATTTGGCACGGAAATCTATATCTGACAAAAGCCATAACCAAGTTGAGCCTAAGCTCGCATGGTTATGGCTTGTATACCTGTGGTTATCTGAGGTACTACATAAAGTCATAGAAGTAACGGATGAAATGAAAAAAGATCGGGGAGGTATAGGTCAGGCTGTCGACCCGGCTCAGATAGCTTTTCTTCAAGGCATCGAATCGCCCGTCATCCCCGATTAATAAATCGCGCTTCAGCACCGAAACCGTCAAGCTGCCGAAGAAGCCGGCGAGGCTGATGAGCATGCCGGACAGAAGGCCAAACGTCGGGCTGAGCGGCGTCAGATAGGGATAGATAAGATAGGAGCTTGCGGTGGTAATGATAAACGCGCAGGCAAAGCCTTCCCAAGTCAGATTTGGATTGGAGGTCGGCACGATTCTTCGTCTGCCAAAATAGAGGGAGGCGAGCGTGTGCACCACATCGTTCAGCTGCGTTAAGACGACGAGAAACAGCACGAGCCCTGCTCCATACTGGGGCGTGGCAAACTGGAAATAGGCCAGGTGGCTGAGACCGAACACCATAAGCATCAGGCCCCATTGGGTCGAGCTGACGCTGCGCATAAATCCGACAGTGCCTTTATTGATCAACCGCGGAAGCGGCAGCACCAGGAATACATAGATCGGAATGAACACGATAAACATCCCGTACCACTCGATATAGATCCAATAGAATTGAACGGGTATGGTTAAATACGCCCACAGAAATAAACGGCGATCGGCCTTCCGTGTTTTGATCATCGAGAAATATTCTTTGAGCGTAAAGAAGGTCAGCACCATAAGGGATAGCAGGGAAACCACCGGATTCAGAAGCGTTGCCAAGCAGAAGATGACCAGCATGCCCCACCAGGTTTTGATGCGAAATCCGACTTCGGTATAGTCGATATTCGGCTGCGTCTTGCTCATCACGTAATAGAGAAGCTGGATGACCGATAAGACGGAGAATATCAGGATTATAGTTAAAAGCGAGCTGTCCATATGCCTATCATCACCAACTTGTAAGGGTATCATTCTTTGTTCTACTAAAGGAATCATATGTTATTATGAAGGAATAATTCAATATGGATAAGGGGAAATTTCGTGAATGGTAGACGATCACTCGGTCTTTGTACTGCTTACCAATACCGGAACGCTCTTTACGAAAGTCATTCAGGGCTATACAAGAGCACCTTACAACCACGCTTCGATATCCTTTAACCGGGAGCTGTCGGAGTTATATAGCTTCGGGAGAAAGAATCCCAACAATCCCTTGAACGGCGGGTTCGTGAAGGAGGATTTGAAGACGGGAACGTTCAGCAAATATCCCAACACGACGTGCGTCATCTATGAGCTACAGGTATCGGAACGCGACATCGCGAAAATGAAGCGGGTGCTGCAGGCTTTTATCCGAAAGGACAAAAAGTATTTTTATAATATATTGGGCGTCCTGGGCATCGCGCTAAAGGAACCGATCGAATTCAGCAATTCCTATTTCTGTTCGCAATTCGTGGCGGAGATTCTACATCGGTCCGGAGTCAGGCTATGGGATAAGCTGCCCGCCTTGGTGACGCCGGATGATTTTCGCCAAAGCGAGCGCCTGCAACTGATCTATGAAGGGAAACTGAGTGAGTATGAGCCCTAGATACAACTTCGCGTGCAGGTTTCGGCAGCCGATTTGCTGTAACATATTTTGCAGGTGGCGGCGATGACCATCACGACTCCAGCTCGACAGGCAGCCCGTTCTAATTGAATCCCAAATAACCCCGGTTTGCCTGTCCAGGCGAATGCGGGGTTTTCTGTAATGTAAGTGCTCAAAATGAGACACCCGCCGATCTTGTTAGGGGTTAGGCAATAAATGCTGGCTAATCAGCGAGTGTTGCTATAAAATGGAGTTGAAAATGAAATTGGGTTTCATCTAATGAAACAATAATCGTCGTTGTCTGGATTTCGCTTATATCTTGGATGGGAGCGTGGTTTAGGATGAACAGCAAGGAACGGTTTTCGAATCGCGTCGATTCGTACACGAAGTATCGCCCGAGTTATCCCCAAGAGGTCATGGATTATCTGTATGATACGGTAGGATTGGACGGCGAGATTGCCGATGTTGGCGCCGGGACGGGGATATTCACGAAGCTGTTGCTGAAGCGGGGGAGCCGCGTAACTGCCGTGGAACCCAATCAGGCGATGCGGGAAGCTGCCGAGTCGGACCTTGGGGGCAAGCCCGGTTTTCGAATGGTCTCGGGTTCAGCCGAAGTGACGGGACTACCTGATCAATCGGTGGATCATATCGTGAGCGCCCAGGCTTTTCATTGGTTTGACCGTGACGCCGCCCAAACGGAGTTCCGGCGGATCCTGAGACCGGGCGGGAAGGTTGCCCTGATATGGAATTCCAGGCTCACGCAGGGAACGCCATTCCTGGAAGCGTATGAGCAGCTGCTCCTTACCTATGGCACCGATTATAAAGAAGTGGATCAGAAGAACATTGCGCACGAAACGCTGGCTGCTTTTTTCCGGGCGGGGGACATGAAGGAGGCGGAATTCTTCAATCGGCAGACGTTTGATTATGAGGGATTATGCGGCCGTTTGCACTCGTCCTCTTACGCTCCGCTGTCAGGGCATCCGAACTACGAACCAATGATGAACGAACTGCGCACGATATATGAACGGAATGAGCAGGATGGCTGCGTGTTTTTTGATTATGAGACGAAGGTGTACTGGGGAGAGGTTTAGGCAGACCTTCTTGATCGATTTCGCTGTTTGCAGAATAATAGAGTACTGGCTTTAATAATGGAACGGGAGGTACAGCAGCATGAACAAAACAGATCGGATGCTGGCTATCGTGCTTGAGCTGCAGCAGCGAAAGGTTGTGCGGGCTGAAGATTTGGCATCCATATACGAGACGAGCGTCCGGACCATCTACCGGGATATTCAGGCCCTTAGCGAAGCGGGCGTACCTGTGATGGGAGCCCCCGGGCAAGGATACTCGTTAATGGAAGGGTATTTTCTGCCGCCGGTCATGTTCACGGCGGAGGAAGCCGTGGCGCTGCTCATTGGAACGGATTTCGTCGAACAACGCTTTGACGCAGGATATGGTTTGAAGGCTCAGGCTTCCCGTAAAAAGCTAGAGTCTATTCTGCCGGAGCCTGTCCGCGCAGATGCCTCGCGGGTTCGAAAGACCATGCGGCTGCTGACTACCGGTAACCAGGCAACTTCAGGAGAAGAGAAGGATTATGTGGAAATGGTTCGCCGAGCCATACTGGAAGGGCGTAAGGTGGAATTCCATTATGTGAAGAAAATGCCCGATTCCAGAGGTGATCGGAAGAGCATTCGCTCGGCAGCTCCTTATGGGCTGGTCTTTCTTCAAGGTTCATGGACATTAGTTGCCTGGTGTGATCTGCGGCAAGGCATCCGCCATTTTCGGCTGTCCCGCATGAAGGATCTGACGGTTCTTGAAGAGCGGTTTGAGATGCCGCCGGATTTTGACTTGGCCGACTATCGACCTCCGGATGATCGAAATCTGCAAGTTCGGATTCTGGCAAATCCCGATATTGCGGATCGAGTTAAGGAATCCGGTAATTATTACATGGAGACATTGGAAGAATGTGAGGACGGGCTGCTTGTGAGCCTTCGCGTTCGCCGGCCGGAGGAGA
The DNA here is from genome assembly GCF_050482385.1 of Paenibacillus lautus. GTDB lineage: Bacteria > Bacillota > Bacilli > Paenibacillales > Paenibacillaceae > Paenibacillus_AQ > Paenibacillus_AQ lautus_B. The sequence continues at coordinate 114,598 of NZ_JBCNHV010000013.1, forward strand.
TTATTCAGTGGGTGCTCGGCTGGGGATCCAATGTCGTCGTCCTTGAGCCGGAATCCTTCCGTGATCAGATCCGTGATGAAGCGGAAAAGATGTTAAAACGCTACTGACATGACGTTGTCAGTAGCGTTTTTGTATATTCGGTACAAAGACGATTTAAGGGAGTGGTAGATATGAATACAACGGAAGCATTGCAGCGGTTCGAAGAGACGGTGCAGGTTTATCTACAGGAGCTGGATGGTTTCAGCATGGAGGAATTAAAGTACAGACAGGCAGAGGACGAGTGGTCGATCGGGCAAATGTATCAGCACTTGATTCAATCCGCGTTATACATGCATCTGCAAAATATTGAGTTATGTTTAAACCCGATTGGGGATGCAGCAGCCCCTCCAGCGGGAAAAACGGAAGTAGGTATGGCAATATTCGAACAGGGAGGTTACCCTCCCATCCGCATTCAGGTTCCGCCGTCTCCCCAATATACGCCGGAGCAGCCTGCAACGAAAGAGCAATTGATTCAAGGTTTGGATACTGTCGTCCAACGAATGAGACAAACCGAGCCAATGCTTGGAGAGGCATCCCTGCTGCATACCGTCTCCCATCCGAGCTTCGGAGGATTGCATGCACAAGAGTGGTTTTTGCTCATCGAGATGCATTACAGGCATCATGTCCGGCAGCTCGACCGGTTGAAACAGGCTTTAGAGCAGCAGCGTGTATGATGGAACATCAGGTCGTGGAATATCAGGATGTGCTGGAGCAATTAGAAGAGCGGACTCGTTATTGGATTGGAGTGGTTTCCGAATCGCATGTGAAATTGGGGGTGGAAGGGGGATTTGCTCAGCTATGTCACGGTAAATCGGCATCACTGCGGCGTATGCGCGAAGGTGATTGGCTGATCTATTATTCCCCGCGCACCGGCTTGAAGTCTGGAGAGGCACTCCAAGCTTTTACAGCCATAGGCCAGGTTGTGAATGATCGAGTTTACGAGTATCATATGAGCGCATCATTCGTCCCCTTCCGGCGGGATATCCGGTATGTTCCCGGTCAGGAAGTCAAAATAGCCCGCCTGTTGGACCAGCTTAGCTTTACGCGAGGGAATCGGAATTGGGGGTATGCCTTCCGTTATGGGCATTTGGAGATCAAACGGGAGGATTTCCTAATGATTGCGGAGGCTATGCTCGGCGGTTCGGACCATATACAACCAAGAACGGTTAACTCGCTTTGACCGTTCTCATAAATACCTATTTTTGAACACTCCGTTTGAAAACGGCTCGTCCCGGGTACTGGTACACGAGTGAACAATGAGTTGAAAGGAGCGGATGACCGTGGAGGTACATGTCCGATCATTTTTCGTGAAGGATGATGGAGAGGTTCCCAATAATCCCGATCTGCCAGTCATTGTATACAATGGGGTGTTCGCGGATGACCCGAGCGGGCTGGAGACAGCCTTTAACCGGCATCACTGGAGCGGCAGCTGGTCAGGCGGTGTATACGATTACCATCATTATCACAGCAATACGCACGAAGTCCTGGGCGTGCGATCCGGAAGCGCGACCGTTCTTGTGGGCGGCGATGCAGGAGAACGGCTGGAGCTTGCCACCGGTGATGTGATTGTTTTGCCGGCAGGCACTGCGCATATGAAACTCACCAGTACCCCTGATTTTGAAGTGATTGGTGCCTATCCCGAAGGGAATACGCCAAATATGAGGGAGCGGAACCCGACGGATCGGGTGCAGGCGATCAACGAAATCCGAAGCGTGCCTGTCCCGGATATGGACCCTGTCTTTGGAGAGGAAGGGCCACTTCTGCATAAGTGGGTGAAATAACATAAAGATAGCCATTAGAAGCAACTCAAGAGCTCCCCGTCTGCTACAACAGATGGTGGAGCCTCTTGAGTTGCAAACAACAAATACGGGGTAAATCGGTAGATGCTTGATTACAGCGGCAAATCGCGTTTTCGAAATAAACCCGGAAATGCTTCGTGCCTTCTTCTCGTCATTACACAGCGAGGACACGAGAAAACAGACGCTGGAGATGGCAAATCTTCTACGGTGTCTGCGGAAAGGCTTAATTCTAAGTAACATAAGTATTGGCCAGCATAGGTTTCTAATATAGGGTATAGTTAATATAAAACGAATGGAGAATACGAAACGATGTCTACTTTGCCGAATTGCCCGAAATGTAATTCTGAATATACATATGAGGATGGGAACCTCTTGATTTGCCCGGAATGCGCTCATGAATGGACCCTGAAGTCCGAAGCGGAGCATGATGAAGATACGAAGGTCATCAAAGACGCGAACGGGAATGTTTTGGCCGACGGCGATTCCGTAACGGTAATTAAAGATCTTAAAGTAAAAGGCAGCTCCTCTGTATTGAAAATAGGCACGAAAGTGAAAAATATACGTTTGGTCGATGGCGATCACGATATCGATTGCAAAATCGACGGATTCGGGGCTATGAAATTGAAATCGGAATTTGTTAAAAAGATATAAGATGTGTTTATCCCATTTCATGGTGGATACACGGTAACAAAAACCCTCCATTAGCGGAGGGTTTTTCTCATTTAACCATGGCACGCCGATAGCATCTGGTGCGCAATATGCACAAATGAATCGCGCCAACGGACCCGTTCCCATGATTCCAATATGTTACAATGATAGGATGGAGTTGCTTCGAACAGGAGCTTCCCGCAATACGTGATGAAAGCAGGTGCAGCGTGGATATTATACTGTTTGTCGTCATTATTTTCGTAGCGTCCATCCTACAGACCAGCACCGGATTTGGGTTCTCTATCCTGGCTACGCCGTTTCTGCTGCTCTTATTCCAGCCTAACGAGGCCATTCAGATTAATTTGATTCTATCTCTTGTCATCTCGGCTGCTCTGATTGCGAGGATACGCAAGGATATCGACTATGGCATCCTCAAGCGATTGGTGATCGGAAGTGCGGCAGGTCTCCCTGTCGGTATCGTTATTTTTTCGCTTATCGATATCGGTTATCTGAAGTTAGGCGTTAGTCTGATCATTCTGGCACTAACCGTCATGCTGATGCTAAAATTCAGAATCCGCCAGAGCCATGGCAGGGATTTAACGGTAGGGGGGCTAGCAGGCTCTCTAACGACCAGCATTGGAATGCCGGGTCCGCCCCTGTTGTTATATTTCTCGGGGACCGACACGCAGAAGGCAAAGCTCAGAGGGACGACCCTCGCCTTCTATTTGTTCATCTATTCCCTGAGTTTGATCATTCAGGTCATCGTGGCGGGAACGAGCAAGACGGTCTGGGTATCGAGTGGAATTGCACTTCCCTTGGTATTTGTCGGGCTGTTGATCGGCCAGCGTCTATTCAACGTCATTAACCAGCGCGTATTCCAGATATTCACTTATATTATTTTAATCTTTACGGGTGTGTATATGCTCATCGAGAGTCTGTAAAGACGCCAAAGAGCTAAGCGGCGACGGATTATTTCCCGGTTGGTTCCAACAGCGTCTCCGCGAGCAGAGGAAACAGATTATCAAAAGCATGCGTATTCCCATCAAACACATACCCTCCCGGATAAGCGGGATCTTGGCCTCGGAATTGGATCATTCGATCATGCAGCTGCCGGGCCCAAGGGAGGTCATTCGTTTTCAACGCCAGGATAATAGCCAGGCCGTAGACGGCAGGTGACTCATACGCCGCGTTGGGCTTTCGTGTCTTCCGGTTGTAGCGGCCTGCCAGCTGCTGATTCTGCTGGAATTCTCCCTTGAGGAATTGTATGAGCTCCTTCGGCGGCTGATCCATCTCCGCCAGATGGATGCCAACGATCAGCTGATCGATCAGATTAACCGATGCGTCGTACTTATATTGACCGGAGCCGATCTGATAGGTTTTGGGATAGAAGACGCCGTCAGAAGGCATTTGGGAGAGCAGATCCTGATACTGTTCATACTCCTGGCGGGACAGGATTCCGTTATTCTGCATTTCGTACAGTGCCGAAATGTCCGCGTAGACCAGGCTTAACACGGCTGCCGATTCATTCCGTTCAAAATCATGATAATTCGCGAAATATCCTTGAGTTTGAGCCGAGGCTTGCAATGTGGTGCCGATCTCCTTCGCCAATCGAAGGTATTTATCGTCGCCCCAGCGCTTGAACGCCTTCAACAGGGCATCGAGAATTCGAAGATCATCACCCAGCGCATTGGTGGTTACCTCGGATTCACCGTCCGGTCTGAGTTTCCAACGGATATAGGGTTCCTGCTCCTGATGGAGAAAATAGGTGGTGAGAAGCTGGACGCTATCGTCGAACCGCGATCGATTGTCGGATAAAACGGCGTACTGCATCCAAAGCCCAAGTGACTCGGATAACGCCTCTCTTCCGGCAACGATGTCCGGGTGTTTGGAGGAAGCGGGTTTGAGATAGGTAGCAATGGTACCATTATCGTTGGTCATATGTTCTTCAATGAACGCTGCTGTCACGTCGGGGTTCTCCTTGCTTTGGATGATAGAGTAGGCTATGAAGACGATGCCGGTTAGAGCAAGAGCGACGATGATAGCAAGAATGGTTTTCTTGCGAGTGGCAATCCAGTTTGTCATAGGTCACCTCGAACATACTATTCTACGCTTGCGTTCCTAAAGCCTTTAAGAAGTCCCGGGGACGAATAAATATAGCTTCTCGGATCCATCGTTCGTTTATCCATTAAAAAGGCCGTACTCCGATGTCTGAAGTTACAGAACAACGAAGGACGGCCTTTTCTTAAACCTTTAGAGACCTATCATCCTTATCTCACCAAAACACTCCCGCTAAATACGGCCTGTCTCTTGAGAAAGTACGTCGATAGACGTCGTCTTTCTTAAAGCTATAATCTGGCTAGTGCAAACTGACGATAGTGAGCCCTTGATCCTGCAGGTGCTTAATAATCTTTGGCAAGGCATCCACAACTGCTTGAGATTCATGCAGGAGGATGATGGAGCCGGAAGCTTCGATGTGCTGGACATAATCGAGGATTTTATCCTCGTCGCGGGTCAGCCAATCCTCGGGATCCCGGTTCCAGAGCACCATTTTACTGCCTTGCTGTTGGCTTAACGCCTTGGTCCGATCGTCAAAGGCACCGTAGGGCGGACGGAAGAGTACCAGCTTATCGTTTGTAATAGGCTCGATAAGGTCGGCCACGCGGGTCAACTCAACCTGCTGCTGTTCATAGGTAAGGCTTGTCAACTGGCTATGGGTCATGGAATGACTGCCGACGGAGTATCCGTTCGCATAAATGGCCCTGACATAGTCAGGATGTTTTTTCACATTGGTGCCAACAAAGAAGAACGTTCCGCCAACCTCGTGTTTTTTCAAGACGTTCATAATATCGATGGAGTGCTTGGATGGCCCATCATCGAATGTAAGGGCTACATAACCTTTGGGCAGACCGAACGAGATGAACTCCTCCAGCTCCAGCTGTGGAATGGAAGCAGAAGAGGGTTCGATATCCTTCGGTTTGCCCTCCGCTGTGTTCTCCGCTGAGACTGCCAAGGTTTTCCCGATGAGTGCGCTTCGGTTCTCGGCAAGCAATTGGATGACGGTCTCTGCTTCCGCCGTGGCCGTTGCTGCAGGTTGTGGCCGAATGTAACCGGGATACGAGTAATTAAATGAACTTAATAATACAACAAAAACCAAGCTCATCATGATGGCGCTTACCAGCTTAAGCGGAAGATGGCGCCGTTTCCTTGCGAAATGATTGGTCTTGATGTCCTCTTCGGCTTGCAACCCCTCGGGTTGATCTGCTTCGGATCGATGTGTGGACAGGAAGGGCAGCGTATGCAAGTCATCTACAAGTCGGATCTTCTTGATGGACTCTAATTCGTTCCTGAAAGGAACGGAGCAGGCAAATGAAAACCGCTCACTATGATCACGATATGTACGCGTAATGGAACCTATGTATTGCTGTTTGTTGGCATCCCATGCGGTATGTAAGGATAATCGGTATTTATGAACCCCGTCGAACGCCGCCACGGTTGCTATATTCGCTATGGTCTCGTTATCGGTTAACCATATTAGCTCCGCCGATTCTATAAGGGATAGCTTGATTCGTAGACCGAATGCTTCGGTATCCCTCTCGATCGCCAGCAGCTCTATGATTTTCCCATAAGATTCTGACATGATGGCCCCCCTTTCTCTAGCTGTTATGCGGGTATGATTATTCCGATGGTGTATTGGAAGCCGTGGTTTTCGGTGAGAAGGAGAAGGACATCTTCTCGGTAAAATCATTGATGGTCTGCATCAGCTTGGCTTTATCATCCAGGATATTCTGGTATTGCTCTGCGTACTTCTGATTGGCAATCTCCAGCTCCCGAACCTTCTCTTCAAGCGAGTTGATCTTGAGCATGCTCTGATATTGCGTATTGTTAGACTCCTCATAGAGCTTGTTGTACTTGGCGGTTTCGGTTTCCAACTGGTTGGAGAGCTTCTCGTACGCCAGGTTCGATGTTAGCTGGTATTCCTTGTAATCCTCGAGCAGCTGGTCGTAGGTCATCTGTTTGTTAGTTAGCACGTTCTCGAGTTCTCGGATTTCCTTGTTCTTCTCCTGAACCAGTTGATCTCTCTTGATCTGCTCATGCTTATAGCGGTTAATCGTCTCGTTGGCGGTAAAGAGCTGATCCTCCAGGCCCCTATTCTTATAGGTCAGAAGCTGCCGTTCCTTCAGCATGTTCTCGATCGAAACAATGACATCGAGGCCGATCTTGTCCTGGTTATCCTTCGAGAATAGATGTTTGTTTCCTTCTGCAGCGGGCAGTTCAGGCTCCGCGGAATAAGCTGCATCTTCTTCTGCCGTTACGGCAAGATCCTCTTGTTCGGCACTGTTCTTCTCGGGCTGGTTCTGATTCGAGCGGGCACTCTTAAACCACGCCATTCCTTTTTTCTCTGTTTCCCTGGCCAAAATATCAACTCCTATATATTCAATGATTCTAGTATGAATTAGGCTAAAAGACCCCTATTAATAGTAATCGGTAAAATCGTCCCAAAAACTTTGCCCTTCACCCCGTGAAAATAAAAAAAAGCCCCCGCGGTGGGGCAGGGGCTTTTTAGCGGGCTAATTTTCCGGTTTATACGGGTTTTCAACTCGCCTATATTCATGAATTGAAACGAACATGATGCTTCAACTCATTCATTCTTCTTCAAGGTCAACTCCGGGGCGATCACGTCGACCCGATTCGTCCAAATCCCGCCGCTGTAGTCGTCTGGCAGTCTTTCCAAATCCGCTACGGAGTCAAAGCCCTCCGACCAGCCGCCGTCCCCGGCGACGAGGATGACGCGCGTATTAATGCTGTCCATCCGGTTCAGGAATTTATCCGGCCATCCCCACAAGTAGCGGGCGTATTTTTCCGGTATATGCAGCTGGGTGTTGCGGCAAACCGATGGAAGGTAGCCGCTCCAGCCGGCTCCGGCGTAGGATACGAGACAGCTCTTCAGCGTATCCTTCGACATAACACGCAGGGATGGAAGCTGCGATTTTAATGCCCGGATCGGCTCATCGTCTCCGTAAACGGTCAGCTGGCTGAGACGCTTCACCGGCAGTCCGGACAGGTACTCTGCCAGTAGTTTCCCCTCTTCAGGGTCGGTGCTTTTGATATGGATCAGGAATGAGCCGTCAGGGAATGCCTCGAGTACCTCGGCTAACGACGGAATCAGCCCGACTCCCTTTCCCCGAAAAGGATAAGTCGCTCCCTGATCGGCCGTATAGCCATATCCGATGTCTATGTTTTTTAGCTGCTCCATGGTATAATCCTTGACCGAGCCCTCCACGTTAGTACGGCATTCCAGGGTCCAGTCATGGAACACGGCAAACTGGCCGTCCTTGGTTGGTTTGATATCCAGTTCCACGATATCGGCGCCTGCTTCGAATGCGGCTTTCATGGACGGAATGGTGTTCTCCAGGTAAGCATGCTCCGGCACATAGATGCGGGAGGCGGTGCAAGTATCGGCTTGAATGCCTTCCATCGAGAAGGTCTGGCCAAGCCCGCGATGCGCCAGCAGCAGTGGCTCTATGTCACGGTCTTTGGTGAACAGGGATGTATTATTTACAAACAGAAACACAAACAACACGAGAACAAACAGTATGATGTTCTTCCATCTTTTTAGTTTTCGCATGATCCAATCCCCCAAAATCGTATACAATATGCAGTAGTAGATTATATTTATCTCTATCTCTATCTAAGTTCTCTTTTTAAGAATCCTTCTTTCATACATCTTAGTGATTTTGGGCGCATACTCAATAGCTGGACCATAACAATTGCATAATAGCGAACTGATAAACACATTGAGCAGCATAATATGAACGGGAGGGAGCATGATGGACAAATCCTCCTTTTTGATGGTGGAGCGGGGGAACCCCTATGAGCGTGGAGACGTTATAGCTTTGACCAAACCCATAACGGTGCTTGGCCGCAAGGGCCAGCATTTTGATCCGGACATCGCGTTTGATAACATATTTGTGTCCCGGCAGCATGCAGCGCTGCTGTATCGAAACGGAAAGTTCAGCATTAAGGATTTGAACAGCAAACATGGAACTTTCGTCAATCAGGAACGGCTGGCTCCCCACGATGAGATTTCCCTTCAGCATGGAGATACCATAGTACTCGCTGGAGATCTGATCGTGCTGTCCTTCTCCATCCTCAGCATGGATGAGACGATGGACATTACACCGCTCATCAAACAGCTGGCAGCGGTCGAGGCCTCAGGCGGACTTAGGCTGAATCCTTTCAAGCAGGAGCTGGTATACGGCGAGGATGTGTGCGCTTTTTCGGAAAAAGAGTACAAATGCATGGAACTGCTAGTCAACCACCAAGGCCAGTTTGTGTCCAAGGATCAGCTCAAGGTATACATTTGGCCCGAGCGGAGCTATGGAACGGATGAAGTGCCCGATGTGAGCTCCGAGGAGCTGAATGCGCTGATTTACCGGGTGCGCAAGAAGACGCGAGGCATCCTGGACATTGAAAGCATCCGGGGAAAAGGTTATATTTTGCAGACACAAGAAGAATAAGGATGAATGAACAAGCACTTCCGAAAGCCCGGGAGGGCTTGTTTTGTTAAGATAGCGAATCGACAATCAGAAAGGGATGAGCATGGAATAGCGGTTGCTGAATACGAGGATACATACGGAGCTTTATTGAAAGCGCTTTATTTTATCTAATGCGGGACGGCTTGCTCTACGAAAGAAACCGCGTCAGGACTGCGTTTTCAAAATAATGACATGATCCTTTTAAAAGTTGTCAACAATATTCTTGACGAAACCCGCTTTTCCTTTCGTTGAGCCTTTTGCCGGGCTGACTTAACATAGAGATGTCAGATGAAAGCGACACAACAACATTCCGTTTTATTTTCAAATATGACTAGGAGGTCTATACGATGTCCAACGAGACAAATACAAACGCTTCCAAAGGCATTCGCGTAAGGGTACAGCAGCTCGGCCGTCTCCTTAGCGGCATGGTGATGCCGAATATCGGGGCGTTCATCGCTTGGGGTCTGATTACGGCTCTGTTCATCCCGACCGGCTGGTTCCCTAACGAGAAGCTCGGGGAATTGGTTGGCCCGATGATCACGTATCTGCTCCCGCTCTTGATCGGTTACACGGGCGGACAGATGATTCATGGCAAACGCGGTGCGGTTATCGGTGCGGTTGCTACGGTCGGCGTCATTGTCGGAGCGGATATCCCGATGTTCCTCGGCGCCATGATTGTCGGTCCGATTGCAGCTTGGGTATTGAAGCAATTCGACAAGCTGATTGACGGCAAAATCAAATCCGGCTTCGAAATGCTGGTCAACAACTTCTCGCTCGGTATTATCGGGGGCGCGCTGACCCTGGTGGCTTACACCGGAATCGGGCCGCTGGTACAGGGTATTACCCACGCACTGTCAGCCGGTGTTGACGTACTGGTCAATGCCAACCTGCTGCCGCTCGTTAACATTATCATTGAGCCGGCGAAGGTGCTGTTCCTTAACAATGCAATCAACCACGGGATTTTCAGTCCAATCGCAACAGAGGAATCGGCACGTATCGGTCAATCTGTTCTGTATATGCTGGAATCCAATCCGGGTCCTGGTCTCGGGATTCTGCTTGCCTACTGGATCTTCGGACGCGGCTCTGCCAAATCTTCCGCGCCGGGCGCGGTTGTGATTCACTTCCTGGGCGGTATTCATGAGATTTACTTCCCATACATTCTGATGAAGCCAGTTCTGATTCTGGCCGCGATTGCTGGCGGTGTTGCCGGAACCTTCACCTTCCAGATCTTTGGAGCCGGATTGGTAGGCCCCGCGTCCCCGGGCAGTATCTTTGCTTTCATCGCTATGGCGCCTAAGGGCGGCCTGATTCCTGTGCTGGCTGGTGTTCTTGCCGCAGCGGTTGTATCCTTTGCGGTAGCGGCATTGCTGCTCAAAACGGGTAAGCAAACAGAAGAAGAGCCGAATCTCGAAGAAGCATCCGCCAAAATGAAGGAAATGAAAACCGGCGGCATGAACGACCAAGTGGCTCCTGCTTCTGCGGCTGTTGCCAATCTGGACAAAGACAATGTGAACAAAATCGTGTTTGCTTGCGATGCCGGCATGGGCTCCAGCGCAATGGGCGCTTCAGTGCTTAGAAAGAAACTGCAGCAAGCGGGTGTCAACATTACCGTTGTGAACTCGGCTGTAAGTGAAATACCGGATGACGCGGATATCGTCATCACCCAGAAGACACTCACCGAGCGGGCCATCGCCAAGAATCCGAATGCGGAGCATATCTCCATCGACAACTTCTTGAAGAGTCCGAGATATGATGAGCTGGTGGAACGACTCAAAGACTAACATAAGCCTAAAACCATATGACACGCTGGCGTAGTAACGCCGGCGTTGTCTTTCATTTCATGAAGAAGGGGGCCATGCGTCTGGGACACATCACTGCCCGCCAGCGACAAATCCTTCTGCTCCTGTTGAGCAGGAACGAGGGCATGACGGCTGCAGAAATAGCCGCTGAGGTCGGGGTCAGCGTCAGGACGGTTCACCGGGAATTGGAGGAGATTGAGAAGGAACTGCAGGGTACGGGCGTTCTTCTTCATAAAAAGTCGGGAACGGGCATCCGGCTGGAAGGAGAGACGACTGAGGGTATCGCCCAGCTGCGGAAACGCCTGCTTGAGGGTAAGCCGGCCGATTATTCCGTGGAAGAGCGCAAAATCCTCATGTTATGTGCTTTGCTTGAGGCTGATGAACCCATCAAACTGTTTGCCCTGGCTCACAGTCTGAAGGTGACAGTGCCTACCGTCAGCAATGATCTGGATGAGTTGGAGCCCTTAATGAAGAGGTTCAAGCTTAACCTTATCCGCCGCAGAGGTTACGGTATCGAGATTGAAGGCTCGGAAGGCGTAAGGCGATCGGCGATTTGTCGGCTTGTCGAGGAATATCTGGATTATTCAGATCTTGTCGGGGATGGATATCGTGATCAAAGCGAGCCGGTGACCGCCCGTTTACTGTCCATGATCGATAAACCGGTGCTGCTGGATGTAGAGAAATGTTTATGGGATATGAACTGGGATTGGACGGAGAGCCTTAGCGAAGGTGCATATACTGCGATGCTCATAGCGTTATCGGTTTCCGTAAACAGGATCAAGCAGGGACGGAGCATAGAGACAGCGGATATGACGGGATATGGTCAATCCTCGGCGTCAGAGGAGGAGGCAAAGGATTTCGCGAGTCGCCTAGGCCAAACCTTAAAGATTGATTTTCACGATCCTGAAATGAAATATATAGCTCAGTTATTCGAATCAGCGAAAGACATGTCCGAGGTCAGCGAACTGGCTCACACGGACGTGGAGATGGTGGAGATCGCCCAGCGTCTGATCGAACGGGTTCAGGGGCGTACCGGCATTCCGTTCCAGGAAGACCGCACGCTGCGGGCAGGTCTGGTGGAGCACATCGGGGCTGCCATGAAACGGATTCGGGAAGGGACCCGGATCCGTAATCCCTTGCTGAGCCCGATTCGGAAGGATTATGAGGAGCTGTTCGGAATCGTCCGTCGTTCGGTCGATGAAATGAAGCTGGACATAACCGTCCCGGATGAAGAAATCGGGTTTCTGGTTATGCATTTCGGTGCATCCAGCGAACGGCTGAACCAGCTGGGACATCATCTGAAAGCCATTCTGGTATGTTCCAGCGGCCTTAGCTCCTCGAGGCTTCTCGGGACACGACTGAATAAGGAGATGCCGCAGATTGAGGTGCTCGGCAACGTCTCGTGGTATGAAGCGGCCCGGATACCGAAGGAGCAATATGATCTCATCATATCGACCATTGATCTTCCGCTGTCGAAGGATCGGTATGTGAGATTAAGTCCGCTGCTCACGGCGGATGATAAAGAGGCCTTGCTGCAATTTATCCAGAGCACATCATTGAAGCCGGCCGCAGGCATGGCTGGCGATAAGCGAATCGAGGAAGAGCGTAAGGTCGCATCATTCGAGCGTCTGCGCATGCAGGCTGCCCTGATGAACGAGATTGTATCGCTTCTGGATGGCTTTCATGTGTACCACCTGGATAATCGGCAGGATGATTTGCAGGGCACCTTGAGCGAAGCCTTGGTTAGGGTGGTTGAGCGCGGGGCTGTCCGTGATGCGGAGAAGGTGAAGGAGCGTTTGCTTGAGCGCGAACGAATGGGCACCCAGCTCATTCCAGACACGACGCTGGCCTTGTTCCATACGCGCAGCCGCTATATTACCTGGCCGTCTCTAACCTTGTTCCGGCTGGCGCATGCAGCGCCGCTGGAGGACGGGGCGGAGGCGGGTGTCATACTGCTGATGCTGGCGCCGAAGCAGCTTCCGAAGGAGAGCTTGGAGGTGCTCAGTGAAATCAGCGCCATGCTGCTTCACTCCGAGCTGATTGAGCTGATGGAGCGGGGCAGCGAGGAAGAAATCCGCTCCTATTTGGCGGAAGAGCTTCAGCATTTTTTCAATCACAGACCATAGAAAGAGGGAGACCAACATGAGTAACATACTGTCCAAAGATAAAGTCGTACTGAACGCAAAGGCTGACAGCAAGAGCGAAGCCATCCGCATGGCGGGGAATCTGCTTGTGCAGGCAGGCCATGTATCCGAGGATTACGTGGATAAAATGCTGGAACGCGAAGAGATTGCGTCCACTTATATGGGCGGAGGACTCGCGATTCCCCACGGCACCAAAGAGGCTAAAGGCATGGTGATTTCCACGGGCTTGTCCATCGTCCGCTTCCCGGAAGGCGTAGATTTCGGAGGAGATGAGCCGGCGTTTATTGTCATTGGTATCGCGGCTGCCGGTGGTGACCACATGGAGATTCTGACGAATGTGGCCATGATCTTCACGGATGACGAGAGCATTGAGAAGGTCATGAACGCTTCCAGTGAAGAGGAGATTCTGGCGATCTTCGAAGGAGGAATGGGCGCATGAAAGCAGTCCATTTCGGAGCAGGCAACATCGGGCGCGGTTTTATAGGGCTCTTGCTGTCACAAGCCGGTTATGAGGTTTGTTTTATCGACGTGAACGAAGAGTTGGTATCGGAGCTGAAAGCACGCGGGGAGTATCCCGTAACCTTGGCCAGCGAAGGACAGGAGACCACGATCGTTAAAGGCATCACGGCACTGAGCAGCGCCTTGGAGCCTGAAGCTGCCGCACGTGCAGTAGCGGAAGCGGATCTCGTGACAACAGCGGTAGGTGTGAACATTCTGAAGTTCATCGCCGGCACCATTGCCGAGGGGCTGAAGCTTCGGCTGCAAGTGGAGTCTGCTGCACCTCTTCATATTATTGCATGCGAGAATGCTATCGGTGGCAGCACGCAGCTGAAAGAGCATGTCTACGGGAAGCTTGATGACGAGACGAAGCAGAAGGCCGATCAGCGCGTGGCATTCCCGGATGCGGCCGTAGACCGGATTGTGCCGCTGCAGCAGCATGAGGACCGTCTGAAGGTCGTGGTGGAGCCGTTCTATGAGTGGGCGGTGGACCGCTCCCAGATGTTTAAGGACTATGTCCCTGTGGAAGGCATTCACTATGTGGATCGCCTGGAGCCGTATATTGAACGCAAGCTGTTCACGGTGAATACCGGACACTGCTCGGCAGCATATGTAGGCTTTCTGAAAGGCTACGAGACCATTCAGGATGCCATGAAGGATGAAGAGGTAGCGAGTCATGTCCGCGCTGTACTCGAGGAGACGGGGGCTGCGCTCGTGCATAAACACGGCTTCAATCCTTCCGAGCATGGAGCCTATATCGATACCATCCTGGAGCGGTTCCGTAACCCGGCGCTGACCGATGAGGTGTCCCGCGTAGGCCGCTCCCCGATCCGGAAACTGTCCCCGGGCGACCGCCTGGTGTCGCCAGCCATGCTGGCATTCGAAAGAGGGCTTGCGTATAAGAGCTTGGCGAAATCCATGGCAGCGGCCCTGATGTTCGATGTTCCGGAAGATCCGGAAAGCGTGGAGCTGCAAGCATCCGTTCGGGATATCGGTGCAAGCGACACGGCCTCCCAATATACCGGCATTGCCGGTGAGCATCCGATTATGGGCGAGCTGATGGAGCAGTATGAAGCATTGAAGGCTGATATCGAAGCGAGTTCGTAAGGTATTGGAAATGAATCCAATAGCAGGCGGATGGAGGTTCCGATAGGCCACGGCATTCCATCTATTTTATATAGCCCCTGGTTCTCCTTGCGGAGAAATCAGGGGCTATATGCATAAGGAGGAGACCGTGCTCTCTTATCTCGCGTACTTCAGAATACGGTTCGCTTCCTTTAGGGGGTTGCCGGGGCTGCAATGTACATTTTCTTTTCGGCGTGTTCTACGGGGGATACAACGATCCTCATTTGTTCAAAATAATCCTTCATGTATAGCTGTCCAAGTGGTTCAATCTTGGTAGTGGCAATCCTGCCATTGGATTTAAATTCCAAATATTCCATCCATCGATTTTCAGAAAGTTTTCGCTTATTTTCGAAATAAAGAGTACACTAGAAGTAAGAAATTAAAAAGTGGATGTGATGAACATGGCAGAAGAACTGATCTTGACCCAGGAGGGCTATGATAAACTCCAGGAAGAACTTGATGACCTCAAGTATGTAAAACGCAAAGAGTTAGCGGAACGGATCAAGCTCGCGATCAGCTATGGTGACTTGAAGGAGAACAGCGAGTACCACTCGGCCAAGAACGACCAAGCGTTTATGGAAACGCGCATCATCATCCTGGAAAAAACACTCAACAATGCCCGGATTGTCGACGCCAAGCATGTAAGCTCGAAAACGGTGAATGTTGGTTCGAATGTCGTCCTGAACGACATCGAGTTTGCAGAGAAGCTTGAATATCAGGTCGTAGGACCGGCAGAAGCCGACGTATTGAACAATAAAGTCTCCTATGAGAGTCCGCTTGGCAAAGCATTGATGGGCAAAGCGGTTGGCGATCAAGTCAACGTGGAAGCGCCGATGGGTATCGTCAAGTATGAGCTGCTGGAGATCAAAGCCCTGTAATCGCAGAGAGATCAACGAATATATAAATCAAAGGCGTAACCGGAAGCACGATGTCCGGTTACGCCTTTTCAACATGGTTCGTGCCTCTTATATGGCAGGCGAGAGTTTCATATCTAATGGAGCAGATCAAGCATTAGCCGTTACGGCCTTGCGCTCATACATATAGCAGGCTGCACCCAGAATGAAGGCTAGTCCCACCAGTCCAGCGCCCACCCAAGGCAGGGCGGTTAAGCTTAGATGCGTAATGACCAAACCTCCGATAAAGGCCCCCGCTGCATTTCCGAGATTGCCCGCAGAGTGGGTTGCCGTGGAGGCTAGCGCTGGAGCGGATTGGGCAAGACTCATTACGCGCACCTGCATGCCCGGCATGACGGCGAAAGAGGCAGCTCCCCACAGCACGATGGTCAGCACGGCCGTGACCGGGTTATGGATGGTCACGGTGAGAATAGTAAGAATGACGGCCGTCGCAAAGTAAACGCCCAGAATGGAGGGCAGCAGCTTCCAGTCGGCCAGCCTTCCGCCCACGATATTACCGGCGGTTACGCCGATACCGAACAGGATCAGAATCCAGGTGACGCTTGGTTCGGCAAAGCCGGTGATCTCAATCAGCAGCGGCGCAATATAAGTGAAGACGGCGAACAGGCCAGCGTTGCCAAGCGCCCCGATCAGCAGGAATAGAAGGAGTTGTGGTCTAATGAGTGCTGTAATTTGCTGAACGATGCTTGAAGCTTGTTCCTGCCGTAGCTTCGGAATGAAAATCAGGATGCCAATCAATGCCAATACCCCCATAACGGCAATCGCGGCAAATGAAGCACGCCAGCCCATCGTCTGGCCGATGAAGGTGCCAATCGGAACCCCGATGATATTGGCTATCGTTAATCCGGCCATCATGATGGACACCGCCCCGGCACGCTTGTCCGGTCGCACCAGGTTCGAAGCGATGACGGCTCCTACACCGAAGAAAGTCCCGTGCGTCAGCGCGGTCAGCATTCGGGCACCCATCAGAACGGCATAGCTCGGAGCGAAGACCGAAATGCCGTTACCCAGAATAAACAGGCCCATAAGCAGCAGGAGCAGCTTTTTCTGCGGTATTTGGTGGGTTAGAACGGTTAGAATAGGGGCTCCTACAGCTACCCCGAGGGCGTACATCGTAATGAGCTGCCCGGCCGAGGCAATGCTGACATTCAGATCATCCGCAACATTGGGGAGTATTCCCATGATGACGAATTCCGTCATGCCAATAGCAAAAGCACCAACGGTGAGGGACAGTATAGAGATAGGAAAGGGCTCTTTGGCGCCCTTTTTCCCAGTGGCGTGTTGCGATATATCCATGGTGTTCAAGTCAACCTTTCTGCTGTGTAAGTTAAAGATATAATCCCAATCTCCATTATCGGTTTTAAAAGAGGGACTGTTACATATTATTTATCGTTGACGGTTGATAATCAAGAACTTTATTTTTTGGAAAAATGGACACGCTGATAAGGTAATGATTCTACTAGGAGTACGGGAGCTTGCCCGCTATGTAACGGCTTGAGAGCGCCCTGAGGGCACTCTCCTCACGACCGGGAGGATTTTGGGGGGCATCTATCGGCCCCTTGTGGATCCATCCTTTCGAGTTAAGGGGTTCAGAAACAGGTGAACGACTCGATGCTTCTTAAGTCAAGCCCTGAATATACCCACATTCTTCCCGTCCATCGGAAGCCGGCAACCGAGGTGCGGCCAACAAAAGTCGGGTAAAACCAGAAGCCGGGTCCATGTGTCGGCCAAATATAGGTATTTCTGAACAAACAGCCCCTGATCGCCCCAGGATCAACTGCGAAGGTACTGGTCACAGGCTGTTGGGGGACAGATGTTGGAGGCGGGGATGAGGGCCCTTGCTGCGGTCCCTGGGGTCCTTGCGGCGGCATAAATGCCATAATGGATTCACTCCTTAATCGGGTTATTAGGTTTGGAAGTGCGCGGGAGGCTGCCGAATAACAATGTGAGCAGAGCCCTTCTTCTAGATGTAAAGCAAGGTGATGACAAGCAATTCGAAGAGGACAAGTGGCAGGATGACATTGTTATAGTAACTGGGACCGAAGCCGCGCTGGTTTCCGTATCCGGGCATGCTCAAGTACAGAATCCCTTTCTCGCAATGCATGATGGTCCCTTCAAAAACATCGCCGTCGAGCGTTTCGACGCGAACCAGTTGATTCGCATGCTGCTTGCATAGATGGTGAATATGATCGCGAACCGATTTGATGCTGTGCCTCATGCTGGGTTCAGCTTGATATAAGGTTTGTTCCTGGTGTCCGGGATATTGAATGCTCATATAAAAAAGACCCCCATCGTTATTAGTCATACCTAGTTCCATCCTATGCAGATGCCTAGAGAAGGGTGCTGAGGGGTGCTCATGAATTCCCGCATGGGCAAATAAGCAGTTTAGTGATACGATTTAGATCAATATATGAATTGAGGAAGTGAGCGTTAGTCGTGATCAATATAACCATACCCAAGGTGGACGTTACCATTACCAAGCAGGCTGCTCCGGAGTTGAGCCACATTTACGGATTTACGGATTTTCACCTGATTCCAAGAGATCGGGGCGGGATCTTCATGTTCTACAACAGCAAGGAGGAACTCCTGTTTGTTGGTAAAGCAAGAAAGCTAAGACCTCGGATCAAGAAGCATTTTGAAGATAGCGTCTCTCCGATCAAGGAGCATCGGAATGAGGTTACAAGAATCGAGGTCTGCGTCATTGAAGACGCTGTTCATAGAGAGATCTATGAGACTTACATCATTAATGAATTCAAGTCTAAATATAATGTAGACAAGGTGTTCTTTAAGTAAGGAATACGAAGGATCAAATGACAAGAAGCAATAGACGTGGCCGGAGTAAAGACCCGCGTTTATTGCTTTTTTGGTATTGTGATAAAAAATCAAAATAAATTTAAATATTCCTTTACAGGAATATTCCTGTCGTGGTATATTGTAATCATGAAGTACGGCACACCATTAAATCAGCAAAAAAGAGGTGATGATGGTGGCATGGACAGAGAGAACAGACAATACCGTACACGCAATAGCAGCGGGTCTGTACCAGTCATCACAACAAGATGGAACTAACAACATTTAACGCTTTAGCCGAACCGAACCGTTTTCGTATTGTGGATCTCCTGCTGAAGGGGCCTTTAACGGTAGGGGAAATCGCTGAACGTCTTGACATTCGGCAGCCACAAGCCTCCAAGCATCTGAAGGTGCTTCTGGAAGCCGGGCTGGTAGAGGTAAGGGCGGAGGCGAACCGGCGGAACTACATGTTGCGGTCGGAGCCGTTTGTAGAACTGGACCATTGGCTCCATAATTACCGAAGCATATGGAACGAGCGCTTCGACAACTTGGATAACTACTTGGAGAAACTGCAATTGGAAGGAAAAGATAAGAA
The DNA here is from genome assembly GCF_050482385.1 of Paenibacillus lautus. Lineage (GTDB taxonomy): Bacteria > Bacillota > Bacilli > Paenibacillales > Paenibacillaceae > Paenibacillus_AQ > Paenibacillus_AQ lautus_B. The sequence goes on from NZ_JBCNHV010000013.1 coordinate 133,485, forward strand.
GCAGGATTAACACCTAATATGAGGAGGAACAGATCATGACAAACCAAATGATTACGCGGGTTGAAGGGGAAGTACTTGTATTGGAACGTGTGTTTAACGCACCTAGGGAGCTGGTATACAAGGTGTTTACGGATGGAGAGCATTTGAAGCAGTGGTGGGGGCCTCGCGGATGGGAGGTTACTGTATCCAAGATGGATTTCCGTCCGGGCGGCTCGTGGCATTACTGCATGAAGTGTTTGGATAAGAATCAGGGGGATTTCTACGGCATGGAATCCTGGGGTAAATCGGTCTACCAAGAAATTGAGGAGCCTGAGAAAATTGTCTACATCGACTATTTCTCGGATGCAGAAGGCAATATTGCGAAGGGAATGCCCGCAACAACGGTTACAATGTCATTCGAGGAGCAGGATGGAAAGACCAAGCTGATCAGCCGGGCAGTGTACGATTCTCCGGAGGCTCTCAAAACCGTGCTGGATATGGGAATGGAAGAAGGCATTACCCAAACTTGGGATCGCCTGGAGGAATACTTGGCAGCAAAGCAATAAGCCTCCTTTGTATAATCAGCGTTAAACGATATCATGAATGGCTGGAATCCCTATGGATTCCGGCTATTTTTGAATTCCTTATCTCCATTGATCCGCAGGATTTACGTTATCAGTTAACTTGTAACTTGAAAAATCCAAACTAAAAGTTCAATATAAAGATAATTGAATGATAGATAACGATGTTGACTGCCCTAAGGCATGAAACAACGACAACCTTTTGCCTACGGTTCTGCCCTGCGGCAAAGCATAATAGGAGGAAATCATGATGGAGATTGGAGTTAGCTCGTTCGTCGAGACTTGGCCGGATGTGACCACAGGCGAAGTGATGAGCCATGCGCAGCGACTGCGCGAGGTTGTTGAGGAAATCGTCCTGGCTGATCAGGTGGGATTGGATGTGTACGGGGTAGGCGAGCATCACCGTAAGGATTATGCGGCATCTTCGCCGGCGGTCGTGCTCGCTGCGGCTGCGTCGCAGACAAAGTGGATTCGGCTGACGAGTGCGGTTACGGTACTGTCCTCCGCTGATCCGGTGCGGGTGTTTCAGGATTTCGCCACCTTGGATGCCATCTCGAACGGGCGTGCCGAGATTATGGCGGGCAGAGGTTCGTTCATTGAATCGTTCCCGTTATTCGGCTATGATCTGAGCCATTATGATGAGCTGTTCGAGGAGAAGCTGGAGCTGCTGCTCAAAATCCGCGAGTCGGAAAAAGTGACCTGGCAAGGCGGGCATCGTCCGGCGATTCATAACTTAGGCGTCTATCCGCGCCCGGTTCAGAACCCGCTGCCGGTATGGATTGGCAGCGGAGGCAATTCGGAATCGGTCGTGCGCGCAGGCCTGCTCGGTCTGCCGCTAGTATTGGCGATTATCGGCGGGAGTCCCCTGCAGTTCGCACCGCTGGTTAAGCTGTATAAAGAAGCGGCCGCGCATGCGGGTCATGATGTATCGAAGCTGCCAATCGGCTCCCATTCCCATGGATTTATTGCGGAAGATACGGAGATGGCAGCGGACAAGTTCTTCCCATCCACCCAAGCCAGCATGAATGTATTGGGACGGGAGCGGGGTTGGGGATACTATGACCGCGCAAGATTCGATGCGGCTCGGAGCTTCGAAGGTGCGCTCTATGTGGGAGACCCGGAGACGGTCGCCCAAAAAATCATTCACCTGCGCAAGCATGTGGGCATTACCCGCTTCATGCTGCATGTGCCGGTGGGAACGATGCCTCATGATGAAGTCATGCGAGCCATTGAACTGCTGGGAACCGAAGTCGCCCCTCGGGTGCGCAAGGAAATCGACCGCTGGGAAGCGGCTGGTGAACCTGCGGAGTAAGCTGGCAGCACTTTTATTGAGATGAAATTAAATTAAATTAAATTAAATGTAACCTTTTTCCGGACCCTACCGTTTATGACATAAACGGACAAGGTGGGGTACATCTTGCGGGTTGCTAAATATTTTGTGCTGTGGTTCGTATTTATATTGATGTTTACCGGTGCGATCGTAGGTTTGGAGTATATCGAAGGCTATAAGATTGCAACGACGGAATATTATGGCCTTCGTAATATGGGTCTGGTGTTGGTGATCATCCCGATCTTCCTATCCTCGATCCTATATCCGGTGATCGTGCTCCCGTTATCGTGGCTAATCGGCATGATTCGACGGGTTAGAGCTTCCCTCATCCTGTATGCTCTGCTGTATGCCGTGATGTGGGCCGGGGCTGGGGCTTTCCTGTTCTATGAATCCTATGAGGTTCGATTCATACAGGAATATGAGCTCCAGGTCAGCACCGCGATTATTCTGTTCGGGGTGGTCGGCTTGGTCTATGCTTGGATCGAGAGGAGATTATTGCATAGACCCGTTACGACGGTTTGAGGTTCAACAAGAGACCGCTTCAGGGCCTGGATGGCTGCCCTGGCGGTCTCTTGTTTTCATCCTCATCACTCTTAAACTGCAACTCGACGGACTCGCTTGCCGCAGGCAGATCCATGCCTTGTTCCCAGATGAGAATCCGGTCATCCGGCGTCCCCAGATAAAGGGCCTTGATCTGAACGCCTTCACCAAAGCTCTTCTCATAGGCATTTCGCTCTTTAATATCATTGAAGTAGTACATGTTGGATAATCCCATATCCGCAAACTTTTTGGATTTGATAACGGGGCGCTTAGGTGTCATATACAAATTTCCGTCAGCATCCGAGTCGATGCTAGCTTGGTTAACGTTGTAGCCGTCGGTCATCTTCACATGATAGACAATGCGCCCATCCCTCAGTTGGCTGATATCGGATACTTGTATAACACGGGTAGGCACACTGGTGATGTTCCATTTGAACAGGCCCACATACACCAGGAACAGGAGTCCAACCGCTAGGCAAGTGATCCATAAACCTTTGATAAACGAGATCCGTTTGGTCCGCGACCAATGGGCGGCAACTTGCTGCAAACCGGCTCCCTCCTGCATATTTTGCTCGATTGCCTGGGCAGGCAAGGACATAGGGGAGTTCATATGGCTCAGCACCTCCCGGCAATCCGGGCAATTCGATAGGTGCTCTTCCACCAGGGCCTTGGTGTCTGCGCTGCACACATCATCATAGTACAAGGGCAGCAAATCCTGAATAATATCACATGAAACACGGCTCACGGTCGATTCTCCTCCTCGTACAGGCTTTGAATTTTTTGCTTGGCTCGAAAGAATGTGACTCTTGCCCAGCTCTCGGTTTTCCCGAACAGCTGGCTGATTTGGCCAAAAGACAACTCCCCGAACACCCGCAGCGTGAACACCTCTTTATACGGCTCGTCCATCAAGTGCAGAATCTGGTGGATTCGGAAAGCCTCTGCTTTATCGACGGTTTGCCATGCGATATCCAGACCGCTGTTGTGCTCGACCTGCGAGGCCGGCTCATATCGCTTTTGCTTATCAAGATAAGAGAAGTATGTATGTTTAGCGATTTGGCAGAGCCAAACGCTTAGTTTGCATGTACCTTGAAACGAATCGATATGCTTCAGCGCTTTGAAGAACGTCTCCTGTGTGAGTTCTTCCGCAACATGCTCATCTCTGCTAAGCGACAGCAGGAACCGATACACGTCTTGAAAGTGCTGATGGTAGATCTGGTGCAAATCCGTCACCTATTCACCTCCTTGTCTATATGACCGGGCCGTAGCCGATTCGTTACAAGAACTTGAGAAAAAAGTTTCGGCCGGATGATCTACTCATAGCGGATCCCATTCGATGCCGCCTCCATGGCATCCCAGTCCAGAATGCGGATGGTCTGGCCGTTTCGATCCAGGATCCCCTTTTGGGCGAAGGCAAACATCACCCGGTTTAAATGTCGGTGCGTGGTGCCAAGCAAGCTGGCAATCTCCCCGATATGGTCGGTCTTCAGCTCCATCCCGAAGGAAGGATTGGACCCCGGCGACAGGGTGGACATAAGGTAGCTGGCAAACCGGTTCTCGACGGATGCCAACAGATTGACGCGGGAAGCGGTCGTGCACGTCTGAAGCTTGTAGCTCAGGTGATCCAGCAAGGTGGATGTAAAGCGAGCGTTCGTCATTTCATGTTGCTTAATATAGTCAAAGGACAGCCCGATGAACAGGCATTCGTTAACGGCTTCAATCTGGGATTGGACCGGGACGCATCGAATCAATTCAATATCCCCGATGATGGAAAATGGATGGCCAAAGCGCAGAAGAAGCGATTTACCGGTTTCGATGCTGGAGGTCACCTTGATCTTTCCTTGCACGAGGAACAAAAGGGAATTCATGGCGAAGCCTTCATGCAGAATGATCTCGCCAGGCTCGTATTGCTGCAATGTAAAAGGCACAGGCTTGCTCAGATCCAGCATGCTCTCGAATTGAAATTGCTCCAGCTTGGCTCTTAGCAAGAGTGCATCATGAAGTAGTTTCATGGGTCTTTGGGTTGCTCCTTTCTCTCCTGGACAAATGTCCTTCTCATTATACGATCAACTGCTATGATAAGAGCAATGAGAAGATACAGGAGGGCAAGGGCATGAAATTTGTATTCGATCTGGACGGAACGATCTGTTTTAAAGGGCAGCCGGTTTCGAACGAGTTGTTGAAGGCATTGGAGGAGCTGGTGGCGCAAGGGCATGAGGTTATTTTTGCTTCCGCCCGGCCGATTCGCGACTTGCTTCCCGTCCTTCATGAGTGTGTTCATCACTACCCGATGATCGGAGGCAACGGCTCGATGGTAGCGGCAGAGGGAAAGCGGGTCTGCACGGCGGGCTTTGACCGCGAGGTGCTTCCGAGCCTTCTTCAGCTGTTAACAACGTATAACGTGAGCTATTTGATTGATGGAGAATGGGACTATGCCTATACCGGTCCTGGGGACCATCCGATTCTGCTAAATTTGGATCCGCACAAGCTGGCTAAGAACGTGGCGCTCCAGGAGCTGACTTCGGTTGTGAAAATATTGATGCTGACCTCGGACCATATGGCGGAAGTAGAGGAGAGGCTGAGACAGCTGGATGTCGTTGTTCACGTGCATGGTGGGGAAAATGTGCTGGATATCAGCCCTAAGGGGATACATAAATGGAGCGGGCTTCAGCAGTTGGGCGTGAAGGAGGGCGAGTATGTTGCCTTTGGCAACGATGCCAATGATATCACGATGTTCCAGCATGCGCTGCACGCGGTAATGATTGGTGATCATCCGCTGCTGGCACCCTACGCCTCGGAACAACTGCCGCTGGATCGCGATATTGAGCATGCGATTGCGGAACGGCTGCAGGCGCTCGGGCGTCAGTATGCTGCGACAAGTGTGTAGGTTCGATAGGCTCTTTCGGGATATATAGAGTTTCAACATACTTCACGGATCAAGAAACGTAAGACGCACGATATTTCCTATACGATAAATTCGTCCAGCCAACCACCGGCTGGTTTTTTTTATTTGTGTGGATGGGTGTGTGCAGAAGGATAATCCGCAGGCTTCGAGAATATCATGTGGCATAGGCGTGAGGGGAAACGGGAAGGTGTTGATAAAGGGATGTCGACATACGAGTACTATAAAGAGATGTTCGCGGAAATCCCGAGGCCGTTTGCCTTGGTGGATCTGGACATGCTGGATGACAATGCACGAGCGATTTCGCGGGCTGCAGGAGGCAAGAAGGTACGGCTGGCTAGCAAGTCGATTCGCTCCGTGGATGTGCTGCATCGTATCCTGGATTCGGATCCCATGTTTCAAGGGATCATGTGTTATACCGCAACAGAAGCCGTATTTCTGGCAGAACAGGGCTTCGATGATTTGCTGCTTGGCTATCCGCAGTGGCAGTCGGAAGCGGTTCGGTCCATCGTGAATCTGGTTAGCGAAGGCCGCTCGATTACCTTAATGGTGGACAGCGTGGAGCATGTCGAGCACATCGAACAGTTCGCCAAACAACAGAGTACCGTAATGCCGTTATGCATTGATCTGGATATGTCGGTGCATTATCCCGGCCTCCACTTTGGTGTATGGCGATCGCCCGTCCATTCTTGGGAGGGCATGTATCCCATTGTAGAACGGATTATCGGCTCCCCTTGGCTTCGCTTGGATGGCATCATGGGTTACGAGGCGCAGGTGGCAGGCGTGGGTGATCATGCAGCCCGAAAATATGTAAAGAATACCTTGGTCCGGTGGCTGAAGAGCCGCTCCATCATCGAAGCTGCCAAACGGAGGCAGGAAGTTGTGGAGCGGCTTAACGCTCTGGAAATCCGGCTACGCTTCGTCAATGCAGGAGGAACCGGAAGTTTGGACAGCTCCCGGAAGGAGGCGTGGGTAACCGAGATCACCGCCGGATCAGGTTTCTATGCACCGGGTTTGTTCGATCATTACGCCTCGTTCCGTTATAAGCCGGCAGCAGCTTATGCCATAGAGGTGGTGCGCATACCGAAGGCAGGGATCGTGACCTGCATGGGTGGGGGATATACGGCATCGGGAACAGCGGATAAGGATAAGCTGGCGAAGCCCTATTTGCCTGAAGGACTGGAGCTGTTCTCGCTGGAGGGCGCCGGTGAGGTGCAAACGCCGCTGCGCTTGCCTGCTCATGTCCAGCTCGACCTGGGAGATCCGGTATTCTTCCGTCATGCAAAGGCCGGGGAGCTGTGCGAACGGTTCAAGGTGCTGTATGCAGTGTCGCAGGGCCGTATCGTGGGCGAATATGCCACCTACCGTGGAATGGGGGAGTGTTTTCTATGAAGCAGGTCCAATGGTCCAATTGGTCGGGATCAGTACGAGCGAATCCAAGAACGGTGCTGTATCCTGCATCCATACCGGAAGTGGTGAAGATGGTTCAGATGTGCAGGCAGGAGGGCAGACGACTGCGGGTGGTTGGCTCAGGACATTCTTTTACTCCCATTGCGGCATCTGAGGACTGCCTGATCTCCCTGGACGCCATGCAGGGACTGGTCCATGTTAACGCAGCAGCCAAAACAGCTACTGTGTGGGCGGGGACGAAGCTGAAGCTGCTCGGTGAGCTGCTGTTCCAGCATGGGTTAGCACAGGAGAATTTAGGGGATATTGATGTGCAATCCATTGCGGGAGCCATTAGTACGGGGACGCATGGCACGGGCCGGGCATTCGGGAATATATCAACACAAGTTGTTGGATTGACGGTGGTGACCGGCACAGGCGAGGTGCTGGAATGCAGTAGGGAATCGCACCCCGATGGGTTCAAGGCGTTGCAGGTTTCCTTGGGTACACTCGGCATTATCGTGCAAGTGACGTTGAGGCTGGAGCCAGCGTACAAAATCGAATATGAAAGCAGGAGAGTACCACTCGACGAATGCTTGAAGCAGCAGGCTCAATTAGCGGAAGAGAACCGTCATTTCGAATTTTATTGGTTCCCTTATGCGGAGCCGTGCCAGATCAAGCTGATGAATAAGACGGATCAAGAAGTGACAGCACATCGGATCAGGGATTATGTCAGTGAAGTGTTGGTGGAGAATACCCTTTTCGGTCTCATCTCGGAGCTGTGCCGCAAGGTGCCAAAGGCAAGTCCGTATGTCAGCCGTTTCTCGGCGTCGCAGGTTCCGCTGGGGCGTAAAGTGAATTACAGCCATCGTCTGTTTGCGACCCAGCGGCTCGTACGTTTCAACGAAATGGAGTATAACATTCCGGTGGAGTCGATGAATGCGGTTATTGAAGACATGCGGGCAGAGCTGTCCCGCGGTAAGTATCATGTGCATTTCCCCGTGGAATGCCGCTATGCCAAGGGCGATGATATATGGCTAAGCCCCGCTTATGGCCGAGATTCCGCTTACATTGCAATTCATATGTACAAAGGCATGCCGTATGAAGATTACTTCCATGCGATGGAGCACATCTTCCTCCGGTATGGCGGCCGGCCGCATTGGGGAAAAATGCATAATCTCGAGGCTGCTCAATTGAAGGAGCTGTATCCGATGTGGGAAGCATTCCGTGCGGTTCGGGAAGAGCTGGACCCGGATGGCATCCTGCTGAGTGATTATATGGGCAGGCTGTTCGATGTATCCGGGCCCGTCGCCGATTCGTTGGCTAGAGGATAAGATTGCGATCAAAGTGAGGTGAGTTGATGATTTGTAGGTTGTTAAGAGATATCGAGCGAATGACCGGAGGAAGCGGGCTGGAGGCTCGGTTTGAGGAACGTGAGATGGAAGGCGTGTCTATTGATTCGAGAACCATACAACCAGGGAATCTGTTTATTCCGATCATTCGTAACCTAGATGGCCACTACTATGTTGATGAGGCCTTTGCCAAGGGAGCGTCTGCAGCGCTTTGGCAAAAGGATCACCCCCATCCGCCTAGCGATGTTCCCATCATCTATGTAGATGATTGCCTGCTGGCTTTGCAACATCTCGCATCTGCCTATCGTAGCGAACTCGCTGTTAAAGTCATCGGGGTTACAGGCAGTAATGGGAAGACAACGACCAAGGACATGTTAAATGCCGTGCTGGGCACCACATATCAAGTCCATAAGACATTCGGGAATTTGAATAGTCAGATTGGTGTCCCTTTGACTATATTGGATATGGATGAGAGCATGGAAATTGCGGTGATCGAGATGGGTATGAGTGAACGCGGCCAGATCGAGCGTTTATCTCATATAGCCAAGCCGGACATCGCGATCATTACGATGATTGGTGTGTCTCATATGTCGAGCTTGGGATCCCGTGAGGCCATTGCAGAAGCCAAACTCGAAATCATAAGCGGTATACCCGATGGTGGGACGCTCGTTTATAACGGAGACGAACCGCTTCTAACTGCCGAATTAAAGGAACTATCATCATTAAAGTCGATAACAATGGTTAGTTTTGGAGATGGCAAAACGAATGACTATTATGCAGCTTCTATTGAAGGCAGCAGTTCTGACGGTACTTTTTTTACAGTTCATGATTACAAGTTTTACATTCCTCTCATCGGGGTTCATAACATTACCAATGCACTGGCCACGATTGCTGCTGCAGTACATGTAGGGTTAGATCCCGGTACCATAAACGATGGCTTCCGAGCCTTACATCTAACAGGCATGAGAATGGAGAAGATACTGACTCCTAATGGAGTTACCATCATTAATGATGCGTGGAATGCGAGTCCGGTCTCCATGAATGCTGCCATTCAAACGTTCGAGAACTTATCGGGTTATACACACAAGTATGCTGTCTTGGGCGATATGTTGGAGTTGGGTGAGTATGAAGTGGACTATCATAAGGCCGTGGGAAAGATTATTAACCCTGATAAAATAGAGTATGTTTATACGATTGGAGCGCTTGGTCAGCACATTGCAGCTGAGGCAGAGCATAGGTTCCCAGAAGGGCACGTGCAGGCATTTTTGATAAGGAAAAACTGCTCCACATATTGCAGCTGAAGTTGAAGCCAGGTGATGCAATCTTGTTCAAAGGTTCAAGAGGTCTACTGTTGGAGACTGTAATCAACGCATTACTATAGCTCAACCTATATCCATATCTCAATTGCCCTGTCAACCGTGGTACTGGGTGTTCTTTCTTTGCTGTCTATGTTATTGTGGTCATTCTGTGGAGACCTTCACGGCCGCCGACTAAATAAGATGAGAAAGGAAATCCTAAGTAGAAAACGAAAAAGGTGAACTCGCATGAAGTCACGATTCTTCTTCTGTCTGCTGCTTCTAAGCGGCCTCCTCATCTTCGGCCCGATAGGAAGCGCAGCCTACGCACGGCCACAAGACAAGTCTAGAGAGCAGCAGCTCGAGAAGGCCATGCTGCAGCAGCTATACCCGGTTATCCGATCGTCACTTCAGGATATATATCATGAGACTTATCCTTCTTTTGGCTGCGAACGGATTCTATCGATCAACGAGCGGACAACGATGACGGAGGAAGACCATCATGCAAGTCCAGTTGATGCAATGCATGGAGCAAGCTATTTTGAGATCACGGTGGGGTTGTGCAAGGAAAGCGGGGAGAAAATCGAGCTGCGTTTCAAGAATGATACGCCAACGGCGCAGTATTATTTGGACTTGTTCCATGTAAGGTAGATCCTATGCGGGCATGACTGGCCGAGAAAGAATAATTTTAATCATTTTCTGCGAATCACAGGACTTCATCCTATAGTAAAATTAGTCATGATTTGTGATGCTGCTCATTACCGGGCACATGAAGGAGTGAATGACCCATGGCGCATGCAAATGATGTTCTAATGAATCAACTGTTGGCGAATGCGAATGATCCCAGCTGGCATATCCCGTTCCAGCAATCTGTGGAGCATTTGACCGAGGATGAAGCGTTCTGGACACCTGCCAACGATAGTCACAGCATTGTTGAGATCATACAGCATCTGCTGTATTGGAATGAAACGTGGCAGTCCAGGTACCGTGAATCGCGGATAGATGCCGTGTCCTCTATTGGAGACAATCATTTAAGTTTCATCATTCCGGATCACGCGACCTTTGCAGAGTTGAGAGACCGATTGATAGCGGTCTTATTGCAGTGGCAAGAACTGCTCTCAGAGGCCAAGCTTGAGCAGGAAGTGAACGGATTTCCGGAGCCGGCCAAGTGGTGGGAGATCATAAGCAATGCCACCATGCACAATGCCTATCATATCGGCCAGATTGTGTATATTCGGAAGCTGCAGAAGAGCTGCAGAGCGCTGGAATGGTAATCCGCAGTTTTCACGCCAAAAAGTGACCACGATTGGAATGTTTCGAAGTTACTTCTCCCAGGTCTCCAGAGATCTCCCTACTAAAAAAGAAAAATGCATGGATGGAACCCGAATCATTCCTGGGCCCAACCATGCACCTCGATTACAACGCTTCTTTAATTACCCGTTTATAGAACATAACCGATAACAACCCGAATATGGAATACAGCGCAGTATACAGCAGCATAACCATGACCATGGGCAGCCACAGCTCGGTTCCGAAGAAGAACCAGCCGGATTTAACGGCAAAGTAACTGTGAGACAACCCGACGATCAGCGGAATGCCGAAGTTGAACAGCTGCTTGATCTGAATCCCCTTCAGCAGGTTTCCTTGAGTAAAGCCCAGCTTCCGAAGAATGGTATAATTCGGTTTCTCCTCTTCAGCTTCATCCATCTGCTTAAAGTACAGGATGCATCCTGAAGTAATCAAGAAGGTAAGGCCCAGGAATCCCACGATGAACATGATTAAGCCCATGTTGCTCTTCTGGTTGAAGACCATTTCCGTTTGAGAGAGGTTCCCTGTTCGCTCGCTAATGCCGAGGCTCTTAAAGATTTGATTGGCTTGATCAATGGCGATCGGATCTACAATATCGATGCCGTGATAGACATTGGCCTTCTTCTGGATCTTCGGATCCAGATCCTGAACCAGCTTATCAAATACGGTTTGGTCCACAATCGCCGTCGGCAGGCCGCCGCTTGCAAAATAATAGGATACGTAGGCTTCTTTGTCCAAGCCGATTAGCTCCTGCTTAATACTTTGTTTAGGGCTTTTGAATTCAATTTCCCCTGTGGTCTGAATCGCCATAAATTGCTGGATCGCGTCACTGTATCCCGTGAACAGCGTCTCCTCGGGGGAAACATCAATGCCCTCCACGCTGGCATCACTGATGACCGGAATGATCATGGAACTGGAATCCACTTGCCCAGATACCTCCAGGCTGGCCCCGATAATGTCGGCTAAGTCTGCATTTACCTGAATTACGTCCCGTTCGGTCTGCTTAAATTCGATATCTTCATCCGTAAGTGCCTGGATAAAGGCGGAGTAATCCTTCTGGTCCGCAACCGCAAAATGGTTGGGCACGCTCTGCTCGGCTGATTTCTCCGCAGAATAGTATGAGATATAGCTGAGAGACAATAGCCCGATGGCGAGTGCGGACACGGTCGTAATGATGGTCAGCAGCAGCGCATTCGATTTCATGCGGAACATGATGGAGGAGAGGGACAGTACCTCATTCAGGGACAAATAACCGCCCTTACTCTTTCGGATGGCGTTGAACAGAAAGCTGACCGACCCTTTATAGAATAGATAGGTCCCGATGATAACCGATCCCAAGATCAGGATCATGGCCATGAACAGCTCGTTCATGGTGGTAAAATCTCCGCTGAACAGCTTGGTCGACACATAATAACCAAGAAGAGTGAGTCCGATGCCAAGCAGGCCAAACAACATCTCGGCGAAGGACATTTTCTTCACCCGGTTCTCGGTTGTTGATACCGCGTGGAAGAGGGACAGAATGCTTTGTCTCTTGATGAACGTATAATTCATGATCATGATCAGCACATAGATGGCGGCAAACACAATCACGGTCTGGATCATTGCCTCGGTGGAGAAGGTTAGAGCCGCTTCGGTATCAACGCCGGTGACCTTAAACAGAATCATCAAGATCAAGCGCGAACCAGCGAATCCGGCAAAGATGCCGATAACCATCGAGCCAAAATACAGAATCAGGTTCTCCGCGCTAAGGATCCGGAATATCTTGCCCTTGGTTAATCCAATGAGCTGAAACAGACCGATTTCCTTGCTGCGCCGTTTTATGAAAATCGTGTTGGCGTAGAGCAGGAAGATGGCTACGATTGCCACGAGCAGCACCGAGGCGGCACCGAGTCCGGCAGCCCCTTTCACCGAACCCTTCACTTCATCCATGGCCGGATCATATTGCAGCGTGACAAACGCGAAGTACAGACCCACGCTGAAGATGAGCGCAAATACATACAGATAATAATTCTTGATATTCTTCTTCAGATTCCGGTAGATCAGATAATTAATGTTCATTCTGAACACCGCCTAGCACGCCCTGAGTTTTGATGATGTCATTGAAGAAGGCCTGACGGGACTGCTCACCCTTGTTCAGCTGGGTATAGATCTGTCCATCCTTAATGAAGACGACCCGGGTGCAATAGCTGGCGGCCACGGGATCATGGGTAACCATGATGATCGTGGAGTCGATCTTCTGATTTAATTCGCTTAGCTTGTTCAACAGATCGGAAGCGGACTTCGAGTCCAGCGCCCCTGTCGGCTCATCGGCAAAAATAATGCTCGGATCGTGGATGAACGCCCGGGCGGCAGAGGTCCGCTGCTTTTGTCCTCCGGATATTTGGTTCGGATATTTATCCTTGAGTTCGTAGATGCCAAGCTCGGTCGCGATTCTTTGGAACTTCTGATCGGCTTCCTTTTTGGATACCTTCTTAATGGAGAGCGGCAGCAGCACGTTTTCTTTGACGGTCAATGTATCCAGCAGATTGTACTCCTGAAAAATAAATCCCAGATGATGCTTCCGGAACTCTGCCAGCTCCTTCTCCTTAAGGCCCGTAAATTCTTTACCCTCGATTTTGATACTGCCGAGGCTTACTTTATCGATCGAGGACAGCACGTTCAGCAGGGTGGTTTTCCCTGAGCCTGAAGCGCCCATGATGCTGACGAACTCGCCTTTATCCACGCGGATATCGATGCCCTTCAGCACTTCCTGTTTATTGAATTTGTTACCGTAGCTTTTATGAATTTGGTTTGCTTCAAGAATTGCCAATTTCACTCACTCCTTCGTTATCTGTCCCTATCATAAAGGAGTTGCAGCGCCTTTTCCTTCGATTCACCGAACAAAGCGCAAAAGCATGTGACATTGTTGTCACATGCCGGTCATGCTCACAAAATCATTCCGTTTCGGAAAGATCAAGGTAAAGGTGGTGCCGATGCCCGGCTTCGATTCCACCTGAATGCGGATCAACAGGGCATCGGTTACTTTTTGCGTCAGATAGAGCCCCATGCCGGTTGCCGCACTGTCCTGATGCGAGGTGGTTGAGGTGAAGCCTTTGTCGAAAATCCGGGGCATGTCCTTCGGATCAATACCGCGTCCGGAATCCTGGATGGTAAGTCTGACATGATCATCTATAAGATTGCTCTCGATGATGATGTCCGAAGCGCTGCTGTATTTGACCGCGTTGGTCAGTAGCTGGCGGATGATAAAGCCCAGCCATTTCGCATCACTGAGCACTTCCGTTACTTCAAGGGAAACATCAAATCCGATGCCTTTCTGCATGCACCAGGACTTGAGCGCACGTATTTCCTGGAAGATGATCGGCTCAAGCGCGGATACCTCGATCAGCAGATCATTCTGGATAAAGGGGATGCGCTTCTGGTGCAGCTGCTGGTCAAGCAGCAGGTGGATGCGGAGCCACTCATACTGGAGCTGAGCTTTTAACGTCTCGTCTTCCATGCGCTCGATCATCAGCTGCATGGTGGTGAGCGGCGTTTTCACCTCGTGAATCCAGGATAACAGCTCGTCCCTCTCCCCTTGTATCTCCATTAGACGCATGGAGGATTCCTTCTTGAAGCGCTCGGTCTGGAGGGAGAGGATGTCCATGGCAATCGCTTCAAAGGGGTGCTCCGGCTCGCCGATGGCGGCTAAATCGTAGGTGTCATCCCAAGCCTGGAGGCTTTTGTAGAACTTGGTTTCCCGATTGTACCTCACAAACAGAAACACCATGAAGAACAGCGTCGACAGAAACACGATATAAAGGATGGGCAAGAAAGGGATCTGGGAGTCCACGGCGGCTATAAATAGAAACAGCAGCTGCAGAAACAGGAAGAATAGAATCCAGCTTAGTCGTTCCCGAATATAGGCCATCATCATGCATGGGCCTCTTCCGTGGCGATATAACCTTGTCCCACCTTGGTTTCGATGTAAGGGTCAAGGCCTAGGGGCTCCAGCTTCTTGCGCAGCCGATTGACGTTGACCGTTAAGGTATTATCGCTGACAAAATGCTCGTTGTCCCATAAGCTCTTGATCAGATCCTCCCGGCTGACGATCTGATTCTTCCGCTCCATGAGGATTTTCAGAATGAACATTTCATTCTTTGTCAGTTCCGCGGTGCCCTGGGGGCTGCTAATGGTATTTTTACCGAATTCGATGGTGGCTCCGCGCCATGTTCTCAGCTCGGTCCGTTCGGTGTTGTAATTGTATACCCGGCGCAGAGTGGCCTGGATTTTGGCAACCAGGACATCAAAGTGGAACGGCTTCTGAATGAAATCGTCCGCTCCAAGCTGCATGGACATCACCATATCGGTCGGATGATCGCGGGAAGACAAGAAGATAATCGGCACGTTCGAGTGGGACCGAATCATTCGGCACCAATGGAACCCGTCAAACTTCGGCAGCTGAATGTCGATAATGACCAGGTCGGGTTGAACCGCTGTAAATTCCTGAAGTACGGCGCTGAAGTCGTGGACGCCATAAACGTCATATGACCATTGCGAAAGGCGCTCTTGCACTTCATGGAATAGGGTCACGTCGTCTTCGATTAACATAATTTTAAACAAGAGATTCACCACGCTTTATAGGGTTGTTCAAAAGCCCCTTTGCAAACCATCCCGGTGCTAAAAAAGTTGACTGTTGAACTTGCACTTTACTATCCATATTTCATTCCCAGTGTATAGCAAAATGTCGATATGTGCCATCTGTGGGCAGTCATTCTGCGTGTGCGCATGTGACGAGGCTAAAATACCTATTTACAAACATTTCCTCACATCCCCATAATAGAAATGAGCCTATGACTTGGGAGGGGAAAACTATCGTTATGTATAAGAAGTTCAAATGGTTGACTGTACTCGTTGCAGCAGTGCTGGTCGTTATGACAGGATGTCAGGCTGTCGGGGGACTGGATATCAACAAGGCGTTGCTTACCAGTCTCGATGTTAAATCCAGCGAATCCAAGGCAAGTATTCGATTCGAGGTGGTGCCATCAAACAAGGCCCTATCGACTGAAGATAAACAAGCGATTGATCTCATTAATTCATTATCCTTGAATATGGACCATGCCATCGTGCAGGATAGCAAAACGGTATCCATTCAGGGCAGTGTCCAATATTCGGACAAGAAGATTCCGCTTCATATATCGATGGATTCCAAAGGAATGGCGATTCAATTGGAAGGCGCCAAGCAGCCGTTCTATCTATCGATGGATACAACCGTTCCCGGATTACCGGATACCAGTCAGTATGAGCAGGCGATTCAAGATGTCGTGAAGAAGGCGGCAGGGCTTGTGCTGAAGCATTTCCCGAATCCATCGACAATTGCGGTGAAGTCCGCTCAGGAGAAGGTGAACGGGGAAAGCTTGAACCTGACGCATCTTCATATGGAGCTGACGGGTGAGGAAATTCTGAATATGTTCAAACCCTTCGCAGAGAGTTTGCTTAAGGACGAAGCCGGTTTGAAGCAGTTGATAGGCGATGCTTACGATGCTATTTATCCGATGATGACCAGCATCGGCGAGACCTACGGCGAAGATGTGGAGCTCCTGCCGCAAGAGTCTAAGGAAGAAGCCGTCGCTTCGCTTTACGAAATGGTTCATGGCGGATTGAGCGAGCTGATGGTGAATTACGATGAACAGAAGAAACAATTATTAGAGGAGATTCCTGGATCCGAAACGGTCTTCGGCAAGGATACAATACTCAAGCTGGACTATTTCTTCGATGAGCAGCTGAATACACGCAAGAGTGCGCTGGAATTGAACGTCGCACTTCCTGCTTCGGAGGAACTGCCGCTGAAGTCCTTTAAGGTTTATTCTGAGAGTGAAGTATGGAACATCGGTGGCGCGGTCAAAGCCAATCAGGTAGACACGTCCAAGGGCGTGCTCGACGTCCTGAACGGGACGGTGACGCCAGGCCAAGTGCTGCGGAACTTTGAGAAGGATTCCCTTATCTATAACGTGTTGAAGGATGATCTGAAGATCACGCACAAATCGATGTTTCTTAGTCCCGTAATCGATGATTATGGATATGGTGTAATGAAGAAGAACAATCAGAGCTTCGTTCCGCTTCGTTACCTTACAGACCAGTTGGATGCCGAAGTGAAGTGGACCAAAGGCTCGAAGAAAATTAAAGTCATCAATGATCTGACAGGGGAAGAAATCGTGTTGACCGTAGGCTCCAAAACAGCCAGTGTCGGCGGTAAAAACGTGACGCTGCAGGAAGCTCCATTCGTTCATAGCAACGGATCTACCTACGTCCCACTCCGGTTTATGGCAGAAGCGCTCGGCGCAACGCTTCATCTGGAGGGCGACGGCTGGATTATGGTTAAACGTGATTAACGAGTATTGTTATTGATAACGGAGCAGGCCTAGGCCTATCCCTGTTATGAAACATATAGGATTGAAAGTAGAGCGGGGCTGTTTCCTATCATCTTGGGATGATGGGAAACAGCCCTTTTGTCATTACTTCCTTCATCGCGCCAACTGTACCGGTACAATTGGCGTTATTTCAAATCGTCAGGAAGTCCTTCCTACCGTAAGATAAGTAGCAAATGCACCAACCTCCTGGTTGGACTCAAATAGAGAAGATGAAGGAGATATACTTATTATGAATACGCCGAATACAAGCCGTGCTTATGCCGCCGCGTTGGGATATACATTCATCATTGGTTTTTCGTTTATGTTTGTGAAGCTGGCGCTGATCGTCTCTAACCCGCTGGACACATTGGCCCACCGGTTCACTATTTCGTTCATTGCCGCATCGCTTGCACTCCTCATCGCCCGTAGAAAGGTTCCGTTGGATCTGAGACGGCTGCTGACCATCGTGCCGTTGGCGATATTCTACCCGTTCCTGTTCTTTACGCTGCAAACCTTTGGTTTGGTCTACACCTCTTCGGCCGAGGCGGGGATCATCCACGCAACGGTACCGATCTTTACGATGGTCCTGGCTTCGCTGCTATTGAAGGAACGCTCCAGTTGGACACAGAAGCTGTTTACCGTGTTGTCGGTGACAGGGATCATTTCTATATTCGTGCTGAAGGGCGTTTCCTTCGAGACATCGAGTACGCTCGGGATTGTGCTAATTCTGCTGTCGGCGCTGTCCAACGCGATTTACAGCGTTATGGCCCGTAAGCTGACGCAGAAGCAGCCGGTACTTGATATAACGTTCATTATGTCGCTGATTGGATTCGTGCTGTTTAACCTGATGTCGGTCGTTCAGCATGCAGCGCAAGGGACGCTTGCCCATTATTTTGACCCGTTCCTGCATCCGTCCTTCGTGTGGGCGGTTCTGTATCTCGGAGTCTTGTCCTCCCTGGGAACATCGCTGCTGTCCAACTTTGCCTTGTCCCAGATCGAGGCGTCCCGGATGGGCATCTTTAACAATCTGGCTACCGTGGTCACCATTTTTGGAGGTGTTGCCTTCTTGAATGAACAGCTGGCTTACTATCATGTCATCGGGGCAGCGCTTGTCATAATCGGCGTGATCGGGACCAGCCTTGCAGGGAGGTCTGCGAGTTCTAAGCGGAAACCGCGCAGGCGGAACGAATCCAAACCTGCTTAATTAAGTGTAGTAAAGAACTCCTTCGGTTAGACCCCAGAAGAAATGGGCTTGAGATATTAGGCATTACCTAATAAAATAAGGTGTGAGCTAATATTTGAATGGAACGGGAGGGGTACCCTTTGCTCGAATGGATGCTACGTAATGTAATGGCGGAGAGAGGGATATGGTCGGGAGCGGCTTTGGCGCGGCTGATGAAAGAGAAGGCGAATTACAGCTTATCAGCTGCTTCCATTAGTGCATTGCTGACGAACCAGCCCAGGCAGATGAAGGCAGAGACGTTAGATGCCCTTTGCACAACCTTAGAGTGTACTCCAGGTGACTTATGGATGCATACGCCTCCTTCTAGAACTAAGGGGGCTTAAGTGAATGACGGTAAAAGCTATTGTCCCATTCGGCGATTCGATCTTGCGAAAGACCGCCCGGCCAGTCGATTCCGTAAATGCCAGAGTATTGAAGATTTTGGATGATATGGCGGAGACGCTGTATGACGGTGAAGGGCGAGCTGGTCTTGCCGCACCACAAATCGGTATATTACGAAGGCTTATTGTCATGGACTGCGGAGAAGGATTGATCGAGCTGATTAATCCAGAAATCGTAGAGATGGACGGGGAACAGATGGGCCCTGAGGCTTGCCTCTCTTATCCGGGGTATTACGGATATGTGAAGAGAGCCAATAAGGTTAAGGTCAAGACATTGAATCGTCAAGGCGAGACGGTGGTTTTGGAAGGCGAAGATTATCTGGCCAGATGTATGCAGCACGAGATTGATCACCTGAACGGCATATTGTTTGTGGATCATGTTCGGGATAGATGGTTGTATCATGAGGAGACCCATCAACGCATCGAGCTGTTTCCTGTCATTGGGTTATCCAATACAGGCGCATAACGGGCATGGAGAGTCTCTTATAAGAAAAGAAATAGAACGGCCGGATTTCTTATGTCCGGCCGTTTTTTGTATATCGTTCATGGCTTAAATAAGATTTTGAATGTAGAAGGTTGACGGAACAGAATTCCCGTGATATTATTATCTTAAATTAAAGATGTTTTAAATCGAAATAATAATTTGAGAAGGTTGGGCAAACACTTTCTAAATATAAGAGACGGAGGAATTAATCATGAACGGATTAAAAGGAATTCACCACGTAACAGCCATTACGAGCAGTGCCGAGAAGAACTACGAGTTTTTCACCTATGTGCTCGGCATGCGGCTCGTGAAGAAAACAGTTAATCAGGACGATATTCAGACATACCACCTGTTCTTTGCGGATGACAAGGGAAGTGCCGGCACAGATATGACCTTCTTCGATTTTCCGGGGATTCCGCAGGGCAGACATGGCACAGACGAGATTTACAAAACTTCGTTCCGTGTTCCTAACGATGCAGCGCTCGAATATTGGGTTAAGCGATTTGACCGGATGGATGTGAAGCATCAAGGCATTCAAGAGTTGTTTGGCAAAAAGATTCTCGCCTTTGTTGATTTTGACGATCAGCAGTATCAGCTCATCTCCGATGAGAACAACGAGGGTGTGGCTTCAGGAACTCCTTGGCAGAAGGGACCGATTCCGCTGGAGCATGCGATTACAGGACTCGGCCCGGTGTTTGTACGGGTGTCCAACTTCGATCATTTCAAGGAAATGATGGAGAAAGTGCTCGAATTCGAGGAAATCGGCAAGGAAGGTTCGCTTCATCTGTTTGAGGTTGGTGAAGGTGGCAATGGCGCACAGGTGGTTGTCGAGTACAACGCCGTGCTTCCAAGAGCTCAGCAGGGCTTCGGTACCGTACACCACGCGGCCTTCCGGGTAGAGGACCGCTCGGTGCTGGAACATTGGATCAAGCGTCTGGACGACTTCCAGTTCCATACGTCGGGCTTTGTAGACCGCTATTTCTTCCAGTCCCTGTATGCACGAGTGGCACCGCAAATTCTGTTTGAGTTCGCAACCGACGGTCCGGGTTTCATGGGGGATGAGCCATATGAAACGCTGGGCGAGAAGTTGTCCCTGCCTCCGTTTCTGGAGCCAAAGCGCGAACAGATCGAGAGTATGGTTCGTCCAATTGACACCGTGCGCAGCACGAAGGAATTCGTGAAGGAATAATGTAACGAATTTTAAGACGCAATCCGGCTGTTTAGGACATAGCCGGATTGCTTTTTTTGTACAGCGAAAAGCATGATTACCTTCATTCCATAACATTCGAACCAAAATCGATCAGAAGAATTATCCTTTAATGCACACATTCACCGATTAAGTACATCAATTCTGGTTTAAATACAAATACTGTATAGGAATGGATGACTTAATAGCCTGAGGTGGAGCATATGAAAGGGAGTTTATTCAAGAACATCGTGTTTACGGTTTCGGCCGTCATCATTGCCATTCTTGCTATTCTCGGGGCTGCTATGCCCGGAGCTTTCGGGGAAGTGGCAGGGTATTTGTACAGATTCACGACGAATACGTTCGGCTGGTTCTATCTGCTCTCGATCTTTGTGATTATTATATTTCTGATCTGGGTGGCAACCAGTAAATACGGCACGATTCGTCTTGGAGGAGATAAGGAGAAGCCCGAGTATCCGTTCTTCACCTGGATCGGAATGCTGTTCTCTGCGGGATTTGGTGTAGGGCTGGTGTTTTGGGGCGTGGCTGAACCCATGAGCCATTTTTTTAAGACACCGTTCGGAGGCGTCGAAGCACTAGGTGTGGACGCGGCACGTGTGGCTATGGGTTATTCTTTTTTTCATTGGGGGATTAGTCAGTGGTCCGTGTTTGCCCTTGTCGGACTTGTCATTGCCTTTCTTCAGTTCCGTAAGCAGAAGGATGGGCTGGTTTCTACAGCGCTGGAGCCTGTCACCGGCTCAAAGCGTGGTGTGAAGAATACGATTGATATCCTCGCGGTGATTGCAACGGTCATGGGCATCGCGACTTCCATTGGACTTGGCGTTCTGCAGATGAGTGGTGGTTTGAACACGATGATGGGAGTGAACAATGGTGTAGGGTTGCAGTTAATGATGTTGGGGCTTATTTTTGTCGCTTATATGATCTCGTCGACAACGGGGCTGGATAAAGGGATTAAATACCTAAGCAACCTGAACCTCGCTATGGCGCTCATTTTTTTATTGTTTGTGTTTGTTAGTGGTCCCACCGTGTTCATCTTGGAGACCTTTACATTGGCGCTGGGCGATTACATTACGAATTTCGTATCGTACAGCCTGCGGCTTCAACCCTACGCAGAGGGCACGTGGGTACGGGAATGGACGATCTTTTACTGGGCTTGGGCGATTGCTTGGTCCCCGTATGTCGGAGCTTTCGTGGCGAGGGTGTCCAAGGGAAGAACGATTCGTGAATTCATTGTGGGCGTGATGGTCGTACCGCCGGTCATTGCCTGTCTGTGGATCGCGGTATTCGGCGGGACGGCGATCTGGTTTGATCTGCACAAGAGCACCGGGATTGCCGCAGCCGTTAATGCGGATGTGACATCGGCCCTGTTTCAGCTCTTTAACCAATTGCCTCTCTCTATGGTCATGAATGTGCTGGCGATTTTACTTATTCTGACGTTCCTGGTGACATCAGCGGACTCAGCAACCTACATCTTATCCAGCATGACTACCTATGGCAGCCTGAACCCTCCTCACATTGCAAAAATCGTATGGGGCACGCTCATGGCAGCGATAGCAGGTGTGCTGCTGTATGCAGGCGGGCTGGAAGCCTTGCAGACAGCTTCATTGATAGCGGCATTGCCGTTTACGGTGCTGCTGCTGTTGTTGATCATTGCCGTGGTGAAGCTGCTGCGCCGCGAGCCGATTCCCATTCGGAAGGCTGATCTGAAACGGTTCCGCCGTCTGGAGGAGGCGGCCAACCGGGGGAAGAAGTGAAGGCAAATGGCGCGAGGAGTTTATTACCTGCGCGATAAAGAGGGCATCCATGCGGGGCCCTCTTTATTTCCTTATATTACCTTGTTTATGGATTTTATGTATGAAAAAAAGCGAGTGACCGCATACAAAACAGCCCTTATTACACCTCTGAAAGAGTGCAATAGGGGCTATTAGGCGTTCCGTTGAAAGAGAATAACGGTTATTTTTTCTTAAGCAGCAAATATACAAAATACGGCGCACCGATGATAGCAACCATAATGCCAGCGGCGATGCCGTCAGGATCCACGATGTTGCGTCCGATCGTGTCTGCGAGCAGCAGCAGCCAGCCCCCGATCAATATGGCAATCGGAATGTACATCTGATTCCGCGGGCCAACCAACGCTTTGGCAATATGTGGGCCCATGAGTCCGATGAACGTGATGCCGCCTGTGACCGACACCGCGGATGCTGCAAGCGCTACGGCGGCCAGAAGCAGCACGATGCGCTCCTTCTCAATGGATACGCCGACGCCGATGCCCACGGGATCGCTTAATCCCAGCAGATTCATGCGCTGCGCTTTGTACAGGGTGAATGGAATCAGGATAATCAGCCAGGGCAGCAGCGCCACAATGAAAGGCCAATCCGTTCCCCATATCCCTCCAGCCAGCCACTTGGCGATAAAATCGACCTTGGTCCGCTCGGCAGATGATGTGAGCACAATCATGACGCCCGAGAGTGCCATGGAGAACCCGACACCGGTAAGCACCAATTTAACGGGCTGCAGGCCTTCGCCTTTTCGGAAAGAGAACAGGTAGATGCCCACGGCCGTTAGCACAGCTCCGATAAATGCCGCCAAGGGCAGCATGTAAATGAAGGAGCCGGCTTCGATCGGGAAGAACAGGAAAAATACGGCCACGCCAACCCCGGCACCCGAGTTAATTCCGATAATGCCGGGATCCGCGAGATCATTTCGGGTGATACTCTGCAGAATGGCACCCGATAAGGCCAGCGCCATTCCGGCCAGCAAAGTAATGAGCATGCGTGGCAGGCGTACATCGAAGATAATGAATTTCTCTTTGAAGCTGCCTTGGCCCAGCAGGGTTGGAATAATTCGGTCATAGCTAACGGACGAATAACCGAGACCCAAACCAACGAGGACAGTAACCACTGTAAGGATCAACAAGACCAGAAACGTAATGCGTTGTTTTCTTAATAACGATGGATGAATCATGACATTCCCCGCCCTCCTTTGCGTACGATAAACAGGAAGAAGGGCAATCCCATGATGGCGATCAGAGCGGCTACGGGTGTTTCGTAGGGAGCGTGCAGCGTTCGTCCGACCGTGTCGGCAAACAGCATGAAGATAGCTCCCACCAGGGCGGACATCGGAATGACATGGCGGTAGTCGGTTCCGACGATACCGCGGACGATATGGGGTATCATCAGGCCGAGGAAGGCCAAATTCCCCACCAACGCCACAGAGGTTCCTGCCAGGAGGACAATCACGACAAACAGGACGCCTTTGATAGCAGTTATGTTCTGTCCCAAACCGACGGCGACTTCTTCACTCAGGCTAAGGATGGTCAGCTGTCTTGATAACATGATGGCAATCATAATTCCAATGAGAATAAACGGAAATATCGTCTGCAGCTGCCCCCATGATGTGCCGATCACACCGCCTGCTGTCCACATGGACACATCCTTGGATATTTTAAAATAAATGCCGATTCCTTCAGCGATGGCGTACAGGAATGCGGATACGGCTGATCCAGCCAGCACCATCTGCAAGGGAGAGAAGCCGCCTTTTCGCATGGCTCCGATACCGAAGACCATCACGGCACCGACTGCTGCTCCGATGAAGCAGGCCACCATAATGCCAAAATAATTGGCAGCCGGCAGGAAAGCCAGCGTAAATGCCAGCGCCGCATTCGCCCCGCTGGTAAGGCCGAGCAGGCCGGGGTCCGCCAGCGGATTGCGGGTAATGCCCTGCATGATGGCACCGGAGACCGCGAGCGCGGCTCCGACCAGAATGGCGGCAACCTCACGGGGCAGGCGAATTTCGCGCAGGAGGGATAATTTCTCGCCCTCCATTGAGGTGGTAAGGGCAAACCATACATCCTTGATGCTGGTTTCAGCTGCGCCGAACACCATCGCAACGACAAACATGCCTATAAATACGATGATGCCCGCAATCAATTGGATGGAAAAAGGAATGGACCGTTTCGTAGGCATTGTCATGGAATCATCTTTTCATCTTAAAGTTGTAATATTCAATCTAAATAAGTCTAGCAAGGGCAGCCTATATCCTATTTGCCCAGAAAATGTTCCGTAATGAACTCCAACTGGTACTCCAGCGTGGTTGCATCATTAAAATAAATCCGGTTTCCGTCTGCTTCGAATACGCGGCCATTCTTCACCGCCGGGATTTGCTTATACGTCTCGGTTTGCTGGAAGGACGTATCGGCATCCGCAAATTTGCTGAAAATGACATAGTCGCCGGCATACTCCGGCAGCACTTCCGCGGAAAGGGCATAATAGCCATCCTTCAATGCCATCTCTTTCACTTTTTCCGGCATTTTCAGCTTCATTTCCTGATACAGGATTTCGGTACCGCGGCCCCAGTTATCGCCGTATACATAAAGCTGCTTATTAAAGCTCTCGATCACGGATACGGTTGCATCTTCTCCGATTTTGGCACGGATGTCCTCGCCGGCTTTTTGCGCCCGTTGTTTGAAATCGTCGATCCAGGCCTGGGCTTCTTTTTCTTTGTTCACAAGCTTGCCGATTTCAAGATGCTGCGTTAGATAATCGACTTTTCCGTAGGTGAAGGTCACCGTTGGAGCAATTTCTTTCAGCTTATCCACGTTCTTGATATTGGACAGGCCGATGATGAGGTCGGGATCCAGCTCGATGATTTTCTCCAGGCTTTCATCCGTAACTTCTTCGGCATCCTTGATTTTGTCCGCAAATGCAGGATTGGCTTTGGACCAGGAGTCAACGCCCACCACATTAACGCCCAATGCAAGCAGGTCGCCTACGTAGGAGGACAGCACAACCACGCGCTGTGGATTGGCAGGTACTTCGACGGGTCCGTTCTCGGACTCATATGTAATGGTCCCGGATGGAGTTTCGCTTTGTTCTGTTTTAGGTGTTTCGGCCGTTCCTGTATTGTTGCTGTTTGTCTCTGCAGGCTTGCTGCTGCAAGCACTAAGAATGAGCAGCAGCGCTATAAACGGGATGAGTAGTTTCTTCGTAGTTGTCGTTTTGCTCCGTTTTGAGTACATCCTCTTTTTCTCCTTTTAATAGATTGTATGTGATGCAGATCGGTTTTGCCGTGCGCGGATCGCGGCCGATCTCGGCGTCGATATGGAATACTTTCTTCAACACGTCGTGTGAGATGACGGCTTCCGGATCTCCGGCCTGAATGATGTCTCCGTCCTTCATCGCGATAATGTAGTCAGCGAATCTGGCGGCTTGATTTAAATCATGCAGAACCATAACAATGGTCCGCTCCTGCTCGATATTTAGCCTCTCCAGTAGTTCCAGGATTTCAAGCTGATGCGCCATGTCCAGATACGTGGTCGGCTCGTCGAGAAAGATCATTTCGGTCTCCTGAGCAAGTGCCATCGCAATCCACACCCGCTGTCTTTGTCCGCCAGACAGAGCATCCACCGAGCGATATTTGTAATCCTGGGTTCCGGTAACCTCCAGCGCCCAGTCAATCACTTCCATATCCTGCTTGGTCAAGCGGCCAAAACCGCGCTGATGAGGATATCGGCCGTAGGAGACAAGCTCGCCCACCGTCAACCCGCCCGGTCCTTCTGGAGTCTGGGGCAGAATGGCCAGCTTTTTCGCCAGCAGCTTGGTGTTCATCTTGGCGATTTCTTCTCCATCCAGAATGGCAGCACCGGACTGGTAAGGAATAATGCGGGTAACAGCCTTCAAAAGAGTGGATTTGCCGCAGCCGTTAGGCCCAATAATGGTTGTGATTCTTTTATCGGGAATATCTACATTAAGACGATTCAATATCAGATTCTCGCCGTAACCGACGCTTATTTGATCTGTACTTAGGCGAATCATCATTTCACCTCCAGAGTAGTTGGCTATCAAACGATAATGATTCTCAATTTCATCCATAAATATAATGGGGGGCCGCGTCGTTGTCAATAAATATCTTAATGGAAATTTTAAATAATATTCATGTTCATCCGAATAATATCCATATATAGATTGGTAGGGTGTTACATACCTATATATAGGCGAAATTGTGACAAAATGAATTTTTTCTAAATGTTTGATTGTAAAACGAAGAAAGGCAACGTATACTAATTGATAATGATAATCATTTACGTTATAAGGTGATCACAAACAGCCTTTTAATCTATAGACCGGGAGTGAAATGCATGAGTGGGAAAGAGATATTTGATGTAACGGTTATTGGTGGAGGACCAGCAGGATTATATTCTGCTTTTTATAGTGGACTGCGCGGCATGAAGACCAAGATTATAGAATATCAACCCATGCTTGGCGGGAAGGTTCACGTCTATCCGGAAAAAATGATATGGGACGTCGGCGGGCTGACACCCGTTCCGGGTGCGAAGCTGATCGAACAGATGGTCCAGCAAGGCTTGACGTTTAATCCCGAAGTGCTGTTAAACGAGAAGGTTGAATCGATTGCCCGCAATGAGGAAGGGTTGTTCGAATTACATACGGCGAATTCCGGCGTGCATTTGTCCAAAACGGTTATTGTGGCGGTTGGAGGGGGCATCCTGAATCCGCAGAAGCTGGAGATTGAAGGAGCCGAGCGGTTTGAGGTGGCAAATCTGAACTATACGGTGAAGTCCCTGCAGCACTTCAAGGGCAAAACGGTGATCGTGTCCGGCGGAGGAAACTCGGCCGTGGATTGGGCGAACGAGCTGGAGCCTGTGGCGAAGAAGGTGTACCTGGCCTACCGCAAGGACGAATTGTCAGGCCATGAAGCGCAGGTCGAGCAGCTGATGAACAGCAGGGCCACTTGCCATCTCAATACATCGATTACGAAGCTCATTGCTTCAGACAATCATGAGGTGATTGAACGGGTAGAATTGACCAACAATGCGACGGGGGAAGTTTCCTGTCTGGCCGTGGACGAAGTGATTATTAACCATGGCTATGAACGGGATATGTCGCTGCTGGAGAACAGCAAACTCGATATTCATCGGGTGGATGATTACTATATCGCGGGCAACGCAAGCTGTAACTCCTCCATACCGGGATTGTATGCCGCGGGCGACATCCTGCATTTTGACGGAAAGCTGCACCTCATTGCCGGCGCCTTCCAGGATGCCGCGAACGCAGTGAACAGCGCGAAGCAGTACATCGAGCCGGATGCCAAAAAGTACGCGATGGTCTCTTCGCACAATGATGTGTTCAAGGAGCGCAATCGCGAATTAGTGAAACAATTGATCAATTAGCGAAGCAGGCAATGTGCCTATGTTATTAAGTATAGAAGAGAAGCGAGGGAATCCCCGCTTCTCTTTTTTGTTTGTTTCTTTATTGTGTTTCTCTTGCGGATTTGTTCATGCCGGACTCGATCCAGTGTATGACCAGGCCGATATTGGCGGAGGTCATATACGCAATCAGGTAATCGCTCGGAATAATTTGATTATCACCTGCGGGCATTCTAAACGCATGTTTAGCAAACATATGCTCCTTCATGAACTCCCCGAATTGTCGAACGAAGGATATGTCCCCATTCGGGCCGATAATGGCTCGGAAGAAGGCGGCATGCAAGATGAGCTCCTCGAATATTTGTTCTGACGCTGGATAAGGCTCACCCTTTTCTGCATAGTCTCTGGAATCCCTGGGATCGATATGGACCACGATGTTTTCAATCTTCTGAAGCACCTCTTCTTTGATCTTATCCAGGCTGCTGGTTTACTGCTGGCTGGCCTAGCCTCCGGTTTCCTGGTATGGCATGGAGCTTGCTAACGGGGACCGAGTTTGGCTGATGTTGTGGCTTGCCGGCTCTGCTTTTTTCCTCCTTCAGTCGACCCTGCTCAACTGGATGGGAATCCCCGCTATGGGCATCTTGTCCTGATGTTCTTCTCGATGCCGCTTCTCAATATGGCACCGGAGTTTCTGCCGCAGGCAACGCAGAATTGGCTGTACTCATGGACGCCGCTGCGCTTTGCTGCTTCGGCTCTAAGAGATGTAATGTATTTTGACAGAGTTTCCGCATCTTCCGCGAATGCTGCCGTACTGTGGTCTGTCGCCGGAGGTTTCCTTGTTCTGCTGCTTGCCTCGGTGCTGAAAATCCGACTTTTTGAACACGCACTAATCGAATAGGCTGGCGAATGGGCAGTGTGGGGTGTGTACCCGCACTGCTTTTTGCTCTGCTTAAGCAGGTTGGACCATGTGGCCGGGAACATGGCAGAGGTGCTCAGCATCGTGACAGTCACCCTTTTCTTCAGGTGAATAAAATACTATCGTTCTTCATGATGACAGCCTGTATAATCCTGAATAAGGGAGTGTGAGCGTAAGTTGAGGATTAAAGTGATCATAGCGGACGATAACTCTTTTATCAGGGAAGGCATGAAAATCATTCTGGCCACGTTTGATGAGTTCGACGTGGTAGCAACGGTTGAAGACGGCCAGGAAGCGGTCGCCTATTGTGAAGCGCATGAAGTGGACGTGGCGCTGATGGACGTCCGGATGCCGAATCTAAACGGCGTTGAGGCCACGAAACAGCTCACGGAGCGTACCAAGACCAAAACGCTGATCTTGACGACCTTCGACGACGATGAATACATTACCGACGCGATCCTAAACGGCGCCAAGGGTTATCTGCTGAAGAATAACGATCCGGAACGGATTCGCGATGCGATCAAAACCGTGTACCACGGCCATCATGTGCTGCAGGACGTCGTGCTGGATAAAATCAAATCCGGGCTAAAGCCGGACAAGGAAGACAGCGGTACCAAGTTCGACCGGAGTCTGTTCACCGAACGGGAACTGGATATTATGGCGCTTATCGCCAAAGGGCTGGCCAACAAGGAAATCTCGAAGAAGCTGTTTATTTCCGAAGGCACGATTGCCAATCACATCACTTCGGTTCTCAGCAAGACAGGTCTTGAGCATCGAACCCAGATTGCGATTTTTTATCTGACGGGGGAAGTGAATAAGTGAGCGAACGCCGAAATTATGCCGAATCGTGGATCATCGGCTTTAAAACGATTCTGTTCCTGTATGTGATCGGCCAATCTTATGCCTCTGATCTTGCGATAACACCGTGGTATATCCTTGTCATTCTGCTCTACCTGTCCGTGAATGTATCCGTCTATATTTTCAAGAGCCGGAATGTACAGCCGTTCTTCATGGTACTGGCTGTTCTTGTTGTCGCGGCTTCCTCATTCTACATCCATCCGCTGTTGTTCATGCTGCTTCCCGCGAACCTGTATGAGCTGCTGTCTTTATGTCTTCGCAGGAGCTGGATGATCCTGATCCCCCTGATGGTTCCAGCGCTGATGGTGCCTCACGAACTTGTCATTACCTATGTCTTTATATCCGTTCTATCCTATATCTATCTCACGATGCTAAGAACTTTTGTAAGCCGAGTCGCATCCTATCAGGAGCAGAATGAGCATATGCATCTTGAACTGGATCGGCTGACCGAGCGGCTAAGCGAAAATAATGAGTACATCCGGCAGTTTGAATACATGTTCAAGCTGGAAGAGCGAAACCGGCTGTCTCAGGAGATTCATGATAAGATCGGGCATTCCATGACGGGTGCATTGATTCAGATGGAAGCGGCCAAGCGCTTGATGGCAGCGAATCCGGACAAGTCCGCCGAGCTGCTGCAGAATGCCATATCGATCTCCAAAGAAGGCATTGAGAGCATCAGGCTGGTCCTGAAGAATGTGAAGCCGCCTACGGAACAGCTCGGCATCAACCGGATGCGTTTATTTCTGGAGGAGTTCTCCGCTCAGCATTCGATCAAGACCGTATTGACGCATGAGGGCAATGTGGATCGAATCACGCCGCTGCAGTGGAAAATCATTCAGGATAACACCCAGGAAGCGTTAACCAACACGATGAAATATGCTAATGCAACGGCAGTCTCGTTACATATTGAGGTTCTGGGCACCATGATCAAGGCCAAGGTCAGCGACAATGGCAAGGGCATGCAGAAGGTCATCAAGGGTCTTGGGATCGTAGGCATGGAGGAGCGCGCAGCGGTCGTGAATGGAACCGTGATCGTAGATGGCTCCAGCGGCTTCTCGGTGACCACTTTGATTCCTTACAGCTAACACTCGGTAAGCTTGATTTGGCGGACTATGGAGATTGGACCGAGGGAATTTCCTCTCCCCAAAAGGGTGAGGATTTGGGTCCTCAACAACATGAAGATTCTCATGGATAAGGATGAACTTGTGCACTATCGCAAGGGCATCCTTTTTTCGTACGATACATACAGATCAAGTCCACCGGTTGATGCGTGGATAAATATGGAGGCGAAAAACGTATGAACGTGCTGGAGATCAAAGGGCTCACGAAGAAGTTTGGGGATTTCATAGCGGTAGACCAGTTGTCGTTGAATATACGGGAAGGCGAGATCTTCGGCTTCCTCGGCGCGAACGGAGCAGGGAAAAGTACGACCATCAACATCATATCGTCGCTGATGCCCATGACCAAAGGAGAGGTTCATATTCTGGGCAAGAATCTGTTGAAACATCGAAAGTTCGCGAAGCAGCAGATCGGCATGGTTCCGCAAGAGGTCGCGATATATGAGGATCTGACCGCCTATGAGAATGTTCATTTTTTTGCCGGATTGTATGGATTGAGAGGATCGGAGTTGAAGAGCAGGGCAGAGGAGGCCCTCGCCTTCGTCGGACTCAGCGACAAACATAAGATGTACCCGAAGAGTTTCTCCGGGGGCATGAAGAGACGACTGAATATCGCCTGCGCAATTGCCCACAGACCAAAGCTGATCATCATGGATGAGCCGACCGTCGGCATCGATCCCCAATCGAGGAATTATATCCTGAATTCGGTCAGGAAGCTGAACGAGATGGGCAGCACGATCCTGTACACGAGCCATTATATGGAGGAAGTGGAGGAGCTCTGCACCAGGATTGCCATTATCGACCACGGCAAGATCATAGCAGAGGGCACGAAGGCACAGCTGAAGGCCATCATCACGGACCAGAAGGATATCGGAATTGAAGTACAATCGGCCGCCCATCTCGAAGTGAGCAAGTTGGAGGAGATTGCAGGCGTCAAAGCGGTTGAAGTGAAGGGAAATATCGTGCACATCAGCTCCGATGCAGAGGTCAATAACTTGAATAAAATCATTCAACAATTCACGGCGCAAGGCATCGAGATTCGTTCCGTTCAAGCCTCTGAGCCGAATTTGGAAACGGTGTTCCTGACGCTGACCGGCAGGAGCCTCCGGGATTAACAGACCAGGGAAGAGGGGGTGGAAGGATATGAACGTACTGAGAATCGCACTAAAGGAGATGAAGATCGTCCGGGAGGTACGGATGCTGGTATTCATGCTGGCAACGCCCGTGCTGCTCATTCTGATCCTAGGGACGGCGCTATCGAGCGCTTTTAACGGCAGTACTGCGATTGGAGACATCAAGGTGTTATACCATGACAGCGGAACGGAACCCGCGCTTACGGAGCAATGGCAGGCATTCACGCAGGAGGCACAACGTTCATCGGGCATGCTCTTTGAGCAGGCCAAGGAAGGCATGAACGGACAGCAGGAAGTGAGAAACAATCGATACACCGGTTACGTGGAAATAGACGGTAATGGTATCAACTACGAGGGTAACAGCCGCAACAGCATAGAGAACGGGATTGTGCAGGGGATGTTGTCTGCATTCACCGACCGGTACCGGCTGTCAGCCGCAGCAGCGAAAATCGATCCGGAATATGAGAGCAAGCCGTTTATTGCGGAAGATGGAGGGAGGGGCTATGTGCTTGAGGCTTCCATTCAGGGAGCGAGGCAGCCGGGTTCACTCGATTATTTTTCCATTGCGGTCACCACGATGATCATTCTGTACAGCGCCTTGACGGCAGGCGGATTAATCGATAGTGAGCGAAAGCGTAACACCGCGCAGCGCCTATTGGCCTCACCGGTGACGAAAGCCGAAATTTTTGCCGGGAAAATATTGGGCACACTCGCGATCAATGCCGTATTTGTCATCATCGTTGTGCTGATCAGCAAGTATATGTTCAATGCGTATTGGGGTGAGAACCCCATCATGGTATTCCTGGTGTTGTTTACCGAGATCCTGTTTGCGCTCAGCCTCGGACTCGGCATCAGTTATGTGCTGAAAGGAAATGCAGCCGGGGCTGTCATCATGGTCATTATTCAACTGGCTGCGTTCTTTGGGGGAGGATATACGCCGGTTGCAAGCACAACGGGATTCATGAGGGAGGCTGCAACATACTCTCCCCTGCATTGGTCCAATGAAGCGCTGCTGCAACTCATCTATTCAAGCAATGGGTCGGCCGCCATGCAGGCGATGATGCTGAATGTCGGTTTTTCCGTCCTGCTGTTGGCCATAGCCATGATTTCGATGCGAAGAAGGGAGGGGCTGTAATGTTGAAGGATATGCTCTGGCTCATTCGTAAGACCATATTGACCTTGTCGAAGGATTATAAAAATCTGCTGCTCGTTATTGCGCTTCCCATTGTCGGTATTCTGCTATCCACCTTAATCTACAAGGGTGCCGGAGAGACTTCCGTTACCATTGGCATCGTGAATCACGACGTCGGACAGAAGGTCACGCAGGATACGATTGATTTTATCGCTCGCCTGGAACATACCGAAACATCGGTCATTAAGGAATCGGAAGCCGATGACTTGATTGTGTCGGGTGAGCTGGACGCGGTGCTGATCTTCCCCGAGGGGTTTGCCCAAAGTGTAATTCAGGGGGCACCCGAGCCGGTCCGGCTCGAATCGATTAAGGGAGCTCAGGTTACGGGGTATGTCAAATCGTATCTGAACGCGTACGTCCAGAATATTTCATCCATGGGGGTTATAACGGGTGGCGATACCGCCGCGTTTAACGACTTATACAGCGGTTATCACAGTTCAACGTTTCAATTATCTACGGCTACGATTGCGGATCAATCGGCCAATCATGATATGACCAACCGGACGATTGGATACTTGGTTGTGTTCATGTTATTTTCTGCCGTGAATCTATCGGCATTGACAATCCGCGATCGTGAGAACCGTACGTACTATAGACTCTTATCGTCGCCTATTACGGCCCGCAGTTACGTCTTCTCGAATGCTATCGTGAACATCGTTCTGATGATGATCCAGATTGCCGCCACCTTGTTTGTTATGACCCGATTCTTTCACATCGAGCCAGGCATTCCGTTGTGGCAGATGTTCCTGATCCTGTCGCTGTTCGCTCTGGTCGCGGTTAGTTTATCGCAGGTCATTGTCGCGTTCTCGGACAGCACCATGATGGCTAACGGAATCCAGACGATGGTAATCATGCCGACTTCGCTGCTGGCAGGGTGCGTATTCCCGCTCTCCGTGATGCCGGAAGCGATTCAGCGAATCGCCGATTTCCTGCCGCAGTATTGGCTGCTCGATACGTTTGGCAAGCTTCAGCAAGGAAGCAAGCTGAATGACATCATGCTAAATGTGGCGATTCTGCTGGCTTTTGCTTTGGCCTTATCGCTGACTGCTACCTACAAGTTTGGGAGAAATAGAGATACACAGAGCTATATTTAAATTTAATGGTGAGGTCACCTTGTACTGCACATAGGATGGCCGACTATAAGCGATCAGGGGCTTGCTTAACCAGCACAGCTCCTTTTTTCATTAGTCTAAAACCCGTTCTTCCGGCGAAAAATCTATTGGAAAAAAATGAACAAAGCTATTTCATCTGGAGTTACTCCATGGTTTACAATGAGTTCAGGATACAGGATCTGGTTGAAACGTTGAACGATCGGGGGATGGAAAATGTTGAGTAAAGCGCGAAGTGCCTTGCGCCAAGCCTTTCGCTTCACTGCTACCGGACTGACTTTAGGGAAGAAATGGCGTCTGGCTCTTCCTGGTCCGATCCTGTCAGTCGGAGGAGTGCTCATCCACAATGTGTTCTTGAAGTATTACACGGATATCATCGGTCTCAGTCCGAAGTATGTCGCTTGGGTGTACATTATCTATAACATCTGGAACGCGATTAACGACCCGGTGCTGGGCGTATGGATCGACAGAATGAGGCATCGCGCGCACCGTGGGAAATATGTCTATATCATGAGGGTGACGGTGCCGTTCATGATCGTTGCCTCCTTCCTCATGATGCTGTCTAATCCCGCATGGGATCAGTGGTTAATCTTTCTGCTGTATACCGGGTTGTTATTTATTTACGACACAGCTGCAACCGCTTACAGTATAGCCTATCAATCGTTATCCGCAAGCGACAGCCGGCGTGCTCTTAGCATACCGTTATGATCATGATAACGGCAGTTTAAGTATAGATTTCGTTTCATCCGTTGGTGAGACATTGATTTACCATCCCCATCTGGAATCGATATCCAAGGGCGGCGTGGCGGTTGCCGGTACGGACGCCTATCAAATCGAGCTGCGTCCTTTCCCGGATTCGAAGAGCGGCATCTTGGCGATCACCGTTCCTGATCAAGGGAATACGATTACGGTTACGATAGGGAGATGATGTCAAGGGGGCCGCAACGACATGGCAGGCATTTCAATAAATAAGTCGGCAATAAGAAGAACCATGAGGTTAAGGCGAGGCGGGACAGACTAGAGCGGCGTAGCGCTTGTGTACAATGTAAAAAGGCAAGCCAACAAAAATAAGCAGGGCGTCCCTTGTTCTGATTCCCGATAAGGAAACAGTCATCAAGGGGACGCCCTCTCGGTTCTTTCAGAACGTGACCAATCCCATCGCTTTTTTGGCGGCAAGCAGTGTTGGGACTGCGGTTTCGGAAGCCCGCTTCGCTCCGTCCATCAAAATGCGATCAAGCTCGGAGGAATTCACGATTTGATGGAACTTCTCCTGGATCGGCTGAAGTTTTTCGATGACCACCTCGGCCAATTCTTTCTTGAACGTGCCGTATCCTTGGCCTTCATACCGCTTCTCAATCACAGGGATGGCTTCCTCGGAGAATACGGAATAAATCTCGATCAGATTGCTGACCGCCGGCTTCTGCTCCCAGTCGTGCCGGACCTCGCCTTCGGAATCGGTGACGGCCTTGGAGAATTTTTTGCGGATCTCCTCCGGCGTATCCATCATGTGGACGCAGCTGTTCTTGTTCGGATTGCTCTTGCTCATTTTCTTGGACGGATCGTCAAGGCCCATGATGCGGGAGCCAATATCCTGAATGATCGGCTCGGGAAGCGTAAATGTGCGTCCATACCGGTTATTGAAGCGCTCGGCTACATCACGGGTCAGCTCCAGATGCTGCTTCTGGTCGTCACCGACAGGCACATGCGTTGCCTGGTAGAGCAGCACATCAGCAGCCATCAGGACGGGATACGTGAACAACGCGGAGCTTACCGCTTCCTGTCCTTCGGATTTCTCCTTGAACTGGGTCATCCTTCTTAATTCCCCGAAATGCGCTTGCGTCTCCAGCAACCATCCGAGCTCGGCATGCGCAGGGACCTGTGATTGCAGAAAGATCGTCGCTTTATCGGGGTCGATGCCCGATGCGATGTACAGAGCGGCAATGTCCCGCGTGCGCTGGTGCAGTTCCATGGGATCCTGATAGACCGTTATCGCATGCAGATCCGGCACAAAGAAATAGGACTCATACTCATGCTGCAGCTTCACATACTGACGGAGAGCACCTCCATATCCGCCAATATTCAAATCTCCACTCGGCTTGATACCTGACAATAATCGTTTCATAACACACCTCCTGATTGTTTGCGAACAACACAAAAACACCTCATCCCTCTATGGGACGAAGTGTAACTCCGCGGTACCACCCGAATTCGACTGTACGGTCGCTCTTTAGCATGACGTGGAAATGGGGAAAAACGCACCATTATTCCTGCCATATCTCCCCAAATAACGGTGGAGAGCCGTCAAGGCCTACTGCTCCGGCACAGAGCGGAGGTTCGGGTTGAAGCCAGAAGATCCATTCACTTATTCCGGGGTACCGGGCCTCGCACCATTCGCCGGTTCGCTTGGACCTCGAGAGATAAGCTACTATTTCTTCTCATAGCCGTGTGGTATGTTGTTCTTAAATTCATCAGCGCTGCTCTTTTCAAATGTGAAGAGAGAACAAGATGAATATGATGAGAATCATCACACAGGTGTTAGGTGAATGTCAATATTTTAATCTGAGGTAACCTTTTTTATAGGAATCGGCACTTAGAGATAGAGACACCAAGAAGGGAGGCTTTAGTGAACGTGTTCCAGTGGATTGAGGAAGCCCGGCGGGGCAGTGCGGAGGCTCAGGAAAGCTTGGTCCGGCATTTTACCGGCATGGCTCTGACCGTGGCCTACGATAAATTGCAGGATCCCCATTTAGCGGAAGATGTCGTGCAGGAGGCATTTACGGAGGCCTTTGCGAATCTGCATAAGCTGCAGGATCCCCGGCGTTTCCCCGGATGGTTCAAAGTGATCGTTGAGCGGCAGTGTTACAGAGACTTGCGCCGCAAGCAATTGCAGACGTTTCCGCTGCATGAGGTGGAGCTGCCGGCTGGAGATCAGCGAGGCTTGGAGTCGGTTGTGGAGAGGAGAGACATGGTACGCCAGCTGCATGCCACTGTCGCCGATCTGCCACCCGGCATGCGGATAGCGGTCCAGCTCTATTATTTTCAAGGCTACAGCCTGCGGGAGATCTCGGAATATTTGGACATATCCCTGCCGGCTTTGAAGAAGAGGCTCTTTGATGCCCGGCGGAAGCTGAAGAACACGCTTCATGTAGCCGACTTTGTATCGGTGTTCGCCGATCTGTATGAAGGAGGAAAACGCATGCTGCATATCGTTAACGGGGATTCGGTAGGGGATAAGCTGAACCAGGGGAATATCCAAGGAGATATCCTGGTGTGGAGGGAACTTTATTCGTTCGGTCCGGTCTTCACGAAGATGGACGAGCCGGATCATCGTAGAACAAGAGCTCAGTATCTGGAGCAAACGC
The DNA here is from genome assembly GCF_050482385.1 of Paenibacillus lautus. Lineage (GTDB taxonomy): Bacteria > Bacillota > Bacilli > Paenibacillales > Paenibacillaceae > Paenibacillus_AQ > Paenibacillus_AQ lautus_B. Next base: position 170,705 of record NZ_JBCNHV010000013.1, read on the forward strand.
TGGGGATTCCGCAGAAGGAATATATGGGGACCTGCGAGTCGCAGGAGAGGAAGCTTCAGGACTTTCAGCAATATGATGAAATCGTGCTCTGGTTTGAGCATGATCTGTTTGACCAGACGATGCTGTCTTATTTGCTGCATTGGTTTAAGGAGCAGTCACTGGGAAATACGAAGCTGAGTCTGCTGTGCATTGGCGCATATCCGGGCATCGAGCTTTTTCGTGGGCTGGGTCAGCTTAGCACGGAGCAGCTTGAGACTTTATCGGGCACATGGCACACGATTGGAGAAGAAGAGCTCATGCTGGGCAGCATGTTGTGGGAAGCCTATACCTCGGATCTGCCGGAGAAACATCAGCGCATGCTGGAGGTTGATTCCTCGGCACTGCCTTTTGCTAGGGCTGCATTCGAAGCTCATCTGGCACGGCTGCCCTCCGTGAACCATGGACTCGGGATCATCGAGCAGACCACGTTAGAGGCTGTAGCGGGCGGAATCCATAAGCCTCATGAATTATTCCGAAAGGTAGGTGACCAGCTCCATACACTCGGAATGGGAGATCTGGAGTTCTGGTATTACCTGGCGAAGATGACGGAGGGGCCGGATTCCTTGCTTGTTATCGATGGTACAGCACCGTTTCCGGACTTCAAACGGGCTGTACCCCATTTCCAAGATCGGATGCTGCAAGTGACGAGTCTAGGGCGGGAGGTATTAGCCGGGAAGTTCGACTATGCCTGCACCGGAACGATCGATAAATGGGTAGGAGGCTTGCAGGTGCGGGGGAAGGCACCATCATGGCGCTGGGACGCGGAGCGAAAGTCGGTTGTGCGAATGGGCGAATCTGATTAAACGACAGACATAGGAAAAGAACGATATCGAGCAGATTGACGAATCCGATTAACAGCAGATAAAGCATTAAAGCGATCCTGCTTGGCGTTAATGCCAGGCACGGATCGCTTCTTTTAAGATATCAGAAAGTATAAACTTCGGAGGATCTGCTGCCTGATATCGCAAGAAAAACTACCGCTAAACGCGGTCTGTCTTCTTTGAGAGTACGTCGATAGACGTTTTTCTTATACTTACAGATGAGAACCACCGGTTGCGTCAACCATTTGTCCTGTTACCCAGCGCCCGTCGCTGGATGCGAGAAACGCAACGACATCCGCAATATCCGATGGCTGACCGATTCGGCCAAGCGCGGACATCTCCGCGGCATGCCGCTGCCCTTCCGGTGTATGCAGCCAATTAGCATTTACATCCGTATCCACGATGCCTGGAAGAACCGAATTCACCGTGATCCCACGTGGACCAAGCAGTTTGGCGAGATGCAGGGTGAACGTATTGATGGCTCCCTTGGTTATGTTGTAAGCCATAATATGCGGATAGGCGATACGCGTAACACCGGAGGAAATGTTGACGATGCGTCCGCCGTCACGCAGGAGTGGCAGGGCCTGTTGGACCAGGAAGAACGGTGCTTTTACATTGACGGCAAGCAGCTCGTCGAAGCTTTCCTCGGTCGTCTCTTCAAAGGTCTTGGAGGTTCCAATGCCTGCGTTATTCACCAGAATATCGAAACGGTTGCCCCCCGTTACGCGGAGAAGTTCCTCCTCCAGCGAATGAATAAGCCCTTTTGCTCCGGCTACCGATTCCAGTTGGGCACCCAGGGCGATAGCTCGTCCACCCTGATCTTGAATGGTCTGAATAACCTCATCCGCTGCATCGCTGCGCGTGCCGTAATGCACAGCGACCAAAGCCCCTTCTTCCGCTAGCCGAAGCGCGATTCCTTGGCCGATTCCCCGGCTTCCGCCTGTAACCAATGCGATATTGTCTTCTAATCGTTTCATGAAACCCCACTCCTCTTGTTCGATTTAACGCTACTGTACACTCTCCTGTTAAGGGGAGAGTCAAGAGGGTGGTCTAGAATTTTTCTGGAGTTTTTTCATGAACATAAAAGTCATGCCGGATTACTGCTGCAAGTACGGATGGAGGCTGGGTCGAAGTTCGTTTTCGGTAGCCTATTACAGCAAAGGAAGGGTTACTCCGCGTTACCTTGTAAGGGGATGAGCAATTCCGCAGGGCGCTTCTTGCCATAGATATCTTTATCCGAAGTGAGATAGATTTCGCGGATCGGCTCCCGGTCCGATTGAACGAGGCCTTGGGACGAAATCCATGCTTTGAGCTCGGGTACGGCAGGACAGCTATAGCCGTACGGATCACAACGATGGACAAGAGATGCGGCAGATGGCAGCTCCGGTAGGAAGTCTACACGCACCCGACCATTAGCAGGTATATCACCAGTTATGGGGATTGCGATTTCAATGTCCGCAACGTCGGCATTCCCGCTGCCGTCATCATGCCAAAGGATGATGAGTTGACAGACCTCGGGTTCTCCATAAGAGGTCGCGTATTTCGTAATCTCATCAAGCAAGAGACATAGCTGGCTGCGGGGGACTTGGTCGCGAATGAAAGCGGCGAGCTGGGATGGGACTTCCCGGATACGGACAGGGCCTTCCGGATCACCGGCTTCGGATGGTTCCAAGCGCGACATCCTGCTGTTCACCTCATCCAGCTGCAGCTGGAGGGTCCGCATCGCATGCTGAAGCTCCGTCATTTTATCCGCAAGTTTGTTCTTTACGACATCGGTGTCTATATCCTCTTCAAAAAAAGGCTTGAGCTGTTCCAAGGTAAACCCCTGTTCCTTGTAAGCGGCAATCCGCTTGACGGTCAGAAGCTGCTCCTCGGAATAGTAACGGTATCCGCTTTGTTCATCAACATGGGCCGGCTTCAATAGGCCCAGCTCATCATAATATCGCAATGTCTTGATGGAAATGCCGCTGACCTTGGCAAAAGCGCTGATCTTCATCATGCCGATGGCAACCTCCTTTTCGATTCGGTCTGCGTGGATAACGATATCATATCTCGCGCTCCTGCGTACGTAAAGAACTTAGCTCGCCGGTTCTGAAGGAACAACTCGGTCCCAAGGCCGAGTCGGTTTTCATCCTGGAGTGGGAATTCAAAACCGGCCGGACTATCATACAATGGGTTCAAAGAAGAATCAGTGATCCCGCTTAAGAGCAAGAAAGGAGATAAGGTTGATGAACGGGCGCCCACCAGCCGATTCTCGATTAATACCAACGTGCTCATCAAACAGAACGGAGAATGGAAGATATCCGCATTTCACAATTGCCGGATTCAGAAACCGGGCTGGATTCAGCGGTTGACGATGCGTTCGAAATCAAAATCTAGCTGACGAAGGAAGCGGAGGATGTGCTTTGAAGAAGGGTACACGGATAGGAAAAGGCAGGAGTGCAGAGGTGTATGAGTGGGGAGAGTCTCAGGCATTAAAGCTGTATTATGAGGGGTATCGCCCGGAATGGGTGACATATGAGACGGAGATGGGCCGCATCGTTGCGGAAGCGGGCGTACCTGCCCCTGCCGTCTTTGACATGGTGGATATCGAGGGACGAACTGGGGTGGTGTATGAGCGGGTTACAGGACCGTCGATGCTGCATCAGGTTCAATCGTCACCGCTCCAGCTAATGAAGTGCGCCCGGGAGATGGCCCGGCTCCAGCATGCGATGCATGGCTGCACAACAACCCTGCTGCCGCTGCAAAAAGAGAGGCTGGAGCATGCGATTCTCGATGCAAGCGGCATCCTGCAAGGAAAGGCGCAGGCCATATGCAAGGTGCTGAACTCTATGCCTGAAGGGGACTCCATCTGTCATGGCGACTTCCACCCGGACAATGTGATCGTGACGGAGAGCGGATGCCGGGCGATCGATTGGAATAACGCCACGATTGGTGACCCTCTATGCGACGTTGCGAGGACATCCCTGATGCTTCAATCTCCGTTTCATCCGCACGAACAGTCGAGCCTTATGGTGATTCCGCTTCGGATGGCCCGAACCCTGTGGAATAAAGTATACCTGAATGAATATTGTCGATTATCTCATGCAAAGTATGAGGAGATTGACCGCTGGATGCTGCCGGTAGCGGCAGCCAGGCTGAGAGAGGATGTCCCTGGAGAAAGAGCATGGCTGCTGGGTCTAATTGATGATCGGCTGCGTGCATATGCTTGACGACAGGAGAGCCTGGTCATCACTTCGGTGAAGCCGGTAAGGTCTAGGGACGTCATCCTATGGAACAGAATAAAAGCCATTTTCATTAACAACACCTGCCTATAGGGATTTTATTAAGCCTCGGCCGCCGACTGACCTGGGACGGAACGTCTTCGATTCGACGTACGATGAATTTGATAGTAGCCTATAGCCGACAAGGCGCTGAACATCAGGTTGAGGCCGATCAACCATTGGTAGCTGTTCGTGAGGTCAAACAGGAATCCGCCGGAGAAAGAACCGAGAACAGCTCCCGCTTGATGGAAAATAAGCAGCGTTCCTGTCTGCAATCCAACGGAGCGATTGCCCATAGCTTCGCTAGCTACCAACATGCCACCGGGGATGGCCCCTAAATAGCTGGCTCCGAAGATGACCGAGAAGATGATCGGAGAGATGCTGAAGTGCAGAAAGAGCATCGTAAAGGCCAGAATTCGGAATGCATACAGGAAGGACAGTGCTAAACTTCTTGACATCCGGTCCAGGAGCAAGGCAAACAGCAGCCCGCCTGCCAACTCAAGCAGCCCGAGAATGCTCAGTGAGGATGTGAACATGACCGAGCCGACATGATCATGCCGGTGGATGGCCATCAGGTGCATTTCAACCGTTCCCATGCTGAAGCCGCAAGTGAACAAGGCAAAGACCACCAGGAGTACCGTCCGGTTGGTTACCATCTCCCTAGCGATCGAGAGGAACGGCAGCCGTCCCGTTGATGGGGGGGAATCCGAAACAGCCGGTTTCTCTCTGTGCTGACCCGGTTGGCGTTCCTTCATGATAAGGAAAGTGAGCGGTATGGATATGAGCGTAATCCACAAGGTGATGGTGAATGCCGTTGTCCAGTCAAGCCAATCCCGATTGCTGACAAATAGAGGCGTCAGAATGGCCAGTCCGAGGGAGCTTGCGCTGGTCATGATCATGAGCGCTTTCGCCTTATGCCGGCTGAACCAGCTTGTAACCACGACATATCCTGTACTCGCGGCCATGCCGGAGAGGCCGGAGAGCAGCCCGAGCCCTATGAAAAATCCCGCCGGATGATGAAGCGTAAGCACGGTCAGCATGGACAGTACGCCAAACAGAGCGTTCAGGAGCATCATTTTTTTGGGACCGTATTTATCGGTTAACCATCCGCCGAGGGGAGAACAGATAGCGGCGACGGCAATGTTGAAGGACCATGTGAAGCTAATAAAGGTCAGGTCCACGTCCAAATCCCGTGCCATTTCGTGCTGGTAATAAGACATGACAAACCGGCTGATTGCCGCTGCAAAACCAAGTGTCCATAGATACAGTAGTATGATCCACGCATAACCCCGATCTTTCTCCATCGTTACTATCCCAGCTCCTTCCTAAGTCTTTACTTCCGCTATGTCATGGAATAAGCTAATTTTAATCATGGGGCAGAAAATGAACAGGACAATTTAGATCAACTGTATCAATACAGGGGGATGAGCGGGATGGACACGAAGCACGAGCAAATTGTTGCGTATATGATCCGGGAAGTGGAAGGGGGGCATATTCGGTCAGGCCATAAGCTGCCTTCGGTCCGGGCCGTGGCCAAAATGTTCTCCTGTAGTCCCAACACGGTCGTTCGTGCATATCAGACCTTGGAGCGCGATGATGTCATTTACCCGGTAGCCAAGAGCGGATACTACCTTGTAGAAGGGAAGAACCGCACCTCGTCGGCACGAATGGAAAGCGAGCCGATTGATTTCGCCTCAACGACACCCCGGGGCGATTTTTTGCCGTTCCAGGAGATGGAGCATTGCCTGCGTAAGGCGATTTCCGTGTACAAGGAGGAGCTGTTCGGTTACACCGATTCGCAGGGGATCTTCTCGTTAAGGAACGAGCTGAGCAGGTACTTCTATGGGCAGCAGATCTTTGCGAAGCCCGATCAAATCACTGTGGTCACTGGAGCGCAGCAAGCCTTCTCGATCCTGACGCGTTTGCCTTTTCCGGGTAAGGGGCAGGCGGTGCTGGTTGAACAGCCGACGTATTTCGGTTTCTTGGCGGCAGCGCGCGTTGCAGGTTGTCTGGTGATCGGAATCCAGCGCGATGAGCAGGGGATCGACATGAAGGTGTTGGAGTCTCATTTTCGTAGTGGACAGATCAAATTCTTCTATACGGTACCGAGATTCCTTAACCCGCTAGGCACCTCGTATTCGCTGGAGCAGAAGCTGCGTATCGCGGAGCTTGCCCGGCAGTATGATGTCTATATCGTGGAAGACGATTATCTGGCGGATCTGGAGGAGGATGCGAAGGCGGACCCCTTGTACGCACTGGATCAGTCAAGTCATGTCATCTATGTCAAAAGCTTCTCGAAAACGATTCTGCCGGGCATGCGAATGGGTGCCGTTATTCTTCCCGAGCGCTTGCTGGATTTGTTCATAACGTATAAGAACGCTGCGGATGTTTCATCTCCGATCCTCTCCCAAGGCGCTCTTGAAATTTACCTCAAGAGTGGAATGTACAGGCGCCATGCCGCCAGAATTCGGGCCCATTATCGGGAGAAGATGCGATATGCCACCGAGGTGTGTGCCCGTGTCTTCGGCAGCGGCATTCCCTACACTTGCCCTTCCTCCGGCGTGTTCATCACCCTCCGCCTTCCGAAGTACGTAAAGGCATCTGTACTGCAGGACCGCCTGATGCAAAGAGGGGTTTCGGTGATGAACGTGGATATTCACCTGCTGCCGGAGAATCAGCAAAATGACCGGATCCGGTTATGTATAATCGGGGTGGAGAAACCCCGGATTGAGGCGGGATTGACGGTCATCGAGCAGGAGATTAGGCGCCTTGAGCGGAGGATGAGATAGCCGAGGGAACAGGAGAGATAAGCAGAGTGCTGTGCAGGAACACCTTTCACTGAAGTCGCCAGATATCTCAAACTTCTAGTTTCAATATAGAACGGGAAGTATAAAGATAGATAGACGTCGAAGCAGAAGGGGGTATCCTTCCAAAAAAGCAGGAACCCTATAGGGCTCCTGCTTTTTTGCGAATCGGCACGATGGACCCATAGGTACCGCATCGCCACAACCATTCGAGAGGTCCGAATTGGAACCAACGTAACCACAGATTGCTGGCTATGATCTGGAAGGCCACAATCCCCAGGGAAACGAGCGTCGATACGACATACGTGGTGGGTGAGGCGTCTAGGATCAAGCGCTGAATCCCTACCAGAAAGACGGTCTGTCCAATGTAGTTGGTAAGCGCCATTCGCCCATATGCCTGCAACGGATACAGCATCTTCGCACCGATTCGGTTACGCAGAAGCATTAAGAGCGAGCTTAGATAAAATACGGACACAAGAGGGCCAGTCGCTATCCCGATATGTGCCAGAGTGAAGGCCGCTTCCATGGTCGGTGATGGCGATTCGCCTTCTACCTTGAATAGAAACGGTGACATCGGCTCGGAAGGTGCTGCCCACCACATGATACCGGTAACGATGACGGTTCCGAGTAATGACAGCATCCAAACCCAACGTAAAGTGCTTAATCGTAATCCCTTGCTGATGGTGTCCATTAATCGATATTGGCCTGCGGCCAGCCCTAACAGGATCAGGAATGGAATGGTCAGCAGCTTGACTCCCATCATTGCCGCAATTGCAAACCCCACCAATCCAATGCCAAGATTAACCCTCCGCGGCGCCCAATAGAGTGGGACCGCAAGCAGACCGACAATCGCATAATGGAACAAGGCCTCCCCCGATTGATACAACTGATGTATGAACCCGATCAGCACCAAAATCACTAATCGGCGAATATACAGCCGAAGTCTTGGCTTTCCTCCCGATGAGGCGCTTCGGGATAGAAACATGTAGAACCCAAGTCCGAACAGGAACGTGAAGATGGTGTAGAATCGGGCTTCTACGAAAAAGTTAAGCCCTCGCTGCAGCCAAAAATCCGCTGAGGTTTCCGGCGTGGCGATGAGCCAGAGTGCCAACACGTTAACAAACGGCAGACCAAGCAGGGCAAACCCCCTGAACTGGTCTAAAAAATGTAATCGCCCCTTTCCGATGGCAGGCTGATGCTGAGTCGCTGCGTCTTTTTGTTCTATATGCATATTCACACCATCATTCCATTCACAGATTTAATATAACGGGCTCTGGCGATCAGGAAATAGATCGCTTGGGCGGCCAGGAATGCTGATGAGGCAACCAATACAGGACCACTTACGTACGGAACATCCAGGTATCCGAGAATCGGGCCGAGCACAACCAAGGACTGCAGGGCTGCAACCAGAATCGGGATAAAGAACAGTACGGCAATCTGAATGGTGGCGGAGACGTTCATCTCCCGTGCGCTGAGTCCGATCTTGGACAGGGAACGATACATCGCTTGGTCAGCTGAAAGCTCCGTATGCAGTTTGAAATACAAGAAGCTTGCCGATGAAATTGAGAAAATCAAGGCGACAAATACGCCGATAAAGCTGAATAATGCAAACCCTTGCTTGTTGGTGTAATAATTCTCGGCCCTGGATTGAATATACCCTTCGCTAAAGACATCCCGGTTCCATTCTGACAGTTCAAGGCCGAGCTTGGTTTCGAGATCATCTTTCTCGGGAAGCCCCTCAGAAGCTGGGAGAATAAATTGCCTCATTCGATTTACTCCGTATTTGTTATCTATTTGCTCCCGCAGCTCCTCGAACATGTTGTCCGTGACGACCAGCAGCCTGCCGCTATATACCACAGCCGCAATCCGGTCTGTGCGGTTCTCCAAGCTGAAAGAGTAGGGCTGACCGGATAATTCGATATCCAATTCCGTTAGCGCTCCCTTGCTCTTCTTCGCTGCGATCGGGGTTTCCGCCAATAAAGCTTCATTCTCGCCGAATGTCCCGGATGGCTTCGCATTCATCATGGCAGCCAAAAGGTTGTATTGGGATTGCGGCATGATGGATAAGGAGTACTCCCCCTTCGGTAACATGCTATAGTAGATAGACTCAACATCCGCCTGTTTGTATGCCAACCCTTCAGACTGCAGCCGCTGTTCAATCAGAGCCAATTCTTCCTGAACTTTCTTATCGGCAGTATTGCCGTAGTAGCTGTAACTCAGCGCATACGGGTTATCCCAATAGACCGATTTGACCGATTGCTGCATAGCCAGCACGAAACCGGTGCTCATAGAAGCCAGGGCCACCACGACCGTGACCAAAAATAGCATGCGGGCATTGTCTTTGATCTTGTAACTCATTTCGGAAATCCACAGCAGGTTGGTCCCTTTCCATGTGGTCGTACGGCTTCTCTGCAGCATCCGGACAACCCACACCGATAGTTGGGAGTAGAAGAAATACGTGCCCATAATTCCGGTTACCGCGGCGATTATCAGTCCCGTAGGGTCTAACTCTTTGGCGCGAAGGACGGTAAAGCCGATGGTAAGCAGCACCACGCCCAAGAGGGCCAGGAACAGATTGGTTTTCGGTTCGGTTTTCGGTTTGCTGGTGCCTTTGAGAAGCTCCAGGACTTGGTTCTTCCGGATAAATAACAAGGTAAAGAGCGAAATGACGAGAAACAGCGCGGCGAACGCACTGGCGGTCAGCAGCATCGCTTTGACCGGCCAATAGAACGGCAGCTCGTCCATATCAATGACTTTGGTGCTGATGAGCAGGAATACCTTGGATAACAGCATTCCGCTGGCGATGCCTGTTACGATGGCAATGGCGCCAATCAGAATGTTCTCCAGGAAGATCAGCCAATTGATCTGTTTGGCTTCGGCTCCGAGAATTGTAAGAATACCGAACTCCCGGTTCCGCGACTTCAGGAAGACGCTGATTGAATACAGCACGAACAAGAACGCAAACACGTAGACGATGACCGTGGCAATTGTCATTCCCGTACGCGTCATGGTGCCCATAGGCGAATTCTCGATATCCGGATGATAGATGAACACCGCATACGTAAAGAAGATCATGACCATGAACGAGCTGCTAAGCAGGTAAGCGAAATATTGACGTGCGTTACGCCGGACATTGTTAAACGCGAATTGAGGAAAGCTCACTTGTATTCCCTCCCCAGAACGATAGCGTATCGATGATTTTTTGGAAAAAGGCCTGCCGGTTCTCTCCGCGGTGAATTTCGGCGGCAAGCTTGCCGTCTTTAATAAAGACGATGCGGTTGCAATAGCTTGCGGCCAAAGGATCATGCGTAACCAGCATTAATGTGGTATGATCCCGCTCGTTAATCTCGGCTAACGACTCCATCACGATGCGTGAAGAGTTGGAATCGAGCGCTCCTGTAGGCTCATCCGCAAGCAATAACAGAGGCGCGCCGATGATAGCCCTGGCAATCGCAGTGCGCTGTCGTTGCCCTCCCGAAATCTCGTACACGCGTTTATTCAGAATTTCGCGGATGCCAAGCCGCGAAGCGGTTTGCTGCAGCAGTGACTCCATGTCCTTGAGCGGACGGCGGTCCAGCGTAAGCGGAAGCACGATATTCTCGGCAACCGTTAACGTATCAAGCAGATTGAAATCTTGAAACACAAAGCCGAGCTGTCTGCGGCGGAAGTGGGCAAGCTCGCTTTTTTTCATAGTATAAGGATTTTTGCCCCCGATCTTGACCTCGCCCGAGCTTGGACGATCGATGGTTGACACCATGTTCAGCAGGGTGGTTTTGCCGCTGCCTGAAGGGCCCATGATGCCGACGAATTCTCCTTCTTGGATGGTGAGATGAATATCGGTAAGAGCTTGTGTCGCCACTTTGCCCGCATATACTTTGTTTAATGCTTTTACTTCAAGAATATCCATAAACCGAGAAGCTCCTTTCTGTATACCTCATTAGTGTGCGAGTTCAAAAAGTCGGATTTTCAGCACCGAGAAGGTTGGATGAAGATAGGGACTGAGGAGCGGAGCGTACGTTTTGGGTACGTGAGCACCGGAAGGCCCGGCTGAATTCAAGATTCGATGCCGAGTTTCTTCTTGACTCCCTTCGTGGTCAAAAGACGACTTTTTGAATAACCTCATTAGTGTAACCTAACTCTATCGTATACTGACCTGACCCTGCTATGGATTTAGGTGAAACGGAGCTTACATCTCCCATAAGGTTATGTTCGCATTTTTTGTTCGTATTCCGAGATGATCGATATGAAATTAGCCTCTGTCCATGCAAAGAAGACACATCTAAATTTGAGATGTGTCTTGGTTTACTGCTTGACGCAGCGTCAAGGTAACGGTGGTTCCTTCACCCAGCATGGATTCCAGTTGGACGGTGTGATCAAGCTTATGGGCGATTTCACGGACAAGGTACAGGCCCATACCGGTGGATTCATGATATTGCCGACCGCGCTCTCCCGTGAAGTAGGGATGGAACACCCGGTTGATGTCCTCCGGGGCAATACCGATACCCTCATCGCGTATATGAAGTTTGATGTGTTTCCCTGCTTCTTCTGCGGTTAATTGAATCTTCTTGCCGGGGCTGTCGGAGTAGTTCACAGCGTTCGTCAGAATCTGACCCAGCATAAATCGAAACCATTTGGCATCTGTATAGACGGAGATCCGATCATCGATTTGAAACACCGGCGTAATCCCCTTACGAATGAACAGCTTGCGGTTCTCGACGACGGATTCGCTGACCGCGGCACGGAGCAGGGTGGCTTCTACCGCGAAATCCTGCTCGAACCGGTCCAGGCGTGCGGTATACAGCACCATTTCGAGGCCTTTGCGAATGCGCTCAAGCTCTTCCCGAATATGTTCGGCGGATGTCTCCTCGACTTCATCGAGCGTTAACTGAATCACTGATAGCGGGGTTTTCATCTGATGTACCCAGCGGTTGACGAAAGCCAGATGCTGGTCGGTTTGACTCTGATGTCGATGCAGCTGTTCGCGGTATAAGCGTTCATAATGGCCGATCCGCTCGTGTATCGCTTCCGGCAGTGGCGCTTCACCCAGGGGAGGGCTTAAGAATTCCTCCTCCGAAAGCTCCTCGGAAGAAAGCTCTTGATACATCGTGCGATGAGAAAGGTACCGGTATGCAAGATAGAGGAGCAGCACGACACTGCTCAATAACACCCCATATAGCACGACAGTAAAAGGTCTGCCTTCACCGGTAAGCCAGTACAGCAGGGGGATGAGCAGCATTTGAACGGTAAAAAACAGTATGAGCGGGAGATGCTCCCGCAGGAAGAGTCTCATTGAGGCTCCCTGCCTGTAATAAACCGGTAGCCTGCTCCCCGGACGGTTTCGATAAGATCTCCGACGCCCAGCTCACGAAGCTTGCGACGAACCCTTGTAATATAGACATTTAGCGTATTGTCATCAATGAAATGCTGATCTTCCCACATCAGGTCCAGCAGCCGCTCGCGGCTGACCACACGGCCGTCTTTTTCCATCAGCATCGTCAGCAGGGCTGCTTCCTTCTGGGTAAGCTCGGCTGACTCGTCTCCATAAGTCACGACGAATCGCTCCGGATAGATGATGAGACCGGCGCTTTCGACGGTATGCTCATCCTCTTGACCGGAGGCATAGGCACCGACTGCACGGCGCAGGTGGCTGCGGATCTTCGCCAGAACAAGCTCCATATCAAACGGCTTCGTAATATAATCATCCGCCCCGTTTTCCAGCGCCATAATCTGATCCATGCCGCTGTCTCGCGCCGAGATGAAGATGATCGGAACGTGCGATTGGGTGCGGATTTGCCTGCACCAATAGAACCCGTCGTATTTCGGCAGATTGACGTCCAGCAGAACCAGATCCGGTTTCGAATCCGTAAAAATGCCCATGACGCGGCTGAAGTCTTCGGTGATCCGTACGTTAAAATCATACTTGGAAATAGCCGATCTTAATTTATCCGCGATTCGTTCATCGTCTTCCACAATCAGGATGGTGTACACGGTTCCAGCTCCTTTAACTCCTAAGCTATATCATGTATTACTATACCGAATTGGAGATGACGTTGGAAATCCAGTGGTCCAGGATTCTGAATTGGAGGTAATCTATGAGAACTGCGAGGAGAATGAATCCGATGCTGGCAACCAAAGTAAGCAATATCGCTGATTTAAGCTGTAGATGGAATCTGCTGCGGATGGCCGCTCGAAACCAGAACCATAGCGCAGCAATGGAGATCATAATCAAGAGTATAGGTTTCCAAAAGAATTGCGCGTTGATATCAATGTCGGACACTCGTATGGCAACACCTGTTGACATGAAGATAGAAAATATGAATGTGACATATAGTCCGACGGTTGCCGACCATCCCCATGTCTTTTGTGCCCATGCCCCTATCGAAGCGGCAATAAACAGGATAAAAATAACCAGAGATAATAGAATGTATGCTCCTTGAGACCAGAACGAAGGATCAAATGTCTCATTGGTAAATCGGATAGAATCCCGAACACGGTTATACCCCAAAATAGCAACGATGATCACCTGAATGATCGAGGCTATAGCGATGAAGCGTTGTTCCCGATTTGGCATGCTGTACACCTCTTTTATGTTTTGTTCATTTTACCATAATCTAGATGAAATAGGTCATAACATACCAAGTATATGAGATGCCCAATCGAGTTGTGAATCATGGTACGATCCCGAATTAACCTTTGCCCAGGCCCATGCATAAGATGTAGTCACATAAAACCTGCTGCCTGGGAAAGGGCGTGACTTCATATGGGGATTCATTTAACCGCGATTCACTGGGTGTACCTGGCGTTTATCGTCTTGATCATGACGCTGTTGATTCGGCGGCGCGATACGTCGCTTGTTTGTATTACCGGAATATTTGCGCTTGGCCTTCTGGCTACGGAAACGTTAAGCGGCTCGGTCTCCGGCGTGTTTCATTCTTTCATCTATGCGACCAAAGAGCTGATGGGCACCATCATGATTATATCCATTATCGTGGCGATGAGCCGAGTCTTGATCAAGACGGGGATCAACGAGACGATGGTGGCCCCGCTAACCCGGTTTCTACGTACTCCCGCGATGGCTTACTGGGGCATTGGAATCATTATGATGGTCACGTCCTTTTTCTTCTGGCCGTCACCGGCAGTGGCGTTGATTGGTGCGGTCCTGCTCCCTGTGGCCATCCGTGTGGGTTTGCCGGCCCTCGGTGCGGCAGTGGCGATGAATCTGTTCGGGCACGGCATTGCGCTATCGGGAGATTATATTATTCAAGGGGCGCCTAAATTAACAGCGGATGCAGCCGGATTGCCTGTATCCAGCGTTATGGCTGCCAGTGTGCCGCTCGTGATCGTCATGGGACTTGTGACAACCGTAACGGCATTCTGGATGATGCGCAGAGATCAGCGGAACGGCAGCTGGAGAGATGGACTGGTAACCATTAAAAGCACGGGAGACGCGCTTACCACGCGTACCGAAGAGGATGATGCTGTTTCGGCGATATCCCCGGTTATGAAAAAATGGTTGGCTATCGTCATTTTGCTGTTGTTCGCGGCAGACGTTGTCACCATGTTCATCCTAAAGCTGCAGGGCGGAGATGCAACGGCCTTGGTCGGCGGCACAGCCGTCCTTATCCTCAGTGTCATTGCCTTGCTGGCTCACCGCAACCGGGGATTAGAGAAGGTCACCTCGTATTTGATCGAGGGATTCATGTTTGGCTTCAAGGTATTCGGTCCCGTCATTCCTATCGCGGCGTTCTTCTATTTGGGGGATGCGGCGTTTACCGAATTGTTCGGTAAAGTGCTTCCGGAAGCATCCCATGGGATCGTGAACGACCTGGGGGTTGCCCTCGCGAATGGGGTGCCACTGAACGGTGCGGTAGGTTCAGTGACATTGACGATCACGGGCACCATTACAGGGCTTGACGGTTCGGGCTTCTCGGGTATATCCCTTGCTGGCTCGATCGCGCAGCTGTTCGCTACGGCCATTGGCTCAGGTGCGGCTACGCTGACAGCGCTTGGGCAGGTTGCGGCAATCTGGGTAGGCGGCGGCACGCTCATTCCTTGGGCATTGATCCCGGCTGCAGCCATCTGTGGAGTCAGCCCGTTCGAGCTGGCAAGGCGGAATTTGAAGCCGGTGCTGCTGGGTCTGGCCGTGACTACCGTCGTGGCCATGTTCCTGGTATAAGCTATGGCAAACATAAATAGCGCTGACCGTATACGTCAGCGCTCGTTTCATCTATGGAGGTACCGAAGTTGGTCATAACCATGTTTACCTCAAACATAAGGGGCATCCCCAGGCTGCTAACCTAAATGGGGATGCCCCTTACTTATATGAGCAAAGCTGTAACGGTTACTTCTTCGATATCGAGAACGGCAGCTCATCTGAGCTGTAAGAACGATAGCTTGGAGCCAGTCCGAGACGGAAATCAAGGGACTTGCCTGCCAGTATATCCTCATGCGTAATGTACAATTTGGTATAATCCTGTCCCTCTAATTGAACGTTCGCAACGAAATTGGACTGCGGATTATTGTTGTCGGTATGAATCAACATCTGCTTCCCGTTTGGCAGCTCAATGCTCACGCTGTCGAATAACGGGATACCGAGGACATATTCATTGCTGCCTGGACATACCGGGTAGAAGCCCATGGAGCTGAATACATACCATCCGGACATGCTTCCATTGTCCTCGTCACCCGGGAAGCCGTTAAAGCCGCTGTTGAACAGGTTCGACATCAGCTGCTTGATGACAACCTGGGAAGAAGCAGGCTGCCCTACATAGTTGAACAGATAAGGAATATGGAAGCTTGGCTGGTTGGAAATCGCCAGCTGGCCATAGTCGATGGCAGCCATCTCACTCATCTCATGAATTTCAAAGCCGTAGCCCCGCACGTCGAAGTCCGGTGCTTTGTTGCACAATTCAGTGATTTTGTCGAAAAAGCGTTCCTTCGAACCGTACGCCTCAATTAAACCCTGGAAATCCTGGAACACCGCAAAGCTGGTCTGCCAGGCGCTTCCTTCGGCATAATCGAGCCCCCAGCTCGTATCGCTGAAATCCGGACGGAACTGGCCGTGTGGGTCCTTTGCTCGCATGAACCCGGTTTCCGTATCGAAGATATTCTTGTAGTTGAGCGCGCTCTGTCTATATTGGTCCGCTACATCTGATCGGCCCAAGACATCGGCCACGCGGCTGATGCAGTAGTCGCTGTATGCGTAATCCAGCGTATGGTTCACGCTCTCGTGATAGGTGTTTGGCACGTAACCGTACTGTATGTAGTCCATTGTTCCCTGACGTCCATAACAGTCCTTTCCGCTCTGCGTGGTAGCGGCAGTCAGCATGGCTTCCAGCAGCTCCGGCATCAGGTGCGGAGCCAATCCTTTGGCCGCAGCATCCGCAATGACGGCGTCAATAAGCGTACCTGGCATCAGTCCGCGCTCATCCGGAGACAGCCATTTCGGCAGGAAGCCGGTTTCGCGGTAGGAATTCAGGAAACCTTCCAGCATTTCTTCATATTCTTTCGGAGCGATGATGGAATAGAGCGGATATACGGTTCTGTAAGTATCCCAGAAGCCGTTGTTGGTATAGAGAATCCCTTTCTTGACAGATCGGGCCGTTGTATCGTAATGTACCGGCTCCATGTTGGCATCAAGCTCATAGAACTTCTGCGGGAACAGGAACATGCGGTAAAGGCAAGTATAGAAGGTCCGCATATATTCTTCGTTCGGGTGAGTGACACGGATTTTGGTCAGGTAATGATTCCAAGCTTGCGCAGCCAATTCCTTCTGCTCATCCAGGGATGGGTTCAGCTCGCGCGCAAGGTTAAGCCCTGCTTGCTCCAGGCTAATAAACGATGTTGCCAGTTTAACCTCCAGCACATCCCTTTCACAGTCTTTGAAACGAATGACGACATGCTGGTCGACACCGCCAAAAGCAACCTCAGGGAAGAAATGGCCTTCCTCGTTGTAATAACCTGTTGTTGCGAGATCTATGTCCTTGCTGAAGCTCATGGCTACGTACATACGGAACCCGTCATCGTGACAGCCTGCGAAGTTGCTGACATAGCCCGTTAGTCTGCGCTGGGCTGCATCCAGTCGGAATTCGCTTATGTTATTAACGTTTAGGACAAAGCCTGCCTGCTGCCCGGAATTGTATTTCATGCGCATTGCTGCACCGTAGGTGCTGGGAACCAGCTCCGTGGTGATGTTATAACGCTGCTGCTTCACTTTGAGATAGTGGGGCTTGAATATCGCTTCTTCTGGCCGGTAGGAGCTTTGACAGGTGAAGACGGACCCTCTGATTTTGTCGTCCGCAATCGGCGTCATCAGGAAGTGGGCGAAGTCGCCCATCCATGGACTTGGCTGGTGTGTCAGGCGAATGCCTTGGAAGACGCGGTCATTGGGGTTGAAGAACCAGCTTCCTTCATTTTTGGTTTGGACAACAAAGTGGTTCATACCGAAAGGTACACCCGTATAAGGGAGCGCATTCCCGTTGGAATAAGTGTACTGATTGTTGGTGCCTTGCCTTGTATCGATATAGTTTAGCATGCAAAAGTCTCCTTTGATTTTAGAAATAGGCGTGTTACAGCTTCTTTACGGTCTGACGTTCAATGAGACGAACGGGAACTACGACATTCTCATTCGGTTGATCCAGGGAATTCTCGATCAAGGTGATAAGGCTTCGTGCAGCTTGATATCCCATCTGTCCAAAGTCCTGGGATATGGTGGTCAGCTTGGGTTCAACGAAGCTTGCGAGATGAATGTTGTCAAAGCCCACGATGGAGAAATCATCCGGTACCGACAGACCCAGCTCTTTGGCAATCTGAATGATCTCGATCGCAATTAGGTCATTCTCGGCAACAATCCCCGTAATTCCCTGCGTCATAACGGATTGAATAAACTGAATATAATATTCTCTGCCGTTGTCGTTGTCATGGGACAAGTACCGGTCGGTCAAGTCACTGACGCTGTAATCGATCAGGCTGTAATCATACAGAGCCTTCAAATAACCGAAATACCGCTCTCGGATCGAGGAAGAGTTTTCTACCTTCAAGGAGGAGATAAAGGCGATTTTCTTATGATGATTCTCGATCAGATGTTTGGAGGCCAGGTATCCGCCGCCGAAGTTGTCGGAGACAACGGACTGGAATGGAATGCCTTCAATGCATTTATCCATCGTCACAAGCGGGTACTTAGCTAGGTGATACTGATACAGAATGCCAAGATCCGAGATGCTGCTTATCGGGTAGAGAATCAATCCCGAATTGGCGCTTTGAAGCGCGGCTTCCAGCAGCTTCCGCTGTCCGACAATCGTATTGGACTGAATGTTCAGGGTATAGTCGGTCGTTGCGAGAAATTCGTTGATGCCTTTTTCATAATCTCCAAGCCCCGGGTTATGAGTGAACGGCAGAATCAGCAGGATCTCCTTGTTCGTCTTGCCCAGGGGCCTGTGATGGGCCCTGTCTGTGCTCACGAAACTTCCCTTGCCTTGGATCCGGTAGATCAGCTTGGCATTCTCCAGCTCGGTCAGCGCTCTCTTCGAGGTGATCCGGCTGACGTTGTATTCTTTCGAAATCTCAGCTTCGGTCGGAAGCTGATCTCCAGCCTGAAGCTTTCCGGATTCAATCTGGGCTGTTAGAGCATTTACGATATGTTGATATAGTGGAATTTGTTCCAAAGCGGATCTCCTCCCTGAATTTGATATATCATTTTGTGGCGTTTATGTCAAAGACTAATGATACTTTTGATAAAAAGTTACAGTTATTATGTTTGAATATACAAAGAAATACACTGCTCATTGTGCATGTAGTTCAAAGATTCTATGTTCATAGTATCGTTTCCGCAGTTATATTTCAAGATTAGGCGCACTCAGCACCAATAAATTGGAGGATTTAATTGGTATATATTATAAACGAATACTACTATTAGTTGATATATCAAATATTCAAGAGGGGGGGCGGGCGTTGATTTGACAGTTTATCACTTGAGTGATAAATTGACTGTGATTAAGGGAGGGGAGGTGAAGGAATCAATGAAACAATTGGGATTTCATCAGGAGAACCGATTAGCCATGCTGTCTTGGATTCGGATCACCCGTTTTCAACAGATTGGCAACCACCTCTCGAATGAGTTCTTACAGCCGTTCTGCATCACGGTTGCCCAATTCGATGTCTTGATCCAGGTCTTTGCACACCAACCTTTATCACAACAGGAGCTGGCCGAATATCTTTCCATTAGCGGCGGCGGTGTTTCTCATATGGTGAAACGACTGGAGAAGCTGGGCCTGATTGTCCGCAAGCAGGATTGGAAGGTAAAGTATATCTCGCTGACGCATAAGGGACAGGCCCTACTGGAAGAGATTATCCCGCTGCTGTCGGATTTCCAAACTTCTATGTTCGACATTCTGGATGAACAGGAGTTGCAGCAGCTTTACAAGACCATGAGGAAGCTTCATCAGTATAATGTAAAGAAAAAGTCGGCAAACCCGGGGGGTATTGTCGAGGAGGCGTAGCTGAAGATCACGATGGCTGCCTTGCTTTCTTGCAGGAAATCGGATGGATTACTGAAAACGAGGAGGAGTCCCTTTAGGGGATTCCTTTTTTTTATGTGGATGTAAATGCACATATGTAAAAAACGGAAATTAGCGTTTGGAACAGGAGGACATCCGATGAATAAAAACTAAATGACCCCATCATACTAATGCCGTACTCGATCTTTGGGACGGCATATATGGTGAGGTGTGTTTAGTGGAATGGAACCAACATTATGACCCCTTAAATAATATCTGGTTATCGGCAATTGTTGCTACAATACCCATATTATTTTTTGTTATCGTTTTGTCAGTATTCAAAGTTAAAGGCTACATAGCAGGAGTTTTGAGTGTTATTGTTGCGGCCTTGATTGCAATGGTTGCTTACAGAATGCCTTTTTCTAAAGTATTGGGAACTGGAATTTACGGGGCTTTAGCAGGAGTTTGGCCAGTGGCGGCAATTGTATTAGCTGCAATATTTCTTTATAAGTTAACGGTGAAAACCGGGAAATTTGAAATCATCAAAGAAAGTATAATCTCAATAACTCCGGACAAACGCATTCAAGTATTGCTGATTGCCTATTGCTTTGGGGCATTTTTAGAAGGTGCTGCCGGATTTGGAGCCCCAGTCGCAATAACAGCGATCATCCTCGTTGGATTAGGGTTCAAACCAATCAATGCGGCCGGTATATGTTTAGTTGCTAACATTGCTGGAGGATCATACGGTGCAATGGGCATACCGGTAACGACTCCTGCCCAATTGACTGATTTATCTCCATTAGATGTAGCAAGCTATACATCTTATATTATTCCGATTGTCAGCTTCATTGTTGCATTCTTAGTTGTATTTCTGGTTGATGGAATGAAAGGCATTCGCGAGACTTGGTTATCGATCGTTGTTTGTGGAGGATCCTTCGCCTTAGTACAATTTGTAGTACTCAATACGATTGGTGCAGTTCTCGTTGATATTTTGGCTGCAAGTTTGAGTTTGATCGCTCTCACGATATTTACTTTGTGGCGTGAAAAAACCAAATACAAAAGTGATTTTAAACAAGTTACAGTCGCATGGCTACCATTCATCATGCTCACCGTATTTGTAATTTTGTTTTCACGAGTTACATTTAACAATCTCATTTTAAAGATACCAATCCAAGGTGTTCATAATGAAATTATCAAGCATCCACCAATAACAACCGAACCTAGTCCGTATGCGGCGATTCTCAACGTGGATCTGTTATCTTCAACCGTTACCGCGATCGTACTAGCAGGGTTATTGACTATTTTGATTTACCGTATTAAATGGTCAACAGTAAAAAGTTCAATAAAAGATACTTTTAAAGAACTGCTATTCCCAATCATAACGATATGCAGTGTTTTAGCCTTTGCTTATATTTGTAATTATTCCGGAATGTCGTCTACGTTAGGGTTAGCATTCGCTTCGACAGGAGGGTTATTTCCATTATTCTCTCCAGTGTTGGGTTGGATAGGTGTATTCCTAACTGGATCAGTGGTCAACAGTGGGTCATTATTTGCACCACTTCAAGCCGTAACGTCTAGCCAAATCGGAATTGATCCCGGGTCCATGGTTGCAGCCAACGTTATTGGTGGCGACATGGCTAAAATGATCAGCCCACAATCGATAGCCGTAGCGGCAGCATCAGTGGGTTTAAGTGGACAGGAAAATCAATTGTTTAAATTTACTATCAAAATAAGTCTAATATTCCTTGTTGCCATTGGGATAATAAACCTATTACTATACTAGGAGGATTTATGAAGAACAAAATTAGCCGAGTGGTATTAGTGGGCACAGGAGCGGTAGGTTGTAGTTATGCCTACGCCTTGATCAATCAAGGTGTTGTTGAAGAATTAACACTAATTGACATTAATGAAAAGCGAGCAGAAGGGGAAGCAATGGATTTACAACACGGTATGGCATTTGCTTCAACCACTACTCGTGTGACTTCTGGTACGTATGCCGCCTGCGAGAATGCCGATCTGGTGGTTATTACCGCAGGTGCTCCCCAAAAGGACAAAAATGAAACACGTCTTGAGTTGGTTGGTAAGAATGCGGAGATTATTCGAAGTATTACCAGAGATATTATGGCGAGCGGATTTAATGGTATCCTCTTAGTTGCAAGTAACCCTGTTGATATTATGACTTATGTTGCTTGGAAAGAAAGTGGTTTATCAAAAGAGCGTGTAATCGGATCAGGAACGACTTTAGATAGTGCTCGCTTTCGTTTCATGTTGGGTGAATATCTTGGAGTCGATCCGCGTAATGTTCATGCTGCAATTATTGGGGAGCATGGAGATAGCGAAGTTCCGGTTTGGTCTCAAGCAGCTATTGGGATCGAGGGTTTAGAGAAAGTATTGGCTAGACGCAACAACTCAGGAGATAAAGCTGCATTACTGAGTATTTTCGAAAATACACGAGATGCCGCGTACCACATCATTGATCGAAAAGGTGCTACCTATTATGGCATAGGGATGTGTTTGGCACGGATCACTAAAGCAATATTCGCAGATGAAAATAGTATTCTCCCGGTGTCATGTTTGATGGAGGGACAATATGGGCAGAGCGATTTGTACTTAAGTACACCTGCTGTAGTAAATCGTACTGGAATTAAGGAAGTTATTGAAATTGATTTGAATGAAACCGAAAGAGAGATGCTTGAAAAATCAGCAGCTGTTATGAGAGAAACGATCCATGGACTTAATAAATGAGCAACAATAATCGATCTTTCGATTGGATTTTTAACAACTCCTCAAAGGAAAATAGACTTTCTTGGAGAATATACAAGGTGACTTCCTCTATTCTAAGTTAGGGCGAAGTCCCTTTTTTATGCTTGGAACTCCTTGTGTAACAAGGGCTCAGGTTACTGCAAAATCCTCATATACATAGCAGGAACGTTCGTTCTATAATAAAGTCGATGAGTAAATGATCGTACAGGAGGGTGTTGTAGTTGAAGAAGAGTGCGCTATTGGTCATTGATGTGCAGAATGAGATGTTTCAAGTGAATGATCCGGTATTTGAAGGGGATCGATTGCTCCACAATCTCAAGCAGCTGATCGCAATAGCTAGAAGCGGCGGTGTTCCTGTCTTTTACATACAACATAATGACGAAAGTTTGAAGGCAGGGTCGGAGCCGTGGAAGATTAACCCCGAGATTGCGCCTGCGATGACGGATACGATCATTCAGAAGACTAGACCGGATTCATTCTATAACACGACGCTTGAAGAAGAACTGAAACGAAAGGGTGTCCAACATGTCATTCTTGCGGGTATGCAGAGTGAGTTATGTGTAGATACCACATGCAGGAGAGCATCCAGTTTGGGCTATGATGTCACGCTGGTATCAGATGCTCACAGCACCTGGAACAATTCGGTGTTAACCGCGCAGCAGATCATAGATCATGTGAACGCTACCCTGAAATGGTTTGCGGACTTAAAAACAACAGAAGAGATCGTCTTAACGACAGAAGCCGGCGTGTAATCGCCGGCTTTTTACATCCCCATAACTCGAATTTTCTGGATTAGAATATTCCTTCAGGTACCTTTCCTTCCCAGCAATCCGGTGCGTGAAGCCCCAGCACATGACCGATGACGGCGGCCGTGTCCATGATGCTGATCGGTGCATCGAGAAGGCCGGGTTTTACGCCCGGCCCCGTAATCCCCCAGCTGATGGTCATATCCATCGGGTGGTCACTGCCGTGGTCATTAGGATGAGCGCCTCCGCCGCCGTGATCCGTGACCGTGATGATCCAGGTGTCTTCCAGCAGCTGCTGATCATTCAGTGCCTTGACTATCATGTCTACGTACTTATCCGTAACGGCAATCTGCTCCAACTGCTTATCGGTACCGAATCCGTACTTGTGGCCCGCACCGTCGGGGTGATCCAACTGAATGAACATCAGTTTGAAATCGGGCTGCTGATGAATATAATCGACAATGGCTTCCGTCAGCTCGGGGTCCGGTTTGGATTCCATATGAACGTTGATCGTATTCTCAATGATTCCTGTGTTGATCGGTTCCCAGCAGCTGAATGCAGACAGAGGAGCATCCGGCCATTGCTGGCGGGCCAGCTTGAATAGTGATGCATAGGGGAAGCTCCCCGGAATTTGCTGGTGGATCGCCCGGTCATTATCAAGACCGTGTTGGTCCGGGCTTACGCCATATAACAGCGAGCCCCAACATTCAGCGCTGATGCTGGGAAACACGGTCTGAGCATCGTACGAGTATGCTCCTGCTTGCAGCAGGGCGTGAAGATGCGGTGCGTCCGCTTCTTGAACGAACCTGCCTGCTCCATCTATTCCAAGAATAACGACACGTTTAGCCATTGATAAATCCTCCTCGGTAAGAACCATTTAAATTTGATCTTTATTGAAGCTGAGTAAGAAGTTATGCAAAATGTGTACAGGACTGCTTACAGGCAATGACGGTTGCTACCCCCATAAGGCAATGGTAATGATACCAAGCGTGATGAGCACGGACGTAATGATTCGCCGCCAGCCTTGCTGCTCACGCAGAACGATGATGCCGAGTATGGTGCCAAATACCGTGCTCATTTCACGGACCGGCGCGATGTGCGCAAGCGGGGTGAGCCGCATGGCGAACAGGAACAGCAGGTAAGATCCCGGTGCCAGGATGGAGCCCAGCAGGATCGTGCGCCAGTTCACCGACCATTCCTGTTTCAGCCCTCTGGATAGCATCACGGGAACGATCAGAGCGATGAAATAACTGATGTTGGATAACTGGATTAGCGCGATAGGGGACACCCCCGCATCCAGAATGGCCTTGTCGGTCAGAGTATATCCGGAAATGCAAAGCCCGACCAGGCAAGCATAGCTTAAGGCTTTGGGGTTCAGGCTGGAAGGGCCTTTGAATCTCAAACCCGATAAAGCAAACAATGAAAAGATAATGATACTCAGGCCCATATAACCCGCTGCACTTAGATGCTCATGGAACAACACGAGGCTGCACAGCGAAGTCAGCATGGCGCCAAGCCCTCGCATAAACGGGTATACCTGGGACATATCGCCATGAGTATAGGCTTTGGAGAGCAGCGTGATATAGAAGCCTTGGATGGTCATGGACAGAAGCATAAGTCCGTAAATGTACGGTTCCAACTTCAGCCCTGACATCTCCATGAGAAAATAAGGCATCAAGAGGATTAAGGTGACCGAATGGATGCACCACAGAAACACCGATTTATGAATGCTTCGCTTCGTGAACAGATTCCAAAGGGCATGGGTTAAACCGGAAGACAGCACCAGCAGCAGTGATAGCAGCTCCATCAGAAATGTCCGATAAGGACTTCAATGCTGCGGGCGGACAGATTATCCACCCATTCCTGTGAACAGCCCGGATCCGTGATAACCATGGAGATGTCCTCCAGTTTGGCGAGCTTCGAGAACGTGGTGACCCCGAGCTTCGTATGATCTGCAAGAACGATACCTTCCTCCGAACGTTCCAGCATTTTTCGTGATATGTAGGCTTCATCCAGATCATAATCGGTAATGCCATCGGTTAATGAGATGCCGCCGACCGAGATAAATGCTTTATTGACCTTAAACTGTTCCAGCAGCATTTCGGTCAGAGGACCTGTTGCCGCCTGTTTGGTCCGATCCATATCCCCGCCGATATAAATAATCTTTCCCTGAAAAATCTCCATCGCCAGATTCAGGACAGGCAGCGAATGGGTGATGACCGTCACATCGGACCGGTCCTTAAGATAACGGATGACTTCAATCGTGGTTGTTCCGTTATCCAGCAGAATGGTCTCCCCTTCCTTGACTAGGGAGGCGGCGAGTTTACCGATCGCGGCCTTTTCCTCTGCGCATGTCTGGGAACGGCTGGTGAAGGACGGCTCAATATGTCCGGAACGCGATTTGACGGCGCCGCCGTAAACTTTGCGCAACTGGCCTTCTTTCTCTAAACGATCCAAATCCCTTCGGATCGTTTCCGCGGATACCTCCAGCTGCTCCGCAAGAGCGTGGACTTTCACTTTTCCCTCAAGCTCTAATTGATTTAAGATCTTCCCCCTGCGTTCCTCATAGGTTACAGACATAAATTCATTCACCTCAATGTTGTATATGACTGATGTTGACCGAAGATGTGGATTCGATCCTATATTAGGCTGGTAAAACGAGATTGTCAACGAAAAATCATTGACTTTTCGCCGTTCCCTCCACTAATATACACATAAAACCACAACAATTCATTAAAAAACCACATGTCCATGTAAAGGAGACGGTTATGTTGAAGTCAACTCTTCGATTCGGAGACGATCATACCTTTAAGATTGTGCAGTTCACAGATATTCATTGGAAGAATGGGGAGCCGGAGGATCAGATGAGCCGGCGCTGCATGGAAACGGTATTAGACCTGGAGCAGCCTGATCTGGTGGTATTTACGGGCGATCTCATTTATTCGGGGGAAGCCGATCCCGGATGCAAAAAGTGCCAAGATCCGGTGCAGGCATTCAAGGATGTTGTCAAGACGGTGGAGTCACGTGGAATCCGCTGGGCCTTCGTATTTGGTAATCATGATACGGAGGGAGATGTCACGCGTGAAGAGCTTATGAATGTAGCCCTGCAGCACACCTACAACTGTGCAGAGCACGGCTCGCCGGAAGTTCACGGCGTTGGTAATTATACGATTCCTTTATTCGACAGTCATGGGAAAGACACGGCGACCGTTCTGTATTTCTTCGATTCAGGGAGAGAGTCGGAACATCCTGCTGTTCCGGGGTACGATTGGATTCGGCGCGATCAGATCCGCTGGTATGAGATGGCGTCCTTGGCTTACAGCGCCAAGCATCAAGGAAATCCGCTGCCCGCATTGGCTTTTTTCCATATTCCTTTACCGGAGTACCAAGAGGTCTGGGAGCGGAAAACGTGCTACGGGAGCAAGTTCGAGAGAGTGTGCTGTCCCGAAGTGAATACCGGACTGTTCGCGGCCATGCTGGAGCGGGGCGATGTGATGGGCACGTTCGCCGGACATGATCATATCAATGATTACTGGGGTGAATTGCACGGCATCCGTCTCTGTTACGGCAGAGCTACCGGTTATGGTACATATGGCCGGGAAGGCATGCTCCGTGGTGCGAGGGTTATTCGCCTGCATGAAGGACAGCGGCAGTTCGATACTTGGATTACGCTGAGCGACGGCTCGCAAATACGGGAGCAGGAGAAGCATGAACCCGGGGTACCCCTCTGATATACGACAATAGTAAAAAACACACCTCTTATGAAATGTACGGACGTGATCCGGGTGGTTTCATGGGAGGCGTGTTTGGTTTGTATTATTATCCTTATCCGTTCGTAAGCATCCGAAGCAGCAGCTCCGCCTTGGGGAGCGTATTGATTTAGTCAGTCAATGATAAAGTAAAGGTATTTATTGGATATTTCAATACTATTTACGTACAAGAAGCATGAATTGCCTATAACTCCCCTTGTGTTCGCTTCAGAATTTTGGGACAATAAGGAGTGGACTATGAATAGAAAGAGGACCAATCAATGAATAAACCATCCATTTATGGATTAACATTAGATCAGTTGATAGCTTGGCTTGGCGAGCGTGGACATAAAAAGTTTCGGGCAACACAGGTATGGGAGTGGCTGTATCGGAAGCGGGTCACCGCTTTTTCCGATATGACGGATGTGCATCCGGAGTGCTTGCAGCTGCTCGCGGAGCATTATACGATTCTGACCTTGGAGGAGCATACCAAGCAGGAATCTCTGGACGGAACGGTTAAGTTCCTGTTCAAGCTGGTGGATGGCAACCTGATTGAGACCGTATTGATGCGGCATAAATTCGGTTTGTCGGTCTGTGTGACCACGCAGGTCGGCTGCAACATCGGCTGCAGCTTCTGCGCCAGCGGATTGCTGAAGAAAAGCCGGGATTTGTCCGCAGCGGAAATTGTGGAGCAGGTCATGCAGGTTCAGCTTCACTTGGATCAAAAAGGTAAAAGCGAGCGGGTCAGCCATCTCGTAGTGATGGGGATCGGGGAGCCGTTTGATAATTATGAGAACATGTCGGATTTCATTCGCGTGATCAAGGATCATAAGGGGCTTGCCATCGGTCCCCGTCATATTACGGTATCAACCAGCGGGCTGGCTAACAAAATCGTCGAGTTCGCGGACAGCGATCTAGGTGTGAATCTGGCCATCTCCCTGCATGCGCCGAATGATGAGATCCGGACCCGCATTATGAAGATTAACAAAGCGATTCCGATCGATAAGCTAATGGCAGCGATTGATTATTATCTGGAAAAAACGAATCGTCGCATCACGCTGGAGTACATTCTGTTGAAAGATGTAAACGATCAGCCGGAGCATGCGCTCGAGCTGGCAGAGCTTGTTGGCGAGCGACGCAATCTGGCGAATGTGAACCTCATTCCGTACAACCCAGTGGATGAGCACAGCCAGTATCAGCGCAGCACGAAAGAATCGATCACCTCTTTTTACGATACCTTGAAAAAACAAGGCATCAGTTGCAGCGTTCGTCTGGAGCATGGAACCGACATCGATGCGGCCTGCGGACAGCTGCGCAGCAAGCAGATTAAGAAAGCGCAGTAACAAGAATAACGCGCAATCTCAGGGGGATTTTTCCACCGTATGGATTGGCCAGTTGAAAGAGCGTACCCACTCATATGGGTATGCTCTTCTTAATAAGGTGTCCGAAGTGCTTTATATTACAATCGAATCGAGAGGAATGAACTTAAACATGCTGGAGACACATCCAACCGTCAAAAAGCTTCAATTCAAAGACCTCGGCCAGCCGGTTCTGATGCTAAACGCACCACAGGCCTATCATGAGGTCATCAACTCCCTGCAAGGGGATGTCCATACGGAGCCTAAGCAAGTACCGTACGATTTTGTGCAAGCCTTCGGGACAAGCAATGACGAATTGCAGCAGTTAGCCAAGATCGCAGCCAGCTCCGTGGCTGACAACGGTCTGCTGTGGCTGTGTTACCCCAAGAAGTCGTCCAAGACCTACAGGAACTCCGATTGCAGCCGGGAGAGCATTACGGGCATTCTTGCTGAAGAAGGCTATGAGCCCGTTCGGCAAATCGCTATCGATGAGGATTGGTCGGCCATGCGCTACCGTAAAGTAGAGTTGATCAAGTCTATGACCAGAACGTTCGCAGCAACCGCGAAGGGGAAGGATCGGACCGGTCAAGAGGACGATAAATAAAGGTAGGCGTTCATACGGTAGATCGGGTATTTGATATGGGCTGCCCGGCCCCAAAATGCACTGTTGTGTATAATGAGTAGAGTGATAGGAAGGATGGGAATATGCTGACAATCAAAGAATACAGCGTTGAATTGGTGAAGGATCCTTTTGGAATCCTGACAGGCAAACGCTTTGAGTTTGTATGTGATTTGGACGTGCCGGAGGATGATGAGCTTTATTCGGAGCATGGCGTCTATTTGAGAGTGATTTATCTGGATGATGAGGAGCGTTCGCGCATTGTAAAGTACGACTTTTATGAGCGGACAACGGACCAGTACCTGGACTTCGATATGGAGCCCGAGGAAGAGGAAGAACTCATGGCTTTTTGCAAAGAGCATTTGCAGGAAGCGTAAACAGAGTCGGACGATGTGAAACAGGCACTTGTGGGGCGACTTGGTCATGCTGTGCTGAGCCATTAAGGATCGCAGCTTCTTCAATGGAAAGTGGAAATATTGCCGAAACAGGTCTTGCAAAGTACGGATGGCTTTGATAAAGTTAAACACAACTTATAACGAACGGAGGGTTACGTATGTTGGATTATTCCCGATTGAGATCTTTTCGCGGCTAATGAAATAGCGCTAAAGAGACCTGCACAGATGCAGGGTAATCGGGATGGGTCCGTCTTTTTTACGTAACTCATTTTTATGATATGTCTATAGAAATATACGTCTATTCATTTGCGGGATAACGGTGTTTTCACCTTCCTGTTCTATTTGAATGTGTATTTCGAGTAGGCATTCCAGGAACGGTGGACAGCTAAGACCCGTTCCGGTTACCCAGCACAGGCAGCTCGATGCCTGTGCTTTTTTTGTTGTTATGATGGCCATGATGCAATGAAATATGGAAGGGGATTGATTCCTTATGACAATAGCAAAACACAATGATGAATATATACAAGTTATACAAGAGATGCTGGAGATTGCCGGAAAACACGGGGTGAATTTGAATCCGGAGGGAATTGAAATGAATGAATCCGGCATGGATTTCCTTGTTGGATTCGCAGAGGAAGCAGGGACCGGAGCACGGTGGATTCTGCGTAAACCGAGACGATCGGATGTGCTGGAAAGGGCTGATAACGAAGCCCGGGTCCTGAAGCTGATCGCATCCTATCTTCCAGTTGATGTACCAGATTGGCGGATTTATACGCCGGAGCTCATCGCCTACCCGCTGCTTAGTGGGGAGCCTGCCGCATCCGTCAGCTCTGAAGGCTATGCATGGAATATGGATCATGAGAATCCGGGTGACGGATTTGTCCGCTCATTGGCTGAGACGCTGGTTTCCTTGCATGGCATTGATCATGATGCGGCGCGAGCAGCAGGTCTGCGGGTGAAGAGTCCCCAAGAGGTTCGTGAAGAGACGGCGCGTAATATGGAAGACGTCAAGAGCCGTCTGGGCGTCTCCGATGCGCTGTGGGAGAGATGGCAGAAATGGCTGGAGGAGGATTCCTATGCGATCTTCATCCTCCTCATATCCTGATTGATCAGCGCGTGCAGGTTACCGGACTCTTAGACTGGACGGAGTCGGAGGTAGCAAGTCCCGCCAAAGACTTCGTGTTATACTACGCCATTTATGGCGAGCATAATCTCCGCGTCCTGTTGGATCGGTATGAACAAGCCGGGGGTAAGGTGTGGCCGCGCATGTTCGATCATATTGTCGAGCTGCACGCCGCGTATCCCGTGCTGATTGCCCAGTTCGCCCTCCTGACAGGTCAGGAAGAGTATATGACAATGGCGCGGAATGCCCTAGGATTGACGGAGGAGGCTTCCTCGAACTAGGAGATTGGCGGCAAGGAATTTTATGCTGTTTGGTGAGACTGCAAACCCACTGAATACAGCTCTTTAGAAAACTATAAGCCAACCGATGCATACATTCGGTTGGCTCTTTGCATGATATAAATTAACAGAATTCAACATTATTTTGGATGAGCTGTAGGACATATAATGAAATCATGGTGAAATAAGAAGTAAGGTTAACGGATTTTTACTACATTCGTAACGCAATTTACATACCTGTAAACCTCTTGGAAGGGTAAATATGTTATCCTAGACATACTAAACTTACATACATCATTCATTTAGGGAGGGAATTGACCGTGAATATTGAGGTACGTTTATGCCCGAAGGAACAGTCATTTATTCTGCATAACATATATCCACTGTACTTGCATGACATTGCTGAGATATGGGGGGTCCGTCCTAACCGGTTCGGTGTATTTGAAAAAGAGGATGTGCCGACCTTAAGCGAGCAGAGCAAGCAGCTCGATATGTGGTGGGAGCAGCCATCGGTTCTTTTTCCTTATCTGATCTCTGTAGATGGTATCGCGGCAGGGTTGGCCCTGGTGGCGACCACCCCGTACATTCCATCGCCGAATATTCAGTACTACTTGAATGATTTTTTTGTGCTTCGGACTTTTCGAAGACAAGGTGTAGCCCAACGAGCGGCTGAGCTTGTGTTCGATCAGTTCCAAGGTGCATGGGAGCTACAAACGAATCCGACCGAGCGCAATATGAGTACCCAGATTTTTTGGCGCAAGACGTTGAACACGTACACGGGCGGAAGATATACGGAGCATGAAGGCGTCCATCCGGAAAAAGGGGATATGCTGGTCTTCCGTTTTAATAACAAATAAGCATTTCTTCATGTGTGGAATCGGGCTTGACAGCTGGATGCTGCCGGGAGTAAACTGAGTTAAATTTTTCGAAAATGCTAGGATGAGGATGCCAGGGTCGCAAGTGGAAGCTGAATCAGAGAACTGCTGGGTGGTGCGAAGCAGTCAGCTGCGATGAATGGCCGTCACCTCGGAGCAGATCCGCCGATCGTTTATAACTTGAGGCGTATCCGGTATTCCCTGCCGTTACCATGGGGCATCATTGATGGATGATGACGAGAGTGCGTACCGGCTTGACCGGTGCGAATCAGGGTGGTAACGCGGAGACAAGGCTCCGTCCCTACAAGGGACGGGGCTTTTTTGTGTTCATTTAGACCATGGAAAAGAGAGGAGTGTACGTATGCTTGCGAAATTGATGCCTCAGGACGAGGTGCTGTACCAGGAAGATTTTATTCAGGATGAGGTGTCATACAATCTGATTCATCTCCTTGCTGGGTCACCGCAGAACATGGGGCTGAAATCGCCGGATGGACGGATGATCTTTGCGCAGTCTCCCCGGGGGAACGCGTGGTTATGGATTTCCCGGGAGGTTTCCGGGGATAAGCGGCAGCACCTGCTCCAAGAGCTGGTAAGCGAGCTTGAAGCGGTGACCCTGCCTGGGGTGACCGGGGAGCCGGGTGTGGCAGAGCAGTTTGCACGTTGTTATGCAGAGGAGCGTCAAGGGACCTACCGTCATCATATGACGATGGAGTCTTATCATGCCCCCGCTGTGGAGCCTCCTCATTTTGTCGAGGGCGCGATCAGGCAGGCCGCTGAAGAAGATACGCAGCAGGTGGCCCGGTTTCTGGTTGGATTTTCGGAGGATGCTTATGGGGTCCGCGCGAATGCGGCAAGCCAAGTCGAGACAGCGCAGCGACTCATTCAGCAGGGCGGGTTGTATTTATGGATAGCTGGCGACAAAGCGGTCTCGATGGCTAATCTTGCACACCGTTCGCCAAGGCACGGTCGCATAAACGCAGTATACACGCCGAGGGCTGAACGGAAAAAAGGGTATGCCAGCGCCCTGGTTGCAGACCTTGGACTTCGTCTGCTGCAGGACGGTTTGGTACCCATGCTGTATGCCGATCAGGTCAACCCGGACTCCAATCGATTGTACCAAAATATCGGGTTTATCCGGTGCGGAACGATTCGCGACTTCAAGTTTGTTAACAATGAATAGTGAATCCATAAAGTGGCACGGCTTGGACAAAGCCGGGGAAGACGAGGGGCATCAACAAATGTTATTCTATAAAGGTAGCTAAGAAATGCCGGGCCCGATTGGATAGTACATGATCCCTCAGCCAGACAATGCCCACGTCGGACTGGAAATCAGCGCTCGTAATGGACAGTGTCCGGATGTTGGGAATCGCAAATGAGGACATCACCGACTCGGGTAAAATGGTGGCACCGATGCCTTCAGCTACCAGAGCAACGATAATGGCAACGCTGGAGCATTCGCAAATGACATGCGGTTCAAGTTCGCCGCGCTTAAATTCTTGGATGACCCGCTCATGCATCCCGATCGTCTGATCGGTTTTTAAGGACAAGAACGGATATTCCGCCAGCTCGCGCATCGAGATTTCCGAATGGGAGGATACACTTTCCCAGCTGCTTGGAAGGACCGCGACGAACGGGTCGGAGGGCAGAGGCCGAACGGCATAACGCTCAGGCCCGAAGCTGGATTCGAAAGGGAGCCGGGTCACTGCCAGCTCAATATTACGCTTGTCGAGTTGATCCGCCAGCAGGGAGTGATCGCCTTCCCGAATCTTGAAGGTGACCTCGGGATATTGCTGCCGGAAGATCTGGATGCGCTGGGGCAAGAGCGAAATACAGGAGACGACGGCGCCGATGGAGAGCATGCCGCGGATTCCAGCGTGGATCTCCTTCACCTCGGTTAGCGTTTCATTGAACTGGTTCAGCAGGGATGCGGCTCGGTTCTGCAGCAGCTCGCCTGCGTGTGTGAGCTGAAGCTGCTTGCCGCTGCGTTCAAACAGCAGAACGCCGAGCTCTTCCTCCATCAGTTTCAGCTGACGGCTTAATGGAGGCTGCTCCATATTGAGCTGTTTTGCTGCACGCGTGATCTGTCCTTCCTGCGCAATCGTCAGGAAATATCGTAGCTGTCGAATGTCCATCTTCATACCCCCTCTCCATACCTTTAAGGTATGGTATCCCTATAAATCAGATATTTTTAATATAGGGTATTGATTGATATGATTCAACTAATAACGTTTACAAAATAAGGAGATGTGTGCACATGACTTACGCGATACCCGTGGAGTTAACGACCACCCCGAAGACAAAGCCGAGCCACTACAAACAGGCTTTCGGCACGGTATTTACGGACCACATGTTTATTCTCGATTATGATGCTAGTCAAGGCTGGCACGATCCGCGCGTCGTTCCGTATCAGTCGATCGAACTGGACCCTGCCGCCAAGGTATTTCACTACGGGCAGACCGTATTTGAAGGCCTGAAGGCTTACTTGACGGAAGATGAGCGAATTCTCATGTTCCGCCCGAGCAAAAATATTCAGCGGCTGAACCTGTCCAACCAGCGCCTGAGCATTCCGGCATTGGACGAGGAACTTGTTATGGAAGCGCTCAAGCAGCTGGTGCTCGTGGACCGCGACTGGATTCCTTCAGAGCCGGGCACATCGCTCTATATCCGTCCGTTTGTGATCGCAACCGAGCCCGTACTTGGCGTAGCTCCTTCACTGCAATACAAGTTCATGATTATCCTGTCGGTGGTCGGTTCGTATTATGCAGAAGGCATCAATCCGGTCAGCATTTATGTGGAGCCGAAATACGTGCGTGCCGTAGCCGGCGGCGTGGGCAATGCCAAGACGGCTGGCAACTACGCGGCAGGTTTGAAGGCGCAGGATGAAGCAACGCTTAAGGGATACTCGCAGGTGCTGTGGCTCGATGGCGTACATCGCAAATACATCGAGGAAGTCGGCAGCATGAACGTGTTCTTCAAGCTGGGCGATACGGTCGTAACCCCGGCGCTGAATGGCAGCATCCTGGATGGCGTTACCCGGAACTCGGTCATCCAGCTGCTTCAGCATTGGAATATCCCGTTAGAAGAACGGGCCATCTCCATTGATGAAATCGTGGAGGCCCACCGCAGCGGCTTGTTGACCGAAGCTTTTGGCACCGGCACGGCAGCGGTAATTTCACCGATTGGTTCTCTGGAATGGCAGGATGAGCAATTGAAGATTGGTGAGGGAGCAACGGGCGAACTCTCCAAACGCGTATACGATGCCATCACAGGCATCCAGCTCGGAACGGTTGAGGATCCGTTCGGCTGGACGGTGGAGCTTGCATTATCTTAATGAACCTTTAAGGACCCTGCCTCAGGCATACTGAGGTAGGGTCCTTTTTTTATAGAGATTAGAAAGTATAGACTTCAGGTGTATCCTCTTTATCTCGCAAGCAAAACTTCCGCTTAATGCTATCTGTCTTCTGAGAAAAACATCAATAGACGTTTTTCTTAAGATAAGCGCTCATGTTACGATGAGGGTAAATTGTTGTTGACACGTTGATGTACGAACGCATGGAGGTGCTTTTTTAGTGAATCGTCCGCAGAGTGTTGTTCCTGATGCTATAGATTTTACGAACGCGGCCTTTCCTTTTACCGCGTCGACCACGCACGGCATATTCGCCGGAGCCCAGCGCCTGCATTGGCATCATGCTTTGGAGCTCAACTATATTCAGAGCGGGACCGGATTTATTCTAATCAACGGGATGAAGCTCCAGTTTCAGCAGGGGGATATTATTTTCATCAACAGCAATGATCTTCACCGAGCGTATGAGACCGAGAACCTGGTGATGGATGTCATTATGTTCGAGCCTTCGCTGCTATCCATCGACCTCAAGTTCGATCCGGATCTGATGGCTCCTTTCCGTTCGCTCGGAAACATGGACAGGCAGTCCCCCGTGCACGATGAATTGGCTCAGCTGCTGGGGCGTATGATGGAAGAGTATGAAGCCCGAGGTACCGCTTATATGAGCCTGATCCGTTCGGATCTCATTCGTTTCCTGAGTTTGGCGAACCGCCATCTGTCGACTCCGATTCAAGCGAACAGGCCGATCAAGGGTAGGGGAATGCATGCTTTAAAAGAAGTCCTGCGTACGATGGAGCTTGATCTGGACTACAGCTGGACGCTGCAGGAGCTGTCGGATTTAACGCATCTGAGCCCTTCCCGGTTCAGCGCTCTGTTCCAGCAGGCGGTCGGCACTTCACCGCACCATTATCTGATTCAGCTGCGCTTGACGCATGCCGTGCACTTGCTAGAGACGACGGACCAGAAGATTATCGAGATTGCGGAATCCTGCGGATTTCGGAATCTGTCTAATTTCAATCGTCTGTTCAAGCAGCATGTCGGCGCATCGCCAAGCGAAATTCGGGAGCGTGCTTATGCAGGCAGTCCTGTAATCCCCTCCACTACAAAAACCAAGAAACAGTAAGATAGTATCACTCCTCGATCGTATAACAGTAGATGGATGTCAGTGGAAGCGGTATCTTAAATATATACCACCACATGACGCCGCTGTATGGCGGGTAGGAGTGAAGTGCATGAGTTTGTATCTGGGTGTAGATGCCGGCGGTAGTAAGACACACGCTGTGATCTGCGATGAGCAAGGGAACATTCTTGGCAAGGGAGCGTCTGGGAACGGCAATCACCAGATTCACCGTGAACATGCGGCCCGTAATATTGAAGAAGCCTGTAATGCGGCTCTTCAAGAGGCTGGAGTTGCCAAAGAAAATATCAATTATGCTTATTTTGGCTTGGCCGGAGCGGATCGGGAAGCTGATTACGAGATCCTTCGTCCGATGATCGGGGCTCTCGGTTATCCTAAGCATGATATCGCGTGCGATACCATTATCGGGATGAGGGCTGGAACCAGCCGTTCGTATGGCGCCGCATTGATCTGCGGTACAGGCTTCAACAGCGCAGCCCGCAACCGTACGGGAGAAGAGCTGCAGTATGGCGGATTCGGTTTCTTGTATGGAGATGGATACGCGGGCGGTTCGGGATTTGCCACGCTGGCTTTCCGGGCAGTTATTCGGGCCTGGGATGAGCGGGGACAGGCAACCTTATTGACATCGCTCGTACTGGAGCAGATGGGATACACGTCCGTAGAACCGATGTATGAGGATGTCCTCTACGGTAAGACAAAGGTTCCGCCAAGCCTGGTGAAGACGCTGTTCCAGGCCGCTGAAGCAGGTGACGAGGTGGCAACCCGAATTCTTGAGAATGAAGGCGAAGAGCTGGCTAATGCGGTATGTACGCTGATCCGGCGGCTGGACATGACGGATGAAGCCTTTGACATTGTTTATATCGGCAGTGTGCTGAACAGGCCGAACAGCTCGATCCTGACGGATGCGATCGAACGGATTGTTGCGGTCCGGGCACCACATGCGAGCTGTGTAAGACTGACATCCGATCCGGTTTCCGGCGCGCTTCTCTGCGCGATGGATGCCGACGGTCATGCCATTGATGCACAGGCGGAGGCCAAACTAAAAGCATTTACGTTTGAGCAGGTAACTACAGCCTGATCAGTTTATCGTTGGAATAGAACCTGATAGATACGGATTGATATCATACCTTGGAGGCGATTAATGTGGCAGCAGGATTGAAGATAGCGGTCATCGGGGGAGGTTCCTCCTATACCCCGGAAATTGTTGAAGGTTTCATTCGCAATTATGAGCAAATGCCGATTCGAGAACTATGGTTTGTTGATATTGAAGAGGGCAAGCATAAGCTGGAGATTGTAGGCAATCTAGCCAAACGCATGGTCAAGGAGTCCGGCCTGCCGATAGAGGTTCACCTGACGCTGGATCGCAGACAGGCGATTGCGGGTGCCGATTTTGTGACGACCCAGATGCGTGTCGGCTTGCTCGCGGCGCGTAAACAGGACGAGCATATTCCGATTATGCACGGCGTTATCGGTCAGGAGACGACGGGCCCGGGGGGCATGCTGAAGGCGCTGCGCACGGTTCCGGTGATTCTGGACATTTGCCGTGATATCGAGGAACTGGCACCGAATGCGTGGATGCTGAACTTCACGAATCCGGCGGGCATTGTTACCGAGGCGGTTGCGAAGCACAGTAAGGTGAAATCCGTTGGTCTGTGCAACTCGCCGATTAACTTTCAGAAGTTCCTGGCGGCCGAGTACGGCGTGTCGGAGAAGGATGTTCTGGCCGAGTTTGTCGGAATTAACCATCTTCACTGGGTGACGTCGGCGATCGTCAACGGGGAGGAGAAGATGCCGGAGCTGCTGGATGGCGGCAAGTCGTATACGGCGAAGAACGTGCCAACCTTCGGATGGGATGCGGACTTTATCCGCTCGCTTGGAGCGATTCCGACATATTACCTTAAATATTTTTACATGACCGATACGATGTTTGCAGATATGAAGGCATCGATGGAGAAGGACGGAACCCGAGCGGACGTTGTCAGCCGGGTAGAGCAAGAGCTGTTTGAGCTCTACAAGGATGAGAACTTGACCGTGAAGCCGAAGCAGCTTGAGCAGCGGGGCGGCGCTTATTACTCCGAAGCGGCAGTCAACCTGATGACGTCCATCTACAATGACCGCCATGATATCCAGACATTGAATGTCGCAAACGGCAATATCTATGATTTCCTGCCTGCGGATGCCAGCATCGAGATCAACTGCGTGGTAACAGGCCAAGGGCCGATTCCGCTTACACCGCAGAACGTTCCCTCCCATGTAAAAGGACTGATGCATGCGGTGAAAGTATATGAACAATTGACGATTGAAGCGGCCATTACCGGTGATCGCGGAATTGCGCTGCAAGCGCTGGTTCACCATCCGCTGGTGCCTTCCGTAAGTGTAGCGAAGCAGCTGCTCGACGAAATGCTGGAAGCGAACAAAAAGTACTTGCCTGCTTTTTTTAAGCCGGAGACCGTGCAGTAAACCGGCATGAATTTCAAACGTGCGATTATGATATAGAGCCATAAAGCCCCTCTTCGTATTGAAGAGGGGCTTTATGGTAGGAGTTCCGAAATCATGGATGATATAAATTTTCGGATTAGATCTTCATTCCTGTCACATCTGGGTATCCTCGCCCGTCATACCCGTATAAAACCGAAAGGGATGATGACGGATGCTAAAATATGACGTAGCTGTTGTAGGTGGAGGCGTAGCCGGTTTAACAGCCGCAATCTATGTGGCAAGAGCCGGGAAGCAAACGATACTTGTTGAGAAGCAGGAACGTTTAGGTGGTCGGGCCATGACCCATAAGAAGAAGGGAGCCTACTTCAATCTGGGCGGGCATGCCTTATACCATGGAGATGCCCTTTCAACCTTTCGCGAATTAGGGCTCCAATTGGCGGGAGGCCAACCTTCAATTGACGGGTACGGGATATGGAAAGGGAAACTAAGTCCGTTACCCATGGGCGTGAAATCCCTATTCACTACCCCACTATTAACCTGGAAGGGCAAGATGGAGCTCGGTGCCTGGCTTGCGAAATTAGGTAAACTGGATACGCAGCTGTACGACAACATGAGTTTACGCGAATGGATTGAAGGTAACGTGCAGGATCCCATGGTACGAAATTTATTTTATTCGCTATTGCGTACAGCGAGTTATGTGGTAGCCCCTGACCTGCAGGCTGCCGGTCCCGTACTGCAGCAGCTTAAGCACGCGCTGAAGGGGGTGCTGTATCTGGATCGGGGCTGGGGAGCCATGGTCGATGAATTAAAACAAAAGGCTCTCGAGCAGGGAGTTCAAATCGTAACGAAGAATAAAGTGATTTCAGTTGATCATCACGAGGGAAGGGTACGGCATGTCCTATGCGGAGATGGCATGAAAATAGAAGCAAACCATATTATCCTTACCACACCGCCAGCTGTTGCTCACGAACTAGTGCCTCATGCAGAAGAAACTGCCCTTCATACTTGGAAGGAGCAGGCGGTCGAAGTGACAGCGGCTTGCTTGGATGTAGCCCTGCGTCGTCTTCCGGAACCGAAGCAGCAGTTTGTGTACGGCCTCGATCAAACCGTCTTTCTCTCGAATCAATCTCGGGCGGCTTACCTCAGTGAAGATGGCGCACAAGTCATAACCTTGCTGAAGTATCAGGGCAAGGAGAAGGATGCAAGAAGGGATTTGCAGGAATTAGAAGAAACCTTAGACTTGGTGCAGCCGGGTTGGCGCAACGAGCTCGTTGAGAAACAATACCTTCCTAACATCACGGTCTGCCACGATTTTATGCATGTGAACCGCCAAGAGAACCCGGGTCCAGCCGTCCCGGAAATCATCGGGTTATATGTAGCGGGAGAATGGGCAGCGCATGGCGAACTCTTGGTTGATGCTGCAACCGCAAGCGCCAAGCGGGCTGTACAGCATATACTCTCGCTTGAAAGTGAGGCAAGGATCCCGAATGATGAGCACAGAGTCATTGTATAAAACCTATCGATCCGCTCTTTTCTCGTTAGCTTACCGAATGCTGGGAAGTGTGATGGATGCGGAAGATATCGTGCAGGAGGCTTTCATCAGTTATAACCAATTGCCCTACCCGGAGGATATTCGCAATGAGAGAGCGTTTCTGTACAAAATCGTAACGAATCGTTGTTTGGATCTGCTGCGCTCTTCTGCCAAAAAACGTGAACTGTACGTCGGCCCTTGGCTGCCAGAACCCCTGATCGAAAATATGGCGTCAGAGACGGACCCATCTCATATCGTAGAGCAGCAAGAGTCCATCTCTACAGCGTACCTGCTGCTCCTTCAGCAGCTCAACGCGGTGGAAAGAGCCGTGTTCCTTCTTCGTGAGATTTTCCATTATTCCTATGATGAAATAGCTGAAATTCTGGGAAAAAGCAGCGCCAATTGTCGTCAAATCTTCCGCCGTGCTAAGGGCAGCATTCATTTTGTTCCTGATCAGAGTCCATCGATCTCGGTGGCGGAGGAGCAAATCAAGGAATTTGTAGACTCCCTTTTACAGGGGAACACGAATAAGCTGCTGTTGCTGTTAAACGAGAATGTTGTGTTCTACTCGGATGGCGGCGGTAAAGTCAGAGCGGCGCAAATTCCTGTGGTTGGAGTCCATAAAGTGATCCAATTGCATTTGAACCTGCTTAAAATGTATGAAGGGAAATATGTGTACTCTTATCTTACCGTCAATGGTCTGCCGGGAATGCGGATCGAGTTAGATCACGGTGTCCAATTTATTTATTCTTTTGCTTTTAAGAACGAGCGGATCGAAACGATTTATAGCGTGGGTAATCCGGATAAGCTCAGACATATACAGTTACCGTAATACAAAAAGCAGGGCCGGTCTAAGATCAGAGGATCTTAAGTCGGCCCTGCTGCTGTATCAGGTTAAGGGAACCATCCGTTATACGCCGGAATAAGCCATGAAGCCGCCGTCTACGGGAATCACCGTTCCGGTGACGAACCCGGAGGTCTGGTCATCCACAAGCCAGAGCAGGGTGCCGAGCAGATCCTCCGGCACGCCAAACCGTCTCATGGGGGTATGGGAAATGATTTTATGAGAGCGCTCGGTTAATGAACCGTCACTATGGGTTAGCAGATTACGGTTCTGCTCGGTCAGGAAGAAGCCAGGCGCAATCGCGTTCACGCGGATGCCCGATTCCGCGAGATGCACGGACAGCCACTGCGTAAAGTTGTTGATGGCCGCTTTGGCTGCACTATAAGCCGGAACCTTGGTCATCGGGCTCGGTGCGCTCATGGACGAGATATTCAGCACGACGGCCCCGGGACGCCCCAGCATTCCTTCCGCAAAGATTTGCGTCGGTATGAGCGTGCCGATGAAGTTCAAATCGAATACGCTGCGGAAGCCAGGCACACTTAGACCGAAGAAGGTTGTCAGATCGGGCTGCCCCACATCCTCCGGACGGAAAATCTCATTAGTTGTATTCGCGTCTTTCCGGTTGCCGCCGGCTCCGTTAATAAGGATATCGCAGGGTCCGTAAGACTCGCGCACAGCCTTCTCGGCTTGCCGGACGCTTTCCACATCCGTTACATCGCAGGAAACGGCAATCGCTGTACCGCCGGCAGCCGTAATCTCATCCGCCACCTGCTGCCCTTTCTCGGCCGTACGATTCAAGACGGCGACCTTGGCACCTTGCCGGCCCAACTCCAGAGCCATTGCCCGGCACAGCACCCCGGAGCCGCCCGTAATGACAACCGTCTTCCCGTTTAATGATGGATGGATAGGAAGGGCTGGCGTCACTTGCGGCGTGGATTCATGAGAAGCTCCGCTTGGTCCAGTTTCAGATGAATTCGCTGCATAGATATTTGCCTCACTCATTGAAAGGCCTCCTTCAGCTGAGCTGCGCTTCCTGCACGCTCCCGACTGTAAGCGTCCCACAGTCCCCAGAGATACATAATGCCCAAGGCGCGGTCATACAGACCGTAACCCGGACGGCACTGCTCACCCCAAATATGCCGCCCGTGATCGGGCCTTACATATCCAGTGAAACCGTTATCATGATAAGCTTGCACGATGCCTGAAATATCGACGGTACCGTCCTCGGTACGGTGGGACGTTTCGATGAAATCACCGTTCTCGTAGACGCGTACGTTCCGGATATGCGTGAACGGAATCCGGTCGTGGAACTCATGGATCATGGAGACGATGTCATTGTCCGGATTGGCGCCAAGCGAGCCGCTGCACAGGGTCAAGCTGTTCGCCGGGCTATCATACAGCTTGAGGAATCTCCGCAGATTGTCCTGACTGGTAATGACCCGCGGCAGACCGAAGATCGGCCAAGGCGGATCGTCCGGGTGAATGGCCATTCGAATGCCGTTCTTCTCGGCAGCCGGGATGACGGCGCTTAAGAAATATTCGAGGTTGCGCCACAGATCATCCTCGGTAACGCCGCGGTATGCTTCGAACAGGGAGGTTAGATGGGCCAAACGCTCCGGCTCCCAGCCAGGCATCGTAAGCGTGCTGTTCCGGTTGATCGTCTGAACCAGCTCCATCGGGTCAGTGCCGTGGATTTTGGCTTTCTCAAAGAAGAGAGCCGTCGATCCATCGGCAGACTGCTTATGAAGATCGGTTCTAGCCCAGTCAAATACCGGCATGAAATTGTAGCAGATGACTTTGACGCCGACCTGGCCCAATTTCTCAATCGTCCGGATGTAGTTGGCTATGTACTGATCCCGCGAGGGGAGCCCAAGCTTGATATCTTCATGCACATTCACGCTTTCCACGACGTCAATATGAAGGCCGTACGCTTTCGCCTGGCCCACGACTTCTTCAATCCGCTCCATCGGCCATTCCTCGCCGACAGGAATATCGTGAAGTGCCCATACGATGCCCTCCACGCCGGGGATTTGTCTAATCTGATCCAGTGAGACCGTATCGTTGTCCTCACCAAACCACCTGAATACCATGCGCATTTTCTTCACCGCCTTTACAAGTTTAAGGAGTTAACGCAAAGCTGCTGGGAATTTTGCAAGTTACGAGTGCACTGCCAAGATGGAAGCCTGCGAGTCGGTTAAAGTCTATCCATTGGCATAG
The DNA here is from genome assembly GCF_050482385.1 of Paenibacillus lautus. Classification (GTDB taxonomy): domain Bacteria; phylum Bacillota; class Bacilli; order Paenibacillales; family Paenibacillaceae; genus Paenibacillus_AQ; species Paenibacillus_AQ lautus_B. Next base: position 213,544 of record NZ_JBCNHV010000013.1, read on the forward strand.
GCTTATTTAAAATAATCGGGATGCTTCTCTTTCAGCACGGCCAGATTGGAGATGATCAGGCTCAGATGCGCCTGCATTTCTCGTTCGGCATGATCGGCGTCATGGCGTGCAATCGCGTCCGCGATCTCCCGATGCTGCTCGTACAGGTTGGTCCAATTCGGATCGGCGGACAACCATAACATCCGGCTCCGGTTTAGATGAGCGTTCATCTGCTGCAGCACATTCCATGTGCCGACCTTGCGGCAGCCTTCGAACAAAATACGGTGAAAGGCCTCATCCAGCTCAAACATGTGCTTGCCGTCATGCTTCTCGATGCTCTCGCTTTGCTCGGACAGATTTTGCTCCAGCTCGGCGAGTTTATCCTCGGGAAAGCTTTCGCAGGCAAGCCGGACCACGGCCTTCTCCAGCTGTTCACGCATGAAGCGCGCTTCCTCGACCAGCTCCGAATCGATGAGCGAGACGCGTGTACCGCGCTGGGGAAGCACAACCACAAGGTCCTCCTGGGCCAAACGGACAAAGCTTTCCCGTACTGGCGTCCGGCTGACCTCGAAGGAAAGGGAAACCTCCTTCTCGGATAGAGCCGTTCCCGGCGGCAGCTCCAGACTGACAATCTGCTGCTTAAGCCGAGAGTACACGATATTTCCGGCCGATCCTGGCTGTAATCGCAAAGATTCTACCACGGCATCACCTCCTAATGTATTCCATACTACCATACTTGTATGGTAGTATGGAACTGAAAATCGAAATAAGAATCGGAGGCGATCACATGGGCCGTTTGGACACGGAAAATCTGCTCCTAAACAGCAACAGCGCGAAGAAACTCTTTTATGATTATGCGGAAGGGATGCCGATATTCGATTACCACAATCATTTAAGTCCGGAGGATATTGCCATCAACCGGCAGTTTGATAACCTGACGGAGCTATGGCTCGAGGGGGATCACTACAAGTGGAGGGCGATGCGGTGGCTAGGCGTGGACGAAGAGCTGATTACCGGCAGCGCAAGTGCCGAAGCGAAGTTTACGGCTTGGGCGGAATGCGTTCCGCGATTGGTGGGCAATCCGCTCTATCACTGGACTCATCTGGAGCTGACCCGTTATTTCGGGATTCAAGAGCGATTGACCGCGGATAATGCCAAGGAGATCTGGGATGCTTGCAATGAGCAACTGAAGGCTCCTGCCTTACGGGCAGGCGGAATTCTGGAGAAATTCAAGGTCAAAGTGGCCTGCACGACAGATGATCCCGTTGATTCGCTGGAGTTTCATCGCGCCATTCGCGATCATGGGGAGCTGTCCACCTTCGTTGCCCCCGCATTCCGGCCCGATCGGGTCCTCGATCTCACGCACCCCGACTTTACTTCCTATGCACAGACACTGGGAACGACGGCCAGTTTAGCTGTGGATACTTATCAAGGGCTGCTGAATGCACTGCAAGAACGGATTCAATATTTTCACGATCATGGCTGCCGCCTGTCAGATCACGGCTTTGGCGCGTTTCCTTACGAGCAAGCCGATGAACAAGAGGCTGCTGACATTTACGGCAAAGCGACTAGCGGGGGCAGCATCACACCGCTTGAGGAACGGAAATATCGCACCTACACTCTGCTCAAGCTTGGGGAAATGTATCACGCCAAGGGCTGGACCATGCAACTGCATATTGGGGCGATTCGGAACAATAATGCGCGCATGTTCGCGAAGATCGGCAAGGACAGCGGGTATGACTCGATTCTTGATTTCCATCTGGCGAAAAGCCTGAACGGCTTTCTGAGCAGGCTGGACAGGAACGATCAGCTTCCGAAAACCATCGTATACAGCCTGTACTCTTCCCATTACGAGATGATTGCCACCACGATCGGGAATTTCCAGTCGGCTGGCGTCGAAGGAAAGCTTCAGCTTGGTTCCGCTTGGTGGTTCCACGATCAGAAGGAAGGGATGCTAAAGCAGCTCACCGCGTTGTCTTCCATGGGGCTGATCAGCACCTTTGTGGGCATGCTGACCGATTCCAGGAGCTTTATGTCGTTCCCGAGGCATGAATATTTCCGCAGAGTACTGTGCCGCCTGTTCGGCGATTGGATCAAGGAAGGGGAATTGCCCGCCGATTATGAATATATCGGTGCCATTATCCAGGACATTTGCTACCGTAATGCAGAGCGCTATTTCCAAATCCATTGACAATTCCGTGCGGAGCATGAACAATAGACTTACTATATGAAAGCGTTTGCTAATGAACGGAAGGAAGATCTGTAACAGGAAGATGTGCATGAACAGGCGAGGGGAGACATACCGTGCAATGGAACCGGGCGATATTGGTGGATGACGAGGTGTTTACGCGCAAAGGGCTCCTGAAGCTGATTGATTGGGAAGCCTGCGGCTTTCAAATTGTGGATGAGGCGGACAACGGGGAAGATGCGCTGGAACTGATAGAACGGCTTCGGCCGGATGTGGTCATCACCGATATCCGAATGCCGGTGCTGGATGGAATCGAACTGATCAGGCATGTCGTCACGAAGGGCATCGTGAAGCCGTATTTCATTATTGTAAGCGGATACGATGATTTCAATTATGCACAGCAGGCTGTCCGCTATGGCGTGCATGATTTCATTCTGAAACCGATTGACGAGACGGAATTCAGCCATGCGCTCGTTCGGGTCAGTGAACGGCTGGCGTCAGACCGTAAGGCTCGCTTGAGAGAAGATAGGCTGTTGTCCGGAGCCTTGATGGAATCGCTTATTATCGGGGAAGCCGATGAGGCGCTGCTTCAGGAATGGGAGCAACGCCTTGAGCTCCAGCCGGAGGAGCGTCTGTTCTACGTCTTTGTCGAGCGGAATGACCACCCGCTGGCTTCGGCGGCGAACGACAATGACGGTGGCAGAGCAGCATTCAAGGACAGGGTGGAAGCGGCTCTCCTTGCGATCTCGAATGGAGAAGAGTCCTTCTCCTTCTACCTGCATGAGCACCGCAATCGAATCGGCATTATCGTCCCGGACAGCATCCTGCACTCGTTCCAAGGGTGTCAGCGGGGATTTGCCAGACGCATTCAGCAATCGCTTGCCGATTCGGGCGACGAACGAGTCTTTGTTTACTTTGGTCAACCGGTTTTGCAGCTGTCCCACATTCAGGAGGCTTACGAAACGGCCAAAGAATCACTCCTGTACAAGTACATTTATGATGAGAGCGGCATTGTGATCCATGAGGAGGCCTCCCAGCATGCCCTTCACTACATTGGGCTGGAAGAAGGTCTTTACCAACAGCTTCTGGAGCAGATCGAGGAGCTGCATTTTGAGAAGCTGGAAGTGACGATTCGTTTGCTGTTCGAATCCTTCCGGGAGAAGCTGTATGCTCCCGAGGCCGTGAAGACGGCGATCAACCAGTGCGTGCTGGGTGTGGTTCGGGTGCTCGGAAGCATGGACGGAGATCAGAGCCGGCTATCCAGTCTGGAGCCGATGACCGAATGGCATGACCGCAACTTGTCGCTTCAGGGTCTGAAGCGGCTGTTCACGGAATTCGCGATGGAGAGCGCGAACTATATCGGGCAGCTTCGCAAGGAGCAGCACAAGGGCGGAATTCAGAAGATCCGGGCTTACATCGAGGCACATTATCATGAAAATATCAGCCTGAAGGGCATCGCAGGGAAGTTCTATATGAACCCGGTTTATCTGGGACAGCTGTTCAAAAAAGCGTATGGCATGTACTTTAATGATTTCTTGCTCCAGCTGCGCGTGAACGAAGCGAAGCGATTGCTGCGCCAGACGGATCTGCGCATCTATGAGGTGGCGGAACGGGTCGGCTTCGGCAACCCGGACTATTTCGTCACGCAATTCGAGAAGACGGAGCGAATGACGCCAAGCGAGTACCGGAGCCGCTTGATGAAGGAGGCCGCGTCCGAAAGGGCGGATCGATGAAGCCAAGCCTAAATAATGTCCGTCTGCGGGACAAGATGCTGTTGATGTATTTTCTGGCCGTATTTTTGCCCATCCTGGTCACCAACCTCATCTTCTACAACGTGACATCCGGCAGCGTGAGGGAGCAGCGGATCCAGGATATAACGGTGGCGCTTGAGCAGATGAAGAATGAATTCCGCCGTGAAGTCGAGGACGCGCTGGAGATATCCTCCGTCTTCTACACGGATATTCAATTGAACGAGATCGTGGAGAAGGTGTACGATCATCCGGCCGATTATATCGAGGCCTATGATACCTATCTCCGTCGCATTTTGAATTCGGGCAGTGCCGTATACAATTCGGTTAGCGAGATTACGGTGTATGTGGACAATCCGACCCTGCTGTATTCCGGGGGCATCAATTATATCGATGACCAGGTGAAGGAAGAGGCTTGGTACAAGGCAATTGCGGGCAAGAACGTAACCCAGCCGATTGTGATGCGTACGGGCAAGAACGGTCAATTGGACAGCTTCAGCATCATCCGGAGCATGAATTATTTCAGCTCCCAGGATGACCATACCAAGTATCTCAAGATTGATATGCGGATGCCCTCGATTCGGCAGATCATGAGCAATCTGAATGTGCAGGGCAAAGTGTACCTGCTGAGCGGCGCCGGAAATATCGAATACACCACGGATCCGAAGGTTGATGTCATACAGGGTTCCGTGCCATACAGCAGCGTTGCGCATGGTGACAAGTTTCTGGAGTTTCACACCGATACGTTCACAACCAACAATCTAAATCCCTGGACGATCATGGCGGTGACGCCGGAGGATGTGGTGCTCCGCGACGTGCATCAGTCCTTGCGGTTTGTCATTGTACTGACCTGCTTGAACTTCCTGCTCCCGACCCTGGTGATTGTTTGGATCAGCCGTTCCCTTAACGTACGACTTGTACGGATTCTCAAACATATGAAGAAGGTTAAGAACCAGAATTACGACACCATCCAAGAGGCTGAGGCACGTGACGAGATCGGTCAGCTGACGGGTGAATTCAACCGAATGACCTTGCAGCTCAAGAGTCTGATCAATGACGTGTACGTGGCGGATATCCAGAAGAAGAATTTGGAGCTGCAGCGGCGGCACGCGCAATTGAATGCGCTTCAGAGCCAGATTAATCCGCACTTCCTCTTTAATGCCCTGGAGACGATCCGCATGCGCAGCCTGATGAAGGATGAGGATGAGACGGCAAAAATCATTCATAATATGGCCAAGATCTTCCGCAACTCCTTAGTTTGGAAAAAAGACATGGTGACGCTCAAGGAGGAAGTGGAGTTTATTCATTGTTTTCTTGAAATTCAGAGATACCGGTTTGGCGACAAAATTGATTACTCGGTTCACGCCCCCGCAGAAGAGGGCCATTTGCAAATACCGAAGATGGCCATCGTCACTTTTGTGGAGAATGCCAGCATTCATGGCATTGAGCCGCTCAAGCATGGGGGGCGCATTGAGGTTCATATTGCACGCGAGGGACAAGCCCTTATCTGCAACATTCAAGATAACGGGGCGGGCATGTCCGCAGAGCAGGTAGAACGCATCTATCGCTATCTGGATACCGAGGACGAGATGGGCGAGCGAATCGGCATCCAGAACGTGATCTACCGGTTGAAGCTGTACTACGGAAGCCGGTTCCAGTTTGAAATCGACAGCTCGCCTGGACAAGGCACCCGGGTAAGGCTGTCCATCCCCATCGAAACCTAACGGCGGCAAATCCTGCTTGGCATTCCGGTTCGGAGTGGCTATAGCAGGATTTGTTTGTTTATCGGTAGAAGAGGTGGGGCGATTGCTGCCGAGCAGCCATTTTTTATGTCGAAGGATACAGTTCTATAGTTTTTTAAGTATCACCTAAAGATTGACGGGTGAAAATCGCTTATGGGCTCTCTTATAATGAAAGTGCTTACAAATTAACGAGACCGAAAGGGGTAGGTCAAGAGCATGAACAAGAAATTTTGGCTGAGCTGTCTGACCGTGGTCATGATGGTATCTCTTCTAGCAGCTTGCGGCGGCAAAAAAGATAATGCGGCGGATACCACGCCGGCTGCTAGCGGCGAAGGCGAGAAGAAAGAAGAGAAGGTCACCTTCACCTATTTTAATTCCTCAGCAGGTAAAGACAAAAATACGAACGAGACCACCATCGGTAAAATTTTCGAGGACCAAACCGGCGTGAACTTTAAAATGGAGCATTTGGTAGGAGACGAGAACACCAAGGTGGGAACTTTCATTGCCAGTAATGATTATCCCGATGTGATTGTACCGGGGAGCTCAATCGATAAGCTGGTCGGGGCTGGTGCCTTCATTCCGCTCAATGACCTGATCGATAAGTACGGCCCCAACATCAAGCGCGTGTACGAGCCGTATTACAACCTCATGAAGGCCGAGGACGGCAACATTTACTTCCTGCCGCTGAGCGCGGTTGTAGGCGAGTACACGTCGGCTCCCAATATCGAGCAAGGAGCATTCTGGGTTCAACGCCGCGTCCTGAAGGAAGCGGGTTACCCGAAGATCAAGACGTTCGACGAGTACCTGGGCCTCATTCGCGACTACGTGAAGAAACATCCGGAGGAAGGCTTGACCGGATACCTGGCACTGACGACGCAGGATAAATTTTTTGCCTTGACCAATGCCCCGATGCACTTGGCCGGCTATCCGAACGATGGCGGGATCATCATCGACATGGAAACCCACGTAGCGAACGATTACGCGGACGATGACATTACGAAACGTTACCTGCAGGAGCTGAACAAACTGAATGCGGAAGGCCTGTTCGATAAATCCTCTTTCGTGGACAACTATGATCAATACCTTGCCAAACTGACTTCCGGTAAGGTGCTCGGCTTCTTCGACTATAGATGGCAGGTAGGCCAAGCGATGAACAACCTGCGCGAAACAGCCAATAAATCGGGTAACGACGATCTCGAATATATGGCGCTGCCGATTGTATACGATGAGAATACCAAGGATCAATATCTGGATCCACCATCCTTTGTTAACAACCGCGGTGTAGGGATCTCCGTCAGCGCGAAGGATCCGGAGCGCATTGTGAAGTATTTCAACAACCTGCTTACGGACGAGAACCAGATTCTATCGAACTGGGGCATTAAGGACGAGACGTATTCCGTCGATGAGAATGGCCGCTTCTACCGTACGGAAGAGCAGATTGCACAGACCAATACGGAAGCCTTCCGCGAGTCGTTCGGCTTCAAGTACTTTGAATACAACTGGCCTCGTTACGGCAACGGTTCTACGCTTCCTGACGGTAATTCCGTGGGTGCAGGACGCCAGCCTGAGGTTGCCAAAATGTCCTACTCCGAACCGGACAAGAAACTGCTGGAGGCATACGACATCGATTCCTTCTCGCAATTGTTTGCTGCACCGGATGACCGTCCATGGTACCCGGCTTGGAGCATTCCGATTGACCAAGGCTCACCGGCTCAAATCTTCACGCAGAAGAAAAGCGATTTGCAGCGTAAATACTTCCCGAAACTGGTTCTTGCAAACCCTGCGCAGTTTGACGGCATCTGGAATGAATACGTGGGCGAGTTCAGCAAGCTGGATGTGAAGGGATATGAGGATCTGATCACCGAGGAAGTAGCTAAGAAAATCGCAAATGCCCAGGGACAATAATAGATGAAGGAGAGGCGATCAGGGGCGGACCACACAAAATGGTTGTATCCGTCCCTACTCTTCTATAACAGCATAATTGTATGGGCTGGATAGGAAGGAGAAGAAACCGTGGATAAGGCGAACCCGATTGGACCTGCAGAGACTAAGGCGTTGCGCGAAACGCCAACGGTATCGAAAGGTTTCTTCAATAAACAACGGAAAAACGATACTGGATTAAACAATAAACCGCCAACAGGCGAAAAAGGCTTCTTCCAGAAGCTGCTGCAACAGAAGGCGCTGGTCTTCATGTCGATTCCTTTTTTGATATGGTTGTTTGTCTTTAAGTACATGCCTTTATGGGGCTGGACCATCGCGTTCCAGGATTTTAAACCGGCCAAGAAGATTTTCGATCAGGAATGGGTAGGTTTGCAGCATTTTACCTTCCTGTTTCAGGACGAACACTTCCTCCGGGTCATGCGCAACACGCTCGCCATGAGTTTTATCAACCTCGTCTTAGGTTTTGTGACGGCAATTGTGTTAGCGATTCTGCTCAATGAGCTGCGTAATTTGATGTTTAAACGAGTCGTGCAGACGATCAGTTATTTGCCCCACTTCATCTCTTGGGTTGTGGCTGCGAGTATTATTTCGACAGCCCTGTCCGCAGACGGCGGGATTATCAATGAACTCCTCATGTGGTTCGGGATCATTAAGGAACCGATTCTATGGCTTGGAGAAGGGGAATATTTCTGGGGAATACTCGGTGTTTCGGAAGTATGGAAGAATGTCGGCTGGAACACCATTATATATTTGGCTGCCATGACGATGATCGATCCCTCGCAGTACGAGGCGGCGGAAATCGATGGCGCCGGACGCTTTCAACGGATCTGGAACATCACCTTGCCGGGTCTGAAACCGGTATTCATCATCCTGTTGATTATGAATATCGGCAACCTGCTCGAATCCGGTTTTGAACCGCAATATTTGCTTGGCAACGGCATGAACGTGGATTATTCCGAGAACCTGGATATTTTCGTGCTGAAATACGGTATTCAGATGGGCAACTTCTCGCTCTCGATTGCAGCCGGTATGTTCAAGACGGTCGTCAGCTTCATACTCTTGTTCGCGGCCAACCATATCGCGAAGAGACTGGGCGAAGATCGATTGTTCTAAGCGAAAGCTGGCGAGGACCGTTCTCTATCAGAAAACGTACAGGAGGATTCATATGGCGAAGATTTCAGATTCACCACGGGCTCATGCCCGGTTCAAGTCTCCCGCGGACCGGTTATTCGATACCTTTAACATGGTGTTTATGATCTGTCTCATGATTATCACGCTATACCCGTTCATCAATACGCTCGCGGTATCCTTCAACAATGCGACGGATTCGGTGAAAGGCGGCATTTATTTATGGCCGCGGGATTTCACGTGGGAGAATTATAAATATGTATTTAACGAAGCCACGATATTTCACGCTACCTTCATCTCGGTTCTGCGTACGTTGATCGGTACGATTACCTCGGTATTCTGCTGTGCCATGGTTGCCTATACGATCAGCCGTCCGGAATATGTGCTGCGCAAATTAGTATCGATTGCTTTCATCTTAACCATGTATTTCAGCGGCGGTTTGATTCCGAACTTCCTGCTGATTCGCGAATTGGGCATGCTGGGCACCTTCTCGGTGTACATTATTCCGGGCCTGATCGGCGTGTTTAACGTGATCGTCATCCGTTCCTTTATTGAAGGACTGCCTGAGGGAATTCTGGAATCGGCCCGGATCGACGGCGCCGGTGAATTCACGACTTTCATGAAAATCGTGCTTCCGCTATGCGTGCCCGTGCTTGCTACGGTATCGCTGTTTACGGCGGTATCCCAGTGGAACTCCTGGTTTGACGTATTCTTGTACAACTCTTCATACAGCGAGCTTAGCACCCTGCAGTATGAACTGATGAAAATACTCCAGAATTCGAATTCCTCGCTGAACTCGGCCAACGATTACGCAAGCCAGTTTGCAAGCTCCGAGAGTGGCGCAAATCAGGTCACGCCGACCTCCATTCGGGCAACGATGACCATTGTGGCCAGCGTGCCGATCATTCTGGTGTACCCCTTCCTGCAAAAATATTTCGTGCAAGGGATGACCCTTGGCGGGGTGAAAGGTTAAGCTGCGGGAGCCGCTAAAGATGTGCACCGTGCGCACTGCTCCCTGTGCGCACGGTGCATGGTCCGCGGCATGCTGGATGACTGTCGACCAACCGAGATGCAGGTTGCATCACGATCATAAACCATCAATCTTATTAGTATCTCTAATTCAAGGAGGAATTGGATGTGCACAACACGCAACGAAGTGAACCCAGGCTGAAGGAAATGTTCGCGGATGACTTTCTCATTGGAGCGGCCGTAAACCCGCAGACGATCGAAACACAGGAGGAATTGCTATCCTATCATTTCAACAGCATCACGGCGGAAAATGAAATGAAGTTTGTCAGTGTGCATCCGGCGGAGGATACATATACGTTCGAGGATGCGGACCGGCTCGTCACCTTCGCCCGCAAGCATGGGATGAAGATGCGCGGCCATACGCTGGTGTGGCATAACCAAACAACCGATTGGCTGTTCGAGGACAAGAACGGGGGCCTGGTGGATAAATCTACGCTGTACGCTCGGTTGAAATCGCATACGGATACGGTCTTAAAGCGGTACAAGGACGACATTTACGCCTGGGACGTCGTCAACGAGGTGATCGCGGATGAAGGCGCGGAACTGCTTCGTCCATCCAAGTGGCTGGACATTGCCGGTCCGGAGTTTATCTCCAAGGCATTCGAGTATGCTCATGAAGCCGATTCGTCCGCGCTGTTGTTCTATAACGATTACAATGAGTCCCATCCGAACAAGCGGGACAAAATCCATACGCTGGTCAAGTCGTTGCTGGATCAAGGAACGCCGATCCACGGCGTAGGATTGCAGGCGCACTGGAATCTGTACGATCCGGGTCTTGACGATATCCGCGCCGCGATCGAGAAGTATGCATCGCTCGGCCTGCAGCTTCAGCTCACGGAGCTCGATGTGTCGCTGTTCCGGTTTGACGACAAGCGGAAGGATCTGACCGAAGCGCCGGAAGAACTTCTGGAGGCTCAAGCCAAGCGGTACGAGGCGATGTTCGGCATTCTGAAGGAGTACCGGGATCATATTACGTCCGTTACCTTCTGGGGCGCAGCCGACGATTACACTTGGCTGGATGATTTCCCGGTACGGGGGCGTAAGAATTGGCCCTTTCTGTTCGATGAACGGCATCAGCCGAAACCGGCGTTTCACCGGTTGGTGGAGCGTGCGGTCAAAGTGTAATCCGTCATGGCGCGGATCAAGCCTCCATCCCAATCAAATACGAAGCAATATAAGCGGTTAAGGCAGTCATCAGCTTGTCATGTAGCCGGTCCTTGTGGCCGGCAACTTGTATTTTGATCCTGACGGGAAGCCGGGGTTTAGACAACGGCAATCCGAAGAGATGGCACTGACTTTTGGCCAAAGAAGGAGGAACTGACATTGAAGAGCACTTTATATAAAGCGTGGCTGCAGTATGCGCCCATTAAGGACCGCGAGCTTGCCTCCGGATACAGCAGGCTGCTCGGCACGATTGTAGCGGACCTGCAGCAGTCGCGGGCTGCGAACACCGCCATTGAGGAACTGAAGCGGGCGTGCCAATCCATGCTGGGTATTGTACCGGTCATCACGTCCGAGGTGCGGGCTTCATCCTATTTTGAGGTGCGCATTTCGTCATCAGTCGAAACTGGCATGGGGGATTTGGATGGGGTCGGCTCAGGCGGGGATAGGGGCCGGATGGTGGCCCAGCTAGGCGCAGAAGGCTTTCAGCTGGAGCATTCAATCCAAGGGCAGCAGGAAAAGCTGGTACTGATTGGTGGATCCGGTAAAGGCATATTATATGGGGTGTTTCATTTATTGAGATTGCTGGCCTCCCACCAACCGTTAACCGGACTGAACGTGACCGAGCAGCCAGTGAACGGACTTCGGATGATCAATCAATGGGATAATGCCGACGGCTCGGTGGAACGCGGGTACTCGGGCAACTCGATTTTTTACGAAAATGGACGGTTTGCCGAAAATCTGGATCGCGTGAGAGATTACGCCCGCCTGTTGGCTTCCGTGGGCATGAATGCCATCTCCATTAATAATGTCAATGTGCACGAGATCGAGACGAAGTTCATTACTGCGGAATATTTGCCGACGATTGCGAAGATCGCCGATATTTTCCGGGAATATGGCATTACATTGTACTTGAGCATTAACTTTGCGGCTCCGCTGCATATCGGGGGCGTATCGACCTCCGATCCGCTGAACGAAGAGGTTCGGCAGTGGTGGAAGAGCACGGCGAATGAGATTTACGATCATATTCCGGACTTCGGCGGCTTCCTGGTAAAGGCGGATTCGGAGCATCGTCCCGGCCCGTTTGCCTATGGCAGGGACCATGCCGATGGCGCTAATATGCTGGCTGAAGCCTTGGAGCCGCATGGCGGGCTCGTCATCTGGCGCTGCTTCGTCTACAACTGCATGCAGGATTGGCGCGACCGCAGCACAGACCGGGCACGGGCAGCCTATGATCATTTCACCCTGCTGGACGGCAGGTTTAAGGACAATGTGCTGCTGCAGATTAAGAATGGGCCGATGGATTTTCAAGTGCGGGAGCCGGTGTCACCGCTGTTCGGCAGCATGAAAGAGACCAATCAAGTGCTCGAGTTCCAGGTCGCCCAGGAATATACCGGACAGCAGCGTCACGTATGCTATTTGGTGCCGCAGTGGAAAGAGGTGCTGGATTTCGATACCTATGCGAATGGGTCGGGGTCCGAGGTGAAGAAGATCGTGAATGGTTCCCTGCACGGCATGAAATACAGCGGGATCGCCGCCGTTTCCAACATCGGAAGCGATGAGAACTGGACGGGCCACACCTTGGCACAGGCGAATCTGTATGGCTTCGGACGCCTGAGCTGGGATCCGGAATTGTCCTCCGAGGGGATTGCGGAAGAATGGACGAGGCTAACCTTCGGCAATGATGATATGGTGGTCAACACGGTGTGCGGCATGCTTATGCAATCGTGGCCGATCTATGAAAGCTACACTGCCCCGCTCGGGGTGGGCTGGATGATTACGCCGCATACGCATTACGGTCCGGATGTGGACGGCTATGAATATTCAAGGTGGGGCACGTACCATTTCGCCGATCGGGACGGGATGGGCGTCGACCGCACGGTAGCGACGGGCACAGGCTATACCGCGCAGTATTTCGGGCCGAATAGGGCTCGATATGATTCGCTGGGAGATTGTCCTGACGAGTTGCTGCTGTTCTTCCATCATGTGCCGTATTCCTATGTGCTGAAATCCGGTAAAACAGTGATTCAGCATATCTATGATGCACATTTTGACGGGGCGCAAGCAGCGGCTGGACTGCTTGAGGCCTGGACCTCGCTGGCAGGGATGGTCGATCCGGAGCGTTTCATTCAAGTGAAGGAGCGGCTGACTGATCAGGCTGCGCATGCGAAGCATTGGCGGGATGTGATCAATACGTACTTTTACCGTAAATCCGGCGTGCCGGATGAACAGGGGCGGACGATTTATTAAGTTCATTTATAACGGAATGCTAAATATAGAGGGGTGCCCCATCAGGCTGTGAATCTGATGGGCATCTTTTTTATAGCTGGATGCTTACAATGGCTGAGCCTTATTGTGAGGAAGTACTTTTGATGACACTCCGGCTGGGTCAGAAAATTTCATTCCATAAGCTGGGCTTTATAGGGTGGGGGGCTATATGATATACTAAGAATAGGGTTAGAATAAGATGAAGTAACGTGATCAAGGGGGGAATGGATATGACAATCGAAAAACATGTACATGATGCATGCGCAGTAACTAGTGAACGGAAGAGCCATCATTCCGACAAAACGAAAAGCAACCTCGTGAGCCGGTTGAACCGGATTGAAGGACAGATTCGCGGCGTGAAGGGCTTAATTGAGAAGGATACGTACTGTGACGATGTATTAAACCAGATCTCCTCAATTCAGTCGGCCTTGAACGGCGTCAGCAAATTGCTGCTTGAGCATCATATGAAGAGCTGTGTGGTGGAGCGCCTGCAGGAGGGCGATGACGAGGTTATCACCGAGTTGCTAACAACCATGAACAAGTTAATGAAATAATGGAATTCCGGGCTGGAGACGGTCTGGTTATGACGAGTATCCATGGAGCTGCCACCTTCTAAAGGTGGCAGTAAGTATTTATTCAGGGTGAAGAATACCGCACGGTTATGCGGTTAAATCATAGCGAGAACATATTTTTTTAAAAAAAGTGAGAATACCCATTGACTAAATATAGGGTAGGGGGGTATACTAACATCAAGAAACAGGAACAACAAGTTTAAACTTATGCCGGGCATGCTTTTAGAAGGGCTGCTCAAATCATTCATAAACCAAAGGAGAGATTGAACATGGAACAGGTAACAATAAAAGTAGAAGGTATGTCTTGCATGCATTGCGTGAATTCCATTGAGGGAGCTTTAAAGAATGAGAGCATCGAGGGACATGTGGATTTGAAGGCAGGCACGGTCTCCGTCAAATATGACGCAGGCAAAGTCAACTTGGATAAAATCAAAGAAATTATCGAGGAACAAGGATATAACGTAGTTTAATCAAACGGCACGAGGATGAAGAGGGGTGAGGAGAAGATGGGAGCAGAAGCAACAATGGAACAGAAGAAAACATCGCTGCAGTTAACGGGTATGACATGTGCCGCCTGTGCGAATCGGATTGAGAAGGGTCTTAGCAAAATGGAGGGCGTCCAGGAAGCGAATGTGAATTTTGCGCTGGAAAAAGCGTCGGTTACATTTGATCCGAATGTGGTTTCCGTCCAGCAGATGGAAGAGAAAATTGAAAAGCTGGGTTACGGAACAGCAAAGGAAACCGTGGACCTGCAGCTGATTGGCATGTACTGCGCAGCCTGTGCTTCGAAAATCGAGAAAGTGGTAAGCAAGATGCCAGGTGTTAATCAGGCCAACGTCAATTTTGCACTGGAAACGGCCCGGGTGGAATTCAATCCCGCAGAGGTAAGCCTTAGCGATATTCAACAGCGTGTGGAGAAGCTTGGGTATCAGGCGGTTTCCAAACAGGAGACGCTTGATCAGGAAGGTCACCGCAAGGAGGCCATCACCAAGCAAAAGCGGAAGCTGCTCCTGTCGGCGATTCTGTCGCTGCCGCTGCTCTGGGCCATGGTGAGCCATTTCTCCTTCACCTCCTGGATCTGGATGCCGGATCTGTTCATGAACCCTTGGTTCCAGCTGATCCTGGCAACGCCGGTACAGTTTTTTATCGGAAAACAGTTCTATGTGGGAGCCTATAAGGCTCTCCGCAACAAAAGCGCCAATATGGACGTTCTGGTCGCACTCGGTACGTCGGCAGCTTATTTCTACAGCCTGTATTTAACGATCGATTGGGCCGTTGCCGGAGCAAATGTACACCATGGGCCCGAAATGTACTATGAAACAAGTGCGGTGCTGATCACGCTGGTCATTATGGGGAAACTGTTTGAATCCCTGGCCAAAGGCCGTACCTCAGAGGCCATCAAAACCCTGATGGGTCTTCAAGCCAAAACGGCGCTGGTCGTTCGTGACGGTCAGGAGATGACCATCCCGGTGGAACAGGTCCTGGTGGGTGATCTCGTATTGGTAAAGCCGGGTGAGAAAATCCCGGTGGACGGTAAAGTAGTCGAAGGCACGTCGGCAGTAGATGAGTCGATGCTGACAGGTGAGAGTATTCCGGTTGAGAAAAAAGCGGGCGATGCTGTGATCGGTGCCACCATAAACAAAAACGGACGCTTGATGCTTGAAGCGACGAAAGTGGGTAAAGAGACCGCTCTAGCCCAAATTATCAAGGTGGTTGAGGAAGCACAAGGCTCCAAGGCTCCGATTCAGCGGGTAGCTGATGTTATCTCCGGCATTTTCGTTCCGATCGTGGTCGGCATTGCGATTGTTGCCTTCCTCGTATGGTACTTCTGGGTAGAACCAGGTAATTTTTCCCAATCACTAGAAATTGCCATTGCGATTCTGGTTATTGCTTGTCCGTGTGCGCTGGGTCTGGCTACACCGACCTCGATCATGGCGGGTTCGGGCCGCGCTGCAGAACTGGGCGTTCTGTTCAAGGGCGGAGAGCATCTGGAGTCTACCCATAAAATCAATACAATTATTCTGGATAAAACAGGCACAGTCACGAAAGGTAAACCCGAGTTGACCGATGTGGAAGTTCATAACTTTGATCAAGAGCTGTTCCTTCGTCTGGTCGGATCTGCTGAGAAGAGTTCCGAGCATCCGCTTGCTGAAGCGATTGTGGCCGGGATTGAGGCAAAAGGAACACAGCTTCCGGCCACGGAGCATTTTGAAGCCATTCCAGGCTACGGCATCCGTGCCAGCGTGGAAGGACATGAGGTGCTGGTAGGCACACGCAAGCTGATGGCACAGCATAGCGTATCGATTGATTCGATCCTCGGCAGAATGTCGGAACTTGAAACCGAAGGCAAGACTGCCATGCTTACAGCGGTAGACGGTCAATATGCGGGTCTTGTGGCTGTGGCGGATACGATCAAGGAGACGTCCCGTGCTGCCGTAGCGAGATTGAAAGAAATGGGCATCGAGGTCATTATGATTACCGGTGACAATGAACGCACGGCACAGGCCATCGCGAAGCAGGTTGGCATCGACCATGTACGTGCCGAGGTACTGCCCGAAGGCAAAGCGGATGAAGTGAAGAAGCTCCAGCAGCAGGGCAAGAAGGTCGCCATGGTTGGTGACGGTATTAACGATGCACCAGCCCTTGCGGTTGCCGATATCGGCATGGCCATCGGCACAGGTACGGATGTGGCCATGGAAGCCGCTGACGTAACGCTGATGAAGGGCGACCTGAACAGCATTCCGGATGCCATCTACATGAGCCGCAAGACGATGAGCAACATTCGTCAAAACCTGTTCTGGGCGCTGGGTTATAACTCGCTCGGCATTCCGATTGCCGCCATCGGGCTCCTGGCACCTTGGGTGGCCGGGGCCGCCATGGCACTGAGCTCCGTATCAGTCGTGCTGAATGCCCTTCGCTTGCAGCGGATGAAGGTATAACGAAAGCAGACTGACCGTTCATATATAGAGTATGGATCAACCTGATAAGGAAAAGATGATTAGGGCGACTTGATGGGGGTGCAGACATTGGCAACGCAAAAATTCGCAGTGACACCCGGTTTTGAAGTGGGCGGAACGCTGTTCCGCCCGGATCAGCTATCCGTATTGGGCTCTATCGTGGGCGAGGATGCCCGCATTGAGATGACTACCTTTAAACAGCTCTACGTGGAGATGGATGCAGAGCGGGTGGAAGAAGCAAAGGCGAAGCTGGAAGCCGCCGGACTTCAGGTTCATCCTGCCGGCTTTGTCTCCAAGAGCCTGATCACCTGCAACTTTTGCCGGGGGGCGGAAGATTCGGGACTGGACGTTGCGAAGATGCTGGATGAAGCGATCGCCGATCATCCTGTACCCAATCCGCTAAAGATCGGTTACGCAGGCTGCGCGCTCGGCACCAGCGAGCCGCTGCTGAAGGATATTGCCGTTATTAAGATGAGGAACACCTATGATATCTATGTGGGTGGAGAGCCGAGAGGGCTGAAGGCTGCTCTGGCTAAGCTGCTGCATAAGAATGTAGCGCCTGAGCTGCTGGCCCCGATCATCCTGAAGCTGATCGCCGTCTACCAGGAGAACGGCAAGAAGAAAGAGAAGTTCTCGCGCTTCGTAGATCGCATGACGCTCGATCAGTTGCGTCAACTCACGCTGGATGGGCGGATGGATCCGGCAGGATAAACGAAAGTTTAGAAGGCATCACCTAAGGGTGGTGCCTTTTTTCATCACCAACGCTGCGTAGTGGGGATCTTCCATTTCGTACGGCTTCATCCACCAGGTTCCATTGTCTCGTCCGAAGGATTGGCCGATTTACCGGAGCGCTGATCCCAACACCACCGGGAATGGCAGAGAAGGTCCGGCTCACACCGACTTCGATTCTTTTGAATATACCGGCTATTTCTCATAACGGGATACGCCGAAACGAGGATGGATATACTCTCAAGAGCACCTGAGGGTGCTCTTTTTTCTATAGACTAGAACGCGCCACCCATTGGAATCCTTGGTTCGATCAAGCGAGACCCACTCTGAGCGCATTTCGTCTCCTCTACTTGCGGCGGTGGGAATAACAGCCAGATCGGGTATTTTATCGTGGTTGACGAGTGATATGAAAGGGTATACAATTTATATTGTTAAAAGATTTTAACTATTTAAATTTGTAATATATTTGTAAGGACTTCGTTGTGCATCGAGGTGATGAAACTGGATAAGAGGGAACAATTATCTAACATGGTGGCCCGTCAGATGATGACGCTTGTGGCGAACTATGCCAAGATTCTGGACAATGATTTGACCGGTCCGCAATATTACGTTCTTCAGACCTTGGCGTACGAGGGGCAGCAGACCAGCTCGTATTTTGCCAATGCCTTGAATGTTACGCTTTCGGCTGTGACCAACTTGAGCAACAAGCTGGTCAGTAAGGGTTATATTGAACGGGTGGCGTCAAGCGAGGACAGGCGTCAGGTCTATCTTAAGATTACGGAGCAGGGCCGTGAAGTTGAAGCCCGGATGATTGCGAAGTACCGTGAATTGAATGAAGGCTTATGGTCGGATTTCTCGGATCAGGAGATGGATGTGTTGATCGCTTCATATGAGAAGATGATTGAACATTTGCAGCTTAAGATCGGGCAGTCTCATGAAGATAGCTAAACCAACGACTACTATTGCAGGAGGTATTCCCATGGGGAGATTAGATAATAAAGTAGCAATCATTACAGGTGCAGCAGGTGGGATGGGTAAAGCCGACGCTCTTTTGTTTGTGCAGGAGGGAGCCAAGGTTGCGATTACGGACCTTCAGGAAGACAAGATCAAAGACGTCGTAGCTGAGATTGAAGCGCTTGGCGGCGAAGCGATCGGATTCAAGCACAACGTCGCTTCCGAGGAAGACTGGGTTCGTGTCGTGGATGAGACCGTTCAAAAATTTGGCAAAATCGACATTCTGGTCAACAATGCCGGTGTCTCCAATGCAACGCCGTTCATGGATTTGACGGTGGAAGGCTGGGAGAAGACGATGTCGATTAACGTTACGAGCATATTCCTCGGTCAGAAATATGTCATTCCGCACATGATCGAAGCCGGCGGCGGTTCCATCGTCAACATTTCCTCCATTGCCGGCCTGACAGGCGGCAGCGGCGCCGGTCCTTACACGGCAAGCAAAGGCGCGGTGCGCATGCTGACTAAAGCCACGGCCGTTGACTGTGCGAAACATAACATCCGCTGCAATTCGGTTCACCCTGGCTACATCGAAACGCCAATGACCGTGGACCTCTTCAAGGATGAGCAGATGATGCAGTGGTTCCAATCCCAGACTCCGCTTCCACGCCTGGGCAAAGCGGAAGATATCGCACGCGGCGTATTGTTCCTTGCTTCGGATGAATCTTCTTATATTACAGGCGTTGAGCTGCCGATTGATGGCGGATATTTTGCGAAGTAAGTCATTCTTCCATTGGCTTACCTATAGGCTATAGACGGTAGAAATGATCGTGATACTACTCGGTCAGACCTAATTTATCTTATCATCAAGGGGAGTGTTGTTTCATGTCCGATAACAAACAGATCGCTGTCATTACCGGCGCAGCCAGCGGGATCGGCAGAGCCAGCAGCTTGAAATTGGCAGAGAACGGTGCAACGGTAGTGCTCGTTGACTTCAACAAGGAAGCCGGCGAAGAAACGCTGCGTTTGATCAAGGAGCAGGGCGGAGAGGGAATCTTCGTTCAAGCGGATGTGACAAAAACCGAGGACGTTCAGAACTATGTGAACAAGGCGGTTGAAGCCTACGGCAGAATCGATTTCTTCTTCAACAATGCAGGCATCGTGCAGAAGTTCTCGATGCTGGACGACATCGACGAGAATGAATTTGACCGTCAAATGTCCGTGAACGTCAAGGGCGCTTTCCTCGGCATGAAGTATGTTTTGAAAGTCATGAAAGAGCAGGGCAGCGGACATATCGTCAATACCGCTTCCACGGCGGGTATTCGCAGCGAGCACAGTGCAGCTGCTTATTCGGCAAGCAAGCATGCGGTGGTGGGCTTGACGAAGGGAGCAGCGCTGGAATACGTGAAGCAGGGCATTCGCGTGAACGCGATTTGTCCGGGCGGCGTTCAGACGCCGCTTACGGCAGCGGTGGCCAAGTCCTTCATGGAAGGTGGCTACGTGCCAGAGGAAGTGGGCAGCATGCGGATGGGACGTCCGGCTGAGGCGGATGAAATCGCGAACGTGGTTGCCTTCCTGGCTTCCCCGGGCTCCAGCTACATGACAGGCTCGCTAGTTACGATTGATGGCGGATTGACGCTGTAATATATAAAGAAAAAAAGACCAGTCAAGCACCGGAATACCGGGTTTGACTGGTCTTTTTGGCATAGTTTTATTGGATGCCGACGACATCCGCCAGCAGCTCATATGAACGCAGGCGCGCCTCATGATCGTAGATGGCGGCCGCGACAATAATCTCGTCTGCATTCGTCGACTGCTGGAACTCCTCCAACTGCGCACGTACGGTTGCAGGGCTGCCGATGGCGGAGAAGCTGAGTTGGCGCTTCACGATGGCCTGCTCCTGTAAGTTCCACAGCTCATCCATGCTGTCCACCGGCGGACTCAGCTGGCCGGTACGGCCGCGGATGATGTTCAGGAACTGCTGATACGGCGAAGTAGCCAGGCGCTGCGCTTCCTCATCCGTGTCGGCACAGATCACGTTCACGCCGATCATGGCATAAGGCTTGCTCAACTCGGATGAAGGGCGGAAGTTGGTACGGTACAGATCGAGCGCAGCCATCAGATAATCCGGAGCAAAGTGGCTCGCAAAAGAGAACGGAAGCCCCAGCTGGCCTGCCAGCTGCGCACTGAAACCGCTGGAGCCGAGCAGCCAGATCGGTACATGCAGGCCTTCACCGGGAATCGCCCGGATACGCATGGATGAGCCAGAAGTAGGCTGGAAGTAATTACGCAGCTCGCCGAGACGATCCGGGAAATCCTGGCCGTCGCTGCCAGGACCGCGGCGGAGCGCACGGGATGTGAGCTGATCCGATCCCGGCGCACGGCCAAGACCGAGATCAATCCGGCCGGGATACAACGATTCGAGGGTGCCGAACTGCTCGGCTATGACCAGCGGAGCGTGGTTCGGCAGCATGATGCCGCCCGATCCGACGCGGATCTTGCTCGTGCCCCCGGCGACATGGCCAATGACGACCGAAGTAGCCGAGCTGGCGATCCCCGGCATATTGTGGTGTTCGGCAAGCCAGTAGCGGTTATACCCCCACTTCTCGGCATGTTGGGCCAGATCGAGTGTATTCCGCAGCGACTGCGCAGCGGTGCTGCCCGCTGTAATCGGGGCGAGATCCAGAATGGAAATTGGGATATCGCGAAGCGTTTTGGACGCTGTATGATCAAGATGGGGTTCTGTCATATGGGTTGACCTCCTTATTCGTGCGCGGCACGGCAAGTTTTTATATAGGGAGAAGACATCCGTCTGGATGTTGAAAAATATGAAATCTATTATCGATAGTTGATATCCCTATATAACGAACATTATATACCTACTTAATCCATAAGAAAAATATACATCGATGCACCTCAAAGAAGCCAGACCGCAATAAGAGGAAATTTTTCTTGCGATTAACGAATAGTTCAGCTTCGCTGAAAACATATAGCTTCGATAATCTAAAGAAAAATGTACATCGAAGAACCTTCACAGAAGCCAGACCTTTTCTTGTGTTATATAGCTGCTCCATATAATATATGCCTTTTATTCTGATCTAATTATCGGTGGACCCTATTCGGTGCATCTATAATTGGCGAAGTTTTGGCAAGCTTTTCGTTAAGAAGGTAAGAATAGCAAAACAACGCAGCCTTGACGGCTGCGCTGTCGAATGTTCAGATTATGCTGGTTTTGATTTCATTTCGTTTCACTTGGAGGCTCAATCCGCTCCATCCCGTTCATGTAAGGTCTGAGCGCCTTTGGAATGAGGATCGAACCGTCTTGCTGCTGGTGGTTCTCCAGCAGCGGGATGAGAATTCGCGGCGAAGCCACGGCCGTATTGTTCAGGGTGTGGCAGTAGTGCAGCTTGCCTTCCGCGTCCCGGTAGCGGATGTTCGAGCGACGCGCCTGAAAGTCGAGTAGATTCGACGACGAGTGTGTCTCCCCGTAAGCCCCGCGGCTTGGCATCCATGTCTCGATGTCGTATTGCTTGTACGTTTTCTGCGACATATCCCCGGTGCAGACGGCAACGACACGGTAAGGCAATTCGAGCTTCTGTAGCAGCTCCTCGGCATTGGCTGTGATCTCTTGCAGAAGCTGCTCCGAGGCTTCCGCGCTGGCCTCGCAGAGAACGACCTGTTCCACCTTCGCGAACTGATGCACCCGGTACAGGCCCTGGACGTCCCGGCCACCCGAGCCGACCTCGCTCCGGAAGCACAGCGACGCTGCGGCCAGGCGAATCGGCTGCGACACATCGACGACTTCACCGCTATAGAACGATACCAACGGCACTTCGGACGTACCGACGAGCCACTTGTCTTGCTCCATAATTTGAAAAGCCTGATCCTGACCAAGCGGGAAGAAGGCTGTATTCTGCATGGCCTCCGTTCTAACGGTTAACGGTACGTCCATAAGGGTAAAACCCTTGGCGACCAGCATATCCACCGCAAGCTGCTGAACGGCCCGGTGCAGCATGGCGCCGATGCCGGTTAGGTAGTAGCTGCGCGTGCCGGCGGTTTTGACGCCGCGGGGAATGTCGATCATCCGGTGCAGCTCGCCGAGCGTGACATGATCCCTGTATTCATAATTAAACAAAGGGGGCTCGCCAACCCGTCTGATCTCTACATTGTCCTCATCCGAAGCTCCGACCGGCGTATCCGGCGAAACGATATTCGGTACAAGGATGAGCAGCCGGGCGTAATCCGCGTCTACTTCCCGGTACAACGATTCTTGCTCGTCAAGCTCCATATTGATGTCCTTGACTTGCTGCTTCGTCCGCTCGGCTTCTTCCTGTTTGCCTTGCCGCACGAGCATGCTGATCTCCTGCGAGATGGCATTGCGCTGCTGCCGCAATCTCTCCACGGCCAGCAGCAGTGTCCGGCGCTGGTCATCCAGCCGGACAAGTTCGGCAACCGATAGGGCAATGCCTTTTTGGTTAGCCACTCGCTGCAGTTCTTCCTGATTCTCTGTGCTCTCTCGGATCCATTTCAAATCTAGCATGATCACCGCGCTCCTTCTTCTGAAAAAAATAAAAAAGCGTCCTAGTCCATATGGGACGAGGGACGCTTATGCGCTCGCGGTGCCACCCAAATTGATTGAACCGTAACCTCATCAAGAAACGGGTTGGTCCGTGTTCAATCCACTTTGATTCCGCGGTAACGGGCGGGTCCGGTTAACTTAGGGGGACGGGCTGATCGGTTGTAGGATCGGCTCCCCTTGACGAGAACGCCTCGGAGTTGGAAGCTCTTCATCGGCCTGATGTTGATATTGTTGTTCAGTATACCGCATGAGATGTCTTTTATACAAGGGGCTCTTCGGATTTTGTACGCTGATATATCGACGCAGCTTTCTTCGCAGCTCCCTGCTTCCATCTGGCAGGCTGCTCCGCATCCCAGCGGAAGGTCCATGCGACTGCACCGAGGATAAGGATCGTGAAGCCTATAAGAATTATAAGGGGCATCCAGATGCCGGTGATTGCGCCTTGCGGAGAAACGGCAATGGACATGGCATCGACCAGGTAATGGAACGGCTGCAGCTGACCCAGGATGGCAACTTATTAATCAATGTTTTATATTCAATGTTGTTTATTGACCGGAAATGAAAGCCGCAGCTGATGCTGAGGCTTATTCTTGAACCAGTGTTATGATCTTGTTGAGAAAGGTGATGTCCTGTTCCAGGATCGAGATCGCATTGTCGAAGGTAGCAAGGGCGATCTTCGATAAGCCGTACTGTCCCTTAATTTCTTTACCTGAACGCCATTGTGCCAGCGATTCTTCCACTTGCTTGAGGTTTTGCTGCAGTAATTCCACCGCTTCCTGCTTCGGAATGTTCTCGATCCAGACCAATCCAAGAGAGAAGTCGGATTTGACGGTATGGGGAGGAAGCGTCAAGGTTTCGCGGATCATCTTCTGGAATAACTTCTCGCCTTCATCCGTAATACTGTAAATTTTGCGAAGTCTCGCACCGGTCCGCTCTTCAGCGGTGGCTGCAATCAGACCGTCGCTTTCCATCTTGTTAAGTGCATAATAGATGGAGCCGGATAGAATATTCGTCCATAGGTCCATGCGGCTGGCCTGAATAAGCTGCTGAATTTCATAGCCGTGCATCGGGCGCTGGCGCAGGAATGAGAGCAGGATGAGGTTGGTCATGTTGGGTCACTTCCTTAGGATGTGTAGGTAAAGAATAATTTCATAACTGGATATCCAATGTTGGATATATAATGGTTGTAATTATAAATACGATGGAATGATTTGTCAACAATTTGCCGAAAAATAGGTAAATGTCATATATGGATTGAATGAAAGCGGTTTAACGTTTAGTCTATTAGTGTGAACTAGTATGGCAGTTGGATGAGGAGGCTATATCGTTGATGAACTACAGACAATTGGGAAATACGGAGCTTCACATTAGCGAGGTCAGCTTTGGTACTTGGGCGATCGGAGGTTCATGGGGGCAGACCCATGATGAGGAAGCCTTGAAGGGATTGGATCGCGCCATCGGCGAAGGGGTGAACTTTTTTGATACGGCCGACGTATATGGAGATGGGCATGCGGAGGATTTGCTCGCTCGCGCAACCAAAGGCAGGGAAGACTCGGTGCATATCGCCACCAAATT
The DNA here is from genome assembly GCF_050482385.1 of Paenibacillus lautus. Lineage (GTDB taxonomy): Bacteria > Bacillota > Bacilli > Paenibacillales > Paenibacillaceae > Paenibacillus_AQ > Paenibacillus_AQ lautus_B. Next base: position 238,091 of record NZ_JBCNHV010000013.1, read on the forward strand.
TTGCCGTGCCGGAGATATTCATGATTTTCAGACCTACTCGGAGGACTCCATCCGCCTTTATTGCGAGAATAGCCTAAGGCGGCTCCAGCGGGAGCGGATTGATCTCTATCAGGTTCACTGCCCTCCCTTCGAGGTGTTGAAGGACGGAAGGGTGTTTGAAGTGCTGGACAAGCTGCAGGCGGAGGGGAAAATCCGGCATTATGGCGTCAGCGTGGAGACGGTGGAAGAAGGACTTTTTTGTCTGGGGGTACCTGGCGTAAGCTCCCTGCAGGTTATCTTCAATCTGTTCCGCAAAAAACCGCTGGCTGGGCTGCTCCCGAAAGCCAAAGCGTCGGGCGTCGGCATTTTGGTGCGCTTGCCGCTTGCCAGCGGTCTGTTAACCGGGAAATTTACGGAGACCACCACCTTCAGCGAAGGGGATCACCGAAATTTCAATGCAAACGGGGAGCAGTTTAACGTGGGCGAGACCTTTGCCGGCCTCCGGTTCGAAAAAGGGGTTGAGCTCGCCAGAGAGCTCGCTTGGATTGCCGAGGGCCGAGGCGACATGGCCCGCGCATCCATGCGCTGGATCCTGGACTGCCCCGAGGTCAGCGCTGTCATACCCGGCTTCCGCAGCGTCCGCCAGATTGAAGATAATCTGGGCACGCTGGACGTGCCTTCGTTCAGCATGGAGGAGAAAGAACGCCTGGCTCGCTTCTATCAGGAGCGGGTAGCGGAGCACATCCGCGGTGCCTATTAAGCTGCATTCCGAGCATAAATAGTAAGAAGCCTCCCGATCGTTCGGGGGGCTTTTTGTGTCGATGATGGGCATTGAACAGAACGATTGCAGCTGCTGCAGCGCTGCTTTAAAGCATACCCTATGCTTTATCATGGCAATGATACTATAATATAGGCAAAGATTCTGAATCGGTATGTGTTCAGCAGGAGGATTGTCGTTTTGAATGACTTGTTGAAGCGGGAGCATGACATCATCAAGGTCTGCTTGTTAGCAGGAAAAATTATGTTGCAAAGCGGTGCTGAGACCTATCGGGTCGAGGATACGATGATGCGGATCGCCGCGGCTTTCGGCGTGGAGAACAGCCACAGCTATATGACTCCGACCGGGATCATCTTCTCGGTGGAGGAGCCTCAGCATATTACGCGGCTTATTCGTATTTCGGATCGGACAACCAATCTCGATAAGATCGATCAGGTCAACAGCGTGTCTCGGAGCATAAGCCTCGGTGAGCTGACGATTGAAGAGGCTCATAGGGCGCTTGAGAAAATCGAACATGAGCAGGCGATATATCCGACATGGCTGCTGATTCTCCTGTCAGCGATCGCAAGCGGCTGCTTCCTCATTATGTTTCGCGGTGTCTGGCCGGATTTCGTACCGGCGGCCATTGCGGGCGGTCTTGGCTTCTCCTGCTTTCTATTCATGCATCGGGTCATACCGGTGCGATTCTTCGCCGAATTCTCGGGAGCGTTGGTCATCGGCATAACCTCCGTATGGATGGTCAAATACGGATTCGGCCATCAGCTGGATACGATCATTATCAGTTCCGTGATGCCGCTGGTACCGGGCTTGCTGATCACGAATGCCATCCGCGATTTAATGGCGGGGCACCTGATATCCGGCTTGTCCAAAGGCGCGGAGGCTTTTGTTACGTCCTTTGCCATCGGAGCGGGAATTGCGTTTACGTTGTCATTCTAAGAGATGTGTGAGTGGAGGTGAAGATGGTGGCAACCTTTTATATACAGCAGCTCATCACGAGTTTTGTTGCTTCGGCGGCCTTCGGGATCATATTCAACGTGCCCAAAAAAGCACTGCTGCAGTGCGGGTTTGCCGGCATGGTGGGCTGGCTGCTCTACATTATGCTGCAGAACATGATGGTTGAGCCGGTGACGGCCACTGTGTTTGCGGCTTTTTGCGTGACGATGATCAGCCATTTTTTCGCCAAAAAATACAAGACTCCCATTATCGTGTTCAGCGTGTCGGGGATTATTCCGCTCGTACCGGGCGGAGTCGCCTATAATGCCCTTCGGCATGTCGCCCAGAATCAATTCGATCAGGCTGTTCAGCTGGGGGCGCAAGCCTTCATGATTTCAGGCGCCATCGCACTGGGGTTGCTGCTGTCGGAGGTGACCAATCAGGTCATTCGGAAGTGGTCGATATCCCGGAGGAGAGCTGGAAAACCCAAATCGACCGGCTCGTCGTGAACTCTCGCGATTCCACAGAGACCTAACCCATCAGAACGAGGAACAAGTTCGGATATTTTGGCCTTGCAGCTGCTTACTGGCCGTATCTTTCGCTTAACTGCAGGGGATACGGTTTTTTTGAGTGAACTGAAGGGGCTGTCCCCTTCGTGAATATTTTTACATAAGTTTCATGTTATTCCTTTTTATTGTCCAAATCCTCGCTGTACTATATAATCTTTACTGCATGAAATGAAACCGCATTCACCTCTATCCTATCTATCGATACCATCCACTGACCGACAGTTGAAGATTCCTAGTCTACCAAAGAAGAGGGATGTCCATGCAGGAGTTGACGCTGCATCTGTTCGAACGGATGGGCATGCTGCTCATCCTGACGTTTATACTGACGAGAATTCCGTTGTTCCGCCAATTGCTGGACCGCAAAGAGATGTCCGGCACACGAATGTTCATCTATTCCTGCCTGTTTGGCCTCTTCGGCATCCTCGGGGTGTATGCAGGCGTTGTCGTGGAGAATGGCGAGTCGAGCTCCTCCTTCTGGCTGATGCAGCTGACGGAGGAACAGGCCCTGGCCCATTCTGCTCTGGTCGGCGTTGTCATTGGCGGGCTGATCGGCGGGCCCCGCGTTGGCATCGGGGGCGGGCTTTTGGCGGGAGCCCATCTGCTGTATATCGGGGGCTACACGGGGCTGGCAGGAGCTGTCGCCGTACCGCTTACGGGCGCCCTGGCCGGGGGCGTGGCCCGATTCTTCTCGCAGGAGCGGGTGATCTCGCCGGCAAAAGCGTTATTCGTCGGCATGTTCGCGCCGATCCTGCTCATGGGAGTTATTTTGATCTGTGCGGATGAGCCGGACCGCGCGGTTGAGCTGGTCAACCTGATCGGTCTGCCGATGGTGCTGACCAACAGCATATCCATTGCGATCTTCACGACGATGCTGCGGGTTGCGCTCACCGAGGAAGAGCGGGCAGCCGCGTACGAGACGGAGAAGGCATTCCATATCGCGGAAGCGGCGCTGCCGCATCTGAAGCAGGGCTTGACGTACCGAACGGCTCAGGCCGTGGCCACCTTGCTGCTGCGCGAGCTGAAAACAACGGCAGTCGCCATTACGGATACGGAGCGGTTCCTGGCCCATGCCGGAGCCGCCAGCCGTACCGTTGATCCCGGAGAAGAGATCAGATCCGGTTTGACCAAGAATGTCATCTCGACCGGCGAGCTTCGGATCATCGAGAATGCGGAAGATATTCAGCCCCGTCATCCGGCACTCGGCGCCGCCATTCTTGTCCCGATGATCGAGGGTCGCGAGATCGTAGGCGTCATTCAGTTCTACTTCAAGCGGCCGCAGGATATTCGGCGCGTTGAGCTGGTAATGGCCCAAGGGCTTGGACAGCTGATTTCCTATCAGCTCGGGGCCACGGCCCACGAGAAGATGAGCCATTTAATGAAAGAGGCGGAGCTTAAGCTTCTGCAGGCGCAGATCAATCCGCATTTTCTGTTCAATACGCTCAATGCAATCCATTCGTTGATCCGGAGCGATCCGCTGCTGGCAAGACATGCCACGATGCAACTGGGGGCGTTCATGCGCTTGAACGTCAAGGTCATGGCCTCCCGCAGAACGACCATTCGTGAGGAAATGGAGCTGTTGAATGCCTATTTGGACATTATTCAAATCCGGTTTGAGGATCAGTTCACGTTTGAATGCCAGCTGGATCCGGAGCTTGGCGAGCTTATGATTCCGCCTGCAACGCTGCAAATGCTGGTGGAGAACAGCATTAAGCACGGCTTGCGCGATAAAGCGAGCGGGGGCATCATCCAGTTGACCCTAAAGCGGGCGGGCGATCTGGCGGTTGTGCAGCTGCGGGACAACGGGGCAGGTATCTCTCCTGAGGTGCTGGACAGCCTCGGCGAACAACCGATCATCGGCAGCGAAGGTACCGGAAACGGCATTTACAATATCAATCAGCGTTTAATCAGCATGTTTGGCAAGGAAGCCAGACTCATCGTAGAAAATCTTGCAGAGGGCGGATGCAGCATATCCTTCAGCATCCCCTGCAGTCTATCGGAAGGGAGCCGGTACCGTGAAGCGAATTAAAACGATGATAGCGGAAGACGAACGATTGGCAAGGGAGGAGCTGGCTTACCTGTTGGAACAGGAGCCCGATATCGAGCTGCTTCCTCATGCCGCGAACGGCCGGGAGCTGCTCGAGCTGGTTCCCTTACGGCAGCCGGATGTCGTCTTTCTCGACGTTCATATGCCGGAGCTGGAGGGATTGCAGGCTGCGCGGATGCTGAAGGCCTCCCCGATCTCGCCCTTGATTGTTTTTACGACAGCCTATGACGAGTATGCTGTCGAGGCGTTTGGTCTGAATGCGATTGATTATCTGCTGAAGCCTTACAGCCATATGCGCTTAAAGGAAACCCTGCAGCGAATTCGCAGCAGGGTTCATGAAGGGCAAGCCTCCCCAAAGCAGGAAGCTTACGATGTCGCCCCACAGGCAGCTCCGTATCCATCCACTGAGGCTGCTGCCCGCAGCATGCGTGGCAAGTTGCTGTTCGATGATGGGGACAAACATGTGCTCGTCGATCCCGAGGCGATACTGTACGCGGTGCGCGAGGAACGGGTCATTCGCATATGGACGGTGGAAGGCCAGCGGATTACGAGCAAGAGCACGCTGCAGGAGCTGGAGGAGAAGCTTACGGGTTACTCGTTCTTTCGTCCTCATCGCAGTTACCTGGTTAACGTAAACCGGATTGCGGAGCTGTCCCCTTGGCAGAACGGCGCTTACAATATTGTGCTAAAGGATGAGCAGCGGACGATGATTCCTTTGTCGCGGGAGGCCGCCCGGGATTTGTTCCGGTTGCTTAGAGAGGCCTAGGGAGAAGCGCGTGGGGACGGTGGTTGTCTCCCGGTTCAGGCGGCATATCCGCCCTTTCGCGCACCCTATCGGACGTTTCGCGCAGGAGCTGTGGTCGCAGGCAATCCTCCTGTATATAATCATTATAAAGCGCTTTCATTCATGGGAGACGCAATAGAATCCTGATCGTTAATGGAGGGAAAGGCAATGGAAGAAAAAAGCTATACTGAAGTATGGCATTCCGAAAAATTCAAAACGCTGCTCTCCCGCAAGAAACGGTTCATTATACCGATGACCGTCTTTTTTCTTCTGTTTTACTTTGCGCTGCCGATTCTCACTTCGTACACCGACGTGTTGAACCACCCGGCGATCGGTCCGATCACGTGGGCATGGGTATTTGCATTCGCGCAATTCGTCATGACATGGGTCTTGTGTATCCTGTACTCCCGCAAGGCGGCCCAGTTTGACCGTATGGTAGACGATATTAAAAAGGATATGGGGGCGTAATCGACTATGGCTATCGCGTTGTTTTGCGGAATTGTATTTCTCACGCTGATCATAACGTATTACGCTGCCAAGAAAACATCCAACACAAGCGATTTCTATACGGCAGGCGGAGGGCTCAAGGGCTGGCAGAATGGGACAGCCATTGCCGGCGACTATATGTCTGCTGCCTCCTTCCTTGGCATCGCAGGCTCGATCGCGTTAGTCGGCTTTGACGGCTTCTTCTATAGCATCGGTTTCCTCGTAGCTTACCTGGTGGTGCTGTACCTTGTCGCCGAGCCGCTTCGGAACCTCGGGAAGTATACGGTGGCGGATATGATTGCCGCTCGTTTTTCCGACAAGAAAGTGCGCGGCGTTGCAGCGCTAAACACGATTTCCATCTCTATCTTCTACATGATCGCGCAGCTGGTTGGAGCAGGTGCGCTGATTAAGCTTTTGCTGGGACTGGACTATGTCACGTCCGTGCTGATTGTCGGCGTGCTCATGACCATCTATGTTGTCTTCGGCGGCATGCACGCCACGAGCTGGGTTCAAATCTCGAAAGCTATACTGCTCATGGCCGGCACGTTCATCATCTCGCTGATCGTATTCGCCAAATTCGATTTCAGCCTGACCCAGATGTTCCACCATATGAAGACGGCCACCCCGCTGCAGGAGGCATTCCTGAACCCGGGGAATAAATACAAAATCCCGCTGGAGACACTGTCGCTCAACCTTGCCCTCGTACTCGGTACGGCAGGTCTGCCGCATATTTTGACCCGGTTCTTTACCGTTAAGGATGCCAAGACGGCACGCAGCTCCGTAGTATACGCTACCTGGATTATCGGCATCTTCTATGTCATGACGATCTTTCTCGGTTTCGGGGCTGCCGCCTTCGTAGGCGCGGCGGATATTACCGCGGTCGATAAAGCGGGCAACATGGCTGCGCCGCTCCTGGCCAAAGCGATTGGCGGCGACTTCCTGTTCGCGCTCATCTCGGCGGTTGCGTTCGCGACGATCCTCGCGGTGGTGACGGGGCTTGTGCTGTCTGCCGCATCGGCCTTCGCCCATGATTTCTACGGCCAAATCGTGCGCCGCGGGGAATCGTCGGAGAAGGAGCAGCTAAGGATGGCACGGTACGCATCGATTGGTGTATCCATTGTCTCCATTCTGCTCGCATTGTTCGCCCAGAAGATGAACGTGGCATTCCTTGTCTCGCTCGCCTTCGCCGTTGCGGCCAGCGCGAATTTGCCGGTCATCCTGTTCACGGTGTTCTGGAAGAGGTTTAATACGACAGGCGCGGTTACCGGGATGCTGACAGGATTGATCAGCACGGTGATTCTTGTGGCGCTTAGTCCGAATATATGGGATCCGGCCGGCAAAGCGATTTTGATTGGCGATCCGATCTTCCCGATGAGCAACCCGGGCATTATCTCCATTCCGCTTGGCTTCGTGGCAGCTTATATCGGGACGGTGTTATCCTCTTCCAAGGATGAAGCGAAGTATGCCGAAGTGCTGGTCAAGGCCAATACGGGCGCGTAATCCGGATCCAATTCTTTGACCAAAAAGGGTGTATCCAGCTGCTTAGCAGCACAGGGGATCGCCCTTTTTTTGTCATTTTATCGTAAAATAAAGGAATATCAGGACAGGACTTTCAGGCTGTAGCGGAGGGAGGCTGCAAATGAACATATCCGGCATCGTTTTTTTTCTGGCGATTGTGGTCGGCACGTTAATGATTACGTATTATGCTGCCAAGCGGACAACAAGCACGAATGATTTCTATGCAGCGGGCAATCGTCTGAGCGGGCTGCAAAACGGCTTGGCCATTTCCGGTGACTATATGAGCGCGGCGTCCTTCCTTGGCATCGCGGGCTCCATTGCAGTGTACGGCTTCGACGGCTTTTTCTATTCGATCGGCTTCCTTGCCTCCTATGTGATCGTGCAGTACATCATCGCCGAGCCGCTTCATAACTTGGGTAGGTATACGATGGCGGATGCGGTGGCGGTTCGGTTCAGCGAGAAACGGCTGCGCGGATGTATCGCCGTTAACAACATGATGATCACCGTCTTCTACATGATTGCCCAGCTCGTTGGTGACGGGTGGCTCGTCCATTTGCTGTTTGGGCTGGAAACGTCGCTCGCCATCGTGCTGGTTGGAGGCTTAATGACCATTTACGTCACGTTCGGCGGCATGCTCGCGACTTCCTGGGTGCAGATCGTCAAGTCTATATTACTGGTCAGCAGCACCTTTATCGTGAGTCTCATCGTGCTGGCAAGATTCGATTGGGATCTGCTTGGCTTGTTCGAATCCATGAAGCAGGCGACTCCATTGCAGGAGCGGTTTCTGATGGCGGGTAACATGTTCGACCACCCGCTAGACATGCTGTCGTTTAATATGGCACTGGTCTTAGGGACAGCGGGACTTCCGCATATTATTGCGCGCTTCTACACGGTAAGAGACCCGCGTACGGTCCGTTCTTCGGTAAAAACGGCAACGTTTACGATCGGCATCTTTTATGCCATGACCATTTTTCTTGGTTTTGGGGCGGCGGCCTTTGTCGATTGGTCCGTTTTGTCGGAGCGGGTTGAGCTGGCGGCGCCGCTGCTCGCAAGCGCATTGGGTGGCGAATTCTTAATGGCCTTTGTATCGGCTGTTGCCTTCGCAACCATACTGGCCGTGATCTCGGGGCTTGTGCTGACGGCATCCTCCGCATTTGCTCATGACGTTTATAGCAGCATTTTCCGCAGAGGAAGGGCGACCGAGGCGCAGCAGATGAGAGTGGCCAAACTATCGGCCATCGTGGTTGGCACCGCTTCGATTGTGCTCGCCCTCGGCGCGCAGAAGCTGAACGTGGCATTCCTCGTTTCGTTCGCGTTCGCGGTTGCGGCCTCGGCTAACCTGCCGGTGCTGCTGTTCACGCTATTTTGGCGGAGATTTAATACGTATGGGGCCATGTCGAGCATTGCGGCCGGATTGGTATCCTCCTTGCTGCTCATGGCCGTGGGGCCTAACGTGATGGACCCCGGGGCCGGCTGGATCCGGGCGGAGGCGATCTTCCCGCTCAAGCATCCGGGCATCGTGTCCATTCCGATTGGCTTCGCTGGCGGCATTCTCGGTACCCTGCTATCCGGCAAAATCGGCTCAAGCGGCCGATTCGAGAAGATGCAGGCCATTGCCCATGTGGCCCCGGATGAGATTCGTTCCCGCGAATTGGGGTAACCACGGATGACATACGAATTTCTGTCAAGGTCTCTGTGTCTCCCCGTACTGCCCCTTTGTGCATGTGCACAAGGTCTATGCCTTGTTTGGAGGCACTGTCATAACAATACGGTTAAAAGGACTCAATATCCACCGGAACACCCTGAACTACCGCTTAAATCGGATCAAGCAGCTGACTGGCAAAAATTCGCGCCATGTGCTCGATTTGTTCGAATTGTTATGCGGGTTGATGTGGAGAAAATAGCGAAGCTTCATCATTTAGGTTTCAGCAGCTTGCCGAACTCAGAGGGATAACAACCGACATATTCCCTGAACAGATTCGTAAAATGCCGGGTGCTGTAATATCCGACCTGCTCTGCTGCCTCATTGACCTTCATGCCGGGGATGGACAAGAGTTCCTTCGCTTTCATCATCCGCAGCCGGGTTACGTATTGGCTGAAGGTTACCCCCATTCGTTTATGAAATAGCGTGCTGAGGTGGTTTGGTGAAACCCCGAACCGCTCGGCCACGGCGGAAACGGTAATATCACCGCAAAAGTGCGCCTCCAAATAAAGTACGACCTCTTCAAACCAGTCTTTGGCTCCGGGGTCGCCCTCAGATTTTTTGCGAAGCAGTCGGGTCCCTGTTTCTTCATAAAGCTGTTCTAGCCATGGAACAAACTCCTCATGCATCGGTGTCGGCGTTTCCTTGTCCAGGCTGGCTGCCAGAAAAGCCAGCAGCCTGGATTGAAGTTTGCGCGCGGCTTCCCGTTCATGGACCCACAGCATCCTAAGTTTATCGCCGCAGGTCATAAAGGCTGTATAGTCTCCCTCCGCATATGCTCTAACAAGCTGGACCGCAGTTGTGCCGAACCGGGCAGTCACCGGATCTTCTGCCAGCCGCCGCATGTCGGAGAGAACCAGGGGCTTCCCATCGTCAGTAACGCTTCGCAGGTAGGAGAGGGAACGCATTTCCAGCATTTCATTCCGCAGCGGTTCGAACGAATCATAGGTTCCCGATTCCAGGATGGTTGCCGGGCGGCTTCCATGGTGTTCAGGAGAACGGCTGTTCAGCATGTCGTGAAGCAGCTTGGTTAAGCGTCGCATGATTGCTTCCGCTTGGGAAGTGAGCGCTTTTCCAATCAGGGCATATTCGCCTTGCTCCAGTCCAATCAGGGCCAGAAGCAGCTCCTTGTAGCCGTGGTCGGCGATGACCTGGCGTGCAGCTTGCGGCAGAAGTCCGGCTTGTTCGAGTCGAGCTTCATTGGCATGGACGGGCCGCGTCTCATAGAGCAGCATGCCAGTCCATTGGCCTTCTCGTTCGGCAGTCTTGTGTTCCAGTCCGGTCTGCATGATCGGGTTATGCCATAGCGATGCGACCATCGATTCAAACTCGCGGCTGAGCGATTTTGCGTCCTGTCCGATCTGGGCGGCAGCCCGCAGTACGATCCGCTCCACATCGAAGGGCTCAATTGGTTTCAGGAGGTAATCAAGAGCACCCAACTGAAGGGCTTGACGGGCATAGTCGAATTCCGCAAAACCGGTCATGATGATCCATTGTGCATGGGGGGTATAAGGGAGTGCCTCTTCCATCGCTTCAAGTCCGCTCTTGCCGGGCATCCGGATATCGACGAATATGATGTCGGGCTTCAGCTCTGTCGCCTGTTGTATCAGCTCCAAGCCGTTTTTGGCCTCCGTCACGTCCAGATTGGGCCGAAGGTTCTCAAGAATCAGGATTAGCGTCTCTCTTGCCAGCATTTCATCATCCGCTACGATAATTTTCATTGCGCAATCCCCTCCTCTTCCAGTTCCATCGTGATCGTAATGGTTGTTCCATGGTCAGGCTGACTTTGGATATGAAGTGAAGCCTGACCGTCTCGAATAAGCGCAAGCCGTTCCTGTGCATTGCGGAGCCCGACGCGATCGGTGTGCTCAAGCTTCTTAGGGTCAAATCCGGTCCCGTTATCCTTGATAAGGATGACGGCATGGGCCCTCCCGCCTGCAATCCGCGTGTGGGCGTTGACCTCGACATGGCACGGGTGGGCGCATGGCTCGGCGCCATGCACAACGGAGTTCTCGACCAGCGGCTGCAGCAGCAGCTTGGGAATTCGAAGCGAAGCCAGCGAGGGCTCCAGCGAGAAATGGAAGGTCAGCCGGTCTCCAAAGCGCATGGACTGCAGCTCCGCGTATTTGCGGATAATGTTAAATTCCGCCTCGAGCGTTATCGACATATCGGCTGACAGGATGTCGCGCAGCAGCCCGCTGAGCGAGCGGATGGCCCGGTCGAGCTTCTGCTGCTCGCCTTTGCGGTTCAGGCCGATAAACCCATTCAACGTGTTGTACAGGAAATGGGGGTTGATCTGTGCCTGCAGAGCCTGCATCTCCGCGTCCTGCTGCTTGAGTTTGGCACGATATTCGCTGATGACCATCTCGTCCAGCCTGACGATCATGCGGTTCAGCGCGCCGCCCAGCTCCGCGACCTCGTCCTTGCCGTGGATGTCGACCCGCTTGGACATATCGCCGCGCTGCACGTGACGCATCACGCCGATCATCTCCCTAAACGGAGTGAGCAGCTTGCGGGAGTAGGCAAGAAATAGAAACAGCGTAAGGATCATACCGCCGCCGGCAAAGATCATGCCGATGTTATGCATCCACTGCACCTTCTCCGTAAATCGGCTTTGAGGGATCAGGGAGGTCACCATCCACGAGCTGGATTCAATCGTTTTCGACACTTTAACGTACGTCTGATTATGATATCTGACCTCGCTTGCTGAGAGCTGGCTCAAGGTTTCTTCGGGAATTTGTTGGCTTGCATAGACCAGCTGCCCATTCTTGTCCGTGATGACAACGACCGAGTCGTTTGTAATCAATTGGCGCACAATGCGGTCGATGACGACGGTATCGGCATCCGACATGATGACCGCAATCGGTTTGCGTGTATCCATGTCGCGGATGAGCCTGGCGACGGAGAAGACCGATTGGAGACCGTCCATCTTCACATAATCCTGATCATGGACTTTCACGAAGGTGGCTTTGCCGCCTGCCTTGACTGCATCGATGTACCAATCCTGGCCCGTGTAGTCGTAATCGGTACGGGCGGTGTATAGGGTGGAGCGGCTATCTTTGTAGAATACGGAGCCGTCGAACGGCAGCAGCAGGGTACCTAGAATCTCCTTGTGCATATTTTCGAGCACGGTTGGCAGTGTGTTGTACAGGGCGTAATCCGCCTTATATTGGGTATATTGATCCGATTTCGGGTACAGGCCGGAGGATCTGAGTTTCAGGGCATACATGACTTCGTCGTAGTTATAGGGGATGGATGTCACCCGTTCGAGCTCATCCAGATAATATTGGATGTTGCTGGTCAGCCCGACAAGGGACGACTCGGTCAGCTTCTCCGTTTCCGACGTAATCAGCTTTGTATAATAGGAAGGCATCACGTAAGCGATGATAAGGACAGGGACCAGTATGGTCACGGAAAAAAGGATGATGAGCTTGGAGCGCATGGACAAGGTGCGGTTCTTCACGGGAGCAGCCTCCATTTCGCTAAGTCTCGAATAAGCATGTTGGTTCTATTGTACTGGAACCTGGACGGGGCGACAATACAGATAAAATAGCGCTTACATCGTAGTTTTGGATCATATGTAAGCGCTATTATGTATGCTAACCTTAATGATGCAAGGATTGTTACACTATACATTTTCGAATGAGGTGGGTATTGATGAAAAAACGTGCATGTTGGATCATGGCCGTCGCCTTGCTGTGCTTGATCACGGCGTGCTCCTCGCGGCCGGACGCAATAGAAACAGGCGCAGGCACGAACAACGGCGGCAGCGGCTCGGGCAAAATTGGCTCCGGTGAAGCGAAAGTCACGCTGTCGATGATGGTCAACGTCGCCGATGAGTCGCTTACCGAGGTGTATCGCGGGATCGTGGACGGCTTCACCAAGGAGAATCCCGACATCAGCGTCAACCTCCAGTTTGACAGCACGGGCTATGAGAACACCATGAAGGTCAAAATGGCCGCCAACGACCTGCCTGACATTTTTGATACGCATGGCTGGGCCAAACTCCGTTATGGAGAGTACTTGGCGGATCTGAGGGATGAACCGTGGGCCGCCAATCTCACCGACACGATTCGTGACGTGGTGACGGATGAGAATGGCAAGTTATACGCGCTGGTACTGACCGAAGCGAAGGACGGACTCCTGTACAATGCCGATATGCTGAAGGAATACGGGATCGAGGTGCCAAGCACGTTCGAGGAGTTAATTGCAGCCGGCGAAAAGATCAAGGAAGAAAGTGGAGGCAAGACGAGACCCTTCTATCTCTCGGGCATCGACGATTCGATGATCGGGCAGTACCTGGACAATTTTGCGAGCCCGCTTCTCATTACGGCTCCAAATAATCAAGCCGATGCCCTCTTGAACGGGACGTTCGACTGGTCCGGCTTCACGCCACTGGCACAAAGCCTGGTCGATCTGAAGGAGCGGGGCCTCATGAACGAGGACGTGCTGACGGCGAAGCGCAGTGACCTTCCGGCAGCCTTTGCCGCAGGCAAAGCAACGTTCGTGCTCGTAGGGCCTGCATTCATGGATGACGTCCACAAAATCGATCCGAACATCAACATCGGCATTATGCCGGTGCCTTCCATGATCGAAGGTGATAAGCCGACATTCGCCGGCGGCGAGCGCAATACGCTTGCGCTGTGGAAGGATTCCAAGCATCCGGATGAAGCCAAGAAGCTGCTGCAGTATTTTGCCAAGCCGGAGAATATGGCCGAACTCTCCAACGTGTCGAAGAACCCTCCCGGACTTAAGGATGTGGAGACGGACCATGAACTGACCACTTACTATGAACAATACGCCGACATTCGCGTCTTCCCTTATTTTGACCGTGTCTACTTGCCGAACGGTATGTGGGATGTGCTCTGCAAGACGGGCACCGAGCTCCTGGCCGGCCGGGTGACGCCGGAGCAGTTCAGCGAGACCATGAAGATGGAGGTCGAACGGTTGTCCAAGGAATAACATGAAGGCGCGCGAAGTGCAGGAATGTATGCTGCGCTTATGCGCGCCTTATCACTTGGCTAAGAGGAGTGTGAGCGAGAGTGAAGACAGGCATGGCTGGAAGTGAAGCCGCTCCGGTCCGGGGCACCAAGCGTTTTACCCATTCGAATTTTATGCTGAACTGGATGTACGTTCCCGCACTGCTGCTGTTTATCGTATTTATTTTTTATCCTTTTTTCCGCGGATTGCTCATTTCTTTTACTGATTGGAATGGGTTCTCCCAGGCGATGAATTACATTGGCCTTGATAACTACCACAGAATGCTGACGGACAGCCGAATTCATACCGTCATTCTGAACACGCTCATTTACGGTGTCGGCAGTACGCTTTTTCAGAATATATTCGGCCTCGTGTATGCGCTGCTGCTGAACAAGTACGGCAGGGGCCGGACCTTCGTTAGAGTTATCGTCTATATCCCTGCCATTGTCAGCCCGATCATCATGGGTTATATATGGTATTTTCTGCTCCAGTATAACGGCGGGGCCATCAATGACATCATCATGCTGTTTACCGGATCGCCGGTCAATCTGCTCGCCGAACCGAACATTAACGTGTGGATCATTATGGTCGTTAACACCTACCAGTACCTGGGGATCGCAATGATGATCTTTCTCTCGGGGCTGCAGGGCATTCCGAAGGATTATTACGAGGCGGCTGAAATCGACGGTGCCACGGCCAAAAACCGCTTCTTCCGGATTACGTTCCCGCTGCTTGCGCCGGCCCTTACCACCAGCATAATCCTGAATCTGATTGGCGGGTTAAAGCTGTTCGATGTCATTAAAGCGCTGACAAACGGCGGACCGGGGTATGCCTCGGCTTCCCTGTCCACTATGATGTATGAGCTTTATTTTGCCCGTCAGGATGCGGGGCTCGCGGCCGCGCTCGGTAATCTGATGTTCCTGCTCATTACCGTCATCAGTCTGACAGCCCTGTACTTCTTGCGCCGAAAGGAGCTGTCCCAATGAAGCATCGAAAGCGTACTTGGATTTATACGTTCATCGGTTTTGCCGTGGCGTCGGTGCACATCATCCCTTTTTACATTCTGCTGACCGTTTCTTTCAAGGATATGCGGGACATGAGCTCGAAGTGGCTGTTTCCGGGATACTGGTTTACCGACAATTTCGTGAGCGCCTGGCAGAATGCACGGCTGGGCCAGGCGTTTCTCAATACGGGTGTCATCACGATATTATCGGTCGTGCTCATTCTGGCTTTTGGCTCGCTTGCCGCTTTTCCTCTGGCGCGCTATCAGTCCAAGCTTAATAAATGGGTTTACGGTATATTCGTCAGCGCGTTGATCGTTCCGCCGCTTACGATTCTGGTGCCGTTGTATAAACTGTTCGTGGATATCGGATTTATGAATACGTATCTGGGGATCGTGCTGCTCCATGTGACGTTTCAGCTGTCGATGGCGATTTTCCTTTACACCAGCTTTATCGGAACGATTCCGCGGGAACTCGATGAGGCCGCCATGATCGATGGGGCAACGAGGACCGGGCTGTTCTTCCGAATCATTTTCCCGCTGCTGAAGCCTGTAACGGCTACGATTCTCATCATGAATGCGAACTCGATCTGGAATGACTACCAGTTTTCGCTCTTCTTCCTGCAAGAGCCGGATGCGAGAACGATTACAGTTGCGTTATCCAGCTTCTTCGGAGAGAACAGCGCGCAGATCGGCTGGATTGCGTCAGGCTCGCTGTTAGCTGCCATTCCAAGCATTCTGGTATATATCTTCTTACAGAAATATTTCGTTGATGGAATTTCGGCAGGTGCCGTGAAGGGTTGAGCGGGATGGCTTATGTGAGACAGTGAGACGGTTTAGCAAGTGTTCCATTTTGGTCCATAAGAGGTTTTTGAGCATATTTAAGGCTGACATGCTGCTGTCAGTCTTTCTTTTTAATCTTTGATTTGAACATACAGCATTTGAGGGAGATTTCGTTCATGTATATGTCCCGAATGCAATCTGAAAGTAATAAAGTCAATCGCTCTAATGCTGCAATCCTTTCATTCTGCAATAATGTAACAGTGTTACATAGTGCCATCAAAAGGTGGAGCTTATATAGCGTTGCCTGTCTGCTAACAAGATCGGCCGTTTTTTGGGTTCAGTAATCCTAAGTTATTCCCCCTGGCGTATCCGAAGTAAAAACCTTACTTCTTCTTACCTCGCACTTTTGAAGCCTTAGGATGCTCTTCAAGTCAACCAGCAAAAACTAAGGTATAAAAAATGATTTATAAACCCCCATCAAAAGCCGTTGAATTTTAAAATGTTTTTAATATGTTGGTTAGTAACTTATGAAATGCAAACGAACAGAATCAGGAACTCAGGAGAGGAATGACGGCCGTGGGAAAATGGTATCTTCATCGCTTCTATTCAAAAGACCGCGAGATACGAAAGTATTTGCCGCCTACCACATTATTCAATGAACAGACTTTGAGAATATTTATAGAAAAATATGGTGCGGTCTATATTAAACCTGATAAAGAGCACATGGGTAAAGGAATATTAAAAGCTTGGAAAACAGACAGCGGATACGCTTTTGTCCTTTTGAGGGGGGCCGTAATAAAATGTGCTTCTTTGGACGAACTGTACAAGGAGATCAAAAAACGGTCTTTGTCCCAGCCATACATCATTCAAAAAGCCATTCCTCTAGCCCAAATTAGCGGTAGGCCTTTCGATATCCGGGTTATGATGATGCGTAACATGCAGAATCGTTGGCAGTTTTTCGGGCTTTATTCGAAAGTGGCAGGGCCCAAGAGTATTGTCACCAATATAACCAGCTCACGAGGATATGTGACTCTCTTTGAAGAGTCAATGAAGCAGTCATTGGGGTATTCTAAAGAAAAAGCGTCGAGTGTCAAAAAACAACTTACCCGCCTAAGCAACAAAATTTGCAATCGGGCCGGGAAGATAAAATATTATCAAAAGATCGGTATTGACTTTGCTGTCGATAGTAATGGAAATGTATGGATTATCGAAGTGAATTTTACTTATCCGGGCTTCAAGGGGTTCTCCCAATTACCCAATCAAAAATATTACTGGGATATCAAAAAAATGAACAACATTCTGCGAAAAGGGCGACTCTTCGGCGATAAGGTAACCGAAACATAAAGAGCTGCACTAACGGAAATATTAGCTCAATAAAATGAATCAAAGGCAGCCCTGTTACACTGAAAAACGAACGAAGGGGTAACTCCAAGGCCATTACGATCTTGGAGCTGCCCCTTTCTGTGTGTTTATTTAATACCAAGCCGCATGCGGTAGCTGAGCATAACGGGAAGTGTCCGTCCTTGGAAGTGCTCCTCGACCAGCGCATGAAACTGTGCGATTCTATCGTTCAATTCGGTTTGTTTCAGCTTGAGCACGGTCTGAATACCGCCTTGACTGACGGCAAGGCCGGTATATCGTTCAGCGGTGAACGGCTCCATATGATGGAATACGATCTCTTTAGAGAACCGGAACACCCCGCTCTCCCGGATATGCTTCAGATGCTCGTTCTTATTCCCTTTATAAGCCTTCTCCTGTGTCTCCACATGACGGTCGATGATGGCCTCTGCCCATTCGATCAGCTCATGGTAGGATTGCTCGACCTTCCAGGTCAGGCTCGGCGGCCAGTCGCAATCATATACCGCGAATATCCCTTCCTCACGCAGAACGCGGGAAACCTCCTTCAACGTGCTGGCCGGGTCCATCCAGTGAAAGGATTGGGAACAGGTGATGATGTCCGCGGACTGATCCGGGAGCGCTAATTGGTTCGAGTAGCCGGAGACGAACTTGATGTCGGCAAGCTGCACACCGTGACTGGCGTCGGCCTCTTGCTGAAGCGATCGCAGTTTGGCCATAGCCTTGCCCCGCATATCATCATTCGGTTCAACGCCGATGACTTGGTCGGCTGCGTTTCTCCAGGCAAACGAGGATAATCCCGTGCCGCATCCCAAGTCGACAACGAGAGAGGGCTTGCGTTCCAAATATCCTGCCAGCAGGGCGACAACCTCCTGGGGAGCTTCGGGACGATGCTGGTCGTAGGTATCCTCAAAGCCGGTGAAACGGTCCACGTTGCTGGCCCGGTTGCCATCGGGAACGAAATCCTTACTCCACGCTTCGGTCATATCCTTGGTCATCAATATTCATCTCCTTATCCGGGTACATGAGTCGGGCAGTACAATTCGAGCTTTCTTGGCTGCTTCTAGTACGGACGAAGGCTCCAATTGCTGCTTCCTGCCGCTTTAATTCCATCATATCATAGGAAAGGAACTTATTAACAGATAGGCTTGACCCGGGGAGTGCCGATGCGGGTACAATAGAGAGATCGAATGAGGAAGAGGGATGCTTATGAAGACACCAATATCACCGAAGGGGATCTTCTTCGATGTGGATGATACATTGTATGACCATCTGGCGCCTTTTCGTGATGCCGTTCAGGAGGTTGCCCGCCCTGCTGGCGGGTTTCCTTATGAAGACGCCTATCACCGGATGCGCTATTACAGCGACAAGCTGTCCGTAGAACTTGGAGGGGCTGGCACGGAAGCTTATGGGGAAGCGGTTGAGGATATGCGCAGGCGTCGTTTCCAATTCGCGTTGGCCGAATTCGGCATACAGCTGACTCTCGAGGAGGCTGAGGCGGTACAGCAGACCTACTTGGACCGGCAGTATAACATCACGATGTTTGAAGGCGCCCGGGAGCTTCTTAAGAAATTGGCGGATGCCGGGCATGTCGTTGGCTTGATTACCAATGGTCCGGCGGAACACCAAATGAATAAAATCGTAGCTATGCAGCTGGGTGACCTCATACCGGAGGAGCGTCTGTTTGTATCCGGAGCCGTGGGTTGGGACAAGCCCGATCCTCGGATCTTCCACCATGTGAATCGGCTGACCGGAACGATGCCGGAGGGCTCTTATTACATCGGGGATTCGTGGCGTAATGATGTGGTTGGCGCCCTGGCTGCGGGTTGGCATGTGATTTGGTTCAATCATCGGAGCGTCGGGCCGGAATCGGAGCATCAACCGCAGCATACCGTGACGAGTTATGGCGAGCTGGAGCGGTTGCTGGATGAGGTTATCGGATAAAAAATGCTGCGGCGAGCGCAAAGTGTTACCGGAGCAGGACTAAGTTAAAGAATTATCGTGGCCAGGCCCTTTAAATGGAGGGTTTGGCTTTTTTCTTGCTTAATATTCAACCGATTGGTTGACTTTATGGGTTCCGTTCATTATAGTTAACCATATGGTTGAACAAAATAACGAAGAACAACTGGATCACATCTTCCACGCGCTGGCTGATCCGACCCGAAGAGAGATGGTGCGCATGATCGCAGCGCGGGAGATGACCGTATCCGAGCTGGCCGAGCCGTTTGACATGTCGCTTGCGGCAGCCTCCAAGCATATCAAGGTGCTGGAGCGCTCCGGCCTGCTGGATCGATCCATTCAGGGGCGGACACATACCTGTCGCCTCAATCCGGGCGTCATGTCCAGGGCACTGGAATGGCTGCAATTCTACGAACGATTCTGGACCCGACAATTTGATGCATTGGAACGCGAGCTGAACAAAGCGAAGAAGGAGGAGCATTAGGAATACGGCTGGATATACTGGACAACGATGAGAACGTAGGGAAACAGACGGAATACCACTTTGAATATGAGAAGGATGATTAACATTGGAGAATGCCTCTACAACCACGCTGGTCATGAAACGCTTGTTTGAGGTAGCGCCGGAACGAGTATTTGATGCCTGGTTAAACCCCGACATGATGCGCAAATGGTTGTTTACGCTGGAAACGACGAACAAGATCGCCCGTAATGATCCTCGGGTAGGCGGAACCTGGGAGATTGTTGACGTTCGGGAAGGCAAGGAGTACCGGGCCATTGGGGAGTATCTTGTAATCGATCGGCCCCACAAGCTGGTGCTTACCTTCAGGATGCCCCAGTTCAGCGACACCGTGGACCAAATAACGGTTGAGTTCAAAGCAGTGGACGCAGGATGCGAGATGACATTCACGCAAGAGATCGTTGTCCCTCACGAGGAAGATTGGACCGCAGAGGATATCGAGAAGGCGCTGACGGAGTATCATACCCAGACCGAACATGGATGGGGTTATATGTTTGAGGGATTGAAGCAGCTGCTTGAGACAGGAAAGATAAACTACCCATCCTAATCTGATGAACAAGGGAGAGTGTTTTGTCCATGAAGAGTGTTACCCCGTTTTTAATGTTTCAAGGTAATGCCGAAGAAGCCATGAACCATTACATTTCCATTATCGAGGATTCCGAAATTACAAGCATTGTCCGTTATGGCCCCAATCAGCCGGGAGCCGAGGGAAGTGTCATGCATGCCACCTTTTCGTTGAAGGGGCAAACGTTCATGTGCATCGACAGCAATGTGAAGCATGATTTCACGTTCACGCCTTCCTTCTCCATCTATCTGACTTGCGAATCGGAAGCGGAGATCGAGAAGGTGTACGGGGCATTAATTGATGGCGGAGGTGCGATGATGCCGCTGGACAACTATGGCTTTAGCCAAAAATTCGGCTGGATCGCGGACAAGTTCGGCGTATCATGGCAGCTTAATCTGCCGAATGAAGCGTAACGTTACGCAATCGATCCATTAGAGACGGGCCCTGGAGGGGTCCGTCTCTTTTTGGTGCTGACAATGCATCGCCAGCTCGTTGCTCCGCGATCAAGACCCCGCCGATCCCCTTGCCAACCGAATGGCAGAGTGTAGGGTGTCTCGAAGCTGGCCCCATCTTCGCTTCTTACTCCGTATACTGCTTACGGAATTGCAGCGGCGATAGGCCGAAACGTGCGGAGAAGCGGCGGGAGAAATAGGGCGGGTATTGAAACCCCACATGCTCCGCAATACGCGCCATGGACCACTGGGTGGTCAGCAGCAGCCGCTTCGCCTGGTCCAGGCGATATTGAAGCAGGTACTCCGTTGGCGTCACGCCGTGTGATTCTTTCATGCACCGTGTTAGGTAATTGTAGTGGAAATGCAGATCGGATGATAAACGTGCGTTGCTGATAGGCTCACGGTAATGCATTTTGATATAGGACTCTACCTGCTCCGCGATTTTGCGTACCCGCGATTGTTCCTGCCCCGATCTCGACGGGTCCAGCAGCACTAGGAGCTCGATAAACAGCGTTTGTTCCCGCCAAAATGCCGTGGACCTTGGTTCCGTTGCCAGTAGGTGCAGGGACTCGAACAGTTGATAGGCTTGCTCCGGATAAGGGATAGGGCCATGCCTCGGCAGCTTAATGTTGTGTGAGATCGAATCATCATCGGCTGCGCTTGATGCTGCGGACTGAAAATGCAGCCAATAAAAGGAGGTTTCCTCCCGGCACCCCTGCACGGCGTAATGGTACGCATCCGGCAATAATACAACGGAATCCCCTGGGCCAAGCGCCCACTGCATGTCCTCCTCGCCCAGGAACAAGCAGCCGCGTTGAACCAGGATGAGATCGAAAACGCCAAGGTTTCTCCGGTTAGGATGCGACTCGCCCGGCATATAGTGTGTTTTTCCGGATTCAAGGAAGTAGGGGAGCGGCGGCGAAGGAAAGGAAAGAACGCTCCGTTCCGTCATGGTAACACCTCCAGGGAAGTGTGAAATCGTATAAGGAATTAGGTCAATTCTGTTATCGTTTTCATCCTATCATAGAACGTAGAATGGGATGTGTCGAGGCTTTATCCTATCTAATCTCAAAAGGAGTGTGTGTCCAAGATGATAACTCTTACTTCGCGTTCAACTGCCGTCCCTCTGAAGCAAGTGAAACTGACGGATCCTTTCTGGTCCCGTTACATAGAGCTGGTAAGGGAAGTGGTGATCCCATACCAATATGAAGTCCTCCATGATCGAATTCCGGGCGTGGAGCCGAGTTATGGCGTGTCCAATTTTCGAATTGCTGCCGGCAGGGACGAGGGTGAATTTGGCGGCATGGTGTTTCAGGACAGCGATGTCGCCAAATGGCTTGAGGCTGCGGCTTATTCGCTTGCCATTCATCCCGATCCGAAGCTGGAGGAGCAGGTGGATGAGCTGATCGATCTTGTGGCCGCTGCCCAGCAGCCGGATGGCTATCTGAATACGTATTTTACGGTGAAGGAACCGGAGAAACGCTGGACCAATCTGACGGATTGCCATGAGCTGTACTGCGCCGGCCATATGATTGAAGCTGGAGTCGCGCACTACCGGGCGACGGGCAAACGGAAGCTGCTGGACGTGGTGTGCCGTTTGGCGGATTACATCGATACCGTCTTTGGCCCCGAGGATGGCAAAATCCATGGGTTCGACGGCCATCAGGAGATTGAACTGGCACTGGTGAAACTGTATGAGGTGACTCAAGAGCCGAGATATTTGAACCTGAGCCTATATTTCATCGATGAGCGCGGGACAGAACCTCACTTTTTCCTTCAGGAGTGGGAACAGCGAGAGAAGAAGTCGTTCTACCCCTCGGTACTGCATCCGCCGCATTTGGCTTATCATCAGAGTCACCTGCCGGTCAGGGAACAGAAGGAAGCGGTCGGGCATTCGGTCCGTGCCGTTTACATGTATACGGCGATGGCGGATTTAGCCGCCAGAACGAAAGACCCTTCTCTGCTTGAAGCTTGCGTAAATCTATGGCATAACATGGTCCGTAAACAGATGTACATTACCGGGGGAATCGGTTCCACCCATCACGGCGAGGCGTTTACCACGGACTATGACCTGCCGAACGATACCGTATACTCGGAGACCTGCGCATCCATTGGGTTGATCTTTTTTGCCCAGCGCATGCTGCAGCTGTCACCCAAATCGGAGTATGCGGACGTGACGGAGCGCGCGCTGTTCAACACGGTAATTGGCAGCATGGCACAGGACGGGCGGCATTTCTTCTATGTGAATCCGCTTGAGGTATGGCCTACGGCCTGCCGCCATAATCCGGGTAAATTCCATGTAAAGCCGGTTCGGCCGGGATGGTTCGCCTGCGCTTGCTGCCCGCCGAACGTGGCGAGACTGCTGTCGTCGCTGGGTGAATACGTGTATACGATGAATGACGATACGCTGTATACCCATCTATACATCGGCGGCGAAGCGGAGGTCCGGTTCGGGAACGTGCCGGTGAAAGTAACCCAGACCAGCGCGCTGCCATGGGACGGGAATGTTACGCTTACGCTTCAGCCTGAGCAGGCAGCCGAGTGGACCGTCGCTCTCCGTATTCCGGACTGGTCGCGCGGCAAAGCCGTCATGCGGGTGAACGGGCAAGAGATGATCGTGGAGGATATTACCCAAGACGGCTATGCCTACGTGAAGAGAGTGTGGGCATCGGGGGACACGGTGGAACTGGCATTCTCCATGGAAATCCATCAAGTAAGAGCCAATCCAAACATACGGGGGAATGCCGGCAGGGCCGCGATTCAGCGGGGGCCGCTCGTATACTGCCTGGAAAGCGTTGACCATGGAGCGCCGGTATCCTCGCTGTCGCTCGCAGGCGATCCGAAGCTTCATTCCCGATTCGACCCGGATTTTCTCGGCGGGGCCGTAGTCATTGAAGGGGATGGGTGGCTTGAGGAGTCTGATGATTGGGGCGATGAACTGTATCGCTCCTCTCCGAAAAAGAGGCTTCCTGCGGCATTAAAGGCCATTCCGTACTATTTATGGGGCAACCGTGGCGAGAATGAAATGGCCGTTTGGGTGCGCGAGCTGCCGCACACGGTATAAAGATCGTACAGTCGGCTCTCTCCCGAAGAGGGAGCTGACAGAACAGCCAGCATACAAAGGATGCAATGGCAAAGGATTGATGATGCCGAACCGCATGACGTGAAGGCCCCAAGGTCGATGGACCTCGGGCAAGCCCTTTTTTATCCGAATCGGCTGCCTGCGTTTATAACAGCTTCTTGATATCCTCTTCTATTTTCTCCGGAGTATCGGTTGGCGCAAAGCGCTTGACCACCCTGCCGCTGCGGTCCACAAGGAACTTGGTGAAGTTCCATTTAATCGCTTTAATGCCCAATGCGCCGGGAGCTTCATTCGTTAGATGCCGGTAGAGCGGATGAGCGTTCGTGCCGTTCACATCAATCTTGGAGAACAACGGGAAGGTGACGCCATGATTGAGCTTGCAGGCCTCCTCGATCGCGGAGTCCTCCTCCAGCTCTTGATTCATGAACTGACTGCTGGGGAAACCGAGAACGGCCAATCCTTGATCGCGGTAGGTTTGGTGCAGCTTCTCCAAACCGCCGAATTGAGGGGCAAAGCCGCATTTGGTCGCTGTGTTGACAATGAGCATAACGTCGCCTTTATAAGATTTGAGCGTTTGGGACTCGCCGCGTATCGTTTTTACTTCATATTCATAGATGGACATCGCCGTAGAACCTCCTCCAATAGGATGTATATACAATCAGAGTATATTCTTTCGCCATGGATTGCAATTTGCTATAAACGGTAGCGGCAGTTATGTGCTATATCATGACAAATGCTGGAATGCAATACATGATGCGGAAATATAGAGAGTGAAATTTTGTATTTTCATCTGGACGAATTTAGGAGATATATGGTAGTAGTAGAATAAGTGTTTAAGCAGATGAAACAAGAGTATACTGCTGAAATCATATGTGGGGGGACTTTATGAGATTAAAAACACAAATGCTCAAAACGACGGTAACCAGCCTGCTCGCTTTTATGTTCATCGTCCTCATTGTCCTGGTTCCGAGGGATTTGAATCTGTCGCTGGACAGCAATTTGTGGGTGACGAATTATTCCTTTGATCTGGGTGAATATGTTACGTATATTCGCGATTATTTTGCAAATGCCATTCAGAACGGGACGCTGGGGGAATCGCAGTATACCGGCCAGTCTTCAGAAGCCGCCGCTTTTGGAGCCGTCGGTAAAAGCCTGCTCGTTATTGTATCCGCTTTAATCATTGGATTCGTGTTCGGCATTCTGAAGGGAGTCCTGGACTACAAATTGTCCAAGACCAAATTCAATGTGCTGGGACACTGGACCACATGGCTGTTCCAATCCATTCCGGATTTTTTTCTGATGCTGATCGCCCAGTGGGTGCTCATTAAGTATGTTCCGGCTATCCGCTATTTTGCGGTTGACGGCTGGGAGGCCTTCGTGCTGCCTTCGCTGCTCGTGTCGATTTACCCGATTTTCTTCATTGCCCGAATCACTTCGGCTTCTCTGCTTGCACAGGAGGGCAAACTATACATACTGCTGGCTAAAGCCAAGGGACTTAGTGACCGAAAGATCGTATATAAACATATGCTGCGCAACGGCATCGCGACCATCTTGACCCATCTTCCGGGCCTGCTTGTCTTCATATTGTCCAACCTGCTCGTGGTGGAATATTACCGCAACTACCCAGGGGCGGCGTGGAGATTGTTTCAGGCGCTGGATTTCAATACGTTCAGCGGCACCGGCGGCAATTATGAACCGGGTGTCATTATTTATATCGCATTTTCCTTCATGGTGCTGTTCATGATCGTCCAATGGATCAGTCATTCGGCACGCAATTACTTTGATCCACGATAAGAAATGAGGTGAGTCGACTTGAAGAATGTCCCTTTATGGATTGGAGGCACGCTGCTCGCATTCTTTGTTTTTGTTATGCTGGCGGGGCCTTACATGCCCTTCATTGATAAGGATTTGAAGAAGGAACCCTCCAGATGGGTCATGAAGGATGGGAAGCAGAAGCTGACCCTTCCGCCCTATAAGCCTTCCTCGAAGAACTGGCTGGGATCGGATAAGAGGGGGGTCGATAACCTGAGCAAGTTGGTTGTGACCGCCAAGGATACGATCCTGCTGGTGCTCGCGATTACGGCTGTCCGATATGTGATCGGGGTGCCCCTGGGATTGATCGCTCGTAAGAAAAAGGGCTTCACCCACCGGTTCATTACCTTCTGGAACCAGCTGTGCTCCTATTTGCCGCCGGTCTTCGCCTCGGCCCTGCTGCTTGCGCTTCCGTTCTTTCTCTTCTCCCAGCAGCGGATGGCCTGGGCCATTCTGATTCTGGCCAGCGTTGAAGCCGGACGGGTGGCCATCACGATTCAGCAGCAGGCCCACAAAATGGCGAGCGAGCCCTATATGGAAGCCGGAATGGCGTTAGGACTTCGAACGAGGACACTGACGAAAAATTACTATATTCCGGTCATGTTCCCCGAAGTGATCGTCAACTTCTGTTTGGATATGGGAAAGGTCATGCTTCTGCTCGGCCAGCTTGCGATCGTGAACATCTTTCTTGGTCATGAGTGGAAGGAAGTTAATTATTACGTCATGGAATTCGTGGAGACCGGCTACAACTGGGCGACGATTCTGTCCAAGAATCGAGCGGACATATGGTTAGGAAAGTTCCAATTCGTTGTCTATCCCGCATTTGCGATGATGCTGCTAATTATCACGTTCAACCTGTTAGGCGAAGGCCTGCGCCGTCGTTTTCAAGTTAAGGGCTGATCGGTATTTAACTGTTAACGCCAAGAACCGGAAGAATGAAGGCCTTCGCCGCTTGTATCCCTTACAGGGGAGAGACTTTGGTGAAATCCAGATTCCTCCGGTTCTTTTCAAAATATCAGAAAGTATGCTGCTGTTTACACTTTTACGGGAATATCCGGATGAGCCCAGACAGATACACTGCCGCCGTTCACCGGAAAAAGAGCGAAGCCATCCTTGCCGATCGTTATGCGATCCTTCCGGGTGCGGGTCAGATCCACCCATACCTCTCCGGCTCGATGTTCGCCGACAAACATCCGCTTATCCCCGGCTTCACCATTGGCAATGACCACCGCGCAGCCGGAAAACTCGATTTCCTGGATGCCGCGGCGAACCCAACCTATCGTATTCGGATGGTCAAAATAATCATCCTGTTCGCCATACGCCCGATTCGCTCTGGCATAGAGCAGCGGGTCAATCGCTTCCCTTTTGCCGGGAATGGGCTTCTCGCCGCCGATTCCGTAATAATCGCCATAGAAGACGGAAGGATATCCGTCCTTTCGCAGCAGGATCAACGCATAAGCGCTCTGCTTGAACCAATCCTCCACCCAGGATTCCAGCGATTCCTGCGGCTGTGAGTCGTGGTTGTCCACAAACGTGACGGCATTCATCGGGTGCGATTGCACAAGCGTGTCGTCGAAGATCGTCCGCAGATCAAAGGAACGGCCGGCTTTGGAAGCCGCTTGGAGTTTATAGTGAAGAGACACGTCAAAAAGATCGATCCTATAATCCACCGTATCCAGAAAGTTTCGACAGTCCTGAAGCTCGGGATTCCAGAACTCGCCCACGATGTAAAAATCATCTCCGCGCTTTTTTTTCATGGCGGTGGCAAATTCTTTAATGAAGTCATGGTTAATATGCTTGATCGCATCCAGCCGGAAACCACTGCATTGCAGCGTATCCACCAGCCACTTGCCCCATGCCACCATTTCCTTGCGTACATCCGGATGACTGTAATCAATGTTGGCAAACATCAGGTAGTCGTAATTGCCGAATTCATTGTCAACGTTATCGCTCCATGATTTATTCTCGCCGACGATCCGGTAAATGCCTGAACGCTTGCTGATATCGTCGTAATCGGTACCGTTAAAATGCGTAAAATTCCATTGGAACGAGGAGTATTGATCCCCTCGGCCAGGGAAGGTGAATTTGGTCCAGCCTTCAATCTCGAATGGCTTCGATATATCCTTGGTCCGATCCATCTCGTCGACCTGCACAACCCGAAACCGCTCGGTTTCATCTGCACCGGCCTTATGGTTCATGACCAGATCCACATAGACGGCAATCCCGTTCTTGTGGCAGGCCGCGATGGCATCGATCAATTCCAGTTTGGTTCCGTACTTCGTGCGAACCGTTCCCTTCTGATCGAACTCTCCCAGATCATACAGGTCGTACACGCCATAACCATTGTCCTCAGCGGACGATGCCTTCGTCACCGGAGGAATCCATACCGCATCGATCCCTGCCTTGCTCAGCTCCGGGGCTGCGTTCTTGAGTCGGTTCCAGTGCGAGCCATCGGCAGCAACATGCCATTCGAAAAATTGCATAATCGTATGATTTCGTTGCATACTTCCATCTCCTCTATCATGATAGCTCTGCATGAATGCTGCATACTAAGCTCAAATACCCAAGAAAGCAGGGGAGCTAAACCTTCCACTCGAAATGGAGGACCGCATACATTTAGTTTTACCCTAAAATGGAAAGAAAAAGACGGGGGTTCCCTGGGGGACTTGGCGAATCTGCGTCGCGGGTTTTTGATTTGGGGAAGGATCGTAAGCTGTACACACGAACCCGAAACCCGCGGCAAACACACGCACCCCAGACTGATCATGTACGCAAAAAACACCATTCCCAGCGCATAATTCAACGCTAGAGATGGTGTTCGTTCCTTACATATTGGCTGCCTTCCGCTTACTTATGCCATGGCATAAGTAAGCAGGATCAGCAGCACGGTGGTGATGGACATGGCCAGCAGCGGCCGCCAGGCACCGCGTACATCCTTCAAGTGGACATTCAGGCCAAGTCCCACCATGGCCATGGCAAGAATAAAGGAGGCCGCCTGAGAAATCCAATCCTTGATCGGCAGGGGAATGATCGGTTGTCCGGTAAATTCCCAGCTTCCCAGTACACTCGCTGCCATGAAGCCCAGCAGGAACCAGGGAAACTCCATCCGTGTTTGACTCTGTAAACGCCCGGTGCGCTTCATCCAGACCATGAGCACGATACTGAGCGGTACAAGCAAAAATACGCGTCCCAGCTTGGCAAGCAGACTAATCGCAAGGGCGTCCTCACCTGCCGGAGCAGCTGCCAGTGCTACATGGGCGATTTCATGAAGACTTACGCCCGACCACACGCCATATTGGGTGTCTGTTAAAGGGAGCAGAGGCTGGACGAGGGTATATCCGATAGCAACGATGGTTCCAAGAAAGGCGATAAGCCCTGCTCCAAGCGCGGTGTCCTTCTCCTTCGCCTTGAGAATCGGGGACACGGCAGCAATGGCCGCCGCACCGCATACGCCGGTTCCAATGCCGAGCAAGAGGGACAGGGACATATCGGCCTTCAGCCATTTGGCAATCAGCAGGGTAAGCGCAATGGCAAATACAACGCTGATGACATCTCTCATCATTAAACCGAGGCCTTGCTGGAATACGATGCCGATATTCAGCTTTAAGCCATATAGTATAATCGCTACACGCAGCAGCCGCTTGGCCGTGAATTGGATTCCAATGCGCAGTCTCTCCGGGTAACCGCGCAGCTGCCGGTATATCGCGGCGATGAGAATCGCCCATGCGAGCTGGCCAAGGTAGCCAAGGCCTGGCACGCTTGCTAATGCGTAACCGATGAGGGCGATGACAAAGGTAAAGGCAATGCCGCCTGCGGCGGCGGGCAACGTATGCTGTGTCCATCGAACCAGGCGATGGACGTGTTCTTGTGATTTGGAATAAGCTGGCTCTGTCATAAGATGTAACCTCCGATTCGTTCGGTTGGTCTGAACCCATCGTATCTCATTCCGCTGGATAAGAAAAATAAATCATTATGATGATAATCATAAGTGATAAGTTATGATAATATAGATCATAACCATTCGTGGATATTGCAAACGAAGGAGGCCGAAAGCGTGGATCCAACATTGGAGGTATTCGTTACGGTGGTAGAGAAGGGGAATTTTACCCGTGCGGCCGAGGAACTGCTGATGACACAGCCCGCGGTAAGCCAATATATCCAATCGCTCGAGCGGTCTGTTGGCACCAAGCTGCTGGAGAGAACCAATAAATATGTCCGGCTGACAAAAGCCGGAGAGATTGTATATCATCATGCGAAGGACATTCTGGGTTTGTACACCCGCATGAACACGCTTGTGGACGATTTGATGCATCGGGCAAGCGGCAATTTGTCCATTGGCTCCAGCTACACCTTCGGGGAATATATGCTGCCGCATTTGATCGCTTATATGAGGGAACATTATCCCTTGATCCGCCCATCGATTATGATCGGGAACACCACGGAGGTGGCGGAGATGATCCTGCGCCATGAGGCGGATATTGGCATCGTGGAAGGGGATTATCAGGATGAGAAGCTGCATATCGAGGCCTTTGCCGAGGATGAGATGGTGGTGATGGTTCCCCGGGACGGGCGGTATGACCATCTGCAAGAGCTATCGCTCTCCGAACTTGCGGATGAGACCTGGATTGTCAGGGAAGCCGGATCAGGCACCCGCGCGGCAACGGAGCGGATGTTCTCACGGTATCATATTCACCCTCAGCATATCGTGGAGTTCGGAAGCACCCAGCTGATCAAGGAATCCGTGGAGGCAGGCCTTGGCGTCACGCTGTTGTCGAGATGGGCGGTGCGCAAGGAAGTTCAACTCGGAACGCTGCACATGCTGATACCGAACGGCAAGCCGGTGGCCCGGCAGTTCTCATGGATTACGCAGAAGACACCTTATCATACCAAGGCCGTTGAGGTATTTCTTGAGCTTCTGCATCATAAGCGGGGTTTTCCCAAAGGAGTCTAAATCTCGGTGCAAGAGCATCCCCGTTAAGGGGATATTTTTTTGTTCGGACATGATTACAAACGCGATAATTGGTTAAAAATAGATACTAAAATCCTTAGAAAAACAAACCATGTAACGAATGATGTGAAAATCGGACGCAAGGGGGGTTAAACGATGAGAACATTTAATACAATTGCTTTGCTGTTATTGATTATCGGGGGCATTAACTGGCTTTTGGTCGGCCTGTTTCAATACGACCTGGTAGCTGCATTATTTGGAGGACAGAGCTCCGCAGGGTCCCGCATTATCTATACGATTGTCGGTCTGTGTGCATTGTACTCGATCCGTTTCTTTGGTGATGTTACGAATGACGACCGAAATACTGCTAGAACAGCTAAATAGGTTACATTTAATAACACATAAATGACATGAATAAAGAGAGATATCCATAATCTCATAGATTAAAAAAGCCGTTCCGTATTCAGGAATGGCTTTTTTTCTGTCCAAATCTCAAGATTGTCAGTGAATTGTAATCTTCATGTGAGGTGCAAGATCAACATATACAGTATGAAATTTCCAGTGTTTATGAGGCTTTGCATGCTCTATAGTTAAAGATAAAAACGACATATTTACGAAGTTTGGAAGGGACTCATAGAATAAAGTCAAGCCATTGCAGTGCAGAAATCGGAAGTCAACGAAATGGTAGAAAACATTACATGATATCTGTCGCCAGTCTCTTTTTTTGCGTAAGCAGTGAAAAAGGACTCCTTCACCATAACGAAAGAGTCCGGAACGAATAGCGAAATAAAGATACGCTGAAGGGGAGTGAGGCTGTTACGACTCAGGCAAGTTTTAGGAGTGGAATGCATTGTACATCGCATCCAGCAGGCTGTGTGTCGCATCACAGCTGTATTCCCAGAACATAATACCAGCCAAGCCTTGATCTTGTATATATTTGCATTTATGAGTCAGGGATTCGGCATCATCGTAAGTGATGAAGCTGCTGCCATCGAATAAAAATGGCGCTTTGGCTTCATCGTCCCAGTACCGCTTATATGAAGGATTGCTAAGATACTCGGCTGCGAGCTGGGTATAGGTCGGGCCGTAACCACCGGAGGATGGGGCGACCTGGAGGTAGCCGTTGTTCACATCCGGCACATCCTTCCACTTCCTGGAGTAGAATGCGGCGCCGATCACGATTTTTTCGCGCGGCACACCGGCTAGGGTGAACAGGCGGACGGAAGCATCGACGCTGATTCGGAACAGATCGCCGGTGGAGGTGTACAGGTTGGTGTGATGGCCCGTCATCGTCTGGAATCCGCCGCGCATGTCGTACGTCATCAGCTGAATGAAATCGAGATAGGGGTGGATGTTATGGATCTCGGTACCATCGATATAGTATTGATCGGCCCCGGCCGCGATCGTGAGCAGATAATGCTTCTTGCCCCGCCCGTACTGATCCAGTGTTTCCCGGAGCTCCTTCAGCAGCAGCGTGAAGTTCTCCTTGTCGCTTGGCGATGCCGCCGTTCCGGCTATCGAGTAGCATGGATACTCCCAGTCCAGGTCAATGCCGTCGAATGGAAACTCTTGCAGCAGTTTGATGGCCGATTCACACACGCTTTGTCTTCCTTCGAGCGTGGCTGCAGCTTCCGAGAATCCGCCGGAGCCCCAGCCGCCAACGGACAGCAGAACGGTTAACTGGGGATTGACGGTTTTCAGGCGTTGGATCTCGTGAATGGTGTTCGTGTCGGTATACGTAATCTTGTCTTCTTGGAGATGGGCGAAAGCGACGTTCAAGTGAGTGAGCCGCTTGGCATCCTCGGCGGTGATCTCGGATAAGACTCTGCGCCCTGCATAACCGGCTAAAATCCAGGATGATGGCTGCATACGTGAATACCTCGTTTCTTTTAGAATATGTCAGTTTTGCTTTTACGGTTTATTTTTCCAACTTACGGTCAGATATGACATCTGTCAAGGCTCATCCCATTGGCCGGAATGACAATTTGCCGGAGGGGAAGGGTCAAAAACCACATGTTTTCTTGCCTGAAAACGACAATGACAAGAGTGAAAAGGACGTAAAAAGCCCGTCATACCAATGCATGAAGCCGTTTTCATTAGACCATTGAAAATGACATATTTACGGATAGTGCCGCGGTCCATACACTTGGGATGTAAGCGTTAACATTTCTGAAGCGGGCGAAAAGCTGCACGCTAAGGAGTGGTCAGGAAGGCTCTTTCTTTTACATTAAACAGGGGTGCTTTTCCGAAAAAAATGGCCGGATTTTCATTAGAAAAGGAGGGGGCAACCTATGCAGCAAGATGGTCAATCCGCCCTGTCGCAAAGCTTATCGGTTAACACGATGCCGAATCGTAAGAAAAATACATTATGGAGGAGGATGATTCGAAACTGGGAGTTGTATTTGTTTATAGCTCCGGCATTTCTGTATTTTGTCATTTTCCATTATGGCCCGATGTACGGGATCCAAATCGCCTTCAAAAACTTCATCCCGACGTTGGGAATAACGGGAAGCCCGTGGGTCGGATTCGACCACTTCGAACGCTTCTTTAACTCTTATTACTTCTGGGATTTGCTCTGGAATACCTTGAGCATCAGCTTGTACGAGCTGGCTATCGGTTTTCCGCTGCCCATCATTCTGGCACTGGCCTTCAATGAAGTGAAGGATTCGTTCTTTAAACGTACCGTACAGACCGTCACGTATGCACCGCATTTTATTTCGGTCGTTGTCATGTCCGGTATGATCATTACCTTCTTGTCGCCTTCGTCCGGCATGATTGTTAACTTTGTGGAAATGCTTGGCTTTCAGGCGCCGCAATTCCTGACGGACCCTGCATGGTTCAAGACGGTGTATGTGCTGTCCGGCGTCTGGCAGAGTGCAGGCTGGGGTACCATTATATATCTCGCAGCCTTATCGGGTGTCGATCCTCAGCTGCATGAAGCAGCTGTCGTGGACGGAGCAAGCCGGTTCAAACGGATTCTGCACATCAACATCCCGGCGATTATACCTACGATTACCATCCTGTTGATCCTGAACATGGGCAGCATTTTGGGCGTCGGATTCGAGAAAATCCTGCTGCTGCAGAACCCGCTGAATATGAGCTCTTCCGATGTTATCTCGACTTTTGTTTATCGTTCCGGTCTGGTTGACGCGCAGTACAGCTTCTCTACCGCCGTCGGATTGTTCAATTCGGTCATTAATGCGATTCTGCTGATTGCGGTGAACCAAATCGCTCGTCGCACCAGCGAAAACAGCCTGTGGTAGAAGGGGGAATAACATATGTCATCCACGGTAAGGGAAAGCAAAGGGGATAAATTATTCCTGCTATGCAACTACATCTATCTGACGATTGCGCTTGTCATCGTACTGTACCCGCTGCTGTACATTGTCAGTGCCTCCATCAGTGATCCGAAGTACGTAAGCTCAGGTGAAATGTGGTTGATTCCGAAAGGGATCACTTTTGATGGATATGCCCGAGTGTTTGAGAACGCCAACATTTGGATTGGCTACAAGAACACGATTATTTATACAGTGATCGGTACGATCGTGAATCTGATTGTCACGCTGCCTGCAGCCTATGCGCTCAGCCGTTCTGATTTTGTGGGCAGAGGATTTTTTATGGCGGTGTTTCTGGTTACGATGTTTTTCGGCGGGGGACTGATTCCGAGTTACCTGCTCGTTAAGGATCTTGGCATGGTCAACAGCATGTGGGCTCTTATTCTGCCGGGAGCTGCGTCCATATGGAATATTATTGTGTCCCGGACGTTCTTCCAATCGACCATTCCGAAGGAGCTGCAGGAAGCTGCCCATATCGACGGCTGTACGAACTTCCGGTTATTCATCAAAATCGTACTGCCGCTCTCGATGCCGATTATTGCCGTCATGGCGCTCTTCTACGGAGTCGGCCACTGGAACAGCTATTTCAGTGCCATGATTTATCTGAACGATGCCGCGAAGTACCCGCTGCAGCTCTTCCTGCGTCAAATCCTGGTTCTTCAGGAGATGGCGGCACAGGGCGGCGGGGCGATTGACGCCTCGTCCGCAGCAGCGATGAATTCCAAAGCGGAAATTGCCGCATTGGTCAAATATGCGGTCATTATCGTTGCGACACTTCCGGTTATTGCTGTTTACCCGTTCCTTCAACGTTACTTTGTGCAGGGTGTTATGATTGGTTCCGTTAAGGGCTGATCTTAAACCATACAATCCACACCAAAAAAGGGGAGTTGTTGTCATGAAAAAGCTTCGTAAGGCATCATCTATTTTACTCTGCCTCACCCTCTCAGCAACCATGCTTGCAGCCTGTGGTTCACCCAAAGGAGACGGCGCTGCTACAGCACCGTCCGGGACGGCCAGCACGGAAGGGGTAAAAAAGGAAGGTTTCCCGATTGTGGATGAGCCGATCACGCTGACGGTCATGTCACAGGATGCCGGTGTAGCCGATTGGAATACGATGCCCGTACTACAAGAGATGGAGAAATTGTCAGGCATCAAGCTGGAATATCAGCTTTCTCCGATTGACAGCTTTGAAACGAAGAAAAATCTGGTGTTTGCGAGTGGCGATTTGCCCGATATGTTCTATGCGGCAGACCTGAAGCCGGCTGAGCAGGTGACTTACGGCACCCAAGGGATCCTTATTCCGCTGGAGAAGTACATTGACGAAGGTTATGCACCGAACATCAAAAAGATTTTTGACGAGAACCCGGATGTCCGCAAATCCTTCACGACCCCGGACGGACATATCTATGCCCTACCGTTCGTCGACAAGGCCGCCGTATGGTACAGAGGCCCGATGTGGTACAACGGCAAGTTCCTAAAAGCGCTAAACGTGTCCGAACCTAAGACTACTGAGGAATTATATACATTCTTGAAACGCGTCAAGGAAGAAGATCCTAACGGAAATGGAAAGAAAGACGAGATTCCGCTGACTTCCGTCAAGCTGGATGACCTGCGCATGTACTTCTTCGGCTTCTGGGGCATGTACAACGAAGGCATCTATTCTGACAAGGATGGGAAAGTACACTACCCTTATCAGGAAGAAGGTTACAAAGGCTATCTGACGTTCATGAACCGTCTGTGGAAGGAAGAACTGCTGGATCATGAAACCTTCTCGCAAACAGGCGATCAGAAAAAAGCCAAGGGAGAAAACAATCAGCTGGCTCTGTTTAACGACTACCATGCGTACTTCACGCTCGGTGGCGAACCTAGCGGCGAGCATCCGCTCATGACGCCAGTGAAGAGTGAAATCGCCGATTCTCCTGTATACGGCATGCACCCTGGTATGTCGGCAAGAGGCACATTCGCCATTTCGAGCAGCAACCCGTCTCCGGAAGCGACCATGCGCTGGATCGATTATCTGTACAGCTATGAAGGCGCGACGTTGTTTAACCAAGGGCCTGAAGGCACGTTGTGGAAATTCAAGGATGAGGCAAACCGCGTGAAAGAATGGCTCCCGGTTCCAGGCGGCGGAGATCGTGAGGAGTATCGCGGCAAAATCACGCCGAACTACGGTATTTTGACACCAGGCGTCAATGATCCGGATGTTGCGAAAGGTCTTCGCACTGAATTTGATGAGTGGATCGATCAGCAGAATCAAGAGAAGCTGGTGCCAATCGGAAAATCGCCATTCCCTAACGTTTATTTGACGAATGAAGAGCAGAGCGAGGCGACTGCGCTGTTGTCCGATTTGGAAACGTATGTAAAACAGATGGAAGCGAAATTCGTTACAGGCCAAGAGCCGCTTGAAAATTGGGATAAATACGTTGCACAAGTTAAGAAAATGGGCAGCGACCGTCTCGTCGAGCTTTATCAAGGGGCATACGATCGCTGGAATGCCGAGCAATAATCAGATGCATAGATGAAAAACAAAGAGCCAACGTATCCCGGTCTCGATTCATGACCGGGGGTTGGCTATTGTTTTTAAGGGGCAGGCAAACCTGTTCCAAGCGGTCTTCAAAGATATCGTTATCAACAAATGACTATTGGAGGTACACCATGTCGGAGAACAAGCTGGTAGAGGAAGAGCAAGCAGTAGTGGAGCAGGGCGTGCACAATTTCAGCAGTGAGGACAAATGGGTCAAGCCGGAGGATCCGCTGCTTTTGGAGCGCCTGGAATGGTTCAAGGACCAGAAGCTGGGCCTGATGATGCATTGGGGACCGTATTCCCAGTTGGGTCTTGTTGAATCATGGGCACTGAGCGATAAAGACGCGGATTGGTCACGTGACGGCATTGACTGGGATATCGATGCAGAGGAGCTTAAGCGGCAGTATTTTGATCTGAACAAGACCTTCAACCCGCTTCGCTTTCAGCCTGATCTGTGGGCTGACCTGGCAGCCGATAACGGCTTCAAATATTTGAACTTTACAACCAAGCATCATGACGGGTTCTGCATGTGGAACACGCATACGACCGACTACCGTGTCACGGGTCCCGACTGTCCGTTCCATACGCATAAACACGCCGATATCACGAAGGAGCTGTTTGAGGCTTTTCGTGCCAAAGGGCTCGGCATCTCCGCTTATTTCTCGAAGGCTGACTGGCATACGCCATACTACTGGGCGCCGGGAATGGAGGCGGGAAGCTTTACGTCACGCGGTCCTAGCTATGACCCGAAGAAATACCCGTGGCTGTGGGAACAGTTTGTCCAGTTTACCCATGAGCAGATCATGGAGCTGATGACCCGTTACGGCCGCATTGATGTGCTGTGGCTGGATGCAGGCTGGGTGAACGATTATCGTGATCAGAATATCCGGCTAGGTGAAGTGGTAGAGAAAGCGCGTGAGATTCAGCCTTGGCTCCTCTCGGCGGACCGCACGGTCGGCGGGCCTTACGAGAATCTGATTACGCCGGAGCAGACCCTCCCTGAGCGTGCTCTTCATGTGCCTTGGGAGAGCTGTATCACGATGGGAACTTCCTTCTCTTTCCGCTACGAGGATCGTTATAAAACGGTGCGTCAGCTCATTCATCTGCTGGTCGAGATCGTGGCCAAAGGCGGAAATCTGGCGCTCAATGTGGGTCCGCAGCCGGACGGTAGGCTGCCCGAGACGGCTATTTCACGAATGAAGGGCATGGGGGCATGGCTGAAAGTCTATGGAGAGGCGATCTATGGCACGCGTATCTGCGAGCCGTATTCCTCCGGGGCCGTCCAGTTTACCCAAAAAGACGATACGACCTATGCCATCTATCTGTATCGAAATGAACAAGATGCTGTTCCTGAAGAGCTGCACATTCCGATTCAGACGGCGTTCAGCCGCATTGATCTCGTCGGGGGTCAGGAGGCGCTCGATTATCGTCGCACGGACGATGGCGTTGCGGTCCGTCTTCCGGATCAGGAACGTCAGGGACCGGCCCCGATTGCGCATGTGTTGCGGTTTCGTTAAGAGGCGGGTTGTATAAAGTGCGTGTTCAAAAAGGTCGATTTTCAGTACCGAGAAGGTTGGATGAAGCTAGGGGCTGAGGAGCGGAGCGTACGTTTTGGGTACGTGAGCACCGGAAGGCCCGGCTGAATTCAAGATTCGATGCCGAGTTGCTTCCTGATTCGCTTCGTGACTTTTTGAACAACCTCATAAACGTATTTTTCACTTATAACGACTTCATGAAGAGGTGGGGACAAATATGCAGAAATGGTTCGAAGAAGCCAAGCTGGGCATCTTCATTCACTATGGCATTTATGCCGTGGACGGAGTCTCGGAATCCTGGTCCTTCTACAATGGGAGGATCACGTACGACGAGTACATGAAGCAGCTGGACGGTTTTACGGCATCGAAATTCAATGCGGAGAAATGGGCGGATTTGATCGAGAAATCCGGTGCCCGGTATGCCGTGCTGACAACGAAGCACCATGATGGTGTTGCACTGTGGGATACGCAGTACAGCGATCTCAACGTGGTCAAGCGGACACCGGCCAATCGAGACATCGTGCGGGAGTATGCCGAAGCGATCAGGGAGAGGGGGATTCACCTGGGCATGTACTTCTCTCTGATTGATTGGTCGCATCCGGATTATCCGAGCGTGTTCGAAGGAGGCAAGGTGCCGGAGGATCTCAGCGGCGTCAACCCGCACACCAGTCCCGTGGACGGTGTTCAGGATCAGGAGAAATGGCGGAAATTTCTGGAGTTTAATAACAACCAGCTGCGGGAGATCCTGACGAATTACGGGAAAGTGGATCTGCTGTGGTTTGATGGCGATTGGGAGCGAAGTGCCGAGCAGTGGAATCTGCCGGAGTTCAAGCATTACCTGCAATCCTTCAATCCGGATATCATCATCAACTCACGGCTGCAGGGCCACGGTGATTATAAAACGCCGGAGCAGGGCATTCCGATCACGAGACCGGAGGGACCGTGGGAATTCTGCACAACGATCAACAGCTCGTGGGGCTACGTGCCGACCGATCATAAATACAAATCCTTGAACCAGATCATTCGGATGTTCTGCGACTGCATCTCGATGGGCGGCAATATGCTGCTGGATATCGGTCCGCGCGAAGACGGCACCATTGATCCAAGGCAGGAGGACATTCTGCTTGGGCTGGGTGCGTGGATCCGTACCCATGAGGAAGCTGTATTCGGAACGGGTGAGGGCATTATGACCCGCTATTATCTGGGGGGAAGCACGATTTCCGAGGACAGAAAGACACTGTACCTGTTTGTCTATGACGCTCCGAAAGAGAATGTGTGCATTAAGGGGCTGTGCAACCCGATCAAGAAAATTACCGTGCTGCATTCGGGCAAGGAGCTTACGCACGAGATTCATGGGGGCGTGCCTTGGTTCAACATCCCGGGGACGACGTGGATCAAGATGACTCCTGAAGACGCGCATGAACAGGTGACGGTTCTTAAGCTGGAGTTTGACGAGGAGCTGGAGATGTACGGCGGCTCGGGAGCTGTTGTCACGCATAACTAACCATCACGGGGAGGGACGTGCTTGATAAGTGCTTACCCTCCCTTATGAAGCGGAGAGAATGACATGAACAGAAGTGGAGTGCCGGAGCCGAGGATTGAGTATGCTCCCAAGCATTATTTATGCAAGCGTGCGGGGCAGCCGCTCGTGCTGGATGGCCGCGTGGATAAGGCATTCTGGGATGCGGCGGAGTGGACCGATGATTTCGTTGATATTGAAGGGGATCTTCGTCCGAAGCCGGGGAAACGGACCCGGGTCAAAATGCTGTGGGACGACGATTATTTTTATTTTGCAGCCGAGTTGATCGAGGATCAGATATGGGCGACATTGACGGAACGCGATTCGGTTATTTTCTATGACAATGACTTTGAAATATTCATTGATCCGGACGGAGACAGCCATCAATATTATGAATTCGAAATTAATGCCTTGAACACGGTGTGGGACTTGCTGCTCGTGAAACCGTACCGGGATGGCGGACCTCCGGTCAACGGCTGGGATATCAGCGGTCTTAAGACGGCGGTATTTATCGATGGGGAGCTGAACCGTCCTGGCGCCGACAACCGGAAATGGAGTGTGGAGGTGGCGATTCCTTGGACTAGTCTCAAGGAATGTGCCGAAGGTGGCCGCCGCCCTGCGCCAGGTGAGTTCTGGCGCGTCAACTTCTCGCGCGTGGAATGGCAGACCGAAGTGCAAGACGGCGAGTACCGTAAGGTGCTGAATCCGGAGACAGGCAAGCCTTTTCCGGAGGACAATTGGGTATGGTCGCCGATGGGCATCATCAATATGCATTACCCGGAGCTGTGGGGTTACGTTGTGTTCGCGGGTGGCGAGGAGCAACAGCCGTTTACGCTTCCGGAAGACGAACGGATCAAATGGGAGCTGCGCAGACTCTATTACCGGCAGCGTAATTACTATGAAGCCCATGGTGAATTTACGCAGGACACGAAGCAGCTCATGGGCGACGATGCATGGAGCATCCAGCCTGTGATTGAAACGACTCGCAGCCTGTTCCAGATTAGCGCGCCTTCATCGGACGGCACGGCTCTAATCTGCATTCGGGAAGACGGAAAGCTATGGAGGGAGTGAACGCTAGGATGACCAGCCAAACCGCGGTGTTCTCGCTGGATTCGCAGACACGGGAGCGGATCGAGCAAAAGTTTCAGGAGAAGATCATCTTTGCGGAAGCGCGCAAAGATAAGCTGTTTCATGTTTTGGAGCAGGAACTGACCGATGAAGAGATTTGGGCCCTGAAATATTTGTTTGCTTACATGCCGGTGAACGACATGGCCGACTATGATGGAGAATTGTTCTTGAATCATGTGCGCCAAGCCCTGGACATCCGTAAGCGCGTGCCTTGGGGCGAGCGCGTGCCGGATCATCTGTTCCTGCATTTTGTGCTTCCTTACCGGGTTAATACGGAGAATATTGAGGATTTCCGCGGCATTCTCTACAACGAATTGGCTGAACGGACCGCGAAGCTATCCATGGCGGAGGCCATTCTGGAGACCAATTATTGGTGTCATGAGAAGGCGACCTACATCGGCAGCGATCTGCGGACGATTTCGCCGCTGACGATGATTCGGAACGCACGCGGACGCTGCGGCGAGGAGTCCACGCTGGCGGTGGCCGCTCTTCGAAGCATTGGCATCCCCGCGCGTCAGGTCTATACGCCGCGCTGGGCGCATTGCGATAGCAACCATGCCTGGGTGGAGGCATGGGCGGACGGCCAGTGGTATTACATCGGGGCATGCGAACCGGAAGCCCGCCTGAATCAAGGCTGGTTCAGTCCGCCAGCCCGCAGAGCGATGCTGATCAATACACGAATTTTTGCCGATTATCCCGGACCGGAGGATATTACCCTCAATGAAAAGGGATTTACAGAGATTAATTTGCTGGAGAACTATGCGCCGGCCCGCACCCTTTACGTGAGTGTGAAGGATCGGCAGGGAGCGCCCGTATCCGGCGCAAGCGTTCGATTTGAACTGTATAATATGGCTGAATTTTATCCGATCGCCGAAATCAAGACTGATGAGCAAGGAGAGGCTTCCTTTAAGACCGGTTATGGCGACCTCTTGGTTCGTGCGGTCAGCGGCGGCAAGTGGAGTGAAGCTCTGTTTAAGGCCCAAGACGGCGAACATATCGAGCTTGTGCTTGATTCATCCGAACAGTCGTCAGGAATCGTAGATTTCGATATGGTTCCTCCACCGGAAGGAGAAGGGGACGCCGCGACGGCGTTATCCGAAGAGAAGACCCAGGCTCATAACCGCCGTCTGGAGGAAGGAACGAAGGTCCGGACCGAATATGAGGGGACATTCCTGGGCGAAGAAGAGGCATTGGCACTGGCCCATTCATCAGGACTGCCTCCGGAGCGGGTGTGGGACGTCCTTCAAAAAGCCAGAGGAAACAGCAAGGAAATCGCAGCATTCCTGAAGGAGCGTTCCGGGGAATATGGCGAGTGGCCGCTGCGGCTGCTGGAATCGCTGAACGAAAAGGATTTGATTGATACCTTCCGGCAGACGCTGGATGATCATCTGATGGGTGCGCTCTCGCAGCGTGGACAGTGGGATGAAGATACCTTCGTGAAGTACATCCTGTGCCCGAGGGTTTCTTATGAAATGCTGGTTCCGTATCGACGCCTATTCGGTGAGACCTTTACGGCTGCGGAAACTGCAGCATTCAGGAAGGATCCTTCCGCACTTGCCGAGCGTTTGGAGCAGGGCTATGCCTATGCGGAGGACCTTCCCAACCTGAAGGGTAAGGGAAATCCGGCGGGTACGTACAGTCTCATGAAGGGAGACGAACAGTCGCTGGACATTCTATTTGTGGCTGTATGCCGCAGTCTGGGGATTCCCGCCCGACTGCATCCTAGCGAGCAGAAGCCGCAGTACTTATATGACGGAGGCTGGGAAGATGCGGTGTTCCGTCTGGGCTCCTCTCGGAATCAGGAGAGCTCAAGCTGGGGAATGCTGCAATTTCTC
The DNA here is from genome assembly GCF_050482385.1 of Paenibacillus lautus. GTDB lineage: Bacteria > Bacillota > Bacilli > Paenibacillales > Paenibacillaceae > Paenibacillus_AQ > Paenibacillus_AQ lautus_B. The sequence goes on from NZ_JBCNHV010000013.1 coordinate 280,217, forward strand.
AGGGATCCGAAAGGTTCGCAGGATACCCCGGCCGCATCCTATGCCGAGAACTTTACCTTCGCCCGCTTGGAAGACGGCGTATACAAAACGCTGGTGTATCCTTATGGCAGCACGGATGTTTACGACGAGCCGTATGAGGTTGAACCGGGTTCGTACCGCCTAACATCGGGCATCCGGCTGAAGGATGGCACGGTAAGAGTACGCTTCACGTATTTTACCGTGCGTGCCGGAGACACCGCGCGCGTGGCGCTGACCTATCGTGAGACGGCGGTCGACATTCCGGTGCTGGGCAAACTGGCGCCGGGCAGTACGCTTACCCGATTAGATGGAACGGAAGCCGTTCTTAAGGATCTTCTGGGATCCGAGGGCGCTATCGCTGCCTGGATCGAACCGGAGCGGGAGCCGACCAAGCATTTGCTTCGCGAGCTCAGCGAGCTGGCCGAGCCGCTGGATAAGCTGGACTTGCCGATTGTGCTGGTGATCGGGGATGCGGAATGGACGGCTTCCTTTGATCCGGCAAGCTATCCGAAGCTGCCGGCCCGCACCATTTTTGTACGGGATTCCAGTTATGCTTCCTTGTCGGGTTTCATTCCGAATCCGGCAGCCCATGAAGCCGGTTATCCTCATCTGTTCGTCCTGGACCGTCAAGATCAAATCCGTTATACGGCTTCCGGATACAAGATCGGCACCGGGAAGGAAGCCCTGCAGATTGCGACCGCGATATTACAACCCTAGAAGGGAACGGAGTGAAGAGTAATGACGAATTATATTGTAGCGGGTTACGCCGTCGATTCGGTTCTTCCCGACATGACGCATGAGGATCTGCTGAAATTAACGCATCTGAACGTAGCCTTCGGTCATGTCAAGCATGATGAGATCACCACTGAGCATTTGAAGAATGGCGAGGTTGTCCGGAACATCAAGCGGGATCACCCGACTCTTACGGTACTTCTGTCTGTTGGCGGCTGGAGCGCCGGCGGTTTCTCTGAAGCCGCCTCAACCGAAGACGGAAGGGACCGTATGGCCGCATCCGCCATACGGGTACTGGAGGAATACCCTTTTGACGGTATCGATCTGGACTGGGAGTATCCATGTTACGGTGAGGCCGACATAGGGTCGAGTCCGGATGATAAACGGAATTTCACCCTGCTGCTCAAGACGATCCGGGAGGCGCTGGATGCTAAGGGCTCCCGGGATGGCCGGCATTACCTGCTCACGATTGCGGCAGGGGCTGACCAGTACTATGTAGACGGCACGGAGATGGCTGAGGTGCAGCAGTACCTGGATTTTGTCCAGTTGATGACCTATGATATGCGAGGCGGGTTTCAGGTTCTGACCGGACATCATACGAATCTGTACACGTCGACCGGTGATCTGTTCCGAATCAGCACGGATGCTTCCGTGAACCTGTTCGTTCGGGCCGGCGTCCCGAAGGAGAAGATAGTCATCGGTGCCGCATTCTACTCCCGTGTATGGAATGAGGTACCGGATCGAAACCATGGCCTTCACCAAATGGCTGGCAGCACAGGCGGCTATGGTCCGACCTTTGCCGAGCTGGCTGCGGAGTACATCAACAAGAACGGCTACATTCGTTATTGGGACAAGGAAGCCTGTGCGCCGTACCTTTTTAACGGCTCCAGCTTGATTTCTTATGACGATGAGGAATCGATTCAGTGCAAATGCAATTATGTGAAAGAACAAGGCTTGGCCGGGATCATGTTCTGGGAATATGGATGCGACCCGACCCAACGTCTGCTGGGCGCTATGCATCAAGGACTTCAAAGCATCTCGGCCGGGAAATAGGAACAGCTGGCGGTCGCGGTGGATCTGATAACTCGGATGAGTTTAAAACATACGAAAACCTCCCCTTAACGGTACGGCTCAGGGGAGGTTTCTATTTTTGCGGCAAAACCGCTACCGACTCACTATTCTTCGCCATCATCCGAATTCGTTATCCGGTGTACTCTTCGTCATCCTCATCCGGCGAATCAGCAGCGCCGTTGCTGCTGTGCATTTTGCGGTATTGACCGGGCGTGTACCCCGTCTCTTTCTTGAATTTGCGGATGAAGTTCGGCGTGTCCAGGTAACCGACCCGGGTGATGATATCCTTTAATGGATCGGTTGTGTGCAGCAGCAGCCGGATCACCTCATCCATTCGTTTCTGCCAGATGTATTGGGTAAAGTTCATCCCGATCTTCTCCTTGAAGGAGCGGCTGAAATAGGATGAAGAGATGGAGAATTTAGACGAGATCGTGCCCAGGCTGAGGTCATAGTCCGTAAAATTGGCATCGATAAAGGCAACGATTTCGTCCATCAGGGAGCTCTCTTCGGTCTCGCTCTTCGCCTCGACATGGGCGCAGATTTCCGCGGCAAGGCCTGCCAGCTTCTTCTCCAAATCCTCCAGCGAGTCATAAGAGGTGACCCGTGGAAGCTGATTGACCACATGATGGATGCCAAGCTCGGACGCGGTCTTCAGCATCGTATTCAGAATATCGAAGCAGATACAGCGCAGCAGCGGTACGGACGGCATTTCCGTCTTCAGGTTATTCAATGCGGTGGATACCATCTGAACCGCTACATCGTAACTGCCCTGTTTCAAGCTTTGAACCAGCTTCAGCAGCACATCCTTAGGGACCCAGAAGGATGAATCCTGTGCGCTGGAACCGGAAAGTGCGTTAAAGAAGGTGCTGCTGCCCTGTCCGTGCAGCATGGAAGCCTCCAAAGCGGTTGATGCTTCAATGAAGGATTGATTCAGCTGCTCCGGATAACTGTAGCGGTTGCCTACCCCGATCGCAGGAGAGACGCCCGTGTGCTCTCCCGCCATCGATTGCAGGGCCAGGGCGATCGGCTCCATACGGGCGTTAAGGCTCGCTTCATGCCCGGTTTCGGCATCAAATCCGACAATGAGGGCCAGCTGATCGGGCTGTGGCAGCTCCACTCCATAGGCATAGGCGGAAAACGCCGGCAGCTCCACATCGTTCATTAACTGCATGACGGGCCGCCGCTCCGGATTGTCGCCAATGGGCAGGGCGTGCGTTTCCCAGCCCATAGTCAGGACAAAATAATGAGATTGGCTGAAGCGAATGCCCAGCTTCTCGGTGAACTCGGAGGGGAATTCGCCGGTATGGCCATGCTTCAGCAGCATGAGCAGAATATGATTCCGCGCATAAGGCTCTTGAAGATCGACGCGCTGGCTGTAGTCATGCAGTGTTTTCTTGATCCATTCCAGCTCGTTGCTGGATGTGGACGTTTCCGGGTCATTCTTCAAGCGGATGAACTCCATCAAGTCTGAAATCGGATGGTATTGCCTGCGAGCCAGCATAATGGCAAGAATGGTGCCCATCACTACGACGAAGGAGAATACCAGAATCACGAAGGTGCGAATATGAACGATACGGCTGAAAAATTGGTTGCTTGGCATCGCGGTGACATAAGTCCAGCCCGCATCGGATTTGACGGATACAACCGAATGAGGCTCTTGGTTCAAGGAAAGGCTGTGGGTTCCAGGCTCAAGCGCGAACAGGGCGTGGACTTCCTGCTCGGTAATGGTTTCGCCTTGGTGATTAGCGGCCAGCACTTGTCCGTAATTATCGAATATATATGTCATCCCATGGTAGTCGCTGAGGATGGATTCGATCAATCCGGTCAGATTGGACTCATGGATCAGGTACATGACGGTGCCGTGGGCAGGCGTATTGTTAGGTGCGATCGGCACAAGGTATGCCAGCATGGACTTTTGGATTTTGGTCCCCTGAACCACTTGCTCCGCCGGGCGCATGGTCGGAATCGGGACAGAGTTTAAATCACGGACCATCTCCGTTTCGTTCCAGCTGTTGAATTTATAGCGGTCGGTGAAGACGTTCAGATTCTCAAAGCCCTGTGACGAGTAAATGCTGTTATCTCCGCGGAAGAACAGGAACAGTTCATCAATAATGGAGCTGGTGGCTTTGTATTTGACCAAGGCCCCGATGGATTCACGGCTGTAGTAAGGATGGTGAGTCCAATAACGGGTCAACTGCTCATCGTAGGCGATGCGAAAGGCGATGTCCTGCAGTTCTTTCATGCGCTCATCGATGACGGTTTTAGCCTGGGTCAATTGATTGACATTGGTTTGCTCGATCTCGGAACGGAGCGTATTCACGGCATTGTGATAAATAATGATGGTTAATATAACAAGAGGTATCAGAAAAATGGAGATGTAGGACAGTGTGTATTTAAGCAGAAGCTTGGACTTGAAGTGATTCCATTTCATATCTGCAACCCCCGTTTTTACGATTTTAGATTATTAAGTTTTTAGCCGGAACTAACTCATTCTACACACGCGAGACGGTTCTTCAAATAGCAATTTGTGTTTTCACGTTACGCTATTTGATAGCGCTATCATAAATGCTGCCGAAGCAGATAGATACCCTATTAAAAATACTAGGAGAACTTGACTAATAAATCAATGGATCATTTCGAATATACAATGGAATCACGTCAAAAGTCTCAGATAGGGGGGGATATAACGAAACAATCGGTTCGAAAAAAAGCGGGGGATACGTGTTGAAGCGAAGATATCGGTAAAGGGGAGGATTGCAAAAAAAAGAACCCGTAGGTCAGACAACCTGCATGATGAGGCTGTCCAGTTACGGGTTCTATAAAGTTCCGTCCAATTTCGGGGGAAACGGACATGTACTTGGGTTGAACGAAATTTCGTTCTAATTTCCTGCAAGGATCCCTTCATAATCGTATTTGCACGATTACTCGTGCAAATCTCGTAAAACAGTTGGCATTAGCCCTCCTGTTGTGCGATTTTTCATACAAATTCCTGAGTCGATAGCTCTTATCCATTCAGTTTGTGTGATTTCTCGTACAAATCTCGTATAACAGCTGGCATTAGCCTTCCTGTTGTGCGGTTTCTCGTTCAAGTTCCTCAGTCGACAGCTCTTATTCATTCGATTTGTACGATTTTTCGTACAAATCTCGTATAACAGCTGGAATTAGCCATCCTGTTGTGCGATTTTTCGTACAACATCCTGAGTCGACAGCTCTTATCCATTCAGTTTGTACGATTTTTCGTGCAAATCTCGTAAAAGGCATACACCGGACCAAGCAACGTGCGCACAGGGAGCAGTGCACACATTGAAATTGGTTCCTTACTAGGTTGCGCTGCCCTCCGGTTGAGAGAGCCGCAACTGCTTGCGATAGATGAATCTGGAGATCGATACGCTGATTTCGTACAGCAGGAACAGCGGAACGATCACAATCAAATCGGACATGATATCCGGCGGCGTGATGGTGACGGCCACGATACATAGCAGAAAGTAGGCTGATTTGCGCATCTTGGCCAGCCGATGCGGATTCACGATGCCGAGCTTCGTCAGAAAAACGACGATGGCAGGCATTTCGAACAGGAATCCGAAAGGAACGGTCATATGGATCATGAACGTGAAGTATTTTTGCGCGGTATACATCGTTTGGAATGCGCCTTCGGCCATACGCTGCATGAACTGCAGCACCATCGGGAACAGCACGAAGTATCCGAAGCAGATGCCGGCAATGAATAATACGCTGATCACGGGAATGAGCAGCACAGCCGAGCGGTGAGTCCCATCCGGCAGCGCCGGCTGCACGAACCGCCATATTTGATAGGCGGCAATCGGAAGTGTGACGGTTACGGCCACAACGCCCGCAATGATCATATACACCCACATTACTTCGGAAGGACCGAGCAGAACGAGCTGTTTGTCCATGCCTCGTACCAGCCAGTGGTAGATCTTCTCGACGTAGATGAAGGCAGCTACTATCGCGACGAGAAACGCAATCAGGGTGCGGATCAGGCGCTTCCGCATTTCTTCCAGATGCTCGATCGCGCTCTGGTCGTTCGGATTAGCTGTGCTGCTTATCGACCGCTGCAGCAGTTTGCGGAGCATCGTCTTTTTTTCCATTCTCGTCGTCTCCGTTCATCAAGCCACGGGTTGCGCCCTTGAATTCGCTTAAGGTCCGCCCGAAAGCGCGACCGAGCTCGGGAAGCTTGGATGGACCAAATATGATGAGTGCGATAATCAAAATAAGAATTAAACCACCGATTCCGATGTTACCAAACGGCATGATCCTCGCTCCTTTCGATTGGTATTACTCCAGTTTGAAGCCGCTAATGGCTACAACGGCGCAGCGCGCCATGTTTTCACCGGAGCGGTGAGGCCATGTGCTGGTTGGTTTGCTGAGGTCCTCCGTATTCTCGCCCGGGTGTTGGACGGACAGGAAGAGCGTCTGCTCGTCGGGTGTGAAGAAAGGACCTGTAAGCTCGGATTCCACCGGACCGGAGGCGAATTGCAGCGCGACCCCTTGATCCGGCCCGCTTGTTGGAATCACAAACAGTCCGTTGTTCATAAAGGATTTGTGAACGCCTTTGTTCTGGCTGCTGCTGGAGATATCCGTCACGACCCACAGATCGCCGTTCGAGTCGAAAGCCAGGTTGTCCGGCGAGCTGAATCCGGATTGGCGTCCTCCCGCAGCAAAAATTTCAAAGTCAAACTCCATGGCTGCCAGATCGTTGCCCGCTTCAAAAATGCGCGTTATATGACCATGGATGTTGCCGTGATTGTCGTTGTTCGTATGGCAGATAAACACGGTGTTATCGAACGGCGAGATTTCGATATCCTCTGGACGGTCCGTTGGTGTTCCGCCGACAAGACGCGCAGCTTCCTGGCAGTAAGTGACCACATCGCCTTGGAACTTGAATTTGGCTTGTGCCTCTTTATCCTCTGCGGCGGCCTTGGTTACGGCCTCCAGGGTGACCGGCTGCCATTTGCCTGACTTCAGGTTGGCCACGTACAGGGTTCCGTCTTCCAGAAGCGCGGAGTTAGCTCGGCCTTTGCTTTTATCATATTTGTTTTTGCTGATGAATTTATAGACACAGGCATCCTTCTTGTCGTCGCCCATATAGACAACGATCCGGCCGTCTGCGGCAAGGCCCATCGCGGTATTCTCATGATTGAATCTGCCGAGGGCTGTATGCTTCTTCAGGAAGGATTTATCGAATGGGTCAACCTCAACGACCCAGCCGTAATGCGTATCCGGCAGGTTAGAGACTGCCGCGGTGTCCTCGAAGTTCTCCTCGCAAGATAAGACTGTGTTCCAAAGCGTCACGCCGCCGGAGCAGTTGGCAAACGTGCCGGTAGCTGTCGTTGCGCCTTTCAGGGCAGGGATGCCTTTGGCCGGACCGGTGATATCGAATTTGCTGAAGCCGTTGATGCGGCGGGCATGGGTGGAGGTGGTGTCCATTTTCCATACACCCTTCTCGTCACGGTATACTTCGATAACGGACATGCCTTGATAATATAGGTTTTTATGGATTTGGTCCGCCGTCATCTTCCCGTCCTTCACAGGACCGATGGAGAAGATGGTGGAGTATTCATGATTGTTGACCAGGAGGCCGCGGACATTGGAGCCCTTAAGCGGAAAAAATGCGTTGTAATCACAGCCGGAGCCGAATTTTTCGCCAGCCGGATTGATCACGTCATCAAAAGCCGCAATGACATCATATTTAAAGTTTTTAGGCAGGACGAGCTGGTCTGCTTTGGTTGGTTCGATTGGTTCGAAGTAACCGCTGACCCGATTCGTTTTGAATCCGAACAGATGATTTGCGGTTCCGGACATGGCGGAAGCCTTCCCTTCCAATACGCCTAAGCCTGCGGAAGCGGCTGCCAATGCGGTTGCACCAGTACCCAGATAAGACAGAAACGTTTTGCGATCCATCGTTTTACTCAAGCTTATCCACCCCTAATGTATAAATTGCCATCAGGACAAGTTTATAGGGAAAGTGTTAAGGGAATATCATCGGTGAATGGTGGAATTGTAAAAATAAAGTAATCTAGGTATGATATACGGTTCTAATTTTAATAACTTGGCCTAACTGCCAGATGATGGTGTCAAATTGAACAGATTCAGTTATTTGGGTCCTAGGTGAATTGATTGGATTGAATTGATGGATGGATTGTGTGGATCGACCGAACGGCCGATTTGTTACGATCAACCTACTGTGTCGAACGGATAGAATGAATCGAAGGACGCGAATGGATTGATGGACGGATTGTATCGATAGGGCGAGGTTTGTTGGTCTGCGGAATACCAGACGCTGTATGAGCGTGTTAACTGTTGCGATGATTTGAGGACAGAGGTTCCACTATTACGCCTCGATTGGTGGGTTGGGGGTTAAATGAGGACATCAGATCCGTTATTACATAGAATATGGCTGTTAATCGTGGTATTTATAGTAGATAGCGGATTCTGAGTCCGGAAGTACGGGGAAAGTTGCTGTTTTTTTGAAATAACGGATCTAGTGTCCATTAGTTTGTTTATTCGTCTCTTGGATATCTGCAAGAACAGCAAAAACTGTTGCATGCTTCCGTCAGTACTGCAAAATGAAAGAAATATAAAGAACCATATAGACTGATTAATCAGTCTATATGGTTCTTTATTATGTTTAATTAAGGTTATACCGCTGCCGCATCTGTTCGGCCATGACACAAATCTCCTCAGTGCCTGGCATCGTAAACCTGGAAGCGGCTTCTGTCAGCTCCTTGCCTGACTGCCAGCTGCGGATGGCCTCTTTTACAGCAACGATAAACGGGTGCACGGCGTTCTGATCGGTACCGATGTTCGTAAGCTCTTCAAGACTGGCGGTGCTGTTAGCCTCTACTAGAGGATATTGCTTGGGGTCTGCACCCGCAGCGGCAATATCATAGAAGGAACGAACCAGCCGGGCACGCTCGCTGCCTGAGCCTTCGGCGATGATAAAAGCCTGGATAATGAAGGCTTTACGCTGTCGCCGCTGGGCAATGCCGCAAAATTTAAGGCCACCTATGCTTAAATCGAACGTACCGGGACAGAAGGCGCCAGCAATTTCGCCGGTATCTACGTTCTGTCCGGTGCCGCGGAGGGCCTCCCGGATCAGCTCTACCATGATCTCAAAGTCCTGATGAAAGTCAGGCGCCGGTCCCGTAGAGGAAAAGGGAAGGATGAGGGACAGGTTCACCACGCCAGCGTCTAAGGGAACAGCAGCACCGCCCGAATGGCGGACGGCGGTGTCATAGCCGAGGGAACGAAGCATAGCTTCCCCTTGCGGTGCATGGGGAAGGCGGCTGTCGCGCACACCCATCACAAAAGCGCGCGGATGCCGCCACAGATGGCAGACGGCCGGCCCACCACCTCCGGTCAGCCTGCATAGGAGCTCGTCCAGCGCAAAATGGTACAGCACGTCCTGGTGCGATAAATCATGTGTCCGGTCGAGCAGCAGGACGGGTTGATCTTCAGGTAGTGACAGCGGAATATTCACGCTTTCTTGCGCCTCCTCTTATATATGGATCGTGCATAGACCATGGAAGGGTTTGTCTTCCGAAGGGGAGCCCGATCGTTATTTTCTTTGAACAGCATACCATAAATTCATACTGAAGCGGCGAGCCTCGCCTTATGAGTCGGGGACCTTTGCTGCCTGAGCAAGCTCCTGGCAATGGTTCGACTTAACGCGGTCTGTCTCTGTGAATGTACGTCGATCGACGTTTTTGTTAAGATATCAGAAAGTATAAACTTCATAAGCTTGAAACTTCCTGATATCGCAACAAAAACTTCTGCTAAACGCTGTCTGTCATCTGTGAATGTACGTCGATCGAAGTTTTTGTTATAATCCGAGTAAGTCTATTGTCTTTATAAGTGATCTTGGTGGAGAATGATTTCACTTCATATATAAAGGAGAGCATCAACATCATGGAGATTTATAATAGTGTAGTTGATATGATCGGTCAGACGCCAATGGTGAAACTTCAGTGGCTACTGCCTGAAGGGTCTGCTGATGTCTATGTAAAGCTTGAGAGATTCAATCCTTCCGGCAGCGTGAAGGACCGCGCGGCGTACAATCTGATTCATACCGCAGAGGAACAAGGATTACTCCAACCGGGCGGCACGATTATTGAGCCAACGAGCGGGAACACGGGCATTGGCCTGGCGATGATAGCAGCAGCCAAGGGTTACCGCGCTATCCTGATTATGCCGGACAACATGTCCAAGGAACGGATAAATATATTGAAGGCGTACGGCGCGGAGGTCGTGCTGACACCGAGCACCGAACGCATGCCGGGCTCCATTGCCAAAGCGCTTGAGCTCAGGGAGCAGATTCCCGGCAGCTTCATTCCGCAGCAGTTTGAGAATGCGGCCAACCCAGACATTCACAGGTTGACGACAGCGCCGGAAATTTTGGGGCAGATGGAAGGGCGGCTGGATGCCTTCGTGGCAACGGCGGGAACGGGCGGCACCGTAACCGGTACCGGGGAAGAGCTGCGGAAGTCCCTGCCGAATCTGCACATCGCGGTAGTCGAGCCGAAGGGCTCGCCTGTGCTCTCCGGCGGACAGCCTGGACCGCACAAGCTGGTGGGTACGAGCCCGGGTTTTGTACCGAAGATCCTGAATACAAGCGTATATGATGAGATTATCCAGATTGCCGACGAGGATGCGTTGCAAACAGTGCGGGATTTGGCTCGCAGGGAAGGAATTCTGGTAGGACCGTCCTCCGGCGCATCGGTATTCGCTGCTCTTCATGTAGCGAAGCGGCTGGGGGAAGGGAAGCGGGTTGTCTGCATTGCCCCGGATACGGGAGAACGGTATTTGAGCATGGATATTTTCTAAGTGAGAAGGACCTCCGGTTAACCGGAGGTCCTTTCCTGTTGTTCTATGGGCGCACTCCACTGTTCGAGCCGTCGTTTAAGCTGTTTGAGATCTTTTACGACGACCACTTTGCCGGGATAATCTTCGAGAGTGTCCTGAGTCTGATATCTGCCTTTCCGCTGAAACGCGGCGCTCCATTCGAACATTTTTTTGAACATGCCCCAGTTGGGTGTATAATGCGCCTGTTCAAGTCGCAGTCGCTGCTTGATGAACCTTGTAATGATCCTGTAGGTTATTATGGAGTAGGACGGGTTCAGGAATACAATAAGATCTGCACGGTCGAAGCTGGGGCTGACCCAATTAAGGTGAGCGCCTTCGATGATCCAGCATTTCGTGTTGATGATGCTTATTAACATCGCATCCCGGTCCGCTTCGCTCCTCCGAATATCATCCGGCTCGGCTCGCTCCCACACCACATTGTCGAGCTCGTAATAAGGAATGTGGAACTGGGAGGACAGCGTCCTGGCGAGTGTCGTTTTTCCGCTTCCGACGGAGCCGATAATATGGATCCGGTTCGGAATGTTAGTTACCATATGAGATCACCGCATTCATGAGAAATGGTAGCTAATCATTTCGGTACCGATGCGGCGATCTCCTGTCCTATTATTCGTAAAATTACACAACATCCTGCGGCGAATCGCGGAGCAACTTGAAGAAAGCGATGATTTGCTCGGCAATCCAGGCCGGTTGTTCTGCTGCAATGAAGTGCCCGCCCGCATTTAGATCCTTCCAGTGGATCACATTCGGGAAGATCCGTTCCACATAGGATCGGGGCGGACGCTCGTTCCGCTGAGCGCTTAAGGTGACACCATGCGGTACAGGTGAGCTTTCACCTGGCCCCGGCCACCTCGTATGCTTGCCTTCATAATAATAGCGGTTCGAGGCGTTGATGCTCTGGGTCAGCCAGTAGATGGAGACGTTGGCCATGAGCTGCGCCTTGTTGAAATGCTGCAACACATCGCCATCCTCGGGAGATGTCCAGTAGTGCCATTTTTCCAGAATGAACGCGGCCAGCGCCACGGGTGAATCATGCAATCCATAGGCTGCCGTCTGCGGCCGTGTTCCCAAAATATGGGCGTAGGCGCCCTCCTCGCGTCCCCATTGCTTCTGATAGTCGAGGAACTCGGCCTCCTCGGGCGAAAGCTTTGAGTTCGAGTCCACATAGGGACTGGGGTTCCCTGGCGATGTCGTGTGATAGCCGATGAACCGGTCGGGATGGTCGAGACACATGAGCCCCAGAATGCTGGCTCCGATATCATAGCCGTGTGCACCGAATCGTTCGTAACCGAGCTCTGTCATGAGATTCATAAGCAGTTCCCCCGCCTGGCGATCTTCAAAGCCCGGACGCAGTTCGATACCTGAGAATCCATGGCCCGGGATCGATGGGATGACAACGTCGAAGGAAGTTTCCGCATGGCTGCCAAATTGCTCAGGATTCGTAAGGTAAGGGATAAGCTCCAGCATTTCATAGAAGGAGCTGGGCCAACCGTGAGCAATGAGGAGCGGGATGGGGTGCTCGCCGCTGCCCTTAATATGTATGAAGTGAATGTCGATTCCATCGATTTCAGCGATATAATTCGGAAAGGCATGAATGGAGCGCTGGAAGGCTTCCCAATCGAACTCATGCCTCCAGTAGGCGGCCATGTCCTTCATGAAATCAAGGGGAATTCCATAATCCCATTGTCCTCCGGGGATTTCGTCAGGCCATCGGGTCATGTCCAGGCGCCGATATAAATCATCAATGGCAGCGGACTCGATTTGAAAAGAAAACGGTTGGATCTTCATTTGTTTCACCTCTTGGAAAGATGCGAGTCTGGTATACTGATAACAATCAACAAACTTGCGGTAGATAGGTAAACGAAGCGATAGGGCATTCTTTATATTGTTACGAGTGACCGTTAAAAATATATATCTGGTTAGCTAACCGATAAATACACTTTACTGGTTTGTTATGGAGAAATCAATAGGAGGTTTGTTTTGTTGTGGGACAGGAATATGATCAACTCGAAATCATCGCGGATTTTATCAACACCCATGATAAACGCATGAGATATGATGGGGATCCGGGTGTGGAGCTGCTTCCGGCCGCGGAGGATCTGCGCATGTGGCTGTTAAAAAACGGCTTTGTTCTGGAACAGGACACCGTATCTGAAGAGGATCTGGCTTTGGCCCGCGAGCTGCGGGGCGGCTTAAGAGCAGCCATTCCGAATAATATACATGATCATCAGGCAGCCGGCTTCCAAGCGTTAAACTGTGTAGCCGGGCGGTTTCGGTTCTTTTATCGCTTCGGTGACACCGCAGACGCTGTTGAACCTGTGGATACACAGGGAAGAGCCGGCATGTCCCGGCTGTTGATTATGGTATTTCGGCTGCGTGAAAAGAATATGTGGGGCAGATTGAGAGTGTGTACGGCCGAAGATTGTCAGTGGGTATTCGTTGACCGCTCGAGGCCGGGAACGGGAAAATGGTGCTCGATGAAAGCCTGCGGCAATCGGGCGAAGAATAAAACATATCGGGAGCGAGGTAAGTCCAAGAGATGAACCGCAGCCATGGGACCAGATTTGAATCAGGTCCAACTCCAAAGACCTATCAAGCGTTTGTCTTGGTTGGTCTTTTTTTATGGACCCGAATCATTCCAACAGGAATAAACGATTCAGTAACGAAATGCTTGTAATCTATTATTTTTTGAAAAAATGTTGATGTCTTTGTCGATTAGAGCATTTTCTATTCGTTGATTAAGCATAGAACGAAAATTTAAGTTTAGTCTCGATAACCAGGAGGGAATAAAAATGAGATTTATGATGATTGTAAGGGCAACCGAGGATTCCGAGGCAGGCGTATTGCCAAGCGCAGAGCAGTTGGATGCCATGATGAGGTACAACATGGAGCTGGCCAGAGCGGGCGTGCTGCTTGCCGCCGATGGGCTCCATCCAAGCTCGAGCGCCATCCGGATCTCTTATCCGGAGCCGGGGGGCAAGCCGAAAATTACCGATGGTCCCTTTACGGAAGCGAAGGAACTAATTGCAGGGTATACCTTGATCGAAGTGAAGACGAGGGAAGAGGCGATCGAGTGGGCTAAACGCATGCCGGATCCACACGGCTTCGGTGCGGGCCAGATCGAGCTCCGTCAGGTGTTTGAACCGACTGACTTAACGCAGGACCCGGAAGCGCAGGCCAAGCAATACGAAATGCGTGAACACATCCAAAGGCAGAATCCGTAATGTCAGCGGCAGATACCCATCGCACGATCGATGCCATCTGGAGAATCGAATCCTCCAAAATCATTGCTTACCTGACTCGAATGGTTCGTGACGTCGGTATCGCCGAGGACCTTGCTCAGGATGCGCTTATCGCTGCGCTGGAACGCTGGCCGATAGACGGCATACCGGATAATCCCGGTGGATGGCTGATGACCGCTGCGAAGCGCAAAGCGCTGGACCTGCTGCGGCGGAATAAGGTACGCGATCAGAAGTATGAGCTGTTGGGACGCGAAATGGATTCCCGGATGGATTCGGACATTCAGGTACCGGAGCCGGGGGAAGTGAACGACGATCTTCTACGACTGATCTTCATGACCTGTCATCCGGTTCTTTCCCCTGAGGCGCGGGTGGCTCTGACGCTGCGCTTGCTTGGCGGATTAACGACTGCGGAGATTGCCCACGCCTATCTTGTGCCTGAACCGACGATCGCGCAGCGAATCGTTCGTGCCAAACGGACGCTGTCGGCGACCCGGGTGGCATTCGAGATTCCTCAGGGAGCCGAGCTTAAACCGCGATTGTCATCGGTCCTTGAGGTCATCTACCTCATGTTTAATGAGGGCTATGCAGCGTCGTCGGGCAGCCAGTGGATTCGCCCGCTGCTGTGTCAGGAAGCGCTTCGGATCGGGCGGGTGCTGGCAGAGATCGCGCCGACGGAGGCCGAGGTGCATGGTTTGGTTGCGTTAATGGAATTTCAATCCTCTAGGTTCAAGTCCAGGGTCAACGCGGAGGGGGAGCCTGTCCTGCTCATGGATCAGAATCGGGCCTTGTGGGATTATTTATTGATTCGGCGCGGTTTTGCCGCCCTGGATCGGATCGAGCGGTTGGGCGGAATGACGGGACCTTACGCCATACAGGCTGCCATCTCCGCATGTCATGCCGGAGCACCGAGTGCCGCAGAGACCGACTGGATTCGTATCTCCGCGCTGTATGAGGCATTGGCCCAGGTTTCTCCTTCGCCCATCGTGGAATTGAACCGGGGTGTGGCCCTCTCCATGGCTTTCGGTCCGGAGATCGGGCTTGAGATCGTGGACATTTTACGCTGCGAGCCCGCCTTGAAGGGATACCATCTCCTCCCGAGCGTAAGGGGAGACCTGCTCTTTAAGCTGGGACGCCTGGACGAAGCCTGCGCCGAGTTCAAGCTGGCCGCATCGCTGACGGATAACCTGAGGGAACGGGCCCTGCTGCTTGATCGTGCGGCAGAATGCCTGCCAGCCGAGTCCTGAGACAAGCTGAAGAAAGATTTTATTAAAATTTTTTCGGAAAAATATGAAGGTGTGTCGATTACATAAAATCTCGTTCGTCATTTAGATATAAAACTAAAAAATGAACTGAGAGGAAGATGAAAATGCAAGCACAAATGGTACCTTTTATTATTTCGGAGGATGCAAGAGCTCAGGCGGATTTTTACATGCAAGCGCTGGGTGGAGAGATCGGTTTGTTGACTACCTTCAAGGACATGCCGGGCATACCGGAAGCCCATCAGGATAAGGTTATGCATATGTCGTTAACGCTGGCTGGCGGCAATAAGCTCATCCTCACCGATGCTTTTCAGGAAACCGGCAATAGTACGAGCATGGGTCTGGCCATCACGTTTGATAATGAGGAAGACGCCCGCGCCGCCTATCGCCATCTTAGCCATGGGGGTACCGAGAAATATCCGTTTGCCCTGCAGCCTTGGGGAGCCTACTACGGTGAAGTGGTGGACCGTTACGGCATGACCTGGCAGATGGTTCATCAGGGCTGAGTTGAAAAATAATATACAATGATACAGAGGGAGCCAATAAGATGAATCAAGAA
Source organism: Paenibacillus lautus (assembly GCF_050482385.1). Taxonomy (GTDB): domain Bacteria; phylum Bacillota; class Bacilli; order Paenibacillales; family Paenibacillaceae; genus Paenibacillus_AQ; species Paenibacillus_AQ lautus_B. Next base: position 295,978 of record NZ_JBCNHV010000013.1, read on the forward strand.
GTAACGGATTACATTGCAGCCATTAGTGATACCTGGAAGGTGGAGGCCAGCGAGCAGCTTCGGGAGCTCGTGCACAGTACGATCCCGGACGTTTCGGAACGGCTTCAATATAAAAAGCCCCATTTTTTGAAGAATGGAAAATATGCGGCGGTAATCAGCGTCGCGAAGAGCGCGGTGAGCTTTACGATTTTCAATGCGGATGGCCTGGATTGGCCTGAAGCGTTGTTTGAAGGACCGCCTGAACGAAAGACCATCAAAATCTCGTCCGGGCAGCAGGTCGATTATGATGCGCTCGGATCCCTGCTGAAGCAGGCATCCGATGGACTATAAATCATATGTAATAGGGAAGCGTGGATAACCGTTGTTCGAAGCGTTTCTGATATAATAGCCGCGATCCTATGAGGATCGCGGTATGCGTCATTTTACTTCTTGGTGCCGTGCTGCTTGGTCGGCAGCTTGTCGCTTGGCGTTCCTTTGCCGTGATTCTCTTTGTTACGACGGGCCTTCTCCGCGTTTTCGTTCATTTTTTCCACAAAATCGTGCGTGCTTTCCATATGACGTAAGCTCCTTTTGCTCAGAATGTATGGCTTTGCCTGATCGTGCTTAATATAACCATTTCGTCGTGATCATATTTGGTGACTTTGGAATGGATATGGATGGTGCTGGATCAGGAGCAAGACATAGAACCGGTTATGGAGCGAGTGGATAGTCTTCAAGCCAAACGGGTCGAAGGTGCCGCGGGGTACACGATAAACGATCAGGGGCCCTGAGGTATGTCTTTTTTGGTTTCATAGGGATTGCGAACGAAATGGAGAAGGTATCTGTCATATCACGGCAAAAAAATACCCTGCCACAGTCAAACGCCCGGGCGGGGTATTTATGGTGTTTGATTACTTCTTATGACTGATCAACAGCTCATATTTGTTCAAGGAAGCGCCCAAAATATTCTCGTTGCGGCCCTGACCGTGGGATTGCCGGAATGATTCGCTGGAAGTCCAGCGTTTGAACGCCTCCTCGTCTTCCCATACCGTAGAGACCTTCAGTTCCTCTGCCTCTGCGCCTTCTTTGGCTTCGTGCCATACTTCCATCCGTACGAATCCCTCAATCTCCTGCACACCCTTCGCTTCAGCGAATCGCTGCGCAATTTCTTGTCCGAAGCCCGGTTTAACCTTAATCGAGTTTGTAACAACCAGCATGCTTGACTCCTCCTTCAGTGATGACCGGAAAAATGACAGAAATGTTTAGCCCCTTGCATGCGTCCATTATACATGAACGGAAGGGACGATTTCATCTTGGGAGCTAAGGAGCTTCAAAAGCCACGGAGCTTGAGCTCCCCCGGCTTCAAGCCAAAGATGTGGCAAACTCAGGTCGCCGGAGGACCATCTGCCGGAAACTCTGCAGCAGGTACGGCGGCAGCCGGCGCCATGACTTTGGGTTTCGCCCTGCCGCTCCACGACCAGTAGGTACCAATGCGCAGCAGCCGTTCAATCGGGCCGCTGCGGAACCGTTTCAACCAGAACAGGCTGCCCGTGGCCAGTACAGCATAGATCAGGATGGCTAGCAACGCTCCTTGCAGCACGCCGAGCTTGCCGAACATACCCAGCCCGAATCCGTAGAATATCAGTACGCACACAACGCTTTGCGTCAAATAGTTGGTTAGCGACATCCGCCCAACCGCTTCAAACGCCCGGATGATAACCGATTGTTTAGACGAGAAGGCGTATAGGGAGGCGAACAGATGTATATACCCCAGCGCGAGCAGAGGTCCGCCAAGCATCATAAAGATGCCGCTCAAGCCGTGGGTTGACCCGAGCATAACCCCTGCGGTCTTTAGTCCAAGCCCGACCGGAACGAGCAGGGACCACCTTAGATACAGCTTGATCTCCATGGAAGGATGAAGGAAGCGCCCGCGTTTGGCGGCGACCATACCAAACAGGAACATCGGCGCGCTCATCAGCGGAGCAATCAGAATGACCAGCAGCAGCATCCAGTCTGGAAGATCCATGGGTATTTCTTCAGTTGAACGAAAGTTTAGAATCTCGCTGTATGTGCCATTGCCGTACACCTCAATAGATTGCTTTACATAATTCTCCGTACGCTCTGCTTCACCTGCCGCAGGCTCCATAGAGCCATATCCAAAGACGGTCAGCAGCGTGAGGAAGAGGATCCCCCAGATCAGGATCGTTTTGGCTTTCCGTTTCACAAACAGCATCAGGAATAGTCCGACCGCTCCGTAAAACAGCAGAATATCGCCTTCCCAGATGAATGTGGAATGCAGCCAGCCGAGAATGATCAGCAGCACGGACCTGCGAAAGAAGCTGCGTCCATATTTGAGCCCTTTGCCGACTAAGCTTTCCCGCATCTTGACCATGCTGTAGCCGAACAGGAACGTAAAGATCGGCATGAAGCTGCCCTCTACGAATACCTTCAGCATGTCATGGCTGATCAGATCCAGCGTGGATGGCTGGAAGAGATGCAGCTCGTCTTTGCCGAACATGCCGTATTGAAAAATAAGCATATTGGCCATCAGGATGCCGAGCAAGCTCAAGCCGCGAATCGCATCCACGGCCGTAGAACGTTTATTTGAATTCATGTTAATCACCTCTGACACCAAGTATAAAACTCGAAATGAAATAACTCGGAAACGGCATCCTAACTTTTTCTTAACTCTTCCAGCATTTGTTTAACTCCTGTTAAGGTTGTTGTGCTAGCATAAATGTCGGGTGAGATATAATGGATCAAACACGAATTTTAATTGTAGATGACGAACCTTCCATTGTGAAAATGCTGCAGATGGTGCTGCGCAAGGAAGGTTTTAACCGCATATTCACAGCCTCCAGCTGTAAGGAGGCGCTTAGCGAAATTGCTGCACACGGAGCGGATATCGTGCTGCTGGATGTCATGCTGCCGGACGGCACGGGATTTGATCTCTGTCCGCAGATCCGTTCCTATGGCAGTCCGCACATCCTGTTTCTGACGGCCAAAGCATCGGATCTGGATGTGCTGACCGGTTTTGCGATGGGCGGAGACGATTATGTAACCAAGCCTTTTAATCCGCTGGAGATTGCCGCAAGGATCAAGGCGCGTCTGCGCCGTGGCGGCATCGGGACGACCGTGTCGTCTGAGCAGCCGGTGATCCAGCGTGCATGGGATTTCGGCCGATTTAAGGTTGATGAATCCGCCGGGGAGCTTACGGTGCTGGGAGAGCCTGTACCTTGTCCGGCGCAGGTCTTTCAGCTGCTGCTTTATTTTTGCAAGCACCCGGGGGTCGTATTCTCCAAGTCGCAGCTGTACGAAGCCGTATGGGGCATCGACGGCATGGGCGAGGACAACACCGTCATGGTGCATATCCGCCGTATACGCGAGCGCATCGAGGAGGATCCGAGCAACCCGCAATATCTACTGACGGTCCGGGGGCTCGGCTACAAGCTGGTTAAGGAGAAAGTCCGATGAGACTGCGCAGAAGGCTGGCCTTTCATTTTACGTACCAATTGATTGCGTTCTCGGCGTTTATGTTTTGCTTCCTGATCGTGCTCTTATTCTTCCTGATCAAACATATTAGCGAAGATGAGCTCCAGCGCAACTTTCCAACAGGTGTCCTCGACAGCATCGTCATGGAGACGGTGACAGAGAAAGGCGAAGTATTGTTGGAGGACCATTGGAAGCTCTTGCTGCAGGAGAATGATATGTGGCTTCAAGTCGTGGATATGAAGGGGAATGTGATTCATTCCACCAACACGACCTCAAGGGTTCCTTCGAAATATTCGGTAAGCAACTTGCTTGAGATTAAGGAGGAGCGCCGTTTTGGAAAGTATATGATGGATTGGCAGATGGACCTGACGTATTCGGAACCTCTGTTGTTTCTGATTGGATGGATCGATGAGAGCTCGGATCATCTTCGGACATGGTATGCCACCTATCAAGACGGTGGTAGGGTGAGGCCGGAGGATGAAGTGGCCCTCCGTCGCGAATTGGCTGGTCTAGGCGGTTATTTGCATGTCATTGACCGGGAGGGCCGTATTGTCCAAGCGATTGGAACCCATGCGGATCAAAAGACGAGTTACCATCCGCTGGAGATCATCGCGATGCAAGAGCAGCCCGGCACGTATTCAACGCATATTGCGGTTTATCGCGACGCAGCCAGCGGCAACACCTGGGTGTATCATACGCCGCAGGACGGTGCCCTGAAGAAGCGACCGATGATGAACGACCTGATCCGCGTGGCGTTATGGACGATGGTCTGCGTGCTTGTGTTGTCGCTAGGGATCGCGATATGGCATGGATATCGGTACAGCCGGCCGCTGCTGCTGTTTACCGGGTGGTTTGAGCGGATGGGGAGCGGAGCCTACGAGGAAGTGCTAACGCCGAAGGACCGGAAGCGGGTATTCCGCAAGAACGGAAAGCTGCGCACGCGCTTTAAGCTGTACAAGGAAGTCATTCATTCTTTTTACAAGATGGCGGAGCAGCTTGCCGAGACCGAGCGGGAACGGGAGCGGCTCGATCGTAACCGGGAAGAATGGATGTCCGGGATATCGCATGATTTGCGTACTCCGTTGTCCTCCATCCAGGGTTACGGCTATATGCTCGAGAGCGCGCCCCAGGATTGGAGCCAGGAAGAGCTGCGGGAGATGGGAACCGTTATCCGGGAGAAGGGCGGGTACATGCTGGAGCTTATCGATGATTTCTCGCTCGTATTCCGTTTGAGAAGCGAAATCCGGCCGCAGGAGCTGACCCGACTTGACCTGAACGAGCTGGTACGCCGCTGCGTGCTGAAATACGTCAACGATGCCACGCTGGATGCGAATTTCAATTATATCGGTGGCGAAGAGGCGCTGCTCGTCGACGGCAATGCCAAGTGGCTGCAGCGGTTGATGGATAACCTGATCACGAATGCCGTGAAGCATAATCCGGATGGGGTTAACGTCGAGGTCCGGGTGGAGAGTCGTCCCGGCGGCGCGGCGATCGTGGTTGCCGATCAAGGCGTAGGGATGGACGAAGAGACCCGCTGCAACCTGTTCGAGCGTTACTACCGGGGAACGAATACCGAAGAGAGCATGGATGGCTCGGGTCTCGGGATGAGCATCGCGAAGGCGATAGTCGAAGCGCATCGGGGCCGGGTAAATGTGTGGTCTGAAGTAGGCCGAGGAACCACCATCACCGTTCTATTGCCTGAGGCTGCCGTACAAGAAGGCGAGGGGCTGTTGAACGCGATTAAGGACTGACGTTTTTCCTGGATTGTTATATCCGGAATGAGCCTAAAAATCCTTCAACCTTCCTATCCTGCTACCGGCTCGGTTGCGCTATAATGGCTAAGCAACGATTACATGAGGTCCGGAGGATATTATGGGTTCAACTTCGTTTCGGCAATTGACTGGCAATGCGCGGGGCTGTCTCGTCTATGAGCCGCTGTTTCTCATCCCTTACAGCATGTTTACGACGTACACCTCCATCTACATGTACCAACTTGGGGTAACCGAGACGGGAATCGGCTGGATTACCTCCATCGGTTTGCTTGTACAGGTGCTTTCTTCGTTTCTCAGCGGGTATTTAACAGACCGTTTAGGCAGAAAAAAGGCGCTGCTATACTTCGACGTACTAAGCTGGTCCGTGGCCACGCTGCTCTGGGCCGTTTCACAGAACTTTTGGTTTTTTGTGATCGCGGCCGTCATCAACGGCTTCCAAAAGGTGCCGCATACCGCCTTTTACTGTCTGCTGGTAGAGGACACCGCACCGAAGGAGCGAACCTATGTCTTTACGCTGCTGCAGCTGATTAGCGTCGTGGGCGGCTTGTTTGCACCGATCGGCGGACTGCTGGTGTATCATTTCTCGCTTGTGCCCGGGGTGCGCATCATGTTCGTGCTGGCCTGTATCCTGATGACGATCCAGTTCATTGGGCGCCATTATGCCACAAGGGAGACGGATATCGGATACCGCAAGATGAAGGAAACGAAGGCGATGAGCCTGCGGGAAGGGATGTCCGACTATGCCTTGGTGATGAAGAGCATGCTCGGAAATCCGCTGCTGCTGATGATCTTCGGCGTTTATATATTGTTCAATTTTCAGATGACGGTGAAGACGACCTACGTCTCCATCTTCATGGTAGAATATTTGCATTTGGGCAGCGGCCTGATCTCGGTCTTTCCGGCATTCTCCTCTGTCATTATGCTAATATTCATGCGGTGGATCATGCCCCGGATCAGGGAGCAGCATGTGCACCGGACGATGGTATGGGGATTCGTAATATCGGTATTGTCCAATGTCATACTGGTGTTTGCGCCGCAAGGGGATCTGCTGGTGCTGAGTTTGAGCACTGTCATTGCCGCCATCGGTACGATGATGACATATCCGTATCTGGAGACGGCGGTGGCCAATGCGATAGACGATGAGAACCGCGCCAAAATATTCGCGCTGCTCCAGGTGCTCATTCTTATTGTTATTTCGCCTTCCGGCATCATTGGCGGCTGGGCCTATGGCATCGATCCGAGAATTCCGTTCTTGCTTGTTGCCGGCGCATTTGTGATCAGCATCCCGCTTATGCTGCTGTACGGCAAAAAAGTAAAGGCGGCTCCCGTCGAAGCCGGAGTTTAGCTTGGGCATATGATGGAGTCCATGGCTAAAAGAGATTGAGCGTGCGCTTTTAAGCTGCTGGAAGCGAAAGAATAGGAATGGAGAGGCACTCCGGGCAAGGGGTTGCCTCTTTTTTTGCGGTGGTTATTGCAATTTGGTTAGCGTTCACTTATGATATGAGCATGAAGAAGAAACCACATTTCGATAGCAAGAAGAGGGATATTTTGCAGGCTGCCATGAAGCTCTTCGCCGAGAAGGGCGTGGATGGCGTATCAGTGAAGGAGATCGGTGCCGCGGCGGGTGTAACGGATGCAGCGATCTATAAGCATTTTACGAATAAGGACGCCGTGGCTGCGGAGGCGTTCGAGGAATACTGCAGCAGTTATACGCGTCTGGTGGATGATTATGCTTCCCGGCCCGGCCTGTTTGCAGAGAGGCTATCGGCACTCGTCATCCGGGTATTGGCGTCATATGACGAGGATAAATATGGCTTGCTGCTCTTATCCCAGCATCACGAGCTGTTTACGGAGGTGCTCAAGAGCAGGGGACGTCAGCCGCTGGACGCCGTGCATGATCTGCTTGAGCAAGCGGTGTTGCAGGGGGATATTCCGCCGCAGAACACGCGATTAACCGCTGTGTTGATCATGGGTGCATTCAACCAGCTTGCAATCTCAACGATGCAAGGGGAGCTGGAGGAACCGTTGTCGTCGCTTGCACCTGAAGTGACGGCGCATCTATTGGCATTAACAGGTTTGGGTAAAGGTCCGGAGTGACCTTTTCTTTTTTGTCATCAGGTTAGTGATCGCTAACCAAATTATAAGGGGGAATAAACATATGAAAAAGGTTTTAATTATTCAAGGCAATCCCATCGAGAACAGCTATGGCAGTCAACTGGTAGAGGTCTATGCGAGGGGGGCGGTCGAATCCGGGGCGGAGGTGCGGGAGTTGGTGCTTGCGGAGCTGGAGTTTGACCTGAATCTGTCCGGCGGCTATAAGGGTAACCAACCGCTGGAGCCGGATCTGCAAAAAGCGCAGGAACTGATTTCTTGGGCGGATCACCTGGTGTTTGTGTACCCGAATTGGTGGGGCGGCATGCCGGCGCTGCTCAAAGGGTTCATTGACCGGGTTTTTCTGCCGGGCTTTGCGTTTAAGTACCGCCGGAACTCGCCTTTGCCGGAGCAGCTGCTCAAAGGGAAGACGGCCCGTCTGATCGTCACGATGGATTCGCCGTACGTCTACTATCGCTTCTACCTCGGCCAGCCGGGACATCAAATGATGAAGCATTCCATTCTGAAGTTCTGCGGCGTGGGCACGGTTCGTGCCACGAACATTACGCAGCTTCGCAAAATGCCTGAAGTGGCAAGAAAGCAATGGCTTGAGCGTGTACAGAGAATGGGACGGAAATTGGCTTGAGCTGGCAGAGCGTGAGATGTACAGTTCCTTCCAATGGCTTGACTTCTTGGTCAGGAAGATTATAATTCATACAACAAATGAAACGAAAAGAGAATGGAAGGGTACGTTTAATCAAAATCAAATCTTGATGTATATGCCGGGGAATAGGGCCCAGGCGTTTCTACCAGGTTACCGTAAATGACTTGACTACATGAAGGTTGAGAATCCCACCACCAAAAGCCCAGCTTCGCAATGATTGAAGCCGGGCTGGAGGATCATCTTGATTGGAATCCGGCAGGTTTTAACAGATGAGGTGATGTGCAGACTAGATAGCATACATTGCTGATGCACGGGATTTCTCTTCCTCTATGGATATAAGTACAGGCACCCCGGGCAGATACGCTGTCCGGGGTGTTTGGCGTGTTATACAGCGGATCGATTTTGTATTTTTACCGTTCATTAGAAGAAAAACGTTTATCGAAGTACTTTCACAGATGACAGACCGCAGTTAGAAGAAGTTTTTATTGCGATATCAGGAAGTCACAAGCTTCGAAGTTATACTTTCTGATATCTAAAAAAAGGGGAGCGTGCAATCATCATGAGTTCAAGCAAGAGACAGAAACGATACGAGGTTAGCCGGCAGTTGGGGAAGGTTGCGTTAGGACAGGAGCCTGCCGAACTGGTCATCAAAAACGGTACGCTGGTGAATGTGTTTACAGGCGAGCTTCAGGAGCAGGTGGACGTGGCCATGGCCTCCGGACGCATCGCTTATATCGGCAACGCGGATCATACGATCGGGGAGGGGACTCGGGTCATCGAAGCGAATGGCCGATATATCTCGCCGGGCCTGCTCGACGGTCATATGCATGTGGAGAGCACGATGCTCACCGTGACCGAGTTTGCCAAGGCGGCTATCGTTAGCGGAACGACCGGGGTTTATATGGATCCCCATGAGATTGCCAACGTATTCGGCATGGAGGGCGTGCGCTGGATGCATGAGGAAGGGCAGCAGTTGCCGATGAAGGTGTTCACCACCGTTCCTTCGTGTGTGCCGTCAACCTTTGATCTGGAGGATGCCGGGGCGCAGTTGGGCGTAGCCGACATTGAGGAAGGGCTGACTTGGCCCGGTGTTGCCGGGCTTGGCGAAGTGATGAATTTCCCAGGCGTCGTGTATGGCGATCCGACCATGAGCGGGGAGATCGAAGCTACGCTGCGTGCAGGCAAGACGGTGACAGGGCATTTTCCGGCAGAGGATGACCGGATGCTGCAGGCATATATGGCAACCGGCGTAAGCTCCGACCATGAGACGGTAACCAGAGAGCAGGCATTGGAGAAGGTTCGCCTCGGCATGCACCTGATGATTCGCGAGGGTTCGGCTTGGCAGGATGTGAAGGAAGTTGTTAAGGTCATAACGGAAGATAAGGTGCGAACAGACAATATTTCTCTGGTTACGGATGATGTGTATCCGCAGACGCTGCTGAGACTCGGTCATATGAACCATGTGGTCCGCCGCGCTATGGAAGAGGGCGTGGACCCAGTCACAGCGATTCAGCTGGGAACGATCAACGTGGCTCGTTATTTCGGCATGGACATGGAGCTTGGCAGCATTTCACCTGGCAAAACGGCGGATATTTTGCTGATTGATGATCTGTTGAGCATGGTACCTTCCGTCGTGATCACGGATGGCGAGGTGGTTGCAGAGAACGGCCGACTCGTGAAGGCATTCCCGGTATATCAATATCCGGAAAAAGCGTTTAACTCGGTCCGTTTGCAGCGTTCGCTTACCGCGGATGACTTCCTGCTCCGCAGCAAATTCGATGCCGCACGTACGGAAGTGAACGTGGTGCGCGTCATTGAGAACAGCGCCCGTACCGCCAAAATGACGGCGGTGCTCTCCGTGCAGCAAGGGGTGATCCAGCCAGACCTGGACCAGGACGTGGTTCAGCTGGCATGCATTGAGCGCCACGGCACGACGGGACAAATCTCGCTCGGTTTTGCGAGCGGCTTCGGACTCAAGTTCGGCGCGGTTGCGTCCACGGTAGCGCATGACAGTCACAATCTGCTTGTGATGGGTACGAATGCCGAGGATATGGCACTCGCTGCGAATGAGCTGGCGGCGTGCGGAGGCGGCATGATCGTGGTCCGGGACGGCAAGGTGCTGGCGAAGGTGGCAATGCCGATTGCCGGTTTGCTGGCAGACCGTCCGGTTGAGATCGTAGCGGAGGAAGTCGCAGCCTTGGAGGAGGCTTGGAAGGAGCTTGGATGCCATATTCATGCGCCGTTCATGACCTTCTCGCTGATTGCGCTGCCGGTGATTCCGGAAATCCGCATTACCAACCGCGGGATCGCAGACGTAACGGAATTCAAGCTCATCGAGACCGAGATTGGCGCGGTCCAATAAGATTGCAGCATACACCGAAGCAGGTTGGCCTGAGGGCGAACCTGCTTTTTTGGTACGTAAATACCGGGCTTGGCCTGTGAGCGGATGCCGCAAGCCATGTTCCAATTGATAATTCTCACATATTCAATCGCCTACTTAGTGATTTTCGTCACAAATTTATAACTTTTTACACCGGTTTCAGCCCTGATATTGTGATGTTTATCACAATCCTTTGCGGCGTGGTCTGCGACAATACAAAAAGAATCAAATTTGAAGTGATCACGTGAGCTAAAGAAAGGGGTATCTTAATATGGATCCGGTTATGCTGGCGCGAATTCAATTCGCATCGACAACCATTTTTCACTTTATTTTCGTACCGTTATCCATCGGATTGGCGTTTCTGATTGCCATCATGGAGACGATGTATGTTGTCAAAGGCCAGGAAGTCTACAAGAAAATGGCCAAGTTCTGGGGAAAGCTGTTCCTGATTAACTTTGCGGTTGGGGTTGTGACAGGGATTCTGCAGGAATTCCAGTTCGGCATGAACTGGTCGGATTACTCGCGGTTTGTCGGGGACGTGTTTGGCGCACCACTTGCCATCGAGGCGCTGCTGGCGTTTTTCCTCGAGTCGACGTTTATCGGACTGTGGATATTCGGTTGGGACCGGTTATCGAAGAAGGTCCATCTGCTCAGTATCTGGCTGGTGTCCTTCGGCACCCTGATGTCCGCCTTCTGGATTCTGGCAGCGAATTCGTTCATGCAGCGTCCCGTCGGGTTCGAGATGAACAATGGGCGGGCGGAGATGAATGATTTCTTCGCACTGATCACGAACGGTCAGCTGTTAGTGGAGTTCCCGCACACGATCTTCGGGGCACTGGCAACCGGGGCGTTCCTCGTAGCAGGTGTGAGTGCCTACAAGCTAATGAGGAAGCAAGATTTGGATTTCTTTAAGAAATCATTCCACATCGCCATCGTGATTGGCCTCATCACCTCTATTCTGGTTGCGGTGTTCGGTCACCAGCAGGCGCAGTATCTGGTGGATACGCAGCCGATGAAGATGGCCGCTGCGGAGAGCCTGTGGGAAACGAGTGACGATCCCGCGCCTTGGACGGTCATTGCAGCCATCGATCCGGATAAGCAGAAGAACACGATGGAGTTTAAAGTCCCGTATTTGCTCAGCTTTTTGTCCTATAGCAAGTTTTCCGGTGAAGTCATCGGGATGAAGGAGCTGCAGGCGCAATACGAACAGCAGTATGGACCTGGAGATTATATCCCTCCTGTTCGCACCACGTTCTGGAGCTTCCGGATTATGGTGGCCGCAGGCAGCATCATGATTCTGCTGGGGTTGTACGGAGCATGGCTCATGCTGCGCAAAAAGGTCGAGAAGGCCGGCAAATGGTTCCTCAGACTAATGCTGTTCGGTATTTCGCTGCCGTTCATTGCCAACACGTCGGGGTGGATTATGACGGAGATCGGGCGGCAGCCGTGGACGGTATTCGGACTGATCACCACGGAGAACAGTGTTTCACCGAACGTCAGCGCAGGCTCGATCCTGTTCTCGCTGATCATGTTTACCGCCATTTATGCGGTGCTGGCAGCCGTCATGGCGTATCTATTTATCAAAGTCATTAAGAAAGGACCGTATGCGGCGGAGGAAGATGACCACCACGCAAGCGATCCGTTTAATAAGGAGGGCTACAATGCTGTCTCTTAACGAACTGTGGTTTGTGCTCGTTGCCGTATTGTTTATCGGGTTCTTCTTCTTGGAGGGCTTCGACTTCGGGGTCGGGATGTCCACGCAGCTGCTGGCCAAAAATGATACCCAGCGCCGGGTGCTGATCAACTCGATCGGCCCATTCTGGGATGCCAACGAGGTCTGGTTGTTGACGGCGGGCGGCGCGATGTTCGCCGCCTTCCCGAACTGGTATGCTACGCTGTTCAGCGGCTTCTACATTCCGCTTGTCTTTCTTCTGCTGGCCTTGATCGGACGCGGGGTGGCCTTTGAATTCCGCGGCAAGGTGGGCGATGTTCGCTGGAAACGGGTGTGGGACGGTGCAATCTTCACAGGCAGCGTGCTTCCGCCATTCCTGCTCGGCGTTGTCTTTGCTTGTCTGATTCAGGGGCTCCCGATTAACGAAGAGATGCAGTTGCATGCCGGGTTGTTTGATGTTGTGAATGGCTATACTGTGGTTGGCGGACTGACGATGGTGATGCTCTGCCTGCTGCATGGCTTGATGTTCACAACACTGCGCACGATGGGGGATCTTCAGGAACGGGCGCGCCGTATGGCCCGGAGACTCCTGTTTCCCGTAGCGGCCCTGTTCGTGGCATTCGGGGTGATGACGTATTTCATGACCGATGTCTTCGAGAAGCGTGGCGTGGTGTTAACCGTGCTGCTGGTGCTGGCTCTGCTCGCATTCCTGCTGGGCGGATATTTCATGAACATCAAGCGGGACGGCTGGGCTTTCGGGATGACTGGGGCGGTTATCGCCCTGCTGGTAACGTCCGTGTTCGTGGGTTTGTTCCCGCGCGTGATGGTCAGTTCCATCAATTCGGCATTTGACCTGACTATTTATAATGCGGCCTCCGGACCGTATTCTCTCAAGATAATGACGATTGTGGCGGTTACGCTGCTGCCATTCGTATTGGGCTATCAAATTTGGAGTTACTTCGTTTTCCACAAACGGGTACATGAGAAGGAGCATCTGGAGTACTGATGGGAAAAGATCTGCTGGGATACAAGGGCGCCAAGACGGTATTCTTCCTTGTCGCCGTATGTACCCTGGCACAGAGCATGGCCATCCTCCTGCAAGCCAAGTGGCTGGCGGAAGCCATATCCGCCCTGTTTGCCGGATCAACGCTGCAGGAGCAGGGGGAGACCATTGCCTTGTTCCTGCTTGCATTTCTGGCACGTCACGGCATCTCGGCCGTGCAGCAAGGAATCGCACAGCGCTTGGCCGAGGAGACGGGCACGAGCCTGAGGAAGCAGCTGCTGGATGAGCTGTTTCGGAAGGGGCCGTCCTTTGTCCGGTCGGAAGGAACAGGCAATGTGGTTACGCTTGTGCTGGAGGGCATCGGCAAGTTCCGCAAATATGCGGAGCTGACCATACCGCGCATGATGGGGGCGAGCATTACCCCGGCTCTGGTATGGCTGTACGTGTTCATGACGGACCGGATTTCGGGCATTATACTGCTGGTGACCATGCCGATCCTGATCGTATTTCTCATCCTCGTGGGGCTTGCCGCGAGAAAGCAGACCGAGCGGCAGCTGGATTCCTACCGGATGCTGTCTAATCATTTTGTAGATTCGCTGAGAGGTCTGACTACCCTGAAGTTTCTGGGACAGAGCCGTAAGCACAGCGAGAGCATACAGCAGGTCAGCGAGGGATATCGAGCAGCTACCATGCGGACGCTGCGCGTGGCGTTTCTGTCATCCTTCGCGCTGGATTTCTTTACGATGCTGTCCGTGGCATCTGTTGCGGTAAACTTAGGCTTACGCCTCATTAACGGCAGCCTGGAGCTGCTGCCTGCGCTGCTCATCCTGATCCTGGCACCGGAGTATTTCCTGCCGGTGCGCATGGTCGGGGCGGATTTTCATGCCACGCTGGACGGTAAGCAGGCAGGGGAAGCGATGCAATCCATGATTCAGGAGGCTCGGAAAGGGCGTTCTTGCGATATAACATTTAAAATTAAAGATAATTTGTCTGAAACCAATCCGCCGCAGCCGCAATTCCAATGGGATAACCACAGCGTGCTGGAGCTGTCCGGAATCGGCCTCAGGCACGAAGAGTTAGGGCCGGCTTCCTTGGAGAATGTCAGCTTCCGGATACCGGGCCAGCGCAAGATCGGTATCGTCGGGGAGAGCGGGGCCGGCAAATCCACACTTATTGAGCTATTAGGGGGATTCATGGCCCCAACGTCCGGCGTGATGGAGTTAAACGGCGTGAAGCTGGAGGACAGGAACCGGCGGGCATGGCGGACCGAGGTCACCTATATGCCGCAGCAGCCATATTTATTCGGTGCTACCCTAGCGGATAATGTGCGATTCTATGCGCCGGAGGCGTCAACAGCGCAAGTCGAAGCCGCGATACAAGCGGCGGGTCTATCGGATCTGGTGAAGAGTTTGCCGGGCGGACTTGCGGAGATGATTGGGGGCGGCGGACGCACTTTAAGCGGTGGCCAGGCACAGCGTGTAGCCTTAGCCAGAGCGCTGCTCGGCGGCCGGCGGGTTCTGCTGCTGGATGAGCCGACGGCGCATTTGGATATCGAGACGGAATATGAGCTGAAGGAGACGATGCTGTCCCTTTTTCAAGATAAGTGGGTATTCCTCGCGACGCACAGACTGCACTGGATGCAGGATATGGATTACATCCTCGTTCTGCATCAGGGGCGGGTGGCGGAAACCGGAACCCATGAGGAGCTTATCGCTCGGCAAGGTGTCTATTATGGATTGATTACATCGCAGATGGAGGGAGTACAATGAAGCAGGAATCGTGGTTTCGGCCTTATGTAACGGCAAACTTCTGGCGCTTTCTGCTGATTGTGATGCTTGGCGTGCTCACGATCCTGTTCGCCGGGATGCTGATGTTTACATCCGGGTATTTGATCTCCAAGTCCGCCCTGCGACCGGAAAATATTCTGATGGTATACGTGCCGACCGTGGGGGTTCGGACCTTCGGCATCGGACGCGCGGTCATCCATTACGTGGAGCGCCTGGTGGGACATGACACGATTCTTCGCATTCTGTCCCAGATGCGCCTGCGGCTGTACCGCATTCTGGAACCGCAAGCCCTCCGTTTGTCCTCCCGGTACCGCACCGGGGATCTGCTGGGCGTGCTCTCTGATGATATCGAGTATTTGCAGGACGTCTATATTCGAACGGTTTTTCCATCGATTGTAGCGCTTGTGTTATACGCCGGGGTTATTCTGGCTGTCGGCCTGTTTGACCCGGCATTTGCCCTTCTGCTCGCGTTATATGTAGCGGTGCTGATTCTGGTGCTGCCGCTGGTTTCCCTGCTGCTCACCAAACGGAAGAACCGGGAGATGAAGCAGGCCCGCAGCAACCTCTACCAGAAGCTAACCGACGCGGTACTGGGTATTCATGAATGGTATGTCAGCGGCCGGCAGACGGAGTTCCTGACCGGTTATGAGGCGGATGAAGCCGAGGTCGACCGGACCGACCGCTCCCTTAAGCGCTGGTCGCGTCTTCGGGCTTTTATCGGTCAATGCGTGGTTGCCGTGACGGTGGTATCAATGGTGTATTGGTCAGGACGACAGTATGCGGACGGCTCGATCGATGTTACGCTGATCGCGGCTTTGGTTCTGGTTGTATTCCCGTTAATGGACGCATTCCTGCCGGTATCCGAAGCCGTGGAGCGGATTCCGCAGTACGGCCAGTCGGTCGCGAGACTTCAGGCGATAGAAAGCGCAGAAACATCTGAAGGGGAGCAGAACCGGGAGCAACAGCTGAATAAGGGAGAGATCCAATCCGTCATAAGCAGCGGTGTCCATGTGAAGGCGGATGGCGTCAGCTTCCGTTATGATCAGGCAGCAGGCGGCGAATCCGGGCTGGAACGATCCGGTGCGAATAGGGAAGGGTCTACATTAACGGATGTATCCCTGGATATTCCTCCTGGGGCCAAGGTAGCCATTATAGGGCGTTCCGGTGCCGGTAAATCCACCCTGCTGCAGCTGATTCAGGGCGTGCTGGCACCTTCGGGGGGAAGTCTTACCCTAGGCGGAGTGGATGCTGCGCGGTTTGGCGATGAGATATCTTCTGTTATTTCGGTATTGAATCAGAGTCCGCACTTGTTCGATACGACGCTAGCAAACAACATCCGGCTCGGACAGCCGGATGCTACGGAAGCGGAAATACGGGGCGCGGTTGCTTTGGCACGGCTAGAACCGTTGGTGGCCTCCCTTCCGGAGGGTCTCCGCACCCGTATGCAGGAAGCCGGACAGCGTTTCTCCGGGGGAGAGCGCCAGCGCGTGGCTTTGGCCCGAATCCTGCTGCAGAAGACGCCTGTTGTCATTCTGGATGAACCGACGGTCGGGCTGGATCCCAAAACCGAGCGGGAACTGTTATCCACCATGTTCGCCAGTCTACAGGACCGGACGCTGATCTGGGTAACGCATCATCTGGTGGGCGTTGAGCGCATGGATGAGATCCTATTCATGGAAGACGGCCAAATCGTTATGCGGGGTACCCACGATGAGCTGATGGAGCGCTACCCGCGGTATCGGAACTTGTATCTATTAGATCGTCCGGCAGTCTAGACAACAACAGCATCCTTAGTAGAAGAACCGCCCTTTTGAAATGCCCCTAATTGTTAGACATGACCTAACGATTGGGGTGCAGTTCATTTAGGATCGGTTCTTTTTTTTGTCTCCATCTTATTTTTCTTAATGAGCCTGATAAAAGATCCAAATCCACGCGCATCTTGGAAAGATGTAACATTAGCCTTAAGCAAGATAAAGGTTAATTACAATTTTAGGGGTGTGATGTAAGGTGGCTCATAAACGGATGGTCAACGTGTTTCGTCATTTTGCTGAGCGGGAATGTCCGGGCTCCAGTGTGTTCTATGAGTATTTGTCGCGCCATATAGCCGATGATGAAGAGGTGCTGCAAGTCGCAACGTTTGTTCCTGCAGGCCAGCCTGTACCCAATATGCTGTTTGGGGCAGTTCAATATTTGCTGCTTCAGGGTGAGGGACCAGAGCTGAGGGTGTATTACCCCGGCCTTGTGGAACATCCAAAGGAAATGAGCTCTTGTTATCCCCTTTTTCGTTCATTTGTGCTGAAGCATCAGGCAGACATTATCGGGATACTGGAGAGTAAACGGGTACAAACGAACGAAGTCCGCCGCTGTGCGTATTTGTATCCGGTGTTCTGCTCGATCTATGACAAGGTCCGTAAGCCGCTTGCCTTGGTGGAGCTTGGAACTAGTGCCGGATTGCAGCTGCTGTGGGATCAATACAGCTATTCCTATGGGGACGCGGAGAGTTACGGCCTTGCGGGGTCAAAGGTTCATATCACATCGGAGATCAGGGGGAGCCGCACGCCGTTCCTGCTGGCTTCCAGTCCCCCGGTCGTCTATCGGATGGGGATCGATCTGCATGTGAATGACGTGCGAAACCCGGAGCATTTGTTGTGGCTGCGGTCTTTAATCTGGCCGGGTAATCACGACAGGGTATCCATGCTGGAGCATGCGGCGGAGGTATTGAAGCAGCAGACCGGGGTACAGTTCCGGGAAGGGGATGGGACCGCGCTGCTTCCCGAAATCGTGAGGGGCATCCCGGAGGAGGCCGTCATTTGCGTATTTCATACGCATGTGGCTAATCAGATTCCGGAGGCGTCTAAGCAAAAACTGCTGCATCACTTAAATGAAATCGGAAGCGTCCGCGATATCGTGCATGTCTACAACAATATGGAGGATGAGCGTCTCCATGCCGATTATATTCTCGGAGGTGTGCCGAGCCAGTTTACGGTGGCACGGACGGATGGGCATGCGCGCTGGTTTGAGTGGCTGTTGTAAGGCGGGAATATTACTGTTAGCGTGTGATTGAAGAAGCGGCAGCGAATTGTTCGACAACGCGTTGGTCATATGAGGTGACGGTGAGTAAGCGAGCCAAGAAGGCAGCCGAGCCAGCGCTTTAAGCCAGGAAGACAAAGCCGTTCATCCCGTCTGTTTTTTTCTAGGGCAAGTCTATGTCATAATAGGGGAGATGGAATATTAAGCGCTTAAATTCAAGGAAGCCAAAGGAGGAAGTTGGGATGGATTATCGTATTGAGAAGGATACCCTGGGTGAGGTTAAAGTGCCTGCGGATAAGCTATGGGCAGCACAGACACAGCGCAGTTCCGAGAATTTCCGGATTGGAACCGAAACGATGCCGAAGGAAATCATTCGGGCATTTGCGATATTGAAGAAGAGCGCGGCCATTGTGAATGGCAAGCTCGGTAAGCTGGATGCAGACAAAGTGGATGCGATTACGACCGCCGCCGACGAGATTGTCGCCGGCAAGTGGGATGAGCACTTTCCGCTGGTGGTTTGGCAGACCGGCAGCGGCACACAGTCCAATATGAACGTGAACGAAGTCATTGCGAACCGTGCGAATCAACTGCTTGAGCAAAAAGACAGCGCTCTGCGCGTTCATCCCAACGACGACGTTAACAAATCCCAAAGCTCTAACGATACGTTTCCGACAGCGATGCATATGGCCGCGGTCGTGGCCGTGGAAGATCATGTGCTGCCCGCGCTGCGCCGCTTGAAGAAAACGCTGGAGAAGAAAAGCGATGAATATAAGGACCTGATCAAAATCGGCCGCACGCATCTTCAGGATGCAACACCGCTGACCCTCGGACAGGAAATCAGCGGCTGGCATCGGATGCTCGAGAAGTGTGAATTGATGCTGGCTTCCGCTGTAGAACCGCTGCGTGAGCTGGCTATTGGCGGTACTGCTGTCGGTACCGGCATTAACGCGCATCCGAAATTCGGAGAAATGACGGCGGCAGAAATCAGCATGCAGATCGGAAAAAGCTACACGTCCGCCAGCAACAAGTTCCATTCGTTGACCAGCCATGACGAGATTGTATTTGCCCATGGGGCACTGAAGGCGCTGGCTGCCGATCTGATGAAAATCGCCAACGACGTTCGCTGGCTGGCAAGCGGTCCCCGTTCCGGGATTGGCGAGATCTCGATCCCTGCCAACGAACCGGGCAGCTCCATCATGCCGGGGAAAGTGAACCCAACCCAGAGCGAGGCACTGACGATGGTAGTCTGCCAAGTGATGGGCAACGATGCCACGATCGGTTTTGCAGCAAGCCAGGGTAATTTTGAGCTAAACGTTTTCAAACCGGTCATCATCTATAACTTCCTGCAGTCCGTACGCCTGCTGTCGGATGCCATGGATTCGTTCGACCAGAATTGCGCGGTCGGCATCGAAGCCAACCTTGACGTTCTCCGTGCGAACATGGAGCGGTCGCTGATGCTGGTGACGGCGCTGAACCCGCATATCGGATATGAGAATGCCGCGGCCATCGCGAAAAAAGCGCATAAAGAAGGGACGACACTTCGTGAAGCGGCTCTGGGAAGTGGACTGCTCACTGGAGAGGATTTTGACCGGATCGTTCGTCCGGAAGAAATGATCCATCCGAAGGAGTGAGGTCCAATGCTTGGAGCTTGATCGGAAAACAGGCCTTGGTTGAACCCCCAGCCCATTTCACCACGGTGAAGTGGGTTTTGGTTTTTTGATTTATAGAATGATCAGGTTTTTAGTAAACCTGAACCCTATTTGATCATCGCAAGGCAACCTTCTTCTAAACGCGGTCCGCCTTCTGTGAGAGCGTATCGATCGAAGTTTTTCTTTTTCCAAGCTCCACAGCGGTTATAATAGGGTGTCAGGATCTGATTATGATTCACAAATCATTTGCATGAAGGACGGATGATAACTTGAAGAAACATCAATGGATTGCCACGCTGCTCTCTCTGGTCTGCACTGGTCTCGGGATGTTTTATATCGGGACGCCGGGCATGATTATAGGCGGAACGCTGCTTATAGCGCTTCAGGGAGCGGCTTTGTTTATTTTTTTCATGACATTAGGATTTTTGGGCCTGATTTTGGGTCCGCTCGCTATTGGGATTCATATTATAGGTCTGATTATACCGGTTATTTACTTCAACTATCGATCACCCAAGAAACCGATGTTCGATGAGAAGCGGAGACGCCAACTATCCTCTCCGTGGAAAATCGCCGTGCGGACGGTGATCGGACTTGCCCTGTTCGCCGGGTCCATACACGCGGGGTATACTTGGGGATCTGCTCCGTTCATGAAGACGGCCGCCGAGAAACGAGAGGTCCAGGAAGCGGCAGAGTCCTATTTGGAACAGAAGTACAACGAAACCTTTAAAGTAACGGACGTGAACTATACCTGGGCCATCGGCACATACAATCTGAGAGCCCATCCGGTGCAGTCCCCTGAGCTGGAATTCACGATTAGCAGCAATGATGCCAACCCTCCTGTCATATCGGAAGATACATATTTGAATTTGCTTTGGGGACAACAGCTGAGAGACCAGTTGAAACCTCTGCTGGCTGAGCTTTATCCGGATCAGGCGTTTGCGGATGCTTATGTCAACTCGGATTTCGACACGGTTGAGCGTGATTATAACCAACTCGCAAATGCCGACGGAAATGTCAGTCAGAATATCAGTTTAATCGTGTTCGCGGATTTGACGGCAGACAATCTGGCGCAAGAGAAGGAACGGGTGCTGGAGCTGACTCGGCGGCTGCCATCGGTGACGGTACAGGGGGAGACGGACCTTCACATTGAATATTATGGGGCGGATTTGAAGACGCCGGACCGTGTGAAGAAGATCGAGCAGGATTTTGATATGAATGGGAAAGAGAGCACCCATAGTTTCAGAGAGTTTGATATTTCGAAAATCACGTCCACGGATGACGTGGAGATCAGAGAACTGGAATGAAAATTTTGAAGGTTTGGATGAGTGCCTCTTCGATTAAAAGCCAGGCAGAGTTTGTGACTCTGCCTGGCTTTTTTAAAAAAGTAGTATTCGTTAGGGGAGTGAATAAATGGGAGCTTCAGCGCTTGGACAGATGAATGCTGCGCCCTTTCTGGGTTTGCGTCATGGTCAGCTTCAGGTTTAAGGCCGTGGCCATGTGTCGGACAGGAACGTAGAGGGTTTTCTTTATGAAGAGGGGTCCTTCGTACTTACGCTCATCGAGCTTGCAATGGTCCGATTCTTCAGGGCATAGCTTGGCTGGCTTATAAATGTCGATATCGTTCACACTCATATCTTGCGTTGCCCGTCGAATGATCGTATATCCCCACTTGTCGTTGCCCCATATCGATACCGCGGGACTGTTCGCAGCCTTCAAGTCATATTGATGAAAGTTGTCCAACTCCTCCTTCATCGTATAGGAAATCTCATACCCAATTGCATCGGCTAAGGACTTGAGCGGAACGTACGCTTTGCCTTTGTGAACAAGAACGTCCGTCATGGGAGTGCCTGCCACCTTTACGGAATAGTCTTCCGCGTCGTTAGCGGCTGCTTGTTCGCTGCTCCAGATTAGCGAAGCGGCTAGCAGGACACTTGTCAGCGCGAACAGCGATATGCTTCTGAATTTCACGATCAGGATAACCTCCTTCCGTTTTTCGATTGGGTATAGGCATCTAACTTACGAGCCTATCTATTATATAAACTCTTTTACAGGTCGATTGGTTAGCAAAAATCCTGCATATTAGCCTGACCTTATACTACAATACTACATACTCATAGTGTTCTTCGCATCCCGATAACCGGACAGTTTGTTTACGAAGAACGTAATAAGGAATGAGCAGAGCATGCTGGCTGCCATGGAGATCAGGAAGCCAATAGTGTTATTCGATGTGATGGGACCGATGAAAGAAGGCACGTAGGCGGTTCCCCGAACGCCGAATAAACCGACGAGCATGCCGCCAAGACCTGCGGAAGCAATCGCTCCAGCAAACACAAGTTTGTTCGAAAACATGAAGGGATAGGCAGCTTCAACGAAGGTGCCAAAACCCATATTGATGGCAAACCCGGGAGCTGCTACGGCCGCTTCTCCCTTATCCCGTGGAGCGATAATGTTGGCCAGCGTGATTCCTGCGGACACCATCACTAGACCGACCATATCGACCGCGCCGAGGAAGCTGTTGCTTGTTGTCTCCATCTCCAGCAGTACAATCGGCAGGATGGCCGCATGATAGACGCCGCCAATGATCGCGGGCCAGATCAGCAGGCCTGCAATCAATCCGGCTATGGCCGGACTCCAGGAGACAAGGGTTTCGATCAAGAATCGGATGCCTTGCCCTGCACTCAGCGCAATCGGCGCAATGAGGAAGTAAACCAGCAGCCCGGCAATCAGACCCGATATACCGCCTGCAACAATGTTGACCGTGGTTGCAGGGAAACGCCACTCCACGCATTGACGGAATATGTAATGGACGATGATACCTGCGCCAATTCCGCCAATGATGCCTCCGATAATGCCCCCTTCGACGGAAAGGACACCTGCCACGATGCCTGCCACGATGGATACCTCGTCCAGTTCGGATACCTGTTTGGCTGCAATGACAGCGACGATGACCGGCAGCGCCTTGATCAATAGATCAAACACCTCGGTCAGCGAGGATAACCCCGGGATTTTGCTGACTGCGAGGATCAGGGCCATACCTATGAAACCGGGGAGGGATGCCATCATAATGCCCCGAATATTGATGCGCCGCCATGGCGACGAGCTCCCGGACGCCCCGTGAAGATTCGCGGTTGCATTTCCGATGACCGGCCGGTACGTAAGCCGCCAATGCTTGCTGAGGGAAGTGACGAAGGTGACCGCGCGGGTTCGATTGGTGGTTCCGGTTGTACCCGAGGCGGCGATGACATGCGCGCCTTTGGTCTGTATGATGGCCATGGAAGTTCCGCCAGTACCGGTCACTGGCAGACGGAACTTGGCAGCAGCCTCAATGGCGTGCCGGTTGCTGCCCTCGGGGTCGGCACTCATCACGATGATGCCGTCAATTTCGCCGAGTTCAATCTGCTCGGCAATCTCCCGGTCCAGCTGTTCAGCCGCTTGATTGACCTGCTGAAGCGTACCCTCGGCGATAACGACCGGCTCCACTTGAGAGATGCTCCAGCTGTAAAGAGTGGCAGGCGTTGTATCCTTGGCTGCATCCATGGAGACCTGGGCAGCAATAAACTGCAGTGCCCCACAGGACAGGCCTGCGCTCTCCAGCTGCATCAATATTTCATCGAGCAGCTTGAGCGGGTCTTTGCCGCCGAGATTGTACAGATTGCCGCCGCTGCTTCCAATAATAGCGATTTGACGATTCATGACTTGCTGCCCCCCATATGTATGAAATTAGATTATTTCTATATTACAGCAGAGTTATAACTTGTTAAAGTGCTAAAATGTCATTCCCACATACAAACAAAAAAACCGCCATGCATAACCCGGTAATGGCTGCATGGCGGCTTGGCTATCTATGATCTATTCGTTGTTTTCGCTTGCAGCCGCGACGGCAGCTGCTTCTTCCGCTGCGGATTCAGCCGTTTCTTTAACGATTTGCAGCTTCGTGTAGCGGTGAGTCTTCTTCTCGATGACGGTAAACGTCAAGTCGCCGTAACTCCATGTATCACCTTTGGCAAGCTCGGAGTTATGTCCGTACAGCCAGCCGCCGATCGTATCCAGGTCATCGGTGCTCAAGTCGGTGTGAAGCAGGTCGTTGATCCGGTTAATGGATACCTTGCCATCCGCAATGATGCGGTTCGGCTCAGGCTGGGTCAGCTCGCGTTCTTCATCCTCGTCGAATTCGTCGCGGATCTCGCCGACGATCTCCTCCAGAATATCTTCAATGGTGATCATTCCGGAAGTGCCGCCATATTCATCGATCAGGATGGCCATATGCGTGCCTTCCTGCTGCATTTTCCGCAGCAGCTTCTTGATCGGAATCGCTTCGGATACCGTCATTGCCGGATGAATCAGCTTGGTCAAGTCGATGTTGGAATTGTCATCGAACTCCAGGAAGAACTGCTTGGTGTTTACCATACCGACGATCTGGTCTTTGTCACCGCGTACAACCGGAAAACGGGTGTACTGCTCGCGCTTGATGATTTGCAGATTGGTGGCAAGCGGCTTATCGACATACAGGCAGATCATATCGGTACGGGGTACCATTATCTCCTTGGCAAGCATATCATCAAAAGCAAAAATTCGGCTTACATAACCGTATTCGGCTTGGTTGATCTTTCCGCTCTCATAACTGTCGCTCAGAATCATGCGGAGTTCTTCTTCCGAGTGAGCTTCTTCGTGCTCACTGGCGGGATGCATGCCGAACAGACGAACGATCTTGTTGGCGGATCCGTTCAGCAACCAGATGAACGGGTACATGATCCGGTTAAACCAGATAATAGGTGTCGCACAGATGAACGACACGGCTTCCGCTTTATTAATAGCAATCGTCTTCGGCGCAAGTTCCCCGATAACGACGTGTATATAAGTCATGATAATAAATGCAAGCAAAAACGAAATTAGCGATGCGATAGCAGCAGGAATAGAGAAGCTATCAAACACCGGGTGAAGAATTTTCTCGATGGTCGGTTCCCCGAGCCAACCAAGACCGAGTGCCGTGATGGTAATTCCCAGCTGACACGCAGACAGGTATCCATCCAGATTCGAAGTTACCTTTTTGACGGCAAGCGCGCCTTTACGCCCTTCCATTACCAATTGGTCTACCCGGCTGGGACGAAGTCTTATGATAGCAAATTCCGTCATAACGAAAAAAGCGGTAGCTGCGATAAGCACAGCGACTAAGAATAAATTTAAGCCTATACTGTCATCCAAACAAAACACATCCTTTTTTATCTGATCCGAATTAGTTTTTTAATAACCATCACTTACTATGCATGGCTGTCAACATAATTCGACCGGAATTTTAAAGGGTCTAGCATCATGTGCTTGAGGAGCAGAAACATACCGGTATCCGTGGTGCGGCATGTAACGTTATGCAAGGAAGGCAGAGACACATGGCGTTTCGACTCCAGCATCAACCGAACAGGTTCCGGACTCTTGGGTACCGGCGTTGGCGATGGAAGAGTTCCTTCAGACGCTTCCATTCCCTGCGTTGCGGCAGCGGAATCGGAGATGTCCACCAGGGGAACATGCGTAACGGAAGCAATCAGAAGAAGGCCAAGTGTTGAACATATAATTCTGTTTGTCCTTCGTATGGGGTCCAAGTCGGATCGTCACTCCTACAATTCATAATCGATTTGTTCATGAAAAATATATGGCTTAATGGTCAGCGTATGAGTATGAGTCATTTGAGTTGTTGTACGTAATTTCACCACGAATGCGGTATTCAAAACAAGGTATATTGCTATTAATAATAAGAAAAAGTAAGCCACTATGTCAAATAACCGTTGCCTTCGGCTGTATAAACCCTTATAGATCAAGGATTTCCGGCATTCTCTGCCAAGCAAAAAAAGGACAACCCTCCGATTATCCGAAAGAGTTGTCCTATTAAGCAACGAACTATTTATGGTATGGCAGCTGTCTAATATAGCTGTCCGACAGATGGAGCAGCTGCAGCGAGCGTTCGAATTCTTCTTTGGTAGCCTGGGTCTTCTTCTCGTCCACGTTCGGAAGGGGATGCTTGGTTCCATCCTCAAAGCCGATTCCCGGAATGTACAGGGTCGTATTGTTGATAAATGTACCAGAAGGAAGGTAGTACCGTTCCGGCAGCAAGTTATTATCGGTGTTGTTTAACAGATCCTGACCGAAATGAAGCTGATTGTCCATCGATACGCCGAGCAGGTTGGCCACCGTCGGCAGGAGGTCGATCTGCCCGCCGACTTGTTCCTTCACTTCAGGCTGAAGGCCTTCTCCATGGATCATAAGCGGGATATTGATCATATCTCCGTAGTTATAATCACGGCCATAAATTTCGTGCATCAGTTCTTTATCCTTGTTGTCCAAGGAATATATAGGAAGTCCAAGGTGGTCGCCGTAGAGAACAACCAGGCTGTTATCCCACACG
Source organism: Paenibacillus lautus (assembly GCF_050482385.1). GTDB lineage: Bacteria > Bacillota > Bacilli > Paenibacillales > Paenibacillaceae > Paenibacillus_AQ > Paenibacillus_AQ lautus_B. The sequence continues at coordinate 321,891 of NZ_JBCNHV010000013.1, forward strand.
CCGTCTTTCTTCAGCTGCTCAATGAATTTACCAAGCGCATCATCGGCGTAATTCTGCGAGCGGATGTAGTCGCCGACAAAGGTGCCTTCATATCGCTCCGGCAGCGTCATCCGATATTTATCTTCGGGAATCGTGAACGGATGGTGAGCCGACATGGAGATGACTTGGGTATAGAACGGTTTATCGGCGTCGTCCATCTTCTTCAGCTCGGCCGATGTTTTGGAGTACAGGGCATCATCCGAGGCACCGAAGAACAGTTTATCTTCATCACCGAAGAACGCTTTATCGTAATAACGGTTGAACCCGAGGGCCTTGTACAGCTCTCCGCGGTTCCAGAATTCCACCACATTGGTGTGGAAAGTGGCTGTATCATAACCTTCTCCTTGCAGCAACCTTGGAAGGCTGGGCAGAACCCTGTCCGCATAATGCTGCGTTGCTGCTCCCCGCGGCGGAATGTAGAAGGATGTATTTACCACAAACTCGGCATCCGAGGTATTTCCTTGACCGACATTCTGGTAGAAGTTCGGGAAGTATAAGCTCTCTTTAGCGAGTTTGTTCAAGTTTGGCGTAATTTCCTTGCCATCCATGTTCAGACCGATCAGGAAATTCTGGAAGGACTCCATCTGGATGATGATTAGGTTCTTCCCTTTGGCTACACCTGAGAGCACAGCTTCCTGATCAGACGCCCCGACGCCCTTCAATTCGTTGACTTTATCCTGCGTGATGGCCTTGGCATCCACGAGCTCTTTGTTCTCCTGTTGGAAAATCGTATAGGCCTCATAATTAAGAATGCCCATTTCCTGCGCCTTCACGATTTCGTTCATGCTTGCGCGGTTCGGCATTATCTGGAATAGGCACAGCATTAAAGAGACGACAAAAACAATAGGAATGATTTTGCGCTTTTCTTTTTTGGCATGCCGAATCTTCCATTTTTTAACGCGATCACTGCGCCATAGTAGAAAAAACATACCGATGATATCCGTAAAGATTAGCAGATAGTAAGGGTCCATCAAGGAGAATACGCTATTGCTTACCGCGGTTACCTGATTGACCTGCTCCAGCGCGTGATACGTAACAATGACACCATAATATTTATAATACATAATGGCTGCAAAGAATATGGCGGTTAGCAATAAGTTAACACTCATATAGGCAGCGAGCTTTCGCTTGGAAGCGAACCATTCGATTAAGCTGAACACAAGCCAAATAAAAGGGATTTCCGTAATGAGCGGTTTCCATGGTATAACATCATCAAAAATGACCATCCAGGCCAGGTAGCTTTTGAGCAGCATAATGACAGAGAAAAATATAAAAGGCTTCGTAATCGTTAACCGAAACCGCGAGGTGGAGAACACCTGTATCGCCTTCCTTTCAATGCCGCCATAACCCATTTCCGAAAACTCCAGCGGCCATTCGTTATTTAAGAATCGATAGACGTTATTCTTACTGTTGATATACATTCTGTATACCATTTATTTTACAAAATGAATGAACAGAACTAATTATGACCTCTTCGGAGGAGGTTGTCAAAGAGTTAAAGTAAGTCCTTAGGCTTCTTATAACAACATGAAAAAGACAACGAAAAAACCGGCCATCGCCGGTTTTGTCAGGGCATTAGCAAATATTAATAAAGAAAAGACATGATCAGCGGTGCGGTTCCGAGGGTGAAGAGAGCGGCGACGATCATCGAAATGCTGGAAATAGTCCCCGAAAGGGAGCTGAATTCGAATGCCTTGGAGGTGCCGGTTCCATGGGCGCTGGTCCCAAACAGCACACCTCGGGCGATATCACCCCGAATCCGGAAGATCCGCATGACCAACGGCCCGATCATGGAGCCTAGAATCCCGGTCATAATGACAAAGACGGCGGTCATGTTCGGCACGCCCCCAATGACCTCGGAGACGTTCATGGCAATGGGCGTTGTTATGGAACGAGGTACGAGACTGGTGGCCAGCGAGCTGTTTAAGTGCATCCATTTAGCAAGAACTGCAGAGGATAACATCGCCAGAACCGAACCGGTCAGCACGCTGAGCATAATTTCGACCGCATGCTTTTTAAGGGTTTGGAAGTTTTTGTACAAAGGTACGGCAAAAGCGATCGTAGCCGGTCCAAGCAGCTTGCTGATCCACTTCGCCCCTTCATTGTATGATTCATAGGATACCCCCGTTTGTGTCAATATCACAACAATCAGTACCGGGGTGATCAGGAGCGGCGATAAATAGACCTTTGGCAGGCGGCGATACAGTCTTTTGGCCCCCCCATAAATCCCGACCGTCAATAATAAGCCGAGAATGACCGTCAGCAGGATGTTCATGGTGTTTTACGCTCCTTTCTGGATGAGATGAAGCCGGCAGTCAGTCCAGAGCTGACCATCACAATGACGGTGCTGAACAAAACCACGGCAAGAATCTGGAGTCCTTCGGCCTCCAGCATCGGGAAATATTTCATGATGCCGACCGCTGCAGGAATGAAGAACAGCAGCAATTCGGCGAGCAGCCAATTGGCGCCAAGCTCGATCCACTCCAGGCGGAGGACTTTGGTTTCGAGAAGTATAAACAACACAACGATTCCGAGAATGCTGCCCGGAATCCCTATATTCAGCCAAGCGGCCAGTTGATCCATCCCTAAGGAAAAAAGCATGAAACCGGCCACTTGGAGTGTTCCTTTTAACATGTTGATCATGACCGGGCTCCTTTATTTTCATTGTTGATGAAATTTTACAACGATAATTTTCATAGGTAAAATGCATATATCGAATGAGATGCATTCCATTTATCTATACATAGAAGAAACCGGAGGGAATATCGGATGGATATACGGCACCTGGAGTATTTTCTTGAGGTTGTGAGGAACCAAAGCTTCACCAAGGCCGCCGAGAAGCTGTATATTACGCAGCCAACGATCAGCAAAACGATTCGAAACATGGAGGACGAGTGGGGCGTAACCTTGTTCTACCGGCAGGGCAAGCGGATTGAGCTGACGGATGCGGGTCATATCATGTATCAGCAGGCGCAGCAGATGGTGGATTCTTTTCAGCGGGTATCGGCCGAACTGGAGGATCTCATGAACCTGAAGCGCGGCCATCTTCGGATTGGGCTTCCGCCCATGGTAGGCTCGAGCTTTTTTCCTGAGGTGATTGGGCAGTTCCACCGGGAGTATCCGAAGATTACCATTCAGTTGATAGAGGATGGGGCCAAGAAGGTGGAAGCGGATGTGGAAAGCGGTCAGACCGATATCGGAGTCGCGGTGCTGCCGGTCAATGAGGATGTATTCCACTATTATTCCTTTGTGAAAGAGAAGCTGAATCTGCTGGTCCATCCGTCCCACCGGCTGGCAGGCAGAGATCATGTACACCTGAATGAGCTAGCCGACGAGGCATTTGTGTTGTTTCGAGAGGACTTTACGCTCCATGACCGGATCATCCGCGAATGCGTCAACGCGGGCTTCGAGCCAAGGGTGGTCTACGAAAGCTCACAATGGGATCTCATCAGCGGCATGGTGGCCGCCAATCTGGGCATCGCGCTGCTCCCGGAGACGATCTGTAAGGAAATCGATTCTTCGCGCGTGACGATACTGCCGCTGGACAACCCGTCCATTCCCTGGCAGCTCGGGATGATTTGGAGGAAGGACCGGTACCTGTCCTTTGCCGTCAGGGAATGGATCAGCTTTACCCGCGCCCTGTTGGGTGAGCAGGATTAAGTTTGTTTTAAATTAAGGGGCATTTCATACATTTTCACGCCTTGGACATAATATCCATAGTAAGAGAACCATTTTACATGCCTTATATCCAAGGAGGAATGACATTCGTGAGTGGCCATGAACATGATGGTGATAATGGAACGAACCCAGGTCGGGAAGGCTTTGCCCAGAACCGCGGCGAGACGGAGCGGGAGGATACGCTGACTAATCGTCAGGGACATCCTATTTCGGATAATCAGAATGTGAGAACGGTAGGGAATCGGGGTCCGATGACCCTGGAAAATTATCATTATCTGGAGAAGATCACGCACTTTGACCGGGAACGCATTCCGGAGCGCGTCGTGCATGCACGGGGTGCTGGCGCTCACGGTTACTTCGAAGCATACGGGAAAGTAGGCGATGAGCCTGTTTCGAAGTATACCCGGGCCAAGTTGTTTCAGGTTGAAGGCAAGCGCACGCCGGTGTTTGTCCGGTTCTCAACCGTTATCCACGGTTCCGGCTCACCTGAAACGCTTCGGGATCCGCGCGGGTTTGCCGTGAAATTTTACACCGAAGAAGGCAACTGGGATCTGGTTGGGAATAACTTGAAAATATTTTTTATCCGCGATCCGCTCAAATTTCCGGACATGGTTCATGCGTTCAAGCCGGATCCCGTATCCAACGTTCCGGGTCCAGTCGGCATGTTCGACTTTGTATCCCGTTCCCCGGAAGCGACGCATATGATCACGTTTGTCTTCTCCCCATGGGGCATTCCGGCCAACTACCGTCAAATGCAGGGCTCAGGTGTAAATACATACAAATGGGTCAATGCAGATGGCCATAGTGTGCTGATCAAATACCATTGGGAGCCGCTCAAGCAAGGCATTAAGAACCTCACGCAGGAAGAAGCAAACAAGATCCAGGCCATGAATGACAGCCACGCAACGCAGGATTTATATGAGGCCATTGAACGCGGGGATTATCCGGAATGGGAGTTATGCGTTCAGATTATGAGCGATGATGAGCACCCGGAGCTGGAATTTGATCCGCTTGATGCAACCAAGCTGTGGCCGGCAGATCAATTCCCGTTCCTGAAGGTAGGCAAAATGGTGCTGAATCGCAATCCGGAGAACTACTATAACGAAGTGGAGCAAGCGGCCTTCGGTACGGGCGTACTGGTGGATGGACTCGATTTCTCGGACGACAAGATGCTGCAAGGTCGTACATTTTCTTACTCGGATACCCAGCGGCATCGCGTCGGCACGAATTATCTGCAGCTGCCGATCAATGCGCCGAAGAAGCGGGTCGCTACCAACCAGCGCGGCGGGCAGATGTCTTATTACGTGGATAAGGCACCAGGGCAAAGCCCGCATGTGGATTACGAGCCTTCCATGACCGACGGTTTAGTGGAAGCCTCGCAGACAGCAAAACCGCATCAGCCCCATTATGATGCCAACCTCGTCCGGCAAAAGCTGGACCGTCCGCTGGACTTCAAGCAGGCCGGGGATACGTACAGAGCCTTTGAGGATTGGGAGCGAAACGACTTGATTCGCAATCTGGTGGGTGCGCTCATCCAATGTGATATCCGGATTCAAGACAAGATGGTGGAATATTTTACGAAGGCGGATGAGGAATATGGACGCCGCGTACGGGAAGGACTCGAGCAGGCCAGAAAGGGCTCGAACGAGCCCGACCGAGAGCAGGCGGTTGAGGATGCTAACCGCATGGGCCATGAGGCGGATCCTTACTAAAATCTGCTAAGCCGGAAGAGGTCTTCAGGTTATCTTTTGCATTGGCAATTGAGCAGCCGCCTGCACCGTGATAAATGTGCAGGCGGCTGTATTATTTGAGGTTGTAAAATATTTGCGGAATGTTAAGATGTTGCAAGGAATCAAAGCGATACATATCGAATCAACATAGAACCATGGGAAGAGGAGGCTTGCTCTATGGCAATACAAGCGGGAATCATCGGCTACGGCCTGTCCGGGTCGGTGTTTCATGCACCTATCCTGAGAAGCGTGCCGGATTACAAAGTCCACACGGTCGTGTCATCCGATCCGGACAAGGTTCATAATGATTTGCCTGATACGGCGGTTGTTGATAGCGTGGATGAGCTTTTGTCTAATCCGGATATTGATGTTGTCATCATTACGAGTCCGAATGCAACGCATTACGAATATACCCGGTTAGCCATCGAGGCTGGTAAGCATGTGGTCGTCGAGAAGCCGTTCACCGTAACATCCGCAGAAGCGGACCAACTGATTGATTTGGCCAAGCAGAAGGGAGTTCTGCTGACGGTATATCACAACCGCCGCTGGGACAATGACTTTCTGACCGTTCGCAATCTGCTGGAGACGGGAGCGCTCGGCAAGCTTTCCATTTACCAGTCCCAGTTCAGCCGCTACCGTCCGGAAGTGCAATCGGAGCGGTGGAGGGAACGGGGAATTCCCGGGTCCGGCATCCTGTACGATTTGGGTTCGCATCTGCTTGATCAGGCGCTGTTTCTGTTTGGGCTGCCGGAGACACTGTGGGCGGATTTGAGAACGGAGCGCAAAGGGTCCAAAGCCCATGATTATTTTCATCTAGTGCTGGGGTACAAAACGTTTCGCGTTATTCTGCATTCCGGTTCGCTGGTGCGGCAAGCCGGCCCGAAATTCGAGCTGCACGGCGATAAAGGAAGCTTCCTGAAATATGGAACGGACCCTCAGGAAGGCCAGCTGAAGCAGGGAATGCGCCCAGGGGATGCGGGCTGGGGTGAGGACCAGCCGGACCAATACGGGGAGCTTGCTACCGAGCTGAGCGGGCTGGCGGTTCAGGGCGAGATTGAGACGCTGCCCGGACGCTACCAGGCCTTTTATCAGGGTCTGGCCGAAGCGATTCTTCAGGATGGCCCGTTGCCCGTACAGCCTGAAGAAGCCCGTAACGTCATCCGCATGATCGAGTACGCGGTTCAGAGTCATCAGAAGGGCCGATTGATCAAAATCACGTGAAACCTGCTGCGTCCGGTGACAGGGCTTTCTTTGGCTAACACATAGTTTGCTCCGATTTGTGGGATATTAGGTGATGCAACCCTTGTACGTCTTTCATGAGGGGAATCAATCCATATCACAACAAGAAGGAGAGAACGGATATGAAGAAACGTGGTATCCTTCGGTCGGCCTTTGCGCTTCTGATGAGCTTGGCGGTGATGCTGACCATCACCGGAGCGGCTTTGGCGGCAGGAAGCGGTCCGTTTCATTTTGGATTCAAAAAAAGCGTCAATGGCCAGCTGCCCTCCATCAACGAGGAGGGTTTTAAGGAGCTTCTGCAAAAATACGGCGCGATCTTCATGGGCGATGCCGAGCAGAAGGAGCTTTATCTTACGTTTGATAACGGATACGAGAACGGATATACCTCCCGTATCCTAGATACGCTCAAAGAGAAGAAGGTGCCTGCCACCTTTTTCGTGACCGGGCACTACGTAAAGACACAGGAAGATCTGCTGAAGCGGATGACGGCGGAGGGACACATTATCGGCAACCATTCCTGGAATCATCCGGATGTGACCACGATCTCGGCAGAGAAGCTGACCGAGGAACTGGATCGGGTGAAGAAGGAGGTTATGCGCATAACCGGTCAGCCGGATATGAAGTATTTGCGTACACCGCGCGGCATTTTCGATGAGCGATCGCTGGCGACCAGCCAACAATTGGGTTATACCAATGTATTCTGGTCGCTCGCGTATATGGATTGGGACGTGAAGTCCCAGCGCGGTGCGCAGTATGCTTATGATAAGGTAACCGCGCAGCTCCATCCGGGCGCTGTGATTCTGCTGCACTCGATCTCCAAGGACAACACCGAGGCGCTTGGGCGGATCATTGACGAAGCCAGGAACCGGGGGTACGAGTTCAAGAGTTTGGATCAGATGCAGAAGAAAGCCCCGTAAATATTTGTTGCATACAGCGTGCAGAACGCGATCCTGTCAGGATGCCGTCTGCACGCTTTTTGTTGCCGAATGAAGCTGGATGCTTCGCTTTCAGGAACGAATGTTTGGTATAATACCCTTCATAGAACATGAACGAAGGAGACCATCATGCCTCATACTATTCAAATATCCGTCAGGCCGCTGGTGGAATATGTCTTTCGCAGCGGCAGCATTACCTCGGGTTTTCGCACGGCGACCTCCCTTACCGAGGGGACCCGTGCACATCAACAGGTACAGCGCGATTATGGTGAGAACGATCAGAAGGAAGTTCAGCTGGAAGTGGAGATTCCTTACGAGGACTTTCTGTTTGTGGTGGAAGGCCGCTGCGACGGTCTGATTCAAGAGGAAGAGCGGATGATGATTGACGAGATTAAGTCGACCTCCGGCGATTTAGGCGAGATTACGGAGCACACGTACCCGGTTCATTGGGCGCAGGCCCAAATGTATGCCTTTATGTACGCGAAGCAGCATGAGATTCCGAAGATGGCGGTGCGATTAACCTACTTCCAAGTCCCGAGTGGAGAGCGGAAGCAGTTCGTACAAGAATGGAGCTTCGCCCAGCTGGAGTCCTTCGTATTGGAGGTCGTGGCGGCTTATGCACCTTATGCCAACCTGCTGCGGGAACACGGCGAGCGGAGGGATCGAAGCATCCAGGAACTGAAGTTTCCGTTTCCCGCCTACCGCGAGGGGCAGCGGAAGCTGGCCGGAGCCGTCTATAAAAGCATCGGGGAAGGACGGAAATTGTTTGCCAAAGCACCAACGGGCATAGGGAAAACGATATCCACGCTGTTTCCTTCGGTTAAAGCGATCGGCGAAGGCCTGTTGTCGCGGATTTTTTATCTGACAGCCAAGACGATCACCCGAACGACCGCGGAGGAAGCCATGGCGCGCATGGAGCGTCAAGGACTCTGCATGCATACGGTCACGCTGACGGCGAAGGACAAGATTTGTTTCCGTGAAGCTGAGGGCTGCGGTCAGATGGGCTGCGTGTTCTCGGAGGGCTACTATGACCGGATTAATGGCGCCATACTGGATCTGCTCTCGAATGAAACGTTGATTACGAGGCCCGTTATTGAAGAGTACGCCCGGAAGCATACGGTGTGTCCGTTTGAGTTCTCGCTGGATGCCGCGTACGCCGCCGATGCCGTCATCTGCGATTACAACTATGTGTTTGACCCGCGTGTATCCTTCAAGCGGATGCCGGAGGACGTCAAGAAGCGCAGTGTGCTGCTCATTGACGAGGCGCACAATCTGGTAGACCGGGCGCGGGGAATGTTTTCGGCTGAGCTGAATAAATCGGCTTTTCTGGAACTGCAACGAGCTTACAAAGAGAGCAATCCCGCGCTTTACAACGCCGCGAAGCGGGTGAATAACCGATTTAAAGTGCTGCGCAAGGTTAGTAGGGAGGAAGAGCGGATTGTCGGGTCCCAGCAGCCGGAGATGATGGTGGAGCTGCTGGAGGATTTTTCGCTCCAGGCAGAGGCCGAACTGATGACTGGCAAGAGCGGGGATGAAGCCGATGCGCTTCTGGAGTGCTATTTTGCTGTGCAGGGGTATCTGCGCATCTCCAAGCTGTATGACGACCGCTTTGTCACGTATGCGGAGATGAGTCAGAGCGAGGTGTTTCTCAAGCTGTTTTGTCTGGACCCCTCGTATTTGCTCCAGCAAGCGGGAAAAAACTACCGCTCCAGCGTATTTTTCTCGGCAACCCTCATGCCGCTCGGGTATTACCGCGACATGCTGGGAGCAGAGGAAGAGGACTACAGTCTCTCGATTCCCTCCCCCTTCTCTTCCGAGCAATTGGATGTTCGAATTTTGCCGTTATCGACGCGCTTTAAGGATCGGGAGCGCAATAGCGAGGCCATCGTTCGCATGCTGAGTGCGCTGGTTCAGGAAAAGCCGGTGAACACCCTGATCTTCCTGCCGTCCTATCCTTACATGCAGGATATTCATGAGGCGTTTGCAAGAATGAATCCTGGAGCCCGTACCTTGCTTCAGGGGCATGGGATGAGTGAGGAGGAGCGGGAGGCATTCCTGAATGCCTTCCAGGCGGATGCGGAAGATCCGCTGATCGGCTTTGCCGTGATGGGCGGTATTTTCTCCGAAGGCATTGATTTGAAGGGAGAACGGCTTTCGAGCGTCGTGGTCATCGGCGTAGGATTGCCGCAGCTATCCTTCGAGAATGATATCATCAAGGATTATTTCGACCGTACCGGCAAGCGGGGATACGATTATGCCTATGTGTACCCGGGCATGAACAAAGTGCTGCAGGCCGGAGGGCGCTTGATCCGCTCAGAGCAGGACAGCGGGACACTGACGCTAGTGGATGACCGCTTTCTAAATCGCCAGTATGGGATGCTGCTGCCGGAGGAATGGAGGCACTACAGGCGCATCTAATTTTTGCTTGAGATGTTGACACCTGGAAATATGACCCCTATAATACGGATATATTAATTTAGCTGAAGGAGGCTGATGTCAAATGGTTATGATGCATAGTGGATGGGTCGCATTGACGTTGGTCTCTTTGGACGGGAAATTCTAATGGTATAGGGGTATAAGGCATGTAATCATACTTGTCTTTAACTCCCTACTCAAGAACCCGCAGGAGACCGTGCTTGGTATCCTGCGGGTTTTTTGTGTCTATTTAAGGGCTTGGTATGACCTTTAACGGCTTGACTGTGGCTGTATGGGGGTTGATGCCTTCTTCTTGTATAGATTCAGATCAGCCGCGGATACAAATCTGCGGTTTTTTTTGTGTTTGATAACAACCAATCCAATAACGATAAGGGGATATCACGAATTTGACTAAACAAGACATGACTACGCTGCAAGCATATGGATGGAATGAACATTGGAGTTTGCTGGCTGAGCAGATCCCGCAGCAGGATAAAGCGCTGGTTCCGGCACGCATCACAGCCCAATTCTCGAAGCAATACCGCATTATCACGCAAGAGGGAGAGCAGTCCGCGATTGTCACGGGCAAATACGAATACGAGGCAACCAGCAAAAGTGACTTTCCCGCTGTTGGCGATTGGGTCATGGTGGAACCGCTGCAAGGGGAATCCCGTGCCGTCATTCATAAGCTGCTCCCCCGCCAATCTGCTGTGACGCGCAAGGAAGCAGGAAGCGTGCCGGATGAGCAGATCATTGCCGCGAACATGGATACCGTGTTTATCATTAACGCACTCAACAAGGATTTTAGTGTTCGCCGGATTGAACGCTACCTGATTGCGGTCTGGGAGAGCGGAGCCGCACCGGTTGTGCTGCTTACCAAGGCGGATCTATGTGAATCGCCGGAAGATTATGTCGCACAGGTAGAGGCTGTTGCACCGGGCGTGCCGGTTTATGCGGTGAGCTCCTTGATGGATCAAGGAAAGAAGCAGCTGCAGCCTTATCTGATACAGGGGAAGACGATTGCCATTACGGGTACCTCCGGGGCCGGTAAATCCACCCTCCTGAACTGGCTGTCCGGCCAGGAGCTGCAGCGGGTTCAGGGGATACGTGAAGAAGACGCAAGGGGACGGCATACCACGACGCACCGGGAGCTTTTCGTGCTGCCGGGAGGCGCGATTATGGTGGATACGCCAGGCATGCGGGAGCTGCAGCTGTGGGATTCGGAAGAAGGGTTCGAGGCAACCTTTGCGGATGTTTCCGCACTGGTGCAGCAGTGCCGGTTCCAGGATTGCCGCCATGAGACGGAGGCCGGCTGTGCGGTTCAGGAAGCGCTGCAGGCCGGAACGCTGGATGCAAAACGATATGCGAACTACAAGAAAACGGAGCGGGAGCTCGCCTATATTGCCAGTAAAGAGAGGGTCAGCACCCGCCGCCAGAATAAGAGCTCAGGCAAGTCCTCGCGGAAGAGCGAGAGAGACCGCAGAGGGAACTACCAGCAGCTTATGTACGATGACGAATAATGGATGTTACGAGAGGTCCGGAGTCGATTTGACTTCGGTCTTCTTCGGGTATATAGTTAGGGAACCAAATAAATTGGCAGACTATCTATTTGTTTAAGTAGTTGCAGAAAAGAGGTGGACCATGGAAGAGAATATACATCCAGATTTACCCAAAGGGAACAACGGGAAAGAGGAAAAAGATTCGCGGGAAGGGCTGTGCATGAAGGCTGACCGGCGAGAAGATAGCGTAGCCGGCAGGCTCTTGTACAGCATTCGCATGTTCCATAAGCAGGAATGGGATCGGCACTTGATTTCCGGCCATACGCCCGGCGAGATTCGCGTTCTGATGGGGCTTAAACATCATATCGTGCCTGATGGTCCTGGCATGAAAGTGTCCGAAATCAGCAGTATGATGAATGTTACGTCACCGACGATCACTCAATTTATCAACGCTCTGGAGAGCAAAGGTCTGGTGGAGCGGGTGATGGATGTACAGGATCGACGTGCGGTGCGTGTGCAGCTTACGGAGGAAGGGAATCGCGTTGTCCAAGAAACCTATCAGAACGTCAGAAACAACTTTAACGAGCTGGTGGAATTTTTAGGAGAAGAGGACAGCGTCAAACTAACGGAGCTGTTAACGAAGGTGTATCATTTTCGCGAGCAAAAGCACAAAACGAACGAAACGACTTCAGACAATGAGTAGGGGTGGGGAATTTGTTAAAACTGTTTCACTATTTGAAACCGTACCGGACAGCGGTCATTTTTGTCCTGCTGTTCACATTTTTCCAGTGTCTGTCTGATCTTTACCTGCCGACCTTGATGGCGGACATCGTGGATATCGGCATCGTGAAGGGAGATGTGCCTTATATTTGGCGTGTGGGCGGCTTTATGCTCCTGGTAGCAGCAGGGGGCATGGTGTGCTCCATTGCCGCGAGTTATTTGGCATCCAAATCAGCTACGGGATTCGGGAAGATTGTTCGGGGACGCGTCTTCTCCCATGTCGAAAATTTCACGCTGCAGGAATTTGACAAGATCGGTACGGCATCCCTGATTACCCGTACAACGAACGACATTACGCAAGTGCAGCAGGTCACGATCATGATCCTTCGCATGATGGCGCTTGCGCCGATGATGTGTATTGGGGGCATTATAATGGCCGTATCGAGAGACCCTGGATTGACCACGGTCCTTCTCATCGTCCTGCCAATTCTGGCCCTGGCTATTTTCCTCATCGCCAAAAAAGGGATTCCGCTCTTCAAAGCGATCCAGGTGAAGATCGATACGCTGAGCCGCGTGCTGAGGGAGAATCTGACCGGAATCCGGGTCATTCGTTCATTTAACCGGATGAATCATGAAACCGTCCGCTTTAATGATGCAAACGAGGATTTGACAGCCACCTCCATCAAAGTGAATAAAATCATGGGTGCGATGATGCCTGTCATGATGCTGGTCATGAACTTTGCAACGCTGGCTATAGTTTGGTTCGGGGGGCTGCGAATCGATAGTGGCCACATGAAGGTCGGCGACCTTATGGCATTTCTCCAATACGCGATGATGATTATGTTCTCGCTGATCATGCTATCCGTCATGTTTGTCATGATTCCGCGTGCACAGGCATCGGCGGTCCGGATCAATGAGGTATTGAACATGATGCCGGAGATCCATGATCCGAAGCAGCCGCGTAATACCGGCGTGCAGCAGGGATCGATTGAATTCCAGGATGTGACCTTCTATTATCCGGGTGCAGAGGAGCCCGCCATATCCGATATTTCCTTCCGTGCCGGGCCGGGTGAAATCACCGCCATTATCGGTGGAACCGGTTCGGGAAAATCGACGATGATCAGCTTAATCCCTCGTTTTTATGACGTGAGCTCGGGACGGATTCTCGTTAATGGTACGGATATTCGGGACATGCTTCAGGAGGACCTGCGGAGCCGGATCGGATTCGTACCGCAGAAGGCGCTGCTCTTCACCGGGACCATCGCGGAGAATATCCGTTATGGTAAGGAAGATGCGACGGACGAGGAAATCCGGCATGCAGCGAAGGTTGCTCAGGCGGCCGATTTCATCTCATCCATGGAAGGCGGGTACGATGCCGAGATTTCGCAAGGCGGCAGCAACGTATCCGGAGGTCAGAAGCAGCGGCTCTCGATTGCAAGGGCGCTGGTTCGCAGACCCGAGATTTATGTGTTTGACGACAGCTTCTCGGCGCTGGATTTCAAGACGGATGCCAATCTTCGCGCAGCGCTCCGCGAGGAAACGACGGAAGCTACCGTTCTGATTGTTGCTCAGCGGGTAAGCACCGTCATGGACGCTGACCGGATTGTTGTACTGGATGAGGGACGTATAGCTGGCATCGGCACGCATGAGGAGCTTATGGGTTCCAGCGATGTGTACCGCGAAATCGTCACCTCGCAGCTGTCAGAGGAGGAGATCGCATGAGTGAGAAGAAACGGGGAGGACATCCTCGGGGACCGGGCGGTCCCTTTGGCGGCGGACCGCACGGTCCTGGAATGGCGGGGGAGAAAGCCAAGGATTTCAAAGGCACTTTTCGCCGGTTAACGCGATATCTCAAACCGCATACCGGCAAGCTGATGATCGTCTTGATCGCAGCTATTCTCAGTACGATATTCAGCATCGTGAGCCCGAAAATATTGGGGGATGCAACCACGATCCTGTTCAAAGGCTTCCTGGCCAAGATGCAAGGCGTGCCGGGGGCCGGGATCGATTTTGACGCGATTCGGACGATCATGCTCTGGCTTGCAGGCTTGTATCTCTTAAGCTCACTGTTTGCTTACATCCAGCAATATGTTATGGCTGGCGTGGCCCAGCGGACCGTGTATGATTTGCGCAAGGATGTTTACAACAAACTCGGCCGTTTGCCGCTTAAATATTTTGACGCTCGGACGCATGGGGAAACGCTGAGCCGGGTGACCAACGATATGGACAATATCAGCAGCACGCTTCAGCAGAGCTTGACGCAGATGATTACCTCAATAGTCACGCTGGTCGGCGTCATCGTGATGATGCTCACGATCAGCCCGCTGTTGACGTTAGTGGTTATTCTGACCCTACCGCTTAGTGTGATAGTTACAATTGTGGTTGCCAAGCGCTCGCAGAAGCATTTTGTGGCTCAGCAGAAGCATTTGGGTGAGTTGAACGGGCATGTGGAAGAAATGTACACGGGTCATAAAGTGGTGAAAGCCTTTGGCCGGGAACGACAGTCCATGGAACAATTTAATGAGGTTAACGACAAGCTCTATGATGCCGGGTGGAGAGCCCAGTTTATATCGGGTACCATTATGCCGCTGATGGGTTTTGTCGGCAATATCGGTTATGTGATCGTCAGTGTTGTCGGCGGTGTGTTGGTTACCCGCAGAGCGATTGAGATCGGGGATATTCAGGCATTCATTCAATATTCACGCCAATTCACGCAGCCGATCACCCAGCTTGCGAATATCGCAAACGTCATTCAATCTACCATAGCATCGGCAGAGCGCGTATTTGAAGTGCTGGATGAGGAAGAAGAAGTGTCAGAGCATACAGCTCCGGCAGCACTCAAGCAGCCGCTTGGCGATGTGTCTTTCGAGAACGTGAGTTTCGGCTATAAAGCAGACCAGCTTCTGATCGAGGATATGAATGTAGACGTAAGGCACGGGCAAACGGTCGCCATCGTCGGCCCGACCGGTGCAGGCAAGACTACGCTCATTAATCTGCTGATGCGGTTCTATGAGCTGAATAAGGGCAAGATTACGATAGACGGCACGGATATTACGGCTCTTCGGCGCGGTGAACTCCGCAGCCTGTTCGGGATGGTGCTGCAGGATACATGGCTCTTTAACGGGACTATCCGGGACAATATCGGATATGGACGCGAAGGTGCCACGGAACAAGAGATCATCCGAGCGGCGGAAGCGGCTCACGCGGATCACTTCATCCGGACATTGCCGGATGGCTACGATACCATTCTGAACGAGGAGGCCTCCAACATATCGCAAGGGCAGAAGCAGCTTCTTACGATTGCGCGTGCCATTCTGGCCAACCCGTCGATTCTGATCCTCGACGAGGCCACCAGCAGCGTGGATACGCGGACGGAGCTCTATATCCAGAAAGCGATGAATGAGCTGATGAAGGACCGGACCAGCTTTGTCATTGCGCATCGGCTGTCCACGATCCGGGATGCGGACCTGATTCTGGTCATGAACAAGGGCAGCATTATCGAGCAGGGAACCCATGAAGAGCTGCTGTCTCAAGGCGGCTTCTATGCGGACCTGTATAACAGTCAATTCAGCGACCAGCATGAGGCTGGATAGCGAGGCGAGGATTACCATCATAAGAAGACCCATTCGAGTGCGGAGTGGGTCTTCTTTTTTAGCTTAATTAAAGGTTTTTGGTAGGTCTAGAGTAAGCTGGCAGGCATATTTGATATTGCATTTTCATATGGTTCTTTTATAATGTTGTTTATATCTTTAAAGGGAGCCATGATCATTATTGAATAAGTCCGAACTGAACCGAATTACGCAAGAGCTTCTACGTCGGTCGGGCAGCAGTGTCACCGTGGAGATGGAGGCGTATTTCCCAGGGGGCCGGTTAATCGGCGGGAAATATGTTATGAATTCGCACAGCGTGACGATGTATACCGAAGTCATACGCCAGCAGTGTTTACAGCTGTTTGGCACACTTGAGCTGTTTCATGCCTATTTTGCGGTGGTATTTGCACATGAGCTGGGCCATTCGATGGATCTGATGCTGACAGAGCTCTGTGACCGGATGGATCGAACGGTGGATGAATGGGAGCAGAATCAGATCGCGCTTCAAATCGAGGAAAATGCTTGGAATAACGCCATGCCATGGATTCAGGATATGGATCCGGATTTCATACAGGTCATCGTGGACCGATCGCTTGAGGCCTACCGCGAGGAGCCGGCACCAGAAATCGCTTAGGCTTACTAGGTTAATCCAGGCTAGGTCATAACATGACACAGGCACCCGTCAGGGTGCCTTTTTGGACATGCAAGAAAGTATAACTTCAGAGGCTTACCACCCTGGAAGCATGGGGAAGGCTTCTAATATCGTATGTTATACAAGATAAAACCAAAAATGGCAGCCACGACAATGAAGGCACCTGCAGCAGCAAGGGTCATTAAAAAATCATGAAGCAGGCTTTGCTGCCGGATACCGCGCAGCTTCTCCTTTGCCTTTCTCTCCGAGACGTCCTCTTTAATTCGATCCAAATACTCAGGGCCTAGAACCATAGCTGTC
Organism: Paenibacillus lautus; assembly: GCF_050482385.1. Taxonomy (GTDB): domain Bacteria; phylum Bacillota; class Bacilli; order Paenibacillales; family Paenibacillaceae; genus Paenibacillus_AQ; species Paenibacillus_AQ lautus_B. Next base: position 338,688 of record NZ_JBCNHV010000013.1, read on the forward strand.
CCTCCCGTAACGATTTGTAAGCTTATTATACCAGAGATATGCTATTTTTGGTTGAATTTAGGCCATCCTGGTGTGTAGTCCCCTGTTATAAAAAAAGAAGTGAAGCTTGCATGGGCTTCACTTCTTTTAGGTAAGAGACCTTGTGGGAGCGCAGCGTCTGCTTAGCTCTCCGGATCCAACTGCTTCAACGGCTCAATGGCCGGCCCTTCAATCACTTCGCCATTATAACGGTAGCGTGATCCGTGACAAGGGCAATCCCATGAGCGTTCGCCCTCATTCCATTCCACTTCGCAGCCGAGATGGGTACAGGTCGTATCCACGAGATGGAGATTCCCCTTATCATCCTTGTAAGCCCCAGCGCGCTGACCGTTATGGCGGACGATGGCGCCTTCGCCTGCCTTCAGCTCGGTAATATCAGCATGGGACATTTCGAACTTGCCGGAAACGAAATCCTTCGCAACCATAGCATTTTGTGCAACAAATGTTTTGATGCTTGGATCTGCCATGAAGCGGGACGGGTTGAAGACGTCGGCGTAACGGTTATCCTTCTCCAAGATTTGATCACTGATGATGTTCGCGGCCAATGTTCCTGTTGTCATGCCCCATTTCCGGAAGCCTGTCGCGACAAAGATCCGGTCCTGATTGGATGTGATCGGCCCGATGTAAGGCATGTTGTCCAGAGTAATCAGGTCCTGGGCCGACCAGCGATAAGGAATCGCGGAAGCGCCCAGCAGCTTTCCTGCAAACAGCTCCAGGTTTTCGTAATGCTGATGGGTGCAGATGCTGCGGCCCGTCGGATGATTTTCGCCTCCGACGATAACCAAATCCTCACCGCCATAAGAAGCTGACCGCAGGGAACGGGTCGGTTGATCCACGCTTAAATACATCCCGCCCGGATAAGCGGTTTCGGGTTTGACAGCAATGGCATAGGAGCGTCCCACATGCAGCCGCGTGAAGAAGAAGCCTTTCCCGTCAATGAACGGAAAATGAGACGCGGATACGGCATGATTGCAAGTAATCCGGTGACCGCCCCGTTTGGTCAGCAGCGTGATCGGTCCATCGGTTTCGGCCTTTTCATCCATGGTCGTGTTCTCATAGATCCGCCCCCCGAGCGCCAGAAATTGTTCGGTCAAATGCTTAAGATATTGCAGAGGGTGGAATTGATATTGCCCAGGCATCTTAATGGCTCCCCGAATCTGGATAGGCAGAGGAAGGCTGTCCTGCCATTCTCCCGGAATGCCAAGCTTTTCATAGGCTTTGATTTCGTCCTCCAGCTTCGCGAGATACTTGTCATCCTGTTGAGCGTAAATATGGGCATCCTCTAGCTTCAGCCCAAATTTCTCTTCGTCTCCGCTAATAATATCCCTAATGAATTCAATCGCTTCCCGATTGCCTTCGTAATAGAGTCTTGTCTTCTCCTCCCCAAAATGATGCATAAATTCATGGTAGATGAGCCCATGCTGTGCTGTAACCTTAGCTGTTGTATGACCTGTGGTTCCGTTTAGGATTTGCCCTGCTTCGATTAGCACGACATCCTTGCCTGCCTTAGCAAGCAGATAAGCGGTCGTAATACCGGTTATGCCGGCTCCGACGATGGCTACATCCGCCTTAATATCTTCGGCCAAGCGGGGGAAGGTGGGCAGTTTAGTTGTCGCTACCCACAGCGACTCCGGAAATTGCGGCAGTTCTTGATGCGATGAATTGGACGGGTTCATTCATGATTCCTCCTCAGTTTCTATGGGCGTTGCCCTTAAACTCCGACTCTTGTCTTCATTATTACCACATGGGAATGATTAGAAACGAGCTGATTTCGATTTACAGTGTTCCTAAGTTTTTCTGGATGATTGTAAATAATTTGGGACATTTGTGCAGAGCCTAACAAACAGCGGGAGATTCGGAATTTAGTGAAATGAGGGGTGGTATCATGACCAGCAAACCATATCTAAATGCGGAGGAAGCTAAGAAATGTCTGCAAGAGCATCTCCGAAATGTTGGGGATATCGAGCAGCGCGAGCTGAAGAATGAAGGTGAGCACGCGTTATTGATTTATCTTAAGAGCATGTGCGACCCTGTCATGATTAACGATAATTTGATCAACCGTTTTTATGAGCTGAATTCCTTGGACTTATACGACCAATTCATCCGATCCTTTCCCTCAAGCGTGGAGCCGAAAGATGAACAGGAATTGCTCCGTAATATACTTAGGGGCTGCGTAGCCATATTCATTCGGGACAGCGTGCTCCTGTTTGACGCCGTGCTGGTTAATGCAGGCTTCATCCAACCCGCCAGTACGGAAAACGTTATTCAGGGTCCCGATGATTCGTTTACGGAAAATATCGAGGTGAACCTGAATCTGATTCGTCACCGTTACCAAACCGTGAATTTGAAGACGGAATTCATGACCATTGGCAAAATATCACAGACTCGAATCATCATTATGTATGATGCATGCAAAGTGGAAGAAACGGTATTGCAGGAGCTTAGAAAGCGATTGTCCGAGATCAAGGCGGATATTGTGCAATCGGCCTCTGAAATCGAGAGACATACAATGCATCCTAAATTCCGTCTGTATCCGACGCTCATGCTGACCGAACGCCCTGACCGGACCGTATTGAATATATCTCAAGGAAAGATCGCTGTGTTGATGGATTCCACGGGATATGCCATTTTACTGCCGGCTATATTCAATGATTTCTTTACGGCGATGGATGACAAAATACAGCTTCCCCCGGTGGGCTGGTTTCTCAAGGTCATCCGGTATATCGCATTGTTTGTCACCGTGCTGATACCAAGTTTTTACGTGGCCTTTACCTCTTACAATCCGGAAATATTGAGGATGCAGGTTACGTTGCTTATTGCAGGAAGTCGGGCTACGGTGCCATACCCGTCTTTCTTCGAAGTGATCTTCATGCTGCTGGCGATGGAATTTCTGACAGAGGCGAGTGTCCGGCTGCCCAAAGCGATTGGTCAAACCGCAACCACGGTAGGGGGTCTCATTCTGGGGACTGCTGCTACGGAAGCGGGACTGGTCAGTAATATCATGATCATCTTGGTTTCCGCCGTCGCGATAACGAATTTCGTGATCCCGATTAGTATGATGAGCTTCGGCATACGCGTCACGAAGTATTTGTTCATTGTCCTGGCCACCTTCTTCGGTTTGGTTGGCATCGTTCTCGGCATCGTGGCCATGATCATGTACCTTACGAGCCTCAGGTCCTTTGGCAAACCCTACCTGAAGATGTTTGCGTTGGATTGGAACAGGAAAGGAGATCAGCGAAGTGGTTAGAAATAAATATTTTTATTACCTCTTCCTCCTCAATGCGACCATCAACCTCATTAATTATGTCCCCCGCGTCTTGATTTCGGATCGCTTTGACGGTGCGCTGATGTCGATTCTCGTATCCATACCGATTGGGACCCTGCTGTTGTTTACCTTCGTAAAACTGATTCAGAAATTTCCAGGACAGGGGCTGCCGGAGATTTTCCGCTCGGTTATGTCCAAGTGGATATCCGGTATCCTGCTTTTTTTATACGGACTCGCGTGGTTTTTCTCCAGCGTAATTACTTTGGTAAGCTTCGTTGATATTACCTCTCGCTACATTAGTCCGGATGTATCTCCCTATATCGTTCTGATGGGGTTTCTGGTGGTGGTTGGACTTAGTGCCAGACTGGATTCCGAGTCCATTATTTATGCCCTGGAGATGATTCTGTACATCTGTGTTCCGATTATCGTCTACATGTCATGGCGTATATTCAGCAATCCCTTTTTCAGCTGGGATGCCGTAAGGCAAATCATTACCTATGCGTGGAATATGCCCAATTACGAAACGGTGGCGGCGGCAACTTTTATATTTACGGGCTACGTGAACATGGTGGTATTCAATCGGATCTTTCACCGATTCAGAGTGCGCCATGTTTGGGCGATTGTGGTGGTCAGTATGCTTACCCTTCTGGTTTCGATGTTTGCACCCATTGGCATATTGGGCGCTGCGGGCGCAGGAGGACACGTGTACCCTGCCTTCTCGACGGTTGACTCGCTGCGGATTCGTTATTTTATCATTGAACGGATGATCTATGTCTTCTACGTGGTGTATATGTGTCTCTCCCTCGTGAATTCCATCATCCACTGGCATGTGGGTAAGGAACTCATTCTGGGAAGCTTCGGATTAAAGGTCGAAAAGGGCAACGCCATGGCGAAAAGGAGGAAAATCGAATGGTGGGTGCTTCTTCTCTTTTCCCTAATTACCTTCGGCACGTCGTTCATCGTTAATCAATACATATTAAATGATATGGCGGTTGTCTTTCTGGACGTCCGGTTCGCGGGTGAATTTCTGCTCATTGCCCTGTTATTCTATGCGGTATGGAGAAAAAGGAGGAAGAAGGCATGAAATTCCTAAGGCGATGGCTGGTCTGGCTCATGTGCTGCTCTTTCTTGTTGGTGTCGGGATGTGATTTTAGGGATATTGATCTGAGGCTTTTTGTCGTGTCCATTGGTATTGACGTCTCCGAGAAAAGTCCCGATATGAACCGATTTACCTTCAAAATGGCGATTCCTTCAGGAGACCCTAAGATTGGGGATAAGAAGTCTTTCCTTATTACACAAGAAGCAACAAGTATTGCGGAAGCGATCAGGGAGGTCAAATCCAAAGTGGATAAGGAACTTGACTTTGGTCATTGCAAGGGGGTCATGTACGGAGAAGCCTATGCTCGAAAAGATATCAGCAAAATCCAGGACTGGACCGTTCGGAGGCGGGATATGCAGCTCTTAATGTATCCAGCCCTCGCTATACCTACGGCAGAAGCCGTATTAAAGACGGATCCTCCAACGGAGCGGATTGCCGGGAACGCAATATTTCTGGCGCTCAGCGAGGATGGGACGGAATCTCCCTTCATTACTAGGACATACTCCTTCGATTTGTCCCGTCGAATGTTAGAGGAAGGGGAAGATCCGGTCATGCCCGTTGTGGAAACTACCACTGACAAGATCCTGAATATCGAGAGAGTAGCCTTGATGGATAAGGACAAGGTGAAGGTGATTCTGACGCCGGATGAAACCAGGCTGTTTAACCTGTTGGATCGTCGTAATCTAAGCACGAATTTCGGGACGAAAATGGACGGCAAATTGCTTGAAGTCAACACGGATAGAACCCGAGCAAGATACAAGATCGTAACGGATAAACCAGGGGAAGAAACGATTGATTTCAATATTCGGATAACGGCGATTTTGGAAGAGAAAGAGGATCCAACACAACTGAATCAGAAGGGTCTGCATAAAATCGAAGAGCAGTTTAGCAAGGAACTATCTCAAGCGGTGAAAAACTTGCTGGAGAGGATTCAAAAAACAGGCCTGGACCCGCTCGGTTTCGGCCTCCGGTATGGAGGGACGCACTGGAACAACCAGACGGAGATGGAGGAGTGGCGCTCCATTTACCCCCATGCCAAATTTCATGTATCGGTCAGGATGAAAATAAAATCGACCGGTTATAAACGTTAGACAAGGCACAACTGTCTATCGTACAGGAAGATGTTACAATAAAGAATAAGCATCTATCTTGTATGAAGGAGGTTTCACACATGGAGTTTAGAAGACTGGGCGGAAGCGGACTGAAGGTTAGCGATATCAGTCTCGGGAGCTGGCTGACGTACGGGGGATATGTGGAACGGGAGAATGCCGTGAAGTCGATTCAGACTGCATATGGACTCGGCGTTAATTTTTTTGATACGGCGAATGTGTATGCCCAAGGAGCGGCTGAAGTGGTTGTCGGGGAAACCTTGAGAGCCTTCCCGAGGGAATCCTATGTCCTTGCCACGAAGGTATTCGGCAAGATGGGGGACGGACCGAATGATCAGGGACTTTCCCGCAAACATATTAGAGAGCAGTGCGATGCGAGTTTGAAGCGGCTGGGTACCGATTATGTCGACATCTATTACTGCCATCGATATCATGAAGAAACACCGATAGAAGAAACGCTGCGGGCGCTGGATGACCTTGTCCGGCAGGGCAAGGTGCTCTATGTAGGAGTCAGTATGTGGACTGCTGCCCAGATGGAAGCGGCATTGGCCGTTGCGGACCGCTATTTACTGGATCGCATCGTGGTAAATCAGCCGCTGTACAACATGTTCGAGCGCAAGATCGAGGAGGAGATCATCCCGTTAGGCGAGAAGAAGGGCATTGGTCAAGTGGTTTATTCTCCTCTTGCACAAGGGCTTCTGACGGGCAAGTACGCCTCCAAGCAAGCCGTGCCGGAGAACAGCCGCGCATCAAAGATTGGAGCCGATCGGCTTAAAATGAGTGAAGATCGCATTCAGAAGGTGCAGGCCCTGGGAGATGTTGCAAGCGAGCTGGGTATGACCGTCGGCCAATTGGCCTTGGCCTGGATTCTGCGGCAGAACAACGTAGCTAGTGCTCTGGTGGGGGCCAGCCGTCCGGAGCAGGTGGAAGAGAATGTGAAGGCTTCCGGTATGAAGTTGTCTTCAGATACGCTGACTGCTATTGAAGAAATACTGAAGACGGATTCGAATTAAGAAAGAATAAGATCATGGATTTCGGGAGCGGAGCATACGCGGTTGCGCCCGCTGTCTTTGGCGCGGTACAGCTCGCGGTCTGCTTGCTGAAGCAGCTCCTTGGCATTTTTCGACCGGATCGTATCGGGATGTACGGCAGCGCCAATCGACACGGTGATCCGGATCTTGGTTCCGTTTTCCAGGACAAAGATATGATCCGCTACGGCGGCCCGGATTCGCTCCGCAATAGCGGCAGTCTCGTCAATGGTGGCTTCCGGAACCAGCACCGAGAATTCTTCCCCGCCGTTGCGGGACACTTCATCAAAAGAACGGGAATGCTCCCTCAGCACTTTGCTGAGCTGCTGCAAAACGGCATCTCCGGCCGCATGGCCGTAGGTGTCGTTTATTTTTTTGAAATGATCAATGTCCACGACAAGAACACCCAGCCGTTCGCTGAAATGCTGGGCTTCGAGAAAACGTTCCGACAACAGCTGCTCGAACTGGCGCAAATTGTGAAGACTGGTCAGGTAATCCGTTTCCGCATTTTTCTTCATCTGCAGAAATAGTTGATTGGACGTGTTGATATACTCCGTCAACATGTAGATGACCACCGTGGCGAGGACGGATATGATAAGGTGCTGTGTGAAGACAGTATATACCTTATGGTGGTCCTGGATATTCATCCACATAATGCCTAGGAGCACCAGCATGCTCGATACGCTCATGAGCAGCATTTTGTTTAAACGATTCCAATGGATACGAGATACCGTCCCGCATATGATGCCGATCAGTAGCATGCCGGCTCCCGCAATGGCAGAGGAAGCGGACATGCCGAACAGAATCAATCGCCCGAGCGCAATGAGCACGCCGGCAATCAGGGATGGAAGCCAACCCAAGTAGCTGGCGATCACGACAATGGCCAGATGCCGCAAATCCGCGAAAAACCGGGGGTCAATCGGGAAAGAATAGTACATCAAGATGATCCCGTAAATGCCAAAGAGCAGTCCAGCGTTGATCTTAACGTTGGTGGACGGCGTCACAACGCCTGCTACATATTTTTTGGACAGCAGTCCGGACAAGTATAAGAAAGTCACAAATATACAAAAGTTGGTAAATAGTATATTAGTCATGGGGGATCATTCCTTTCATGTACCTTGCACAAGAGCGGCAAGGCGATGAAGACATTCACCCCCTATTTTATCGGAAAATGGAATTGTGTGTCGAATATTAAATGTTTTATTTTGTTAATTTTCAAGAGTCTCTAAAGGTAGGAGAACTTCAAACATCGTCCGTTCCGTATTACTGGTCACTTGAATCGTGCCGTGATGGGCATCCACGATGGTCTTGACAATAGCCAAGCCAAGTCCGGAGCCGCCGGTTTGATCGGTGCGCGATTCATCCGCCCGGTAGAACCGCTCGAACAGATAGGGGATTGCATATTGAGGGATCGGGGGGCCGTAATTGATGACCTGTACGACGGCAAACTTCGGATCACTTGATACCTTCAAATCCACCACCCCGGCTTCCCGACCGTGCCGTACCGCATTGGACAGCAGATTCTCGAAGGTGCGCATCAGTTTATCCCCGTCCGAGGAGATCATGATTTTCTCCGTTTCAGGTGTGAAGTTAACTTGTACGCCTTCCTGCTGCCCGGTTAGTGAAAAGTCCACGGCCAATTGTGCGAGGAGCTCCACCAAATTAATGTCAACCCTGTTCATCGGGGAATACCCCATTCGTGTGTATTCAAACAAATCGTTCACGAGTCCGCCTAAGCGCAGCGACTTATCGTACGCGATATCGGTATAATACCGGAGCTCGACTTCATCCTTGTAATGGTCTTCATTGACCAGCCGCAAGTACCCGATGATGGAGGTGAGGGGAGTGCGCAGATCATGCGAGACGTTGCTGATCAGCTCGTTCTTGGACTGGACCGCCATTCGTTCCTCTTCCAGCGATAGCTTGAGCTGCTTGGCCATTTGATTGATGTGCGTTGCCATCTGGCCCAGTTCGTCATTCGAGCTAACGATAATCTCTTCATCCAATTCGCCCTTCGCCAAACGCTGTGTACCCTCCATTAATTGATTGATTTGACGAATCGTGCCTTGACTCAGGAGGAGTACCATACAGATAAACAGCACGATGCCGATGATCGTCGGGATGATGGGGAAACCGAAGAAATCCTCCAAAGTACGATCAACTCTGAAAAGGGTGTTTACCCAGGGCTCCTTCCAGTATTCCCGGCCGATCAATCGGAAGATCTGCTGCGCGATGAACAGTATGGCCAAGGTCAGGGCTCCGCTGGCAAAAAACAGTGTAATGATCTTCCATTGCAGCTTACGCATGGATTTTGTACCCGACGCCCCATACCGTTTGAATGAGCTTATAACCCAGCTCCTTCTCGAGCTTGTCCCGCAAGTTGCTGATGTGAACCATGACCGTATTATTGGATACGTAATATTTCTCCTTCCAGACCTGCTGGAAGATATCCTCGGCGCTAAAGATTCTCCCCGGTTGGCGGGCAAGCAAATACAGAATCTCGAATTCTCTCGCCGTCAGAGAAATCGCTTTGCCGTTGGCCGTTACTTCATGCGTAGTCCGGTTAATGTCGAGCCCATCTATCTCAATCCGCTCGCTGTCCTCTCGATGCAGTTCCGCATTGTATAAGGTGGAGCGCCGCAGCAGTGTTTTGACGCGAGTCGTCAGCTCCAGCGGATTGAACGGTTTAATCATATAATCATCCGCGCCGGTCATCAGTCCCAGGATTTTATCCATATCCTCGCTCTTGGCGCTCAGCATCAGGATGGGAATGGACGAGGTTTCCCGGATTCTGCGGCAGGTGTCAATCCCGTTCAGCTTAGGCATCATGACATCCAGGATCACGAGATCCACCGCCTCGTTATTGGTGGTCATGGCCAGCAGTGCTTCCTCCCCGTTATGGGCTTGGATTACGCGGTAACCCTCATTCTCCAGATAGATAGAGATCAGCCCGGAAATTTCTTTATCATCATCTACGATTAATATACTTCTCATTAAGATATCCTCCAGTAAATCGCCCCATTGGAAACGATGATTCCTTACGAACAGTGTACCCTAAATCGACCCCATAGAGTGCAGCTTGGCCTTCAAAATCGTGAGTTCTTCTATGACAACAATTAAAAAAGGACGGATAGGAGATTCGAAAGAATGCCTTGCCGTTCGAATCCGTAATCCATCAGCTTCCGGGTTTCCGTAAACCGCTGATCGGCATCCCCGGTTCCCATCACGACGGAAATCAGCCGATTTCCACCCCGCGACGCAGTTCCGGTAAAGCAATAACCGGCGGAGCGGGTGTATCCGGTCTTAAATCCGTCATTACCTTCGTAAGAATGCGGCTCGCCAGGCAGCATAAGATTGGTAGTATGCAGGGAAAGCTTCTTCTGCGGAACAGGCAAATCGCGCTGGCTGGTTACCTCGAGCAAATCCGGATGTTTGTTAAGCAGCCATCGGGCCAGCATGGCCGAATCCCTGGCCGTCATGACGGTATCGCGTTCGGTGGCCGCTTCGGCAAAGGGAGCGAGGTCAGCGGCAGGCAAACCGGAAGCATTGGCGAAGACGGTGCGATCAGAGAGGCCGATTTGTTTCGCCCGGGCATTCATGCTCTCCACGAATCGGGACTCCGACCCGCCGAGATGCTCCGCAATAGCTACGGCCGCATCATTGGCCGAATGGATGATGAGCGCTTCGAACAGCTGCTTCAACGTATAACGTTCGCCTTCATGCATGCCGATGCCTGAACCGGGCACCTCTGCGGCATATCGGCTGACCGGTACATTCTCGTTCCAAGCATGCTGCCCGGAACGAACAGCATCCAGCACCAGCAGTTCGGTCATCATCTTGGACATGCTCGCGGGAGGAAGGGGAAGATCGGCATGCATAGCATAGAGCACGCGGCCGGTATCTGCATGAATCAAGATGGCCGAACTGGCTTTGATGGGAGGAGGAATAAACACCCGCGCTATGAACACGGCCATCAGAATGACGCTAAACAATAGCAGGAGCAAGCTTAATCTTGTGCGTCCCTTGCGGGGCTTCGCAGGTTTATGCCGAATCGTGCCGGCTTGCCGCCGGGATCGTTCAGGGGATGACGGTTCTTGACGGGGATGCTTGGCTATGGATTCCATGGCGATCGATCGCCTCCTTTGGGCTATATATGTTTCATCGTTTTATGTATGTTCTAATTCTAACCACACAAGCTAAAGGAATTTTTAATTGAATCTAAAGAAATCTTAAAGATTACCAGCGGAAATTCTGGCACGGGATGTTGACCTTGAAGAGAATAGGATTTATACTTGATCTAAAAATAAATTAAAAGGGTGAATACCTTGAAATCTTTAAATCTGACGACGCAACGCCAAGCGGTGTACGATGTCCTTCGGGAATCGCATGATCATCCGACTGCTGCGGATATCATGAACCGGCTGGTGGAGAAAGGATATAATTTAGCGTACGGAACGGTTTATAATTCCCTGCGTTATTTGACGGATAAGCAGCTGATCCGTGAATTGAAGCTGGGCGAGAGCGCGAGCCGGTACGATGCCCGTATGGACGATCATCAACATATTATTTGTGAAGTATGCGGTAAAGTGGACGAGGTCATGACGGAGGTGCCAGAGGATTGGGCTGCTGCGGTAGCCGGTGAAACCAATTACGTCATCCATCATGCTCACGTCGTATTCGGGGGGGTGTGTCCAGAATGTCAAGCCAAACGGAAGAAATGACGGAACTGGGAACGGACTATTCATTTCCTGATTTCCAGTCCGGCAATCTGTATGTTCGTCCGACGACGCCGATCGCGATGGCGATAGGGGATGCTTGTCCCACAACCCTGCGGGCTGCGTTATTAAGCCGTTCTCCCGGACGGGTGAACGAAATGTTTATTACCTTGACCGAGAACTGCTTCGAGGTGATGATGTTCCGCAAATGGGAACCGCGTCTTCAGTCGGCATTGAATACAGGACTGATTATTGCCGATATGACGGGCTGCCGGAATATGGCGGCGTTCAACAAGGAGAAGGAACTCCTGCTGCCCGAACATTCCTCTATTCCGATTCTATACCTAGTTGGGGAAGAGTTAATGAGCAAAGCAGGTTCAAGTTTGTTAAACGAAGAGCTTATGGTATGGCCTGCCCGTTCCAAAGATACGATGATGTATCAGGTGCAGCGAACCATTCGATTATTCTCTCCTGCTGCCGGATTGTCGGGTGGAGAAGAGGTCATGCGCGGTCTCATCTATAAAGACTTATCCATTGATCGGGATAAAATGACCATCCACCGGGGCAGCACTCCGATCCATTTGACCAAGACAGAGTATCATTTGCTGATGCTCTTGCTGGACAGCGAAGGAGCCGTCTGCACGCGTGAGGACCTGATGTGCAAAATTTGGGATACGGATTTTATGGGCGGCAGCAATGTGGTCGACGTCCATATCAAAAGCTTGCGTAAAAAGCTGAGCGACAACGCGGGAGCCCCGCGCTATATTGCAACGGTAAGAGGAGTGGGATACCGCCTGGCGGACTAATCCCCCTCCCTTTTTTTGTTCATTTGCGGTACTCAAAATGAATTCATCCGACCTTCATATAACGATCATAGAAGGGTCATATAACACTCATGCGACAATCATGATCCAATGGATTCTCCAGTGATACAATCAAAACATAAATTTAGATTCAGTCTAAAATCAATTATAGAAATGATGGAGGGTTCATATATGGATAGAATGACAACCAATCAAGGGGCTCCAGTCGGAGATAACCAAAACTCCAAAACGGCAGGACGCCGCGGTCCGACGCTGCTTGAGGATTATCATCTGATCGAAAAAATTGCCCATTTCGACCGTGAACGAATTCCGGAGCGCGTCGTTCATGCCCGCGGGGCAGGTGCACACGGCACATTTGTTGTGGAGAGTGACATGAAGCCTTATACAAAAGCGGCATTCCTGCAGGAAATTGGTCAGGAAACTCCTGTGTTCGTTCGCTTCTCCACGGTTATTCATGGAACAGGGTCACCCGAAACGGCACGCGACCCGCGCGGATTTGCCGTGAAGTTCTATACGGAGGAAGGCAACTATGACATCGTAGGGAATCATATTCCGGTCTTCTTTATTCGCGACGCGATCAAATTCCCCGATATGGTGCATTCCTTGAAACCTTCACCGGAGACTAATATCCAGGAGCCTGGCCGGTACTGGGACTTCATGACGCTGTCCCCGGAATCCACGCAAATGATGACCTGGGTGTTCTCCGATCATGGCACACCAGCGAACTATCGCGAGATGGATGGCTTCAGTGTCCACGCCTTCAAGTGGGTGAATCGCGAAGGCAAAGTGACTTACATTAAATACAAATGGGAATCCGTGCAAGGCGTGAAGACGCTGAATGCCGATGAAGTGGTCGAAGTGCAGGGCAAGGACTTCAATCACGCCACCCGTGATCTTCATGAGCACATCGCAAACGGGAATTTCCCGCAATGGCGCCTGCAGGTACAGCTGATGTCCCCGGAAGAGATGGATGAATTGTCCTTTGATCCCCTGGACCCGACCAAGACTTGGCCGGAGGATCGCTTCCAGTTCATAACAGTCGGTACCATGACCTTGAATCGCAATCCGCAGAACTTCTTCGCCGAAGTTGAGCAGGTCGCTTTCTCCCCAAGTGCGTTGGTGCCTGGCATCGAGCCGTCGGAGGATAAACTGCTGCAAGGTCGGCTATTCTCTTACCCGGATACGCAGCGTCATCGACTCGGTGCAAATTATTTGCAGATCCCGATTAACTGCCCGTATGCTCCTGTGCGTAATCATCAACGCGATGGCTTGATGAACGTGAAGCAAGATCCGTCGCCGGTAAATTATGAGCCGAACAGCTATACAACAGGCCCTGTGGAAGACCCGTCTGTAAGTGAAAGCGAAGCACCGCTCATGGGACATGTCGTTCGCCAGCGTATCGAAAAAACGGATGATTTCACCCAGGCCGGAGAAATGTACCGTTCGTTTACGGAGGAGGAGAAGGATCATCTGATCCGCAATCTGGTTGATGACCTGGGTCAGGTCAAATCCGATATTCAGCTCCGTGCCGTATGCAATTTCTACCGTGCGGACGCCGAATATGGTGCAAGACTCGCTGCCGGGCTTGGTGTAGACTTGAGTGCATTCATACCTTCCAATCAGCCGAAGTAACGTAGTTAGAACTTATAAGAGCCAGCCATCTTTATTTCCGCTGTGCAGGATGGATGGCCTTTATATAGAGGTGGTCTATGACCGCCGCCAAGAGGGGTACCCGCATAACATGGGTACCCCTCTTTTAGTGGAAATAATTACCTATATATACTACATAATGAATGGTCTTAGAGATGCCGATAAGTTGAAAGGAGTATTTTTTTATAGAAGACAGGTGAGATTCACTGCAGTTTAGAAAGGAAAGAAACCCATGAAGAAAAAAAGAGCTAATCGTATTAGAAGAAACCTGATTCTCACATTTCTGCTCGTGCTTCTTGTGCCCAGCTGCGCTATCGGTATTATCACTTACCGTGACGCCAAGGGAACTGTCGAGGAAGAAATTCTGCGCAGTGCATCGCTGAGCGTTGAGACGGCGAATGAGATCATTAATCACACGCTGCAATCCAAGTTCGATGACCTGAATTATTTAAGCACAACGATGAAGTCCACTGAAATCGACAAGGAACTCGAAGCGAAAGTGGGTTCAACTATCAATGCACTGAAGCAGTACTTGGGACTTCATCCGGAGACGGTGGACGTTTTTATCGGTACGGCACAGGCTGGCATTATCAAGGCATCAGGGGAAAAGCTGCCGTCCGACTATGATCCTAGACAAACGGAATGGTTCCAGCAGGCAATGAATGCATCGGGCCAACCGATTATTACAGCCCCCTATACTTCGAACACGGGCTCCTTGATTGTAGTAACGCTAGCTCAGATGCTGCCTGACGGCAAAGGCGTCGTGGGCATTGACCTCAACCTTCATAGCATCCGGAGTCTGGTCCAAGTGCAGGTAGGTAAAGAAGGCTATACGATGGTGCTGGATCAAAATCACAAATATCTGTTTCACCCCGATTATGACGCAGGGACGGACGCGTTGGCTAAGGAAGCTTGGGTCTCCAAGATGTATGAGCAGCCAACCGGTCATTTTCACTATGATCATGACGGCATCGAGCAACAATTGAACTACATTACGAATGAACGAACCGGTTGGAAAATTGCCGGGACCATGTTTGTTAAGGAGGTTGACGACTCCGTTAATGGCATCCGCCAAACGATGATTGTGGTTATGAGCGTTTCGCTGCTAGCCGCCTTAATCATGGTGACTTGGAATGTAAGCTCTGTGATCAAACCGATCCGCCGTATGCGCCAAGCGACGGAAGTCATTAGCGAGGGGGATCTGACGCTTCGCTTGAATGGCTTCAAGCGTGACGAGATTGGAGAGTTGGCCGATCACTTTCAGCAGATGGTGGATAGTCTCAGGGTCATGGTTCACGGGGTCAAAGCCATGACGGAAAATGTTTCCGCATCTTCCGAGCAATTGTCCGCAAGCGCCCTGCAAAATACAAGCGCCGTCGAGCATGTCACGTCTTCCATTCAGGAGGTTGCCGCCGGCAGTGAACGGCAATTGAACGCAGCGGAGGAGATTCTGAAGGGGATTCTTCAAGTATCCCGGCATGCTGATGACATTGCGGATGTATTGGAGAAGGTTACAGCGGCCATGAACCAGACGGAGGAATTGGCCCAAGAAGGGAACCAGACGGTGATTACAGCAGCAGCAACGATGCAGGATATTGATCATGCGATGAACGATCTGAATGGGGTTATCCATCAGCTGTCTGAGCGGACTGAGGAGATCGGCGGTATCGCCTCCGCCATTACCGACATTGCCAAGGAGACGAGTCTATTATCGCTGAATGCCTCAATCGAAGCTGCAAGAGCCGGGGAGCAGGGCAAAGGATTTGCGGTTGTAGCCGCGGAAATCCGTAAGCTTGCTCAAAGGTCGGAAAGCTCAGCGGATTACATATCGGGGCTGATTACAGGGATACTGGCAGAAGTGGAACGAACCAAGGAGATGACGGAAGCCGCCAGGCAGAAGGTATCGGACGGCGTTGACGCAGCGGATCTGACCGGACGCTCCTTCTCCCGTATCAAAAAGGCCGTACACACGGTGTCCGGCCAGGTAAGAACCACTTCGAAGTCGGCTAAGGAATTGGCTCAAGACACAGCTTCCACGAAAAAGTCCGTTGAAGATATCCGTGGGGTGTCGGAGCAAACGTCCAGCCAGACCCAGACTATATCGGCAGCCTCTCAGGAACAGCTTGCTTCCATGGAAGAAGTCAGCGCGTCTGCAGCAGATTTAAGCCGGTTAGCTGAAGAACTGCAGGAGATGGTGAAACGCTTTAAGATATAAGAGATTCAAGGGCGAATAGTATGCCCCGAATATTTCATGTTGAAGCAGCAAAGGAGCTTATATTCCTTTGCTGCTTTTTTGTTTGTGGCAGGAAAGGGGGGCCTTATGAAGAATAAGACCAAAGTGGCTTTATCTATAGGAGCAGGGCCTTTATACTTTATACTGGAGTCAACTGCTAGAAGCTCTAAGATTAACGGATGCGCAAGCTAGAAATGATGAGAGTGGGGCATATAATATGGCACAGCATATGAAAGATCGGATCGTCGCTTTGGCGGGTCCGCGCAAGGCGGCGGACATGGCCAAGTTGGTTGAGAAGATGGGAGGCACCGCGCTGCTTCGTCCGGCCCAGGGAACCGTATTTTTGGATGATGAAGTACTGCGCCTTTCGATCGAAGCTTGGCTCAAGGCGCCTGCACCGTGGGCGATATTTACGACGGGGATCGGCCTGGAGGCCATTTATGATACAGCAGAACAGATGGGCCTTCTGGATACATTGAATGAAACGCTGCAGAGCACTTCGATTGCGGCAAGAGGGTACAAAACGGCCAATGCGCTGAAAAAACGCGGGCTGGCACCGGTCGTCAGAGATGATGACGGCAGTACGTCGGGGCTGATCCGGTCACTTGCGCCGCATGACCTGTCGGACAAGCGCGTCATTCTTCAGTTGCATGGGGAGTCTGCCCCGAAGCTGGTGGAGTGGCTAGAAAGTCGAGGGGCGGTAGTAGAGCAGATTCTGCCTTATAAGCACATTCCGCCGCTAGAGGAGGATGTTTCGCAACTCGTTGATGAAATTGTGGGCGGCAAGGTTCACGCGGTTGCTTTTACAAGCGCGCCCCAGTTTCGTTTTCTTGCGGATTATGCACGTGCCCATGGCAAGCTGGAGGCTGTGCTGGATGCGTTCCGCGGACCGGTCGTCGCAGCGGCTGTCGGTAAGGTTACGGCTCAGGGGCTTCGCGAGGAAGGCATTGAACGCATGGTGGTTCCCGAGGAAGAGCGAATGGGCAGCATGATGGTGGCGCTTGGCCGCTACTTTGCTCAAAACCAAGAATAATGTCATGATATAACGTAATGAAGTTGGGGAGATTTCAGTCCATACCAGCTTCTTCATGCATGTTCCTAAGGATCATGTGAAATATTGAGTAGTAAATAGGAGGATGACCGATGGATAAAAGAAAAGCATTGCTGCTTGGCAGCTATACCCACCCGAAGTTTCATCCGCTGCAAGGCATCGATAAACAAATGACACACCTGCTGAACGACATGTTCACCGTGCAGTGCACGGAAAATCATAAAATGCTGCATGAAAGCAATCTCTACCCTTACGAGCTCTGCATCGCCTACAGCGACCTATGGGACGAGCGCGTTTCGCCCCGGCAGACCGCAGGTCTGCTGTCCTATGTAAGCGGAGGCGGCGGCTTGCTTGTGATTCATAACGGCGTTACGCTGGCCAATCGTTATGAGCTGGCGCAGCTGATCGGCGCCCGTTTCGACGGACACCCGCCCATGGAGAAGCTGTACTTCGTTCCGGGGGAGACCGATCATGATATTACGGAAGGCGTGGAGCCTTTTGTGCTGGACGAGGAGCCTTACCGGTTCATATTCAGTCCGTTTACGGAAAAAACCGTGCTGCTGCATTATGAATTCGAAGGCAAGCAGTGGCCTGCAGCCTGGTGCCATACGTATGGCATCGGACGCGTAGTCTTCTTGATGCCGGGCCATCACGAGCCGTCCTTTCTCCAGCCTCAGCTGCGTTTAATGATTACGCAAGCGGCCAAGTGGGCTGCACGCGTTCCGGGTTAAGAAGCCATTTCGATACGATCGGAAGGAGGGACGCGCTTGAGCGGGAAGATACTAATTGTTGAGGATGAAGCTAAAATTTCCCGTTTGCTTGAAATCGAGCTGGAGAGTGAGGGATATCAGGTCACCAAGGCGGATAACGGACTGGATGCGCTGGAGGCATACCGCAGTCAGGACGTCGATTTAATTCTGCTGGATGTTATGATCCCCGGTTTGAGCGGGATTGAGCTGCTGCGGCGGATTCGTGCTCATGATTCCCACACAGCCGTACTGCTGCTGACAGCCAAGAGTTCCGTTGAGGATAAAGTATCGGGGCTTGATCTTGGAGCCAATGATTATATAACGAAGCCGTTTCAGATTGAGGAGCTGCTGGCGCGGATTCGTGCTGCGCTGCGGCTCCAAGGCAAGCAGGAGCCGGAAGAGCAGGCGGCAGGGGAGTGGCTTACGGCAGGGGATTTGAAATTGAACGAAGGTACGCGGGAAGTGATTCGCGATGGCAGAAGGATCGATCTGACGCCGCGCGAATTTGACTTGCTCGTGTATTTGTTGAGGAACAAACGGCAGGTGTTAAACCGCGAGCAGATTCTCGCCGCCGTGTGGGGATACGATTATTACGGCGATACCAACGTCGTTGATGTGTATATACGTTATGTCCGCAAGAAAATCGATCATGACAGCACATCTGAGCTCATTCACACCGTCCGCGGCGTCGGCTATGTGTTGAAAGAGACTCCATGAAGCTGAGCAGTAAAATCCATCTCTATTCGTCGGTGCTGATGGCGGCCATTCTGATTGTCATGAACTTATCGGTTTACTATGTGTTCAGCAAAATGACGGTGGACAGCCAGCTGGAGCAAGCGGAAGCGGAGGCGGGAAGCATTGTCAAAAGCATTGCGCATTCTGCTGCGACCATTCCCATTGACGATCTGCTGCGAAGTTATGTCCCGGCTGACGGAAAAATTCAATTTGTCCCGGCTGACAGCAAGGCCAAGTCTCCTTACGTGACTTCCTCCGGTGAGGATATGGATGAGCTTAAGCTGCCTTATAACACAAATAAGCAGGTAGAGCAGATCCTATATGAAGGAATGCGTTACGTGCTTGTTTCACTGCCGGTCATTTGGAGCGACGGGGCTGTATACAACATCCAAATTTCCCGTAGCCTTGCCGCCACGATGGAGACGCTGCAGGTGCTCCGAATCGTGCTGGTGGCCGTAACGGCAATCGCTTTGGTTCCGGTCATCATTTCGACCCGGATATTGGGGCGTTTAATTGTGCAACCGATTACGGCCTTAATCGGTACGATGCGGGAGATTCGGCAGAGCGGGCGGTTCCGTCGAATCGAGCTGAAGGAAAAATCCAAGGATGAGCTGGTGGAGATGGGGGCCGCGTTCAACGATATGATTACGCTGCTGGAGAGCAATCATGCAAGGCAGGAGCAATTCGTGTCCAACGCGTCCCATGAGTTAAAGACGCCGCTCACCATCATCGAGAGTTACGCCAGTCTGTTAAAGCGGCGAGGTCTGGATCGGCCTGAGCTGTTCATGGAGTCCGTTGAGGCGATCCATTCGGAAGCGATCCGGATGAAGGAGATGACGGAGCAGCTGCTGCTGCTTGCCCGCAATCAGGATCAATGGCAGGTCGAGATGGAGCAGGTGGATCTTGTGGCATTATCGGAGTCTTCCGCGCGTGCATTTCGCGATGCCTATAACCGCACGGTGGAGGTTGAAGCCGATGACGAGATTCTAGGCTGGACGGACAGCCGCAGGCTCAAGCAGCTCTTGTTCATTCTGCTGGATAATGCACGCAAATACAGTGACGAGCATATCGTCATCCAGGTTGGCAGGAAGCCGTCGGAGGTTTATATCCGGGTCATCGACCGGGGGATCGGTATTGCAAAAGATGAGCTGGAGCACGTCTTTGACCGTTTCTATCGGGTGGATGAGGCCCGTACCCGCCAGGGTGGGGGGGCCGGACTTGGTTTGTCCTTGGCGAAGGATATCGCAGAGGCCATCTCTGCTGTTCTGGAGCTGGACAGCCTGCCCGGCGTGGGCACAACGGCCACCATTCGGCTTAGAGAATCGGAATAAAATGCTGCAGCCCACTGTTTTCTCATCGAATTCTAACCATGCTGCGCTATACTGACGGTAAAGACAGAATGTGTTTGCGAGGTGATTCAATGCGTAAAAAAGTGAGTGTGCTGCTGGGTGTCATTATCGTGGTGGCCGTTATGATCCTCGTGAATGCGGTTTGGAGTCCGTTTAACCGTTCGACGGAGGCGATGTCGCAGGAGGAAGCCGTTATTGAAGTATTGAAACAATATCCGGGTGAGATTACAAAGGCCACGCTGGAAGGCGAGATATACCGGATGGAGCTGCAATCGGATTCCGGAAAGTATGAAATGGCGGTGGATGCCCGTCAAGGCGATATCGTGTCCATCAAACAGCTGGACAAAGCGCCAGTGAAGCCAGAGCCAGAGCCAGAGCCGGGTGAAACCAAGCAACCGACCGACAATCCGAGCACGCCTCCTACGAAGCCCGCTGAGAATGGCGAGAAGGGAACAACACATGGCGAAACCGGCACTCCGGAACCGCCTGCAACGATGATTACCAAAGAGTACGCGATCAAGCTTTCTTTAGAGAAGGTACCGGGAACGGTGGAAGACGTAGAATATCGCGAGAGCAAGAGCAGCCGTTACTACCTGGTGGAGATTGAGCGGGAAGACGGACGCGAAGCGACCATTCAAGTCCACGCGATTACCGGTAAGATCATGACGGTGACTTGGGATGACGAGGATGATGATGAATAGATTAGATGCATATCCGCGTTTTCTCATCGTTTTCTAATCTTTCTCTCCGAAAGCTCTCATGTTGAGAGGGTATATTGGGTTTGTAGAGATCAGACAGAGAGTTTTGAGGAGGCGTAAGATGATGAACAAAAGAACATTGTGGGCAGGCGTACTGTCCGTAGCGATCGCGGGAAGTGGAGTATACGGCTATAACGCTGTACAGGCGGCAGGATCAGGACAGACGACGGCAGCGGGAACTCAGGCAGCGGCGAAGCAACAGCAGCAGCTGATCGGAATGGAAAAAGCAGAACAACTGGCACTGGCTGCTGCCAACGGCAAAGTGGAGAGCATGGATATAGACCGGAAAAAGGGCAAGCTGGTCTACGATGTGGAGATCCAGCAGAATAACCGGGATGTGGATGTATGGATTGATGCCTACACAGGCAAATCCCTTGGCGTAAGAGTAGATCGGGATGATAACGATGATGACCGTGACAGCATTCCGGGGAATCTGATCGGTGCCGGCAAGGCATCCACGATAGCTGTCAAACACGTCAAGAGCGGGACTGCGGTAGAGGTCGATCTGGACCACGATGATGGTCGATGGGTGTATGACGTCGAAGTGAAGACAGCCAAAGGATCGTCCGAGGTTGAGGTCAACGCGGTCAGCGGCAAAGTGATCAAGGCAAAATATGAGAAATACGACGACCATGATGATGACCATCATGATCGGGATCATAATGATTACGACGATAATGATGGGGATGACGACTAAGCCATTCTTCATGGGATAGCATCATAAGCGAACAAGCGGGATCATTTTCTTCCCCCCTGTTCGCTTTTTACATTGTATTTTACATAATAAGCATCACTAGAATGCAATTTCTTGTTATCCGATTCCGGATTGCCCTCATATTTCATGTGAAATCAGGGGAAATTGATAAGGCAGCTTCTCTATACTAATGAAAGCAAGTCCAAGGATAGATGTTTTTACCAGCGTTAAAGGTTATAATGGAACCAGACAACGACCGGGAGGGATATATCGTGAGTGATCTTTTTAAGAAAGCCATCTCGTTAGGATTGGGCCTTACCGTGGTCAGCAAGGAAAAAGTTGAGAAAATCGTGGATGATCTGGTCAAACGTGGGGAGCTTGCTCCTGCGGAGTCCAAAGCGCTTGTGAACCGTCTCGTCGAACGCGGCGAAGAGGAGCAGTCGCAGATCAAGACCTATATTTATGAACAGGTGCAGCGTGTATTGTCCGATCTGGATGTTCCCAAAGAGAGTGATGTCGCCAGCCTGGAACAGCGCATTGCTACTCTGGAGAAGAAGGTTGTAGAACTGGAAGGATCGCGGCAGGAATAGATGGCGGTCCGAATCCGACATGCCGGACGTTACCGGGAAATCGCCATGGCGCTCATGCGTCATGGCTTTGGCTATATGGTGGAAGAGATGGGACTGTTTCATGTTCTGTCGCTGCCTGTTCGCTGGAGTTCCAGGGAACAGCCGGAGACGATTACGCTCGGGGAACGCATACGGCGAGTGCTTGAGGATCTTGGCCCCGCCTTCGTAAAGCTCGGACAGTTGGCGAGTACAAGATCGGATCTGCTGCCGGACCATATTATCCAGGAATTGGTGAAGCTGCAGGAGCGGGTACCTCCTTTTTCTTCCGCGAGCGCGCGGGAGCTGATTGAGCAAGAGTGGGGTATGCCGATCGATGAGGTGTTGAGTGAGTTTGAAGACAAACCGCTGGCCGCTGCCTCGATTGGGCAGGTCCATGCCGGGAAGCTGAAGTCCGGAGAGCATGTAGCGATCAAGGTACAGCGACCCGGGGTAGCGCGAATGATCGGTCGTGACTTGGAGATATTGCGGGATTTAATCTCGATTGCCGAGCGCCACTGGGAATGGGTGAAGCAGTACCGTGTGGACCGGATTGTTGACGAATTTGCCAGAGCGATGATGGCAGAGCTGGATTACAGCCATGAAGCCCGAAACGCAGAGAAGATAGCCTCCCAGATGTCGGAGCATGAATTTATCCGCATTCCGCGGATTTATTGGGACTACACGTCTTCCAAAGTGCTGATGATGGAGTATGTCGATGGCCTCACCTTAAGCCGGAGGCAGGAGATCGTGGACAAGGGACATGATCTGAAGGCGATCGCTGAACATTTGATCGATGGCATGCTGCAGCAGGTCTTTATTGAGGGTTTTTTTCATGCCGACCCTCATCCGGGGAATTTGCTTGTCAGGGAGGACGGCAAGCTGGTCTTTCTGGACTTTGGGCTGGTGGGTCACCTCAGCGAAGATATGAAGGACCATCTGTCCGGACTCATTATTGCCTTGATGCGGCGGAATTCGGAAGGGATGATCCGGGCGATTTCCAAAATGGGATTGATCCCGGACGATTGCGATATGGATTCGCTCCGGTCGGATATGGACCGGTTGCGGGGAGAGTATTATGATGTGCCGTTCGCTCAAGTCCGGATCGGCAAGGCGTTGACGGATCTGTTTGCCGTTGCCCAGCGGCACCGGATCATGCTGCCGCCGGATATGACGCTGCTTGGCAAATCCTTGCTGACCTTGGAAGGGGTCATCGAGATGCTGGACCCGAACCTGAGCATTATCGATATGGCGGAGCCTTTTGGCCGAAAGCTATTGAAGGAGCGGTTTAATACCCGCCGGATCAGCAGGAAGGTGCTGGATGGGGTGAGCGGACTTGCCGAGAGTTTGCTTGATCTGCCCGGACAGGCCAGGCAGCTGTCGGCTTTGATCAGCAAGGGGAAGCTGCGGGTGGAGATCAGTGTTCCGGAACTGAAAACCCTGATGCGCAAGCTGGATCAGATCAGTAACAGGCTCTCCTTCAGCATTGTGCTTCTGGCTTTCAGCATCATCATGGTGGGTCTGATCATCGGTTCGTCGCTGAGCCGGGAGCCGATGATGCTGTGGAGTTTCCCTGTGATTGAAGTCGGATTTATTATAGCCTTGCTCATGGTTGCATGGCTGCTGTATGCCATTTTCAAATCCGGTAGGTTCTAACCGGCAGACTCCGCTCGTGTACGCTTGCGCTGCTGTACCCAAGTCTGGATTCCGATGAGGATCCACTCTATGAGGTGAAAGAATACGGCAATGAGAAGCGCTTGTAACCAGCCGCCGACAGGAATGCCGGGGAAGATCAGAGACGCTATGTACAGTAGAACCGTGTCGGTCGCGACCGTAACTGCCTGTTTAATATAGATGGAGGTATCCTTGCGAAGCAGCAGCCTGAGCAGGGTGATAATCAAAGGATGAAGGATACCTTCGAAGATCAGGAACCCAATCAGGATGGTAAGCGAGAAGCTGAGCCATACGTCCTGACCGTCGTAAGCCAGGATTTCACCTGATCCCGATGGACCGGACATGGGAAACCACCGGGCATATAACATCGCGAAGAGTTCTAACGGTATAATGATAAAGGCCGACAACAGCGGGATAAGCCATAGCTTCTTCCGGAAGGGGACGATAGGCTCCCCGTCGCGTCTTGAAATATAATTCATCATCAGATTGATCAGGCCGAACAGGACCATCAGGATGAGTGCTGACAGGATGATCTGTAGGGTATGCATATTGGGGACACCTCCTCGCTGGTGCAAACTGGATTTTTCTATACCATTGACATTACCAAAGTCAGGGTCTTTTGTCAGTCGAAAAGAAAGACAACGAAAATGTCCCGGTCTTCTTAGAACGAATTCGATCGGCATTTTGTTGGGACTTATATGTAAATATGTTGGTTTGCTAAATCCAATCGACTTAACGCAAGCAGATGCTAAATAATTTAAATGAGGTGGAACGTTTGCCGAACTTTCAACAGCTGGGCATTGACGAACAAAGAGTACGGAAACTGAAGGAGCAGGGAATTGCGGTGCCGACTCCGGTACAGCAAGAGAGTATCCCGCTGCTGCTGCAAGGAAAGGATGTTATCGCCCGGGCAAAGACTGGCACTGGCAAAACGCTAGCTTTCATGCTGCCGATTCTGCAGCATATCGATCCCAAGCGGTCGTACCCGCAGGCGCTAATTATTGCGCCGACACGGGAATTAGCCTTGCAGATTACGGAAGAAGCCAAGAAGCTGACAGCCGGCGAGCCGGACGGGATCAAAATCCTGGCGGTCTATGGTGGTCAGGACGTGGAGAAACAGCTCCGAAAGCTCGAGGGCGGACGGCATTTGATCATCGGAACACCGGGCCGATTGCTGGATCATTTACGCCGGGGCACGCTTGAGCTGGGCGGCGTGAAGCAGCTGGTGCTGGACGAAGCTGATCAGATGCTGCACATGGGCTTTCTGGATGAGGTCGAGACACTGATCCATGCGCTTCCGTATCGGCGCCAGACGATGCTCTTCTCGGCCACGATGCCTGCCGGCGTGAAGCAGCTTGCCGGCAGCTATATGAATGAACCTGTCGATATCGTCATTAAGGGGGCTTCCCCGATCCCGCTGGAGCAGATCCAGCAGGTTGTGGTCGAGTGTACGGACCGCTCCAAGCAGGATGCGCTGCGTGCCATGCTCGAGGAGCATAACCCTTTTCTCGCGATTATCTTCTGCCGGACGAAGCGCAGAGCAACTATATTGAATGAGGCGCTGCTGGCCCATGGGTATCAATCGGACGAGCTTCATGGGGACCTGTCACAGGCGAAACGGGAAGCGGTGATGAAGCGATTCCGGGATGCCAAACTGCAGCTGCTGGTAGCAACGGACGTTGCCGCAAGAGGGCTTGACGTCGAGGGCGTGACCCATGTCTATAACTACGATATGCCTCATGATGTTGATAGTTACATCCATCGTATCGGGCGGACCGGACGGGCCGGGGGGAACGGGATGGCTATCACGTTCGCTGCCGGTAAGGATCTTAACGATCTACAGCGCATCGAGGAAGGAATCTCCCTTCGTTTGAAGCGCGTGCGCTATGATTCCAGTGCTGGAGGCCTTCGGGAAAGCACCGGCGGCTCAGGCAGGGATACGGGCAGACCGGGAAAAGCAAGAAACATTTCTTCGCTTGAATCTGATCAAGAACGTGGTCAAGGCAGAAGCCGGGCAGATCGCGGTACGGGTTCCGGGCGGAGCCGCGGTGGCGAGCAGGGTAGAGGAAGAGCTGGATCGTCACGCAGAGATGAGCGTGGATCCGGACGGGCTGGAAGCCGTGACGGCCGTCCAGGCGAGGGACGCGGACCATCGTTGGCCGGAGGTCGAAGCAGCGGCAGTCGTGATGGCGGGCGTGCAGGCGAAGGCCGTGGACAGTCACAGGCCGGAACACGTGGCAGCAGCAGCGGCAGTCGTGACGGCGGGCGTGCAGGCGAAGGCCGTGGACAGTCACAGGCCGGAATACGTGGCAGCAGCAGCCGTGGACAGTCCAGAACCGAGGGTCGGGGAAATCACGGCAGTCGCGGTGGACAAGGCGGTACACGATCTGCCGAAGGCCGCGGTGCAAGAGGCCAGAGTGGTGGACGGCGCGGTGGTCGCAGCCGCTAGCAGGTATAGGGAATTTTTGGAGGGCATCTGTTTCAAGCCGGAAGATCCCGTTTAAGTAGAGAGCGTTACCCAGTCAATGACAAGGAGGCGTTACCATGTCTGAACATAATCATGTAGTGAACAAGAACGGTGAGCTGGATGTGAGTAAGGTCAGTGACGCGATGGACCGGATTGATGATGGGGAGAAGGAGAGGATCCTGGCTGATTTTGATGCCTTCCAATCCTATTTGAACAAGCGAATTCAGCTTGCCGAGAGCATTGGGTTGAATGAAGAGCAGCTGGCACAGGCAGCAGAGAAGGTAGCTGGCTATCTGGCTGCAAACGAGGAGCCCCGGAATTCCGAAGAGAAGCTTCTTCAGGAGTTATGGAAGGTCGGAACCCAAGCGGAGCAGCATCAACTGGCTCATCTGCTAGTGAAGCTTGCTCAGAAACGTACGGCTCCATAAGGCAAAGTATAAGATGGAAATCCTTCCCGGCCAACTTGCCGCGGAAGGATTTTTGGGTTCAAGAGTAGTAATTAACATACTTATAAGGATGTAAGGATGTAAGGATGTAAGGATGTAAGGATGTAAGGATGTGAGGATGTAAGGATGTGAGGATGTGAGGATGTGAGGATGTGAGGATGTAGGGATGTGAGGATGTAGGGATGTAGGGATGGATATGAATTTCTATACATAATATACATGCAATCTATGCATGCAAGCTAGACCTGCTTGTCCGCCCTCGCCTTCGGTATCGTATCTAGGTGCAACGAAAAGGTATCTAGGTGCAACGAAATAATACCCAGGTGCAACGAAATCGCTGTGGCGATAGGCCAGAACCGCCCCGAACGCGAGGCTAACGGACATCAGATACGTTATTTCCCTGTTATGAGGTCCATTTATCGATCTAACGGACACCACAGCCGTTATTTAGCCTGGAAACAGCCAAAATATCGTCTTTTCAGATGAATAACGGATCTCCTGTCCGTTCGTTTCGCTCACAACCCCGTTTTCTACGAAATAAGGTCTCCTGAGTCCGTTAGACTTAGAGTGAACGCAGGACGCTGCTTCATCGCTCGGCAAGACTTACAATTACCGCTCTTCTGTCGCACTGACGGCGCACGCTCTACCGTTGGCCTAACATACTATTTGGTACATCGTGCGGACTGCTGCCTACATGATCTACAATGTCTATATGATCTCCAATGTCTTCATTTCATGTGAGCTTTAGAAACAACGAAAGAATACGAGGAGGGTGTTGCCTGAATGTCTCTGGTGATTCATGAGCAGAGAAGGCCCAAAATGCAGCCTTTTTATTGGGTAATTACGTTTGAAATGCACGTGCTGGGTATACTGCTTGGCCTAGCCCTGACACTGGGTCCTTTGATTTTACTGTACCTCTGGACCAATGTCTGGACCTGGATGAGTCTGGCGGCTATACCGGCCGGTATCTTCATGATGACTCGTCTGTCTAGAAGCCTGAAAGGGCATATCTGGAACAATACGCATCTGGACGAGTATTTGTTATTCGAAGATCATATTGAGTATGAGAGATGGGACCCGGAAACGAAAGACTCCCTGAAGGGGAGCCTTAGGATTGGTGACATCAGGGAAATATACTATGGGCGATATATCTTTCAATTCAGCTATGCCTATAAGAAGAGTAAAATGACTGAATCCGTGCCTATGGCGGAGTTAATGCCCATCATGTACCTCGTCGCGGGAGAAGGGCAGATGGAACGGGCGGTTGCCATTCCATTCACGGATCCGATGGAGGCGAATCGTTGGCTGGAGGTTATCTGCAGAAGGGATATTCCTTTATATCTGACGTCCATCATCATTCAAGATCTAGGAGATGAATCGGTTGCGTCTTTGCTTCGCGAGGATGAGGATTTAGAGCGTGCCGAATTTGATGGCAATATGGAACGGAAATTCCGGCCTTACCTGGACCGTCTGGTGCAGGAGAACGAGGAGGAAGACCGGGAATTGACAGAGGAGGAGCTTAATCAGCTGGAATACGAGATGAAGCTCCTCGAATACGAAGAGGTGCTGCAAAAGCGAAGATCGGCTTTTCGTGGAACCGGTTTGCTTGCTTGGCTGATTTTTCCGGTTCAGTTCGCCATCGGTTTTTGGCTAACGCGTCAGGCAGAGCTGGGGAACGCGGACCCGGAACAGCGGATATACCCTATTCTACTTGTTGCACTCTCCGCAATCCTGTTCTTCTTCCTGGTGAAATGGATGCGCTGGTTCCAGATTATCATGTTCTCGTTGGTTACCTTTATTTCGTTTATGTTTTTGGACTTTTCCGAGATCGAAACGGATCCCTCGTACCAAATGTCCAGCATGCTCCTTGCTATAGCTATGCTGTCACTGCCTGTGGTCGGGCTATTCTATTTGGGTATCCGGTATGTGCGCAAAGGTCGGGATGCGAAGAATCTGCCGCCGATGCCAGGGCCGTATCAGCCTCTTCCTGATCATCTGTCTACTTAATACGAAAACGAGAAAAAACGCACCCTTCACATTTGGGGGTGCGTTTCGTATCGGTACCTGTAGGTTTCCATAGGCTGGCTGGTAAAGGTGGTGTCCAGCTTCTTCTTCTCGCCGGGGCCAAGGGTTACGTTCTTGTACATCTCGGTGAAAACTTCCTCATCGTTCTTATCGTATACGAACAAGGTAATGTTACCATGAAATGTTTGGCTCTCGTGGTAGTTGCCGGCATAGATCACAATGTCCGCATCATCTTCGTTTTTATAGGCTCCGACATGGACCACGATGTAGTCTTCAAAGCTTTGCAGCCCGGAACCAGCCTTCTTGTCCTCGAAATTCTGATCCAAATCGGTCAGCATCGTTTCTTCTTTGTAAAGGGATTCCTGGGTGATCAGGCCAATGGGGATCGTCAGTATAAAATAGAAGGCCAGCGTCGATAGCCCAGTGCTGCGAAGCACGGTCTTTCGGTCATACCCCCCTTTGATCAAACCGATGAAGGCAATCAGCGCCAGGACTATGACAGTGAGATGCCATGGGGATATAAACATTTCGGGATACAATTTCATTTCTTTTCCTCGCTTGCTGTTTTCGAAATATGGAACCGTTCATTATTTTTCAAACCTTAAATCGTTACCCTGCTTATTTGCTAATTAAACAGCTGTTATGAGCCAATGTATCTCTTGTTTGAGGAGGTTATACATTTATCATAATGGATTTGCGGGCGGCGGAGTAGAGGCGTTGGAACCGAAATTTGGTTTGGGGCCAATTATTCGATATGATGGAGGGAGATTGGTTAGGCTGTTGCGCTTGAAAAGCATGCCATCCATTCAAAACAAGCCGGGGAGGAGATTCGAAGATGTCAGTTTATGAATATCATGCAACCAATACCAAAGGTCAGGAAGTCTCGCTCGATCAGTATTCAGGCAAGGTTCTGATTATTGCAAATACGGCAAGCCAGTGCGGACTTACGCCGCAATACGGAGAGCTTCAGCAGCTGTATGACCAATACAGCCAGCAAGGGCTGCAGGTTCTTGGTTTCCCGTGCAATCAGTTTGGCGGACAGGAGCCGGGTACAAGTGAAGAGGCTGAATCGTTCTGTCAATTGAATTATGGCGTGAATTTCCCAATCTTTGCGAAGATTGACGTGAACGGGGAAGGGACGCATCCGTTATTTCAATATTTGAAATCCGAGCAGCCAGGACCGAATGAAGGCGGAGAGATCGCTTGGAATTTCACCAAGTTTCTGGTAGACCGCGAGGGCAAGGTGGTTCAGCGGTTCGAACCGCGAGATACGCCGGAATCGATGAAGGGTGCCATTGAATCACTGCTTGGTTAGTGGCAGGAAGTAACGATTACATAACAGGGCTGTTATCTTTGGGGGATTTCCCTCTGAGGAGAACAGCCTTGTTTTTTTGGAGATACCATGCATCATTACATTAGTAGCCGAAGCAAGATCCTTCAAGGCAGCATGTAATAAGATAGGATGATCGCTTGAATTAACTTTATAAGGCCGGACCTTCAAATTTCCTACTAGGATCGCTTCACGCTCTTTTTTGGATGTTTTTTCGTACAAAATCCCCTTCCAGGATCGCTTCCCTCTAGTTTTTGTAGGATTTTTCGTTCAAATTTCCTTCTAAGTTCGCTTCACGCTCATTTTTGAACGATTTTTCGTTCAAATTTCCTTCTAGGATCGCTCCACACTCGTTGTTGTACGATTTTTCGTTCAAATTTCCTTCTGACATATAGCATCCCCTGATACCGAACCTGTATTCTTGGTTTAACCTAGGGTATTAGCGGTGAGGCAATCATACTGTTTAGGTCAACATCTTTTATCATCTTAACTATGTGAAATTATGAACAATGTGTGAATAACGCGATTACCTATTGAACTGTGAAATTTATCACATTATAATAAGAGTATGAAGTGAAAAAAATCACAAATAATATTACCCGTCACCACATTCATGCTCAACAAGCGTTACCAAGCATGAATCCAGGCAAAAGAGCTCATCTTAATCAAATATAAGCTTCATACTTGGAGGAGGAAAAACCATGAAAGTTGCAGTTATCGGTTGTACCCATGCAGGAACGTCCGCCATCGTGAATACCGCTAAACTTTACCCGGAAGCACAGATCACCGTTTATGAACGTAATGATAACATCTCATTCCTGTCTTGTGGCATCGCGCTTTACGTCGGCGGCGTTGTGAAAGACCCTGACGGTTTGTTCTATTCTTCACCTCAGAAGCTCGACGAGCTGGGTGTCGAAACCAAGATGAAGCATGAGATCATCTCGGTGGATACGGACAATAAAACCTTGAAAGTTCGGAACCTGGTCACACAGGAAACTTTTGATGATACCTATGACAAACTGATTATTACAACCGGATCATGGCCAATCGTACCGAAGCTTGAAGGCATCGACCTGAATCATATTCTGCTCTGCAAAAACTATAATCATTCCAATACGATCATCGAAAAAGCGCAGGAAGCGAAACACATTACGGTTGTTGGCGCCGGTTATATCGGCGTGGAGCTGGTGGAGGCCTTCCAGCAGAACGGCAAGCAGGTTACGCTGATCGATAGTGCCGACCGCATCCTGAACAAATATCTGGATCCTGAATTCAGCGGCAAGATCGAGGAGTCCTTCCGTGCAAAAGGGATTGAGATGGCTCTCGGTCAGACCGTGACTTCTTTCAAAGGCGAGGATGGCAAGGTAAATAAGGTCATCACCGACAAAGGTGAGATCGACACGGATCTGGTGATTCTCTGCATCGGATTCCGTCCGAATACGGAGCTGCTGAAGGGGCAGGTGGATATGCTAGAGAACGGCGCTATCGTCGTAGACCAATATATGCAGACCAGCAAGCAGGATGTATATGCAGCAGGCGATTGCTGCTCCGTACACTATAATCCGACCGGTAAAATGATGTACATTCCCCTGGCAACCAACGCAGTCCGCATGGGTACGCTCGTTGCACGCAACCTTGTGCAGCCGACAACCCCATATATGGGAACGCAAGGTACGTCGGGATTGAAAATATACGAACAGAACATTGCCTCGACGGGATTAACCGAAGGGGCCGCCAAGGACGAAGGCTTGAAGGTGGAGACGGTCACCATTACGGATCATTACCGTCCGGAATTCATGCCTACCTTCGAAGAGGTTACACTGAAGGTGGTATATGAGCAAGACAGCCGCCGGATGCTTGGTGCACAGGTCATTTCCAAAGTGGATATGACGCAATCCATTAACACGCTGTCGGTGTGCATACAGAATCGGATGACGATTGATCAATTGGCATTCATCGACTTCTTCTTCCAGCCGCATTACAACAAACCGTGGAATTTCCTTAACACGGCTGGACTGCAGGCATTGCCGGCGGTCGAGACGAAAGCACCGGTGCATTCTTAATCCACTCATCAAGAAGACTCCCTGATTCGGGGGTCTTTTTCTTATTTTTGAAGGATTATGGATTTTGACAGCGAATTGGAAAATATCCGGACATATAGATCTCGACTTTCAGGAGGTAGGATAAATTATGAATAAAAAAGTAATGCTGGCCTCGGCTGCATTGTTCTCCATGCTGCTGACGGCTGCTTGTTCCAATGATCAGGCTGATTCGCCTGCAGAGACTCCGCCGGCTGTTGTGGATAACGAGGGGACAGGTCAGACGGGGACGTCTGAAGAGCAGCCGCCTGCAGAACCAACCCATGGGGAGGACCAACCGGCCGTCAACGCAGAGGTGAAGCCGATCGGCGAACCTGCCGCGGTGGGCGATACGGTGGATTATCATGGCACGGTCATTACGCTGAATGGCGTACGCGAATCCGAAGGGGACGAATACTTAAAGCCCCAGCCGGGTCATACGTTTAAGGTGGTTGACATTACCGTGAAGAACAATGGCCAAGAGCCGCTGGTCATCTCTTCCGCGCTATCTTTTTCCCTGACGGATTCGAGCGATCTTAACTATACGGTTCCCATTACGGATGACGTGAAGATGCTGGACGGCACCATTGCCCCAGGTGGCGAGCTGACAGGTGAAATTCCGTACGAAGTGAAGCAGGGGGTTAAGGGGCTGCAACTGAGTTATGGCGATCCGATGAAAGAAGGAAGAGCCATTTGGGCAGTGGAATAAAAAAATATTATATTTGTTTCAGTATGTACGAGGGATGAGAGGATTTTGTTTAGGCAAAGTCCTTTTTTTTTATGTCATTGTCAAGGCATCGCTTTACATGGGAGAATGTTTTCAGTATGATTAAACCGTACAGTCGGTTTTTTATTTGGAATGGCGTTCATCGAATTTAGATACATTTTGATTACAGGAAACAGATTTCCGCTTACGGATTGCGGACTATTCTTTCCAAGCAAGGAGTGCTTACACCGATGTCTTCAGAAAAAGCAAAGCGAAAGCGGGATTTGATTCTGGATAAAGCGAAGGAGCTGTTCATCCAGCGCGGGTATGCGGCTACATCTATGGATGAACTGGTCAAGTATACGGGGGCCAGTAAGGGAAGCATCTATTATCACTTTGAGAGCAAGGAAGATTTGTTCGTCAAGCTGATGGCGAAACAGAATCAGGAATGGATGGAAGCCTGGAACGATAAAAAAGCCCGTTACGCCAGCTTCGAGGAGAAGCTGTACGGCATTGCCGATCATATGGTCGATGACTTCCAGAATCCGCTCACCAAGATCGCGGAGGAGTTCTATATCAATCGGCCGGAGAATAAGACGATTGTGGGCGAGATGCTGGCGATTCTGCAAGGACCGCGCACGCTCTACCGCGAGATTTTGGCGGAGGGAGCGGATGAAGGGCGGATACCGGTAAAAGATGTCGAGGAGATATCCGTCATTTTTGGCGCGCTTCTGGATGGAATGTCGGTTTCGTACTATGAACGTTCTCAGGAGGAATTGAGACTGCTGTACCGTAAAGGAGTAACTTACTTTTTAAACGGTGTGTTATCGAGTCAAGGTTCGTAGTGTATTGAAGGATTTATCGGAAACGCTTCTGTCGGTTTGAAAGCAGGGTGGGCGTTTCCACACATATAATTAAACCGAATAGTCGGTTTTACGAGGGGGATGAAATATGAGGCATTTGTTTGGCAACCGGGCGTTTGTGCTCCTGATGGTTTCGGATTTTATGCAAAATATCGGAATCTGGATCCGCAACATGGCGCTGTTGTTCTTTATTATGGAGAAGAGCAACCATGACCCGGTCGCCGTATCGCTGCTGACCGTGATTGAATACGCGCCCATCTTTGTGATCTCCATGATTGGCGGCGTGCTGGCTGACCGTTGGCGGCCCAAGCGAACGATGATTTGGGGAGACATTCTAAGCTTTTTATCCATACTGCTTATCCTGTTTGTAGTCTATGCGGGATATTGGCAGGCCGTGTTTGCGGTGACCTTGGTATCAGCCGTTGTATCCCAATTCTCGCAGCCTTCGTCCATGAAGATCATCAAGCGCTGCTTACCGGATGAGCATGTGCCCGCAGCTACGGCATTGTCCCAGACCTCGATGTCGCTGTTCATCATTTTGGGACCGATGGTCGGCACGACGATCTATCAAGCTTTTGGATTGCAGGCCTCTTTAATCAGCTTGTTGGTTCTATTCGGCGCTTCGGGGATCGTGCTGGCATTTCTACCTTCTAGTGTGGATGAACGATCTAAAAATTCGGAATCGACCAGTTCTATTATGAAGGACTTGAAGGCAGGTTTCACTTACATCGGCTCCAGTCGGCTGCTGAAGGTGCTGTTGGTGGTCTACGTTTTATTGGCGCTCGGCAGCGGACTTGTTCAGCCGCTCGATATCTTTGTCATCACGGAGCGTCTACAGTTGGCCATGTCCAGCGTTCAGTGGTTCACCGCGCTAGAGGGTCTTGGCATGTTGATTGGCGGTGTGATCGCAGCGGTGATTGCGGGCAAAGTGAAAGGCTCCTACTTGCTGTTCGCCGGGCTTGCCTTCCTTGGCCTTTCGACCTTTGTCGAGGTGCTGTCCCAATGGCCGATCCTGACCGGCACGATGCGCTTCATAACCGGGGTGCTGATGGCGATGGCGCAGACGGTATTGATGGCCGTGATGATGCAGCAGGTGGAAGAGAAATTCATCGGTCGGCTTAATGGCGTGATGACGCCGATGTTTACCGGCATGCTGCTTATCGGCTCCGGGTTTACGGGATGGTATATGTCGGCAACCTCTATTGTGGTCGTGTATTTCACGGCAGGTGCGCTCTTCCTGCTGTCGTCCTTGATTAGCATGAAGCTTCCGATCCCGAACGTTCCGGTTAAGGAAAAGGAAACGCCTGTTAGGGTAGAGACTGCTGCCGAGGCATAGGCTGCCGGTTTCGAACATGATGGTGGTATAAAGGCCTAGCCTTGCCGGGTTAGAACATGGTGGTTGGTTCAAGCATCAACCAAGCGGTGTCGGGATCTTCTCCGACACCGCTATTTTACATGTACCGCTCGCTCGGATCGAGCGAATGAGTCAGGGCAAATCAAGAGCAGCCAGGACAGAGGGTGCTTTGTCCTCTCTGACGCACAAGATCGTGATATAATTCACGTTCTTGCTATGGAGGCTGCGGTACAATATAGGTAACTGTAACAGAAACATCAGAAGCTGCATTCGAGAGATTTCAGAACGGAATGCGGGAGAAATGGGGGAGCGGCCATGGCCTATTATAAACCTGATCGCATTGCGGAGATCACCTTGGAAAACGGGGTGAAAAAAGCACGAAATTCCGCCATGAACGTGATGATATTAGGGTTTTTGGCGGGTGCTTTTATCGCGCTCGGCTTTTTGCTCGATATTCGGGTAATTGCTGGAGCATCGGAGGCTTGGGGAGGCATTGCCGGTTTTATAGGCGCGGCGATATTCCCTGTTGGACTGATTCTTGTATTGCTAGCAGGCGGAGAGCTGCTGACAGGCAACATGATGGCCGTGTCCCTGGCCAGATTCAAGAAACGGATTTCCACGAAAGAAATGGTACGGAATTTAGCTCTTGTCACGGTAAGCAATATGGCAGGGGCGTTGTTCGTCGCTTATTTCTTTGGTCATGTGACTGGTTTGACAGGCAGCGGAGTTTATCTGGAAAAGCTGGTGGACATGGCGGGTCATAAGATCGACGACAGCTTCCTGCAAGCCTTCTTGTCGGGCATCGGGTGCAACTGGCTCGTAGCGCTCGCCGTGTGGCTGTCCTACGGATCGGACCAGATGAGTGGCAAAATTCTCGGGATATGGTTTCCGACGATGGCGTTTGTAGCCATTGGCTTTCAGCACGTGGTGGCCAACATGTTCCTCATTCCCGCAGCGATATTTGAAGGATATTACAGCTGGGGCGAGTATCTGGTGAACTTCATTCCGGTATGGCTTGGCAATTTCGTCGGAGGCGCGCTGTTTGTAGGAGTTGCCTACGGGACCGTATATTTGAAGAAGGATGATAAGGTTGAGGTCATGCCCCGCGGCGAACAAGAACCCGCCATGCCGTCTGCGCCAACTACCGGCACTGCACAACAGGTTCATTCTGCGCAGAATGTTTCTTAATATCCCGAAGCCTGTAAGCATCTAGGCGGAGGAAAAAAAGCTGCGATTGACCGCTCCCTTAAGCATAGGGGGCGGATGATCGCAGCTTTTTTAACGTTGTTGGCGGAGCGGATTCCTTGTCTAAGTCGCAGAGGGAACAAGCCCGCTATTTTTTTAAATGGTACGGTACCGTGGTGATAATCACATCTCTCCGATACAGTAAATGTGCGCGAATAAGCAAGCTGGACTGATTGTGCAGGAAGTTATGCCAGCCCTTCTTGGGGATGAACTGCGGTATGACAACGGTAACCTGGTAGTGGGATTCGCTTGCCTTCCGCTGCACGGTATCGATGAATTTGGTCAGCGGCTGAATGATGCTCCGGTAAGGCGAGTGCAGCGTCACCAGCCGGATGTCCGGCTGCCACTTCTTCCATTTTTCCTGGAAGGCCGCCTCGTCCTCCCGCTCGAACGGCACGTACACCGCGATAATTTGGCCTGCTCCCAGTGATTTGGCATAATTCAGCGAGTTCTCCACCACATGCGTGATTCCCGCCACAGGCAGAATCATAACATTTCCCTCAATCGGCTTAACGGGCTCACAGGTCGTAATTCGCAGCTGGTCTGCTACGGCCTCATAATGTTTGTGGATTCGTGTGAAGATCCAAATGATCAGCGGCAGGAAAATCAAGACGGTCCACACTTGGGCGAATTTCGTGAAAAAGAAGATCATCGTCACGATAAAGCTAATGCATGCACCGGTGGTATTAATGATCAGCTTGACGATCCATCCTTCGGGCTTTTCGCGAATCCACTTCACCATCATCCCTGTTTGGGAGAGGGTAAAAGGGATAAACACGCCGACGGCATACAGAGGAATCAGGTGCTCGGTTTTGCCTTCGAAAGCCAGCAGCAACAGAATAGAGAAGAGCCCAAGTATGATAATCCCGTTTGAATATCCCAGACGGTCCCCCCGGACGGTGAACATTCGGGGAATAAATTTATCCTTCGCCAGATTAACGGCAAGCAGCGGGAAGGCGGAATATCCCGTGTTGGCGGCCAGGATCAGAATGAGGGCCGTCGTTCCTTGGATAAAGTAATAAAAAACGTTTCGTCCAAAGGTATGCTCGGCAATCTGGGAAACGACAGTGACTTGCTCGCTGGGGCTAACCCCATAGTAATAGGCCAGGAATACGATGCCCGAAAATAACATTGCCAGCAAGGATCCCATCGCGACCAAGGTTTTGGCCGCATTATTCGGAGCGGGATCCTTGAAATTCGGGATGGCGTTAGAAATGGCTTCAACGCCGGTCAGGGCAGAGCTGCCCGAGGCAAATGCCCGCAGGAGCAGAAACAAGCTGAGGCCGGCGACAGGCGTACCGATCGGCGTGTGCAGCTCTGGTGATGCATGGCCTGTAGCTATGTTGAATATTCCGACGCCAATTAAGATAAACAGCGCCAGTACAAACAAGTAAACCGGATAAGCCAATATGGTAGCCGACTCCGTAACCCCTCTTAAATTGAGTACGGTCAAACATAGAACGAACACGATGGAGATAGGCAGGTTGTAGGCGTGCAGTTCCGGAAAAGCAGACGTGATCGCGTCCGTCCCCGCCGATACGCTGACCGCAACCGTCAGGATGTAGTCGACCAGCAGGGAGCCGCCAGCGACCAATCCTGGATACATGTCTAAATTCCGTTTGGAAACCACATAGGCTCCGCCGCCATGCGGATATGAGAAAATAATTTGTCTATAGGATAGGATAAGTGCCAGCAATAAGACCAAGACCCCAACGGCAATCGGTATGGAATACCAATAGGCAGCCGCGCCAACGGTCATCAAGACGATCAGAATTTGTTCAGGTCCATAGGCCACGGATGACAAGGCATCGGAGGAAAGGATGGCCAGCGCTTTGGTTTTGTTCAGCTTTTGCTCGCCCAATTCCGTTGATTTAAGCGGTCTTCCGATGAGGAAGCGTTTGATAGAAGATAACATGTTTTTCACCGCCGATTAAGATTAGGTACATGATGGGAGCTGCTTGAAGTGAGTTCAATCGGTGTGCCTCATGTGCTGGACATATGGGCTATCTCCATTCCAATATTAATTTTTGGCAAACAAAAAACACAGGTTAGAACCCTGTGTTTGATCACAAGTTCACAACCCTCTCCATCAACGCTGACGAGGTTAGCTGTCGGATTCGGGCGGTGAGAGTCGCCCTACCTGATAATAGTCGCAGCGTACGTACGCGCTGCATCAGGATTCACCCCATAGTATGGTTGACGGATCCTATAGGTATCCATCCATACGTGTGGTTCCCCCGCTTTCCAAATTGGAAATTAAGCGAATGTCATGTGAATATGAAGAATAATTTCGAAGCTGAATAGTATATTACGCCTGCTCAAATCTTTTGTAAAACACCCTCCAACGAAAAATTAAGCAGAATTATTTATAAAAAATGACAGATAAGCGCTTACATAAATATGTGGCTTTGACTGGCTTTGTTTTTTGCATGTTTGCTACAGAAAGCATGACTTTCTATGATGCGTAAGTGGCAAGTAGTTTTAGATGTGATGCGATAGATGCTGGATACAAA
Source organism: Paenibacillus lautus (assembly GCF_050482385.1). Taxonomy (GTDB): domain Bacteria; phylum Bacillota; class Bacilli; order Paenibacillales; family Paenibacillaceae; genus Paenibacillus_AQ; species Paenibacillus_AQ lautus_B. The sequence goes on from NZ_JBCNHV010000013.1 coordinate 377,292, forward strand.
CAAATTCGCCATGCCGGTCTCGGGGGAGGAGACATGGGCATGGCGAATTTTTTGGGAGTGGTCCATGATTTGGCAAGGAAGAGAAAGGGTCTGGGTTCCTCTTCGTTGCTCTTGATAGGAATATACCCGGAAGGAAGTATCGTGAAACACTCGCTCAGAAAAAAATGTAATACTTTACTGGAGCCCCGATTTTCTTTTAAGATAAGGGGATATGATTCAGCGTGTACAAGGGGGAATGGACGAAATGACTCAAGCGATGATTCATCAGGAGAATGGTGTGTTTCCGGCGGTATGTCCGTTGGATTGTCCCGATACTTGCGGCCTCCTGCTGCATAAAGAGAACGGAAAAATCGTGAAAGTTACCGGCAATCCGGATCATCCGATGACGCAGGGAGCCATCTGTAATAAAGTCCGGAATATGGCACATCGGGTGTATCATCCGGAGCGCGTGCTCTATCCGCTGCGAAGGGTAGGCCCCAAGGGCGAGGGGGCCTTCGAGCGAATCAACTGGGATGAAGCGATTCAGGAGATCACCGGGCGCTACAAGAAGCTGATCGAGGAGCATGGCTCTGAGAGCATCCTGCCTTATAGCTTCTACGGCAATATGGGGATATTGAGCGTGGACGGCATGGATCGGAGATTCTTCAACAGGCTGGGCGCCAGCCGCCTGAAGCAGTCGATCTGTAATTCCGCAGGCAGTGAGGGCTGGAAATCCGTGATGGGTTTCAATGGAGGTACCGTCCCGGAGGAAACCGTTCATGCCAATGTCATAATCGTCTGGGGTGGCAACATCGTCAGCACCAATATGCACCAAGTAGTGCTGGCAGAGAAAGCGCGCAAGGCCGGTGCCAAGGTCATTGTAATCGATGTTCATAAGAACCAGACGGGGCAGTGGTCGGATTGGTTCATTCCGCTCTTTCCGGGCACGGATGCGGCACTGGCCGTCGGCCTCATGCACATCATGTTCCGTGACGGCATGGTGAATGAGGAATTCCTCCGGCAGTATACGCTCGGGCATGAAGCCTTGCGTGAGCATGTCAAAGACTATACGCCAGAGCATGTATCCTCCATTACCGGCATTCCGGTAGAGGATATCGAGAAGCTGGCCGAGCTGTATGGCCGGGCCGATACTTCCTACATTCATATCGGTAACGGTCTACAGCATCACGACAATGGCGGCTTAACAGTGCGCAGCATCGCGATGCTTCCGGCGTTGACCGGACAATGGCTGAAGCGGGGCGGAGGGGCTGCCAAGTCGAATGGCGGCTACAACAGCATGGATAGCGATGCACTGGAGCGTCCGGATCTCCGACCGAATCCGAATGCCCGGATCATTAACATGAACCGGATCGGCGAGGCGCTGGCCATGACAGAACAGCCGATTAAGTCGGTCTTTGTCTATTGCAGCAACCCGCTGGTTGTCGCTCCTGACACCGGGCGGGTGCGCGAAGGGTTTGCAAGGGAGGATCTGTTTACCGTCGTACACGATCTGTTCATGACGGATACAGCCAAGTATGCGGATATCGTGCTTCCCGCAACCTCCTCATTTGAGAATACGGATTTGTTCGGTTCTTACTGGCATCAGTATATCCAGCTGCAGGAGCCGGTCATTCCGGCGCTCGGGGAGAGCAAGAGCAACGTGGAGCTGTTCTCCTTACTGGGCCGGGCCATGGGTTTCACCGACCCGGCCTTCCATGAGACCGAAGAGGAGATGATGGCAAGAGCGCTCGACTTCCCGGACAATCCTTATCTGAACGGCGTCACGCTGGACAAGCTAAAGGAACACCGCTATGTGAAGCTTGACATGACGCCGCTTGAAACCTATCTGGATCGTTTGCCGACGCCTTCTGGCCGGATCGAGCTTTACTCCGTGCAGTTGGAGGAAGCAGGTCTTCCGCCTCTTCCGACTTACGTGCCCTTGAAGGAAGGATATGACGGCGTAAGGCGCGGCCGCGGGCACAAATACCCGCTCATGTTCATTTCGCCGCCAAATCACAACTTCCTGAATTCGACCTTTGCGAATGTGGAGAAGCATCAGAAGCTGGAGAAGGAGCCTGCCCTGCAGATTCATCCGACGGATGCAGAGGAACGCGGTATAGTGGACGGAGACATGGTTACGGTATACAACGACCGTGGAACCTACGAAGTCCGAGCCAAGGTGACGGATAAAATGCTGCCGGGCACCGTAGTCAGCCAAGGCTTGTGGTGGGAAGGCGAAGGCAGGAAGCAGCGGGCCAACGCCCTTACACCCGACAGGTTGTCGGATATGGGCGAAGGGGCTACCTTCTTCTCAACGGTGGTAGAGGTCAGGACTACAATAACCGGTGCTTAAAGATGAATACAAAGACTGTCTTGAAGGTCTATATGACCTGAAGGCAGTCTTTTTTTTCAAGGCTTAGCATCCTTGTCGCGCAAGAAATACCTCTGCCAAATAAGGTCTGTCTACTGAGAAAGTACGTCGATAGACGGTTATTTTAATTGGCTGGAACGGATGAAACATTCAGGTAGAAGTATAAAAAATCGGGCTTTTATTATATAGCTTCAATATATTTCCATGGGTAGAATGGTACTAAGTCAATTGCAAGCGGTTTCGAAGTCGCAGATTTCAGAGAACCGGCATGTATTTACATCAATTTGTAACAGGAGGATAAATATGCCGCAAGCTACTACAGAACAGCAACCATCACCCATTACCCGGCAGCCAAAGGTCCATAATAAAAGTTTATTTAGACGCTTATTGAAGCAATGGGATGTTCAGCTGATGGTTTTACCAGGACTTATTCTCGTTTTCATTTTTGCCTATCTGCCGATGTACGGTGTAATTACCGGATTTATGGATTACAGCATTTTTACAGGTTCACAGATTTTTGAGAATCCATGGGTGGGCTTTAAACATTTTGAGGCTTTTTTTAATGCCCCAGAGTTTGAGAGGATTATTCGGAATACGATTGTAATCAGTTTACTTAAATTCTTTATTGGTTTTCCGGCACCGATTATTCTCGCACTGATGTTGAATGAAGTTCGACATATGTTCTTCAAGAGAGTGATCCAGACGATTACCTACTTGCCTCACTTCTTGTCCTGGGTTATTGTCGCGGGATTTGTAATTGCAATGCTCTCTACAGAAAATGGCAGTGTCAATATGCTGCTGCAGAGTGTGGGGGCCATTGATGAACCGATCAACTTCCTTTCTCTAAAACAATATTTCTGGACAATTCTGATTTCGGCTAACGTATGGAAAGAGATTGGTTTTAACTCGATTGTATATCTCGCCGCCATAGCCAGTATTGATCCGGCTCTGTATGAAGCTGCAGACATCGACGGGGCTAGCAAGACAAAGCAGATCTATCTAATTACGCTTCCTTCGATTATGCCAGTCGTTATCATCTTTATGATTCTTGCAATCGGTAGACTGCTCGATGCAGGATTCGAGGATATCTTGCTGTTGGCCTCTAACCCTGTATTAAGGCCGGTATCCGACGTTGTAGATACCTATGTTTATCGCGTCGGCCTAGGAGGAAATCGCTATTCTTACGGGGTTGCCATCGGACTCTTCAAATCGGTTATTGCTGTCTTCCTGCTTACGATCGCTAACTATGCGGCTCGAAGATCCGGTAACAGTCTATGGTAATAATCAGTAGCAATCAGGAGGTACAGCATGCTTAAAAGAATTAGCACTGGTGACAAGATCGTGCTTGTCTTGATCTATACATTTCTTACTTTATTGGCCTTCTCAGCACTTTATCCATTCTGGAATGCTGTGGCCGTATCCTTTAACCAGGGTGTAGACACCGCTAAAGGCGGGATTACCTTCTGGCCTCGGGAATTCACACTGGAGAATTACAAAATTATATTAGATGATGACCGATTGGCTAATGGATTCTTTATATCCATTGCCCGGACCGTAGTCGGAACCGCAACGTCAATATTTATGACCGCCCTTTTGGCATTCGGAATGACTCGTAACTATTTGATCGGTCGGAACTTTTATATGGTGTTCTTTGTTTTCACAATGTACTTTGCTGGGGGATTGATTCCGTCTTATCTCCTGATTCGGTCGCTTGGTATGATGAACTCTTTCTGGGTGTTTATTATTCCATCCCTAATCAGCGTATGGAACATGATTATATTCCGAACCTTCTTTAAAGGTCTCCCTGTTGGTTTGGAAGAGTCTGCTAGTATTGATGGCTGCAGCAACTGGGGAATGTTCTTCCGGATTATACTTCCGCTGTCCGGTCCGGTAATTGCAACGCTATCATTGTTCACAGCCGTAGGTCACTGGAATGACTGGTTCTTCCCTAGTATTTATATTACTAGTGATAATTTGCTGCCAATACAGACGATATTGCGGCAGACGCTGAATGCCAATATTGTAACGAATTCAAACTCAGTTCTTGATAGCGCTTCTGCTATGTTAATGGAACGATCCAAACAGATCACCTCCAAATCACTCACAATGGCTATGATGATTGTAGTGACACTGCCAATCGTTCTTGTATATCCTTTTGTGCAAAAGTACTTTGTTAAAGGTGTTCTTGTAGGCTCGCTGAAAGAGTAGTTCTAAGAACGGTTTAAGGCGAACAGCTTTGAACATATATATTTTTAGAATGAGAGGGGTTTAGTACATGAGAAAGACAAGAAAGTCTTTGCTGTTGATGGTATCTTTGATTTTCGTACTGGTCACAGCTCTGGCAGGATGCGGCGGCAAATCAGCTGAGCCAGCTCCAGCAGCACCGCCTGCAGCAAACGGCGATAGCGGCGAGAAAACGGACCCGCCAGCAGAGGGCAGTGATGAAGGCAAGTGGGTACTTGGCGAGAAGCCGCTTCAGTTTTCAGCTTATGCTCACTATGAAGGAACAGACTTCCCTAAGTGGGAAAGCGTTCCGCTTGGTAAGTATTTAAGTGAAGAGAAGCAAGTGAAAATCGATGTAATTGCGGCTAATGGAGCACATAAGCAAAAGCTGAGTGCAATGATTGCATCTGACGATCTGCCTGATTTAATCTGGACAGACCGTGACGAACCAATGGTTTTAAGCCTTCAAAAAGAAGGTAAGCTGGTTGCATTCGATCCTTGGTTAGATAAATATCCTAACCTGAAAACATGGATGGGCGATCTGGATCTGCTTCGTGCTGACGATGGAAAGATTTACAGATTCCCTAACTGGTACTCATCTAATCCTTATGGTACTGCAGGTTATGTTGTTAACAAGAAAATTTACGATGAGTTAGGTCAGCCACCACTTGAAACAACTGACGATTTGTATAACTACTTGAAGATGGTTAAAGACAAGTATGGTGATACAATTGTTCCATTCGAACCGCACCGGGCGCAGGATAGACAAGGACTTGGGGTATTATATACGGCATTTGGAGAGCAATTAAGCTATTCGAACTTAAAAGCAAACTTGCTTGCTGTTCCAAAGGATGGAAAACTGACTCCGTTACTTACAGATCCAACATTCCGTGAAGCTCAGAAATATATCGCTAAACTCTACAGAGAGAAACTTATTTCTCAAGATGCATTTAGCCAAACCGAGGATATGGTTAAAGAGAAAGTAATGACTGGCCGGGTGGCTGTATTTGCAGGTTCAAGCCCGACAGATATCGCAGCAAAAGCACAGATTGAATTAACGAAGGACGATCCAAATGGCGGTTATTTCATGATTTGGCCTATTCATAAGCCAGGATTGGATAAGAACAAGATTACTGCAGGTACTTACACGAGCTTTGGATGGAACGCTGCACATATTACTACAGCAGCCGAAGATCCAGAGGCAATCTTCGCATTCCTTGACTGGATGACAGGTCCAGAAGGTATGAACGTTCAATTCTTCGGTCCAGAAGGTAAGAACTGGAAGGGATTCGATGAGAATGGTCAACCAAATTTCACAGAAAATTATGATAGAGAAGAAGTAACAAAAATCTCAGCTGAGAATAGCCCGTGGCAGCTCGTAGGTAATACGAGTTACATTGACCCTGCTAAGTGGAAGTATATGTCGACCCTTCCTGCTGAAGAACAGCAGTGGGAAGTGCGTTACCAACAAACGGTTACTTGGCCGACACAATTAAACGTTACTGAATTTGTTGGTCTTGATGCTCCTCCAAACTCAGATGAAGATATTATTGCCAAATCTGTGGATGAATTGTTCCTCGAAATTTATGCTAACTCCGTTATGGCGAAGAGTGATGAAGAAGTAGATCAAATTCTTGATCAAGGAAACAAGAGTTTGATGGATCTGGGTTACCAGCAGCTTCTTGATTACCGTACAGCTAAGTGGCAGGCAAATCTTGAGAAACAGAATAAATAATCTTTAATCGAACAATCGTAATGAATCATCCCAATGAGTCCCTCGGACTCTGTGGGATGATTCTGTTTTAGTATCGATTACCCTTGTTTTGTATCCGTTAGTTCATTATGTATAGTATGATATGAAAATAAGGCAAATTTTTACAATTGGCTAGGGGGATTACCATGTACAAGGTGCTGCTCGTAGATGATGAGGAACTAGATTTGGAAGGTATGAAAAGGTTCATTCCCTGGGTTGATCTGGGCATGGAAGTAGTAGATGGCATTAATAATGCATTATCGGCATGTGAGATCATTAAGAATAAGGACATTGATATTCTAGTCAGCGACGTTAACATGCCCTATATGTCCGGTCTTGAGCTTGCACGTATTGCATTAGAACATAAACCGAATATACGAATTATATTTGTCAGTGGATATCAGGAATTTAGTTATGTTCAGGAAGCATTGTCTCTGAAAGCTTATAGTTATGTGCTGAAGCCAATGAACGACAAAGAACTGATCTCGTCATTGCTCAAGGTGAAACGGGATCTTGATGATGAGTTGAAGCATCGCGAAGTGGAGATGGCCTACCAGGAGATGATTCCCATTGTCAAAAGTGATTTTCTCATACGTTTGCTTGAACGGGAAGAATCAGAAGAATCAGAAGAGTCAGAAGAATCGTTGACAATGATGAGCTTTTCATATGAATTCGACCAGTTGAAGTGGCCAATCCGCATCGCTGTTATGGAACTCGATAACGTATCATGGCGCCAAGCGGGTAGTCTTTCTTCACAAAGGGAAATGGCGAGGATATTCTTGCAGCAAATTCAGGAGGCTATCGCGGAAACGGGCAAGCTGCTATATTGCAAGCTGTCAACTCAACGGGTAGCGATATTGCTTGAGGATTCCGATGTCATTCAAACGGTAGAAGCATTGATAGATAAGCTTCGGCAGCATTTGACAATCTCGATCACGATAGGGCTGGGCGAACCTGTCCATACCTTGAACCAACTCCAGATTTCATACCGGCAAGCGGTTGAAGCTGTGGAAGGCAAAATGTTCTTAGGCAAGGGAAGCGTGATTAAGTACGAAGACGTCAGTGCCGAGCCGGGAATGATCGACGCCAAGATTCTAGATGAGCGTATGACTGTTCTCCTTAATGCGATGGAGAAATATGAGCTTGTTCAGATTTGTGATGAGCTGGAGAAATTATTCGGTTCCATTGGAAGTCTGCGCTCACGATTTACCGTACATAATATGTCAAATTATATTATTTGGAAGCTCGAGCAATATTTAAGCAGTAGAAACGAAGATTTGTTTGAGCTGCTGGGCATGGAAATTCATCATCTGGATATTCTGATGCAATTGGAAACCGTTAGCGATATTCGCTCCTGGTTTATACAACATATATTCGAAATTTCTGAAAGATTGTACGAGAAATCCAATTCGAAGGATAGCAAATTTATCCGAAGTGTAATCCAAACCATGCGGGAACGTATGAGCGAGAATATAACGATAAAGGATATCGCACAACATTTTTCTTTTTCGCCTAGTCATATCGGATTTCTAATTAAAGAAAAGTCAGGAAATACGTTTAATGAGCTGCTTGTGCAGATGCGCATGGAAAAAGCGTGCGAATTGCTGAAGGAGCCCGGTATCAAAATATACGAGGTCGCCAATCAGGTAGGATACCGCTATCTTCCTTATTTCAGCCGCCAATTTAAAGAAAAATTCGCAATGACACCGATGGAATATCGAAAGAGAGAATTGGGATGAACAATCACTGGATTCCATCATCCAGAACAAATGGCAAGAAGTTGGGATATATACCTATCGGCTACAAGCTTATGTTGACCTTTACAATATTTATATTGCTGTTGGTTTTCGTGAACTTTTATATTTTACATTCTATGTATGATGAGACGATGCGCAAACAAACCCGGGTCAATATCCAGGGGACGCTCAAGCAGATTCGAGATAACGTAGCCTATAAAGTGGACGATATCGTTCAAACATCGGCGACATTGTACGATGATCCTACATTGATTCAGAGCGTCCGCAGGAATTTATCGGGCACGGATAATCATATCCGCATGAGCAATGTCATTCTTCCGAAGCTGGAGAGCGCTGCAAGGGCGATAGGTCTTAATTTAAGGCTATCTGTCTATTTTCATAATCAAACGGTGTACGAGAGATATAAAAATTGGGACAATGAGAAAAATCAAGATTTCAACGAACAAACGTATGATATTTACCATATGACTCGAATTTCCAGTGAGTTTTGGTATTTTACACTACCGGAAGAGAAATATAATTCAACGATGATATGGAGGCAGGTAGAAGAGGATGAACGGGATGGGCGGATCTCGATGATTCGACGTTTGGTGGATATGAATAATCCACTCGAGATTAAAGAAATGGGAATCATGCGCTTCAGTGTTCGCTTGTCGCAGCTGTTCGATAGTGTGGATTACACGAAGCTTGGCGAAGGAAGTATGTTATCGGTACTGGATCCCTACGGGAATGTGGTGTTTACTTCCGGCCCATTCGTTGAACATAACACAACCCGCATCAAGGCAGAGCAGTATGCTGCTTTGGCAGGAAACGATATGAAGAATTATTTGATCATCGAAGAAGATTTGCCGCAGAAGAATTGGAAGATTGTTGCCCAGGTTCCGCTGAACATTATTGAACAGGAATCGAAGAGGGTACGAACCGTTTTGATTGCGATTTGCATCATCTGCGTAGTGTTGTTTACATACACGGGGTATGTTATTTCCCAGTCTTTCTCTAAGCGAATCCTGAAGATTGTAGGGGTACTCAATGCATTTCGGGAAGGGGATCTGCATAAACGGATCACTTATCGGGGCAAAGGGGAGTTCCCTCAAATTGCGAATGCCTTGAATGCGATGGGTGAGGATATCGAAGCGTTAATAAAAGAAGTGTATTTAACCCAACTTCAAAAGAAGGAAGCCGAGCTTGAAATGCTACAATCGCAGATCAATCCTCATTTCTTATACAATACGCTATCATCCATTAACCAACTTGCGAAATTTGGCGAGACGGAGAAGCTTCAGAATATGGTTGTGCAGTTGGCCCAATTTTATCGACTCACATTAAATTCAGGAAGAATATTGATACCCATAGCATTAGAGATTGAGCAGGCCAATGCGTATTTGGATATTCAAAAGGTAAAATATGGTCAGCGTATGGAAGTCACTTTTGATATCGATACGAATATATGGCCTTACGAGACTATTAAACTGATTTTGCAGCCCTTCATTGAGAATGTACTGAAGCATGCTTGGAGTGGAGATCGAATTCATATTCGCGTTTCAGTTAAGAAAGAAGGAAATGATGTCCTGTACCGGATCATCGATGACGGCCTTGGCATGAAGCAGGAGCGAATCCAAGAGATATTTGATCCCAAGGATCTTAGTCACATGGGCTGCGGGATTCGAAACATTGACCAGCGAGTGAAGCTGCATTACGGGAGCGAATATGGCGTGTCCATCTTCAGCAAAGTTGGAATCGGCACTTCGGTTCAAATACGCATACCTGCAAGATCCAGAAATTCACCCCTCGATAAGAAGGCGTCGGGATAGACGGGAAGCTCCGAACCAAGGGGTTATTTGGGAATGGGGGATCCGCTAATTAGCGTCCTCTTCGCTGTTATGGTAAAGCGTCAATGAGTGTGCTTGCTAAAAATGGATCTCTCAAGCGATACTAGGATTTGGGCGATAAGAAATGACAAGCAATGTTCATTCTTATAGGATTATAGGGCATCAAAAAGATGGCGTTTGCCTCTTTCTTCAAGAAGAATTATAAAAGCCCACATGGGCTTTTTTTTTAACATATTAGAATTTATAAAGTTTTTTGGGGTCCCCGCAAAGTATTTGGAATAAGCATCGGAGCATAGGCTCCACTTTGTGGGGCTATTTTAGGTTACATGCGTAATTATACTGCTGCGAGGCTGCTGGGAGATTATAAACATGAAATGGTTGGAGCAGTACCCTAAGGAAGTAAAAGGTTTTCTTGTAGCAAGTCTCGTTGCCTCTGCAGGCGGGTCCTTAATGTGGCCGCTGACAACGATGTATGTATTCGATGAACTGGGACGCAGCATGAAGGATGCGGGCTTTGTCATTCTGATTCAGTCCATGGGGGGGATCGTCGGTCAGCTCCTTGGCGGCGCGCTGTATCACCGGGTCGGGGTGAAAAAGCTCATTGTGGGCTCGCTGCTGCTGAATGCCCTCGGGTTGTTCACCCTTCCGTTCATTAATGGACTATGGGGCTTGTTCATCGTGATGATGGGCTTCATCGGATTCTGTAACGCAGTGTCGATGCCGGCCATTCAGGCATTTATCGGCTTCCGGTTTGCCGATCGGCGGGGAGAATTGTTTAATGTCATTTATGTCGCGAATAATATCGGCGTAGCCTTGGGAACAGCTATGAGCGGTTTCTTGGCGGAGATATCCTATCATTTAAGCTTTGTTTTAAACGGAGTCACCTCCTTCGGATTTGCGATTTTCTTCCTGTCCTACCTGACGAAGCTGGGTGGAACGGACGTGTCGCAAGGGGCCCATCATCCGCAGCCTAAGAGTCCGCTGCCGGCAGGCCCCGGGGCTTGGGCATTGCTCGGGAACACCCGAATCTACCTCTTTATGGGATTGGGTTCCCTGTTCCTGTGGTTCGGGAATTCCATCTGGAATACAGGGGTGTCTCCATTTATCATCTCGGAGGGAATGTCAAAGACAGCTTACGGCTATTTGTGGACGCTGAACGGGATTCTGATTTTTGCCGCACAGCCGCTTACGAATGCCATCAAGCGTTGGGCGGCCCGAACGGAGAGCAGTCAGATGACGGCAAGCGCGTTGTTCTATCTGGCAGCTTATGTCGTTATCGTGACGGTGCACAGTTATCCGGGCATGATCTTCGCGATGGTGCTGGCTACATTGGGTGAAATGCTGATTTCGCCTGCAATCCCAGCTTTTATCTCGGAGCGAGCAGGACAAGCCGCTCCGTTCTATATCGGCGTGACAGGCGGCATGGGTGCCGCAGGCCGGGTGATTGGGCCTTACGCAATGGGAACGATGTATGACGGCGGCGGGCTGACGCCGGTGGCATGGTTGGCAGCAGGTGTTGCCGTGCTGTCATTCCTGTCATTTGCGGTACATGGCCGGCTTAGTAAGGGCATCCCACTGCATCATGACGGTCATGACAATAGTGCAGGTCACCTTAAAGCCTAACTCAGGTTCTAACAGTTGAAATAATTTCAAGATATAGGATTTAGCATCAGGCATCCTTCGAAGCCTGATGCTTTTTTTGTCTATGGTTCAAAGCTTACACTAATTGTCAAAGAAACGCCTTACAAAAAAAATAAAAAGGATATTGAAATCGCTCTCAGGGGGAGCTATAATGAATTTGTCGAAACGTTTCAAAAGGGAATGCGTTTTTTGAAGTTATCAAGCAAGCAATCTATCTATTATGTATACGTAAGAGCATGGTTATCCCAAGGATAACCATGAAAAGGTGCTCTGTAGGGGGAATGAAGAGACAGTAGGATTATAGAGATAACCTTTATCCGGCGTCTTTATTTTTTCGAATAAAATCGAAACGTTTCGAAGTAAGTGCTTTCAATTAGATTTTGTATTACGTTTCGCATGGTGGTAAACATTAAAAACGGGGTGAATGTAGAATGAGAAAAAAATCAATATTGTGGACGTTGGCAGCATTGCTGATGTTCTCCGTCGTATTAGCCGGATGCTCGGGCGGGTCTGAGAAAGCAGACGGAGGCAGCAAAGGCGGCGAGGGCAAGAAAGAGCTGAAAGTTTGGTTGATGGGTGACACAACAGACGAAACGCTGATTAAGGCATATGAAGAGAAGAACCCAGGCGTTAAAGTAAGCGTTCAATTAATTCCTTGGGGCAGCGCGCATGACAAGCTGCTAACAGCCGTTGCATCCAAAAGCGGCCCTGACGTTGTGCAAATGGGAACAACCTGGATTCCGGAATTTGCTCAGGCTGGGGCTTTGCTCGATCTGACGCCTTATCTGGAGCAGTATCCAAACTTGAAGCAAGAAAACTTTTTTGACGGTGCTGTGCAAACCATGAGTTATGATGACAAGGTTGTCAGCATCCCATGGTATGTGGAAACGCGCGTACTGTTCTACCGTACGGACATTCTGGCTGAAGTAGGCTATCCTGAAGGTCCTAAGACTTGGGATGAAATGAAGGATGCCGGTAAGAAACTGGCAGCTAGAGGGGACGGCAATTACGCAATCACCATTGATGCGAAGGATATGAACTATCTGTCCATGTTTGCTTGGCAGAATGGAAGCGATATGATCGATGCGAACCGGGCACCTCATTTTAACGAGCCGGAATTCATGGGAGCCATGGAATACCTGAAGAGCTTCTACGATACGGGTATGACGCCGCTTACCAGCGACTTGGATCTGTTTGCCGCATTTAAAGACGGGCAATTCCCGATGTTTATCAGCGGTCCTTGGATGATTCAAGGCGTTAAAGACAAGGCGCCTGAGATTGAAGGCAAATGGGCTACCACAACACTTCCAGCTAAAGAAAACAATGCATCGTTCCTCGGCGGAGCGAACATGTCGGTATTCAACACAACCGAAAATGCAGATGAAGCCGTTAAATTTATCTCCTTCATGAGTGAAAAAGAATCGCAGTTGACCAACTATGATGTGGCCAAAAACCTGCCTGCTGTTAAGAGTGCATGGGAAGACCAACGCTTTGAAGATCCGATTTTTGCTACCTTTGGAAAACAGCTCGAAAGCGCTAAACCTGTTCCGTTCATTAAGGAGTGGGATGCTGTCTCCCAAGAAGCCATTGCCGCTTTTGAGAAAATTACCCTTGGCGGAGCTGACATCAAGGCAGAAATGGATCTTTTGAATAAGAAAGCTACTGAAATTCTAAACAAAAAATAAGAGTGCGTCTTAACGCAGCCCGGCTTGTTTCTTCGAAGGATGAAACAAGCCTGACTGCTTCCAAAGAGCGTTATTCTTTTATTGAGAAACCCACACTTGCAGGAGGTGAATGACATTGCAGAACTTTATCAAGCGCTTTAACCAATATAAGTATCCTTATATGTTTATTGCGCCCGCACTGGTGCTGCTTCTGACGTTCTCAATCATTCCGATCATCATTGCGCTTGTCATCAGCTTCACGGATATTGACCTTGCTGGTCTCGCTAATTATTCAAACATTGAAGGCGTTGGCTTCGATAATTTTATGAATGTATTTAAAGATCCTGTCTTTCTGAAATCCATGTTTAACACCATGTTCTATGTTATTATCGGAGTTCCGCTTGTCGTAATGCTTGCCATGGGCGCTGCATTGCTGCTTAACTATGGCACGGGATTGTTGTTTAAAACATTCCGCGTCGTGTATTATATGCCTTCCATTACGAATATTGTGGCGGTCGCGGTTGTTTGGGGTTACTTGTATAACAGCCATTACGGCCTCTTTAACCATATATTGTCCTGGTTCGGAGTTCCGGCTCAGCAGTGGCTGACAGATCCGGCACTAGCCAAGCTATCCCTGATTCTGCTAGCCGTATGGAAATCCATCGGACTCAACATGATCATTTTCCTGGCTGCGCTGCAGGGCATTCCACGCTCCTATTATGAAGCGGCGGAAATTGATGGAGCGAGCAAATGGAAGAAACTTCTGTATATTACGGTACCGCTGCTTAGCTTTGCGACCTTCTTTGTCACCATTACGACATTGATCGGCTGGATTCAATTCTTCGAAGAGCCGCTGGTTATGACCAAGGGCGGCCCGCTCAATTCCACGATGTCGATGGCTCTCTTTATTTATAACAATGGCTTCCAGCTTAGCAATTTTGGTTATGCGGCTGCAGGATCGTTTGTGCTCTTCATCATCATTATCGCTGTAACGGTCGTACAATTTGCAGTCAAGAGAAAAGATGTCGAATATTAAGGTTCAGGTTCAAGCGATGTTCCTTATCGTAACTGAAGGAGGCTCAGGGTATGGCAGCTAAAAGAATTGAGAAAACAGTCATGACGGTGCTGCTCATTGCAGGGGGACTGCTGATGATGATTCCATTTATCTGGATGATCACGTCCTCATTCAAGCCGGAAAATGAATTTACGGCGGTTCCGCCGACGTTATTACCGAAAGAATTTACGGTTAAAAATTATGTGGATTTATTTACGAAGCTGGACTTTATCGTATATCTGAAAAATACGCTTATCATTGTGTTCTGGTCTTTTGTCGGTCTGTTCCTCAATGCGCTTGCAGGATATGCATTCGCTAAATACGAGTTCCCTGGCAATAAGAAGCTTTTCTATCTCGTGCTGGCAACGATGATGATTCCGGGACAGGTTACCATGATTCCGGTCTACCTGCTGATTAATGCCATGGGATTGACCAACACGATGGCGGGTATTGTGCTGCCTGGCTTGGTTGGAGCATTCGGTATTTTCCTCTTCCGTCAGTTTATGTCCACGATTCCGTCGGATCTGATTGAAGCATCAAGGCTGGATGGAGCGGGAGAGCTGCGGATTTTCTTCCAGTTGATCGTTCCGATCACGAAGCCCGTATTTGCTGTGCAGGGAATCTTGGCGTTCATTGGTGCCTGGAACAGCTTCTTGTGGCCTCTCATTATGGCAAATGATCAAAAGCTTTATACGCTTTCGGTGGGTCTGCAGCTTCTGAAGGGACAGCATGGATCTGATTTTGGCCTCCAGATGGCAGGCGCTGCATTTATGGTTGTTCCGATTATTATCGTATTTTCTTTCTTCCAAAAACATATTATTGAAGGATATACGATCTCTGGCATGAAATAAAATAGATAGAGTTTTTAAGTAGTAGAAGGGGCGTAAGGAAATGGCAACGATTAAGGATGTGGCAAAGCTCGCTGGAGTCGCCTTGTCAACGGCTTCATACGCGTTGAGCGGCGACAGCAGAGTGAGTTCCAAGACAAGATCAAAGGTGCTCGATGCAGCAAGGCAGTTGAATTATCGGAAGAACGGATTTGCCATGGATTTGAAGCGGAGCCGCACCAAGACCATCGCTCTTATTCTGACGGATCTATCCGGCCCTTATTATTCCGAGCTGATCCGAAGCGTACAGGAAGTCGCTTTAACTAATGGATATGATCTGATCGCCTGCAGTTCGATAGGGGGCAGAGATTCAACGGCGGTTAAATTTTTGAGAGAGAAAAGGGCGGATGGTGCCATCATACTTGCACCTAATATCCGGGATGAAGTTCTAATCGAGACCTCCGGTCCCCAATTCCCGATCGTTGTGATGGATCGTCCATTGAGCAGCGAGTATCTGGTGAATGTGCTGGTTGATGGAGAACAAGGAGGGTATACGGCTACCCGTTATCTGCTTGAGAACGGTCATCGGCATGTAGCATATATCAGCGGTTCATCGGATTCGTACGATAATCATTTGCGTTATCAGGGGTATTTACGGGCACTTGCCGAGGCGGGGCTGGAGGAACAGTCGAAATGGCGTCTCAGCGGCAACTTCGTGCGCGAGGGTGGTTACAATGCGACCAAGATGATGATCATGCAGGGGTCGCTCCCGTCGGCCATATTCTACGGCAACGACGAGATGGCCATCGGAGGTTTGAAGGCTTTTGAGGAGAGTGGCATATCGGTACCGGATGATGTATCCGTCATCGGATATGACGATATTCAATTAGCCGAATACGTGAATCCGCCGTTAACCACCATCAAGCAGCCCAAGAGCGAGGCGGGATCGCTTGCAGCCCATTTGCTGTTTCAGATATTGGGCGGTGAATCCGTGAAGCAATCTTATATGCTGACGACTGAGATGATGGAACGGGCTTCCGCAGGGAAGAGCAAAGTAGAGAATTAATAACCGGATTGGAGATGAGGAACTTGGCATGGATCACGTGTGATTTTTATTCCGAAACACTGAAACTGTCTACCGGCATCGAGGTTTTTATACCGCAAACCGCTTTGATGCCGTATGGTTCTTCTTCGAAACTGCCGGTGCTTTATTTGCTTCACGGCCGAGGAGCGGATCAGACCGAATGGATGCGCAGATCGTCCATCGAACGATACGCCGAGAATAAAGGCATCGCGCTTGTGATGCCGGGCGTCGGACGAAGCTATTATACGGACATGGCAAACGGCTTGCCTTACTTTACCTTCCTGAGCGAGGAGCTTCCACAGCTCGTTCCATCGTTTTTTCCGGTGTCCGGGCGGAGGGAAGATACCTTTGTCGCCGGAATTTCGATGGGGGGTTACGGAGCGTTCAAGCTGGCCATGAGTTATCCGGATCGTTATGCGGCAGGCGCAAGCCTGTCGGGTGGGCTGGATCTCGCCAGCCGCGCTGCAGGGCCGGGCTTTCAGGAGCAAGAAATTCGGACCCTCTTTGGCCGTGTCGATAGATTACGGGGGAGCCGGGACGATTTGTTGTTTTTGGCCACGGAATTCGCTGCATATACAGGCGATAAACCGATGTTGTATCAGTGTTGTGGGACCGAAGATTTTTTGTATAACGATAACCAAACCTTTAGACGATATGCGGACAGCCTGGGGCTTCACATCACTTATGAGGAAGAACCCGGTGGTCATGAATGGGGATATTGGGACCGTAAAATTCAGCGTGTGCTGGATTGGCTGCCTCTGCCCTGATTTTTTTTCGTCCGCATGTATAGAAACGTTTCGATTATATGCACGGATATGCGCTGATTCCCTTGTTTTTTAGAAAGTTAATTTTCAAGTAAAAATGCTTATAAAATATATGATTTTCGGGAAACATGGATCGCTTCGAGGAGAATAAAAACGTTTCGAATTTACTATGGAGTGAACGGCAACAACAAAGGAGGATGGGAAATGGCAGACCAACAACTACTTTCTCTGGTAGAGCAGATGACGCTGGAGGAAAAAATTGCGCAGCTTATACAACTGGCCGTCCCTTTTTTCGAAGGCGCTCAAGAATCGGGGCAGATTACAGGACCGATGGAGTCGCTTGGTATCACCGATGAGATCGTAAGCAATGCCGGCTCCGTGTTGGGTTTGGCAGGTGCGGAGGAAGTGATAGCCGTCCAAGAAGCACATTTGCGCAAGAATCGATTGAAAATTCCGCTGCTCATCATGGCTGATATCGTTCACGGCTTTAAAACGATCTTTCCGGTGCCGCTCGCCATGGGGAGCTCTTGGGACCCAAGCCTAGCGGAGTGGAGTGCGGAAATCGCCGCCCGTGAAGCGTCGGTATCCGGCCTGCATGTGACATTTGCGCCGATGGTAGACCTGGTGCGCGATCCCCGCTGGGGACGCGTGATGGAGTCGACTGGCGAAGACCCTTACTTAAACAGTGAATTTGCCAGAGCTTTTGTCAGAGGTTTCCAAGGGGATGACCTGAGCGGTGATCTGAACCGGCTGGCCGCTTGCGTGAAGCACTTTGCCGCATATGGAGCAGGCGAAGGCGGCCGCGATTACAACACGGTGGACATGTCCGAGCGTCAGCTGCGGGAATATTACCTGCCTGCGTACAAGGCTGCGTTGGATGAGGGTGTCGAGATGGTCATGACCGCCTTTAATACCGTAGATGGCATACCGGCTACAGGCAATAAGCGGTTGATGCGCGATGTGCTGCGCCGCGAATGGGGTTTTGACGGCGTGCTGATCTCCGACTGGGGTGCGGTCAAAGAGCTGATTCCTCACGGGGTAGCGGAGGACGAGGCCGAGGCAGCATTAAGAGCCATCGAAGCGGGCGTGGACATCGAGATGATGACTTCCAGCTATGTTCATCATTTACCGGACATGGTACGAGAAGGCCGGGTAGACGTGAGCCTGATCGATGAAGCGGTCCTACGCATCCTGTCATTGAAAAAGCGTCTTGGACTATTCGAGCGCCCTGTACGGGGAGCCGATCCGCAGGCGGAACGGGAGATTGTGTTCTGTGAAGAACACCGTCAGGCGGCCCGGGAGGCAGCGGCGAAATCATGCGTTCTTTTGAAAAACAACTCGCTGCTGCCGCTGCGCGGTGAGCAGCGTGTGGCATTGATCGGCCCGTTCGCTGCCAGCGGCGATATTCTTGGGCCGTGGTCCTGGACAGGCTCCAAGGAAGATGCGGTAACCCTGGAACGGGGACTGCGCTCCAAGTTATCTTCCGGTGCCCTCACGGTAGCTGAGGGCTGTAACGTGAACGCCATGACCGGGCAGCAGCTGGATGAGGCGATGAAGGCGGCGAAGGAAGCCGACGTGATCGTGCTTGCGCTGGGCGAGGATTCCGAGATGAGTGGCGAAGCCGGCAGCCGTGCGTTTATAACCCTGCCGGAGCCGCAGCTCGAGCTGATTCGGCATTTGAAAACGCTGGAGAAGCCGATGGTTGCCGTATTGTTCAACGGTCGTCCGCTGGATCTGCACGGCGTGCTGGATGAGGCCGATGCCGTACTGGAAGCCTGGTTCCCGGGAAGTGAAGGCGGAGCGGCCGTAGCTGCCCTGCTTATGGGCGAAGCGAATCCTTCCGGCCGGCTCAGCATGTCGTTCCCTTATTCCGTTGGGCAGGTGCCGGTATACTATAACCATTTTAATACCGGCCGTCCGAAGGATGCGCCCGATGCGCAGGTACGCTATGTATCGCAATATTTAGACATTCCAAATGAGCCGCTGCTTCCGTTTGGATTCGGCCTCAGTTATACGGATTTCCTCTATGGGAGCATGAACTTGTCGGCGGAAGAAATGTCCCCGGATCAACCTCTTGAAGTTACGGTTTCGGTAACGAATGCCGGCGATATGGTCGGTGAAGAAGTCGTCCAGCTGTACGTCCGGGACCGATCCGGTGAGGTCGTTAGACCCGTCAAGGAGCTGAAAGCCTTCCGCAAGGTGCTGCTGCAGCCGGGCGAATGCCAGGAAATCACCTTTACGCTGACCGAAGAACAGCTGCGGTATCATCATTCGGATCTGTCCTTTACCAGCGATGCGGGTGAGTTCGACGTCATGGTCGGAAAGAACAGCCGGGATACGGAGACAAGACGTTTTCGGCTTCGGAAATAACTCGACTAACATCATTTATGCAGAATAGGAAGTGAAACTTGTGACAGCCAATCATGTAATGAACGATGCAAAAGTTGTACTCCAGGCAGGAGAATTAACGTTTTCCTTTTTGCCTAGCGGAGATCTTTATCAAGCCACTTACGGCACGACGATGATCAATCAGCTGCTCTCCAATTCGATTGATGGCGCCCTCAATAATTTGTTTCTGAGAATCCATACGGAAAGCGGCATTGAGGCCGTTCCTATGCTCGGAGTACGCTCCAACAGCGTGGTCACTCATACGGATAGCCGGATGGTGTGGGAAGGCAGCGTCAAGGGAGTAGATTATAAGGTTATATTTACCCCGACGGATACCGGCGCTTGGTTCTGGGACATACAGCTCCAGGGGGAAGGGATTCTAGCTGACGTCGTGTATGGACAGGATATCGGCATCGCCCATCCGGGCGCCGTTCGAACCAATGAAGCTTATTTGTCCCAATACATCGACCATGCTGTGTTCCAGCAGGAAGGTCTGGGGTATGTCGTGTGCTCCCGTCAAAATCAGCCGCAGGGAGGCGTCTTCCCCTATCTTCAACAGGGAGCGCTGACGTCTGCGGTCGGGTATGCAACGGATGGCTTTCAGTTTTTTGGCCTTTCCTATAAAGAAACAAATCAGGCGGAGGCTTTATCCAAGGAGAGCCTGCCGAATGAGGTATATCAATACGAGTTTGCCTATACGGCCCTGCAGTCCCCTCGTGTACCGCTTAGTGGCACAACCCGGTTCGTATTTTACGGCTTGTTTAAAGAGAATCATCCGGATGCAGTCACAACGCTGGAATTCCAGGATGAGCTTCAGGCTGCATGGCAGCAGGTTGAAGCGTCCCGCTTGACGGAGAAGGGAAATCCGCTGCCTCGGATCGAGCGATCCGAGCGTTTCGGGGAGCCTCTGCGCACATTGCCGCTGACGGAAGACGAGCTGAACGCTTTGTACCCTGTACGCCGCCAAGAGGAGCGTGACGGGGAAGAACTGCTCTCGTTCTTCACGGATACTTATGAGCATATCGTCATGAAGGAGAAGGAGCTTCGCGTAGAGCGTCCGCATGGCCATATCTTGATGAGTGGCAACAATGTGAAGCTGGGCAGTCCTGTCATTACGACAACCTCTTACATGTATGGTGTGTTTAATTCCCAGCTGGTGACGGGGAACACGAACTTCAACAAAATGATGAGTCATGCGCGGAATGCACTGAACGTGCCTAAGACATCCGGTCAGCGTATCTATGTGGAGATGGACGGCGAGTATCGTCTCCTGACGATGCCATCCGTGTTCGAGATCGGCTTTAACTATGTGCGGTGGTACTATAAGACCGAAAGCGACATGCTGATCATCACCAACTTCACGTCTGTTGCGGCATCGGAGGTTACGCTTCAAGTCCGTTCCGAGAGCGGAACGGCTTATCGTTATCTGGTCACTATGCAGATCACGATGGATGTCAACGAATACGAAGTGCCTTATCATATGGCTCAGGAAAACGGCATCCTGACGTTCCGTGCCGATTCGTCTTCACTCAGTGCTTCTGTGTACAAAGATCTGCATTATCGTCTTGGCGTGACGGGAGCCGATATGCAGGTTAAGGATGAAACTTGTCTGGCAAGCAACACCGCGTCTGGCAGTGCTTCCTTAACGGTGCTTGAGCTTGGCGAGAGTGCGGAATGGACCATGACCGTACAAGGCAGCCTTGATGAAGCGAACGCTCCGCTTGCGGCGCGGGAAGCCGATGAAGAGATTGCAAGTTATCGCTCGTTCTATGCGTCCGTCATGAATGGGTTCCATCTGAGCCTGCAGAATGGACAGGAAGATGGCTTGTTCAAGGTGAATGCGCTCGCCTGGTGGTATACGCATAACATGCTCGTTCACTATTCGGTACCGCACGGTCTGGAACAATACGGCGGTGCGGCGTGGGGAACGCGCGATGTGTGCCAAGGGCCTGTCGAATATTTCATGGCTACGCATAAATACGAGCAGGTACGCGATATCCTGCTTGAGGTGTATTCCCACCAGTATGAGGATGACGGGAATTGGCCGCAGTGGTTCATGTTTGATCAATATGCTCATATTCAGCAGGAAGAGAGCCACGGCGATATTATCGTATGGCCGCTTAAGGTGCTGGGCGATTATTTGGCCGTCACTCATGATTACAGCATATTGGATTCGGTTGTTCCTTACACAAGAAAGCACAGCTTCGATTTTACGGAGCAGACGTACACCGTGCTTGAGCATGTGAAGAAACAAATGGCCTATATTCAAAATCATTTCCTTCATGACACTTATCTGTCTTCTTATGGAGACGGGGACTGGGATGATACCCTTCAGCCGGCGAACGCACAGCTGAAGCAGTTCATGGTCAGCAGCTGGACGGTAGCTTTGACCTATCAGACCTTGAACCAGTTCTCCCGCGTTATGGAGCGTGTGGACCAAGCGATGTCCGATGCGATAGGGGACCTCGCGGAAGGAATCCAGGAGGATTTCAATACGTATATTCTAAATTCTGAAGTGATTCCCGGCTTTGTCTATATGGAGAGCAAAGAGCAGAGCAAATTCCTGCTGCATCCGTCCGATCAGGAAACGGGAATCCAGTACCGCCTTCTTCCGATGACACGCAGCATGATTAGCGAGCTGCTGACGCCGGAGCAGGCAGCAAGCCATTATGAGATCATCCGTGAGCAGCTGTTCTGTCCGGATGGCGTGAGATTGATGAACCGTCCAGCCGTATATGCCGGCGGCGTCAGCACGCACTTTAAGCGGGCGGAGCAGGCGGCGAATTTTGGCCGGGAGGTTGGCCTTCAGTATGTGCATGCGCACATCCGTTATGTCGAGGCGATGGCAAAGCTCGGCAAGAGCAGCGAGGTTTGGAGCGGACTGGAGCGCATTAACCCAATTGGCATTACAGAGGTTGTGCCAAATGCGGAGCTGCGTCAGAGCAATGCGTATTTCAGCAGCTCGGACGGGAAGTTCAACACGCGCTATGAAGCGCAGGAATCGTTTGATGCGCTGCGGAGCGGACGCGTGCCTGTCAAAGGCGGATGGCGGATTTATTCCAGCGGCCCGGGGATCTATATGAACCAGCTGATTTCCAATGCGCTTGGCATTCGCGAAGCGGGAGGAGACCTGGTGATTGATCCGGTCCTGCCGAAGACACTGGATGGCCTGGAGTTCCGATTCAATTATGCGGGAAAGGCGGTAACGTTCATTTATCACGTGGATCGCGCCGAGCGGACCCGTATCACGATTAACGGGCAGGATGTGGCAGCTGATGCCATCCGGAACCGATACCGTACAGGCGGCGTTCGTATTGCAAGTGCGGATTTCGAACGATTGACCGGAGAGGGCGACACCGGCTGTGTCGTGGATATTTACGCCTCAATTCATGAACAATAAATCTTGATCCGTGAAACTCGTCTGCAAGAAGGCCAACCGGTCTGATATAATAGAGGGAATGGTTATCAAAGCGAGGGATGGCGATGAAGACCCGGCAAGAGACATTGACCATCCGGTTCTCCGAGATGAAGGATGCTGCTGCACTCATGGAACTCGACGAACTGGTATGGGATCGCAACACGGCCCCTGCCCCATTGGAGTGGACTTCAAGAGAACATTATCTTCTGCATTGTCCGCCAGGCACACAGCTCGTGGCGCTGCATGAGGGAGAACTGTGCGGTTACATCGGATTCCGGTCGCCCACAAGTCTTCACAGTAATCGTCATGTGCTGGAGCTGAACATAGCGGTTCACCCTGCCTATCAACGGCAGGGCATCGGACAGCGGCTGATCGAGGCCGTGAAGGATATGGCGCGCGTGGAAGGCATTTCGAAGCTGAGGCTGCGGGTGCTGTCCAGCAATCCGGGCGCACTCTCTTTTTACAGGAACTGCGGGTTCCAGGAAGAGGGCAGGCTGATTCAGGAGTTTTACGTGGATGGGCGTTACGTCGATGATATCTTAATGTGTTGCTTCATATCATGATCACCATCATGATATCCCTCTAGGCCGGTTAACGGGCAGCAGAGAGATGGAGTCACAGAGTTGAACAGTCCGGCAGTTTGCCGGGCTGTTTTTTTCGTCACTTAAATGGCTTCTGGACAAGGGTATACGCTATTGCATATAGTAGATGAAAAGAAGAAGGCGGAGGTTATTTTCCATGACCATGGGCATCGTATCGCTGAATGTGGGAAAGCCTGTAACGGTTGATTACCAGGGAAGAGACCTGTCTACGGGAATTTATAAGCAGCCTGTGGAAGGGCCCTTGTTCCTAAGTGCATTGAATTTCGAAGGGGATGGACAGGCTGATCTCGTCAATCACGGCGGCGTGGATAAGGCGGTGTGCGCGTACCCCTCTGAGCATTATCCTTATTGGGAACGATCCTTGGGCAAGCAGATGGAGTATGCTGCATTTGGCGAAAACTTGACGCTGCGGGGGATGCTGGAGGAGCGGGTCTGCATCGGGGATGTATATCGGATAGGCGACGCGGTGGTGCAGGTCAGCCAGCCCCGGTATCCCTGCTTTAAGCTGTCGCAAAAGCATGGCGTTAAAGATATGCCGGCAAGAGTATTGAATACGGGTTACAGCGGGTTTTACTTTCGAGTCCTGGAGGAAGGGGACGTCCGCACCGATTCCCCGGTCGCTCAGCTTGAGTCTCATGCTTCCGGCATAACGGTGCTGGACGTGCTTCAGATGATGAAGGATGGACGGAAGGATGAACGCGGGTTGTCCCGCATGCTGGAGATCGATGTGCTGTCAGCCAGTCTGAAGACGCAATTCGGCAAATGGCTGGAGACCCTGCGGGACAACCAGGAGTGAGACGTGGGTTCCCAGCCAAGCCAGCCCCTTGCCTTGAACACATAGACAACAAAAACCGGCTTGTGTCCTTATCGTAGGATACAAGCCGGTTTTATTTCGGATTAAGGGTTACCTCATCCGCTTCCATTCGCTCTGAATCATGCCGTAGACCGCGTGGTTGACATAGCCTTGAGGCAGCTTCTCCGCTTCCCTTATGACTCCCTCCAGCACAAACCCTAACCGTTCCGGAATGGCCCGGCTGCGATGATTCGCCGTTGCACAGCGAATCTCTACCCGGTTCAAGCCCATGCGCATCAGCGCGTGATCCGTGAACGCCCGGCATGCGCTTGTCATCAGGCCTTGCCCCGTAAAATGCTGATCCAGCCAATATCCGATGCTGACGGAGCGGTTGCTCCAATCAATCTCATGGAACGAGATAGTGCCCGCCAGCTCCTCGCGGACCCAGATGCCGGCCGAGAAGCCGCCAGTCTCGGCCGCTTGCTTCATGGCGCCTTTGATATAATTGACGGTATCGTTGACCTCGGTGACGGCATCCACCCATGGGAGCCACTTGCGGAGACGGTCCCGCGACCGGTCGGTAATCTCGAACATCGCCCGGGCATGCTCTATGGCAAGGGGGCGTAATTCAACATGGTCATCTAATGTGTATCCAAACATACGGTATCTCCTTTGTTCTTCATCGTGAAGTATATGTAGCTTTAACGAGTCCGCTTCACTTTTTGCTCTAATGCGTAAATATCTTCTTCAAGGGAAATCATACGCTGATTGACCACCGTTCTGCAGTCGCTGAGCGCTTGATTGTATAGATACGGCCCTAAGGTCTCTATGAAAAAATCAAGAACCCCTTCCGCGGCCAGGTGGCCGAGGGTTTCGCCGCGCTCCGTTTCAAAGTATTCCTGAACCAGTTCAACCAGCTGTTCGCGTTGCTCTTTGGGAAATTTGCTAGGTTTCATAAGATGATTGCAGGCCTCCTTCAATCGTTGTTTTTCTCTCCATGCTACCCTATTGAAAAGCCCCCGTCAAAGCGATTCTCACCGGCATTTTCGGCTGTGGGAGGGTCCTCTGTACGCAGGTTAGATGCTGGGAGCAGGCTGCTCGCTGGAATCCTTATCCCAAGTCGGCAACTTGCGGCGCGGAAGTGCCGAATTCCTTGAACAATCACGGCATTACAGGTATATTTAAGGGAAACACGTTTATACAGGAGATAGACAGAAATTACAGGACGAAAGGTTGATCAACGTGGAGAACCATCGGGGCACCCCCTCCAATTTCATAAAAAATGTTATTACCGAAGACCTGAAGTCCGGTAAAGTCAAGGAAATCGTTACCCGTTTTCCGCCGGAGCCGAACGGCTACTTGCATATTGGACATGCCAAGGCCATATGGATCAATTTCACGCTGGCCGATGAATTCGGCGGACGGACGCATTTGCGGTTCGATGATACGAACCCGGTGAAAGAAGACATTGAGTATGTTAACTCCATCAAGGAGGACGTGAAGTGGCTCGGATTCGATTGGGAAGAGCTGCGATATGCGTCCGATTATTTTGAAGAGATGTACAATCGAGCAGTGCTGCTGATTAAGAAAGGGAAAGCTTACGTGGATGACCAATCCGCTGACGAAATCCGCGAAAAGCGCGGAACCCTGACCGAGCCTGGGCAAAATAGCCCGTACCGGGATCGCAGCGTGGAAGAAAATCTGGATCTGTTCGAGCGGATGCGCAGAGGGGAATTCGCCAACGGAGAGCGCGTGCTGCGCGCCAAGATCGATATGGCTTCGCCGAATATCAATTTGCGGGATCCGGTCATCTACCGTATCTCCCACGCGCATCATCACAATACAGGCGACACGTGGTGCATTTATCCGATGTATGCTTTTGCCCATCCGCTGGAGGATGCCATTGAAGGGGTTACGCATTCCCTGTGTTCCCTGGAGTTTGAAGATCAGCGCCCATTCTATGATTGGGTTGTGGCGGAATGCGAGATGGACAGCACGCCGCACCAGTACGAATTCGGACGTCTGAACGTAGCGCAGACAGTTACGAGCAAACGGAAACTGAAGCAGCTCGTAGACGAGCATGTTGTGGACGGCTGGGATGATCCGCGCATGCCGACGATCTCCGGACTTCGCCGTCTGGGATACACGCCTGAAGCCATTCGCAACTTCGTGTTTGAGACGGGAATTTCGAAGGCATACGGCACGGTGGACCGCCAAGTGATGGAACACTTTATCCGTGAGGACTTGAAGCTGAAGGCGCCGCGTACGATGGCTGTGCTGGATCCGCTGAAGGTGGTCATTACGAATTACCCTGAAGGTGAGATCGAATGGCTGGACGCCGAGAACAACACGGAGAATCCGGAGATGGGGATTCGCCAAATCCCATTTTCGCGAGAGATCTATATTGAGCAAGAGGATTTCATGGAAGATCCTCCGAGCAAATATTTCCGCTTGTTCCCTGGCAATGAGGTGCGTTTGAAGCATGCGTATTTCATCAAGTGCAATGATGTGATCAAAGACGAGAACGGCAAGGTTGTCGAGATCCACTGCACGTATGATCCGGAGACGAAGAGCGGCAGCGGCTTTACCGGACGCAAGGTGAAAGGAACGATTCACTGGGTGGAAGCCACGCAGGCCGTACCTGCCGAATTCCGCCTGTTCGAACCGCTGTTCAAGGACGAAGAGGAAGAAGCCGAATGGGTACCAGAGGTTGCAGGCGAAGCGGAAGAAGCAACTGCCGAGAAGTCCTTCCTGGACGACATCAATCCGAACTCGCTGCAAATCGTGCAAGGATTCGTGGAACCGAATATGAAGGATGCTGCACCGCAGGACAAGTACCAGTTCTTCCGCCACGGATATTTCAACGTCGACTCGAAGTATTCGCAGCCAGGGCGCCCGGTATTTAACCGCGTGGTCTCGCTGAAGAGCTCGTTCCAGCTTCCGAAGAGCTAATCAAGATTGCAAATAGAAACAGCGGCATTGGGGCGTAGAAGAGTCTCCCGTGCTTCCCTATAACGTAAACAAGACTCGAAGATTCCGTTCCAGGATTCATTCGAGTCTTGTTATATTTACGGTGATACCATCTTGTCATTTGAATGGCTTCTAGTACGGCTTTTAGTAACGTTCTAACTTGCAGCGTACTCCTCGATCTCCTCGCCTTCGGGATCGTCCGGATGCAGTGGCTGGTACCCGTGCTTGCGAAGATTGTACCACATCCAGCCAAAGCCGATGGCACCCACGATGGCAAGCATCGTGCCGGTCATGTACATGATCTGCGCTCCGAAGTTCTGGAACATCCAGCCGCCGGCGAGACCGCCGATGACGCCGGATATGCCGCTCCAGCTCAAGGTATAGATCGCTTGTCCGGAAGCGCGATACGGCGTCGGAACAAATAGCATCGTCAACTGAACGCCGACATAGAAATAGCCGCCGAAGGTTACGCAGTGCAGCAGCTGGATGAAGGCCACCTCCAGCGCGCTGTTGGCTTCCGCCATCAGCAGCCAGCGGAAGGCGAAGAGCAGGCTGACAATCGCCAGGCAGCCGACCAGGACATTGATTTTCCGTTTCAGGAAGCGGTCAAACAGAATGAAGATCACCACTTCAAATATCGACGAGAAGAAGATGGCAAGGCCCACCATCTGCTTGGTACCGCCAAGCTCCAGTATGTATAGGGACATAAAGGTGTTATTGGCTGTGTTCGGGATGGATACCATGATGCCTAACAGAATGAACCAGACAAAATAGGAGTTCAGGAACAGTCTGCTGAGTCCTTTAAGGTTAACCGATGCCGACGCTGTTGTTTTCTGGACGGAGGGCAGTGTGAACATGAACAACGCCGCCACCAGCAGCATGACCGAGAACACGATGGAGATGCGTCCCGATCCGAGCCGGTCGATGACAGGTCCTGCAGCAATTGCCGTCAGCGCCCATCCCAGCGACCCCCATAGCCGGAACGAGCCGAATTTTTGCTGCGTCCCCTCAATATAGGTTAGAATCAGCGAATTCGTCTGCGAGAACATCGGAGTCTGGAAGAAATAAAAGAAAATCATCGTCATGTATATCATTGCATAGGTATTCGCCTGAAAAACAAACTGGACCAGCAGCAGCGTACCGGTCATCATGATCAGCAGCACGCGTTTGATGTTGGCCGCCCGGTCACCCCAGAATCCCCAGAACGGATTTGCGAAGATGGACACAAATGGCGCGATGGCCATCAGGCTGCCGATTTCGATTTTGCTCATGCCGATGTCTTGCAAATATAACTGGAAGAAACCGGTGAAGATGACCATGGTTCCGTAAATGAAGAAGTTGAACAGCTTGAGCGATGTCAGCGAAGGTTGAGCATTGTCCATATTCCGCAAGTAGGTCATTCCTTTCAAACCGAATACAATCCAAAATCGCGGCAACATAGGAAGCCGCTTTCCTTTCAATGTATCATGCATTGAAAAGGGATACAAACCATCTTTTAAATGATTTTCCATTATTCTGGTTATTGACCTGTAAACTGAATCAACTTTTTTTACAACGTGTAAGAAAGGCGGGTAGAACATATGAGCGATCATCCCCTAGATGTTGGCCTTTCGCCGGATCAGGTGACAGGTATCGTGCTTGCAGGTGGAGCCTCCCGGAGAATGGGGAGAAACAAGGCGCTGTTGCCCATGGAGGGAATGAGTTTGATCGAGCGAACAGTCCAGGTGCTTGACAAAGTTAGCGGACGGGTAATCCTATCCACCAATGTCCCGGCCGCTTATCAATTTCTTGAATTGGAGTGCATTCCCGATCTCTATGTCGGGCAAGGCCCGATGGCGGGACTTCATGCAGCGCTCAAGTCATCCCAAAGCGAATGGAATATGGTCGCTGCGTGTGACATGCCTTATATCCATGAGCGTTTCCTTCGGGGACTGCTGGATCTGGCGAACAAGCAGTACGCAGCCGACGCTGTAATCCCCGTGGTAGAAGGCAGGATGCATCCGCTGCTGGCGGCATATCGCAAAGAAACCGTAGAAAGTCTTGAGCACAGGCTGATCAAGGGACAACTGCGCATGGTGGAGTGGGTGCAGGAGCTGAATGCCGTCTTTGTGCACGAGGAGCAATTAGAGGCAATGACGGGCCTTGATCCGCGCAGGATTTTATTTAATATGAACACGCCTGGGGAATATGAGGCAGCAGGCGGCCTGCTGAATTCCGACTTGTCTGAGGATAGATAGTAGAGTTTTATAGCAGCACCAATGTACAAAGCCCGATGAACCGGTAATCATACTAAAAAAATCCCCGCCAACTAAATGCTTGGCGGGGATTTTTAATATATAACTGCGCGCTAGCGATAATAAGTCTGCCATCGGCAGTATACGCACAGCAGACGGGTTTATCCGCCGATCTGCGACATGCGCCGGACGGTGGGGGTATGGTTTTGTGCCTTTTTCTCGAGCGCGAGCGCCATTTCATGATTCAGCGGTTTTGCACCCAGCGCTTTCCGGAACAGGTTCGCCACCGCGGAAGGATCATCGACGACCCGGCGCACGTTAAATTCGTCGGACCAGTATAGACAAGCCTTGATGTGGCCGTCCGCCGTTAGCCTGAGGCGGTTGCAGGAATCGCAGAAATGATCGCTGACCGGATGGATCAGGCCGAAGGTTCCTGTAGCTCCAACCACCTTCATGTTTCGTGAAGGCCCATTGCCGGAGGGTCCCTGCTCTTCTTGAATGGTCCAACCCGCCTCCTGGCATACTTCGGATACCCGGCTCAGCGGCAGATACGAATCTCGCCAGGTATCGGATGCTTGGCCGATCGGCATATATTCAATAAAGCGGACATGGAGGGGACGATCGAGCGTTAGAGCGATAAAATCGCGAATTTCGTCTTCGTTAAAGCCCTTCATTAACACCATGTTCAGTTTGATCGGATCCAGGCCGGCTTCATAAGCGGCTTCAATGCCTTCCAACACTTTATGCACCCGTCCGCCGCGCGTAATGCGCGCGTAACGCTCCTCATGAAGTGAATCCAGGCTGATGTTGATTCGAGTGAGTCCCGCTTCCTTAAGCAGACGAGCTTTGGATGGGAGCATGATCCCGTTGGTGGTAAGCGATATATCTTGAATTCCTTCAATGGAAGCAATCATATGGACCAAGGATTCCAGATCCTTGCGCACCAGTGGTTCCCCGCCGGTAAGGCGTACTTTGGAGACGCCCATAGGGGCAAGGACGCGCACGATCGCTGCAATCTCTTCATAGCTCATAATCTGATCGTGAGGTTGGAATTCCATTCCTTCTTCCGGCATACAATAGACACAACGAAGATTGCATCGATCCGTCACCGAGATGCGAATATAATCATGGACCCGACCGAAAGAATCTTTAAGCGGTTCGATCATGGAAATCCCCCTTTATAGCATGCATGGTCACATTGTAGCCATTCCCCGAACGGGAGTCAATGCGCCGTTTGGGTCATGACGGCAGGACAAGCAGCGGCAAAACGGCCATTCTTTTGTGAGAAGAATCACAGTAAACGCTTTCGAGATCCATTATATTGAAGCTGTGAACAAAAGCTTTCTCCCCTTGAAAGCGAGTAGTGACATTCTAGATTTCCGAAAGTTTCCTGAATTTTCCGAAATTTTCGGAAATCATTTCTATCTGCTTTCATTAGGCGTTCATCTAAGATATACTGTCAAGGATATCACATCCAACAAGAAAGGTTACCAATAGGAGGTTCGATATGGCGATATCACCTGTTCAAACTTTGGAGGTGCCTGACGTCTGTCACAGATGGCTTGAAAACCGGGGGACGGTCTACGAGCTGCTGATTGATTTTTTGGGCAATTGGCCCAGCTTGTCTATGATTGCGGAATGGAGCCGCGGAAGTGGAATTAGCAAGGCTGCGGAGTGTTTGAAGGCCGGTACGGAACTGATGACATATTTATGTGGACGCTCACCTGAGGAATTGGTTCGGATTTGCGAATATGAAGGGGCGGAATACCGCCGATTGCTTCAGCAGTCCAAACAGCGTCAGGCGGCAGAGTCTCATTATACGAAGAATGGATGCGCTCAGGATTTAGCCGATTGTTATGCATCCGTCGGTATTGCCTTTAATAAACTGCACGGGGAAGCGGACGATCATATAGCCATTGAACTGGAATTTATGACACTGCTTCATGACCGTATGCTGAACAATACGTATTGTGAACATAGCATGCTGCAATTGATGGAGGTTCAAGAGAAGTTTCTGGAGGAGCATTTGTTGTCATGGGTGCCATCCCTCTGCAAGGATCTGAAAGGATCCACGGAAAGTCCGCTTTATCAGTCGTTATTCAGTCTGCTGGAAGAGTTCCTCGCACAGGATCTGAACATGCTGAAGACGTGGAAGCATTCCAGGGAAGCTGTGCTGGTACATTAGCGAGCAAGACAACATCATCGTCGTCTACATCATAGTCATCAAAAAAAGCCCCGGTCTCCTATTGTAGGAAGCCGGGGCTTTGGTGTTCTACTTAATCTTCGATTCTTTTCTTGCTGAACTTCATCAGGAACTCGTACACGATAGGTACCACTACGAGCGTGAGCAGCGTCGAACTGATCAGACCGCCGATAACCGTAATGCCGAGACCTTTCGAGATGATGCCTGCGCTGCTCTCCCAACCGAATACGAGAGGCAGAAGAGCGCCGATCGTTGCGAGGGCCGTCATCAGGATTGGACGAAGACGGGTAGCACCGGCTTCAAGCAGGGCTTCGCGTGTGCTCATACCTTCGCGCTCCATATGGATCACGCGGTCGATCAATACAATCGCATTGGTCACGACGATACCGATCAGCATGAGTACGCCCATGAGTGCAGACACGTTCAGTGTCTCGCCTGTGACGAGCAAGCCGATAATGGCTCCGATGACAATGAACGGCAGCGAGAACAGGATGGCGAACGGTGCGAGACCGCCACCGAATGTAACCACAAGCACAAAGTATACAATCGCGATGGCTGCCAGCATGGCGAGTCCAAGCTGTCCGAAGGTTTCGTTGATTTGCTCAGTGACGCCTCCGAATTGGACAGATACGCCGTCTGGAAGTTCAAGCTTGTTTACTTCAGTCTCCAGGTTGGTGGAGGCCGATCCTACATCACTGGACAGAATATCGGCTGTGACGGTTACAACCATTTTCCCGTCGATGCGCATAATAGAGTCTGGAGTCGTTCCTTTTTCCACCTTGGCCACATCCTTGATCGGTACTTCGATACCGAGTGGGGAGGTGACGGTTTCGTTCTCGATTTCCTTTATACTCTTATAGGTTTTGCTGTCCGTCTCAATGTAAACATTGTAGGTCTTGTCCTCAATTTTGACTTCGGTCAAAACCGGACGTTCCCGTACCGGAGACAGCTTCATGGCCAATTGTCCGGCTGTCAGGCCAAGGGAGCTCAGCTTCTCTTGGTCGGCAACCAGCGTATACTGCTCAAACGCTTCGGACAAGCTGGTCTTTGCATTGTCGAAGGTGGCGGTATCTTTGTTTGCGAGCTCTGCGATTTGATCAGCCACCGGCTTGATCTGTTCCAGAGAGTCGCCAAAGACGTTAACCGTTAACTGGCTGCCGCCAAAGCCGCCGGCCGCCATGTCCATATTGGACCAAGTACCATCCGGTACTTCCTTGGCAAGATCCTCGACAAGCGCTTTTTTGACATCTTCGAAGTTTTTTGTATCCGGGTCATACATAATATAGAACAATCCGGAATTGGCTGATCCCATACCAAGCGGGTTGCTTCCGCCAATGGAGTACTGCATCGTTTGCACTCCAGGCTGATCCAGGATCAATTTCTCCGCTTTTAATGCGCGTTCCTCTACATCCTCCAGCATGACGCCAGGTTCAGGAGAATAAGTGACCATGGCATATTTGTCTTCCTGTTCAGGAATAAAGCTAACTCCAAGGTACTTCGTCAGGAACAAGCTTCCTGCCAATAACACGATGGCTGCCAGGAATGTAATGGCTTTGTGATTTAGCGTCCATTTCAGAATGGAACGATACCCGCGGGCCATTGCGCCCGGCTTCTCTGCATGATCATGTTTGTTCTTCAAGCCTTTGCGGAACAGGCTGTGCGCCATAGCAGGTACGAGCGTGACCGCCACGACCAGGGAAGCGAGCAGTGCAAAGACCATCGTCAATGCAAATGGCATGAACAGCTCTCCGACCATACCGCTGACCAGGGTAAGCGGCAGGAATACCGCGATCGTTACGATGGTGGAGGACATGATCGGTACAAACATTTCACGTGTAGCGGCGCTAATGAGCTCTCGGCCCGTCAACTTCTCGGTCGAGAGGGACATGCGCCGGTAGATATTCTCGATAACGACGATCGAATCATCGACAACCCGGCCGATAGCAACGGTCATGGCTCCAAGCGACATCATATTCAAGGTGATATCCATTTGTCTCAGGCACAGAACCGCAATCAGCAAGGACAATGGAATCGAAATGATCGATATAATCGTCGAACGGATGTTGCGCAGGAAGATCATAATGATCAGAACGGCGAACAGTGCGCCGAATAATGCCTTGGAGAGCATTGTATGAACAGAGTCTTCAATCGGCTTGCCTTGGTCCAGCATGATTGTCAGATCCATGCCAGGATAGAGGCCTCTCAATTCTTCGGCCTTGTCTTTGACCTGATTGACAACGTCAACCGTATTGGCGTCGTTGGCTTTCACGATTTGGATACCGATCGATTCCTTCCCGTTGGTGCGGGAGATGGATTCCGAGGTTCCAATAACTTCAATTTTGGCAATCTCGCTGAGTTTCACGGTTGGAATGCCGGTCGGAACGGCAGGAGCACCGCTTGGTCCGCCAGCTGCCGCACCGGTTCCAGGAGCGCCTTGTTGGCCTGCCCCAGCTGCGTTACCGGGAGGCTGCTGCGATGGTTGTTGACCTGCCCCGGCATTCGGAGCACCGGCTCCGGCAGATGCATCTGCACCACCGCCACCTGGAATAACCGGAATGGCGATATTCTTCAGATCATCAATGCCGATGATGCCGCCATCAATAGCAACGGCCTTCTGTGATTTTTCCATTTCGAACATGCCGAGCGGAACGTACAGCGCGGAACCCTGCACGATACCTTTGACGGTATCCTCCGTCAGGCCAAGCTCGTTCAGTTTGTCCTGATTAAACTTCAGCTGTACCTCGTTCACGAATTGTCCGGCTACCTGGATGGAAGCAACTCCGTCCAAATCCTCCAGCTCGGGAACGATGTCATTCTCTGTGATGCGTGTCAATTCATCCAATGCCATGTTGTCTTTGTTCGCAATACTTAGAGAGACAACCGGCATGGAACTCATGCTGAATTTGGATATGGTAGGTTTCTGGGCGTCATCAGGCAGCTTTACCTCGTTGATGGCTTCACGAACAGCCGCCGTAGCGTTGTCCAGATCACTACTATAATCAAACTCAACCATGACGTTGGCTGCATTCTCCATGGAAGTGGAGGTTACGGTTTTGACGCCGTCAATATTGCGAAGTCTCGTCTCGAGCGGTTTGGTAACATCCTCCACAACACCTTCAGGGGCTGCACCCGGATAGATCGCGGTGACACTTAAGAACGGGACGTTAATATCCGGAATGGTTTCTTGTTTCATCGTCAGTCCGCTGTATAACCCTCCGAAGCTGACGATGATGGTCAGCAGCCAGATCGCAAACTTGTTGCGCAGCGAGAAATTGATAATTCCTTTCATTAGGCGATTCTCTCTCCTCTCCAAAACTCTATGTCTCTAACTTGGACTAATTCCCCTTCATCATTCCACCGGGTGTAAGATAGCTTTCGAGTACAGTCACGATGGTGCCCTTGAGCTCCGTAAACAATGCTTCAAGGTCCTCGATCCCCTCCAAGTTGGCAAGCATTCCTTTCAGAACGGCCCGGCTGGGCTGGAGGGCAAGCAGCTCCTTCTCCATAATATTAAGCGACTCCATGGCATCTTCCCGGACATCCGGCTCCACCTGGATCTTCTTAAGCTCGTTCTTCATCGTCTTAATGACAATGAGAGGATGACGCTGCGTGCGCATGTCGGTTTGGCATAATTGGCCCAATTGCCCAACCGCCTCCATTGGGATCAGGGGCTCGGGCCGTCTGCGCAGAATGCTGGCTACAATATCATCGAGCAGCTGGATCTGATGATCAGCGATGATTCCCACATTCAAATGAAATCCCGGCATGAACAGGAAACGGATATACGAACCGAGCATACTGCCCATAAACATGCCGATTTCCATCGTATACGGCTCTACGTCCGGTCCATAAATGGTTTTCAGCTTATTGTTAAACCACTGCAATGTAGACAGCATTTCCTGCCGCATGTTTTCCTTGTTAAAAGGCGGTTTCCCCGGCGGCATCTGATCATGGAATTGCTTCAGGAGAAATTCCCGGATCTCCAAAAAATGGACCAGAAGCACTTCCGTCTGCTTGCGCAGCTGCTCCTTAGGTGCAAGCAGCGGATCTTGATCGACCCGGAGAATCTCATCTTTAATTCGGCTTGCGATAAGCTCGTAAATGCTCTTTTCCAGTTCCTCTTTGGATTTGAAATGAAGATAGAGGCTGCCTTTCGACATCCCGCATACTTCGGCGATTTCCTGCATGGAGGTAACCGAAGAGCCCTTCGCGGAAAACAGCTGCATCGCAGTGATGAGTATTTGCTGTCGTTTTTCTGCCGTTTTATCAGCCAATCAATAGCTCACCTCGCTTGAGAACTTTGCAGTTCTTATATTGACCATAAGGTCAAGGATTATTATATATGAAAAAGAACGACCGTTTCAACTTTACTACGGTCGTCCCTTCTCATGGGTTCTGAAAACATATGAAATTTGTTGAAATTATTTAACTGATCAATTTCAGACCGACAGCCGAACATAGAATCATGGCAATAAACAGCACCCGCCGCCACTCCTTGGGTTCCCCGAACAGGAACATCCCGGTGATCGCGCCACCCGCCGTTCCGATTCCTGTCCAGATGGCATAAGCGGTACCCATGGGCAGTACGGTCATGGCGTAGGAGAGGAGGGAGAAGCTGGCGGCAAAAGATAAGGCCAAAATCAGTACATAGCGCCATCCCTTACGTTCCGACACGCCTTTGATACCGATAACGCCGCCGATTTCAAATAATCCGGCAAATACAAGAGCAATCCAGGCCATTATTTGCTCACCTCCGGTTCCGCATGATCCGCCGTAACCAGCTTCAGGCCGATCACACCTGCCAGCAGCACGCAGATTAGAAGCACCTTGAGCAGTTTAAACGGTTCTCCGAAGAACAGCATTTCGGAAGCCACTGTTCCGGCCGTGCCGATTCCCGTGAAGACGGCATACACCGTTCCGACCGGCAGCCGTTTGGCTGCCTCGATAATAAGATAGAAGCTGACTGTAATGGCGGCTAAGGTTCCGAGCCATTCCCAGATGTTGGACGAATGCTTCAAGCCCATAACCCATATCACTTCGACTAACCCAGCAAGCAGTACAAAAAGCCAGTTGCGATTCATTATGATTGTCACTCCTTTTATGAAAACAACAGTAACCCCTGACGATTACCGATTCCTATTCTCCTTAAGCTTCTTTATCATGCGTAGAACATAGAACATTAACTCTTAACATTAACTCTTATGGTTATATCTTTGCTTCGTAACCCCTGACCAATACACAGGCCAGGCGGCTGCAAGACGTCTTTGGGCCCGCTCTTCCCCGCCGTACACGGTTTCCAGATGGATTCCGTCCACCAAGGTCATAAAGGCAATCGCCGCATCGCGCGGATGACGGATGATACGTCCATGCTCCGGACAACCCGCGGCAAGCAGCCTCGACAAGTTCTGCTCCTGTTGATCCAGCAGCGGATACACCATCGCCATTACTTCGTCATACAGCGTGCTTGGCGGAAAGAAGGCCATTCGCATGAAGAACCGCACTTCATCATCCAGGCGATAAGCTTGGAGACGGCTTTCAAGAAATCCGTGCAGCTGCTGCTCCAGCGGCCAATCCGCATGGTCGAGAAAATAGCCTACCATCAAGTCCTCTTGGCGCTGGAATACGTCCTGAAGCACCTGCAGAAACAAATCCTTTTTGCTAGAAAAATGGGCATAAATCGACGGTTTTTTGATTCCGCAGTCGTCAGCAATATGTTTTAACGATGCCCCTTCGTAACCGTTTTTGGCAAAGTGGGCAAGGGCGGATTGTTTAATGTCGGCGGCACTCATTAGATTCCTCCTAACTAACGATCGTTAGTTATATTTTTAACAAATGACGTTCGCATTGTCAATATTTTATTTTTGGGCATCAGGCCTTGTCGGCTCAAGGAGAACAGTCTTTAGTTCCTGGGGGAGATCATGTAGAATATGGTGTGACCAGCATCGTACACACATAGAGACAGAAACGATGAAGAAATAAGGGGTAAACGATATGAGAAAGGGAATAGAGGCTGTACTGATTACCGCGCTGTTGTTCGCGTTTTATTATTTTGGCATGGATTATTTCGGGAAGACGACCGGGACCATTATCGGGATATTCTCTACGCTAACCGTAGTATCCATCGGATTCATGATTTTTATGGAGAATCGCCATCCCACCAGCACGTTGGCCTGGATTCTACTGTTGGCGCTTGTCCCTATCGTAGGGCTTGTCTTTTATTTTTTGTTCGGACAGAACTATTTCAAGCGGAGAAAATACGATAAAAAGGCGCGGAAGGACGTTCTGGTATATACCAGCGAAGTGCTCCGGAAGAACACCCCAGACATCTCCTGCTTTAAGCCCGAAGTGCAGCAGCTCCTTCAGCTGTCTACCCGCCTTGCACGAACGCCGATTTCCTTCTCGAGCGATACCAAGGTGCTGACCGACGGGGAAGAGACTTTTGCAGCCTTGATTGCGGAGCTGGAACAAGCGGCGCATCACATTCATATGGAATATTACATTTACCGTCCGGATGCGATCGGAACGCAGATCCAGGAAATTTTGATACGGAAGGCGAAAGAGGGGGTGGCTGTTCGGTTTATGGTGGACGCCGTTGGCAGCTTGCAGCTGCCGCCTTCCTTTTTGCAGGAGATGCGGGATGCGGGTGTACAGGTCGCCGTATTCGGCAGTCCCAAAACGATATTTTTTACGAGCCGCGTGAATTACCGCAATCATCGCAAAATCGTCGTTATTGACGGGAGTGTCGGATTCGTTGGCGGATTGAATGTAGGGGATGAGTATTTAAGCCGCAGCAAGGCGTTCGGTTTCTGGCGCGATACCCACATGCTTGTTCGTGGAGAGGCTGTCAGAACGCTCCAAGTTATCTTTCTGCAGGATTGGCAGTACATGACGGGTGAGCAGCCGAGTGAACCCATCTATTATTCACCGGATTTGCTGGAGAACCGTGCCGGGGCCGTCCAGATTATCGCAAGCGGACCCGACAATGAGCGAAGAGCCTTGAAGAACATCTTCTTCTCCATGATTGTGTCGGCTCGTAAGTCGGTATGGCTGGCTACGCCTTATTTTATACCGGATGAAGACATATTCACCGCGCTCAGGGTGGCTGCCTTGTCCGGTCTTGATGTACGGATTCTGTTTCCGTCGAAACCGGACAAATGGCTGCCCTTCCTGGCTTCCCATTCCTATTTTCCGGCTCTGCTGGATGCCGGGGTAAGGGTGTACGAATATGAAAAAGGGTTTATGCACTCGAAGCTGCTGATCGTTGACGGCGAGGTCGCAACCATTGGCACGGCTAATATGGACATGCGGAGCTTCCACCTTAATTTTGAGGTTAATGCTTTACTCGTCCATACCGAAAGCGTAGGCAGGCTGGTATCCGACTTCGAGCAGGACCAGGAATCCGCTATCCTGTACGACCGCAATCATACCCGTAAAAAGAGAATCATGACCCGGCTGCTGGAGTCGGCCGCCCGGCTAATGTCACCTCTGCTGTAATGCGGTGGAGGTGGGGAACTCGCGGTACATACCGGCACTTCATGTGCGTACATACATCATAGTGAAAGAATTTTAAAAGGTAGTGAAACCGAGCCATTTTTGTAGTTTAAACAGGATGTCCTTCATCCATGTCGTTTTTCCTTGGTAAGCCTCGACTTCGAGACTAAAGACTGCGCCTTCGTTGAGCCATATTCGATGAAAGTAACGGTCCAGATCCCGGGTAAGCGGATGATCCTTAGGCGCGGCTATCCATAAGTTGTTTTCCAAATTGAGATCGGCCAGATTCCGCCGGGTGAAGTTGGTTGACCCGCCGGTAATCACAGACTTGCCTGTCGGTTTGGCAATGTACATAAGCTTGGTATGATACTGCTCTGTACCGGTGTTGTACCAGCGAATGGAGATGTTGCCCTTGGATTTTTGGATGAGCTCAGCGGCAGCCGGACGGTTAGGGATGCCGATCTTGTCCCGGCCGAAGGCGTTCTGGTTCGGATCCAGGATGAGACGGATATCAACGCCGCGATCCGAGGCCTTAAGAAGCTGGTCCATGACTTTGCTGTCGGACAGATAGAACATCCCCATCCAGAGCGTGTCCCCGGGCTGTGATTGCTCAATGGCCTTCAGAACATATTTATAGATCTTCCCTTCCGTCAAATAACGAACATCAACATCGTTTGCTTGACCAGAAGGTTGCACGTGTGGCTTGGAGTCTGGCTCATATTCCGGCAGTTTGATTCGGCTTGTAAGGTTAACGGCAGCTTGCTCGGCTGCAAGCATATCTCCAATGATGTCCCCGCTCGTTTCGAAGGCGATGTTTGAATGGAACGCGCTGGCGTCATGGATGTTGGCCGAAGTGACCAGCGCAGTGTTCTCGCTGATGACGATTTTACGGTGATTGGCCTTCACATTCAGCAGCTTCAGATATGAGCGGACCGTAATATCGGGTGCTTCGCTTGCCATCAGATTGGGGAGTGTCCCTCTGCCCGACTGGCCAAACCACTGGAAGAACGTTCGCCATACAGCGGAATAGATGGGCGTGGAATCCCGAAGCCGGTTGACATCGGTTATAATCACATGAATCCCGGCTGCTTTCATGGCCTCGAATTCCGGCAGCAAATAGGAGCCATATCCGGTATTGACTTCATCGGAAATAAAGAAGATATCCATGTCGGGATATTTCTTCTTATGAGCAACTAGGAGATGAGTGAGTTCCTCGCTGACTTTAGGGAATATCTGACCTTTATGGGTGTAGCCATTGAACAGAAACATATCGATCACCAGGAACTTTCGGGATTCATCGATAATTTGACCAATGCGTGGTCCGATTTCGAGATCATGTATCGGTTGACCGTCTGGTCCGGGATAGGTCAGGTCGGTCCACATTTGAACGTCGCTCTGGTAGAGTTGGCTTTCATAGGAGATCCCCTTCGGTAGCGGCTTATGAGTCTGATAAATCATCACGCCGATAAGCCAGAGAATGAGAAGGGTCAGAGCGATCAAAATCGTGTTTCGTATGCGGAAGCCTTTGGAAGGTAGTTTCCCTGGTACAAGCTTTGTACCTTCACGAGGTGTATTTTGATTTTCTGAAGCGCGCTTATGAAATAATTGGCGGAAACCTAAGATAGCCCATCCTCCTATCGCTACTGTTGTATAACGTTAATTAACATGAATGACCTGTCCTGACGCACTCCATTTTCTACAGTTCGGATAGTATTCGAATTTCGGGTTGTTCCTAAGATCCCAGGGTAGAATGATAGTCGAGAGGTTTCTTAGTTCAATACATGCGTAAGAATGGGTGAACACCGAGTTTATATTTTATCTTGTGGAGGTACATATCATGCAGCGGGGACAATCTGTGGTGCGAATGATATGCTTATATATAGTTATTTAAAGGATGAGTGAAGTGGATAAGGAGGCACGGGATGAATTCAGAACATAAAGAGACTGCGGGTAAACCTGCTGAAACCATTTCAGGCAGAGGATTGGAAAGACCTGAGGGCAGGCTAATGCCGGAAGTGCCCACGGGCGAGCGGAAAATAGAGCATGTGCGCTTATGCTTGAATGAGGAAGTAGGCTCTGTGGGAGTAACTACCGGTTTTGAACGTTACCGCTTCCGTCACTCCGCATTGCCGGAAATCGACTTTGATGATATTAAGCTGGACACCACATTTCTTGATTTTTCCGTACGCACACCATTTCTAATCAGCTCCATGACTGGCGGAAGCAAGGCTACCGGAGAGATCAATAGACGTTTGGCTGAAGCCGCGCAGCGGCGCGGCTGGGCACTTGGGGTAGGCTCTGTGCGGGCCGCGGTGGAGAAGGAAGAGCTTGCTTCTACTTTCCGTGTCCGGGAGAGTGCGCCGAGCGTGCCGGTTATCGCTAACCTTGGAGCGGTGCAGCTGAACTATGGCTTTGGCCTTAACGATTGTCAGCGGGCGGTGGATATCGCGGGTGCGGACATGCTGGTTCTCCATTTAAACGGACTTCAAGAGGTGTTTCAGCCGGAAGGGAATACCCGGTTTGGCCGTTTGCTTGGGCGAATTGAGGATTTGTGCCGTACGCTTTCGGTGCCAGTTGGCATTAAAGAAGTCGGCTGGGGAATCGATGGTGAAACGGCGCAGAGCCTGCTGAATATCGGGGCGGCCTTCATCGACGTGGCAGGTGCGGGCGGTACTTCATGGAGCCAGGTTGAAAAATTTCGCAGCCCGGATCCGGTTCGCCGCGCTGCGGCTGAGGCTTTCGCCGGTTGGGGCAATCCTACCGCGGAATGCATCGTGGAGGTGCGCGAAGCTGCGCCAACCTGTTCGCTTATTGGCAGCGGCGGGCTGCAGAGCGGCGTCGATGCGGCTAAAGCGCTCTCACTTGGCGCCGATCTGGCAGGCTTCGGGCGTGGACTCCTGGGCTCGGCGGTCGAATCGGTGGAAGCGTTGGATCAGCGGCTTGCCCAGGTGGAGTTGGAACTGCGGACGGCGATGTTCGGAATCGGCGCAGGGAATATCGATGCGCTGAAGTCTACCAAACGGCTGATTCGTGCATAAATGGCCGGAATGATGAGCCCGGATCACATTCAACGATGGCAGTATATTCGTGTTGAAGTCTATCGGGTATCTGCTATAATTAATAAGATTGTTTAGCTGGCAATTCGTAGCTTCGGCGAGTAGAACCAACGCTGTGTAATACTTATAAATAAAGAAGTAAACCTGATAAGGAGTTGTCACATAAATGGCTTTAAAAGCAGGAATCGTCGGTTTGCCAAACGTCGGCAAATCAACATTGTTTAATGCGATCACGCAAGCGGGCGCCGAATCGGCCAACTATCCGTTCTGTACGATTGATCCTAACGTCGGTGTCGTGGAAGTGCCGGATGAGCGCCTCAACAAACTGACCGAACTGGTTCAGCCGAACAAAACGGTACCGACCGCTTTTGAATTCGTGGACATCGCGGGCTTGGTTCGCGGGGCGAGCAAAGGGGAAGGCCTCGGGAACAAGTTTCTTGCCCATATTCGTGAAGTGGATGCCATCGTTCATGTTGTTCGCTGCTTTGAAGACGAGAACATCACCCACGTTGACGGCAAAGTGAACCCGGTCAGCGATATCCAGACGATTAATCTGGAGCTGATCCTTGCGGATCTCGACAGCGTGGAGAAGCGGATCGATCGCGCGAAAAAGAACATGAAGGGCGGCAACAAGCAGTATGCTCAGGAAGTAGAACTGCTGGAGCGCCTGAAGGAAGCCCTTTACAACGATCAACCGGCACGCAGTGTGGAACTGAGCGATGATGAGAAGCTGATTGTTCGTGATTTGCACCTACTGACATTGAAGCCAGTGCTATACGCGGCTAACCTGAGCGAAGACGGCGTTACGGAAGCCGACAGCAATCCTTTTGTGCAGCAGGTTCGTGATTTCGCAGCTGCGGAGAACGCGCTCGTGGTTCCAATCAGCGCGAAGGTTGAAGCCGAGATTGCCGAGCTCGAAGGCGAGGACAAAGCGATGTTCCTTGAGGAGCTGGGGCTGGAAGAATCCGGTTTGAACCGTCTGATCAAGGCGGCTTACAGTCTTCTGGGATTGTACACCTACTTTACGGCAGGCGTGCAGGAAGTACGTGCCTGGACGATCCGCAAAGGAACGAAGGCTCCGCAAGCGGCAGGCGTAATCCATACCGACTTCGAACGCGGCTTCATCCGTGCGGAGGTCGTAGCTTACGATGATCTGGTTGCGGCCGGTTCGATGAACGGCGCGAAGGAACGCGGACAGCTTCGCCTGGAAGGCAAAGAGTACGTTGTGAATGACGGCGATGTTATGCACTTCCGTTTCAATGTGTAGGAATTGAAGTATTCAAAGGCCATGGCTCCATGTCACTTTGTGCATGGGACCGTGGTTTTTTTGAAGATATAATAGTGATGAGCTGAGCCATGCTGGACCTTCCCTGTGACAGGTGGATCACCCTCTGAATGGGAGCCAAACTCGAAGGGAGAGATCCTTTCAGTCCTGTCAACTGCCTGCTGGTCAAATACGTCGTTTCATGGTAAAATAAAAAGTCGTTTACACTTCATTGTTGATGCGAAATGAAGTGCAAAAAGGGCATATCTTCAGGAATATATCTTAGAGAGGTGAATTCCTTTGTTGGACCGATTACAATCCCTTGCGGACCGTTACGAGAAGTTAAGTGAGCTGTTGTGCGACCCCGATGTCGCTAATGACTCCAAGAAGCTCAGGGATTATTCCAAAGAACAATCCGATTTACAGCCTGCTTATGAGGCTTATGTTGAATATAAAAATGTAATTGAAGAGCTCGAAGCTGCCAAAACCATGCAGGGCGAAAAGTTGGATGACGACATGCGCGAAATGGTGAAAATGGAGATCGAGGAGCTTACCCAGCGTGAGCGCGAGCTGGCGGAGAAGATTCGGATCTTGCTGCTGCCGAAGGACCCGAATGATGATAAGAACGTAATCATCGAGATTCGCGGCGCAGCCGGCGGCGACGAGGCGGCACTGTTTGCTTCCGACCTGTACCGGATGTATACCCGTTATGCGGATACCCAGGGCTGGAAGGTTGAACTGATGGACGTCAACACGAACGATCTGGGTGGTTTCAAGGAAGTCATCTTCATGATTAATGGTCGCGGCGCTTACAGCAAAATGAAATTTGAGAGCGGCGCGCACCGTGTGCAGCGTATTCCGGCTACGGAATCCGGAGGTCGTATCCACACATCCACCTCTACGGTGGCGGTCATGCCAGAGGCGGAAGAAGTGGATATCGAAATCCATGACAAGGATATCCGCGTGGATACCTTCTGCTCCAGTGGTGCAGGCGGTCAGTCCGTTAACACCACCAAGTCGGCGGTACGCGTAACGCATATCCCGACGGGGATTGTGGCTACGTGCCAAGATGGCAAATCGCAGAACTCCAATAAAGATAAGGCGCTGCAGGTGCTTCGTGCCCGTATCTTTGATATGATGCGCCAAGAGGAAGAAGCGAAGTATGCCGGTGAGCGGAAGAGCAAAGTAGGTACAGGTGACCGCAGTGAGCGGATCCGTACGTACAACTTCCCGCAAAGCCGTGTAACCGATCACCGGATCGGACTTACCGTTCACAAGCTGGATCAAGTGATGAACGGGGAGATTGAAGAGATCGTTTCGGCGCTGACCCTTGCGGAGCAGGCTGAACTGATGGAAAAAGGAGTATAACGCTTTGAAGCGGACGATATTTGAATTGACGCCGCAGCGCAGCATAAGAGAAGCCTTTGTGGAGGCTTCTTCTTTTTTAGACGGCTTGCGGGTAATGGAACCGCAGCGGAATGCGCAGCTGCTGCTGGAGCATGTGCTGGGATTGTCGGGAACCTCATATTATATGGCACTCGCGGAGCCGTTTCCGGCGGACCG
Organism: Paenibacillus lautus; assembly: GCF_050482385.1. GTDB lineage: Bacteria > Bacillota > Bacilli > Paenibacillales > Paenibacillaceae > Paenibacillus_AQ > Paenibacillus_AQ lautus_B. Next base: position 422,220 of record NZ_JBCNHV010000013.1, read on the forward strand.
CCGCCACGCCCTGGAAGAAGCGATCAATCGCAAAGCCCAAGGCGTGCCTGCGCAGTATATTATCGGCGAACAGGAATTTTATGGCCGGCCGTTTGGAGTTACGCCAGCGGTTCTCATTCCGCGTCCGGAAACGGAGCTGCTCGTGGAGGCGGTGCTGAAATATGGACAAGAGCTCACGCTGCGATCGAATGAAAGGCTACAGGCCATTGACATCGGCACGGGTAGCGGAGCCATCGCCATTACGTTGGCATTGCAGGAGCCGGCATGGGATTTGCAGGCGAGCGATATTTCGCCGGATGCGCTGGAGGTAGCTGCTCATAATGCGAAGCAGCTGAACGCCAGTGTCGAGTTTCGGCAGGGGAACCTGCTGGAGCCATTCGCCGGCATGACCCCGGATATCCTTGTCTCCAACCCACCGTACATTCCGGCGGAGGATATTGAGGGACTTCAGCCCGAAGTCCGCGATTATGAGCCGCGAACGGCACTGGATGGCGGGCCGGACGGATTGAATCCGTACCGGATTATGATGGCGCAGCTGCCCTTGCTGTCAGCGCCGCCGCGGCTGATCGCCTTTGAGCTGGGTATGGGCCAAGCCGAGGATGTGGCAGAGCTTCTGCGGAGTGAAGGACACTGGAAGGAAATCGTCACGGTGCCGGATTTGGCGGGGATTGACAGGCATGTTTTGGGAATTTCTCGTTAATTGTGTTCTGGGTGGATTTCTTTTAAAATAGATGATGGGCTGAGCCGATTAAACGTTTGTTGTCGTTCAGATCGTTACCTTACCTCAATTGGCAAATCAGTGTGTACAGCTCCGGGCACAGGGGGACCAAAGCATGCTTCAGAAATTCAAGAAAATTGATTTTGTTATTGTTTTTGTACTGTTGATGCTGATGGTTGTCAGTATTACATCGATATATAGTGCCACGCTCGACGACACCGGATTCGAAAGACACCATATCAAGATGGGGATATTTTATATCCTCGGATTCGCAGCCTTTTTCGGGTTGAGTTTGATTGATTATCGGTTATGGAATAAATACGCACTGCATATATACATCGGCGGGTTATTAACCCTTTTGCTGCCTTCCTTCATCGGCCAGACCAAAAATAATGCCACAGGTTGGATCAATCTCGGTATCGTGGATTTTCAACCTGCGGAATTGTTTAAGCTGGTGCTGATCATATTTATCACCTATGTTCTTATTCGTAAGAATAAAGCGAAGTTGTCCTTTTGGCGGGACATTGTACCGATTGGGCTCTTGACGTTTATCCCGTTTGCCGTTGTCATGGTTCAGAATGACTTGGGTAATGGACTGAGCTATATTGTCATCTTGCTTGGGTTGTTATGGATCGGGAATGTGAAGTTTTCGCATGCTCTCATCGGGCTGCTGCTGGTAGCAGGCATCGCATTCGGTGGAGCGCAGGCCTATATCCACTATCATGATGAAATCAAAGAATCGAAAATCATGGAGAGCCGCGGCCACTGGATGGAACGGATTGACCCATGGCTGATACCGGAAAAAGCAACGCCGAAAGCGAGTTATCATACGAACAATGCGAAGCTGGCCATTGCTTCAGGCGGTATGAGCGGAGAAGGGTATTTACAAGGAAGCTCCGTACAATCCTCGCGCGTACCTTACACGTATTCGGATTCGATTTTTGTGCAAATCGCAGAGGAATACGGCTTCATCGGTTCTTCCCTTCTGTTGTTGTTATATTTCATACTCATTCACAGGATGATTTTGATTTCATTGGAAAGCCGGGACAAAGCGGGTCCGTTTCTAATCATCGGTATTGTTGCCATGCTGCTGTATCAAATCTTTGAGAATATCGGCATGTTTATTGGGTTGATGCCTTTGACAGGGATTACGCTGCCCTTCATCAGTTATGGTGGAACATCCCTCATCATTAACATGGCATGTCTCGGGGTTGTCATGAGTGTGAAGCTGCATGGACAGGAAGTGGAGGAGGATATGCCCAATCCTCAAACGTACCGTTCCGCACCACCCAAACAGGCTTGATTTACGTATATCGGATTTAGAATCAAAAGAGATGCTATCGAAAGCAGCATCTCTTTTGTATTTTTTGTTGGTATCCACAGAAGGGCCCGTGAATTGTATTAGTGGAGGAAATCTTTTAGAATATTTCATTAGGGGCTAAGCACGGCCTGCTCCTTGAAACGCTCCATTGTAATGTCGCCTTTAGACTTTTTTAACGGAATATCATCTGGATCAACGATAAGCAGCGTCAAACTTTCTTTTCGAATAATCGTTATATGCCTGTATAGGCAAACCGGGGGTTGAGGTTAACAGCTCCGGGCACAGGGGGACCGTAAAGAATGCTTCAGAAATTTAAGAAGATGGATTACGTTATTGTTTTTGTACTGGTTTTGATGATGGGCATCAGCATTACGTCGATATACAGCACAACCGTTGACACCAAATTCGAAGGCTCTCATCTCCGCATGATTGCCTTTTACATTGTCGGTTTCATTGCTTTTTTCGGAATCAGCCTGCTGGATTACCGGTTGTTGATTAAATATGCTAAATATATTTACTTGGGTGGATTAGCTGTTTTGGTCCTCGTTATGTTTATCGGTAAGGACATCAACGGCGCCCAAGGCTGGATTTACATTGGCAGTTTAAGTATACAGCCTGCTGAATTGTTCAAGCTGATCCTGATTATTTTCCTTTCTTTCGTATTGGTGCGCAAAAACAAACCGCTGCTGTCCTTCTGGAAAGACGTTGTTCCGATCGGACTCTTGGCGTTCGTGCCTTTTGTGCTCGTCATGGCCCAGAATGATTTGGGTAACGCGCTCAGTTATGTCGTCATTTTGCTGGGGCTGCTCTGGATCGGGAACGTCAAGTTCTCCCACGCGCTCATTGGGCTTGCGCTTGTGGCAGGCGTTGCCTTCGGCGGCGCTCAGGCCTATATTCATTATCATGATGAACTGCTGGAATCGAAAATACTGAAGCCGCACTGGGTGGAACGGATTGATCCGTGGCTCTATCCGGAGAAGGCGACCGCCAAGGCCAGCTATCATACGACGAATGCGAAGCTTGCCATCGCTTCGGGCGGCATGAGCGGCGAGGGTTACATGCAGGGATCGTCGATCCAGTCGGGCAGGGTGCCTTATGCGTACTCCGATTCCATATTTGTGCAGATTGCCGAGGAATTCGGTTTTATCGGGTCTTCCGTCCTGCTTCTGTTATATTTCATCCTGATCCATCGGCTGATCCTGATCTCCCTGGAATCCCGAGAGCGTGCGGGGCCGTTTCTTATTATAGGGGTCGTGGCCATGTTCTTATATCAGATCTTCGAGAACATCGGCATGTTTATCGGCTTGATGCCGTTGACCGGGATTACGCTGCCTTTCATCAGTTACGGGGGAACTTCCCTTGTGATCAGCATGGCCAGTCTGGGGGTCGCCATGAGCGTGAAGCTGCATGGACAGGAAGTGGAGGAAGATATGCCGGATCCGCATGCCTATCGCCCGGCCGCTTCTAAGCAGGCGTAACTTGGGGGAAGCTCAATAATTGCCCTATCTCCAGCGAAAAAGTGTGGGGCACGGCAATCAGATGAACTGAATAACCGATCTTGGCGAAGATGCGATTCCCGTGGGAGTCGCATCTTTTTTGGTTCGTGCTGCATCAATCTATGATTTTTATATCAATTGCTAGATTCTACGTTTATATCTTTGTCCGGCGGACATACTGATAGCATCATAGAGTTTCGTTCATAGAGAGGCGGTTGTCCGAGATGACAAATTATAGTGAAACCCTCCGTATTATCGTGAAGAAAATGGTTGTGCTCTTATCCTGCATGTTTATGGTCATTATGGCTTGGGAAGGACAGCAGATTGATGCTTCCGTTGTTGGCGGTCCGATCCCTCAAGAATCGATACGGCTTCGCATTCTCGCGAATTCAGATACCCCGTCCGATCAGCTCGTCAAAAGGGAGATTCGTGATGCGGTCGTTGAGCAAATGCAGCTTTGGGTCCTGCAGCTGGAGAACCCGCAAAGCCTAGAAGACGCCAAAGCATTAACCCGGCAGCATCTTCCCGAAATCCGCCAATTGGTGGGTGAAGAGTTGAAGAAAAGAGGAATTACGTACAGTTACACCGTAGAGCTTGGCGTCGTGCCGTTCCCGACGAAATTATACGGGGGCACGGTGTATCCGGCCGGCGATTACGATGCGCTGCGGATTTCTTTAGGAGAAGGTCAAGGGCAGAACTGGTGGTGTGTCCTGTTCCCGCCGCTGTGTTTCATCGATGGTGGCAGCGGGGATGCGGCGGCGCAGCCTCTTGACACAGGTATCCAAACGGTTTCTGCTGAGGCTGGCGAAACTTCCCAAGAGGAAGCCCCGAAGAACGCAGGCGATAGCGAACCGGAGGTCCGCTTCTTCTTGTGGGATATGTTCCGTGGCATTTGGAACTGGGTGGTAAGCTTGTTCTAAGATTATGAGCGAGTTGATTTTCAATCCTGATCGGGTATGATAAACTTTGATGTAGAAGAGTGCTTTCTCTTTGGCGCGACTGGTTTGAATGGGAACCGGCACGGGACTGAAGAACGAAAAGCGCTTTTTATTTTGGGGCATAGGCAAAACTCGCACTGGAGTTTATATATTTCATATACAGAAAGTTTGGGATAGGAATGGAACAGAACGGGAACGGCATGGAACCTAACCAGCAGCGGGATAACGGCTTCCGCCAGGTTGGTGCAAAATCAACTCAAGTGTGGCACGTCTCGAACTCGCTCTCTAGGGAGAGCTTAAGTTTGGAGAATGAGGCAAAGCAGGCGCTTGGGGAAGCGGGGCAGGTGCTTGAGCTCGGCGGAACGGTGGCCTTTCCGACGGAAACGGTCTACGGGCTTGGCGCGGACGCCGGCAATACGGAAGCGGTCGAGCGCGTCTTTGCCGCGAAAGGCCGGCCGTCGGACAATCCATTGATTGTGCATATTTCGGAGCTAGCTCAGCTTGACGGTTTGGTCCTTCATGTAAATGAGACGGAACGGGCGCTGATGGCAATGTTCTGGCCTGGGCCGCTGTCGCTGGTACTGCCCGTTAAACCGGGTGCTGTCTCCCCTCGCGTGACGGCGGGCCTCGATACCGTTGCCGTGCGGATGCCGGATCACAACGTGGCGCTGGCTTTGATCAGCGCGGCCGGACGTCCGCTGGCTGCGCCAAGCGCGAACCGTTCGGGTCGGCCAAGCCCGACGCTGGCCAGCCATGTCCTGGAGGATCTGGCCGGGGCGATCGACGGCGTGCTCGACGGCGGCCCGGCCGGGGTGGGCGTCGAGTCGACGGTGGTGCAAGTCGGCGAAGACGGGACCGTCACGGTGCTCCGCCCGGGCGGCGTCACGGCCGAGCAGCTTGCCGCCGTTGCGGCAAGCGTGCGCATGGATCCGGCGCTGCATCGCGCCGCCGGGGAGGCGGAGAGCCCGGCGCCGCGCTCGCCGGGCATGAAGTACACGCACTACGCACCGAAGGGTGCGATGTGCGTGGTGCAGGGTCTGCGTGCCGACGCGGTGTCGGCACGCATCGGGGCCGAGCTTGAGGCGGCCGCCCGGCGCGGGGAGGTGACCGGGGTGCTGTCATTCGACGAGCACATCGGTCACTACCGTGCGGACGTTGCCGTCTCGCTCGGCAGCCTGGCCGCGCCGGAGGAAGCGGCCCGCCGGCTGTACGCCGGCCTGCGCCAGTTCGATGACGAAGGCGCGACCTTCATTCTGGCCGAAGCGTGCCCGGAGCAAGGCCTTGGGGCAGCCGTCATGAACCGGCTGTTGAAGGCCGCAGGACACCACATCATCGATGTGAATTGAGCTGCCGAATGAACGCTTTTGGCATCATTTACCCCTTGTCCGCATATGGTGTACAAGACCATGGGACTTGGGGGAATGGGCATGCTGGAGGCGTCTGTCCAATCGGGACAGCTTGCGGCGATTCTGCTGATGGCGGTTGCACTCGGGCTAGACGCATTTTCGCTTGGAATCGGAGTCGGAATGAGAAGCGGCATGCGCTTAGGCCATATGCTGGGCATCAGCTTCATGATCGCGTTGTTTCACATGTTGATGCCGCTGCTGGGCTTATTTGCCGGCCGCTATGTTGGCATGTTACTGGGCCACGTCACAGGGCTTGCGGCCGGCGGGCTGCTGCTTTTACTGGGCGGGCATATGATGTATAACGCCTGGCGGGGCGGAGAAGGGCAGCGAATACATCCTACCGCATTTTTAGGCATGCTGCTGTTTTCGCTTAGCGTCAGCATCGACTCCTTCTCGGTAGGTGTTTCGCTCGGAATGTTTGTGGATGATGTGCTGTTGATCGTGATCTCCTTCGGGATCGTGGGCGGTTTGCTGTCCATTCTCGGTTTGCTGCTTGGCCGTCAGGTAAGCAATAAGCTGGGGGAGTACGGTGAAATGCTGGGTGGGCTGATTTTGGTTATATTTGGTGTCATGTTTATCTTTTGACGTTATATTTGTTACAATAACCCCAAAGAACCTACTAACGGGAGGAACGGGACCGTGAAAAATATACTGTTTGTCTGCACGGGAAATACCTGCCGCAGTCCAATGGCTGAAGGCATGCTGCGCAAGCTTGCCAAACAACGGGGCATCCCGCTGGAAACGAAGTCCGCCGGTGTCTCGGCCGTGGATGGAATGCCGGTGTCCCATCATGCGGAGTCCATACTACGAGACCAGGATATCCAAGAACGCTTGGTGTCCAAACCGTTGACTGCGAATCTGGTGGAGTGGTCAGACTTGATCCTGACGTTGACCCAGTCGCATAAGCAGTATGCTATAAGGCAGTTCCCGCACGCCGCAGACAAGATGCATACGCTGAAAGAGTTTGTTGAGGATGACCGACAGGTGCTGGATGATCTGCGGGAGCAGGATAGTCTGTATGCGGCGCTTGAGCTGGCCAGATCGCTGGGCCGCGACGTCAGCGACCGTGACCGGGAGCGTCTGATCGAGCTGCGCCAGCGCATTCCGAGCTTCGATATCTCCGATCCTTTTGGAGGCTCGCGGGAGGAATATGAAGCGACGGCTGCAGAGATTCGGACGGCGTTGTTCCGTCTCTTGGACAAGCTGGAGGCGGATCGGCATAACTAAGCCTTGCTTTGATCGATATGAAGCCTACCATTAGGCTAAAAAGCCACTTGCCTTTCACATGGTATTGATTTAAGATGAAGGTGAAAAACAAGTGATCCGGTGTAACTGGCGACGAAGTGGATGAAACCACGATGGAGCATCGGAATATACGGCCGGTCGCCTGGGCAAAGAGCATTTGGAGCACAATACGTGCGCCGACTGCTCTTTTTTCGTCTTTTGCGTGGAATTTGGGTTATAATGAAACAAGCTAAAACGCAAAAGCGAACATACGAGGGGGTTTTTCATAGATGAAAATTGCATTGGGTACGGATCATGCCGGCATTCGTCTGAAAGAGGAGATCGTGGAAGTCATTCGGGGTCTTGGACATGAGGTTGAGGATCTGGGCTGCGGCTGTTCCGATTCCGTGGATTATCCCGATTATGCCCTTCCTGTGTGCGAGAAGGTAGTCTCGGGTGAAGCGGATCGCGGCATTCTGATCTGCGGTACGGGGATTGGCATGAGCATTGCGGCCAACAAGGTGCCGGGCATTCGCTGCGCGCTGACACATGATGTATTTTCAGCCAAAGCAACGCGCGAGCATAACGACAGCAACGTGATTGCGCTGGGTGAGCGTGTCGTCGGTCCCGGACTTGCTGCCGAAATCGTCAGCGCATGGCTGACAACGGATTTCAGTCATGGCGAGCGCCATATCGGCCGCGTGAACAAGATCAAGGCCATCGAGGAGCGTTACCTGAAGAATGAATCGCGATAGGTGAATGCGTAAAGCAACTGCGGCTATCGTGATATGGGAATGAAGCATCTTCTGTGAAAAAATCAACGGGAGGACTGTGACATGACGGATATCTCCAAGGTTTCCTTGAACGAACAGACAGCGCGGATTGTCCGCGAACTGGCCGAAGCGGCCGTGTTAGGACCTGGTAAAGTGCTGGTCATAGGCGCCAGCACCAGTGAAGTGGTCGGACGCCGGATCGGTACAGGCGGCGCTCTTGAAACGGCGCAGCAGCTCCTTCAGGGCATTGCCGAGGTTCAAGCGGAATTCGGATTTGCGGTGGCCTATCAATGCTGTGAGCATCTGAACCGTGCGCTTGTCATGGAACGCGAGCTGCTCGAGCGGTTGGGTTTGACGGAAGTGGCGGCTGTTCCCATTCCGGGAGCGGGCGGGTCGATGGCCTCTGCGGCTTACCGCAGCATGAAGGAGCCTTGTCTTGCGGAATCGATTGAAGCACATGCGGGAGTTGATATCGGCGAGACGCTGATCGGCATGCATTTGCGGCGAGTAGCGGTTCCGTTCAGACCGGCTGAGCGTTATATCGGCAAAGCGCGCGTAACCGCGGCTTATACCCGTCCGAAACTGATTGGCGGAGAGCGCGCGGTGTACCGGCTCGAGCAGAGGGATGATTCCACGCTATGCGATTGATTCGAATGAGAACTCGCTTTTTTAATTATGAGAACTTGTAGTATTGACTTTGCAAGAAAAAATAACGATTGATTATGGGAGGATATGAACATGATGGAACATTTGCGAAAGAGTGACCCGGCAGTATTGGAAGCGATGGATTTGGAGCTGAAGCGTCAACGCAGCAACATTGAGCTGATTGCCTCTGAGAATATTGTTAGCGAAGCGGTTATGGAAGCAATGGGGACCGTGCTGACGAATAAATATGCGGAAGGCTACCCTGGCAAACGCTATTACGGTGGCTGTGAGCGTGTAGATATCGTGGAAGATATCGCCCGTGACCGCGCCAAAGAACTGTTCGGAGCCGAACATGCCAACGTTCAGCCGCACTCCGGTGCGCAAGCGAACATGGCGGTATATTTGGCAGCTCTGAAGCCTGGAGATACCGTGCTCGGCATGAACTTGGCCCATGGCGGGCATTTGACTCACGGAAGCCCGGTTAACGCTTCCGGCCTTCTGTACAATTTCGTTGCCTACGGCGTGCAAGAAGATACGTTCCTGATCGATTACGACGAAGTCCGCAAAGCGGCATTCAAGCATCGCCCTCGTCTGATCGTGGCAGGTGCAAGTGCCTACCCTCGCATCATTGATTTTGAACGGCTTGCTGCCATCGCAAACGACGTTGGCGCGTTGTTCATGGTCGATATGGCTCATATTGCCGGTCTCGTTGCGGCAGGTCTTCATCCGAATCCGGTTCCGCATGCCCATTTTGTAACGACAACGACGCATAAAACTCTTCGCGGACCTCGCGGCGGTATGATTCTGTGCAAAAAAGCTTGGGCGCAAGCGATCGATAAAGCGGTATTCCCCGGCTCCCAAGGCGGCCCGCTCATGCATGTCATTGCTTCCAAGGCCGTTGCGCTGGGCGAAGCATTGGATCCGTCCTTCAAGACGTATGCAGAGAACGTTGTGAAGAACGCGAAAGTGCTGGCCGATACTCTGATCGAGGAAGGCTTGAACATCGTATCCGGCGGAACCGATAACCACCTGATGCTGGTGGATACCCGTAATCTGGACATCACCGGTAAAGACGCGGAGAAAGTTCTGGACTCCATCGGGATTACCGTGAACAAGAATGCCATCCCGTTTGATCCAACCAGCCCGTTCGTAACGAGCGGTATCCGTATCGGTACCCCTGCGGTTACTTCCCGCGGTATGGATGAGCAGGCGATGGTGAAAATCGCGAAAATTATTGCCATGACATTGAAGCAGCCGAAAGACGAGGCAACGCTTGAAAAAGCAGGCCGTTTGGTGGCTGAGCTTACAGATCAATATCCTCTCTATGCTGAAATGAAATATTAATCACAGTCTGCTCCGCAGAAGAAGCCTATGATAAGAGGACCCCGCCTGATGCAGGTGGGGTCCTTTTAGGAGCTATAAACATTCTGGCCAGATTGCTATGCTCTCATTTTCCCAGTCAGGTAGCTTCGCGGTTAGCATCAATATAGGCGAAAATGGAAAACCTAGGCTCAGGACAGAAGGAGATCCTGTTTAGTTATAAGGTCAAAAACTCATGGAATAAAACATGACCCGTGCAGGTGTCAATTGAGCAGAGGGAATGATATAATAGACAGGATTTATGGAGCTCACAACTATTTTACGCCCATATTGAAATAACATTTGTACTCAAACCGGAGGGACCAGACATGGGAAAATTGGTGATTTGTGATCACCCGTTGATTCAACACAAACTTACATTTATCCGCGATATGCGGACTAACACAAAAGACTTTCGCGAATTGGTAGACGAAGTCGCGACATTGATGGCTTATGAAATTACGCGGGAGGTTCCTCTTGAATCGATATCCGTACAGACGCCGGTAGCTGAAACCCAAGGCAAAGTCATTTCCGGCCGCATGCTCGGCTTGATTCCGATCCTGCGGGCTGGTTTAGGCATGCTGGATGGAGTTGTCAAGCTGCTTCCTGCAGCAAAGGTAGGGCATGTCGGATTGTTCCGTGATCCCGAAACGCTTCAGCCTGTTGAATATTATACGAAGCTTCCAACGGACGTTACGGAACGGGAATTGATCGTCATTGATCCGATGCTCGCGACGGGCGGATCCGCCATCGCTGCTATCGACGTGCTGAAGAAACGCGGCTGTACCCAGATCAAGATGATGAACCTCGTGGCTGCACCGGAAGGTGTGAAGGCTGTCCATGAGGCCCATCCGGACGTGGACATTTATGTTGCTGCTCTCGATGAGGGCCTTGATGACCATGGCTACATCGTACCGGGCCTTGGGGATGCAGGGGATCGGCTGTACGGCACGAAATAAGAGCCGAGCCAGTCATTCGTACGTCTTGAATATTTGAAAACAAGCAAAGAGGGGTATTTCAAACATGTCAAAAGTGAAAGTGATGACAATATTTGGGGTCCGCCCCGAAGCAATCAAGATGGCGCCGCTTATTCTGGAGCTTCAACGTCACCCCGAGCATATTGAATCGGTCGTTTGTGTTACTGCGCAGCATCGGCAAATGCTGGATCAGGTGCTGGATGTGTTCAAGATTGTTCCCGACTATGATTTGGATGTCATGAAGGACCGTCAGACGCTCAACGAGATCACCGTGCGCGTTCTGGAGGGTCTTGAGCCTGTTCTGCGTGAGGCTAAACCGGATATCGTGCTGGTGCACGGCGATACGCTGACAACGTTTCTGGCCAGCTATGCAGCCTTTCTGCAGCAGATTCAGGTTGGCCATGTAGAGGCGGGTCTGCGGACATGGAACAAGCTGAATCCTTACCCGGAGGAGATGAACCGTCAGCTGACCGGTGTGCTTGCTGATCTTCACTTTGCGCCGACGAGCTGGTCCGCCGAGAATCTCCGCAAGGAGAACAAGCCGGAATCCCGCATTTATGTTACGGGTAATACGGCTACGGACGTATTCCAGTACACGGTGCGTGAAGGCTATACCCATCCGGTTCTGGACTGGGCGAAGGGCAAACGCTTGATCCTGATGACGGCACATCGCCGCGAATCCCAAGGGGAGCCGCATCGTCAAATATTTGAAGCGGTAAAGCGCATTGCCGATGAATTTGAGGATATCGCCATCGTATATCCTGTACATCCGAGCCCTGCCGTTAAAGAGCCGGCTCATCGCATTCTGGGAGATCACCCGCGCATCAAGCTGATTGATCCGCTGGATGTTGTGGATATGAACAATATCTACACCCATACGCATTTCATTATTACGGATTCCGGCGGTATGCAAGAGGAAGCTCCGTCATTCGGCGTGCCGACGCTGGTGCTACGGGATACGACGGAACGTCCGGAGGGCATTGAGGCCGGCACCCTGGAGCTGGTAGGCACCCAGGAGGAGAATGTATATGAACGGATTAAGGTTCTTCTGACGGATCAGGAGCTCTACGACAAGATGAGCAAAGCAGCTAATCCGTATGGTGATGGACAAGCTTCACAGCGAATTGTCAATGCGATTTTGCACCATTTCGGCATCCGAAAAGAGCGCCCTGAAGAATTTCACAGAATGTTCACAAAGGTATAGTTTACCGTATTCTGATGGGCAAGAAGACAGCATACAGTTGAACTGTACGGTTACCGCGGCGTTTTGTGCAATTTAGACTGCTCAAAACGCCGATTTCACACGGTAAATCCATCAAATCGATTCATTGACAAACTCTTGCAATATTCAGTAAAATGAGTTGGGATTAGAGGTTCATATGAAAAATCCGAAAAGTCAAGATAACCCTTGGTTGATAGCGCTATACATTAGCGGGGCTGGCGGTTTGCTTGCCGCTTACATTCTCATCGGTTTTTTTACCGGGCGATGGCTCATGAATCATTTGGACGGGCCCAGAGTGTGGCTTGCCATTGGTACGCTTTCGGGGCTCTTTGTAGGGATTTTGAATATCGCTCTTCTCATTAAAAAGTTTTTGGGGGCGCAGGCGTGAATGATTTGACTTCCATTGTGAACGCTGTATTTAGAGTATCATTACTCTTATTGTCTGCCTTGTTTCTCGGATGGGCTCTCTATCCGGAATTTCGCCCGATTTTTATGGGGTTGATCATGGGCATGGCGGCGGGATTGTTTAATGTACGCTTCCTCTCCATGAAAGTGCAGCAGCTGGCGCAATTGGCTGTCGATCCGGAACCGAAAAAGTACAACTTCGGCTTTATTACGAGATTGTGCATCGGATTTCTGATTGTTATCTTCGCCGCTAAACTCGAGCAGGTATCTCTCGGCGGTGCAATTGCCGGTCTGTTCATACCCCAATTGTTGACCATTCCTGTCAGCATTGTGTTCAGTTTGAGAAACAATCATTGATCAGCGCTAACTTGGAAAGGGGTGAAAACAATTTTATGCATGATTCACCGATTATCAAACTTGGCGGATTGAATATTGATCTTTCAGCGGTACTGATGCTGTTCGTCACCTGTTTGGTGGTGTTCGTATTATGTCGACTAGCTGTACGTAATCTATCTGTCGAAAACCCTTCCAAACTGCAAAACTTCATGGAATGGGTAGTGGAATTTGTGCAAGGCGTCGTAGCGAGTGCGATGGATCTGAAGAAAGGGAAAGCTTACATATCATTGGGGCTTACTCTCATCCTGTTCATCTTTGTAGCCAACTTGCTGGGCCTGCCGTTCTCAATTATCACCGACTTGCCGGAGAACTTCAAAGTCTTTGGTCAGCCAATCCTGGCTACGCTCGGACTTGAACATGGCCACTACGCCCACGTATTGTGGTGGAAGTCGCCAACAGCGGACATTTCCGTTACGGCCGGTCTTGCGATCGTTGTGTTCGTGCTCATGAACTACCTGGGCTTGAAGCAGAATCGCAAGCATTACCTGAAGCATTACATCGAACCGTTCCCGATCTTCTTGCCACTCAATATCATTGAGAACCTGGCAAAACCTATCGCTCTGGCAATCCGGCTTTATGCCAACATTTTTGCCGGCGAGGTACTGATCACAGTGATTCTGAAAACCGGCTTCTGGGGCATTCCGTTTATGGCCGCATGGCAAGGTTTCAGTATCTTCATTGGTGCATTGCAGGCGTTTATCTTTACGATTTTGACCATGGTATACATCTCGCAAACAACGATTCACGAAGAGCATTGATCAACTCGGACGAATCCGCCGTAACAGCGGTGTTTTTCGAAAGAGATATTTTCTATAGTTTCACCAAATTTCAATTTTGAAACAATTTTAAGGAGGATATTTAACAATGGAATTTTTGGCAGCAGCTATTGCAGTAGGTCTGGGCGCCCTTGGCGCAGGTTTGGGTAACGGTATGATCGTAAGTAGAACAGTTGAGTCTATCGCTCGTCAACCAGAAGCACGTGGTCAATTGCAAACAACCATGTTTATCGGTGTTGGTATCGTAGAGGTTATTCCTTTGGCGGCTACTGTTATCGCGTTCTTGATCATGTTCTCTTAATAACAATACAACGGTTTGGCGGGGAGGGCCGATGCCATCCGCGCCTTCGTTTTGTTAGGCACCGCACTTCGTGTTGATGGAAAGGAGTGACCTCAATGAATATTCTATGGGAAAATATGGTAATCACTATTATTTCGTTTATTATTCTTTACCTTTTGCTTCAAAAGTTTGCGTTCAGTAAATTGTTCGGCATCATGGAGCAGCGTCGTGAACTGGTCATGAGCCAGATGAACGAAGCGGCACAGACACGTCAGCAGGCAACTGCTTATGTAGAAGAGCAGAAGAAGGCACTGGAGCAAGCGCGTCAAGATGCTCACGAAATCATCGAGCGTTCAAGACAAACTAGCAACAAACAAGCTGAGCAAATTATGGAGCAAGCTAAGGAAGAGGCGGTTCGCCTGAAATCCGAGGCTGTTCGTGATATCGACAATGAGAAGAAGAAAGCTGTCGAAGAGCTTCGCAATGAAATCGGCAGTGTTTCCGTGAAAATCGCTACCAAGCTGATTGAACGGGAAGTGAAGAATGACAAAGCTCAAGAAGAACTGGTGGATCAATACCTTAAAGAGGTAGGAGGCAGACCATGAGCCAAAATACAGTAGCAGCCAAGCGATATGCGCGGGCGCTGTTCGAAGTGGCGGCTCAGCAGCAGAAGGGTCTGGAAGTGGAAGAGGAATTGCGCGCTGTTGTGCATGCCATTGAAGGCGATGCCGACATTCAGAAATTCATCTCCACGCCGAATATCCCCCAGTCCGTGAAGATGAACGTAATCAGCCAGGCGTTGGCAGGGAAGGTATCGCAGCCTGTATTGAACACGATCGAATTGCTTCTCGACAGAGGGCGTACAGAAATGTTCGCTGAACTGCTGAACAGTTATGTGAAGATACAAGGTGCGAGCTTAGGATTGGCGGACGCCACGGTGTACTCCACCTACCCGCTTAGCGATCAGGAAAAAGAACAGGTAGCTTCGGAATTCGGTCAGTTAGCACACCAGAATATCCGGGTGACCAATGTTGTGGACGAGAGTTTGCTCGGCGGCCTGAAAGTCGTCATTGGCGACAAGCTTTATGACGGAAGCCTTGCCGGGAAACTGGAACGTCTTGAAAAGTCTTTTAATAGACGAGCATAGTAGATAGGGGTGAAAACGTTGAGTATCAGACCTGAAGAAATCAGTACTTTAATCAAAAGTCAAATTGAAGAATATAAATCCGATATCACTGTCTCTGAAGTAGGTACGGTAATTCAAGTAAGTGACGGTATTGCTCGCGTGTACGGCCTGGAGAACGCGATGTCCGGGGAACTTTTGGAGTTCCAGAACGGCGTGTTCGGTCTGGCGCTGAACCTTGAGGAGAGCAATGTCGGTGTCGTTATCCTGGGACCTTACTCCGAAATCAAGGAAGGCGATCAGGTTAAGCGTACAGGACGTATCATGGAGGTTCCTGTAGGTGAAGCTCTGCTTGGACGCGTTGTCAATCCGCTGGGTCAACCGCTTGACGGCAAAGGCCCGATCGAATCGACAGCTTATCGTCCGGTTGAGAGCAGCGCACCAGGCGTTATCGAACGTAAATCCGTTCATGAGCCTATGCAGACAGGTATTAAAGCGATCGACGCGATGGTACCTATCGGCCGCGGACAGCGCGAGCTGATCATCGGTGACCGCCAAACGGGTAAAACCACCGTTGCGATCGATACGATCCTGAACCAAAAGGGCAGCGGCGTTAAATGTATCTATGTAGCCATTGGCCAAAAGCAATCCACTGTAGCGCAGGTAGTTGAAACTCTTCGCCGTCATGGCGCACTGGAGTATACGATTGTTGTTACGGCTTCGGCTTCTGAGCCGGCTCCATTGCAGTACATCGCTCCATACGCAGGCTGCGCTATGGGTGAGTACTTCATGTACAAAGGCGAGCATGCACTCATCATTTATGATGACTTGTCGAAACAAGCGGCAGCATACCGTGAGTTGTCCTTGCTCCTCCGTCGTCCTCCGGGTCGGGAAGCTTATCCGGGTGACGTTTTCTACTTGCACTCCCGTTTGCTGGAACGTGCAGCGAAGCTCAACGATGAGCTTGGTGGTGGTTCATTAACCGCACTGCCATTTATTGAAACACAGGCTTCTGACGTATCTGCTTACATTCCAACCAACGTAATTTCGATTACGGATGGACAGATCTTCCTGGAGTCTGAGTTGTTCTACTCCGGTCAACGTCCAGCGATTAACGTCGGTATTTCGGTATCCCGTGTCGGTGGTTCCGCGCAGATCAAAGCGATGAAAAAGGTTGCGGGCGGCATGAAGCTGGATCTTGCGCAATATCGTGAGCTCCAGGCGTTCTCCCAGTTCGGATCTGATCTGGACAAATCAACCTTGGCTCGTTTGAACCGTGGTGCAAGATTGATGGAAATCCTGAAGCAGGGTGTAAACCAGCCGTTGTCCGTTGAACAACAGGTGGTTAGCTTGTACGCAGCCGTTAAAGGATATATCGATGATATCGAGGTTGCTGACGTGCGCCGTTTCGAGAGTGAGTTCCTCACGTTTATTGAAAGCAATAAACCGGAAATTCTTCAATCCATTACGGATACGAAGGATCTGACGTCCGACAACGAAAACGCATTGAAAGCGGCAATCGATCAATTTAAGAAGGGCTTTGCCGCTTCGGTTTAAGCTCCTCAGGTAAGCAATAGGAGGGGAGCCGGGGTAAGCCCGGCATCCTCTTTCATCATATGGAATGTAGCTTTGGCTGTGACCAAAGTGATTTTTACAAAAGGTACGGCTTTGGTCCTAGCCAAAGCTTAGTCTACGCGTACGAAGTTGGCTTTGGCTTCGCCAAAGCTAGGCTTATGCTTACGAAGTAACTTTGGCTCCGCCAAAGTTAGGTGATTGCTTTCGAAGTTAGCTTTGGCTTCGCCAGAGCTTTAAGGTGGTGAAAACATGGCAAGAGGATTACGTGATATTAAGCGGCAGATCAAGAGTGTTCAGAACACAAGGCAGATCACCAAGGCGATGGAAATGGTTGCTGCCGCGAAGCTGAGAAGAGCTCAAGAGAAGGCAACCTCCGCGCTTCCATACTCCGAGAAGCTGAAAGAAGTGGTTGGCAGCATTGCTGCTGGAACCAAGGGAATCAGCCATCCGATGCTGGAAAAGCGTGAAGTGAAGAAAACCGGTTATCTGGTGATCACTTCAGACCGCGGTCTTGCTGGTGCATCGAACTCCAACATTTTGCGAAAAGTGTCGAACTTTATCGCAGAACGCCATCAGTCCAAGGACGAGTATTGCCTGTTTGTGATCGGACGTAAAGGACGGGATTATTTCCGCCGTCGTGGACTTCCGGTTGTTGAGGAGCTCACCGATTTATCCGATAGTCCGACCTACGCAGATATTAAGGCCATCGCTAACGCGGCGGTTCATCAATATGAACTGGGTCAGATTGATGAGTTATACGTGTGCTATAACCAATTCGTGAATGCTTTGACTCAGCTTCAGGAGATCTCTAAGCTTCTGCCGATGGAGAACATTGGTAGTGCCGAGAACCTGACGGGTTATGAGTACGAACCGTCTCCTGAAGGCGTACTCGAGGTTCTGCTTCCGAAATATGCGGAAACATTGATTTTCAGTGCGATGCTGAATGCGAAGGCAAGTGAGTTGGGTGCGAAGATGACTGCTATGGGAGCTGCAACGAAGAATGCAAGCAAGATGATCAACGAGTTGAACCTTACTTACAACCGTGCTCGTCAGGCTGCCATTACGCAGGAAATTTCCGAGATTGTGGGCGGGGCAAACGCTCAGCAATAATGCACGGCTCCGAATTCTTAACTTAGTATTTAACGGATATGCGGCCATGTCATGAATAAGCCGCTTTTACGATCATCGTTCACCGCTAGAGGTGAGCGGGTAGGAGGGAAAACGAATCAATGAAAAAAGGACGCGTTGTCAGCATTACAGGTGCTGTAGTTGACATTGAATTTGAGCGCGGTCATCTTCCCGAGATTTTTAATGCTGTCAAGATTGAAGCAACGCTGGAAGGCGGCCGCTCGGTTGATTTGACTTTGGAAGTATCCAATCATTTGGGTGATAATCTGGTTCGTTGTATCGCTATGTCATCCACGGATGGTCTCGTTCGCGGTATCGAAGCCGTGGATTTGGGCAGACCGATTACGGTTCCAGTAGGTTCCGCTACACTTGGCCGTGTATTTAACGTATTGGGTGAGCCGATCGATAATGCAGGTGCCGTAGTATCCGAAATTAATAACCCGATCCACCGTGAGGCTCCTGCTTATGATGAGCTCTCCACGCAAGCAGAAATGCTTGAAACGGGTATTAAAGTCATCGACTTGCTAGCTCCATACCAAAAAGGCGGTAAGATCGGTCTCTTTGGTGGTGCCGGCGTTGGTAAAACCGTTGCTATCCAGGAATTGATCAACAACATCGCCCAAGAGCACGGCGGTATTTCCGTATTCGCCGGCGTAGGTGAGCGTACTCGTGAAGGTAATGACCTTTACCACGAGATGAGTGATTCCGGTGTTATCAACAAAACCGCGATGGTATTCGGACAAATGAACGAGCCTCCGGGTGCCCGTCTTCGCGTAGCATTGACTGGTTTGACGATGGCGGAATATTTCCGTGATCAAGAAGGTAAAGACGTACTTCTCTTTATCGACAACATCTTCCGCTTTACTCAAGCGGGTTCCGAAGTATCCGCCCTTCTGGGCCGTATGCCTTCCGCGGTAGGTTACCAGCCAACGCTGGCATCCGAAATGGGACGCTTGCAGGAGCGGATTACCTCTACCAAAAAAGGTTCCGTTACATCCATCCAGGCTATCTATGTACCGGCGGATGACTATACGGATCCGGCTCCGGCTACAACGTTTGCTCACTTGGATGCAACGACAAACCTGGAGCGTAAAATTTCCGAGATGGGTATCTATCCTGCGGTAGATCCGCTTGCATCCAGTTCCCGTATCTTGGCTCCGGAAATCGTGGGTGAAGAGCACTATAATGTCGCTCAAGGCGTTAAGAAAATTTTGGCTCGTTACAACGAGCTTCAAGATATCATTGCGATTCTCGGTATGGATGAGCTGAGCGAGGAAGATAAAGCGATTGTTGGACGTGCTCGTCGTGTTCAACGTTTCCTGTCCCAAGCTTTCCACGTTGCCGAGCAGTTCAACGGCATCCCGGGTAAATATGTACCAGTTAAAGAAACCGTACGAAGCTTTAAAGAGATCTTGGAAGGTAAGCACGACCACCTTCCGGAAGCGGCTTTCCTGTTCGTAGGTACGATTGAAGAGGCAGTTGAAAAAGCAAAAACATTGTAAGCTGACGCTCCGTGATCGGCAGACCGGAACAGTGCTTCTTGTGAGACTGTGAGGTCTGCTGCGCGAGTTTTCTGCGGAAAACGGTGAGGAGGGATGGAAGTGAGCACCATTTTGTTGGAAATCGTAACACCGGACCGCCTGGTCTACTCAGAGCAGGTGAACAGTGTTACGGTGCGTGGGGTCGAGGGAGAGCTGGGCATTTTGCCAGGTCATATTTCCTTCGTTACGCCGCTTCAGATAGCGCCAGTTTATGTGAAGATTGGCAACCAGAGAACCCCGTTTGCGGTACAAGGCGGTTTCGTCGAAGTCCGTAAAGATAAGATTGTCATCCTGGCGGAAAGCGCAGAGAAAGCGCAAGAAATCGACCTGGAGCGTGCGGAAGCCGCGAAGGAAAGAGCTGAGACCCGCCTGCATGCGAAGGGAAGACAAGATGAAGTTGACCACCGTCGCGCGGAACTGGCTCTGCAAAGAGCGATGAACCGGATTAAAGTGACGCGGAACTAATAAGGTAACGAAGACAGCTTGCTGTAATTTTCAGCCAAGCTGTCTTTTTGTGTTCTATTTCTATTAGTAGCCAATGATACTGGTTATAAAAGTGCTCGTTTAAGGTGTTGAGCATTCATAGATTGCAGGTATAACCTAGCATGAAAGGGAGAGAGAGGTAATCCTTTATGGTTATCTCATTGTCTGAACCGCATATCTGGTGGGAATCTAGTTGGCTCATGGAGCCAATGGCATATACAATTTGGTGGATGACGTAAATGGGTCCATAGCCATCAATTACTCTTAGAAAGGACCTGAGACATGGATTGTTTTGATACATAAATATTCTTCTTTCGTGATAACGTCATCTCAGCTATACACGGTCTGTGAATATCATTAATTTCATAGATGGGTATTTTTTTGTTACACCGTCGGTATAAAGAGAAGTTCGAGATATAAAACTACACTATATGATTGGCTGTTGGATGTTTTTTGAAGTGAAATTAATGGGAATTCTAACTTCTGCTAATAGTGTATTCATGATCGTTTTCGGGCAAAGTCGATAAATTTTATTATTTCCGAGGAAATGTCGAATAGAAAGTGCTGGATTCTTAGCCTCCAGCCAAGTATTATAGAAGAGTCGGTCCCGAACGGGGCAGGATAATTTATGAAGGAGGAGGGAGTATGAACCAGGATTTATCTAATTCAATCAGTGCTGTTGGTGTTAACGGATTGTTGTCTATTGTCGTTTCGCTGATTTGTATCGCACTGGCTTGGTGGGCATTACAACAAGTAAAGCTGGATTTGGTTGTCCGTCATCCCAAAGGGCCGCAGGGAAAGCTGTTGCATTTGCTGCTGGCGGTGGTGCTTGGACGATTCGTGGCTGAATTCTTAATTGACTACATTACATGGAGTCAAATGATCCGATATATGTTTTAGAGCGGGAATGAGCGTCATACATAACACAAGGTGCTGCAATTAGTAATCGAACATTTGTTGCACGAGGTTATGGGCTTGGCGATATTATATTCGCCTGTTTTAATTGCAGCATGAATGGTTATATCTCTGTTAGGTTGCTTGGGGAGAAGATGTCGAATAAACGCATTTTATTATGTTAACACTTAAAATATGAATTTGATCGGGCGGACGGTATGACTTCCGGACTATAGTGTTCACCCGGTAATTGTTATGCATTGACAAGTGCTGGTTGGTCATGGTACCTTTCGTAGGTCCATACTGCGGATAACATATGCTTCATAAAGGTGGCATCATGGATTTCTGATACCTGATGTAGACACCGAATCAGATGTCATAAATAGTTCGAAAATCGCTTGTTTAGCGGAAATCACTAATGTTAAGATGAAAGTTAGGGAATTAGCAACAACTAATCACTAACACAGGCAATCAGGAAAATTATGGACGCGGAGGGAAACCATGATGAGCAAATTTATCGTCCGCGGTGGCAAAAGACTGACCGGAAGCGTCAAAGTCAGCGGAGCAAAAAATTCAGTTCTTCCGATCATCGCTGCCTCTCTACTAGGGGAAGTTGGGGAAAGTGTTATTATTGACGCACCTCCTCTTGACGATGTAATTACAATCAGTAAAGTATTGGAGTCGCTTGGTGCGGGCATTACATATCAAGATGAAGTGATACGTGTGAATGCAGAGCACATAACGACATGTGAAGCACCTTATGAATGGGTGCGGAAGATGCGAGCGTCTTTTCTGGTCATGGGACCTTTATTGGCACGTTGTGGACGAACCCGGATTTCGCTTCCCGGTGGATGTGCTATCGGCACAAGACCCATTGATCAACACCTAAAAGGATTTGAAGCTCTCGGGGCTGAGATTAGCCTCGGACAAGGATATATTGAAGCTAAAAGCAATGGCAGATTGCGTGGGGCGAAGGTCTATTTGGACGTAGCCAGCGTGGGTGCTACTGAAAATATTATGATGGCTGCTACATTGGCTGAAGGGATTACGGTAATCGAAAATGCGGCGAAAGAGCCGGAAATTGTCGATTTAGCGAATTACCTGAATGCGATGGGCGCCAAAGTTCGCGGTGCGGGCACGGGTGTGATTCGTATCGAGGGCGTTGAGAAGATGCATGGCGTTAAGCATAACGTAATTCCTGACCGAATTGAAGCAGGCACCTTTATGGCTGCGGCTGCGATCACGGGCGGGGATGTGTATGTCGAAGGAGCCATTGCAGACCACCTTGGACCGGTTATTTCCAAGATGGAAGAGATGGGGATTACCGTTAAACCGGACGAGAATGGAATTCGCGTTATTGCTGACAAACCATTAAAGTCGGTTGATGTGAAAACCTTGCCTTATCCTGGATTCCCAACCGATATGCAGTCCCAGATGATGGCGCTTTTACTGGTTTCCGAAGGTACAAGTGTCGTTACAGAAACGGTATTTGAAAACCGCTTTATGCATGTGGACGAATTCCAACTGATGAATGCGGAGATCAAAGTTGAAGGACGTTCTGCTATCGTTACGGGCGGAGCTAAGCTTAAAGGTGCCAAAGTAACGGCAACGGATCTGCGTGCAGGGGCTGCCTTGATATTGGCCGGGCTTGTATCGGAGGGGACTACCGAAGTTGGCGGCGTACAGCATATCGATCGCGGCTATGTTCATTTAGCGGAGAAGCTGTCTGGACTTGGCGCGGATATCTGGCGTATTTCAACGGAAGACCAGAGTTCCGAGAAGGTTTCGAAAAAAGTGGCAAGCGAAACAGAAGACGCCAAAGTTTTCAAAGTTCAACCTACCTGGGTGTAACATTCAAGATTGACCATGATGATCCAGGATAGACCCCAATAGAGTGTAGAAGAAGGGGCTTTGCCGAAAGGGCGAGGCTCCTTCTTTTTTTGTATGTCCTTATCATGGCGGGCTGATCATTCATTCTCTTACGTTGAGATTCGGGATGACTAGAGTTTCTTTGCTAGCTTGCTTGCAGTTAGCGTCATCGTTTCTTCATCCATGTGATTTTTTCCTTTCTCTTAGAATAGTTCTATCAAATGCCCGTATCTCATAAGTATAAGTAGAGCGTGATGGAGCATGAACCAGAGGTATATACCAGGGGAAAAGGCACAGGAGGGAAATGCAATGAAAGATTCGAAGGTTCGGGTAAATCTGAGCACGGCAGGGAAAAAACGAGTGGTCGATTCAAAAGACGTTCTGAAAGAAGGAGATCCTCAATCATACCAGGTGCCATCCGAAGGATCGGCTGCTCCCGTATTGAAGTGGGATTTTCCCGGTGAACTTGAGAAGAAGGTCGGATCGACTGAAGAACATAGCCATGATTCGAAACCGGATAAAAAGGATATTCAGGAAGGGCCGCGCGGGCACCGCGGCCCGGGGAGAGCGCCGGACGCCTTCGGCGAGTCCGGCCACAGCCCCCGGGCGGCCCAAACGCCGCCGCCCGGCCGCCCCGCTGGCGCGTCTGCGCACGGCGCCGCGCCACCCCACGGCGGGCCAGCGGCGATGCCGCAGGGCCCGCAT
>NZ_JBCNHV010000015.1:0-397138 GCF_050482385.1 Paenibacillus lautus
AAGAATCCCAATGATACCGAAGGTGTCAGCTTGCGGCTTTAGCCGTGGGAGTCTCAATCCTCAATCTGTTTGATCAATGTCTTCATAGGATCAATCGGACGATTCGCGTCATATGGATAGCGATTCAATACCTGAAGCAGTAATTGATGCAGCTTTGCGTTTTCGTTCACCTTCGTGAGAAGGAACTCCATCTTGGCAATCAGCTCCTTATATTCCGGGATGTTCCCCGGTGAATACACCTCAAACTCAAAGAACGAGTTGCCGAAGACGGTTGCCCGCTTCACGCCTTGGAACTTCACATATCGGGCTTGCTTGGTGTCGAACTCCAGAATGTCCAGTGTTCCCTTAGACTCTATGACGCCGCCTTCGCCAGAAATATTCTCCCAGTTCGTCTTGTCATCCGACACCAGAATCTGATATTTCTCCGCGTAAGCGCCCTGCCACTTTATCGTAACTTTATTTATTTCCTTGTTCTCTCCCAGATCCACGAGGAACCAGGCATCATCGACATACGCACTGGACCAGCGGGTGGATTCATTGCCATCCACGGCCTTATCAGGAGAATAATAAGGGAATTCCGTTTCAGAGGACTCTGCCGTCTTGTGCAGTGCAAGGTTTTCTGTACTCAGCAGCTCGATCGCTTTGTTGTGGATGACAACATTATCCAATACTCCTTTGAACGCGTTTGTCTCGCTGCCGATTCGCAGCGTAGGTAAAACGAGTGTATGCATTTTCGGATATTGCATTTCCAGCCGTTCCACATATTCGTCAAGATTGACGAACAGCGATACGCCTTTGTCATCGCCCTTCAGCAAAATATGCGTCCATTTATCTTCCGGAACGACGTAGTTAAAAGTGCTGTTATAATGCTCCTTGGTAAATCCGAGCTTTCCAGTCTTGCCTTGCTTCAGCTTCAGAGTTCCTGCAGGCGATTCCATTAATACGGCATCATCAGGATTGTTCTTATCGGGCTTAATCCACATGGAGGCGGTCCAGCCGAACCCGATCGCATCCACCGGCGTTTCGATATAACTTTTCCCTCCATTGAAGCGAACGCCCTGCTGGTACTTGCCGCCCGTTATATCGACATTGACGCCTTTTCCGTCAAAGCCGTTGCCTGAATCATCTTTGAAGCTTTGCTCGAACAAATACCGCATGACTAGATGATCTTGATTGTTCACTTTAATTTTGTGAGAACGGTCAGCATTCGGTGCATCGCCAAGAAGCTTCGTCCGCTGTTCAAATTGGGAGAAGGACTTGTCGTCTCTCGTCCCGGTCCACATCTTCTCTGCGACCACCTGGATTCCAGGCATTAAACGGATATGCGCATCGTCCATGGATACGCTGTTCGCATCGGACACGTCGTTCCACATTGAGAACATGCCGCCCTTCACGCGCGGATGGCCAAGCGGTAGCGTTGTGTTCTCCCATTTGTTCGGCTCCCACTCGTTATATAGGAATTGCGAGTTCAAGTAATTCCCATAGAGCGTAGGCACGATATACAAAAAGACATTTTGGGAGTTGATGATGTCATAACCGAGATCCACGGCCTGCTGCGGTGCACCATACGGTTCATACCAGATTCCCATCGTTGCATCATTACTGATCGGTGTGGTCCCGTTGTACATGGTCAAGCCTCCCCACATGATCGGATGCTTGCCCTTGCTATTGATATGCTTCACAAAGGTGTCCATGTACCAACGGAATCGCTCGATATCCGGTCCCCAGTATTCATCCGTGCCGATGAGCACTTCAGGCCCGACAAAGGTCGGATCGCTTCCATCCAAGTATTCATTGAACAAGCTTTTGACAAATTCCACCGTTTGGGGCTTGGAAATATCCAATCCCCGCTCATCCCCGAGTGCCGGATTATAGGAAGTGAATGCGCGGGAATGTCCAGGCGTATCAATTTCTGGAACCACGTTGATGCCATAATCCATGGCCATCAACTGCAACTCCTTGAATTCTTGCTTCGTGTAGTGACCGTTCCCGCTTGCAAGTCCGGGATACGTGGTGCTCTCCAAGCGATATGCAGCCGTCGTTCCATCTGCGAACGGAGTCCCTACATCATCGTTCAAGTGGATTTGGAACATGTTCATTTTGTACCAAGACAACTGCTTTACATAGTCCCGCAGAAAATCGATCGTAAAATATTTGCGGGCAACGTCGATCATAAGTCCCCGCTTCTCATACTTCGGATAGTCCCTCGCTTCCCCGCGCGGAATCGTGCGGCCCTCGTTCTGCTTGATGATTTGGAGCGCCGTTCTCGTGCCGAAGAAGGCCCCTGTCGCCGAAGATGAGGTAATTGAAACGTACTCACTCACCTTGAACACGTTCCCTTCATCCCCAAGCCAGGACAAGGACGGATCAATAGCTAAGTAGAGATCGCCGGATTGCGGCTGCCCTGCTGTCACTTCCAGCTCATATCCTGTGAGATCCAACAGATCATCGCGCGTGATCTCCGCTGCCTTGCGCAATACCGACTCATCCTTCGGGTCCACCACTATGCGCGAGGATTCGGTTAATGTGTAATTGCCTGAGTCTCCACACCACTCACGCAGCGAAGGGATGACATCCGGCTCGGCATTGCGATCCGGTGTTTGCTCATGCAAGCCCGGAACGATGACAGTCATATTGTCCGACAGCAGTTTCCGATCCGGTTGGTTCAGATCCTCCACTTGGATGATCAGATTCACCTTGGCGTCTACAAGCGGTGTACGGATATTTCCCTCGAGGTCAATGATAGGGAGCCTGTCGCTTCCAAATACACTTACGCTGTATCCATCCGGCACCTCTGCTGCAGACCAATCCAGCTTGGTTTGTCCGGCTTTCACGTTCAAAACACCCGCAACCTTATCGATCACAGATTGTAAATCATTCAACTGATACACTTCAAATTCATAAAAGGAATAGCCGTACAGCGTTCCTTCGACAGGCGCCCGCTTAACGCCCTGGAATTTCACGTAACGAGTCTCAAGCGAAGGGAAGTCGACGGTTTCCACGCCTCCCTTGCTTTGGATAATTCCATCATTGTCCTTGACATTGACCCAGGTCTGAGCGTCATCCGACACAAGAATCTTGTATGTATCGGCTGGAGTTTGCCAGCGAATGACCACCCGGTCGAACGATTTCTTCTCGCCCAGATCAACATAGAACCACTGATCATCTTCTATAGCTGAAGACCATCTTGTATTGCCCTTGCCGTCAACCGCCAAGTCAGGCGTCAAATAATCCACTTCATTACCCGAAGAAAAAGCTGGAGCATTCAGGGCAAGATTCGTTCCGCTGAATGTAGCCCCTGCAAGGAGGCGAGCCCCTTCATCATCCGATTGTCCATTGGACATTATATTCCCGTCCTTGTCATACACAACATCGGTAACGCTTGGTGGCGTGTCATTCTTGTTGTCAGGAAAGGTTACTATAGCGCCAGTATCACTGCTTTCAACATTCCCGCTCCCCTGTTTCGTCTTCGCCTGTGCGCTTGCAGGTTGAACTGCCACAAATGCCGAACCCATCCCTACAACCAAACTCAACAGCAGACAAACGATCTTGATATAAACGGTTTTTTTCATCAGTTCCCTCCATATTATCTAGTGTTGAAATACAGGTATTAATTCTGAATTCACCCCTCCTTTTCAAATGCGCAACCTCCAAAGTAAACGCTTACTTTATATAAACATTTCTATAATATTACAAAAAGGTGCAAGTAGGAAGAATTATTTTCCTAAATGCACCCTATTTCACTCAAAAGATTTTATATTTGTATTCTATATCAATTTAAAACTAAATATGGTTATTCTTTTTACTTTTTGACCGCCGTTGTAGCCATTTTAATCAGGTCTTCTTCTGTCAACGGATTACCCGGATTGGTGGAGATGCTGAATGACTTGCCATTTTCGACCCAGGAAAGCGTGTTGGTTATAAAATTCTTACCCAGCTTGGGATGTTTCTTTTTCAATTCCTCAGCGGTTATATAGGTATACCCTTTCTGCTTCTTATCTTTCGGATCAAGTCGTGCGCTTTGGAATTTAACATAATCGGTTCCGTTCTTATATTGTAATGAAATCATGCTTGATTTCGTCCAATTCACTTTTTTGGAATGAACTTGCTTTTTCAGCTTTTTAGCTTCTGCCTTCAATTCATTATAATATTCACTGCTGTATGGACCGAGTATTTCCCCCGATACAAAGCTATAATTCTCTGGCAGTTTATTCGGCTCCTTCAGTACCGATTCTTTTAAAGTAGAGGCTTTTTTCCAATAATCATCATAGGTAGTGTACTCTGGATGAATGTTCCCCATAGCGAAAGTCTCTATACCTTTTCCATTGGTCAGTTCATTGCTTACGTATACCATATAAGAGTCATTCGGATTCGCCTCAAGCAATTTTTCAATTCTGGCTATTTCCTCTTTTTCCAGTTGTGCCACTTTGCTCACAGCGGCTGCCGTACTTGCAGATTTACCTGGTGCTGCCTCTGCAGAAACATTCATGGCGCCCAACATCAATACACCGCTTAGCGCAGCAACCGTTATTTTCATACTTTTGTTCATAGGTCATTTCTCCTTGTGTTTGGTTGTTTTAACTATATATATAACAATACCAATCAAGGCTTTTGTGACATTGACACCTAGCTGAATAGTCGAATGGAAACGGATTGATTTATAGTTAAGTAACCGGGTTGTCCCACTCGTTCTTGAAAAAATAAATAAAAGAACCGAACCTTTTTTTGATAGAGAGACAATATAGGGTGTAAGCTGCTTACTCAGGAGGGCCCTCTGAATGCAAAGTGAATATATGTACGACATAGTTATAACTTTTCCATGTACCGATATTATCTGGTGAATGAGAAATACACCTCAACGGTATATGACAGTGCAACGCCGATCATCCCCATTCATATGTTTAATGAGATACCCGGTTATGTGTATACCAATAAAATTGTTGATGCAAACCTGGCCGTGAACCAACTGCAAATTCCAGGTTTGGCTGGACGGGATACGATGGAGTATGAGTTCTTCGAGAAAAACGGCGTGGAATACGTGGCAGCAGGAGGAAAGGTATACGTCAGTCAAGAACTTGTGAGACCACTCTATTCGGGAAAACAATCAGAGACAACGATTCAAACGAATGGTTATGCGACATGGTATTCGGTCCCCGCAGCCGCTACAGGTAAAGTGATGACGGTGAAGATGCCTTCGAAAGGTGCTTTCACTGTATATGACCAGGCTGGTATCAGCACGAATCATACCGTGGTCAGTGGTGAGAATGAAGTTGCATTACCTGTGAATGGTACGATTGTATTTGCCGGTGAAGCAGGTTCAAGGTTCGAAATTTCGTTAACAGATAAATAATAATGAATATGAAAAATAAATACGCCCGTTCCCCGGTGTTCGACTGGGGACGGGCGTTTCTCTCTTTCTGAAATCAATTTTGATAGGTACCAAGTTTATTTCACTTCATTCATAAACTTCCTGAAGTTTTCAGCTATTTCTTTGGATCGGGTATGGTGTAAATAATGTCCACCTTCGAATGTCATCACTTTACCATGTACTGAATTTTTAACTTGCTCTTCATGCAAAGGTATCCATCCTTCCGTTTCGGTATCATTCGCTTGTAAAAAGAAAATCACAGGAAGATCTTTGGGGAAGGACAAGTTCTCAGCTGCTTTGAAATTAGGACCGAAATTTTCGCCTTCATTCAGGTTGTTCGGATTAAACGTATTTTTGAGTGAAAGTATTCTAATTTGTTCTCTTGTTTCATTATCAACGTCGGGTGCAATCAGTTGATCAGGGGCCAGTTTCATTAACAATCGGTAGAATCCGGATTTTTTAAGCAGTTTGTACGTTTCGGTTGGGAATGGATCATCATTACCTCCCTGCGTTGGTACGCTGCTATCAATCCCGACAAAGGCACTTACTTCGTTTGGATATTTGTTCACATAGTCCAGTCCGTAAATTCCTGAAATGGAGTGACCCATGAGCGTGTAACGATGAATATTAAGCTGCTGTAACGCTTCATGAATTTCACTAACCATATTTTCCGTGGTACGCTCTTTTTCAGTTACGTCACTTAATCCATAACCAAAAGGCTCAATGACAACAACTTTGTAAAATGGTGATAACTCATCAATGAGCGGTTTAAAATCAAGGGCTGGAGCTGGTGTTCCATATCCGGGAAGTAATACGACCGTTTCTTCGCCTTTTCCTTGGATCAACACATTCATGTTTTTCCCGTCAACCGCTACAAACTGACCATAGGGTTTTATTTTCCCTTCCTCTGATTTGTTGCTAAATACATTAACGATAAAAACAGTGGCAATAAATAATGCAAAAGCGATAACTATGGCTCCGAATATTTTGAGCAAAATGATTAATATTTTTTTCATCATGATGGTTCTCTCCTGTTGAGTTCGTTTGTTGTACAGCCGTTCCGAGATCTATTCAAATTACTTTTTTAATGAAATTTCAAATTGGGAACCAACCTCACCTGCAAATACAATACGACCGTTTTCTGGTAAAACAACATCATTCTTACCGCTGACCACGCTGTGATTAATACAAATTCCGGTCTGGTCATAGATAGCAAAGGCTCCATTTGCAGGTAACTTCACTGTCATGATTTTTCCTTTCGCAGTAGCTGGTACCGAAAACCATTTGGCATGTCCATCAGCTTGAATGGTTGTTGCGGATTGTTTACCCGAATAGATTGGTTTCACCATTTCCTCACTGGCGAATAAATAACCTAAAAATGTAAGATACTCTCCTCCGTTCTTTTTGGAGAAATGAATGTCCATCGTATCTCGTCCGGCAGTACCCGGAATCTGCAATTGATTGGCTGCTTCGCCTGCTCCAATAATTTTATTATTGGACATATACCCTGGATTCTCTTTATTCATATGAATAGGCAGGATCGATGTAGCATTAAGATAGAACATTGATGTGTATTTCGCATTCACTAGATAATATTTTTTACCATCGCGCTTTGCCCATGCAGCGTTAATCTCCTTGGGTAATGTATTGGCTTTGAGCTTCTCCGCATTATATTCTGAGAAAGCCACCTGTCCGAGTCCTGGAATGGAGATATACGATCGAGACCACAGATAGGTATTCCCATTTTTCTCCACAACGAATTTCAACTTTTCTGTACCATCATCACTCACAAAAGTACCATCTGATGTATAGGTGTATTCTTGAACCGGATTACTTGGAGCCGTAAGAGAGGAGACCGTCATTTGTCCAGCCTTATTTATTTTGATCTTCGTAACTGAATTATTGCCACCATATATCCCTGCAAACTTGGAGATTTCTTTAGGCATATCAGCCTTCACAGGTACACCAAATGATTTTTCCGGTTTCCGTTCTTTAATAATGCCCTTTTCTTCAAGTGCGCTAAGTAATAACTCACTCGCAATGAATTGATTGGTTATGCTTGCTCCGCCTGAAGAGATCACGGCTGCAGCCATGTTGTATTCCGGAAGTACGACGAGTGAAGAATGATAAGATAACGTATCTCCACCTTTCGTAACAGCCTTGATGCCGTAGTCACTGAATGGGAACAAGTCCACACTATCCCACCCTAATCCGTAAGACATAGAAGAATCACTATCCTCTGGCCACATGCCTCTTCTGTATTCTTTTTGCTCCATGGCTTCTACTGACTTGTTGGAAAGAATCCCTTTGACCTCTCCTGTGAAGATTTGTGAGAATTTCACCAGATCTTGAGCCGTGGAATAGATGCCTCCTGATGCAATGATATTATAATTCTCTTTTGGAAGTTGTCCCTCATAAAAAGGGGAATAGATTCCCGCCATTTCTGCCGGATTAACCACATCCTGTGGTGTTTTAGTATGGTTCATATCCAAAGGCTTCGTGAAATACTTGTGTATGAATGCCGTATAGTCGAGGCCGCTCACTCTTTCGACCAGAATCTCGGCTAACGTAAAGCCATCGTTGCTGTAGACTGAGTATGCACCGGGATCTGCCTTCAGGTTTTGATCCGCCAATTGATCGAGAAACGTATCATGTGAATACGTGTCATTATCTCCGTACAATATGGCACTGCTGGTTGAGGTGCCCAGAAGACCCGAGGAATGATTCAGCAACATACGGGGTGTAATCTGTTTGTATCGTTTATCTTTCATTGTAAAATCAGGCATATAGTTCACAACAGGCACATCCAAATCGATCTTGCCTTCATCAACCAGCTTCATTACAGCGGCTGTAAGCATCATTTTACTGGTTGAACCAATGCCATAGATCGTGTTCGTAGTAAGAGGTACCTTGTCGTTTAGATCGTTCTTCCCCGTTTGACCGGACACCGTAATCTCTCCACCATCAATGAGCGCATATTGCAGACTCGTCGTACCGTACGTCTCAGTCAGTAATTTAGCTTTTTCGATTACGGTTTTCTTTGTTGTCTCATATGTAAGGTTAATGCTGTTATTCATGGCAGCCGGTGCGGCCATTGCAGATAATGGGGCTAACATGGTTAACACTAGAGTTAACGCTGCAATTGAAGTTCGTTTTTTGACGGTTCTCTTGGGCACTCTGATGTTCTCTTGTTGTATCATTTGCATCTTCTCCTGTCATTATCTCTTTATTAGAGTATCTTTCTTGGTGATAGAATAAGCATAACCAATATAGATGTACTCTTCGTGACGTTTATATGAACCGAGTATGAACAGGCAAAATAATTTGAATACATGATGATTTAAAATCCTTGATTCTTCCTTTTTCTCCATAAAAATATCCCCTTTAAGGGTCTACTTAAAGGGGATAAAGACTTTGTCTATTTCAATGAAATTTCAAATATGGAACCGACCTCACCTGCAAATACAATACGGCCGTTCTCCGGTAACACAACTTCATTCTTACCGCTAACCACGGTGTGATTAATGCAAACACCATTCTGATCATATACGGCAAAGGCGCCATCTGAAGGCATTTTAACCGTCATGACTTTTCCTTTCACAGTCGATGGTACCGAAAACCATTTGGCATATCCATCTGCTTGAATCGTTGTTGCGGATTGATTACCCGAATAGAGTGGTTGTACAAGTTCCTCACTGGCGTATACGCTACCTACGGCTGTAATGTACTCTACTCCGTTCTTTTTAGAGAAATAAATTTCCTTTGTATCACGCCCCGCCATGCCAGGGATTTGCAGCTCAGTGACTGCTTCGTTTGCTCCAATAATCTTATGATTGGACATATACCCTGGTGTCTCTTTATTAGAATGAATAGAAATAATTGGTGATGAATTGAGATAAACCGTTGATGTATATTTCTGATTTACCACGTAATATCTTTTACCTTCACGCTTCTCCCACGAAGCCATAATATCCTGGGACAATTCATTGGCTTCCAGCTTCTCTGCTGTATATTCTGAGAAAGCCAACTGCCCAAGACTTGGCAAGGATATATATGATCGAGACCACAGATACGTACTTCCATTCTGCTCCGTAACGAATTTCAACTTTTCTGTGCCTTTATCGTTAACAAAAGTACCATCTGATGTATATGTGTATTTTTGCGCCGAATCACTCGGAGCTGCGAGAGTGGATACAGTCATTTGTCCAGCATGATTCATTTCGATCTTCTTAACCGAATTATTGGCGCCATACATACCTGCATACGTGGATATTTCTTTAGGTATATCTGCCTTCACTGGCACCCCAAATGATTTTTCCGGCTTCCGTTCTGTAATAATACCCTTTTCCTCAAGTGCGCCGAGTAATAGTTCACTCGCAATGAACTGATCTTTGGCACTTGTCCCACCTGAAGAGGTAACGGCTGCAGCCAGATTGTATTCCGGCAGTACGATTAATGATGAGTGATACGATATGGTATCCCCACCTTTCGTAACGGCCTTGATGCCGTATTCACTGAATGGGAACAAGTTCACACTATCCCACCCTAGCCCGTAAGATATAGACGTATCGCTATCCTTCGGCCACATGCCTCTTTTGTATTCTTCTTGCTCCATGGCCTTTACCGACTTACTGGAAAGAATGCCTTCGACCTCTCCCGTGAAGATTTGTGAAAATTTCACCAGATCTTCAGCGGTGGAATAAATGCCTCCAGTAGCGATGATATTATAATTCTCTTGTGGTAGCTGGCCTTCATACAAAGGAGAATAGATTCGCGCCATTTCTGCCGGGTCAACCACATCCTGCGGTGTTTTAGTATGTTTCATGTCCAGGGGCTCTGTAATATATTTGTGTATAAATGCAGTAAAGCCCATGCCACTAACTCTTTCGACTAGTATCTCCGCTAATGTAAAACCATCGTTACAATATACGGAGTATTCTCCTGGATCGGCTTTTAGAGTCTGTATCGCCAATTGATCCAGAAAAGTGTCATGTGAATACGTGTCATTATCCCCGTACAATGTGGCATTGCTGCCAGAGCTGCCCAGTAGACCGGAGGAATGATTCAACAGCATGCGTGGTGTGATTTGTTTGTATCGGTTATCTTTCATTTTAAAGTCAGGGATATAGTTCACAACGGGCACATCCAAATCAATCTTGCCTTCGTCAACCAGCTTCAGTACAGCAGTGGTAAGTACCATTTTACTGGTTGAACCAATGCCGTAGATCGTATTCGAAGTGAGAGGTATCTTGTTATTTATATCGTTTTTGCCCGTTTGACCGGACACCACAATCTCTCCACCATCGATTAATGCATATTGCACACTGGTCGTACCGTACGTCTCGGTAAGGATCTTGGCTTTCTCCGCTACTGTTTTCTTGGTTGGTTCATACAAAAGATTGCTTCTGTTATCGGCAGCTGGTGTGGCCATTACTGACATCGGAGCTAACATCGTTAACGCCAGGGTTAACGCAGCGATTGAAGTTCGTTTTCCCTTTTGTCGTCCCATTCACATCATCTCCTGAGTTTAAATGTTTTGGTTGATTAGAGTTCTTCCGGGTCAATAAATTTCACCTCTGGATACTTCTCGCTCGGACCCTTAATCAGATTTCCACCCGTTCCTTTCAATTGCTTGTTAAAGAAATCGAGTACATATTGATTTACGATGCTTGATCCTCTTTTACCATTGATATCTCCTGTTATCCCGGACAGTTTAATCAGCTCCGAATAGAATTGAAGGTCCGTGAAATTAAAGTGCTGGGTTCCTTCTACATAAATCACATTTCCCCCATGTTCGATAACATTTTTCATAATGTGCAGCTCATCTGAAAGAAATTTATTTACTTCGTCATCCGAATTTCTATCATTTTCAAAATTGACTAACCAGTCTTTAAAACTTCCCGATCTAATGAACATAAACGGCTTGTTTATATCATCTCTATTTTCCACTTCATTCAGTGACCCGTCCATATTAACTCCGGCCTTGATTCTATGATCTAAATACGTTACATTAAACGCCGTTGCACCCCCAAAAGAATGCCCCATCGCGCCTATGTTATTTAAATCAATTTTCCCTTTAAATTGACTTTCAATTGCACCTGAATTCAGCTTTTCGATTTGATTGATTACAAACTCCACGTCTTTTGTCCATATATCCCCAATTTCTCTGCGGTCGTCTATGGTTGTCATCTTTGTTGTATAACTCGTTACACGGCCATCCGGAAAAAGGGTAGCAAAGGTGCTGTACGTATGATCGATTGTCACTACGATATACCCATGACTGGCCAGATTCTCCGCCTGTGATGCTTGTAGAACTCTACTGGTTCCCATACCATGAGATAGCAGTACCACGGGATAAGGACTTGTGGAAGGTAATATTTCTACATTTTCATAAGAGTTGGTTTGACTATACTTCAAGTAGTCGAGCACAAATTCAGGCAGTTTTAAAGAAGTTGAGAAGCTCTGAATATACTTTTTGAACATTTCTTTATTATTTGGAAACAGCGTGTCACGCTTGTGGTTATTGCTGTTTTCAGTAGGGTACCAGACTTGAACCATTAGTTCCCTCTTATCACTCTGATCTTCAGTTAAGACTTCAGCTCTATTATGGTCTGTAAAATGAAATGTTTGAGTACCCACTTTCTCTGGACCATCCGGCTTCGGCAAATTAAAGACAGGTAGGTATACAGACAAGGCAGTAGAACCAACCAGCAGAATGACGATTAGGGAAGATAAACTATATTTCAACAGCTTTCCTATTTTTAGATTTATCATCTTTTCAGAATGTCTGAGTAAAACAAGAAGTATGAATATAGCCGTCATGATATATACCAAAAGTAACTGCCATCTGTATCCCTCAAGCAGCAATTGAACTACGAATATGACGCTACTTCCTATCCCCACACCCAAGCCTATTTTCTTTGAACTTCTTTTAATAAATAGTAGGTCTATGAGTAAAGCGAAACAGGATAGAACTAAAAGTATTTCAAAAAATCTCATGTTGAATTCCTCTCTCTTTCTTCACGGACATCATCCGAATTGGATTTACTATGGAAAAACCGCCCAACAGGACGGTTTTTCATATTCGTTAATGCATATCTGTTAAGTCACGAGTGTACTTTTACCCCCTATTTATTTCGCTTCGTTCATAAAAGCTCTAACGTCTTCAGCAATTTTTTTGAATTGAGTATGGTGTAAATAATGTGTACCATCCATTGTGATTACTTTCCCATGTACCGAATCTTTAATCTGTCCTTCGTGCAACGGTATCCATCCTTTTATATCTTCATTATTCGCTTGAACAAAGAGAAGAAGCGGAAGCTCTTTCGGGAAGGTTAATCCTTGAGCCCCTTTGAAATTGGAAGAAATATGGTCCATCTCATTCAACATCGTGGAACTATTCGAATTTTTATTCGACAGCATTTTCATCTGCTCTACAGTGTGCTCATCAAATGGGAGTCCGGTATAAGGATCACTGCCAAATTTGACCGCCAATCTTTGGAGACCTGATTTTTTGAGAAATGCAAACGTCTTTAATGGAAATTTAACATCCATGCCTGGTTGTGTTGGAACACTGCTGTCAATTCCGACAAATGCAGTCACCTCATTTGGATATTTGTTCACATAATCAATGCCGTAAATCCCTGTAATGGAGTGGCCCATGAGAATGTATTTGTTAATGTTAAGCTGCTGTAGAGCTTCATGAACTTCACTTACGATATTCTCTGTCGTTCGTTCCTTTTCAGTTCCATCACTTAATCCATAACCAAATGGCTCAACCGCCACAACTTTGTAATGTGGAGATAACTCATCGATGAGCAGCTTAAAATCAAGCGCTGGTGCGGCTGTTCCATAACCGGGCAGAAGCACAATCGTTTCCTTGCCTTCGCCTTGAATGAGCACGTTCATATTTTTCCCGTCTACAGATACATGCTGACCATAAGGCTCAATCTTTTTCGCTTCGGAATTGCTACTGATCACATTCGTGATATAAACAATACCTAGAAACAAAATAATGGCGATTACGATTGCTCCTAGTATTTTAAGTATAATATTCCGTACTTTCTTGGCCTTCGATCCATTCTTCGCTTTCTTTTCCTCTGGTTGTGTCACTCTCATCTTCTCCTGTCTTGAACTGTTAGTTCGGCTTTCTTCTTTGCTGCTAATGAAATCTTAACCGATGAAAATGTACTCCCCGTGACGTCAATATGAACTGAATATGAACAAGCAAATAAATTATTACTTACTGGGACGTCATAAATCCCCTGAATTTTTCCGCAATTTCTTTGGCATGGGAACGATACAAATAATGATTCGCTTCTAGCAGCACCACTTCACTATGCACAGTGTTCTCTATTAGCTTCTCATGCTCGGGAATCCATCTGTCTGTTGCAGGGTGATTCTTTTGAATAAAGAAAAGGACAGGTAGATTTACAGGGAACGTTAGTTGTTCAGCTGCTTTAAAGTTGGAATACATGCTCTCTGCCTCATTTAATTGAGTGGTATTATACATATTTTTTCGGATCAGAATGTTCAATTGTTCTTTGGTCTGCTCATCATAAGGCAGTCCATCATAAGGGTCAGCACTCAGTTTCAATTGTAATCGCGCGAATCCTAAGTTACGGAACCATTTAATCGGTTGCGTATCTGACGCATCAATCTTTTGTTCACTGAGTGTTGGAACACTGCTATCCAGTCCGACAAATGCACTTACTTCGTTTGGATATTTGTTCACATAATCCAGGCTGTAGATCCCGGAAATGGAATGGCCCATAAGGATATAACGATCAATATGAAGACTTTGCAACGCTTCATGGATTTCACTTACGATATTTGCCGTACTGCGTTCCTTTTCGGTTGGATCACTCAATCCATAACCAAAAGGTTCAACCACGACGACTTTATAATATGGGGATAGCTCTGAAATGAGTGGCTTAAAATCTAGTACTGGTGCCGCTATTCCAAAACCGGGCAGAATTACGATCGTTTCATCCCCTTCACCCTGAATGGAGACATTCATCTGTTTCCCATCTACAGTCACCTGCTGTCCATACGTTTCCATTCTTTTTTGCTCCGAATGACTGCTGATTTTGTTAACGGTATATACGATAGCAACAAAAAGTAGGATGGCTATAACGATCGCGCCTAATACTTTAAGCAAAATGTTTAATACTTTCTTCAATTTGGTTCCATCCCATTTTTTCTTCTCTCTTTCTTGTGTCACATACATCTGCTCCTGTCCTCATCAGTTTAATGGCCGTAACAAGCGTTAATGCAAGCCTAACCAACCAAGATGTCCTCACCATGACGACAATATGAACGGAGCATGAACTAACAAAAAAGGCCACGTTTCACATACAAGGAAACTTGTGTGTGAAACGTGGCCTGAAAATTCGGTTTAGATATCAGATGGACATTCTATACCTCCACCTTATCCTGTAAGCCTAATTATTCCGTTGGTGGAGTGATTGGCAACGTGACTATAAAGGTCGTTCCTTGACCAGGTTCACTTTCCACTCGGATGTCGCCTTGATGAAGCGATACAATCTGTTTGACGATGGCAAGTCCCATACCGCTACCGTCATACTTGCGGCTGTGGGAACGATCCGCTTTGAAAAAACGTTCGAATATACGCTTCTGGTCTTCAAGGGAAATTCCTATGCCCGTATCGGTTATTCGGACGGTCACGTATTTGATGTCCTGTTTGATGCTGACCTTAATTACGCCGCCATCCTCGGAAAATTTGATTGCATTGCTGAGGATGTTCGTCCATACCTGATTTAACTGGTCGTGATCAGCCGTTACTTTTACGGTCTGTAAATCAAGCTCAAAATGAATGTTGCGAGCAGACCATTGTGGTTGGAGAGTTACAATGACGCGCCTGATCTGTTCATCCAGGCTGAGTGTGCTAAGTCGTGGTTGCTGTGACTGCGATTCAAGCATACTCAGCTTGAGCAGGCTATCACTCATGACGGACATCCGCTTCGCTTCAGCGATGATAATATCGAGATACCGACTTCGTTCTTGATCAGAGAGGTCTACTTGCTTGAGCGCTTGAGCATAACCGGATATCGAGGTGAGCGGGGACTGTACCTCGTGCGACACGTTCGTTACGAATTCCCTGCGCATCTGCTCCAGTCGCTGCAGATCGTGCATCATGTCTTCGAAACTGCGAGCCAACGTACCTAGCTCACTCGTTTGCTTAATATTCAATTTAACGTTGAAATCTCCAGCTGCAATACGCTTGGTCGCTTTTGTCAGCTTTTTGATCGGTCTGACCAGGAATACAGAGGCAATGAGAATCAATGAGCTGCCTGCAATCAACGAAGAGGTTGCAAAGATCAATCCCCACTTGGCGACAAAAGAGGCAGAAGGGGGGGCGAGCGTTTCCAAAAACATCGCTTTCGTTCCCATTTCCGTTTTTAAAGGCAACCCTAAGAGGACCGTAGCAATACCGTTCGGCGTTTCTTGAACAACGCCTCCATCGATGACTTTCTTTAGCTGCTCCATCGTCACCTTAGCAGGTTTGTGTCCGTTAAGTTTACCGTAAGGCTGGAACTCTCCCGTTGCTTCGTAAATCCGAATATGATAGGAGTCGAGCTGCTTCATTCCACTTACGAACGATTCCGCTTCACGTAACGGTAGCGTCTTATAGATCTGCACAACGTCTTGGCCAAAGTTACGCAAGTTGATTTGCGCGTTTTGGTTCAATTTATCTTCGAATATCCAAGTAGATATAAAAAATGAGATGACCGTGCCTGCGATAACGGAGACGAGAAAGGTCAGGACTACACGGATATATAAAGACCTAATCATTCGTAAACCTCAAGCCGGTAGCCCAGCCCACGCACCGTTTCGATCCGAAAATCAGGTGTAGCCGCAAACCGTTCGCGCAAACGTTTGATATGTACATCTACGGTTCGATCATCTCCAGCATAATCAATCCCCCAAATTTGATCGATCAATTGCTCGCGCGTATAGACTTGTCCGGGTGTACCAGCAAGCTTATACAGCAATTCGAACTCCTTAAGCGGCAGCATGAACGCCTCTGTTCCTCTCGTCACCTTATAGGTTTGCCGATCAAGTGTAACGCTTCCTAACTGAATTGTCTGTGTAGAGCCGATCCGGTATCGTTTAAGTAATGCTCTCACACGCACCGTCAACTCCAATGGATCGAAAGGTTTGGTCAAATAATCGTCTGTCCCAAGCTCGAATCCTTTTACCTTCTCCCATGTTTCGCCTCTCGCAGTCAGCATAAGTATCGGAAGATCAGGATTGACTCTTCGGAGTTCTTTGCACAACGTCCAACCATCCATATTCGGCATCATAATATCGAGCACGACAAGATCAACATGCGTTGAGGCATAGACGTTCATTGCTTCCTTCCCGTCCGCGGCCTCGGCCGTTGTGAATCCATCGTTGCGTAGAAATAAACAGACGAGTTCGCGAATATTCGCATCGTCGTCAACAACCAGTATAGTAGGCATCCGTTCCCTCTTTTCCATCTCATATTGAAGCAACCATTTTACTATAAGTATAATGAATTACTCCCATACTACCTAATCATCATACCCGGGATTATCATGGAATGCACCTCGAATGCTTTCTTCCCAGCACAAATCAGCGGCTGCCTCCGTAGAAACAGCCACTGATTCCATTTCGATTCAGTTCATTCACAATCTGCTATGGGTTAAGGAGCATCGCCGCATCACGCAGGCATAACCGTTGCTTGGAGTTCTGCACTGCGGCCCGAAATGGAATTAAAAACAAGCTCCGGTTTATCCAGCATAATGCCAGTAACGGGTACGTTATCAGAGGTATGCTCAACAATAAGTTCATTTAACGCAATGTTCCCCCAGATCCGATTCCCTTCATTAACCTTCAATCGAAGTTTATAAGCGTTTACCGTTGGAAAAGAAACGCTCTGGCGTTCTTTCGTACTGTCGTTCAGCTTCCATTCGACCGATGCGCCAGATAATGCCGTCACCCAACGGCTGCCGTCGAAATACTCCACGTCAACATTTGTAATGCCTTGGCCGATTCCAAAAAACGTGACCAATGTAACCTTGTTTACGGGTACTATATTATTTCCGTAGTCCAAGGTAATATAGCCTGGGAAGGTCACATCTCCGGTACTTCCCCATGCAGAGTTCAAATTGTTGTCGATGATATTAGTAATCGAACCTGCTCCTGTAGCAAATGTTGTGGTGATCATATCTTTGGATAGATCAGAATTGTTATACAATTCAAGCTCGTTCAGTGCGATTTGCCCCAATGGGTTAGCTCCCTCATTGACCTTCAATCTGATTTGAGAGAATCGAATAAGTGGAAATTCCACGGATTTGATCTCATTTTCGCCAGTGTTCAGCTCCCAAGTCAGATTGATGTTTGTGCGAATGGGAATCATTGAAAACTTACTAGTGACCCACGTATTGCCGGAAAAAATCTATTTGTTCGATGTTGAGTATTGTTGCTTCGTCTTTTCTTAAGTCAAGGTGGAATACATGGCCGCTCGCTTTGTCTTTATGACCATATTCCTTATAAATATAATGAATTCCTGCGGATTCTAATTTACTAAGGAAAACAGGCTGAATCCCAACTAATCCATCATTAACACTGCAAGTCACAAAAGAAGGAGGAAAAGATGACGTAATGTTTGACTGAAAATCCATTTCCTTTTCATACTTGTGAATTTCATTACCAAGATAGTCCTTCATCAAAGCATTTAAAAGACCCATGTTCCATTTTTTCGCTTCTTTGTTTTTTATTCTATCGAGAGGATCATACATTCCGTGGTTCAATCCCATTGCTTTTATTCTTATATCAGGCATTTTGAAGTCGAACAGTTTTGCATACTTTGAATTAGTAATGATTGCTGCATACTGACCTGCAATCTGTGCTCCTGCTGAATCACCTACAATGAACAAATTATTTAAGTCCATATGAAACTTTGTTGAATTATTTTTCACCCAATAAAAAACCGAATTCACATCTTCTAGAGCCGATGGGAATTTATTCTTTGGTGCTAGGCGATAGTTGAAGTTTACTACTGTAAATCCGTACTGGGCTAAATTCATGCAGTAAAATTGATAGGCTTCCTTGTTCCCGTACACCCAGCCACCACCATGAACCGATATAATTACTGGCAAAGGGTTTTCTGTAGCCTTTGGATAATATACGTCAAGCAAATGGTCTTCACTTTTATCCCCATAGTAATCAAGGTTGTCAAACCTTTCGATATTTTCTGGGGTAGATAATCCTTTATCTCTTTTAGCATCCCCTTTTTTGAATAATACATTTAATAAAAATGATGTTAATGACATTTATTACACCTCTTTTATGAAATGAGAAAAAAATTAGTTTATAAATATAAACATAAGGCTCAAAAGAAGCTTAGTTACGATTAGTCTAGGTCTGACAAATGTATAAAAAGAAAAGCTTGAAGAATTACTTCGCAACATCTATCCGAAACAATTATATATTCGGTAAGCTAAAAGCCTGATGAATCACTTGGATTTTATCTCGAGGCGTAAGAAACAACAGCACTCTGCAATTAACTAATTAAATTCTAACCTCATTATATATTGAATAAATTTTAATTAACTATATTTGATCAGAGTTTGAATATAGTATACATGAAGATATTCGTTTTTTTGTTGATAGAGCAAAAGTTTTGATATAAGGTAATTGTAATTTTTTCTCGTCGAGCACATGCCATCTTTTATGCCATATAATATCGCTTTAGCACGAACTATAACAATTTCCCACAATTACTCCGTGTATTAAAAAAGAAACCACTATTTAGTGACTTCTTTTGATCATAAATTCCTTTCACTTTCTTTACTTGTTCCCACGCATATAAAAAGGCGGCAGAGGATTCATTCCCCCTGCCGCCTTCTCTTTCGTATATTCCGTTAATCATGATGCTTGTCTCCGATTACCATTGAGTTAAAGCCCGAGATCCACTCAGTTATGCGTTTCTGCCTCTTTTTTGAATTTCATGATGGACCAAGCAACCAATAACAGCAGAACGGACAGACATACGCTGATGCTGACCCGATTCTGTCCATCGATGAGGAAGAGGACCGTGATCACCGATAGACAAAGCGCAGTAAACGCAGTTACATAGGGGTAGCCCCATACCTTAAAGCTGGGCTCCACCGGATAAGCTTTGCGAAGCTTCAGCTGGGAGAAACAAATGCAGATCCATACCAGCACCACAACGAAGCCCGGAACCGCCATCAGGACCCGAAACAACTGGTCTTGCGCGAACAGTCCCAGCATTGAGCCTGCCAAAAGAATCATAGCGCAAAGTTTCAGCGTATTAAGCGGAATGCCTTTGCTTGTGGTCTTGGCCAAGCTCCTTGGAGCCTCCCCGGCGGCTGCCATGGAATAGATCATGCGTGTCGCACCATAAATACCGGAGTTGGCTGCAGACAGCACGGCCGTTACCAATATGAAATTCATGATGTGGGCTGCTCCCTGCAATCCGGTAGCGGACAACACCTGAACGAAAGGACTTGACTCGTCCCCCAGCTGGTTCCATGGAATCAACCCGCAAATAATCAGGAGCGGCAGCGTAAAGAACAAAATCACCCTTAATATAAAGTTGCGCACAACTTTAGGCAGGATTTTCTCCGCATTCTCGGTCTCGGTTAATGTGAGACCTATCAGCTCGGAGCCTCCATACGAAAAGGTAACGACAAGCAGAGCCGAGAATATGGCAAACCATCCATTTGGCAAAAACCCGCCGTGAGCAGTGAAATTTTGAAGGTACGGGGTGTCCGAACTCGGAATAATGCCAAACATCAGAAAACTTCCCAGCACAATAAAACTAATAATCATGGCGATTTTTATTCCGGCAAGCCAGAATTCCACTTCGCCAAAACTTCCAACACTCATCATATTGATTAAAATAATGAGCGCCGCACTTGCAAGGCTCAGCAGCCACAGCGGAACCTCCGGAAACCAGTATTGCAGAAAGCTGCCAGCCGCAATCACTTCAATTACGCATACCGACAGCCACATGAAACAATACATCCAGCCCATGACAAAAGAAACCCGCTTACCAAAGGCTTCGCGAACAAAATCCTTCATATTGCGGCCCGGATACACCGTAGCCATTTCCGTCATCGCTCCCATAACGACCAGAAGAAGCAGTCCTGCAAAGATATAAGAGAAAATAACGCCCGGACCAGCGAGACTGATCGTCTCGGCACTTCCTTTGAATATCCCGGTGCCGATTACACCGCCCATCGCCATAAAGCTGATATGCCTTGGCCTCAATTTCTTCTGTAATGAAACTTCATCCTGTTTTGCCATTTACATATCCCCCTGATGACTTTCAAATTAACCTATTGATAAGTATAACCTTTTCTGCTAAGGAAACAACTTAAGAAATTCGCAAAGCTAATGAGGAAGCACGATAGCTCTAATGCCTCTTATTCTTTAATAAACGATAAATAGGTTGTTCCAGGAGCGGATAATAAAGAGCCCGGGGTGGCCCCAGGCTCTTTATTCGTTTATTATGATTGCCGCGAGCTCATGTGATCATTGCGGTACAGTCCTACATGGTTTGATCATTATCGCATTATATTCATTGCTTCCCCGTCGAGACCATTCTGACATTGCTGATTTTGGACATGTTACCGGAAGTATCGTAAGCTACGATAAAATATTGATACGTTGTATTCGGCGTCAAGCCGCTATCCTTATAATCCGTCGTATTTGAGGTTCCAATGACGGTATTATTCCGATAAACCTTATACTCTGCAATGCCTGCATTATCGAAAGAAGGAGTCCACTTCAGTTCCACAGATAAATCGGATACAGCTATCGCTTCTTCGATGGTTGGCTGCATCGGCGCTTCGGTATCCGCGATGGTCGGTGACCACCAGTTACCCGAAACGACAATCATG
Source organism: Paenibacillus lautus (assembly GCF_050482385.1). Classification (GTDB taxonomy): domain Bacteria; phylum Bacillota; class Bacilli; order Paenibacillales; family Paenibacillaceae; genus Paenibacillus_AQ; species Paenibacillus_AQ lautus_B. The sequence continues at coordinate 21,286 of NZ_JBCNHV010000015.1, forward strand.
CTTAGGAGACGCAGCGTATTCCCAAAGTACACGTCATCGTTTGTAGAGATGGAGGCATTGTGGTCCCATAATCGGTTGAGCCACTCCTGATTCGCCGGATTTATCATGGCGCTGACCATCATCGGCGCAGAAAATGAAGTATCCGTATAATCCACGAGTGCTTTTGACCCGTCCAGCTTGTAACCACCATATATTTTGCTTGGATCATCCCCGGTCACTTGGCGAATCCAAAACGTCATTTTATTTAGCTGCTCCTTGGCACGAGTTTCCCCTGTCATGAGAGCGTCCGTGCCGATCCGCCAAGGAATACGCGAAGAGTTATAACTATAGTCCCCGTCCGTTTCAGACTCCAGGAATGTCGAATCTGCCGGAGCATAGCTGCCATTTTTCTTGACCACGAAGTCGGGCAGCAGCCCCGCATTCGGACTGTACTTTTTGTATAATCCTTCGCTGATGGAATAGGTTTTGTCGATGACGCGGTCCCAATTGGCGTCTCCGCTCGCGTTTTTGAAGTCTTTCAAATGCTGAAGCATAAAATCGGAAGGACGCGTAGCGCTGCCATATTTGGCATCATCGTCGCTTACCCAATCTGCAAGCTTCAAAGTCCACTCAGCATGATTGACATCACTCTTCATGATAGCGTCAATTACTTTTTTGGCTTCGGCCAAGTAATTGATCTCACCGTTGCTTCCCCACTGGCGATCCGCAAGGAGTAACGCGTATGCGATATCCATATCACCATCCGTGGCCGAATCCACGCCGCTGACATCCACGACGGCCTGACCTGTATCGCCCTGCTTCCAAGCCATAAGGTCCGGGTTGATCTTACTCGGATGTGCTCTGAAATATCGATATAGTCCGTCAAAATAAGCCTTGGCCTTAGGATCATGACCCGCCATGTGTGCGGTGATCAGCATCCCGTATCCGTGCGCTTCCGAAACGGTCATCGCTTGATACTTGACATTAAGCTCCTTGTCAAACTCTTCTTGGAACCAGTCCCCGTCGGCATACCAGACATAGTACTGATCCGGCTCCGAAGATTGAAGATACGGCTTCTTTTTCAAGTATTTCTGCTTCCACTCATCATACAACCGGGCAACGGTCGCATCCAGTTGCGCTTGTTGCATATGATTTGGCTTGATCGAGCCGGAGGTGTAGGCCGTATGCTGCGGGAACGGCTTGTAAGGCCCGATGCCTTGCGAAGAAGGCGGCGATTTCAAGCGGATTTCTTCCGATGGCAGCGATTCGACTCCTCCCGCGGTGACGGCCGTTACCTTGTACCGATATTCCGTGTCGGGCGTCAGCCCGGTATCGATATATGTTATTTCCTTGGTTGTTCCAACGTGACTATCGTTGCGGTAAACATGATAACGATCCGGTGCCTTGCCGGAAGGCGCTCTCCAGGTCAGGTCGATTTGGAAAGGAGACACGCCTTTGCCCGCCAATCCATCCAAAGCGGATGGAGGCTCATTCCCCTCGGCCTGATTCGAAGTGCTTACCGTGACTGGGTTGGAATTGTCTCTTCTGCCAACAGACTTGATCACCAGATTATATTGGATATCCGGATTCAATTTGTCGATAACAACGCTGTACTGCGACGTTCCCGACTTCACTGGTACATAGAGGCTCCAATGCTTGCTGATCTTGTCATCCTTTTCGTAAATACGGAATCCTCTTACCTGCTCTTTACTTGAAGAAGGCGCCTTCCAGGTCAACGTAGCTTTGCTACCTTGGAGTTTAACCTGTGCTCCCTCCACCGGATCCGGTTTGGTATCTGTTCGTTTGATACCGTAATGATCGTATACCTTCAGCCCATTTTTCCCGTATCCGCTCTTTCCTTCATCTTCAACAGCAGCCGTATAGGCATCGAATTTCAAAATTTGATCCGCAACCGACACATCCGTAAACATTTTTTTCTTCGGCTGGTTGTTAATTGCTGCAAAGAAATCGTCATACGGTTCATTCTTGTAATAGAATTTGTTTCCAAACGCATTGGACATCAGATACACCGTTCCTTGAGGATTGACGACGTTGCCTGCTTCGTCTTTTTCGAGTTTTTTCGGATCGATGACCTTGTCCCCGTACATTTGGAAGGAACGCATATACATATGATCGTGAGCCTCAAACACCATATCGATGCCAAGCTCGTCAAAAACCGGAATCAGATTTTTCCTGTAAAATTTAACGCGATCCCCTTCCCATTGCGCGGAATTATCGCCAGCTGCATATGGCGCTTTGTGAAGCGTTACGAATTTCCACTTCTTGTCGGTCTTCGCCACCGTATTCCGCATCCAATCAATCTGGTTCCAAAACTGTTCGTGCTGTTCATCATCCCAGTCGACGGAGCCGTCTTTGTTCAGCTTGCCGTCAAACTGCGAGTTGTAGACCATGTATAGCGCGTCGCCGTATTCAAAAGAATAGACCGAGCCGTCATGTGTCGCATCCACCACTTTCCGTGGCAGATTAAAATGGTTGTAAAAGTTATTATTCGGCGTTGTGGCATCCCCGTCCCAATCCGATACTTCGTGTCCGCCCAGTACGGGTACAAATGGCACTTTCATCAGATGCTCCTGCGCAAGCCCGATCATCCACTGCCACTGCTCTTCCAGGTCGCCATTATCAACCAGATCGCCGGCATTGATCAGAAATTTGGGGTTGCCAATATGTTCGTAGGCTTTCTTGAAGGTATCTGCCCATGGTTCAAAGCCTGATTTGCTCGAGGCCTGAGAGTCGGCTCCCACGATAAAGCGATATGGCTGCGGTGTTGCCGTATCGGTTTTAAACGATCCAACGGAGCTCCATATCGAACCGTCGCCTACCCGGAATACATAATCGGTTCCCGGCTTTAATCCATTCGCGCTTGCTTTATGACTGAAAAACTTTTTCTTCTTACCCGTCGTTCTGTCACCCTTAGTCATATAAGTCGAAATTTCCTCGGAAGTTCCGGTGAATTCAAGAACACCCTCTTTCGGAAACACGTTACCGGTTCCCGTTGATTCGGCAACCTGGACCTTCGTTCCGGCCGAGGTATCCGTGTACCAAGCGAAAGCCATGCTTGTTTTAGGATCGCCGTTCAAGGTCATGTTAATGAGTTTCGGCTGAGAGACTGCTCCTACAGTCGTAAAGCTCCACTCGATATTTCGAATCAGGAGGGAGCCGTCTTTTCCTTGGACCGCGGTTTGGGGAATGGTAACCCTGTAGCTTTTCCCTTGACCTAATCCGCCATGCCCAATGCGCAAGGTCGTTTGGTTTATGACTTCGACGGCAAGGCTTGGAACTGGCTGATTCTGGCCATCCCGAACCGTGATGTCCTGTTTGGCCGTTACCGTGATCGGTTTATTGAACTTAACCTCAATCGGCGTGGTCACAGCTACCTTATCCGCACCTTGCTCCGGTATATAGGATACGTCGATGGTAGGCTGTTCAGGCGTTGTTCCGGAAATCGGTTCTCCAGTTACGCGAATGTTCCGAATTTTACTGGAACCTCCCGATCCAATGCCGTTCGGATTATCTTTAGGGTTGGTTGGCTTATTGGAATTAACCACCCAGCGGATATACAGCATTTGCTTATCGTCCGCATTCGGCAGGGAGACGTTATTAAGTATGCAGGATTGATTCGGACAATTGTAACTTGAAACGATATTCATCTGGACAGTGCCTGCTGGGACGTCTGTCCATACGGTTCGGTCGGTACTTACCTGTACTTTGAAATCGTTAGGAGCGGAACCCGAAGAGCTTTGCTCCGAGGATAGTTTGATATTCTTGTAGGCTGAGGTAGAAACCATGGCCAACCAATATTTCTTGCCCTGGCCATTATCCCAGCCCTGGTAGCTGATATCTTGGGCTTTACTGTCGTAGTATTCGAAATATCCTCCGACCTGTTGGAGGATGGAGGAAGACTTGTTTTCTCCTCCCGTTGCAGGATGGACGCCTCCTTCTCCCTTGTTCTTGAAGACCCATTCGGCGATTAAGGCCTCGGTCGCTTTCCCCGGCCCATCGGAGGCTAGCTCGGGCTTACCCGTCACGGAGTCGGCATGTGAATTTGCCGGCAATGTCCAGGGGATCAACAATAATGCTAAAAACAATAAGAACATCCGCTTTGGATTCCTTCCTCTTTTCTTCTTGATTCGCATGCTTTGCACCCCTTTCCCGTTCAACATGAACGGTTTGGCTTGAGGATTCGATTGGAATCCCGCCTTCTTGAATATATCCCATGTTTTCTCAGGATTCTCGCGGAATCTTATTTAAAAATGGCCCTTTTCAACATATATTGCTGTTATTTTGATTAACAATTCAATCGGCTTCGGGTACAATGAGGACATCATGACATAGCTGGATTCCCTGAGAGGTGATTTGACATCAACTTTTTTTGCTCCGATCCCTTTTATATCAGTCGAGAGAGCAAATCCCGATCGAGTATTCCTTCATTCCACTATCACGACGCTTACGAAATTCTGTATATTGTCTCAGGCGAGCTGCATTACTGTATTGGAAGCCAGCCGTTTCAGCTTGTGGGCGGTTCCATGCTGCTCATCCGCAAGAATGACGGACACCGTCTGATCAATCCTAACGGTGCGCCATTTGAAAGAGTGACCCTACTCTTTCAAGAAGATTTCTTAGGCGGGTTATTGACCGAGGATTCGTCTTTTCATCCTCTTTCCCCTTTCCAAACAGGTTCCGGCTCCATCCGGTTAAAGGGCCAGGAGCAGGGGTATGTTGAAGGGATTTTTGCGAAGATGGCCGCCGAATCGGTAAACGGATTTCCAGAGTCGAATTTCTATCTCAAAATCCTGTTGTCCGAGCTTTTGGTGTTCATCCACCGCATTCTAAACAGCGGCCGTCAATACATAAATGTCTCAACGAACCAGGTTCATCAGCGTATTTCCCATATTGCCCACTTTATCAATCACCACTACGACCAGCGCCTGACATTAGAGGAACTCACCGGCCGATTCCATGTAAGTCCCTCCCATCTGAGTCGAACTTTCAAGGAATCAACAGGGTTTACCCTGATCGAGTATGTGAATCACGTACGGATCAAGCAAGCGTGCCATTTGTTGAAAGAATCCAATTTACAAGTTTCCGAAATCGCCGAAAGCGTCGGCTTCGACAATTCCACCCATTTCGGCCGCACCTTTAAAAGCATAATCGGCCTCTCTCCCCTGAAATATCGTAAAAATCATCAGACGGATATACGGCCGTAAAGCAACAAAGAGCCGAATTCCTTCAAGGGAATTCGGCTCTTGTCCTATAACTCTTCCTGCCTCACCACTTGACAATCACATGATATGACAGGGCATGACACAAGCACTCGCGTATTTAGTTTACATAATATTTATTATGTAGCATTCATTTTCCAGGATACAATTCGTGGATTTTGGAAACCAGATCTACTGAATTGGTATGGAACGCTTCATTTGAATCCGTCCATGCCGATTTCAGAAAATAAGAAGCATGAAATCGCCATCCCTGATGGTCTGGATTAAAATCCAGTTGAATCTCACGCCCCGGACTTCCCCGGTACACCCTGGAACCCGGCTTGCGCCAACTGCCAATTCTGGTGATTCTGTCCGGATTCTGCCCAGTGATATATGTAAACCGGTCATTGTAAGGAATGTCCTTCAAATAAAACTTTGGACACCCCACAGCAAATACATGGACTCCCTGAAAGTCGTACTTGTCCTCCAAATAAAGCCCTGCCTTATAGGCGACCACGCCTCCAGCGCTGTGCCCGATGAGGATCAGTTGATCCGCATCTGCTGCATGCTCGCGGATGATCTGCACTGCGTTCACTACCCGGCGAGACTGCTCGCGAACCAAGTCATAGCCCACTTGAGTAAGCTGCCGTGCTAGCAGACGGATTAACGAAGAACCCGCTATGCCGTTTGCCATCCCATACGGAAAGATCACCACAATTTTGGCATTTGGATATCTAAGAGCAATCTCGCTTGCAGCGTCTTCAAAATTATTCCGATAGGTCAGGACACCGGCAAAAAAGCAAACCACCGTTCGGCACTTTGTTGAACAGGTGCTATAGGAGGATACGAACGTCTCTGTCATGACTTCACAGCCCCCCTCCTAAAAAGTGTTCCCAATCTTCTTGCATATGAAGAACCCCCATGATAACAACGCGATTCATATCTGCATTGTAGCATGAGGGTCCTCATTTTTTCATATTCTATTCACCTTATTTTTTGGCGGACAACCATTCAGATAACACATTGATTTCGTCAGCGGAGAGCTTGCCTTGGAATGCCGGCATTCCATTTCGGCCATTCGTGATGATAGCTGAGATTTGGCTGGCATCGTATTTGCCCCCTACGTTCTGCAGGCTTGGAAAATTCCCACCCCCGCTTAAGTCCGTCGCGTGGCATGCCATGCAGTTTGCATTGTAGAGCGAGGTTGCTTCGGTATTCGTTGCATCCCCGCCGGTTGTACCTTCCTGTGGAGCTTGTCCGCCAGGGGCAGGCGCTGTGGTATTACCTCCACATGCAACCACACCAAAAGCAAAAGCTGTCAAAAGCATGACAAATAGCAACCCTTTTTTGAACATGTTTGAAACGACCTCCTTTTGTAAAATGCAAGTTATACGAGTAACCCGCCTTTTTTGCTGTATTCGAGGATTCCGTCCGCTGCGCGATACGCAAGAGCCCCGACCGTACCTGTCGGATTATAGCCGCTGTTATGCGGGAAAGCGGATGCGCCTACGACAAACAAATTTTCCATATCCCACATTTGCATGTAGTTATTGATGGCTGAATTGCCAGGATTCTCACCCATAATAACCCCACCGGTATTATGAGTCGATTGGTATGTCGTTATTTCGTAAGGTCCCAGTTCCTTCAACTTCATAATCTTCTGGGCCCCCATCTCCTTCAGGATTTCCGCGCAGCGATCGGAAAGATACCTCGCCAACTGACGGTCCTGCTCTTCGAAATCGAACGTGATTCGAATCAACGGATCTCCGTATGCATCCTTGTAAGTGGGATCCAAGTCCAAGTAGTGATGCCGATAAGGCATAGAAGATCCTTGGGAGCCCACGGACAGTACACTGTTTGCATACTTCAAGGAATTCGCCTTAAACTCTTTTCCCCAACGCGGTGTTTCCTCCGGAACAGGATTGTTCTGAATGGGTCTTTGTCCCGTTACCGTATGGGCAATGTTCCCCCCATGTATAAACTTCAGGTCCGAGTGATCAAAATTATCGCCGTTATAATCGTCCAAGCCCATCCCTAAGCTTCCCGCTCCGGCAAACAGATTGAATTGATCGTCAAAAAATCCGGCGGCGTTCCCCTTGATGACTTGATAAGCATAGTTTTTTCCAATTACACCTGTTCCGCTGGACGAGTCGTACGGCTTGCCGATCTTAGAAAGAAGCATCAAGCGAGTATTATTAAATACATACCCTGTTGATACGACGATATCCGCTGGCTGTTCGATTTCCTCTCCCGTCGTTAAATCCGTGTACATAACACCCGTTGCCTTACCTCCCGTATGAAGAATTCGTCTTACATAGGAATGGGTCCGGATTTCGAACTTTCCGGTTTTTTTGGCAACAGGAATCACGGTAACGACTGGATCCGCTTTCGCCCCGTATTCACAGCCAAACCGCTCGCAATACCCACAGTACTGGCAACCTGCCCGGGCAATGCCATCCGGATTCGTATAGCTTTCCGACAGATTCGCTGAAGGCACCGTATAGGGATTGAGCTTCAGACTTTTCGCCGCTTCTGTGAACATCTTCATGGATGGAGTATGGAGCATGGGCGGTGTCGGGTAAGGATTCGAACGTTTCCCTGCCAAGGGATTTTCCTCGCCGGAGATGCCGGTCGTCTTCTCGAACTTATCAAAAAACGGCTCGAGCTGATCATAGGTGATACCCCAGTCCTGGATCGTCATTTCCGGCGGTATTTTATCTTTCCCATATCGTTCTTCCGTCATGCTCCGAATCTTAAAATCGTAAGGCAGGAAACGGAACGTTTGTCCGTTCCAGTGCACGCCGGCTCCTCCCAATCCCTCGCCTAACAAGAACGACCCATATTGCCTCATCGGAAGCGCACGTATTTTTTCGGTGCTTCGAAAGGTAATTGTTTCTTTAGAGAGGTCCTGCATCAAATCGTAACGAAGCGCGTAACGGAGCTCATCGTGAGCCATGTAATAGTCTTCCGTCACTCTTTCTTTACCTCTCTCCAATCCGACAACGGATAAACCGTTCTTGGTCAGTTCCGAAGCGATAATGCCGCCGGCCCAGCCGACGCCAATGATGACAACATCTGTTTTAGGTAATTTTTTGGCCATATCTATACTCCTCTCGCTAATCGTGAGCCGTTATAGGTGATCTTTTAAACTCTTAGGCGGGATGACAGTAAAATTCTTCTCAATAATATTCGTGTAAGCCATTTGGTTACCCGGATATTGCCGCATCACCCAGCCCTGCATGTTTTTATTGCCACCATATAGCGGATCACTGTAAACACCTTCCAATGTGCTGCTGCGAAGCAGGTTGAAGAACCCGCTGGCTGAGATCGTTGTCAACTTGACCTCATCGTTCTGAAAGGCTGTTAACACCGCATCCTGTTCCTCTGGCGACAGGCTCGGGAAATCTTTCTGATAATTTTTTTGGCTGTAGTTCTGAATTTCGCGCAGACCAATGTAGAAAATCTCTCGTCGTCTCAATCGTCCCTGATAACCTTGCGTTTTCTCTCCGACATAAAAAGGCGGCTGCATGTAGTCTCTTGCATTAAAACCCCAATCACCGGCCAGCTGGTGGTCGATGAAGAATGCTGCGCCAAGTTCTTTGGCGCCAGGACCATTGTCATCCGCAGGGAATATACGCTCTACGGCTGCTTCTGTGATCCGGTATTGTTCCTGGTTGAAGAACATTAATGCTTGATTGTAGTTGTTTTCATTCGTCTCAGGTGCTGGCGCTGCAGGCGGAGTTGCCCGCTTCGGCAGCAGATAACCGAGTACCCCGCCCAGCACCACACCTCCCACGGCATAACCGGAGTTTCTCAGAAACTTCCGCCGTGACATCGTCTGTGAGCTGCCAGGCTTCGATTGGTTGGATTGTTGGTCATGTTCGCTCAAACTTTCAACACCCCTACTCTTCATCATTTGGAATAATGGGTATTGTCCCCATCAACATTTCATTCATACATTATTCTCCATCCGGTGGGCATGATAAAAACACTAACGATATGGAGGCGAATGCTCATGAATCAATTATGGAGCAAGTGGAGAGGTCCAATATTGGGCTCAGCACTGCTTCTTTCTTTAACAGCCTGCTTAAATCAAAACGGCAATCAACAAAATGCGCAATCCATGGAACAGCGTAACGCCGATGGCGTTCACTTGCACAGTACCGATGTGATCCCAAGCTATCATGGCCCGAAGACCGAAACGACCAATGTCCACGGGAAAACGACAAGCGGTATGGGCATGTCCGTGTACAGCATGATCGGCTCATCCAGCCTGCATGAAGGCGGTATCTCTTCCCATGTCCAATCAAGACTCGCAAGTTTAGGCATTGAAGGAGTCAAAGCCTTTGTCCTGAATGACACGATTATTCTGGCACGTGCAGAATCACGCGTTTCTTCTAACCAATATGACAACATGCAGCAAAAGGTTTTAAGTCAGACGGAAGGAATGTCGGGTAAAGGTGAACCGAACGAAGGTGTTATCGGAGCCAAGGCCGCGAACAACGACAATATGTCGCAAGCCAAAGAGCATGTGAAGAGCATGTTTAATGAAGAAGTCCAAATTCTAACGGTAACGAATCCGCAAGCTCCTAAGCTGATCGACCGAATTGCCTCGAAGCTGCATGATGCGCCGCGCGATGAGTCGATCGCCAGAGATATTACAGAGCTGCTGAAAATGGCCTCGGATAAAAAATAAGTAAAGGAGTTGATCGTATGCCTCTAGGAAATATCGGTGTGACAGGGCTGATCCTCATTCTGTTGATCGCCTTGATTATTTTCGGTCCTTCGAAGCTCCCTGAACTGGGCCGTGCCTTCGGTCGTACACTGAGCGAGTTCAAAAACTCAACGCGTGAACTGGTTTCGAGCGAAGATATCCAAGATGGAGATAAATTGAAATGACTGAGCACGAGCAGGCACAAGAACAGGAGCAGCATATTTTGGAGCACTTAACAGAGCTCCGAAAGCGGATTCTCATCACATTGGGCACCTTTTTGGTAGCCCTTTGTGCCGCTTTTCTGTATGTTGAACCACTGTATGAAATGTTGACTCGCGACGTGGAGGGTCAGCTTCAAGTACTGGGACCAACGGACGTGATTTGGGTATACTTCATGATTGCAGGCGTTATAGCTCTGGCGGTGACGATGCCTGTTGCCGGATTTCAGGTATGGCGTTTCGTCGTACCCGGCTTGAGCACCATGGAGCGGCGCACATCACTAGCGTATATCCCCGCGATCGGAGCCCTTTTTCTATTGGGGTTGGCTTTCGGCTACTTTGTCATTTACCCCATGGTCCTGTCCTTCCTGGATTCGCTGTCGCATCATTTCATAACAGCTTATACCGCTGAGAGATACTTCCGTTTTATGGTGCATATGACCGTACCGTTCGGTGTGCTGTTCGAAATGCCCGTCGTTATCATGTTTTTGACCTCGATTGGCATCCTGAATCCGCTCCGCTTAGCTAAAATGCGGAAAATCGCCTACTTGCTGCTGACGATAGCAGCCGTTACCATTACACCGCCAGATATCGTGTCGGACATTCTCGTCATTGTGCCCCTGTTACTTCTATATGAAATTAGCGTCGGACTGTCTCGCATTGTATATCACAAAAGGCTGAACAAGCTGGAATTGATAAGCGAGTAAAAACCAGGTTGAATCAGGGATAATGCGTATGGATACTAAAAAAGCTTGGAGATCTCTTTTAGATCCCAAGCTTTTAATATGAGTAAGAATAAAATAATTTAACAACGTTAGAAAATCGTAGGGACCATGCCGCCATCCATACGGATTGGAGAACCTTTAAACGCGGATGCGTAAGGACTGCACAGGAATGCAGCCAGTCTACCTATTTCGATAGGCTTGATAAATCGCTGTATTTCGGATTGAGGTAGGTTTGTAACCATAAATTCCTTCTCTTTTTCAGAAAAAGTCATTTTTGAATCAGGATACATTCCTTCAATGATTTGGTACACATTCTCTGAGAGGGTAGGTCCTGGCATAATCGTATTAACGGTTACTTCCGTTCCCCTGGTTAATTTGGACAAGCTTTTAGACAAGGATAAAAGCATAGATTTTGTCATACAGTATTGAGGCATTTGTCCTGAAGGCATTACGGCTTCTTCGCTGGCTATAAAAATAATGCGCCCATCATCACGTTTCAACATATGAGGCAAGTAAAATTTAGTTAATCCATTAGCAGCAAGCACATTCGTACGGAAATATTTCTCCCATACCTCATCACTAACATCCTCATACTGCATAATTTCATAAATACCCATGTTGTTAACTAAAATATCCACATGAGGATATTTTTCAAACAAAGCTTCTCTTTGTTTCGCATCCACGATATCGGCTGTAGCATTTTGAGGAGAAGTCGCCGGGAATTGGGACTTGATTTCATTCACGGTTTGCTCGACCTCTTCATGATTTCGTCCATTAATGAGTACATGAACACCTTCTCTTGCAAGTTCAATAGCAATGGCCTTACCTATGCCTTTTGTTGACCCGGTAACTAGAGCCGTTTTATTTTTTAATTCCATATCCATAATATAATCATTTCTCCTTTGTGATCCGGATAGTGATTATATTACTTTGTCAGGAATGTTGAGTCACTAGCACATAACGCCAAAGTACTTGTATAACACGCCAACCTCTCTATAGAAACCGCTCCGTTGAGAACGCTATGAATTCATTGTCAGCATTCCCTGCCGTTGTTCTGATGGCGAGTAGGAACTGAAATGCTCAGTACGCCAATTTGATGGAGTATCTCCTTCCCACAGACGGAAGGCACGATAGAACGAGTTCTGATCTTCATATCCAATCAAAAAAGCAACTTCTTTGAGATCGAGCGAGGGGTCTGCCAAATACTCGATGGCCTGCTCGTGTCTAGCTTGCGTCAGCAATTGCTTGAAACTCGTATTTTCTTCCGTTAGCCTGCGCTGTAATGTACGATCACTCATATTGAGCTCCTTCGCCACAGACTGAATGTCAGGTCGCCCTCCTGTGAGACTGTGTTTGATGATCCACTTGACCATCTCGGTAATAGAGCGGTTGTTCTGTAATTCATAAAGTGATCGGTCTAGAGCGGGAGTCAGGATCTCCAGCAATTCTTCGTTGTACGAGATAAAAGGGCGATCCAGATCTCTTCGATAGAGTGTTAACCGGTTACGTTTAGCCCCCATCCGGATACGACAGTCAAAATAAGCTTCAAGAGCTTGTACATCGCCCATAGGCTGCGAAAATTCAACCAAGTGTGCGGTCAGCGGTTGACCTGTGCCCCGGCGTCCAAGCTCCAAAAGACATGCCAGTGTGATACCCACAAGCAGCGGCGGACCTGGTTGCTCGCCTAGATTCAGCCATTCCAGCTCGATGGTACAGTGTTCGCCTTCCTCGGTGATCAGCAAGCCTTCGGGTGGACATAGTTGTTTATACCGAGCCATTCGGTTTAGAGCATCGCGGTAGTCACGAGCGTGGTAAGGCGCTAAGACGGTCGGTGGGTACTTCGCCGTTTCAAAGACGGTCGCAAGCTTGATGATGGCTTGGGCAGTGTCACCAATGAGATCGGAATAAGCCTGCCAGATCGCGAAATATTGGGCGTTGGTGACTATAGATTCCGTTATGATGGTGAGCGGTAATTGTGCTTTGCGAGCTATGTCATGGGCGGCAATCCCTAATTGATGTAATCCTTCCCAAAATCCCGGCGGGATTTTGATACGGCCAGATGTATAAGGCTTCATATATAGGGCTCCTTTAGCTACTGTTTATTGTAATTCTAGATATTCCTTGATTCCATCCAGGATGGAACTTGCCATCTTGGTTTGGACTTCTTCTGTCAGCATGTCTTCCTCTTCTTGCGGATTGGTTAAATAACCCACCTCCAGCAGAACGGCCGGCATATTGGTATCCTTCAATACAAAGAAATCCTCATGCTTCACTCCCCGGTCCCGAAACCCGACGCCTTTCACGATATGCTTATGCATAAGCTCAGCCAAGATGATGGAGTTGTCGTGGTAATAGTAAGTTTCGGTACCTGCAACGCTGGAATCCTCGTACGTATTGCCATGAATGGATATAAATAAATCTGCACCCAATTGGTTGGCGAATTCCGGTCTTGCCCGTTCAACAGACGATATAAACTGATCCTCTGTTCGAGTTAAATACACCTCTAGCTGCGTCTCTTGTTCGGTCAGTTCCTCGACCTTACGGGCCAGTTGCAGCGTAAACTCCTTTTCGAAGCGACCGCTGGCACCTGTCGCGCCAACATCCTTTCCCCCATGTCCAGGATCGATAACTACTTTATAGGTCGATTCTGGATGCTGTGTTTGTTTGCCAAGCGAGCGATCATTCGAACTGGTTATATCCGCCATACGATAGCTTGCTGAACCTTCTTTCGAAAGGTTATTATACAGCAAAATAATGAATATTGCTGACAATATAAGCGTTATGATCGTTGTACCCTTTTTCATCCGTTTTCTCCCCCTTCCTTAAACGAGTGTACAAGGGTGACATCAAGATGAAGTGGAGATGAAATCAATATCAATTAAAAAAGCGCAGAACCGAGGTTCTGCGCTTTATATTAGGCCGGTCAACCCTCTGGGTCAGCAGCTCATCCGGCATCGATGCTGCCACAATGTTCAACAAATGTTAATTGATCGGCGTGAACAATCTTTACCACTAAAGACCATCCGAATCCATCTGCTCTGAAGCTGCTGGAGGCAACCATCCTTCCAGCAGCGCTCCCCCTTCCGGATGATTGCTAGCGGCAAGCTCGCCTCCGTGCTGCCTAATAATTCTTTGTGAAATGGTTAAGCCTAATCCGCTTCCTCCAGTAGAGCGGCTTCTAGAGGTTTCCCCGCGATACAGCGGTTCAAATACGCGCTCAAGTTCTTCCATAGAGAAGCCCGGCCCGGTATCGCGTATTGCAAACATAACCTTATTGTCTTCTTTGTTGCACTGGACTTCGATGTCACCATCTGTAGGTGTGTGTCTGACGGCATTATCCAGAAGATTGTTCATGGCTCGCTCCAATAAATGCATATCTCCATTGATAATGCAGCCATCTGTTACACGGAATGAGATCGAGATGCCTTTTTGCCGAGCCAGCGGACTCAGACTGTCCATCGAATTCCGGATTACCTGGTTAAAATCAACCGTTTTAGTGTTCAGTTCCGACTCCACATACTCCATCTTTGTAAAGGTGAACAGATCCTCTACCAACCGATCCAATTGTGCCGATTTATCCTTGCAAACCGCCACATATTGGGCCACTTTTTCCGGAGATTGAGCGATCCCTTGCTCCAGTCCATCCAAATAGCCCCGCAAAGCGAACAAAGGAGTCCGCAAATCATGCGCAACTGCCGCAATGACGAATCGGCGCTCCTCCTCCAATTCGGCCTGTTTTCGATAGGATTGCTCAAGCCCCGTGACCATAACATTGAAACCGTCTCGGACTTCAGCGATTTCGGTGACCTTGGACATGGGTAACCGAACATCCCAATCTCCTGTTGCAATTTGTCTAGCTGCGATTCCCATCTTCTCGAGTGGTTTAAGAACGAATCGCCTCATTTCCATTCCAACAACAAAGATCGCAAGCAGCAGCCCGACAAAAGCCGACATCACTTGAAATTGATTGGACTGAGGCAGATACAGAATAACCCTTCCCAGCAACTGGCCGTCCTTGATGACGGAAAATCGCTCGGTTGATAAATTAGTTCCTCGTCGATCTGGATTGGTACGATAAATATCCTGATCTGCTGCGGATAGAATGAGAACATCCATCCTCGCTTCGCGCAGCGCTGAGTGCAGTTGGTCTTGCCAGTCGGGATCCGTCCATAGGTCTGTTTCCGATTCAATTCGCTGAGTCATTTCCGATATATTTCGTTGCAGTGTCTCATTTTGCAGCCGACCTTTTTCGAAGCTGAGCGTCTTCGTCTCTATAAAGTGAGCAGCAACAAAAAATATCCACGGCAAAGTGAGAATAAAGACGAAGCAGAGCATAGTAAACGTACGAATGCGGAGTGACCTCATGTTACCCTCCCTCAAAGCGATACCCTACTCCCCATACGTTAACCAGGAATATCGGTTGGTTCGGATCGGCTTCGATTTTCTCGCGAAGTCGGCTGAGATGGACCCGAATCGTGTGTCTGTCGCCCACCCCATCCCAAAATTTCGCTAGTAATTGTTCATAGGAGAAAACATGTCTCGGGTGTTCGGCAAATAATCGCAGTAACTCATATTCCCTGGGGGTGAGCACGACGTGATTTCCATCCACTTGTACTTCTCTTGTGGACAGATTTAACTTGATTCGCCCGTAATCCAAGACCCTGCTATCCATTTGCTGCGAGGAAGCGGAACGCCGCAATACCGCTTTGACTCTGGCAACGATTTCCCCGGGTGAAGCGGTTTTGACGATATAATCATCACCACCGAGCGTGAGACCTCGAATCTTATCTACATCATCGCTGCGAGCACTCAAGAACAGGATCGGAATATGGCTCTCCCCGCGAATCCGGCGGCAAAATTCAAATCCGTTTTGTCCCGGCATCATAATGTCCAGGACAATACAATGAATGGAGTTTTGCTTAAATATGTCCCACGCTTGAGCGGTATCGCAAGCTGTCATTACTTGAAAGTTGTCATTCTCTAGAAAATCCCTTAATAACTCAACGATACTTTGGTCATCGTCTACAACCAATATCGTCTTGAATGCACTCATGTTTATCCCACCTTTGCTATCCTAGTTTATCATTTATTTAGCTAGAACTAACGCGATCTTATGTATTGTGATGATTTGTTTATACTTTTGTGACCTTTCTGCATCTTTGTTTGAGATATTCGTTTGTTATGCTTCTACTTGCGCACACAGAAAGCCGATATTTCGGGTGATCTTCCCGCGCAGTCATCGATAAAGGAGGTTTACATATGGGTTTGGAAAATAACGCCTTCTCGTTCTTTCCTTTCGGCGCTTTGTTTTGTCTCACACTGTTCTCTTTCCTGGCGGTTCGAGTATACGCGATTCGTCATCGTTACAAAAGCGATCAACAAAAGGATGACATCGCTATGATTCTGAAGAACCGAATGGCCAAAGGTGAAATTGATGAGAAGGAATATCGCATGTTGAAAGATCTACTGACTAAATAAAGACTAGGAGGAATTATTGATGCTAAAGGTTCAAATCGTGTTGTTTGATGGCTTCGACCTTCTGGATGCGATAGCACCTTATGAGGTCTTTTGCGCCGCAGCCATGAATGCTGAAAACGCGTTAAGCGTAGAATTGGTCACCGCAGAAGGACCAAGATCCGTGCCTAGTGGCATCAACGGGTTGAAGATTGAAGCAAGTGGCAGACTGGACCCGGAACGTGCGGGCATCATTCTCGTTCCGGGCGCGTCCGGCGACGTCGAAGGTGATGGGCCCGATTCGATTCCGGCTATTTTGGGCCGAACCATGGGTACGGAATTGACCGGTATGATCAAGCAGGCTCTTCAGCACAAAGACATTACAGTCGCTACGGTCTGTGGCGGTTCCCTGATTCTTGCCATGGGAGGCCTCCTGGAAGGCAGGCCGGCGGTAACGAACCATCTGGGCATGGATTTACTTGGTGCAACTGGAGCAGTTCCCATCTCGGCTCGCGTTGTGGACGATGGTAATCTGGTGACCGGCGGCGGCGTAACTTCAGGACTCGATGTAGCGCTATACCTGGTGGAACGTGAATTTGGGCCTCGTATCGCTCACGCGGTAGAGCAGTTATTCGAATATGAACGAAGAGGAACGGTTTGGAGGGATACAGGGATAACGCCTAACGTTAATAAACCATTAACGAGCAACGAGCCAAACACTGTGATAAACAAAACAGCGATGACACCCACCCCCAGCTCCCAGCTTAGCAAAAGCACACAGGCATCGGTCTTCGACGGGGATTGGGAGACCACGATCGCTACACCCGTCGGGAAGATGGAGGTCAGGCTCTCCATATTGACAAGGAACGATATGATCCAAGGCACGGCAGCGCAGGGGGATGAAACCATCGAGTTTATGAACCCCGTGCTTCAGGATAACAAACTGGCCTGGTCACTTCGAATCACGAAACCCATGCGCTTAAATCTGAAATTTGAAGTTGTCGTCGATGGAGATCACATGGTGGGTATCGCCAAAGCTGGCCTACTGCCTGCATCTAAATTAACAGGAAATCGGGTTTCCTGATCATCGGGAGTTGCGAACGGATGAAAAAACGGAAATCGTTATATCTATTGCTGACCTCTGTCAGCGTTCTATTTATACTATACGCTTTGGTGAAAAACTATTGGATCGATCCCGGTGCTTCGGGGTTTTTAAGTCATAAAACTGGGCTGAAGCGCGAGCTGAATCTCCCGGTTTGGCTTAATGTCATGCACGTTCATGTTGCATTCGCATGTATGGCCATGGCATCCGGGCTGGTTAACTTTTCGAATCGAATATTTGAAAGAAGCCGCAGGCTCCATCGCATAAACGGCTATGTATATATCGTGTCCGTACTGCTTGTTGTGCTGACTTCCGGTTATATGGCGCCATACGCCACCGGCGGAAAAATTAGCAGTATGGGATTCAATTTGCTGAATATGATCTGGCTCTTTATCACCATTACGGCACTCATCCAAATCAAGAGGAGACGGATCATCCGTCACCGCAACTGGATGATTCGTAGTTATGCCTTTTGCTTCACGAACATGTTGGTTCATCTCATTACTTCCCTTTTTCATCAGGGATTCGGGTACGTTTACGCTACCAGCTACACCATCGGCGTTTACGGCTCAATTGCGCTGCTACTAGTTATTCCTGAAATCATCATTAGAACGAATCGAAAGGAATTGGTATAAGAATGAAAAAAGTACTTAGCTTACTCATGTCGTTTACGCTCGTTCTAAGTCTGTTAGCCCCCGCAGCAAGCGCGGAAACAAACAAGAATCAAGATCCATCCAAGGATAAAAGCGTACATGTACAAATCGTATTATTCGATGGGTTTGACCTGCTGGACGCATTAGCGCCATATGAAGTATTTGCTGCCGCTGGAATGTACACGGGAGGAAAAGTCACTGTAGAATTGGTATCTGCAGAAGGTAAGCGTTCGGTGCCGAGCGGGCTGGATGGGCCCACCCTTGAAGCACAAGCCGTATTAGACCCTAATCGTTCCGGGATTATTGTGATTCCTGGAGCTTCGGGAAAGCCAGCGGGGAATACCGCAGATGCGATCCCCAACATATTGAGGCAGGCTAAGGATACAGGCTTAACCAGTATGATGAAACAAGCTATGAATAATAAGGAAGTTACGGTGGCGACCGTGTGTGGAGGTTCATTGCTCCTTGCTATGGATGGGTTGTTGAAAGACAGATATGCTGTCACCAATCAGATAGGCATGGGTGCGCTAGAAGCTCTCGGTGCAATTCCAGTTGATGCACGAATCGTGGAAGATAGTCCTCGCTTGGTGACTGGCGGAGGTGTTACCTCCGGACTTGATGTGGCCTTGTATTTGGTTGAGCGTGAAGTCGGGCCACAGATTGCGAATGCCATTGAGAAGTTATTCGAATACGAGCGTAGAGGCACGGTGTGGCAAGCAAAAGGCATCAAGCCAATTAGCTTTGAGACGAGCCAGGGAACTCCTAAAAAAGTACAACCGGCAGTACCGGGGAATAAAGCTGAAAAGTAAGGAATCGAGGTAATCGGGGTGCTTGCAACCTCGTCGCCCACCTGTTTATTAGAGAATATCTAGTCACAATAAATACGTGTCATTCCATTTACTCACATGAAGACATTGCATAAATTTCATTAAAAAAGCCGCAGTTATGCGGCTTTTTGCGTGTAGTTTATTCTCTATCAAAAAATCTACTATACCCTTTTTATTCAAAAATGAACATTCGGTCAATGAATCGCAATGAAATCCGAGTTGTTTTTCTAAAACAAGAAGTTCATCACTTCTTGTCTTCAGTACAGCTGCCACGCTTCGATGCCGTGTCCAATACTGACTGGATGGTTTGCTCTTCCAGGTATTGATTCAATTGCTGTTCGGCGCCGTCCATCACCTGTTTGACCAGGCATACGCACTCACGGGGATTGTCCTCTTGCATCTCGACAGCTTTCTCTTCGGTTAACAAACGATGCTGCTGCGAATTGATATTAGAGCATTCAAACAACTGCTGCCTTCCTTCAATCACCTGTATCACTTCAAGGAATGTAATCTGCTCGGCCGTCTTGGCCAGCTCGTAGCCCCCGTTCACTCCCGGAACTGCCCGCACGATTCCATCCTGTCTCAGCTTGGACATGATTTTAGATAAGTAGCTTTCCGAAACGCCCAGTGTCGCAGATAATTCCTTGATTCCGATGTTCTGGTCACGCTCCGAATGAGCCAAATGAATTAAGGCATGCAGAGCATAATCAACGCTTTTGGAAAACTGTATGGCGGTTTCCTCCTTTAATTCGAATGACATGGACCTATGATATCCATTATATTAATTCAGATTCTCTTTTGCAATGAATCCACGTTTCAGGATGAAGGATGGTTAAAAATGTGTAGCCTTCATCATGAAGGTGCATTTCCACCACTGACTGAAACAGATGTTATTAACAGCTGCCGTCGGCTGGAGGCGTATGACCCCAGAAGAACAGAAACTTCCGCTTTCCCCCAGCCCTTTTGTAAATCTTGGATGCTGTATATCAAGTGAACTTCTCCTGCTTCTATTTAATGAGACAGTCCAAAAGACTATTTCAGCGTATTGCTATTCGGAGGATCGTACATGCCCGACGTGTCCTTGAACCATTCGAAGATATGGGATACACAAACCTTGAGGACCGCATACCCGGGAACGGCTAGCAGAATGCCAACCACACCGAACAGATTGCCGGCTGTCAGTATGACGAAGATAATCGTAATGGGGTGAATCTTAAGCGTTTTGCCCATGATTTGCGGGGAGATGAACTTCCCTTCTATTAATTGCACGATCGTCCATACCGCCACCATCTTCAACAGCATCATCGGAGAAGTAACCAGTGCCACAATCAGGGCAGGCGTAATCGCAATTGCGGGTCCCAGATAGGGCACCACGCTGGTGAACGATGCAATAATCGCCAGAATCAGCGCGTAATCCAGACCGATGATCATATAACCGATATAGAGCAGAATCCCAATACAGAAGCTCACAATAATCTGCCCGCGGATAAACGAGCTGATCTGATGATTGATATCCTGAAGCACATGCAAAATTCCGGAACGACTCTTCGTCGGCAGAAAAGACAATATTTTCAGAGGGAGCTTTTTGCCATCTTTCAACATATAAAACAGCACAAAAGGTACGGTCACGATCGACAACACAATCTCCGTAAAAGCACCCAGAAACCCGCCTACTCTGCTCCAAGTATGGTTCAGAATTTCCGTTGCTTTTTGCGTGACGGTTGTCCACCACTCCTGGGAATTAATGTTCATTGTTTCTTGGATCTGATAATACAACTCGCTGCCCGTCAGATCTTCAAACTGCTGTCTAACCTTCTCGCTATATATCGGAAAATTGTCGATCAGCCCCATAATCTGATTGCGCAGCACCGGAATGACCGCGAGCACCACGATCGTTAGAATACCGGCAATAACCAGATACAGGATCAGGATGGACCATCCGCGCTTGATTTTCCTTTTCTCCATCAAATCCACCAGGGGGTTCAGCAAATAATAGAGGATCCCTGATAAAATGATCGGCAAAACGATCGTCTTGACTAACACGGCGAGCGGATGCAGCACAAACGAAATCTTGCTTATAACCAACACGTTGAGTCCAACCAGCAACAGAACAAGCAAAAGAAGCACAAATTTATTGTTCAGAAAAAAGCGCTTGAACCGATCCGGCCAAATACGGGGTTGCTCCATACATGTCCTCCCTTACTTATGTATACATATTCAAGATGTAAAGCTGAGCATCGATTCACGACACCGACAAAAATCCGCCAAAATGACGCTATCTTCATTCTTTTAACTATAATGTTTGGACGGGGCACATGTCCAGTTTACCAAGTACGAACTAGGAGTATGTTCAGATGTTCACTGACATGAATACTGGAACAAGCCCGCATGTCATAAAGACACGCAGGCTGAAGCTGTTCAGTATGGTTTTACAAATACCGTGAAATGATACGCACCAGCTTCGCTGGCAGCTCATTCAGGTTGGTAATATCCAAAAACCTCTCGGCACCATAGATCTGACTAATGACATCCTTGTCCTGACCGATGGCTGCTGCCAGAAATTTGACTCCTTTTCTTTCGAATTCAGATAGAGTCTGCTGCATGTCCTGAATGGCCAGACTTCCGGTATAGTCTTCCATGGCTTTAGGCTGCCCGTCGCTGATGCTGATCAACAGCTTAGTTTGCTTCGGTGAAGTGGCTAACCTTTCCGCCATAATTCTTAAAGCCATACCATCCCGATTATTACTTCTGGCTCGGATCCCCATCAGCCTGAACCGATCGCGGACATCCGGTTGATCGTAATCGGCATAAGCGAAGAGGGACATCTGCTCCAAGCGGGAAACATCCGCAGTATCCCCATAAATTAAAACAGGAATATGGCAAATTTGACAGAATTCATAGACCGCAATAACCGCCCGCTTGGCCGCCTCCAATCTTCCGAAAGCAGCCATCGATGCGGATTCATCCACCCTCAAACCGACCACAAGACCAGGGGATTCCGTCGGAGGACGCTTCTTGGCAAAATACCTGAAATCGCGGTAGGCCACGCTGTCTGCTTGAAATTTAGAACCGTAGTAATGGTTTTTGGCAAATTCCGTGGTTATCTCGTGCTCCAATAGCGGCAGCGTCTGTCTGGCAATTTCCCGCACGATGGTCATAAGGCCCTTACTCAGGCTCCTATATTCCTCCTGCTGGTTCGGATCGTATTCAGGACGGTGAACGATCAGCTTAACAGCCTGATGAATCGAATCGGACACGATGGATCTGGAGACTTGATTCAGCTTTTTGCGAAAGTCCCGCTCCTTCTGCTTCTCCTCCTCCGTCATGGGTTCGGGATTGGCCTGGTGATATTGCGGTGATCCGTCCTCCCCCGAATCCGAACTCTCCATATCCGCTGACTCATCCGCGAGGATGGATGTGCTGTCTTCGCTTTCAGCGGACTTTTTTAACCGGATACCTTCTTCCTCGGCTTGCCTATCAGAAGTGGAATCCAGGTCGATATCGCTGTTCCATGTCGTGATCTCCACTGCCTCTGTATTTCGATTATTACTCATCTCAAGCGGGGCTTCCTCTAGCATATCCATTAAGCCTTCGCCTTCCAGCGCTTCTTCCAGCAGTTTGATCTCTTCCGAATCGGTTGTTATCTTGTAGATCACTTTATGATAAAGAGCTCCCCTCGCAGAAGCACCTTGAGCAACGGCATCTACCCAATAGAAATAGGAGCGCATGCCAGCCACGCCTTTAATGGCATTAGCTCGGGCTGTTTTATCCAATAGGATTATGACTCTTGCCAGTACGTCCAGCATTTCATCGTTCCGATAACCGGTTTTGGCCATTGCTCGCTCCATCATGATCTCTTTGGTCGGCAGGTCCATCTTCTCCGTATGCTGCACTCGGTCACGCAATGCCTCGTTAAGCGGCCTCGATCCCGCATAACTGCGGTTTGCCGTGATCACCGCTATAAAATCCGGATGCCGGTGCACGATCTCCGTTGGGAGATTAAGGCTGCCGCTCGGCTCCAACGCGGAATTCAATGCCATCAATACGCCAGCGTCCCGAATCACGTTCGGTTCCTGTATTTCCAGCAGATAGCCCTTTTGAAAAGCTCTGACGATCTCGGAAGCGTAAAATCGATACTCGACAGCTCCATCATCTTGAGCGTTATGCGCGGCCAGCTTCAATAATCGCTTCATCTTGGCGGAAGCCATCTCTTGTGGAATCTCCAGCGCCTCCATTAAAATCTCCGTCGAGCTTCGAAAGCCGTCGCTTTCGTATAATGCGCTCAAGGCCGCTTGGTCCGCAGGTTCCAACTGCTTCATTCGATCAGATGAAATAACCGGTAAAATGGCTCCGAGAATATCCGATTTATCCATATCGGCAAAACAAGTTACTTTGGTATAGGGTAACCTGAAGTTTGCGGACAACGCCTTGGCGAGCTGCGTTTTTCCGGAGCCGGCATCTCCCTCTAATAGAATATTGGCGATTTTCATCTCACCGCGATGCCAATTACGCTTGATTTCATTCGTGATTCGCCGTTCTTCCTCGCTTACTTTATGCGTTAATGTTTTTTTCCAAACAAGGCTCTTTTCTTCCTCAGTCCATGCTCTCCCAGGAGACAGCACGTTAGATTCATTGTCATTCCGGTCTTTCATGACCGCTCACCTCCAAACTCTCGTTAACACTGAACGCAGGAAAAGCCCCGTCCCCCCCGTTCGGCGACTTTCTTATCGTACATAACCCAATTCTTCTAACATTCTCGTTAAAGTGCGTAGACGTTCTCCAATCATCTCACCATTATCGCTCAGTGCCTCGTTGAACAGCTTGATATCCTCCTGAATCTGTTCATTATCCGTGCAAACAGCTACCGTCATGGCGTTCCCCTGCAATCCGATCCGGTCGATCACAGGCTGTTGCGGGTCATATAAATGTTCATATCTATAGGCTTCGCTAAAATGTGTCAGCGCAGTGCAAATGAGAATGGACAAATCTAGAATTCGATGAATAGGTAACTCATCCGATGGACTGGTCCCTTGTTCCTCAGCAGCTCTCCATATCTTGGCGGCAATTTGCGCCTTAGCCTCCTCGTTCTGCTCGGTCAATCCTAAAGATAGAGCTCCTACATCTGTTTTAGATGCCAATCGTCCATCCACTTTCCCATAGTTATCCGACACAATCACGGGTTTATGATTTGTTGAAGTAGGTATTTTCATGGTTCCTCCTCTCTCCTAAAAAACAAACAATTTATATTTTTATCTATTTATATAATAGATAATTTTTATGTTGTTGTAAAGAATGGTTCTCCAAGCTTCAATTGAAATAACGCTCTGGAAGCAAATGTTTCCACACAGAGGCCGATTCATCGGTGCCAGAACAAACGAAAGGCTGCCGCTCTATTACCGCGACAGCCTTGGTACAGCTGAGGTATTCCAATGAACTTCCTACTCCAGATTAAACGCTGCTTCAAGCTCGCGAATCCGGTCGTCATCGATGTGGATGACATTGCCGAGCGTTCTTGCCGACAGAATGGACTTGGCGCTGTACTCGGCAACTTCTAATCGGTCAAACGCGTTAAGCAGACTCTGACCGGCAACAATGACACAATTATTATTCGCGATGGCAATCGGCGTATTCGCTTTAAACAGCGAAGCGGTACGCTCAGGCTCGTTGTAAACCGCATGAAAGGGAAGCTTCGGCATTCCGCGAAGCAAGATATAACTCTCCGGTATCGTTCTTGAATCGAATGCGGTATCGGTTACGGCAAATGCCATAATGTTGGGAGGATGCGCGATGATGACCGAATGGACATGCGGCTGCATTTTGTAGATCGCATCATGGAGAAAGACAGACTTGCTTGGCTGTTTGCCAGCCTCAGCTTTGCCGTTCTCAATACGGACTAAGTCACCCGGTTCCAGATCGTTGCGGTCTTTACCATAGGGTGTGATAACAAAATCATTTCCAAACAATCGATGGGAAAATGTGCCCTGCGTGCTTGTGAACAAACCTTGTTTATACGCACGCCGCACGAGTGCGCACATCTCGTGGCGGATTTCTTTTTCCTCCGACGTGCAGGTGTCGTAGATATACGTATCCAGTTGCAGCGTGCTTTTGTTGCGGACGGTATCGTAATCCTCATCGGTCAGCAGGACGGGATTTCCGAGTCGACGCGCCTCGATCTCCAGCCGCGCACAGAAGTCCAGGGTTTCAAATCGGTTAAACGCTTGAGAAAGGTCCCCAGCTCCGACCACAACGCCATGATTCTCCAGCATGACCGTGTCGATCCCGCGCTTGAATACAGCCGCAATGTTCTCCCCGAGCTGCTCGCTTCCAGGCAGGGCGTACGGCGCGATCCCGATCTCGCCGCAGATCTGCCGTTCGTTCGGAAGCAGCCTGGTATCCGGAATGCGACGGACAATGCTGAACGAAACCAGTGCGGGCGGATGTGCGTGAATGATCGCTTTCAAGTCCGGACGGGCTTGATAGATAAGCCTGTGAAACGGAAACTCGCTGGACGGCTTGTGAATTCCCAGAACTGCGCCGTTCTCCTTCACACATACCATATCCATCCGGGTTAATGAGCCTTTGTCCACCCCGGCCGGTGTGATCCAAATATCTCCGTTCTGGTCCCTGATCGACAGATTGCCCCCGGACGTGGTCGTCATGCCATGGTTGTAAATACGATTGATAAATTGAAGAAGCAGATCTGCTGGATGCAAAAAATCCTGATTCATTCCTTCCACCGCCTTATCCGAATTTCTTTGTTTAGTTTTGTTTATTTTTATTATACTGTTTTTTCTATTGATATTCGAGAATAATTGTGGCAAAAACCTAACAAGTAGAAAATTAGGATTCGTATCATCAGCTCCGCACCAGATGTTCATGATTGGCGTACTAATACGAAAAGTCGCCATTTCAGGCGACTTTTTTTATCGTTTATAATCGGATGCCCACATCACTAAGCAGTACGGTTCCCCGCTTGGTCAGGTTGAACTCCATACGAATCTTGCTCAACTGCTCTGGATTGAAATCCGGATTCATTTTGTTGAAATCATCTAAATGGAAATCATAGCTTTGAAATACGGGTTCCGAAATATTACCTGCATTCGAAAACGGCCATTTCAGCAGTTTACCTTCAATAACAGGCGGCAATTTGGATCGATGGCTGAGGGGAAGACTTGCCTCATGGCCTTTCCTATCTTCGGCAGTAATCGTAAAATTGATAAGCTCTTTCGAGTCGCCAATTTCTTCTTTCCCACGGGCATCCGTCAGCGAAAATACGATGGAGCTTTCCTTCCCTGTTCTCACCCCATGGTCCGGCAAAGCAACCGTATAGGATGCGAGTTCCGCCGAAGCCTCCGAATTCCAGCCTAAGCGAACGGCGCTGTAATCCGCTTCGCCCATTTTGACCTTCACCTTTTCCTCCTTCCATTGCTGGAGGTTCTCACCCATCAGGCTGCCGCCGGGAATTGTGGTGCTCTGCAGATCGATGTCTTCATGAAAATCGGCGATCAAGGTCGTGTTCGAATCGTAATAATTGCCGACATACAGGTTGTCCGGAATCCATTCCTTGGCGTAACCGAAATCTTTGAACACCTCTCGATATTGCCGTTGGTCCTTTAGCGTGGCATCCAGAAAAGAAGATATGAACACTTTTGCAATGGTTTCCTGTTCATCCCTTGGCATGATTTGATGTAGGTTAAACAGTTGGTTCCCCAAGCCTACAACATCCCCTCTGCCCCAGCCTCCGTTAAACTGGCCGTGGTTGGCTCCATAAATATAGACCAGCGATTTCATGTAATTTGTGCCCTTAGTATAACTAATCCGGTGATATTGCTTCACGCTGTCCAGGCTGATGACATCCATATCATGAGCTCCATGCAAAGCCAGATAATTCACGTCTTCCAGCGGCAGGGGTTTACCCTGGGGTTTGTATTGCCCGTCCGTGCCCGCAATGGAAATGAGCGAGCGGATCGAAAAGTTATAATCAAACTTGATGTGGCCATGGTCCGGATGCGTGCCGAGCTTGTTGAAGGCTGCCGCGATGGCAATCGCTTCACCGCCTCGGGAATGCCCGATGAGGGCGATTCGTTCCATATCGACCTTTTGATAAAACGGATGGACCGGGTCGCTGTTCCAGCCTTTCCAGGTTTGCAAATGCTCCAGCAGCAGCAAGCCTCTTGCCGGATTTTCATTCCGCAGGGGGCTGACCAGAAAAAGGTCTTCATAAGGGGAGAAATTAAGAAAATTTTCATCCACAGAGACGAAAATATACCCTTTGCTCGCCATCAGTTTGCCCAGGTATTCATAACCCGGATCGGAGTAATCGTTCATTAAGTGATTTCCATGCACAATCAGGACAAGTGGAAAGGCTCCCTCCCCTTCGGGATACCATACTTTGCCGTTTAACGGCATGGCCTCGGGTCCGAATCCAAGCGACTTCGTGCGCACGGCCGACCATTTCTCAACAAACTTGGACGCATCCACCGTTTGGGTGGTTAGGGAACCGCTCTGGTTAAACTCACTCCTGTAATTGTCGGGGCTTCCGTATAACAGGCTTTTGACGGAATACTCGCCTTGTTCGGCAGGGTTGTTCATCGACGTGCCATCATATCGGGCTGAAGTTTTCAGCTGTTTTAAGGTCACGTCCGGAGCGGCTTCATCCCCGGCCCGAATCAACCAGAAGCTGCCGGCGCCGATCACGACAATGATCAGGGATAAACAGGCCATGGCGCCGATCTTCCTAGTGTTGGACGCTTGCTTGTAGCTTCCCGTTGCAAATTTATAAACCAATGCACCAAACAAAGAAAAAACAACAGCAAACAACACAATGAAAACCACCGATACTTCCAGCGGCCCAATGAAACAGAATAAAAGGATGATAAGGGAGCACAACAATATCCACATATAACGGCTTGGTAGTTTTTTAACCCCGTGCAGCAATAATGCAGCCAGACCGCTTATAAGCGCTGCCGCTAAGAGAAACAGGAATGTACCGACGAAGAATTTACCGAAACTATACCCCATCAGTAGATAATTTGCCTGGATCAGTATCAGGATAAAGGCAATGACGCCAAGGCCAAGTGACGCACCCTTCCATCCAGGGGATAACGGCCCCCGTCGCTTTCGGTTGGCCATTATTCTTCGAACAAAAACAACGTCCTTCTCTGTTTCTTTCTCTTTTTGTATTTCCAATCTCTCCAGTCCTCCTGTATACCATTATCGTTATTGGTTCTACTTCTCAGGTTACCGGATCATTCTTTCTCTGCACTTTCCCGAATCTTTCAGTAATCTTACAATTCGTTAGGCAGAAAAAGAATGAATTTCGTTTGCCCGTTCGTGGTCAGCGTGATGTTACCCCCATGTTTTTCTACCACTTGTTTAGCAATGGCAAGCCCTAGACCCGTGCCCCCGTCGCTTTTTCGGGCTTGGTCTCCGCGGACAAAGGCATCGAAAATCGTTTCCTTCATGGCATCCGGGATACCGATGCCATCGTCTGAAACGTGAATTTCGACACCATTCCCCTTCGTTACCAATTTCAATCCAACGGTTGTGCCAGGCGGGTTGTATTGGATTGCATTGGACAGGATATTGGAAACCGCCCGGTATAACCATGTCGCGTTGAAGGGGACGATGATTTCACGATCGGGAATATCATACTGGAAATGAAACTTCTGTTCTTCGAAAACCTCGTAATACTCGGCTGCGATTTCTCTCGTGAATTCCGTAATGTCGGATGCCTCAACGGCAAAAGGATAGTCGGGACTATCCAGCTTGGACAGTTCGAAGATGCCGTCAATCAGCTCTGACATCAGACTGGCTTTGTCGGAAATCAAACGCAGGATTTGCCGCCTTCTCTCCTCCGAATCAACGAGCCCCACTTCCATCGCTTCGATATAACCCTTAATGGTGGTCATCGGTGTCTTCAGGTCATGGGAAATGTTGATCAGCATTCGCTGCTTGCTCTCCGCAAGCTCCCGATTTTCCTTCTCCATCCGTTCAAGCCGCTCCGCCATATCATTGAAATCGTCCTGGATTTGCGCCAGTTCATAACTCGCTCGAAAATGTAATCGTTGGTGGTAGTGCCCACGAGCGATGTTTCGGATGCCGTCCGTAATCGAACGAAGCGGGGTCGTGAGCCGGGAAGCCGTCCATCTTCCGAAGACATATACGGTAATTGCAAACAAAGCGAGAAACAGCAGCAGGGCTTGGACGGCCATTCTATAAAATACTCTCTCATGCTGATCGCTGTCCATGCCTGGCACCGCTGTTGGACTGCCTATGACTCCAGTCTCCGTCTTGACCGGCCCGGTAGCCTCCATGAAATAATCCATGATCAACGCATTTAATACAAATAGCGAAAACACGGCAATAAGTGCAATCGTAACAAAGAAAAAAATATATTGGCGAATCAGCGAACGCTGCAGACGATTAGGAGATTTCATGGCTGTAACTCATCTTTCTTCGCAAATCGGTATCCGAGCCCGCGAATGGTTTTGATATAAACAGGTTTCCTCGGACAAGCTTCGATTTTATCGCGCAGCCTGCTGATTTGGACCATGACGGCGTTATCGTCAGCCAGATAATGCTCGTCCCAGGCTTGTTCAAAAATTATCTTTTTCGTAAATACGCGCCCCGGTTCCCCCATGAACAGCTTCAATAATTTGTACTCGATCGCACTCAGCGAAATCGGTGTTCCCTTGATGTACAGCATGCATTCGCGGTGATCCAGCAGCAAGTCCCCGACGCAGGTTTCAGATACCGGAGGAGCTTCCAACGGCTCATTAAACTCACAGGACCGTCTTAACTGGGCCTGAATTCTCGCCATCACTTCGAGTGGGCTGAACGGTTTGGACACATAATCGTCTGCCCCCAGCTTCAGACCGGTTATTTTATCAAGTTCCTGATTTTTGGCTGAAATGAGAATGACCGGGATTTTGTAATCCTGCCGCATCATGCGGAGCAGCTGAAAACCATCGATGAACGGCATCATGATATCGAAAAGTGCGAGATCCACGTGCTTACTTCGCAAATGCTCTAAGGCTGCTTTCCCGTCGAAAGCTTCCAGCGTCTTATATCCCTCTGCGTTCAGATAGAGCTTAAGCATGTCGATAATATCCGGATCATCATCGACCACAAGTATCGTTTTAGTCATATAAGCATCCCCCTCCAAGTAATATATGGTTCTCCTTGCGGGGGCTGATTTCCTTTTCTGGGTGGTTTCGTCAGTATCATTGTACGCAAATAACCCCCCACCTAGAGCGTCGGAGGTCATTTTATTATTGATTTATTGGCGTCCAATAAAGCCAAACAAGAGAAGCTGGTTAAGTTCAGCCATCTTATTTTTATAATTCCCGGCTCTCGCCCATGAAGCTTGAAGTGTCCCGACGACACTTAATAATTCCAAAAGGGTCTCCAGAGAAACAGAAGAATGGACCGCCCCTTCCTTCTTCCCCAGCTCAATAAATTCCTGAATAAGCTCAATTCTAATTTTATTGGTGTTTTCACTATATAAGCTTGCCAGCACCTGATCCTCAACTGCACCCGGTGTAGAAAGCAATTGATAGTCATGCTCAGCACAGATCTCCAGTACTTGGGATAGCTTGTCTTTAAACTCGATATTTTGCTTCAACAGCTCCTTGGCCATATGGATGGTATTTTGCATCAGAACGTTCGCACATTCAGTAACCACCCCTTCTTTGCTGCCGAAGTAGTTATACAGCGATACAGACGATACACCGGATTCTTCGGCAATGTCCTTGATGCTGACATGGATGAAGCCTTTTTCTTTAAAAAGCTTTAATGCGGCATGAATGATCGCATCCTTCTTTTGCTGCGTTCTTATCTCGAATTTATTCATCAGCCTTCACTCACTTCCCGTATTCGTCGCTACAAGTAGTTTACCATAAAAAGAGTAGTTTTTAAATTCCGGGGTTTATATTTAAAAACTTCTTGACAGTCCGGTCGATATCCATATAGAATCAAGCTATAATTTTTAAATATTTCATTAATTATTTAAAAACTATACTGAAAACAAAAATAAGTGTTTGAGAAAACACGGTTTGATCAAATCGTTTAACCCTAATGGAGGAGTTACTATGAAAATATTGGTTTATGGCGCTGGGGTTCTTGGCAGTTATTTAGCCCACGAGCTGGTGCGTGGAGGGCACAAGGTCACGATGCTGGCCAGAGGACGACGAGCAGAGGAGTTGGAGAAGAACGGCAATGTCATTCGGCATTATTTTCAGTTCCGCACAACGGTTAATTACGTAAGGGTAATCCGTGAACTACAGCCAAACGATGTTTATGATCTTATTTTTGTTGTGATGAAATATCCGGATTTCGAAGCGGTACTGCCTGCACTTGCAGCGAACCATAGCAGCCACATCGTTATAATGGGCAACAATGCGAGTCCTGGGGAAATGGAGGAGTATTTGCAAACCCATAGCCCGGTAGCGAAAAAGGTTGCTTTCGCTTTTCAGACGATCGCTGGCTGGAGAGAGAATGGCCGGGTCATTAGCGTACGCGGACCAAGAACCAAAATCAATATCGGCGGTTTAGGTGAGGAGCTGTCTTGGCGTTCGGTGATCGATCAGGCTTTGGTTAACACCAAATTTAAATGGACTTACTATAAAAATATGGATGAGTGGCTGAAAAGTCATTTTGTTATCATCTTGCCTTTGAATTCCATTGCTTCATCATATAACGGTAATTTGCGCAGAGCCGCAAAAGATAAGAAGCTCCTTAATCTTGTTATCCATGCTGTGGATGAAGGGCATCAAGTGTTGGAGAAAAACGGCTTTACGGTTACGCCTGCCGCTCAAAAGCAATTCGCCCGTAACAAAAGAAAGCTGTTCAACATCCTGTTGAAGATCATGTTGTCAACCCCGATTGGCAGAATCCTGCTGAGTGATCAGGCTGTGTCAGCAAACGAGATGACTGCTTTACAGCAAGCTTTTGATGATTTGAAGATACGCGCGAACATGGCTACACCTCATTGGGAGGAGCTTCAGCATTATTCCCCACCCATACAGGGATCATAGATGATGGCTTTATTGATCTTTAACTTAACCAGATAAGAAAACAATGTTCATTAAAAATCTCTGCTCAACCAACGAGCAGAGACTTTTAAATTCGTCAAAAGAAAAAAGCCGCAAAAGATATGCGGCCATCCATGTCTATATGTACGTAAGCATCGTAATTTTCTATTGCTTGTTATCTTTTGCATACAGGCTTTCTTCAGCAACCTGCGCTAGCTCCTCAGCTTTGATACTAATCTCATGGATCGTTGTAGAGAATTCCTGAATCGCCCTTGACTGGGTATCGGTTAGGGTGTGGATATCGGAAAAAGCATGATTCAACCGCTGCAAAAATTCCTGAATATTCTTCGTGATACCATTAATCTGGTCCACATTCTCTTTGGAGCTTGTCGCCAGCTTCCGAATCTCATCGGCAACAACCGAGAAGCCCCTTCCGACTTCCCCCGCTCTCGCCGCTTCGATCGAAGCATTAAGGCCTAACATGTTGCTCTGATCCGAAATCTCCTTAACAACGCTGGAAATCTTCCCAATCTGCTGTGCACTGGAGCTGACGTCCGTCATTTGGTTCGTTACGTCGGTCACACGTTCGGTAAGGTGAGCAATCGATTGACTGATATCTCCAATGGATGCGGTGGTCTGTTCGACAATGGCCGAAAAACTCTCGGCCATCTCAAACAGCGCATTCGCTTTTTCGAGACTTGTCCCCATGCCTACGCCGCCGATAACCCTACCCTGTTCGTCGTGCAGCGG
Source organism: Paenibacillus lautus (assembly GCF_050482385.1). GTDB lineage: Bacteria > Bacillota > Bacilli > Paenibacillales > Paenibacillaceae > Paenibacillus_AQ > Paenibacillus_AQ lautus_B. The sequence continues at coordinate 53,961 of NZ_JBCNHV010000015.1, forward strand.
GATCGCGCGTGCAGCTAGCGGAAATCCAAACAGCTCTTTCGGAACGACAGCCGATAAAGGTGTATTATTTCGAATTGCATTGGTGACTATATCGCCCTCAACAAGCGGGTCTCCCGGACTCACATTCAGCGAGAAGGTTTTGCCCGGAATATTAATGATAAGTTTCTCCGTATCATAAATGCCAATCGTGATATCATCATTCGTTAGACTTTTCAGCAGTGGAGCTACCTTTACAAAAGCACGGATCAGCTCATGCTGTGTTTGCTCTTCAGTCACATTATTCATGCCTATCTCCCCCAACCCTTAATACGGGAATTTCCTTTGTCCGTAATGAACCGATATCCACTTCATGGTCGTAAATTCATCCAGGCTCCATTGCCCATTCAGACGACCCAACCCCGACTGTTTCTCTCCGCCAAATGCTACAATCGGTTCGTCATTTATTGTGACATCATTCACATGGATCATGCCTGTATGGACCTTCTTCGCCATTTCTACACCACGTTCAAGATTGGAGGTGTGAATAGCCCCGCTGAGCCCAAAACGTGTATCGTTGGCAATGGCAATGCCTTCCTCTTCCGTTTCGAACGGAATGATACACACAACTGGGCCGAACAATTCCTCTTGCGCTACCTCCATATCCGGTTTGACATTGACAAGGACGGTAGGCTCCACCATTCTACCGGTGATATTCCCTCGCACCAATGGAACTGCACCTTGCTCAATGCCCTTCTCAATCAGCTTCTGCAGTGTCTCTGCCTGCCGATGGTTGATGACGGGTCCGATAATGGTCTGCGGATCGCTCGGATCACCTGTTGTCAGGGTAGAAACCTTCTCTTTGTATTTATCTACAAACTCCTGATAGATCGACTTCTGTACAAGAATCCGGTTGGCCGACATACAGATCTGGCCTTGATGTGTGAATCTGCTGAATGTCGCCGCTTGTACCGCGTAATCGATATCAGCATCTTCCAGGATAATGAACGCGCTGTTCCCGCCGAGCTCCAGCAGCGGCTTCTTAAAGTGCTTGACGGCCAGTTGACCAATATGGCTTCCGACCTTAGTCGAACCTGTGAAAGAAATGATTCTCGGAATCGGATGCTCGACAAACGCATCGCCAATCTCCTTAATATCTGTCACCACAACATTCAACAAGCCCTTCGGTACGCCCGCTTCTTCGAAAATCTTCCCGATCATGGTTCCGCCTGTAATCGGCGAATCCTCATGTGGCTTCAGCACGACGCCATTGCCAGCACCCAATGCTGGGGCGACAGACTTCATGGACAAGAAGAAAGGAAAGTTAAATGGACTGATAACCCCAACCACTCCAGCCGGGATCCGATACAGGCGGTTCTCCTTGCCATCCTCTGTGGAAGGTAAAATCTTTCCCTCCATTCTAAGGGGGAACGTAGCCGCTTCCTTAATCATATTCTTCACAAGACCGATCTCGAACGCCGCCTTCAGACGCGTTCCGCCCAGCTCTTGAACAATAATGGAGGAAATGTCTTCCTCATGCGATTCAATATATTTAACGGCATTTTCAAGAATGTCGCGTTTCTGGTAAGGATTAACCTTGTCCCATTCCAGCTTAGCTTGATAGGCAGCCTGATATGCGTCATCAATGTCTGCAACGCTTGCGATTTGAAAAGCAGTAATGACTTCATCATTGTATGGATTGATGTCAGGCAGCGTTTTACCGCTCTTACCGTCTCGCCATTCCCCGCCTATGAATTGCTTTCCTAATTTCGAGTAATCCATATGAACCCTCCTGTGTCGAATAATTCCAACTGATCAATATCATTATCGACTAAATACAGGTAATTGTTAAGTGAATTTTCTTTGACCTCTTCTCCCTCCCAGGGCAAGGGAGTCTATACGTTAAATAAGTGCAGAATAATAACGGGGGTGTCTCAATAATGCTGCTAGAAGACGCTCCATGTACGAATCGTTCCTACCATCGCTGTTGCCCCCACATTTCTTGGAATGGTTCTGAGCAAGGACGAAATGTGGGAGCAAAGGCGAGCGCTGACGCTTGTCCGGAATCGATTCGTCCTCTCCGCTACGCCGTGCAGTTTGATTACTTTTAGACGCAAAGAAACCGTTCTTTGATAAAATGGAGGGCAACCCAAACCATTTACGAAAGGAACGGTTTCTTACGGAAGCGGATCTATCGAAGCGAAAGCTGCGAAGGTTGTCCGCTCAAAAAAACATGTACGAAAGCCGAGGGAGACCGTGAGCCTGGAGGTCTCTCTCGGCTTTCGCTTGCCCATAATTTGCTCAAGAAGGCGGCCAATGATCAAAACAGAAGCCATAGCGGTGTGGGAATAACATCCTGAGCACCGTCATGGCTTTATTTGACACACTTTATGTTTATGAAAGCCATACGTCAAGCAACTACATCTACTCTTGGGACGGCCCCGTTATTTTGCGTTGGAATATTCATCCGAGCAGCGTTAATTCACTCTCACGGTCATCAATGTTATACAGCTTGACGAATCCGTTCGAACAAGATGTTGTTTTCCAGATGGATATGCTCGAAGGTGTCCTTTTCAAGCATCGCCAACCGTTGATAGACCAACCGATACGTACCGCAGGCATCCGACGGAAGTTCGAAATCAGTGGTTACTTCCCTGAGCTCTTGAAGCAATTTGCCTGCTTGAGCATGCTCATGTTCCAGCTCAGACACATGGGGCTTAAGCTCCACCGCAGCTTGGTGGTTAGGCTCTGCAACAAATTTCAAGATGAGCGGGAATACATGCTCGTCCTCATCCTTCGTATGATCCAGCAGCTCTTTTTTCAAATCCGAGAAAAGCGCCTGCACCCGGAGAAGTTCGGGATGATGCTCCCCATGGACGCGGGCTAATTTCGTCACATACGGCGTTAACGCAGGTAATTCATCCCGCAAGAAGGCATGATGTTTCTGCTGGATGTATTCAATCAGTTCGGATTCCTTCAGTGAAGCCGGACGGCTTTCTTGATAATCTGCAAACTTGCTCTCCACGGACCGAACCTGCTCCAAAACGGCGGCAGGTTCCAAATTGCGCTGTTTAGCCGCTTCTTCTAAAGGCACCTGCCCTCCGCAACAAAAATCAATGCGGAGTGATCGGAATAAGTCCGCGGTTTGCGGAATGGATGTAACGATATCGGATACCTGACTCTGAAGCGTGAATGAACTCATGTTCAAACCTCCTTAGACTAAATACGTCTTTGTGAACTATTTCACTCTTACAACCCAAGTATATGAAACTATTATCTTCGTATATGTGATTGCAGTCATTCCAAAATCTAACACTATGTGAACAATCAGGATCGGAGAACTACGAGAGGCCAGAGCAACATCTTTTAGACTTCTTCTTTTTGATAAAAATAACAACCAGAGGAAATACTTAATCAAAATATCCAAATGCTGTGACCCCCGTTGAATCAGGAGAGGTGTAAAAACACAATGTCATTTTCCACATGGGCGGGTTCGAACCAACCCAACAATAGCGATAATCTTTCTGCCAATCCGAATGGGAAGAACTCAGAGGATATGGACATATCGGTGAATCTGGAAGAGACCCTATCCGGAATCAAGCAGGTTCTGGGTGATAGTGACGATTTTATTGTATTTGGCTTCCATGTGTTCGGGCAGCATTCGGCTGTATTGATGTATTTTTCCGATATGACGGATCATGTCGTCATCAATAACACGATATTGAAGCCCCTCAAATATGGGCCGCGCCATATCGATGTGAATAACCTCCCGCATGATGCGTTAATGGAAACCATCATGAAAGATACGCTTTATCATACCGAGGGGTATTCGGAAAGAAAAATCTCCGTTCTAACCGACAACCTGCTAAGGGGACAATCCGTCGTAGCCATTGAAGGGCTGGACGAGGCGATTATCTTTGATACACGTCAGATCACGCAGCGCGCTATTGAGCAGCCGGCAACGGAGCAGGTCATCCGCGGGGCCAGAGAGGGATTTATAGAGTCCCTGGGGACTAATATTTCTCTACTCCGCTATCGGCTGCAAACGCCGGATTTTCGAGTGAAATCCATGGAGATCGGAACGAAAACCAAATCCAAAGTGGCCATGTGTTACATGGACGGCATAACTAATCCCGGAATCATAAAAGAGGTACAGAAGCGGCTGGATGCCATTGAAATCGACGCCGTTCTGGATTCGGGTTATTTGGAACAATTCATCGAAGACAACCATTGGTCTCCCTTTCCGCAAATCCAGTACACCGAGCGACCTGACAAAGTCGTGGCGAATCTGCTGGAAGGAAGAGTCGCCATTCTGGTCGACGGCTCCCCTCTGGCCCTAATCGCTCCAACCGTGTTTAACCAGTTCTATCAGACCGTTGAAGATTATACCGAACGCTTCGTCCTGATGAGTGCGATCCGATTGTCCCGTCTGGTTGCTCTAGTATTTTCATTGGTCTTTCCCTCACTGTATGTGGCGATTATTTCGTTTAATCCTGAGCTGATCCCCACAGAATTTGCGGTCGCCGTTGCTGGCGGGCGCGCAGGCGTACCTTTCCCTGCCATGATCGAAGTGCTTGTCATTGAAATCTCAATGGAGGTTTTAAGGGAAGCCACCATACGATTGCCCCAACAGGTAGGCGGCGCTTTATCTATTGTCGGTGTGCTCGTCATCGGCCAGGCTGCCGTAGCGGCCGGGTTCGCGAGCCCGATAACCATCGTTATTATCGCTTTAACAACCATTGGCTCTTTTGCAACACCGGCCTACAATGCGGCTCTGGCTCTTCGCCTGCTTCGTTTTCCGCTGATCATCTTAGCCGGTATCTTCGGTCTATATGGCGTCATGGTCGGCATCATTTTGATTGCCAATCATTTATTGTCACTTAAATCGTTCGGGGTCCCATACATAAGCCCATTTGTACCTGGCAACTTTCAAGGCATGCGGGATCTCCTGACCCGTGGGCCGTTGTGGAAAATGAAGAACCGGCCTTCCTTCCTCCATCCGATTAGCAAGACAAGACTGGGTGATCAAATGAAGGAACAGGTGGATCATTCTTCATCCCATATTATGGATCCCGTCCATCCTAACGACGAGAAAGGGCGTTAACCATGAATGAACAGCGCCAAATTACGGTCTTGCAGGCTTCTGCCGTTACAATCAGCACCATCGTTGGAGTAGGTGTTCTTGCACTTCCCTTGGCTGCGGCGAAGGCCGCAGATGCAGGAGCTCCGTTAGTCACTTTTTTGGGAATGCTGCTTGCGTTTGTCGGACTTTTTTTCATGACCCGGCTTGGCATGCGGTTCCCGAACGATTCATACATCGAGTATAGCGAGATCATCATCGGCAAATGGCTCGGTAGAATCGGAGGCCTTCTATCGATTGCTTTCTTTGCCGTTTTAAGCTCTCTTGTTGCAAGGGAGTTCGGAGAGGTTGTTGTCACAGCCGTTTTGAAAAATACGCCATTGGAGGTGACTGTACTGGTCATGTTGCTCTTGGCTGCTTTTTCTTCACGCCGAAATATTATGACCTTTACTTACATTCACTTATTTTACAGCCCCTTTATTCTAATTCCTGCGCTCTTGATCGTCGCCCTGTCGTTAAAAAACGCTGACATCGTCAATGTTCTTCCTGTGATGGGGAATGAAATTCGAGGAATACCGGCAGGCATTATTACATTGTCCACCATGTTCCAGGGATACTTCATTATGATGATGGTCATCCCTGCCATGTGCAAACCGGAAAGAGCGATGCGATCCAGCATATGGGCGATGGTGATTACCGGGGTGCTGTATATATTAATTGTCACGGCAACCGTTAGCGTGTTTGGGGCAGAGGAGACGAAGAAGCTGTTGTGGCCGACACTGGAGCTGGCAAAAGCAACTTCATTACCTGCCAATGTACTGGAACGTTTGGATGCGGTCTTTCTTGCAGTCTGGGTAACAGCTGTATTTACATCCTTGTTCTCTTGTTACTACTTTACGATTTACTCGATAAGCAAGTTATTCCGGTTAGCTGATCATGGGATGCTGTCCTTCTTCATCCTTCCGTTTGTGTTCGTCTTGGCCATGCTGCCCCAAAGTTTGATTCATTTGAATGAAGTGAACCGCGTGATATCCAAATTCGGACTGCTGATTACGATCGTTTATCCCGGAGTGCTGCTTATCATCGCCATGCTGCGTAAAAAAAGAGGGAAATCCAAATGATCGGTGAAATTTACAGCGGTTATCTGGATGTCGCCATTATAATCTGGGTGTTTTCTAGTTTGTTCAACCTGTTAATCGATACGAATAAGTATGATCAGTCGAACATGGCCAAGGAAAAAAAAGTATCTCGCGTGTTGGGCTGGATTAATATCGCGTTCGTAACGGTTTTGTTCCTGGGTATCGTCCTTGTCAAAGTCCTGGTGTGAGTGAGCATGTTCACAGAGTGTAGGAGGATTTCAATGAGTACAAGAATAAGCGTAAACCTAAACGTAAAATTCATGATCGTCCTTCTTCTATCGTGCTCACTCCTTACGGGATGCTGGGATCGGATGGAGATTGAAGAGCGTGCTGTCGTTCTGGGGATATCGATCGATACGGCTGAAAAGGGTGCTGAGGCACGTGAGGATGAAATATCTCATCTTCGTGGGAAATACCCTGCTCCGAAACAGGAATTAATCCAACTATCCGTTCAAATTGCGCTTCCCGGCAGAATACCGCTCGGGCCTGGTGAAGGCGGAGGTTCGGGAGAAGGTGAGCAAGAAACCGTGTGGGTGCTCGATGTTGTAGGACACACGGTCGACGATGCCATGATGAATTTACAGCAGCAAATATCAGGCAAATTGTTTTTTGGCCATCTCCGCGTCATCGTCGTATCCGAAGAGTTTGCCAGAAAAGGAATCGAGAATTTAAACGACTATCTACACCGTAATGCCGAAGTTCGCCGTATGGCCTGGTTGATGGTATCGAAAGGAAAAGCAAAAAATCATATGCAAGCAGCACCGAAATTGGAGCGAGTCCCGGCGCTGTATCTAGCGTCTACATTGGACGATGCTGTAAAGCATGGCAAGTTTCCAAGTAACTACATTGGGACGTTCTGGAGCAATTCTTCAAAGAAAGGTCAGGAAGGATTTCTGCCTTATATCAGAATCATGAAGGGGGAAAACGTGGAAATCAGCGGAATGGCTTTTTTTAAGGGGGCCAAAATGGTAGGCACGACAAAACCGTTTGAAATTGCCGGATACCTGGTCATCAAGGGAATCAGTCCGGCAGGATACCGCGGAATTATCCATATTGGGAGGGATTCCCAGGTCGTAATGATCCATGCGACGAACCGGGAATCGGAAATTAAAGTGGATATCAAGAACGGTATGCCCCATTTTACGATCACGGCAACGACGGAGATTAATATCGAAGAAAAAAACTCAGATACCATCCCGATCGATAACTCAAAAATTCTGGAGGAAATTGCACGCGAGAATGAGCGTTCCGTTACAGAATTATTAATCGGATTAATCCAAAAGACACAAAAAAAAGAATCCGATATATTCGGATTCGGAGAATTGGTAAGAGCCAAAGAACCATCGTATTGGAAAAGCCATGTTAAATCTGCAGAGCAATGGGGTGAAATCTATAAAAACGTAACCTTTGATTATCGTGTGACTTCGAAAGTTCGAAGAATGGGGATGAAGGCAGAATGATGTAGGGTATTCACCTTCAATTCGTCCAGGCTTCCGGGCCGACATCATGGACGGTAAGCGGAGGATTCGATCGCTGCTTGCCTGGCGCATATTCGTCTGCACCCACGTCAGGTATATAGCGGATCTGGCCATCCATGTCGTCCGCTGCAACGAATGGAGTCAGGGCAGCGTCCACGGCTGGACTATAGACGGATAATCGAATGAGGCCGTCCTTACTGCGCACCAAATGAAGTTCTTGTTTGTTCATCCCTCTGTCCACAATGGGGTTGTTAGAAATCGGTGCGTTCCCCGAGAGCATATTTCCCTTGTAGTCAGCCCGTTCCTGTTCGGGTGCTTGCATCACCGCATCGGTCTCCTGAAACATCGTGCCTGCATGGCTAAAGATCAGATTGTTATAAATCTTAGTCCCTACCGGCTGATAGGTTCTGCCGCCCAGATTGAAAGTTGTCGTTTGATTGCCGACATTCACGATCGTATTGTTGTAAATCTGAACGTTATACTGCCGCCAATGTCCACGCAAAAGTTCCGTTCTTTGTTCGGCCGGCAGATCGCCAAGCCTTGCCGTTTGCTCTTGGTTTCCACCCCAACGAACGATTGGATTCGTACTGCCTTCCGGTCCGCCGTCATGCGTTCCGCCATCAAGACGAATCACTTTGTCGGTAAGACCCTCCATGTAATTGTTATAGATTTTGTGATCGTTGCCGTATATCCGAAACCCGCTGCTGCCCGGAGTCACTCCATCGCCGATCAGATGGTTGCCATAGAAGCTGTTACGGTTTCCATGTCGCGACACAATCCCGCCGTATGAATCACGAATCGTGTTGTACCGTATGATATTGTCACTGCTCTTCACCGATATCACTTCATCTTCACCGTTAAACCCGTCAAACAAATTGTACTGAACCGTGATATAACCGGAAGAGAGCGAGGTACTGGAAAGTCCAAGCCTGATGGCTTCCAACCCGTTGGTTACCCGGGGGCCGATACCGTGAAAATAGTTATACTCAATGACATCGTATTGCGATATATGCTGTCCGCGATGTCCCTCACCGTCATAAATCACGACTGCGCCAAAGCCCTTCTTCGGCCCAATATCATTATAAGCGATCCGGTTATGGCTGCTTGTTCCTTCGACTCGGATATAATGCCTGTGGGTGCCATTGTCCGTGATCAGTTTCGGATCTTCATAAGGCGTTAATCCCTCATATACTTCCCCATTCGGGTCATACTCTTCACCGCTGTACCGGCAGCTGTTCTCCACATTGAGCAGGCACCATACATATCGGTTTTGAGCTTTAAATCGGTAGGGCTGGCCAGTTTCATCCAAGGCAAAGACGTTGCCCAGAATGGAGATTCGGCTGGAGCTTTCCAATTGAATGCCTGGGTGTACCCCTGTAAGCGCCCGATTTGCCAATCCCCGATCAATCAAGGACTGTTTTCCATTCTCGTCGCCGATCCCGTTCCGGAACGTGAGTCCGCTGACTTCAACATAACTTGAATTTTCAATGTGCATATAACTATTTCCGGTTATGGTTACCTTGCCGGGCTTCCCGGTAATTCGAATCGGATAGGCCGCAGAGCCGTGTTTATCCTTCACAACAAACGGACCGTTCTGCTCATAGGTCCCGTCCTTCAGTTCAATCAGCGTACCGGCAACTGCCTGATCCAGTGCCTGCTGCAATTGCACCGCCGTGCTGACCGAGACGCGCTTCATCTCAGGGAGCTTCACATCTTCCTCCTTCTCTTCGCCAGCGTTTGGAGGAAGTGGTGGTTGGGGTTCCTCCGGTGATTCGCCCGGCACTTTCCCTGCGTAAAGCTCTACTTCCATGATACTGTTCCAGTTTCCCGAACTTCCGCTGGCGTTATTGCCATATCCGATCAACCGCAAATACCTGGCCTTCACCGGATTCTGTAACACATATGTTTGCATGATACGATCTTCCGGTTTCAGCTGCCGGCTGAACTGTCGTTCCAAAACAACGGTGCCGGATTGGAAATCTTCGGTATTCGAAGCTAATATCTCAAAGCTCGACTGACGCTCTCTAGCATTCAAAAAGGCAATGTTCACATACGTGACGGTATGTTCCGTGCCTAGATCAAATTGCAGCCATTGACCTTGACCGGAAGCGGACCAGCGACTTTGCTCGCTCTCCGCGTCCTCGCCCCATACCCCATCCAGTACATTCCCAGGCACGTAATTCGTGCCCGGCTGATAGCTGCTTGCCGTTACTGTGCTCTCAATCCGACTCATGCTGCTGCTCCCTCCTGCATCGCTCGAAGCCCCTTGGGCTTCTGAAGGCGTCATCACCAGTGTTCCGATCAAAAGGATCCATACCAGTACCAAACTTATCGATGTGTGAATCCGTTGGTTTTTTAATGCGTTTAATAACGTTTTCATATCCGTTCACCTCTCTATCGAATATTAACGTCCCATAACCAATTAAAATACGCGATGGACCCAGCCCCGAAGCTTCGCGAGAGCCTCGATGTAATAATAATCCCCATAAATAAGCGACACATTAATATTGGTATCAGCCGGCTTATGGCCGGTTCCGCCAAACAGGATCCCTTCATGCTCAGGAGCCTGGAAAGCTGCGTACTCCGTCGACAAAGCCAGGACGATTCGCTCAGCAGCTTTCCGGTATACAGCCCCAACTTCCGGAGTTGTCAAAGCAGCGAGCTCCAACAATCCGGAGGCGGCAATGGCCGCAGCGGAGGTGTCACGAGGCTCGGTATCGGGATTCGGTACCCGGAAGTCCCATGGCGGTACCCCCTGCCCTTGTAAGGAAGCTATAAAATGATGAGCTACCCGCTCGGCGGCGTACAAATAATCCTTATTGTTCGTGTAGCGGTAAGCGTTAGCCATCCCATACAGCGCCCATGCATTCCCTCTTGACCAGCAGGAATCCGGGGCATAACCCTGCCAGCCCATATACTCCAGCAAATTCCCGCTTTCGGGATCAAACGAAGCAACATGACAGGTGGATCCATCGGCACGGATCATATGCTGCAAAGCCATATTCGCATGGGCATTCGCAACGTGACGAAATCTTGGGTCTTCTCCTTCTTCGGCAGCCCAGTACAAGAGGGACAGGTTCATGAGGCAATCGATAATAGCCCAGCCCGGGAGATCCTTGTTCCATGCCCTGATGTACTGGCCTGCCAAGTTAAATCGTCCGGCCAGAAAATTAGCCGCCGCAAGTCCGCGCCTTCTGCCATCTTCATCGCCGGTTAACTTATATTTCAGTACGGCTGTCGGCAAATACTGAAACCCGACATCATGATGAAAGCGACTCTCTTCAAGAGTCAATCGTTCCATCCGTATATCCCACTCCCACGCCGCTTCCTGATACTTCGCCTCTCCGGTCATATCGTAAAAGATCCACAGCATTCCCGGCCAAAACCCTGAAATCCAGTTGTCCAGGGTCAAGCCGTCGTATTCCCCGCCCTTGGCCGCATGCGGAGCAAGCTCAGGCTTTCTAGCCAACATCCGGTCCACCTTCAACCGAGCACCATTCCACCACATATCCAAATCGAGTTCATGTTGAATCTTTAATTTACTCATCATATCCTCCTGTCGTTATCCTTTAATGGCACCAATTAGAGCACCTTTCACAAAATACTTCTGTAGAAACGGATAGACCAGCAGAATCGGTACCGTCGCAACGATAATGGTCGCATGCTTCAGCGTTTCGCCGATGACGGCGACCTCCCCTCCGCTCGCTCCGCTTGCCATGGAGCTTGCATCATTCAGAAGCAGCAGCTCTCGCAGGACAAGCTGCAGCGGATACAAGGAGCGGTCCTGTAAATAGATCATGGCTTGGAACCATGAGTTCCAGTGGCTGACACCGTAATACAGCAGCATGACGGCGATGACCGGCATACACAGCGGCATCATGATCCGGAATAGGATGACGAATTCATTGGCTCCATCGATCTTGGCGGATTCCTCCAGACTATCAGGCACCGCCTCAAAAGCCGTTCTCATGATAATTAGATTAAAAGCAGATATGGCCTGCGGAATAATTAAGGACCACAGCGTATTGGTAAGCTCCAGGCCTTTCACTGTAAAATACAGCGGAATCAACCCCCCGCTGAAGAACATGGTGAATACGATAAACAGCATCAGCTGCTTACGATATCGTAAACCCTTACGGGACAGCGCATACGCTCCGAATGCGGTCAATATAATATTGAGCACCAAGCCTCCAGAAACGATAAGGAACGTATTTAAATATCCTTGAATAATCATCGGATTATCAAACACGAGCCGGTAAGCGTTAAATGTGATATCCAGCGGCTTCCATAGAATCCCCGAATGCTGCATGTAACGGGTAGGATCACTCAAGGAAGCAAACAGCACATAAATCAATGGGTATAAGGTACATAACGTGATTACGGTCAACAAGATGTAATTAAAAACATCAAACAGCTTTTCACCGACCGATCGATTCCCAGCTCTCCATTCCATTCCTTTCACCTCCTACCACAAGCTGGTTTTGTTCATTCTGCGGCTCAGCCAGTTTGAGCCGATGACAAGCGTGAAATTGATGGCCGAATTGAACAGCCCTACTGCCGAGCTGAAGCTGTAATTGAATTCCTGCAGCCCGACCCGGTACACATAGGAGCTAATGACGTCTGCGGTATCGTAGATTGACGGGTTATAAAGCAGGATGATTTTCTCGCTGCCGACGTTCATCAGCCTGCCGATCTCAAGAATGAACAGGATGATAATCGTAGGCATGATCCCCGGCAAGGTCACATTCAACATTTGCCTCCACCGATTGGCTCCATCGATCTTCGCGGCCTCATATTGTTCCTGGTCGATACCGGCCAGGGCGGCAAGGTAGATAATGGTTCCCCAGCCGATGTTCTGCCAAATTCCGGAGGTTACGAAGAGGGTCCGAAAATATTCAGACTCCAGCAGAAGGGAGACCCGTTCCCATCCGAAAAAAGCCAAGATATCGTTGATTAACCCGTCACTCATCGTAAATTCCTTAATGATGCCGCAAACAACGACCAGCGAAATAAAATGCGGCATATACGTTATGGTTTGAACCGTGCGTTTGAATGCGGTTTTTCTCACCTCGTTCAGCAGGAGCGCCAATATAATGGGTGCCGGAAAGCCAAAGAGAAGTTCATAAAAGCTGATCAACAGCGTATTTTTGACGACCCGCCAGAAATAAATGCCGTTAAAAAACGATTCGAAGTGCTCCCAGCCAGCCCATGGGCTTCCCATGATGCCAAGACGTGGAGAGAAATCCTTAAAGGCGATGGACGCCCCGTACATGGGGAAATAATGAAAAACCGCGAAGTATAGAAGTACCGGAATTAACATGATGTACAGGAAAGGATTTTTACTAATGTCCTTCAGCAAGCCCCAATTTCGAGGATTCAGTCCTACCGAGTTTGAAGGAATTGACGTGCGTGTCGGAGGCGGAAGTTTCGCCATGCCGTTCTCACTCCCTATGTTCTGTCTATTGAAGGTTCAAGTTACTAAGGGGAATGAACCCGCTCCATTCCCCTCGGCTCAAGATTTCATTATCGGCTGTTGTATCGATCCAGAGCGCTTTGATAGATTTCAACCGCGCGCTCAATCCCCAGCTTCTTGATTTGCTCCACATACTTGTCATAACTCTCCATCGGCTCCTTGCCGACAATGAACTTGACAAACATTTCCTCTTTATAGTTGCTTACTTCGGTTAGAATCTTGCCAAGCTCCTTGCTCTCTTCGGCGGTTGGCGTCAGGAAGCTAGGCAGTATATGCTTCTCGGCATTCGTCTTCGCCCACACTTTCACGGCCTCATCCTGCTCAGGGTACGTATTCCAATTCCGACGTTCATCCGCTTCGTATGGACCATTCGGCTTGGAATACTGCGATACCATCTGCTGCAGACTGTATTTCTCATTATTTTTAATCAAATCGGTATAGGCTGGAGCACCGTTCTCCAACACGTAGCTCTCTCCTTCAATGCCGAAGTTGTAGAGCATCGCACCCTCATCGCTGTAGGCATAATCAAGCCAGCGTACGATCAGTTCCGGATTTTTCGCGGCGCTTGTGATGGCTTTGCTTGGTCCCGGATTGTACTTGAAATCCCGTTGTCCAATAAAAGGAACTTCGTCTTTAAGGAGAGTTGGATATGGAGCGCCAACCAACTTGAATTTCGGATCCTGCTCCTTCATGGCATCCATCCATTTTCCCATGCCACCGCTGAGGAGATTTACCGTTGCTCCGGTCTGCCCGGTCAGAATCTTGTTATCCAACGCTTTGGTATCGGTGAGCGCAAAATCCTTGTCAAACAATCCTTCCGCAAACCACTTGCGGAATAAGGCCAGAAAATCTTTATACTGCGGATCTATAGGCCCATACTTCACCTTTCCTTCATCGTCCACATAGAAGGAGTTTGACGTGCGATAAGCTCCGATAAAGGCATCGCGGATCTCAAAATTCCCTCCAGTGTAAGTCACACTGAGCGGTGCTTTGGCCCCCTTCTCGTCACGAAAGGCGATTAACGTCTTCTCCCATTCCTCTATGGTCGTTGGAACTGGAAGACCAAGCTCATCCAGCCAATCCTGACGGATCATGGGACCCCGGAAGACGAGCCCGGACGGATTGCGAATCATGGGAAATACATAATATTTGCCGCTATCTGTCTTGACCATGCGATCAAGCGTCGGATCTGCTTCGAGTTTCTTCTTCAGGTTCGGCGCGTATTGATCAATCAGCTCATTGAGCTCCAGAATGACGCCGTCCTGAATGGCTTTCTCCGGTCCGCCCGGATAGGATCCCGCACTTCGTCCGGTCCAATCGTATTCAATGACATCCGGTAGCTCATCGGACGCGATCATCAGATTGAACTGCTCCGCCGTCTGCTGATCATTCGGATGAATATACTCCACCTGAACTCCTGTTTTATCGGCAAGCGCTTTCCCGAACGGCGTTTCTGCAAGGTTGGAATAGAAGGTTACCGCATTCATGTTCAAGATTTCCCATGACGTGATCGATTCGGTTGTATTTAACGGATACGATGAACCGATTGCAGTGGATGTCCCCTTCCCGGCCTCGTTCGGCTTAGCGTCCGGCGTGGTATCCTTACCTCCCGACGAACATCCCGCAAGCACCAGACTTGTTAACAATATGGCGGTCAGTCCTGACTTTACATTTCGCAACAAGCTGTCTTTGACCAGCAAACGTTGAACCATCATCATTCCCCCGATTGTAAGATAAGGTGTAGGATAGGCCAGCATGTTGCCCTATCCGTTGTCATTGTTCAATAAAACCCGTATCCCTTACCATAGACAAAATCTAAAATCGCAGGCAATTCCTTAAAAATCGATGGTTTTTCATGAAAAATCCGGTTTACGGTGCGGCTTTCTGATATTTCCCCGGGGTAACGCCTTCGAATTTTTTAAAGATTCGTAAAAACGTGCTAACATCCGCATAACCGACCCGGCTAGCGATTTCATTGACAGTAAGCTTTTGCAAAATAAGCAGTTCTTTTGCTTTGGACAGACGGAGGCGGTTAATGGTATCCAGCAAGGCTTCTCCTATAAATTCCTTGTACAGTCTCGATATATATGAAGGGGTCATTTGAAAAGCGTCGCCAATCATTGAAATATTCAATTTAGGATCATACAGATGGTCTTGGACATACTGCGAGACATCCTCGATTAAATAACGGTGGTGATTCCGTTTCTCGGCCAGGATCCATTCACAGACCTGCGCAAGCATCTGTTTCATCCGTTCCTTCATTTCCGGCACATGATCGCACTCGAGCAATTGATCGGCGTCGATAAAATGTTCTTCATCGGTTCGCTTGCTGCCCGCCCTCACTTCCTCAAGCGTATTCAGCATCGTGCTTGCCAGGTTGTACATCAGGCATTTGGCGAGTGGCACCGAAACCGGGTGCTTGGAAAAGTTGGCTTGAAATATATCATCCAAAATGGCTTCCGCTTTGTCGTAGTTCCCGCTCTTCACCAAACCTATAAACTGCTGCTCGACACTCAAAGGATAATAAAATTGACGGGATTGCGTGCTCCTGTCCATCAGAGTGTCCGTATACGGGATGAACTGCCCGCTGCCCATCACGATCCGATATTCAAGCGCGGTCTGCGCCTCTTGATAAGAAAGAGCGATGCCGTGTAAATCCGAATGAACTTGACCTACAGCCACGGTAAGCTCTGCCTCGATATGCTTTCGCATGAAATCTTGAACCTGGGCCAGTATTCGATTCAATACGGTTTGCTCCTGCTCCACTGGCAAGCTCGTTTTAAAATTAATGACACAAGCAAGCGCTTCGTTCATTTCTGTTGTGAACACAAGCGCTTCATCGGAAGCCGTATCCTCAAATACATTCGTTAGTATGAAATAAAGCATTTGCTGCTTCTGATCCGGGAGCCCGCGAATGCCAAACTGCTCAAACTTGCCATAATGATCGATCGATATCAGCAGGACAACGGATCGGGCGGATTGAAACTGTATATCGTGAGCAGGCAGCGTTGTATGGAGAGACTGATCTTGATCGGCGTAGCCCTTTAAAAGTCGCCGCAACAAATGCGCCCGTATTGTATTGCGATGTTTATGAAGCGCCGTCTGCATATCTGCCTTGTCATGAAAATATTGCTGAATCGTCCCCTGCAAGAACGTGTATTCATTGGCTCCCCCGTCAAACCTCAGTCCGAATTTTTTGGATAAACTTTGCAGCATCACTTGAACTGGCATATAGTTTCTGCGCAAGAACAATACCGTAACAATACCTCCAATAAACAAGCTCAGGGCGATGCTGATCCATGTCAGATGGCGTAATTCTTTCATTTTCTCATCGAATAATGCCGCTGGCAGTACGGATACATATTTCCACCCGGTTACTTGCGACGTGATATAGGAAACCGCGAACTGCTCCGCGCCAGAGTCTATATAGATCATCCCGCTATCGCCTTGCAGCTGCTCATAACTTAGACCAGCAGGTACGGCCGAATCCTGTCGCGATGCAGCGATATACATGCTATCCGTATCTATAATAAACATACTGGCATCCTTTTGCCGGGGAGCGCTCTCGATGAGTTTCGAATCCTTGATTAAGAACAGGACAACAGCCGGTGGCTGGGCCGGGGAATTAAATACGAGGGAATGTGCAAATACGACCACCGGGAAGCTCTGAAGACCATCTTGAAACTCCATTGATTTGTAACCGTTTACATATCGTTGCTCAAACAGCCCCTTCCACTTCTCATAAGAGGGTTCGCCACTCTGCCGCAGTTTTTGATAGAGCCCCCTGCCGCTTGTATGACCATACGTTGAAATCACCGTATCACTGTTCAAATACATCACGTAAATATCCTCAATCGAATCGTTTGCATTTTTATAAGTTCGTAGGCTTTCCGATATGCTGAACACATCGTAATACTGATGATCACGGAGCGGTAACTCCACGCTGGAAAATGCCGAAATCCCCTTGTTTAGCGCGATTTCCAGGCTTAAACGCTCCAGACTTTTCAGCTTGCTGTCAATGGACATTTCCATCTGCTGAAGAAGCAATTCGTTTGCCCGATTGGTCTCGCTCTTCACTTGATGGTATGAGAATGAATACAGCACAAAGCTGATCAGAATCGGCACCATTAATACGGTGACATAAGAGAACAGCCATGCCATAATGACGCTGCGGTTATATTTACGAAGGATGCTGAACATGTACTTTTCCTCCTTATAGCCTTTGGTGATAACAAGAGCAGCCTTTATAGGGATAAGGCTGCTCTAAAGACAAGAACGGTTGCAGGTTAACGAATAACTACGGATTATTTGGGAATCCCATACAATCTCCACGGTTTACGACTGCCAAACAGATTGCATTTGCCCTTCTCAGCAGGGACAGGCGAGATGCGGAATCGAGTGGATTCGCTCCAACGGGCCCTGTAAATGTAAGCTTCCTCACCAGGCTTCAGAGCCAGATCGATCGTCCCATCTGCCTGGATTGGACACTTCCTGGAGATTCCCCCGATGTCAATATCCAGGCCGTCGTCCGCAGATGTGGCCATATCCGTTACAATCCGGCAGGGCTCTCCGGCAAGACTGCAAATATGTATCCAAGCGGTGCGCCCTTCCTCCCGAACAGCGCTAACAAGGAAGCTTCCTTCTGCCCGCAGCTGATGGAATGCCGACTCCGGCCACTCTTTAGGGACTGCAGGGAAAACGAAGATCCGCTCCCCTCTACTCTGAAGCAGCATGTCATGGATCGATTCAGCCCCGGCCAGTGGCGTTTCAATGACCGGCCCCGCTTCTTTGTACATGGTGTTCGGCTTAATGAGATGCATTAAACTCCGCAAGTACGCGAGGGCTTCATCTCCTAAACCCAACTTGGCTGCGATGGAGGCGGCTCCAGTGAAGCTAAATCCGCGCAAATCTCCTTCAAGGCCGATCCAATGCCGGAGCGAGCGAAGAATCAGCTCCTTCTCCTCTTCAGTATCGCCGACGATATGCAGTGGAAAGGCCGCCAGCATATGGCTGAAATGGCGGTGTCCGAATTCCATACGCTGACCCTCGCCGATCATATAACCGGATGAATCCTCCGGAAAAGGTACCAATCGCTCAAGGACTTCCCGCCATCGATCATGAAGCGAGTCATGAACACCAAGCTGATCCGTTATGCGGATTAAGGTTTCACATCCCCAGCGCAGCAGCGCTAAATCGTAATGAGAATCGGCTGTCTTCAGCTGCTTAAAGGACCCATATTCCGGTGAGATTGTGGGAGGTAAATGAAGACGGCCGTCCTGCCCTTCCTCAAGAAGGTGCAAATATAAACCCACACTGCGCCGGAGAAGAGGATATACCAAGCTTCGCAGCATATGATCATCCATAGCATAACGGTAATGACGCCAAGCGTTATGCATGACCCAAGTTAAATTCCCCACCTCATCCGTGACCGGACTGTCCAGATCATAGCTTGAACTTCGACCGAGTCCTGCCGAGTCCGCGCGGTAAGCTTCGGGAACATTACGGATCAATTGGTCCTGATGCTCCTGCAGGGAACGAATCAGCGACATGCCCAGATGGAGGCGATTCGCCGTATAAATCGGAGAGTAGCTCATCTGCACGTTCATATTGAACCATAATCCAGGCCATGGCGTAGAAGTGAGCCACGGACCTTGATTATCGATAGGCAATGCGTTCCCACGGGTCGCAGAAGCCAGCTTATACATCTGTATCCAATAAAAGCTTTCCAGCTGCTGCTCCGGTATGGAAATAAAGCTTTCCGGATAGTAATGATGCCACCACCTGCGATGGTCATGAATCCAGGCTTCCCAGCCTGAGGATGAGTTCGGCACTACCCCAAGTTCCCGTAACGCCTGATCACAAGCGGCATCGTCCACGCCATTCATCACGGTTAAGATACAGATTTGCCGATGCCAGCTTTCCGACTTCTGCTCAGACTGGTCAGTAAGTCGAGTTAGCCAAGCCGTAGTGCAGCCCTCCCCGCTTCCATATTCCTGAATGCCGATCGATACCTCACCGGATTCCAAATGCTGAACGGTGGTTTCGGGAAGGTATTGGTTGAGATTAATCCCGTCCGCGTTCTTCAAAACAGGGTCAACCTCCGGATAGGCGTACCACTTCAGCTTCGCATCGCGTTCACCTTCATCTGCATCCAGCTCCACGACAAGTACAGGAGCCAATGCATGCACAAACGCACGAATTCTGACTTCTCCCTTCGTTGTCGGTATAACCGCCCTCAATTCCGCGTTCCATAATTCCAGCCGCATTTCAAAGGGCTGATAAATCCATCCCTCCAGCTCCAATGCGAGCTCGCCAATTGGCACGCGGACCGGGAAGGCCTGTTCACCCGGACGTGATGCGGTTATATCGGAGCGTCCAAGCACAAATCGCAGCACATTCCGTTTATCCCGATGTTCTTCACTATAAATCATCGCTCCGAGCATGCCGTTTCCAAGAAAAGCCCCTTCATCCCAGCTGATCGGACGCGTCGTCCACAACATATCGTGTCTGAACATAAACACCGGCCAGTCAATGGCATTCTCTATGCGGGTAGTCACGATATCCCTCCTATTACAATGAAATGTTGTTTCTTATGTGTGCCTGCTTGAATTCCGATGGTGTCATCTGCGTATATTTTTTGAATACGTCGGTAAAATACCGCCGCTCCACATAACCAAGCGACTCCGCAATCTCCTGAATTTGCCGATCCTCCAAGAGCAGCCGCTTGGCCAGCTCCATTCGTTCTTGAGTGACGAATTGACTAAATGCCATTCCCGTCACTTTCTTGAATAAGCCAGCAAAATAACTTGGGCTCAAGTGAACTGCCTTCGCGCAAGCACTTAAGCTGAGGTCCTGATCCAGCTTGGATTTCACATAATGAATAGCTTCCTGGATGATTTTTGCGGCGGCGGAGCGATTCTGGTTCTCGATGCGTTCACAGCCTAGCGTCACGATACTATGCAAAATCTTCTTCATGTCCGTTAAGGACCTCTCCGAGCTGACCCGCCCTTCCCGAACGATCATGTTCAAATCGGACAGTTCATTCATCGGTACCTTATCTTGAATCGCCCTTAGCATCATGTACGCCAGCTCATAGTACAGGCTGATGAAGTATTCCGGCTTGGGAAGCGGCGACCTGTTCGTAAACTCATTCAGGATATGATCGAGCGTCCGTAAGGCTTGGTCGACGTTTCCGGATTGTAAGGCATAGACCATTTCCTGCTCTGCGGTCCGTATGCTGCGCGGCAAGCACATTTCCGTATTAGCTACATCTTCATATGAAATCACCGCATTGCCTCCGGTATAGAAATGGTATGACAGGGCATGCAACGCCTGATCATATGATGAGTACAATTCATGGATATACATGACGGGTCTGCCAATTCCTATGGATATCGTTAATGAAGTATATAATCTAACATGCTGACAGCACGCTTCTGCTATGGCTGCCGCTGAAGCTGATAACGGTGTATTCAGCACCGCTACTAAGCGGTTAGCCGAATCCCGGAATACCATCCCCCTTGTATACAAAGCGATGGTTTCCTCCGTAATATTCTTCAATGCAAACCGAGCGAGCTCCAGTTCATTCATCGGTGAATCTCGATGCTTGTCATCAAATCCGTCGATTTCAAGAATCATGACGAGCAGATGCCTGGACTCCAGATCCGGCTTTACATATTCCCACCGCTGCTCCGCCTCCTGTTCGTCCACCTTATGATGTAACAATAACGTGAACAATTCCTGACGCAGGAACGGCATACTCTCCTGAACCCGCTGCTCTAATTCAGCGATATGATCCTCTTGGTTTCGTATCGCTTCAATTTCTTTTTTGGCCTTTACAACGATTTCCTCGATATGAGCCAGTGAAAAGGGCTTTGTTATAAAGTCAAACGCCCCAAGCTGAACCGCTTGCCTGGCATATTCGAAATCGCTGAAACCTGTCATCAATATAACTTTGCTTCGAGGCAGCAACTCTTTGACGCGTCGGGTCAATTCCAGACCATCGAGCTTCGGCATTCGAATATCCGTCACGATGATATCCGGTTTGCACGAGGTGATCAACATGAGTCCATCTTCTCCATTGATTGCCGTCCCGCTTACGGATATCCCATGACGTTCCCAGTTGATTTGCTTGGATATGCCATCGACAACACTCTGAATGTCATCAATAAAGCAAATCGTTGTCGTTATTGCGCTCATCGGTTTGAGTCAACTCCCTTCGAGTTGTGGGAAACGGGGGATGATAATCGAAACTCGGGTACATACATTAGGTTCGCTTTCCATGTGCAAATCAGCCGTGCTTCCATACTGAAGCTGTAATCGCAATCGGACATTATATAATGCATAACCGGATGTAACCGAGGATGCCGATTGTCGAAGAAGGGGATCAGCTGGATCCTTCTCGTTCAGTCCCATACCGTTATCTTCTACGATGAAGTACAGATAGGTGCTATCCTGTTTCACCTGAATCCGTATGAACCCACCCTCATTGCGATCGTTAAAGCCATGCAGGATTGAATTTTCAACCAGCGGCTGCAGCATGATTTTCAAGATCGGGTGCTGCATATCCACTAAGGGATCTACCTCGATATTGTAGGTAAACAGCGTTTCATAGCATTTCTGTTGAATTTTTAAATACTGCTCCACGTGCAGAAGCTCATGAGCAAGCGTTGTCATCTCTTTGCCGCGATTGAGGCCGAGCTGAAACAGCTGTGATAAGGACAGCACCATGTCCTGAACATCCTCCAATTGATTCAGCTGGCACTTCCAGTACACCGTGTTAAGCGTGTTATATAGAAAATGAGGATCAATTTGAGCTTGCAGGGCTTTCATCTCGGACTGGCGTTTATCCTTCTCTGCCTGCTTCACAACGTCAAACATTTCATTAAGCTCTTCCAGCATCCGGTTAAAACGATAACCGACCTGCGTAATCTCATCATTGTATTCGCTTTCATAACGTACGTTAAGATCGTTCATCTCCACCCGTTTCATTAGTGATTGCAAGAGGCTTAACGGTCTTATAAGCAATCGGGTCAGCATATTCGCAAAAGCAAACGATACGAGCAAGCATCCCGTAATAACCCCAAGAATGGTCAGCTTAATGCTGTCCATCTGCTTCATCAATTCGGATTTAGGCAGGAAGCTGAATAGCGTCCACTCCTTTACTCCACCTAGCTTGGTAAAGTTAACCAAATACTCATAACCTTGATCCGAATATTCAAAGCTTCCCTGCTCAGCTGATAAGGCCTCCCTATATTTAGGTTCATGTTTCAGCGTATCCGCGATGATGGAATTGTTTAACAACACATCGCTCCCATCGGATGAGGCCAGAAGATGGAATTGTTTGCGATTTTTATCCTCCGAAGCAATTAAGGATCGAATTGAGTCGATTTTGACATTCGCTACAACGTAAATATCTTCGATATAATGAGAGGGTATGCCCTCCATCACAAAGGATATGACGTTCTCCCTGCTGGAAAAGAAACGATCCTCATGACCGGCCACCCATAATTTGCGCTTCTCGCTTTTGATATGCGTATACAGCTCCGAGTCATAGAACGAATGGGAGAAGTTACGCTGCTGACTTGTTTGATAATAGTCACCCTCGCGCGTGGCGATAAGTATGGAATCGATGACTGGTTCATACAGCTTGGTCTGCACAAAAGTCGATTGCAGCCCGGACAGATGTGTGTAGTAGTTTTCCGCCTCCGAGTAGCTGCTGTCCATCCCTAACGCTCTTCGGTAAGCCGTATTGACCATCATCGAGTAAACCGCTTGCGTAATATGATTCAGCTTCTCATCTAACACCTTCGAAGTTTGATGAATCGTTTCCTGACTTAGCTGATAAGCGTTGTCCTTCACAACTTCCTCCGCGATCATGTAGCTTAACGCACCTGCGGTAGTAACCGCAAAGATGACAATGAGCATAAACGCGATCCAGATTCGGCGTCTGAACGATAGTCGGTAGAGCATAGATCAACATCCTCCGTCTCTAAGTTTCGGCTGTGGCTGCGGTTGTCCGTAATAGTAGATCAATCACTTTGCCATGAGACATCCTGAGGATGCAGCGGATCAAATGACGGAATAGCTTGCATATTCACTCTGCCGGCGGCCCGTTCCTGATCTAATGCTGCGTTGTAACGCGCGTTCAGATCCTCAACCAATCGATCAAGATCTCCGCCGATCATAATGTACTTGACGAATTCGTCCTCCCACTCCTTTCCCTTTGGTTTGAATCCTTGAGGCGATGCAGGCCATATCCCGTCATAATCACCTGGAAAAAAGCCGGTGATGCCGTCGATATCGGGTTTCCTGGCTTTAGCGGCTATCGCATCCACGGATAAAATGCCAAGTCCGGCTTCCTGATACCCGATCAGCACTTCATCGCTATACATATAACGGAGAAACTTCCAAGCTTCCTCCTTGTGCTTCGACTGGCTGCTAATCGATAACCACCTCGTCGCTCCAACTCCCTGGTTGATCACTCCTTTATAGGTTCCGTCAATCGATGGGGGAAGAGCAGCTCCCCATTGGATCTTAGCCGGAAATTGAAACTTATAAATGCTGGGTTCCGAAGAATAGGACAGATACATCCCGATCTTCCCGTCGGCAAATTGTGCTCGAAGCGGATCGATATCCAGGGATTCCGATCCCGGCAGCGTACTGCCATTCTCCATCATGGTCCGGAACGCGCTAATAATCGGTATGAAACCCGTAAAATCATAGACGCCTGTTGAAAAGTCATAACCATCACCGCTGATTCCGCTTATTTCCGCAATCGGAACAGCTGACCGGCCAAGTGCGCTGGCAGGGATTTTATAGGGTAGAGCAAAACCGTAAACCCCATCCGCTCTGCCAATGTCGGTGATTCGGCTCGCCGCCTCCACCAACTCGTCAAGCGATTTCGGTGGCGCGGTTATGCCAGCACGTTCAAACAGCTCCACATTATAAATAAGTCGCAGAGTAGATCCGCTGTTGGGAAGGCTGTATATGTATGGATCAAACACATTATATCCTTCAATGAAGGCTTGCTTCCCGAACCTGTTTCGGATCTCAGGCGTTAAATATTCATTCAAAGGCTCTACATAGCCTTTTCGGGTCATTTCAGCGAGATCGATCGGGGTGAAGATATCAGGGGATTGCTCACTGGCAAATGACAAATCAAGCGATTGGGCAAAATCATCTGCCATAACCGTCATCTCAACCTCAATCAGATCGGAATTCTCTTGGTTATAACGATGAATGACCTCTTTGATATAATTCGCGTCATGGCGCCCCGTTGACCAGAATCTCAGCTTTGTCTTTTCTTCGGCACCAGCTTTATCCGATGTCGTTGAGTACGAAATTAGACGGTCAGAGCCCTGCCCTTTGCCACCCTGCATGCACCCTGTTACGGTTATGCTCAAGCACATCAATGCAATCATCGGTAATCTCCAAGTGATCATGCATGCTCCCTCCTTGTGCTTGTATCGTAGCATAACCTATTTTGTGGATATAGACAGAACGGTAAAAAAACTGTAAAGGGAAGAATATCGATTCATCTCCTTAAACGAAAGAGGCTACCCCAAGCAAATGCCTGGTGGTAGCCTCTTGACCATTGTTATGTCCTATCTGTTTGGACCTAATCTTAAGCCTCCCGCAAATTTCTAACGCTCGAATGTCAATTCGGCAGCGATGGGCAGATGATCCGAAGCTTCCGTATGGATCACGCGCTGATTCGAATGCCGAACAGCTGGAGATGTCAGAATGTAATCGATCGTTGCCGACGGATTGATTACAGGGAACGTATAGGCATCTTCAATTCCCTGAAAGCTGTTTACGAACAAACCGCTGTCCAGCAACAATTTAACCTCTGAACTGTCAGGTTCTGCGTTGAAGTCGCCCATCAGCAGCGCCGGTCCCTCAGAGGCTGATGCAGGCTCAATGATTTCCTGCGCCTGTGCCGTTCTGCTGGTCACATCCAGTCCAAGATGCGTGTTGTACACATCCACGTGGATTCCCTTCAGATTTACAACAGCATGTAGGACACCGCGCTGCTCCTTCCCGAAGCTGCTTAGCAATACATTCTCGGATCGAAGGATCGGATACTTACTGATGATGGCTGTTCCATACTGACGGTTATTTGTCTGACCTTCCGCAGGTTCCAAATCAAGATTGGCACCATAAGCATAGTGATACCTAGCAAACCCGCCAGTTCCTTCGCTTGATCTTGAAAGTCGCTTCGTTCCCCGTAAAACCGGTCCACTTCTTGAAGGACGACAATCTCTGCGCCGGAATCACGGATGACTTCAGCGATTCTTTGCAGGCTTAACTGTTCATCCAATCCAACCCCGTGATGGATGTTGTAAGACATCACCGTTGTGCTTACTTCTTTGCCTTCTCCTTTTCCATCCGCCAGCACACCCGTTGTAAACAAGGGAGCAAACAACAGGCAAGCGATAACCGAGATGACGCTCTTTTTCATGGACGAATCTCCCTTCCTAGTCGAATGCCGAACGATACTATAAGGTGAACTAAAGATTCTTAGCCTGAGCATCACTACCAATGCGGATTATTCTTACGATCGCTGTTGCCCCCAGATTTCTTCTATTCATCCGTATCATGGTTGAAATCCGGGGGCAGTATCTGCTTCCGATGCGAGCTTTCCTTTGGAAAGCTTTCGGGCGACCTCTTCGTTTCTCCAGAATAATTCCGCCTCAGCGCCTGACTCGCGTGGAAATTAATTAAATATGCTGTCCGGAACGTAATACACTTTTTGTGTATCTTTTTTGTTTGATGGGTCCGTTACGATCGTAAAATAAACGTTGCCGTTCTTAGTCTGCACTCCCTCGATTTCATGGTTCCCTACATTCGTGATGCTCACGAGGGTTTTGTATGTCCCTGCGTTAGTCATCATGGCAATCTGCGGGATGTCGCCTTCCCCACCGCCTGACGTATATATTTTCGTCTGACCCAGCATGTCAGCTCCCTGGAAGGATCCGTTCGGCCTTACGATTGCACTGCCCGACTGCGTAAAGCTGCCAACGGCGGCGTTAACCGCTGCTGCGCTGTCCATCCTCACCTGTTCATTGCTGTCCAGAAGCTTATTGAGTGCGACCGTGTCATAAATGGACCAAGTTACAGTCCCTTCTTTCGTCTGAACGCGGAATACCGTATGAGTACTGTTACCGCCACCATCCACACGGTAGGTCTCACCTAGCCTTGCCCCCGTTTTATTGGCGTAATTCATATAAGTGAAACGATGCAAATCCGTATAATCCACGGTCTTGCCAGCCGAATATTGAAGTCTTGCTACCTGCAGCGACCAGTAATAGTCAGTTGAAGGATCTGCCTTCGAACTGAAATAAAAGTAATTGATGCCGTTGTACGTGTACATATCCAGCGTTTGGCAGTGGCCGGTATTCGTGACGGTCATTTCATCTACATAAGTAGCGTCTTTCCCGTTAATGAGCAGTCTTGAAAGATAGCAATTTCCCTTCGACCGCTGTGTGACATAGAGATATTTATCCGCGATATAAGCCTTTTGAACTGCCACGTTATGATTCAGTCCCTTTAAATTGTAGGCAAGCGTTGCCGAAGCGTTGAGCGTTTTCTCTGGAGTTGCCGCGAATGCGGGCAATCCGGACAAACAAAACACGAGAGCTGCAAGTATTGCGGACGTGAGAATTTTTAAGTGCCTTTTCATATGGTTCAACCCTTGAACGTCAACCATAAATACACCTCCATGAATAGTAGGAAACAAATTGGACTGCCCCCGAAAACGTACTAAAAACAAGGTTCAAGCGGGCATTTTTGCCATGACTATAGGATACACTCCTCCTCTCTGTATACAGAATCATCGTTTCATTCCAATCAAGTTTCTGCTTCTTTACAGAAAATGGGGGGATCCACTACTGAGTTTACCATGTACCTCAAGAATTTCCCGTGTATAAAATACTTAAAGTTAGATAAACCTCATGGTCCTTTAGCCCTTTTTTTCGTTGGAGCTCAGAATATGTCGTCAATGACTGTTATCAAATGCTCATCTGATACAGTGAAACAAAAAAACAAAAAGCCGTGAATTAACACGGCTCCTTGGTCTCAAGCAGTTTTGGGATGAAAAACAATGGATATAACAAGAGGTACAGGTTAGGCACCCACCACATGATGTCGAAGTCGGTCTTCATGATCCAGAAAACGATCGCCTGCAGCCCGGAACAAAATGTCAGGGTAAGCGAGATTAAGGCAAAGTTTCTCCACTTTATATTCTTGTGTTTATGTAAGTAAAGACTGTACATTCCGGTGATGGAAATGAATATATCCAACGGGAAGAACGACCAGTTCCAAGCCACTAACAGCTCATTGGTATAATCCTGATATAAATATTCCTTAGGGATTAAGGCTAGCGCGGTGACTATCCAATACAAGATAAATCCGATATCCGTAAATAAAAACAGCCCTCTTAATGTTTTACTCAAATGATACCCTCTCTTCTCCTTAATGAACTAATGATTGATCAGCCTTCCTTCTTGATAATACCGGATAAAAGGATCTCTCCCATATCCCGTAGGCCCTCATGAAGTGTTATGCTGCTTTTTGGGGCAGCCGAATCCTCAATTAATCGATAGAAGCCCCCTACATACAAATCGATAAATATTTTGGTATTAAAAGAGCGTAACAGTCCTTGATTGATTCCTTCATGAAATAGTTCAGTGATGCTGTCCCATTGCTTATTCAGAAATTGATCCAACTGGTCCCATTGGCTAGGATAATAACGCTGCAGCTCCGTGATGAGTTGCATCTCGATAAACTGAAAATCTGCCGGAATAAGGATAAGACATTTCTTCAGTTTATCTAATGTACCAAGGTCGGCGTTATTCAGGATTTCCTTCTCTTTATGCTGAAGTTCGGCAATCGCCTTATTCAGGATTTCAGCAATCAGCTCGTCTTTGGAAGGAAAAACGCCATACAACGTCTTTGTGCTCATACCCAGCCGTTTGGCAAGGTCACCCATCGTAAATCGTAATCCTCTTCTCCTGATTTCATGGCTTGCCGCCTCAACAATTCGGTCTCTCAATAGGTACACCTCCTTGTCCAGGAAAACAAAAAAATATTATCATTTTCCTAATTTTCCTAAATGATATCCCGATTCCTTGTTAATGTCAACGTATAAGGCTCTTCACAACAAAAAGAGACAGCATGGAATGCTGTCTCCAAAATATCGAAGATTAGACGGATGTATACAAACTCCTTGTTACAGCCTCCGTTTAGGCCTTTAACTTCAATTCAACGACGCCAGTGTCCCAATCCGAGTGGGGGCCCGCAACGATGTTGACTCGACAAGGGACGACATCGTAATCCATGTTGCGGTTCCAGATGGCCAGTTCCTCAAAGCCAAGCTCGAACGTAACGGTGGTGCTCCCACCGGGCTCCAGCGCTACCTTTTTGAATCCCTTCAATTCTCGCAGGCGACGGGTGATCCCTGATTGATCGGCTTGTATGTAGAGCTGTACGGTTTCGTACCCCTTTATCTTTCCGGTGTTTTTCACTTCTACGCTCACCTCTGCCCGTTCTCCCGATCGAAGCTCGTCAATCGTCATTTCCTTCTGCGAGATGACCGGAGATCCGTATTCAAACGTGCTGTAACTCAGTCCGAATCCAAACGGATATATCGGTTTGGACGGCATATCGACATAGGGACGGGGGCGGCCTGCGTTTTTCTGATTATAATAAACCGGCAATTGACCCACGGAGCGTGGTATGGATACGGAAAGCTTGCCGCTGGGATTCACCTGACCAAACAGAATCTCGCCAATGGCACGGCCCCCTTCGCTTCCAGGATACCAGGCACACAGCAGTGCATCGCTGAGTTCAGCCACCTCGCCGATGGCCAGTGGACGTCCCTGTATGAGCACGGTAATCAACGGCTTCCCGAGCGCGTGGATTTCACGGACCAGCTGTTCCTGAATGCCGCCTAACCGCAGATCGGCAAGATCGACTCCTTCGCCGCAATCCATCTCCGTTGGATCTCCTTCTGCTACGATCGCAGCGCCGTTATTATCGAAGGTGTCCCCGAATTGACGGGCACTGCTGCCGCCGAGAACGAGCACGACCGCGTCCGCGGAGCGGGCAGCTTCTATCGCTTCGGGCAAGCCCTGCGTGGACATGCCTCGGACGCTGCATCCGTGAGCGAAGACGATGTCCGTACCTGCGGGGGCTGACATTCGAATGCCTTGAAGTGCTGTGACCCCGCTGCCCTCGCGCTGAACGCTGGTGTAGTCCCCAAGCTGGTTGTAGAGCCTGTCGGCGTTAGGGCCGATGACCGCCAGCCGTTTGATGCTGCTGCGATTCAGCGGCAGTAAGCTTTTGTCGTTTTTAAGAAGCACAACCGCTTCTCTCGCAACGGAGACATTCAAGTCTTTAGCGGCTGCATTGTTCACGGTCGAAGCTGCCAAACCTTCGTCTATGTATGGGTACTCGAACAGTCCTAGTCGGAATTTAAGTCGCAGCACTCGACCAACCGCGCGATCGATGTACTCCATATCGGCCTTCCCTTGTTTCACCGCTTGTTCAAGCGTCGTGAATGACTTGTCCCACAGGCTAAGATCAACCCCGGAAGAAAGGGCAAGCCCCGCTGCCGACTCATAATCTCCCGTAATGGACACCAAACGGTCGATGGCCGTTCCATCCGCCATGACGATCCCATCGAATCCCCATTCATCTCTCAGAATGTCAGTTAACAGCTTATCATTGGCATGACAAGGAATGCCGTCAAGTTCATTATAAGCCGCCATAACGCCGGCCGCCCCTGCCTCTATCCCGGCCTTCGCGGCAGGCAGATGAATTTCTCGAAGCTCCCGCTCGCCAACGGGAACGGGTCCTGCATTGCGTCCGCCCTGCCCTGCTCCCTGAGCGCATAAATGCTTGAGCACGGCAACCGCCTTGTCCGGGTTCTTCCATTCTTCCGGGTTTCTTCCCTGCATGCCATGAACAACTGCCTCCGTCATTCGTGCTGCCAGATAAGGATCTTCTCCGTAACACTCCTCGGAGCGTCCCCACCGCGGATCCTGCAGGATGTCCAGTACCGAGACCAAGCCTATATGGGCCCCGCGGCTTCGGATCTCGGAGGCCACTTGGGAATAGACCCGCTCAATTAATTTAGGATTCCATGTCGATCCGATGGCCATATTGACGGGGAGAAGCGTCCCGTCAAGCGCCTGATGACCATGGGGGCATTCCTCCGAGAGCAGGACGGGAATGCCTAGCCGGCTGTGTTCGATCACATAGCGCTGGACGGCATTCGCGACTTTCGCATTGTCTTGCGTAGGAATCCCGTTCTCATAGGTCACCCCGGACCATGGGTCCGCCCGGAATAATCCATACAGCGCCCCCATACCGGCGCCCCAATCGACATGCTCCTTAAATAGCTCGGTCAGTTCAAACTCTGCTTCGGTCCCTTCGCATCTCCGATAAGCCATCCAGCCGTACAAATGCTGATTCAGCTGCCCTACCTTTTCACGAAGCGTCATTCTGGACAACAAATCGTCCACACGCTCGTCTACGGAAAGCGCAGCATTACGATATTTCTCCATGTTCCCTATACTCCTTCCATCCTGGCAATCATGCTCATTCCTTGATATTCAAGACCCGATATTTCTTGGGCGTCATACCCGTATACAGTTTGAAGACGGATACAAAATACTTGTATTCTTTATAGCCGACGCGATCGGCAATCTCAAACACCTTGTCCTGCGTCGTCAGGAGCAACTTTCTCGCCTCGTTAATACGCAATTCGTTCATGTATTCGCTGAAACTTTTTCCCGTGCTTTGTTTGAAAATATTGCTGAAATAGCTTGGCGTAATTTTCAAATACGCAGCCACTTCCGATGCTTTCAGATCGCTAAGATAATGTTCTGCCATATACTTCTTGGCCTTCTCAATGATCCAGAATGATCTGTCGATGCCAACCTTGTCGATGAGCTGCAGAAGATCACGCACTTCCGTGGATATCGCCTGCCGGATCGCATCAGGATGATTGCATATATCCAAATCGAACGTCCTTTCCAAACCATGCTCAAGCTGGGTCAGCCCGCTTTGTCGAAGGCGCTGCCGCAGCATGATCGATAATTCATCACATGCCTTCACCATATCCGTCAATAGATAGCGCTGATCGCGGAAAAATTGGAACATGCCGCCGACAAGCTCTTCCAGCATATTTGCATCCTGCTTGAATAACGCCACGGACAGCTTCGAGACCATGTCCGCACTATCAAAATCGCGCAGCACCCGACCATTATCAACCTTGGTCCTATAGGCTCGATCCAGCAAAGGGCAGTTATCCAAAGCATAATAAGGCAGCAAATTTCGAACTTCTGAACACATGGCTGCGGTTTGATCCAAGGAAACGTAGGCCTCCGATACCGCACAATACATGCGATGCTCTATCGGCCAATAATCCAGCATTCTTTGCAGGATTTCATCCCACTGCCTTTTCAGTAGCGGTTGATCTGTCATCAGCAGGGTCATCAACAAATTTTTATGCACGAATACGGATACGTGACGAACACGGCTAGATTCCAGGTTTTCGCGTATCGTGCGCAGCCACAATTGCTGAAGTATCGCAAAATCCTGTTCGGTCATGGTAGCCGCGAGGTTCGAGAACATCTCCAGTTGCGTGGCAATGAGTTTATACTCGGCACTGTTTAATAGGTATGGAGGCGCAGGCTTAGCTATTGTAGTTTCGTACGGCGCGGCCATTTCAGCAAGCCAAAGCTCGGCGTCCTTCACTGAACCCTCGATTCGGGTATCCTTCCGGCGAACGTCTTCCACGATTCCAGCCACGACTGTAACCAATTCTTCAATATCAACGGGTTTCAACAAGTAATCGGTTACATCAAGCTTGATGGCTTGGCGTGCATACTCGAATTCCTCATAACCACTGATCATGATGACCCGAACTTGAGGGTAGCAGCGCTTCAGCTCTTTAGTAAGCTGAAGACCGTCCATTCCCTCCATCCGGATGTCCGTCAGAACCAAATCAATCTCTTGTTCTTGGACCACCTGCAGCGCTTCATTGCCGTCATAGGCTTCCGCAACGACTTCAACGCCATGATCTGCCCAATCAATCGTATAGCGCAGGCCTTGACAGATCACGGGTTCATCGTCAACGATGAGCATTTTTACTGTCTTATCGTGTTGCATCATGCGATTCACCACCGTAGGTTTCAGAATGTGGGAGCTTGAGGCGAATCAAGGTACCTTGCCTTGAAGCCTCAACGACTTCCAGCCCGTAACGTTCTCCAAAAAATAGGTAAAGACGTTCATGAATATTGCAGAGTGCACCTCGATTGTGACCGGTTTGTACCCCGTTACAGAGAGACTTTCGGACCTCCTCTAACGTAACATCGTCCATTCCTCGTCCGTTATCCTGCACGTCGATCCAGATTTCATCCTCACGCTTGTATGCTTTGACCGATATCTTCGCTACCGGCTCTCCTCGATCGATGCCATGCTTGAGGAAATTCTCTACCAAAGGTTGAATGGTAGCCTTCAGAGTTAGCGAATTTACCAAATCATATTCCATGTAAAGCGTGTATTTCAGTTTTTGACCCAGCCGCCTCTGCTGCAAATACAGATAAGAGCGCACGAATTCTATTTCCTTTGCCAGACTGGTCTCGTAATGGCCATTATTCAGGCTGGAACGCAAAAATCGAGACAAGATTTCGATGAGCTGACTGGATTCGCTCGCCTTCTCCAGCCTGGCGGTCCAACGGATCATATCGAGCGTATTGTAGAGAAAATGCGGATCCATCTGTTCCTGTAGCAGACGCAGCTCCGATTCGCGCTCCCGCAGTTCCAGCTTGTATTTATGCTCGATCAGTTCTTGAATCGTGGATACCATGTCGTTAAACCTGCGGTTCAGTTCGGAAATCTCGTCCTTGGAACGTATAGGAACCCTGGCGGAGAAATCGCCGAGTTTTACCCGATTGGTCTCAATTTTCAAGCGCAGGATCGGCCTGATGATCGTATAGTGGAAGCCGATCAAGGCTAATAAACCCAACAGGAGAATCCCGACGAGAATGACCTGCATCAAGATTCTTACGCCGCGTATATCCTGATCAAGAGCAGCCTTGGGCACCATGGAAACGATATTCCAGTCGGTGTTTTCCATCCGTTGATGAAAGGTCAAGTATTCATCACCTTCGTGACGGTAAGTGAAAGTTCCCATCGTCCCTGTGGTTACGATATCCGTAAACGCTGCCTCATCGCCGATATTCAAAGGAAACCTATCTTTGGAAGGCAGAACGGGTTGTCCTTCGGAATCCACGATGAATACCATCCCCTCATCCCTCGTCAACCCCCGCTGAAGCTGTTTTAATATACTGGCTTCATCCATGCGGATCACGAGCCGGGCAAGCGGCAGCGTGATCTCGTCGTAGGAATTCAGTACACGGAACAAGGAAACGAGGCTTACTTCTCCATACCAACCGCTGGTTGAAGGATAGCCCCTGCTCCACACGATCCCGCCTTTATGCTCGTCCGCAAGCCGGTTCCATGACTCTTCATTGCCGTGAATCGGCTCGCCCATCTCAATGGAATTGCCGTTAAACCCGGTGATCGAAATCGATTTGATATAGTTTTTGGACATTAACTGAAACGTCAGAAACCCTTCGAGATTTTGCTTCAACTGCTCAGCCCTCCCGCTCTCTGGCGGTGGGTCAAGGCGCAGGTATTGGCGCATGTCATGGCTCAGGATCAAATAATCGGCTATATCCTCAATCATGGTCGTTTGCTCTTCCAACTGATTCGTTACGATCTCCAGGCTGCGCTGGCTTGATTGGATAAATTGATTGCGCAGCACTTCGTTCAGCTTGTCTTGGGCCAGGACGCCGACCCCAAGCGTTGGCAGAATGACAAAAAAGAGGAAAATGACCAGAGCCTTCTGTTTCAGACCATAATTCCCGATCCAGCCAAAACTGCCGCGCATGTCCATTCCCTCTTTCGATGTCTTCATGATGTTGAATAGAAACAGGATTAACCTTTTACTGCTCCTGCCGTCATGCCGTTAACAAGTTGTTTTTGCAAAAGCAGGTAAAAAATAATGATCGGTATAAGTGCGATCGTCAGTGCAGCCATTTGCAGCGTAAGGCTGGCCGTCTCAATGCCTACAAAGTTGGCGAGCCCAAGCGGCAATGTCTTCAGCGACGACGAACTGATCAAGACGAGCGCAAACAAATACTCGTTCCAATTATAGATAAAGTTCAATATAACCACGGTTGAAATCGCTGGCCGCGTGATCGGCAAAATGATCGACCAGAAAATTTTGAATACGCCTGCACCGTCCATGACGCCCGATTCTTCCAGATCTTTCGGAAATCCTCTCATGAAGCCCTCCAGAATAAAAATCGTTAAGGACAAATGGAAGGCCGTGTACGGAAGGATCAGCGATAAATGGGTATCCAGCAAATGCAGATTCCGCATGATTAAGAAGATCGGAATCAAGGTCGCGTGAATCGGAACGACCATGCCCAGCAGAAATATCGCGTAAGTCGCACCGCGCAGCTTAAAATTGAACCGGGCCAAAAAGTACGCGGCAAGCGATCCGAGAAGGACCGTCACAATCAACGACACAACTGTTACAATGATGCTATTAAGGAAGTAGGTATCCATATTCGCGACTTCCCACGCCTTCGCGTAATTAGAGAATTGCAGTTCAGTCGGTATGGAGAACGGGTTCGCCGCATATTCCTGCTCGGTTTTGAAAGAATCTACAATCATCCAAAAGAAAGGGATTATATTAATAATAGCGAATATCCCCAAAAAAGTGTATGCCGTTAAATGGAACCATTTCGTTTGTCTGTACATCTCCTCCCTCTCCCTTCTATTCTTTTTCTCTAGCGATTCGATTCACGATCGTAATGACGATAAGGCTAAACAGCAAAATCAATACGGATACCGCGCTGCCGTAGCCGAATCTCATATTCATAAATGAGTTGTTATACATATAGACAGTCATAACCTCCGTCGCATGTGCCGGTCCTCCGCCGGTCATGATCTGGATCAGATCGAACACGCGGAACGAATTGCTGATGCTGTATACAACGGAGACGAGCAATGTCCCCCGGATCATCGGAATGGTTATCCGCATGATCCGGCTTAAACCGGTTGCCCCATCCAGAGCAGCCGCCTCATTGACTTCATCGGGGATATTCTGCAATGCGGCCAAAAGAATGATCATATATAATCCGCAGTTTTGCCATATATAAGCGATGCTGATGGAGATCATGGACCAAAACGGATCGCCCAGCCAATTTTGCTGCCAGCTCTCAAGCCCCAAAACGCCTAGCAGGTTGTTCAGCATCCCGTATTCCGTGTTGTATACCATGCCCCAGATCAGGGACACCATAACCGATGAAATGACCACGGGCAAAAATCCGATGGTCCGGAAGAAACTGGAGCCCCTGAGCCCACGATTCAATAGCAGGGCAAGCAGCAGGCCAAGCGGGATTTGTCCCGCTATCCCGGTAAACATGATAATGATGTTGTTTTTAACGGACAGCCAAAAAATATCGTCCTTGAATATATCAACAAAATTGTCCAGCCCGATAAAACGCATAGGCGTGATCCCATCCCAGTTCATCAAAGAATAATAGACCGATAAGCCGATGGGAAAAATAGCAATACATATATAGATAATGAGTGCTGGCGCCAAGCCCAAGAAAATAGCCCATTTCGTATGCTTAAGCGTATGCATTGGCGTAACTCCTTTCTTTCTGCCTTTAATAAGAAAAACCCGCTGCCGGGTTTTTCTTTGTGCCATCATGATCTTGACTTAAGTAAGGAAATTTGTTTCTTACTTCATGCTGTCGAAAGCTTCCTGCACCTCTTGGGCGAGCTCCTCCGGCGTCCCTCTGCCGATGGTCAGAGCTTGCAATCCGTTCTGCATGACGTCAGTAACTTGCGTCGGAATGACGCTGTCGAACACCGGTGCCGTTCCCTTGTTGGTCAACTCCAGCATTTCCTTGAGATACGGACTCGCGTCTTCAGGAATTTCAACGTTGGCTGGTACGACAACGCCTTTACTGATCAGATCTTTGTACAAGTCCTCATTGACGAAAAACTTAATAAATTCCTCAGCAGCCGCTTTCTTTTCATCGCTCAGTCCCTTTTTAATGGCAATGCCGTATTGAACGACGCCGGCGCTTTTCACCGGATCGCCAGAGCCACCTGGAACGCTTGGGAAGAGCGCAATGCCGAATTTGTCCCCTTCCTCGTTGTTGATACGGATCCTTCCGTCAACGGTAGAAGAAGAGATATGCATGGCTGCCTTGCCTTGGATGAAGTAATCCTGGCCTTGCACGGAATCCATGTTGTTTGCATCGGTATTGAATGCCCCCAGCTTGGCGAGTTCGTCGATGACGGCAATCGCTTTCACATATTCGGGATCGGTAAATTTGGCTTCCTTGTTCAGAATTTTCTGCAAGAAATCACTGCCTACATAACGGTCTCCGATAATGGACAAGAAGGACGACTGAAGCGGCCATTTCTCTTTGTTGCCCAGAGAGATCGGCGTAATACCGGCTTCTTTCAGCTTTTTCACTGCATCAATGAATTCGTCGTAGGTAGCCGGAAATTGGTCATAGCCGACTCCAGCGAACATTTCCTTGTTGTAGTAAATAATATCCACGAAGGTTTGTTTGGTCGGCACGGCAAATTGACTGTCGTTCTGGTTAAACCCGGCCAATGCGTCCTCCGGCAAAATCTCCTTCCAATTGTCCATCAGGCCATCCAGCGGCATCAGCAGATCTCCGGCTACCAAGGGAGCCAGATCGGCACCAGGCCATACTACATTAATATCCGACAGGTTGTTTGCGGCAGCCAGCGTGCGCAGTTTCGTTTTATACTCGGTTGCCGCTACCCCGTCCTGCTTGATGATGATGTCAGGATGCTGTTTTTCGAACTCGGCGATCCGTTCCTTGTACACCTCGTTATCCACGTTCGGCGAAGTCCATGGATGCATGATGTTCAACGTAACCTTTTCCGGTTCGGCAGCGTCTTTCTCTCCAGATCCGCAGGCTACGGTTGACATGAGCAGCAGCGCGGCTGTTCCGGTGAGCAGCATCGTTCTAAGCTTCTTAGACGTTTTCATGTTTTCATACCCCTCTCTTTATATGTTACATATAATGTTCTTATATTTAACAATATAAGATATATTCATTATACAATTAGGCTGAAGATCCCAATATCCATTAAAAAAACGATTTCATCTAATATTTTTAAGTCGTTTTAAATCACACGGAAACTTACAAAATACATAATTTCAGTTTTAACGTCAATTTTAATAACATCAAATTTGCAAGTTTTCAAATAAATGGTATCGCTTACATATTAGATTCTAGGGAAAGCGCGACAGAGAAACCAACTGCTCTGCCACGCCTTCACTCCTCTCGTTATTGCGGTTCGTTCAAAATATAATCTACCAACTCATCCAGAGGAACCGTTGCGAGGGCAATCGCCGTATCCGTCACGCCATAATAGATATAGAGGAGCCCGTCCTTGACCACATTGCCTGTCGGGAAGACGACATTGGGAATCTGATAGCCGAACTTCTCATAATACGTCTCCGGCTCCATAATGAAGCGACGGGTTCTGGCGATGAATTTTTCCGGATTTTCCAAATCCAGCAGCAAGGCCCCTACGCGATACACTGTATCCTCGTCCACGCCGTGATAAAGCACCAGCCATCCTTTGTCTGTTCGCACCGGAGGCGTCGAGCCGCCGATTTTTTTAAACTCCCAATCGTTGTTCTCGGCCTTTGCCAACAGCTTGGGCTCGTCCCAATGCACCAAGTCTTCGGAGTAGCTGATCCACATGGCTGCTTTTTCTGTTCCGTATGGCTCCCCTACATATTCTTCCGGTCTGCGAAGCAGCACATACTTGCCGTTGATTTTCTCCGGGAACAGAATGTTATCGCGATCATTGATATCCAGTGGCGTTGTATCGCACAGGTACTCCCAGTGAATGAGATCTTTGGAAGTCAATATCCCGGAACGCGTCAGCCAGTGACCTTCCTCTTCGCCCCAGCCGTCCGGATACTCGGGAATCGAGCGTTCGGGGATGCCGGCTCCCGTCGGGTAATAGTTCATGGCGCACGGACGCAATGCATAGTTCAAATAAAAGGTATCGTCGATCTTGACGATCCGCGGGTCCTGGATGCTGCCGTAGGGGAATCCCAGCTGGTCCGGCGTTACAACGGGCTCGTCCAGCACGTGGGTGAAATGCACGCCGTCCGTGCTTTCCAGGAGTCCCAGGTAGTTTTTGCAGGGAGTCAGGGAGCCTGCCGTCCGTTCAATCATATAGAATTTTCCGTTATCGATAATGACGGCCGGATTGAATACCGTCACCTTTCTCCAATCGTAAAGTCCAGGCACTACGATCGGATTCTCCGGATGCCGGGTAATTTTCATGGATAAGCCTCCTATGGTCGTTATGTAAGTGTTATCAATTTCTTGATTTCATTATAAGAGGCTTGGCCCATTCATAATATCCTGCAAACTTTCAATATTATCCGAAATATTGATCTGTGATCCCTGGCAACATAATAAAACGAGCAGGCTGTCGCGGCACCTGCTCGTTAATGATGGGTATTAAGCTCACGAACCTCGATACGGTTTTTCATATATTCTTCAGAAATAATTCAGAAATTCCTCCGTTTTATCCCAAGATCTCCCCCTTAATATGGAACCAATCAC
This sequence comes from Paenibacillus lautus, assembly GCF_050482385.1. GTDB lineage: Bacteria > Bacillota > Bacilli > Paenibacillales > Paenibacillaceae > Paenibacillus_AQ > Paenibacillus_AQ lautus_B. The sequence goes on from NZ_JBCNHV010000015.1 coordinate 92,837, forward strand.
ATGATTCTAGGGGGAAATGACATAATGACAAAGCTAATGGATTGGTTACATGAGCAAACCATGTTTTTAGGCAGATTTCTTCTTTCACCGGGACAGATCGGGAGTGTAGCGCCAAGCTCTAAAGAGCTTGCCCTTGCTATGATGAAGCCAGTGCCCTGGGGCCGTATACGAACGGTAGCGGAGCTTGGCGCCGGCACAGGTGTAATTACGAAGCAAATACAGCTGGCGGCCGGAGCGGAAACCCAAGTGATTTTATTCGAAAAAGATCCTTATCTGCGCGGGCAGCTGAAGGAACGGTATCCGAATTATCCCTGTTACACCGATGGCAGCCACCTCCGGCTTTTTCTTAAACAGGAGGGTATCGAATCACTGGACTGCATCATCAGCGGACTCCCTTTTTTCAACTTTCCGCAATACATTCGGGATCGCATCGTCGCCGAAATTGTGGCAACATTGAAAAAGGACGGGCTCTTTATTGCTTTTCAATATTCACAACAGATGAAGAGGCAGCTCATGGAGCATTTTGACATCCTCGACATCCATTTCGTGCCTAGAAACTTCCCTCCCGCCTTCGTATACGTGTGTCGGAAAAAAGAAGGCTCGAGTAAGGCGAAACTGTAAGACTAACCTGTCTTCAGCGCTATTTGGTGATAATCCTATGCTCTGCTGAATCCATGAACATCATAAGGCAGTTGTCCGCATTGTTTTTTTCGATGGTTTAAAACTTTATCATTTCTTGTCCGATATGATACTCTTTCATTAGATTGTGAGAAATTCAACGTGGATCTACTAAGAACGGCAAGCATACTTTGCAAAGGGGAACTCGTCCTTGAACAACATTAACATTCTGGTCGTCGATGATGACAAGGAAATTCGTGATGTCCTGCATGTTTATCTTCGCAACGAAGGCTATCACGTATTGGAGGCCGAAGACGGACTGCAGGCGCTGGAACTTCTTCAGCAGCATCATATTCAACTCATAATTCTCGATGTAATGCTGCCGAAAATGGACGGCATTGCCGCCTGTCTCCAAATCCGTGAGCGATCGGCGATACCAATTATCATGCTCTCGGCCAAAGTGGAATCACTGGATAAGATTACCGGACTTTCCACTGGAGCGGATGACTATGTCACAAAGCCGTTCCATCCGGTAGAGCTTATGGCGAGGGTAAAGGCACAATTGCGGCGGCAAAATTTCCTGAACCTCCGGGACGAGGACCAATCCGAGATTCGCATCGAGGACCTGGTCATCAACAAAAAACAGCATGTCGTTACGGTTCGTGGTATGGTGGTTTCCCTGACACCTATTGAATTTTCAATCCTTGAGCTCCTCGCGGCAAATCGCGGACAGATTTTCAGCGTAAGCAAGATTCATGAGTGTGTTTGGAAGGAACAGACTCCATTTTTCTCAGATAATACGGTGATGGTCCATATCCGCAACATCCGAGAAAAGATTGAGCTGATCCCCCGTGAGCCGCAGTACATCAAGACAGTTTGGGGGGTAGGCTATAAAATTGAAAAATAAACTGTATTTCATGCTCACGGGCGCCGGCAATTTACGCATGCGGATGCTTTGGTCCTTTTTCATCAGTATACTTGTGGGTTTGTTAGTCTCCCTGGCGACCCCTCGATTCTCAGAAGTCTACTATGTGAATTTGCTGGTTGTGCTGCTGTCGTTCATCCTCCCCTTCTTATTTACATTCTTCTTCTTGACTCGCAACATCATCAGATACGTATCGGAAATGGCATCTGGTCTGGACATCGTCGCCCAAGGCCAGTTGCATTACCGGGTCAAGGTAAAAAGAAAAGATGAACTGGGGGATATTGCGCTGAATATCAACGCCATGGCCGAGAAGCTGGAGAAGCAGATTGGCCGGGAACGACAGATCGAGAAAGCCAAATTGGAGCTGATCACCGGCGTTTCTCATGACTTGAGAACACCCCTCACCAGTATTATCGGTTACCTGGATTTACTGAAAGATAAGGCGTACCAGGACTCAGAGGAACATGACCGTTTTGTAAACAATACCTACAATAAAGCGCTGCAGCTCAAACAGCTCATTGACGATTTGTTCGCATACACCCGATTAGCTTCGAATGAAACAAAGCCGGAGATGGAAAGGATTGACCTGAGGGAACTGCTGGTTCAGCTCTTGGTTGAGTTGGAGCCAATTGCCAAGGAAAACCAGCTTCAATTGGAGATGAATATCGATGAAAGCCCCCTTCTGCGTGAGGCGGATCCAGAGATGATTCGCAGAGCTATCGACAATCTGTTGATGAATGCGCTCAAGTTCTCGGTGAAGCCTGGCATGATCAACATTACCTTAACTCGTTACGATAACCATATGGAACTGTCCATTGAAAATGAAGGAATGCCGATTACGAAAGAGCAGGAGGCGCGGCTATTCGATCGTTTCTACAAAGCCGACGACTCCCGTACCGTACAGAAAATCCAATCCGGTTCAGGACTTGGACTTTCCATTGCCCGCAGCATTATTGAGCTGCATAACGGAGTGCTTAAACTCAAACATCGTAACGGTCATTTTTTGTTCAGCATGATCCTCCCTTTATGATAAAAACACTCCTCGATCTTTCTCTCATGCTCTTTTCAAAAGCTATTGGTGTGCTCTAAAATGGATATGGAATATAATCCCAATAGAAAAGAGGTTTGTCCATGAAAAGAAGATTCGTTTTATTGCTTGCTGCCTTATTCGTCACCGTCTCCTTATCAGCCTATTCATCTATCGCAGTCGCTACAGATGAAACGGGGTACAGCGCACATTCGGATCGTCAAACAGGTACGGTAAAACCATAAGAGCTTCTTGAGGATGTGTGAGTCGACTTTAATTTCATCCGTTGATTCCTTACGCAATGATTGAGTTAATACGATCGTAAAATCAAGAAAGTCGCCAATATGGCGACTTTCTTATGCGTGTATGTTCTTGCCCTGCGGATTACTCAAAGCCAATAATCGGATGAGGAACATACGGTTCTTCCAGCGACGCGATTTCATTCGATCCATAAGAGAATCAAAGGTTCTTATTTCTACATCCAAGATACTAACTATAGACCAATGCTTTTGAGCTTAAACCTAGCGCTTGCGCAGTTGATTCTTGAATTTCCTCGAATAGGGCTGGGTTGTTTGCAAGGGACATGCCGTAAGAAGGAATCATTTCTTTTATTTTCGGCTCCCACTCTTTCATCTGCTGCGGGAAGCATTTTTCTAATACCTCTAGCATAACGTGAACGGCCGTCGAAGCACCCGGGGAAGCGCCGAGCAAGGCAGCAACCGAGCCATCTGCAGCACTAACCACTTCCGTCCCGAATTGAAGCGTTCCTTTCCCCTTAGGAGTATCCTTAATCACTTGTACGCGTTGGCCCGCCACGACGATTTCCCAATCCTCGCTCTTGGCATTCGGAATAAACTCGCGTAATTCTTCCATGCGTTTTTCATTCGAAAGCAACACTTGCTGGATCAAGTATTTGGTCAATGCCATCTCTTTTACACCGGCGGCGAGCATGGTCATAAGGTTATTCGGTTTGACGGAGCTTATTAAATCAAAATTCGAACCCGTTTTTAAGAACTTGGGCGAGAAGCCGGCAAACGGACCAAAGAGCAATGCTTTTTGGTTGTCAATAAATCTTGTATCCAAGTGGGGAACCGACATCGGAGGGGCGCCAACCTTGGCTTTTCCGTATACTTTAGCATGATGCTGCGCTACCACTTCCGGTTTCTTACACACCATGAATAGTCCGCTTACCGGGAATCCTCCGATATGTTTTGACTCGGGAATACCGGTTTTTTGCAATAAATGCAGACTTCCACCCCCGCCGCCGATAAAGACGAACTTGGCCGTATGATATTCGGTTTTACCGTTCACGATATCATGCACTTTCACTTTCCACGAACCATCTTGTGTACGTTTAATATCCTTGACGCTATGCTTGTAGTGAATCTCGGTGCCTTTGCTCTTCAAGTGGTCAAACAGCATGCGCGTTAAAGCGCCAAAGTTTATGTCCGTCCCGGAGTCGATTTTGGTTGCCGCAAACGGCTCATTCACTGTACGCCCTTCCATAATAAGCGGAATCCATTCCTTCAGCTGATCCGGATCCTCGGAATATTCCATCCCTTGAAAGAGCGGGTTGTTTGACAGCGCTTCAAAACGTTTTTTCAAAAAAGCCACGTCTTTTTCGCCTTGCACTAAACTCATATGAGGAATAGGCATGATAAAGTCCTGCGGATTGCGAATCAGATTGCTGCTTACCAGATAAGACCAGAACTGTCTTGAAACCTGAAACTGTTCGTTAATATTGATCGCTTTGCTGATGTCGATAGATCCGTCAGGTTTTTCGGACGTATAGTTAAGCTCGCACAGTGCGGAGTGGCCGGTCCCCGCGTTATTCCATTCATTGGAGCTTTCTTCCCCCGCGCTTGCGAGTTTCTCAAACACTTTGATCTCCCATTCAGGTACTAGCTCTTTCAGTAAGGATCCCAATGTCGCACTCATAACGCCGGCACCAATTAAGATTACGTCTGTTTTTTTCTCCATGTTGCTCATTATAAACCTTCCTTATCCCATATATTTGAAAAAAGAGTAGACGTCCCTGCTAAAAATGTCATTAAAAAGCAAGGCGTCCCCTGAAAACACACCTTTTCTGTGTCAATAATCACCATATTATAGTCTATTATAAATATTGATAGATTAAAATATCTACTATTATCTAATCATTATAAACTATTTAAAGTTGTTAACATAGTGAGAAGATCCTCCACAAAAAAAAGCCGCAAGAATCGCGACTTCTAATGCATTGATATCCAATGTGTGGGGGTTTATGTATTACTCTTCCCTTGGGAAGAGTTAAAAAAGCGCCCTGTCCATGCGGACATAGCGCTTTGGTTTTTAGTGAGGGGCCATTTTGCCAGGCATTTGCGGCTGCATCGGGGCAGTGCCGTAACTATTCTGCATGTACTGCATATCTTGCTGAGGCAGCTGCGGTACTTGGTAGTAGCCATGCTTATTTTGATAAAGCGAAATCTCATAAGCCATTTCAATGCAGTTGGGAAGGGAATCGGCAAGCACACGGCGCACGACCGGATTCGTAGATTCCATGGCAGCATTGGTTTTCATCGTAGCACCCGATTTCACTGCATTCAACATGCTGAGCGCGATGGTCTCATCGTTGATCTCAGCTGTGGACTGCATTGGTTTTTTCGGTTGACCTGGTTTCATGCCGTAAATAAAGTCATTGCCCTGCTTCATTTTATAGCTTTGCGTCGGCTTTGACGGATCTTGTCCTGTTTTAAAGCACTCTAAAGTGATGTTGTACTCATCCGCCATAAATTGCTGCTGGCGCTGCAAGATATCCCGAAGCTCCGGATCCTGTACATGCCCGCTCAGAATGGTATACGTGTTCATGGTGTTGATTGCCCCTGCCAAGACTTCGTGGACATCAAACATTTCATGACCACCATGGTTCATTTGCGGTGGAATCGTACCTGTCTCCATGTTTTGATGATTTTGTGATTGTTCAAATTGCATTCATGTACCTCCTAAAGTTATTATACGCCCTTCATATTGTGGGTTCTTTTGTCCAGAATATACGAACGATTTGGAAAATTCATTGACCTGATCCTCGTCATACCCGCGGGCGCAATTCACTTCCATATTCAATACATCCTTATCAGCATGCGGCCGTATATTGATCGAGTGCACGGCGGAGCCATTCTGCAGACGCATCGTAGTTCTCCATCTGGAACAGAAAATCCCCGTAACAGACGGCTGCCCGAATATAAGTTCAGCTTTGGCCAAATGCTATACTCTCTCTTGGTCCCTCACGCTCATTCAGTCTCCTTGATAACGATCGTTTCATCGGTACTAATATCACTCCCGCAATTGGCGCCAGATCAAACTTCTTCGGCTCCCGAAAGATCACTCTAATCAGACGATGCCTTCATCGTGAAAATTCACCAATACGCCATAGGGCTCGAACATTTTCCAAACGCCAAGTTCATCAAGAACTGGTGGAAGTTCTATTCACCCATCAGGTTACGCTATCAATCAGTTTCTCAATCCACGTCAATTCACCTTTAACCTGAGAGATCGAATACTGCAGAACCTCGTCCCGGAATAACGCCTCCCCACCTTCATCCAGTCTTCTCTCGATATCGGACAGCAGATCTTCCAAGTCCTTCTTTCTCCTAAGTAATATTCGAATTCGGTCCTCCTTAGAAATCCGCTCGAACAGGGACACTCTTACCATGAATTCGATTTGATGTTTTGCGTCTTTTTCGGTGAATTCATTAATGAGGTTGGCGATTTTCCCCCTGCCTGCTTCTGTAATTTCATATATATACTGATTCGGTCTGCCTTCTTGCTCATTCCTATGTTTGCGTACAAACCCCTCATCCGTAAATTTTCGCAATGTCGGGTATAACATATTGTGATTGACGTCCATCAAATAACCGAGATCCTTTTGTATTTCTTTTTTTATTTCATAACCGTGTTTCGGAGATTTTTCAATTTGGATCAGAATGAGAAGTTCAAGATACATGATGGCTCAAGCCTTTCGTCAACGGATTTGGCAAAATCGCTGCATCGAAGCAGCACACCTCTAGAGTATATGTTCTACTAAAATCCGACAAGGCAGAATATAAACGGAACTTTGGACATGGGTCATTGGAAACTATGACCAGTTGTGGAATTATGTTAAATTAACATATGGTATATTACACTAGCATTGGAGGGAATGTAATGAATCATGATATCATCTCTTTAGAGGAAATCACGCAATTCCATTCACCGACCGAAGAATTCAATCCTTATGATTGGTACAAGCACAAATTGCAGCATGAGCCCATCGTTTATAACCAGGCAACCCATACATGGAACGTCTTCCGCTACAATGATGTAAAGAGGGTTCTCAAGGATCATGAATATTTCTCTAGTGCAAGAACCCGAACGACGATTAGCGTTGGTGCCGACAATGCCGAAGGCCAGATGATGAGTAAAATCAACCTTCAATCCGATCCGCCGGAGCACCAAAAAAGTCGAGCATTGATTTCCGCCGCTTTTACCCCTCGCAGTTTAAAGCTCTGGGAGCCGCGCATTCAAGAGATTGCGGACCAGCTTCTGAACGAATTGGGAGACGCCGATGTCGTTGATATCGTTCAACATTACGCGAGTGCGCTGCCGACCATCGTCATCGCCGATCTGCTCGGCGTCCCTTCGGAAGACCGCCTGTTGTTTAAGGAATGGGTCAACCATTTATTCCTCCCCTTGCCCAAAGACCATTCGGAAGATGTACAGGAACTGAAACGTCATGCAGCCAAGGAATATTACAATTATCTCTACCCTCATATCGTGCAAAAAAGAGCAAATCTATCTGACGATATCATCTCCGACCTCATTCAAGCCGAGGTGGATGGAGATCGATTATCGGATGACGAGATCGTCAGAACGACGATGTTCATTCTCGGTGCGGGTATTGAAACGACGACGCTGCTGTTAGCCAATACGTTCTATTCCTTTTTATATGATAACAACCAAATTTATGGCGAAATTCGGGCCGACCGCGAGCTTCTTCCTAATGCCGTAGAGGAAATGCTCCGCTATCGGTTTAACATTGCCAAAATGGACCGTACCGTAAAACAGGATAACAACATACTCGGCGTGGATTTGAAGCAGGGCGACGTCGTCATCGCATGGATGAGTGCTGCCAATATGGATGAGGAGGTATTCGAGGATCCCTTCACTTTGAACATCCACCGGGCCAATAACAAAAAGCATTTAACTTTTGGTAACGGCGCACACTTCTGCCTGGGTGCTCCGCTGGCGCGACTTGAAGCAAACATTGCGATAAGCAGATTTATGGATTATTTTCCGCGAATTGAGCCGATGGCTGACTTTAAACTGGAGGATAACCTGAGTCCGTCTGCAGCAGGACAAATGTTGACACAGCTTCCAATCCGCGTTCATCGTTCATAACAGCCCATTAAAGTTCATATTCTACAAGCAAAAAAGCCCTTCACACGCAAGGGCCCAAACCGCATCGAGAACCCCTGTGCTTTACCTAAAAGCACAGGGATTCTCATTTTTTTAAGTCCAGCTATCTTTCACGTTCATACCAATAGCCGGGACGCCCATTGTTTAATCGGATGAGTGCTTCGAGAAAGAAATAATCTCCCCATATAACAAAATCATCCGGCGCGATCCCTCCCCTGACAAAATACGAACCATGCCGCAGAAAACCTTCTTCATCCGGATTACCGTCCGCAAAATAACCAGTAACCATCGAAACCATTGAACGCCGACCGGCATTTAGATAATATTCCCTTTGGGGATCATCGCCTGGCAACTGGTCGGCGATTTCAAGCATCCCGCATGCCGCAATGGCAGAGGCGGAGCTGTCCCTCGGCATAAGCACCGATGGCAGGACGTCAAAATCCCAATAGACGACATGATCATTTGGAAGGTGGTCGATGTAATAACGCGCCATCCGAATGGCCGTATCCAAATATTGCGGATCTTTGAAATAACGATAGGCTAACGCAAATCCGTAAATGCCCCAAGCCTGCCCCCGCGACCACGTAGAACCATCCCTGTATCCTTGGTGCGTTCCGCCGCGCATGGAATCGCCTGATTCCAGGTCAAAATAAAAAGTATGGTAGGAAGAGCCGTCTCCACGCACCAGGAATTTTAAGCTCTTGTCAGCGTGGATGCGCGCGGCATCGGCATATGCAGTTTTTCCGGTCTGTTCGGTGGCCCAGCATAACAAGGGCAGATTCATCAGGCAGTCGATGATGATCCGGCCGCCGTTTTGGGGATCGTTTTCTGGGCCCCATGCCTGGATAAGCTGAAGCGAGGGCCTCCATCGTCTCATGAGCGCATCGGCCGCTTGTAGTGCCGTGTTCTTGGCAGCTTCGTCCCGTTCAACAATCCATTGCGCTTGAGCGGATAATGAATACAAGAAGCCGATATCATGATGCTCCAGTTTTTGGTTTTTCGCTAATCTCTCTTGAAACGAACGCACGGATCGGACAGCCGCCTTATAATAGCAAGGATCCTTGCTATACTCGTAACTCAGCCACAGGATGCCAGACCAAAATCCTTCCGTCCAATCCGTATGATTGACCAGTTGATACTTGCCGTCCCCGTTTCCGACATGCGGAAACCGATTTCCAAATCGGGCGATATTCGCTTTTGTTGTGTGTAAAGTTCGTTCGATGACAGCGTTCCAGTCCATAATGTCCTCCCCATATCCAATTTGCTTCACCTGCTCTCGCCCGTCCCAATCCTATGCGTGCGACTATTTCGGTTCGACTTCATCCAGGGTCATGCGGTATTCCAGATCCCTCATGTACGTCCCGTCCGCGTGCAGAAAGGTCATGCCGAAGACAATATCCTCGCCGGTTCCGCGGACGATTGCAATCAGTCGGTTAAGGCCGCCCTTCAGGACAAGCTCGCGCTCCGGTTCTGGCACATGCTTACCGTTCAGGTAAATGGTATACGGCACATTGGCATGGACTTGCAATCGTCCCTTGCGGAATGGCGTAGCTCCTTCAGGGACCTGTACAAAACAGCTCATAAACCATGGATCATATCCGGCGCAGGCGATCCGCATCATCCCATCCTTGTGCAGCCGTTCTTTTTTCTGCATCCAGCCGTATAGGCCTTCACCCAAATTGTTTAACGAAAATTCGGGGTCGGTATAGTATGTCTTCATGGCCTCATAATCGATATGAGGCGGGCAAGGCAGTGCCATAACCGCTTCCACGGCCCATGCTCCGTCGTCTTTTTCGCTCGCCAGCAAGCCGTCATCAAAGATTGCTCCCTGATTGGCGAGCAAACGGGTATATAGCCGTAGTGCCTTCTCATTGTCGGGGTCTAGCAGAAGCTGCGAGCACAGGATGGAGCCTGCCCCCGTCCTCGCTTGGACCAGAAACGCTCCGGGGGAACGCGCTTTCCTGCGATTCAGCTCGACCAGTGCGAGACGGCTGTATTCCGCTGTGCAGCCATTGACAAAATAATCCTTCCAAGCGGTTCCCTCCACGCTGACGCATAAGGCGTCCGTTCCCGCAACCTCAAGTCGGAAGGCGGCTAGCAAAGGGTTTGAGGTTTCCCGGGGAGACAGAAATACTTTGTCGTAGCCGAACAGGTCGACCGGGCTAAAGCCGCGTACGGCCTCGTTGCTGTAAGCCGCCGCGAGATGGTACGCCTCATAAGCATCCACGCGTACAGGACGGTCCAACAGGCGGGCAAGGGTGTCATGCTGACTGCTGTCCGCCGGCAGGACAAGCACATGTCCGCCTGCTTCGGCATAGCGCCGCGCGGCCTCAGGTGCTCCAGGAGCTGCAAGCAAGCTTGCTTCTGCTACGAGCAGGCCGAATGATTGCGCAGAGAATGCGGGAAGATCGCCTCGTCCATTTTCGTCGTGGGCCGCAGCCTCATTTATCAGCGCAGCTGCATCCAGCACGGTGTAGCGCAGACACAGCCGCTCGAGGAACGCAGCCGCTTCCCCGCCGGGACGGACCAGCGCCCCCACCGGCCGCACAGTCGCACTGTCAGCGATTTCGTTGCGACCGATGTAAGCCAGCAGGTTGCGCAGCAGCAGGCAGGCTTGCGGAACGTGACGAAGATTAGCCATCAGCTCCAGCTGATTAGCCACAAACATGCCGCTTCCGCTTCGGTACTCCAAGAGCGGCGACCATAAATCCCCACCGTCGCCGAAGTCGCCGGCGCTGCACTCCAGCAGCAGCGTGAAATCGCCTTGGATCGGCTTTTCGAAAGCGGCGTGGATGATTGGCAGCGGGCCCTCTTCGCGAAGCTCCTCGTGCCAGAACATTAGATCTGGGTCGCTTAAACCCTTCAGCACCGGATGTTGGTAATCTCCGGCATGGGCCCGAAGAAACGGTCTCCGCGACAGCCTCAGCCGGCCGCCTAGCGACAACCCGCGCTGCTCCAGCATCAGCAGGCGTCCGCCGCGTGCGACGAAGCCTTTTAACTCTGTCTCCAACCCGCCATCCGGGTCCTCTGCCTTACTGCCGATGATAAGCAAATGATCGCATGACAGCAGAGCAAGCCCATCCCGGGCTACCCGCTTGCAGTCCGGAACAAGATTTCGGATCTTGGAGTAATCTTCATCCGATCCCCAGTAAGCTGCCGGGCGCCCAACGTCAGCCGGATGGCGAAGGAGGCTTCCCGACACAAGCCGGTATTCCTTCCGAAGTTCATGCATAAGATGATCGCCGTGGAACAGCACTGCCGTCAGCTCTGTCATTCCTTCGGTCTCGACGGAGAGCGGAGTCCACGACATCGCAATGGTTTTCTGCTCGGCTGGCTCCTGCCGGAATATGAAACTGCGTTCTTGAACGATTGTTTCCCCTTGCCTAATCATGCACTCGATCCGAACATCCTGTGCGGACAATGTGTCGTTGAAGACGTCAAAGCTGCGGGTGATCGTTTCGTCGTCGTAGAAACAGTAGTTGTATTCGGCTGCGAACATCGTGACTGGCTTAAACGCCTCCGCCATGATGAAAAAAGCCGGATTAGGGACGTACATCGGAGCATCAGGCAGCAAGCCGTTGTTGATCGTAAGCGAATAGGCCGGTATCACCTTGGGCTTCACCCCGGGCAAGCCCGGTTCGGACGGCGTTATCCCAACATCACTTTCCGGCATAGCCCTCATGAAATAATGGGCGAAATTGAAGGTCGCAATGCCGGAGACGCCTTGCCGCCGCGCATACTCCACGAATAGACGTTCCTTTTGTGCCAGCCCCGCCGTGCTTTCGTCCGAATCTCGATATGCCCGCAGCCCCACATACATACTGCTGTTTTGCGGACATATATACCACCAGCCACCGTGTTCACCGAAGGTAAGGGGTATGGTACGGTCCCACTGCGCGATGGTGCCGTCAATGTTGTAATGGCGGCTTTCCACCTCCGTGTGCGCTTTGGACACCAGCCGGTTGTCTCCTTCGGCGACGATCGGACGCGTGGCGTCCAGTTCCCGGATCGCCTCCATGAAGCCAGGAATATGCCGCTTATAGCCGTCCCGGCCATCCACCCAGCGCATTTCGTTCTGCAGGCTCCACATGATCACGGACGGGTGGTTCTTGTCACGTTTCACGAGCCGCTGTACATGCTTCCTGCAGTTGTCCACGTAATCGGGGTGGTCGGCAAGCATGGATTTACTTGATCCGTATATCGCCGTTTCGTCGATGATCAGCATCCCTTCTTCGTTGGCGACTCGAACGTAATCCTCCGGATAAGGCTCAGCGTGCAGCCGGATACTGTTGATCCCAACGGAACGGCACATTCGGTACCAGTTCCGGATATAGGCTTCCGTCTGCTGCAGTCCGCCTTGAAAATGCCACGAATCGCCTCGCAATCGGATCGGGATGCCATTCAGCATGAATTGCGGACCTTCGCACCAAAATTCACGGAAACCAAACACTTCCTCGCGACGGTCTAGCACCTTCTCACCTTCTACAAGCTCAAGCTTCGCCGTATACAAATACGGCGTATCGGGATCCCATAGGATGGCATCGCTCCACTCCAAATTAAAGGAAGCGCGGTAGACCGTCCCGTCGCGTATGTTTTCGCACAGTCTAATCTTCATCTCTTCCACCGGATCGATGCGCTGTGCCGTCTGCTCTGCCTGTAGGACAGGCACGGACCGCCCTCTATCTCCGAATCGCAGCTCGCCGCCTCCCTCCTCCTCAGCAGGTAATCCCTCCATCCCAATTCCTCGCCCTCGGCCTTGCGATGGTTTCATTTCATCAGCCGTATAATGGTCACTGCTTATCGAATATGCATTTTCCCTTGTATCTGAATCTTCTCCTTGCCTTAGCATGCCAATCTCCCGCACGCTCAATCTGACTTGAAGGGGATCGAGCTCCCCTCCTATTTCCGCCGCCCCAGCGGTGACATCCAGTTCAAGCCGCCCTTTCCGAACGGATGTGCGGATGGTTACATCCTCTATAGACAAGACCGGATAGCTTTCTAGATAAACGTCCTGCCATATTCCCCGGGCAACATTGCCGAACCAGGAGCCCATCAGCCCGGTCACCTTCTCCATGCCGTTTGCCAACGTTACTTTATCGAAACTGCCGCATATGACATGGAGATGATGCTCATGCCCATGCTCGGCCCAAGGCGTGATATCGAGACGCAGCGGCAGGTAGCCATCTTCCCATACGGCGACCTCTTCCTCATCAAGAAAAATGACGGCCTTTTGCATGATGCCGTCCATCCGCAGCACGATCCGCTCTCCCCACATGGATTCGGGAATATGGAAACTTCGATGCAACACGCCCGCTTCCGCTCCGTCCCATTCTTTCGGGTAGCCGTAGAGATCCATCGGAGCATATCCATGCTCGCGAATTTCGCCGAACGTTTTGCCGTTGGCTTGCTCGTAGGACCGTCTCCAGCTGGAAGGGACTTGGATATGCTGCGGCTCGTAGACGATTTCATCCGGAAGCCGGCGGCACTGAGGCTGGCCATACAGCGGCATGAAATCCCAGTCCCCGTTCAGGCATAATCGGTTACGCATGGTTTGTTCCCTGTCTTTCGGTGGAGAAGCGCGTTTCCAGCACAAGCTCCAGCTCGCGCCAAATCTCTTGGCCGTCCGGGGCCTCCTCCCACTTCATGAAATGCGGCTCCATCACCGCGGCCCAATCGTCCGGACGGAGCGATGTATTCAACTTTCCTTCATATGGGGCAGGCTCGAGTGTGGCAGGAAGCTCTGAGTAAAAAAAGAGCAGATTCTCATGCATCCCGATGATGCCGAATTTATCTCCATCGCCCGGCCGTTCTTCCTGGTACTGGTAATGGTAGTACACGTAGCTTGAGATCTCTTCGGGCTTAAGCCGGGCAATCCTTCCATACGGCACGCTGTGATCATTCGTCCGTACCCAATCCTGCTCCGAAACGGGTGCTTGATAATGAAAAATATCGGTCATCGACGCCCACCTGCGTTCAGAATCTCCTCCTGGCCAAACGGCCAGCCATGCCTCAGCTCGCGGCAGCAAACTTTCCGGAGGCACCTTCTCCCCGAGGCATTCATAATAAAGAAACAACCGGCTTCCGTCTGCAAACAAGCTTAATCGGACCACGCGTTCCCGTTCCATCGCCGCTTCGATCTCTTGTGAAACACATTCGCCCCGTAACCGTGTAAGGGCATCTTCCTCGATTCCTTCGGCCCTAAATAGACATCGCTGCATGATGTACCTCCCATCGTAATTTTGATGCTCGTGGAGATCAAAATCCGTATCCGTTTTATTTTGCCGATCATAAAAGGCGCTCCCCCATTTACCGGGAGGAAGCGCCTCATTTCCTTAAGGCACCACCGTGAATCGGATGTTGTCAAACAGCATGTAGTCGAATCCGCTCACGTAGAAGCCTACTTTACCGGATGGCCGATGATTCGGATCGGTGCCGACAAGCTTCAACTCGCCATCCACATAGATGGCAACGTCCCCGTTCTTCGCGATGATCTTGACCGCATATTCTGTGTCCGGCTGCAGGTCTCGATTCGGCAAGCCGGACTCGGCGATCGTCTGCCAAGCCGTGTCATACAGGATCCAGCCTGATGTTCCATCCGCACGCGTACGATAGCCGATTCGAGTTGAACCGCTGGCATCCTGTCGATCAAAGACATACATGGTGCCGTCGTCCGGCATGAGGGCCGGTGTCTTCAGCGTGAAATCCAGCTCATACGATTCGAAGACCCGGTCCAGCAGGCCTGTTGCTCCGTTCAAAATTTTGTAACGCCGATTGCCGTCCGGATCCGCCGCGATGCTGCGGTTCGGGTCCACCGGCCAGCCGTTGCCTCCCGTCTCGAAATCGGTCTCGTGCATGATGTTCGAAACGGTTACCTTGATATCCGCTTTAACGAGCGGGTTGATGACGGATACGGCTGTGACGGTCGTCTCTCCTTCATAAACGGCACTGACGACCCCCTTGTCGCTCACCTCCGCTACGGCCGGATCGGCGGACTGCCAGAGAACGCCGGTGTCCGGGGTGTCCTCGGGGTCGAACGTCAGCTCAAGCTGTCGCTGCTCGCCGGCGGCAAGCCGCACTTCGCGCTCCGACGGGATGATACCGGCCAGTTCCGAGCTCAACGCCTTAAACTGGATATCGTCAAACAGCATGTGGCTGACGTTATTCACGTAGAATCCGACCTTGCCCGCCGCATTATGGCCGGGATCGGCGGCCTTCAGGCGGAACTGACCGTCCACGTACACACTAATTTCGCCGCCTTTGACCAGCATCTTGATCTCGTATTTCGTATTCGGCTGCAAGTCGTGGCCTGGAAGCTTCTCTTCGCGCAGCACGGTCCAAGCTGCATTATACAGCAGCCAGGAGGAATATCCGTCCGGACGGGTTTTGTAGCCGATACGGGTCGAGCCGCTGCCCGCCTGGCGATCGAACACATACAGCGTTGCGTTTTCACCGATCGACTCAGGCGTCTTCAGCTTAAAGGTCAGCTCATAATCGGAGAAGGTTTTGTTGCTTAGGGCAGTAGCGCCGTTAACAATTTTGTACCAGCGGTTGTCTCCTTCCTTGACGATGCTGCGGTTCGCATCCTGCGGCCAGCCGTTCGCACCTGACTCGAAATCGGTGAAATCCATGACACCGTCTCCGGCTTCGACCGTGACGTCCACCGCTGCCGTGAGCTGCGGATTCTCCGCCGATGCCACGGTGATGATCGTCTGGCCCACCGCCTGACCCGTGACAATGCCGTTATTGTCGACCGTGGCGACACCGGGCTCGGCCGTCGTGAAGAGCAGCTTCGGATTGTCAGCGTTCCACGGCAGAACCGCCGTCTGCAGCTTCACCGTTTTCCACCGATCCACCGTGATTTCGTTGTTGTAGACTACCACGCTTTGCACCGGGTAGCTGTCCGGGCTGTTGGTGGTACCCGCTTTCCCGTTAATGCCGATCTCGTGAAACGGGATATCAGGAAAGCCGGGGATCGCCTGATAAACTTGGGCATCCGGACGCAGCGTCAAATCGCCCCCTGCCAAATTGACGAATCCCGGATCCTCGTCGGTTACCCAGTTATCGGCGTATTGGACCAGATTGAATTTGTCGTACGCCCCCTGATCGTTCGTCGTCGTGCTGCGCGGAAGCGTCGGATTAAATACAACGTTACCTTGGAACGTATTGGTGTCCGGATAATAGCGGTTCTCGTTGAAAAAATCCGCCAGCTCCGGATATTTAGTCAAGTACGGCGTTCCGACGAAGTCGTTATTGACTTCGAACAGCGCCTTCCATTTCGGCATGTAATTCAGCGGAACTTGATCCTCCGGCTCATCGCCGAGAAACAAATCCGCATAATCATATGGAACCTTGCTGTCCACAAAGATATTGTTGCGAGCCAAAATATGCGCGCCCCCGTTGTTTTTGATTGCCGAATTCCCCATACGATAGAAGATATTCTCATCGATCTGAAGTCCCATCGTGAAATTATCAGGATAGACCCCTTCTACGCCGGGTTTGCTTTCTCCGATGTTATGGAAGTAATTGCGACGGATAATGGTGCCGCGCTGCTGGGGCGTTTCGCCCGCATTCATGTAGATAGCGCCGAGATCCGAGAATGTTTTGCATACGTCGTAAATATCGTTGTACTCCACGAGATGATCGTTGCCGAAGATCAGCACGCCGGGATGGGGAGCATCGTGCAGCTCGTTATGCGACATGCGGTTACCCACCCCGGACAAGAGAACGCCGGGATTGTAGGCCTTATGATAATAAGCAAAATCATGAATATGAGAGTTCTCCACCGCATTGTTGCCCGGCGCGAGCGTCGTCTTGTCGCCTCCGGTGAGGGTGACGGCGGTACCCCCGATATGATGAATGTGGGTATACTCGATCTTATGATCCCTGCCCGGAACCCCGGTAAAGTCGTTGTAATGGAACCGGCTTTGGGTGTTGACCAGCACGCCGCTATTTGTGAAGTTGCGGATTTCGCTATGGAGGACACGCATATGGCTGCCGCCCATGAAGACGACTGCCGAATCGCGTCCGTTCTCCAGAATCATCTCCGAGAAATCGATATAGGATGCATCCAGTGCATTGATCATCGGCGTCTTCAGCATCGTCACTTCAATGGATGGATTCGCGGTCATGAATTCGGCGTTCGGCAGAAAATACAGCTTTCCAGCCTGGCGGTCGATGTAATACTCGCCGGGCATATCGATCTCCTCCAGCAAGTTTTGCGCGAAATGAAAATCCGGGTACCAATTTTTGAAGATACCGCTCATTTCCCCGTACCGGAGCGTGATGCTTTTGGCTTCGGTGTCGATGGAAGCGATTTTGTTGTAGGACCATTCCCAGCTATAGCCGAAAATGCCATCCAGCCAGATGTCATCCGCCTGCGTCCAGTATTGCGGCCTGTCATACGTATACGTAAAAGTGCCGCCCCTCTTATGAACTTCCCCGTTCGGATCCTTCCGCGTCGGTCCCGGATCGAGGATTTCGTCCATTTGAACGGTTCCCTCGTTCGGCCAGCGGGCCAGCGTCATGCCTTGCCCGCCTACGTACAACTCCATCGGCGGTACCTTGCTCAAATCGTTGGCCAAATAATAACCATGTCGGCTCATCTCGCCGTAATCGGTAATGCCGAGGGCTGCCAGATCGGCTACCAGCACTTCGTTTCGTGCCTCTTCACTGATAATGCGGTTCAGAACGGCAGGATCATCTACCGGAACGAATGCGGATTTCTCCAGAAGCCTAGAACCGGACAAGATGACCGTTTCACCTGGATAGGCCGCATAAGTGATCGGCTTACCCGCTTCCCCTGAATCCTGCAAACCCAGTTCGAAGCTTGCCGTCCGCTCGTAACGTCCTTCGCGAAGATAGACCGTGACGCCGCCCCTCGGCAGCCCTTTCTTTACTTTCAACGCCCGGATGGCGTCACGCGCTTTTTCCAACGTTCGAAACGGTTTGTTTTTCGACCCTTTGTTTGAGTCATTTCCGTCTAAAGCTACGTAAAAAGCCGTCCCGTGCGGATTTCCATAGGCCGACGCCTGTTCGGCGATCGGCAGGAATGGATAAAGCGCGAACAACAGGCTTGCCGCCAGCGCCGCAAGCAAAAGCTTCTTCATGAATTGCTCCCCTTCCTCCAGCGTGGAATTCGGTCAGCTTTGCCGACGCAGTGCGGTCAAAGCCCTCCTTAGGACAGCAGGTTCCTCCCGTTTCGACTCCATCCATGGGCAAGTTCATGGACCTTTATTTCAAGCCCTTCTCTTTTAGAAATTGCTCGAACTGACGCGTCACCTCCTCCACATATTTCTCTTCGCCAGCCTCCTTCAGCTTGCCGTAAAGAACCGGCCAGGTTTCCTCGAAATCGAGCGTTCCGGTCACGAGTCCGCGTTTGTACTCGCCCCATACGGCGTTCAGGTTGGCGATTTCCGTGCTGACCGGCTCGGAATTGAATTTGAATCCGCCGACCGGGTTGATTTCGGAGCTGGTGTTGATTTTTTTCGTTTCCTCCCAGATGTTTTCCGGTTGTCCTTCCTTCAGGTAGGAATTGAACACGCTGCCGAAGACCCAATCCATGTTCGGACGATACCTGGAATCCGGCATCGCTTTGATATAATCACCGCTCAGTTTCTCGTAATGGACTCCCTCTAAGCCGTTGATCAACAGATTGTAGAGCTCCTTGTCGGTGTTGATCAGATTGAGCAGCATCAGGGCTCGTTCCGGATTGGGGGAAGTTCGGCTGATCGACTGATTGGTTGTCGCCGAATAGCCGTTGGAGAACCAATCGCTGAGCGGAATGATAACAACATCGTTGCCGCCGTTCTTCGGCTTCACTTCCGCTTCCACTCCCGGCTTCAGCGTGACGTCAAACTCGACCGCAATCTGGCCTTTGGATTGATAGTCGGTCATTTTCTCCGTAGCTGCGTCCTTGTGGATGTATCCTGCCTTATACCATTTGCTGGCCAGTCGGAAATTGTCCAGCTCCTCTTCGGGATAGCGATGAAGCGTATAGGACGGATCATCCGTCTTGATGTAGAAATGATCGTCAAGTCCCGGTACCACCCAGTATTGGTCATCATGCGCTTGGGGATTGACGAACGAACCGCCGAACAGCCCGATCGGGATGATGCCCGGCTCGTTCTGCTTGATTTGCTCAAGGAATGGCTCGATATCCGCTATGGTTTTGATCGCGGAAGGATCCAGGCCGTATTTGTCGGCAAAGCGCTTTTGCACGATGAAGCCGTATCTTGAACCATTGATTTGCTGGTTTGGGATGCCGTATAATTCCCCGTCAACCGACAGGCCTTCCCACATCACCTCGGGGACGTCCGCCTTGAGTTCCGGCGCGTATTCATCCAGAAGTCCGCCCAGCGGCTGGATGGCTCCCTTCCGGACCAGCTCCTCCGGCTTCAGCATGTAACCGGTCCAGAGAATATCGAACTTTTCACCCGCCGCGAGCACGGTATTCATCTTCTGCACGTAGTCACCAATCGCAACAGGCATCAGCTTGACGGTGGCATTCAGCTTCTCTTTCACGATTTGGTTGATTTCCTCTTCGACCTTCTTCTGGTCGGGCTGCAGCTGCAGTAGCGGGTAATACCAAGTCAGCTCGACGGGATCAAGCTTGCTCTCGCCGCCTATCTCCGGTGACGCCCCTTTCGTGTCCGGCGTTCCGCTTTCCGTCACGCCGTTTCCGCCGCTGCCCCCGCAGCCGGCAAGAGCGGACATCGCGATCAAGACGATCGCCAAAAGTCCTAGCAGTCTTTTTTTCATACCATGACCTCCTGAATGTTTAATTGGTTGTTGTATGTTAACCCTTAAGGGAGCCAACCGTAAGCCCTTTCACGAAAAACCGCTGGAAGAATGGAAAGATGATCAGCATCGGCCCACCCGCAAGCACCGCGATTGCCATTCTTGCCGAATTGTTCGGAAAGCTGGATAAATCGACGCCCAACTGCTGCGCAAATTCCGAATTGGAAGTAATGAACTCAATGCTGCCAAGCGTCCGCACGAGCAGCAGCTGCAGGGGCACCTTGTTCGGATCGTCGATGTACAGCATGGCATTGAACCATTCGTTCCAATACGTAAACGAGATCAGCAAGCCAAGCGTAGCCAAAGCCGGTGTAGACAGTGGTAATATGATCCTGAAAAATATCCGCAGCTCCCTCGCCCCGTCAATTTTGGCGGATTCCACGATTTCGAGCGGAATTTTGGACATGAATCCTTTCATGACCATAATGTTGAATGGCGAGAGCAGCACCGGCAATATCAGTGCCAGCAAGCTGTCTTTCAAATGCAGGTACTGCGTGATGAGAATATAGGAAGGAACGAGTCCTCCGCTAAACAGCATCGTGAAAAATACGTAGAACGTCGTTGCCCGGTTATAGCGGTAATCCGGCCTTGAGATGACGTATGCGGTCATCGCGGTGAGCAGCAGACCGGCCAGCGCTCCGATGACGGTCACCGTGATCGTAACCCCGTAAGCCCGCAGCAGAATATCGGGAGCATCCAGAAGATAGCGATACGCCTCCAGGCTAAATGATTCGGGCAGAAACTGATACCCGTTGCCGGTGAGCGAAGCTTCGTCCGTCAGCGACACGGCAACAACAAGCAGAAACGGCAGGACGACCGCCAGCGAGAGCAGGATGAACAGCAGATGGATCAACAGTTTGGGTAGTTCGAACTTCTTAGGCATCGGATGTCCTCCTTCTTACCACAGGGAATGCTCGGGATTAATTTTTCGCACGACCCCGTTCGCCACCAGCACCAGGACGAAGCCGACAACCGACTGGTAAAAGCCCGTAGCCGCCGACATGCTAACGTTGCCGATCTCGCGGAGCGCACGGTATACGTACGTATCGATAATATCCGTGGAGCCGTACAGGAAGCTGGAGTTGTTCGGAATGAAATAATGGAGCCCGAAATCGCCGCGAAACATGTTGCCGATGGACAAAATCAGCAGAATGATGACCAGCGGAGCCAACAGCGGAACCGTAATTTTCATCGCCATTTGCCATTTCGTCGCTCCGTCGATCCGCGCTGCCTCGTAATACTCGCTGTTAATGCCGAGAATGCCCGCAAAATAGATGAGTGTATTAAATCCAACCGCCTTCCATAAGTGAACAAGGATGAGAATGGCCGGCCATGCCTCGGCCGTCTGGTACCAGCTGACCGGATCCATGCCAAACATCTGTAAGGTGCGGTTAATGAACCCGTCGGAATGGTTCAGGAAGGCATAGGCGACGTATCCGACCAGCACCCAGGATAAAAAATGGGGCAAGAACAGCGCGGTCTGATAAAATTTGCTCCATTTCGCCCTGAGTTCGTTCATCAGGATCGCCAGCAGCAGCGCTGCGGCGGTGGTAACTACAATGTAAGCCGCATTGTACAGCACCGTATTGCGCGTGATCCGCCAAGCCGTATCGGTCGAGAACAAGTAACGGAAGTTTTCCAGTCCAACCCATTCGCTGCCGAATATGCCAAGATCGTAGCGGTAATGCTTGAAAGCAATGATCAATCCCACTAACGGGATATAGGCAAAAATCAGCTTGTACAGAATCCCTGGCAGCGATAGCAGAAACAACTCCCGGTTGTTGCGAAAATGGCGAAGCTCTCTGCGAAGCGCCGATTTTTTTTGGCGCGCGCCGGCAGGTCCAGGATTCGGTCCCGTTTCGGGTCCCGAACGGTTAGCCGGGTCTGCGTCCATAGAACCCGATAGTGTTACCTTCTTCAACATAGCGAAAGCCCCTTCCTTTTCTCATGCTTTCCTCGCCTGCATCCCAGGCTTTGCATGATTAACGATAGCTCAAACCCGGGGTTCTGCGTTACTGTACAATTTCAGGATTGCTGTACGGGCGGGCTGTAAGGATTTCGGAATGCTGTACAGCCCGCTGTATAGAAGCAGGTTTGCTGTACTGTGGAAAATTTCTGGATCTTACCTGAATAAAGTACCACCGTACGTATTCTCCCCATAAAAGCAATGCCGAAGGTGTTAGGGATGGCAATATCTTCAACTCCGCGGTGATCCATCCGATGTTCGATAGGAGCTTGCACATACACGATTGCACCGATTCCGATAGCTCGCTCGCCTGATGGGGAAACATGGCATGCCAAAGACCCGCAAACGGCAAACCTCACCTGCGGGTCCTATGGAATATTTCTAATGTTAGGTGCTGCGGTCGATGGCTGATTTCAGACGGTACTCTTTCGGCGTCGCTCCGTAGCGGCGCTTGAACAGCCGATAGAAATAGCTTTCATTGCCGAAGCCCACCTTTTCCATGATTTCGGCCACGGTCAAATGCTGCTGTTCCAGATACTGCTGCGCGCGGGCCAATCGAGTCGCATTGATCTGGTCGACCACCGTTGTCCCCTCCTGCGCTTTAAACACTTGGCCCAAATAGACGGCGCTCATCTTCAGCATTTCGGCGATTTTCTGGACGTTCAGGTCCGGATCGACGTAGTGTTTCTCGATCATTTCTTTGACCGTATCCACAAGCAGCCGGTTTTTGTCCTCCCTTCCGCTCCTGCGCTGCTCAAATACATCGCGCACGACTTCCAATAGCACGCCCTCGATCTCATCCAGCGTCTCTTTTTCGAGAATGCGCCGATTGATAGCCTGCAGATTAACCGATACCGGATTCAGATTATTGTTATTCATCTCGCCCAGCGTATGGCTCAGTGTCATGGTCAGATGCAGCAGCGCCGAGAACATGTTATCGAAGCTGAACTCGCCGAGGAGTTCCCTCCAGCTTCGAATCGCCTGCTCCGTCTCCTCCGAGTCTCCGCTTTTCAACCCCTCCGTCAGCCGGCGCTCCAGCTCTTTCGGAATGGCGAACGACTCGTTCCGCTCGTTTCGGAGGATCATCTCAGGCTGGATCACGGCCCCCTTGCCGAAAATCATGCGATAGTTGGAATGTCGCATCGCCAGGTTGCAATGTTTCGTTAGCAGGCGGTAATCATCGAACGTGTCACTGAGCGTTACGGTGAACGTTACCCGATAAAAGCGGAGTATGGTCTCTTGAAGTTCCCGGAACCGTTCGCCCAGTGTCTCGAGGTAACCGGGATTGCCGCTGACGATAAAGACAAGATGTCCGCTCTTCATGTCCGCGGCTTCGCACGAACCGCCACGCTGCAGCAGCTCTTGGCCGATGTTCGCGATGGCGAAGTAATACAGCGCCTCCGGCTGGGAACCCGGCTGCAGGGTGAGGCTCTGCATATCATCGAGCTCAACGACCGCCAGCCGGAGCGGCGATGGATACGCGATATCGATTCCGTACTGCTCATTCGTCCGCAAAAATGCTTCTTCTTCCATCCTATCGCTGAGGCCGATCAGGCTCCGCAAATGATACATCTTGGCGATATTCCACTGCGTGGCCCGTTCCTGCTCCAAGCCTTTGAGCTTGCCGATCATCACCGTTACATTTTTCGTGATGAGCGACAGCTCATCCTTTGACCTGGCATCCTCGCGCCCGTCATCAGGCACCAGCGTCAGCAGACGGCCTACCGGTTTATACAGCCGCAGCGAGATTAATACGGACAGGAGCAAGGCCAGCAGGGCAACGGACAGCGTCACGGCCATTTCGGTCCATCTCATCTGGCGTACGCTGCCCAGCACATCGTCGTAATCCTGCAGACTAATGATCTGCCAGTTATTCAAGCCTTTGTTCAAATAGGTGACCTTATATTCCTTCTCTCCTTGTTTATGGATAAAGGAGTCCGGCGCATTGTCCGTCGAGCCCATTCGTCCCAGTAAATCCTTTTTGATGTCCAGCCCGGTCGGCAGCTTACGCTCACCGGCCATCAGCACTTGCCCATCACTGTCGGTGACAAACAGGACGTCGTTTTCTCGTTCGGCCACACGATTAAGCGCTTTCACATTATCGAGCATCCAGCCTGGCTTCACAGTCAAAATGAGGGCGTTCCGGTTAACGGAACCGAGGGTAGGCCCGTCATAAATAAAAAAAGCGAATACGTCGATGCCCTCATTCTCCCCGTCGAGATCGAGCGGAATGAGCTGCAACTTCGGCAGATCGGCTCGGGAAGACATATAGTCTTCAAGCGCGCTGTACAGGACGCGCGTGTCCATATCATGGCTCAGCGAAGAGAAAAAACGATTCTGCTTGCCGTTGTAAAAAACGGCGGAGTGCAGGTACGGCGAAGCGGCAACCGTCCGGTTCAAACGTTCGATTTTCAGAATGCTCTGCTTATAATCCGCCCCGGACTTCAGCGCGATCAACTCTTCGTCATTGTACAATGATACGGCCAAATCCTTCACGATCCCGTTCATGTTCTCGATATTGTAGTTGATTTGGGTGAGCAGCTTGCGATCGGCTTCGTGTTGGAGACTCAAGACTTTGTCACGGGCGGCTGCGTTCAGAAAGAGAGAAGCGAAGGCCAGCATCGCGACAACAAGCATAAAGCTAAGGATGATCCGCTGCAAATATTTGCGAGAGCGGAGGGTTTGCAGCAAATTCATGGGACCACTCTCCCTGCATAATTGGGTGGCTTTACTATAATCCTGTAGGTTTTTCGTTGTCAATCGGCATTTTCAATAATAAAGCCGTCCCTTCCCCCTCTTCTTCCTTCCTCTGCCGCAGCATTTGCCGATACGCGCCGGGCGACATGCCAAGCTTGGCGGTAAACAGCCGCGTCATGTAGTTCGAATCGCGGATTCCCACCCTTTCCGCGATCTCGGAAATGCTAAGCACCGTGCCGCCGAGGAGTTTTTTGGCTTCCTCCAGGCGCAGATGAAGTACGTACTGCAGCGGCGTTTTGCCGATATGCTTCCTCATGCATCTCGCGATATAACTTGCCTGGAAATGCAGCTTCTCCTCCAATGCCGCCCGTTCAAACGGTTCCCTCCAGTGTTCATTTAAATAAGCAGCGGCAGCTTGTGCCAGTCGGCTGGAAGGCTCCGGTTCGGTCGTCCGTGCGCAGTCAGCCTGCAACGCGGCGAACAGCTCGGCCAGCAATAAATGGAGCTTGAGCGCATTCTCCCCATTCAGCCGGTTGTGGATATCATTCAACCCGCGCAGCATAGGTTCTACGGTCTGCACATCGACGGAGGCGAACTTCGGCAGGTACATGCGCTGCTGCGTGGACGGCTCGACATCCTCGACCGTGCCTTTGGAGAGCAGGGCCGACCAAGGAATATCCTTCTGCGAGATGTACGAAGCAGGACTTCCATGGATGAAATGCACCCAATAAATCTCCGTATGCTCCAAGCAGGCCTGATGCCCGAAATGCCGCTGGCCCGCTTCCAGCACGAGCAGCTTTCCGGCACTGACCTCATATTCAGTCTGTCCTTCCGTCATATAGAGCGTTCCCCTCGTTACCAGCAGCAGGTCATAGACACCGAAGGTACGGGCGAAATGTTGGTCTCCCGGCTTCCAGACCGCATATCCGGCCGTTACGAATTGCGGCAGCGGCGGAATGGCGAATTCTAAGCACAGCACGGCATCTCTCTCCTTTTTGCAAGTCCATTTTGTGCTAATCAAAGTCTATATTATCACTGGTTACCCGCGTATAAAAGAGGTACATTGAACAAAAGAAACCGTTCTCATCAGGCGGCAAAGGAGGCTGTTCACACATGCGATTTCGTCAGGTTCATCTCGACTTTCATACGTCCGAGGCCATCCCGGGCATCGGAAGCCAGTTTTCAAAAATCCAGTTTCAGAACATGCTGCGTGCCGGGCATGTCGATTCCATTACCGTTTTCTCTAAATGCCATCACGGCTGGGCTTATCACCCGAGCGAAGCCAATGAAACGCACCCGAATCTTTCGTTCGATCTGCTAGGCGAAATGATTGCAGCCGCCCACGAAATCGGCGTCAAAACGCCTGTGTACTTGTCCGCCGGCCTTGACGAAAAGCTGGCGCGTCGCCATCCGGAATGGCTGATTCGAGATGCGGAAGATCGTACGCGCTGGGTCAAAGATTTTATGACTCCCGGGTACCATGAGTTTTGCTTCAACACGCCTTACCTGGACCTCTTGCTGGCGCAAATCCGCGAGGTGGTTTCCCGCTATGATGCGGACGGCATATTCCTTGATATCGTCGGCATCCGAAAATGTCGTTGCCAGCATTGTGTGGCGGCGCTGCGATCAGCCGGCCAAGACCCTCGGGATGAAGTGGCCGTTGCCGACTTGGGCGAGGCGACCTACTTGAACTATGCCCGCCGCGTTCGGGAAACGGTGGACGAGATCAAGCCCGGTCTTCCGGTCTTCCATAACAGCGGCCATCAACGTCGGGGCCGCCGCGACCTCGCCAACGTCAACAGCCATTTGGAACTGGAATCCCTGCCAACCGGGGGCTGGGGCTACGATCACTTTCCGCTATCGGCGCGCTATGCGCAGACGCTGGGTATGGATTTTCTCGGCATGACGGGAAAGTTCCACACCTCTTGGGGCGAATTCGGCGGTTACAAACATCCGAACGCGCTGCGCTTCGAAACGGCGCTCAGCCTGGCCCACGGCGCCAAGTGCTCGATCGGCGACCAGCTTCATCCTTCGGGTCTCATGGATGAAGCAACCTACGCCTTGATCGGCACCGCCTACGCGGAGGTGGAAGCGAAGGAGCCATGGTGCAGCGGAACATTGTCCGTGGCGGACATCGCCGTCTTGTCGCTGGAGGCTGCATGGGAGGCTTGTCCGGAAGCACGGACATCAGAAGACCGGAACAATCTGGCGGATGCCGGAGCGGTACGCATCCTGACCGAAGGACATTACTTATACGACATCGTGGATGCCGATGCTGATTTCGGCCGCTACAAAGTGCTGGTATTGCCGGACGAGGTTCCAATATGGCCCGAATTGGGAGAGGCCATCCGCACATTCACCGCAAGCGGCGGCAAGGTTCTGGCCACGGGTCGCTCGGGTTTGGATCCAGCCGGCAGCGCGTTTGCGCTTGATCTTGGATTGAACTGGAAAGGCCCGAGCCCCTACCGTCCGTCTTATTTCCGTCCGGACTTTACTCCAGGCTCCCTTCTGCCCGCTGCGTATGTCATGTACGGCGAGGGACAGCAGGTGGAATTGAACGGCGGCCGTGCGCTTGGCAGTCGGGAGAATCCATACTTTAACCGGGACGTGTTCACGTTCTGCTCGCATCAGCACACGCCAAGCACCGGAGAAGACATTGGACCGGGCATGATTGAAAGCACAGGCGGCATCTACATCGCTTGGAATGTGTTCGGTGACTATGCGGATAACGGTCACCTCATTCTGAAAGAGATGGTGTTGCACGCGCTCGGCCGGCTCCTGCCGCAGCCTTCTCTGCGCTGCGACTTACCGGCCCGGGGCATAGCAACGCTCCAGTATCAGGCTGTGGACAATCGCTATGTTCATCACCTCCTGTATGTTTCCCCCGTACTTAAGGGACGCGTGGAAGTCATCGAGGATATCGTACCTCTGCAGAATATATCTGTCGAGTTGCGTCTCCCATCGGCCGCTTCGGTCAAGCGGGTCTATCTGGCCCCTACGATGGAGGATCTTCCTTATACAGTCGGAAATCAAGGCGAGATCAACTACAAAGTACCTTATTTGGATAATCATCAGATGGTTGTGTTGGAGCTGGTGTAGCATACAGCATGCCATTAGCAAAAGATCACAGCTCTGCCTAATAATAAATGCCGCAGTCCCCGGACTGCGGCATTTTCATTTTTATCTTTTAGATCTCGGTTCGCATTTAAATCGCAATTAAAGGATGGTTTACAACTGATATAGAGGTTATTCAGCAACGTACATCAAAGTCGTCGGAAAGAGATGTTCGGCATCACGCAAGCGGCATCAATACACTGCAGTGCGTGTTGCTGCTCTGCATGTGCGATTTCCACATGGGTTGCCGGATTGCCTACGAGTGAGATATTATCCTCCCGAAGAAGGAACGGTTTTAACCTATCCATTAAGGCGTCTTTCATAGGTCATCCCCCTCCTTCCCATCCTTTTCCTTCGAAACGGTTACCGTTGAGGCCCTAGCATTCACCCTCCATCGAGCTAATGGAATGACCATATTCCAGGTGTGCGTGAAATCCCACGCACGTGGCCCCGTACCGGTGGCTGCAAACAGATGGGTTGGGACTCCGTCTTCAAATAATAGATAGGGACGCTCGAGATTGCACATTTCTTTAACCGTGCCGTCATCCCATGCAACTGTCCGGGAATACGCCTTGGGCTCGGGATGAATCTTCCAGTCCAGACAATCCGTACTGGTGGCATATACGCCAGCTCCCCATTCTCCCGTCAAGCCCTCAGACCCGTTCTTGGAATCATCCTTGATCAGGAGATGGAATCGGTCGCCATCATGCCAAAGAAAGGGGTCCTCCACATGTTTATCCGGATCGGCGAAATTCAATATCGGATGATCGGATAACCGCTCGAAAGGACCGGATGGACATTCCGCTACCGCTACGCCCAACTGAAGTGTGGATCCGCTATACTCCCGCGATTTATAGATCATATAGGTACGGCCATCTGCCAGAATTGCAACGGCCGGATTGGTTGTGACGGTGCCGTCCCATTGTCCCAGGCGGGGAAGCAGAATGGGTTCGTCCGACCGTTCCCAAGGCCCGAATACCGATCGGGATGTCGCCAGCCCAATTCTTTTATTATTCCAGACCTCCGTGCCTCGCTCAGAGGAAACGACGTCTCCTGGCCCGGGTATCGGCCCCCCGTACGTTGTTCCCATATAATAGAGGTAATACGTACCGTTCCAGTATTGAATATGAGGATTGTGCTGGTTCATCCCATCAAAATAGCCGCGATCTCGACGGCTGAGCACAACTTCCTCAAATCGGAAAGGACCTTCCGGCACCGGGCTGGCTGCCCTTACAATCTCACAATTGAATAGCCAGTGGACCCCGAATCCAAGCTCCTTCCTCCACCGAGAAGCGAACAAATGATAACGACCGTCCTCTCCCTTAACACATGAACCGCACCAGATAAAATAATCTTCTTCACAATATCCGCCGTTCACTGGCGCAGGCAGTAACCTCGCATTAATCGGATTGCTCATTCATAATGACCTCCCGTGAGCATGGTTTGGCTATCCTTTCTCGCAACCGTTCTCATTTCCCTTACATGAGATATTCTAGCAGAACGGGAAAGCCGTGAGAATCATAAGGTTTCGCCATGATCGTGACCATAGCGTCACGGTTTATTCATTCAACCATTCACAGTTATGCGGTTCTTATCTAATCTCTGCACCTTAAGCTGCAATCTAAGCGCATTCGCAACAACAAGCACGGAGCTTGCCGCCATGCCAATGCAAGCGATGCGCGGGTCCAAATAACCACATGCGGCCAACGGCACGGTAATGGCGTTATACAGCAGAGCAAATAGCAAATTCTGATGAACATTCCGCATCGTTTGGCGGCTCCATGTATAAGCATCGATAATATTGAAGAGTTTGTTTCCGATCAGCACGATGTCGCCGGCCTGTTTAGCCGCATCCGCTCCCCCGCCCATCGCCATGCCGACATCGGCCACGGCAAGCGCAGCTGCATCGTTTATGCCATCGCCAATCATGGCAACGGATCGTCCTTGATGTTGAAGCTCGCGAATAAACGCCAGCTTGTCTTCAGGAAGCATGCCTGCACGTATCTGATCGATCCCTGCCGCGGCCGCCACCGCCACGGTGGCTTGCTCCTCATCACCGGTTACCATCCACACATCGGCTCTGCGCTTTAACTCCTGAACAATCTTCCGGGCATCTTTTCTAAGCTTGTCAATCAATACAAGCGATCCGATGCACTTCCCGTTCACGGCGACATAAAGCCTTGTATAACCAGGCTGATCCGGAGGAATTTCCAGCCGTATGCCCTGTTCCAGCAGCCATTTCCGATTTCCCACGCATACGTGTTCTCCTTTGACATAGCCTTCCATCCCTTTCCCAACCCGCTCTTGGAATTTCTGTACTTCTAATAGTGGGGAATGTTTGTCTTGGGCCGCTCGTACGATGGCTTGTGCTAACGGGTGAGCGGACCGGGAAGCCAGCGCT
Organism: Paenibacillus lautus; assembly: GCF_050482385.1. Lineage (GTDB taxonomy): Bacteria > Bacillota > Bacilli > Paenibacillales > Paenibacillaceae > Paenibacillus_AQ > Paenibacillus_AQ lautus_B. Next base: position 122,814 of record NZ_JBCNHV010000015.1, read on the forward strand.
GCCGACATGGATAGCACGTAGGCTGCGTTGCTGCCGTTCGCAGTGTGAATCGTTGTGAGCTGAGGTCTTCCTTCCGTCAACGTGCCTGTCTTATCCAACAATACGACATCGGTTCGCCGCAACCCCTCCAGAGACCGGCCGTCTTTAAATAGAACACCTCTTTGGGCGGACGATCCGGTTGCGATCAGGATGGATACCGGCGTAGCCAAACCAAGCGCACAGGGACAGGCGATCAGTAAAACAGACAGCGCGTGGCGCATCGCCGTTTCGGATGCATCGGGAGCTTGGGAAAACCAGAGCCATCCCGCATAAGTAAGTGCAGCACAACCGATCATCATGGGAACAAAAATCGCCGCTATACGGTCAACGGCTAGCTGAATGGCCGGTTTCCCCTGTTGTGCGGACTCGATAAGCCCAATCATTTGAGATAGACGGGTTTCGCTATGATTCTTATCAACCACGATGTCCAAACGTCCGACCAGACAACGCGTTCCGGCGTAAACTCGATCCCTCATGCCCTTGGCCACCGCTGTACTTTCACCTGTCAGCATAGATTCATCGGCATCTGCTGATCCCGACTGAACAAAGCCGTCAATGGAGATCCATTCTCCATGGTTCACTCGGATCCGGTCCCCGATCTGCACTTGATCCGCAGAAATCCATTCTTCCCCATGACTGCGGACGACTCGAACTCGTTTAACCTGAAGCTCGTATAAGGCACTAAGTTGTTTCAACGCTCTGCCCTTGGCCATGGTCTCAAGCCACTTGCCCAGCAGTACCGCTGTCATCACCATCGCAATCGTATCAAAATAAAGCGTGGGATGCGCTAGACTGTGCCTGGATTCAAACATGACATAGTGGCTGTAGAAGTAAGCCACCGAGGTGCTTAACGCAACAAGGGTATCCATATTTGCTGTACGATGGATCATAGCCTGGTAAGCTCCGTAATAGAAAGGATATCCGACGCCAAACTGAAGCAAAGTAGCGAGCACCCATTGAAATACAGGCTCCATCAGCAAATTCGGCGTCCATTGTGCAGGCCAATTGGCAACATGCGCCATCATCGCCCATAGGAGTGGGACCGATAAGCAAGCGGCGATGATGAACCGCATGCGATAAGCCCCCGTCTCCGCCTCGATCCCTGCCTGCGGATGCGACAGCCTGTCACTCGCTCCATAGCCTAGCTTTTCGATTTTCTCCACGATCGTGTTTAATCCAATCTGCGTCGGTTCATAATGAACCGTGGCCTGAGATAAGGCGAGGCTGACACGAGCAGATTGAACGCCTTCCACTTTCCGAAGAACTTTTTCGATCCGGGCTGCACAAGCTGTGCAAGTCATGCCCGTCACATGGATTTGATGCAGCTTCACAACGGTTCCTCCCCACCTCTGCTTATTTCTGCTTTCGCTTGTCCATACATTGTATGAAAATACACGTAACATCAGAATGGTTAAGAAGAGCCATCTACTACGGTTTTTGCCTGAAAGAAATGTGCATTAACCATAAAAGCCGCCCATTTGGGCGGCTTCATACGCGTAGATATTCTTGTTCTTTTAACATCACCAATTTGTGGATTAATTTAGTCGATGATCGCCGGGATGATGTGTTCTTTAATCAGTGCCCATCGATCCCGAGGATTGACGGTAAATGCCGATGCAATGGCGACAACCAAGTCTTGTTTTGGAATGCAGCAAATGATATTCCCGCCGTCGCCTACTGCCGAGTAGGCAGATACCCCAGCCTCATCCCGCAGCCACCAAAGATATCCATAATGATTAGAATTCATCAACGTTGATTGGTCAATCCATGCCTCCGATATAATCGGCTGATTGTCCCATGTGCCGCGGTTCAGATAAAGAAAGCCAAAACGAGCCATATCTCGAGGACTTAACGTAAGCCCCCACCCTCCAACAGAGTTACCGGCTGGGTCCTTGACCCAGCCCCTGACGTCTTTTCCGAATAAATCATCAAATCCGAATGAGCTCATGTCATAGTCCGGAATTTCGTTCATGCCGATTGGTTTAAACAAGTGTTCGTTAGCAAACGCGCGGGCGCTTGTTCCCGTGCTGCGAGTTATAATCGCTGACAGGAGATGCACCCCTGCAGTAGAATACTTAAATGCTCCCAGGCTTCCACCGATGCCCAGCATATCCAGCGTATAATGTACCCAATCCGATTGCATGCACAGTTTGTCCAAGGGTTCGTGCCAGTCCTCAAATGGATAAGGAGCGGTCATCGTGAGCAGATGGCGTATCGTAATTTCTTGTTTTTGTCGAGCGGCAGTCTTTTGTTCATATTCTGGAAAAAAATCCAGCACCTTCTGATCTACATGTTGAATATAGCCTGCATCGATAGCGATGCCTATAAGTGCGGAAATGATACTTTTCGTAACTGATGCAACGTGGTGCCTATCCTCCGGACCATATCCATGATCATATTTTTCATAAACGATAGCTCCGTTTCTAACCATGACAATACCATTAATATTGGGATATTCGGTTGTGATCAATGAGTCCAGTCCCGTAAGCTTGTCAGCGTCCATTCCCATGGTCGCCGGGGCTAGGGTATGCCATGCTGTCGTTGGCCAGTAGTTTCTTTTCATTATAAATACCTCGCAGAATTCATTATTTAAACCATATGGTATATGTACATCTCTTATTTCTTCGTCACGGGAAAATACACCTCGGTAACCATGTCCTCGGCAGTCAAGACTTGATACGGGTCGGTTACATAGACTTCATAGGGTGATTGAGTCAATGCATATCCTTTATCTTCTACCCATTCCCTTAGCTTGGCATATACCGATGTCAAATTAGAATAAGCCCCCTTTAAAACAGACCTCGCACAAAGGCCCCCGCACAAATCTCTCGTTCCCTTTACAGCCTCCTTGATCGGGAGGGCAAACTCTGTGTCATTGCCTGCAGGATTAAATTCCGGGCTGTGATATATCGTCATGGGCGTTCCAACCAAGGTGAGTTTCTCCCTAGCGATCTCTTCATATAAACTGCAATAATACCGACCGTATCCTAAAGCATAGTCATCACTGCTCATCATCTGACGCTTGTATAGGATATTCATAGGTCCCGTTTCAACAAGCTGTACTTCAATATCATCCAGGTATGACATCAGATGTATGCCCTGCTCCAAATTCAAGATATCCTGGTTCATTTGTTTTAGGGTATATTCATACGTGTTTAACTTCTCCTGAATTACCCGACGTTTGCGATTGAGGGCGAGGCGAAGCTTCTCTTCAGATTGATCCGCTTCCCCGTCCAGAATTTCTTTGATTTCTTCCAGCGAGAAATGATAGGACTTCAAACGGTTGATATAGAGCATTGTCTTTAATTGACTGATGGAATAATAGCGATAACCGTTTTCCGGATTGATCTGATCCGGATGAATTAACCCGATTTCATCGTAATATCGAAGCGTCTTTGTAGATACTTCGCATATTTTGGAAAATTCTCCGATCGACAGCATAGGTGCACCTCTTTTCTGGTTTCGGATCTTGGTTCAAGATCACTATACACCTTGCCCTAAGGGCAAAGTCTACAGCACATTATGAGAAGGGGGCGTGAACCGCCAGTCCCCACTATATATGAGGAGTACCTTCCGGAATTGTACCGGTGTTAAGCCAATGTTCCACTACCCGATTAAACAGTGCCGGATCGGCAAGCGGTATGCCGTGCCCAATACCGGGAAAGATGATCCCGTCAGCGCCTTCACTCAGCTGTACGAGATCCTCAGCCGATTTCTTAACACTGCCTCTCTCCTTTTCCCCAACCGTAACCAATAGCTTCGTTGTTGATTCTTGAATCCTTGGAGAGATTGAATAGGACATATTCTCCTTCAGCACCGAAACCAATAGCTCCCGCTTCATACGCAGAGTTTCCGCGTAATACTGTTCAAAATCAACCTCATTCACGTACAGAGTGCTTGCCTGCCATCTGGAAAACCATCTGTATTTGGTTAACGGGAAGCTGATTCGAACAGAGGGCTCAATCAACTTAAGCGCTGCCGGCATCGGTCTCAGCAAGGCACTATTTACGATGGCATAATCAATAAGGTGGGGTCGTTGACATATCATCTCCACAAGAATTTGCGCCCCTAGTGAAAAGCCGAAAACCACAATCTCCCGTCCGTCAGCCTTCGTCGAAATGACCTCATTAAGCTGATCCGCGGTGCGGCTTATGGAAAAAGGCGAATTGCCGGGGCTGCGCCCATGTCCGGGCAAGTCAGGAATCAGGCAGAAGCTGTCTTCAAAATAGGGAAGCTGCTTGTTCCACATCCAGCCGCTTACACCGCCGCCATGCAAAAATACGATCATCCTTGCTACCTCTTTGTTTCCGCTCTCCTTGATGTATAGATTCAGATTGCTCATCCCCCAGTCACACGAATAATTTATACTAATGCATATTATATAGTATACATTATGATCATTTAATGTCATATCAAATATTAATTTATACTTTATTTTATTAATTAGTATAAAATAAAACGTTTTGCTTCTCAGTTGTTCAATATCCCTAGACCAAAGTCGAGGCCCAATTCCTTCCGAGGAGCCAGTTGAAACTCATTCTGCGGACCGTTCTTCCTTCTCCCTCCATCGACTACCATGAAGTGGAAATCTAATACGATTGACAAGGAGAGGAACCCATGAAGCCAAATAAACAAAGCAAGTCTAGAACCATTCGTATACTGGCAGCCTCCGTGCTGTCCGCTAGCCTGCTGGCTTTACCTGCCGATATCTTTGCCGATACGGCAAAACCTGCCTCAGGTACAACCGCAACACAGCATGCGGGAACGCCGGTACTAAGTTCCAAAGAAGTCAAGGCGTTCACCGATGCCTACTTTGCTAAGCCTCATGTTTCGGACATGCTCGCTGGTGCGCTTGTTGTGATTGTAAAAGACGACAAGGTGCTGCTGAATACGGGCTACGGCTATGCCGACCTTGCATCCAAGAAAAAGATTGATCCCGATCGAACCTTGTTCCGCATGGCCTCAATATCCAAATCGATAACCGCGACCGCTATCATGCAACTGGTAGAGGAAGGGAAAATCGATCTAAAAAAAGACATAACCGATTATATGCCGGATGTTAAGATCACCAACAACACCGGGACACCCGTCACGGTCGAGCATTTATTGACCCATACGACAGGCTTCGACTATACGGATAACTCCTCGGTTCCGCCACATATCGTTCAGAAGGGCGAGGTTCCTCTCGCCGACTTTATCCGGGTAAATGCCCCAGCTGTGGTTCGCACGCCGGGAGAGGTTTACCGCTATGATAATCTGGCCTCCACCATGCAGGGCTACATTGTCGAACGGGTATACGGGGAACCGTTTGAGGATTATGTAAAAAAACATATTTTCACCCCGTTAAAAATGGAGCACGCTGCATTTCGGATGGATGAGGATGTTATCGCGAACCTTGCCACAGGCTACAATGCCGAACGTCAACCGTTTAAGCCATACCCAAACATACCTACCATCGCACCCGAAGGCGGCATGTTCGCCACCGGCACCGACATGGCCAATTTCATCATCGCCCATCTAAATAAGGGTCAGTTCGGGTCTTCCCGCATTATGAAGGAAGAGACCATGCGTTTGATGCATCAGACGCATTATGATGCAGCCGGCCTTCCGTTGATGTCATACGGGTTCGAGTCGTTTATGCACAGCAGCCACAACGGCCAAACCCTGATTGGCAAAGGTGGCGATTTGGATGGCTATCATTCCTGGCTTTGGCTCCTTCCCGACCAGAATGTCGGAGCCATGATCGTGGTTAACAGTGACACGAGCACTTCGATCCGAGCCGAATTTTTCACCGAATTCATGGATCATTTTTATCCGAAGAAACAGGTTCAGGAGAACGACTTCCCGCTCAATCAGGAGCAGCTCAAGAAATTCGAGGGCACATTCAGGAGCTTAAGAACACCGCTTATCGCCACACAGGTGAAGGCTGGCCAAGGTGAGTTATTGGTCTTGGATGCATTGGGCGAACATAAACTCACGCCAGTCGGTCCGCTGCGATTCGTGGATGAGAACGGTACGCCGGCCGCCTTCAAGGAAGATGATAACGGCAATGTGGCATATATGTATTACACGGCGATAGACAGCATGTCCGAAAAGCTCGAGGAGCCTGCTGCTTACAACGACGTCCCGGAAGAGAATCCTTATGCCAAGGATATCTACTTTGTTCAGTCCCTCAAGGCTTTTGGCGAGAATGAGCAATCCAGCTTCCGACCGAATGAACCGATCACGCGGGTAGAGTTTGTCAGTGCAATCAGCCGGCTGGCCGGGATGAAGCCTAGCGAAGGCACGAGTTCATTTAAGGATATGCAAGGGCACCCACTCGCTGGTTATGTGCAGAATGTCGCGGACATAGGGGGCGTCACCGGCACTCCGACCCAGAACTTTGAACCCGATCAGCCAATTACACGCCAAGAGGCTGCAGCTATAATATGGCGTGTGGCACATAACGCGCTTGGCGCGAAGGCGGTTTCGGCAAAACTCAGCTCGAAACCGGCTGCCTGGGCGGATGAAGCCGTACAGTTCATGGTCGGATCCGGATTGCATGGACCCGAGGTGACAAAAGACGCAAACGGCGCCGCGGATTACCGGCCGTCCGATAAACTTCTGCGTAAAGAAGCTGCTGCCATCTATGCGAGACTGATTCAACAGGCGTTTGGCTTTTAATTTGGCCTGATATGGACATTCTTGTCTTAGAAGGATAACGCATTTAAAACGGAATAATAAGCACAAGGCAGAAGGGGTTGTCCCAAAAGATCTTAGATCTTGCGGGAAGCCCCCTTCTTGCTGTGAGAAGACGCTCCATGTACGAATCGTTCCTACCATCGCTGTTGCTTGTCCGGAAGCGATTCGTCCTCTCCGCTACGCCGTGCAGTTTGCTTACGTTTAGACGCAAAGAAACCGTTCTTTGGTAAAATGGAGGTGCGACCCAAACCATTTACGAAAGGAACGGTTTCTTTTTGTACATTCAGTATACCCTGACCAACTCGATCTGCCAGACGACCGAATCTTTGTGAGTGCCTAACAACCGAGGATTCCGGCGATTTCTACACCAGGGGTTTGGATAAAATGCCTGGAGGTCGGGTGGCTTTCGCTTGCCCATCATTTGCTCAAGAAGACGGCAATGATCAAAACAGAAGCCATAGCGGTTTGGGAATAACATCCTGAGCACCGCCATGGCTTTATTTGACACATCTCTGTTTATGAGAGCCGTACGTCAAGCAACTAAATCTACTTTTGGGACGGCCCCTTCTCGTTATTTCATTAAATCTATTGTGTTCTGCTTACTCCAGCTTGAAGCTTCCAGACCCTGTGCGAACCTTCAGCAGTGCGTCGCCGCTGCCGAACGTTCCCTTCAGCCGGCCTTCGTCTTTTACCTCATATCGTATTCCGTCCCACTGGATTTTCCCATCACCTGACTTTCCTTGATAATCAACTTCCAGGGAGGAAGGCTCTTGAACCAGATCGATGGTCACGTTCCCGCTTCCCGCTTGCAGGTCGGTATCATAGATCAACCGCTCCGACTCCAAGCGTATGTTTCCAGAGCCAGCCTTTCCTTGGACGGCTGACTCCCCATCCTTCAGTTCAACATAGCCGCTTCCATTTTTGAAGTTCAGCGTTGTGGCATGGTAGCCTTCCGCCGATATATTTCCAGAGCCTGACTCTAACGCTAACGACTCGGCTTCAATCTCTTCAGCCTTGAGATTACCGCTGCCCGTATACACCGTCAGTGAGCCTGCCTTCACATCCTGAACATTAACATTTCCGCTGCTTGCCTTGATCGTGACCTCATCTCCATGCATACTACCGATCTCGAGATTGCCGCTTCCACTTTCAATTTTTGCAGCTGTCCATTGCTTTTCCGGTAACTCCACCGATAAATCGATATCCAGTATACGTACGCCAAACTGAATACCGTCAGGAACATCGACCCCGATCACCAGCGTATCGCCGTTTGGCTCGACCTTCAATTTCACTTGGTCTACATTTTTCGAGCTTACCTTTCCGTTCAGTCGAACCTTAATCTCGTCTGAATTTCCCTTAGTGACTTGAATGTCAGTGCTTCCAGTCTGTAGGGTCAAATCCCGAAAATCATCAGCGGCCACTATTTTCTCTTCATTAATTTTCTTGGTGTCAAAGGAAAATCCGAATTGAACATCCGAAAAAATGTTCATCGGGTTCACCGTAAAGAGCAGCAGCAGTACGCCAGCCACTACGATCAATATCCCTGTTTTCTTTTGCATAATGTGTTCCCATTCCTTCCGTCGTCCCTTTTTGTCTCTCTCTCTTCTGCCGAATCCTGAAGTCTTATTCAGTATACCATCCATTTAGAGACTTGAGCATTGGTCCCGCGAATGAGATGCGAACCTCGACCTAAGTCCAGTCTCGTTCACTTGCGAATTGTCACCAACGTTCTCATTGTATAAACCTCTGCTCCCAGTCAGCGGATTGGAACGCAAAAACAGCCAGTCCGTACCCGGCTGGCTGTTCTCGTCTCTACCCCAACGCCACATCAAGGATCATCATCAATACGAAACCGAACATTAAACTCATGGACGCTAAATCCTTGTTGCCTTTTTCTTGCGAGCTTGGAATGACCTCTTCGGCTACCACGAAAATCATAGCACCGGCCGCAAAACTCAATGCGTAAGGCAGCATGGGTTCAATAAAGGCGACGGCTACTGCGCCGATTACCGCGGCAACCGGTTCCACCATACCCGAGAACTGTCCATAGAAAAAGCTTTTTCGCTGAGACATTCCGTCGCCTCGCAGGGGCATGGAAACTGCAACGCCCTCCGGGAAGTTTTGAATGCCGATTCCCAGAGCCAGCGTCAGAGCGCCTACCAGCGATGCTTCAGTCCCTCCATTAGCAAGCGCGCCAAATGCGATCCCGACCGCTAACCCTTCCGGAATGTTGTGAAGGGTAATTGCGAGTACCAGTAGAGTACTCCGTTTTCTGACTTTTGGATTATATCCTTCCGCTCTTCCAATCGGAGAATTGGGATGAAGATGGGGTAATACCTTGTCGATTCCCCATATAAAGATTCCGCCTAATAAAAATCCGAAGGCAGCCGGAAACCAGCTCCCGATCGAATTGCTTTCCGACATCTCGATGGCTGGAGCCAATAAGGACCAGTAACTGGCCGCAATCATGACACCGCCAGCAAAACCCAACATACTATCCAGCAGGCGTTGGTTCAATGTTTTTGTAAAAAAAACAACAGCCGCCCCTAACGCCGTCATTCCCCAAGTAAACAAGGTGGCTAGTAATGCTTGGATAATGGGATTGAAATTCATAAAAAAATCTACCATTAAACAAGAACTCCTTTTACGAAAAAAATATGATACAGATAATATCTCCTAATATAGGCCTTACATACATTTAGCGATCATCCAGAGAGTGCTCTAGAGTTTATGTACCCGCGGGAGTTCGTTCTAATGCAGTCAGTGCAAATTATTATATATCATAAAATGCAATTATGGTTGTTATTTATTTTCTATAACTCTATTATCTATAAACGATATTTTCCTCCGCAACACTTACCTTTTGGTAAGTACCTGTTCTAAAAGTGCATACTTACATCCTTGCAGCGGTCACTTTATACTAAGAAAATAAATCACGCTCAAGGAGGAAAAATCATTGAAAACTCTTGTTATCGTAACGCATCCAAACCTGGAAACCTCGATCATAAATAAGCGCTGGGTCGAAGAACTAATGCAATATCCTGATCAGTATACTGTTCACGAACTGCATAAGGTATACCCAGACGGAAACATTGATGTACAAAAAGAACAGCAGCTCATTGAATCGCATAGCAATCTTGTTTTACAATTTCCTATCTATTGGTTTAATTGCCCGCCGCTCCTCAAAAAATGGCTTGACGAGGTTTTCGCTTATGGGTGGGCGTACGGCTCAAATGGCGGCGATAAGTTAAAGAACCGCAAAGTTGGATTAGCGGTCTCGGCTGGTATAAAAAAAGAAGATTATCAGGAAGACGGAAGGTATCGCTACACGCTTGCACAGATATTAACCCCTTTTGAAACGACCTTCCTCTACTGTGAGGCAGATTATCGTTCGTTCTATGCGTTTTACGGACAAGAGGCTGCTCCTGGCGGTAATGCGCCTGACTTGGACCTATCGCCTCCTCATAGCGCATTGGATACAAGTGCACAGGATTACTTAAAGTTCATAGATAACCTGTGATGAATGAACGGAATTAAGCCGTTAAAAAAAGAAGTATTTCCTTGTTCAGGAAATACTTCTTTGAATATAACAAAGCCTCATGCTTCCAGCTGCACAGCTTCCAGCGCCGGCGAACTGTTTTGCTCTCCCCATTCGCACATCATATGTAACACAGGAATGAGGGAGAGTCCGCGTTCCGACAAGGTGTATTCGACTTTTGGGGGGACCTGGGGATATTCCGTGCGAACGATTAGCTCATCTGCCTCCAGCTCCTTTAACATGATGCTTAGCGTCTTAAAGGATATGGAACCAATGCTTCGCTTCAACTCATTATGCCGCATAACCTTATTTTCAGACAGCCAATACAAGATGATCATTTTATATTTACCGCCGATCAAGGATAACGTATAACCAAAGCCGCTATCTTGGGGTTTCACGCCAGTCGGAACGCAGGTTTCAGTTTCGCGCATAAGTCACACTCTCCTTCTAATCTGTTCCATTTATCATGTACTGATCATCTTAACATAAAAACAGCACTGGATCGCAAGGAGATCTATAGAACGACGAGTTCCGCTGTCATGATGATTATCCGGCCCAGACATCCTTTACATATTGTCCCGACGCTTCCAGCCCGGATAGCCAGGCGGCAGCCTCTTCTGCATCCACGCCATGTCGATCCCGATAGGCACGGATCAGCGTTTGTTCCACCTCCGGCGCCATCCGTAAGCCGTCGCCGCAAATGTACATTTGCGCTCCTGCCTCAAGCAGTGACAGCAATAACGCTCCATCTTGTGTCATTAAATGCTGGACATAGCATTTCTCCACACCGTCTACTCTCGAAAAGGCCGTATGCAGGGTGACCAGTCCTTCTCTCTCCGCCTGCACAAACTCCTCGCGGTAAAGATAGTCTTGCTCCGGGTTCCGACAGCCGAAGTACAGATGCGCAGCACCCAGCTTCTGCCCAGCCTCTTGAAGCGCTTGTCTTGCCTGGATGAATCCCCTGAACGGAGCCACGCCCGTGCCCGGTCCGATCATGATGATTGGCGTTGCCGGATCTTCCGGCAGCGCAAAGCCCGACTCCGGAGAACGAATGAACATCAGAACCTCCGCGCCCGTCTCCAATTGTTCCAGATAGTTGGAAGCCACGCCCCTGTATTCCCCTTGGCCGCTCCAAGCACTGCCCCGAACGACACTGACCGTAATGCTTGCCGTATTCGGACTAATCTTAGGGGAGCTGGAAATCGAATAATATCTCGGCTTCAATGGAGGCAGGAGCTCAAGAAAGCGTTCAAACGGCAGCTCGCAGGCTTCATATCGCTCCAGCAGGTCGAGCATGGTGATCCGTTTGGCCCGCACTTCAGCCTGATAGGTCTCTTCCGAAAGCAGTTCTTGAAGCTCTTTGGCATGCGGCGGGCATACCGTATAAGCGGCCATCTCCCGAATCTGTGCTCTTGTGGCCGGCTCCTGCAGCTCCACGCTGCGGGACAACAGGTCGTCCAGTCGGACAGGAATGCCTGTCGGCAAATGCGCACCGCTTCTTCCTTCAGCAGACAAGATAAGATGTGCGCCCGCGTCCAGTTTGAATCTTCGGAGAACTCGCTGAACCAGCGTCTCCGGATTGACCGGAAGCACTCCCAGATGATCTCCTTCACGATAGTCCGATCCCGCCGGCAGCGAGATTTCGATATGCTGCGTGATCCTTCCGCTGTCCGCATGCTGCAGATTGCGGGTATGAGCAACGCGCCCGGTTACAGCCTGGTAGGTTTCTGCCAGAGGCACGGCGGCCGCTCCCTGTACGAACTGGACGGACAAGGCACTGCGCTTCAGCTCATTGACGGACATCAGAGGCAGACCTAGCGATTGCATCAAATCCGGCCATAAATGCTCTGTCCATTCATCGACTTCACGCTCAAAGTCGCCGCTGGCATCACTCTCACCGCGCGTGAGCAATCGCTGCGCCCCTTTGACAGCAAGCTGTTCGTCTATCAAACGAGGTATCCGCTGATAGGTGCTTGCCCAGTTGTGATCCCCGCAGCCAAATACAGCATATCGCACACCCTGGATTTCTGATTCATCGGCATTCTCCAGCCATTCCGTAAATGCTTTTGCATTGGAAGGCGGCTGTCCGTTGTACGAGGCGGTTACAATGATGACGGCACCTTCCTTCGGAAGCTTTCCGGCATAATCGTCCAGCGTACCTACCTGGCTGTCGAACCCTTGGTACTTTGCAGCATCCGCCACCTCTCGGGCAATTCCCTCTGCCGTACCCAAATTCGACCCGTATAAAGCGAGCAGCGGGGTATGATGGGCATTGGCCGCCGTTTTATCGGACGACTTGGCGTATTCTCGCTTCTCCGACTCGGGTGATACCGCCTTTCCTGCTCCTGGAACCAAGAGTGCGGCCCCCTCTTGACGGCTTCGAACTTGAATATGGAACCCTTCCGGCTTCAAAGTGAGGGTTTCCTTAACCTTCAACTCATAAGACGGGTTTTCGATCAATTCAAAATATTTGAGCACCAAACCAAGCACCAGGGTTGCCTCCTGCAGCGCAAACTGCTGCCCGATGCATGCGCGCTGTCCGTTACCAAACGGTTTGTAAGCGTCATGCGGCACCTGGCTGGGATCTTCGAAGCGCTCCGGCCTGAACGTCTCCACGTCGTCTCCCCACACACGGGCGTCTCGATGCAGTCCCGGAATCAGGACTGTTACGCTATCCCCCTTCTTGATCGGATAGGCTCCTCCGATCGTCGTATCTTCCTTGGCATATAACGAGAAGGCAGGTGCCGTTGGCCATAAGCGCAGCGACTCGCTGAGAACCATGCGGACGTATTTGAGCTCCCGAACCTGATTGTAAGTCGGCACGGGATCTTTCAGAACGCGTTCCACCTCGCTTACCGCTTTTTGCAATGTATCCGGATTTTTCAGCAAAAAATAAATGGCAAAGGACAGCAATCCGCTCGTCGTCTCATGCCCCGCGATAAGAAACGTAATCATCTGATATCGGATATTCTCCGAATCCAGGCGCTCGCCTGAATCCGGATCGACACCTTCCAGCATATGCGCGAGCAAATCCCCTTCTTCGCCGCCATACTTCTTGCGATCTTGAATGAGCTCATCAACGAGCGAGAACATGTCCTGAACATCTTCCTGAAACTGCCGCTTCTTTTTAATCATAAACATGTCTTGTATGCCCAGACGGTGCAGCTGGTTCATGCCTTCATCGAGGGCACGCACCATGCTGTCGATAAACGGATGATTGTCTTCCCGGTAGAAGCTGTTAAACCGGTAATTAAATCCGCACAAGCCGATGGTATCCAGCGTCAGGCGCGTCATGTCGGCAGGAACGTCCACGGTTTCGTCGGGGTTGAGCCGAGCCCATTTCTGGATAAGCTGCATGGCGATATCGACCATTTTCGTATGGTAGCCTTGCATCGCACGCTGGCTAAAGCTGGAGAGCAGGATATTATGTGCTTTTTTCCAGTTGGGCTCATGTGTAGCGCTCGTAAACAATCCGTCACCGGCAAAAGGACGGACATTCTGAAGCGGCGCCCAGATTTGTTTATCAAAACGCTTCTCGTCACACGCGTCCTTGACATATTCGTGTCCGGAGACATACAGCTCCCTGCGTCCGCCCGGAAACTGAAATTGAAATATCGGCCCGAGTTCCGATGCGACCTTCACAAGCGATTGGATTGGAGCTGCGGAATCCAGCAGAGGCAGATTGCCCAGCGGTCCGTAAGTTTTAGGTTGAGGTACTTGCTTCGTATCTGACATTCGATCTCCCTCCATGATCCATTGTTTCTTTGGAATGCGTCCCTTTGTTTGGACAGGTCAATTCCTATACAGTTACAGTACTCACTGACCAATGTCGTAATCCGGTCATTTCACAATAAAAAAGAGGATTGACGGCTGCATCGTTAGTTTCTACTTAACATGGCTGTCTTATCCTACCCTTTACCCTATCATGATATGATATCCCGCACATCTGCCGGAGGTCCGTAATATCGTTTAGGTCCGCCGATATTCCCTTATTACTTTTCAACCAAGTGTGTTCCGTTTTTGAAACTTTAGGACTATGAATCCACTGTTATCCTCATTTTGCGTACTTTAGAGATACGATATGATTAATGCCTATCTTTACTGCTCTTTTTTGGGGAATCATTCTTCGTTTATATTCTTTAAAGCCCATCTTTTCGTAGAGTCTCATGGCAGGTATATTCGTATCAGCTACCTCTTCTATTAAAAACTCACGGTATGAAGTAGCTTCAAGAATATGGCCTATGATCAGCGAGCCTACTCCCTGTCCTCGATATTCCGAAGCCGTCCCGACAAACTCAATCGAACACTTCACCGGTGACGGATTCGCAAGAGGTGTTTCAAATTCCTTTTTCAGAAACATATGCGCGAGGCTGCCCTTATATAAACCCAAATGCTCCCGCAACTCTTTTTTGTTGAGTTTCACTGATAAAGAGGTACCGTCCGTACATGCAGCCATCCCAACTACTTTGTCGCGGCAACGGCAACATAGAATTGATCCAGATTAAACATGTGGGCAAAGGCTCTTTCAATTTTCTCCTTATCTTTCGAGAAATATCCAAGCCATTGTGAGAATCCTTCCGCAAAAATGTGGGATATTTGAGCTCTTGCATCTCTTCCGAATTGATCGGCTTTCATTACTGTATACATCGTTAATCTTCCTCCTTGAACAGGAATGAAGTGAGAACGAACGGGGATGGCATAACAAAGTTGTTTTTCAGGATCACTTTCAATTCGGCCAGCCCCTGCAAAGCGGAATAGAACAACACGGCCATTTGATAAGGATCCCCCGGACGGAAATCGCCTAATTCCTGTCCCTTTTTGAAAAGCGCGGTTGTAGCAGACAGCAGTCGATCATGTTTCTCTAAAACCTCCGATTGCTTCGGATTGGCTGCGCCTCCTGAGAAAAACAACTGATTCATGAGGATCAGCAAATTGGCAAGTTCCTCTCCATTTAGCATATCGTTATAAATTTCGTCGACAAACTGCGCCATGAGTTGTTTCGGTGAATCAGCTTCCTCAAAGGTTTTCGTGATTTTTTTCAAGCCATCAAGCGCAAACTCCACCAACTGATTAAACAAGCTTTCTTTTGTTTTGTAATGCCGATATAAAAGCCCGATGCTGATACCGGCCGCATCCGCGATGTCCTGTACATTCGTGGAACCGAACCCTTTATGAACAAATAGCTGCATCCCGGCCGATTGTATTTTTTGTCTGGTGGCGTTACGCATTTCTTCGTATTGGTCCTTCGTACGTGGCAATGAGCTCCTCCTTTTTATGAGTGAGTTTTTACTCATTATAAAATGTTAACATTGAATGATCAAGCCTTGAATTGCTGAATCGCAGTAAAATAAAAATTTTGTGTTTGCTTTGCCGATTCAACTGCTCCTCGTAGGCCGGCCGTTCGATTCCTGTTTGGTAAGCTGAAAGCGAACCGAATGAACGAATCGCTCACAACCGTCTAGAATATCGGAGTTTTGCTATAAAAAACCGCGAATATGATCGCGGCTTTTTTGATATCCAGTATTCATCTGCATTGTCATGACAAGCATGCAATATCTGTACGCAGGATATTGCTATGATTATTCATGGCTCCGATCAGCCGGAGGTTCATGCCCAGGCTCCATCCATTGCTTTTCGAACATCATAATCACGAATGTCGATATCCAGCGGCATTCCAAGCGCTATCTTTGCAAGTTGGCTTCCGATAAATGGCCCCATCGTTAATCCGGACGCGCCCAGCCCGTTTGCCGTAATAAGGCCTTCCCAGCCAGGGACAGCACCAATAACCGGAAGAAATCCGGGTGTAAACGGACGAAACCCGACTCGTACCTCCTCAAATGTGCTGTCAGCCAAACCAGGCGCTAAGGCTAATCCTTTATTCAGGATTTCCTGCATACCGCCGGGTGTTACTCTTGTATCGTAGCCATTGACTTCATTTTCGTGAGTCGCTCCGATCACAATCTTCTGGTTATCAAAAGAGAGCAAATATTGATCCGAAGGCGGCATGACGACCGGCCAGGCACCTGTATCTTGCTGATCAGGCACCTGCACATGCATGATTTGCGCTTTTTGAAAACGAACCTGAAAGTGAATGCCTAATGGCTGAAGCAGTTGATTAGCCCATGCACCGACACAAACAATGACTTCATCAGCCTCGAAGCTATCAGCTCCGACTGCTGCTCCGATAACACGATTCGATTCGTATAGCAATGCGGCATCCCCGTCTATAAGCTTAGCCCCGTTCCTCTGTGCGGACCGGATCAACGCATCGCGCAGCGCACGACCATCGATACGGGCGGCACCGCTAATATGGACGGAATGATAGCCTTCACCAAGCAGAGGAAAACGCTCATGGGTTTCTTCCTCATTCAGTCGGGTAATCTCACCGATTTCCGGAGCATCTGTTTTCCGAATATGAGCCCGTTCCTCCATCTTGCCGATTTTATCCAAATCCTCATGAATGCTAAGAGCGCCGACTTGGGCATAGCCTGTTTCTGTCTCGCCTTCAATGATGAGTTCTTTCACTAACTCAGGGTAAAAACGTGCGCCCGCCTTCGCTAATTGGTACCACGCCTGATTCCGCCTTTGCGATAGCCAGGGGCAGATAATGCCTGCCGCGGCATCCGTAGCCTGTCCTCTATCTTTGCGGTCTATAATAAGGACTTCCGCTCCCATTTTTGCTAACTGATAAGCAGTCGATGCCCCCAGTATTCCCGATCCAATGACGATCACTTTCTTCATGCATGACATCCCTTTCCTTCAATCACTGTATCCATTATAGCGAATGCAGGAAAAAAGTATAACGCCCACCATCTAAGCATTTTAGATTGAGCCGCTGAGGGTAATTCGGCAAATACATTTCTTCCATACCAAAGAATATACAAAAAAGCCGCCAAATAGGCGACTTCACATCCAAGCCGATCTATGGTTGATCTGATGGACTGGTTATTTTTCCATGACAGCAAAATAGTTTTCTTCATAATCCGCAAAGTTGAACACTCTGCCGGAAGGCAAATTCACCACTTCGCCGACGGTGATATCATGGCTGGTTAAATGGCTGTGCAACGCTTCGAAATTTTCCGTAAAAAACATTAAAGAAGGTGTGCCCAAATTCATTCCAGGCGACATTTTGGCTACGAGCTCCTTGTCATGCAGAATAATACTTGTTTCGGCTTCCTTCGTTGGGGCAATTTCAATCCATCTCATTTCACCGTTATTCTCTTCAGCTATGACTTGAAATCCTACCATTTCAGTCCAAAACTTCACTGCTTGATCCTGATTATTCACATACACCATAATTTGACCAACTTTACTAATCATCAATTGTTACACTCCTCGTCTTATTAAATGTTAAAACCAGCTTGTTTCTATGACTTCCTTTTCTCTTCAGATCATAACATGCCAGATGGACTTATATTTCTTATCAAATGCGAATTTATATTAAATTCCGGTTTATTTTTATAGTATTCGCCACTTATGTCCGTATCAAAACAGACGGTTTCCTATTTATGAATGTCCATACGGCTTGAAAACAGGCTGAATACGATAATATAGATGTACATGAGAGAGTGGTGACAAACGTGAAGCTGGTGGACGTGAAAGGCGCCTACGATGTGATCATTAGCTTGGGCAACTGGTGCGGGCCATCGGTCAATTTGCGGGAGCGTCAACTGCGACGCTTTTCTTTCCCGCTTGATGACTTCCCAGTGCTGCCCCATCAAGATTGGACGCAAACGTACGCTTCCTATAAAGAGAAGATGAATGTTCGCATTCGCAGGTTTTATGAAGTTCTAAACAACAGCCGAGCCGTTTTATTTATCAGGTGGGGGGAAGTGAATCCCCCGGAAGCTGCTCTGCTTCATGCCGTCTTATCCTCATTCGTACCCGGCACGTGCAATATTCTTGTTCTTCAGACCATGCACGATATTCAAGATGTACGAGAATTGGATTGGGGAATCGACGGCATTTGCACACTTCAGGTCCCCATCGACCGTCCTAATGATGAGTTCATTTGGAATCAAGCGATGGAAGGACTGTCTTTGACCGGCTACTGGAAGGGTTAGGTTTACTGTATGAACATCTTAGTTCATATCACAACGAAATATAAAAAAGCTGCCGCAAACTAATTCGCGACAGTTTTTTTTGTAATTTCCCATTAAGGAACATATTTGGGCTAATTGATACTCTTATTCCTTCTTTGGGATAACAATCTTATTGTTTCTTATGTTTCTTGATGGGCATCAAGTTCAACGAACTTCGTTGCCACGTTCTCGCAGAATGCACGATCATGCTCCACGAACAGAATCGTCGGTGCATGCTCAAGCAATAACTCTTCGATTTGCATGCGAGAGATCACATCGATAAAATTAAGCGGTTCATCCCACACATACAAATGAGCATGCTCACTAAGGCTTTTAGCGATCAGCACCTTCTTCTTCTGTCCCCCGCTATAAGTCGAAATATCCTTTTCAAACTGAAGTCTGGAGAAATCGAGCTTTCGCAATATGGATTTAAACAGGCTTTCATCAATCCCGCTGCTTATGGCATAATCCGTCAAGCTGCCTTGCAGGTAGGACGTGTCCTGAGATACATAGGATATCTTAAGCTGGCTATCCCTGTTGAACTGGCCTGTGTATTGCATCTCTTCTCCGCATATCAGCTTAAGGATACTGGATTTTCCAGAACCGTTCTTGCCCGAGAGGGCAACTCGGTCCCCTTTTTCAATCGTAAAACTCAAGTTTTCACACACCGTCTTGGAGCCGTATGAAATGGAGACATCCTCCAGCTGGACCAGTTGTTTTTTGTGATAGTCCAGTTGGAACATCTGCAAATTCTCGGAGCTCTCGATATTTTTAAGGAGCTTCGATTTTTCCTCAATGGCGGACTGCTGTCGCTGCTCTAGGTTTTTGGAGCGCTTCATCATCTTAGCTGCCTTGTGGCCAATATAGCCTTTATCTACTTTGGAGCCTGAATTTCTGGTACCGTTCTTCGATTTCTCCACCTGATCCGACCAATTCCCCGTCCTTCTTGCAGAATCGGTTAAACGTTTAATATCTTTCCTCAGCTTCTCGTCACTCGCAAGCTCAAATTGATCCTGTCTCTTTTTATTTTCCCACCATGCGGAAAAATTGCCTTTTTGGATCTCGATATTGGTTTTATTAATGGACAGGATGTGGTCTACGCAATGATCCAAGAATGATCGATCGTGCGACACCAGAATAAATCCGCTTTTCTTGCTGAGGTAGTCGCTGACTAATTTTCTCGCATGCATATCCAGGTGATTGGTCGGTTCGTCAATCAAGAGGAAGCGATTTTCCTTGATAAACAACGCAGCCAGCATCACTTTGGTCTGTTCTCCGCTGGATAATGAGTCAAAAGGCCGGTACAGGACATCTTCCGAAACCTTTAACAAGTTAAGTTCGCGCACGATTTGCCAATGAACATACTCCGGATAGATCTCCTCGATGATGTCCAGAGTGAGATACTCCTTGTTCTCGACATGGTAAGGGAAATATTCGAAGCTCACGGAGGCCGAGATATTCCCGCTGTATTCATACTTGCCTAGCAGCAGATTGAGAAACGTGGTTTTCCCCCTGCCGTTTCTTCCGGTAAATCCTAATTTCCAATCGGTATCGATTTGAAAGCTCACTTGTTCGAATATCGGATCAAAACTGCTCTCATAAGCAAACGAAAGGTTTGAAACTTGGATTAATGACATTTTCATCATTCCTCTACGGTAAAATTTCAGAACGAAAAAAAGCGCAAAAACACCAGAACCCGGTGCTTTCTACGCTTATCTTTGCCAACTATACCATAAAGAAACAAGCGACGATCAAGCTATCGCTAAATTTGCCTGCATATAAGTATAGAAGGATAAAGTTCCGGTATCTGACTGGTTATGGTGTGAACCTTGTCTAATGCTTCCTAGTATCGACAGGTTCACATGAACATCTACAACATCTAATTCAGTCATCGCTTTATCCCTCCTTCATTCGATCCCGTTATTGTGCGAATATTATAAACTTAACATGAATGCCACCTATTGGTCAACCTGTATAGGGCAAGCGGCGGCTCGCCTACGTTTCCGTAAAAAAGATACAACTTAACGATCTTGCGCATTTCACTAGTTGCTGATAGGATATTTCGAGTGGTAGATGAAATGCCGCCTACATTTTGGATTGAAAAGCAGGTGACTTATTATGAATTTATTAAAAGAGTTTAAAACCTTTGCGCTTAAGGGTAATGTGCTCGATTTAGCCATTGGGGTTATCATTGGTGCTGCTTTCGGCAAAATCGTATCCTCCTTGGTGAGCGATATCATTATGCCGGTAATTGGCTTGCTCCTTGGCGGAGTCAATTTATCAGGACTAGATGCGACGATCGGGGATGCAACCCTGACGTATGGTGTATTTCTTCAAACGGTCGTGGACTTCCTGATCGTCTCCTTCTCGATCTTCATATTCATCCGTACGCTGAACCGCTTTAAACGCAAAGAAGAAACTAAGGCAGAAGAACCGCCAGCTCCATCGAAGGAAGAACTATTATTGACTGAAATTCGCGATTTGCTGAAGCAGCAAAATCAGGCCTCCGAAAAATAATAGGGTACCGATCTAGAGAGTGTGTTTTCGATATGAGAACATACTCTCTTTTTTTCGCCTTCCGCCAGGTCCACCCATGGGAATAACAAACGCCCGTCATATCGTTCTATTCATGTTCTATTGACAGATCAAGCTAAATAGAATTATAATCCAGACTAAACCAAGTAAAATAGTATACATTATAATATAAAGACAGATTAGCCAGGACGTATGGGGCTGTCTAGAAAAAGGGAGATGTGTTATATGCCAAGTGTTCAAACGTTCAAAGCAACTGCCCATTTGCAAGAAGGGGTAAGAGTTGTTACTAATGTAAGGCAGTTCGAGTTCGTCATCGATGAGCCGAAAAGCCTTGGAGGTACGGATACCGGAATGAACCCCGTTGAAGCTCTGCTCGCCTCCCTCGGGGCATGCCAATCAATCGTGGCCCGTGTATATGCGCCAAAATTCGATGTGATCCTTGAAGATTTCAGAGTTGATGTAGAAGGCGACCTTGACCTGGATGGATTCTTTAATCGCTCTGACGTACGCCCTGGATACTCCGATATTCGGTACACGTTCTACATCAAGACCCCTTCGTCCGCCGAGAAAGTTGAGCAGTTTGTTGAATTTCTGGAGAGTAAATGCCCTGTGGGCGATACGATAGCGGCGCCAGTAAATGTGAAGCTAAATCGCATCGTCATTGAGAACGAAGTGACTCATTCTTAATTAATCTACATATAAAGGCTGCTACGTTGCACCAAGCAACGTAGCAGCCCTTCATTTTTCATCTTATGAAAACCAATCATCCGGGTATCATTAAGCGACGTATTGTCCATAGATAATGTATTATTTCTTGTGAACGGCATAAAGGAAACGGCAATAACCGATCTCAGCCGCATTTTTCATCAGTTCTAGATTTAGCCAGGCTGCCAATTCATGAAAAGGCTTATCCGCGAAAGGCCATAACGTTCGTTCCGTAGAAAGGAATGCTTCGTCCGTCAAAGCCGACATTTCACGTTTCCAGTCGCAGCTCAATTCATTTATTCTATCTCTGGTCTCTTGGATGTTACCCATAGAATGGATGTCTTCACGGGCCAAAGCCCCGCTGCCGAACGAATAATTCAGTACCATAGACCACCAGTATGTGATATGCCATGTCAACCAAGATATATTCGGCGGGCCAATCTCGTACTCCTCGGATTCCGGCCAATCCGCCAGCCAGATCCCAGATTCACGGTAAACGTGGAGTCCCTTTGAAGCAGGTCGCCAATGAAACTCCTCATCTTGAAGCCCCGTGAGATGCAAGTCGAGCATCTGCCAAGCGATTTGGAACTGAAAATCAAGCGTACTTCGAATAAGCCCGGTTGGATTAGGTGAATTCTGTCCATCCTGCATATCGCCCCTCCATTCATCGAAATAATAAACACTATTTAAATATGTCTATCATTTTATAAACATAATAAAATACCATCTATCCAATGTCAACGAAAGTCCGTTAAATAACAATATAAAAAAGCCGCAATCCTGCGGCTTTTATCTGGAGCCTATACCCGATGCGGATAACCGGGTAGCTTTTACGATATAGGAAGCCAATCCTGGGATCATCCGGGCGATGCCTGGATAGAAACGGTTGGTCTTGGCAAAAGCCAGGTTCTGAATTCTCCTCGCTCTTCTGAGAAGCTCCGTAAACGTACGATTGGCTTCATGTGTATACTGATTTCGCCAATGTTCGAAGTTTATTTCTCCCTTTAAATAAGAGTCGGTCCAACGAGCGCATATCAGCGAGGACCGCAGAGCAACCGACATCCCGTCCCCGCACAGCGGCGGAAGCATCAGCATGGCATCGCCGATGTGAGGATATTCCGACCATGGATACGGCGTATGGGATAAACGAAGCGGGGCAATCGATACCTGAGTTCCCGAAACAGGCTCTCCGTCAGCCATTCGTTCAGCTAACCTTTTGTTCGTACGTGAAGCGGCCCGGAGAATTTCAGGCACCGATTTGCCGCTGCCCTGCACTGAATTCAAGGTCAGCAACGCAGCCACATTAACCGTCCCATTTTCAATCGGCGAGATTCCGACATACCCCCCCTCGCAAAAGTACAGCTCTACCCGGGAAGGTATCGTAATGCCGCTAAAATGTGATTTTACGCCCACATATACGGTATCATCCCGATACTCCTCGGCAGGGGAAACACCGCGCGGTCTTTTCGTACCGTATGCACCAATGACGGCCCTTGCCTCATATCGAACGCGCTCGTTCCCTTGCCTTACATCGACTTCATACCGATGATCACCGAGCTTCTGAATATCGGTCACGGTTGTTCCAGTGACAACTTCCGCACCCGCGGCCACTGCATTCTCATGCAGGAGGCGATCCAGCTCATAGCGGCTGATGCCTGTGGCCTTTCCCGGTAATGGAGCGGTAATTTCACCGCCGTGTGGCATCACGATTTTGGCATGATCCATGGGGCTGGGCTTCATCTCTTGACCCACTAGATCGACGCCTAGATAATCCAGCATCTCTTTGGTCTCCGGTGACATGAATTCACCGCAGGTTTTATGACGCGGAAATGATTGCCGATCCAGCAATATCGTACGATGCCCTTGCTTTGCAAGCTGTAGTGCACAGCTGGTACCGGCTACTCCCGCTCCGATCACAATAACATCCGCTTGCTTTGACATATATGACCACCTGCCTTATAGCTTGCCTGAAGAACATTGGCTTGGTAACGATGAGAGGACTATCGAGCCCGATGGTTCGGGATAACAACGGAATAGCGAAACAGCGGCTTCCATTCATAGGTCATGGTGTCGTGATTGAGCTGTTTTTTCAGCTCTCTCCAATCTCTCCCTTTAAATCCCTTAGCAACCGATAACGGACCATCATGGCGAATATAACGATTGCGGGAAATGATGCGCGTTGTAATCCAAACTGCCGTGTAGGGGACCGGATGCCGATGGATATCATTGATGACAACCCCGTGAATAGAGGCTCGCAGCATATGCGTCACCATGTCCACAAGCTGATCGCCCTGGAAATGATGGATGAACTGGGAACCGGTCACAATATCTGCCGATGCATCGGGTAACTCTTTAACATCGGCACGTCGAACTTGAACCCTCGGCTCGTTTCGAAACAGTCGTCTAGCCTCATCGCATGCTTCTTCCGTCATATCGACTAAGGTAATATTCAGCCGGATGCCCCTTTGATCCGACCATTGCAGCAGCTTCTGGTTTACATCGCCTGAACCAGCCCCTACGTCCATGATGCTAAGGGTACTCGGGCTGCCAATCGACTTCCAAAGCTTCTCCACGCCGTCCAAGGTCGGTCCCGGTGCAGCGAAAATCCGATTCAGCCGCCTTAAATGCTTCAGCGCTTCGCTTAGCTCTTCTCCTCCGATGGAGAAGTCATCCATAAGCTCATCTTCCTCCGCCCGGATGGACAGGGTTCTAAAGAAGGACATGGTCCTGCTCCTTGACCGATGACGCATAAGCCTTCATATAGGTAAAGCGCATAAGCTCCGCTGTCAGGCCTGGCCCGAAGGCCATGGCTACCCCTTCCGCGGAATCTTTATTCAGCTCTTGCATCTCCTTGCGCATCGCACTCAGCACAAACAAAATGGTCACGGAGGAGAGATTCCCTGCCGTTCTTAAGATGTCCCGGCTGTATTTGGTTTGTTCATCGGTCAGGCCCATGACGTTCTGCACCGAATCCACGATGCCCCGTCCGCCAGGATGGATGGCCCACAATTCAGGAAGCTTATCGCCCTTCAGCAGAACACGCAGTTCTTCCTCCAGGTGAATACCGAGCAGCTTCGGAATACGCGGCGACAAAAAAAGATCAAAGCCTGTGTTACCTACCTCCCATGTCATATCCTCCGTGGAATCCGGGAGCAAGACCGAATAACCCGAGCCAAGCTCCAAATAATGTCGATGCTCCGTTGCCGGATGACCGATGACACATGATGAGGCTCCATCACCGAAAAACGAGGCTGCAAACAGCGCCTCCCTCTCCTTGACCGGTTGAAAATGAAGGGTACAAAGCTCCACGCACACAATCAATACTTGCGACCCCGGCGCCCCTATGACAACATCCCGCGCCATTTGAATCGCTTTAAGGCCGGCAGCACATCCCTGGAATATCAACGGCAGGCGATTAACCCGTCGAGAAAGCCCCAAATGGCCGATCAACAGTGCATCCATACCCGGCTGGTATTGACCCGTGCAGCTGACCGTAATGAGATGCGTGATTCGATCCGGCGACATACCGGCATCCTTCAAGGCCTGCTTGGCAGCTTCTATGCCAAGCGGGAGGGCCTCCCGCTTGTATGTATCCATTCGTTCCTCGGTTGTCGGGATGTCTGACTCGTCATGGGAAGGCAAATAGCGGCACTCTTCCAATGGACCAAGGTAGTTGGGTTCGCAGGTATAACGAGTTTCGACACCGCAGGATCTAAATACTCTTCGAGCAAAGCGGGCCAGATCGGGTTTATCCTGCAGCGTAGAGGCAATTAATTCCGCGATATCCGACTGTGCCACCGAATGTGCCGGCAATGCCGTCCCCATCCCGAGAATCGCAACAGCGGACATACCGTTTGTATGTTTCATGCTAACCTCCTGTATCGTCTTGGAATTATACATGATTACCCTTTCCTGGGTATTTTGAATTCGTCCTAAGACTTACTTTTGAGATTAGGATAACCCGAACTTAGCAAATTATATCCAATTCACACCGAAGGCTTAGTCCGCATGTCCGTAGTCGCAAAAAAAACCACGATGAACGTGGTTTCCTGGGCTAACTATTATGATCACATCACGTAAAAGAAAACGCGATGGCCGTCGATCCTGAACGCGGATCCTGATAGGAGGTGATATTCCCCCATTCCATCTGGTATTCCACATATGGATAAGGACGTTCCTGCTCATAGTTAGGCATTAAACATAAAGCCCTCTCAAGCATGTTCCTATGCTTCTCGTACCTTCTCCGCTCGCCTTCCACGGTCCAGTTATCCCACGAAGTCGGAAATTGCTCCCCCTGAACGGACAATTCTACCGTATATAGCTTACCTGCATGAAAGCATATGGACACAAATACCGATTCATCCATCAACGGAACCTCGTTAAAATAAAACCACTCATAGCCATTCCCCATGGAGCGGGCAGAGTGAAAATACAGGGTATAAAGTTTGGATGCACATAATGGATCTTCGGTTAAACCGGGGTGAATGGCCCGTTCTCCATTAACAACAAGCTCTCCTGCAGTCCAACCGCTGCTGCACATCATTCAAACACTCCTTTCGATCATCCTATACTCCTTCCTACTCGCCAAGTTCACCTTCATTAAACTGACTTCCCGGAATTTTTGCATCGGCAAGAAGGACCCATTGGTTTACTTCATCGTAACCGGATACCTCGGCAATGACCCGATAACGAGGGTACATCCATTCAGCAGGGGCTCGCGATTTCAGAGCGGACGTGTCCGTCAAGCCTACGGCCCCCGGTTCCAACAAGTTGATTAATGTGCCTTGCGGAAAAAAGGCCTCGATGAATCCTTCCACTTTAGCGCCGACTGGAAATAAACGTTGAGTCCGATGCCAGTCCTCCAGGCCAGCTTGCAGCTGTTCCATCCAAAGCTCCTCGAATGCCGCTTGACTGATTTCTGTATAATAGGGTTCCTCCAGATTAAGAGGGTGCTCCGCAAGCATGAAATGATAGGAATCGTGCTTCCGGTTGGATGTAATGCAGCTGCCGTTCTCATTAACCACGATCTGCCTATAAGCCGTGCCATTGTTATCAATTTCAAAGTACCAGGTTCCCATCCCCGGCTCCTGAACATCTTTTAGATATTTTATAATCGTCAACTCCTACATTTCGGAAGCGGCTCGCGTTGTGTCCTTTACGGAGTGCTCCTTCATGATTCAAATCCCTGCCGATCTATTTGTTCCATTATCAAGCGCTAGGTTTATTTTACCATAGACAGCCACTTGGCGTTGTGCCTTAGAATACAAAACAAGCCCGATTGCATCAGCAATCAGGCTTGGGATTATTTCCTGGGCATCGTTTTTACATGCGTGCTGAACTGCTGCTCAAATTCCTTTATCGAGATGATGCTTCCGTCCACTCTCGATTGCTCAGCCGCAAATGCCATGAGATGACTTTGAACGGAACGACTTGCCGAAGTCAGCCCTTGATCGCTTCCCCCAGTCTGCACCAGTCTCAAAAAATCCTTGATCAGGCCCATATCACCGCCGCCGTGCCCGACATGCCCGCCCCTATCCTCAAAAGATATTCGCTCAATCTTGCCGCTGCCAAAGTGAATGATCTCAATTTCATTCTTCTCCATGGCTCCGCGGATCTCCCCGCGGGTTCCCATCAGCTTGATCGTGCGGCTGACATCTCGCGTAAACGCACTCATCGTAAATGCGGCCGTCACGGTATTAGCAAATTCCAGATTGACGACCTGATGATCCACCACGTCATTATCGCAATGGTATACGCAGCGGCCATATGGCCCCTCCAGCAACGCCTTATAACGGGCATCATAACTCATATCATCACTGATCGCCGACGTTGGCCAATTCGTATCCTCTGTCAAATATAGATCCGGCGCATAATAGAGGCACTGATCCGAGACCGGGCATCCGTCCAAACAGCGTTTAGGTGCGCCTTCCGGTGCTTGCGCAGGCGTAAAATGGCTCAGCGAGCCGAAAGAGGATACCCGAAGGCATTCAGAATCGGCAAGCCAGAGCAAAATGTCGAGATCATGACAGGACTTGGCGAGAATCATCGGGCTGGAATCTTCCTTACGACGCCAATTCCCCCGCACAAAACTATGCGCCTGATGCCAATAGCCCACGTTCTCGTTATGCTGGATCGACATCAATTGGCCAATGGTCTCACGTTCCAGCAGTTCCTTTAAAGTCGTGAAAAACGGCGCATATCGCAGCACGTGACAGATGGAGAACACCAGCCCGGCCTGTGAAGCCATCTCGCCCATCTTGATGCACTCTTCGGGATCCGGTGACATCGGCTTCTCTAGCAGCACATGGTAACCGGCTTCAAGCGCTCGCATCGTCGGCTCGAAATGCTGCTTATCCTGGGTGCATATCAGTACCGCGTCCGCGAGCTTGGGCCCTGCAAAGAAATCATTCCAATTCTCGAAGCAAGCTGCATCTTCAAGGCCATGCCTAGCTTGAAACTGTTCCCTCCGCTGCTGATTCGGTTCTGCGACGGCAACCACCTCAAGCTCATGGGGATGCAGCAGGGCATATTCCATATAATTGATGCCTCGCAGTCCTGCTCCGATAAGGGCAACCTTAACCTTATTCATCCGACTCTTCTCCTTTTTTTGTAAGCACTTATTCTTTGACGCTTCCGACCGTCATCCCTTTGACAAAATACTTTTGCAGGAACGGATACACGACCATGATCGGCAGCGCGCCCATGAATATTTGGGCAGTGCGGAGCGTTTTCTCACTCAAATTCTCCATCGCCTTGATCTGCTCGATCGATATCGAAGTCATTTGGGAATTGATTGACATGATGAGTGTAGACAAATAGGTTTGCAGCGGATATTTATCCGGCGAATTCAAGTATAGAATTCCGTCGAACCAAGCATTCCAGTGTCCCACGATGGTAAACAAGCCAATCGTTGCAATGGACGGCAGTGAAACCGGCAGGTAGATACGCCATAATATTCGCCAGTGTCCGGCGCCGTCAATCGTTGCCGCCTCCTCCAGTTCCTTCGGGATCGTTCTGAAGAAGTTCAGCATCAGAACCATGTTCCATACATTGAGTGCCCCAGGCAGAATCAGAGCCCATACGGAGTCAATCAAGCCGGTATTCTTCACGATCATGTAAGTGGGAATCAAGCCCCCGCCGAAAAACATGGTAATGGCAAAAAACCACACGTACGGTGTTCGGAACTTAAATTGATGATTTGATTTCGATAAGGGATACGCGGTGATAAATACCAAAAACATATTCACTGCCGTTCCTAACACCACCCGCGTTAGCGAAACCCGGAACGATCGAAAAAACTCGACCTTTTCGCCTAAGTACCGGTAAGCATCCAAGTTAAGGCCGACCGGCCAGAGCCTCACTTCCCCCGCCATCGCTGCTGTATTCGAGCTTAACGAAATCGAGAGCAAATGAATGAACGGAATAATACCGAGCAAGGTGATTGCGGATAGAACCAGCGTATTCACGATTACAAACAGCCTTCTGCTGATCGTTGGTTTGTGCATTTTCCTACCTCCACTCCAGCCTAAAAGATCCGATAATTGTTATATTTATAAGCCGCATAGTACGTCACAGCCACGAGAGCCAGAGAGATGATGGATTTAAAGAAGCCGACCGCGGCGGCAGGTCCGAATTGCTGACTGAACATTCCGAGCCTATAGACGAAGGTATCGATAATATCCGCACCCTCATAAACCGTCGGGTTGTACATAATCAGAATCTGTTCGAAACCGGCGTTGAGAATGCCGCCAAGACTTAATACACCCAGCAGGATGAGGATCGGTGCCATGCCCGGGAGCGTGATATGAATCATCTGCTTCCATCTTCCCGCTCCGTCTACTTCAGCAGCTTCATACAGCGTTGCATGGATTCCTGTTATGGCTGCGAGCATAACAATCATGTTATAGCCCATCCCTTTCCATACGTCCGAACCGATGATGATTCCACGGAACCAGTGGTTATCCAGCATGAACATGATCGGTTCCATATCCAGTGCGCCCAACAAGCCGTTTACTGGACCATTCAACGAAAACAGTTCGATGATGACGCCGCCAAGCACCGTCCAGGACAGAAAGAATGGCAGGAAGATGGCGGATTGGATAAAACGCGAGAACCATCTCCGGGTGACTTCGTTGAGAAGCAGTGCCAGAATCAGAGGCACCAGTAAAAACAAAATCATTTTAAATACCGAAATGACAATGGTGTTCCACAGTACCTGCTTGAAATCGGGCAGTTCAAATACATATCGGAAATTATCAAAGCCAACGAAATCCGAGTGGAAGAACCCGGCCAGCGGCTCAAACTGTTGAAAAGCCATCACGAGGCCGGCCATAGGTCCATAAGCATAAATCAATGTGACGATAACTCCAGGCAGCAACATCAAATGCAGCAAATATTCTTTTTTTAGCGTTCTCACAGATGAACCTCCCCGTCCATTTAAAACGGGAGGAATCTGCCAACTTCCAAAAGGCACACCCTCCCGTTCCATCATTCAAAGATTATTTGGCACTCTGCTGGCCGTACCAATCGTTGACCTCTTGCGTAATCTGATCGCCGCCAAGCGACTTCCAGCTCTGAACGAATTTATCGAATTCATCCAGCGAAGCCCCCATGACGATCTTGGTGAAGGTTTCCTGCATCAGTTTATCGAGCTGGGATCCCTTCTCCACTTGCGTTGCCGTGGGAAGGCCGTAGAATTCATTATTCACATAAGCCTGACTCTCTTTGATTTGCCGCGTCGTTCCCCAGCCGCCGTCTTTTGCCGCCCGACTAAAATACTGGCCCCAATTTACGCCTTTCGAGGCATCTGCGGTATTACCCGCAAGGTAATCCTTCGTTGCTTTGAAGACGTCCGCCACATTTTTGTAGTTCTCGTCATCCAGCGTAATTTCCGATTGGTTCGCATCAAGCGCTTTGTTAACTTCCGTATAGATCGTATCGATTTGGGCCGGATTATAAATTCGTGGAACGAACCAATTGTATACATATCCTTTTTCCGCTTTATTCTGATCCATGTACTTCTTGTTGCCCACCTCGATATAGAAGTTGATCATCTTAATGGCGGCTTCCGGATTCTTCATTTTTTTGTTCACGACCACGAGCTTGTTGCTGCGGATCTTAGGCACCATGGACTTGCCGGGTCCATCCAGTCCAGGTATCTGAAGGGCAATCCATTCTGCTTTAGGATCTTTATCGACATTGAGATTCAATGGCCAGTTCGGATACCACCATTCCCCGTAGGAAATGCCGACCTTGCCTGCGGTAATATCTTCAACGGACTTGTTCTCGTCCTTCAAGGCAAATTCCTTATCCAGAATCCCCTCCTTGTACCAGGACTGCAGCTTGCCCAGCGCGGTCTTTACTTCCGGCTGAATGAGTCCAGGTACAAGCTTGCCGCTGTCATCCTTAATCCAGGCCGACTGGTTGTCCCCGATGGACGGATATGCGCCAAATCCATTGAAGAAACCTCTCAGGTCAAATCCCCAGAAGAATAGATTCTTCTGCATCGCGATACCGTATGTGTCATTTTTACCGTTTTGGTCCGGATCCTGCTGCACGAAGGCCCTTGCAACCTGTTCCAGCTCATCCATGGTTTGCGGCGGCTGCAAATTCAGGTTGTCGAGCCAGTCCTTGCGGATCCAGAGCAGTTGGGTCGACAGGAACGGATCCTCAAATCCGGGAATCGCCAGCAGCTTTCCTTCTGACGTAAACGTCTTCATCGCAAAGCCGCCGTCAGACTCCATGTATTTTTTCAGTGCCGGTGAAGCATAGTCGTTGTAAGCCTGGGTTAGATCGGCTAGCATCCCCTGTTTCTTCAACTTCTCGAAGTTCTTCTGGTCCAGTTCCATAATATCCGGCAGATCCGCCGAAGCCATGGCTAACGAAAACTTCTGTTCGAACTGGCTCGAAGGCACCGTCCATTTGTACTGAACCTCAATGTTCAGCATGTCTTTGAGATCTTTAAAGTAAGCATTCTGTTCAGGTGTAATCCCTTGAGGCGTCCGCGGGTCCTCCGGCGGATTGTAGCCGAGCACTTGCGTGACCGTCACCGTTTCAGGATATTTGCCGAGAGGTTCGGGTGGTGCAGTATTGGTTTTTGCATCCTCGGTAGAGGATTTGGCCGGCGTCCCCTCAGATTCTGTTGCCTGATTCGAACATGCAGCCATTACCGAAAGCGTCATCGTGCTAATCAACATCATCTTCGCTAGCTTGATCCATCTCATGATTGCGTCCCCCTTTATCTGGCGTAATCTTCATATCTGTGCTGCTTGGTATCATTATAGATCCCGTCCGAAAGCGCTATCAATTTTAAGTTTTTTACATCGCTTTCACTTTTTTTACTTATTGGGTATTTCGGTATTCCTGAGGGGAAACCCCCATCTTTTTTTTGAAAAATGTCGTGAAATAGGACGGGGATTCGAATCCGAGCCGGGTGGCAATCTCCTGTAATTTCATGTTCGTATGCAACATCAGATGGAGCGCCCCCTCCAGCTTCTTCGCCTGGATATACTCCAGCAGGTTGTGCCCTGTCAGCTGCTTGTAGTAGCGCGAAAGATAGGACGGGTTAAAATGAACCTCCTCCGCAATGGCGGTCAAGGAGACATCCCCGGATAAATGCTCCATGATATATTTATGGATCCGGTCAATCACGTCGAATTTCATGTCATCCTGCTTGAAGAGGTCATAATCTTGGTTCGTTTCCTCAAGCTCTTTAGCCTTTTCGATGTTCACAATGACCATATTTTGTCCAAGCGCAGCCCTGCTCTGCAGCATGGATCGTAACAGATCAAGCTGCTGCCCCGAGGTATCCCACTTATCATGCAGATTGCCCGAGATCCCGAAAGAAACATAAACGCCGAGCAGTTCTTCGCATTCATTCTGAACCAGCTCCAGGATACCTCTCATATAAGACATAACCCCATGCCAATGAAGCTCATTTTCCTGTGCATCACCTCGAAAGCGATCCCGAAGTTCCACATCCGGCTGCAGCAGCCATACCTGTAAGGCATCGTCCAGAATTGCATGCTCACATGCAAATGAGTTGGGCAAATCGTTGATAAACGTCATCTGAACAGCTTGCGCCACATCCTTTGTTTTCGTCTCCGACGCACCGTCGATCCTTCCCAAGATAAAGAATGCCGGCTGGTCTATATCGATGCACAACTCCACTTCTTCATAGCGGGACTCGGACAACAAGGAACGGGCGGCTTCTCCATTCAATAGCTTTCGTATCAGCTCCCGTTTCAGCAGAGGTTCGGCGATTTGAAAATGCACCTTTGCCTTTTCCGCCTGGATCCTGCGACGGTTTTCCTCATCAAGTTTAGAAGAAGCCACTTGGACAGCTTGGAAAATCGGATCGATTCCTTCGGTTTTCAGAATGTAGTTATCCACGTTTTTGCGCAGTGCTTCATGAACATAATCAAATTCACTATAGCCGGTCAGGAAAATGATTCGGCAATGCGGCCAATAGTATGTAATTTCATCAATCAACTGTAGCCCGTTCTTTTGGGGCATTCGTATATCGCTGACCAGGATGTCCAGCTTCACTCTCATGGCAATCTCCAGCGCTTCCTTGGAGGAATACGCTTTGCATACATCCAGATCCAATTGCGTTTGCTCCTGAAAAAGCTGAACCAAGCCGTTAACGATGACAGGTTCGTCGTCCACGATCAACAGTCTGTACATGATGATGCCTCCTCTATCCCATCGATGTTAATGATCAGATCCACCTTTAAGCCGCCATAGGCGCTGCGTGAGATGAATAATCCGCTTTCAGGCCCATATTTAAGCTGAAGCCGGTTGTTCACGTTGATCAATCCTGTTTTTTCAATATGCTTCGAATCCATAGCCAGCTTGTCCTGCAAACGCTGCAGCATCTCATTCGTTAGCAGCTTCCCGTTATCCTCCACCGTGATACGCAATTTGCCTTCCCGGTAATCGCTGCTGATATATAATTTCCCCTCCTCCATGCCGTCTTCGAACGCATGCTCAAACGCATTCTCCACGATAGGCTGTATGATGAGTCTCGGCACGGTTATAGACGGTGGGATGTCCGATATTTCCTTATGCTCATATGCAATCCGGTTCGAGAAGCGGATACCTTGAATGTCGCAGTAATCCAGCGCATGTTTGTATTCCTTATAGAAAGGCACCTCGTCGGAGCCGCTTCTCGTGATGTATTGATAGTAGCTTCCCAGCTTTTGCGAGAGCTCCGCCGCGCTATCCGAGTCTCCAACCTTGCACATCATATAAATATTGAAAAAGCTGTTATATAGAAAGTGCGGATTGATCTGGGACTGCAGCTGCTTCAGTTGCGAGTGCTGGAGTGCTATTTTTTGCTCATAGTTTTCCTCAATCGAATGTTTGAGTTTATGCGCCATCCTGTTGAATCCATTAAATACGTAATGAAACTCATCTTTGCTTCTGGACTCGATCATGATGTTCAAATTATCGGTTTCGATCATATGAAAGGCTTTAACAAGCTTGGACAGTGGCCTGTGGATCATCAGATTGACCGAGAACGAATAAAGCACCATGACGGTCACCGCCAGAATAAACAACGTATAAAACCATGTAATGAATTGGCTTAAAGGCCGCGTGATTTCATTCTGGTTCACATACATGACCAAGGACAGATCCAGCGCGCTAACTTCATTCTCGATAATAAAATAGTCTACGCCGTTCAGTTCCCCTGTCCCCGGCACACTTTGCTCCGGGCTGGGATTGTCCAGAATATGGCTCAAAATCTCGGATGACTCATCGGCCCGCAGAGCTGTCGTTAATATGGTCCCCCCTTCTTTACTCCCGAGTAATACTTCGGATTCCGGATACAACTTGGCGATTTCGCTTAAAGCCCCCAGCAGCTTGGATCGGGAAATTTCGATGTAGGACCAGATGCCGCCGTTGTTTTCGGTTTCAATCAGAAAAATCCGGTCGCCGCTTCGATAAAAAGAAGGCTTGGGCATAACCATCATCATCGAGGAGATCAGTTCCATTTCCTTATTCGGTGTATTGGTCACGCCCGTTGTGGTCGAGATCGTTTTCCCGATATCCTTCACGTAAACCCCGGCGTTCACGATGTACTCACTGGAAACCATGAGGGTTGCTAGCCGATCCCTGACCTGATCAATCAGCTCCACCTCTCCATAGTCCTCAAGCATACTGCCCCGAAAGCTCAGCTTCTGCAGATCCTTGTCATTCATCAGCTGCAGCTGCAAATTCCGAATAAAATACATCTCTTTATCGAGCTGCTTGGAATAGAAGGATGCGCCGGCCGTAGCAGAGTTCAAGAGGGACTCCTTCGTAACGGACATTCCCTTATAATTCAACCAAATATTCATCGAGATGAGAGGAAGTAATAATAGAATAAAAACGACGACGATTTTCTGGTACACAAACCATTTCGATGCTTTGCCCGGAGCTTGAAGTTTCATGCTTTCCCCCCATTTGGTATCAACCGATCTATTATCATCTAGTATAGGGGGGCCAGCCGGCATTACAACGAATTATTTTTACATTGTTAAGTGTGAACTTGACAGGCATGAGTACCAGTCATAGAAAAAAGCCCCGTTGAGGGGCTTTAAGCTGGTCTAGAATTCAGCATTTGGAATCGGTACTGTTGTGTGGTCATTTCGCACGGATGATTTCATATTTTGGCTTTACATTGTTGAAATCCGGATTCATTCCGCTTACCATTAAGCCCATTCCCCAATCGAAGTGAACATCCGCGGTAGGCACATCCGCAGCGTCACGGTATTGGAACAGGATGTTTCTCCGCGTACGGTCGCTCCGGTTCACGTCCGAGCCATGAATGGTCAGGTAATTAAAGAAAAGCACATCGCCCGCCTTGGCCGGGCACGGGGTTCCCGAGGATAAGGGATACTCCTTGTGATTCAAATAATAAGCGCCGATATGCGGCAAAACGCCCTGTTTATGGGATCCCGGCACAACGCATAGGCAGCCGTTCTCCATATCGGCATCGTCCAGATGAACGCTAGCAGCTAACATGGTGTGATCGCGATGAGGGAAATATGGATAATCTTGATGCATGGGAAACGCGGCCCCGTTAGCAGGAGGCTTCACCAGCATTTTCGAGTGATGCAGCTGCACGTTCGGACCGATGATTCCGTTCAACACTTCTGTCAATCGGGGATGGATTGCGGCTCTCATGAACGCGGCATCATGGTAATGCACATCGTGAAAGCCTTTCAGAACCAGCTTCTTAAGCTGCTCAGGCGGCAGGAAGTCGCCTTGCCAGGCATGGTTTTGATCCGATTTGGCGCGTGCCGCCCTCTGGATAATCCCTTCAACTGCCGCTCTCATATCCTCTACTTCCTGTTGATTATAAACGCCTCGGACCAGCAGGTACCCATTGTCTTTGTAAAATTGCACATCCTTTTCGTCCATCATCACCATGCACCCTCTCGATATGTTATGGAATATCTAGTTTAATTATAGTAAGGGCAAGCGAAATCGTATTTGCACGGGGATGACGACGTTTTGCAAAATTACGCCAAAGGAGCTGTAAACTGCCTTGTATCGTTGGAGCAAAAGTGAGGAACGCCTTAATCGTTATGCTGGACGGCTTGAAGATGAAAGCCTCTCGTTCCTTGTGCATTACTGGGGGACCGTCAGGCATTTGACGGCTAATTCCATTCATCGCCATTCATTCTATGAGATTTGTTATGTGGACGGCGGGACCGGTGTATATACGGACGGCGATCAGATGTATCCCTTATATGAGGGGGTAGCTTTCTGTACACGCCCAGGTCGGTTACATCAGATCAAAGACGTTCACGATCTGAATCTGTTGTTCGTTGCGTTTGAAGCGATGGAGAAACCGTCAGCTCCGGATGTATCGGTGAAATACATGGAAGCGCTTGATCGATGTGCTGTTTGGACCGAGCATGCGGGCGAATCACCCGCCATCCAAATATGGAAATCCATGCTGGTCCGGTCGGAAGCCGATGACTCGCTGCCTGCATCGCTTCTGCCCAAGCTAGCGCATGTACTCCTGCAATCCTTTCCTGGACTGCTCGGGGCTTCCGGCAGCTTCGAAAGCGCTCCTCTCTTATCATCTGCGTTACAACTCATTCAAAAGGCAAAGTTGTACATAAGAGACAACCTCAGCGGGCCTGTGTCACTACCCGAAGTGGCGGCTTACCTGAATGTGTCCGAGCGGCAATTATCCCGATTGTTTGCGGAGAGCATTCATGAATCCTTTACCTCCATGGTTCGCACCGAACGGATCCGGGCAGCCGAGTTGCTGCTCCAGCACACCCAAGATCCCATCAAGGCGATTGCAGAGCGAACCGGGTTCTCATCCGTTCATTACTTCACAAGGCTGTTCACCAAGTTCAAGGGTATTCCGCCTGCCGCTTATCGAGCGAAATGGGCCTTAGAGGCGGATCAACAAGAATGATCTCTCTAAGAGATAAGCGGAAGGTTAGCAACGATACAGCAATATACGCTTTTTCATTTTCTTCCATATCAATACAAGCAGCCCTCCATTCACGAGGCTGCTTGTATTTCTAACCTGGACATTCGTCATCATTGCCATAAATGGACCAAAAGTTTCGAGACTATTCTGTTGTACTTGTCCTACTTTCCAACCATGTGTATTTTATAGATGTTAGTATATAGATCCTGCAGTCTTCTCAAGTATATTCCAAGCATATGACTGCCTTGCGCAGCTCCCTTGAGTAGAAAAGATACAACGCATCAGCCCCGTAAGCCTGAAAGTAATATCCCGTTAACCGACCTATATATGTAAAAGTCTCTCCCTCCGGCTTACGGGGCACTTGCAGAAGATTGGTCTGTTCAAACCTGAGCGAATCTTCCAGTGATTCACCCTCCTCCAGCAGATCCCGCTGTGCTTCATCCGACATAAAACCGATGTCATCCAGCAGTCCGTTGAACTCAGGAAAGCTCAATCCCCCTTGCTTACTGCAGATTCAAATCATCCTTTTAGTATTCGTTATAACATCTTCTGTCGTTTAATAGATTCTCACCATACGGGATATTCTACCATATCTCATTCCTGAGTTTGAATCCCCCACGCTTAACCACGGTGACTTGGCGTGTTATAATTCGGTTAATATGCTGGAAGGGATGAAATAAATGCTGGAACTGGAAGCGGCTTTAACTAGATTCATAGAACAACAGGACTTATATAATCGGGAATATGGGCTCTTCACCGATCATGAAATACGACAGCGGTCCGAGGTCCAGCTGCCGCCTGTGGATGACCGCATCACGCTGTCCCCTGAACTGAGCTATCTATACAGCCATTATGAGATGAATGACGCTTTGGCCGAAGGAACCCACAAAATGAAGAACGCGGCGGTTGAGATCGGTGAATCGGCTGTCATCTACTTTGTGTCTCCTGAGCATCTGGTCCGGCAGCAAATGGGCTATCGCTGGATTAACGTCGGCGGTGAAACAGCAGAATCGAACGCTTGGCCGGCTCATCACGTCGTCATTGCCAATGTAAACGATGATCCGCTGATCGTTGACGTCCAAGCGAGTGGTTCACCCATATATGCCGCATTCGAAGGCGGCGAGCCGAAGCTGATTGCGAATTCGCTTGCGGATTGCTTACACGCGCTGTCCATTCTCATTGAAGGAGCTCGTCTTTTCCAAGGGGAAATCAGCGACGAAGAAACCTATGAGACGAAACCGGAATATATCTCCCATGTGATGCCATCACTGACTGATCTTTTGGGAAACGAGCAAATGGATGCGCTTCTGGAATATTTATCGATTCAATAAAGATGTCTGACCTGCCAATTTGACCGTACCGATACAAGGCATACCGGTAGGTGCAATGGTTCCATGTGCTTAAGGAAAAATAGATAAGGAGACTCGCATGACAGGGACATTAACTCTAATTCGTTATAACGGAACCGAAAAACACGCTTTGGCCGAATCCAAAGCCTATGCAACCCGCAGCCAAGTCAATGAACGGCCGCAAATCATGCTCTGGTTCGAGACGGAAACGGAACCCGAGCCGCTCCAGTGTTTACCGGATTCGGATGAATTACTGAACAATCCGGATGCGGAGCTTACAATATATCTGGATACGTTAAAACTAGATGAGTTTGCACCGCTGGAATTTACGATTGCCCAGGGTTATAACGAGAACTCCAGAAGCCTGGATGCAAGACTGTATTATTTTGAGCACCAGGAGGTGAATGATAACCGGGGACGTATCGAGTATCGAGGAAATGGCGTATTTTACGTATATTGGACGGGTACGACGATGGACGTCAACTATTATGACGGCAGTAAGCCGGATACCCGGTTGGAGCTGGAAGGCGAGTTTACGATGGAGAAATACAAAGATTGGTTATAAAGGAAAATACATAATCCGCAGTTCCCCCCCACCCCGTAGAGCCAACATTCGTTGTGTGCTGGCTCTACGGGGTATTTTCGCATCATTACTCCATATCTCAGTTCTCTTTCAGTATCCGCGGTTAGTTATACATACGCTCATTTTTTTGTTGTTGAATGTACCCTTAGGGGAGGTTTTATACTTGCATTGTAAAAACAGCAAGAACAGAAATTGAGGAGGTTTCATCGTAATGAGAACTTTGGAAATGTGGTTTGTTATCTTTAATCTGATTATGCTAGGTTGGTTGATCTTTGCTCGGAACAAGCCGCAGCGACATCTGATCATTGGTTTCGGTATATCTGCCGTACTCCTGCTAGCGCACATTCTGATCGAAGGAATGCGTTGGCAAATGATCCCTCCCTATGCAATGACGTTTATCCCGATCATGGTGTTGGCATTAAGGTACATTCCCAAATCAAAGAAAGTCAAAAAGAAGGCATTCCCATTTAAAACCATGCTGATCGCTGCACTGGCCGTGCTGTATTCCACTATTGCGGTGACACTGCCTCTCCTGCTTCCAGTATTTAAATTTGAGAAGCCGACGGGGCCCTATAAAATAGGAACGGTGACGTATGATTGGAAAGATGGGTTGCGTGAGGAAGCGAATACGCCGACACCTGACGATAACCGTGAGTTAATGGTACAAATCTGGTACCCGGCCAATCCTTCGGCGAAAGGCAAACAAGCGCCATATGTCGCACACCCCGATATTTTCGAAGATGGATACAGCCAAGCGCTCAATATGCCTAAGCCGTTGTTTAAAAGCCTTGGACTGATTAAAACGCATGCGATCAAAGGTGCAGAACTATCGAATAAGGAAACTACCTACCCGGTTCTCCTATTCTCGCATGGATTCAATGGAGTTAAGAACCAAAACACCTTCCAGATTGAAGAGTTGGCCAGTCATGGATATATCGTAATCGGCATCGATCACACGTACTATAGCACCACTTCCGTATTCCCTGATGGTCGTGTTGTAAATTTTTCTCCTCTGGAGGATAGCGGGTACGAATACTTAGATCAATTAAATAAGGTCTGGGTGGAAGATACGATGTTTGTAATCGATCAGGTTGAGAAGCTCGTGGCAAATGATCCGGATCATCGATTTACAGGCCGTATGGATACGGACAACATTGGCATGTTTGGTCACTCCTATGGTGGGGCGACTGCCGTTCAAACCCTGTTGAAGGATCCCAGACTGAAAGCTGCCATCAACATGGACGGTGGATTATTCGGCGAACAACGTCTTCCGGAGGATGGTGTGAAGAAACCATTCCTGATGATGAGCGCTGACGACACACTGGCAGGAACCGCCAATATGAGCGATGAGAATATCGCTTCCCAAGGTACAACAAGAGAGGAATTGGACAAGTTTTTTGACGAGGTGTTATCAAGATATGAGTCTGTAGCAGCCGGCGAGAACTATTGGATGAAGATGAATAAAATGAAGCATATGGGCTTCTCCGATACGTACCTGCTTTCACCTGTGCTAGCATGGATGGAAGGGGTTGATGTGCGAAAAGCACATCGCCTGATCAACGACTACACCCTTGACTTCTTTAACCATTATTTAAAGCAGCAGCCGTTTGAATTAATAGAACAAAATATTGGAGATCATTCTTCGTTTTCACTGCAGAAAGGTGCAGACTGAATTCCAGGATGCATTTAACTTCTTAGCCGGGGCGTTATCGCCTCGGTTATTTTTTCATAATGCGTGGTCACCTATGTTCGAGCCTCCATTCGATGCCTTGAAGCAGTAAGTTGTTCCCTTTTGAGAACAAGCGGTATTCCGGGCTTAACATTGCGCACAATGTATTGAACCGTTTAATACGTTCAGTTCTAGGGCTCTTCGCATATTCCGCAAAGTAGCGAAATACATCCTCTTGGTTCATCGACTGTTCGGCGTCTGCATACAGCATGGCCGCATTCTCGACGATGGACTGCACGAAAGGGCTACCAGCTGAAAGGTTGCGCTCCAATGCTGTATTCAGCCGGTTATGGATATCCTCAATCTTCTTGGGCCATACGGAGGCACCCCATCTTGGCTGGTTGACCATATTGAAAAATAGAAATTCATCTTGGACCAGGTCCGGAATAAACTGGGGATCGTTAATTAACGCCTGTAATTCATCCCATACAAACGCTTGTTTAGCCGTTATTTTGACTTGATTCACTATATATTTATTAAAGAAATAGAGAAATGATCCTCTCCATTCCTGAGGGACTCCATCCAGAAATTTGGAATCCTCCAATTTATCCATCATAAATTGATGCCGCTTCTCACTATTGCTCGTCCGTGTCTTGACTAGGTCTTGAATATAATCTAACGAATCCTCGTCGTGTGTCTTCGCTTGACGCAAAATCGAGATCATACTCGTCAGTGTGCTAACCTGCGCCTCCAAGGACTCAATCTGCCAATCCAAGGCTGAAGCAACTTCGATTTCGCCAGCTATGAGCCTGCGTATATCATCAATTTCGAAATCTAGAAAGCGCAGCGTTGTAATGAGTTGTAAACGCCAAATATCATCCTTCGCATACTGCCGGTGCCCTCCCTCGGTGTAATTTGAGGGCTTAAGCAATCCGATCTTGTCATAGTAACGGACCGTTTTTACGGTAGAGCCCAGCAATGCAGCAACTTGTCCGATCGAATAAGTTTCGTCTTTATGTGTTACGGAATTACGGTTCCCATCTCTCTGTAAGCTGGTCTCTTTGTATGAATACACTCCACTCACCTCAATTAGATAGTATATACCATCTTAAGCCGAATGCCTTCATATGAAGCTATAGGACATGAATAGAACCGTAAAGAATTAAAAAAACCGCGAGTCTGCGGTTTCTTGAGCCTTAAACGCCAAACTGTTTCAAGTGATGGTCCAGATGCTTGTATAATCCTTTCCCCCATTGCTCCGGGGTCAATTTACCGAAGAATGCATGAGGATGCGTGGTACATCTCTCAGGTCCGTTCTTTTGAAATGCTATAATTTTTTCTTTCAATTGTTCTCTTTCCGTTTCAAATTCTCTTGGATCCGCAATCAAAATATCCGGAATAGTAGACATATTGCGAGGTAACGATTTTTCATTATAGAACACAGGTTTTGCGAAATTCCCTACCAACCTGCCTAACCAACCTCTTGGCGGGTTTGTGATTCCCATGGCGATGTCTTGGAACGCGGAGCAGTGAGACAGCATTTGAGCAACATCCATTTTTCCCCATAACGGCTGTGATTGAGCGCTTAAACTGTCAATTCGCTTTAGTATTTCGATCATATCTAAATGAGTGTACATATTATTCATGTTTGCCTCTCCCCGTAATAAAATTCATGTGTAAACACCTGATTACATTATAGCCGACCCAGCTTCGGAGATTTCTTCTTAATTGCTTTAACCCTACCTTTATCATCTATGCTTATATTCATTTCACCGTAAACAATTATAGACAAGTAAGTAAGGCACTTA
This sequence comes from Paenibacillus lautus, assembly GCF_050482385.1. Lineage (GTDB taxonomy): Bacteria > Bacillota > Bacilli > Paenibacillales > Paenibacillaceae > Paenibacillus_AQ > Paenibacillus_AQ lautus_B. The sequence goes on from NZ_JBCNHV010000015.1 coordinate 165,241, forward strand.
TATAATCATCGTATATTATTCACATTTCCATAAAATATAATTATTTCCTTAAGGAGGTATATGAATGCTACTAGACATACAACAAGTGAGTAAATCATACAAGAAAGGCTCATGGGCATTACAGGATATTAACCTGCACTTGAAGCCAGGGATCGTAGGTCTTCTAGGACCAAATGGAGCAGGTAAATCTACTCTCATGCGAATCCTCGCCACCATCTCGCAACCTTCGAGTGGAACTGTGAGTTGGAATGGGACGGATACTCGCAAAAAAAACGATGAGTTGCGTCGAACCCTCGGCTATTTACCTCAAGATTTTGGTGTGTATCCGCATTTGTACCCCGTAGAATTCCTCGAATATGTTTCTGCATTGAAAGGCTTAGACAGCCGTAAGATCAAATCTCGGATTTTAGAAATACTTGAACTATTAAATTTGCATGATACTTTAAAGCGCCCGATTGGTAACTTCTCCGGGGGTATGCGTCAACGAATTGGGATTGCTCAGGCGCTGCTCAATAATCCCCGATTGCTTATCGTTGACGAACCGACCGTAGGCCTTGACCCGGAAGAACGTGTTCGCTTTCGTAACCTTTTGACGGATTTATCAGGGGAAAGAATTATTATCTTTTCCACGCACATTGTATCTGATATAGAAGCAACTGCCGATCAGATTGTCATTTTATCGAAGGGTCAATTATTGACAAAATCAACCCCTTCAGAGCTCCTACACAAAGTACATGGTAAAGTGTGGTCTGTTATCATAGCAGATCATGACCTTCAGGAAGCCCGCGCCACATGGACAATAAGTGGTACCATTCGACGAGAGGAAGGCCTACAGCTCCGTATTGTCTCTGATCAACCGCCGCTGCCAGGCTCTATTGAAGTATCTCCAAGCCTAGAAGATGCCTATTTGTACATTAAAACTACCCAGGAGGGAACTTTTGGTGGAAGTATTCCGCACAATCTATAACATTGCACGAGCTGATCTTCTTGAGAGGATTAGACAATTTTCGTTTCTGGTCATTTTAGGGATTACGATCATGGTGGCTTACTTCTTTGTTCCACCTGTGGATAGCGGTTACGTGACGCTTTATCTGGATCATTATCGCGGGATCTACAACTCTGCTTGGGTTGGCGCATCAGTCGCCATTTCTACTACACTATTCCTTATGCTGTTTGGTTTCTATTTAGTGAAAAATAGCATACAACGTGATGAACGAACGGGTTTTGTACAAATTATCGCTTCAACCTCTGTGAGTAAGCTGAAATATTTGATCGGTAAATCAATCAGCAACTTTGCTGTTTTGTCCATTATCGTATTTGTGGTTATCTTGATGACGATCATTATGCAACAGGTGCGCGGTGAGGTTATGAAGATCGAATGGTGGAACCTGATCTCACCGTTTCTGTTCTTAACTTTTCCGATGATATCCATTGTCTCTGCTCTAGCTATATGTTTTGAAACATGGAAGGTTTTAAAAGGCGTGCTCGGTAATTTGATTTACTTTCTCATCATTATCATTTTTCTCTCGATCTCCAGCTACATCCCCTTCGGGACCAACATCATTACTGACAGCATGGTCCATGACCTCACTACGCTCCAACCGAACTATTCAGGTGATTTCGGAATCGGTATCCTGACTCTCGGCGAGAAGCCTATTCAGCTATTCGAATGGTAGCTTCAAGTCCGCGTTTTGTTTCCCGTCAGCTAACTGCCGTGTGGTTCGCAGGATTTCTACTGACGTGCATAACCGGGGGTGGCATGCTCATTCGTTTCATTTTGGAAGGTGATGTCCCGTACGTGGCACATTGGATTTCAGCTGTCTTTCTTATTCCTAGCTTTGCACTTGCCTCAGGGGTACTTACTAAAACAAACCGAACATTCGAGGTACTATATATGATCATTTGGTACATAGGCCCGTTTAACAAAATGCCGATTCTAGACTTCATGGGTACAAAGTCAACAGGAGGGGAAAACTGGGTCACCGACATAGGAATAAACTCATGGGCTTTGTGCTTCATTTATGTATTCATTAGTATCGGATTATTGACCGTAGCATATATTTCAAGAAGCCGCCTTACACGAACTATCTAAGAGATATTATATTTAGAATTCATCTTAATTCAGTCAATATTGGAGGGACTCGTTTATGGGTAAGAGATCATCTAATTCAAAGGCGGGAACAATTAAAATATTTGGTCTTATTGGACTTGTTATCGGTCTAATTTTCTTCATTTTTTCGTTTGTAGGAGTGAACATCCCTATCGTTATCAACACAACTAGTTATGAAGGGATATCATCAGCCCTTATTTTCTTGATCGGATTTCCAATTCTGTTCCTAATCATTGGAGTTATCGTCTCTATCTTTATTAGGCCTTCCAGTAAAGGGTAACACTGTTTATGGCTTGCTTGCTAGGGCAATGCATCCACTTACATATTAATTAATACTCACAATACAAGAACCTTCACTCCATTTTTTATTATACGGAGTGAAGGTTCTTGTATTTTAATACCTCTCCGCAATTCTAACGTCTCGACAATTTCATTCACAGCAGCATCCACAGATGCGTGTGTAATAAACTTAAATATTCATTCTACTCACTTGAATAGAGCCGGATAATACTTGGGGCACACACAGCGGCGGTTATTCTGCGGGGGATCGATAATCCTGTCATACAGCGGTTCCAGGATCTTCTCGACGATAACAGCAGTACTCACGACTTCGTGGGTAACGACGTGCCGATTGATGGGATCAGCAAGATGAAGCTCCAGTCTGTCCGGGTAGACCCATACGTGAACAGGTACTTCGCTAATTTCTATCCAGCCTGGCTGTTCATATTCCGGGTATGTCTGAATGCTTCTTGAATCCGGGGGATATCCATCATGAAGCGCTGGCAGCACCTTAAGCTCAATGCCCATGTGTGAGCAAACTTCTTCAAGGTCATGACGGTTGTTAATCAAAATTGCAGCCTTTAAAGCGTCTCCGTCATTGGCATGTCCGCCATAGGCGCGACAATATCTGAACACCCTCAACTGCTTGGCCCATCCCGCCAATTCTTCAGGTGTATGCCACTCATACATATACCGTTCCCAACGTTCCTCCTGAACCGAAAGAGATATAACTTCCGAGCTGGCTATCTTTTGTTTCCCCCTTCGCTTAAAAAACAATTTGATCCCCTCCACTACTCGCTCTACATCCATCTCATAAAATATCCCTTTGACACCTTCACCTGTCTTTCGCGTGCCCATGTCTCCAGCTGCCTGATCCCTTCCACCTGCTCCTCCTCGAACGTAAAACATAACTTTAGAGGTACGATTGCACGCCCTTTCGGCTTGATCCCGATTACCCGCTTCTTGTTATCGTTGATCAATAAACATGCTACAGCTTCAGCGTTTATTTCTGTACCGTTTATAACAATTCCGTCTTGATGCATTTCCATCACGCTTGGCTTCTTCACGTAGGTTCTATATACGGTGATAACGAATATGGCGGAGCAAAGAACCAGCCATACAATCCATACATAATAAAAGATGTCCTTTTCTTCATGGCCTCTTATTATGTTTCCAAGAAGAATAGCGATTAAAATCAACATCGAAAGCATCAATCTCCCCCCTGACGGAGCAGAAACTCGAAACATCCTCTTCTTATTCATCTTATCTCCTATCTTGGAATCATGATGGTTCTGTTTCTCATCCTTATGTATAGGTTCATTATACTTGAACTAACAAAATGTGGTAACCAATATGTACAAAAACAATAAAAAAAGCCCCGATGTAAGCGGCAGCTCATGTCTGTGTTATGTATCCACATATCTTATTATAAAGCAATTCGGAATTACATGATCAACACCTCATTTCTTGAAAATTATTATCGTTCACCATCTTACCGCTTTATTCACCGGCAGCCAATTGATTCGCTTCCACCGGTTTGCTTAGCCAATGCTCATCGGTTTGTACGTGATTCTCGCGCACAAACTTGGCAACGCTGCGCTTAAAATCGCCATAAGCGAATGAGGAAACCAGCCGAACCACATAACCTTCCTGTTCCCCTCCGCAGTTTGATAGCTTCGTATAACACGCTTTGGCAGCAGCCTCGTTCCAGATTCCCCGGTACAAGACAGGAACCGTTACCAGCCCCAGACGTTCCGCCCAAGCCTCTGTCTCGTCCCATGACAGGCATACATTATACTCATTCCACACGGAAAACAGCATGTAATAGGCAGGCAGCGCCGAATACGAAAGCGAGTGCTTGGCATATACGTTTTCCCCGCAGAGACGATATCCTTCCGGAATCAAAAACTGGATGCCACCATGCAGCGTCTTCACATAATGACGGGAAGGATGATCCTTGCTGTCCAGAGATCTGGCATGGATGAAATTGGGGTACATCGTGGTGTTCTCCCCGTCCATTTTCTCGGTAATGACAACTTCCTGCCCCGTAAAATGGTCAGTACTTCGTAAAATCTTATCGTCATCCGTATAACCTCTGGACCAAGGCAAATGCATCGTTTTGGGATATTTCATTTTCATCGTTGTTCACCTCCTTATTTGCCGAAGGTATCGGCTTCCGCGAAGAAATACAGCTCAGCCAGCACATCTTCGCCTAACAAATGATAGATTTTGGATGCCCCGGCATCCCCTCCATGCAAAATTTCCATATGAAAACTCACAAGTTGAACGACGTACTGAATAAATACATCATCATATCCGAGGTCCTTCAATGTATGGCAGGCAATGCTTGCCGATACATGCTCGTGCCCATAATAGGAATAGTACCCTCTTGCCTGCTTCCATACTTTGCAAAACGGCTTGCCCGCGTCATGGAACAACGCTGCTAATTGCATAGCCAGCAAATGCTCGCCTTCATAGAAAGCATTGATATATTCCAGCACGGCAAATGTGTGCTCCGACAACGTTTTGGAATGAAACGGATTCTCCTGATCATATCCCAGCATCACGTTGAAATAGGGAGATTGGGACAAGTAGCCAAATAACTCATCATGACCCGGTTTGCGTGTTAGCAGCACTTCCAGTTCTTCTCTTGTAAACTGAGTTTCGCCCTGCTCATGAACGAGATGCAGTTTGCTAAATCCTTCGCCCCTGACAGGAAATTCAAGATTCTTGGCAAATTTCGTCATGATCTTCTCATCGAGACGGCGTTTTCGTCCCTTGACTCTTTTCAGAGCCACTTCATAAGGGGTTGTGCAGATATGGCACTCCACAGGTCTATCGCCAAATCGCTTCAGGAACTTCTGTCTCCGCTCCCGGCTGACATTGGTGGCATCAAATACGACATTTCGTCCGGACGCAAGCGCCTGTTCGATCTCGGCGAAAGCTTCGTCAAATACCAGATACGTATTTTTCTGTTTGGATTCGCTTCCGAACAATCTTTCACGGATCGAGTCCGTCGCAACGATGACGGCCCGCTCGCTTTTGCATAATTGTTTGGCATAATAGCTTTTTCCGCTGCCGGGTATCCCGACCAGCATATGAATCGTACACATGTTGATCACCTCCTTTCAGGTCTTGGTTCACTTGGTGTCATGTTTATTTGTCCGGAGGGATAGACGTCTCAACCTTAACGCTTAGTTGTGTCCGGTTCAATTATCATCGCGGCATCCGCATGATCGCCGCCTTTAACGCTTTGATCCCGTTCTCATCGTTCAAATCGCCTGTTGGTCAGATAGATCTCTCAAATGGACAGCGCTTATCGAAATCCGTTCCTCTACATAATGTACCATCCTTACGAAGTGTTTGAGTAAGTAGAGAATTTTTATACTCAACTTTTACATGCCTATAAAAAGGCTGATTGTCGCAGGTAAGAAGTCCTGCATGGCAATCAGCCTTCATATCATGCTTTCATATCATATCTACTCTGTGACTTTTCCTTTCGGAGCAGGTGCAGTCGTATCACGCTCTACTAGCTTGACGGGGATCAGTGTCCGGTCCGGTGTCTGTTTCCCTCTCTCCAGCCAGTTTACAACATGTTCGGCTGCTTGGCGTCCAATCTCGTAAAAATTCTGCTCAACGGTGGTCAGCGGGATCATGACATGCTCTGTGACAGGGTTATTATCAAAGCCTATGATCGATATATCCTCCGGAATGCGGATCCCTCGTTCCAAACAGCGGTTCAGCAAGTTGGCGGCAATCAGATCATTCTCCGTCTGAACAGCCGTTACCCCCTCCGCCTGGTAAGAGTCCAGCAGCTCATTATAAAATTGCTCAAAGCCAACCTTCTCCCGATAATCCTTCATATTCAGCCTGATATAACGGCTATCGACGGGAAGCCCGTGGTCCTTCAGCGCTTGGCAGTATCCGAAATAGCGGTTGCGCACCGAAGAGGTCGATTCAATGCTGACCGCTGTCAGAAACGCAATCTTTCGATGACCGAGCTCAATCAGCCTGGATACGGCTTGATAGGAACCGCCCAAATTGTCGGAAACCACCGCCCCTAACGGCAGACTGTCAAAATATTTATCGATGGTTACGATCGGATAATCTTCGAGGCATAGTCGATGCAGAATGTCGTAGTTCGTCTGATCGTTCCGCGGATACAATATGATGGCCGCAATGCCCTTTCGGGTCAACATTTCCAGCAGATCGCGTTCTTTCTGGGAATCATAATCACTTTGGTGAATGCTCAAATAGTAGCCATTCGCGTTCAGCCAGTCCGAAGCTCCGCGAATATATCCCATCGTACCGCGGTCGTCTTCGGAAGGCAGGATAAGCGATATCATTTTATCTGTTCCAACCGACCGCTGCTCCTGTCCACGTTGTCGTGGTTTAACAAAACTGCCGCTTCCCTTGACGCGGTAGATAAACCCGTCCCGCTCCAGCTCCTCGAGCGCTCTTCTTGTTGTAATACGGCTCACGCCGAAGGTGGAGCTCAGCTCGGCCTCCGTGGGAAGCTGGGCTTCAGGAGAATAGTGGCCCGATGAAATTTGCGATTTCAGCTCGTCCATCATCACACGGTACAGCGGAGGTTTATTGTCTTTGGTCAACTTGGTTCTCATCCCATCTTTATCTATTTTCCAGTGTTAATCTTGTCGTACTAAAATTATAGCGTTTGCATCATTGGCATGTAAACCGCTCCTTTCATCCGTTCTTTGCACCATTTCGATTACTTCACATTTGAATAACGTTCATACTGCGCTCGTTTGATTTCCAAGTAGCTCTGGGCTCCCATTTTGTCCAGGGTCTTTACGTAGTTATCCCAGTCCGTGTCCAGGCTGGCTTTCCCCGTCACAAACTTCACCCGCATCTCCTCAATGTATTTATTAATGTCGGTCAGGATCGCGCTGCTTTGATTGGCTTCGTCATCCGTGGGAACAAAATCCGGCCAAAGCTCTTTGGGCGCAAGCTCATCAAGCTCTGCAGGATCCGCCTTGATCTCGTCAGCCACCGTCGTCCCGCGCGCCGCCATCCGCAAATCGTCGTCAGGTTCAACATATGGATAATAAGCACCATACACATTATCGACATATTGGAAAGCGCCCAGCTGTACACCGCCCTTGTAGTTTAAAATCTCGTCCTTGTATTTCGGTTTGCCGTCAACCATTTCATAGGTTTCGCCCTCAAGTCCAAAGGTGGCAAAGTGTATCCCTTCCTCCCCATAGAAATAATCGATCCACTTGATGGTTTCAACCGGGGATTTGTTTTTGTTCGTTATGACGAAACCGAAGATTCCTTTTGCCGGCGGCCCCAACACCCCCGCGACCTTATCCCCGTTCGGCCCCTCGAGGGCATGAATGCCCACATAGTTTTCAGCTGCATCCTTCCCGATATATCCCGGACCTTCCCATACAAACGAACCGATCAGATTGTTGGAACCGTCCGTAGACCACTTCGCATAATCATAGCCTGTCGTGAAATTTTGTTGGGCCAACGACCCGTCCTTATACAGATCGCTCATGTAGCGGAGCAGCTCTCTATACTTCGGATCATTAAACGTCGTCTTGACCTGTCCGTCCGCGTCTTTATATAGATATTGACCGAATGCCTTAGCACCGCCTTCCCCCATACCGAAGCTGCCAGCCAGGAAGCTCTCCAGGAAGGTCCAATAGGAAGACTCGAGCACCCAGCCCAGACGCGAGCTGTCCTTCTCACGCACCTTTTTCAGCGCCTGGCGAAACTCCTCGGTCGTCTTTGGAACATCAAGTCCCACTTCATCCAGCCACCCCTTGTGGATATACAGGCGAACGGAATTGAACGCTTTAGAGAAATCGACGTAAGGCAGGGCATAAATATGTCCGTCCGACATCGTGATCGCTCCCTTAATATCCGGATTGTCCTTAAGGAGTTTGTTCAAGTTCGGCGCATGCTGTTCAATCAGGTCTTCGAGCGGAACAAACAAGCCCTGTTTGCCATATTTCATCAGTTCGTCGGTGCCGAAAGCAATGCGATAGAATGCATCCGGCAGGTCGTTGGAGCCGAGCATGACATTTTTCCTTTCGGTTACGGCGGAGCCCGCCAACTCCTCAAATTCGACTTGAATGCCGGACATTTCTTCGTATTTTTGCCACATCCATAATTGATCGGCCGGAGGATGCACATCGGTATACCCGCGCTTGACGATCCTTAATTTGATACTGCCGGGATCTCCGTCCGTTCCGGCTGGTTCCGGCTCCGCCTTTCCCCCCGAACCGCTGCAGGCGGAAAGCGTAAGCGAGAACGTCATCGTTAAGGCAAGCAGAAGATTCATTCCTTTTCTCATATCCATATCCCCTCTTTCCATGATTATGAGTTCCAAGCGGTAATGACCGCTTCCATATCGGATTTACCCTTTGATAGCTCCCACCATGATGCCTTTCTCAAAGAAACGCGACAGCAGCGGATACAACAGGAGCAGCGGCAGTGCGGATAATACGACGATCGCATATTTCAGGCCTTCCTTGACCATCATCTGATCCGCATATTCGGCACCGACCGATATTCCGGCCATTTCCTTAAAGTCGTTCTGAACCAGTATTTCTCTTAAAATCAGCTGCAGCGGAAATTTATTCCGATCCGTCAAATAAATCATAGCGTCAAAATAAGAGTTCCAGTGGCCGACCCCGTAGAACAGGATCATTACGGCAATGATCGGCATGGACAAAGGCAGGACAATTCGGTATAGCATATGAAAATCATTGCAGCCGTCGACGTAGGCGCTCTCTTCGAGTTCCACCGGAATCCGGGTCTGGAAGTAGGTTCGCATAATAATCATGTTGTAGGCGCTGATCGCACCAGGCAGTACCAAGGCCCACATCGTATTCAGCAAACCAAGCTCCTTGTTTACCAAATAAAGAGGGATCAGCCCACCACCGAAAAACATGGTAAAAGCAAACAGCAGCGTAAACAGTCCCTTGCCGTAAAAGCGCTTTCTAGAGAGCGGATAAGCGCCAAATACCGTCATCATAATATTGATCGCAGTCCCGATGAAGGCGTACAGGAGCGTATTTGCATACCCTCTCCAGATCTCGCTGTTCTCGAACACTTTGGCATAACTGTCCAGATTGAAGCCAGCCGGGAACAGCAGCAGCGGCTTGTCCCATATTTGGCGCGGATCGGAAAATGAAGCAAACAAGACAAAGAGGAGCGGGTACAAAATGACGATGATCACGAGGACGGATAGCACTAAAATGATGATATCGGCCAGCTTTTCTCCAGGCGTTCGTTTGATGTTCAGCAGCACTTCTTACGTTCCCTCCTTAATCCTGCATGGACGAGCCTTTACCATAAGCTGGTCTCCCCCGCCTTGCGTGCAACCGCATTGACGATGATCAGGATGATAAAATTGATCACATTGTTGAAGAGGCCCACGGCCGCGGAAAAGCTGTACTGGGTGTTAAGCAGCCCGCTCTTGTACATGTAAGTGGAGATCACCTCGGATGTTTCCAGGTTCATCGGGTTTTGCATCAACAGTATTTTCTCGAAGCCGACACTCATGATGCCGCCAGCGCTCAGAATGGACAAAATTACGATGGTTGGAACGATACCTGGAATCGTAATATGCCAAATTCGCCGAAATTTGCTGGCCCCGTCCATATAAGCCGCCTCGTACAGGTCAGGCGAGATGCCTGAGATGGCAGCGCTGTAGATAAGCGAAGACCAGCCAACTCCTTGCCATACGCCCGACCAGACGTACAGGTGCCAGAATTTCGATGGCTCTGCCAGATAGTCGACCGGTTCTCTCCCCAGGGAAACAAGGATGGAGTTGAAAACGCCATTCGTTGGCGAGATGAAGAAGAACAAAATACCGACCGCGACCACAACCGAAATGAAGTGCGGGGCGTAGGAGATGCTTTGGGCGAATGAGCGGAATTTACGATTTCGAATCTCGTTGAACAAAAGCGCAAGCAAGATTGGTGCAGGAATGCCGACCAGCAGTCCATATAAACTGATCCCGATGGTATTCTTCAGAATCGTCCAGAAATAATAAGCGTCAAAAAGCCGCTCGAAGTGCTCAAATCCGACCCATGGACTGTTCCAAATGCCAAGGCCGGGCATAAAATCCTTGAACGCGATCTGAACGCCGTACATCGGCCAATAATGCCAAATCAAAAAATAAAGCACCGCCGGCGAGATAATGATGTACAGCCCGATATTTCGCTTAAGCTGCCTTTTAATATGCGTCCATTTGTTGGACTTTGGAGCGGGCTGTGGGGATGCCGAGTTTAATCGGGCGTCCATGCTTTGTCATGACCTCCTTTTTCTCGAACAAATTGCGTAAGCAAATATTAGCCATGTTGGGCGACTAATTTCTGCTTACTTTGGTAATGCACCACCTCCTTCTCAACAACTTGTATTAACTTTTACTTTAAATTCAATTATTTGTTATAACACATTTTAGTTAGGTTTTATTTTCCAGTCAATATGACATCGAAAAATTGCTACTTTAGATGTATAAACCGTACATTTGTTATGACAAATTTCGACGGCACATCATTTCTTTATGAAATAATCCATTCCATGCGTGTTAGATGAAGATTCATATCTTTGTAAAAAACAAAAACAGCCGCGTGAATCACGCGGCTGTCTAAAATATGGACGATGATTTAGAAGCAAAGTATCGTGTTTTTGACTAACGCTTTCGCCTGCTTACAGGTAAGCTGCCAGTTTGGCAAGCACTTCTGCTTGTTCACCCGTCAGTAGTTTGCCGGATTGTACGCTGACTTGATTGGAAAAGGCGTTCAGCATGCCTTCCTTAGCGGCGGTGTTACCTCTATTCTCGGCCTCTTTGGCATTGAGGAGTTTACTTGACAGCGATTGCGCGAGTCCCGGATCGCTCGCGGCAAAATGCTCTGCAAGCGCGGACAAGCTATCATAGGTCACGGACACCTCGAAATGAAAGATCGCTTCCGTTTTATTTCCCGCCAGATCGATTGCCGTTACGGAAATATCATGGGATCCCGGATCGAAGGAATAGGCAGGACTTTCGATCAATGGACGAAGACATGGATTCTCAGCTAACCCGGACAAGCTATCGTCAGCGCTGCATGAGACGTATACAGAATCGGTAACCGTGTACTGGTGTTCCCCCGTGAATTCTACAACCGGAGCTGTCTTGTCAATCTGCACCTTCAGCGTCCCAGGAACCTCAGGCACACCTGAGAAGTTGGAGGCGGAATAGGTGACCGTCGTGACACCTTCCTTCGTGATTTCAAGCTGAGCCGTATTCCCTATTACTGTGGTCTTCTCTATCGGCTGTGCCCCTTCCGCAGAGTATACGATTGAATTGGCACGGTCGGCAAAGATGGACAATGACACATCGGAATTCACCCAGCCATTCTCGTTGGGAGAAGGTAATTGACTTACCGTTGAGACTGGCGACACACTGTCTTTTACTGTAACAAAGAAATCATCATAATATGCGGTTGCCACATTGTATCTGGAGGTTACCGCAATCAATTTAGCGTAGGTTGCATTAGCTGGCGCCTTGCCTCTGAGCGTCACTTTCTGCCACTGGGCCAATCGCGATTCATCCAAATGAGTTTCCAAGGTGGAGATGGTCGCGTTATTGCTATCAAAGAATCGGAACATAAAGCCCGGCTGGCCGGATTCTATATAAAGATTCATGCCCGCCGTATATTCCTCTCCCGGGATGACGGGAATCGGATCACTCTGAACGGCAACAGATGCCGTTCTCAGTGTGTCCATAATCTTCAGGCTGTGCGTTCCTGAGAAACTGCGTTCTGTACTGAGATCATAGCGGTAACCGTTACCGGGAGCGAATAGCGGGCTCCATCCCTTTAATGCCTCTTCGAAGCCCGGATTGGTAACAGGAACAGCCGTATGCGGCGGTTCTTCCACGACTTCTCCGTCAACTTCCATCCGATACAGAATCGTATTGGTTTGCATATCTGTGAAATACAGGTTCCCGTCAGCATGCAAATCGAATCTGGAGGTGTCGGCCAATGTCCGATGTTCCAGCGTTTCAGGGTCTATGACCGTCAGTTTGTTATTAAACAGCACATAGAGCAACCCATCCTCCGACCAACGCAGCGGGTGATGCGCCCATTGGCTGAAGTTTAAGCTTGGATACACCTTTTTGCTTTTTACTAATTCATAGGTATCGGGATCAATTGCAAAAATGTATTCATAGGATGCCCCCCAGATCAAACCGTCCGGACCGGCGGAAAGATCGCCGATGAATATCGGTTTATCCAATCCCGGAACCCTGAGCGGGAACTCGGTGATTTTTTGCTGCTTCTCCTCATCCCATACAAAAATCTTCGCTTCCGCCTCGGTCGGCTCGGAGCCGAGTCCGCCCCGAATCGTCGTGGAGCCGAATACCTTGCCCTCATGAACCGTGGTACTGAGCACGCTCTGATTCTGGACGACATTTCGGTGAACGTTTATTTCTCCGGTAGCAGTGTCGTAAACGGTCAGTGAGCCGCCCAAAGTACCGTAACCCGATATAGTCGAAATGTACAATTTGCCTTTAGAACTGGAGATATCCACCAGCCTCTCCTGATCGTTACCCAGCACGGCCAATCTCTTCGGATTGTTCATTCCAGGCTCCATCGATAAATCGAATTCATACAGTCCACCCTCTGGATACACGCCCATATAGACCTTATTGCCCACGGCATGAACGCTATCGGCCTGACCGATGCTGAACGGTGTCGCGGTTTTATCCGTCAGATCAACGAGCGAAGAACGCGCCTGTGAGCCGGTGGTGATCAACTCCGTATCGGATACGCTTTTCAACCGGTTGACAACGCCGGGCAGACCCGGAATAACCGGCGGCATCAGGTGTACTTGCTTGGTTTCGATGTTCATGATCGTAACACCGCCGTCATAACGGACGGTAACCAGATTTTTGCCCGGATATTCCGGATTATTCGGAAATTCCACCCAATCGACTCCCCGAAATCCGCTGTTGTACTCCATTCCGGTTAACTCAACTTCATGCGTGGCAAGATCGAAGGTTTTCAACTTCTTATCAGACATATAATACAGTTTTCCGTCAAGCGAGTCCGTTGCATGCAGCCCCGTTACGTTCTCAAGCACGACATCCAGCCAGCTTTCCGTCTGCGTATCGTAGATAAACGCCTCTCCGGGAATACCGCTACCGTCCGTATACCTGGCAAACAAATAACGGTTATCAATTGTGCTTAAGTCATATACGGTGTCTTCCTTAACCGGCAAGGAAGCAGCGATATTCGTTTTCTCCCCGGTCGTTAAATTCACGCGTACGATCTGCTTATGTGCGGTACCGGCATAGATATTGCCGCCCTGGTAAGCAATGGAGCGCACATATTCCTGATCAAGCAACCCGATGACGCGGCCATAATCTTTTGTCTGCTTTGTAGCGGGGTCGTACTGGTACACTTTGCCGCCGGGATAGGTTCCGACATACACGCGGCCCTGTTCATCCGTGGTGATGCTGTTCGGGACCGACTGTCCATCAAACTGTGCAACCTGCACAGGGACATGAGTAACCGGAGAGTAACTCCACAGCCTTGCTCCGCCGCCGTCAGCCGCAAGGAACAATGTTCCGTCCGGTGCCGTGGTATGTGCCCAGGAGCTCTCGGAGGGTCCGATCGGAATGCTCCGCAGCAGTTTATAATCCTCCAGATCAATGATGTTAAGATGCCCCGGCTTCCCTTTACTGGTCGCGTAAAGCACGTTGCGGCCCTCTTCCTTGCCGGTCGTACCGTTGAACACGGCCACCGTATAATTGTTAGGGACCAGAATTTCTTCCGGTGTTCCATACGTTTTTTGAGCGAGCCTGCTCTCCCCGGAAGCAGCTGCGACACCACCGCCTCCCGAGCATGCCAATATAAAACAAATTGCAAGCATCAAGACTTGGTACTTGCTACCCTTTCTAATTCTCATAAATAACCTCCTTAGATTCAATCGTCGTCTTCCCGAAAGATCGCTCCACATGCAGACGGATATCGAACGGGCGTTCAGTCTCTGTTTTTGTATACGGAGCCTCCTTTTTCGATGGATTGATAAGCCCCTTGTAAGTAAAATATAGAACATGATGGGGGCCGTCTGGCCCGTATAATAGGCAAATACCAAGATGGTGTCAATCGATATTTATCATGCTTTATTACATTTGTCCCGTTATGGGTCAAAGTAGATTTTGCAAAACAAGTAGAATAATCGCAAAGTCATCATCGAATTTTCAAGCTTTAAATCCCATAGGAAAATAACAAAACGTAACGGGTTAATGACAAAAAATCCGCAATTTAAGCGGCCCTGGGTAAAATAAAGCTTCGTATCATTCGCTGCATCATTCCCTCTTTAGGAAGCTCTTTATGAATTTCTTCAATTGCGTTCATAGCGAAATTCCTGAATAACTTGATTACTACATATAAAGAAAAACAAGGGGATAAAAAAATAAAAGACTGCCTCTCAGCAGTCCTTCTTGTTACTAATGAATGCTACTTAGGTACAGCAGCCAAACTCTCTTTTGATGTTCGTCCGCCACGATTTGTGATAAATACCCCCGATAAAATGAGAATCAAGCCGATAATTAGGCTCCATCCAATCGGTTCATCCAGCAGCGTATATCCCCAGATCATCGCCGTTGCAGGAACGAGATAGGTGACGGATGTGGCAAACTCCGGGCTCCCTTTTAAAACCATATAATTGAACAGAATATACGCCACGCCAGAACCAAAGATGCCAAGGCCAACAAGAGAACCTATATTGGCTGGCTCTACGATCTTCGAAAGATCAATCTTTTCCGTAGTAAAAGCGATGATACCGCTACCTACCATCGCCCCAAGCAACGTTCCGAACGTTAGCTGATACATCGTCAGTCCGCCCAGTAAACGCTTGGATAACTGTGAACCCACGGCATAACACAAGGTAGCACCTATCATCGCTGCGAAACCAATGAAATCGACAGTAATAAATGATCCGGGGCGAATACCGAGCAGAATGATCAGACCGACCAGCGCGACCCCCATGCCCATCCATTGAATCCGCCTAAACACGGAGCCGAAGAACAGTAACCCCACGAGCATGGTCCATATCGGCGTTGTTGCATTTAATACCGAGGCCATGCTGCTCGCCAGCCTGGTTTCGCTAAACCCGATTAAGGTCCATGGCAGGGCCATATTGATCATCGCAATCACGACGGTTGGCAGCCAACGAATTTCACGCAGGGCAAACGGCTTTCGCATGATGAGCATAAAGACCGTGATGAAGAGAAATCCAAAGGTGGAACGCAGAAAGGCGATCCCCCACGGGCCGAAATCGTGCAGCAAATTTTTGACGAAAAAGAACGAACCTCCCCATATGAGACTTAGGAGGATGAGTGAAACATATAAGGATCGTGCCAACTTAATACCTTCTTTCTATATTAGGGACATCCTTATAAGTTAACATCTCATCAGGGAAGTTGTACAGAGCCATTCTACACGATCCCTTGCAGGCAGCTTCTCTTGGAATGATTCATGCATAATACGTATAAAGCCTTGCAGCATTCATGTGGGCTTATACGCTTGGCGATACTGTCTCGGTGAAACCCCGTACTGTTTGCGAAACTGATCGGCAAAATGATTGTAACTGTTAAACCCGACATCCTGCGCGGCTTCGTTTGCCGTACGGCCGGAATGGGTCATCAATAAGGCAGCGTGGCGAACCCTCATTTGATTCAGATGCTCCACGATGGTGTACCCCGTTTCTTGCTTGAACAAGTGGGCCAGCCTTGACCCCGATATTCCGATCTCTCGCGATATGGCGTCGATTCGTATATCTTCTTTTAACGAACGGGACAACAGGCCGAGGGTTTGTTCGACCCTTGGATCGAGTCTTGTGTTCGTTCGCTGTGCAAGCAGAAGTAAAATCTCACGCAGGGCGTTCTCGCACAGTGCCTCCCATAGCTCTAACCGGTCCAGCGAATCTTGCAGCACATTCCGAAACGCTAACTCGACACGTCTTCGGACACGTTCATCGGGCAGCGTTTCAACCAGAAATTCCTCATGACGCAGCATCCTGTTTTCCGGAAGTCCGGGATAATGAATCCATAGGAAGTTCCAGCCCTTCCCTTGGACTGTCCCATACTCATGAGCGATGTTGGCACGCAGCAGCCCAAGCTGCCCAGGCAGGCATCGTTTCTCTCCGGTAGGCGTCCGGATATAGCCCTCTCCATGCAGCGTGTAGACAAGCAACCAGTCCTGCATCCCGTGAGGACGACGCAGGCAATAAGCATCGTCTTGATCAAAATGGTCGCCGAATATGGTTCCGGTACTTTCTAGGGATATGCCTTCCCGTCCGTCAGGCGTCCGCACAAGCCTCTCCTCCTCTGCACTTCGAATAGCAGAATTCCGGTAATAATAAGCAGATATCATACTTCCTCTCAAGATAAGCAGACCTTATTCTATTGTCAACAGGAAGAAACAATAATCTTACGGGAGGAATTCCTATGCGAGAGAAGTTAAACGTATTGACGGTAGAGCAGCTGCACACGTTCGAAACGGAGGGATATTTAATTGTAAAAGGGCTTTTCCGCCAAGAGGAGCTGTCGGAAATTGAAGCGACGTTCGAGGAGATCAGCCACACAACAGTGCCCGGCCACTTTGAACCGGTGTTGGATGATGAAACTGCCGAACCGCTCAAACGTTATCCTCGTGTGATGCACCCGCACCGCTTTAATGCAACCGCGAAAAAATACATGCTGCATAAGCCCGTTATGGAGGTGCTGGCCGATTTGTATGGCGAACCGGCACTCGCGGCTCAAAGCATGTTCTATTACAAACCCCCGGGTTCCCGCGGTCAGGCGCTGCACCAGGACAATTTCTACCTACAGGTCGAGCCGGGCAATTGTATCGCGGCATGGACCGCAATCGATCCGGCTGATGAACAGAACGGCGGTTTGCTCGTCGTTCCAAAAACAAGTGATTATGACCTGGTGTGCCCGGAGGAAGCCGATTCGAACGAGTCATTTACCACTCACTTCGTGAAGCCGCCCAAGGATAGAAAGGTCCTTCCCGCCATCATGGACAAAGGCGATGTGCTGTTCTTTAACGGCAACCTGATCCACGGCTCTTACCGCAACAAATCCAACCGGTTCCGTCGCGCCTTCATCTGCCACTACGCCAACGCATCGGCTGCTAAGATCGGTGCATTCTATCGGCCGCTGTTCCGGGAAGACGGTACGGAGATCAATCTCGATATCAATCCGAATGGCGGTCCGTGCGGCATCGAATTCGAAACGGCTTATCCCCATTGAAATAAAAGCGGCCAGGGTGCGACTTGAACAGCGCTGGTCGCACTGGTTTTCTCGAATAGAAGACCACTTTCCACAGATCCTCAAATAAATCATGTTGGATGAATAGTTGCCACGTTCTTACTCCACGCTCGACTGAGATATTTCCTTCTCTATTTTTGAGCATCTCGATTTTATGAGCCATGGAACAACGCTCTGGCTATTATGTCTCGCTTAAGCATCGGTATAAGTTTGCTCTGCTACGGTGGCAAAACGCTCGACCAGATCGCTGATCTTGAACTTCTCCGCACCCATCATATAAGTCATTACCGTATTATGAAATGGCGCATGCCAATGGGCAGGCACGCCTTCCTTGCCAACGATCGCACCGACGATGCTGCCTGCGGTAGCGGCCGTGCAATCATTGTCCAGCCCCATCGCCACTGTCTCGGAAATGACCTTGGACACATCCGTCCCTCCGATCATTAATCCGAATACAGTCAAGCATGCATTATTGTTCGTATGAACACATGACATTCCTTGAAAACGTTTATTCACAGCTTCTCGCGCTTCTGCGTAATTTCGGATATCTCCACCAATGGAGAGCGCCCATTCGATATCCTTAGATAGACTGCAATCTCTAGGAATTTCAGTCAACCCGATGCGAAGGGCGTCCACAGGGTGATCGACACTGAAAGCGGCGGCTTGTGCCGCACTAAAAAACATTTCACCATAGATTCCATTCCTTCGATGGCTCAAATAGGCGTCACGATATGCGTATTCTGCAGCTTTCGACGGAAATCCTGGTGCTATATAGGCCCACGGGTCAGATCGAATATCTGCACCAATCCATTGACAGTACGGATTGTCCAAGTCCGCTGCTTCCATCGCCGTCTTGCCTGCCCTCAAGTTACGAAGTGCAACTTCTTCGGCTGTGCATGCAATCGGTAAATATTTCACCCAGCTCTTTCCCACGTCCTCTGTCGTAAAATGTATCCCATACTCTTCAGCAATGAGCAGCCCCAGGATCGTATACGTAATATCATCGTCGACCGGAACGCCATTCATGCCTTCAAGCGTATATTCATAGAAAGTGCTCTTCCCATATCGCTTATGATTCGGATTCTTAATCTTGGTCCAATAGTTCCGCGGCGGGATGGATCCCCAATGTATTCGGCCCAACTCTCCATTTCATCCACCCCCCATAGTTCGACCGGAGCTCCCAGCGTACATCCGGCGAATCGAGCCAGCAAGGCGCCCTCCAGCTTATCCATATACACGGACTTATTGAACGTATTCCACATTCTTCGAGGCCCGTTTTGCCGAAGCGACTGAATCCCTCGCAGATCATTCGGTTCATGTGAAGCCAGTTTCTCGTCAACGGGCAGGTCTTGCAATTTCTGAGCGGCTGCATGCATTGCCCTTTCAATGTCCAGCCAGACGTCGGAAACGCCGTCTGCTCCGTATTCATGGGCTAATCGCCCATATTGTATAATTTTTTCGGCTAACTCTGCCAATTTCGGTTCCACAGGATACGCCATGTCACATTCTCCTCCCACTTCCTGGTGTAATCGATTTCAACCCTAGTTTATAATAAGAAACATAACAATTCTGCTAAAAAAGGACTGAAAACTATGCAGAAACGACCATATTCATACGAGGTCATCTCTCAGCCGTATCTGCTTCCTCCGGCATTTCCTGTTGATTGGATAGAGAACTACGCCTAGAACGATGCTGATATTACGTATCTGCATTTTCACAATTGTCTTGAGATCGGATACTGCTGCGAAGGCTCGGGGGTGTTTTTCGTAGAGCAAAAGATATTGCCTTACTCCAAAGGTGATGTAAGCATTATTTTTCCGGGCCAGCTTCATCTTGCCCAAAGCCTAAAAGGGCAAGTAAGCCGCTGGCATTTCTGCTTTTTGGATCCGATTGCGCTACTTGGCAAGATTTCTTCTTCCCCATTGTGGAATGAAGCTTCCCCAGCGGGATATTCACGGTTTACCAATATCATCAGTCCCAACGATGCTCCTGACATAACGGTAATAACGGAATATCTCATGAAAGAACTGGGGCTGCACAGCGAGGGTACGAATCCGCCGTCAAAGGCTATGTCTGGACCCTAATGACGCTCATCACCAGAATTATCGATGTCCAGTTGGCTGACCACGCACCTGTTGCTGAACCTCCCGATCGGTCTTCCATGAACAAAATATCCAAAGCACTTGAGTATATCTCGCGGCATTACATGGAACCGATACAAATTCATGAATTGGCGGCAGCTTGCAGCCTTAGCGTCACACATTTTCGTCGTACGTTCCGCGCGTGCATGGGAATGGCTCCGCTCGATTACTTAAACAACGTGCGAATCCAAATGGCGTCTGCATTGCTGTGATCTGGATCTTACGATTCCTTCGTGTCTATCCAAGACTTATAAAGGTTACGCTTATTCTCAAATGTTTTTGTTAGGCTTGATCGGTGATAAACCGAAGGATTTGGCATAAAGGACAATTGCCGTTCTTTAATGAAGTCTGTGTGACTTCATATATTAGCAGCGCTTCAGAAACATCCATCCTTTCCTGCCCGCTCAACTTAAAAAACCGTCTACAAGTAGACGGATTGAACAAGAACTCCAAGCTATATCCTTTTCAATTACCATTACAGTGGATTATGTCCTCCAACCGTTCAGGCGGATTTCGAGGACTTTTTTGTTTTTTTGGACAGCCATTTACGAAGTCCATGCATGCCAAACATCAACAGCGGGAGTATAAATCCAACGGTAATCGTATAAGGAATCCAAGTCTTTGTATCCCATTCTACCTTGAATGGGACATTGGGATATATGAAGACGGAAACCGCGGCAAGTATCCAGCCTAACGGCACGACCAGCGGTTGATAATTTTTGATATTGAATATCTGGCTTACGCCGATCGCAATGGCGTAAAAATACAAGGAGATACGGAAAAATAAAGTGATAAACCACATCACCGCCATGACCGCTTCAATACGTTGAAGAAAATTACCGATATTGATCTTCTTCGCAAGCATAAAACTGGGATACATATTTCTTGCCGTAACGTCCGGACCCAAGACCAAAATCGTTAATCCAATAATCATAAAAAGCACCCCCGCGCCGACTAGGCTTCCGATATATACGGCTTTGTATACCTCCGCCGGACGGTTAACGGCCCCCGGGTAGATGATCATCAACACGATGTGCGGCAGAAACGCAGTGCTAACAAATGAGATTGCGGCTGGAAAGATAGGGTGGGCCCCCGATTCGAAAATGGGAGATGCATTCTCCCATTTGATCTCCGACAATAATAAAATGCTCATCGACAGAAACAGAAGCAGAAACCATGGAAACAGCATCTCCGCTGATCTGGCCAGCACTTCAAGCCCCAAACGCACCCCCAGGACAACAAGGGCCCCATAGAGGAAAATAATCGCCTGAATCGGGGTTTCAGGCAGCATTTGGATGGTCATGAAGTCGCTAATTTCGTGTAACACCGAAGCGGGACCACTTAGGAGCAATGTAAGTAAAAACAGAAAGTTTACCGTTTTGCCGATCCATTTTCCTAAAAGTTTCTCGGTCAATTGCATCAAATTCGTTTCCGGATTCTTTTTGGACAATTGCAACTGCACCGCCAAAATGATAAATCCGAGACCGATTCCGACCAAAGCGGCAATCCAAGCATCTTGCTTAGCAATATTAGCCATACCCGAAGGAACGATTAGAATAGCGCTTCCGATCGTATACATGGCGGTTAGAATGCTGACCTGGCGCAATGAAATTTTTACTACGGGCATCTTTTCCGCTCCTTTTCTTATCGGATCAAACCAACGGCCGAGAGCCAATCACTGAACGGCTTAAATACCATCGTTAACATAACCAGAGGAGTTGGAATATCGTTCATAACTGTTTGGGCCACGCTAATTCCAATGCCAATGATCATGAATACAGTAAACCCCCAGATTTCTCTGTATTCTTTTTCCCGGAGCATCCTTGGCAGCTCCAGCCAGGTTAGGATGGTGGCTGAAAGGGCAATAATCGCGATATTCAGCATGAATTCGCCTCACTCCTTTAGATCATTTAAAAAAGAATCATTGGTTGTGCCGGTTCGCCGGATTTTGTAATCCACTTGAATATGGGTCTCGAGGTTCGGAAAATATCGGTCGTTCCAATCTTCCTTCATCTCTTTCCATGCCTTTGGGTGCGAACGCCGAACTGCCTCCCCGAAGCCGAATATGTCGACTTTAAACTCAGTCTGCACTTTATTGATAACGGACTCCAAGCTTTGGGTTATTTTTTCTTCCATTTCGATTTCGAGATCCCTCACGGTTGCTGGCTGGGACAGATCTAAGCCAATGCATTCCACTGCGCCAATGTTCCCCTCCAAACGAATCTTGATATCCATTTCTGGTCGGGATTGAACGATTCTTCCCTTCAACTTGGCATCGGTCCTTAGCGTCTCCAAGATAACCTTTCCGTCATTCCGGCAGGGAACAAAAGCTACAGAGCTTTTCACGTGCCCCCTTATGAGTCGATAACCTCGGCTATCCCTCTCGTTTAACCAGCCAATCAGCTTATCTTTTTTGAAAACGGCCAGTCCTGAATATTTCAATTGGCTCGGTGTTTCGATATTTTCTACGTTTTTCTTCGTTTTTCCGAGCTCCTGATTCCCTGTTACCACAAGTCCTGTAAGTACCGGATTAATACCACTGCTGGTCATGTCGTTGATCAATTGATCCAGTGTGACAGCCATGCTGGGTGACCATACCTTCTCGGAGATTTGCAGGGAGTCGTAAAGTTTATTGGCAGGGATCGTCTCCAAAGGTGTCATGATTTTCAATGTTTCCTCCGCCGTTGCTCCTTTGGTAACGACCAAGTAGAAATCGGGTCTGAATTCGTGATCCCTGGACAGCAGGTCCAGAACTTTGGCTATCCCTTCCCTTGCCACAGCCTCATCCATCAGAAACATCCGTAAATGGGAAAAATAAATTTTTCGCGGGCTAATCTGGGTCATTCTACGGGCTGCCTCAAATATGGTATCGCCTTCAGCCGTAAACAATGTAGCAGGTGCTTGGGGACTTCCGCTTCTCTTGGCGGTAATCTGCCCGGGAATGGCGACTTGGACCGATAAACGGTAGCGGCCGTCCACCCAATCAACCCCAGCGGCTACCGCTATGGCCAACTCGTTCAATTCTCTGCGGTTCCAGCAGCCGGTTAGAAGAAGAGTGATGACGATATGTAAGAGAAGCAACGCCAATATCCGTTTCATCCATTGTTCACTCGCTTTCCCGCTGGTCTGTAATGATCTATTCCCGCGATTTTTGGGGTGGTGTGCTCTTTCTCCGCTTTTGGTTGTTCTGATTGATCAGTCGGGGGCGGCTCAACAGCATCCAATGCGGCAGCCGCAAAATCGTATCTTTTTGCCCATCCGGAATTAGCGGCGCGAAAGGCGACATATACGGAATTCCGAACGAGCGGAGGCTGCACAAATGCAGAATAAGAGCGATGATCCCGACAAGAATACCGAACAGGCCAAAGGATCCGGCAAGGGCCATTAACGGAAACCGGAGCATCCGAAAAGCAATGGACATATTAAAGGATGGTACGACGAAGCTGGAAATCGCCGTGATCGCAACCACGATGACCATGGCGGGCGAGATGATCCCCGCTTCAACGGCAGCTTGACCAATGACCAGTGTCCCAACGATGGAAATCGCCGATCCGATATTTTTGGGCAGCCGCACGCCTGCCTCCCGCAGGATCTCGAAGGTAACTTCCATGAGAACGGCCTCGACGAAGGCGGGAAACGGGATCTGCTCGCGCTGTCCGGCCAGACCAAACAGGAGCCTTGTCGGCAGCATTTCGTGATGAAAGGTGGTAATGGCGACATAAAGGGAGGGCCCCAGCAAAGAAATAAAGATGCTCAGGTAGCGCAGTATACGCAGAAAGGAACTGATATCCGCACGTTGGTAATAATCCTCCGCAGCATGCAAGAAAGAAACAAATAGGGCCGGAACGATCAGAACAAATGGAGTGCCGTCTACGATAATCGCAATTTTACCTTCCAGCAGCTCGGCCGCGACCACATCGGGACGTTCGGTATTATACACTGTAGGAAAAGGAGTCAGGGTCTTATCCTGGATCAGTTCCTCGATATATCCGCTCTCCAAAATGCTGTCTACATCGATTCGTCCAAGCCGGTTGCGGACTTCCTCGACAATTTTATCGTTGGCAATGCCATCGATGTACATCATGGCAACATCCGTTTGCGTAACTCGACCGATCTGCTTCGTTTCCATCCACAGATGCGGATCCTTGATCTTCCGACGAATCAAGGCCGTATTCGTTCGCAGCGACTCCGTGAAGGATTCGCGGGGACCGCGCACGACATTCTCCGCCGACGTTTCCATGACCCCTCGGTCCTTCCATCCCCGTGTACCTGCTGCGATGCCTCGGTCCAATCCATCTACCAGAAAAATAGTGTCCCCTGACAATAAGGAATGGAACAACTTTTTATAATCGTAAATGGACTTAATCTCATTATTGATAAAAGAAATATTTTCCAATATCTTTTGCCCATCGAAAGGCTTCGGATGTTCCGTATCTGCCCTCACCAGGGATTTAGCAGTGTCAGTTACGACCATCATGATGGATTCCGAAATGATCTTTTGGTCAGCCAAGCCGTCCGTATAGAGGATAGCGATATAGTGTTTCTCCTCTTCATCCAGCGGAATTTCCCTGATCACGATATCGGTACTGTTACCGAGGGCTGCTCTGATATGGTTTAGATTGTTTTGTATATCCGAGCTTAAAGCATCGGGATCTTTTGTCGATGTATTAGCCGGTAGGGTATCTTTGGTGTTGTTTTTGACGGAATGGCCGGTTCTTCTTCGATACCGCATGGGAACATTCTTCCTCTCACAGATGCTATTCCCCCATTATTACCGAAGAAAACCAGCTGTAAACTTTCAGATCATATTGCTGGGGTACCTTGCAGGCCAAGGGAATTTCTATTTTGAGGAGTTCTCAATTTTTCACTAAGTGATTGATTTGTCGCTAGTTAGCTTGCATAACAAACATCCCCTCCGGCCAACAGTACAGAGTTCACGGTAATCATGATCTCTTTTTCACTGTCTGCCATGAGGGGATATTAACGATCCCTAGGACGACAAGATCATTATGTTATTTCATTAACAAATCTACAGCCTGACTGTTCATAATCGGAATCCAGTATTGTTTGACCCCTATCGTAAGCGGCTGCGGGTACTCAAGCGCATCCTCCCCAAAATTAAAGGTCGTATTATCTTCTATGGTATCGTCTTTAACCGATTTCATGAGTCCGCTGTGACTGCTGTTTTCTGACGATAACCTCCCATGTTTATCCCCTGCGGCATCGGTGAAGCTGTCCTCCAGCGACATCCCGAAGCTTTCCGCCGCTTGAGCTTTTTCGAGTTTGCGCTGAAAATACACTTCGCCTGCACCCGCTTCCTGATCGGAGGGGAGCAATTGTAGGCGATCGTCCGGTGCATCGATGATTTGTTTCTTCTTCAGATCAATGACAATTTTCATCTCATCCTTTTTCGCAGCCGCAATACCAAACGTCTTGAATGAGGTCGTATCCAATTGATCCAGTTGGCTCTTCTTATAAACCAGCGTAACTTTGGTGTTATCCTTTAAAATCTCTTGAGGGTAATATAGCTTCTCGGTGTGATCCCCGTGTTTCCCGATCAGGACCGGATTAAGCAATTTAAATATCTGTTTCTCATTGGCTTGGTCATATTCCAAATCTACATAGGTGTTCAGAGGCGTAAACAGCAATTGACGGACGTGAATTTTTTGTCCATCTACTGTCAATGTGCGGTCCGGGTAATAG
Source organism: Paenibacillus lautus (assembly GCF_050482385.1). Taxonomy (GTDB): domain Bacteria; phylum Bacillota; class Bacilli; order Paenibacillales; family Paenibacillaceae; genus Paenibacillus_AQ; species Paenibacillus_AQ lautus_B. The sequence continues at coordinate 190,775 of NZ_JBCNHV010000015.1, forward strand.
GCACGTTCTTTGTCTTCGAACATATTGGGATCGAGAGCCAAAGAGACATCCATGCTGGTCACGTACTTCTTACTACTAGAGTTTAATGCCTTCTCTGAAGTATCGGATAAAGTAATATGAATACTTGCCTCATTCGTGTATGGATCCGTTGGCAAAAGATTCGTGGAATAAACATAATAAGAATTCTGTCCTGCAGGAATTTGTCCACTGCCGCTCATGTTGGCTATCACGGCTCCAACTGACGGAGTTTCGTAACCTCCATAAACAAGCGTGAAATCTCGTAAGATGATCTCTTTATCACTATTATTGAGGACGTTGAAGAGAACATATGATTTTCGGCCATCAGAAATAGTGCCTAGTATCTGCACACGATATCCTTTTTTCTCCATCACCTGATTGATTGGTTTTACTAGGCCTCGCTCAATTGCGCTCCTCAGGGAGCTGTCCTTCATGAGTTCTGTTGGAAATGATTCCAGATCATCGACGCTGCTGATACTGGATGTTTGGACCTGATGGTCTTGCTTCTTTATGAAGGAAGATCCGTTCACCGTGAACATGAGAAGCACGGCGGTAGTCATTACTGCCATCGCTCCCAGTCCGTAAGAATACGTGCGACGCATTTCGCGTTTCCTCCCCCGTTCCATTCCTCCCCGCACTGCAGTGGAAAGCTTCGTCTCTGGGAGGGAATTGGCTTCCTCATTCAACTCCGTTGAATCTTTCATAAGTACGTGCTGCTCTTTGTTCAACATTGCAATTTCGCCTCCCTAGCCTATACATATTTCCGAAGCTGCTTCAGCCCTTCACGCAGCCAGGTTTTAATGGTCCCTTCCGGTTTTTTGAGCACTTTTGCAATTTCAGCCGTGGTCATATCCTGGTAATACTTCAGCATCACGACGTGACGGTATTTTTTCTTCATCCGATCCAGCGCCTGCTCAAGATCGATCCGATCATTGCTTTGCATTTCCTGTGCAGCCTCTTCCTTCAAGCTATCCACCGGAAAGACGCGTTTTTTACGCCGAAGCTCGTCCATGCAGCAGTTGATCGTAATCCGGATCAGCCACGGTGCAAGCGCCTGTTCATCCTTGAGCTTTTTGCGCTTCATCCAAGCTTTGCAGGACGCCTCCTGCACGATTTCCAGCGCATCGGCTTCGTTTCTCATGTAACTGAATGCTATGGAATACAATTTCCGCTGTTCGTTTGATAAAATTTTAAAAAAAGTCTCTTCCTCGATCACCTTCAAATCTGCTAGCTCGACTTCCTTCATCGTATTCTCCACCCCATCGTCCCCCTTTCTTATGTCTATGGGTAATGGGAAACAAGCCACCAAAACGTCCACTCATACAGTAAGACGCAGCTAACCGTAAAATCGATTGATTTTTCAGGAATTTATTTTTGCGCAAAAAAAAGACGACATCCAGAAAGTCGATAGACTGGGATATCATCCTCTTCTTCATCGCGCTATTTCAGCATACGCTTCAACTCTTTTATACACTTGTGATCTTCTCATATGGATTATAGACTTCGAATAACTATGGGGAATAATTTTTGTTCTCAATCACGATTACGGACTCCGTACCGGACCTCGCAGCTGCCGTTTGTTTGGTATGCAGAACAAGTTCACGGATAATACCGCAGCATTGCTTCGCACCTGCGACTAATAATGGATCGCCGACAAAACCTAATTTTAATCCTCTAGACAAAAATCCCCCGATCGTCATAACTAATGGAACGGTAGGCGAGGTGTTGGAAAACACAATAGGTTCCGTGTTCTGATATTTGTCTTGAAGGACGAAGCTTAAATTTTTTAAAGCTGGAATGACTATCTTGGATGATCCCCGTCCAATGGTATACACCGGATTTCCATTCTCATCCAACCCATGAAAAACGAGTTTGCCCATGTCGGACCTATTTAGTTTATTGAAATAGTCAACGGCTAGAATCTCTTCGGTTGTAAGCTGCCGATTCGTAGGTAATTTATTAAGATGATACGCTGCTGCCAGTGAGGTCGTATGCGTCCCACCGTAATCATTATAAATAAATATCATTTCATATACACCGCCTTCATTATGTAATGAGCTTATTATTCCCCATTAATCTATATCCCATTCCTCCCCAATCTCATGTCCAGTTTTGCTAGATTCAGCATGTTCCGGAAATAAAAAAAGCCCTGATCATCAGGGCTTTTGCATTATGAATTATCATATGGATATATCAACTTAATCCAGATAAACGGCTTTGCCAAGACGGGCAGATTCGTACAGAGCTTCCAGAATTCGCGATACTACATACGCTTGTTCAGGCGTAACGACAGGATCTTTATCCTGATCGATGGCTTCGATCCATCTTCTCATCTCCACATCCGGTGCCTGTTCCTTCTTCCCGTCATAGAACGCAACCCCGCCGGAATTCAATTCAATTTCGTTCGTGTACAGACGGCTGAATTTCTCCCCGTTGATGCGAAGACCGTTCTTCATATCGGCTCCACCTTCTGAACCGCTCAGTGTACATTTGGCTTCATCGATATCCAGCGTATTGAGCGCCCAGCTGGATTCCAGCATAATGGTCGCGCCATTCTCCATCACAATCATGCCAAAAGCAGAGTCTTCTACTGTGAATTTCTTAGGATCCCAAGGCCCCCAAGCATTTGCTGCATTTTCCTTACTGGATAACTCATGATAGGTGGTACCCAGGACAATTTTCGGTTTGTAGTTGTCCATCATCCAGAGCGTCAAATCCAGGGCATGTGTACCGATGTCGATTAACGGACCGCCGCCTTGTTTTTCCTCATCCAAAAATACGCCCCATGTTGGAACGGCCCTTCTACGTATTGCATGTGCTTTGGCAAAATAAATATTTCCGAGTTCACCGGCTTCACATACCTCTTTCAAATAGAGGCTGTCTTCGCGGAAGCGGTTATTGTATCCGATTGTCAGTTTCTTACCCGTGCGTTTAGCCGTTTCCATCATCCGCTTGGCATCTGCAGCGGTCTTGGCCATCGGTTTTTCACACATCACATGTTTTCCCGCTTCAAGCGAAGCGATCGAAATCTCAGCATGCGAATCATTAGGGGTAAGCACATGGATGATATCAATGGATGCGTCCTGTAAAAGCTCCGTATAATCGCTATATACTTTAGCTTCCTCAATGCCATACTTACCTGCAGCTTCTTCGGCCCGCTCCGGAACAATGTCGCAGAACGCTACGAGCTCCACGTTATTTAATCTGCTCAAGCTGGGTAAATGTTTCCCGTTCGCGATTCCGCCACAACCGATAATTCCAATACGATAAACTTTAGACATTTATCATCACCATCACTTTCATGAGTTTAATAAGAACCAATAAAATAAAGTCCAGGCCACCCCATTGCGTCTTATAGAGCAGGCAGGCTTTAATGTATGTAATTCTGCCAAAACATCCCTTTCACTGGCAGATGCAGTCATCCAGAACCTTGATGGTCTCCAGATAGAAAGCCCCACACTTGAGCTATCACTCCTTTCCGAAGAGCATGGTATTTGCGATCCTCAACTCCACATATAAGGTATCATATCTTGCCGTTTTTTTTAGTATAACTATACGACAATTCATATATAAAATTACGACATCATTGAAAAATAGCAATGAAAGGCACAGAAGCTGCCTTTCATCGCGTTTTAATCATCAATTGTTTACCTCACCCTTATCCCAAACTCAAAGCCTAAGCGTCTCCTTCGAGGCCGCAGACTATAACGTATCTCCTCCCCCATCCGGTTTTAACTTTTCATGCGAGGATCCAACGCGTCGCGCAGACCGTCTCCCATGAGATTGAACGCGAGTACCGTCAGCATAATCGAGACTCCTGGAAAAACCACCGTCCATGGAGCCGTTGCAATAAACTGGCGCGAATCGGACAGCATTTTCCCCCATTCTGGAGCGGGGGGCTGGGCACCCATACCCAGAAATCCAAGTGCCGCAGCTTCGATGATCGCGGTCGCGATCCCCAGTGTGCCCTGCACGATAATCGGTGTCAGGCTGTTTGGAAGAATATGATGCAGCAGTATGCCGCGGTTCTTCATCCCTATCGCCTGCGCGGCGGTAATGTACTCCTCGTTCTTCAAGCTAAGAACCTTGGCGCGCACCAATCGACCGTAGGTCGGTATGTTAACGATGGCAATCGCGTATAACGCATTTTGCAGCGAAGGTCCCAGTATGGCGACGATAGCAATGGCCAGCAGAATACTTGGAAACGCAAGCAAAATATCAAATATACGCGAAATGATCATATCGATCCATTTCCCGTAAAAGCCCGCCAAAATCCCAAGTAACGTACCGAGGATGATAGAGCCCAATACGGAAAATGTACCAACCCACAATGAAATCCGTGCCCCATACAGCACTCGGCTGAGCAAATCCCGCCCCAGATCATCCGTACCAAACCAATGCTCCGCGGACGGGGGCTTTAACCGATCCGCCAACTCCTGTGCTTTATAATCATAGGGTGCGAGAAGAGGTGCGATTAGGGCAATTACAATGAACAACAAAATCATGAACAGTCCGATCATCGCCATTTTGTTTTTGCGAAATGCTGCCCACGCATCCTTCCAAGGTCCGGAAACCTTGGCCGCGGAGATAGCAGGGCTGTCGTTTGTTTGCGCTGTAACCTCTGGCATGGTCTCCCCTCCTTACCGGTAGCGAATACGAGGATCTACTGCTGCGTACAGCAAATCCACAATCAGATTGATGAGAACAAAAATAAAGGCGATGATCAGGATGCCTGATTGAATGACAGGATAATCACGTGAACTGATCGCTTCATAGATGTACCGCCCGACACCCGGCCAGGCGAAAATCGTTTCCGTTAAAACGGCCCCGCCTAATAATGTGCCGGTCTGCAACCCGATGACGGTAAGCACCGGTATAAATGCATTTTTCAGTGCATGCTTGTAGACGACAAAAAACTGGGACAGCCCTTTGGCTTTTGCGGTTCGAACATAGTCGGAATTCATGACCTCCAGCATGCTGGAGCGCGTCATTCTGGCGATCACCGCCATCGGGATTGTACCCAGCGCCACGCTTGGCAGGATTAGGTGTTTGACGACCGTCCATAATTGATCAAAGCGTCCGGATAACATGCTGTCAAGCAAATACAAATTCGTAACAGCTTCAACCGGATCCCGCTGATTCATTCGACCGATTGAAGGGAGCCAGTGCAGCTTCAGCGAGAATATCCACTGCTCCATTAACCCGAGCCAAAAGATGGGCATCGATACACCAATGAGTGCAATCAGCATACTGATGTAATCAAACCACGAGTTCTGTTTCCATGCGCTGATAATTCCCGCATTGACGCCAAAGAAGATGGCAAAGGCCATGGCAGCAAACGTCAACTCGGCGGTTGCCGCCAGGTAAGGTGTGATCTCTTCGGCAATCGGCACCCGGGTTCGGATGGATTGTCCGAGGTCGCCTTGAAGCAAATCCCCCATATACGTGAAATACTGCTGGTACCACGGATTATGAAGTCCAAGCTGTTCACGAAGCGCTTCCTTGGACTGTTCCGTCGCCTTTTGCCCCAGAATGGTCTCCGCCGGATCTCCCGGGATCGCATGGATAATGGAAAACACAATCATCGTCATCCCGATCAGAACAGGAACCATAATGAATAATCGCTTTATAATATAGGATTTCAAAATAAGTTCACCTGCCAAAGACGTTGTCGTACAGCCTGTTATTCAAAATAGACGTTATAGTAATATTCTGTACCCGTAGGAGCCGGCACGTATCCCTTCACATTTGCTTTGGCTGCAAGCAGCGGTGTCGTATGCACGATCGGTACCCATGGAGCATCCTCTTTAATGATGCCTTGGGCTTGTTTATATAACTCCTCGCGTTTAGGTTGTTCGGTTTCTTTTTGCGCGGCGATCAAAATTTCATGAAGCTTGTCGTTGGCATAATAGCTGTAGTTATTGGACGGAATGGCGTCTTTATCAAGGAGCGTGTACAGGAAGTTATCCGGATCGCCGTTATCACCGGTCCATCCGAGCATGAAGATGTCGTCTTTTTCACCGGCCTTCAAATCATCCAGATACGTCGCCCATTCAGGGGAATCGATTTTGACCTTTACGCCAACTTTCGCAAAATCAGCTTGTATGACTTCAGCTACCTTTTTGCCATCCGGCATGTATGGACGAGGAACCGGCATGGCATAGAATGTGTACTCGTCCGGCAGTCCGTCTGGATAACCGGCTTCGGCCAGCAATTGCTTCGCTTTCTCTAAATCGTATTCATACTCCTGAATGCTGTCGTTATATCCCCACAGGGAAGGCGGCATCGGATTTACGGCCGATACGGCTTGTCCTGCGAAGAAGGCGTCGATAATCGCTTGTTTGTTGACGGCATGGTTTAAAGCTTGTCTAACTTTCACGTCGTCAAACGGCTTTTGTTTAGTGTTGAAGCCGACATACCCTACGTTATTGGAAGGTCGCTCGATTTTTTGCAGATCCGGGTTGCCTTCAAGCGTGGCCAGATCGTCCGGGCTCAAATCCTCCATCAGATCGATTTCCCCGCTTTGCAGCGCATTGAAGCGTGCGGAGTTGTCGGGGATCGAACGTACAATCACTTTATTCAATTTTGGAAGCCCTTCTCGCCAATAGCTTGGATTTTTCTCCAGGGTAATCGAATCATTGCGCTTCCATTCTTTGAAGACAAAAGGCCCTGTGCCGACAGGTTCATTTTTGAAACTATCTTTTTTCTCCTGTATCGCGGCAGGACTGGCAATCCCGAAGGAGGTCATGGCAAGATTTTGCAAAAACGGTGCCTGCGGTTGGTTCAACGTAAATTCGACGGTATGGGCATCGACTGCTTTTACTTCCTTGATAACCCGTTTTCCGTCGGGGCCGAACATCGAGTCATAATAGTCAAAAGAATCTCCCTCATATTTGTATTCACTCTTTGGATCGGACCAGCGGGTAAAATTGAAGACGACGGCATCGGCATTAAATTCGGTATCGTCATGAAATTTAACACCTTCGCGAAGTTTGAATGTGTACTTCAGCCCATCTTCGGAAACCGTCCAGCTTTCGGCCAATGATCCTTGAACCTCGGTTGTTCCTTCCTTGTACTCCAGCAAAGAGTCAAATACCTGGTGCGTAATTTTGAGCGATTCGCCGTCGGTTACGATGGCAGGGTCAAGGGATGCGGAATCTCCGCCCCGCCCGACGATTAACGTATCCTGTGAAGCCTGTGACGCGTTATTCGTTTCTGTCTTCTCTCCCGGCTCGGTTCCCGTTGCACCATTATTACTGTTGCCCTTACTGCCGCTGCATCCGGCCAGGACCACAACGGTGCACAACATCAATACCATAACGAAACTGCTCCATCTCTTCACTTTCATATTCTGGCTCCCTTCTTTTTTAACCGAATATTCATTTGTTTATATGAGGCCGGACATACTTGTCCAGCTATAAACCAGTTCGAAGAAAGTGCATTTACAACGGCAAGAACATGCAAGACGAACGGATTATATCGCTTTTTCCCCTGCATCCGGTCCAGAGAACAAATGGCAAGCCGTCAAGTGGCCGGGCTCCGTTTGCATAAGCTCAGGGCGCATCGACCGGCAGATATCCATCACCCACGGGCAACGTGTGTGGAAAGCACAACCTACAGGCGCATTCGCCGGACTAGGTACCTCTCCTTGCAAAATAATCCGCTGAGGTTTTATGTCAGGATCAGGCTCGGGTACCGCGGATAAAAGCGCTTTCGTGTATGGATGCTGCGGGGTGGCATAAAGCTTGTTCTTATCGGCAATCTCTACGATCCGGCCAAGGTACATCACGGCTATACGATCGCAGATGTGTTTCACTACGCTCAGATCATGAGCGATAAAAATGTAAGTAAGGCCAAACTCCTCCTGCAAATCCTGGAGCAAATTGATGACCTGCGACTGAATGGACACATCTAACGCCGAGACGGGCTCATCTGCAACGATCAGCTTCGGCTGCAGCGACAAAGCCCTGGCAATGCCAATCCGCTGCCGCTGACCGCCAGAGAATTGGTGCGGGTAACGCTGGAGATGGCTGTGCGTCAAGCCGACCACATCAATTAACCGGCTGATGATGCCTTGTCGTTCTTTTGCATTCCCTACTCCATGCACGATAAGCGGTTCCTCCAATATCCGCTGGACAGTATGACGCGGATCCAGGGAAGAGAACGGGTCTTGGAAGACGATTTGCATATCCTTACGCTTTTGCCTCAGCGCTTCCGGGGATAATAAGGTAATATCCTGTCCATCAAACCGAACCTTACCGGAGGTCGGCTCGATCAATCGGAGCAGAGAACGCCCAGCAGTAGATTTACCGCATCCGCTTTCCCCGACCAACCCAAAGGTCTCGCCCTGCAACACGGAAAACGAGATGTCATCAACGGCTTTCACCACTTGCTGCTGGGATTTTGTGAACCACCGCTTTCCCAAGGGATAGTACTTTTTGAGATGCTCCACCTGCAGTAACGGCTCACTCATATGACTTCCTCCTTTGGCGATTGATGCAGCCAGCACCGGCAGCTGTGTGAAGATTCGTACTCTTTCAGCTCTGGCAGCTGTTCCGTGCAAAGCGGCATCACATCCTGGCATCGCTCGGCAAACCGGCAGCCCTTCATCCTGGTATTCAAGATCGGGACGTTGCCAGGGATGGAGAATAGCCGTCTATGCTGCTCATTCAACCGTGGAACCGACTTGATAAGCCCCCGGGTATACGGATGAAGCGGTTTCTTGAATATATCAAGCACACTGCCTTCCTCCACAACCTTGCCGGCGTACATAACCGCAACGCGATGGCACATCTCAGCCACGACTCCAAGATCATGCGTGATCAGCATAACCGCGGTTTTATATTCCTCATTCAAGCCTCGGATCAAATCCAGGATCTGTGCCTGAATCGTCACATCCAGCGCAGTCGTCGGCTCATCTGCGATGAGCAACTCCGGATTACAGGATATCGCCATGGCAATCATCACCCGCTGCCGCATTCCGCCCGACAATCGGTGGGGATATTCATCAATGATCGCCTCCGGCCGTGCAATGCCCACCTTTCTCAACATCTCTATCGTATGTACGCGAGCGTTTTTCTTATTGAGACCCCGGTGCAAAGAAACGGTTTCCCCAATTTGCTGTCCTACTGTAAACAGCGGATTCAGCGACGTCATCGGTTCCTGAAAAATCATGGAGATCGCATTCCCCCGAATCAGACGCATTTCGCGTTCCTTTAGCGGGACAATATCTTGTCCCTTGAAAACAATCGAACCACCGGTGATTTTGCCAGGAGGCTGTGGAATCAGTTTTAAAATCGATAACGATGTCACACTCTTGCCGCATCCCGATTCACCGACAACGCCAAGCACTTCGCCAGGCTTAACATGTAGGCTCACACCATCCACGGCTGGAATTTCACCGCGATCTGTAAAAAAATGTGTGCGCAAATCCTGAATTTGCAAAATGGGTTGACTCATATCACTGCCTCTTTTCTGTCAGAAGATAGATTTTGCAGCTCACCGATTCAATAAGACAATTTCGGATTACAAAACCCAACGGATAAAACGAAAACGATCCTAACTGGGAGTGAGTTGGTTCGCAGGATTCGACTTATACTTCCATGTCTCGTTACCTTTCGACTAAAATCAACATTAAATTGAACTTCGGTCAATTAACATGTCAATATTTCTGACGCAAAACCAAATATAGTGCGTTTGATATGTTACTTTACATCATTTTTCTAGGATATACAAGAAATATTTACTATATTTTCAATGTTATGTGCATGATAGGTCTAGCAAAAAAACTTCATCTGATAAATATTTCATATCATGATTAATCTCTCTCTCTCCTTCGTTTGCTGAGAAAATAAAAAAAAGCATTTGATCAGAGATCAAATACTTTAAAACTTAAATTCATTCGTAGAAAACCTACCATGAAGCGCGGGGGTGTCCGCGCATAGAGTCAATCGTATGTAAATCAACGGGTACACCCAAACTTTGAAGTGCCTTTAACACCGCACCGGAGACGGCCGATAACTCAGGAGGTTTATAATCATATTGTTTGTTTTTACCGGAATGCAAGCTATCCACAAACTTTGATTTCATGTAAGTGCAGTTCATGACGCTTCCGATCCCTGTTACCGTTACGCAATCCGAATGGAAGAAGGATCCTAGAATCTCGACGCCGACCATGATTTGCCTTATGGCTTCGTCACATACAATCTGAGCCAATTGGCTGCCGGACTCCGCGGCGTTCGTAATGATAGGGGCCAATTCACCGAACTTCTTGTTACGCTCCTTATGATCTGCAATAAATCCTTGAGCCGCCAAGTCACGAAACTGAGCCATATTCTCAACGTTCCAATAAGATTGAATATTTCGAACCATTTCTTCATCCGATCGTTGAATATTCCCGGCTAGAACTTGATAGACAGCATCATAAGACAGAAATCTAGCTGCACTGGCGGCATAATGATGGAAGTCGATATTCTTGATTGGCATCTCTTGTTCTGTTATAGCAAGAATCATGGACCCTGTCCCCGATACCACAACAATGCCAGGCTTTCCCATGAATGCACCTGCATGCGCAACAACCGAATCATTCACATACCATTTCGGGCAATGAAGCCCTTCAACATCGGTCAAGCGGGTAACCCAATCCAAATCTTGTTCGGACTCGTAACCCGCTATTCCCGCACATAACCCTTTCACTTGATCCAAGCTGCAACCCGCAATGGTAAGCGACGATTGAATGGTTTTTTGAACATTTTCGTGCGCGTTGCTATCTTTATGAATTGAGGAGGCTCCACCAACGGCATAGGAAAGTATATTTCCCGCCAAATCACTGACCATGACGCGAGTTTGCGACCCTCCCCCATCAATGCCAATGACTACGTCATGACTCATATCCAAAACCCTCCCGTGTTATTTTCATTGCTAACGGCTTACAAAGCCGGAGCTGAACCCCCATCAATATTAATTGAAGTTCCAGTTACATAGGAGGCACCATCGGATGCCATAAATACGATAACTTTTGCCGCTTCTTCCGTGTTTCCAATACGTCCGAGCGGAATCCTGTGGCGCGTGTCCCGTGCGTACTGTTCCCATGTGAGTCCAGGTTCTTCCCGTTTCCATCGCTCTTCAAGCTGTGCGCTGCGGATCATACCAATACATACGGTGTTAACTCTGATATGGTCAGGCGCCAGATCGTGACTCATGGCCTTGGTCATAGCCTGCCCCGCCGCTCGGCTGACGCTGCTGGGCATGGATGCAGCAGGCGGCGTCTTGGCCCAGGATGTGGTAACATTAATAATCGCACCTCCGCCGGACTCCCTCATATGAGGGACGGCTGCACGTGCACATCGAATCGCGCCAAACAGCTTGAGATCCAGATCCGATGCCCATTGTTCGTCACCGATCAGCTCAAATGGCTTCGCAGCGGCGGTTCCGGCATTATTCACCAGAATATCAAGCTGTCCATAATGCTGTACGGTATCGTTCACCGCTTGTATGCAATCCTCGATTTTTGTGACATCCGCTGCTATGGTTAGCACTTCGACATCCGCTGCTTGCTGGATATGGTCTGCCGCAGTCTGTAACTGCTCCTCATCCCGTGCACAAATAGCAACCTCGGCACCTTCGAGCGCAAACATCACCGCGGTTTCAAGGCCTATGCCCCTGCTCCCTCCGGTAATCAATACGACCTTTCCTGTCAGTCCCAAGTCCATGTTCTATCGGCTCCTTTACCTTGTTTTATCAGACAATTACTACTAAAATAGCTTCAACACCGAGGAGGAGTTTTCCTCTTTCCTGCTTCGTATTCTCCGAATGCACTGTCCCGTTAGCTAAATCCCCGAAAGCCTGTTTAGGACATCAAAAAAGCCGCGATGAATTCGCGGCTTCATGATCACTTCTATTGGTCTCCAAAATCATGATTGGATTCTCTTCTTGCAAAATCAACGAACTGAAACTTATCCAATCGATGCCTCGATTCCGTATACTGGAAGAGTGTGGTATCTTCCAAATGAACGTATCCCCGGACTACGACAACATGGGTATCGTTTCCAAGATCCATATAGGATTGGTCCATCGTTGTAGCTCGTTCAACGGAAATTATTTTTTTCGAGTAGCTAATTTTCAGATGAAGCTCTTGCTCCAGGTATTGATAGATCGAATCCCCGGTAATATCTCTCGATAAACCCGTTGCGATGTCGGCAAGCAAATAATCGATATCGAGAATGATGCGCTCCCCTTCGATTTCCCTGGCACGGATCACCCTCCATACAAGCCGATCCGGTTGAATTTGAAGCTCCTTCGCTATACGCTCCCCGGCCGGAACACATTCCGTCTCATATACAAGCGTTCGGCTCTTTCGGCCTAACCGTTCCGCAAGCTCTTTATAACTGACGAGCCCCGTTACCGGGAAGTTCATTCTTCCTGTATCCAGCACAAATGAACCTTTGCCTTTTACCTTGTGAATATAACCGTTTTGAGCCAGCAAATTAAGTCCCTTGCGAACGGTTTCCCTAGTGATTTGATAGGTAGCCGCGAGCTCGTTTTCCGAGGGCAGCTTGCTGCCGGGTTGGAGAGCCCCGCTTTCAATTTGGTCGGCATAGTCTTTGTAAAGCGTCCAATAAATGTTGTTCGTCATCCCTTTATCACCATCAGCTATTGTACCATTTTCCAGCAGCCATTACATGTTACATAGGAACCTGTCAGATTCCATTACCAAGAGTCACTTGAAGCACTCGCGTTTCACCCGGAAACGCCTCGCCTTCATATTCCGTAACCTTCTGAATCTGTTCCTGGCCGTCGGGAATAATGATCGGCGTAATGACGGGTAAACCGGCTTCCTGAATCCGATTCATATCGAATTCAAGCAGCAGCTGCCCTTTGCTTATCTCGGCACCTGTTTCCACGTGAGCCGTGAATCCCTCTCCCTTTAAGGAAACGGTATTGATTCCGACGTGAATCAGGATCTGGACCCCGTTCGTATCCGTCAAAATAATCGCATGTTTGCTCTTCTTGATCAGATGCGCGACTTGACCGTCAAACGGAGCGTACACTTTCCCTTCCGACGGGATAATGGCAATGCCTTGACCCATCTGATTCTCGGCGAAAGCAGGGTCGGGTACCTCAGACAAGGAAACCACCTTCCCTTTGATAGGTGCCATGATATCTACTGCGGCTTTTTGTGCAGTTTCCGTAAATGGACTATTCTCTGTTTCCGATGCCTCGAATGACTCAGATTGACGACTGTCGTTCGATTCCATCATTACTGCTTGATCACTTGCAACGTTGCCGGCAGCATTCTCTATCGCTGTATGTCGATGCTGCTTGGACAACTGGTAACGCCCGAACAACAAGGTCCCCGTGAACGGAATGACCAATACAATTGCCATGCCAATGAAGAAGACGCCCCACTGGTTAGGGAATATGGACAGGAATCCCGGAATGCCGCCCACGCCGATCGACGAAGCCAGAACGTTGTTCACGGCCAGCAGCACGCCGGCCATCCCGGATCCAATCATACCGAAGATAAACGGATACTTGTGACGAATGTTGACCCCGAAGATGGCTGGCTCCGTTACCCCCAAGAAGGCGGAGATCGAAGATGTAACGGCAAGTCCTTTCGCCTTCTGTTCCTTCATAATAAACATCATGGCTAGTGCTGCGGCACCTTGCGCAATATTTGATAACGCCAGCATCGGCCACAAGAACGTTCCACCTTCACTGCCGATGAGTTGAATGTCCACCGCAAGGAACGTATGATGCATCCCCGTAATGACAAGGAGTGCATACAGTCCGCCGTAGATCAGGCCACCCAAGGCTGCAAAGGAATCAAAAATGCTGACAAGACCTGAAGTGAGGATGTTACCAATGGCAAACGTGATCGGTCCCACCAGAATGAATGCAAGGAACCCGGTCACGAGCAGAGCTACTGGCGCCACGACAAGCAGCTTAATGGAATCGTGCACCCGTTTGTTCAGAAACTTCTCGATTTTGGCCAAAATATAAGCGGAGACGAGAACAGGCAGCACCTGGCCTTGATAACCGATTTTCTCCAATTCAAAGCCGAACAGATTCCAGACGGGAACCGTGCCTTCCAGCTTGGCATCCGCATATTGATAAGCGCTAAGCAGATCCGGATTTACCAGGATCAGGCCTAGTACAATCCCAAGCAGCGGGTTGCCACCAAACTGTCTTACTGCCGACCATCCGATGAGGACGGGCAGGAAAGTAAAGGCGGTGCTTGCAATCAGATTTATAATGGAGGCTACGTCTGCCCACTCGGGATGGACCTGAATCAACGATTGTCCTGCATAGAAAATACCCGGTCCCGTAAGCAGATTGTTAATGCCGAGCAGCAAACCTGCCATAACAATCGCCGGCAGGATTGGAATGAAAATATCCGCAAGCGTCTTGATTGCTCGCTGCAGTGGATTTTGCTTCTTGCTCGCAATGTTCTTCACTTCATCCTTCGATACTCTCGCACCGCCGGTGATGTCCATCATTTCATTATAAAAGGGTTACGCAATGCGTAGCGGCTTCGATATTGTCTTTTCCACCGACTGCCTCGACAATACGCTCCACGTGTTTGCGATCAATGGCCATAGCTGTACGCTCCTGACATTATGAATTTAGTTGTTATGAATAAGCCACATATAGGATGCATACGGTCGAAGTGCAACCGTTGGAGTAAGCTCGGGTTCTTCCGTTGTGTTGCCGATTAGCAGCTGAGCCGTTCGGATTTCTGTCAGATTCACTATCTTCTTCTCGGGAAGTTCGAACGATACGTCGCGATCACTGAAATTGGAAATCACAACAAGCGTCTGCTTCTTGTTCCTTCTGGCATAAGCATAAATTTCGGGATGGCCTTCATCCAGGCGAGCATATTCACCGTCCGTCATCACCGGAATGTTCTTTCGCATTTCAATCAGCTTCCGGTAATGATGATAGATCGAATGCGGATCTTCCACTTCGGATTGCGCATTGATCAGCGGATATCGCTCATCGATCTTGATCCAAGGCGTCCCCGTCGTAAAGCCGGCTAGATCGCCGTCATTCCACAGCATGGGCAATCTGGAGTTATCTCGAGAGCGTACCTTGACGATGTGGGCAGCCTCCTCCGGCGTTTTACCCTGTTCCTGGAGAATCACATACATGTTTAAGGATTCAATATCCCGAAACTCGGATATATCATTCCAGTTCGGATCAGGCATCCCAATCTCTTCACCTTGATATACATATGGCGTGCCTTGCAATCCGTGCAGCGTCGTAGCCAGCATCTTTGCACTTTCCGTGCGGAATTCACCATCATTGGTGAACCGGGTCAGCGCGCGCGGCTGATCATGGTTGTTCCAGAACAGGGCGTTCCAGCCGCCCCCCTTCTGCATGCCGGTTTGCCAATCGGAGAGCACTCTTTTCAACTCCTCGAAATCATAAGGCTTGAGCTCCCATTTTTGCCCGTTGGGATAGTCTACCTTCAAATGGTGGAAGTTGAACGTCATGGAGAATTCGTTCTCCTGCGGGTTCGAGTAACGAACGCAATGCTCTAGGGTTGTGGAGGACATCTCACCCACCGTAACGAGATTGTAAGGCTTGAACACTTTTTCGTTCAATTCCTTAATGTATTCGTGCACTCTCGGTCCGTCCGTATAAAACCTGCGTCCATCTCCGGGTGCTACCGAACCGTCATCATTCGGATACGAGGGATCTTTCGATATGAGATTGATGACATCCATCCGGAATCCGCTTACTCCTTTGTCCGCCCAAAAGGTGAGGATATCCACGACCTCCGCACGGACCTTCGCGTTCTCCCAATTCAGGTCTGCCTGCGTTTTGTCAAAAAGGGTCAAGTAATATTGCCCGCTCCCTTCATCATATTGCCATGCCGGGCCTCCAAACTTGGATTGCCAGTTGTTGGGCGGTCCGCCGTCTTCCGCGGGATCCCGCCAGATATAATAGTCTCGATACGGGTTATTGCGAGAAGACACCGCTTCTTTAAACCATCGGTGCTCGGTCGAAGAATGATTCACGACCATGTCGATCATCAGATGCATGCCTCTTTTTTTCAACTCAGCCACAAGCTCGTCGAAATCGTCCATCGTCCCATATACAGGATCTATGCTGCAATAATCGGCAACGTCGTAACCGTTATCATTTTGCGGAGAAACATACACCGGCTGAAGCCACACAATGTCAATGCCAAGTCCCTTTATATAATCCAGCTTCTCCATGAGCCCGCGTATATCGCCGGTGCCTAGGCCGGTCGTGTCGTTGAAGCTCTTCGGATATACTTGATAAACCGTCGACGTTCTCCACCAATCTTGAGACTGGGTTTCTGGGTTCAACATGAAACTTCGTCCTCCTCGTCATCTTGTATATACAGGTTGTATATAGGAAAATCATTAACATGTATATACAGGTTGTCAACCATTTAACAATTAATACCCACTTCGTGGACGTTTCGACTACAAAAATAACAATTTAATTGGAATTTTCTTCTGCTTCCACGTAAAAAAGACTCCTTAATGGAGTCTTCTTCAACTTCGAATTGTACGGGTACAATCGAAAAGGTATGCATTATGCCGATCAAGCCTTGGATTCCCCAGCCGGTTCCCTGACCAGCCGATAGGTGATCCCCTGTTCTACTGCAAATGAATGCACATCTTTTCCGGAGAGCTGTACGGGAATCCGGGCTTTACCTTGGTAAACCTCAATCCAATCTCCATGGCCTACGTCTACGCTGCACATATTGCCATACCGGGACATGATCTCTGCCTCCGTCAGTCTTCCATCCTTCCAGCGAATGTTGACTTCATAACCGCCTCGTGCCCGGAGTCCACGTACCTCACCTTCCGGCCAAGCATCCGGCAGAGCCGGCAGCAGCATGAGTACGGTGCGATGGGACTGCAGCAGCATTTCCGCTATTCCCGCTGTAGCCGCGAAATTGCCGTCGATCTGAAAGGGGGGATGCGCTCCTAATAAACTCGCATACACACCTCCGTGCTCATAACGCTCCGATTCGCCGTCCCTTACCAATCTCAGCATGTTATTTAACAGTCGCAGCGCTCGGTTGCCATCCCCGAACCGGCTCCATAGCGCAACGCGCCAGCCCAGGCTCCAGCCCGTGCTTTCATCCCCGCGCCGCTCCAAAGAAGTTCGGGCTGCTGCAAACAGATCAGGGCTTTCTTCCCCAGATAGCTGCCGTCCAGGATAAACCCCGACCAGGTGGGACGTGTGCCGATGAAATATGTCCTCATCCTCAAGGTCATGAGACCATTCCTGCAGCTGTCCGTATCGGCCGACCTGCAGTGGCAGCAACCGTTCCCGTTTGTTGCTCCATTCCTCCCGGAGCTCCTCATCCAAGCCGAGAATGTCGGCCGCCTCCATGCAATTGGTGAACAGCTCCCATATGAGGGAAATATCCATGGTCGCCCCTTCGCTGATCGCAGCTGTCCCATCCGACGTGCGGAATTTATGCTCCGGTGAGGTCGACGGAGATGTCACGAGATGACCTTCGTTGTTTTCTATAAGCCAGTCCAAAGCAAATAAGGAAGCTTCCTTCATGATAGGATAAGCAACTGCGCGCAAATAGGTTTCATCGCCCCTAAATGCGTAATGCTCCCATAAGTGCTGCGTCAGCCAGATTCCTCCCATCTGCCAAAGCGCCCAGGAAGGATCGCCGTCCCCGTAATTGCCGACCGGAGCGGTATGGGCCCAAATATCCGTATTGTGATGAACGGTCCAGCCCCGGGTACCGTAATGGACGGCGGCGGTTTCCGCACCGTTTACCGACAGGCTTCTGATCAGCTCCAACAGAGGCTGATGGCATTCCGCCAAATTGCATACCTCCGCGGGCCAATAATTCATTTCCGCATTGATGTTCAAGGTCCAATTGCTGCTCCACGGCGGACGGGTTGACGCATTCCATATTCCCTGGAGATTGGCGGCTTGCGTTCCGGGTCTGGAGCTTGAAATCAGGAGATAGCGGCCATAGTGGAACAGCAGCTCGACCAGGCCTGGATCCCGGGCACCGAATTGCTCGATTCTCATCTCCGTGTCCATATCCTCGGAAGCCAGCGTCTCGCCTAATCGGAGGCTTACGCGATCATATAGGCTGCGATAATCGTTGATGTGCCGCTCGCGCAGCTCTGTCCAAGAGTGGCTGCTTAAAGCTTCCATACTAGCCGCAGCTTTAGCAGCGGCGGCAGCCGCCGGGTGGTCTCCGCCATCGCGGTGACCGGGAATTTGGTCAAATCCGTTGAAGCTGGTGGCAGCGGTGAAGTAAATGACCGCTTCGCTCGCATCCAGTACATGAATGCCAGCTGCGTCCACCGTAACGCGGCCATCGGTTTCAGCCACGGCCAGCCGACCTTCGAAAGCCATGGCGGCGGTATGTTCCGGATGACCGTAACGTATAGGACGATCAGACGACACGTAGCTGGGCTCGACGCGTTCCGGTGCAAATCCCGACATGGAGTGCATATCTTCTTCGATCTTTACGGTATAGCGCAGCGGACTTTCCAGATGTGCATGCAAGTTCAGAGCGCCAGGAGCGCTTGAGGTTAACCGCAATGCAATCATCTGGTCCGGGCTGGACGCGAAGCATTCCCTCGTATAGGATACCTCTCCGATACGGTATTCCGTTCGTTGAACGGCATTAGCGATATCCAGCGTTCTTCGGTAAGAATGAAACACGCCTCCATGATCAAACCTGAGGCATAAGTCTCCAAACGGGAGGTAAGATTCCGTATAGGGCCCCATCATCTTGCGCCCTAGCTGGTCAGCCTCCGAATAACGTCCCTGGCGTATCAGCTCCCGGATCACCGGCAGCGCATCCCGGGCTGACGGGTTGTTCCAATCCCTGGGATAACCGGACCACAGCGTATCCTCGTTCAAGCTGATCGTTTCACGCTCCACGCCGCCGTAGACCATGCCTCCAAGACGTCCGTTGCCGATCGGCAGCGCTTCGGTCCAGACTGACGCCGGCTTAACATACTGCAATTTCATATTTTCTCCCACTCGCTATGCCTCCCTTATTTCAAATCGTCATACTCCAAGTCATTACACGAAATATCCGTTCCCATGCAGGCTTCCAAATGGACGCGTTCGTCCGTACGGATATTCCCTGCAAGGCCGTGCTTTTCCTGCATCCGAATCACGTTATTTTTGAATATCAGTCCCTCCGTGCTTCTAGCCATTAACCAATCTTCCCCGGTCGTTTCAAAGCGGTTGCACGCGATCCGAATGTTGCTGTGAACGGCTGCATGATTATGTTTATTCTCCGGCGCAATCCGTATCACGGCATGTCCGGGACCGCCGCAATTCACAAACCGGTTATCCACGATGCTCATATCCGTTACGGCGCCGGATTCATACCAAGATGATGCATCCGCTGCGACCAGTATCGCGCTCATCTGCATGTTCAAAAAGGTGTTATCCCGAATCACGATCCGCCGCGGTGTCGTGGCCAGAATTCCGCGCGTGGGAATCCGGGCGAATGTATTGCCGACAATTTCGACTTCCGGCGTCCAAGTCACATTTTCAAGCACGTCCCTCACTCCGACGCCCGCAGGAACCGCGTTTTCCAATGTAAGCAGCAATTCGCGTGCTGACTTCATACCGACAGCAGCCACACGTCCGAAAGCGTAGGCGTTCAGCGTATCCGCATCCACGAATGCGACCTCATCTCCTGGCAGAAAGGCCAAAAATCCGTAGGTCTGCGGATGCATAAACCTTACAAGCAATTGATGGGTAGCCGGTCGATCAACGATCCGAAGGTAGGTGCCGTGGACATTGATCGCATCATCATGCGCTCCTGCAAACCGGCTATTCCGGATTGAGACCTTCCCCCTGCAGCCCGACAAGTGGATGAAATCCGCAAAGCCCGCCACCGTGCGGCCGGTCTCCGGACGCGGCGTCAGATCCAAGCGTTCAAAGGTCAGATTTTCACTGAACTGTCCAACCACGCCCAATCCATGCATGAAATGTATGCCCACGTTGCTTAGCGTCACCCGGGAGCTTCCGGTGATCAGCATGCCAACCTGGTCCCGAATGCCGTCGCGCATTTGCACGATCGTACCGGGAGCCATATGCGGGGAAGCTTGGTTTCCAAAATGAAACCGAAGCCGACGAGGGGACAGCTCCTCTGTATGTAACACCCGTTCCAGCCAATTATCCACGCGCCAGGCAGCACTCAAATCTGCACTGCATAACTGCATCGGCCCTTCACGAAAACGCCAGCCTTCCCCAACCCATTCGAATTTACCGTCTACGCAATCATAGCAAGAATCCGGGTGAACGGACGCCTCAAGGTAAGTTTCGCCGCACATATCCACCGTCATTTCGGTCACGGTCGGCGCGGCGTAATCCCAGTGCAGGTTGCGGATTTCAATATCCGTGCAGCCATCAAGCACAAGCATCGTCTGCTTCCCGTGAAAAATAAACAAGGCGCCGTTCCCTTCAAGCGTCACATGGTGCAGATCCTTAAGCCATATCCCGATCGTTTTGGTCACATCCGGCTTCTCTTCCTCGCTGGCTGTATTCGATATATAATACGCCTCCCGAACGGCGGATTGAGGATAAAAATGATAGCACCCCGGCGGTATGTCCAGAATGACCGCGCCTTCCATTTTCCTGACGGCTTCTATCGCGCATTTCATAGCAGATTGCGCATCCGGGTTATTCGGGTCCTCGTAATCCCGTAACGAAAAGACGATCGGAGTTGTTTTGTCTTGATTTCCAGGAAAATGCAATAACAACACCTCCATCACTAATAGCAGCTATTTTCGAGCTTGGTATAACAATCGCAGGAGTCCCGTCGATTCCGCCTAATTCGCAAGCAGCTTCAGCACGCGCATGCCCGTACCCTGGCTTCGCTTATCCTTAAGTCCAGTGTTTCGAACCATGATCGAGATCGGCCCGCGAACATGACGTCTCGGAAAGTGTACGCTGACTGGCCGATAGGCGTTCAAGCACCACTCGTCGAAGGGATTGACCCGTACGAAGAACCCGCCGTTGATCGAGTATTCAAAAATTCCGGTGTCGGGTCCGCATAGCAGCAGCAGTCCGCCGCTTTGTCCTTCCACAGTGAACGTAAATGAAGCGTTCGGATGATCAGCGTACCTGTGCTCTGTCGCATAACGCCAATTCATTAGCTTTGAACCTTGCGGCAGCTTCCGGATATGATAATCCCCGGTATAATCGGCAAGCTCAAATGGGAGCATGTCGGCATGTTCGTAATTCCCCGTCATCAGCGGTTCTTCGGGCAAAGATTCGCAGTGATCGAGCATCAAAGAATCAGGCTCGGTCGACAGCAGCTCATTCAAACCTCCTCGCAAAAAACCGGCGTAGAGCTCATGCCCGTCATCATTCGGATGATACCCATCAGGCGCAAGCGATGCCCACACGGCCTCACCATTTTGCAGCATGCGATAGATCCCGGCAGCAAAATCGACGGAAGAGATGCCGTAATACTCGGCCACTTCTTCGTGAGCGGCAATGGGATACGGCCGGATACAGGTCAAATTTCGATCCGCCCCGGTATAAATGAAGCATATATCCGTGCCGGGGGACAGACGCCGGCATTGGCGGACAATTCCCTCCATTCCTCTGATGGATTCCTTCCGGTCATTGCCGTCATTTACGCTGAATTCCACGAATAGCAAATCGATATTCTCAACGCGCAGCACATGCTCGCGAAGGCGGTGGGCTCCGAGCGTCGAATCCGTCCCCCCAACCCCTGCGTTAATGGAGCGAATCCGCGATTTTCCGAAGCGGTCTCTTAAATAATGAGCCGTTAAGGCCCTCCAGCTGGTCTTATCCGCCGCTGAGGCACCGGCTCCCTCCGTAATGGATCCGCCCAAAAAGGCAACCGTAACCTGGGCTTCCCTTGCAATCTTGGCCTTCACATTAGGCAGCCCTCGGCGATGAACGATGAACGCGGCACGATCTGTACCTTTGTTATAATCGGACATATGATAACCTACCCTCGTAAAATTCCTATTTCTTTTTGCTAGTCACCCGTAAAACAGAGAAAATACGGAGTGGCCGATCTCTTTAGACCGGCACCCGCATATGGATATTCGAATGGCTCCATAGTCAGCCGCAGCTGTGAGTTGCCCTTCTATTATTTGGCAGATTGATCGTAAGCCGTCTGCAGAATTTCAAGATAACGATCCAGTTTCAGATCCTGCAATCCTTTGACGTAAGCGTCCCAATCCTTGTTCAGATCCTTGTTGCCGGTAATGAATTGCAGCTGGTTTTGCTCAATATAGTTTTTAAGGTTGGTTTGAAGCATGCTGGCTTCGTCGATGACGCTCGGATCGATCCAGATCGACCAGATCGGAAAGATTTCCTTCGGCTCATGTCCTTGATACAGCAGCGAAGCATTGTACAATCTGCGCTCATAGCCATCAGATGCATAAATGTCGGTTCCCTGCACCCAAGTATCACGGTACTCCTTCGGCATATAGAAATGGCCCATTCCGCTCCAACCCGCATTGTGCGGCGCTTCGCCTTCTTTCGCGGGAATCGATTTAACCATCGGCGTCACGCCTTCTCCAAGCGCTTTATCGCCAGGCTCGGGGTCTGTCCAATCGATTCCTTTCATACCGGTTCCGGCATTGGTTTGACCCTCCGCCGTAAACATGTAATCCACCATCTTGATCAAAGCAATGCGGGCTTCTTCACTGGCTTTGTTGGTGATCACGAATTTTGCGCCCGGTGATACGCCCCCCGCATCATGGGTTGCGTATGAAATTCCTTTCGGCCCGCTTAACGGCGGAAGTGGATTGTAATGCGCCGAGCGGGTGTTGCCCGGATCGATGTTTATGAAGATGGCCGGATGCATGCCGGCGCCGGCGCCGAGAATTTCAGCATCCGCATTTTCACCGATTTTCTTGAACGCCTCGGCATTTTGCGTAAATGCGCCGGGATCGATCAAACCCTCGTCATACAACGATTTGATATAGGCGAGCCCTTCCTTCCATTCCGGCGTGATCGCGGCGGACTCTACCTTGCCGCCATTCATCATCAAGTAGTTTCGGTCGTCGTCGTAAACGAAGCTGTTCATCAAATAAGGGATGATCCGTACGCCGAAATCCTCCGTTGAACCGCTAAGGGGCACCTCATCCGCTTTACCGTTGCCGTTCGGGTCCTTCGTTTTGAATGCCTGCAGCATGCTTCTGAATTCCTCGGTCGTTTTTGGTTCCTCGAGATTCAGTTTCGTCAGCCATTCGGTATTGATCCACATTTTGTTAGGATAGGAGCAGTGAAAACATTCCGTGTATGCGCCTAGCCCGTAGATATTCCCATCCGGGGCCGTAACAAGCGCCTTCATCTCCGGTGTAGCTTCCATAGCCGCTTTAATGTTCGGTCCATACTGGTCAATCAGGTCATTCAGGGGAGCGAGTACTCCCTGTTGTCCGTATTTGAGCACATCGGCTTGGGAGAATTCATCGATATAATGCGTCAACAGGTAAGCATCCGGATAATCGCCGCTGGCCAGAGAGATCTGGCGTTTCTCCTTGGCGCCGTCGGAGGGATTGATCTGCCATTTGAATTTGATGTTGAACTGTTCCTCCATATGCTTAGTGAATTTGTTGGCCGGAATATCGATGCCTGATTCCTGTACGGCAAAAACGCTGATTTCCACGGGTTTCGAGCTATCCGTGCTGCCAGGCGAGCTTCCGCCCTGCGGGCTGCTGGAGCTTTCTGTATTTTTGCCCGAGCAGCCTGCCATCACGATGCTGCTCGCCAATAGCAGCATGAACAAACTTAATAGGCCTTTTTTCAAATTGGATCGCTCCCTTTTTCATTAAAATGAACACGTAAACGTCTAGCTTCGCACGTAAAGAGAGCATCACCTCCCTTCCATCATAAGATCAGGATCGCTTTGCGGAATTCGGCGGTCACCTCGAAAGCGATCAGCCTTTCACAGAACCCACAAGCATCCCCTGTACAAAATAGCGCTGCACAAACGGATAAATGACCAGCACAGGCAGGGTGGCAACCACGATCAGTGCATATTTCAGGAGCTCGGCAAGCTGCTGCCTCTCAACCATGGCTAAAGCATCCATCGTCCCGGAACTGTTATTCTGTATGATGATGCTTCGAAGGATTAGCTGAAGCGGAAACAGGTCGGCACTTTTCAAATAAATCAACGCATCGAAGTACGCATTCCACTGGCCTACCGCATACATGAGCACGAGCACGGCCATTATCGGTTTCGATAGCGGAAGGACGATGCTCCTGATAAACCGCATATCACTGCAGCCGTCCATTTCACTGGCTTCCTGCAATTCCTCCGGAATGGAGGATTGAAAAAAAGATCTGGCGATAATCACCTGCCACACCCAAATGGCATTGGGAATGAGCAGTGCCCATCGGGTATCGATCAGATGAAGCTCCCGCACGACCATGTAGGTCGGAATCAATCCTCCGCTGAATATCATGGTAAACGTAATGATCATCATCAACGCGTTACGTCCAAAAAACGACCTGCGCGACAGCGGGTAAGCAATCATGATGGTCAACACGACACTGATCATCGTGCCGGCCGTCGTATAGAAGATCGAGTTGGCGTATCCGGTCATGATCTCAGGCGTTTTAAAGAGGACCCGAAAGCCTTCAAACGAAATATCGACCGGCCACAGCCATACCCGGCCCGAAGTAACGGCCCCCGGGCTGCTGATGGAGCTGCTGATGATGTAAATCTGCGGATACAGGACCGCAATAACGACCAGAAACAGAACGATGTATACCGTTGTCAGGAAGATGCGGTCGCCTGCGGACTCCTTGATCTTTCTAGTACCTGTTTGTTGAACTGCCATGCCCTAACTCCTTCCTTACCAAATGCTGTTATTAGTTATTCGTTTAGCCAATCCGTTCACGGTCAGCAGCAGAATGAGGTTGATCACGGAATTGAACAGGCCGACCGCGGTTGCGAAGCTGTAGTTCGCATTCAGCAGTCCGATCCGATAGACATAGGTTGCAATGATCTCGGAGTTCACCTGATTCAGCGGATTTTGCAGCAGATAGACCTTCTCGAATCCAAGCGCCATCACGTTGCCGACATTCAGAATCAAGATGATGACGATGGTCGGCACAATGCCGGGCAGATCCACATGGCGAATCTTTTGGAAGCGGGAGGCGCCGTCCACCTTCGCAGCTTCATACAGGGTCGGATCAATGCCGGCCAATGCCGCCAAATAGATCACCGCGCTGTAACCTGCCGTCTGCCAAATATCGGACCATACGTAAATCGAACGAAACATCCCGGGATCTCCGAGAAAGTTCACGGACTCCAGTCCGAAAAAATTCAAAGCCACGTTGGCAAAGCCCAGCCGCGGAGCCAGAAACAGCATGATGATCGACACCATGACCACCGTGGATATAAAATACGGCGCAAAGGATACCAACTGGACGAATTTTTTGAATCGACCGCCCCGGATCTCGTTAATCATTAATGCTAGCACGATCGGAATCGGAAACCCGGCTAAGATGAGATAACCGCTGAGAATAATCGTGTTTTTGACGAGCGTCCAAAATAACGGATTTTCGAAGAACAGCTCGAAGTGCTTGAAGCCCACCCAGGGACTGCCCCATATACCCTTGATGACGTTGTAGTCTTTGAAAGCGAGGACGGCATTCAGCATCGGATAATACTTAAAGATCAAGAAAAACAGCAGCGGAGGAATCACAAGCAGATACAGCTGCCAATGTTTCCTCAAGCTTTTCCGCGCAGCATGCCAATAGCCGGCGCTGGTGTCGGTATGGATAACAGGCTCCGACTCGATTACCAATTGCTTCTCCAGAATAATCCCCCCTAATGTAATGACAACCGATGTGTCGGCATTGAATTGATAGCGTTTTCTTTATGTGTCGATCATAGGGGAGAATTCCACTCCTTGAACAGGTACACTTCGGTCGTTTGGCGTACAAAAAACCGCTTTTCCATAGGCCATCCTGTCTCGATAGGGTCCAAATCCCGCGTATTTACGGTTTTCTCTAGCCCAAACAGCCGCATCGTCCTAAACGACAATGCGGCTTGTCAGGATCAACCTACTACATGACCTCATGAGACTGTCGGTAAGCGCTCGGTGATATGCCGATGAGGCGCTTGAATGCCCTGCGAAACGAATGGGAGCTGTTGTAGCCCACCTGAGCAGCTATATCGTCGACCGTATGGCTGGTTTCTGTAAGCAGAATGGCTGCCCGCTCCATTCGCACCTTGATCAGATGATCGGAATAGTTGACTCCGGTCACTTCCTTGAACAATTGAGAGATGTATTTTTCCGGTCGTTCCACATGCTCGGCCACTCGATACAACGTTAAATCCGAATTGGTATACATATTTGCCGTGTATTCATAAATTTGCTTGATCAGTTTGGCATGCGAATCCTTCTTTTTATTGGAAATATAGCTGCACAGCTCTCCCATGATCACGTGGATTTCGTTTCGAATGGATTCCAGCGGCTCGGTAAAGCCGATATCGATAATGCGTCTCTTTATGCTTTCAAACCATTCCGACTCCGCAAAAATTTTCTGATCCATTAATTTAAGGAACGTTCCTTTGATTTCTCCGACCAGCTGGTGTTTCATCTCAACGGATAGCTCTCGCTGACTGAGATTCTGATCGATAATCGAGCCCATGATCTTCTCGGCTTCTTCCAGCTCTCCTGCACGTACCGTGCTGATCAAACGCTGCTCGGTGTCCAGCGGGTAGTAATACGTTGTGTTAACGATTCTGGCTTCGTGGTACCACACAGTCTCTTTTTGATTCATGTAGATCGCATATTCAAGCGCCTGCTTGGCCTGGTCAAAGGACTGCCCCACCTCTGCGACAGAATCGAACGGATCACCGAAACCGGCTTGGAGGAACATTTTATATTCATGCAGAACCTGCTTCGTCAGCGTTTCGATCAACCCCGTAATTCGAAGTTCTTCATCCGACCCAGGCTCCCGTTCCTCGTCGGTAAAAAACAAAACCACCATTTTGTCCGAACCCAGATCCGTCATGGGCAGCGACCCGGCGATCTCAGAAAAAGCCTGCTTCATAAGAAGCCGGGCCGCGTTAAGCTCGTTAAGGATCTCCACGCTGTCCATTCCGGCATATCCTTTGATCTGCAGGATGCCGACATAACCCTTTCCGTTATGCAAGGCAATATCGGCCTGCTCGGCAGCAGAAGCAATTTCGTCCCTAGATTCAAACTCGCCCGCAATCAGCCGTTTCAGAAAAGCATCCCGGACAAACGGCAGCTGACGCGTAAGCTCGTTTTCCAGCTGTTTGTTTTTGCTGATCATATTGGCAATATTCCCGCTTAGAAAGTCAAATTCATTGCGCTCCGTTAGCTCATCTCTGCCGAACTGCTCTTTCATGATGCTAATCATGCGATGGATCGGCACACTGTTCCGATGAGCCAAATACAACCCGAACAGCAGCCCGACGATCATGGCGCCCCCGGTAATGAACCAGGACGCTTGTTTAATTTGATCGGCATTCTCCATTAAGGCGCTCCGGGGGATGCCGGCCTGATAGACCCAACCGCTCTTATCCGAGTGCGTGGTGATCACAAGATCGTTCTTGTAGAACTGGCTGGTTTTGTTCTGATCGAATGCCGGATCGTTTATGATTTGGCTCACATCGGATTCCATGTTTCCTTGAAGAGCAAGGGTATTCCCTTTCCCGTCGTGGATGTGGACCCAGCCGCCGTAATTGTCGGTTAACCCCGAGAACAACCCGGCAATCGTCTGTTCATCAATCACAACCACCACGGTGGCCGGGGACGAATCGTTGAAGCTGTCCAGCGGGAGCGACTGCATGTACGTGATCACCGAGGTTTCGTTGTCCCTATCCGAAAAGAAAGAGAGCGGTTTGATTTCGCTGCGGTGGGTTTTCACCAGGATCTGTTGTTTCCATTCCTCGAACGTGAGATCACCATAATGAAAAAACTCGTAATAATGCTCCGGTCGAAAGGAGGAGCCTGACGTTACGATCAAGTCGTAATTCGCCAAATAGATGTAGTAATGCTGAAGAAAATCGTTGGTTTGACCGAAGGTCAGCACATTGCGCATCGTTCGCCATATGCCATAAACATCCCTTTGGGCAAGATGGTCGCTTAGCAGCACGTTAAGCTCTTGATTGATCGCCAGCTGCCGCGTCATCCCCTCCACTTCCGCCATCCTGTGTTCCAGCAGCTCCTGGCTTTTCTCGAGCTGAATGATGCTATTCTCAATCGAAATGGATTGCGTTACGGAGATGGAGGTTAAGTAGGATATGTATCCCCCGAGGGTGGGAATTAGCAAGATGGCAATATAGGAGATGAGAAAGCTGCGAAAAACCTTCGAATGCTTAAGAATAAATATCCCCCCTTACGTGATAGCGTTTTCAAAAAATAACGACTCAAGTTCTCCCGCCAACTAATAAATTTGATCATAATGGATGTTTGCGGCGCATGGGTAGGTACTTCTGCGTATGGAAGGGTACATTTTTCCATATCGGACCTGCATGCAGCCAAATGACGGAAAGTAACTCCATATTAGGGTAATCGGCGAGATTGGTAAATATCCGATTGTTAAGGTTCATGATGCTTTATGACAAAAACGGTAAATACCTTCCTCCAGCCTGAAGAATCCAGGTATCATCCGAAGCAGCTAGAATTTTAATCTTTTTACATCATTTCCATGGTCTGTATGAGTGAGTGATCCATAAAAAAAAGGACGAGCTAAGCTCATCCTTTAAAGGTTGTGTATTCACTTCTAATTCTCAATCCATTGTCAGAACCGCCGTTGTTTCGCCTGCCCATTCGCCAACCGGTTGAATTGTATATGTCGTACCTGGTTTCAGTTTAGCCTCCTGCGCAAGATCAAACACGCCAGCAGCACCTTTGCGGCTTGAATATTTATAGGTCGCTATGTGCTTGTTGCCGTCTGCGTCGGTCAATTCAACACTCCGGCCAGAGAAGAGCTCGTCTCCAGGATCCTCGGACAAGGTAATGGCAATGGAGCTGTCGCTGATTGCCTCGGCTCCGATGATATCCAGCGGTTCGAAACTTCCCGCAACGAAAGAAGGTTTCGCAATCTGTGCCCAATCCGAGGTAACGGTATAGGTAACACCCGGCTTCAGTGTCTGGCCTTCAGGTAAACGGAATTTCGGCTCTTGGTTGCCATCCGTGGACTGGGTGAAGGGTACGTATTTTGCCACGATAGCTTGTCCGCCTGCAGGCGTAATCGTCACTTCTCTGGCTTGACCAGAGGATATGATCTGATAGACTTTTCCATCGGCGCTATTGTTCTCATCCAATACGAATGCATTGGCTCCGCGGCCTCCGCTATAAGCGGAAATAACATAACCATAGTCAACGACACCATTCTCTTTAAGTGCCTCCAGCTCAAAAGTATCCTGAGCGACTTGTCTAGCCTCTGTCATGTCCAACTTCGTGCTATTACCTGTAAATGTGCCTGCTGTTTTCCCTTTATAGGTAAGCGTATAGGATGTACCCTGTTTTTGAACGGAGGTTGGGACGATATAAGTGGAAATTGAGCCCGTCTTCAAGCGCGGCATGTTAGTGAGTTCAAGCCCGTTGTTAAATTTAAAATCTTCTTTGGCTTGGGCAAACGCCTCATTGTCTGCCGTCAAGGGAGCATCAAAGGTGACGATCAAGGTGATGGCATTCAGTGCGCGGACACTTGTGATTTTGGCTTTTTCTGACGGAATTGCCTCATGGGCAAAGCTTATTAAGTAGGCAGCTTGACCACGTGTGATATGGCCTACCTCAGAATAAAAACGCTTCGCCCATTCATCCACGGACTTCACATCTCGTTTCAGAGCCTTAGATACCATTTGTACCAGGTCGGCGTGGGTAACGATTCCCCGTGGATCAAAACGTCCCTCCGGTGCCTGCATAATATCTTGTGCTACCAACTCAGCTGCGTACCGTCCATACCACGCGTTTGAATTCACATCCGTGAAACTTGGCTTTGTATCTCCTTTGCCTTCAAGTCCAAACGCAAGCACAAGCATTTTTGCCAGCTCTGCCCGCGTAATGGGACTGGTTATCCCCATCGTGCCATCCTGGTAACCCTGCATCACGCGAAGCTGGGACAGCACTTGAGTGGCTTGCTCTATATCCTGGGCAACGAGCGGGGCTCCCGCAGCCTCGGTCTGCAGTACATGAAACGGAAGCGAAGCCGTTCCCAGGGCAGCCGCCACCATCATGGCCGCCAGTTTATTAGAATATGTTTTCATTTGTAAACCCTCCCTAATTCGATGAGTATGAACATCGATCGTCATATCTCCATGATAGAAGAGAGTCCTAAACTCCCAAGAAAGCCGGGATTAAGCGTTTCGAAAACTTTTATTAACAAATTATAAATTGTTTAGACCGAAAAGCGATAGCCAGCCCCCCATACCGTTTCAATATACTGCGGATTGGATGGATCCAGCTCCATCTTTTCGCGCAGCTTACGGACATGGACGGTTACGGTTGCAATATCCCCGCTGGAATCCATGCCCCAAATCCGTTCAAACAGCTCCGTTTTGTTAAACACCCGGTTTGGATGAGTTGCCAGAAATTCAAGCAAGTTAAACTCCCGGGTCGTAAACGTGACTTCCTGATTGCGAACGAACACCCTTCGCGCCGATTTGTCGATGACCAAGCCGCGAATATGAATTTCTGAGCTTGGACTTGGGCTTTGCTTGCCCATAAGCCTCTCATATCTCATCAGATGGGCCTTGGCTCTTGCGACTAATTCGCTCGGGCTGAATGGCTTGGTAATGTAATCGTCGGCACCGAGATTAAAGGCACGGATTTTATCGATCTCTTCATTCTTGGCAGAAACGATCAGAATAGGAACCTCCTTGTTCTTCCTGATATGACTGCATAATTCATAGCCATTCATTCCGGGAAGCTGCAGGTCGACAATGATAAGACTGTAGTCCTCGTTAAGGGCAAGCTTCAGCCCCTCATTGCCTGTATGGCATAGATCTACCAGAAAACCGTTCAACTCAAAATAATCCCGCTCCAACTGAGCGATCGTCGTCTCGTCTTCAATAATGAGAATGCGTGTGGTCATGGATTACACTGCCTCCTTCGTCGCTCGTTTGAGGGTAAAATACAGGCTGGTGCCTATGCCGGGCTCGCTTTCCGCCCAGATCGTCCCCCCGTGTCCCTCGATGATCTGGCTGGCAATTGCAAGCCCCAGACCGCTGCCGCCCGTTGAAGAATTGCGGGATGGCTCCGCACGATAAAACCTTTCGAATATATAAGGGATCACTTCCGGCTCGATGCCCATCCCATTATCCCGTATTTCAACCGTTACCCATGCCGGAGAAAGCTGCGTGGAGACCCATATGGTTTTGTGCTGCTTGTCCATGAAGTTTTGAGCATTCCCGATGATATTGAGCACCGTTCGCTTTAATTTTTCCAGATCGGCAATGACCTCGACAGACTGACCGGTACGCTCCTTCCACTCCAGCCGTATTCCCTTTTCCTGCAAAACATAGCGCTGCTCATCGATGCAATCGTCTATAAAACCGATGATATCGACATGCTCTAACATGAAAGGAACCTGCTTTAAATCTAGCTTGGAATAAAGAAACAACTCATCCACAAGTTTATCCAGATCGATGGTTTTGGTGTAGATAATGTTCACGTATTTATCCATTTTCTCCGGCGTATCCGCAACGCCGTCGCGTATACCTTCGATATACCCTTTAATATTCGTTATAGGTGTGCGCAAATCATGAGAGATATTGGAGATCAGTTCTTTCCGGTTCTCTTCGTCCTGAAGCCGGAGTTGAATCGATTCATGCAGACGCTTCCGCATATTCTCAAACGTCTCGTTCAGCTGGCCGATTTCGTCCTTGGAATGCAATTCCAGAGAAAACTGGAGATTTCCCTCCTTGATGTGTTCCGCCGATTTTCGAAGCAAATCAAGCGGTTTGACCACGCTGCGCGTAATCCAGCGATATAACAATACATTTGCAACCACAACGATGCCAACGAGACTCAAGACAAGAATGGGCAGCAGCTTGCGCGTGACTTCACCGAAAGGACTTCGCTCTCGAATCACATACACACTGCCTCTGGCACCGTCCGAATACCGAAAATCATATTTGGCATAAGCATAAAACCGTTCACCGATGTTAAGGGTATTCCGAATCTGATGGTTGTTCAGGTCATATGGAGGCAGACTCGCTTCCAATTCAGGCTGGTTCATCGTATTGGACTCAAAGACCTGGTCGTTTTCCCTGCGGACATACAGGCCCGCTCGTACGGTTCTAAGCTTAAAATCATATTCCGTCAGCAGCTCTTTGTTCTGCAGCTCATCCGGTTCGTTCTTGGCAAGATATTTTAATTCGAGGAAAATAGACTCCTCTTGTTCCGTAAGCGGGTTAATCTGATAATGCACTTTATAAAAATCCCGAATACCGTGAATATCGCCTGTGGCCGCAATGGTGAACAAACTCGCAGTCAACACAAAGACCAGCAAGCTAATGACCAGCATACCGGTATAGGACAGCAGCAATTTAATCCGGATGGACATAAAATTCGCCTAAAGCGAACCGGAAACGATGTTCCCCTGAAACATCGTCGCCACGCGTTTGGATCTTCTCGCAACGGCTTCAGCGGAACAAGAAGCTTCAACAAATACCATGCTGGCGACATCTCCAACCTGCGGCCATACCTGCTCCCCATCATGATTAAGCGGTGTGGTGCCACCGGTAATATATTGGAGCGTTTGCGCTAACGCGCGTTCATCCACCCATCCGGATATTTCCGCCAATCGGCCGGCACGCTCCAGTACATCCCCATTTCCGAAGGGCGACCACACATCAAAAATGTTGTCGCATCCGACGAAAACTTCTACACCGCGCTCGTTCAGCAAGCCAACCGGCGGAAACTTGCGGCCAATCGGCACACTCGTAATAATCGCGACCCCCGCATCAGCGAGCAAGTCCCCCATTTCTTGCGTTTGGGATGGCGGAATATCACCCAGTCCGAAGGCATGGCTAATCGCCACCTTGCCTTGCAGTCCCGCTTCAATGGTTAACTGAGCTAATCGCTTCATGGTAAAGATCCCCAGTTGGTTGGCATCGTGCAGATGCAGGTCGATGCCCGCATTGGCTTCAACTGCGAGCTCTACCAGTTCCTGTAAAGATGCTTCGATATCGCCATCCACCGTAGCCGGGTCAACGCCGCCGACCAGGTTTGCTCCATTGCGAAGAGCTTGTCTGACCCATTCCTTTGCCCTGGAGCGCAGCAAACCATGCTGTGGAAAAGCAACGATCTCATAAGATAACTTTCCTTCAAATGAACGTAATGCTTGTTGAACCGCTTCTAAATGGTCTAATCCCACTTCCGGATAGATATCCACATGCGTACGCACATGCGTCACGCCGGACTCCAGGTAAATATCAAGCAGCCGCTCGGCACGGTCTTGCGTCAAGGTATCCAGCGAAGGAAGCGTCGCTTTCTCGATCGCCAAACGCTCGAAAATATTGGAAACCGGCGTAACGGAGCGCCATCGGTCACCAAGCAGTGTTTTATCCAAATGGCAGTGCTTCTCGATAAAGGATGGCAGAAGCAATAAGCCCTTCACGTCGTGCTGCGGCCATTGGTCTGTTAGGGTTGTAGTCGAAGCTACGATCTTCGCGATTTTTCCATCTTCTATGAATATGTGGCGAATCTCCGTCTTTGTTCCCCTAATTACGCCATCTTGAACTTCATAACCGCTCTCTAACCGGGCATTTGTCAACCAAAATCCTGAACTCATATCCACCATTCCTCTCTCCACTTACTAGATATACGAACATGCTATCACAGGAAAAATGATATGGATAATATCAAAAAAATAGGATTTACTTATGTTTTACATATACATAAAAAAAGAAAAGCCACCCGATAGGATGACTCTTCTTAATGAACCCCTTGGAAATAGACAGGATGTTAAAGCTTTATGGCCCTTGTCGCAATGAAACTGTTCGCATAACGATCCAACAATTTCTGGCCTCCGAACGAATCCTCGTATAACCCGGCAATCAAAAAACCGGATTGGATCTGACCTTGAATTTGCTGCTCCAGCGTATGTCCGAATTCCAAAGCGACCCCGCTTCTCACGATCTCTTCTTCCGACGCATAATCCAGTTCCGAATATGGAAGCGTGTGCTTCACCTGAAGCGTACCACGCTCTTCCAGTTCCCAGTCGAATAAATAAAAAAACGGGTTCATAAAGCCGCTAATCATAACGCCACCAGGCTTCAGCACGCGGTATGTCTCCTGCCAGACCGGTTGAATATCAGGCACATAAAGGTTAGATACCGGATGAACGATCAACTCAAAGCTCTCCGAATCAAACATGCTTAAATCCGTCATTGAACCAAGAACCGTCCGAATGGACAATCCATCCCGCTTAGCAACAAAGCGATCCTGATCCAATTGAGATTCGGAGAAATCCAACACGGTTACATTCGCTCCCGCAGCAGCCAAAATGGGTCCCTGCTGCCCTCCCCCAGAAGCTAGGCAGAGCACATTCTTTCCGCTTAGTTCAGGAAACCATTCTTTGGGCACAGGCTTGGTTGAGGTGACAATAATAGACCAATCGCCCATCCTGGCATTCTGGATTTCTTCGCTGCTTACAGGAACAGTCCACTGATTTTGCTGTTTTACTTTAAGCTCCCAATTGTCTTGGTTATGCTTGATAATCTCCATATGTAAATCTCCTATTAATCATTGGATTTATTCTTTATTCCTGGACCTTTGGTCCAGCCAGGCCTGAAACTGCTCCGGTGTTCTTATGTTTTCTTCCAGAACCGCTGTATAAATATCGAAACTTCGCACAGTCTTGCCATATTCATCACGGCTCGCCCAATCATTTTTGATTTGCAAAATAGCTTCCCGGCGATCCTGAGTCAGCTGTTCAGGCATCGTGACGATATGTTTCAAGTCGGGTTGTCTCTCCGGTTCATCCACGAACCAAATGTCCATTTTCCACTCCTGCCCTCGCTGAGACTTATACTTTAGACCAATGTATAATCCATCGGGATAAGCGGGATCCGTATTATAAACACCGGTGTCGTTTATGAACTTCAACTCCCGTACACCAGCATGCAGCATGAGTTCCGATGCGATTTGTGCAATTAATTGCTGATTCAGTCGTGAACATTTTACCGTCATATCCAGGTCTCTCCATACCATCAATCCGAGGGCTGAACTGCCAACTCGCACGGGTTCGCCTGCTTGACTTAACAATTCGTAAAGTCGAAGTTCATCAGCCACCTCAGAAGCTTCATCCTGAAGAGCTTTTTGTTGCAGTAGAAGTTTGCTTTCCGCCATTTGGTTTCCCCTCTAATCCTTATGTTATGTATCTCATATCGTATCACCCGATCATTGTGCATACCAAGGGATTGAATGCTTATAATGAACTTTCACGGATACCGTCTAATTCGTCATCGAACTATACGGAATAAAATATGCGTTCACCCGACAAATACGGCTTACAGTAATCGGCGCACAGCTTCGGCATTCTTTCACGCATCCATGCATGCACGGATTCATTCTCCATTTGAAAGACATAGTATCCGATAATGGCCAGCAGCATGAAGCCTTCTAACCGAACAAGCCTATCTTGTCCCGTATGATCATTGCCATAATACCCTCTCAGGAATAGATTCCGAAGCTCCGAGGGAACCATCATGGCACCCATTGCAACATCCGTGTAATTATAACCTGGTCCGAAAAAACCGAAATCGATAAAACTCAGTTCTCCATCTGAAGTCATGATGATATTCCCCAAGCTTAAATCACCGTGAATGAGCCCCCAGGCTTCTTCGTTCCCACGATCCGCAAGCCGCGAGTTAACCAACGATATCGTGTCTTCAATGACGGAAACATCGGAGGAAGTAAACAACGCTGTCGCTAACCCTTGCTTTATAACCTCGATCATATATTGATTGTAGGAAATCCCCTGACTCGGGCGCTTATCCAGACCCTCTGGCATGTACTGACCATAGAATCGGTGCAGCTCTGAAACTCGAGCCCCCAGCTTCTCGACCACGACCGGGTCGCTTACATCATCCTTATGCAAGTCTCTTCCTTCCAGCCAGGTAAGCACGGAGCTATTCCAACGCTTCCCCTCATGTTCGATGATTGTAATCAGCTCGCCTTCCCGATTCCGCAGCGGCCTTTGGACAAGCAGTTGATCCCATCCTGACAAATGCTCCAGCATTTGCAGTTCACCCTGCAGGCCGTCATAGGTATGCTGCTGACCTGCCATGCCGTCTTTTACCGGTTGATGAATGCGCAGCAGATATGTACTTCCGTCAGGGTCTCTCACCTTATAGGTTCGATTTTCATTATGGCGAATAAACGTAATCTCGGGTTCCCGGATGCCATATTCCTTCAATAATTCTTGCAGCTGTTCATTTTGCATGTGAAACTTCTCCTTATGTAGAAATTCCTACCTATTTTATATCACTATAATCTATTTTTGGGTTATTATCAGATTCGATCTATTCTATTTTGTTTACAATTCAGAAACAAGTTAGAGATTCTACCGATATAACTCTCTTATATACTGAGAGATAGCTAACGAGGAGGGACTTCAAATGCGCAAAAAAATCGTCAAATCTATCATACCTACGGTCATCATCGGGTCCGTTGTCACAAGCCTAGCCTTATCCAGTTTTCTAAGCAGCACCGGCGTTGGCAAAGTAGAAGCTGCCGCGGCAGCTTCTTCCAGCTTATCATTTACGAAGTTTTTGGAAAACAACGCTCCTAACCGAACTTTACAAACGGTTCGTGGTTTAAATACGGTCACCAATCTATCAAGCACCGTTGTACTTGTCAACAAGCAAAGAAATCTACCATCGAGTTATGTTCCGCAAGACTTGGTTGTTCCCCATATTCCGTTCAGTTTCTCAGGACCTAGTCCTAAAAAACAGATGAAAAAAGTAGCGGCATCTGCGCTGGAAAAATTGTTTGCGGCAGCCAAGAAAGACGGGATCGATCTCAAAGCCGTATCGGGCTACCGGTCCTATGCCACCCAAAAAGCCATATTCGAACGCAACGCCCGTAATAAGGGCGAGGCGGTCGCTAACAAAACGAGCGCGCGTCCGGGACAAAGCGAGCATCAGACCGGACTGAGCATGGATATATCCAGCGCTTCCGTAGGATATGCGTTGGAGCAAAGCTTCGGAAATACCAAGGAAGGCAAATGGCTGAAAGCCAATGCACCGAAATACGGATTTATCATTCGTTACGGAAAAGGCAAGGAGAAATTAACCGGCTATTCTTATGAGCCTTGGCATGTTCGTTATGTTGGTGTCTATATTGCGGGAGAAATCACGAGACAAAACCTCACGCTTGAGCAATATCTGGGCCAATCCCAATAATCGAAATATCAAGAAACGGACCATAACGGGTCCGTTTTTTTGCTTGCTGTCTCTTCCTGGCTCAAGCTTTTGAGGTACATTCGCATATTTTATCCCGTTTCCAACGGACAACGTACTCCGTATGGACTAAGCACGTACATTAACACTAGTAGACAGGTTTGTTAGCATACGATTTTCGAAAATGGGGTGAGCAATGTGCCTATTAAATCGGGGAAGCAGTATATCGAACGGATTGACCGACGGAATATTAACATTTGGTATAAAGGAGAGCCTATCAAGGGACCTTTATCCGAACACCCTGCATTCCAAGGTCTTATTCAGACCCAAGCCGATCTTTACGATATGCAGTGTGAAGCATGTTATATCGAACAGATGACTTACCCCTCGCCCGATACGGGAGATCAGGTAGGCTTGTCTTTTCTCCCACCCAAGAACGCAGAGGATTTGCAGAAACGCAGAATGATGATGGAGTTGTGGGCGAACAGGCATCATGGCTTTTTAGGGCGTTCACCCGATTATATGAACACCGCGATCATGTCCTTATATACCGCTGCCAATATTTTGGAGGAACATCATCCGAGATATGCGGAAAATCTCAGGAACTATTATAAGTACTGTCGTGACCATGATATTACATTATCTCACGCCTTCATCCAGCCCTATGCATGTAAAATGTCCGGTCAGCAAGATGCTGCTGAAGACACTATCGCAGCTAAAGTCGTAGAGATTAACGATGATGGAATGATCATAAGCGGGGCATTCCTGATGGCAACACAAGGAGCTACTTGCGAAGAAATGCTGGTATTCCCGACACCTTCGCCAACGATGTCCCAGGATGTGAATCCTTCTGCGTTTGCATTTGCGGTTCCCAACGATTCACCGGGCATGACTTTTATATGCCGTGAAAGCTACGGTGCCACTTCTTCCTATGATTATCCCCTCAGCGCAAGATACGAAGAGATGGATACACTTGTCGTCTTCGACCGCGTGCTTGTCCCCCATGACCGGTTCTTTTACTATGGGGACGAGACTTACGCCGGGCGTTTATTCGGCGAGAGTCACTTTCATACGCATATCGCCCACCAAATGGTCACCCGTTTCATCGTTAAAACCGAATTCATGCTCGGCTTGCTGGAATCCTTGGCAGATGAACAGAACGTTGGACTCGAGCCCCATATGGTCTCGAATGTTTCAAAAATGATTACATTTCTCGAGACGTTCAAAGCATTAAGATTGGCTTCCGAGCAGGGCGCCAGCCAGGATCAATTCGGATATCTCGTTCCTGCTGCCAGTCCTCTTCTCGCATCCAGCATGCTCTTCCCCAAATTCTATCCCGAGATGGTCGAGATGATACAGTTACTGGGCTCCAGCAGCCTGATTATGATCCCTTCTGAACTGGATTTTCATTCGAAATCAGGCCCTTACCTTAATCAATATTTAAAAGGATCCACGACGGAAGCTTGGGATCGTATCGCATTGTTCAGGCTTGCATGGGAGCTTGGTGCAAGCTCGTTCGGTGGCCGGCAAACCCAGTTTGAACGTTTCTTCTTCGGAAATGCGCAGACGGCAGCCTATCGGATGTATAACCATTTTGAGCAGCATGAGCAGCTTCGTAACAGGATTCACGATTTTATTAATAAAAACAATTCCTCTTCATAACTTGACCGGCGGATGATCGTGCATATATAAAAAGATGCGAGTTATAAACTCACATCTTTCCGTTTTGTTTTTCACGATGGGCACAATTAGCTCACGAATGAGAGTGCAGTTTCAATCTGAACCGATATTTCATATCGTCTTCGAACCACATCATAAAGTTCGTCCCCCACACGTTATTGTGCAGATTGAAATGGAATCCACCGGTCAATGAAGCATAGGAGTTGTCGAATTGCAGCAAACGCGGTTCCCCAGGGCACACAAGCGGCGCGTCCAAGGTTTCAATGATGACCGTTCCGTCCGCCCCCTCATAATATAGGCCGGAATCGACACCATGCATATTCCGGTTACCGTCCTTCACGACGAATAACGGAGATATACGCTGTCCCAGCTTATCCATCATCCATGCGTTGGGGTTATCCACAAGGGGCGCAAACGAGAACCAGCTTGCTTCCGGAAGACGACAGGCTGGTTTGCCCTTCCAGCTTAGACTTACCTCTATGACGTGCTCATTCGCAAGAAAGGTATAGATTACGTTCAATCGGCGCGGAGCCCCATACTGCTTACTGAGAATCTCCGGCAGCTTCAATTCCACTGTTACGATATCATAATCGGCGCACCTCTCCAGGTGCATCGTCCGCAAGGATGCCGTATACCGCCGATGTTCCGGCCGCGGTTTGACATATTCGATTCCCGGCTTGCCGAAATCGTTGTCCGCCCAGCCGTGATGAATATCCAGATTGGTCACGTATTCTTTAAAGAAGCGATCATAGTTTTCTTTGCTGAAGGTTTCATACCTATAAGTGCCCAGTCTCTGATGTTCGTCCGCCCATGCCTTCCCGGATCGATCCATTAATCGGTTTATCGAGCCGTCGTCAGCGAAACTTACCTGAAACTGACCTAATTCGTAAAGCTCGTTTGTTTCGATCGGTTGTTTGTACTGCATCGGCTCCGAGCCTGGGAGGGTATGATGCCGACTCGTCCGATCCAGCTCCATTCGCGCTTCAGCTGCCAACTCCTTCGGCAGCGACTGAACGGCCTCCTCAAGATAATCCCGCTGCTCCTGCCAAGAGCTCTCGTAATGACTGTACGACCGAGTACCATTCGCCTGCTGGCATAGGTAATCGAATTTCCTCCGTTGATTGTCTTCAACGACATCCCGCGCTCTTGCAGCGGCTAGATCGCCCGTGGAATAATTAACGAAATCGACGAGATAGACGGAATTGTTCAGCCCCCATGTATGCTCGGGGATCAACATCAGACGGTTACAAAATCGAGCGTACGCATCACTGTCCTTGTCCAATTGACCGGATTCGATCCAGCGATCCCGGAGCCTTAGCAATTCCCGGTAACGGGCGATTTTCCAAGGATCGGAGGCAATACCGTGTATCCACGAATCCCCGATTTCTTCGCTCACGACAGGCAATCGGTCCTTTATGGTTTGAAGCCGCCGGGCAAATGCATCAAGTGTCGAGGCCATGATTTCCGCCCCTGGATAATCCCGCTCCAACTGTTCAAATAAAACACGGATCTCCTCCATCGTGGATGGACCATGGTTATCATGGGTATGGGCAAAATACAAGGCATCTTCCAACCCTTCCATCTGAAACGGTTTACCGTAACTATCCGCATAATGAACGATGATCTCCGAGCCATCGGAAGCCCGCCATACAAACATCTCCGGCACCTTGGGATTTTTGGATACCATATTAACGCCCAAATGCAAATATTGAATGCCGTGTTCAACCAGCAAGGGTACCATTGCAAGGGTATGACCCGGAACATCCTTCATTTTAGCGGCAATCGTGGTTTTTCCATACTTTTTGTCCAAGCCATTGGAAATGGAAATTCCGAATTCGAATAGCCGGGCATCCATGATTTCCGTATGCGTCGTAAACGGCAGCCCATGCCAAACGATCCGTCCCTCCGCAATGGCCTTTTCCATACGCGCCCGCATGTCAGGAGCAGCGGCTCCCAAAAACTCATGAATTAACCATGAGCCGGTCGTCCATACGAATTTTACGTTCCCCTCTTCGTTAGCCAGCTGCTCGGACAATTCCAAAGCCCGGGGTATAAAATGCTCCATATAACGCTCGATTACGTTCTTTCCGATATCGGTAAACCCGATGTCCAGATGGGTCTTGAACACGACATGAACTCTTTTGATTGATGTTCCCATGCATGACTGCTCCTTTCAACAATAAACGGCTAACGCCGAACTTTGAGCCTCATTTTACTAGAGCGCATCGCACAAGTCTTTGCATGAAAGGGTCATGCTTTTGCAAAAAAAGGACACCTGCTCGTGAATCACATCGAAGTCTAGACATATACAAAGACCTCTCGTTCCCATCAGGAATAAGAGGTCTTCGGACCGCATGCAGATATCAGAAAGTGCTCGCCTTCGTTGTGTCCGGACACCATCTGGCCGGTCGATAATATCGAATCAGGACATCCATCGCCTCGGGGGTCCGCAAATGGGTAAGCGTTTCGAAGGCATACGCCCTTACATATCGATCCTTGCTGTGCAGCGCTTGCTCAAGCGAATGGATCACGATGGGAACATCCGTGGCTTTGGCGG
This sequence comes from Paenibacillus lautus, assembly GCF_050482385.1. Taxonomy (GTDB): domain Bacteria; phylum Bacillota; class Bacilli; order Paenibacillales; family Paenibacillaceae; genus Paenibacillus_AQ; species Paenibacillus_AQ lautus_B. The sequence continues at coordinate 232,411 of NZ_JBCNHV010000015.1, forward strand.
TGCGAAGCAGCGACAGGGCAGCAGTATATCCCATTTTATTTAGGATATAGCTCTGCTGGCTGAAGTCCGTTTCATCGGTTTCCGCGGTTCCACTTCCCTCTTGCAGAAGCGACTGTTTCAATACGTTTGCCAAGGCCTGACACACATCGCCTGCCTCGCTCCCCATCATACCCAGCGCTTCGATTGCATTTCGGCGAACCCAATCGCTCGGGTCCTGCAAGCACGCTTTCAAGGCAGACACCGCCTCATGCGACGACGGGACGATCATGCCGAGTACGAATACGGCAAGCGCCCTGCGCTTCTCGTTTGCGTGTTCCAGCAGCGCTAGCAGTCCTGGAACGGCTCCAGCGCCGGCACCTTGCAGTCCGTAAGCCGCTCGCTGCGCGATCTGCGTTGTTCCTTCGGACATACGGCGAACCAACTCACCGATCCCTGCTGAACCTAATCGACCGAGCGCATAACAGGCATTCAAGGCTACCGGTTCGCTGTCATTCAACAGACGCCCCAGTTCAGGTGCCAATGAAGCGGCCGACTCGCCTAACAATCCTGCTTGATCCGCCGCCCTGGCGCGAGCGAACTCGTCTTCGGACTTAAGGGCTTCTGCCAGTTGCTCTACTTGGGCTTGGTCTCCCGATGTAACGGGCATCTCCTGACCCGGTTCGCCACGCATCCAGTTCCATATGTCCCTCCATAGATTCAAATGCATGTAAGGTGTTCCGCCCGTGAGGCTCATTTCTTTCTCGTGATGATTCCAACTCGGCGATTCCGGCGCGCGCAGTCGAACGAATTGAAACTTTAACATGTATCGATCCATATCAGACACATTCAGCGAAGCTTTATGCCATAAATCAAAATGAACCAGAACCATTGTTCCGGCTTTGCCGGTCGGCAGCAGCGTCTTGCCTTGATCGCCTACAAACTTCTCGTAATATGCGGTACCGGGCATGATGGCGGTCGGTCCCATTTCCTCGGTGATATCCTGCATGTAATAAAATATCATCGCCCACCAGGGCCGATGGCTGCGCATGCTGGACCAGTAACCGTCTTTGTGCCACTGCCCACCCCCCGGCAGTTGATTTCCAGGCTGATTGTAATGGCAGTGCCGATGTGGATGCATATAGTAATCCGGCCCAAGTATACTCGTCAGAGCCCCCTTAACGACCGGCGTTTCGAAGAACTGCTGGATCTCGGGCACACGGGGCAGGATGTTATTGCCAGGATTTCCTTCTCCGTGCAATACAACATTAATTTTATCCCTGACCGCAGCATGAAGCTGATCCGGCAATTCGTTGTGAAGCACCACATACCCCTTCGTAATAAATTGAATTATTTGTTCATCCGTCAATAGGCATTGACGATCCAACATCTTTAGTTCCCTCCTCATGCATGAAATGAATTCAGTGCTAGTATAGCAATGGTGACGATCGCTGTATTTACATAAACGTCAGGCTTTTGTACAATCGTCATGCGAATATTTATTGAATCTTATCTTATAAGGATGTGGAATTATATACGTGGATTTTGCCGTCTTCCATCCCTATGTGCTTTATGCGACACGGTATCCCTTTTCCAAAGGTCAAAGCAATAACAACCGGCACTGCTATTCGTCATCGCTTTATCTAATTACCGAGGGTAAAGGCATCATTCGCACCAGAGGCCGCACATACCATACCAACCCGGGTTCCCTTGTATATATACCGGCAGGGCAGCCGCATGATTGGATAGCGGACAGCCAGGATCCCATGGTACATGTCTGCTGTTATTTCGACTGGGCCCATGTGGACCGCCGGGCTTTGGCCGATTATCCCAGCGTGATCTGTTATGACATTGCCCAGCTGATTCCTTCCTATGTAGGCCCTTCTTTTCCCTATGACATACCCGAGCTCATGAGAGTTGAGAAGATCAACGTATGGAGCGACCTGTTTGAAAAATTCTACACCGGGAATCAGTTCGAGAATGAGCATACCTATATGCGCAGCGTAAGGACACAAAGCCGGTTCCTGCAATTCATCGAGTATTTTCTTGCATTCGCATTGCAGGATGAGGCTATTCCCGATCATAGAATGAACAAGCTGCTGGAGCGACTGGATCAGGATATCCTGCATGGCAAGCTGCGTCCATTGGAGTCGTATTACGAGGAACTTCGGATCAGCAGAGGTTATTTTTTCGAATTGTTCAGAAGATCGACGGGCTTGCCGCCGACCCAATACATTAACCAGTTCCGCATCAATCGGGCCAAGGAGGATTTGCGCAATACGAACATCAGCATCACGGAGATCGCCGAAAAGCACGGCTTCTCTTCCATCCATTATTTTTCGAAGCTGTTCCGGCAACTTAACGGCTTATCGCCGCTAGATTATAGGAAAGATCGAGTGGATGTCGATTGACTAGAGGAGGTGCATTCAAATCCGATCGAATATACCGACTATTCGTATAGTCCTATCAAAAAGCTTATAATGTACGATAACAAGGGATGATGCTTAGATATATTAGAAGGACCAAAAGGAGATTGGAATCGATATGCGTTTTTTTTCATACCTAAGCTCCTTTATAAACAATTGGCGGGATTACCCGGCTGAAGAAAATACGGTGCTGGGGAATCGTTATACCGTTCAACAGATGATTGGGGAAGGAAGTTACGGCATCCTGTATAAATGCATGGATCAACAGAGCGGCGATGTGGTGGCGGTCAAACAATCAAGACCCAGCAAAGGCGATTATGGCAGACAATTGCTGGATCGGGAGGCAGCGGTATTAAGTTCCCTTCAGCATTCACAAATCCCGGCATATCGGGATTTCTTCACGAATAACCGCGATCGTTATCTGGTCATGTCTTATATGAACGGTGATACGCTTGAAGATTTGATATTTGAACAGGACATGAAATACGAAGAAGACGAATGCATCGAGATCACGCTGCAGCTTCTGAAGCTGGTCCGATACATACACGAGCAAGGCTATGTACATCTTGATCTGCGGATTCCGAACGTCCTGTTTAAGGATGGCAGGATCAATCTTATTGATTTTGGACTAGCGAGAAGGATCGGTGAACCCCCTCCGCTCCAAGTACCTGTACGAAAAAAGTTCAAGCGAAACAGCTTGGCGTCCTCTGTTCATTACAAGGACTCCAAGGAAAGCGAGGATCTTCGGGACATCGGTCACTTTATGTTGTTCATGCTCTATTCCACCTACGAGCCGGATTACGACCGGAGCACAGCCGTGGAGCGAAGCTGGCAGGAAGAACTGCCTCTCTCGATTGGACTGCAGAATATGATCAAACGCTTGCTGCAATGGAGCGAACCTTACTCAAGTTCCTTGGAGTTCCTGCACGAACTGCAGTCGCTCGCTAAAACAAGAAACCACCCCTCAGATAAGAAGGGCAGCCTTTAATTTGAATATGGGGTTTCATTTATGTTACGATCCGATTAAATTTATATGGAAAGATTACGAGCAAGAAAGGAGGATGTTTTGCATGTTAAGAAAGATCATGAACAAGCTTCTCCACTCTACATCCCATAGTCATGGCCGAAAGCGTTACAGCAGTTCCTCGAAGAATTATGGAAGAAAATACAGCAGCAGTCATGGCTATTCGCGTCGTAAAGGTTCCTCATCCGATTTAAGACATAGACATGGTAACCAAGGTCATGGCTATTATAAGAACAGAAGAGGCAGCTCGAGCTAATCATTAACATAATCATGGTGCACTTCATCCCTCAAATTTTTTGAGGGATTTCTTTATGGCTTCCTCTAGCAAGGGGGTCACGCTGCCCGGCATCTCATCGGATTGCGAAATTAACCCCGTAATAGGACAATGCTAATTTACTTGCCACTCTCCGGGAAGAATTATTCTCCCATAACGTGCTGTACAACGGTAGCGCGCCCATCTTACGTACCTCGATGGCCCATCCCGCAACAACGGCAGCCGCATAACCTCTTCCGCGAAATTCCTCTAACGTCTCAAGTCCGGCTTCATGTGCTCCTTCAGTAATCCGAACGCTGCGGCAAACCGACACCACCCTGTTCTCATGAATGAGCGCAACATAAGGCTGACCATAATCGATTTCCGTGATCAGCCATTCAAAACCGGTGAGCGAATATTCGTTTATATTTTCTTGGGTGATCCTTACCGTCTGTTTGGCCGGTGTTGTTTGGTCAGGTATCCGATAACAGGGTCCGCTCGTATAGTGCTCCGTACGAAGAAGATTCATATAAGCGGCAACATGTTTAGGCTTCGACTGAACCTCATCGTTTACAATCGGCTCATCTTCAACCAACGCTTTCAATTGCCCGGCAATTCTTTCGGGAACATCATAACGAAACCTGCAGATCGCGGAACCGTCTATCGTTCGACCCAGGAAAAACCTGGGAGCAGGTTCCTCTCCCGGCCAAGGCTCGTTGATGCTGCGAATTCGCATATCCCGGTCATGCGTAAACATCGCCTGAACATGCAATTCCATCAGCGCCGTGGCGGTTGGCGCTTTATTTACCCCATGATTCATGCTTATATCCCTCCCTCAAAAAAATGAATCTACGATGTTGGCTCGCATATCACTTTCCATCGTATCAGATAAATCGAAGAACAGGTTGGGTATGAATCGCTTTAATCAAAAAGACCCTGACTCCCCTATCCGGGAGGCAAGGTCTAGCACGTGATCTATGTTTATGGGTAATCCTCATATCTTCCTGCCAAGCGAGTTCCGCTGCAATCGCGGTATTAAGGCATATGCAAACGTGAAGAGCGGGCTTAACCACAGGAAAACTGCATACGGCGCATACTCAATGACCGGTACGCCAAGCGTAGCTGCGAAAAAGGCACCGCTAACCCCCCATGGAATCAATGGGTTAACAAGCGTACCGCAATCCTCCAATGTACGGGACAACGTCTTCGCCGGAATATCTCGGCGGACATATTCCTCCTTGAACATTTGACCAGGCAATAGGATCGATAAATATTGCTCGCCCGTCATGCCGTTAACCGCAATCGAGGACGCCCCCGTCATCAGGACAATGCTGCTTTTCCGCTTCAGCGGCTGCATGACTTTACGGAAGAAGGCTTCAATGACGCCGCAATGCTGAAGCAGCCCCCCTAAGGATAACGCGATCAAGATTAACGATACGGACCCCATCATCGATTGCAATCCACCGCGGTTGACAATGGAAGCAACGGTTTCGTTGGCGATCGCGCTCTTGTAACCGCTCTGCATGACACTGAACCAAACTTCGACTGCCGTCTGCTGCTGTATAAAGGCCGTTACGATGAGTCCGGTAACAATGCCCACGATCAGCGTCGGGAGAATCGGAATCCGTTTAATTGAGCAAGCAATGACCGCAAGCGGCGATATCAACGTGAGCCAATGAATATGGAATCCGTCATTCAGAGCAGCCTTGATTTGATTTATCGAGGTTAAATCCAGGGTATTCGCCGTTGGTGCAAGCAGGAATAAGACCGTTGTCACGATTAGTGCCGGCACCGTGGTGTAGATCATGTTGCCTATGTGGGTGAACAAGGGTATACCGGCAACCGCCGGAGCAAAGTTCGTTGTGTCGGACAGCGGCGACATTTTATCGCCGAAGCAAGCGCCGCAGATCACCGCTCCTGCTGCCAGAGCCGGAGAAATCCCGGTCGTTACAGCGATTCCCATGAAAGCAACGCCAACCGTACTGACTGTCGTGAAGGAGCTTCCGGTAAACATTGAAACCACTATGGTCACGTATAAAGCGCTCACGGCAAAATAATGCGGTTCAATATAATCCATTCCATAGTATAAAATGGTCGGGACGGTGCCACTCATCATCCATACTGCAATTAGAATGCCGATGAGCGAAAGGATGAGAATCGGCATAATCGCCGTTTGAATGCCTTGAATGATCGCGGATTCGAGCTGCTTCCAAGAAAATCCGAACAACCGCAGCAAGGCGGCGATACCCACGGTCGTTGCCAGGAGCGGAATATGCGGCTCTGCCTTAAGAAGAAAGATGGAGACAAACAGAACTGCCAGTATAAACGCGATAAGAATGATGCTTTTTGAGAAACTGAGATGTCGTTCCATGGTGCTAAGACTCCTTATACATGGTCGTGACGGGAGCTCCTTCCCGTCCGCTTGTTTTATAACGATGAACTTTTTCGCTTTTATGCTTTTCGGCTTCTTTGCTTCTTTGCATTGAAGCGCGAATTACACTATATACGATAAATACGAACTTCGTCAATGTACGAACCATGAACAATGCACACAAAAAGGCGACTGCATCAAGCAGTCGCCTTTGTCTTAAACGAGTATAGTTATTATTTCGCTTGAATGTAACCTTCGGCTTTCAACAGTTCGGCAATCAGAACGGCACCGCCTGCCGCGCCGCGCAGCGTATTATGCGAGAGTCCTACGAATTTGTAATCGTAGAGGGAATCCTCGCGCAGTCTGCCCACCGACACGCCCATGCCGCGTTCGATATCACGGTCCAGCTTCGTCTGCGGCCGATTCTCTTCTTCGAAATACGTAATGAACTGCTTCGGCGCACTTGGAAGATTCAGCTCTTGCGGTCTTCCCTTAAACTTCTGCCAGCGGTCCAGGATTTCATCCTTCGAAGGTTTGTTCTCGAATGATGCAAACACGGTGGCTAAGTGGCCATCGGTTACGGGAACTCGAATGCATTGCGTCGTAATCAATGGCGATTGGGCTTTCACGATCTCACCGCTCACGACGCTGCCCCAAATGCGCAGCGGCTCCTGCTCGCTCTTCTCTTCCTCCCCGCCGATATACGGTATCACATTGTCCAGCATATCCGGCCAATCGGTGAAGTTCTTACCGGCACCGGAAATCGCCTGATAGGTGGAGGCAACAACTTGGGTGGGTTTGTAGTCAAGCAAAGCGTGAAGCGCCGGTACATAACTCTGAATGGAGCAATTCGGCTTCACCGCGATGAACCCTGTTGTCGTTCCCAGACGTTTGCGCTGTGCGGCAATCACGTCAATATGACCGGGATTAATTTCCGGAATGACCATCGGAACGTCAGGCGTCCAGCGATGAGCGGAATTATTGGAAATGACGGGCGTACCCGTTTTGGCATAAGCTTCTTCCAATGCCTGTATCTCATTCTTCTTCATATCAACCGCGCAAAAAACAAAATCAACCTCTGCTGCTACCTGTTCCACTTGCGAAGCATCCTGCACGATAATGCCTTTCACCTGCTCGGGGATTGGCGTCGCAAGCTTCCAGCGGCCCTGAACGGATTCTTCATACGTTTTGCCGGCTGAATTTCTGCTGGCTGAAATGGAAGTGACTTCAAACCATGGATGCCCATCCAGCAATTGCATAAAACGTTGACCGACCATACCCGTTCCACCGACAATACCGACTTTAAGTTTTTCTGACATTCGTTACTCATATCCTTTCAATCGTGGCGTCATGTTCCCCATACATCGACTCTGATCAACCGTACGGACAAAAGCATGCAGTAAATGAGCTTCCTCTAGATAACTATTCAATCCGGCGCGATTCGTGTAGGCTTCCTACCTTGAACCTTCATCTTTCTTGTGATATAAAAAAATCCCACCCCCAAGACCATAAGTCTTAGGGACGAGATTGTTATACTCGCGGTACCACCCCAAATTTGCCAATATGTCACCATATTCGCCTCATCGAGTACGGCATTACACGGTAATGCGGATACTCTAGCTCTGTAACAGGAGCTCCTGGCACACCATCCTCCTCTACATGAGGGTTCCGTGTGCTGCTCTGAGTCTTTTTTCAATAAAGAACGCTTTGCCCCTTTTCAGCTACCGGAGCTCTCTGTACAAGAATTCGTTTATTTACTCGTCTCTTCATCGCATTTGTTATGATTATTATATATAAAACCATTTCGGTGGTAAACCTTATTTATTAAATTTTCGGAAAACTCGGCTGATTTCATGAGCTGTTACTCCAATCGATACCTGTCGGAACCAATTTATGGCTGAAGTCGCAGTGCTTCCAGTTCATTTCCCGGTGTATCGCCATTTCCATTCTCGTTCTTAATAATATGTATTGATTCAACAACGGGTGATCGTATCCTAAAACATGTTGGATCCGGCCAGTCATGGAATCATCTTTATACTCGTTGCTCCATTGGAACAACTGCGTGTAGAGATCGGAGAACAGCTCCTTATTCGTCACAGCAAAGCAGAGGGGTTGAAGATTATCACTCAGCTTCACTTGCATCAAATCATGCAGCACCTGCAGCCTGTGAACGATCAACGACACAAGCAACTTTGGATAATTACCAATCATATGCGGTTATGCACTCCACCATATAGTCCATCATGAGGTCCAAATTCTCTGATGAGCTTTTCAGTGTTACGAATCATTCTTATGATCGGTTCGTACATAATGCTTCAAGCTAAACGGCTATCGTTCCATCCGGACTTTCATTGCTCCCACATATTCTCCCCGCGGACGATAACTCCCTTATTTTTAGCCCGGAGTGCTGAAGATAATCTTCCTACCCCAAACCACAGAATCTCAACTAAAGCGATGGCACCAACCACGTCCAGCAGAACATGCTGTTTCACGAATAGCGTGGAAACAATGATCGACCAAGCAAAGATATGCACGACAACCCGATCTTTATTGGTAAAACCTGCACTAGCTGCTGCCCCTTTTATCATCAAGTAACTGGTCAGGACATGGATGCTTGGGAAACAGTTGTAGGGATTGTCGGTACTGTACACCAGGTTTACCAACCAATCAAGAACCCCTGTGCCCATAAGTGGCGGCCGCTCTACCGTCGTCTGGAACAAGAAAAAGATAATGTAACATGCAATTAGTCCAATGCACTGGGTCAACAGTGTTCGATAATACACATTGCGATCTCTGGCACAGAACAAAAACAGCATGATAATGATAAAAGGGTACCATACCAGATAAGGTATAATGAATATCGGTACAAACGGAATCACGGTGTCAAGATCCGTCACTAAGCTTTTTACTGGCGTATGTGCATGGTTCAAGACACCATAAAAAATGTTGAGCACAGGAATGGCCAGGATCCATAGCAGTGGGAGATATGTCCTCCATTTTAAGTTCATTGGCTTCCTCCCTTCTTCGACTCTTCAGTCTCTTTAAATATATGAAACAACAACGCAATTGCGCCACCTGTTTTTGACATTAACCAACGATTTTAGCCGTAATATCATATGGTTTGAATGTCATCCCCTCATTTTGCACGACGAATTTGCCGATAACTTCACAATATACCATGTCGTCAAGCAAGGCTCAAGTCAATACCCCATCTTCATGTCAGTAAAAATCAACCATACATACAAATCGAGCAAGCCCATTGCTGGACTGCTCGATTGGATAAGTTACTGCGTATAACCGGTTTTCCCATTGACAATCGTCTTCTGATCTTCGTCTTCAGCAGTTTATCCGGATCCATATCATCAAAAGCAAGGATTCACAACGGTAAAATCGGCATATTCTCCTAATTCGATCGCTTCCGTTAAGCTTACACAAACAAGCAGCCCCTCACGGAGCTGCTTGTATAAGTTTAGTTAATTTTGGTAAACAACCACTTTTGCGCATCCGTCCCATTGTCCGTCCACTGCTGGACAACAGCCCCATCTGCTGTGGAAGCACTGGCTACATCGACTGCCAGTCCGCTCACCTTGGACACAAGTTTGTAATACCCTCCGCCCACATCAACGATCTTCCATCGCTGCGCATTCGATCCATTATCATCCCATTGCTGCAGCTGAACGCCAGTGGATGTGGATGAACTCGGCACGTCGAGAACTTTTCCGCTGTGTACGGCTGTGAGCTTGTAGTACCCGTCTCCGGTGCTTTCTACTCTGAACCTTTGATTATTGGCGACGTAGTTGGTCCATTGCTGTATCTTGGCTCCCCTTGCCGTGGAGACATCCACAACATCCATCACTTTGCCGCTCGCCTTGGAAGCGATCGTGTAAATCCCGTCACTGATCACGTTGGATGCACCCGTGTCCTGATAGACGCGTACATAATCCACCAGCATCTGCGATGGGAACGGTGTGGAATTGTTCGGACTTCCAGGCCAATTTCCGCCGACCGCCAGATTCAATAATATAAAGAACGGGCGCTGGAATTCCTCGGTATTACCGGTTCCATTCTCAATATAGAACTCATTGAACTGCTGGCCGTCCACGAACCAACGGATATATTTAGAGTCCCATTCTATGCTGTAGACATGGAATTGGGAGAAATCCAAATTGCCGGACACTCGTCCAAAATCGGCATGCCCACCTGCATCCCAGTGTACGGTACCATTCACGTAAGGGTTATTGTTTACCCGTTCCATAATGTCAATTTCTCCGCTTTTCGGCCAGCCAACCGAACTGATATTGCTTCCGAGCATCCAAAACGCCGGCCACAAGCCTTGACCCGAAGGCAGCTTGATCCGCGCCTCCACTTTCCCGTAAGTAAAGCTCTTCAAGTCTTGGGTTTTGATCCGGGCAGAAGTGTAATTCATCCCGCCATAAGATTCCTTCTGCGCTGTAATGACAAGGTTACCGCCAGTAACCTGCACATTCTGTGCCCGGTCGGTATAATACTGCAGTTCATTGTTTCCCCATCCGCCGCTGCCGGTACCGATTTCCGGTGTCCAATTCGCTCTATTGAGCGAGGTTCCGTTGAACTCGTCACTCCATACCAAATTCCAGTTCGGTGCCGCATTGATTTTGTTGACAGGCAATAGAACGACCAGAAGACTAAACAGTATAACTACACTTATTCCTTTTCTTAGCATCATGTTCCCTCCTAATTATTATCGGATTAAGGCTTCATGGATACTAGTGCACCTCTAGCTGTTCTTTAAGCGAACCGTCTACTGAAGAGCTTCGAATCACCTCTCCTTCTGTCCTCTATTGTTTGCCATACAACCAATCTATGATGGAAGAATCACTTGTTGTTCGAGGATAAAACACCAAAAATAATACGCTTACATTTCCATTATAAAACTATCATATACCACTATCAACCTCAATTTATATTTTTTTACATTTAAAATCTGTAATGCTTCCGTATCCTATCAAAAAACCGGCTGCAAGCGCCGGCTTATAGTTTCCTTTGATGGAACAACAATAACCTGAACTCTCGCATGGAGATTCAGGTTATTAGGGACAACATGATATCGTCCATACTTATTCACGACATATCATGAGTTTGTTTCCATCGGGATCCTTCACGACGAACCAATGATTATGTTCAATTTCCGTCACGAGTTCCACTCCGAGCTTTTTCATGTAGGCTAATGATCCTTCCAGGTCCTCTGTCAGCAGCATGAACGCAGGAGTATCGATAGACGGCGCTCCCCCCGGCTGATCTCCTCCCCACTTCGGCATCGTATCCAGGATCACGCCCGTTCCTTCCATGGGCAAAGGGCATAGATGACCATTCATCACCTGGCAATCATCTTCCGCTATTCCGAGTACACGGCAGTACCAGCTGCGCGACCTTTCGATATCCCGAACCGGAATGAAAATGCTGCCTACTTTGTTCTTTATCGGGCTAGCCTGTGCATGGTTGTGACCATCCTGCATTTGTTCGTTCATTGTTTTGCCTCCATGTATCATTTTTAACACGCGGGGTGTCGTAAACGGGCGATACCCTTCCGGCTGCACTCTTTCGATAGGCAATCGACTCATCAACTCCCTCCATTCTTATGCCTATGGCATGATTTGAACAGGAACATAACACTTCACTTTGAAAATCCCGTGGTCCGCCTCTTCCTTAGGTAAGTAACTCGCAAACCAAGAGCGCGCTGGATCTGGCCTGTACTCGGTTGACATATCGAGCCATCGGTCCACTCTTTCAAGCACACCTGTCATGGTGCCATAAGCACCTGACTCCAGACAGGCATACAGGCCGCCTTCCAGCACAACTTGAAGATCTACTTCTTCATGGGAAGCAAGAAACTCCTCAGGAGGGGCTATATAAACCTCGTACGAAGAGCTTTCGTCCAGCAGTCCACCGTCACAGTGCATGAATACACGAATTCGCGAATCTTCAATGAATCCATTACGGCATAACCAGGAAATGGAAGCTTCATCCGCTTGTTGGACGCAGTCTGCACCCGTTCTGCGAAAACGCATCACCTTAAACGAAGACAACTCCACGATTTCAATACGCTTCACCAGCTTGCTTCGTTCCACCGGAAGATATAACTTCAACCTAACGATATGATCTCGGTTCAGAGCATATTCTTCAATGAATTCATGCTTTCCTTGCTCAAACACACTGCGGGGCAGCCATTCGGAGAACAAACGGTTCCAGGTGTTCTGAATACTGTCTTCCGCCACCGATGGGGATCTAGCCACGGCATACAGGCCGCCGTCAAGAGCCATGGAATGTAGTTCCGGATGCTTCATCATCTCGGCTTGGTTCATCAAGTCAACGGCGACCAGCTGATAACCGAATGGCTTGGTTTCACCTTCCATATCCACGTTCCAACCGAAGAGCCTCAAGCCATTGATGTCGATACGGTGTGAAGACAATAATTCGCGAAAATGATTAATCGCCGCGGTTTCTATGCCACTCTCAGACTCGGAAACAAACAGATAGCCGATCCCTTGCTGAGGATTCAGACGGATCACCCTTACCTCAGGAAATCGTTCTGATAAATCCCGCTCTTCCAGATAGCATACATGTTCATTCAGATTCATCCGTTCGAAACTGTAAACCAACTGAGATCTCCGGTATTGTCCTGGAGTCAGTCCCGTGAGCCTCTTGAAGGTTTTAATGAATGCCTGGTAGGACTCAAATCCGCAGCGGTATCCGATATCGATTGTCGGCAAGTCGGTATCCCGCAAGCAAATGGCGGCTTCGTTGATTCTGCGTTTACGTATGTACTCCTTGATGGGGTGTCCCGTCAGGCTATGAAACAATCGGTATAAATTTGGCAATGACATGGCCGCCACGCCGGCAATTTCCTCGAGTGTCAGCGATTCCGTTAGATGATCTTCGATATAATCTATGGCGCGTTGAACGATTTCACAGCTCTGCATTTCAAGTTCTTTTGCCCCCTATCTATGTGGATTGGCTATGAGGTCATCATACCAAATTCCTTGGAGCAAAAACTGTACTTTTTTATCAAAAAAATGAGATGAACGATCTGTTTAAAACAGAACTGCGATCCTAGTCGTAAATTTGGTTGCTGGATAAGAAATGTAACAGTCTTTCATCAAAATGACGAGCATGTTGTCCGATCCAGATCAAATGCCCCCACGAGTCGAGCACGTTAGCTTCTGCATGTGGAATACAAGATTGGGCTTGCTCAACATGGGTTAAGGGGACAACACTATCATTTTTACTATGCTGGATCAGCGTCGGGGCACGAATACTCCTTAATTCGTTCGTATAATCGGTTTGTGACTGTTCCAAATCAATGAGGAATCCTGAATAGGAACGTTGTCTGTTATTCATTTTTCGAAACTCCTCCGTTGATTTCTCATCAAGTCTTTCGCGGATTTCACTAAAACGGAGCTTGGAAAAGGATGGCAGCATTAATTTGAATGTAGTTCGTGGCAGTATATTGTTTATGAATGCAATCATGTTCCACGTTATTTTCTCAACACCGGGTTTAAAAATACGACGTCCCATTTTATATTCTTTGTCTTGGGGTTTGAGCCAGGGTTTAGTGACGGCACTCTGAAGTGTCAAACTTGCAACACGGTCAGGAAACATAGCCGCAAAGCAAACACCGGTTGGTCCACCCGCCGATACTGCTATAATATGTACTTTTTTTACCTGCAGATGATCTAACAACGCATGATAGATTCCGCACATTTTTTTCAAGTCCTGTACCGGTGAAGTCTTACCGTAGCCTGCTCTTGATGGAGTAATGAGCGAATATCCGGAGGACAACAAGGTCTGGTACCCGAATTCTTCAATGCAGCTTGAGTGTCCACCATGAAATACTAGTATATTCACACCCTTACCTACAACAGTATATTCCAAAGTTATTTCCCCAACGCTCAGACGTTTCACTTTACGATCCAGAAGAATCACAACCTCTCAATAAACCATAGCTATTGAGATTATAGTCCTTTGTCGAATTTTCCTCAATCGGTTGCGCTTCCCGGTTTTGTAGATTCCATGGCAAAAAAAGACTTTCCTGGTGGAAAGCCTATATTCTTCTCCACTTCACCTACTTGTGAAGAAAGCTTGAGAGTAATGGCAGCAACAATTCCGGATCCGGCATATGGTCTTGGCCCTCTAGTATCGTGTTTTGGGCTGCTGGAATAGCTCGGCTTAACTGGTTTCCAACCTCCAGCATGGATACGGGACTTTGCTCGCCAACAATGATACGGATCGGTGTGGTCAGACGGGACGCTCTTTCAAGCGGCGGCAGGTCACTGGCTAAAAGCGTATCATAGGCAAGCGTAGGCGCGAGTGCAGTCATGATGGCCCACTGAGGCGAATGCTGCATTCCGTCAATCACTTCCTTAGGGATACCGATTCCCTCTAAAAATAGACTTATGGCTTCGTCATACTTCCCCACTTCAAGCAGCTGATTTAACCCATGAATCAATCCTTTGAATTCCAACTGATCTGCCTCATCGTGCGCATAAGCCGGGTCATACAGGACTGCCTTGTTTACTTTGTCTCCCAGCCGCATGGCGGCTTCAAGGGCAAGGATCGCTCCGGAGGAATGCCCGTACAGGTATGCGGAGCCACCCGCTGCCTCAATGATGGCTTCAATGTCTTCGATTTCTCGCTCCATCGAGTACGGCACAGTGTTGCCACTGTCACCGCGCCCTCTTCGGTCATAATTGTAAACGGTGAATGCCTGGGCAAATACTTGCGTATCGTGCATACAGGCTCCTTTCCAAGTAAGGTTAGACTGATTATATCTATAGGAAATATGCCGTATTTCTTCTGGATTGCTGCTTTTGCACAAAACCATCCATGTAACACGCATGAGCCTAAACGAATGTCGAAACCAAAAAAAGTGCTGGCATTCACGCCAACACTTCCTCACGGGATATTTTTTCAACATTGAACAATATAATAGAAGAAATTTAACGATCTCGATTTACCATATAATTTAATAAATGCTTGAGAAACGCCGTATTCCGCGGCATCTCCTGCAGTGCTTCCATGGCCAGGCAATAATGCTCCCACATTTCCCGACTGGCGCCTTCCTGACCCAAAATGCTCACAAAGGTCGATGTGTTGTTCTCCGCATCCTGTCCTCCGGGTTTCCCGAGCTGCTCCAAATTCCCCTGCACATCAAGCAAATCATCCTGGATTTGAAAGGCTATGCCCGCATGGTAAGCGAAATTCTTCAGTGTCGCAATTTCGCTCTCCTTCACCTGAGCAAGGATGGCAGGCATAACGAGAGATGCCTCAAACGCAATACCCGTCTTGTAATAACAGACCGTATTCAGCTCCTCCAAGGACAATGCCTTCCCTTTTGAATTCAAATCCATCGCCTGGCCCGAACACATATCTCCAGCCCGCTGGGACGAATATTGAATTAGCTTCAGCACCGTTTTCGGATCAAACCCTTCAAGGGACGATTGTTCTTCGATAGCCTTCTGAATCAGGAACAAACCGGTGATTTCCGCCGTTGCGCTATCATGAACCCGATGCAAAGTCGGTCGCCCTCTACGGGTAGAGGCGTTATCCTGGGAGGGCAAATCATCGAATATCAAGGAAGCAGTATGCATGTATTCAAGCGACCTTAGCAGCGGCACGATGGAGGAAGCCCGCAGTCCGTATTCGTTCACGGCCATGACCCAAGTCAAGGTAGGTCTTAGACGTTTGCCATCCCCTTCAAGCGTATAATTGGCGGCATCAATCAACGACTCTTTCATTGGTGGAATGCCAGGGAGTTTCGCGATTTGCAAGCTGTTGTTGATCTCATTCCGAACGGTTTTAAAGGTATCGATAAAAAAATCCTTTTCCTTCCGCTCGTTTCTAAGCACCGTAACCATCTGGTCCCGCAGCAATTTATCGAAGAAATCCACCTGATCGGCTTTTAGCACCATTTGCTGGATGAGCCGATTAAATTCCGGATTCCCGGATGCAAAAATATCCATGATTTCATGATATTTCTCAGCCCCGACTCGTTCTTTACAACGCTTCAGGCCATTGATGGCCCGGTCCAGCATTACCTCTCGCGTCTTGGCGTCCGAATGATACACCTCATGAATAAGATGGGAGATCACCGCCCAGTACATTTCAAAAGGATTGATAAGATCCGTACGCTGACCGCGATATTTTAAATAGTAAGTGTACGGTGTTACCGCACCGTCTTCCATATCCTGAAACATATCGGCAAAATCATCGGCCAACTGGTTGTAGATACCGTAGAAGAATGTCCGGTCTTCAAACCCTTCATCTGCCGAAGCGCTGATAACGGAGCGGACGATCAACCGGGAGGACGATGATTTCAGAATGATCGGCAGATATAATTCCTCGTTGCTGTAATTGGGATTGGCGAGATCCTTAATGCGGTCAATATGCTGGGAATGAAAAAACACATTAGACTGCTCAAAAAAAGCCTGCTGCGTTTCCGGGCGTTGATGTCCCTGAATATACTCAAATGCATCTCGAAGCTCCTTATGAACGAAATGAACGAGATCCATGTTTTTCCCGCTCCACTGACCCATCTCCGGAACGGTTCCAGTGAGAAGCGCCTGACGTATCATTTGGGAGTATTGTTCCTTCTCCTGAGCGTTCAAGACCCCTGAATCGAGCAGATCGTCGATAAAAGGATAGGTCAACCCGTATGAATAACCCAATCGGATGGCATCATCAAGGCGGGCCGAACGCTCCACGGGCGAAGTCTCTGACTCCATATCTTCAATGACATGCATAACAACACCGACGATAATTTTGATCAATTTGCGTTGGGCTTGGTCCGCATCCATCTCCTCTGGAATATGAGCCGCCACATGCTTCAGTTTGTTGATGACCCAAATGACGGCATTTTCGATCCCTTCCTTTTGGGCCCATCGGTACAGCCCGGCTAAACTCATATAATCCGGCGTGTCTCCTCCGTTCGTACTGGTGGAGCGAAGCAGGAGTTTTTTGGTATCGGCAACAACACGCCGTATTCTGGCCTTCGTGTCAGGCGAGTCCAGTGCCATACCCAAATCTCTCATATAAATATAGGAAATGCTTCGATCCAAGTAATCATCCAATTCACCTGTATAATGGAGCCATCCGATATATCTATGATAATCCCGGGTATCCGGTTTCTTCTTTCCCGGCGATAAAAAAGACAGCCATGAAGGACGACGAATATGCTTTCTTTTCCACAATAGAATGTCTTCTGTCAGGATCGGCACATAACTCTTTTCCTTAACCTGTACATAAAGTGATGCAAAATACTGAGCTGCCTTCTGTTCAGCCCGCCGATATCCCGTATCGGCATAATCTGTATACGCCACATTCATATGATGGAATCCCTCAACTTCTTTAAGTGTTTAACATGTACCCATGTTTATTACCTATATACGTAGAAGTATCAATCGGGTTACATTCAGTTGCAGCGTTGAAACAAATCGATAGCCTGGGTCCAGAATTCCATAGCGATCACTCTGTATTATGAACCTGGTCGTATAAACCGGAACCAGCCAAAATCAAACTGGCTTCCCGGCAGGAAGATGAACGTCACCTTCTGTTTGCCGGTTATATGCTCCAGATTGTACAATTGCTCTTCGTATCCGTCAGACCGCGTAAATTCAACAAGCTGGTTGCTTTCTCCCTCCGAATTGGCAAACCGGATAAGAATTGTGTTCTTATCTATGACCGAACGGCCGTATACAATCAGTTTCGATGCACCTGCTTCTGAGAAATCCATCGGGTCAAACTCGAGGGACACATTATTTCCTATGCCTTCAACAACCTTGTTGTCCATAATGGTAAAGGTATCTCCATAGATCCGATCGCAATCTGCGGCAAAATTCTGCTCGAAGGCTCTATTCCCCGCGTGAAAATAAAACCCTTTGATGTGCACCTTCTGACGAAGGACAAAGCATATTGACGTGATGCCGCGCAGCTTCTTGGACAACCGGTAGGTTTCTTCCTGATACACGTTCCACTTGGACTCTTTCTGATAAATACAATCAGCCAGCAAGGAGCTGCCCTCCTCACCGGGCATGCCTTCCCAGATTTGCAGAGAGTACGCTTCGCTTGAGAGTGCAAATATCGGAACGGTTATCGTATCAGAGCCATGTGGACCGAAATCGATGTCCTGAAATCCGACCTGCGTCTCACCGTCTCTGCTCGTAGCTACGCCTCTTTCGTTCCCGTTTCCCACATCACCTTGACTGTAGTCATACAGTCCTGCCGAAATGAAGGAGTATGGATCTTTGTAGGCCGCACCCAAACCATCGACTTGAAATTCAAGCTGGGAGATGAGCTTGGTCTTATCCGTCCCGTTCCGACTCGTACACCTCAAACGAAACTCACCGTCACCAAGAGCTGTCACGATAGCTTCATGACCATCGGCTTCCACACTGGCGATATTGGATTCGATGCCGGCATCATTCACGACAGCCCATTCGACCTCTTGATAAGAGGTTTCCGGCGGATGTAACCTGGCACGCACCACCATGTGCCGATTGGACGGATGAAATGTTTGACCTCCTTCACTAATCAGTTCAATCTTGCGAAGCGGAAGCTCAAGCATGCTCCCCGTCAGGCACGGCCCATCTTCGTTATTCATGCTTGCCGATATGCCTGTTGTCATTTCTTCCTGTGCGGGAATGGATGTTAAAAGTAGGCATCGGCTCTCCAAACCAATCGAAGACACTTCGATTTGAATTTGGCCAGGCACCAATGTGGATCCGATGATCGCCATCAGCTTCCCGCCGAACAGCCTTCTGCTTCGGCCTTTATACGGATCGTAATCCGTGCTGTCCCCATTATCGAGTCCAAGCAATCGTCCGACACCCGTGACATGGACCTCCACCCGGTTATTCGCGTTCTCGACAGCATGGCCGTCCTCATCTTCCATCGCGATTTCGACGAAGATGAGGTCTGCTCCATCGGCTCTTAATTCTTCCTTATCCGGGCGCAAAACAATGCCCTTGGCATCGCCAAAAGAGGTTCGTATATCCGTAGCCACGATATGGCCTGTTTCGTCATAAGCCATCGCTTTCAATTCGCCCTTCACATAAGGAATCTTCCACCAGCCCACAAGCTGTCTTCCGTGTGCATGGTCAATATCATGTTCACCGATGGTTTCCCCATTTAGCTGCAACTCAACCCTAGGCGCATTGGAACAGATGCGAACATCGATCATTTGACCGTCGTTGAAATCCCAGTATGGCAGCAGATGCACCATGGGCTTTGTTTTGTAATCCGTCCAGGCCGCTTGATAGATATAATAGGAATCCTTCTTGAAGGTTGCCGTATCCATCTGACCAAAATAAGAGTTTTTGGTATGATACGGCGTAGGTTCTCCAATATAATCGAATCCGGTCCATATAAACTGTCCCAGCGAGAAAGGCGTATCCCGCTCAGCCAGAATGCACGCCTCCGCCGATTTCGCTCCCCAACTGGTCGAGCTGTTTCCGAGGGAGGAACACTGCTCGTCATCATCGGCCAGAATGGATTTCTCAAACGGGAAATGATAGATGCCTCTGCTTTGTACGACCGAGGCGGTCTCGCTGCCATAGATGATCCAATCCGGATGTTCCTGATGATGCTTCTCGTAATATTTCTCGGCATAATTATAACCTGCCACCTTCACGATGTCGGCACATTGTTGTGCGTTCTCCCAAGGCATATAATTCGATCCGATGGTAACGCTTGCATTTTGCTTGGGATCGTATCGCTTAACCTCTGCCATTAGCATACTTGTTATTGCCTGACCTCTCTCATCCGCATGGGTATCATATATTTCATTACCGATACTCCACATGATAAGGGACGGATGGTTCCTGTCCCGCTTGACCCAGCTCCTCACGTCACGCAGAACCCAATCCGGAAAAAACCTTGCATAATCATAAGGGGTTTTCGGTCGTTCCCACATATCAAAGGCTTCCGATGCGATCAGCAGCCCCATTTCATCCGCAAGATCCATCCATTCCTTAGCAGGCATATTGTGTGCGGTGCGGATCGCGTTAACTCCCATGTCTTTCAAAATGGTAAATCTTCTGGCTAAGGCCGTTTTGTTGAACGCTGCTCCCAATGCTCCGAGATCATGATGCTCGCATACGCCGTATAATTTCAGTTTGCTGCCGTTCAGTAGGAACCCCTGATTCGGATCAAGCTGGATATGGCGGAATCCCACGTTGTGTATTACCGATTCTACAATTTCATCATGCTGGTCTGCCGGATAATCTGTTCTAATCACCCTCATTTCGGTCACCAACTGATACAAATGAGGTTCTTCCGGGCTCCAGAGCAATGGATTCTCTACAGCTAATGTTTGCGTAGTCATTATACTGCCAGTGTTGTTAGCGTTGACGCGATCTGATACCTCTGCGATCCTCTGACCATCCTTCGTGATCATGTGGTGGATAAGCACATCATCTGCGGTGTTCACTTCTGTCTCGACTTCGACCAACCATCCATTTTCCTGGCATTTTGTTGATATGTAAATACCGTCTGTTGCGATATGGTTCGCTTCCCTTGTCTTTATCCATACATTACGATAGATGCCCGCCCCCGAATACCATCGGCTGTTCGGACTTTGAAACACAACCTTCACAACGATGACATTCTCCCCTTCGACCAGGAAATCCGTTATTTCGTGTTCAAAGGAGGAATATCCATATTTCCATTCGCCCACGTAATGACCATTGACATAGACCGAAGAATCCATATACACACCGTCAAAACACAGCAGAACCTGAGCGCCCTCGTTATTCCACGACCATTGCTTCCGGTACCAGCCCATGCTGTTTTCATATAAATTCTCCGTGTTATAAATAAGCCAATCATGGGGAATATCCACGGGTTGGAATATAAGATTCGCCGAATCCGTAAGGTCAAGACTACTTTTTGCAAATGTCCATCCATCATTAAACAATGTTTTTTTGTTCATGAGTGGTATCCACCTTCTTCATTTATTTAATAAATCCACGTGAGGCAGCATATTGAAGTCTATCCTACTATATCAGGATGCTTTATCATTTGAGCCCTCTTTTACGAAAGTTCTAAAGTTTTCAAAGGATATTCTTTAATCTCCATATTTCTTTCTGCTCATACAAAAAGGAGCCCTTTGGCTGCAGCAAACGTCAGAGCTCCTTGCTTGTTATGATGTAAATATGAAAAAGAGATCAAGAAAACTCGATCTCCACGATTAGGGTGTTACTGCAAGTACCCTGTCTCCACTTCGTCCAACACTTGTCTTGCTTGTTCAATCCACATATCGTGCACCGATGCGTCAGGGTCGATCGGAGCCTGGAATTGATCAAAGAGAGCTCCCAATAAACGAGGTGCCGCATGCTTGTCGGTTCCCGTATTGTATATATGTCTAAACACGAATGGACGACCGAGCTTTATCGTAGCATGGCAGCCGCCACATTCGCCATCCAAGCTGCCTTTGGTTACCAGAAAAGGGATCCGAAGCCACACCATCCGCTCCTGATCCAAGCGCCGGTCCAGATAACCATGCTTGTAATCCCAATTGCCGGCTAACGTAAAATCATGTTTACATAGATAGGTATCTATATTCACAAAACGGTCTTCGATATTCTCCAATCTGGATTCCAAATTTATCATGTGCGCCCACCTTATGTTTTTAGTTCTAGGATGGACTTGAATTCCAAGCCGTATACGGGTGTTTTTTACAAATTCAACATGATGAATCATTTCTATATGCTGAGTCTCACTTTCGGCCTCTGACTAGTGGCACCCTCCCTTAAATTACTAGTTGCTATGATGTAAGCTTTCGAATCTTCAAAACCCATAAATTTAATGACGTTCGTTATTAAAACAGTGACACTAGACCATATCGAAGTCAAAACCACAACTTTCTTCCTGAGTAGTTAGCCTTAATTTTGTTCAAATTCATATATTTTATATTATTTAGTCAATTTTTGCCAAATATAGCGTAGTTCTTTTTAAACGGATCATTCGTTCGCTGTGTTCCTTGCTGCCTGTCCCGTAAGAACAAGGGCTCATCTTTTTTTGAGGTATCAATGCTATAATAACCCCGTTTACTAAATAGAGAATACGTGGAGTTCTCGCAGAGAAATGGAGGGAAAACATGAAAGTGAAAGGTTACCCGATGCTTGCCAGCTTGTTAGCTGTCATGCTTCTGGTGGGGCTTCAAACCCCGGCTTATGGAGAAAACGCTACAACAAGAGCAACTTGGATCTGGCAGACGGATCTGATTAAAGATGGAGGCGAAGAACTGCTTCATTTTGCCAGTGATGAGGGGATTACTCTAATCTACTTACAGATTGATCGTCAACTGCCTCCTGAAATTTACGAGGCATTTATAAAGCGTGCGCATGAGAATCAAATCGCAGTGCATGCTTTAGGTGGAGATCCAAGATGGGCCCTCACCGAACATAGGGAAGATATGCTAGGACTCGCTGATTGGGTGCTGAACTATAACGGCAAGGTTTCGACCGGTGCCAGATTTGACGGAATCCATCTTGATATAGAGCCGTATGTACTTGCCCAGTGGGAGGATGAGACGGACGAAGTCATCAGCACCTGGGAGCAAAATCTTATAATGTTCTTGAATCAAGCATCCGGTAGCGACCTCGAACTCGGAATTGACATCCCCTTCTGGTTTGATCGATACACCTTGGGTAATGGAACCAGTCTGAATGAATGGTTGATCGGTACGTTTGACCAGGTTACCGTGATGGCCTATCGGAACCAAGTAGAATCCGAGAATGGCATTCTGGATCTGACGCGTGATGAGCTTGAGCTTGCCAACAGACTTGGTAAGCAGATTCTTATTGGGGTTAACACGAAAGAAATGCCGCGAGAGCCTCACACCACCTTTTATGGATATGGCAAGGAATCATTGAACGCGAAAATGGAACATCTGTCAAGTGCGCTCGGTTCATATGCATCCTTTGCCGGGATCGCTATCCACGATATTCGCAACTGGCAAAACATGTCCAGTGATGTGACCGTACCGCCAGACGAAGAGGAACCTACTACTCCACCACCGGACCCGGACCCCGATCCGAATCCTGAACCGGGAGAAGGCGATCGTGTGCCAGATGCGGATCCCATTACACGGGACCCTGTCGTAAGAGGCACATATATATGGGAAGCCCATGAAGTGATTCGAAACAGTCAGGAAATTCTTGATTTTGCAAAAGAGAAGAACTTGAACTGGCTATATGTAAGACTGGACCTGGAGCAGCCTTACACAAAGTACTCATCGTTTGTTAAACAAGCAGCTGCAGCTGGAATAGAGGTTCACGCTCTGGGTGGCCATCCGATATGGGCACTTGAGGAGAACCGGCCCAGAATGATGCGATTGGTCAATTACGTGAAGAACTACAATCGCGCTGTGGAAGGCGATGAGCGTTTTCACGGCATTCACCTAGACATTGAGCCTTATGTGTTGCCTGCGTGGAGGGAAAATTCGCAGCAGGTTATTTCCGAATGGACCGCGAATCTGGATGCCTTTGTTACGGAATTGAAAAAGGATTCCAATCTAGAAGCAAGTATGGATATGGCCGTGTGGCTGGATAAATACAAAGTTACCGGACAAGATATGTCGCTCAGCAAGTGGATGATCAACCGAATGGACCATGTTTCACTCATGGCCTTCCGGGATAAAGCGGAAGGATCGAACGGGATTATCGCAGTCGCTAAGGAAGAGATTGCATTTGCCGATGAGCTGGGCAAACCGATCAAGATTTCCGTCGAGATCAAAGCCAGCCATGAAGGCGATCATATTACCTTCTATGAAGAAGGAGCAGCTTACATGGAGGAAGAGCTTGCCAAGCTGCCTGAGTTATTGAAGGATTCGCCGTCCTTTACCGGTAGCTTGGTGCATGCTTATGCTTATTGGAAGAATGCTAAGCCTTAAGAGGTAAGAAACTGAATAACCCCATGGCTCTTGAACGAGCCATGGGGTTATTTTATACGCATATTTATCGATTTAAGGTTTTTACTGTGGTTACGAGGCCCGCCGTCTCTTTTCAAACAAATGCTCGCCCCTGAGCCACATATGATATAAATACTCAAAGCTTCCCGCAAGTACTACAATCAGCAGCACCTCCGAGAAATCAAGGGTCCAGTTCGCAACACCGCCAATAATCCACAGCATTACAAATACCAATCCGGCATCGGCAATCGTTGCCATCATATTGCTGGTACGTGGCAGAATAAATAAATCTCCCACCAAATAAGCAACGATGCCAATTCCTAATGCCGTCAATAAAGCCCCTGTGAACGAAGCATCGGTAAGTGCAACCAGCAGTGCGGTAATCAAAACTCCATGCACCAATAACTTTACAACCAGTTTCATAAGCGATACACTCCTTTTGCGGTAGTGTATCCCTTTTGCGTATATTTACTCCTGACCATGGTCTTTAACCGTCAGAAAACCATCATTCATATCGGCGCTGTTCTGTACCAGTTTGATTTCCATAACTGTGCCTTGGCCAAGCGTGCTATGAACCTGAATATGTCCTCCATGCGCGATCACAATGTCATGCGTAATAGCCATGCCAAGACCTGACCCTTTATGGAGTTCTCCCGTATTGGTCCCACGGTAATAGCGATCGAAGATTCTTCCGAGCTCCTCCTGCTTAATGCCTTTTCCATTGTCCTCCACACGAATCAGGATATGCTCTTCAAACTTCTCGACCTGGACCTTGATCGAAATATCCTCACGGTTATGAACAATCGCATTATAGATTAGATTGCTGATTGCTCTGCGTATCAGAATATCATCAACCTCAATTTTAATGATCTCATGACTGCTGCTAAAGTCAATGTCCCGATTGGCGTATCTCGGGTCATTCAGCGTATCGATCACGACATTGCGTACCAGGCTTACTAGGTTTACATTTTTCTTATTCAACGTTAGTTTTTTATTCCTCAAGCGGGTTGACAGATTCAAGTCCTCGATAACGTCTCTCAAATATTTGGACTTTCCTTCGATGATCCCAGCGTAATCCCGTATTTCATCCATGGAGAACTGATATTCCGTGTCCTTTATCATCTCCGCGTAGCCTTGAATCGATGCAAGGGGCGTTTTGATATCATGCGAGATATTGCCGATCCATTCTTCCTTCATCGCATCCAATTTCTTTCTTTCCTGCTCGCTAGATTTCAGCTCTTGGGCCAAAAGATTGATATTGGCGAACACGTCCTTATATATCCCCTTAGGTTGATGATGGACGTTATAATCACGGCTAGCTAAACGCTTAATGCTGTCGAGTAAGATAAACATGGGTTTGGTCAGCCGCTTGCTGAAGATATAAGCGATACATAAGGCGATGAATCCGTCAACGATGATGAGGGACACACTAAACACCTTAAACATCTGTGCAAAGTTCCGTGAATCGAAGGTTAACACTTGTCGCTCCAGGTATGGCGTCGTAAATCCAATCAAGTAACTGTAACGATGTTCGAAGCCTGTCTTTTCGCCAATAAAGACGGTGGAAAGCACTTCCTTCTCGACATACTTATAAATCTGCACAATATCGATGGGGGCGTACTTTGTTTTGGCTTCTTCCGGAGCAAGATAGCGGTAGATTTCCCGGCCATCTTCATCCAGAATTTGAACCCATGCCTGATTCTTCTCCAGAATCACCTTGCCTTTCTCACTTATCGAAGCACCTGATCCCGATATTACGATATGTTCCTGGAAGGATCGGGATATCGATTCTGCTGAGGTTTGCCGATTTAAAAGTGGGAAATCCTCATTCACCGATTGTAGAACGAATAAGCCGATAATCACCACGATGTTCATAATAATAACGATGACAACGATAAGAACCACGGAGACCAGATACCTGCCGGTCAGCTTCCACTTCATCCCTTATTCATCCTCTACGACAAGCTTATACCCAAGGCCTTTTACCGTAAGCAGATACCGGGGATTGGAAGGGTCCTCTTCTATTTTCTCCCTCAGCCTCCGGATGTGAACCATCACGGTATTATCGAATCCGAAGAATTCCTCACCCCATACCTGATCATATAAACTTTCCTTGCTGATGATCTGGCCCGGATGTTTAAGCAGCAGCGTAAGCAATCCCAGCTCTTTCGGTTTTAGTGGAATAACCTTGCCGTTCTTCTTCAGCTCCACCTTCTCTTCATCTAATTCAAAGGGGCCTTTCTTAATCACGCGATTCAGTTTGTCCTCATGCTCAGAAACATCCGGTCTCCGAAACCGGGCTTTGATCCGGTAAGCCACTTCCTTCGGACTAAAGGGCTTGGTGATATAGTCGTCGCCGCCGATGGCGAAACCCAGGATTTTATCAATCTCTTCGGTCTTGGCCGATAAGAAGAATATCGGAACATTGGAGACGCTGCGTATTTTTTTACATACCTCGTATCCTTCTCCATCCGGAAGCATGATATCCAGAATGACAAGATCGGGCTGCCACTTCTGGAATTCAAGCCATGCTGCTTCCGCTGTTGCTGCGGTATATACCTGATCGATGCCTTCCTTGATCAGCACGGTTTGAAGAAGCCTGACAATATCCGCCTCGTCATCAACGACAAGTACCTTTTGATCAAACGCCAATTCGTTCACCCCCTGCTATAACCAACATTTTTCCCTCCTGCCAGGCTGCTATTCAACAGCGCATGGTGCATTGAGAAGGAAACATACATCAAGCTTACTCCTCCGCAAAAAACTTCGATAGCGGGTTCTCCTCTTGTTTATCTAACACCACCTTGCCTTTCTTGTCCATCACATAGTACTGATAAAAAGCGCTCGTGAATCCGAGGGATTCCTGCATTTTCGCCATATAGGTCTCCAAGGCCTCATCTGTTACATGATCTCCATTCCAAAAATAGTGCAGCATCAAGCGATTTTGATTGAATGGATGCTTGATCACGTACGCCCCGGAAGCATTCGGTTGATTCATGGTATCCTTCCAGGCGAAGCCCATTTTGTTCACCCGCTCGATGATACCGGATTTCAGGGCCTGGATCACCCCGTTCGTTTTACCGTTACCGATCACGATCAGATTGCTTGTCCCCAGTTCCTTCTTCAATTTCTTTTTCAACACCTGGCGATCCCGAATAACGTCATATTTCACCCCGCCGATATCAAGAAGCATCGTGAGCTGGTTCACCATGGCTTCTTGCTGCTTGCGAGTTTGATTGCTGACTTGATCGCTCAGGACGATCGATAATGGCTCTCCCTGAAGAGCCTTCTCCATGATGCGGCTCATCGTTTCGTAGGGCAAACCTGGAATTTGGGAAAGGGCTGTTTGGTACAGCAATTGAAACTGATCATGCATATATGCGGTTTTCTCCTCTTCGGACAGTTGGAATTCAGGCTTAAGCACAAACCCCGGTTGATATAGGGCCGTTGCCATTTCGTTTCGCGCCTCTTTTCCGAGCACGTCTTCTATCGTTTGGAGAAGTCCTTCAATGGTAGCATTTTTGTATACATAGCGTTTGAAATATTCCCTCATCAAGTGGTCAAATTTCTCTTCGCCAACCGACCGGTACAATTGGTAGATCGCTTGGCGACCTTTCTCGTAATAAACCGGGCTAGCCAAATCCCCCACCTCGTCATTGGTCGATGCTATGGCAAGCTCCATCTTGGAATCGTCAAATTGAATGGATTTAAAACCATTCAGCTTATCTCCCTGCTTCTCGGCAAAATACACCTTGGAAAAATCGGCAAAACCTTCGTCCAGGAAAGATTCCTTCTCCGAATCGTTCCCGATTAGAGCGTGGAACCACTGATGAGCGATTTCATGAACGAATACCGTGTCCTGCGCGGGATCGGCTTTACTGTGAACCTGTCCCATCTGGATGACCCGCGAATATTCGATAGCCACACCCTCCACGTAAGACTCGACGATTCGAAATTCCGGATAAGGATAAGCGCCGTATTTATCACCAAAAAATTCAATGGCTTTAAAGGCCTGATCGATATACCGATCAATGACCTGTTTCTTTCCCGGTTCGTTATCAAAATATAAATATTCAATCGTCAAGCCGTTGCGGGTAACACTGTCCACTTTGAAATTGGGACTGGCAAAAAATACGAATTCCCTTGTGTTGTTGGCAACAGCAGAAACAATCTTGCGGCCGGGTTCCACGTTATTCCGTGTCGTTATCTTGCCTGGCATCGCCACCTGATAAGCGTCGGGAACGTTGAACTCTACTTCATAATCTGCAGAAGTATAATAATCGGTTTCGAATGATGGACTGTAAGGGGTGGTATTCCATTGATGCTTCTCCTCGTCATAGACCGACAAAACCGGAAACCAGTGCGCGCCGTTCACAATATCCTGGTAATACGATAAGCGCTGCGAACCATACGGGATTTTCAGAGAGAAATCCATATGTACCGATATCGTTGCGCCCGGTTGAAGGGGCTCCTTCAATTGAATAGTCAAAGCCTGATCTTGATTATGGAACTCGAGAGCTTGGCTGTTAGCGTTCACTCCTTGAATATCAATACCTCCGAGAAAATCTTCCGGCTTCTTATCGGGATGGTTCTTGCTGATTTCTTCGTTCGATCGTTTAAACATGGACGTTTGTGTCGATTTCGAACGGTTGGCATCGGCATAGGTATGGAATACCAGCTGATTCAACGTATCCTGACTGGTATTTCGATAGGTAACCATGCTGCTTCCCTGCATGGTCATGTTCTTCTCGTTCAGTCTCGCCTGAATATGATATTGAATCGGCGCATGCGCTTCAACGCTCGCTGAGACTTGTGAAATTGTAGTCGGGGAACCGGCCTTTGCCGCTGCATGACCCGCGTTGATGAGCGGGCATGCAGTCAATGTCAATGCAAGTGAGCCAATAATAGCCTTTTTCGATAGGATCGTCGTTTTTTCTTTTACATGCGTCATGTTATTCTCTCCCTCTGATATCGTCCTTATTTTCCTAACGTTTCAAGCTTAACCTTGGCTGGTTCCGGAAGCTCGCTTGCCTGTACCTCTTGATAGGAACTGACACCCTTTTCCTTGACGTATAAACGCAAGTACGCTTCCTTTCGCAGTTCTTTGTTCGCCCTAAAGCTTAACGTCTTCGCGTTCCCTTCTTTGTTGAAGCCCTCCAAGTTGTATTCATAGTAGATGTATTTCTCTCCATTATCCGCTTTCTCTTCCACTCGGGTTCCATCCTCAATTTGCACATAATATTGATCCGTTCCGAGACGGTTAATGTTCACATTTTGAATAAATACAACAAATCCAATGAGGATGGCGACAAGGATGCCGCCGAAGATCATCGTTTTTTTCATGACTTTACTCCTTTATGATAGGTTATTTAGTTTTGGTTACAATTTTATAGTAGGATCTAACGGTAACGACGTAATAGATCAAATAAACACAGGTATAGACGGCCATACAGATCACGACCGGAATCACAAGATTCATATGCAGAAGTTTGGACAACGCGGACAGTGCGACAGCACAGTGGGCAATGCCGGCAACGAGCGGTAAAGCAAAGATGAACAGCACTTGCTGGGCTATGCTCTTTTTAACCTCACGCCGATTTACGCCGATCTTGTTTAATATCTGATATCTTGCCTTATCCGAATTTGCCTCGGTTAATTGCTTGAAATATATGATGCTGCCGGTCGCCGTGAGGAACACAAGCCCCAGAAATCCTCCCATAAAAATCAACAGGCCTGACCCTTCCATTCCTCTAGCATAATCCTGATAATAGCTGGCAAATGACGCGCTTTCCGGCAAGATGCCTTCGAGATCCTCCGTCAGCTGCTTCGCTTTGTCTTGATTCGATATGCCATAGGCCTCCAGTATGATCGTGTTCGCTTGTTTCTCCAATTGGGCAAACCGTTCATCGCTTACAACCACAGTAGAATAGACCGTACCCAAGTTCAGCACGCTGTATTTCTTCAGTTCCTTAAAGGTAATTGGCAGTTCCTGCTTGTTTGGTTTGAGTGTCACCGTAGAACCCACATATGTCGGTGAAATTCCTTCGTAATAGGCCGGATCCAAGGCGACTGCCTCGTCTCCACTTAATGTGATGGTGTCTTTGCGGCCCTGCATCTTCGCCAGCTCGTTAAAATCATGCTGGGAGATGACGCTGTATGATTGGATGTCATGCGAAAAAACATCGTTCAGCCCACTGACATCAGCATCCACTTCCAAGATAGGGACGGACGCATGATATAACAGCTCGTGCTGCGGAGTTGAGTCTATCAACTCGTCGGCTCGCTTGGTCACGCTGCTATCATGGGAGATCCACATCATGCTGTTGGGGTTCGCTTGCCCGGCATTGCTTGCATTACCGTAATAAAAGCTGTAAGCCGTCCCAACAGCAGTAAGTGTTGTCGCGCTAAGGACGGCAATGATCGTGAGTGTACGCGCATTGCCTTTGATCCGATATAGAAGCTGGGAGACACCGATCATATTCATCCCGTTCCAGAATCTGTTCTTGTTACTTCTGGATATTTTCAACAATGTCACGGTCAGAGTACTAAACAGCAGATACGTTCCGATAATCACCGTCGTCAGGATGACGAGTGGCGTTAGCATGAATCCCATCGCCGCCCAAGCCTTGGATTCCAGCAGGTTCTGCAGAGCAAGCCAGTATCCGGTGCCTATGAATACCAGTGACAATACAGCGGTGATCCATGAAGCCTTTGGCTCCCGTTCTCCCTCCTGATCCGCATGGAACAACTCAATCAATTTGAACCGGTAGATCAGTCGGTAACCCTGCAGTGACGTGATAAGCGTAATGATCATAAACACAATGGCGGTGTTGATGATGGCCGCAGGCGATATCGAGAAGTTCGATACCGCATCATATCCCATGACCTTCATTAACAGGGATACAAAAAATCTCGTCAGCACGGAGCCCAGGGCAATCCCGGCCAGTAGAGCCAGCACGCCCATCAGAAAGTTTTCATAAAATAACATCCGACCGATTTGTTTCTTCCGAACACCTAGTAATGAATACAATCCGACTTCTTTCTTGCGCTTGCGGGTAAAGAAGGAATTGGAGTACCAAATGAATATAGCCACGAAGATGATCAGCACAACGGCGGCACCGCTAAAGGCCGAGCTGATTTTTGTCGACCCCTCCGTTGCGGACTGAATCGCAGTATCATATTTAAGTGAAACAAAAGTGAAGTAAATGACGATACTAAAGATCATCGAAGCAAAATATAAAAAGTAATTGGTGAAATTTTTGCGGATGTTTTTTCTGGCTATGCTAAACAGTGTCATCATGCTCACCCCCAAGTGCAGCCAGTACCTCCAGGATCTGATCAAAAAACACCTTGCGCAGTTGGTCTTCTCGATGAAGCTCCTGGTATAGCTGCCCGTCTTTTATAAAAATGACGCGTTTGCAGTAGCTTGCTGCATAAGCATCGTGAGTGACCATCATGATGGTGGCACGCTGGATCTCATTCAGTTTCTTTAAGCTTTGCAGCAGGCTGGTTGCCGACTTGGAATCCAGCGCCCCTGTCGGTTCATCCGCCAATATGAGGCTTGGATTGGCAACAATGGCGCGCGAGGCCGCGGTACGCTGCTTCTGACCACCCGAGATGTGATAAGGATAT
Organism: Paenibacillus lautus; assembly: GCF_050482385.1. Lineage (GTDB taxonomy): Bacteria > Bacillota > Bacilli > Paenibacillales > Paenibacillaceae > Paenibacillus_AQ > Paenibacillus_AQ lautus_B. Next base: position 264,037 of record NZ_JBCNHV010000015.1, read on the forward strand.
TTGTTTAAGATATCGCGAATCCCGAACGTATCGGCGATCTCGTTCACCCGTTTTTCAATCTCGGCTGCAGGCACCTTGGACAATGCCAGGGGAAGCAAAATATTTTCTTTGACGGTGAGCGTGTCCAGCAGGTTGTAGTCCTGAAAGATAAATCCGAGCTGATTCCGGCGAAAATCGGATAGCTGCTCCTCATTCATCGATACAATATGTTGTCCGGCAATGGTAATATCGCCTGCTGACGGTGTATCGATCGTTGAGAAAATATTCAGCAGCGTGGATTTGCCTGCCCCGGAAGGTCCCATAATACCAACAAACTCACCTTCCTGAATTTCAAGATTGATGTCTTGCAATGCCGTATATTGATTTCCTTGACTACCGAATGTTTTTTCAACATGTTTTGCTTGTAATATGGTTGTCATATCGCGTTCTCCTTCAAGTCATCGTTAGTTAAGCACAGATGTAATTATAGAAGACGAACCTTACACGATTTTTATACGAACCTTACATAAAGCTTAACAAACTTGTTGAGTGCACTTACACAAACATGCTGGCTCAGAATAAAACAAAAACCCGCAGCATGGGCATGGCCATGGCGGGCTATAGCGTTCTGTTATTCAAGTCATTCTGACATTAGGACTATTCTTCCTTTAACACGACAAAATCCTGCGGATTGGAACGAATAAACATGCTGATCCGTTTCAAGCTATCGGGAGCGATCTCATTAAATCTTTCATATAAGTGTTTCATACCAAGAAATAATTCATGATCCTGTTCGAGATCCTGAACGGATGCCATCTCTAATGGGACATGGCGTTTGTTGCATCGCGCCTCAATCAACTGCTTAGTATCTTCAAGCAGCTTCAGCATATTTTGATCGTCGAAATAACGCAGTCCGCCCGTTACTCCGGTCCAATACCCGGGTGTCTGCAGCAAATAGGATACCCATGCGTAATACATGCTTTCTGAATCCTTGGCGTGGTCATAAAACACCCTGAACATGCACAAAGCCTGTTGGCTTCTGTTCAAACTTGAAATCGCCTGTGATTTGACTGAAGCATTTTAACTAGAGGCCAAGAAAGGGGTTTAACAGATGATGTCACCCGAAATCGAAGCCATCCGCCAGCAGCTCCCCGGCTGGCTGGAAGCCAGCTCGCCATGTGTCGGCAGAGGCAAAGTCGCCTCCTATATCCCCGAGCTGTCCAAAGCTCCCCATGATGCTTTGGGCATCACCTTAATGAACACGCAGGGTGAATCGGTCACCGCCGGGGATTGCGGGCTGCGTTTTACGATGCAGAGCATCTCCAAAGTGTTTACGCTAATATTAGCGCTGATGGACAATGGAGAGGATGCCGTCTTCAGCAAGGTCGGCATGGAGCCGACCGGAGACAACTTCAATTCCATGCTGAAGCTGGAGTTAGTCAGACCCGGTATTCCCTTTAATCCGATGATTAACGCAGGCGCGATTACCGTTTCTTCCTTAATTCGCGGAGACAGCCCGAACGAGAAATCCGACCGAATTCTTCAGTTCCTTAAAGAGCTAGCCGGCAACGCTGGTTTGGAATATGACTTGGGCGTTTACCGCTCCGAATCGGAAACAGGGAATCTGAATCGCTCCATAGCATTCTTTTTGAAGGAAAACGGGGTGCTCAGCGGAGATGTTGAAGAGATTTTAGAGGTGTATTTTCGGCACTGCTCCATCGCTGTGGATTGCGCCGATTTAGCCAGAATGGCATTGGTGCTAGCCTGCAACGGTTCGGATCCGCTAACCGGCAAAGCGCTCATACCGAGAAGATATGTTCAAATCGCCAAGACGTTCATGACGACATGTGGCATGTACAACGCATCAGGAGAATTCGCCATTCAGGTAGGCTTACCCGCCAAGAGCGGCGTTTCAGGGGGCATTTTAACTTTTGTGCCTGGCCGTTATGGCATCGGCGTGGTGGGCCCTGCATTGAATGATAAAGGAAACAGCTACGCCGGCGTGCATTTACTCCAGTCCATATCTCGGGAGATGGACTGGAGTATCTTCTAAATACAAAAATCCCCCTGGAGCAGTTACAGCTTCAGGGGGATTGAATCCGCCAAATATGTTCTTAAGATAGCGCTTCGTTTCGTTTGTTAAGAGGGGATGCTCCTACCTGTTTCGAATGGGTCCTATTTTCTGAAGAACAGTCGCCCAATCCGGTCCGCAAATTCCTGCATATTCACACTGGATGGGTCAAGACGGTAATATCCGTTCTTCACGGCCTCCAATACCCATAGCGGTAGCTTCTTGCCCTCAAGCAGCGGATATACGTTGTCGTATGCCCATACGAGATGCTCCCATCGCTTGTCGTTTCCTTCCTGAATATACTCCGATACATCGAGCACCTTCCCTCTGCCTTCCTGCAGCAGTACATTCTTCAAATGAATATCCCGCGGGTTTAAGCCCCTGCTGCGGACAAAGGAGCGTGCTGCCTCCACATCATCGATGACCTGCCTTGGAACGGACACACCATAGAGCAAACAGTCATACAGGGTTAATCCGGATTCATGGCTGATCGCCACATAACGCTCACCTGCCCCATAAAATGCAGGGAAATAGGGGCTGCCCACCAGCTCTTGATAGACCTTAATCTCCGCTTCCTTCTTAGGCAGCGCCTCTGCAGCATACAGTTTGAACGCGTAGGCCGGCAAAGGTTCGTATACGAATACTGCAGCATCCGTCCCGATTCCGATGCAGCGCAGGTCATCTGATTCACCTTCAATCGTGACAGGGTCGTTATCACCGTTCTTGATAACTTCCATACAAGCCAGTGCGGTTTCTGCCTGCTTCCAATGTTCGTGATTCATAGGCCACCTCATTTGGTGTTACTGGACTTAAATCAGTATGATCGTACCACACTCACGTTTCAAAAAAAATATTTGCCAGTGATGCCTGATCCTGACCACAAAAAAACCGCGAGAGCTTCTCGCGGTTTCATGCTTCTTGCCTACATATCGTTACTCCGGTTTCACGAAATATCCGATACTAACGGCATACTCTATCATTTTTTCGAATAACAGCTTGTCCGGTACAGCACATTTTACTCCCGTGTGCTTGAGGAATTCCGATGTTTGCGGACAAGTATACCGGTAGATGGAATTCTTTGCTCCGTCGCCTTCGAACTGTGCCATCGCCAGCTCAAGGCCTTCCTTATCCTTCGGCTGCTGCGGATCCAATAACCATGCCTCGTATGCCTTCCAGTCCATTACTGAAATGTCATATCCATAGGCTTTAAAATGCCCCACCATGTCCTCATAAGGAATGGCAACCGGGTTGCAGATATGGAACACTCGCCCAACCGTTTCTTGTTGAAGCAGCAGAGCGGTAATGGCCTCCCCGGCATAGTTAATCGGCGTAATATCCACTTCCCATCTCACGCCAGGCGCTTTCTTCAACAGCAGCATCGCTTTCAGCATGCGGTAAAATGCGTTGTTGTCGATGTTTTTCTGGAATATTCCGTTCTCCGAGTTACAAGACAGATTCCCCACGCGATAAACCGCTGCCGGGATTCCTCTATCTGCACCGGCTTTAATGACCAGCTTCTCTGCCTCCAGCTTGCTGTTCGTATAGACATTCTCGATGATGGACTCTTCATATCCCGTTCCGGCAACGATGGCATCCCATTGACCACCCAGTGCCAAATCTTCAGGGATCCCAAGCGTAGATATAAAGTGGAATCGGATATGAGGTCTTCTCTGAGCCAAAGCCAACAAGCGGTCCGTACTCTCCACATTCACTCTGGCAAAATAGTCGGAATCGCCAAAATGCTTCACTTCAGCTCCGCAATGAATGATGGAATCGATGCGCGCTTCAATCAATGCACGGTCTTGGGCTCCGAGCCCGAGAAACTCCTGCTCCAAGTCGCCCTGAATCGCGATCACCCTTTTATCCATACGAGTCTTGACCTCTTCGCCAAAATATCCGGTCATGATCTGCTCAAGGCGAGCATAGGGCTCCATCAGCTTCGACGGTCGAACCAGGCAGTACACGGTAGCGGTCGATTGTTTCAGCAGTTCATTCAGCAGATGTGATCCCAAATATCCCGTCGCGCCTGTCAGCAAAATATGCTGCTGGGTATAGATAGGTTGTCCCGAACCCTGGTTGATAGGGAATGAGATCGGATACTCAGCCAAATCCTGAATAGGAAGATCCCTATTCTCTGTTTGATCGGATGGAATCGTCTGCTGACCCAGTTCCTCTACTCTCTCCGCCAATTTTGCAATCGTCGGATAAACAAAGAAATCATTGATCTTCAACTGTGGATATTGCGGCTTAAGAAGCACTAGAATCTCCAGGATTTTCAGAGAATACCCGCCAATATCGAAGAAATCGTCATGGATGCCGATTTTGGTTTGTCCGAGTGCTCTTTCCCAGGCTGCAGCAATATCCCGCTGAATATCATTAACCGGTGCCTCGTAGTGGGAGTCATCCTCTTCCATCTCCATCGACAATTCGTACAATGCCAGCTTCTTACGATCAATCTTGCCGGTCGGGGATAGTGGCATCTCTTCTACAAAACACATGTATTTAGGAACCATATAACTAGGTACTTTCTGACTTAAAAATTGCACCAAATCCTTAGCGGAAGCTGCCTGTCCATTATGGGTTGTATAGAATGCCGCTAACATTTTGGTTCCGTCCTCGTCCATTCTCGGAATGACCGCGATGTCCTTTACGCGTTCATGCTTCGCCAGATTATCCTCGATCTCTCCAATCTCGATCCGGAAGCCTCTGATCTTCACCTGTGAATCTTTTCGTCCCCGGTATTCTACTTGTCCGTTCGGCAGCAGGCGAACCAAATCTCCGGAACGGTAGTATTGTTTACCAGATTCTGGTGTTAACGGATCCAGAATGAAGGCTTCTTTGGTTTTCTCAGGCTGATTCAGATACCCTTTGGCTACGCCGATCGAGCAGATCAGCAGCTCTCCGGTTACGCAAGTTGGACATAACTCATTATGCTCATTCACAATATACAATTCATAGTTGGCAAAAGGCGTCCCGATATACACGGTGGCCAGATCGTCCGGAACCGCATAATTCACGACATGCCCTGTTGCTACAACCGTCGTTTCCGTTGGGCCGTATAGATTCACGATTGGAATCTGCAGCTTCTTCTGGAACATACGAACGGTTTCTCCGGCCAGTGCTTCCCCACCAACCACGATCGTTTTGATATTACGGTATTCGTGAGTATCTTCCATAGGCAAATACGCTGCCAATTGATTAAAAAACACCGTAGGCAGTATCGCGACACGCGTTGCATTGGTTTCTGCCACAGCCTCCGTAAAGGCGTCTATGGAGAAACGCTGCTCATCGGAGAGAAGATGCAGTCGTGAACCGCAAGCCAGCGATCCGAATATATCGTAAACGGAAGCATCAAAGCTGAAGGTGGAATATTGAAGAATGATATCCTGTTCACTCATCTGTAATTTCTCTTGATTGGCCAGTGCCAAGTTCACGACGCCTTGATGGGCGATTAAGGCCCCTTTTGGTTTGCCTGTTGAACCGGAGGTATAGATGATGTATGCCAAATCATCACCTTCAACGCGAACGCCACAGGCTTCATCCGAGTACGAAAGGAATTTATCATCAAGACAGAAGTATTCTGGCTTCGGTTGAAAACCTGCCAGGAGCCCATCCAGCTTTGCTGTGAAATCCTGATGTGTAAGAATGATCGCCGATTCGGTATCCTCGATAATATAGGCATTTCTTTCATCTGGATGTGATGGATCCAGCGGGATATAGGCTCCACCGGCCTTGAGCACACCGAGCATACTAACAATCGTATCCAGGCCCCTCTTCATAAATATCGCGACGAATTGGCCTTTACGCAGCCCCTTGTCTAGAAGCATATGTGAGATTTGGTTTGACAACCGGTCAAGCTGTTCATACGTTACTTGCTCATGATTCGACGATAGTGCAATTCTCTCCGGAAATTTCTTCACAATGGAAGCAAGCATTGTCACAATGGTAGGATCTTCCGGCAGCTCCTGCTTCGTGTCATTGAGAATCGTGTATGCGTTCCGGTCCTCATCAGTCAGCATAGGCAAACGGCTAACCGGCATGTCCGCATGCTCAAGAGCCGCGCAAGCAAGCAGCTCAAAATGCCTGCTGAATTTTTCGATCGTTTCTTCTTTATACAAAGGCCGTGCATAGGATACATAGAGTGTCCACTCGTCCTCCGTCTCTTCCTGAACCATCCAGTTCAGCCCGCTGGAACTATAGGCATAACCCTTCCCGTTACTTCCATAGACCGTTTGGAGAGCGAGCGATTGACCGGTGAAGCCTTCTATATCCTCAAGCGAAAAGCTGCTTCCTTCAATCTGCTCCATTTTGGCGAAAACTTGCTCATGAATCTGTGCGAATGAATCGCTACTGCTTAAGTTAACTCTCAGCGGAAGGAGATTGCCCTTCTCATTGTTCACGCCGATCAGCAAATCGGTATCGTGCGTCATTCGGTACAGAAATACGACATAGCTTGTGAGCATCCATGCCTTCATGTCATATGAATCGCTGAACTGCTTGATCTTACCGGTTTCGATACGAAGATTAATCGCCATATGATCAAGCTCTTGCTGCTGAAGATGCGCTGGACCATCGGTGTACAGATAGAATCCCGGTAAAGGTAGCTGCAGTTCATTCAACCAATATTCTTTGCCTTGTTCGATCATCAATGTTGTATTCAAAGGTTTCAGCTCCATCTTTTTTCTCTACTGTTTCTGTCCTCGTAGTACTACACACTACACATGCAATTTGTTTACAAGGGCCTCCAGCTCAGCGGAAACCTGGTTAATCTGCTCCGCAGACTCGAAGATTTTGGCAAAGGATGCCTGCTGTTCCTGGCTACTAATCCGGATCTCACCCGACACAGACGAGTTTCTCTCTGCGAGCTCAGCCAGTTGTTTAATCGCTGCCGTAATCTGTTCGGTCTCGGCAACCATTTGCTGGGTAGCTGCAGACACCTCTTGAATTTGACTGGTCACTGTATCGGTTGCCACCAGCATGCCTTTAAACAGCTCACCGGTTTCTTTGACAACCTCAATTCCCTTGGCGACGTTTTGTTCCCCTTCGCTGATGGCTTCTACCGCAGATGCCGTTTCATCCTGAATGTATCGAACCAATTCAATGATTTGGTCTGCGGATTTTCTTGATTCCTCCGAAAGTTTCTTAACTTCGCTGGCAACCACAGCAAAACCTCGGCCCTCTTCGCCCGCTCTTGCCGCTTCGATACCGGCATTAAGTGATAACAGATTTGTCTGAGAGGAAATTTCGGTAATTACCTGCACGATCTGACCGATCTCATTTGAACGGTTCTGCAGCTTTCCGATGATATTCACCGAGTTTTTGACCGAATGATCAATCGAATTCATCTGTTCGATCACCTGCTCCACATTTTGATTACCGCGTTCCGATTGCTCCTTCATGTGCACGGATATCTCGGAAAGATCCGATGTATTGCCGGCAATCGTTGATACGCCAGATGAGATTTCCTCAAGCGAAACCACGCTTTCGGTAATGGAAGTGCTCTGCAGCGCGACTCGTTCCGACATTTCCTCCATATTTTTAGTAATAGCGGAAGAGTTGTTATTATTGACTTCCACAGCCGAGAAGAGGAATTTAGACTGCTCTGCAGAGTGCTCCGATACCGTTTTGATCGTTGTGACAAGTTCATTAATTTGATTAACGGTCGAATTGAACTTGGCATTGACCTGCCCCAGCTCATCATCGCTAGCTTTTAATTGGACGGTAAAGTCACCTTTGCTTAGCTTGTCCAGCGCCCCCATTAATGCTTGGATCGGTGCGAAGGTACGTCTAATGGTGAAGTACTGCAGCGCTAATACAATCAGCAAGGTAATCAGCAGCGCAAAAACCGTATTGGTGATCAATGCCTGTTTCCCGGAAGCGATTAAGCTTGCATCCACGTCGATCCCCATGTAAGCAAAAATTTCGCCGCTGGCATCCTGGAAAGGATACAGCACGGTGATCCAGGTACCATAATTATCTTTATAGCCTTTGGTGTAGACGGTTTTTTTCGTTTTCAGCATCTCTCTCACGGCGTCAGCATGGATCTCCGGTTGTTCGTATAAGTCGCCCAGATTCAAGTCTTCTTCGGCAAACATATCAAGCACTGCCGTTGGCATGGCAATAATCGAGGTCTTGTTGCCACCCTCGAGCTCCGGTCCAAAAATATAGCCTTGTGCAATGTTGGGATGACTTAGGGATAGTTCATCAAACGTTTTGGTAAGTTTTTTTTGGATATCCGCATTGCGGTCGGTTTGGCCTTTCACCGCTTGAGCATCTTCCAGCGATACGGACTTAACCAAGGTATCCATAATTTTTCCCGAATCGGATTGCAGCTGCTTCGTCAGTACGCTGTCCTGGATATAATAGCTTGAACCAATCACGATGACACCCGTAATAATGATATACAGGCTGGTCCATAACATGTTTCTTGTAACAATACTCAGATTCTTAAAACGCAGTCCTTTTGAGAACGTTTTTGTCTCACTCACTTGGTCACTCACTTGGTGTCTCTCCTTTGATATCTCTTATGTATTTTCCATATAAAATAGGGATTTCATTAGCGAACCTATTCGCATCACCTACTTTCCTGGAAACATTGAATATTTCCGCAATCTTTCATGAATACATTACATTTTTCAAAAATGTTCATCTTGAATGAACCGCGTTCCCCCTCCATCAATATTCTGACATAGGCTCACTTCACAAAATGTCTTGTTAAGTGAAATTCCAGTTCAATAGATCCATATTCACGTTATGATTCCATAACCATTGCATCTTTTGTACTATTTATAGATCGGCATTTATCCGAATATTTTTAATACTTTAGTAACAACAACTTGCAAAAAAACCCCTGTTTTCGACAATTAATCGAATTTTTATGTTCCTTCAATTTTTGAAATCAGCACGTAGTTTCCTATCATTTTGAGCACGCAAAAAGACCGCGATTTACGCGGTCCTCTTCAGTATTAATTGCATTGAATACTGGTTTCCCAGTTTTCTTCTAAGCGTTATCTGAATTCCATAACCCAATACTTTTCGCCGTGCTTCTCTTCCTCAACCACTCTTTCCCAGCCGTTGTTTTCGTAGAATTTCAGCGCCTTGTGATTTGCGGATACACACTTCAATCGGATCGGCTTTCTCATCCTCTCAATCGCAGCATCAAGCAATTGTCTGCCCACTCCCTTGCCAGCATGATCCGGGTGAACGAATAAATGATGGATAAAGTTGTCTGGCAAATATAGCGCAGTAAATCCAAGGATAATCGTATTTTCCTCTGCCAATAGTATAAATTCTTTTTCCGTTTGCTTATCAAAATCGCCCAACGCCATCTCGTTTGCATCCGCCCAATGAAAATTTTCTCGTCGTGATGCCAAGAATATTTCCCTAAGCTCAGGGTAATCCTCGAGCTTAGCCTCTCTTATCTTCAAATACTCCACACTCGCTTTCAGCCAAGAAGATACGTTCCTAAATAATTATTGTACTCATAAGTTCAGCTTCATACCATCATGACTCGATACAAAGGCAGCTAGCTAAGGAGATCCATCAAGTTTTCCAATTTCCGTTCTAACGCGCCAAACTGTACAAATCGATCTTCTCTCAGAAGCTCTTTTCCCTCTACGAATAAGAGGAGTACCGGTGCGGTAAATATCAAATATCTCGAGGCGATTTCCCCAACGGCTTCGCCTTGGATATGTCCCAATGAGATGCGAGGGAACTGCTCTAACAATTCTCTAAGTTTGGGTAAGATCGCGTGGCATACGCTGCAATCTTGTCTAGATACATATAAAAAACTGAAGGTGTGATCTTGAATAAACCGCTCGATGGCCTCTATTGATGTTAGTTCTTCCAGTTCTTTCATCTTTTACACCATACTTTCGGGCGCAACAAAGGATTTTGTTCAGTCCAGAACCGCGGTGATGTGCGCAGACGTAACCGCCCAGTGTGAAGCCGTCCAATATTTCGCTTGATCCTTCACGTAGATAATTTGCGGCGATTCATGCTTTACGTTCAAATCCTCGGCAATTTTATTGGAAACCGGCCGGGACTCGATGACTTTAACCAGCGTATAATCCACATCGCCGTTTGGCGCCTTTTTCAAGTAAGATTCAAACTCCGAAAGAGCATTAGAGCTAACCGGACAAGTGGTACTATGCTTCAAAATAACTTGGCCGCGCTCGGAAGATTTTTTCAGAATCGTTTCCCATTCTTCTATTGTCGTAATTTCATTCCATAACATGTGATTTTCTCCCCTTTGATGTGATATAACTCATTGCTTCTATTATATAACTAATAGCTATTATACACGTAAACTCGACTCGTTTTCATGTTTAGAGTTCATCTTCAACCGATCGAATCCTATTTCAAATCCATCTCACTAGTCAATAATCATGCTCTCTGCCATTGCCTTCAGGTCATTCTTAGTCATTTGACCATTTACATTTACCATAATGGTATATACGATGTTTTGTTTGCTATCATACCAACTGATCCTATCTCCATCTGACTCATCCTGGAGATAAATAGCTTCAACATGTTTCAGCTGTATTTTCTCGGAAGAGGCTTTCAGAGACTTGGTTAAGCTTGCACTTTGACCATACCCCGCCATGATCGATACAGCTGTGCTGCTCTTGCCATCGGATAAGTATACAAAGGAGTTGAAGGCCTTCGACCAATCCAGCTTCTCTACAAACAGCTTCTCTCCACTGTTGGATGATTCGGCCTGATTCATCAATCTCTGTTTTAGTTCATCATATTCCACCCGGTCTTTTTCTCCAAAGCGTGCCGGTCCGAAAGGAAAAACTTGACCATAAGCGAATTTCACACCCTTGGGAAGATAACCAGGCATCTCTAGGGTGGGTGCCGAGGTACGAACAAGTTCCTTTTGAAAATCTTTATAGGAAAGATAGTCTATCGGTTGATATTCAAATTTTATGGGATTCGCCGTATCATATCCGTTGTCCTTATTAATGTAATCATCCTTGATGTAATAGGCGGCCAGCTCTCCCGGCTTCAGCGTGGACTTTACTCTCGTCCTGTATTCCTCCAGTAGATTGCTCAGTTTGGCTGGCAGCCCTGACGATGATGGATCGGCTGTTTTAAGAACGATTTCCCCTTTACTATTAAAGATTTGAATATGCCCTGTTGCTGCATATGCAGTGAACGAGACTAGTAATACAGACGAAATTATGATAGACATTACGGTTTTACGCTTGAAGGATCGGAGTCCTGAACGTCTTTTATGCTGCTCGTCCTCCATATGTTGTCTGACTCTTGAAACAAACTCAACATCACGAAAATGACTGTCCGGTACAGAATGCTGCCTCAACTCTTCGATTGGATCAACGATGTTTCCCATTGTTCTTCCTCCTTCCATTTATTCATGGCATCCTTCAGTTTTATTCTGATTCGGGTTATCTTTTTTCGGACGGCTTCCGATGTCTTTCCTGTTATTTCACTTATTTCTGCATACGACTTGTCGTGAAATGCATACAGAATTAATAAGCTTCTGTCCTCTACCGTAAGATCCACCAGTGCTCTCCTTAGCGGTTCGCTGAATGTCCCTCTTAAGTACTCCTGCTCTGCGCTTTCGGCGAAAATCTGTCCTTTCCACAATCTTCCCAGCTTCTGCGATAATTGCCGCCGGTGAATTACATTCAGACAATGATGGTAAGCGATCTTATATAACCATGCATTAAAGCTGACCGAAGGCTTATACTTTGTGATCGATTTGTATGCCTTCAAGAAGATTTCCTGCACTGCGTCCTCTGCTTCCTGTTCGCTACCCAGTAGTCGGCAGCAGTAAATATACATTTGGCGCTGGTACTCACTTACGATAGGAATAAATGCCTCTGCATGCCCATCCTGAGTCTGTTGAACATATTCTTCAATCGTTTCCGCGTTGATGATCCTTCCCCTCCTCTCCAGAAACTTGGATACCTATATAACCATGCAGCAAACGAAAAGCGGACTTCATTCGAAATAATCGGCCCATGAAATATATGGCGGAGGCCATATGACCACAAAAAGAACCGCGATGGACGCGGTTCCCCTATGAATATGTATGGATTCCGAGTTACGATTTATTAGCTTTCACAATCAGAAAATGAGGGTTCGTCATTAGGCGATCAAACCATTTGGCCACCCATTCCGCAGCTTCCGGATTGTCCCTATGCGCTAAACTGGGCTGCGGCTCAACGATCTGTTCGATTCTAAACCGAGATGAAGTTACATTAATGATTTCTTGAATCGGTCTTCTATAGAAAGTAACCTCTACGGGTCCAGACTCCTGTTTGTTCCAAACCTCCGTCAATAACTCACGGGCAAAGTAGTCTGGTCGATCAAAATGTTTAACATCCATGAAAGGATGATGAACGGAGAAAATCAAACCTCCACCAGGTTTCAGCACTCGCTGAAATTCGCGAAAGGTCGGCGTCCAATCCTCGATGTAGTGGAGCGTCAATGAACTTACGATAAGATCAAACGCCTCATCTTCAAAGGGCAGGTCTTCGGTTATATCGCATGCAAATACAGTCGCTTCATTGCCGACTCGTCTCTTACAGGCTTGTACCATCGCCGGGCTCAGATCAACCGCTGTAACCCTGGCCCCGCGTATAATAAATTGCTCCGTATACCATCCTGCGGCACAACCAGCATCTAGGACGGTCATTTGCTCCATATCCGCCGGTAACACTTTGAGCATGGCTGGCCTTTCGTAATAAGCATTATGCCCGCTCTGCGAATCCACATGTCTTTCGTAGTCTCCAGCCAGCTTATCGTATGCCTCAATGACCTTCTCCTTCATGGATCATCCCCCCATATATATTGGGCTCAGCTTGAGTACAGCGAACAATACGTGCGTTCGAAATTTCTGGCCAGCAAGTCCTCTTTGCGGATGAAAAATTGCAGTTCACCCGCATCCCACCAGCAAAATCCTATCTCGTCGTCCGAATCGATGGCCAGCAGCAGCAGTGTATCCCGAATCTCCTGCTGAGCCTGTTCCGCGTTGCCGCCGAAATGATCGGCAATCTGCTGCACAGCCGCCTCCATGGAGTAATTGTACTCTGATCCCGTTAACAGCATTAAAGCAGCCTCGTGCTCACAATCTCCATGCTGGGTAGAAGGGTAGCCAAAGATCGTCGCGATGTCGTCAGAATCCTGCCCCGTCAATTGATGACACAGATCCTCGTAAGATTCAAAATCATGCTCATCATCCTCGACAAGCTCATCATCCACATAAGCGTAATTCGGGGGCTCAAGTGTGGCTCTTGCTTCAATACGGTAGCCTGCGAATTCTTCATCTAACGCGGTCCCCTCAGGCGCCCGGCATCGACTAGCGGCCGCTGTCTGATCCTCGGCCAGATACAACACCCGGTGTTCAATGTTATAAGCAGGTTCATCAACGCCAACGAAGAAATACAGAACTCCGCTATGCGGAAGTGAAGCCGTGGCATCGTGAGCTGCCAAATCCCTCAACTGCAGCTGTGCCAAAAACGTCATCGGTGTACCATCCGAAGTCAGCGGCCATTCCATTCCTTCAGGAAGATCGGGGTCTCCGCCAATCCGTGAATTGCACGAGCCGGCGTAGTCCTCCTCTCCCTGTTTGGATAAACGCATGCCTTGCCGAGTATGTTCGATCAAATAGTCTGCTGCATGTTCAAATTCGTGCTCTTGGATGATATTTTGCATCTTGATCAAGTTGTGTTCATTTAGCTTCATAGTCTAGTTCCTCTTCTTTTCAATAAATTAGAATGTTATGAGAATTACGATAATGTCCGGGAATCGTGATCTTCCTCTACTCTTCCTTAAAGAGATCTTCAATGATCGACTTGTCATAGCCATTAGTGATCCTGTAGTTCCAGGAGTATTTCTTATGTCCACCTCTATTTGGATTAATACGTATGATATCGGGCTCGGTATAATATATAGAAAAAGGAGTATATTCGACGTTAACCCATATACTATACATCATACCTCTTGCATAATTTTCAGTCCTCCATAGTTTCGCATTGGAGAAGCCGTTTATGATGCGATCAATAGTGGCCGGGTCGGTAATTTCCACACTATTTTTATCATCGTATGGACTGCCCATTTTCTCAATTCTTATGTAACTAATCTTCTCTGTATCATAAACCTGATCGCTCATCAACTCTTTAAAGGAAGTACTGGATTGAATCAATGAATAGACGACTCCAGTCAGTACGATCAATGCAACCACAACAAAAAAGACTCGCCATGACCTGTCACTCATCACGATTCCGTCTTGAAAACCTAAGGAATTCGGGCTTTTTCATAAGCGTATTTTTCATATCCCCCTCCATTGCACATATATAATAAATAAGTTCCCCTCATTATAAGCTTAGCACCTATCACTATATAAACCCCATAAACCATGCTTTGGTTGCCGGATAATTTAACATCTTTTGGTTTGTCCTGTCAATCCTATTTTTCAGCCTTGGCGACATTCTGGTGTTAGTTCTGGTTATAAACGTTGACACGTGCTCCATCCATAATTAGATCGCTGCTGTCCACAATGATTTCCTGTTGATCGAACAGACCACCGACAACGGAGGTGGTATGGCTGTTGGAATCGTTAATTTGAATTGACGTGCGAACAGCATAATATGCATTGCCGAGAGGGCCTTGTGTTTCTTTTACGGTGTAGACATAAGCGCCCTCGCTGTCCTTGTGAACGGCTTTATTCGGTATGAGGATCCCTTCGTCGCTCTTAGTTTTGACTATACTGATCCTCACTTGTTCGCCACCGGATAGCCCACTCCCTTTTAGTTTAACGAATAAACGTGTCATGGAACTGCTTGATTTCTCAGCGTCTTCGTCAACATCGGGACTGAGCGAGTTCATATCCTCATCTATCCTTTCAATCTCACCCGTAATCGTTGGTTCTTCCTTGCCTTCAAGCATGATGTTATCCAGAACATCCCCTACGCTCAGCGTGGCAGCGATACCTGAAGGTACATACATTTCTAACCCATACCCTTTTGCCAAATGGCTCATCGTGATATCCGGTTTCCCAGTAGAACCTAATCCCTCCATCGCACCAATCTCCATAACATTACCTTCAAAAGGGGCCACCATCTGCCGATTAACTGAAAGCGTATGTTTCAGGTTCTCGATCTGCTGCTGTTGTGCCGCAATATCAAGCTTTGCCGTTTCGAACGCGCTTGTGGCACTTATAAGAAGAGACTCATCTTCTTCCTGCATCGCTTGAATGACATTATATTCGAGAAGTTCCATGGATAGATTCAGCTTCTTCAGAGCAGACTGCTCCACAGCAATCTGCTGCTTAACCTCACTGCCATCATATTGTATAAGAACTTGTCCTTTACGCACCATCTCACCTTTTTTAACGAGCACCTTATCGACTTTCCAGCCCGAAGGATGGATAAGTTCCCTCTCCTCCTTTGGATTTATCGTCGATCGGCCGACATAGGAATGAACCAGTGAGCCTTTGTTTACCGATGTAATCACTACCTTAGGCAGCGTCAAGGCTTGTAGGGTGTTACCAATAAAAGTAAGTATAAGCAGAATACTTATAAACAGTCCGGCTGTTATGCTAACCTTGCGTTTTCTTGACCGGGAAATTACCTCTTCCAATATCCATCACTCCTAGTACTGAAACTAACCTTTTATGCCCGACAATTGAACGCCTTCAATAAAATAAGACTCGGCATACAGGAATAGCAGAATCATAGGTGCCATATACAATGCCGATGCGGCAAAACCGATTCCCAGTGCGTCTTTGTTTATCTGCGCAAGATATAGAGATAGCGGCTGTTTATAGGAATCTTCCAAAAATATGAGCGGCTGCTCGATCATGTTCCAATAGTCGACGAACAATAGAACCGTCAGCGCGGCCAGACCCGGCTTCGCCAGCGGCAGGATAATACGCCAGAAGATGACCCATGCTCCTCCACCGTCCATCATGGCCGCTTCGGAATATGCTCCGGGAATATGGGCCATGAATTGTCGCATCATAAAGACGCCAAAGGCTCCAAAGATGCCAGGTAAAATAATGGCGGCGGGATGGTTCATAAGTCCAAACTTGTCTATAACGATATAGTTCGGAACAAGCGTTACCTGAAACGGCATGAGCATGGTCATTAAATAAAGCATGAACAGCTTGTCCCTTCCAATGAAGCGAAGTTTGGCAAAGGCATAAGCCGCAAGCGAGGCGACGACTGCCTGTCCGGCAACAATCGGCACGACCAAGGCGACGGAATTCCAGAACATCCTTAGAAATTTTGTGGTCAGAACCAGTACCTCGGCATACTGTCCAAAGGATAGCCAATCAGGAATAATCTTCAGATTGACGAACGCGTCCTTGCCACCCTTTGCAACGTCGACCATCTGCCCCAGAAGGTCGTAATTCCGCCCAATCTCTTGCTCCGTCATCAGGGAGTTCGTAAAGGTAAGCAGAATCGGTACCAGCATGACAACGGCTAACAATCCGAGCAGCAGCGTCAGTACCAGCTTTGGAATCCACCGTATATTTTTCATGATGAGCCTCCCTTTGGTCACTCCAAGTTATCCCGAAATCGGCGCTCAACGCTCAATAGTCCCGTCACCAGAATGACGATGAAGCCGACCATCAGCGTGGCTGCAGCCGTCAGCTTCTGAATATCAAGCGAGGAGAACATGTTGTTCATATAGTGCTGCATCATATAGATCCGGTCATACGGATAATCGCCTGCAAGCAGATACGTCTCCCGAAAGACCTTGAAAGAATTGATGATGGAGATCAGCACGACAAAGAATAATGTAGGCGTCAAATAGATTAGCGTGATGTGAAACAGCTGACGGATCCGCCCCGCGCCCTCAACACGTGCCGTCTCGTAATAATCCTTCGGAATGGATTGAAGTCCGGCCAGAAATAAAATCATGTTGTAACCGATGTTTTTCCACAAATACATGAGGATGACCACGCTCATCGACCAATCCGATTGCATCCAGTCGATCCTCTCTTTATGGAAATGGTGCAGCCATGCATTTAAGGTTCCGTTCCAATCGAAGAGGATCTGCCAGATCATCACAACGGATGCGACGGGTACGACAAGCGGCATAATAAAGGAGGTTCGAAGCCAATTGCGCATAAACAAGGGCCGATTCAGCAGTAATGCCAGAATGAGCGACAACGCGATGACCAGCGGAACGCCAATGCCGGTAAAAATCAGCATATTTACCGATGCCTTGTGGAAGGAGCCGCTGCTTAGCACTTCATTGTAGTTATCGAAGCCAACTAATGTGCCCTCCAATGAACCGTCCGTGAACGATTCGTAAATGCCCATTATGAACGGGATGATATAAAAGCAAGCAAAGCCGATCAGGCTGGGAGCCAAGAACCATAAAGCCTTCATCCCGTCTTTGCGCATCCATCTCCTTAAACTTCTTCTATTCATTCAGATAGGTCGTTACTTTATTCTGGATGAGCTTGGCGACATCATCTGCGGATTTCTGTCCGCTGAAGAAGGCAGGAGCCTCGTCGAACACGATTTTATCGATTTCTCCTGGTATATCGGATTTCATATTAACTGCTTCTGCAATGAATGCATCCAGATCTTGAAGATCGGTTTCCTTCACCTGGATCGTCTCCTTCTGATTTTCTCCGGTTTCCACGGTAACCCCGTCCTTCAACACACGACCTACTTGCTTTTCATATGCGGCTTTACTTAATGGGAAGTACTGCTCATTCGAAAGTTCCGCATCTCCGGACATCAAAAATTCGAGAAAATCCCAGGCTTCCGCTTTAACGCGAGAGTTCGCGTTAACCGCTAAGTTGTGGTATGTGCTAAAGAAACCGCCCGGCTGTTGTCCATCTCCTTTCGACTCTAGGTAATAGGCGGCCTTGTCGTAGTTGGAGTGCTTCAAGTTTGAAACGTAGCTACCGGGTGAGTAAATATTCACGGGGATGAAATAACTTTTCTTAAAGTTACGGAAATCGAATGAAGCGATCCTTTGCTCCTCCATCGCCTTGGTCTGCTCCAGCAATTGGACAAATAGACCGTTATCAAAGTTAGCCTTCCTATTCTCATGATCCACAAGCCGGGAGTAGTTGCCACGGACCATATCATCGATAAAACTAATTTGCGCCTTGTTTACATAGCCGTACTCATAATCGCCTTTCTGGACGAGCTGCTTCAATACATTGCTGAACTGGTTCCAATTCCACGTTGTATCATTGAACGACACATTCGATCGCTCTATTGCTTCCTTGTCCCCGATCAGTGCATGCAAGTTGAAATGAAGAGGAATGGCATAGATGCCGTTGCCCTGGTTGACATGATCCAGAATATTCTGGAAATACTGCTCTTTCTTGAATGATGAATCCTGCTCCATCATGGTGCTCAGGTTCACTAGCAGCTTCCGGCCGATGAACTTGTCCGTGGGCAGCCAATCCATCTCTATCAGATCGGGACCTTTGCCGGTTAATAACTCGGTGCTGGTCGTTTTCCTGAATTTCTCAAGCATTTGTCCGGTCAGATCGCTGTCCTCCTTCGCCGCGTATTGTAGATCGATCGTAATATTCGGGTGCTCCGCCTCATACTCCCGTTTCGCTTGCTCGTAATATGCGTTGTAATAATACATCGAGACCGTTATGGTCTTGGGCTTTCCATCCGACGTTGCCGTTTCGTTCGGGTCCGTCTTATTCAATCCGTCCACCTGATTGTCCGCTCCCGCCGAATTCCCTTCAGCAGCTGATTTCGCCGTCTCCCTGTTTTCCGTGCCGCTGCATCCGGTAGCGAAGACGAACAGACAGCATATGAATAGCGTAAATACTCGTCTCATGATCGAGCCTTCCTCTCCGTTTGGAAATTCTAATCCATTCTTCTATTCATTCAGATAGGTCGTTACTTTATTCTGGATGAGCTTCGCGACATCATCTGCGGATTTCTGTCCGGTAAAGAAGGCTTTGGACTCATTTACGATGATGTCATTCACTTTGGCGGACTTGTACTCGACCTGATGAGTGGCTCCACCCACCAAACTCTCCAGTTGGTCCAGCTTGGCCTGATCGACTTTGATCGCCATTCCTTGCAGCGGGCCTTCCTCATAGGCTTTAACCGTACCTTCTTCCTTTAATTGCTTGATCTGATTGGCAAATGATTTCTTGTTGATCGGAAATCCTGCCTTCGTGGAAGGCGTTTCGATTTCTCCGGACATCATGAATTTTATGAAATCCCACGCTTCCTCCTTCACTTTGGAGTTCGCATTCATGGAAATGCTCTTGTAAGGCCGGAAATAACCGCCGGCTGTCGTTTCCTGGGCATGAGGCTTCATGTAATAATTCATATTCTCGCCGTATTCCCTTAGAGATACGAGATAGTCCCAAGGAGAGTTGATATGGATGGTTCTGAAATAAGCCTTGCTCCGAGGATCCGTGGTCACGATATGATTGTCGTACATGGACTTCACCTGGTTCATCAGACCGGTAAAGGAGGCCGATTCGAAATTGGCCTTGCGGCTCTCCGTATCCACAAATAAGGAATAATTGTCAAGTGCAATGTCTGCCAGCAGGTTTTCGGGTCCACCAGATACCAGCGCTGATGGGTATACCTTGGAAGCCGCCGCCAGCTGATTTGCGGTATTTATAAAATCGTTCCAGGACCAGGTTTTGTCGTTAATCTGAATCCCGGTTTGCGCGATGGCATCTGCATCTCCGGCAAAGCCTTCCAGAAAGAATGCGAGCGGCATGCTGTAAAGTCCTTTGCCGGTTCGAGAATTGTCCAGGATATTACCGAAATAATCTTCCTTTCGGAAGGTGGAATCCTTGTCCATCCATTCACCGAGATCAACCAGCAGATGATGTTTAACGTAGTTATCAGTAGGCAGAATATTCACATATTCACCAGATTGGAGCAGATCGGGGCCTTTGCCTGCCAGCATCGCCGTATTCGTATTCTTGACGAACTTCTCCTCATCCGCCTCTATGTGCGAATCGTCGGTATAACCCGACTGCAGCTTGATTTCGATATTCGGATGAAGCTGTTCGTAATTCTTCTTTGCTTCCTGAAACAGTTCATCTGGGAAAAACATCGAAAAGACGATGGTCTTTTTGCCACCGAAGGCTGATTCATCATTCTGAGTTTTGTTCTGCACCGAACCACCGTCGTTTGTACCTGCGGACGCTTCATTGCCGCCGCTGGTTCCCGCTGATGATGCTGCCCCTGTTGGGCTTCCACTACCGCAAGCGGTTAAAGAGAAGGCTATAAAACAGCTAACCAATAATCCTAACCCGATTTTCTTCATATGACGATTCTCCTCATCGTTTCATTCGTTGAGATATAGATTGATCTTGTTCTGAACTTGTTTCGCGACAATGTCCGCTGATTTCTGTCCGCTGAAGAAAGACTTTGATTCATTGGAAATGATCTCATCAATCTTGGACTGTTTCTCGGTGGAATGAACGGCTCCCGTAATATAGGCGTCCAGTTGGTCCAGCGATGCATTGTCAACCTTGACCGCGGGAAGATCAGCCTCATGAATCGTTCCTTCGTCTTTTAGCTGCTTCAGCTGTTTTTCGTAGGCAATTCTGTTAATTGGAAAACCAGGGCTTTGATCATACACATCGGTATAAGACTGTGCCTCATCCTCTATGAGAAATTTGATAAAGTCCCAGGCTTCTTTCTTATGAGGCGAGCTTGCGTTAATCCCGATCATTCCAGAGTTTTTAAAATAACCTCCAGCCCCCACATCTTGCGGATGCGGTTTGGCATACAGCTTGGTATGCTCGGCGAAATTGTTCAACAGATACCCTCGGAGGGAACTGATGGTTTCTTCGTTGAAATAAGCTTTCGCATTCCTGGCAGTTTCGCTGCCTCTGCCACCGCCATCTGTAACCATGTCGTAAAGCAAGCCATTATCGAACATCGTTTTGATCTGCTGCATTAACCCGGCAAAGCGCACCGAATCGAAATTGGCTTTCCCGTTTCCTTCTGTGACGAGCTGGCGGTAGTTTTCAGCGACCATCTCACTCAGCATATAATGCGGTTCGCTAATGAGCACATTCTTGTACTCGCCTTTCTGTGTCAATTGCTTGGCAATATCCGTAAAATCGCTCCATGTCCAACTGCTGTCATCGATCTTGACTCCGCTCTTTCCGAGGGCATCCTCATCGCCAATCAAACCGGCAAGGGAGAAATAAAGCGGCATCCCGTAAAGTCCCCCGTCAATCTTCGAGTTGTCCAAGATGTTAGTGAAATAATCTTTCGTCTGAAGCGATGAATCCATCTCCAACATGTCGCTTAGATTGACAAGCAGATGACGGCTTACATATTTATCTGCCGGGAGCATATCAAGCTCAATCAGATCGGGACCTTTGCCGGCCAAGATGGATGTGTTCGAGGAGGTAACGAATTTTTCAATATTTGCAGATAGCTCGTCGAGATCCTTCCCCTCAGAGGGTGTAGCCTGCAGCTCAATCTCGATGTTGGGATGCAGTTTCTCATACTTCTTCACAGCCGTCTGCATGTGATTGCTCAGATAAAAAGTCGAGAACACGAGCTTCACATGTCCTTTTGAATCCACACTTTCTTTCGTATTTCCGTCTTGCGCCGCTGTCGCTCCTTTCATTGCCATTTCGCCTTTATTTCCCTGAGCTCCACTGCATGCGGAGAGACAGAGGATTAGACAAATCCATATCCAGCCTATTTTCTTCATCAATGACTCACCTTTCTTTACCGTTAACTTCCTTAAGCAGCGTGGCCAGCCATTCGTTCATGGAATAGCCTTCAACTCTCCGGGAAGCCCCCTTGTCATCCGTGAAGACGATCCTTGTAAAAAGAATTGAAACTTTCTTCGCTGACTTTTCCAAATATAAAGCAAAGATGTCTCCGAAACTTCACCTACTTGTAAACAAATTGTCTCGAAAAAAAGACGGCAGACCGAACGTTATTTCGTTCGGTCTGCCGCAAATAAGGATACTATGATTAAAAAATATATATGTTTTGGGGTCCCGACAAAGGATTTGGAATAAGCATCGAAGCATAGCTCCACTTTGAAGGGTTAGGTTAGCTATTGAAACTTAATAATAAACGGTTGATTATTCGAGACGACACTTGGCTCCGGATTCGTTTGTTGTCTTGAAGTGGAATATATTTTTCGTCCATTTACCAGAAGACTGTCATTATGCGGACTCCAATACATTACCGACGGGAAGACGCCCTGATAGACCGATTCTTTGTACAGGACGTTGTTTCCTTGAAGCTTTCCTGCAAAAATTGAGATTGTATCGTTGTCTTTCTGGGAATAAGCAATATACTTCCTGTCTTGCGATAATTGAAAGCTAAGGACCCTCTCCAGCATGACAGAGAGAGCCATGTTTCGTCGATCGTACTCATAGATCTCGCCTTCCGTTCCAAGGAAAACAAACTGATCTTTATTAAGCCATGCCATCTGATCACCGCCCGCCTGATGCTCGTATTCGATATGAAAGCTGCTTCCGTTTATCGTCCCCATGCTGATACTAATGGTCCGTTCATTCTGCACCACAATCAGTGCGCTTTGTCCATCGTCCGACATTTTCACCTCGGAGAAGATGCCTGTGTTTCGGAGGCCTTTCAGCGGATAGACCTTGACTTGCCGGGCGGTTGTGTCATACACGGCCATTTTAACAACGGGGTTAGTGGCGGCACCCACATCGGTTTGTCCACTGACGGGGCCTGTAGCTACATCTGTAGTGACGTCTGTGACGAGATAAGAGATATATCTGCTGTTATCCGACCAGGTGAGCTCTGTCAAGAGCAGATCATGACGGGGCTTTATGGTGGCCATGATGGTTTCCCGTCCATCAGAAAGCGATATCAACTTCAGTACATTGCCGTCATTTGTCTTCTTAATACCGGTGATATATTTGCCGTTTGGCGACAGTTCAAAATTCCAATGATCAACGTCCACGCCTTGCAGCGTCTCGAATTTTTCATACGGCGGTGAGAGCCGCTGCAGATATTGCGCCAAGCGCATCTTTGAGTCGGGGGCCTGAAAAAGACCGAGAACGGATTTTGAATCCTCCCAACCAAGCAATTGAGCGTCCTTCGTGTCCGAAACCGGAAGGCGATATATGGTTTTCACTTGGAATGGCTTGCTGGCCGGATCGGCCGAATGCTCCTCTTCCGAGCTCGGAATAACGATGGTCTCCGACAGCAGCCCTCCCTCACATCCGGACAAGAGGATGATGATTGCAAGCAACACGGACAAACCTGCAAATCGTTTCCGTATCATCATGATCTCTCCTCCCTGAAGTAAGGTAATTCCACGTATACCATGATCTGCCCGTCCCGGCTGACTAGGCGGATGGTCCCTCCATGGTCGTCGACGATCGATTTGGCGATACTGAGACCCAGACCGACACTGCCTTCTTCCATGAACTTATGGCCCGCCGAATAGAACGGCTGAAACAGGTGCTCAAGCTGGTCAGGTAGGATCGGTTCACCCGGATTGTGGAAAACAAAGCGAACGAGTCCGGCGTTCAGTTCGGCTTTAGCAGAAATCTCCGATTGGGGAGAGCTGTATTTGATCGCATTGTCCAGCAGGTTGATGAACAGCTGGCGCAGCCTGTCCGGTTGTCCGTTTACATACAAATGTTCATCCGCCTGGCAGACAATGCGCTTCTTATAACGCTTGGCACGGAAGGACATGGAATCGCTAACGTCTTGCAAAATTTGACCCGCATCCACCTTTTCGAATTCATGGTCGTCCGAAGCTCTGCGGGATACTTCCAGCAACCTTAGCACCATGTTATGCAGCCGCCGGCTCTCTTCAACGATGTGATTCATGCCCTTATGGAAGAACTCCCGGTCGTCATCCCCTTTCTCCCGAATAATCTCGGCATAACCAAGAATGGACGTCAGCGGCGTCTTAAGCTCATGGGTGACATTGTCGAAAAAACGCTTTTCCTGATCGTTAAGTTCCTGAAGGCGATCCCGATCACCCTCAATCGTGGAAATCTGGCTTCCGATTCGGTCAATCATGTCATTGAAATTCAGAGCCAGCTCGCCAATTTCATCTCTTCGCCGGAACGGGATTCGAACATCGAGATTCCCGTTCTTCACTTCCGTGGAAGCCCGGGTCAGCTTCACTAATGGAATGGTGATATGCCGGGACAGCATATAGGAGAATAGAAACGCCGCTCCAAATATGGCGAGCGCGATGTAGAAAATGATGTCCATGATGCGCCCGCTTTGTTCATAGAGCAGGGTGAAATCTTTGGTAAACCTCAAGATGCCCACCTTCACTCCATCGATGATAACCGGGTATGAGTATAGAACGGTGCCGCTGTTCCGTCCATACGTGATGGTATAAGCCGTTTTACCCTCGATCGCTTGCCGGAGATCCTCGTCCGACTGTCCGGAGAACTCTCTCTGGTCCGATGAGAACAATAACTTGCCATCTACGGTGTAAGCACTAACATGGCTTGATGTCGCATGATTCAAATCATTCACCATTTCCTCGGCCATCTGTCCGAAATAAAGCGTATTGTTCGTGAAATGGTTAATAAGAAATGCTTGCCTTACATATACGTTACTGTTGTTTTTTAGTCCGACTAGATCCGACGTTACGATCTCCTGATTGCTTGTCCGAATGATCTCCTTCACGGTCTGATTGAGTACGAGGAACGAGAGACAGAAGATCAGAAAAAAACCAACAATAAACTTGGCTCTGATGGTCCGGATCATCACTTATTCCGCCTGTTTCTCAAATTTGTACCCGATGCCGAATACGGTTGTGATCAGATCACTGGCATCCAGCTTTTTGCGGAGCCTTTGAATATGCGTATCCACCGTCCGTGTATCCCCGATGAAATCATAACCCCAGACCAAATCCAACAGCTCTGAGCGCGTATAAATTTTCCCTCGGTGGCCATACAAGGTCATGAGCAGGTCAAATTCCTTAGGCGTGAGATCAACCAAGCTGCCGTCTTTCTTGACCAGCCGCTCCTCCATTACGATCTCAATGCTTTTAAATCGGATCACAGTCTCTTGTGCCCCTTCCCTATCCCCATGGTTCGCTTGATCCAGTCGCCGGAGGATCGTACGAATCCGGGCAACAACCTCCCGCAGGTCGAAGGGTTTCGTGATATAGTCATCGGCACCAAATTCAAGCCCGAGCACTTTATCCGTAATATCGGATTTAGCCGTAATCATGAATATGGGGATGTTGAAGTTCGCGGTTACTTTTTTGCAAATATCGAGTCCGCTTTGGTCCGGCAGCATCCAATCCAGAAGGAGCAGATCCGGATGAAACGACCCCAGCTCCTTTAAACCCGCAGCTCCACTGGCTGCAATGCGGGTTTCGAAACCCTCCATGTTGAGGCCGTAGGCAAGTAAATCTGCGATTGGCCCCTCATCTTCGATAATGAGAATTTTTGTTTTTTTCATGAAGTCTCCATTCTTATTCCATAGACCTATTTGATGAATCGATTTTAGCATATACCGTTTGTAAATGATAAGCCTGATCCGTTACATGCTTACGAAGACTGTGATTCAGGTAAATGCAGCAGATCCGGGACCGTGACGAATGAGTATCCTTGGTCTTTCAAATCCGGTATTAACAGTTGGAGTGCCTCCAGCGTGTTCGAAAGATGGTTCTTGCCGTTTGCGGTATGCTGAAGAATGATGCCTCCAGGCTTCAACTGCTTGTGGATGATTCCCATGATCTCCTGCGCGGGCAGACCTGACCAATCCATCGTGTCCACGGACCAGTTCACGATCGCTAAATCCATATTTTGTATAGCTTCCTGTTTGTCCTCATCCAATGCGCCATAAGGCGGCCTAAACAAGGATGGACGAAATCCGATAATGTCGTTCAGCTCATCCTGCGTATTCTTTACCTGATTCAGCGCTTCTTCCATCGATATTTCTGTAAAGTTGGGATGTGACCAGGAATGATTTCCTATGGCATGACCTTCCTCTTTAATTCGCCGCACAGTCTCAGGGTGGGCCTCCGCCCGGTTTCCCAAAATGAAAAAGGTCGCTTTAATATCGTTTTCCTTCAGGATATCAAGGATTTTGGGCGTAACCATGGCATCGGGCCCATCATCGAATGTAAGTGCAACCTGTTTACCGTCCTTGGCCGAGCCATTAAAATACACCTTTTTCTCCATAGACTGGTTTCCGTTAAGAGAAGTGTTTGGTGATCTCTCTTTATCTGAATCATTCTGTGCTTGCTCTAGGGAAAGTTCCTCCGCTCCCGCAAAATAGTCCCTAAGCCCATCAACAATAGCTTGCGCGGCAAGTTCTTGACCTTCATTGCTCAGCAGGAAACGCTCATCCTCCGCATTGGTGAGATATCCAACTTCGATAAGCACTGCGGGCATTCTTGGCGTAGATAGCACTTTTAATTGTTCTTCCTTGATCCCGCGATCACGAAGGCCAATTCCCTCCACTACGTGCTGCTGAAGGCTTTGGGCCAATGGGATGCTGTCCTCGTGTCGGTATAAGGTTTCCGTACCCGATGTCATGGGGTCCGTATAGGTATTGCCATGAATGGAAATCATCGCATCCGCATTCCAATCATTCGCCTTGGCTGCCCGTTCATCCAATTCAACGAATTGATCATCCGAACGTGTCAAGATAGGTTCAAACAAAGGGTCCTCCTCAAGGAGGTCAACAACCCGCCCGGCAAGGGATAGATTGAACGCTTTCTCATAAGCACCGCTTACTCCGGTAGCTCCCGGATCTTTCCCCCCATGACCGGGGTCGATTACGATCCGATACGTTTTATTTGGATTAGGAACAGCTGGAAGCGTCTTATAGTTCTCTGCAAGTCTAGCAGATGATGCCGGCACCAACTCCACCGTTGATGAACCGACGTGCCATGCCATTTTGAAGCCGACAATAAATAGGATTGCAATGAATAGAATAGAGTAGACTCTGGTAAATTTCTTTCGTTTCTTGTGATAGATCATGGTTCCTCCTTCTTAGGTGATCGTGCTAGATACGATTCCATAAGAAGAATATAATCGCCGAATGTGATAACGATTTTACCAAGATGTCAACAACTTGTGTCCAACTTACTCTATGCAAATGTCAGGAGACTTCCATAGACATATAGACGTCACTTATTTAGAGCCAAACTTTCAGATAGTCGGATTCCATACCTACTATACGCTTCATGATAGATATCGGCTTGGTTAGCAAAAAAAGAAGCAGGCTGCCAATGCAGCTTGCTTCTATACTATCTTAGCGATTCATATCTCTGCCCACCCTAACAACAAATCAGCTTTACGGTTACACGTTCAGCGAATAGGACGAACGAGCGATCTCCGTGGCTTGAACCATATTGCGAAGGGATGCGACCGTTTCTTCCTTACCGCGTGTTTTGAGACCGCAGTCCGGGTTGATCCAGAACAGCTTCGGATCCAGGACCCGCAGTGCACGCTCAATCATGCTTGTCATCTCTTCCACTCGAGGTACCCGTGGACTGTGGATATCATACACGCCGAGTCCAATCCCTAATCTGTACGTATTGACTTCGAAGCTATGAATCAGCTCGCCATGACTGCGCGAGGTTTCAATCGAGATGACATCGGCATCCATCGCCTCAATCGAATCGATCATGTCATGGAACTCGCAATAACACATATGAGTATGAATTTGCGTGGTCGGCTGCACCGTGCATGTGGTCATGCGGAAGGCTTTAACCGCCCAAGCGAGATACTCCGCTTGATCTTCCTCCTTGAGCGGCAACCCTTCGCGAACCGCAGGCTCATCCACCTGAATCATCCCGATGCCCGCCTGCTCCAGCGCCTCTACTTCCTGTCTTAGGGCATAAGCCAATTGATAGGCAATCTGTTCCCGCGAGATGTCTTCGCGGACGAACGACCAGTTCATGATTGTAATCGGGCCGGTTAGCATCCCTTTCACGGGGCGGTTAGTCTTCGACTGTGCATATTTCGTTTCCTCCACCGTCATCGGTTTCTCGAATGCGACATCCCCGAATATTACAGGCGGTTTCACGCAGCGTGAGCCGTAGGACTGAACCCATCCGAATTGTGTGAAGGCAAAGCCACCAAGCTTCTCACCGAAAAATTCAACCATATCCGTTCTTTCGAACTCTCCATGCACAAGCACATCCAGGCCGATCTCTTCCTGCAGCTTGATCCAAATATCGATTTGCTCCTGAATGAAGCGCTCGTACTGCTCATGATTCCATTCTCCCTTGCGCCACGCCTGGCGTGCCTTGCGCACCTCGGCTGACTGAGGGAAACTGCCGATCGTCGTGGTCGGAAAAATCGGCAGCTGCCACTTATTCTGTTGAGCGGCATGACGCTCCGCGAACGGCAGACTGCGAACCGGATTCTGCACACTAATCTCGGCAACTGCCTGCTGAATGTCATGTCGATTGCGCTCTTCGGATTGTTTAAGCGCCTGAAGGGCAGCATCGCATTCTTCCAGCTCCTTCGCAATCCGGGATGTACCTGTGGAGATTGCTTTCGTCAAAAGAACCAGCTCACTCAGCTTCTCGTCTGCAAAGGCGAGCGCACCTTTTAGTTCAGGCTGCAGCTTCGTTTCGCTGCTCACCGTCACCGGAACATGCAGCAAACTGCACGAAGTTTGAACGATCAACCGTTCAACGGCTACGTATTTCGTCAGCTCTTCCAATTGCGACAGCTTCTCGCGAAGCGACGCCTTCCAGATGCCGCGTCCGTCAATCATCCCGGCGCCAAGCACCTTATTCGCAGGAAACCCTGATTGTTTAATGGCTTGCACATTGCCTTCGTATCCATGCACCAAGTCAAGCCCGATACCGCTAACGGGAAGCTGGATGATGTCCTGATAGTTTTCTACGGATTCAAAATAGGTTTGCAGCATGATGTTCAGTCCTGGTGTCGAAGCCGCAAACGTTTCATAAATGCGGGTTAACCGCTTAATATCGGCATCGCTTAATTTCGTGACGAGGATCGGCTCATCAATCTGGACCCATTGAACGCCTTCTTGAGCAAGCTCCTGGAGAATCTGCACGTAGAGCGGCAGCAATTTTTCCAGCCAGGCATCCGTCTCCGACGGCTGGTACCCTTTGGACAATTTCAGGAAGGTTAGCGGACCGACAATAACCGGCTTGCCTTCAATGCCGAGCTTCTCCTTAGCCTCCCGATAGGCTGCCAGCGGTCTGTTCTCCGTCAGAACCGGAGTAGCCCCATCCAATTCAGGTACGATATAATGATAATTGGTGTTAAACCACTTGGTCATTTCACTTGCTGTAGCATCCTTCGTTCCGCGTGCAATACCATAATATACAGACAATGGCACAACGCCGCCCTCATAAGAGAAGCGCTTCGGTACGATACCAAACATCGTCGCCGTATCCAGAACATGATCGTAATAACTAAAATCATTCACCGCAATAAGATCGATCCCGCTTTCCTGCTGCTTCCGTAGATGATTCAATCGAATCTCCTGCAGCTGCCGGTGAAACTCCGATTCATCAAGCTTGCCTGCCCAGAATGCTTCCAGGGCTTTTTTCCACTCACGATCAGCACCAATACGCGGATATCCCAGTACACTGCTTTTTGCCATTTATGTAACACTCCTATACAAATTGTTACAAGAAAGATATCATGTATTGATCGATATAGTGTAACTCATATAAGCTATATCTAGTTATAGCCTATGGCTATAGCTAGACAGGTGTATATGTAATCTTGTTTCAAGCCAATAAAAAAACCGCTATATGAACACGGTTTTTTCATAATACTCTATAATGAGATTACTTAGGATTGTAAAGGAGATTATCTATGAAGACGATTGGACTTATCGGAGGAATGAGCTGGGAATCCTCCATTGAATACTACAGAATCATAAATGAGCAGGTGAGAAGCCAATGGGGTGGCCTCCACTCGGCCAAATGCCTTATGTACAGCGTGAACTTCGCAGAGATTGAACGCTATCAATCCGAGGGAAATTGGAAAAAAGCCGGTGAAACATTGGGTGAGGCTGCACTTTCTTTAGAAAAAGGCGGTGCCGATTTTCTATTGATATGTTCCAATACGATGCACATGGTACTAGAGGATATAGAAGAAAAAATAAGCATCCCTGTGCTGCACATTGCCGATGCCACGGCTAATCAAATCCGGGAACATGGGATAAGCACGGTAGGCTTGCTTGGAACCAAATATACCATGGAGCAGCATTTTTACAAGCAAAGATTAGAATCTAATCATATCAAAGTGCTCATCCCCAATAAACAAGATCGGGAGATCGTCAATAAAGTGATTTATGAGGAATTATGTCTCGGCAGCATCCAATCGGATTCAAAAGCTTATTATAAAGAAGTCATTGAACGGCTAATTCAAGATGGAGCTGAAGGAATTATTCTAGGCTGTACGGAGATCGGATTATTAATAAAACCCGAGGATTCCAAAGTTCCACTGTTTGATACAACCTTCATACACGCCATTGAAGCTGTTCATAAATCGCTCCAAGCTGACTCTTAATCGGCTAGTTTTCCCGATTTCGGGAGAGGTTGCCAACGATTCTCGGCCCCCTCTCAGCGAGCGAGTTTTCAATTCAAAATCGGATATCTTTACAAGTTGTCAATGCTGTTCAGCACCAGGATCAGTCCGGCAATGCACAACACCCATGACAGAATCGATCCGGAGCTCTTGGCGATTCTCAGACGCAGCTTCTCTAGCGGACGCTGCATCATGCGGCCAAACGCGAGATGTAAGCCAAGCAATAGAAGTGGAGGCAGTACCATCACGATATTGTAGGCAGCCAGGATGGGCATCCATTGAACCGTAGTTAACTGCGCCTTTATCATCAGCCCGATTGCCGCAAAATATGGAAGGGCTGTTGCTACCTCCAGCAGGGCAGTCGTGAACCCAAGCCCGATCATAGCCCCGAAGCTTTTGGATCTTGGACGGGGCGGCTCGGACGTTTTTTTCGTAGGGATAAAAAAGCTGGCGACAAACAGGATTCCGCCTACCACGGCCATGACCCAGCTGACCGCTCGATTCTGAAAGATGCCGGTTACGGATTGCAGAACAGCATCCAAGCCCAGCATAAGCGCAGCGCCTACCAGGAAGTAGAAACCCGCCACTGTGAATAAATAAATGAATAAACGCGCGATTAGCCGATCCCGTTCGGTCAAAAGCAAATACACCGTTACGCCAAGCGTAGCTGGACTCAGCGTGTCCAAGAGTGATAAGGCTCCAATGGAGAGCAGCAGTTCCAGCATCAAGATGTCGCCCCCTCTCCAATTTGTTCTTTGTCCTTGTGTAATACATAAATTTCAAACGCCTGTTCCATGAATTGAAGAAGTTCATCCTCGATGGGATATAACCCCATCTGCTCGGACTGCGCCGGAGATTTACGAATCTCCCACAGCTTATCTACGAAGGGGTCTTCATCTTCAAAAACCTCCAATCGTTTCTCATCCATCCGCCGCACAATTCGTTGCACATCCGGTGAGTCGGGTCCGTCCTGCATCCGCCGTTTGAGCTGCCCCAACAGAGCAATCCACTCGAGAGAGTCTGGATCCGTGCTGTTCATATTAGGGAGTAGACTTAACAACTCTACTTCACGCTTCTCAAACATTTGTTGCTGGAACGAGTGTTTTAACGATGGGTCTCTTCCGGAGAGGTGAATTAATTTCTGAATGACATCCCAGCTTGTCTCACCTTCCACCGCGATGCTATGAAGCACAGCTCGCAGCGCCGATTCCATCTGGTCCAGCTTTTTTTGTTCGCTCATAACGAAGTCCAACTGATTCATCAAACTGGTGGACCAGTTCCATTCCGGGTTTGAAATCATATCCGATATTTCTTGCAAACTGAAGCCCAGCCTTTTAAGAAACTGTATTTGCTGCAGCTTCTTTAATTCATCATCACTATATATACGATGTTTGCCCGGTGTTTTGGCGGCAGGAATCAGCAGGCCAATCTGGTCATAATACCGCAGCGTTCTTACCGTAATCCCCGTCTGTTTGGACAATTCTTGAATGGGAATCGACTTCATCACCTGCTTTCATAATTTTCTTTTCTCTGATACCTTCAGTATATAAGATGACGTTACGTCACTTTCAAGCTTTTTCACGAAAAAATATTACAATTGTGATTCGATGCAGCCGGCACAAAAAAAAAGCCCACGCTATCGGGCTTGTTCAAACACATCCTGAATTTCACTTCAATTTGAGAATTTTCGTTCTGGTTAACCCGATCAGATAGAGACCCATGGGAATCACCAACAAGTGGAGAAGCGCATAGCTTGACCACACATTCTGAATGATATCACCAACATAGACGGTGTTGATGTATGTATTCCACGCCACGATGACAAACAGCACGGACAACGGATAGATTAACGGATTTTGTTCCTTCAGTCGGAACACGGTCTTTATTCCTTGAAGAATGGAAAGATACAATAGAGAGATCTTGATAAAAAAAGTCAGAATCCAAAGCGTAATCAAGATGCCTTCAACACGTTGAAAGAAGTTCCCCAGGTTAATCGTCTTCGCGAGTGCAAATGCCGGAAACGTGCTATTCTCCGTCTGTTCAATTCCCAGAATCAGGACACTGAGCAGGACAGTCATGCTGAGCACGAACCCGCCTGCAACGGCTCCCCCCATCAATGCTCTCTCCCCTTTTTTCTTCCCCTTAACCAGAGGCAGGAACACCATCAGCACAATCAGTTCCTGAAACATGGAAGCATGGAATCCGGCCTTGGCAACAGGGATCCAACCATCCTCAAGCATCGGCTTGATATAGTTCCAATGGATCTGGGGAATGAGCGAGAGAACAAGGACCATAAACAGAAATACAATCCATGGAAACATCAATTCACCGACCCGGGCTAAGATAATAATGCCCATCCTGGCGCACATGACGGCTGCGATCAAGAACAAGATTTGAATGGCTTCGATCGGCGTCTCCGGAATGATTTCGCTGCTCAGGAAAAAACCCAAGTTGCCGAGCAAAGTACCCGTAAGAATCAAAAAATAAAAAAGGTAGATTATCGAGAGGAGCTTTCCCAGCAGTTTCCCCAGAACTTTCTCATGGATCTCAAAGATCGTTTGGCCCGGATAGACACGCGCAATGGCAATATACAGCACAACCATAAGGAGGTTAATGAACAAACTGAAGAGGGAGGCCATCCACGCATCTTCCCGGGCGGTATGAGCTAAACCGGAGGGGGTAACCAGGATCGAGGTTCCGATGGTCAACCCGAAGGTCAGTATAAAAAATTGCCGGGCTGCGATATCCTTGTATTTGATCACGTGTTACCATCCCCTTCTTCATTATGAGATCAACCTGTTCAGCGGTTGCATCCAGGTGCTGATCCAATCCAGCGGCCTTAGATAAGGCACCTCCATCATATCCCCTATCAAGGCCAGCAATGTTACTCCCCATACCGCATAGAATACGACCATGTCCCTGAGAGAGCGCAGCTTCAGAAGATGCCGGGTTTCCATAACAAACACGAAGATCAGAAACAATATGAATAGCCAATGCCAATTCACGGCTCAACCACCTTCTGCTTTAAGGGTTGTATAATGGATCCGATCCGCCGAATCGCGACATCGGCATTAACGTGGATACTCATCGTTTTAAAGCTTTCTCCCCAATGGTCCCTGTATTTTTTCCATACATCCGGATATTTTCGGTGCAGGACCTCGCCGAATGCAAAAATATCGGCCCCGTATTGCTGCTGGACTCCCTTGATGTGCTTCAGGATATTGGCATTATATTTATCCTCGATACTTTTCTCTATTTCATCGATGACAGCGGGTTGAGTAATATCAATCGGACATTGAACGGAATTGACGTCCGCTTCGATTTCCAACTCGGCTGAAAATTCAGGGATCCCCTCCGAATTGAGCGTAACATCAAGCGATGTGTTTACCCTGTTCACGGCGAACCCGACAATGCCGCTATCCGGACATGAAATAAAGCCCGATGTAGTGTCCACTCTATTGAGGACATAATTGACGGCCTTGCTGGGCGATTCCCCCAGCCATCCCACCAAACGGTCCCCTTTAAACACGCCTAGTCCCGTATGTTGAAGCAGCGTTGAAGGACTGATTTCCTTCACATTCTCCATGGACTGTCCTTCGGCTAAACTGCCGTTTAATTGGACCCCGGATAATACAGGGTCTGAGCCGCTGCGCTTTAACTCCGTCACAAACTGCTGTAATGTGACTTTCCCCGTCGCTGCCCATTTTTTCTCCGATATCAGAATCGAGGAATAAAGCGAATTGGCCGGAACATACTCGAATGGCGTAACGACCTCAAGGATGTCCGAGGCTTTTCCGTTCTTGGCAATGAGCATGAAGAAATCCGTTCGAAGCTGATGATTCCGAGAGATATAATCGAGCACATCGCTGACCCCTAACCGGGCCAAATCTTCCCCAAATACCAGCACCCGGACGTGGGACAGATACGGCATGCGGGGTGCCAAGCTTAACATCCGCTGAAGGGCGTCGGGGATGGTCTTGCCGACTGACTTGTAGGTTACGACCGAGGCACTTCCCATCGACCCGCCTTTTTTGGTCCTAGCCTCAGCGGAATTGAGCACTTGAGCAGAAATGGCGTACCCATTCTCATGCGTATCGATTCCAAGTGCCATGACGACGGCAAGCTCATTTAATTCTTTTCTGCTCCAGCATCCAGTTGTTACGGCCAGACTTAATATGAGCAGGACTGAAAGTATTTTTCTTTCCAGCATACATAACCAGTCCCATCTGTTTAAAATAGAGAATCCGCGTTATGAGTTATAGTCGGCTCATGTCTTGGATTTGGTCAAGTATTTCTTCATGCTGTGACGCGACACTCGCAGCAGAGCGTCCTTCTGGCTCCGCCATCGTATGGGTGCAAATGAAGACATATATGGAACCCCCATGGACTGCAGGCTGCAGAGGTGAAGGCCGATCATGATCATGCCGATAATCATCCCGAACAACCCAAATGACGCAGCGATTCCCATCAGCCCGAACCGTAATATCCGCACCGAGATTCCAATGTTGAAAGCCGGCAGGGCAAAATTCGCAATCGCCGTCATGGACACAACGATCACCATCGCCGCCGATACGAGACCCGCTTCAACGGCGGCCTGCCCAATGACCAGCGTGCCTACGATGGAGACGGATTGGCCGATCGATTTAGGCAATCGAATGCCCGCCTCACGCAGAATCTCGAACGTAATCTCCATGATCAGCGCTTCGATAAATGCGGGGAAGGGCACCCCTTCCCGCTGGCCAATTAAGCTTGTCAACAAGTTGGTGGGCAGCATTTCCTGATGGAACGTGGTAATCGCAATATATAATGAGGGGGTAAGAAGCGCTATTCCGAAGCAAAAATATCGAAGAAGCCGAACCAGGCTGGCAAAATCCCATCGCTGGTAATAGTCCTCACTCGATTGAAACAGTTGAACGAACAACGCCGGAACCACCAGCACAAAGGGCGTTCCTTCCACAAAAATAGCAATTCGCCCTTCCAGTACAGCAGAAGCAATAACATCAGGCCGCTCTGAATTATATACCGTCGGAAAAGGGCTGTACCGATGATCCTGAATCATTTCCTCGATATAATTGCTCTCAAGAACGCTATCCAGCTTGATTGCATCCAGTCTTCTGCGCAGCTCATCAAGTACATCGATATCACATAACCCGTCCATGTACATCACGGCCACTTGCGTATTGGTGTGCTCGCCTACAGTTCTTTCTTCAATGCGCAGCTTAGGGCTTTGAATTCTCCGCCGGACTAAGGCCGTATTCTCTCGGAGGGATTCAGTGAAACCTTCCCTCGGCCCTCTTACCACGGATTGTGAGCTGGCTTCCTCAACTCCGCGCTGCTTCAGCGCTTCAGTACCAACGTACAGTGAGGTTGATGTTCCATCCATGAAGATGATTGTATTCCCGGATAACAATTTCCCTTCAACTTCTTGAAAGGTGTTGGCTTCCCCCACTTTCCCCATTGTGATCGTGAGTTCTTTGAGCATGTTCATGCGTTCTTCCGGAGACTGATTTGGAAATTCAATAAATAGCGGCAAATCCTTATGAATGGCTTCGATTAATAGTCGGGGATCTCCCATGCCCTCAATATAGACCATCACTGCAGGTATGGAGCCCACATTCATCTCTCGATAGATGATATCCCCGCTCAGTCCGAATCGACTCTTCATATTTTCGATAAATTGCGTTATGGAAACAGGCAATTTTTCTTGTGAAACATGATCGCGCGTTGTGTTCTTCATCATGTTAACGACTCCTCGTTTGCCCTCAAGGTCAGCTTTGCCTTACAAGGAATTCAATTACCCTCATGTATCTTTTCCTCTACTGTTCCCGCAGTTGGATATAATATACTTTTGTACGAATTGCTGAAATTCATTCTATACTCAGAATGAACTTTCAAAAAAACAAATAACGCCTATGGAAGACTCAGGGAGTCCGCAACAGGCGTTATCTGATCAAAATTTTCTACCATTTTAAAATATTATTAATGCGTCATCCCTTTAGCTTGCAGATAGGCTCGCTTGTATTCGGCCGCTTTTTGGGCAATCAAGCTGTAGTCCTGACGCTTCAAAGCTTCGTTTGTCAGATCCGAGCCAATACCGACGGCGATCGCCCCCGCTTTGATCCATTCGCCAAGGTTATCGAGCGAGACACCACCGGTCGGCATAATATTCGCCTGCGGCAGCGGGCCCTTGATCGCCTTGATCATCGACGGATCATACAGGTTGCCAGGGAACAGCTTGACAATGTCCGCCCCCAATTCCAGTGCTTCCTGGATTTCCTTGATCGTCATGACCCCCGGCATAACCGGAATCCGATAACGATTGCACAACATCATGGTGTCTCTGCTCAGGCACGGCCCAACAACAAACTGGGCACCGCTCAATATCGCCGCACTCGCGGTTTCCGGATCAAGCACTGTACCTACCCCAATGATGGCATAGGAGGATGGATCTTCGGCGTTCCATGAATATTTGCGCGACAACGTTTCAATAGCCCGGAGCGCAAACGGTACGGTCATCGTCACCTCAATCACTTTGATACCGCCGGCAATCGCCTGTTCGGCCATCTCCACAACCTGCTCCGGCGTTTCGCCGCGCAGGACCGCGACCACGCCTTCTTCCGTGATTTTTTGAATCAGCTGCAGTTTCTTCATCTTTACTCCTCTTTTCTATTCGGTAACTACACAGAGTACGATTCAAACGTACACTCCGCTCCGTTTATCGTTCTCGCCGAGCTACCTGAAGTCATATGCTTCAGAATGAGTCGATCTTCCGTTGTCCATCCTGTATACGCAACCTCAAGCCCACCATCTGTCTTGAATTCCGGTCTGTGCTCAGACATTCGTCGTGCGAACGCCGCCAGCTGTCCGATCCCCCTGTTCTCCGCTTCCGGAACGGACACCGCTTCTACGGTGAGAGCCATTCCGGCGCCATGGCAAACGACCAGATGATATCCGGACTGTTCCCTAATGTCATAAGTAATCCCGGGGCTCAAATGTACGGCAAAATAGACATCATCCACTTTACCGTACAAAGCTTCTGCCTCATACAACCATTCCCCTTCCGGTAGAACGCCGACAACTTCCGCACCACCGGCGCCCGCTGGTTCCGGCAGCGGATACAGAGTCAGCACCACATTTTTGTGATACAGCACCTCCATCCACTCGCTTTGGTGGCGGGAATCGCCACCAGAAGGATCATATCCCTCTCCCGGGTGAAAAAAATACAGCTGATTTGCCTTGCCGCCGTCGCGAATTGGGAGGCTGAACATCCAGCGCAGCTGCTCGTTGTCGAACTCACGAACCCGCTCCCACAATCCGCCCGCCGCATAATGTTCTGTCACATAAGCATAGGAGTGCAGCTGCCTCATCTCGCCGTCAACCGATTTCAACAAAAGCTTGCGCACTTCCGTCGGTTCTCTGCGGTTTAGGGCAAGACGCCGTTTAGCTTCCGGGGCTTTATGGAACAGAAATCCGGCATACTCCGTGCGCGGCATCTCCTCCGGGAGGCTGAAATCACCGAACTGGACATAATCGTGAAGTACATTGGCATCCCTCGGCGCATCATGCGGCCATCCCCTGGAGTGGGCTCCTACCCACGCCCCTTTCAAATAATAGGACGTGCGCAGGCTCCACAGCTCATCTAACAGTTCATACAGCTCCTGCTTCAATTCCGGTTCCTCCGCCAATTCCAGTGCGCAGGTGAACGCCTGTGTCCAATGCCAGAACCACGGCAGGCACCCGTACTCAGCCATACCTTCCCGGCGGAGCAGACTCAGGGTATCCCGAAGACTTTGTTTTCCGTCCTCCAGGAGTTCCTTATCGCGGAAGCGCTGGCCGAATATTAACTTGGCTGCCGTATATTTAGCCTCATGATGATTGCACACGGTAAGGGGCTTGCGAAAAAAACCTCCTTGGTAGATGTGTTCCAGCGTAGCTTCAAACTCCGCGGCCAAGCCCTCGCTCATCTCACTTTCAAACTTACGATGGAAAAAAACCATCAAACTTCCCATCAATTCCACCGGCAGCGCATGCGGACTCGCCTCTTCCGGCTTCGTCCCTAGGTTCAGTGGCCAGTGCCCGTGCATGGGATTCTTCGCATCCCGGTTCTGCAGCCGCAGCACACGATCCAGAACCTCCTCCGCCAACCGTTTACCTTCCTGCCGGTTGAACTGCGGATCATGCTCGAAGTCTACCGAAGCTGCAAACAGATAAGAAGCGTAATAGAAGTTATCACGAACATCTCTGTGAAACCACAGCCCACTGGATAGCAAAGGCTGCCTCCATGCTTGTTCCGCAACGTTCCGAACAATCCGGTTCATTCTCTCTTTATAATCGTTCATGTGTTCTCCTTTCCCAATCCGATGGTAAAGCCGCTTCCCAACATAATGCAGAATAAAAAAAGAACCAAAAGAAACCTAATTCGAACCTATATAAACATTAAAAACCTAAATGAACAAAAAGGGAAGCTATATTTAAAAAACCAAAGCCTTCATTTATCTTGCAACGCTTGCCCTTTACCCCAGAAGAGGGCCTAACGGCCCTCTATTAATGGGTTATTCATCCCCAGGAAATTGATCATATTCAGCATTACCTGCGCCGCCTCTGCACGGGTGGTCTGTCCTTGGGGATGGAAAGCTTCTCCCCTTCCCTGCATTAAACCAAGGTTTACGGCAAGCTTCAGGTCTTCCCGTGCATAAGCGGATACTTGATCCGCGTCTATGAACTTGATTTCTTTAACCTGTCCTTCCGTACTGCCCATGATAATCGTTGAAAGTCTTGCAACCATGACAGCCATATCCTCCCGGCTTATCGGCCCATTGGGGTCAAATGTACCATCCGCTTTACCTTTAACAAGCCCGGCTTCATAGGCGGCGGCAACCGCATCCGCATACCAGGCCTGCGGTTTGACGTCATTAAATGCGTTTTTGTCACTTGCCGCAAAGCCCCAAGTCCGTACGATCAATGAAATAAATTCGGCGCGTGTTACCGCCGAGTCCGGAGCAAACTCCGTTTCCGTCCGACCATTTACAACATGCCGTGCGGTCAATACTTTAACTGCGCGTTGCGCCCAGTGCGAAGCAGGCAGGTCGTTAAACCCTTTGTTGTATTCCAGCACCGTGTATAATCCAGGACTATTTATGTAAGCTTCGATTGATTCTTTGTGGTTCCCGGTTAACCCGCTGACATCCTTCCATGTTTGAACATCTTGATCATATACATAAATCCCCAACAGTTCAGGGTCCAATCCGGCATAAGCCGAGGCGTCAAAACGGATCCGGGCAGGCACCACAAAAGGTTGATTATATTCCTTTTCCATATCTGCTCCGACAAGAAATACGCCGAATTTCATCATCCCGCCTGATCGGAGCTGAAGATTCGATCCACGGGAACCACTGACTAAAATAGACGCTTCCTGTTCCCCAATCGGTTCGAATGTCAGCAGTACCGCCGTATGGCCGACCGAATCGGCTTCGATTGCCGAAAGCAGCGCCGAATCGATTGTAAGAGTTACGCCCATCTTCTTGATTTCCAGCTTGCTCTTACCAAGGAGCGCTCCGGCTTGTTGGGGCAGGCTGATCTTGGTTTCCTCTTCAGTGAGTGAGATCGAGACTACACCGTCCACTGGCCCCCGAAGCGTCTTCTCATTCACGATTTTGACCCCGTGGGTCGCTTCATGATGGCTCGTTTCCGTTGAAGTGTCCGCATTACCTTGCGTCCCTTCATTGCCGGACGTGTTGTCGTGCGAATTGCTCTCCGATCCATTCCCGTTACCGGAGCCATTATCCGTTCCACCCTCGGTAGAGGATGGATCCGTCGTTACTCGCAGCTTGTTGCTCTCCGACTGATTTCCTGCGGCATCGGATGCCTTCACACTAAAAACGTATTCGGTTGCTGGAATCAACCCGTCCAGCGTTTGGCTATACACCGACGCAGACACACTCGTCACCCACTGCCCATCTCTGTAAAGGCTGTAGCCGGATACTCCTACATTGTCGGAAGACTCGGACCACTTTAAGGCAATTGAAGTATCTGTCACCGATGTATAACTCAGCACAGGCGCGCTTGGCGGGGTGTCATCACGAGTCGCGACCGTAATCTCCCGGCTGTCTCCTACCCGCTGGCCGCCTCCATCAAGGCCCGATACCGCAAAGTGATAAATGGTGCCAGGCAGCAGGCCGTCTACGGTCGCAGTGTAGGTGTCGGATGTCACTGTGCGGTAAGTAGCGTCACTCACCGTAATACCGTCCTT
The DNA here is from genome assembly GCF_050482385.1 of Paenibacillus lautus. Taxonomy (GTDB): domain Bacteria; phylum Bacillota; class Bacilli; order Paenibacillales; family Paenibacillaceae; genus Paenibacillus_AQ; species Paenibacillus_AQ lautus_B. Next base: position 304,798 of record NZ_JBCNHV010000015.1, read on the forward strand.
GCTAATTTCATAACCTTCTATTCCCGACACGCCATCCGGGACCTTCCATTCCAGATCGACACTCGTTTCGGTTTGAAGCGTCGAATGCAAGGAAGAGACAGGCACCTCTTTCTTAAAAACAACGGTATGCGCCGCACCTAATGATCCGTTCGTGTTCAAGCGCAGTTTAATGTACGGCGCCGTTTGTTCAATAGTTACAGTCGAATCAGCACTTGCTAATACAAGCCCCGCGCGATTTAAATACAGCGTTATTTCGGACTGCTGCTGTGTCGGATCGGAGACCGTGAGACTCAAGCCGTCGTCCGTTTCCTTCATGATCACCGAAGCTGGCTGCTCCGAACGCAGATCGCCCACAGTACCCGGATTCCAAAAATTAGCCGCTGTGAGGCCAAGCTTCTTCTCCTTCACCGCATGAATGTCTATCGTGTTTGCCAACACGTCGATATCCGGATTCTCGCTGTACTGCTTAGTTGCCTCCCCACCCTGCTCAGGCAGCAGGACGTACGAATAGGAGGCATTAGCTGGCGTTTCTCCGTGATCGAAGGCCAGACTTAAATAATTCCGCGTAATCGGAGTACTCGCTTGCGAGCTGTTAATCTCCTTCCAACTGGCGGTTCTGCTCTCACGGAGTACCGATAATTCCGCTGCATCCGGGAAGTAATACCCCGTTCCGGACCCATCTGTATTACTGTCGAGGTGTGCCCAATGTACACCACTTGTCTTATACGGCGATCCGGTCGCTAACGGCTGGTCAACGCCGTCCATAATGAGTCTATTGTCCCCGGCAGCATTCAACATGCGGTTCTCGATTAGGGTTTCAACCGTTTGAGGCCCGCTTCCATTACTGGTAATGCCGGAGCCAAGCGCGACAATCTCATCATCGAACATGAACCAGGACTTTTTGCCCTTCAAATCGCTGCCCGTCACCTTAGCCAACGAAAAATCCATGCCGGCGGCTCCGTATTCGCCATCCAGCGATACGCCCCCGACCCAAGATTGAGTATTCATATACGAGGTCCATTCTCCGGGTACCCGTCCTTTTCCGGATCCATCCGTTGTGGTCCCTGGCAAGCGGAAGGAATCGACGGTCGGCCAGAAGTCATGACGGTACTGCCCGAAATCCCGATCATACAAATAGGTCATGCCTATGCCTGTATACCAGCCCTGCAAGTTCTCGTTATTTCCCTTCTCAAAGGCCGAAATTCGATCCGAAAACAGGCTCAGACCAAACCCGAAACCATCCCGCAAATGAACGACCCGGTCCATGCCTGCAAACACCTGATTTTTTACCAGATGGCCCCTCGGTGTAATCGAATCCTCGTTCATCAGCTTTTTAATGACCATGATATCGCCAAGGGACAATCCTTCGTAATAATTACTGTAGGTTGTATCTTTGGATATCCATTCCTTTGCCATTTGCTTGATGGAAAGGGCCACATCGGCTGGTGCGGATTCCGCCATGCGCAGCAAGGTAATGATCGTACCGCGGGCGCTGCCGCTGCCACTGCGGGAGATCCCCCTTCCGTTGACCATATCCATGAACTGTCCGTTATAAATGATGGGTTCATAGGTCTGCGATACCCAATCATACACATTCAATACGTTACGATCCGTGATCGGCCATGGCGAATCGGTCAACAGGTAGGACATGTCCGCCGTGCCTTTCAACCATACCGATCCGTAACCTCCGGTATACGCGATATTCGAATGCTGCACAAGGGAGCCGTCGCGATATACGCCGTCCCCTTTTGTCGCATAAACATACTCGGAACCGATGGAATCTCTACCCAGCATAATTTTGGCACTGTTTTTTCCGATAATTCCTCGGACGGTGACCACAAACGCTTTATCCAATAAATTGGCACCGGTCATTTTGACCCCGCTGACGCCAAGCACGGAGCCTGTCTTCGGGTTCGGACAGAATGTATCGATTGCCGATATGAATCGGTTGATTTGTTCCCGAGACAGATGGTCGTACATCAACACCATCACATCATTGAGCGCTTGTGGAGCGCCGATCTCCCAGTCCCACCAATTGTTGTAGGCTTTTTTGCTGCCATTGTAGCGATTGGCGTACATCCAGTCGAGTGCGCTGGCAATATCGCTGGCAAGCTCCTTGTTTTCGAACATATCGGAGCCCGGAACGGAATACGCCAAAGCCATCGTTTTCAATCGATTGTAAGCCGTCGTGATTTGACTGGAATCGGTCGTGCTGGTCAGATCGCTCCACAGCCGTGTACGCCCGGATGACTTGTCCAGCGACTTCCAGAATGCAGAAGCCTTATCCGCTTGGGCGGTGACGGCTTCAACAATATCAGGATCGCTCTCGTCAAAGGCGCCGCCAGTGAGACGTGTATGCCATTTTTCACGTAAACTTTCGTAAGCCTCCATGTCTGAAGCAGACTCCACATTCACTAAACATTCTGCTGACGTAAGACCATCCGGTGTTGAAAGTCTGATCGTTGTCGTACCGATACCTACGCCGGTAACCTCGCCGAGATCATTTACGATCGCCGCATCGGGGTTGCTCGAAGTCCAACTTACACGTTTATCCGATGCCGTAGATGGCGTCATGGTCGGAGACAGCGTAACCTTGCCTCCAACTCCTATGGATAAAGCCGTTTGATCCAGCGTGATTCCGGTATAACCTGAATATTCCTCCAGCACCAGGTCGTCAAACCAGACCTTCCCTTTCCCTGTCTCCAGAAATGGCTCAATGATCAATTTGGTTGTTGTTTCGGGAATCGTCAGAACCACCTGCTGCATCGTCCAATCCCGGGTTCCCGTCCATTTTTCGGAAGCAGGTCCGTCCCCCACCTTGGCCGTATTATAGTATTGTGTCCGGAAGTAAACGCCCTGGCCAGATACGCTATCCGTCTTTAGCCATAGCTTAAGCTTGTAGGATTTGCCGGGTGTCACAGATGTGACCACCTGGTTGACGGATACCCGACTCGTGTTAAAAGCATCAAACAAAAGTGATTGTTTCCCGTCATGCGATTGTTCCGTATCAATTTTGACCGTTGCCGTTTTGTTCGGCTCTTTGCCGCTGCCGGTTGGAATCCATAAATCCCAATGAACCGGAATCGGATCCGCGATCCCTTTCCAGGCCCCGCTTACCGTGGAAGTCGTTTCTTCAAAACTTCCATTAAGCATTAGATTGGTAGATGCAGCCGACGCTACCCCGGCTGTGAAACTTCCGATGCTTGCGGACAAGAGATCTATCCCAAGCGTAAGCGCTAACAAAAAACTGGTTTTTCGCATTAATTCACCCCGCCATATGGTTAAAGTACAAGCCACAAACCTGGTACGCGTACACCTCAGCTTTCTAAGACTCCTACGGCTCCATACCCGCATCAGGCCTCGTGTTACTTGTAATCTTACTTAGTTGAAAAAATAGGATGTGGAGAATTTTGACCGAAAGCGTATACATTTCTGACATTGTCCTGTACATGAATCGATTCGTCCTCTCCGCTACGCCGTGCAGATGGCTTACGTTTAGACGCAAAGAAACCGTTCTTCGGTAAAATGGAGGTGCGACCCAAACCATTTACGTAAGGAACGGTTTCTTTTTGATGCTCACCAAAGTCATCGTCTACGCTGACACACAACGGATCTACTCTTCTCGTCAGATCGCCAAAGCCGTTCGCGAGAATGTCATGTTCATGTGGATTGCCGGGAGACAGCGTCCGGATTTCCGCACCATCAATCGCTTTCGTTCCGAGCCGTGTGTTTATGGACTATTTGTCTTCTCCATCCTGTACGAAATTAAGCACAGATTCGTCTACTGCCGCGGTCTGTCCAAGGTCCGGCTGATCTGACAGTTCGACCTCGCAAGATGCGGGACGGCCATGCAGTTCAAATAGAACCAGCTCATTCTCCCCTTTACGCAATAAAGGGCCGGGAATATACAATGCCTTCTGCGGCCCCGCCTTCCAGTACCGGCCGAGATTGAAGCCATTGATCCAGGCGACACCTTTGTTCCAGCCATCAAAGCGAAGGAACGTATCCCCGATGTCCTCCACCTGAATGCAGCCGCGGTAAAATCCAGGCTGGCCCGCGTTTTCCGGCTCCGGCATGGACAGCTCTTCTTGCTCCGCCTGGCCTTCATCCGTAACCGGTTTATAAGAGAGAGAGGTCAGCATCTCGGGCTCCAGCGGCAGGGTCCGGATCGTCCAGTCATACAGGAACTGGTTATCGATTCTCACACCTTCCGTAATTCCCTTGGGATCGCGGATAAGCGGCCCGTAATTGATCCGGCCCATGTTCTCGACGAGAATATCCAGTCTCGCTCCGTTTGCGGGTACGGTAATATCGAGCGGCTCTGAATTCCATCGTTCGATAACGCCAAGCGGCCGACCATCCAGAAATACCTGGGCACGATCCCGGACCTCCTGAATATGCAGCTGCTGTCCTTGCCGCGGTCCCTGAATAAATGTGCTGTACAATATAAAGCCATAGGACTGTCCGAATTTTTCCATCGGCTGGATGCATACGCTTTGTATCGGCTCTGAGAGATGCTCTAAATTGGCATCCGCAAACAGCCCTGCCATTTCAGACAACGAGACCTTTCCGTAGGCTACCTTTGGAATGGGATCCGGGAAGACACAACCCGGCTTAAAACCATGCTTGCCAAGCACCAACCGCACCGCCTCATATTTCTCCGTCTGATCCCCCCACTCCGTCAAAGGAGCATCATAATCGTAGCTAGTCGTTGTTGGCTCATAGGTCTGGATGTGATTCGCTCCACTGTAAAAGCCGAAATTGGTTCCACCATGGAACATATACATATTAATCGAGGAGCCTTTCCCTAGCATTTCATCCAGTACGCCGGCAACATCGGCCGCATCCCGCACATGATGGTCCTCCATCCAGTGATCAAACCACCCGTTCCAGAATTCCATGACCATCAACGGCTCATCCGTACGATATTCCCGGTATTTGCTGAAGGATTCTTCTACCCGGGAACCGAAATTCACCGTCGCGTGCACATTGTCAATGGATCCGCCTAGCAGCATTTCGTCGGTTGGTCCGTCGGAGGTAAAGAGAAGCACATCAACCCCGCGCCGTACCAGTCCTGCGCGCAAATACTCAAGATAAGCGTGATCGTTGCCATAACTGCCGTATTCATTCTCAACCTGAACAGCCAGAATTGGTCCTCCGTTAGTAGACAGCAGCGGAACCAGTCTTGGGATCAGCTCATCGTAATAATGATCCACCTTGCTCAAATAGAGCGGGTCACTGCAACGAAGCCGGACTTCTCCATAACCAAGCAGCCAGCCTGGCAATCCTCCAAATTCCCACTCCGCACAGATGAACGGGCTAGGTCTGACAATGACGTGCAGGCCCAATTTCCCGGCCAATTCGATAAACGATACGACATCAGCCATGCCGCTAAAGGTAAATTCCCCTTCTTTGGGTTCGTGTACATTCCAGGCGATATAAGTTTCAACGGTATTGAATCCGCATGCCTTTAATTTTAATAGCCTGTCCTCCCAATATTCAGGAACGACACGGAAATAGTGAATCGCTCCCGATATGATCCGGTACGGCTGCCCGTTCAACAAGTATTGTCCGTTCTCCCAAGTGAGCATTCCCATTACAGATCCCCTCCGCCTCATGTTTAAAGTCCAAAGTTTATTGCCCGCAGCGATAAACCGCCATTTTTTTGATTTTCGGACTTGCTGCCGATTGCAGTACCCGTAAACGCACCTTGTCGGGAGATACTGGAGAGAACGCATCGATTTTCTTGTGACCGATCGCGCTTCCGCGTGTAAGCTCGAGCCATTCTCCATCAATGAAGGCTTCCAGCACATATTGACTTACCCGTTCTCCGTAAGCAATGTCCTCCATGACAACGACATGATCGATCACGCCTGCTTGGGGAAGGGTCAACTCAACGACCTCTCCCGATTCCGAGCTTTCGGCTAGGGCATGACCAAACCGACGCTCGATCTCTCTGCCAAATTCCAGAAGACGTTGTACATCGGCTTCCGGAAGCAGGCCATGATGGTCCGGAGCGACATTGAGCAGCAAGGTCGCCCCATGTCCGACCGACCGATAATAGATTTCCATTAGTTGATCAACAGACAACAGCAAGTGTTCTTCGTTGGGATGCCAGAACCAGCGGTCTTTTCGAATGGGGACATCACATTCGGCGGGCACCCAATCCGGCGTCTCCGGCAGCCACTTCAGCGATTCTTCGCTGAACATGCTTCCCCGTGAAGAATCGGCCGTGTTCCAGCAAGGATACGGTGCTACACCATCCTCGTTGCCGACCCAACGGATCGTGGGCGCGCCCATATTAAACACCATGGCGCTGGGTTGATACCTTTTAACGAGATCCATAATTCGAGGCCAGTCATATTTGCGGCCTTCTGACCCCGCACCGTCAAACCATACTTCCACCAGCGGACCATAGCCGGTTAAAAGCTCCTCCAATTGTCTGCAATAAAAGTCATCATACTTTTGCGGGTCGGCATAACACGGCTCATGCCTGTCCCAAGGTGATACATAAATACCGAAGCCGATCCCCTCTTCCTGGCAAGCATCTGCGCATTCCTTTACGACATCGCCCCGCCCATCCTTCCACGGACTCGAGGCAACGGAGTAGTCCGTTGTCGCCGTCGGCCACAGGCAAAAGCCGTCATGGTGCTTGGCCGTCAATATGAAATAACGGAATCCGGCTTCCTTCGCGGACCGGACCCACTGCTTGGCATCCAGACGGTCCGGATTAAACAAAGACGGAGCATCCTTGCCTTCCCCCCATTCCTGGTCACAGAACGTATTGATTCCGAAATGGCAGAACATCCCGAGCTCCAAGTCCTGCCAGGCTAGCTGCTCTGGGGTCGGCAAAGCCGCAACATAATCCGTATTCTGCTTCAAATCATCATTCATCTTTTTTTTCACTCCCTGACATGATTTTCGCTTCAGTATGAAACTTGGATCCAACGCAGTAAATAACATGGTTCATTATCGTTTTAATGCAATCTGATAGGTCTCTCCCCTCTCAGCCGCAAACGTATATTGATAGCCCAAGCCTGAGCACAGGCATGTTATAGGTACAGGAACATGCGTAGAATCAAGTATTACAAGCTGCTGCCCGCTAAATAAAACACAATCCCGGACATTCTCCGAATAAATCTCAGCCGTTTCAAGCTTGCCTTCTTTCCAGCTAATATTTACTGTATAACCGCCCCTAGCACGCAGTCCCTTTACCGAACCACTTGCCCATGAGGACGGCAGAGCAGGAAGCAAACGAACTTCGCCGCCATGGGATTGCAGCAACATCTCCTGGATCGCGGCCGCTCCGCCGAAATTGGCATCGATTTGAAAAGGGGGATGGTCACCGAACAAATTCGGATGTACTGCCTTGACCAGCAGCTCGCGAAGACTGTCATGCGCTTTCTCTCCCTCGCCAAGTCTGGACCAGAAATTCGTAATCCACGCTTGACTCCAACCGGTATGTCCTCCGCCATTCTTCAAGCGCCGTTCCAGCGTTGCCTTGGCAGCCTCCCCTAACTTGGGCATTTGATGAGGGATAATCTGTTCCCCCGGGTGCAGAGCGAATAAATGTGAGATATGGCGATGACCCGGCTCAAACTCTTCATAATCAACAGCCCATTCCATGACCTGTCCGTATCGGCCGATTTGAGGCTGAGGAAGCTTCGCCCGCGTACCACTCCATTGTCTACTCCATTCCTCATCCAGCTCCAGAATATCCGCTGCTTCAATACAGGCGGTAAATAACGCATATAAAATTTGTGAATCCATTGAAGGACCAGAGCATAAGGAACCGATCTGTCCTTTCTCGTTAATATAGCTGTTCTCCGGTGAGAGCGAAGGCGAAGTAACCAGATAGCCGTTCTCATCAAAAACAAGAAAATCAAGAAAGAATAAGGAAGCCTCCTTCAGGACTGGATAAGCCCGTTCACGCAGGAATGACTCTGACAGACTATAGCGGTAATGCTCCCATAAATGCAGTGCCAGCCATGCCCCTCCCATCGGCCAGAAAATAGCGGGTGTCCATGCTCCAAACAAGCCGCTCTCTGCCCACAGATTTGATGAAGTGTGCGCCGTAAAGCCTCTCGCCCCATACAGAGATTTCGCCGTCTTCCGCCCGTTTATGACCAAACGATCGATAAAATCGAACAATGGCTCGTGACATTCTGGCAAATTACCGGTCTCGGCAATCCAATAGTTCATCTGCAAATTAATGTTCAGATGATAGTCACTCTCCCAGGGTGGCGTGAAACTCTCATTCCAGATTCCCTGCAAATTGGCAGGCAAACTCCCCGGTCTCGAGCTTGCCATCAGTAAATAACGACCATAATGATAGAACAACGCCTCAAGCCCAGGATCATTGCCCCCTTGCCGATAAAGCTGCAGTCTCTCCGAAGTAGGCCTATCAACAAGTGCATCTTCTGCCTCTGAAGCGCCCTCTTCCGTTACCGGAGTTATCAAGGTATCAGCCGCTTTGATTTCCAGACTTACTCGCTCAAATAAAGCGCAATGATCAGCAATATGCTCGTCCAGCAATGAGTCATATGGAAGCAATATAGCAGATTCCGCTTGTCGCAGCGCCTCCCGGTACGGATCATCACAGCGGAACGATGTTTGAGCGGCGAGCAGCAAAGTAACGACATCGGCAGACTGAATATTGAGGTAATTGCCAACCGTTTGACACTTGCCGCCAATCGTATTAGCATGAAGTACTGCCGCGTATTTAACACCATCCGGCCCACATATGCCCTCCATCGCCAATGTACGTTCATTTTCTCGTTTTATGTTTCCATCGAAGGGGCGCCTGCTTAATCGGGCTGATAAATGAATAGCTGCAGGTTCTGATGCGGAAATACGAACGACAAGCACTTGATGAACAGCGCTAGCAAAGACTTCTCGGTCATAGAGAATCCCTTTCTCTTCCCAGCTTACGGAAGCAACACCTGTCCTCAGATTCAGCTCACGCCTGTAATGATGAACTTCTGACGTGCCAGATTTGAACTGAAGCAGCAACTCTCCGAGCGGTTGGTAAGGTCCAAAGTATTGCGGAGCATTTGTAAAATGTGTAAGCGCCAGCTGCTCCCCCTCTCGCAGCTCCCCACAGCGAAGAAGAGATCTGATATCATCAAGCTTTTCTAACGCCTCTGGATTGTCATGCTGTTTCGGTCCGCCATACCAGACGGAATCTTCATTCAAACCAATCCGCTCGGTGGACACACCGCCAAATACCATCGCTCCGAGTCTCCCGTTGCCGACAGGAAATGCCTCCGTCCAGACCTCTGCAGGCCGTCGTTCTACAAGCTTTCTAGTTTCGTTGATCATCGCTCTGCTCCTATTTTTGAGTATCACAATAGAATAAGGGCTGCCTCAGATGTATGATTACTGAAGACAGCCCTTCCAATCAATAGCTAAGCATCAACCTTTTTGGATTCCGTCCGGCCCGATTATTTAACAACGCCTTTTTCGTTAATGATTTTTGTAGCCTCATCGACCATCCATTGTTGAACCTCATCAATCGGCTCATTGCTGAGCATGAATTTCGCAAATCCGTCATCAATGATCTTAGTCAATTCCGAGGTAGATGTCACCATGACTTTGGCAGCATCAAGATACTGGATTTCATCGCTAAACAGCGTATATTTCAACGAATCCATATCGTACTTATCCTCATTACCGGCAACCAGCTTCGTCAGCAGTTCTTCGTTATTCGCCTTCTTGTAGCCAGAGAACTCTGGTCTGTTGTCCGAATCGGCTGTTGTCATGAATCTCATAAGTTTAAAAGAAGCTTCCTTGTTGGAGGAATTGGCGCCCATCGCCAGCATGCTGCCGCTGGTGAAATATTTTCCTTCATACTCTTTAGGTTCCGAGCCAGCAGGAGGCACAGGTACAGGAGCGAAGGCTGTTTTGAAATCATGCGGATATTGCTCCGTATTGCCAGGATCCGCTATCGTAAAGTTGCCTGTAAGAATCATAGCAGCTTCTTCATTGAAAAATTCAGTACGGTAGTTCAACTTCGCGGCAAGTACGTCACTGTAAGGTTTGGCCGACTTGTCCGTCTCCTCCATATCTTTGCGGAGCTGGAAGAAATACTTGTAAGTCGGATCGGACAGAATGGTCGTTCCGTCCTCATATACGAACGGATCTTTCATCATGGTTTGCGCCGGAGCATTCATATAAAGCTCCCACGTATGGAAGTAAGACCCATAACGTTTGTCAACGCCTTCGCCCTTGGTCAGCTTTTTGGAATAGTCGCGGTAATCATCCCAGGTCCAGCCGAATTTCGGAACTTCAAGTCCCGCTTCATCCAGAGCATTCTTGTTGAGCATCACATAGTTCATGCTCTTGGTGTACTGCATGCCATAATACTTGTCGTCTACCTTGGCATTGACGAAGTACTCGTCTTCTGGAACCAGACTTTCTTGCTCATAGAACTCGTTCAGGGGAGCAAGAGCTCCGCGTGTAGCCCGTTCGAGAACTCCGCCCAAGCTTGGAAATTGAATAACATCAATCGCTTCACCGGAAGAGATCAGGAAATCCAACTTTTTCATCATCTCCACGGAATCGCCCGGAACCAGAACCACGTGTTCAACCTTGATATCCGGATTCTGATCCATGAACTCCTGGAGCATCGCGTCCGTACCCGCCTGTTGAGCTTCGTTATCCCAGTTGTAATACTTGACGGTAACCTGCTTGTCCGTCTGGCCGCTTCCACCGCTGCTGCCGGCACCCGTTTCCGACCCGGATTTCCCGCAGCCGCTTAATACCAGGGTGCTCGCTAGGATCGTACTAAGAATGACCGATAATCTGTGTTTGCTTTTTTTCTTCATCTTACTTCCCCCTGCACAGATAAATTAGTTGTCGCGCTTACATGTTCATTATAGGCAGCGGCTTGGCCGATCAAGTGCACAATTTTGAGGTTCTAGGAATACATTTTTGACTTTCCGGTAACTTCTGATTGTTAACGATTGACTTCGCATCAACCTTTTACCCCACCTAAAGCAATGCCGTTTATAACCTGCTTTTGCAACGCGATGAACACAATGACCAGCGGAATGATCGCCGATACCGCCGCCATCATCATAATGGCATAGTTGTTGGTGTAGTCATCACGGAACAGCGTCATACCCAGCGGAATCGTATATAAGTCCTTGTCCAGCAAGAAGATGAGCGGATTCTGGTAATCGTTCCATGTCCAAATGAATTTAATGATTGCTACCGTTGCAAGCACAGGTTTGCACAGCGGAACCATAATGGAAGCAAATGTCCGCAAATGACCCGCTCCGTCAATTCTGGCCGCTTCCAAATATTCATCGCTGATACCGATCATAAACTGACGAAGCAGGAATGTGAAGTAGATCGAGAACATACTCATGAAGATGATGGCCGCATGCGTATTGTAGAGACCAAACCAGCGAATCAGTAGAAATCTCGGAATCAGCGTCGCCTGATCCGGAATGATCATGAACGAGAGCAAGGCCATAAAGACAAGATTCCGTCCTTTGAATCGAACCTTCGTCAACGCATAGGCTGCCATAGATGAGATGATCAGCGTGATTAAGGTTGTAATAATTGCTATTTTAAAAGAATTGAGATAGAAATCATAGAAAGGAACTCTTCCCATCCAAACCATCTTGAAATTGTACGCCAGATTCACTTTCTCCGGTATCCATTGAATCGGGAATCGCATAACATCCTTCTCAAATTTAAAAGCCGCGGAAATCATCCAGATGAGCGGAACGAGAAACACGATGGACAATGCCCCCATGATAACGGTGGTTACCACTTTGGATATGTTTTTTCGAAGCAGCTGCATGTACATTCCTCTCCCTCCTTATTCTTCATTTCTCATTTTCCAGGTGAGCGCGGTAATCAGGCCGATAACCGCGAACAGCAGCCAGGAAATGGCCGAAGCGTATCCCATATTGTAGTATTTAAAGCCTTCCTCATAGATGCGGAATACAAGCACGGTAGAAGAATTGTTCGGGCCGCCTTCCGTTAAAAAGGCGATGATGTCGAACACTTTAAACGAGCCAATCAACATCGTAATTAACAGGAAGAAGGTCGTCGGACGGAGCATCGGAACCGTGATCGCAAAAAACTTTTTAATCGCGCTGGCACCGTCAATATCCGCCGCTTCGTAAATTTCATTTGAAATGTTCGTGAGTCCGGCCATATAGATAATGATCGTGTAGCCCAGGCCCGCCCAGGAACTGATAATTGAAATCGCCAAGAGCGACGTTTTCGGATCGACCAGCCATTTCGGCGGATTGCTGATCCCGAGTTCCATCAGAAACTGGTTGATCGGCCCCAGCGATGGGTGGAACAATGCGCTCCACACCGCAGCAACTGCGATGATCGAAGAGATGTAAGGAATAAAGAACGCGACTTTAAAATAACTCTTGAAGAACACGCTGTTGTGAATCAATACCGAAAGCACCAGGGCGATCGCAATGGGGATCGGCACCGTAAACACCATATAGATCAAGTTGTTCTTAATCGCTTGAATAATGGTCGGATCATGGAACATCTTGATGTAGTTATCCAGTCCGGTAAACTCGATACCCTGGACTCCCGACAGCATATCCCAATCGGATAAACTCAAATATAAGGAAAATCCAAGGGCAAATACGTTTAATAGCAGCATCCCGACGATTTCCGGGGCCAGAAACAGCCACCCTACTAAAGCCTCTTTCCGCTTGGGAGTCCAAAACTTCCGCCGGCTCTTGGGCACTGGTTGTTGTACAGCCTCCATGTAGCATCACCTCAACAATTTGTAAGTTGTCATTATAGTAATACATCCGCCACCGGCAAGAAGGATGGATTATGACCAGCCATGTGCAAGATTTTGACCTAAAAAAAGCCCCACAAAGTGGAACCTATGCTTCGATGCTTATTCCAAATACTTTGCGGGGACCCCAAAACATTTAGCCCCACAAAGTGGAACCTATGCTTCGATGCTTATCCAAATACTTTGCGGGGACCCCAAAACATATAAATGCGAATACATTATTGCTAACGCTTCGCTGAAAGCTTATTCATTCTTAAATCTTAAAAAGCCGCCCTTGCCAGGCGGCTTGCTGCTGTAAATGTGAATTGAACTGTAGCGGTCCACTTATTTTCGCGCGGTATACTTCGCTTTATATTCGCTGGGCGTGGTCCCCACGTATTTTTTAAACACTTTTGAAAAATACGTCCGGTCCGAATAACCTAATCCCATGGCCAGTGACTCCAGATTTTGTCCGGACATTCTGAGCATTTTGGTGGCCATCTTCATCTTGTATTGATGCACGTAATCCGTGAAGGTCAACCCCGTCATCCGTTTGAAATATCGCGAAAAATAGCTCGGATTCAAAAACAGATAGCGTGCCATGTCGATCGACGTGATGTTATCGTCAAGATGCTGATCGATATATTGCTGGATCACCTGCAGCTTTGGCTCATTCGGAGAGCTTCCTACTCCCGTTTGCCGGGTTCCGATAACCTGGGTCAGCTTTCTCTCCACCAGTTCCATCATATCCTCCAAGGTGCGGGCTAAAGCAAGATAGGCGAACAGATCCTCATCGAATTTCAGACTGGAAAACATCAACTCGATACCGCGAAGCATGGAGGAAAGCTCCCTGGTAAAGTCGCCCGGATCAATCGACAGCTCTTTTGCATTCCCGGCGATTTTATGCAGGGTAGTGCGAATACCATCAAGATCCTGCTTGATGAGCATCCGTTCGAGCTCTGAAACGTAGCTGTCAAGAAACCCCTGCGGCGCGGCTTGAAACCAACGAGATCGGATCTGTGAAATTTCGGATATCGTATAGTCGGTATTTGCGTAAAACTCGCACTTGCCATGGAGAATTTCCTGATAGATGGAACCAATCGAGCTTAATTCCATTTTGTCTGTGACTGCGATAACGTTGGGTTGAATTTTGAGAAAGTGGACGCACTGATAACGCAGCCGCTGCAAATAATTATGAAGATGCAAACTGGCATTCTGTGCGAGATTCACCCTAAAGTTATGCAGAATCACAATGTTCCCCTGCTCCATGAACGGCGTAATTCCTTCATACGATTCGGATAATTCCATCGCGATATTGTAGACAGCGTATAAAATCAGTGGAAATTCCGTTTGTCTGAAACGCTTGTCAAAGCTAGACAGCTGAATGCTGACCAGTCCCAGCATAAACCACGGATACGTCCAGGAGATGCCGATCTGTGCCGCATAAGCCAAAGTGGCTTCGGACGGCGAGCCATTGATTACCCTTTGCAGCAAATCCTGCCGAAAGAGCTGGCTGTTGTAACTCGCCGCCTCGCGATTAATCAGACCGGCTCGCGTCTTTAACAAGTGCATGGACTTGCCAAGGCTCTGTTCCAACTGCTCAGCCGTGAGCTGATCTTTGATCAAATAATCATCCGCTTGCAGCTTTACGGCTTGCTGGGCGTAATGAAAATCCTCATGACAGGTCAGGAAGATAATCCGAACCTCCGGCTTCACGTGAATAAAGTGTTCCGCCAACTCAATGCCGTTTTTCTGCGGCAGTCCGATATCCGTAATGACAATATCCGGACGTAATTCCTCAAACATATGCAGCGCTTTCGCGCTGGAATACGTACTGCCGGCAATCTGCGGATTGTTTGCCTCCCAGTCAATCATCTGTTGCAGTACCTTGAGCATAGGAACATCATCGTCTATGAGCATTACTCTATACATCATTCTTCCTCTCCCTCCGGTAGATAACCATGATGATGACTTTGGGGCAAATACAGTGAAACCGACATTCCTCCCTGCGGAAGGTTGGCGAGTGTCAAGCTCGCTTCCTGTCCGAAGGTCAATCGGAGTCTTTGGACGACGTTCATAAGACCCACTCTCTCATAAGCCCCATCCTGCTCACCGCTTCGTTTTCCCAGCCTACGGTTCAGACATTGGAGCATGTCTTCATCGGCCCCGACGCCATTGTCTGTAATCACAATTCGGATTCCGTCCGGGTTGCTTCGGGAACGGATCTCAATGCGTGGAGTCTGATGGTCTACAAGCCCATGGACGATGGCATTCTCAACGACAGGCTGCAAAATAAGTTTCGGCAAAATGAGCCCCTCGGTTTCCGGATCCAGATCGACCTCTAAATGAAGCGGGATTTCATTGCGGATTTTCATAATGTCGACATAATGGCCCAGCAGCTTGCATTCCTCGCGCAAAGTGGCCGGCTCATTGACCTTAAGATAGGCTCGGAGCAAACTCATCAGGGAATCAATAATTCCACTATGAAGTGTATCCTTTGTCAAGATCAGACTGCACTTGATCGAATTCAGCGTATTGATCAAAAAATGAGGGCGAATTTGCATAAACAAGGCTTCGAGCTCCATCACTCGCTTCTGTTCCTGCTCCTGTTCGATATCGTGAATCAGCCGCTGTAATTGATCCAGCATCGTATTCAGCGTCTGCCCCAATTCGGCGATATCATCCTTGCCCTTAACCTCCAGTCTGACGTCCAGGTTTCCCATTCCGAACTGGCGTACAACCCGCTGCAGCTTGAGAATCGGACTATGCAACCTTTTCGCAATCAGGATGGACATCCCGGAGAAAACAAGAAACAGCAGAAGAACCCCAGCAAGACCGGTATAAAATGTCCGGGAGATTTGCCCCGACCACTCTTTCTCCGAAGCCTCATAGGCCAGCTTCCAGTTCGATTTCAAAATAGTTCTGTCCGTTCGGACACTCCCCTTGGTCTCCGTATGATGCTGGATCAGCCCCGAATTGCCTGCTATGATTTCCCCGTTTGTATCCAGGAGGGCCACCTTACCAAAGTCGACCGTACCGAGCAGCCTGTTGAAGTACGTATCGGAAATCGCGCTGAGCAATACGGACACTTGCCTCTTCTCGCGGCTGTCATAGATCACCCTGGCGATATAGTAACTCTTTCCCTTCCCTGCCGAGTCGCCGCCGGCCATCCCGAGCCATTGCAGGGTTTCCGGTTTATTGAGATCGACGCGCTGCATCAGTTCGTCGACACTTTCGTTAATTGCGGTCAAATCCCCCGTGCCGGAAGAGATGACGAAGTGCTGACGGTTGACCAAGTACATGCGAACGTTATTATTCAGCGGCTTGGAGTTGATCAGGGAAAACACATCCTGAATTTGTCTAAAATGCACATAATCCTGATAAGTTGCCAGCCGGTTCGTGTCTGCAAAGGACTTCAGGATATTGCGAACATTAGTATCGTTCACGATAAAATGGGAAGCAAACGTTACATCGTCAATCGTCTTGCTCAGCTCATCCGTCATGACGTTCAGGAAATTCTCGTTGCTGAGCTGCAGCTTCTCTACCATCGTATCCCGGATCAGAACAAACGAAATGATAGAAACCGCAATCAGCGGTATAAAGATCAGCAAAAGAAACGACAGCTGGATGCGTTTGTAGTAGGTGAATTTGAACATTTTTCTCTGCGCCTCTCTTATGCTATTGTCCTCTTTATTCTATCAGTCCTCTGTGCCGGAAGCATTCATTAAATGATCACGGTTACTTGCTTAGTTCTGCCTTGGAGGGTCATAAGCACAACCTCTCCGAAGATCTGCATGCCCTCCACCACATAAGAATCATAATGACCGGACGGCGCACGGTGACTAACAACGAGAATAAACTCCTCTTCCATTCCCGGGAGCTGAACCCCGCATGCCTCAGCTTGCCCGTCATGAACCAGCTCGCCCGTATGACGATATACAGGTACCTTACGGACTTGCGGAGCGGCTGTTTCGCCTGGACGATGAGGATAAAGCACCTGCATGATGCTGATCAAACCTTTCCCTGTCCGGGAGTAAGCCGCATTCGCATTAGGTTCCAGCAGGTTATATTCACGGGATATGACGCCCTCGCTCACTTCCCCAAGCAGGCCGTCTGTAGTTACGGGGATAATGGATAGATTTGCTTCCCCAAGGGTGTTTGTACGACAAATTAATGATTCCGCTTCCATCAAGACTTCTCCTGGCGGGTGCGGAAAATGAAAATGCTGAGTAAAGGTATGCTGCTCAAGGCACACCAAGCTATCGATCAGCAGCCAATAATAAGGCTTGATAAAGATGATCCTTCTGCGCGGATACAACGGCTCATTCCCATAGAGATAGCCGTCATGCGCCCCTTCGACATAGTCAAACTCTGGCCTGCTAATCCATCTGCAGTTCAGAGGCCCGGCTATCCGATCAAAAGACCAGGTGTCCTTGACCCCTGTAAACCCGATTTCGTCAACGACCGTTGTGTTATGGGCTGAGCTCTCCTTTAATGCTTTTCTCAGTGGTGTATGATCGCTATAATTGTACCTTCCAAGATCGGTGAGCAGATCACGACCGTAGGCTTGGAGATCGATGTGCAGCATATCGGCGTGCCCATGACCTCCCCCAAGCGGACCGCAGTGAAAATAAAGGTACAGCGCTTCTTCGTCCCAGCCCGTTCGCATTGTATAATGACCGGAATGGGCAAAAGCTCGGCTTAGGTATGGCGGCTCCGCGGGAACCATTGCTTTGTAATCACGGATTCCCTCTATGCCGAACAGCCAGGCATTATCATAATCCGGTCGAGCATTTCCGCCAAAGCGCAAAACGGAATCGCCAAATAGCCACGCGGCATAGGTCAGAATGGAACGGATATCACTGTCGTCGCTGTCTCCCAGCATCGGCTGCCTGTGATTCGGCTTCGCCCAGTACAGTGAGGCTGTAGCCATCTCGCGGACCGTACGACAAAATGAACCGTCAAGCTCCAACCCGTTGAGATTGGCGAGGTGAACGCAGTCCAGATAACAAGCCAGCACCTCATGGTGGTACGTTGGCGATTGCTCCCAGTGAATGCCATCCGCCATGATCTGAAGCCGGGCCGTCTCCTTCAGTCTCTCTTCCCCCATTTCCCGCCACCGTGCCGACTTGCTGAACTCGGGGAAGAACAGTGCAATATGGTATAAACCGCAAGTTTCCAGAACACCCCAGTTGCTGATATGCTTCCAGCTTGTGAAGGAAGCAGCCAGATACTCCCCGTGCTCGTGAAGCGAAATCAGCACTTTACTAAGCAGCGACGGAGTCAGGGATGGACTGCCGATCATGTATCGAAGTGCCTTGATCCAGTTCGCGCTGCGCAGGCCCGCTTCGATCGGGCGCCACGTCAACGTATCCGTCGTAGGTTCTTGTGGGACAGGATTCCGATTGATCCAGTCTTCAAGCTGGCAGCCAAGCACCTCCGCATACTTCTCATCGCCTGTCATCGCATACGCTTGTCCTAGCGCAACCCAATAACGGTGGCGATTCAGCATATATGCCCACTCCACGTCTTGATCGGGGATATGGCACCAGTCCATATCACCGTCAAACGTGACCGGCACCACACTCCGTTCCATATCCCATGGAAAGCGGAACAGGAACGTCTGCCGCACCACCTCATCCGCTGTCTTCATCACGGTTTCCAGGTCATCTGCACAGTATCGCTTCACATATTCCGTAATTCTGTGCTTATCCTCACTGCTCGTCCACCATCCGGGTGTCCTCCGACAAGAGAAGTGCTTGTGCAGCTTACTCAGTATATCGTGCCGTTGACCTTGGTCGTCTGCATCATCTAGCATCGGACGAATAGCAGGATGCTCTAGATTCAAAACCGCCAAAACGGCATTCACCGAAGCTTCCGTGGCATCAGCGTTCATACCAGTACCCCTTGCTCCCTGTCTCCATCCGAATCAAAGCCTCCAGGTAAAAATAATCCCCCCAGATCATGAAATCATCCGGAGACAATCCGCCGCGCACGTGATAAGAGCCATGCTGCAGCAGGCCTCCCGCCTCTTGGCCGATCGTGGAATAATTTCGTACCAACGAGGTCATGGAATCCTTCAGACCTTGTTCAAAGTCGGCTCTTTCGGGATCCTCCTCCTCCAGATGTCCAATCAGTTCCAGCAAGCCTGCGGCCACAATGGCGGAGGCCGAGCTGTCGCGATAAGTCTCGGCGGTTACGGGAGCATTAAAGTCCCAAAGGGCGACATGATCCTCCGGTAAGTGCGCAAGGAAATACCTTGCCATTCTTTTAGAAGTTTCGAGGTATACATGATTTCCTGTATAATGGTATGCCAGTGCGAAGCCGTATACCCCCCAGGCTTGACCCCGCGTCCATGTCGACCCGTTCGTATAGCCTTGATGCGTAGCACCTCCGATCGGCTCCCCGGTATGCGGATCAAAGAAGAAGGTGTGGTATGAACTGTCATCTCCCCGCACCAGATAACGCCTTGTCTTCTCCGCCTGCATGATTGCAATTTGCCGATATACCGGATTGCCGGTTTGCTGTTCAGCCCAGAACAGGAGCGGCAGATTCATCAAACAATCGATAATGATGCGGCCACCCTCCTGTTCATCCCCTTCAGGACCCCAGGCTTGAATATATCCTCCGCCCGGTCGCCAGCGTTTCAGCAGCAAGTCCGCAGCCTGTAGCGTCAACTGGCGGGCACTTTCGTTCTTATCAACGATCCACTCCGCTTTGGAGGACAAGGAATACAGAAATCCGATATCGTGATGATCCAGCACCCGCTTATCCGCAAAGCGTTGGCGGAAATCTTCTACGGTTCGCACAGCCCCCAATCTGAAGGCCTCGTCACCTGTGTATTCATAACATAGCCAGAGAAGGCCGCTCCAGAAGCCGTTCGTCCAGTCGTCATTGTCATTCAGCAAATAAGCTCCGTCCTTGCTGACATGGGGAAATCTTGTCCCGAAGGTATCCATGTTCTTCCTGATTTTCTCTACGGCATCTTTAATCGCACTGCTCCACATAACCTCTTGCTCCCTTCAAATCGATCATGATTACGATTCATGATAAGGAGAGTCACCCCGTTCTTGTAGAGCCGATTTTTGCCTTGATGTGCAATATTTTGACTTTCGGGTCCCTAGGGCGGTAAAAATGAAACAAGCCTGTTCCTTTTCGCTCGAATCCAACTGAAAAAAGGGGCTTCTTAGATCTTGCGGGAGGCCCCCTTCTTGCTGTTAGAAGACGCTCCATGTACGAATCGTTCCTCCCATCGCTGTTCCCCCCACATTTCTTGGAATGGTTTTGAGCAAGGACGAAATGTTGGGGCAAAGGCGAGCGCTGACGCTTGTCCGGAATCGATTCGTCCTCTCCGCTACGCCGTGCAGATTTCTTACTTTTTTAGTCGCAAAGAAACCGTTCTTTGGTAAAATGGAGGTCGACCCAAACCATTTACGAAAGGAACGGTTTCTTTTGTACATTCAATATACCATGGACCCACTCTATCTGATCAAAAAGAAACTATAGGGGTGTGGGAATAACATCCTGAGCACCGCCATAGCTTGATTTGACACACTTTCTGTTTATGAGAGCCGTACGTCAAGCAACTAGATCTAATTGGGACGGCCTCTCATGTCTGCCGAGCGATACAGTCTAGCCGTCGTACTTCTTCCACTTTCTGATTTTGGTTCTGAAGCTTTTGAACGGTGCGACGGAATTGATATGCAGCCATTTCCACATCGGCCAGTTGGCACTAGTTACCGTCCACTTGCGAACACCCGAATGAAATAACTCTTCCTCACTCAATTGGCTAATCCATTCACACCATTCTTCCGTCTTCTGCTTCAACAACGAACGTAATTCTTCCAAAGAATATCCATCATACGTATGATAGAATTGCTGATACAACGCCCCCAGTTGATTCCATTTATAGTCAGGGGTTGGCGTCGTAACTTCTTTACCCGCAAGTTCATCCTTCTCCCAGCTCATCACCAGCGTTAGCCATCCGAGCTGATAGGCGATCATCTCTTGAGGTGTTCTGTCCACTTCGCCAACACGAAGATTCCTTTTATCCTCTGCAACATCATCAAATTCTTGGTCAAAAAGCCTGTACGTTTTTTGAATTTCAGTGATTAAAGCTTCTTTGCTCTGGTACGTTTGCAACGGTACCCTCTCCTTCATCATTTACATGTTCCACCCACTTAACAGGGACATCCAAATTATACCATGTCCTGAGGCCATGTACGGTGATGAAAATCATCCTGCCCCTTTACAGGGGCAGTCCGTCCGATGAATTAATATTCTCTTGACGCTATCTCTTTCTGAAGCCGTTCAATCACTTGATCGATGGAGCTTTCACCAAGTTCGCCCTCGCCCCGTTTACGGACCGATACGTGATCGGAGTTCATTTCCTTCTCGCCAAGAACCAGCGTGTAAGGCGTTTTCAACAGACCCGCTTCACGGATTTTATAACCCAGCTTTTCATTTCTTACATCGACATTCACCCGTATGCCGGCATTCTCCAGACGCTGCTTCACCTTTAACGAGTAATCGATATAGTGATCTGATACCGGTATAATCATAACCTGTATAGGAGAGAGCCACATCGGGAAAGCACCGCCGTAATGCTCTGTAAGAATCCCGATAAATCGCTCGATGGATCCGAATACCGCCCGGTGAATAACAACCGGCCGATGTTTCTGGTTATCTTCTCCGATATAGGAAAGATCGAATTTTTCAGGGAATTGGAAATCCAGTTGGATGGTACCGCATTGCCAGCTTCGCTTTAAGGAATCCAAGATATGAAAATCGATTTTCGGTCCATAAAACGCGCCATCCCCTTCATTAATCCGATACGGCAGCCCTAGTTGATCCAGCACCTGCTGGAGCGATGACTCCGCCTGCTCCCACAATTCCTCAGAACCCATAGAATCTTCCGGTCTTGTCGATAACTCAATTGTATAATCAAAGCCAAAAACTTGATAAACCTGGCTGATAAAATCGATAACCTGCTTGATTTCTTCCTGGATCTGATCCGGTCTTACAAAAATATGTGCATCATCCTGACAAAACGTGCGCACCCGCATCATGCCGTTAAGAGCGCCTGAGAACTCATGGCGGTGCACCTGACCAAATTCGGAAATACGAATAGGCAGCTCTCTATAGGAATGCAGCGAATTTTTGTAGACTAACATATGCCCTGGACAGTTCATCGGCTTCAGCGCATACTCCGTCTCGTCCACTTGCGTGAAATACATATTGTCTTTGTAGTGATCCCAGTGACCAGACATTTCCCACAGCCGCTTGTTCATCATCAGAGGCGTGCGTACTTCATCGTAATCGCTATGAAATTGAAGTCCTCTTGCAAATTGCTCCAGTTCATTGCGGATGATCATCCCGTTTGGCAAAAAGAAAGGCATGCCGGGCGCTTCCTCTGAGAACATAAAGAGCCCCAGCTCTTTTCCCAGCTTCCGATGATCCCGTCTCTTGGCCTCTTCCAGCAGCAATAGATGCTCCTCGAGCTGAGACTTCTTCGGAAACGCCGTTCCGTATATTCGTTGCAGCATTTTATTGTCCGAGTCCCCCCGCCAATAAGCGCCCGCCACACTCATTAATTTGAATGCCTTGATTCGGCCCGTCGAAGGAAGATGCGGCCCCCTGCACAAATCAATGAACTCCCCCTGCTCATACACCGAAATGACCTCGTCCTTCGGCAATTCACGGATCAGCTCCATCTTGTATGGGTCATCTTTGAAAATACGTTCGGCCTCCTGACGACCAACCACCTTGCGAATAATCGGCAGGTCTTCCTGAACGATCTTCTGCATTTCTCGCTCAATGGCCATCAAGTCATCGGTTGTAATCGAATGCCCCAGATCCATATCGTAATAAAAACCATCCTCAATGACCGGTCCTACTCCCAAATGGACAGATTGGCTGCCATAGATCCGTTTAACGGCCTGGGCCATCAGATGAGCCGCGCTGTGCCGATACACGTACAGTCCATCCTCTGAATCCAGCGTTATGATACTTACTTCCGCATCTTGACGCAGTTCATAATCCAAATCCACGAGTTTCCCATTCACTTTGGCTGCAACAGCCTGTTTCCTTAGACCTGAATGTATGGATTCCGCGATGTGGCTCATCGTCGTTTGTGCGGGATACTCCTTTTGGCTTCCGTCCGGCAGCGTTACTACAATTGACATTGTTATCCCTCCATCAAATTTTGATTGAACGCAAAAAAGCACTCGATCCCTAAGGGACGAGTGCGTTCAGCTCGTGGTTCCACCCTAATTTGATCGAAAAATTGCAGGCGCTCATACGGCCAGCGTGCTCTTTTCGATCCTCATTCAGACATCCGGTAACGGGGATGATTCGGTGTTTTCTAGTACCGTATCTCGATAGTCGAACGACCGAGCAGGGTTCAAAAACACAGCTACAAAGGGGTAATTCAAGAAGCAAGCACGGAGGAAGCTTTCACCAATCGCTTCCCTCTCTGGGCAGGTCGTTTCAAGAATCATGTCTTTGATGGTTGCTGATAGTAAAGTACTATAAGTCAGTTGTTTCTAATTGTCAAACAGAATCTGACTGACAGATCCATGTTAATATGGATAACCTCCAGTCTCCCAATATATCTTATGTCAGCATCTCTATCATGGTTACTTTTCTTCATTGTTCATAGATATTTTAATCAAATATCCAACACCTAAACCGACCAGAACCCCTGGAAACGCACTGCCCAGCGCTAAACCAATACC
The DNA here is from genome assembly GCF_050482385.1 of Paenibacillus lautus. GTDB lineage: Bacteria > Bacillota > Bacilli > Paenibacillales > Paenibacillaceae > Paenibacillus_AQ > Paenibacillus_AQ lautus_B. Next base: position 328,300 of record NZ_JBCNHV010000015.1, read on the forward strand.
CGCCCCGATGATGACGCAAGCGTAAATAATGACATCTCCCTTGTTCATTCCGTCCATCTCCCTCTGTATGTATTTATGACATAGATCGTAATTATCTATCACGAAATACATCTTACAAGATGACGTTGCGTCACTTTCAAGTGGTTAACGTAAAAAAGTAAGGTTTAAGGCGATCGCGGAGGGCGTAACGGCATTGGTTTCCGGTCTTTCCACAACCCTCGAAGAATAGGGTTCTATCTCCCTTGTTTCTGCTTGAAGCCAAAGCGTTTAATATCTTAGCATATTCTATTGCCATTCAAGGAGGCTGACCCATGGACATGTATATGGATTTAGGTGTTAAACTGGTCATCAGCTTTTTTGGGTTATGGATTATCACTTTTGTTACGGGGAGAAAAACCATCAGCCAGCTTACGCCGCTCGACTTCTTGTCTTCCTTAATTCTGAGTGAAATCGTCGGGGCGAGCCTCTATGATGATAAAGTAAACATATATCATTTGATATTCGCTCTTGCGCTTTGGACGACGATGTCTTACCTCTTCGAGAAGGCAACCACCCACTTTGTTAAGTTCGGATACTTAACGGAAAGCCGGGCAGTCCTTCTGATCGATAACGGTAAGCTCAACCAAAAATTGTTGAACAAATACGATATGGAATATAAACAGCTGTTATCCATGCTGAGACGGCAAAGCATTTTCTCGTTAACTGAAGTCAAATATGCCATTCTGGAAACGGACGGATCGCTGTCCGTCATGCGCAAACCCGAGTACGAGCCGCCTACAGCGCAGGATATGGGTATGGAAACCAAGGCGGATACCTTTACGGTAACGGTCATCGATAAGGGAAAGCTGCTCGAGGAATCGATGCTGGGCAAACCCATTGATCACAGCGAGGTCCAATCGAAAGCCCGGGAGCAAGGTTTTGACTCCCTGGAGGATATCGCTTATGCGGAATATGGAGATGACGGAAAGCTTTATGTTTATTCTAAAAGGGAGGTTCAGGATTGATCTTATATAGGTTATCCCACCTTGATTTTGCATGAGACCTTTCTGTCTCTTCTCCAGATTTTCCGACTCCCTTTCGCCCCATAGGCTACCCGCAAGCACACGGTGCGTCGTTTCGGAAAACAGGTTGTAACGCCCCTCGAAGTACCTTGTGCGCACGATGCGTTGTTCGGGGCATGCTTGGATGGCTGTCGACCATATAGCTACAAAATAAGGCCAAGCCGCTATTTGGGGTTGGGCCTAATCATACGAAAAGCGCAATATAAGCGACTTCTAATGGGCTATATTCCTGTCCCTCGAAACAATCCGAGAGGAAATCCGGAAACGTAGCTTCATCGATCTTTTCTAGAGTTAGATCCATGTACTGACTATTTAGTTCTGTTTTTTCAAAGAGTTTTTTAAAAATCATAAAAGAGTTAATAGAACGTTTTATCCTGTCGTTGCCATTAATCAGTGAATTCATAACCTCTTCTGGTTTCTTGTTTTGCAACGCGTCAACAAGATATTGCTCGAACTGGTTTAGTCCGTAAAATAAAGCCTACTCCACTTTTTTTCGCTATATTCACTATAGTAATCGACTTATAATAGATTGGAATTCTGCGTTATGATCACCAACCTGTGTGCGTCATTTAGTCCAACATAAAATTGTACGAAAAATCGTACAACAGAGAGACTAATGCCAGCGGCTGTAAGAGATTTGTACGAAAAAACGCACAAATCTGAGGGTTAAGAGGTAACGACTACAGAAGTTGTACGAAAAATCGTACAATAGAGATTCTAATGCCAGCTGTTTCAAGAGATTTGTACGAAAAAACGCACAAATCTGAGGGTTAACAGATAACGACGGCAGAAGTTGTACGAAAAATCGTACAAACGAGATCTTAATGCCAGCGGCTATAAGAGATTTGTACGAAAAAACGCACAAATCTGAGGGTTAACAGGTAACGACTGCAGAAGTTGTATGAAAAATCGTACAAACGAGATCCTAATCCCAGCGGCTGTAAGAGATTTGTACGAAAAAACGCACAAATCTGAGGGTTAAGAGGTAACGACTACAGAAGTTGTATGAAAAATCGTACAAACAAGATCTTAATGCCAGCGGCTGTAAGAGATTTGTACGAAAAAACGCACAAATCTGAGGGTTAAGAGGTAACGACTGCAGAAGTTGTATGAAAAATCGTACAAACGAGATCCTAATGCCAGCAGCTGTAAGAGATTTGTATGAAAAATCGCACAAACGAGAGAAACTCACGGGACGGTAGTGGGAGAACGGTTTTGTTTCGGGTCGGTTCTCCTAGAAGCCCCTCGTTATACCGGATATCGACCATTTAAAGCAACTACAAAATAAGGCCAACCAGCTGTTTCTGGTTGACCTCATCATACGAAAGAAGCCTGATGGGTCAGGCTTCTTTTTCTTGCTTCTAACTACAGAGCAAATTCAACGATGTACTGTTTACACACCGTAACATATCCCAGCGACTGATATAAACGTATCGCGTTTACGTTCTCCTCCAGCACATTCAGATACACATGGGGAGTGATTGCACGCCCCTTACGGGTTAATTCCGCGCATACCTTTTTGCCGTACCCCTGTCTTCTCCACGCAGCATCCGTGCCAATATTCCCAAGCTCAACATAATCATCGCTATAGATATGGTATCCGCCAACAGCGATGAGCTCCTGATCCTGAACCACCCCATAGAAGGGGTTTTGAAGCTCTTCCTTTGCAAAAGCCATCGAATGGAATTCCACCATTTTCGACTCGATCATATCAAAGTATGAGGGGTCTAAACGAAACACCTTGTCATCCCCTAACGGCAAATCTTCAAGATGTCGATGCTTCATGAGTAGGATACCTGCGGAAGGTTTCATCACATCAATCTCAGAGTTAAGAACCTCCCATTCATCCTCATTCACGATAAAGCTCCCCCTTGCCCCAACGGGTAATTCCAAATCTCGTTTCATTTGGGACAGCACGGACTGAAATCGAAATGATGTCTGAAGAGGATACACCGAAAAGGCATAGAAAGGCAATCCTTTCAGAAAAGCCGTAACACCCAGCAGCTCTCCATGTTCTGAGAACTGCCCATAATGAACGGTATGATTCTTCCGAAATGTTAGGTAGGAATAGTATAAGAAATGCTGTTCCCTGTTGATCGTATCCAAGAGGCTCCCCAGCTCTTCAGGCAAAAGTCTGCGAATCACCAAGCCTTCTCCTTTTCTCAAAAGAAATCCATGAGGTAGGTTTGACCGGCAGGAATCATCGACTCCAATTGTGTTACAGCCTTGGGATTTCCGGTCAGACGGTCAATGGCATGCAGTGCCTGCGGCCTTTTGTATCCCGCAAACAACGCCGACAACGTCTGAATATCGGTCGACAGATCAGCCTGCTCCCCATGATCGGACGGAAGCTCCGACAGCTCCGCTTTCCCCTCTTGATTAACCGACAAACTCCATCGGCCTGCATTCCAAGGCGCAGCGGAATCTTCCACCTCGATGGTCATCACGGCTTCTCGATGGACTTCAAAAGCGTACTGTTCCACAAAAGATTTCAAATCCACGATGCGGGCCATGAAGTATGGGACCGTTTCCTGGGTAACGCGTGGATCCGGCAGCATAAATGGCAGCTGATCATCTCCAGGCACCATTGTCATCGTAACCTGCTCAATTCTGGAATCATGATTTCCAAAAAAGGTCCAGAGTGCGCTTCGGGCTTCTTCATTCAGGTACACAAATTCGTCGCACACGAGATCTTTGTCTTTGAGCTCATATAACGCGTAGCCCGTCGGTTTGCCTTCATCTGAATAATAAACAACGCTATGGTTGTCACCCTGCAGCACGGATCTTGTCCACCATGCTTCATCCCGCACAAGCGTACCGTTGTAGCGGCTGGCAAAGGCTTGATACATGCCGTCCAGTGTAGGAATATCGGTTACACCTCTGACAATGCGGCCAGGCACTTCCACCTTACGCGGGAATTTAGATACTGGAATGATGTACTTTTTAAATTCTGCGTAAAGTTCCCAGCCAAATTTACGATAGAACGGTATCGAAAACGGATGCAGAAAGGAAAGGGTCTGGCCTTTGCTCTTCATTTCTTGCAATGCATGTTTGAGCAATGTAGATACATGTCCCTGTCTGCGGTTCTCCGGCCATGTTGCCACGCCGGCAATACCGCCCATATCGAATATGTTTCCGTGCAAATACACTTGCAGCGGGATGATGGTCAGTTTCGCTTGCAGCTCTTCTCCATCAAAAATCCCCCAGAAGTGTTCAGGTTTAAAATGCTTTTGACTGGACTCTCGCTGCTCCGGTGATAGCGTATATTGAAAGGCGTATTCGGATAATTTTGTACTGATCTCAAACTCGTCGGCTCTTAATTGTCTAAGTTCCATACTTGCTCCACCTCACCAATCTTTATATGTACTTTTGCTGTTGAATTACCATTTTTCTTGACACAGAAATTTCGTTCCAGGGCATTAAGATCAGTATAACATTGCTGCTGCCTCTAGGGATACAAAATACCGTCAGAGTCAGGCACAAATCCAACCGTACTTTGGATACAAAAAAACTCAATATACCTCACAAACTTTTTGTAAGCTACTTGACAAAGTTAACCCCCTGAGATTATGATTAGCTCATGCAAAATAACAAACACATCGAGATAAAAATAAATTCAAAATAATCAGGAGGTAACAACAATGTCCAAATTGAATATCGGTATCATTTTAGGCAGCACGCGTCAAGGCCGTTTGAGCCCACAAGTAGGTGAATGGGTTAAGCGTATAGCCGATGAGCGCGGAGATGCAAACTACGAAATCGTTGACATCGCTGATTACAAGCTTCCGCTTTTGGGCGAGGCTGATGCTACAGAGCAAGCAACCGCTTGGAACAATAAGCTGAATAGTCTTGACGGCTTTGTATTCATCGTACAAGAATACAACCACAGCATCTCTGCCTCTTTGAAAAATGCACTCGATTTTGCTCGTGAGCCATGGAACAATAAAGCTGCAGGTATCGTAAGTTATGGTTCTGTTGGCGGCGCTCGTGCTGCCGAACATCTGCGCGGAATTCTGGGCGAATTGTCCGTAGCGGATGTCCGTGTTCACCCAGCACTTTCGTTATTCACTGATTTCGAGAATGGCTCTGTGTTCAAACCGGCTGATCTGCATCTCGTTAACCTGAATGGCATGCTTGACCAGGTGCTTGCATGGAGCGGAGCACTGAAAACACTGCGCTAATCTCTAATTCAAGGACTGTCCCCCTCATCTTCTGATGAGGTGAGGGCAGTCCTTTTTATTTTTCTGCATCCATTTTTCTGCATCCATAAGTATATCTGTATCGTCGATCTGCACCATCAGTCCTATACCGAAGCCCCGTTCCTACTCCATATCAATATGGAAGGTTTCTTTCAATCCCTTCTTGCCTTCGGGCGTAATTTGTATGGCTCTTGTTCTCGGAACACGTTGTATCCAATGTAACTCGAGCAACCTTTCTAGCAGGGCATGGCCCAATGCGCCGGCCAGGTGATGGCGTCTTTCACTCCAATCCAAGCATCGATGTGTGAAAGATCGGCGTTTGCGCTTAACACGTCCCAGATCAATCTGAAATGCCTTGAAGAAGTCTTTCCCTTTTTCTGTAACTGTATATTGAGCTTCCACTTCGGATATGACCCCTGCGCTGAGCAGCGAATTCGTCAATTGGATTCCCAAATTCCCCGCAAGATGATCGTAGCAAGTTCTCGCCTGACGTATAGCTTCTGTCTCCGAAGCTTGGTTTAATGATCTTATTTCGACAGGGGGCGTTATCGATAGAAGTGTCTCCATGGCCTGGGCAACCTCCTGATTCTGTATTCCGTAATAGCGATGTCTTCCCTGTTGTTCGACGGTGACCAGATTCGCCGCTACCATTTTCGATAAATGGAAGCTGGCCGTTTGCGGTTTGATTTTTGCCATGTACGCCAGCTCGCTTGCCGGGTGATATCGCCCATCCAATAAGACGGTTAATATGGCGGCTCTCGATGCCTCACTAACGAGTGATGCTACCAAGGCTGCGTTTGGATTCGCATACATCTTCACCCCTCCTCATGTAATCCACATTTCGATGCGCATCGAATCTTTTCTATTTTACAATGATTTTGGATAGAACAGATCATTGGGGAGGAATCTTTTTTATGAAGGAAATTACTGGCATGATCGGCACGGACATCATTAAACCGAAAATTCTTTACTATGGAACTCCGGTTATTTTACTCAATACGCTAAATGAAGATGATACCGTAAATATTAGTCCCATATCCTCTTCATGGGCGCTCGGGGAATATATTATTTTAGGAATCGGACTCGGGGGTAAAGCGATTGAGAACTTGGAAAGGCATCCTGAATGTGTCATCAACATTCCCGACCCTTCCTTATGGGAGAATGTTGAGTTACTAGCCCCTCATACAGGAAAATATCCAGTTCCGGATGCTAAGCGAAAGAACGGTTTTACATATGAAAAAGACAAGTATGCGATAAGTGGGTTAACTCCTGCGGATTCCGTCACTGTAAAACCTACGCGCATTATGGAGTGTCCCATTCAAATCGAGGCTACCGTGAAAAACATTCGGATTCCAGACTATTCTTCCATGTTTGCCATTGTCGAAACACAGGCGATCCATGTACACGCCCATAGCGGCATCATCTTGAATGAACATCACATTGATCCCGACAAATGGAGTCCGCTAATCTATAATTTTCGGCATTATTATGGCCTTGGCAACCCGTTAGGCAAAACATTTCGGGCCGAAACTTAAGCATCGTGATGATAAATAAAAGGGCCTTCCCAAAAGTAGACTTAGTTGCTTGACGTACGGCTCTCATAAACAGAACGTGTGTCAAATAAAGCCATGGCGGTGCTCAGGATGTTATTCCCACACCGCCATGGCTTCTGTTTTGATCATTGGCTTCCTTTTTGAGCAAGCGATAGCCACCCGACCTCCAGGCTCACTTTCTGCAAGCCCCGAAGCAGAAATCGCCGGAATCCTCGAAATGTGGGGGGCAACAGCGATGAGAGGAACGATTCGTACATGGAGCGTCTCCTAACAGCAAGAAGGGGGCCTCCCGCAAGATCTAAGATCTTTTGGGAGGCCCCCGCTATGCTTACATTCGTTGTTATGGTTGAACCGGAATGGTCATTTCCAGATCCTTCAGGTATGTTTTATCCCCGTGGCTGTCCTTCCCTTGACCGACAACGCTCCAATTCTTGTTATTTACGGTCAGGGTAAACGGCTTAATCGTTATGGATTTCGGAGTTCCGTTTACAGGACTGAACAATTGATCGATATGATATTCAGTCTCGGGCTTGCTGTTAAAGTAATCAAACTTCCGCGGATTCAGCACATTCCCTTGATCATCCACAAGTTCATAATAGACCATGCTCGCGCTGTAATCGCCTGTTTGCTCTGCAGAAGCCGGCACCTCGCCTTTACTATCCAGAACCAGGCGAGTCGATACCGGTGAAAGATCCAATTGCTTGACGGTATAACTGAATGGTCCATCCGATTTCGTAGCCTGGTCCGGCTTCACGACAACCGATTTATTAGTGACATTTACAGGGACCTTGAATTCAAAGGTATCATTCACTTGAGTTACGTTGGCCTGAATGGTCAGCTCGAATTGATCAGGCAATTTCAGACCCTTGGTAAGCTCAACGATATAGGCATTGTCCAGTTGAGGATAGTCTCCGAAGGTGCCTTCGCCCATCGCCACTTCTTGTCCGTCTACCAGAATTCGTGGCGCTTCGATATAGCCTTTTTCCTGATCTTCCTTAGCTACTGTCCTCGACTTAATATACTCGCTATCAGGATTACCGATGAATTTAGCATCTTCGCTTATATACGGAGAAGCTGTACTCGGTAAATCCACTCCCTCGCGCTCCAGTATAAAGGACAACCGGGTGCCATCATATAGAACGTCAGCTACCTTCAACGTCACGCCATCGTGAGTTACGCTCAAGTTAGGTTCGGATAGAATCCCTTGCTCTATAGCGGCTTTAACTGCATCTTCGCTGGTTCCTTCGTATAGCACGCCAAGCACTGGGATTTGCTTCAGGGTCGCTGCCATGACCGGCGATACAAATCCTGACCCGATTACGCTTCCTCCCAGCACAGCTGCTGCGGATGCAACGAGTATTGTTCTTTTTAAAACATTCGATTTTCGTTTGGATGATGTTCTTGTTCTTGTCATTTCACGTTCTCCAATCCTGTTCATAATTTGATAGCTCATGCTATTCTTCGGTAAAGACGATTCTCGAATCATATCTTCTAGTGCATTCATTTCAGCGAATTCCGTTTGTTTCGGCGATTGTCCCACGTGCTACCTCTCCCTTTTTGCTTATTCGGTCCATCAGTTTGTGTCGTAACCGTTCATACTTCTTTCGTATCGTTGCTGATTTGATTCCCATAATGTCGCTGATTTCCTCAAAGGTATACTGTTCAACCGCCTTCAGCAGCAGTATGTGTCGTTCTTCTGCTGTCAGGTAGGTTAACAGCTCGTACACAACCGGCTCGTGCTGAGATATTTGCATAACCGGCTGTTGTTCCTTGTAATGCTCGATCAGGTTAAGAAAACGGCTCTGCTTCTTTTTGATATTAATCAAATGATGATAGGCCATTTTATACAACCAGGCGGAGAAAGACACTTGTCTCTTGTACTGATGAAGATGTTCATAGGCACGAATAAATATTTCTTGTACCGCATCTTCGGTCTCCGTATGATTTTTCAGAATATAGTAGCAGTACGTGTACATCTGCCGCTCAAACTGGAGGATGATCGCTTGGTATGCGTGTTTATCTCCTGATTTGACTTGTTCTACAACCTCTTCAATGGCTTCTCTCTTTCCTTCCGCTTCCCCGGGGATGGTTGGCTGCAAGCGAGCTCACCTCCTTCTTTGTTTACCTATATAACAATCCCAACAAGCGATTTTGTGACACAAATTGTTTGATGTAGTGAAATAACATGAACGAAGCTTTTGCCTTGAAATAGAGTCTGGATGCTAGGTATGAGCCTCATCTAGCCCCCGTTTAGTAGCTACAGCTTGGGGTAACCCTTAACATAATTCAAGAATCGCTTCGTCGCTGGTGATATTTCCCGCATGAAATTTACGGCAATGCCGAGCGATCTGAAGCTCTTCTCCTTCAATTCGATCAACCGTATCTTCCGCTGCTGCCCTCTCAGCACCAGTTCAGGAAGAATGCTGATGCCCAGGCCTTTCTCCACCATGGCCATAATGGCATAATCGTCACTAAGCGTATATTTGATATCCGGCTTGATCCTGGCCTTCTCCAGCATCCGGTTCACATCATAATCGGAACCCTTACTGGGCATAACAAACGGTTCATTCTCAATCTGGGATAATGTAATAGAGTCCTCGGCACTGAGCGGATGTTCCATAGGCAGCAATACGAGCATCGGGTCTTGATGCAGGGGAATTGCATCGAATATATCCAGCGTTGGAAGTGACAGGAACCCGCAATCAATCTTGCCCTCCGCGATCCAATCCTCAATTTCCCGGTAATCTCCTTCAACCAATCGAATCTCGATATGGGGATAATCCCGCTGGAAATCCTGAATAATCCCCGGCAGCCAGTGAACACCGACACTCGTAAAGGTACCGATATGAATGGTACCCAGCTCGATACCATGAATGGAAGCCACCTGCTGCTCCAAATGTTCGTTCCACTTCAGGATTTCACGTATCGTCTTCAGAATCTCCTCACCATTGGTCGTGAGTTTCGCTCCCGAACGATTCCGTATCAGCAACGAGAAACCTAACTCGTCTTCCAGGCTGTTGATCATGTGACTGACACCGGACTGTGTAAATCCCATGACTTCGGCGGCTTTGGTTAAGCTGCCGAGCTCGACGACCTTCAATAATACTTTGAATTTATTTATACTCATGGGAAATCCTCCTGATCATTTCATACATGAATTTTACTCATATTTATTATTAGAAACATTCGTTTTACTTGTCTATTGTACGTGAGTATACTGATTTAGTTCAATCACTAGAAGGAGGAAAAAGAACTTGAAACCGCTGAAGGCCGATCTTATGATTTTGTTCATCACCATTTGTTGGGGCTCGTCCTATCTTTTTATGAAAGTGGGACTGGATTCGCTAGGAGAGTTTAATTTGATAGCCCTACGCTTCGGATTGGCCTTTATACTCGCAGGATTGATTTTCTTCCCCCGCTTGCGCCAGGTTAACGTAAAGACGATTCGGTATGCCATGCTCCTAGGCTTTATATTATTTATCATGTTCACCGCGCTTACCTTTGGTCTGAAGACCACGACAACATCCAATGCCGGATTTCTTATCAGTTTAACGGTGGTGTTTGTCCCTTTATTACATACGTTTCTATTTAAGAAAAAAATAGAGAACAAAGTAATTGTCAGTATTTTGCTAGCCTTAACCGGCATTGCGCTGTTGACCATCCAGCTTCCTTTTTCATTTAAAATCGGTGATCTGTTCTGTATTGCGGCGGCATTATGTTATGCGCTTCATATTAATATGGTAAGCACTGCCGCGCAGAAGGTCGATACGCTAAACCTCGGCATCCTGCAGCTTGGGTTCACGGGATTGTATGCGTTCATCTCGTCTCTACTCTTTGAAACTCCAGTATGGCCTAGCACGACCCACTCGTGGATTGCCGTTCTTGTTCTTAGCGTTGTATGCACCGCGGTCGGGTTCATCTTCCAGACGATCGCTCAAAAATATACAACGGCTACCCGGACGGGACTTGTGTTCTCCCTGGAACCTGTGTTCGCGGCGCTGGTCGGATTCTGGTTTGCTCACGAGATCATGAATGCCAATCAATATTGGGGTGCTGCCCTTGTGTTCCTTAGCGTGGTTTTATCAAGCGTTAATGTAAAAGTGAGGAGACGCTCTATCATTAAGAATAGACCCGTTCCGATGGAATCGTATTCTGCTGAATTCAAGTAAAAAAGCTTGACTTATGTCCCAAAAATTTATATCTTTATATCACGGCTTAACTGATGACGATATCAGTTATGCAGGAACGTGATTAAAGGGGAGTAGCTGACACAACAAAGTCGTCATTACGGGAACATTCCCCGGCTTTGTTGGCAACGATACGTTGTTTGCGAGACCTTTACCACACACTCTGTGGTGAAGGTCTCTTTTTGATTCTGAGGGCCTTCACCTGCCGGTGGAGGTCCTTTTTGCGCCTTCAATTAATATAACTAGGAGGAATTGGTATGGAGCTTTTATTGGAGTATGGGTGGGTACTGTTGGTGCTCATCGCACTGGAAGGGCTGCTCGCAGCAGATAATGCGCTGGTCCTTGCCATTATGGTAAAACATTTACCCGAGGCTCAGCGTAAAAAGGCTTTATTTTACGGATTGCTGGGAGCGTTTGTCTTCCGCATCGGATCGCTGTTCTTAATCTCGTTCCTGGTGGACGTATGGCAAGTACAAGCCATTGGCGCACTCTATCTTCTCTACATTTCGATCAATCACACATTGAAACACGTGATCAAAGGCAAGAAACCGACGGAAGACGCCAAGCCGAAACCGGACAAACCCAAGAAGCAATCCGGCTTCTGGATGACCGTCTTCAAAGTGGAAGTTGCAGACATCGCGTTTGCTGTAGACTCGATACTCGCAGCCGTAGCGCTGGCTGTGGCACTGCCTCCAAGCGGTCTGGCGAACATCGGCGGCTTGGACGGAGGTCAATTCATCGTCATCTTCCTGGGAGGATTCATTGGTCTGATCATCATGCGTTTTGCGGCATCCTACTTCGTGAAGCTGCTGCAGCAGCGCCCAGGACTTGAAGTGGCAGCATTCCTCATTGTCGGTTGGGTAGGGGTCAAACTTGCAGTTATCACCCTTGCGCATCCCGATGTTGCCTTGATCGACCATCACTTCCCGGAGAGCTCGATCTGGAAGGCATCCTTCTATATTGTTCTTGTGCTGATTGCCGTTATCGGATGGTTTAGTTCATCGAAAGAGAACGTACAAGACGAAGACAATGCAATCAAGGAAGTGGAAGATCAGCAGCCTGGAAAAACGCTTCAAGGGTAAATCCCGTTTCGGATGAAACAGGACAACATAATCCATAGATCGATCCAACGATAGGAAAAGGCGATTTGCTGACCGGTGCATAAACCGATCACAAATCGCCTTTCTTCCTGCTTATATCGTTAATTGCATATTATATAAATTTGCATAAGCGCCTTGCCGAGCAATTAATTCATCATGCGTGCCCTGTTCTTCAATTCCGTCCTCGGATAAAACGACGATTCGCTGTGCATTCCGTACCGTTGTCAGGCGATGAGCGATGACAAGCGTTGTCCGGTTATTACTCAACCGTTCCAGCGAATCCTGGACGGCTCGCTCGCTTTCATTATCCAGGGAACTGGTCGCTTCATCAAAAATGAGGATCGGCGGATTCTTCAGGAACACGCGTGCAATGCTGAGCCGCTGCTTCTGCCCTCCGGACAGCTTGACGCCTCGCTGCCCGATATCCGTATCATAACCGTCCGGCAGTGCCATGATGAAATCATGGGCATTCGCTCTTTTCGCAGCTTCGATGATTTCCTCCTCGCTGGCCTTCATATTGCCATATCGGATATTATCGAAGACGGTTCCCGCAAACAAATATACATCCTGCTGAACAATCCCAATATGCCTTCTTAACGAGTGCTGTGTGATATCCCGGATATCGCGTCCATCCAGCATAATGCGTCCTTCACTTACTTCATAAAAGCGCGGAATCAACGAACACAATGTCGTCTTGCCGACGCCGGAAGGACCTACCAATGCCACATACTCACCCGGCTTGATGCCCAGTGATACATGTTTCAGCACATATCCATAATTATCTTTGTATTTGAAGCTCACGTTCTGAAATGTGATATTCCCCTGAACCTGCGTGATCGCCGCAGCATCAACGGAATCCTCGATATCCGGCTCTACCTCCAAAATCTCCATAAACCGGTCAAATCCCGTAATGCCCTCCTGATACAGCCTAGCGAAATTAACCAGCCGCTGGATCGGTTCGATGAGAATGCCGATGCATAAGAAAAACGTCAGCAAATCCGCCAATTCCAGCGAGGCATCCACAATTGCGGCTCCACCAAACACAATGACCGCTATGGTAATAAGTTGGGTAAACCCGACCAACCCTTCGTGAAAGTAAGTTTCACTCTTATACCCTTCCCTTCTGCTGTCAACGAACCGCCCGTTAGCGTAGGCGAATTTGTTCCTCTCCACATGTTCGTTCGTAAACGACTTCACCACGCGGATACCCGATAGAGAATCCTCCACCTGCGCATTGATATCCCCGATCCGATCCTTGCTTACCCGGAGTGCCACATTCATCTTCTTATTAAAATAAAAAGCAAACACGGCCATAACCGGCAGAAAGAGAAACACGATCAGGGTAAGCTTCACGTCAATATACATTAAGATGATGAATGCGCCGAGGAACTTCAGAACGGAAATGAGGATATCTTCGGGTCCATGGTGATACAATTCGGTTAGCGATAGAATGTCATTGGTGGTGCGGGTCATGAGCTGCCCGGTTTTGTTCTCATCGTAGAACCCAAAAGACAGCTTCTGAAAATGGTCAAACAGCTCCCGTCTCATGTCACTCTCCATATAAGCCCCCATCATATGTCCTTTATAAGAAATGAACATATCGCAGAAGGTATGGATTAGGACCATAGCCAGCATGACGGCACCTACCGCATAAATTTGGTTCAGCGGATTCGGGGAATTCCCTTCCAACACGTTGATGGTGATATATCGTATACACAGCGGGAGCATGAGTGTAATGGCCGAAACCACAAAAGCGCATGCCAAATCTGCAAATAATAACCCCAGATACGGTTTATAATAGGACAAAAATTTCTTGGTTCGAGAATTCAAATCGATCTCCTCCGTAATGTCGGAGGGTTAAATGTTCATATCCCTCCAAACTTGATTCATGATGTAGTCCATTGTTTTTCTCATTCCAAACACCCTTCCTTTTACTTGATAACTCCATCATACCCACAAACGGCACCACCCCGAAGTGTAAGAATCATTTATAATCAAAAAATCCCAAAGGGTATAAAAAAGGCAGGCATGGATACTAACCAAGCCTGCCTCTCGCATATTCAAGTTTTAACGATTCCAACGTTCGTTAAGCAACTCACCATTGATGGCTACCGCAGCCATGGCTCCCATCGAAGCAGCGGCAATGGCTTGATACATTTCGGTGGCTGCATCACCGGCGCTGTAGACGCCTGGTACGGTCGTTTTGCCGAAGGAATCAATGACCACGCTTCCGGTTTCATTGATATCACAGCCGATGGCGGCCGGCAATTCAGAGCCGGAGACCAGGTTCGGCGCAAAAAAGATGCCCGTGCAAGGAATGACCTCTCCATCCTCCAATACGACTTGCCGTACCATCCCTTCGTTCGACTCAATGCGATGAATTGGAGAGCTGAATACGGGGATGTTATGCTCCTCCAATTCTTGGCGTTGTTCATCCGTCAGTTCATCCGGTCCATGGGTACAGATCGTATAACGATCACTCCAACCTGCAATGACTTTGGCCAAATGCGCTGCACCCGCACCCTTGGCAATCACGACAAGCGGCTGATCCCGCAGTTCCCATCCATCGCAATATGGGCAGACGAAGGCGCTCTTCCCATATACGTCTGCCAATCCGTTAATATCCAATGGGCTATCTTTCTTCCCGACGGCAAAGAGCAGCTTTTTACTGCGGTATACCGTCCCCTGACCTGTTGTAACTTGAAAATCACCATCGACACCTGTGACAGAAGCAGCAGTATCCTCTACAAAACTAACAGAAGGATAAACGCTAATCTGTTCCCTTGCGATTCTGCGAAATTCCGATGGGCTAATGCCATCTCGGGTAAGAAAACCATGGGTCTCGCGGGTAACCCGATTTCGCGGCTTCCCTTCATCCATCAGCACCACATGTTTTCTCGCTCTCCCCAATACCAACGCTGCATTCAAGCCTGCAGGTCCCCCGCCAATAATAAGGACATCATGCATTTGTTCAGTCATTTATACCAACACCTTTCTGGATCTTTAATGTCTATAATAATAGTACAAGAAGACATTCCTTCTTGTTTTTCTTCGTGCTTAAGGAAGACTACCACCAAGATTCATTATTACAGACTTACAATGTCTATTATAGATAAATAAAGTCTATAATGCAATTCAAATTCTTATTTTGATTGACGAATAGAAAAAAACTCAGCCCTTCGTAACCTGAACGGTTCCCGCAATTAAACACTGAAGATCATGCATTCGATTGGGCGTAGCCAAGCTGGAATGGGTTAACATATCGCACAAGGCAACAAGATCCTCAAGCTTGGACAGGATTTTCCAATGATCATACAGAACCGCTCCTTCCTCACGATATGCACGAACAAAGTTCTTTTCAAATACAGATCCATCGGGTTCGTATCGAAGCATATTGGCTATATCTACGTATCGGTTCCATGAAAAAGCGTCCTCCCAATCAAGCACTGCCGAAACCTCACATCCTTCAGGACCATGCCGCATTAATATATTTAAGCCATTATAGTCTGAGTGAACAAGCATAGGCGTATCTTCAATCTCCGACAATAAATGACTATACGTTTGACTGAAGGACCATACCGATTGAGCTAGCTCTTCCCCGAGCCATTGGCCGCACAGCTCTTGAAAGAGGCTTTGTTCAATAAATGCGAGAAACCGTTCCCCGTCCATCCTCATCGGATCCTGGACTTCCATGTCCCCATTGAAGAAACCGGATTCCGTAAATGTATGTTTATGGATATTGGCGAGAGTGCGTCCGGCGGAGGCTGCAGCGGCAACGAGATCCTGCTTGCTTCCATCGCGCATTACGTCACGAAGAAGACCGCCTTCCTTCCACTCCATTATCGCCCATGGCTTATCGAATATGCCGCAGCTCATATCCGCATAGATATAATCGGCAACAGGAACGGTTTGGCGTACCCTTCGAATGATAGCCAGCTCTTTTTCTGCAATCTCCCGACCTTTCCTGAACAAGCGCAGCACGTAAGGCTCTGCAGTGCCTTCCAGACGAATTTTGTAGTTGGTATTGCTAAGTCCGGTACCGATCCGTTCAGCGGTTGCTACTTTTTTACCGGGGAATATGGGTGAAATGATGTCATGAATTTGTGTGATGTCTAGTTGCATCGGCGGCACTGCGCGTTCCCATCCTTCTTTCATCTCGATGTCCTCCTATTATAAAAATTTTAAAGTTGACATGCAGTATTGCCGTTACCTCTATTTATAGTTTACATATTCTAGTGTGATTTTATAAAATCATCTTAACAGATAAGGAGAGTAATATAATGACAGATAGCTTTATAAATAGTTCAACACCGCAAGGCATATCGGTTTCGTAAGCGACAAGAATCTATTAACTCAACATATTAAAAGGCTAAAAGTAGACAACGCAAAGAAATTCGTGAGCAGAAGCTGAACGAATGGTGACTCGAGCATTCCCCTAGAAACGGAGAGCTCGAGTCACTCATAAAATTCCAGTAAACGAGGTGAAATCAAGCATGCAGGCCACGCCGAATAAAGGGTTGAAAACCGTACTTACCGACAAATACAAGTTGCTTAACGAGTATGTGCTCGACATAAAAAAACAGCTTGCCTGTTCAGCGGCTGCAACCTACATCATTCATCAGGATGTGGTCGTTAACGAATTCTACAGTGGCAGCTACGAATATGAAGCGGATAAGAAAATCGTTGCAGCCCCTACCCGCTTTAACGTAGCTTCCGTCCGCAAATCATACATCGGCTTCGCCATCGCGTTAGCGGTGCACCAGCAAAAAATAGCAAGCATAGATGATGAGATCGCCGATTACCTGGCAGATTTGGACACGGATATCGTGAGGGGAACGACCATCAGGCACTTATTGACCCATACGCACGGGCTCTTAAACCATCAGGAAAGGCGGTTTCCTGCAGGAACCGGGTGGCATTACAATAACGTGGGCATTAAAATGCTGAGTAGGCTTATTCACCAGGTCTTTGACATGTCTCTGGCCCAAGTTATGATGCACACAGTCTTCCGGCCATGTCATCTCATGGAGACAGGATGGACCATGAACCGAGACGAACATCTGGTTTGGTTAGGTGAAGAATATACTTTCGACAGCGGTGATCAAGCGAATCTATTTGTGAGTGCTCGCGATTTGGCTTTTTGGGGATATCTTCACTTGAATAAAGGATTGATTCAGGGGAAGCAGATTATCCCTCGCAACATTTTTGAACAGACCACCACCAATCAAAGCCCTCCGGTCCTTGACGATCGTTTGCCGAGAAACGGTTATGCTTGGTGGATACAAGACAAACCGAGAGCCATCTCGGAAATAGGCAGCACGCTCCCCAGCGGTACATATCAAATATTAGGGATCACCGGTTGCGCTTGCTTGGTCATCCCCGACCATAAGATCGTTGCTGTCCGGATGTATAACCAGGCGGAGCCTAATCCGCCGGGCTACAACTATCTGGAGGATATCCGGTCATTTGGCGATCAGGTTCTGGCATGTAGTCTGCGCAACTGAATCAGAAGAATAGATGGGGGGTGTCCCAAAAGATCTTAGATCTTGCTAGAGGCCCTCTTCTTGCTGTTAGAAGACGCTCCATGTACGAATCGTTCCTTCCATCGCTGTTGCCCCCACATTTCTTGGAATGGTTCTGAGCAAGGACGAAATGTGGAGGTAAAGGCGAGCGCTGACACTTGTCCGGAATCGATTCGTCCTCTCCGCTACACCATCTGGTTTCTGTTTATGAGAGCCGTACGTCAAGAAACTAAATCTATTTTTGGGACGGCCTCATACATACGAAGCGAATCATACGTCTCATTTCACGTAAACACCGTAGTCCAATATGACGTTCCCTTGTTCATCCGGCGTCATAAATCGGATATCGTGATAGCGTTCGAAGAACCACGGATTGTCGTCCAAAATCCAGCCTTGTTCGGCGATTTTAGCCATACATGCGTTATGGGGCTCCATACCGAAAAGCTCACCATTATCCCTATCGCCGTACAACCAACAGATCCCCACATCGCCTTCCGCCAGATCCGCATAATCAAATCCTACCGGAACTTCCGTGTGCTCCGGGAACAGCATCCCGATCCAATATTCAAACTGATTTCCGCTCATTCGCATGAGTCCGTAAGAAGAACCCTCCGATTCTGGCAGTGCGCCTAGCTTCCCGATCTCTTCGAACCAGCCCTTGGCGGACCATTCATCCCATCGGTCCGCGAAGCTTCCCGCCGCATTCCGATGCTCATCGGAATACCGTTTGCCGATCAAGCGCGCTGATGGGATATTTTCTTTATATACCTTGGTTACTTCTGCTGTCACGATCCTCACCCTCCTGCTCATTTTTAGTTATGTACATTCTAATTAATTTCTCTCGCAAGCATGAGAATCCTGCAAAGGATAGACCATAAGCCCGCATATTTCTAATCCATGTGGCCAGTCTTTAGACATGTGAATAGAAGCTAGGTTTGTTCAAATCGGATAAGAACGGGTATTTAAGATATATTGTGTTGGAAGCACGTTATCATTTCTAATCTTGAATATCCAGGAGGCGACCGTTATGGAAAATATCAAATCGATTCCCAAGGAAGAGGGGCTGGATCACAGCTTGA
Organism: Paenibacillus lautus; assembly: GCF_050482385.1. Lineage (GTDB taxonomy): Bacteria > Bacillota > Bacilli > Paenibacillales > Paenibacillaceae > Paenibacillus_AQ > Paenibacillus_AQ lautus_B. The sequence continues at coordinate 347,001 of NZ_JBCNHV010000015.1, forward strand.
ATGTACTGCGCGAAGGCTACTTGTTCATTACCAACAGAACCATCGGCTTTCAATCTGATCTATTCGAGACGCGTCTATTGGGCGAACGTGCTATCTGCATGCGTGGAGAAAAAGCGGCCAAGCTATTTTATGACCAGGAGAAGTTTGTTCGAGGCGGCGCTGCGCCGAAACGCGTGCTGAAAACCCTGTTCGGTGAAGACGGTGTACAGACACTGGATGGCGAAGAGCATCATCATCGCAAAGCGATGTTCATGTCTTTGATGTCCAGGGAAGCTCTTCGCAGCATGAGAGAAATCACCCGTAAACATTGGGACCTTGCTGTAAGACGATGGGAATCCGAGGATAAAGTCGAGATTTATAAGGAAGCTCAAGAAATTCTATGTCGAGCGGCCTGTGAGTGGGCGGACGTGCCGCTTTCCGAAGCGGAATTGAAAGAGAAAACGGGCTGGCTTGCTGACATGATTGAAGCTACAGCAGCCTTGGGTATCAAGCATAGGAAGGGAAGAAATGCCCGGGCTAAAGCGGAAAAATGGATACAGGACCTCGTAGATGACGTGCGCAGTGGAGCATTAGATCCGCAACAGGGCAGCACCCTGCATACAATGTCCTGGCACCGCGATCTTAGGGGCGAGCTCCTGGACAACGAAACCGCAGCGGTAGAAATCCTTAACATTCTTCGCCCCATCGTAGCGGTTGCCATTTACGTATGCTTTACCGCTTTAGCTGTCATTCAGCAGCCCGAAGAGCGTGAGAAATTGATGACCTCCGACGAGAAGCAGCTCAAGAATTTTGTTCAGGAAGTACGGCGGTTCTACCCCTTCTTCCCCTTTGCGCCTGCGCGTGCACGGAAGGATTTTACCTGGAACGGATATGCATTCGATAAAGGCGTGCTCACAATCCTCGATTTATACGGAACAAACCATCATCCGGGTCTGTGGGAGCAGCCGGAGCTGTTTAAGCCGGATCGTTTCGACGATTGGAACGGGAGCCCCTTTAATTTCATCCCCCAAGGAGGCGGAGACCATCATACGGGACACCGCTGTGCCGGTGAGTGGATTACGCTTGAGATCATGAAGGAGAGTCTCGACTTTCTCGCGAACAAGATGAGTTATGAAGTGCCCGTGCAGGATGTAAGCTTCAGCTTTCATGATATGCCGTCTCTTCCTCACAGCCGTATCGTCATCCGGAATGTCAAAGCGCTGTAATAAAACTCCAAAGTTATGCGGTAGTCAGGGGTACATCATACGCACTTACTTATGTATCCCAACTACCGCTGACTTTTTTTCTTCAGGCGAAAATGGTTATTGTTTAACTGAACTTACTTATGCTCGAGTGCTGTTCAACTAATGAAGCGTGGCTGACCAGTTTTCCGGATATGGGTGCTATCATCGCGGATGCAAAGGCAAAAGAGCTCCAAAGTATTCAGGATGAAGGATCGTCATTCTTTTTGCATGCGGACTCTCTTATCAAATTTAAGCTTGTACACCTTGCCACCTACATGTCACAATAAACTAGAGACTGTCAGCATGGACCTATTCAACTATGTAGTTTCGCTTACACGTTCACTGCTGCCCCTGCAACTACAGCGAGGTGGTCGCACAATCAACCTATTTTTGAATTGGAGGACCGTAATCATGAAAACGATGAAGCTTGGAAACAGTTCACTAGAAGTACCTGTTGTAGCCGTGGGTTGCATGCGTATAAATTCGCTGGAGAAAGCGGAAGCCGAGCGTTTCGTGCAATCCGCACTGGAGGAAGGCGCTAACTTCTTCGACCATGCCGACATCTATGGCGGCGGAGCATGCGAGGAAATTTTTGCAGATGCTATACATATGAATGCAGAAGTCCGGGAGAAAATCATTCTGCAATCCAAATGCGGAATTCGTCCGGGTATGTTCGATTTCTCCAAAGAACATATCTTGAATTCCGTCGATAGCATCCTGAAAAGACTCAAAACCGAGTATCTCGACGTACTCCTTCTTCACCGTCCGGATGCGTTAGTTGAGCCTGAAGAGGTGGCTGAGGCATTCGATCAGCTCGAAAGCTCCGGTAAAGTGCGTCATTTCGGCGTATCCAACCAGAATCCGATGCAAATCCAGCTTCTGAAAAAAGCAGTGAAGCAGCCGCTCGTAGCCAACCAACTGCAGCTTAGCATCACGAACACCACCATGATTCAAAGCGGGATCAACGTCAATATGGAAAATGATGCAGCAGTTAACCGTGATGGCAGCGTACTGGATTTCTGCCGACTTCACGACATTACGATTCAGCCTTGGTCGCCTTTCCAATACGGGTTCTTTGAAGGCGTATTCCTTGGAAGCGACAAGTTCCCTGAGCTTAATCAGAAGATCGATGAGATTGCAGAAAAATACAACGTAACCAACACCACGATTGCCATCGCATGGCTTCTTCGTCACCCTGCACACATGCAGCCGATCATCGGGACGATGAATATCAATCGTTTGCAAGACTGCATTAAAGCCGGCGATGTAACGCTCACCCGCGAAGAATGGTATGCCATTTACCGTGCGGCAGGCAACATCCTTCCTTAATGGCATTACAAAACAGCCTCCTATCGTGGTCGATAGGAGGCTGTTTCATTATAATGCCGCGTTTTTTGAGGATGACGAAGGTTTGCGCTTGTTTACCGAGCTTAGACAAACAGGTATCATTACCAGTGACAGCAAACCTCCCGCAATCGAGAGGGTACCGTAACTGGTATGGGCAACCACCATGCCGGATAAAGCGCCGCCCGATGCTCCTGCTAAAGCAATCAAGACGTCCACCGTCCCCTGCGTTCTGGCGCGGGCGGAAGGATGGGTAGCATCTATGATGAGTGCCGTTCCGCTGATGAAGCCAAGGTTCCAACCCAGACCCAGTAAAGCCAGCGCCGTTATGATCAGCACCATGGATTCGGCAGGAGCCACAGCGGCTAGAATCCCGGAACTCAGAAGCACGACTCCAGAAGCGATTGACATGCGGATGCGGCCGATTTTGTCCACGAGGAAACCCGTGATTAACGAGGGCAGGTACATCGCTCCGATATGAATGCCAATCACCAAACCTACCGCACTCAGGTCATGTCCGTGATGTTTCATATGGACGGGCGTCATGGTCATGATCGATACCATGACCACCTGAGTCAATATCATCACACATGTACCAACCATGATCCCCCGTTTGTTTCGTTCTGATCCGTTCGCCGCCCCGGCAGAAGAATCGCCGGAAATTTTTATTTTAGCTTCCTCAATCGCTTGGGCTATCGCATAGGGATCCGGGCGCAGGAATAATAGCAGTATCAGGCCTGCCAGAATAAAAGCCACGGCCGCCAACATAAACGGTCCTGCCAATCCAGGAATCCCGAAGGATTCCGCAACGTTCCCCATAACCCCCACCAGATTCGGACCTGCAACGGCACCGAAGGTGGTGGAAACCATCGCCATGCTGACCGCTCCTGCCCGCTGTGAAGGTTTAGCCAAATCCGTGCCTGCATAACGAGCTTGCATATTCGTGGCGGTACCTGCACCGTATATCAACAACGAAGCGAACAGCAGATACATATTTTGATAAACGGCAGCCAATATGACTCCGATCGCGGCAATTCCGCCCGCCAGGAATCCGGCAGCCAAACCCGGCCCTCTTCCATATCGCTGGGTAAGCCGGCCAATATACCAGGCCCCCAGTGCGGAACCGACCGTTATAAGAGCAACCGGGATTCCTGCATAGCTGTCCGTCTTGAGCATATCCTGTGCCAAAAGCGCACCCACCGTCAATCCTGCGGCCAAGCCAGCCCCACCGAATATTTGCGAGAGGATCACAACGATGAGGGTCTTCTTATACAGCTTGTTCTGCAAGTCGGGCGAATCTATGTAAGATTGAATATGAGATAGCCGCTTTGTGTTGGTTTCAGTAATATCCTGTTCATGGGACATGGACATTCTCCTTTCATGTGCTACCAAACAGAATACCATAGACTATCTTACAGTAAGAAGAAATTTTCATTTCGCTTGGTCATATAGGATCTGCCAACTAGTCGGCAATCTCCCGTGGGGTTAACCCAAAACATGGACAGCCTCTCATCAGAGCTTTGCAATGCTCCGGCCGGCCTGTCTCCCCGTGAACAGGCAGCCTCCCAGAAACGTTCCCTCCAATGCACGGTATCCGTGAACGCCTCCCCCTCCGAAGCCCGCGGCTTCTCCAACCGCGTAGAGTCCGGGAACCGGCTCGCCGTTTGCATTTAGTACCCGCCCAGATAGATCCGTCTGCAGCCCGCCCAGCGTTTTCCGGCTAAGAATATGTAAGCGTACCGCGATCAGAGGACCATGGGCCGGATCAAGAAATTTATGCGGTTTGGCTACGCGTATCAGACGATCGCCGATGTAATTCCTTGCACCCCGAAGCGCCGTAATCTGCAAATCCTTGGTGAATGCATGATCCATCTCGCGGTCTCTTGAAGCCAGTTGACGCTCAATGTCCACCCGCTTGATCAGATCGCCGCCTGTCAGTTTATTCATGCCATCCACTAGCTCGGGCAGGGAATCGGCAACAACAAAATCCTCCCCTTGATCCAGGAATGCCTGCACCGGCCCCGGGATACCCGAACCTGCTCTGCCAAACACTTTGCGGATGCTCTTTCCGGTCAAATCCGGGTTTTGCTCTGATCCGGACAAGGCGAATTCCTTCTCTATCACTTTTCTGGTGAGAATGAACCAGGAATAATCAAAGCCTGTATCCTGAATGGCTTTCAGGGTTCCCAGCGTATCGAAGCCAGGGAAATTCGGGGCAGAGAGCCTTTGTCCCTTGGCATCAAGCCAAACAGAAGAAGGACCTGGCAGTATCCGGATTCCGTGCTGTGACCAGACCGGGCTCCAATTCTTAATCCCTTCCGTGTAGTGCCACATCCGGTCCCTATTGACGACCCGCCCGCCTGCTTGCTCCGTAATTCCCAGCATCCGTCCGTCCACATGTGCGGGAACGCCAGAGAGCATCGCTTGGGGAGGCTTACCGAGCCGAGACGGCCAACACTGCCGGATCAGCTCATGATTGGCGCCGATTCCTCCGCTGGAGACAACAATGGCCTCTGCAAAAAATTCATAGTCGCCGACCACATCCCGTGTGCTTGCTTCGCCACGACAAGCCGAACTCGGAGCACGGACTGAACCCCTTACGCCTGTCACGGCACCATCCCGCGTAATAAGTTCATCCACTTGGTGACGGGGGCGATAATCAACCCTTCCTGAACGTATGGCGTCTTTGACTCTGGACTCGAATGGTTGTACGACTCCAGGACCTGTTCCCCACACAATATGAAAGCGTGGCACGGAATTACCATGCCCCTCCGCGAGATATCCGCCGCGTTCGGCCCACCCTACGACGGGAAAGAATCGAACCCCTAACGAATGAAGCCATGCCCGCTTCTCGCCAGCCGCAAAGTCAACATAAGCCTCAGCCCATTTTCGCCCCCACAGATCTTCGTCATCCTCTCGATCGAAACCAGCGGCTCCCAGCCAGTCCTGCCATGCCAGTTCACGGGAATCCTTGATGCCCAGTCTTCTCTGCTCGGGCGAATCAACAAGGAATAACCCGCCAAAAGACCACCATGCCTGCCCGCCCAGCGAGCTTTCCGGCTCCTGATCGAGCAGCAGCACCCGCTTGCCGGCCTCGGCCAGTTCTGCGGTTGCCACCAGACCGGATAAGCCTGCTCCCACCACGATTACGTCATACTTCATGTGCGCCACCCCCATTTTTTTAAGATGTAAAGAAGTAAAACCTACGACACTCTGGCCATATCATGATTGGTTGTGTAAACATGATATTCTCCGATGCGTAAGCGTTTCCCTCTTACTGTGAATTGGAATCGTGAAACCGCATATTGCCGGATCCATATAGTGTATGCCTTCCCTGTACCACAAACATGTTCTACACCAAAATAAAAGTGAACCCCAAGTGGATAATAGGGTTCACTTTTATTGTCAGCGTATCAGTGTTTCGTTCCAATGTACTAAACGATGCTCATGCTTCGCCATTCATCGTCCTTACGCCTGCATAAGCTTTATCCTGTTCGTTCCTCCGCCTCCGCAGCCAGCTTCAGGAGCTGATCCCTCACTCGCACAACTTCACCGATGATCAGAAGTGCCGGATTCTTCACGTTCATAAGAAAGGCAATCTTGTGGATGGTTCCGAGCGTTCCCATTATGGTTCGCTCCTCTGCCCGGGTCCCCTGTTCAACGATAGCAACGGGAGTCGATGGGGGCTTGCCATGAGCGAGCATCTCCTTACAGATATCGTCCATTCTGCTGACGCCCATGTACACCACAAGCGTATCCACACTGTGAGCCAACAAGTCCCACCTCACACTTCGTTCATTTCCATGGCAGCTCGTTCCGCTCACAAAAGCTACCGAAGTGCTGGCCCCACGGTGGGTCAGAGGTATCCTTGTGGAGGAGGCTGCGCCTAAAGCCGAGGTGATGCCGGGCACGATCTCGAAGGGAATGCCTCGAGCAGCCAATTCGCACGCCTCTTCGCCGCCCCGTCCGAAGATCAGCGGATCACCTCCCTTGAGCCTGACGACAAGATGGCCGGCAAGGGCAAAGGTTACCATGTTCTCATTAATTCTCTCCTGCGGAACGGAATGGCTGCCGGGTGCCTTACCGCAATATACGAGCAAAGCATCCTTTTTTGCGTAACTCAACAGCTCATCGTTCACCAGCCGATCATACATGATGACGTCCGCTTCCTGAATACGCCGGAGGGCTTTCAGCGTTATCAGCTCCGGATCTCCCGGACCTGCGCCAACAATATACACCATGCCCGACCTCATCGTCTTTTATCGACCGGGACCGCCGTCGTCTCCATAGCGCTGAGTCCATGCTGGGTCTTCGCAATCGGTTTAACCTCGCTCCGCTTTCCGAATCCGTATTGGGATAAGTACAACATCGCCCCGGTAAATACCGCTCCGCCAATAAAATTACCTATGAGTACGGGGATTTGGTTCCAAAGCCACCAATCGGCCATACTAACATCCGCCCCGAGCATCATGCCCGCCGGTATCACAAACATATTAACCACGGCATGCTCGAATCCTTGACCGAAGAAGATCAGGATGGGCAGCCACATCGCAACGATTTTTCCTATCGTTGAGTTTGACGTAAACGCCATGACAACGCCTAACGTCACCATCCAGTTGCAGAGCATAGCCTTGATCACCACCAGCAGCATACCGCTCATGCCCAGCTCCTTATAGCCGAGTGTCTTCGTCTCGCTCGTGTCGATGATCATCTGAACAAGCGGATGGCTCATATCCGTCCCCATCTTGGTCACGGTAAGAGCATAGAGCCCCCCATAAATCAGACAGCCTATCACATGTCCGAGAATAACCCATCCGTAATTCGCAAGCATGGAAGCACTTGAAGCCTTCTTTTGCAGGACGGCTAATGGCAAGAGTGCAAAGCTTCCAGTTACCAACTCTAAGCCCAGCAGTACAATCATCACAAAGCCAACCGGAAATAGGAGTGCGCCCACCATCGGGATATTCGTTTGGTTTGAAGCGCTAAAAGCTAGCGTGGTGGCACACGCCAGGATGGCGCCTGGCAACATGCCGCGGATGAGCATCTGCGAAGTCTTCAGCCGGGCTTTCGCAGCACCGGCCTCGATCATGTCATTCATTACCTGATTCGGTTTCACATAATCCATATCGTGCACCCTCTCTTATGCGTTAAGCAGTACGATCCTGCAGGTAAATTCTGCCGCTCACCGGGTCAACTTCTACCTGGTAGGTGTTTACATTTCCCGTATCCGGCTCTTGAACCTGCCCGCTGCATAAGTCGATCTTCCAATCATGCAGCGGACAATGCACCTGCTTCCCGCACACCATTCCCTCCGAAAGCTTGCCTCCTTTATGCGGGCACTTGTTCTCCACGGCCAGAATATCCCCATCCGATAAACGGAACAGCGCGATTTCCGTTCCACCGACCTCAATGGTCCTTGAGCCCTTATGATCAATTTCGTTCACATATCCTACATGAAGTTTCGTCATTTTGGATTCCCCCTATTTCGTCACAGGTTCAGCATCAGGCAAAGGCACGAAGTTTTTACGAAGCCCGCTGTCCGACGTAATTTCCTTCCACGGATCCTTCTGCTTGCTTAAAGCCAGCTTTATTCTCGAGAAGAGCGCGACGCGGTCCTCCTTCTTCTCTAATGCTTTTTTCACATGGTCCAAGCCTACTCGCTCGATCCAAACCGATGTCCGCTCATTCCACTGCGCGTTTTCCCGATAGTATTGGATAAATGCCCCGGCCCATTCGAGCACCTCATCTTCCGTCTTCACGATGCATAATAACTCCGTTGCCCGAACATGAACGCCTCCATTGCCGCCGACGTGCAGTTCCCATCCGCCATCAATCGCTACGACTCCAAAATCCTTGATGGTCGCTTCTGCACAATTTCTAGGACATCCGGAAACCGCGAGTTTCACTTTAGCCGGGGTGCACAGCCGCTCAAACTCTTTCTCCAAGCGCACACCCAGGCCTATGGAATCCTGGGTGCCGAATCGGCAAAACGTGGACCCCACGCAAGTTTTAACGGTACGGAGGGCTTTACCGTAAGCATAACCGGAAGGCATATCCAGCTCCTCCCACATCTTCGGCAGATCCTCCTTCTTAACGCCAAGCAAGTCGATCCGTTGTCCGCCTGTAATCTTGACCATTGGTACATCGAATTTTTCCGCAATCTCTGCAATTTTCTTTAGCTCCGAAGGCGACGTCACCCCGCCATATATTCTGGGAACAACGGAATAGGTGCCATCCTTCTGAATGTTGGCATGGTATCGCTCATTCGTGAAGCGGGATTCCTTCTCATCCACGTAGGATTCCGGAAACAGCATGCCCAGATAGTAGTTCAATGATGGCCGGCATTTAGAACACCCTTCCGGATTGTCCCACCCCAGCACATTCATCACTTCTTTGACGGTTCCAAGTCCAAGACGGGTAATTTCTGTGATAATTTCATCCCGTCCTAGCGATGTACACCCGCATATCCCTTCCTTTACGGGTTCCCCTGCAGCATCTCCGGCGTATAACTGAACCAGTCCCTCAACAAGGGGTTTGCAGCCGCCGCAGGATCCCGATGCTTTGGTACAAGCTTTAACGGAAGCGGCGGTGTTGCAATTTTTCGTAAGAATGGCATCTTTTATCGCTTCTTTCGACACGCCGTTACAGCCGCATATGATCTCATCATCCGCTAGCTGAGCCAGCCGCTGTTCCATCGATACAATGCTTGCATTACCCGTGCCTAACAGAAGCTCCTTCTCCCGGCCCTTGATGGATTCGCCGCTTTTCATGAGCGAGAACAGCTTCGGTCCATCCCCCGTATCGCCGAACATCACGGCCCCGATGAGCCGGTCTTCGCGGACGACGATTTTTTTGTATACCCCTTCGACCTCATCTTGATATCGCATCGATCTTGTTCCTTCCGGGTCTGCAAAATGACCTGCTGAGAACACATCCACGCCGGATACCTTTAGTTTCGTTGACGTTACGGAACCGGCGTATCCACTCGTCTCCACATCCGCCAGATGCTTGGCAAGAACTGCTCCCTGTTCGTATAGCGGTGCCACAAGACCATAAGCGATTCCTCGATGCTCTGCGCATTCGCCCACCGCATAGATGCCGGGGATATTCGTCTCCATATAGTCGTTAACAACAATTCCGCGGTTGACTTCAATCCCGGAGGAATGTGCCAAGGAAACGTTCGGCTTGATCCCGACGGCCATTACGATCAGATCGGTCTCGACACGGCTTCCGTCCGTAAAATGGAGTGCCTTCACCCGCTTCCGCCCTGAGATGGACTCCGAATTTTTATTCAGCAAAAATTTCATCCCTTGGGTTTCAAGTTCACCCTGCAGCATTCTGCCCGCCGTTTCGTCCAATTGCCGTTCCATCAGATAGGGGTTAAGGTGAACCACGGATACATCCATACCCAGATGCAAAAGCCCTCTAGCGGCCTCCAGACCCAGCAGGCCTCCACCGATAACCACCGCTTTCTTGAATTGCTGCGACGTCTTCACCATCGTTTCGCAATCCTGGATATCCCGGAATGCGATAACGCCTTCCTTGTCGGCACCCGGCAATGGCAGCATAAATGGATTGGAACCGGTGGCAATAATCAATACATCATAGTCAGCGGCGGCGCCTTGATCGGAGAAAATTTTGCGAATCTGCGTGTCGATCCGGGTCACCGTATGACCCGCATATAACTGGATCCGATTCTCCTTATACCAATCCCAATCATTAATGATGATTTCCTTCATATCGATACCACCTGCAAGGACAGATGACAGCATGATCCGGTTATAATTCGGATGAGGCTCCGATCCGAATATCGTAATCTCATAAGCATCCGGCGCAAGCTTAATCAAATGCTCGATTGCCCGTACCCCTGCCATGCCATTCCCGATCATGACTAACTTCTTTTTTGTCATGGTTTGCGCTCCCTTCCGTCTAACACCTTAGAATATACTTGTTGATTCATCAGAAGCTTAAAGAAACCAAAATAGCCTGCATTCGCTCCAGTAGAGTAGGCACACTCTTACCGGGAACGAAAACAGGCTTCTTTGCCGCTAATGGGGGATACACCGTTGTATCCGGGAAATATAAAGTTCTTGAGGGAAATATACACTACACTCAAACTGTTTATCAACATATTTGACATGAAATAAAGAAAATTAATTAAATATCGACATCTGCCTGTTATATATGTTATATAATTTAACATAATATTGGCTTTTGCATGAGCTTAACCTGTGACAGGATATCATTTATGAAAGGAGCGTCAATCCATGCGTTCATTGCTGGTTATCCAACATCCAGTCCCCGCTTCAGAGCGAAGTGACACAGATGCCAAGGCGCTTCTTCCGGAATTTATCCTTCGTTCATATGGCTACAAGGTCCACCTTGCCCGCAATGAGAAGCAAGCGCTGGCCGGAATATTGGAAGCAGACGGAATGGTTCTTCACCTCCCGGTTGCCGCAATCAAATCGTGGTCCAGCGCCCTCGAACAACAGAAGCGCATTCCGGTTCTGTGGTGGTGCAGCGATCATGCCGCTTCGCAATCTCTCGAAGCATGTGAGGATGATGTTATCATTGATGGACTTTTATTTCCCACCATGAAGGAGCATGAGCTGCATTGGGCGCTGCATTTTAGTTCCAAACATTTTTACGAACGAGAGCAATGGCATCATGAAAGAACGCAGCTCCTTGCCCGTATTGAAGAACGGAAATGGATCGATATGGCCAAAGGCATTCTATGCAAGATGAATAATATTTCGGAATCCGAAGCATACGATGTCCTGCGGAAACAGGCAATGAATGAAAGAAAAAGAATGGTGGATGTGGCAACCTCGATCGTCAAGTTGTATCAATTGCTGCAGGAGACCGGTTCTGGAGGTGCAACAAAATCATGATCCACTTATTAAAAGAAGTCGGCCGCGGCAAGCGGGGTGCGCGTGACCTGACTTATGCGGAAGCGCTGCAGGCTGGAGAATCGATTCTCGGATTGCATTATCGGATATACACGCGTCGAATACTTGCAAAGCTCTTCTGGATTCCGGTAAACCGTGGGCGTTATACGACAAATGGTCGTCTTTGCTTTCAAAGCCTATCCCATATGAAGGTTGGACCTCGCCAATCGTCAGGCATGCAACGCCTTGAACAGTAGTAACCCGCACCGGGCAACCGGTGCGGGTTTCTTTTTCATTACCTATTAGACTCCAAATCCAAATCCGAACGCAGAAAGAATGATGACCAAGAGAATAAAGAGAACCAGTACTGCTCCAACAGATGATCCGTATCCTCCGCCGTACCCAGCTACTTCACCCATTGCTCCAACCTCCTTTACTTTTCCGAACACAACATCCTATGCTCGTGATGTCAAAGGGCGTAGACTCTAGAGGAAAAATAAAAACAGACAGGAATTGGGTCAATATGAATCCGGATTTTAAGGCGAAGCTTTATTTCGCAATCATTTTTTTGGCATAGTTTAGTACGTCCGATTTGGCACTCTCCGCCCAAATGCTGTACCGAATCTGCTGCTCTTCATCCACCCAATCCAGGTGATCCCTACCCTTGGAGTCGGCTGTGTAGACACATTCCACTCCGTTAATGACGATGGTTTCCTTTTTCTCGTTCGGTTTCTCATATGGCACAGGCGTTCCGCCTATTGGCAGTTCAGGAACAATATAACTCGCGACGACTTGAAGCTTTACTTTTCCCTTATCAAAATTAAGGATCACCGTGGACGCTTCATTCGCCTTCATGATGTCGGAGTAAACGAATTTCTCGCCGTTTGCGGCCTTCGCCCTTAATTCCTGATCAATCTCCTCGTACAAGCTCGACGTTCTTTCAGGACTCTTTAAGAATATAATCGCGTTTTGAAAAGAACAACTCTTCGGCAAGCCAGCAGGCTTCGTTAGCGCTGGAGCGTTCATAACCTTCGCCTTCGCCACATAGTCCGAATACTTGGTGAAGCCAAAGCCTTTAGATGTAAAGTAGATTTCATCTAACCGGTTATATTCCTGGTCCGCAACATAATAGGCAACCATCTGTCCTGCCGTAAGTTTGTCACTCAACTCCTTGATACGATCATCAAACGAAACGGATGTCTTCTCCGGTTTGGCAGCAGAAACCGCTGCCGTCATCTGTGGAACAGTCGTACTTGCATTGCTTGCTGCATAAACATTCGCAGATCCGACCATCATCGTTGCTGCGAGAAATAATGCGACTTTCATTTTGTTTTTCATCATGATAAACTGTGTGCTCCTTTCGGCGGTAAGGCCTCTTGAAATAGTGTTGAAATACATCTCGTATAACACCTTGCTGACAACAAAAGGGACATTCTGTAAAAAATAATGAAAAACCGTTTATTCCGAAACAAGACCGGCTGCAATCTTCGCAAACTCATCCTTGGACAGCGGATCCTTTGGATCATCCGTAATTATATACAGAACCTCTTCACTGTCGCTTAGCCAAGTCAAGCTGCGCGAAGGGCTTGATGGACTGGCTGAAAAAATCATTTCTTTCCCTTTCACCTTTATTTTTATGGCTTGGTTTGTGGGTACCCCGGCCTTGGAACCCTTCTCCCGTGCAAAAGCTACCATCTTGATCCGGTTTTCGCCTTTACGATATTCCATTCCTGTAGAGGCAATCTCGAACCATGGAACAATTTTATAGAACAGCCCCTGTTCTTCATCCGACTTCTCAGCCTGCGCTTTGAGTTCATCCTCAAGAATTTGATATTCCGGCGTATTCCATACGGGCGTGTTCCTAATTTGAATCTGTCCAAAATCAAATTGATACCCTTCCGGTACATAATCAGGTTTCTGAAGCACTGGAGCCCCCTTCTCCTCGATTTCTTTTGCGAGTTCCTGATAATTCGAATGCTTAGTCAACCTATAAAAATAATTCAAAGGCTGCTCTTTGACCAGTGGTGTCATATGCTGGTCCTTGATATAATATACCGCCTGTTCACCCGGCTTTAACCTCTTGCTCAGCTCTTCTTCCGTCTCTTTTCTCCGTTTGGCGTTATATTCCGATTCGGAATATTTCCATGGCTTTATGGTAGACAGAATGACTTCGCCTTCCTTGTTCTTGATCTGAATCAAGTAATTACTTGCGTAAACAGTCAGCGATGAAAGAATCAAAATCGCAGTAAGCATCGCAGTAATGAAGGTTTTCTTCCGATTGCCGTCATTTCTCCCGTGTTTCTTCCGGTGAATTTGACGCACCTTGTGCATGATGGCGGGGGTCACGTCCACCTCTTCTTCCACGGAGTGCAATTCCATACTTCTCAGAATTCGATCTTGCTCCGGCTGTCCCGAATCTCGCATAACTCCGTCCCCTCCTTCTCCTGGATCAGCTTGATGACTTTCTGTTTCATTCGAGCATACTTTTTCTTCACTGCACTGAGATTCTTATCCAGAATCTGCGCAATCTCCATGAATGGTTTATCTTCGAAAACCCGGAGCACGAGCAGATTCCGCTCCTCCACCGAGAGCTTGGTCATGGCATATTCCAGCGGTTCGCTGAACCACCGGCGCTCCAGCGTCTGTTCCACGCTATCAGCATACCCTGTCGATCTGATGAGTCGGCTCACTCGCATTCGAACTTGTCTCTTGCGAAGCAGATTGAGACAATGATGATAGGATATCTTATATAACCATGATGAGAACGAAACCTTCGCTTCATAGGTATGAAGCTTGGTGAACGCTTTAATGAAGATATCCTGGACGGCATCCTGTGCGTCCTGCTTGCAGCCGAGCATCCGGCAGCAATATATGTAGATCTGTTTTTTGTACGTTTCAACGATAGGCTCGAAACAATCCACCTCACCGGCCTTAACGCGCCTCACGCACTCCTCTATCGAATCCAATTCGAAGACGCACCTCCGCATAAATCTTATTTACGTTTGTATAACACCTCTTCTGCCAAAAAAGGGACACCTGTAACATAAATAAAAAAAACCTGCCTTAAGTATGTATTGTTTTGATGTAATGTTGATCCTTTTCTGTTATCAGTAGCGAGATCTCCGAACGTCTTGATTATCCCACATCTTGCTTATATACCTGAGGGCATATACTCTTGCCATAAAATATATTTTTAATTATATATCTTATCCTCTAAGATGAGATCACAGAAATCAATGAATAAGGATGAAGAGGTCTTAGTCCATAATGCAGTACAAATAAAAGGAGGCTATACACAATGTCCAACAACCAGGAGAATCACAAGGTACTAGAAGAGCAGGAAGGTCGCATCATTAGACAAACGATTTCCGATATGGAATCTGCATTTAATCAACATGACGCCGATGCCTTGGATCGTCACTTTACCCAAGACTCCACTTGGGTCAATGTTATGGGGGAGATGCTCTCAGGCTGGGAGCAAATAAATAACGCACATAAAGTTGTTTTAACAGGGCCGCTTCTTCAATCATACGCAAAGTATTTCGTTGAGAAGCTTGTATTCTTACGCCAGGATGTGGCCATAGCGCATATACGACAGTATCCGGCTACATCGAAAGGGGAACTCATCGAAGACGGACAAGGAAGCCTGGCAATCTATGTGATGGTCAAGGACCAAGACACATGGCTCCTTGCTGCGGGCCAGAATACTTTAATTCATTCGCACCGTAAAGGATAAACACAATAAGATTGAGTCTATCATCCAAGCAGCTTAAACATCATTTCCCATGTTAAAACCCAGGTTCTCGATCATAGGATCGGAGGACCTGGTCGCGATGATTCAAACTGAAAGATCAGCTTCTCATGGTCGTTTCTCCTATCAATAAATTCTTGCACGCCTGAGTTCGAAGCATAGTTGTTCAGCGTCTTTCTCCAGAATGCCTGCGCTCGCTTATTGCGATCCGTGGCATTCGTCTGGACTTCCCAGCTGCCGGCATGCTCATCGAACACTTGCGATGCAGCATTCTCCGCAACATGTATTCCACGGAAGGGTTTCATAACAAAAAACTCATTCATGTAAAATTCACTGCCAAACGTGTATGGCGGGGTTGCTACCAGAGCAAATCCTGCCGGGATGCCATCCACACGAATCAGGTAAGGAAACAAAATCGAGGGTTTCTCCCACCATATATCAAATACTTGGATCTGGTCATTCAAGGTTCTTGTGTCATCATCCTCATAGACGCCATAACGATTCGGCTTCCATCCCCATATCCCTGATAAATCATGCAAATACAGCGGATAGATATTATTAATGATAAATTTGGTGGACGTATCGGTTAACTCCACGGTAACTTTCATAGGTTCTCCTCCGTCCTAGTCAATAACCCAAACTCTTGAAATACTGCATTTTGCTATCTATAAAACCTTCATCAAAGTCGGCAATCCCTACAAACTCCGAATCTCGAAAACATAGACCAAAGAGCCATAGCTGACGAATGGCAACAAAAACAGGAACAGCAGCAAGATCATTTTCGCTGAGAGATCTGACACTGCCATATCCTCTCAGAAAGGCATTCCACAATTCTTCCACTTCCTCCGGGTCATGCCCGCTATGTATTTCTCTGGCCAGCCTAAACTCGGCAATATCGTAAGCTCTCCAGCCGTAACCGCATAAATCAAAATCATAATGGGTCAGCTTTCCGTCCTCTGCAAATGCGGCATTCGTATTTCCATGAAGATCTCCGTGGCATACGCCCCAATCTAAACCTTTAACCTTGAATTCCGAGATTCGTTTCTTTAGTTGCACTGCCAGTTCACCTAGGTAGTTGTAATCCGTCAACCGATGCTCCATATAGGGTCTGATGAAGGATAAAGGCCTATCTATAAGAAACTCCATATCCAACTGTTCCCTTGCATGACGACTTTCAAAATGCGCTGCCGCCTTATGCATATGGCCAATGGATTCACCGAATCGATAACTGTCCGCTGTGGTGTGAATCGGTCTCTCGTGCCCTTCCGCATATTGAAATAGGACCCCGTACCTGGTTCCCTCCACGACGCTAAACCCTCTAAGGTAAGCACCGTATTTTCCCGGAATCGGCTCTGACACGCTGATCCCGTTCGCACCGAGAAAGCGCAGCAATTCCAATTCAAACTCGATGTCAGACCGGCTTCTTCGATCAGCCCTGTAGATCCGGAAGATATACTTATCAACATCCGTTTCTACTTCGTATGTATCGTTCATGCCCCGCAGAAAATACTGAATTTTCACAACGGAACCGACCTCATAATGATGTTGGATATGTAACCCTACCGCTTGTTTAGATAGAAGCGAGTAAGTGACAGGAAATAATCTCAACCCAAATCCCTCCTTGCACTTAAGGGTATCATCCTCGACAAACTCTTACATATAGGCTGTATGATTATAATTATTTTTTATATAAACCGCGGTACGTCGTAATCACAAAAAAAAGCAATAAGCTCTGTCTTCTTTCGAACAGGCTTACTGCTTAAAATCCATTTAGTCTTCAATCATGATTTGCTTGTAAATCCCATAAGCTCTTTCACATGCAGGGTATTTTCCCAGGATGTCAGCTTTTCCAGCAAAGTGAAAGCCACATCAAAAGCCGTTGCCGGGTTACATGAAGTGATCAAGTTCCCATCAACAACGATCTGTTCTTCCACGACATGGGCACCGAATTCCCGCAGCTGCGATTTTCTAATGCTGGTTGGGTGATCATAAGTCGTGGCTTTACGTCCCTCCAGCAAGCCGGCTTTGCCAAGCGTAAGGGCTGCAACGCAAATTGTAGCAATCCACTTGCCTTGCGCATGAAATTCCTGAATGATCCTGGAGAACCTGGAGTCATATGCATCGTTATAAAAGCCCGCTTCCTCGAACCCGCCAGGAATCGCCAGAGCATCGTAATCCTCCACCTTAACCGAGTCCAGCGTGACCTCAGGAATGACGGTAAAGTTCCATGTGCATTTCAACCTGTCATGCAGTCCCGCAGTCACAACCTGAGTGGTCCCGTCACCCTCCAGCTTGTTCCACCCCAGTACATCGGTAAATACACTCGCTTCCACAGCTTCAAATCCATCCGCCAACAGCAAAAGCACTTTCTTCATAAGCCAACCTCCCCCGTCCTTGTCGCACTATATGATCTTAAGAGATATCCCGATCTATCGGATTGTGTTCTATCTTAATCTATACTTCTCTCTAAATTCAACTGAAAAACAAATGAATAACAAAAAGAAGCAGCCCGATGACTGCCTCTTTTTGTTCAATAACCAACCTGCATAATTGAATGAATGTATTCTGCTTACTTCGAAAGAATTAAATAACAATCTCCTGTCCATAATAACTCTGTTTGAATAAATATTAAAGGAGCGAATAAGATTGGGAATTTTAAGCGGCAATCCTAAAAACGAACCCATGCATTATGGAGAAATATTTAGCGTATGGACAGCATCCACGTTGGCAAAAGGCATGGTGTCCTGCTACGAGGCTTATTTGAATCATGCAGGCGATAAAGACCTCAAAAAAATCCTCCATGATCTGTTGGATCAAGCTAAGCTTGAGATTAAAGAATGTGATGAATTGCTTACCGACAACGGAATCACCCCTGCACCGGCACTTCCCGAAAGACCTTCCGTCAAACTGGAGGATATTCCGGCGGGTGCAAGGTTCACAGATCCGGAAATTGCGGTCAAAATCGCTGCTGATACATCGCTCGGACTGGTAGCATGCAGTCAAATCATGGGACAATCCATCCGAGAAGATATTGGAGCGTTATTCGCTAAATATCATCTCACCATGACTGCGCTAGGTGTACGTATCCTTCAGATGAACAAGGAAAAAGGCTGGCTCATTCCGCCGCCGCTTCAAATCAAGAGACCTGAAGGAGAATAGTATAATCAAGCAAAAAAACACTCTGATCTGATGAAGCTCAGGGTGTTTTTGCTGTTCTGTTCTATTCATATATTAAAATTCTATCGCTTCAAAATTTTCGTTTTCGATCTGTCTATTACCATACGACCCCCTCATGAATAGAATGTAAGTTCTTCTGCCTTGATATTCTTACTCGTTAGCGCCGTGAATACAGCCCGCAACAAGCGATCGCTTAGCCGCTCAGACAGTTGGCATCTTAATCTGCTCAGACGATAACCCTTTTTCTATACAACAAAAGAGGCCAGCTTGGATGCTGCTTCTTTTTTGTTTCTAACTCATTCTTTAATTGATTCCATGTTCCGGCGGGGGCTGTTGGGGGAGCGGGTTAATGGCTGCCTGATGCCAGCCGATGAGAAACATGCCTAGAATAACTAGGATGCCGCCGCACCATTGCTCCCATACTGCGGATTCTTTTAATACGAGGACCGATAATAACAAAGCCGTGAAAGGCATCATACCAGAAAAAGCGGCAGCTGTGGATACATGGCAGCGCTTGATACCGGCATACCACAGCATGAAGGCCAAGGCCGTTACGATCGGTCCGTACCAAACAAGCGCAAGCCATTCCTGCAATCCTATTGCTGCCAGTGAAGCCAGCGGTTTCTCGAAACATGCGGGTATCAGGCATAACATCAAGGCGATCACCGAGACCAGCGTCGTCTGTACCATAGGATGAATGGCTTTGTTTTGTGAAGCCGTTTGCTGCATCGAACCGATGCGGGACAGCAGGTTAAAGCCGGATTCACTCCATGCTGCACAGAGCACAAGCAGGTTACCGTACAGATGTTGTACCTCGAATGCATGGCCCGGCGTGAGTATTCCTTGTATGATCATAATGCCTGCCACTGTGCTAAGAATGCCTGCCAGCTTCATGCCGTTCATCGATTCTTTCAGGAACCCAAATGCCAGCATGACAGTAAAGGCCGGTGTTGCGCCTGTTAGAATTCCTGCTTCTGCCGTGCTGGTATGAAGAAGGCCATGCAGCAACAGCGTCCGAAACAGAAACATCCCAAGTAACGCCTGAAAGAACAGAAGCCTCCACTCCCGAAATGTTAATTGTCGAACCGTCCTCGCCAGCTCCTTCCTACATAGAGGAAGCATACATAGCAAAGCCAATAACAAGCTGGCTGCCGTGATCGTAAACGTCCCTAATTTTCCGTTCAAAAACCATGCCGTGATGACCGAAGTCCCTGCAAGCGTGAACGCCCCGCATAAATAAAGCATCCCTTTCCATCGTTCCAATAAGATCACATCCTCCAGATATCGCAGATCGATAGCGACAGAATCTATGCTACAATCATAGGAGATAGACTGGTATGGTTACAGATCCAGTTAAACATGAAATGATACAGACCAGTTGGAGGACGAGCCTCATGTGGGGAATCATGCTGCACCGAAACAGCGAAGTATCGCTTAAACGGCAAATTTATTTAGCTCTAAGGGAACGGATTGTTCAAGGAAGCTTGCAGCCAGGAGAAGCCATGCCCTCATCCCGTCAATTGGCGTTAGAACTCAAGGTATCTCGTAACACGGTCAATGAAGCGTTTGACATGTTGAACGTCGAAGGCTACATCGTTAGCCGACAAGGGGCTCCGACACGGGTTGCGAAAGGCATTGTACTGGATAACCTGGCTGAGGTAGATCCGCCGCCGCGAAAAATAGCCCCTCCTGATTTTGCAGTGGATTTCCGGACAGGACAGCCTGAACTCCGGCTATTTCCGCGTTACGTATGGCAGCAAATTTCAATGAAAACGCTCAGCGATATGAGCCCCACTCTGCTAGGTTATACAGGTCCTCAGGGCCTGCCCTCACTTCGTGACGAAATTTCAATGTGGCTTTATCGCAGCAAAGGCCTCATGGTTGATGCTCAAGATATATTCATAACGGCAGGTGCGACACATGCACTGAATATCCTTGCGGACTTGCTCTATGAGGAAAATCAGGAAATATGGTTTGAAGATCCGTGCAACATCGAGATGCTGCAGACGTTTATAAACAAAGGGTATCGAATTCATCATGTCCCCGTGGATGAGCACGGGATTCAGACCGAGCACTTGAACGACAAGCCTGGATGTCCCGTGTACGTGACACCCTCTCACCAATTTCCGCTTGGAGGCATTCTGCCAGCCGACCGGCGCGCTACGCTCATCCGTTACGCCAGAAAAAACGGCAGCTATATCATCGAGGACGATTATGATAGCGAGTACAGGTATAGCGGGGATTCGGTCGCACCTTTATATGCCATGGATTCCGAGAGGATCATTTATGTTGGCACCTTCAGCAAAGTTCTGTTCCCAGCCCTTCGGATCGGGTACGCGATTGTGCCCCGTAAGCTTCAACAGCGCTGGGGGCATCTGCGTACCCATACCGATGTGCAGAATCCCCCTTTTGAGCAAGCTGCCTTAGCCGAGTTGTTACACACCCGGAAATTTGACAGGCATATCGGGAAAATGCGCAAGATCTACGGCGAACGGAGACAGGTCCTGTTATCTTCGCTACATGCTTTTTTCGGAGATACTTGGCGTTCTTGGGGAGATGCAGCCGGACTGCATCTGGCTGTTGAATTTCCCGGGGCGATCTTTGACGAGGCTTTCAGGCAGAAAGCCCGGCAGGATCGGATACGCATCACGCCGCTGGACTACCATTGTATTCAAAAAGGGATCCATGCAAATAAGCTATTGTTCGGTTACGGTCACCTGGAGCCTGCTGAAATCCGCGGTGGGATCTCCTTGCTGCATGCTTATTTGAGGAATCAAGGGTACGTATGACAACTTCAAAATCCCTTCAAACTTCCATCCAAACAGTGAAGGCTGCCATCAGGCAGCCTTTTAATGCTTAAGTCACCGTTCTATTCTCTTCTCCATGCATCCATTCCTATTTAATGTTTATTGTTGTCTCCGTGCTCGCCAGACGTTTCGCAGCTTCTTCGGCTTCCTGAAAGGCCTGTGCGAGGATTTGATTTCGATCCAGGATTGCATTTCCCTGTGCGCGGATGATCTGATAATCCATTACCCCCATAAAGTTAAACATGGACTTAAGGTATTTATGGGAATATTCCACCTCCGCATACCAGTCCTGATTCGTGTAAATGGCGTCACTTGCCTGAATGACCAGCAGACTGCGGCCATCGGTTAGCAAACCTTCCGAACCGTTCTTCGTATATTGAAATGTCTCACGTGCAATGAGGATATTGTCGATATAATCTTTAAGCTTGGAAGGAACGTTGAAATTGTGCATCGGCATGACGATGACATACTTCCGTGCCGCCTTAAACTGCTTCAGAATGGCGGACATGCGGTCCGTTATCCGTTGCTCCTCTTCGTTAAGCGGCTCCCCTCTTCCCTGTTTGCTCCATAGCTCTAGAACCATATGATCGATGGCAGGGATAGAATCACGGTATAAATCGATTTGTTCTATAGCTCCTGCTGGATTCCATTTCGTGTACGCCTCCAAAAAATGATGAAGCACCCGCAAGCTGACCGATGTCGCTGACTCCACCTTCGGATGTGCGTTAATAATGAGCATGTTCTCCATCTGATATCTCTCCTTTTTCGTCTATTTCATAATGTAGACAAACAAGCCGATCCAATTGTGACATCAACTTATGATTTTATGCATAAATCAAAGGCCGCGATGGAAATGATATCCAATAGTTAAAATCCATCAAAAAAAAGGACCGCGCCTGCGGTCCTTATGTATTTTCGCATACCTGCTCTTGCTGCGGGCTTTTACCGGATACCAGCATCCCTTATTAACGCTTTGTACTTACCATAGGTTACTTGGTATGCCCTAAGATTTCGCCCAAAGCATCAAGTAGCGCTTGATTTTCTTCCGGCGTCCCTACCGAAATCCGGATATGCCCTGGGAGTCCCCAACCTTTGGCGGACCTGACGATAATCCCCCGCTCCAGCAGCTTATGATATAGGATCTCCGCATGTTCTCCAAGCTCCGCCAGAATGAAATTGCTCATACTCTCTTGGTAAGGAATCGCTAACCGACTCAGTCCCTCATAGATTTGCTGTCTGCCTTGTTCATTCATCCGGCACGATGCCTGGACGTGCTCCTCATCTCCAAGCGCGGCCGATGCCGCCGCTTGTGCCAGCGCATTGACATTAAAGGGCTCCTTAACCTGAAGCAGTGTGCGGATGATGTCTTCCGAAGCAGCGCCATAGCCAACGCGAATACCCGCAAGTCCGTAGATTTTGGAGAAAGTGTTCAGGGTGATGACCGGATATCCCTTCTTGATGAAATCGATCCCGTCCGAGTAGTCAGAGGCTGTCGCGTAATGACGATATGCCGTATCGATTACAACCAGCACGCGAGTTGGAAGACGGTCCAGAAGCTTTTTCATTTCAAGCTCGGGAATGTAGGTACCTGTTGGATTATTGGGAGTACATAGATACACAATTTTGGTTCGTTCCGTAATCACGGACAATATATCCTCCGCAGAGAAGGCATATGGTTCACGCAGCGGTACCTTGATGACCGTACCGGACATAAGAAAAGCGCCAAACTCATATTCGCTGAATGTCGGATCAGGAACCACGATCTCGTCGCCAGGCTCAAGATAAGCCCGGGAAATCAGCATAATCAGCTCATCACCGCCGTTAGTCACAATGAATTGATTCGCTGTCAACCCCAAGTGCTCGCCAAGCGCTTCCGTGAGTCCCGAAGAACGTTCGTCGGGATAACGGTGCAGATCAGGCAGCTGCTCTTGAATGGCTTGTAATGCCTTGGGCGAAGGACCGAGTGAATTTTCATTGGAAGCCAATTTGATGACGCGATCCAAGCCGTATTCCTGCTGCACTTCCCAGATGGGCTTTCCTGCCGTGTAAGGCTTCAATCGTCCTAATGCCTGCCGCGGCGTTACTTGCAACACTTTATCTTCCCCTGCTTGATTCAATATGTTCTCCCCCCGTTACCGTGTATTTATGTACATTCATCTTCGACACTTCGCTGTAATCAAATCTAAGTTACATTATATTATAACGGTAAAGTTCAAATAAATCGCTACGAAAAAGGCACCTTTTTCCATAACAATCGAAAAAGAGTGCCTAATATCTTGCAAATTTCACAACAATGGCATAGTCATGAACCATGACTAAATTGCCTTGCAAATTATTTTGTCTTCTGTGCGTGATTTGTCAACAGATCAAGTAAATAGGCTTTTAGATCAACCATTCGTAAATACGTAGGCTTTTCGTTAGTTCCAACAATGATCAGCGGGACAAGCGACTCCTTTTGGCGAATCGAGCCGTGGCCCCCGCCCCCCGAATGCGTCGGAGAGCTCCGGTCCGCCAATTCGTATCCCGGTTTAGCCGTCACGACCAAAAATTCTCCTTTATGAGAATTTAGCGAACCGGACAACCTCTCCAGCACATCGGGATACTGTCCGTAATCCAAGGTTCGATGATCGGCATTCAATTTAAGGTCCAGTACCTCGGCATCCTGCTTCACGGTCCACGTTTGTTTATAGCGATCGATCAGGTTACCTTTCGCCTTATATCGGAGTTCCTTCGAAGTGGAGCCTTGAAGGGCATGAATCCATCCTTTTTCTTTCCAAGCAACAAAATCGATGCGGTCATCCTTGCTCAGGATATCCGCCAAACTTCGCAAGGAACGACTGGGCTTGAAATTATATACATAAGCCATCGTCTCATTGACTGCGAGGGCGACCTCGGTCTCCGCTTTCACGTCTTCGCCCGGCTTTAGAACAGAGATGCCTTTCAGCATCGCGGGCATATTAATCTCCGAACGTTGCTTCGCCGGAAGAAGCTGTGTCATTCCGCTGTCCCCAGCGATGACAAAAATCGCTTCGTTGAACGCCTTTTCCGGCGATCCGAAGGCATTTAATAAGGCTTGGAGCTGCTGATCCACTTTTTTGACGCCTTCGAGCTCGGACGGACCCTTTTTATGAAGCTTCTGGTCCAAGTCCGGTAAATAAACATACAAAAAATCCGGCAGCTTGTTGGCTTGAATCAGATAGTTAACGGCTTCGATGGCATACTTATTGTTCAGCCCCATCCGATCGGTGAGATCATCAGGCAGATCCTCCGTACCTTCTAGGGGATTGGACAAGGCGCCCAAGGTTAAAAAATCGGGGCCTTTGACTTTTATTTTTTTCGGCAGAGAGGTCGGACCTTGAATCCAATCGGGGACCGTCAGCGTATGCTCGGTCGGTCCCCGATATATCAAGCCATTAATCGATCCTGATTTCAAGCCAAGACGGGCTAATTCTTCGTAGATTGTACGAGAATTTGGATTTAAATGTTTCCCGTTCAAATGGATTAATGCATCAGTCAGAACCGGATTGATGCCTTGTTTGAGGATTTCCATCGGCCCTGTTCCGTAGTTGATCATCTTTTTATCGTCGGACGAATACCATAGAAGCCCTGGTATGCCATGGCCATTCGGATATTTTCCCGTCAACATCGTGCTGTCAATCGTGACAGACATCGTAGGAAAAGAGCTGACCAGATCCTTGTAGTATTGTCCATGTTCGATCAAATATTGAAAGGTGGGCAGCTGTTTTTGAGAAATGCCCTTATCGATCGCTTGTGCCATTAATGAGTCGACCATCAGAAATATGACTTTCTTATGCGCGGCCCCTTGGTGGGACTTAACCCGCAGCAAATCCTGTTCGGCAGGTTTTTGATGCTGGCATCCCATTACCAAGATCAGTGCAAGGGACAGCATTACGAGGATCATCCTGTTTATCCGCATTTTCACATTCACCACCTTAGTACATTTTATCACTAAAGTGGAAATGTCATTCGAGGGATATTTTGCATATTACGATGATCCATTTATGTTCAAATATGATGTTCGCCAGTTCTAATCAAGCCTCGTTTTTCCTGCTTTGATAAAGGATCCGGTTCACCTTCTCGGAGCTCACTAGCATGATCAGGGCAAACAACAGAATGACGACGGGTAATAAACCTATCGATATTTGAGCCGCAACGATACCAAACAGAGGGGGTAATATCGTGGTGCCGGTATAGGCAACAGCGATCTGATAACCCATGATTCTGGACGATTGAGCTTTGCCGAAGCGGGCCGGTGTTTCATGCAGCAAACAAGGGAATATGGGTGCAAGCCCGAGTCCGATAACAATGAGTCCGATGAGAGAAAGATAGGAATGCAGCGGTAGCAACAACAGGACTGCACCGGCAATGGCCGTCACTTGCCCTGCGCGGATGAGCGTCCGATTATTCAGCCTCAGCGTTACGAATCCTGTAATGAATCGACCGAATGTGATGCCTCCATAATACATGGACACCCATACTGCTGCTGTTTCCGGAGGCAGATCTCTGGTTCCTACGAGAAAGCTAGCTCCCCATAATCCGATGGTCGCTTCCACTCCGCAATAGAACAAAAACGCCAACAGGGTTATCTTTACCCCTCTGATTTGAAGAGGCTTTCCGTGCTTCTGGACAATGGCTTCATCGCTGTTCGTTGATTCATTTCCCGTTTGTTCTTCAATCATGTCTTCGGGCTGCCGATGCTGACTTGCCACGATCCTCCAGAGTGGGAGCGTGAGCAGCAAGATGAAGACCAGAGCGAACTGCAGCATGGATACGGTAAAATATCCGTCTCTCCATGCATCGTAAGTACCCATGGAATAGGACATGATAATCGGCCCTAACGTTGCGCCAACGCCCCAGAAGCAGTGCAGCCAGCTCATATGGTGGGCCTTATAGTGGTTTGCCACATAATGGTTCAATCCAGTATCGACTGCCCCTGCTCCTAAGCCCAGCGGAATCGCCAGCAGAATAAGCCAGAACAGCGATGGCGCATACGCAAAACCGAGCAGCGCACTCGCTGTCAACAAACAGCTGACAAGCGTAACCATACCCGTCCCGAAACGTTCGATCACGCTCCCGCTAATCAAGCTGGATACGATTGTTCCCCCGGTTATAACCATGGATAGCCATCCTGCGGATTCGAAGGCAGCACCGATATCGGGCTGCATGGCCGGCCAGGCGACCCCGAGCAAGGAATCCGGAAGCCCTAAACTGATAAAGGCCAAATATATAATAAGAAGAAAAAATGTTACCACAATGAAAGGTCCTTTCTACGACTTGATCATTCAGACAATGGAATTATATAGGAATTGATCTCCTTAATTTTGGCGATTTTGGCGCTGCTGCTGAACCGGTATACGTTACAAAATGCCAGGCGCTTCCGGTCATCGAATACAAGGATTCCCTCCGCTGCACCGGTGCTGCCATGCGTTATCAGATGATGAATATGCAGTTCGGCTGTCCTGCCATACTTCACCTGACATAACGATTCAATCACTTGATCCTTCCCATGAACGATTCTTTCCCCAACGTAATTCATCTGTATCCCATCCGTGAAATTCTCATTCATAAATTGTGCATCCATGCCAGCCAAAGCGATGTGGAGTTTCTTCAGCAACTCCTTCTTCGGTGCGTTCCCGCAATCCTCCTCGCATGTGATAAGAAAATCTTCTTTGCCTGCAACACCATCTGCCATAACCAAACCTCCTAGTTCCAGCGCCTATGTAAGGGGAGTTTTCAACTATTCTAAACCTTGTTCGGTCATCTGGAAAGATTCGACACGGCTTTCATTTCTAGAAGATGGAAGGTTAGGAATGAAACGCCTTCCAGAACTCACCCTCGGTATCGATGATGTCCTTGATCTGTGCAAAAGGAATCGTGAACGTCGGAAAACCCACTGCATAAGGGGCTATCTCATACGGTGCAAACACCAGATGTAACGCGTCCTCGGTTACATAGAAGGATTGGTTTGCTGCAATTCCCTTGTAGCTGCCCGGAAATACGTACGAATACTGAGGATCCTCTTGAATCTGCTCGCCAACGATGCGGCTGAGTTCCTTCACATAATCACTGCCCGGCTTAAACAAGTCCTTCAATTCATACATCCTGCCGTTCTCCAGATTGATAATGGCATATACTTTCGTTGGCATGCCGTGTGCGGCACCAGAGGGATAGTTATAACCGTTCAACTCCAATTCAAGCAGTTTCTGCTTGTAGAAAATGACGTCAAAATCGCCTGTATACGTATAATCAAGCTGTTGATTCGGAGGAATGAATTTCACCTGTGACATTTCTTTAAGCTTCGTATTCAGCGTGTGCTGAGCGGCTTGATCCCTCATTCCATCGATCTGTGGGTAGTAGACTAAGTAATCCGGATTAGGTTTATACTTTTCTTCCATTACCTTATAGGGTGGCTGCAGCGGAATCACCGTGTTCTGCTTCCATATGACGTAACCCGACCGGTCCAGGTACGAGAGTCGCTGATCGACCAGGGCCTTAATTAGCCCGCCTGGTTCCAGCGTGAGCGAACCGCTGCCATTCACTCGAGGATACCCTGGGGCCGCTCTGCCGGTTCGATTAATAAAATACGTCTGTTTCGCATCATAAACCGAGGCCAATCCGTGTTTGTATTCAGATACTTCCCGATATGCAAAACCAGATAACCTCTTCCCGGCCCAATCTGCAATGGCATAAATCGAACCAATATACGGCTGTTCAGGATCAATTGCACGCCCAAGCGCAAACCGATCTTCTTTCAAATCCCGGATATCGTTATATTCCGGCCGGATTACCCACTCGCCCTGCTTATTAATGACGCCATACTTCGGCTTGTAATCTTCTGCCGTGTTGACGATCGCTCTGTCATGATGAAAAGGAAATGCCGATGTATATGTCGGCGGAATGACGATGTTTCCCTGTTCATCGATATAACCGTATTTTCCAGTGCTATCCTTCTGAAAGGCAAGCAAGCCCTCACCAGGCGGTCCGACGTAGGCGAACGGATAGTTGGCCAATCGGCGGCCATGGAGATCAATGAGCGCGTAAAGATTGTCTTTTATTTTCACAACAGCTTTGCCATCAACAAAATCATTCGCTTCCTCATATTGCGCTGAGATCACCTCTTGGCCCGCGGAATCGAGGTAGCCGTATCGGCTGTTCGCACCATCTCCACTGCCATTATCAGTTACATTATAAACCGCCCTTCCTTCTCTTAGCCCTGCTATATACGGATATCCTCGTCGTGTCAGCACTTCCCCTTGTTCGTTAATCATCTTAAAACCTTGATCATCGATCACGGTCGCTCGATGCTCCGAGAACGGGCTGATGGACTGATATATAGGCTTCACTACGAAACGGTCAGACCTGTCAATGAGGCCATACTTACCGTTCACGCCTACGATCGCAAGACCATTGTCCTGAAAATCCTGTGCATCGTCATACTTCGGTTGAATGACCATGCTTCCGCTGCGATCAATGTATCCCCACTTCGTTCCGTTCGTTGTTTTCACGGATGCCGGAAATAACCCGACAAGCTGCTGCGACTGCCCTCTGCTTGCCAGCATCTCCTTGATCCGCTTCTCAAGTTCAAGCAGCGTGTCACGCGCCGGGTAAGGTTCGGCGAACGTTAGTGCTTTGCGGACCGATACAAGGGCTGCTTCGGGCATCCCGGCCCGATATTGTGCATCCGCCAGGTAATACCAATAATAAGAATAATCCGGATGTTCTAACGTCAGTCTCTCGTAGTACCTTACAACGACCGGAAAATAATAGGGGTATACATCCGGTGCAGTCACGAACGACCCCTGGCTCCACCTGACGACCTCGACTCGATAAGCTTCGCCTGTATCGTGAATCCAAAGCGCGATTTCAGCCTGACCATCCGGGCCTGAAGCACCCGGCATATCCACAATATCGATATAACTGTAATATATATCAGCAGGTGCGATATCTTGAAGGCCCTCTGGCGTCCAGGCGTATATCGACAATTTTGACCAGATGGAACCGTGCTGCCAACCTACGATTAATTGATTCATACCAGGGTTCAACACAGGGGCCGCCGTCAATGAAGTAACCCCATATCCCTGTCCCAAGACGTTGGCAACGACCTCATATCCGCCATTGCGGTAAAGCAGCACAAATAAATAAAGCTCATGATTCAATCGGGACACACCGACAATCTCTGGTATGTGATCTCCCGTGACGTCGGCTGCTATGACTGCGGGATGTTCGACAGGCTTATCGATTCGCACAAGTTCAGCATCGCGTGGCAGATAGGCCATGGCGATTTGGGCCAGCCGCTGATCGTAAACAGACATTTGAGCATCCTCCCTTATTCAGAGCTTTCTCGCCTAATCGTATGCAGACGATGGTCAAATATGCACCTGCAGAGGGGAGGGGGGACTTCTCAATCCTATTCCATTGTTGGATGACCGATAAATCAAAAAAAACGACCTGATCATGGGAGGGAATCAGATCGATCGTTCTCTTCGCTTCAAAATGGTTTACTGACCATGAAATATAAAATAACGACCGGGAGCAGCGTGGCTATCGTCCCGCCTACCGCCCAATACGCCGAAACTCTTTTATAACCTGCCGAAATGACCCCGTCCCTTATGGATTGCATACTATGCCGAATCATCCCTTTTTGCAGCGGAATCAAAAAACCAGCCCACAGGATCCCCGTCATACCAAACAGAATCAAGGAAGCCATCAGCCAGCTCATTCCACCCATTCCATATCCGGCTTGAACAGCCATCACAACGCCTGAAATGATGATCAGCAGCAAACCTGGCAGGGTAAATACCATATCGGCTAACATGACATTCTTGACCGTGTTGTGAATTTCATCCGGATCCCCTTTCAGATCAGCTCTTACTTTCCAGAACGCCGCCGTAATGATATTACCAAGGAATAACACACATCCGGCGATGTGCAGAAACAACCACAGTGTCATAAGCCATCCTTCCCCTCTTTCCGGTGCCCGGGCCGAAGAATATCGATGATGAAATCCGCATACTCCTTCGTGCCGAATACATGACTATTTACGCCGATTAGTCCCCGCATCCGCAGTCCGAACGACAACAGCTCGAATAGCTCAGCCGTCCGTTCCGCATCGATGGATTCCGGTATGACCCCCGCTTCCTGGCCTGTAACAATCCATTTCTTCGAAGTCGCTGTCGCTTCCCTATAGAAACCAGCCACAATGTCGGCGATTTCAGGCTGATCGCTTTTGCCAATAAGGTACATTAAGATCAGGTTGCTTACATCGTCCCGGCTTTCCAGTCTCGACATGCTGTTGGTAATGGCATTCATCGGTCCGTCAAACTGTTTGATGTCCCCTTGCTTGTTCACTTCACTCATGAACTGCTCGTTCTGCTCGGCAAGTTTAGCTCGTAATACGTGCACAAACAGCTCATCCTTACTTGAAACATAATGAAATATGGCCCCTTTCGACAAACCGGAACGCTTCATGATGTCATTAAGGGTGGTTTGGCTGCAGCCTTGCTCCCTTATCAATTCTTCTGTAGCTTCAAGCAGTATTCGCTTGGTTTGCTCTCGCCTTTCTTCCTGCTTCATCTAATAACTCCTCCTTGATTGATAAATTGACTACCCCTGAGGCGGAAGCCAGCCCGCCATGAGAACCGAGGCCAGAAACACGATTTGCAGAACCGTTCTCAGCCCGATTGGAGTGACCGGCTTTCCGCCGAGTGACAAATGGCGATTCGCTGCGTATACATTGGCTGGAAACATGGCTACCAGCATGAGTGCCAGCCCTGCAGATGCCAAGGCTGTGGTAGCCGGAATAAGAATGAGAATAGCGCCCGCAATCTCCAGCACCCCGGTGATGGTAACCAAGAAAGCAGCTTTCGGTATTCCCGGCGGGATCATGGCGATCAGATCGGGTCGTCGTTTTCCCCAGTGGGCAGAAGCTGTTACCAGGAACAGGACCGCAACCGCAAACCTGAGCGAAATGACCCAGTCATTTACATACTCCCAGCCTGCGAAGCCCAGCGTCCGAAACAAAAGAAGCGAAACCAACATGGCGACAAAGGGTATCATCGACCTCACCAACCTTCCGAATTTCGTAGTTTTATTATATATACCGACCATCGGTTTGTAAATTGGAATTTCAAATTTATTCTTTTAATGGCTTCCGGCATGTTCAGTATCTTATTAAAAAAGAGAGCAAGCGTGCGGCTGCGTTACAACCGGGCTTGCTCTCTTTTCTACGCACATATCATTGCCTGTTATACCGCGTCTTTTTCTTCTACATACATTCGAAATAGCAGGATATACAGCGCCACACTGATTAATGCCGATAGCAAGATGATGCTGAATATACCCATAGGCGGCAGCCAAGTGGACAGAAATACCGTCATCGGAGCCAGAAATCTTCCGATCGTAAACTGTAAGCTATCAGCTCCCATATACTGTCCTCTTGCGTGCTCTGGAGCATAACGGCTAATAAAACTTTGCGTCACCGGGGAACGAACCATTTCGCCGAAAGTGAAAATAATGGTTACGAAGAACAAAAACCAGATGTTCGTATTCAGTCCGAGGGCAAAAGTACCTACTCCGGATAACAAGGAAGACAGTACGAATACGTCACGCTCCTTCCAATTCCGAAACCACTTGGTGACCGGGAGAATAAAGAGAACGAACAAGAGACCATTAAGCCCCAGCACCCACCCTAATATCTCCGTGCTCGATAGCCTAAGCGAATGACCGTTCCAGGAGAACAGCGCCTGGGATGGTACATAATCGATCACATATACCGCTAAATACAAATCCAACTGCATGATGGTCACAAGGGCAAAAATCCCCGCCAGTATGTAAACCAGAAACACTTTATCCCGAAAAATGATGCCATATCCCTTCCACTGTTCCTTGAATACCTGAAGAATCGACCCCGTTGCCTTTATGCTTTTCGCAGGCCCTGGCAGGGTTTCATGAACGATGAAGTAAATCGCGATAAAATAGATTAGCAATACGAAAGAACAAGACCACAGAAGCTCTTGCCGATACTGAAAAAAGAAAATGGCTCCAAGTGCCGGACCAAGCACGGCACCCAAGTTGTTCGCCGTCGTAAACGTTGCAAATACTTGCCGCCGTTCTTGAAGCGGAACCAGATCGGCTACCATCGCGGAGCTGGCAGGCCTATAGATGGCTCCCCCGAATCCGATGCCGATAAAAGCGGCATAATCGATCCAGCGCGAAGGCGACAACGCGAACAGCGCAAACATGACCGTCTGCAGCGAGGCGCCAAGCAGCATGATGGGTCGGCGTCCCAGCCGATCGGCTAAAGCACCGCCGAGCAAGCTGCCGATGATACTGAATATCGGAGGAACCGTCATGAGGATTCCAGCGATATGATTGCCTAATGCCGCTCCGAAATAAACCGTTATGAACGGAAAGTACATCCAAAACAGCATATTGAACAGCGCTTCACCCAATAATCGAACCTTTAAATTGTTATCCCATAATCGTATTTGCACAGGACTCCCTCTCTCTATCCGAACAACTCAAGTTATAAAGCTTACAATATAGCACGTTCCCCGGCCGGGTATTACAAACTATAAAACATTTCCCTGGCAAAATATAGACTTATAATGAGCGCTGAGTTATACTAATAATATGAAAGCCGAATATCGACCTTTTCAATTTAGATGACCCACAAAACGAACATTTGTTCCATATATGAAAGACGCTCCCGTGGGAGCGTCTTTTTTTCGGTGCATGATGTATTCAATTATCCTTCCGTTGGACCCGCATGGATATAGAATACGCTCAGCAGGTTGGCAGCCTGAATGCAGGCTGCTTTTCCCGGCCTATGGCTTAATCAGCCAGCTTCTTCAATTCATGCAAATGATCGAAGATCATCTGGCAAACCTCAGAGACCCGCTCCCGATCATTATACGTTAACCAAGCCAATTCTTCGATCTCCGAAGGCGAGCTTAGCTCTCCTTCATACTCCGCTGTGTAACAGGACATCGTTACTCGAACACCCTCCGATTTGCCGTGAGCGCCAGCCCGGAAGCTGCCTGCATTCGCCGCGGTCTCCGGTTTGATCCGAACGGACAGCTCCTCCTTGATTTCCCGCACCAGCGTATCGATATCGGATTCTCCCGGTTCCCGTTTTCCTCCCGGCAGATAATACGTATCCTTGCCTTTGGAACGAGCGCCTAATATGCGTCCGTCTACGATGTGGATCCAAGCGATTTTGTCAATCTCCGTTATCATACGGATTCCTCCCCTCATGTTATAAAATTCATGCTAAGCCGTCTCTTGTTGTTCCCGTTTCCCGCCTAATTTAAATACCAGTATCCCCCCGACAGTGACAAGAACACCGATCAGCTGATTCATGGTAAACGGAACCTTCTCTAAACCTAACCATCCCAAGGAGTCCCACAACAGCGCGAAGCCAAGCTGCGAGGTCATGACAACCGAAATGGCGAATGTGGCACCCAGCAGCCTTGTCGCCTGAACCAGGCAAATCACCACGCCGACCCCAATCAACCCGCTAATCCAGTACCAAGGCTCCATGTTTTGAAGGGTGAACGTCCCCTTTCCTTCTACAACAAGACTCATGCCAAGCGAAGCCACGAAGCCCATGCCTAGCACCAACGTCGTTGTAGACCAGGAGCCTGTTTTCTCATTAACTCTATTATTGAAAATGTTCTGCAAACTAACCAATGAACCTGCGATTAGTGCCAATACCAATCCTGCTAACATGATCCATCTCCTTCGTTCATGTTTCATCATCACCGTGTGTTATTCTTCGTAAATATTGCCTCCGGCTACGCGCGTTAACGCATCCCGGTCTTTAATCAGAATGTACCCCTTGTGACGCTCGATCAGCCCTTCTTGACTGAATTTCAGAATCACCCGGTTTAAATGCCGATAGCTGGTTCCAAGTAAATTCGCGATATCGGTCAGGTTGAACGCGGCCGGATTATTGGTAGCGAACGTATCCGACTCCCCCTCCGAAACGGACAATAAATAGCTGGCCAGTCGTACCTCCACCGGATGCAGCAAATTGAAACTTAAAAAATTGGATTTAATATAAAATTTCCGCGTAATGATCCGCAGCAAGAATTGAAGCAGCGGCGGATGCTCCTGTCCGTATTTGCGAAGCCAGCGATAATGTACGCCGATCATATAGACAGGCGATACGGCCTGTACCGTATTGATCAACGGATTGCCTTGAATGTATTCAATATCTCCGATCACCTCAAGCGGTGTTTTGAAAGATAGCACAAGCGCCTTGCCTTCCGCAGAGGTCGTGAAGATTTTAATCTTCCCTTGAACCAGGATGTACAGCATCTCGGCCGGCTCGCCTTGCGTGCAGACGATGTCGCCCTGATCGTAGTGATACAACACCAGATAAGGCATCAAATCATCGTGAAATACGGACTGGATCTGATTGCTCTGCAAAAAATGCTGCATGAGCTCCGCATTATGAATTTCCTTCACGTCCCTCTCCCCTTTCCCGAGACTCCATCTAATGAACCACTTGCTTCCATATCATAATTTGATAATCACGACACCGGCGATCATCATCCCGATCCCGATGAATTGAGGCAAGCTCATTCTCTTTTTCACCACGCCGAACCATCCGTTGCTATCAATCAGGAACGTTAAGAATAACTGGGCGATCAATAAGGCGGATATCGTTAATGTGACACCGATATTCTGAATCGCTGTCACCTCACTGAATATAATGGGTGCCCCCAAGGCTCCACCGATCAGATACAGCGGCTTCACTTGTCCAAATCCTTGCCTGCTTCCGTCGCGGACGAACAGAAGAATAATGAGTGCCATAATAAATCCGGTCAACTGCGTAACCGTAGCAGCTTGCCAGGTGCCCATATCCTGACTAATCCGGGCATTGGCCACCCCTTGCAGCGTGATGCAGGCACCGCCAATGAATGCAAATAAGATTCCTCTCACGATAATAACTCCTTCTTCTATAGGTCTGTATACTATTAAAAGTGAATTCCCCAAACTCAGGAAAGGACATATGTCCTGAAATGATGTAAATTCCAAATTAAGCGATTGTCCAAAGACACGAATTTCATTATATACTATCGGTTGGCTAAGCATGTAACATACAAAAAGCCGCCGGAATTTCCTTGGCAGCTTAAGGTGAACTATAGCACCCGGGGTTTCTGATTTTAATCCCTTTACAAGGTATAAAACCATTTAAACCAAGATTGCATCTATGACTCTTTGATCATTTTGTTTTAAAATATAACTAGATATCACTTTATTGATGTAACACCGACTGGAAGGAGCTCCTCTAACATTATGCTAGACAAACAAGAACAAGTCCCCGATGAACAGGGAGGATTACAATTACAAGCAGATTGCGAACGCTGCTTTGGATTATGCTGCGTCGCTTTACCCTTCGCCGCCTCCACGGATTTTGCCATGGACAAAGACGGCGGAACCCCTTGCCACCATCTGCAATCCGACTTCCGCTGCGGTGTGCACAGCAGCTTGAGGCAGCGAGGTATGAGAGGCTGCACCGTATACGACTGCTTTGGAGCAGGTCAAATGGTTTCACAGGTTACCTATAACGGACACGACTGGAGGAAGGCTCCTGGGACGGCAAAGGAAATGTTTGACGTATTCCCGATTATGCGACAACTTCACGAGCTGTTATGGTATCTGAACGAAGCCCTTACTTTGCAACCGGCTCAAGACATTCATACCGATCTGAGATTGTCGCTGGAAGAGACGAGACGATTGACTCGGCTTCCTCCCGAATCCCTGTTAGAGCTGGATGTGGCAGCACATCGGGCAGAAGTGAATCAGCTGCTTCTTCGAACCAGTGAACTTGTGCGGGATGATGCGCGCAAGAAGCATAAAGGGCCACCCGTGCGTCAAAAGATCGGGGGGCGCGGTGCTGACCTGATGGGAGCAAAACTTAAAGGCGCAGACCTGAGATACGCCAATCTGAGAGGCGCTTATCTCATTGCCGC
This sequence comes from Paenibacillus lautus, assembly GCF_050482385.1. Lineage (GTDB taxonomy): Bacteria > Bacillota > Bacilli > Paenibacillales > Paenibacillaceae > Paenibacillus_AQ > Paenibacillus_AQ lautus_B. The sequence goes on from NZ_JBCNHV010000015.1 coordinate 383,193, forward strand.
GGATCTCAGAGGAGCCGATCTGCGGGCTGCCGATCTGATCGGTGCCGATTTCAGGGATGCAGACCTTAGCGGGGCCAATCTAGCAAACAGCCTCTTCCTTACTCAATTCCAGGTTAACGCAGCAAAAGGAGACGCCAGCACCAAACTGCCTCCATCCTTATCTCGACCGGGACATTGGACGCGTTAACGCTCAATATATAGGAAAAACAGTTGATCATTTACTTTAAGCACCAAAAAGCCGGCAGCTGATTTGCTTCCGGCTTTTTGGTGCTGGCTGAACGGCTTGTATTCAACAACTTTAAGCGCTTTGGGGTTATGGCGGCTGTGCTTTATTTTCGGATCGGCTTCTTCCACGAATCCTTCAAAGGAACAATACGGTTAAACACCAGCCTGCGTTCTGTCGTATACTTGGAATCCACGCAGAAATAACCGTGTCTGATGAATTGGTACGTTCGGTTCATCGTCGCTTCCAGCATGGCAGGCTCCAATATGGCGTTTTCGATTCGAATCAACGATGCGGGATTCATCAGATCCTCCCAGACATTATCCGATTCTGATAACTCGGCTGATTCCTTCAGCAGCTTATCATACAAGTGAAGTTCCGCCGGGATCCCGTGCTTCGCAGACACCCAATGCAGCGTTGCTTTCACCTTCCGTTCATTAAATCCGCTCCCGCTCTTCGTTAATGGATCATACGTGCAGTGGATCTCCATGATTTCCCCCGTTGCTGGAGCTTTCACCACATGTTCGCATTGGATGAAGTAGGCTCCTTTCAAACGCACTTCCTTACCAGGAGATAACCGGTGAAATCCGGGAACGGGCTCCTCCATAAAGTCCTCTCGCTCGATGTACAGCTCTCGTGAAAAAGGAACCTCCCGCTCACCCAACGTTTCGTCACTTTCATGATTCGGTAGGGCAAGCACCTCGGTGCAATCTTCTGAAAGATTCGTGATGATCACCTTCAGCGGCTTCATGACAGCCATCGCGTTATAACACCGTTCCTTCAAGTCTTGACGAATATAATGATCAAGCATGCCCGAATCCACCAAGCTGTTGCCGCGAAACACCCCGATTTCTCCCAGGAAACGCCGGATACCCTCAGGTGTCACGCCTCGCCGCCGTAATCCTTTCAACGTAGGTAATCTGGGATCATCCCATCCGTCGACAAAACCTCCCTCTACCAACTCCCTCAGGTATCGCTTGCTCGTAACGTATCCCGAGATATTCAATCTTCCGAACTCCCGCTGCTTTGGAGGCTCCGTCACTTCCAGCTCCATAAGCACCCATTCATATAACGGTCGATGATCTTTAAACTCGGCTGAGCATAACGAATGGGTAATTCCTTCGATCCAGTCCTGGATCGGATGGGCAAAATCGTACATCGGATACACACACCATGTTGTCCCCGTACGGTAATGCTCTGCATGAAGGATACGATACAGAACCGGATCTCTCAGGTTCATGTTGGGGGAAGACATATCGATTTTGGCTCGGAGTACTTTTTCCGACGGTTGGAATGCCCCTGCGATCATTTGCTCAAATAACGCCAAATTCTCCTCCACGCTGCGCTCTCGAAACGGACTGTTGATGCCGGCTTCGGTCAGCGTTCCCCGGTATTCCGTCATTTGTTCAGGCGTGAGATCACAGACGTAAGCCTTCCCTTTGGCTATGAGTTTCTTGGCCGCTTCAGCGATTTGAAACGCATAATCCGACCCGTAATAAACGTCCGGCTTAAGTCCAAGCCACTCGATATCCTCCTGAATCGCATGCACGTATTTGATATCTTCCTTCAGTGGATTCGTATCGTCGAACCGAAGGTTGAAAGTTCCATGGAACCGGCTGGCGATGGAATGATTGATGTAAATCGCATAGGCGCTGCCGATATGGAGATAACCGTTGGGCTCCGGCGGAAATCGCGTAGCCACCGGCCTGGGGTACACGCTGTTGTCTACATCCTCCTTGATCATCTTGGTCAAAAAATCCACCGTTTCTTCTGCCTTGTTTTTGTTCTCGCTCATACCTGACTCCTCCTTACGTTGATTTTTTCTGACGTAACTCCGTAAAAAACAAAAAAATCCCGTCTCCAAGACATAAGTCTTGGGGACGAGATTGGTTTCGCGATGCCACCCCTATTCGCCGGTATTTCACAATACCAGCCTTATCGGGTACGGCCATCACGCGATCGCTTATACCCTAGCTCTGTAACAGGAGCTCCTGTCGCACCATCCCTTATCCTAAGTTCCGATGCGCCGCTCAGAGGCTTGGTTCAATGAATGGCTTCCAACTCCTTTTCAGCTTACCGGAGCTCTCTGTGGGGATTCCCGTTCATCTACTCTTCTCTTCATGGCGTTTACAATTTGATCCATAGTATCATCTAAATATAAAAAAGTAAACATGGAACTTTACTAAAATAAACACCTGAAAATGCGTTCCGTCAGCTTAGATCGGCAGCAGCTTCACGGTAGCCTGCTTGCCGCTGACCTGAATGCCCGTCTCCTTCTTGCCTGCCTCAGCCAGATCTTGAACGAGTCGCTCCAGCAGCTTGCGAGCGGCTTCGCCCTCCTTGCCTTGAATGCGAATAACGGGCTGAACCGCTTTGCCCGCTTCCAGCAGCTTATGCATTTGCGACAGTTTGGTGTCATAATCATGCTCTTCAATATGTACGGACAAGCGGAATTCCTTTACTTTCATCGGACCGGATGAAGCTTGCTGACCCTTCTTCTCTTTCACGGCCTCCTGCTTCGCCTGTCCCCGACTTACGAGCTTGCAGGGCGGGGGACTGCTAAATAGGGAGGTACACACCAAATCGGCTTTGTGATTTTTCGCCAGCGCAAGCGCCTCATCCCTGGAGACGACTCCCAGATCTTCGCCGTTTAGGCCGGTCAGCTCTACTTCGCGAGCTTTTATCTTTTCATTCATTATTAACATGGATAGATCCTCCTATCGAGAGTATGTATTCGTTCATTTCATTGCGCTTCCTCTACGTTCACATCATTGTGCATGAACCGAACAGAATGTGTTCGGTATTCCTGCTCTTCCGTGATTTCCAGGCAGTTAAGCTGTTTACCGTACACGCACGCTCCATCAATACCAATTTTGTCTCCTTCACGACAGAACCAAATCTGCTCCGAATCATGCAAGTTCATGACCGGCGTATGCCCGAACACTACGGTTTTGTTAAGGCCTGTTGGATACTTATAGAATGGATCGCGAATCCAGATGAAATCATGGTGAGGCTGCAACTTCCAGTCATCCACACCCGGATTGATCCCTGCATGCACGAATATGTGGGTGTCTGTTTCATAATAGAGAGCCAGCGTATCAAGAAAGGACAGATGTTGCTCAAAATGTTTTTTAATAAAGGCTTTACCTTCGTTATATCTGGCAATATCCATTTCACCCTCAAAAAAATCGGCGCCGCAGTAGCTTTCAATTGTATGTCGAGCTCCATTGCGAATCCAGCGTGAGTTCACTTCATCCGTATCAAGCAAAATGGCATCCAGCATCATCTGATCATGATTCCCCCGAAGAGTGATGGCACCTTCATCCCGCAATTCCATCACTTGCTCAATGACTTCCCTGCTTCTTAATCCGCGATCCACATAATCCCCAAGCAAGATCAGCTTGTCCTTATCAGGATTGTACTGCACGTCAGACAATAACTGATTAAACTCATCGTAGCAGCCATGAATGTCGCTAATCGCTAATATTCGAATCGTAGTCCCCTCCATTCCGAGCAACTTTGCTATTTAGGTATAATAGCATATTCTCCTTCATACCAACATGCAATTGAATTCGGAGCTACGCCTTGTGAGGAAACCAAACTTCCTTTCTCTTGGCAAACCTCTGCTTTTGGTAAAAAAACACTCGTGTACAGTCCAAATTCATCCGCCCCATAAAGAATCGAGCTAAAAAGCCATGCGTTCTGCCATAGTAAATGGCTGAATGCACGGCTTTCTATTTATAGCCTATTTTATAAAACGATATTTAGCCATCACGTCTCCCCAGGGGGCGATCCCGGCTTCTTTAAACCCGATTTCGGAATATAGTTTTTCCGCACGCTCATTCTCGGGTTTGTAACATAGCATAACATCGTCCGTTGTATCCGGCGAGGTTCGAATCTCCTCGAGAATCAAACGAATCGCGGGTTTGGCATAATGTAGTCCCTGAAACTTACCGTCGATCATAAACCGGTATATCCAGTAGTTATCATCGTGCGGATGCAGACCATACATTACAAATCCGATCATCTCTTCATCATGGTAGATCGCACGCGTTTCGAAGCCCTCCATGAATTGAGCTTCCGCTATTGAGTATAGATTGGGGGCAATCCACTTCTCCTGTTCAGGTCTCGGTTTAAGTCGGATGCAATCCTCCCAATTGTCCTTATCTATGGCATGAAGTGTTATCAAATGCAAGACTCCTTCATATATGGTGTATGCCTTTATCCTAATCCAATGCCGACCATTTTTCACGGTATTAAATATGTAAATTCAAATATGACGCTGCACGTTGCCAGATAGAGAACAAGATAATGAATGATTATAAGCATTTATTACATATTCCGATTATCTCTCAATAGATAAACTATAAGTAACTTTATTTTTCATGGAGGCGATCTTTATGCGGCAATTGAACATCCAACGGAAAGGACAACTAACAATGAAACGAATGAGGGTTATTATATATGAAGAAAATATTGAATATTGGAGTTTTGGCCCATGTTGATGCCGGTAAAACCACGCTAACGGAGCAAATCCTATTTAGATCCGGAATTATTGATCAAGCGGGCTCCGTTGACCAAGGCAATACCATCACGGATTCGCTGGACATTGAACGGAGACGAGGCATCACGATAAAATCCGCTGCGGTATCGTTCATGCTGGGCGATCTAAAAATCAACTTGATCGATACGCCGGGACATGCCGATTTCATCTCGGAGGTCGAGCATTCACTAAGTGTGCTGGATGGCGTCATTCTGGTCATTTCCGCGGTTGAGGGCGTACAGGCCCAGACGCGGGTGCTCATGCAAACACTGAAAGAACAAGGGATTCCCACCCTTCTATTTATGAACAAGATCGATCGAATGGGCGCGAATTACGAGAAAGTCTCTACCATGATACGGAATCTGCTGGATGAACATATTTGCGAGATGAGCTCTGTAACTCATGAAGGCAGTACAACCGTTCGGGTGGACTTGGCCGATCCCCATAAAGCCGGGTGGGTTGAAATTTTGGCACTAGCCAATGACGATCTGCTGAACGACTATGCCCAAGATATCCCCATATCTCGCGAGCGGCTGCAGCAGGAATTACGCAGGCAAACCCAACAAGGTAAAGTGTACCCCCTATTTACAGGATCAGCAGCCAAAGGGATCGGCATCGAGTCCCTGCTTCATGCGCTTGGTGAATGTTTCCCTGTCATTGACGCCTTGGAGCTTCAGCATGAATCGTTATCCGGCCTGGTGTTCAAAGTCATCAAACTTCCAAATGGGGAACGGAACGTATACCTCCGGCTGTTCGCCGGCAGTATCCAGGCACGAGACGAGATTACGGTGATCACGCAGAACGGAAACACCACCATGCTCAAGGTGAAACACCTACATGCTCTGGATCATGGCAAATCCATTCCGGTAAACCAGATCGATGCCGGAGACATTGCGATTCTCATTACCGATGAACTCAAGGTGGGCGACGTCATCGGTGCTGTTTCCGACAGGATGAAGAGGGTCCACTTTCAGAAGCCGCCGATTCAAGTCCAGGTCTCAGCCAAGAATCCAGCGGAGGAGCATCAACTTCACACGGCCTTAAGCGATCTTACCGAAGAAGATCCGTTCCTGCAATATATCCAGGATGCGAAAACCAAGGAACATATCATCCACGTATTCGGCAAAGTCCAGCAAGAAATTCTGCTGGAAACGATCCAGCAGCAATACGGCATTGAAGCTGTATTTTCAGCACCGCGGGTCATTTGTATCGAGAAACCTGTTGCGACTGGAGAGGCTGTTGAATATATGGGCGAGTGTCCTTTTTATGCAACGGTTGGCTTTCGAGTTGAACCTGGCGAGAAGGGAACCGGACTCCAGTATCGTCTGGAAGTGGAGCTGGGCTCCCTCCCCTTATCCTTTCAGAAAGCGATTAAAGATACCGTGATTGAGGTGCTGCAAGAGGGGCTGTATGGATGGTCCGTGACCGATATCATCGTGACGCTGACGCATACGGGTTACGCAAGTCCGGTTTCGACGGCAAAGGATTTTCGCAGCCTGACCCCGCTCGTCCTCATGGAAGCGCTGAACCAAGCCGGGACGGAGGTATACGAACCCATGAACAATATCCAATTCATCCTGCCGGAAAGCAGCTTAAGCAAAGTTTTATCCAGGTTAGCTGCACTTGAAGGAACGTATCAGGAACCTGAATTCCATAACAACGCCGTTCATCTTCATGGCACGATTCCTGTGCGCACTTCCGACGAGTTGAAATCAGAAGTCCATTCCCTGACAAGCGGTGAAGGCATGCTCTCCGTTAGACCAGGCGGCTACGTGAAGGTGCAGACCACCATCCCTGAGAATATACGGCGACAAGTCAACCCGCTGAATCGCGGTGAATATATGCTTCACTTGAACAAGATTATGTAAGAATGTAGGTGGAAATGCGGCTGATGGAATGTTGGCATGTAATTCTGCGTGTTTCGTGTTAGGCCGGCCATCCAAATAGGATGTAAAGACAGATAGCGGTGTCGAGAGAGGATCTCGCCCGCTATTTTTCTTCTTCTTCCCACACGAAAAAAGCCTGTGCAAGCCCGCTACAAGCGATTACATGCACAGGCTAACCCGAATCAATCCCCGTGCCTTCTCATTCCGGTTCCCTGGCGCAAATAAAGAATAATGGTGACTTCATTCTTCCAGTTGCTTAACGATTAAAGCCTCGATCGCCATCTCGCCATGTCCCCCGCTCCACTCGACGGTATATGGAGCAAATAGAGAATCAGAGCAGCGCGTACCAGCAGATCAAGCTCCCCACGGTTCTGGTCCCCCGCCAATCAATAGCAAAAGCGAGGGAAACGAACCGAACGCCACAGCAAGTGACTAAGCAATCAATGTGAATTGTACTCTCTCGGTTATATAGCCGTACTGAGTAAAACAACCCAAGCACTGTCCTCCCATTGCGAATAATATGAATGCGTAGCGATGATCCATCATGATTCTTTAGGAGGCAAGAGGCCTATGCATGCCATAATCGGGATTCTCTCCATCATGCTGACGATAGGCATTATCCGGCGCAAATCCCGGAGAAAAAAACGATAGGCGAACGCTCTTCGTAGAGGCTGCCTATCGCCGTTTGATATACATTGCAGATGACCGCCGGTCTAATGCTGGCGGCTTTTGTGCATTCATTTGATTCCTGCGCTAGGTTTCGCCGAGTATATAACCATCGTGAATACGCTCAACTCTACACGATCAGTCTAAAGCCTCCCAAGCGTGGCTCCACTCTATCTTTCTTAGTCTGGTGCAACTCTTTTTGCCCCTTGTCACTTATTAAGCGATAGGAAAAAACGTTGCTCTAGACCCACCCCTGCTCTGCTTGGTAATATAATCAGGTACTATTTTTTGGGGCGTGCGGAAGGAGTCGGCTAGATTTGGAACAACAACGTTATCATGATTTAAAATTGGGTGAAAAAGGTGCCATCGTCAGTATCATTGCTTATATCTGTTTATCTGCAATTAAATTATTAATAGGGTACACGGCAAACTCCGAGGCCCTGCGGGCAGACGGATTAAATAATGCTACAGACATCGTGGCGTCCATTGCTGTATTGATCGGACTGCGATTATCGCAAAAACCCGCAGACCGGGACCACCCATACGGTCACTGGAAAGCGGAAACGGTAGCCTCCTTGATCGCCTCCTTTATTATGATGGCCGTCGGGATCCAGGTCTTGTTCGGGGCCGTCTCTTCCATGTTTGAAGGAAACCATGAATCTCCTGATCTCATATCCGCATGGACCGGCATAGGCTGTGCCATTGTGATGTACTTGGTCTACCGCTACAACAAGCGCCTGGCCACCAAAGTAAACAGTCAAGCCGTTATGGCGGCGGCCAAGGACAATCTTTCGGATGCCTGGGTCAGCATCGGTACGGTTGTGGGTATCATCGGCGCCCAATTCCATCTACCGTGGCTCGATCCGCTTACCGCCGTATTGGTAGGCTTCCTGATATGTAAAACCGCTTGGGATATATTCCGGGATGCTTCTCATCATTTAACTGATGGCTTCGATGAGAACATTGTCAAAGACTACAAAGAAACCGTAAAGCAAGTGGTTGGGGTTAAGGGAGTTAAAGACATTCGGGCAAGGAATTACGGCAGCAACACGGTTGTCGACATCGTCATCCTGGTCAAGTCGAATCTAGATATCCGGGTCGCCCATGATATATCAGACCAGGTAGAGCATGAATTAAAAGAAACACACGGTGTTTATGACGTACATGTTCATATAGAACCGAATTAAACCTCCAATTTTACCAAGTGTCATAACCAACGAAGAAGGTCCGGCCATATTTCTATTGGCCGGACCTTTCTCTTATTGCTCTGCTATATGTTCTAGCAGATCTCCTGGCTGACAACCTAAAGCGCTGCATAATTTATCAATGACTTCAAGCGAAACATATTCTTAGTATTAAGCTTCGCCATTGTAGCAGATGAAATCCCCGTCATTTTAAGTAAATCCTGCTTTTTAATATCCCTGTCGATCAACAATTTTTGAAAAGGTTTGTAACTAATCATATGATTTCCCTTTCACACACAAAGCGAATTTTTCTACAAAAGACCCTATTCCTTTACGATGATGCAGACCTTTCTCTTCGAGCTATTTTAGAACGTGAGATTTATTTGCAAGGTTTTAAGGACGCACTTCATCTGCATAACGAATTACATACATCATTAGATTGAGAGCCAGTCGGCTCTTTTTTACATTCGATTCTATCGTGATAACGTTCTTGTATCTACGAACACGAGAGGCTTAAGGGGCTTAGCCACCGCGTTCGACGGACTTAGCCTCGCAGGGTTATCACCTGTACATGCTTCCTCAAAGAGCAAGTTACTAATCGCTTGTGTTGAATTTCATTTCAAACGCTTTACAAGCAATTTCAAAAATCTCATCATATGTACAGATAATTAGATGTCTAAGATTAAGCCCTCTGACTTCTTTAATTGTTGTCAGTAGATCTGATCCAATTACTTCAATCAAACTTGAATTCACTTCAACGTCTCTCAATACATTTGTATAACTTATATCTAGTTCAACCATATTGAAGTAGTAAATCCCCTTTACTATGAACTTATATGGTATGTATTTTTCATCATTCACTTGTGAACAGAGACTTGCATTTATTTCTCCAATTAGTTCTACCTCATTTGTAGATGTAAAATTCAACTTATCTAGGTAGATTGCATCTCGACCTGAGATTACACCTAGTTCAGTATTTATGATTTGATGTTGCATTGTAAAACTTTCACTTCCTCGATTTCTGAATTAATATTTTATGGTTTTCCCAAACTCCCCATAAATGACACAAATCTAATTAAGCTATTTAGATGTTATGCCAATAGAAAGTATAATGTGAATGCTGATGAAAGCCTATGGACTTATAAAAAGGATGATCAGAAATAACGTATGCTTTCTTAGCACCTAAGGAACAGCTTCTTTTTAAGGCTTCTAAAACCACCGCTTTACCAAGTCCCTTATGCCGGTACTCTGGAATCGTACATACTGGTTCAACATAAGCATAATCCGTTTTCTGACTATACCATAAGCCGCAGTATGCAACATATTCCCCATCTTCATTTTCTGCAACAATATGTAAGAATGGATTCAAATTCGCTGCTGACAACATTTTTTGTTGCTTATGAATAGTAATTTCATCAACAGGCACATGTCCTTCATGGTCAAATGCCTTCCATAGTAATTTCTGATGCTTATATAAATCATTTTTTATATTGAGATTTTTCATTGTTATGCCTTCTGGAGTTATGTAATCAAGACTAACATTCTCTAGTTCAAGTTCTAGTACATTTTCAGTCTGATCATTCTTTACAAATTTCTTGCTACGTAATAAGTCTAGAGTGTGAGTATCCGCATCATTCACCGCAATCCCAAGGCCTTTTTCATTACTAAAAATAGCAATGGCATATTCCAGTATATCTTTTCCCAATTCTCTATACCCTTGTTTAGTTGCAAAAAATGCTTCGCCGAAATAATGGTCATAAGTCGTTATTCCTACTATCTCGTCATTACAATACCACAAGCCAATCTTATCCATTAAGTCACTATTAAAGTCAGGATGAAAAAACATCCATTCCCACCTTGCCCAGTTCCAATTTATATGATTACGATCATCCTTTGATAATTCAATCAAAAATTGACAAACTTTATCATAATAAGAACTATCGAAATTTTTAAAAACAATTTTCACTTCAATCCCCCATAAAATAAAAAAATTCACGACGCTTTTCAAAGGCCATAAATAAATTATACCGCGCATTTCCAATAGTTAGGCGATAAAGTTCAATTATAACTGAATTGATCTACTCCGTTAGCCATTCACGAAACGCCCCAGCCTTTTGGCGATAAGAACATCAGCGACGACGTAGGAATGCTATATTGTATAATGTGATGTGGCGTTGGCACTCTATAATCCTCCATTAGTATGAAGAATGTATCTTAACTACAGAAACAGATTATGGTCATCATATTATGTGACATCAAGAGTCAATCCTGCCTCAAAATCCTCCAATTTATCAAAAACCTTCTTTAGCCATTCCTCGTCCAACCATAAATTGGGATTGCTCATCTCTCTTTCCGTAGGATGACCTGTGGCAAACGTATCCGCGCCGTCCTTACTTCCAAAGTAGAAGTCCACAATCTTTAAAGACTTATTTTCGGCGGTAATCAGCATTTTACTTTCCATTCCTGAACCTTCAAATTGAAATGCCAATTCAAGATAGTAAAAGTTATCTTCTGTATGTTGTAACTTGGCTTGTTTAAACTCATTTTTCAACCCGTAATTTATAGAATTTTCACTTTGTAAATCCTGTTTTTGCGTTATCTCCAACATTTTATCTGCGAATTTTCGTAGGTTCTTGTTCGAAATATATTTTTCAAATAATACTTTTTCTTGCTCTGCAACTGCACCGTTAAATAAGTTTACAAATGCCTTCCCAAACTCTATAATCGTTTCGTCATCTGCATTGCTAAGATGTTCACCTTGAATAGAAAAGTCTTGATTTGCAAGTTGGTTCAGCATATCCTTTGTCTTCTTCTCGAGGGATGCCATACTGGTTTCAGCTGGAACTGATTGAGTTTCTTCGCTTAATGTTTTGTCTTTTATATCATGGGTTTGTTTGCATCCTGTGAGTGCCACTAGCGAAGATATCATAAAAATCAATATTGTCTTTTTCATATCAGAACCTCCTGCATCAAACATAAGTAAACTTTACCTCACATAATTCTAATGTTAGGCAATAGTGAATCCGCTGCTTCGATACCCCTCTAGCAATCACGACAAGAGCCGGCCTTAGATAACTCCTATCTTAGGTCGGCTCGTGTGTCGTCTGAGTTATCTCGTACTAGCCATTTGCAAGTATGATATCACCCGACTACAGCTTCCTTGCTTTAAAAATAGCTGTTAACGGAACCATTTGCGATTTTTTGTTCCAATCGCTAAGTTCGCCTGTTAATTGCAAAGTTTCGTCGTTTGTCTGCTCAATCAACTGCTCGATTACAAAACCTGCCTTCGCCAAGGCGTTTACGTAAGTTGATATTTTACGGGAGCAAAGTAAAACATTTTTCCCGTCAAGATCTCGCTCAGACCATGTTTCATCAAAATAACTATTTTTAAAATAGGCTCTTCCTTCTTCGAATGCCACGCTCATATGGATAGGATGCGACCAACTGAATATAAACACGCCATCCTTTTTTAAATATGATGCAACCCTATTAAATGTATCCTGTAAATCCGTTGTCCAGCCAATTGCATAAATTGAATAAACATAATCAAAATAATCGGTTGGTAGTCCGTGTTCCTTTTCCATTGCCCCACAAATCAGCTTAGCTGCATAGCCACTTTCTGAAAGGCATTTCGCTGCCTTCTCAAGTTGGCCTTTAGAAATATCTATTCCCCATAGCTCAGCGGCCTTGTTATTGCCATGATATTTAAGAGATTCACCGTTGCCGCAGCCAATATCTAAAAGTTTTTTGCCTGCTACATCACTAAATAAGTTTAATTCTTTTTCCGTAAAAGTATTACAACCGTAATAAGGCAGTACAATCGCTTCTAAAAAATCGTTACCATTCTCGTCCCAATAAATCTTATTCGTGTTATGTATATTGCTAATAGTTTTGTTCATATGATTACCTCCACGTAATATAAATGCTCTTACTTCACAATAGTTTGCTATCGTTGTCGCCTGATTACGCCTTAAGTGACCGTAGTAACGGGTCCTCAGACTTAGCCGGTTGGATGTGACGCCTGATTCCACTTTCAGAAAATCCTCTTGGCGACCAAGGAGAGAAAGCGACGCAGCAGGAATGTTTTGTTATAAGATGTCCCTGTCTTCAAAGCGAAGCTTTGCTTGTTGATTTATGATTCTATGATTTCTTTTGATAGTTTTTAATTGACTTACAAAGGTTTTTTACCACATACCATAATATAATTCATCATCGCATACGCTTCAGAAGAATTATTAATTGCCTCAGAAGCTTGTTTCAATTGTTCAAATTCATCTGAAGTGATCACACCATTTTTATAAAAATGTACAAAACGATTAATATCCAATTGTCGTTTAAATCCATCAACGCCATGCACATCGCTATGTTGAATTACAGAATCAATATCTATATCTATATACCCACTCTTTAATAAGAGGCGCGGTAATCTTCTACCTATTAATCGATTTCCACCTTTTTGTGCAACATAATCCGAGATTTTCTTTAATATGTTATGTAGTAATGGGACTTCTGGGTTTACGGTACCAAAAACCCCATCGTCAATATCAATGATTACTAGTCTCCCACCAGGCTTCAGTACTCGATAAATCTCTCGTGCTGCCTCAAGTGGATTGTTTAAATGGAGAAAAATTAATCTTGCTACTACAAAGTCAAATGAATTATCGGGTAGATCCGTATTATAAACCGACGATTCTACAAATTTTAATCGTTCTGAAGGAACGTCTTTCAGTAATTTTTTGGCTTGTTCTTGTAATGTATTGTCTATTTCGAGAGAGGTAATATGACTGTCTGGTAAGCTATTAAGTAATTGCTCAGTTACATATCCAGGTCCGCTTCCAACTTCTAAAACACTCATACCATCTTGCAATCCGTACCACTTCATGGTTCGAAACTCTTTCTGCCAACCCATCGTTGCTTGTACTCTCAATCGCTCTACTTCCTCTTGAAAACCTAAGATAGCACTTTGGATATTGTAAGTTGAACGCTGGTCTTTCATAGGGCTCCTCCAAATCTTGTTTTTTATTTGCGGGCGGGGATTTCTTATAACGTTCTTGTATTCACGACGCGAGCCGGCCTTAGATAGCTCCTATCTTAGGGGAATGGATGTATCTGCCTGTCTCCTCTTCTTCGAAAAAACTCCTGGCAGATCAAGGGCCAACGGCCCGCAGCGCGAATATTGTGTTATAGGATGTCAGCGTCTTCTTCGAAATACAAAATCATTGTTTCTTAACTAATCGCTTCCCGTTAACGCAACTCATTCCGTGTCTGCTGAGGCGCTCCTGGTGGATAACAATTATTTAGTTAGTAACATCACAGTCGTGAAATACGTTGAATGGTTAGGATTTCTTGTACGTCCCTTATTCACCACCACCTGTAATATGCTCTTTACCATTGTTCATAATCTATTTGAATCAAATTAAAGTATCTTACATAATTGTCCAATC
>NZ_JBCNHV010000016.1:0-300437 GCF_050482385.1 Paenibacillus lautus
TAAAAATTGGGGTGCAGTTCATTGGTTAACCCAAAGTCGGCTTTTTTGCGCTTTTCCTTATGCTCGTGATACGACCCTCATCTGAACTCCATTCTTAGGCCGAAGGGTAATTAATGGCATGGGAATCAAAGGTTCCTTATTCAGCATTTCCAGACGGTAACGCTGGCCGATGGTGGCCATCACCAGGGTTACTTCCATCATGCCCATATGATTCCCTATGCAGGAACGCGCTCCTCCTCCGAAAGGAAAGTAGGCAAATTGCGGGAGCTGCTGAATAAATTCCTCGGTCCAGCGCTCCGGAATAAAGTCCTCTACCAGATCAAAATATTTGGGATTCCGATGCATCAGATACTGACTCATAAAAAAGCCATCGCCTGGATCGAATTCCCATTTCCCGATTTGCACCTTATTTACGGCATCGTACCCAATGGTCCAAGCGGCAGGGAACTTGCGCATGGACTCCATAATAATTTGCCGCAAATAAGTCAAAGACGCCATATCGGACAGTTCCGGATCACGCCCCTGAAGCACCCTGTCCAATTCTTCATGAAACTTCGCTTCTACCTCAGGATGGGTAGCCAGCAAATACCAGGTCCATCCTAAGGTGCTTGCCGTTGTTCCCTGGCCTGACACAAAAATATTCATGACTTGGTTGCGCAGTTGTTCCTCCGTTACTCTCTTGCCGGTTGTATTCTGGCTTGCCTTCATCAGGATCGAGAGCAGGTCTCCATGCTGATCCTCTTCGCCTTCTGCACGCCGAGCGTCGATAATCCTGCTGTGCGAGTTGAACAGCGTGGAATGTAGGCAAAAGAAACCGTCCCCTCCGATAGTTTTCTGGTGTTATTCCATACACGCGTTTGAAAGCTCTTCCGAATACATCATGGGATTCGAAGCCGTAGTCATATGCTATCTCTGCTATTTTATCATTGCTATTCCTTAATCGTTCGGCAGCAAGATCTAGTTTGCGACCGCGTACATATGACATGACGGTGAAGCCGGTGTACGCCTCAAACACGCGCAAAAAATGTGACTTAGAGAAGCCGGCCAACGCTACAAGCGACTCACACCGAATGTCTTCCTGCACATGCGTTTCAATATAATTAAGTACGGATTGAATTCTTTGCTCATAGTCCATGGATGTGCACCTCCATGGCGTTCATTGTAGCATGGAGAAAAATAGGTTTCTCGATGTTTTTTCTCTTATCGGAGAGAATCGTTATGCGGTTGGCCTTCCCAAACCCTCCCTCTGAGCTAAGAACTAGCATCGTTAAATCAAAAAAAATCCGCGGAACCCGCGGATTTTAATGCATGATAGATTATTTATTGAAAGTGACCTTCTCTGAACTGCCCTCAAGAACGATCGACGTGTCTCGTGGCTTCGTTTCCGCGATTTTGCGGCCGCCTCTGAACGAATAAAGCACTGCGGCCTGTTTGCGTATAGCCTCATATTCGTTCTCCGCTTCAAGAACGATAAAGTTGGCAGGCTTGCCTTCTTCAATACCGTACACATCCTCGATATGCAGCGTTCTTGCGCTATTTTTCGTAATGAGATCGATCGAGTTCACGATTTGATCGTAACCTAGCAACTGCGATGCATGGATGCCCATGTGCAGCACCTGAAGCATGTTGCCCGTACCTAGCGGATACCATGGATCAAAGATGTCATCGTGACCGAAGCATACATTAAGACCGGCTTCCTGCAGCTCTTTGACTCGAGTCAGCCCTCTTCTTTTCGGATACGTGTCGAAGCGTCCCTGAAGGTGGATGTTGACCAGAGGATTGGAGACGAAATTTAAGTCAGCCATCTTCAGCAATCTAAACAATTTATACGTATATGCATCATTGTATGACCCCATCGCCGTCGTGTGGCTTGCCGTCGTGCGGGAGCCCAGTCCGCGTTCGTAGGCTTCTTTGGCCACGACTTCCACGAAACGGGATTGCTCGTCATCAATTTCGTCACAATGGATGTCGATGAGACGGTCGTATTTTTCGGCGAGGTCAAACGCAACCTTCATCGAATCAACGCCATATTCCCTCGTGAATTCGAAGTGCGGAATGCCGCCGACCACGTCAACGCCCATTTTCAGCGACTCTTCCAGCAATTCCGCTCCGTTCGGGTAGGAGTGAATGCCTTCCTGCGGGAAAGCGACAAGCTGGATGTCAATGTAGGGTGCCATTTCTTCTTTAACTTCCAGCATTGCTTTAACTGCGGTCAAGCTTGGATCGGTGACGTCTACATGCGTCCGTACATGTTGGATGCCCTGCGCCATCTGCCACTTTAATGCCGTTTTGGAGCGCGTTTTGACGTCTTCATGCGTCAAGAACGCCTTGCGTTCTGACCATCGCTGGATGCCTTCGAACAACGTTCCGCTCAAATTCCACTCCGGCTCGCCCGCCGTTAATGTTGTGTCCAGATGAATGTGAGGTTCAATGAACGGCGGCAGCACAAGCGAGCCGCCCACGTCAATGACTTCCTCATTTGTAGTTGTTTCCAATGACTGCGTGATTTGTTCAAACTTCCCGTCTTTCACGACGATATTCCATAAACCTTCTTTACCCCGCAATTTTGCGTTCTGTATAATCATTTGTTTTCCCCTTTTCTTTGGATTCTTTGGCTGGAACGACCAGCATTAACACGATGTAGGCCACTGCCGTACCGATCAGTGCGTTCAATGGCGTGATTCCCGGAGCCAGCTGGGCGAAGGCAACGCCGATGGCCCAAGCTACCATCGCTATCCAGTTTACCTTCTTGAAAGTCATGTCGGCAAACGGTTTATAGTTTCTGCGCTTCACGAAGAAGTAGTCCGCAATGATGATGGCCCCGATGGACGGGATCGCCGCGCCCAGCACATTCAGGAAACCGACGAAATTGTTGTACATCCACATGGCCAATAGGGTACCTACAATGCCGTTTACAATAACGAAAAACTTTTTCGAAATTTTCGTGATGTTGGCAAATCCCAGTCCGGAAGCGTAAAGGGCATTATCGTTGGTCGTCCAGATATTCAGCCCCAGTACGATGATCGCGGGAATGATCAAGCCTTGCAGGAACATGACCTCCGAGATATCTGCCTGCTTATATGCCATTGCGCCGACTGCGCCGAACAGGAACATAAGTGAGTTCCCCAGGAAGAACGCAATGACCGTTGCGGTAACCGCCTGCCGGGACGTACGGGAAAACCGGGCGAAATCGGGTGTCAGCGTACCGCCGCTTATGAATGACCCGATACAAATGGTCAAAGCCGCTGCCGCGGTGATTGTCTGGGTCGGAGTGTAATCGAGCAATCCTTGCAGCCCGCCCAAGGAGCCTGCCCCTTCGAACATGGAGTAACCGCCGAGAATGGTAATAGCCGGAACCGCAATATAGCCCAGAATGACGAGCGTCTTCATGCCGAAAATGGCTGATGCCGTCATGGCAAGACCAAACAGGAAGATCAACAGGTACACGTTCCAACCCATCACTTTGGCGACCGGTATGGCGAACATGGCGACGCCGACGCCGAACCAACCAACTTGCGTGAAGCCGAGCAGGAACGAAGGCAGGTACGACCCTTTCTCACCGAACGCATATTTTGCCAGCAAATGCGTGGAAAGGCCCGTTTTGGCAGCGATATGTGCCAGCGCTCCCGTATAGATGCCGAGTGCCAAATTGCCCGCAAGCACGATTCCTATGAACTCCATGAACGTCAAGCCGACTCCGAGCGTCCCCCCTGCCAGCATGCTTGCCGAAAAGAAAGTGAACCCTAACATGACGGATAACGTCTTCCAAAAATGATTTCTCTGCGTTTTCGGTACCGCTTCCCACGAAAACTCTTGATCTTGTTTGCTCATCAGAATACCTCCAGGTTAAAGTGTTCTGATACCAAAGAAGCAGAAAAAAAAGGCTACTCGTCAAGTTCTCAAACTGACAAGTAGCCTCTTTTACACATCATAACCCGCGCGAAGACGCAGAGCATCCCCTGAAGGAATACGCACTGTTCCTCGCGTGATTATAAAAATCCGCTGCCCTTGCCAGCCTCTCTGGACTGAATTAAAGGTACCAGTATTCAATTACATTCTATTATTTTGGAAAAACCTTCAGTTGTCAATGTTATAATTATCCAATGGTTCAAATCCTCTTAATCAGTTTTCCTTATGTATAGCTCCAAATAGTTTTAAAAATAAT
The DNA here is from genome assembly GCF_050482385.1 of Paenibacillus lautus. Lineage (GTDB taxonomy): Bacteria > Bacillota > Bacilli > Paenibacillales > Paenibacillaceae > Paenibacillus_AQ > Paenibacillus_AQ lautus_B. The sequence continues at coordinate 4,166 of NZ_JBCNHV010000016.1, forward strand.
TGCTCGCCTCAACATTCGTATCTCCAATACTCTGTTATAAGAATATTTGCGGATTTGTCATAGTGATTCAGGGGCACAACCCGGAAATTCAATACGTTATTCTATCTAAAGTTATCCCTTCCTCGTCACAACCGATTTGAAGAAGCTGCTTCTCCAAAATCCATGCATCCGTATGCTCTATGAAGAAATGAATCCCTTCTATGGATTGAATCCATACAGGATCGATCGGTGTTGTATTGGCATTTAGCCCCACCGTGAAAGCATCTGAACCTCCACCTGCGTATTTAGCATAAATTCTTACGTGTTGTCCCTCTTCCAAGCCCCAGTCATGCTTAAAAGAATAGATTGCTCTATCAGATACTACCAGTGACTTCATTCATATTTCTCCTTCTCTAATCGCATTTTTTAACTTCGCCACGATAATTCGCCATTCTGAAACTAGCTCCGCATCCACAAGAAGCTTTTGCATTGGGATTATTCATGGTGAAGCCGCCTAACATCCCGCTTTCTTCATAGTCAATGACAAGACCTTCAATGAACTCAACGCTATTAGCATGCACCAGGATGCGGAACTCTCCTTGGTTCAGTATGATATCTCTATCTCCTTGCAATTCATCCACGGTAAGCGTGTAAGATAGTCCACTGCAGCCCCCTTCTTCAATGCCTACCCTGAGAAACGAATTAGGAATGTTTTCGTTTGCAATTATTTCGGCTACTTTTCTTGAAGCTGTTTCAGTGATCTGAATCAATGCATGTCCCTCCAAATGATTGTGTATATATTGAACTCGGATACTTAGTAAACATTTCCCTTTACAAAGTATACGGTACATTTCGTTTTTGACTTTGTCAACATTTTTGTTTAAAATGTGCTGGTTCGCGTAAGAACGAATTGCAATTGTTTCAACATGTTCTTGGATATGATGTTACTGTCGAACGGATTGAGTACATTCTATCAGGTGGAAGAAGCTGCATTTACAGGGTTCATAAAAGAAGAATCCCCTCCAAGTGAACTTAATGTGCTTTTACACACAGTCTACTTGAAGGGGATCTTATCCATTTGAAGATCGTTGTTCTGCGACTCTAAAAGTTCATATGGGCCTTGTACTTTTCTTCATCACCCCATTTCCAATTGTGCTTTTTAGTTATAGACTTCTGTAACTATATTTATAGCATCCTTAGCTATAATGAGCGTGTCACAATTAAGAATATCATATACATTTAGCGAGTTGGCTTCAGTGGTCTGCACATCTGGAATGTTATTTGCACTTTTATACACGATGTGATCCACCTCAGGTGTTACAATTAGCACTTTCTTATTGGCATGAAGAGCTTTAAGCATCGCGACAATACCTTTTGTCCTGTAGCTTTCAAGCTTAATATGGTCAACTACAATGAGTTCATCATTTTGTACTTTGGCGGATAAAGCTGATTTGATCGCAAGACGTTTAACCTTTTTATTGAGACGATATCCATAGTCACGAGGTTTGGGACCGAACGCGATACCTCCGTGACGCCAGTGCGGCATACGAATGGAACCCGCTCGAGATCTATTAATTTTATTTTGTTTATAGGGTTTTCTGCCTCCCCCTCTAACTTCGCCACGAGTTAAAGTCGAGTGTGTCCCGCTACGCTTGTTCGCAAGATGGTTAACAACAGCTTCATGCAGAACCGATTCGTTGGGGATAATACCGAAGATGGATTCTTCAAGTTCCATTTCACCCGTAATTTTACCTTCCATATTATAAATAGAAAAGTTTAACAAACTTAGCTACCTCCTGATTATCATCGTAAAAAAGTGGATTTCATTATAGGAACGAACAGCTCAAAAGTGAGCAGAAATCATGATAATCAGTAGTTTATTGGATTTTGAATATCAACATTTTCTTTCTACTCACTTATATTACAATCGAAGTATCCACGATAACATCCATCACTTCGACCCCCTCTTGGTGCAAATTTAAATGGTTAATACCCAATGTGCCCCTTACATTTACACGATAACAGATAGAAAATTCATGATCTATATACAAAACGATGCTGTAGTATTTTATATTTGTTAACTCAGAACTAATGCTAATTAACATGTAGTGTGTACTCAGAGTGCAGATTTCTTCTTTTCATTATAAAAATCCCTTCAAGAGTAACAGTGCTCGTGTTTAGCACTCTTGAAGGGAAAAGTAGGCATCTATTTCTGATATATTATTTTTCTGATGGCATAGGTTGATAAAAAGAATGATTCTGCGAGTTCCTCGACTGAAGCGCCAGCTAAATATGCATTCAGAATATCATTATTTCTTTTGTTAATCTCTTTTCGTGCGCCGGACAGCTCTCCCCAGACTTTATGTTCATTTTTTTTAGCGGGTATATAGAGGTATTCTCCTTGTATATAATCCTGCAGTTTTTCAACTAGTTCCTCCGGCAAGACGACAGTAGCATTAATATATCTCACGAACGACTCACTCCTTGAAATTATAGTTCAAGTAGCAAAGCCAGTTTAAATTTTGTTGGCTACTCCATGCAAATGCTGAAAACCGGCTCTGCATGGAGAATCACATGTGTTATCGATGTATTTTTATGGGACATTGTATTCCCCCTGGTCAGTTGATCGAGTTATTAAATTTTCCCGTTTGATCCATATAGTTGGCCGCATGCTGCGTTAATGTCTGATCCAAATTGGGTCCTGACGGTAACGTTAATCCCCTTTGACTTCAAGATTTTAAGGAACATATTGATGCTGTTCTGATCCGACTCTACAAAACTTTGTGATGTGGCATCAGTAGAATTGTAAGGGATTAGATTGACATGATATAAATGTTCCCATGACCCTCTGCCACGCAACAAATCTGCAACAGCTTCAGCATGTTTAGTTGAATCGTTGATACCCCTCAGCAGGATATAAGCAATGTAGACCTTTCGCTTCGTTTGTTGAATATGCTCATCCAACACGGTCATAACTTCTTCCAATGGAAAATGGTTGTTAATTGGCATTAACTCACTTCGCTGATCATTAAACGGTGAATGTAGGGAGAAGGTTAAATTAATCTGTGGAAATTCCTTCGTCAACTTTTTTACTCCAGGTAATATACCTATTGTGGAAACCGTAATTCTTCGATGTCCTAAACCGAAATGTTTAGGATCCGTCAGCATATGCAATGCATCAAATACATATGGGTTTGCGAGTGCCTCTCCCATCCCCATAAAGGACACACTGTCCAAGGGATAGTTATTCAAAGTAAAGTAAAGAAGTTGATCCGTTATTTCATCCGTTGTGAGATTCCTTTTCAAACCAAGTGTTCCCGTAGCACAAAATGTACAACCAAATCCGCAACCACACTGCGAAGAGATACAATAGGATTCCCATCCCGTTTTATAACTTAGCCTTACGGACTCAATGTATTCATCGCCAGGGATGGCAAACAGCATTTTACTAACTTGATTCGATTTCTGCTCCATTTTTGGTGTAATGCTTAACACATTGTTCCCAAGCTCTTTGATTAATTCATTTCTTAATGGTTTAGGCAAGTTGTTCATTGCTTCAAAAGTTCCAATCCTGTTCCTGAAGATTGCCTCTGTTATTTGCGAATATCTATAATTCGGTTGCTTTAGAGCCGATAAGATCTTACGAATTTTCTCATACTTCGATAAATGCTTCATATCTATCTCCCTTTAAACGGAGAAAACGCAAAAAAGCACCAGCTTACCGGTGCTTTTTTGCGTACATTAACCTAACTATACCTATACAGAAATAAGAGACTACCTATAAATAAGTCACGAACTGTATATATGCATAGAAGGATAAAGTTCCGGTATCTGATTTGTTATTTTGTGAACCTGATCAAACATCGCCTTAAATGACAGGTTCACATTTACATCTACAATTTCAGAAGCAGTCATCACTTTATCCCTCCCATTCAAATTCATCATTGTAATCACATGAAAAACTTAACACAATTTATAACTTACGGTCAAGAAGTGTTGTCATTTACGTTATATCTCTGCCTTCTTTGGTTCTGGCAATATGTAGAGACGCGATAAATGAAAGCTTCGCCTACAATTTAATCAACACTTCCGTGCCGTCCTGAGTCTGGACATCGACCAGAACCGTCCCTTTGCAACCTTGCAACTCCTTGATGAGCTGCCTGATCGCTTGCTTCGTGCTTTCGTTTTCGAGAATCGACAGCACCAGCTCAATCCCGAACCGGCTGCTGTCCGAATCGAAATCATCCTTCCGGCTCAAGTGCTCACCCGCGTGTCCATCGTGCCTGCTCAGCCAATCCTTCATTTTACGCTGGACTAAATTGGAAGTAATGATACCGCTCCCCATACGCAATACGGCATATGGGACTGGAATCGTAAAAGCGTGCTCCTTGCTCTTAACCTTCACAATCATCATGATCCATCACTCAATCACTACGGTGACGGTATCCTTTTCACCGGAGCGGATGTCAACGATTTGCCCGTCAAGCTCGTTCTCGATTGCATCGATCAGCAGGTCGATGTCGATATCTTTCACATATTTCGCGGCCTGCGGAATATTAGACGCAATGCTGTGCCCCGCTCCGAGAACAGCCTTTACCAGTTTAATCGGCAAATTGATGGTGACATTATCGTTCTCTTGGGAGGTTACCCGTATTTTCAACGTTTTGTCTAAATAACCGCCGGATGAAGGTGAGAATTTCTTCGAATAGTCGGGTTTCCCCAGCACCTGCACGGCATGTGATGGATGAGCCGTTTGCTTCTCCTTTAGCGCGTCGATCAATTCCGAAGCCTTGTCAGAATCAATTTTGCCTTCCTGCATCATGGACAGCACTTTACTGATTTCTTCTTTCATCGTTTCTTCCTCCTAAAAGTTTTTGTGAACGATGCTTCCTGAATCGGCTTCGTAAAAACTCGCTTCGGAAGCATAGGCTCATTCATCCTTCAACATTTTGACCGCTTCATCCGCGGTGATATCGCCATTCTCCAGCATGGAAATGACTTTCTTCTCATCAACTTCCGGCTTCTTCCGCGTATCATATCCGAGGGCTGCAATGATATCATTGAGCTTGCCCCGCACCGTCGGGTAAGATATACCCAGCTCTTTCTCCACTTCCTTTATATTGCCTCTGTTTACTAGAAAGGTGATCACAAAATGGAGCTGTTCGGGCGAGAGTAGAGCCAGCTTCGATAATTCAAATGTGTTCTCAATTGTCGTCCGGCAATGTCCGCATTCCAGCTTGACGGCGTGCAGCGGATGGTCGCATACAGGACACTGTGTGATGATGGGATATTTCATACTCTACTCCTTTCTTTTTTTGAATTATAAATCAATACATTTAATTTGTAAACGCATATTAAATTAATTTATTTAATTTTATTATTAATTTTATTTATTTTGTGAGTTATTATCCCAAAAAATTTAAACTGCTTTATTCAAAAAAGAAAGCCTCGACGGATCCATCAGGATGGAGCCCAGTTTCAACCGGGTTCATCCTATTGACTCGATGTGACTCTTTTCCAAAACCTCGATCACTTAAGTGGGACTCTTCCTATAACAAAAAAGCTGCGAGTTGGTGACTCCTTAAGCTACATTTTCTTATCCTCCGGTAAAAAACGGATTGGTCTGTCAGACCATCTTTGCTATGCTGTTATCAAACATTGGAAACGGGAGATGAAGCATGAATGCATAAAATACTGATCGTGGACGATGAAGCGGATCTTCGAAAGCTGCTGACCGATTACTTTGAAATCAACGGGTATTTCGTTATGACGGCCAAGGACAGCCGGCAGGCGCTGGAAAAAATAGAACAAGGACCCGATCTCGTTTTGCTCGATATCAACATGCCTGGGCAGAACGGCCTTGAAGTATGCGAAATCATCAGAGATTTCGTCTCGTGCCCAATCTTATTTTTAACCGCTCGAGTCGAAGATGCCGATAAAGTAGCCGGCTTTCGGGCAGGAGGCGATGACTATATCCTGAAACCTTTTAGTATTCGTGAGCTCGGCGCCAGGGTCGAAGCGCATTTGCGCAGGGAACAGCGAATTCAAACGAAAACCTCGGTGCGGTTTAACAATGATTTGATTCTAAACTATACGTCCCGAGAGTTCTATTTCCAGGATACACGCATTCCTATGGCTAAAAAAGAGTTTGATATTATCGAATTGCTGTCCTTGAATCCCGGCATGGTGTTTGAGAAGGAGCGCATTTACGAAAAAATTTGGGGTCTTGACGAAGAAGGCGATAGCAGCGTTATCGCGGAGCATATTCGACGAATTCGCGCCAAATTAAAGGAATACAGCTGCGATAACCGAATCGAGACGGTTTGGGGAGTAGGATACAAATGGTCGAGATCATGAATAGGCTGCTGCTAAAACGACTTTCCTTGCTGCAATCGTTTATCCTGTTATGCGTTCTCACGCTCTTTGCCGTACTGGCCATCATCACGATAGAGTTCGCCTGGGCAGAGAACCTCCGGCTGCGTTTTGGTGAGACCGCTTGGATTCTGCCCTGCCTCGTCGCGGCGGTACTGCTGACCGTGGCCTTCGGAATTGTCACCATGGCCATTCTATTTTACAGATGGAAACTAAAACGTCCGCTGGAGATATTGAAGCAAGCATCCGAGAATATTTCGGCCAACGATCTAGACTTCCGCATCTCCTATGACAGCCGAGACGAGATGGGCGAGCTGATCACCATTTTTGAAAACATGCGCTCACAATTGGAAAAAAATATAAGGGCAATCTGGCGTTCGGTTGAGGAGCGCAAGCAGCTCAATGCGATTTTCGCCCATGATCTGAGGACGCCCCTATCTGTGCTGAAAGGGTACGCGGAGTTTCTCGCCACCTATTACCCCGAGAAGAAGTTGTCAGAAGAAAAGGTGCTGGACCTGATCCATACCATGAACCTTCACATCGTGCGTCTGGAAAACTATGCGGAGGCCATGAACTCGATTCAGAAGCTGGAGGACGTCCCGCTGCATCGCCAACCGATGGATATGATCTCGTTGACGGTTTTGCTGAACGACAGTGCCGAACAAATTGCTGCACAACTCGGCAAAAGCTTCGTCTCTTCCATCGAAAACGCAAATACCGAAATAAACGTAGATGCCCATGTCATCATGCAGGTTTTCGAGAATCTGCTAGCCAATGCGGCGCGATACGCAACCAGTCAGGTGAACGCTTGTTATGTCATCCAGGATGACTCAATAAATATTACCGTCACGGACGACGGACCCGGTTTCTCGGACGAAGCCTTGGACAAGGCTGCGCTTCCTTTTTACCGCGGGGAGGTGTGGGATGCGACCGAACATCGTGGACTAGGACTTTATGTTTGCAAGGTGCTTTGCGAAATACATGATGGGAGCCTGCAGGTCGAAAATAGAACTCACGGTGGTGGGTGCGTGACGGCGAGTTTTGGAATGGAGTTGATAAATAGTTGAAAATTATCCGTTAGCATTTCCTTATCACGAATGAAGGAGTGCTATGATGCCGAAAACAAAACAAAGAATGCTGATCGCAATTACCTGCTTGCTTCTGTTATGGAACGTGTTGGCGAAGCCCGTATCCGCGTTGGAAGTCCGAGACCGTACCGAAACTTTGGGGGACATTGACGAATACATGATTCGGAGCATGAAGGCCAATCACATCGGAGGTGCGTCTGTAGCGATATCCCATAACGACGAGGTCTTCTATACAAAAGGCTACGGTACATTTGCTGATGGCCAAAGCATTACGAATGATACACCTTTTCCCATTGCTTCGCTAAGCAAGTCCATTACCGCTTTAGCCGTGCTGCAGCTGGTAGGTAAAGGTCGGATTGATCTGGATAAGGTTTATGTTTCCTATTTTCCCGAACTTTCGCCTCGGGATTCCCGTGTCCGTGACATTACGGTCCGACATTTATTGAATCAGACCAGCGGCCTTAACGACAGAACAAATCCCGATATGACGAGGACTCCGCAATTCCAATCACTGCTTGTGGCAAACCGGTTATTAAACGATGTTGAGCTCGCCCATAAACCTGGAACAACCTACAGCTACCATAATCCCAACTACGTGCTGTTGGCGAACCTCGTAGAAAGAATAAGCGGAGAACGTTTTTGGGATTACCTGGATCGTCATATTTTTAAACCTCTGGGTATGAACCATACCTTCAGTGTCAGCACTACGCAGCAAATCAATGGGAATGAAGCTATCCCACCGGGTCATTACTCGATTCTAGGTCGTTCCTTGAGTTACTCGGAGCCGCTGTGGTTTATTGACGGTCCCGCAGGTATCGTTTCAACCGCGGGAGACATGTCCAAGTGGATGATTGCCCAGTATAGCGGCAACTTTCTTCCCCCGGCGCTGATGAATCAATTTCATTCAGCCGGAGACATTGCACCGTATGGCATGGGTTGGCTCGTAGATCAAGATGAATCAGGCGGTCGAACGATCTCCCACAGCGGGATTTTCTGGACGTACAAGTCGGAAGAAACGGTTTATTTGGACGAGCAGATCGGGATCGCGGTGATGTTTAATTCAGGATTGAACGCTTTTGTGAATTACTCGGCGTTTATCGATGGGATCTCGGATATTATGAGGGGAAAGCAGCCCGAAATCTCTTTTTTTAACGACCGAAACATGGAAACCATCATGATTGTGCTGATCCTCACGACGCTTGTATGGGGAGCGTATGGCTATGTTCGTATCCGCCGGAGGAAGAAACGGCTAGGAACCATTAATTTGATTCTGATCATGGTCGGAAGGCTGATTCCTATCCTAATTCTGTTGTCCCTCTCCCCACTAGTAACGTTTATCGGCGGAGGACGCGTGCTGCCTTGGTTCGGCCTCTGGACTACCCTGTCGTCACCCATCATATGGCTTGTTGTATGGTCACTTGTCAATCTTGTGCATTTGGCTGCTTATATAACATCTATGTTCAACCACACAAAGAATGGCCAATTGAAGGCTGACAAGCGATAAAGCGACATCCAAGCCAACAACAGGTTCCCTCTCTTCACTCCACATCTTGGGTTTCACCGGCCCTTTCCACGATGGTTCCAAATCCATAGCTTCGCTTGATACGGACTCTACCGCTCTAAGTTAGGCATTGTGTTAAAATGCATCGTCAAACATACGTTCCATTTGATCTGCCTCTGTAGAAACTGCGAAAAAGACAAATGACCCCTTCGTCTTTAATACATGATGATCGACCAGAAAGTATTCATCTGGTCGATAATCCTTGAATTTTATTTTTTGTGCTTCGATTCGTTGCTCCATATTCTCTTTGACGCTTTCTGCCTGACGCTCATCCTTTAGCTTGATGACGGCCAATTCATCAGCTTTTACATTCGATGTTGACGTATAAAGGATAAAATCATCCACGCTGTCTGCATCAATCTTATACAATTTCTGCAGCTTATTCAGATCCTGCTTTTTCATTTCTTTTAGGCTCACTGCCTGTTCGATACTTTTGCCGATTTCGGTGGCCGACAGATGTTCTTGTGTCTTGTCATCCTTGCCTGAGCAACCGGACAAAACACCAATTACGACGACGAATGCAAGCATAACCGGGTAAAAACTTCCTTTCCCTGTCCATTGTTTTTTCATTTTGATCACTCCGTTAAATTTGTTATGGATGGGTCCTCAAAAAACGTATTCGCATTATAAAGCAATAGCATCTCCTGGATCCCCTGTTCGTTCACGAACGATGTCAAATCTTCCTCATAGTACCGAAGGTCTATCACATGTATTTCGCTATAATGTTTTAATAAGAAAGGAATGAGGCTGTTAGCATACGAATCTTTGACCACCAGCAGCTTTCTCCCGTTCGTATTAGACGTTTTAATTTGGATAAGCGCATGGTTACCGTTTAGAAACATCGCGTATTTATCCTTCTTTTGCAGCTGTTCCAGCGCATACAATGAATCCGTGGTCTTCCCTTCGTCTACATACGTTACGGTATATTTCTCTGGATCCTTTGGCAGATACAGCTCCATACGATCGGGTTGTACATGCCTGAAACCGCTTTTTGAATACAGCGAGCCGTAAAATTCACGGGTTACTTGCCAAATATTAAACTCTTCCTTATTCAGCTGTGTCAGTCCCATTTGCTTGCAAAGCTCCAGGTAGGCGGCATAAGCGCCTTGAGTCGTCCAATGATGATCGGTTTTATAAAAAATGGGTTGCTCCCGTTCAGCAAATAAAGCGGGAAACACATCGACAAAACGAATATTGGAATGCAGCAAGCGCCGGACCTTTTCCAGGTACGCTTCTTCATCGCCGACCATAGCATATTTCGGGAGCTTATCTTTATACAGAGCCGCTGCCGTTGGCACCAGCATCACATATTTGTGTAACGCGGGCGTGGCGTGGTCAAACGCATGAATGGCATCAACCTTCTCCTCTAAATCCTCTTCTGCCGGGGGAATAAAATTCTGAATCAGATACCCGTCTTTGCCGATATAAATTCCGTTGCTCTCCTTTTTCCCCATCATGCGGTCCGTATCGGTTTTTGCCCCGATCCAAAAGTCTCTGAAAACAAATTGGTCGGACACATATTTTTCGAAATCAAGAGTGAAAGCTCCAGACACCAATGCTTTCAGCGAGAAATGCGGCAACTGCTCCAGCATCCGGTTCTCAGATTCCGAAAATGTACGCTCCGGCGCCACAAGATTGTGAGCGGTGATGACTCCTATAAATATCAGCAGCAATAAGGCCAGCAACTTCCGGTTGATTTTGTCATATTTGTCCATAGCTGTCCCCTTTTAAAATCGAAAGTATAAAAACGGATTGTAGGTTGCATTGACCAAATACGCTGTCGACAGAACCATGAATAGAAAATAGATAACCGGAACGGTGATTATACCCGCCATTCTCCATTTTTCCTTTATGAAGGATAACATCTTTCCCGGAAGCGGAGTCGCACAGAATGCCAATACGACTAGTAATACAACATTCGCAGACAAATCGTAGAGCGCCTGCTGATCCGCAAAACCATGCCCAGCGAAGCCGAACATCACGCCGATGAAACGCCCAGCAGAAGCCAAATGGTCCATTTCGAACAAAACCCAGCCGATGATGACGACAAGAAGCGTATAGACATGGCCGACAATAGCGAATCTGCGTTCCAGCCATCGCAGAAGCAATAGTTTCTCGATCATCACAAAGAAACCGAAATACAAGCCCCATACGATAAAATTCCAGCTGGCGCCATGCCATAAACCGGTTAAAAACCATACGATCAATAGATTCCGGAGCTGCTTCATATGCCCTGACCTATTTCCGCCTAGCGGTATATAAACGTACTCCCGAAACCAGCTGCCGAGCGAAATATGCCATCTCCTCCAAAATTCGGTTACACTTTTGGAAATATAGGGATAACGAAAGTTTTCCATGAAATCAAATCCGAACATTTTGCCTAGTCCGCGGGCCATATCAGAATATCCGCTGAAATCAAAATAGATTTGCAGTGTGAATGCGGTAATGCCAAGCCAGGCGGATAGTACACTCAATTCCTCGATCGGCGTCGTTTTAACACTTGTCCACAATAATCCAATATTGTTGGCCAGCAGCACTTTTTTGGCAAGTCCTCTGATGAACAGCTCTGCACCTTCGCCAAAACGGTCCAGCGACACCTTACGGGAAACGAGCTGCCCCGCAATGTCGCCGTATTTAACAATGGGACCGGCTACAAGCTGCGGGAACATGGTCACATACGCCCCAAAAGAGATGAAATTCTTTTGCACGGGCACTTTGTCCAAGTAGACGTCAACGATATAAGACATCGTCTGAAACGTATAAAATGATATGCCTACAGGTAGTGGCAAATCGGCCACTTGGATATTTAGATGAAATAACGGGTTGATATTTTCCACCACAAAATTAGCATATTTGAAAAACCCGAGAATACCCAGACTGCCGGCCATCGAACCGATAAAAATCGATCTGGCAATCAGCTTGCGATGTCTATACTTATCGATCAGCAGCCCGTTGATATAATCGAAGACCGTGGAGAAGATCATGATGAAAATGTATAACGGCTCTCCCCATGCATAAAAAATCAGGCTGACGACAAGTAGGACTGCATTTCGAAATTTCATCGGAGATACGTAATAAATCAGAAGGGTGATCGGCAGAAAGAGGAACAGAAATATTAGGCTGCTAAAGACCAATATGTACACCCCCAAATTGGCTGATCCATTGCATGCTATTCCACTTGATCTTTGAGCAAGTCCAACATTCTTGTGTAAAACTCCGGTTTAAAATGAATGCCGTCCGAGTCATACAAATCATCTGAGTCGTTTGAGAATACGGGGGATAAATCAACAAATCCAATGTTCTCTTTCTCTGCCAGCTCTCTTATGCCTTGGTTATAATCGTTGATATTTTTGTATCTCGGTTCCAGCTCTTCCGCTTTCCGCGTTACCGGAGTTACCGATAAAAGGGTTATTTGGGCTTGTGGAAGTTTTTCCTTGATCGTACCGATCAGTTTCGCATAGTTTTTCATAGAATAGGCTTTAGGGTTATCCGTTGGCCATAAAATGTCATCCGAACCTAAGTGGATAAAGATATGTTCCGGGGCCCGCTTGGTCAATTCATCCATATCTTCAAGTGCGAATTCCGCCGTTTTTCCTGCGCCTGCCAGAACATTCTCCTCTTTCAGCACATCATGGAAAGATAAACCCTCCGTAATGGAATCCCCAAAAAATACGCTGTTCTGGAAGAGTGCTTGATACGCGGTTTCTGAGCCTTTTGATTCCGTTGCCTGTCCTTGGCTTTGAGTGGTCGGTTGCTGCGGACTCGAGCTTGTGGATTCGTTTCCGCATGCTGCTAAAGCAAGTGTAATACTCCCAAGGAGTAGTGTTGCAACTATTTTTTTCATGTAATATGTTCCTCTCTTTAATTTAAATTTAGATTCTAAAATTCCGTCCAGTATGGAGCTTGCCATCACCAGCGGAGACTAAAGGATGATGATCAGCGAGCTGCCATTCTACATACGTTCTCTCCTCCTCCTGAAAAAAGTGTAATCGCCGGAGATAAAGATAAGGTGCAGATGATATCAAACTTTCGTAGAGTATTAGGCTTAGGCTGCGGCAAACAAAAAGGAGCTGTCCCTGACAGGTCCTTAAAAGACCTTCAAGTACAGCTCCCTGTTTTAAAGGATGCTATTTCTGCATCTACAAGCGATGATCCTTTTGAAAATTCAAGTGAACATGCTCGTTATCGTCGTAAACACCAAATTGGTAGCCTTCTTCTTCGTAGAATTCGATGATCTCCGGAAGAACCTGCAGCGTTTGCGGCTTTTCGTGCATCAATACGACTTCCCAATCGACTTTTGTTGCTTGTTTGATGTTCTCGAGAATTTGATCCGGGTGATCCTTCAGTTGCCAATCATTCGATTCAATGGTCCAATCCCAAATCTTGATTCCTTCTTGGGCAATTTGGTCCCGCAGCATCTTATCGTCCAGTCCAGGCACTGAACCGTATGGCGGTCGCACCAAATTCGGCCGTTTACCTGTAATTTCATGGATGAACGCCAAGTTGTCTTTCATCTCAGATACGAATTGCCTGTCTTCATACAGTCTATTGTATTGGTGAGTCATGCTGTGCCCGCCAATATAGTGTCCCTCGTCTGCTGCACGCTTCACGACACTTTGCAGATCCTTGCGCTGCAGGTTGCTTCCTTGCATGAAAAAAGTCGCCTTTACGCCATATTGCTGCAACACGTCAAGAAACTCCCCCGTCCATTCGCTCGGACCGTCGTCAAACGTTAAATAAACCATCTTCCCTTCCGGTTTAGGCTTGTTAACATTCCCTGTAACCAGTTGGTTCACAGACTGTTCTCCATGCTGACCCGAAACGGGAGCCTGATCCCATAGCATCCATCTCATCAGACAAAAACAAAGCAAACCAATGGCTGCAATCGAAACGATTCGCCGTCTTCGTTTTTTTGTTTTAAGCTTTCTTTTCCTCAGACTCTGATCAAGGTCTGTCCCTGCTGTCATTTTCGATCCATCCCCTCTCTCAAAAAGAAATGATAATGGGGGAAGGTGCAGAAAAGGTGCAGATGAAATAAATATAAGAAAAACGTCTATCAACGAAAAGTCAATTATTTATTACCGAGTTGTTCCGCCAAACCGATTAGAAGTCCTTCAATTCCACGAATGTAGCAGAGCCGATAGGAGTCCTCGTACTGAACCACTTCGCCAACGAGCTGAGCACCATACTTTGTGAGTCTGGATACCATTTCGTCAATGTCTTCAACGGTGAACATGACGCGTAAATAACCGAGGGCATTTACAGGAGCAGTTCGGTGATCTGATATAGTAGGTGGGGTGAGAAATCGCGAAAGTTCAAGTCGGCTGTGGCCATCTGGGGTAACCATCATAGCAATCTCTACACACTGTGAACCCAGCCCGGTTACGCGACCAGCCCATTCACCTTCGACAGTAGCTCGCCCTTCGAGCTTCAAGCCAATCTCCTCGAAGAAAGAGATTGCGTCATCAAGGGATTCTACAACGATGCCAACATTGTCCATTCTTAGTAAATTGTTTTTTGCCATAATTTTATCTCCTTATGTGTACAAATGTATTACCTGATCATCTTCATATTTATTCTATCAAGAATTACTAATTCCTTCCAAACGATTAACATCTTGTCACAGTTCATGATAACAAAGATAGGTCACAGTATAGTAAAATGTGAAATTTGGTTTTCGGACATTAAATTAACTTTTATTTAACATAGCCTAAATTAAAAAAGCGTAGAACCGCGGTTCTACGCTTTTTTATTCAAATGAAAATAGAATAAGACTCCATTGGGAGTATTGGTTACACCATATGGGACACCATGCATTTCCAGAATCTTTTTGGAGATGGAAAGGCCAAGCCCGGTCCCTCCAGTCGATCGTTTTCGGGAAGGCTCGCCGCGATAAAACCGGTCCCAGATCTTCTCAAGCTGTTCGCCTTGAATGTGGGCTCCTTTATTTTCAATGCATACTTTAACGGTGTCGCCATCTTCCAAGATGCTGACGTGAATGGACTCATGCTCCGGCGTATAGCGAATCGCGTTGCTGAGGAAATTGACAACGACTTGCTCAATTCGCCGCTCATTTGCCAGCACTTCGACAGGTTTCAGTGACAGATCAAGATGTAATTGCTTTGCCTCGATGTCGGTTGCCAATTTTGCGCATACCCGCTCGATAACGGCGTCGATATAAAAAGAATCCATATCCATGGTATACGTTCCGGATTCATATTTGGCCAATTCCAGCATATCCACGATCAGCAGATCCATTCTCTTGACTTCGTCCTCCATCGCCTTGAAGTAATAATCCCTTTTATGGCTTGCCACCCCGTCCTTCATAATGGCCAGGCAGCTCTGAATGACACTTAGAGGAGTTTTCAGCTCATGGGATACGCCGGATATAAATTCTTTTCTCGTGTTCTCCAGCTGCTTTTCTTTCTCGATGTCCTGCTCAAGCCGAAGAATATGAGAGTGTAGGCGCTCGGAGAGCTCGTTAATGTTGCGTGACAAGTCCCCTATTTCATCCTTCGTTATAATTGGAATTTTTTCCGAAAAATCAAGGTCCGCCATTTGCCGTGTGGTACGGTTGATGCGCAGCAGCGGCCGAGTGATCTGACGAGAATAATAGAACGATGCCAGCACCACGAGAAGCAGAGTGGCAATAATGATGTAGACATAGTATTCCTTGATCATCCCTGCGGCTTCATTAACCGGCTGAAGTGACGTCATCGCGAACAGATATGCGGGATTCCCGTCGCGATCTTGAATGCGGTCTACAAAGATTTTGTAATTCACGTGATTTTCTTCATAATCTACGATCTGATAATCGTTCTTGCTATCCTGCCAATCGCCGTACAAAAGATCTGCTTGGAAAGCTTTAATACGTTCCAGTAACAAGTGATTGGTATAACGCGAGACTCCAGCACCTTCCGGTATCCGAACTTTCGTAATGATACCTTTGACCAAAAACGTGGGATATTGCTCATGATATTCGATCGGATTTGCATATCGAGTGACGACCTCGTACTCTTTGCTCACCATCTGCCGATTTTCCAGCCGACTTTCATCTCTTAGACTGGAATCGCCCCTCCCCATCCGCTGGATAACTGGCTGGCCATTCATAATCAAGCCTTCCATTGCGATCTCTTCCCCTTCTTGAATCCACGGAGTGAGGAACGAATTATCGCCGCTGAATTCCTCTACGTTGATCACACTATATAGAGGGATGGTCATCGTTTTATTGGAAAACATAGCGTCATCCGAATGTCTCAGCTTGATTTCCATGAAGAAATCATCGGTGTACTTTAAATTACCTCGGGTGTCCACAGTCGTGATCCAGGTGTTATGCTTTTGATAAAAGTTTTGCTCCAGCTTTGCCGTCCCCTGCGTGTCTACTGCATAATCCAGGTAGTCTTGTTCATAAGCCTGAAGCGCCGCGTTCACGTCCTTCACTTTCTGATGAACATAAAACTGTTTGAAAAATACGGTTTGCCCTATAAAAATTACGGCAAGAATGAACAAGCATAATCCCGTCGTGAATAGGAACAGCTTAAGAACAATGCCTTTTTTCATAAGTTCTCCTCGAATTTATAACCTGATCGAACGATCGTGGCAATATGCTTGGCATGCTCCCCCAACTTGGAACGCAAATTACGGATATGGCTGTTGACAGTCCGATCGTCGCCGACAAAATCATACCCCCAGATTTTTGTAATCAGCTGTTCTCTGGTTATAATAATTCCTTTGTTTTTCATCAGATAAGCCAAAATTTCAAATTCCGTATGGGTCAAACTGCAGTTTTCCCCATCCACCGTAACCGTTCGGGATGGAAAGTGGATGGAAATACCGTTGCTGGACAATGTATCGTCTTCTTGTTCCCGGGTCTGTCTGCTCTCCAAAAGCCGCTTTGCCCGTGCCAGCAAGATTGGAGGGCTGTACGGCTTGGTTACGTAATCGTCGGCTCCCAGTTCGAAACCCATCAAGGTATCATCCTCATCCGAACGGGCTGTCAGCATGATAATCGGAACGTTTGATACTTTTCGGATGCGTTTGCATACGGACCACCCGTCCAATTCAGGGAGCATGATATCCAGAATGATCAGATCCAGCTCATGTTCCTGGAATAGCGCCAGAGCTTTTTTGCCATCGTCCGCTTCAAGCACTTCATAACCTTCTTCAAGCAAATAATCTTTTATGATTTCTCGTAAAATAAACTCATCTTCTACAATCATTATTGTTTTAGACATGTGACAACCTCTCAAGTTTTAATGAGCTTAACATTAGCCCCTCAGACTCACCAGTATGTGCTTCATTTGGATAGTAACACGTTTTCAAATACTAGACAAACGTTGTTCTCGAGACACAACTCTTATCTATTTTGGGACTAAAATCGCAAAATTTCTGCTCACCTAAACCTGCGACATCCCTACTTTACGAATTCCATCAGGTAATCCAGAAGCAGCGGATAGAAATCCGGCTTGAAATGAACGCCATTGTACGCGTAGCTGATTTTGTTGGCCGCGAAGTGAGGTGACAAGTCTACGTAATCGACTTTCATTTCATCGGCCAACTGATCAAGTGCCTGGTTGAAGTCCGTAATGTTCGTGTACCGAGCCTCTTGCTTCCGGGCGTTCTCGTCGACTGGCGGGATCGACAGGATGTGAATATCAGTCTTGGGCAGCTTGATCCGAATGCTGCTGATCAGCTGGCGATAGTTCTCGATGAATGTCTGCCTGTCCGACATCCGAATGTCATTGCTGCCCAGCAGAATGAATATATGCTCCGGCGCATGGTTGGCGAGTTTCTCGACATTCATGAGGGTGAGATCGAGCGTCGCACCGCTTGGGGCGATAACATTCGTCGAATCCAGTTTGTTAAGGTAGGACAACGCGCCCAGGATGGAATCCCCCAGGAAAACGCTATTGCTGAACGCTTTTTTATAGGTTTCGTTCGGATCGATGACCAACGGACCACGCGGCTGCTGGGCCAGATCCGTCTGCTCCTTCAAATAGCCCAAGAGGATTGGGTAAAATGTGTTCTTGAAATGAGAGCCGTCTTCATCGTATTGAATCTTGTGCTGCCTGAAAATGGGGGCAAGGTCAATGAAGTCTACTCCCTTCTCCTTAGCCATCTTCTGCAGGGCCGCATTGAATGTTTCAATCTGCGGGTTCATGGTCGCACTGAACGGCGTTGCGGTATCTACCGGCGTAATCGACAGTACGTACACGCGCGCAGTCGGCAATGGTTCCCTTATATGATCAACTAGTTGGGTGTAACGCTGTATGAACGTCTTCTTCGCTTCCTCCGTTGGTTCCCCCAGATCGTTCTGCCCCATTGACAGGAACACATGCGTCGGCTTGCGGCTCGTGATTTCTTCGACGTTGTCCAACGTAGATTGGACTGTTGCGCCCAGTCCCCCCATAACGTTTGCTCCAGGCAGCAGGTCCTCATTCGTCAGTCCTCCGATAATAGAGTCGCCTACGAACAAACTGCTGCCGAACATTTCCTGGACGCCGTTCACAGGCTCCTGCGTCGTAGCGAGCTGAGACTGACCCGTGTCGTCAGCCGCACTGCAGGCGACGAGAGTCGATAGTATCGCTGTTGACAGAAAAATGCTTACCCATCGTTGTATCATTTTCATACACCATAACTCCTTTCTTGCAAGTATCCATATCATAGGATAGAGATATCAATTTCAGGTGCAGAAAAGATCAATTCGTCTTATTTTTTTGATTTTATACTGTCGAACACAATAGAGCTCCAATGACAAAATAGATAAGGCACCCAACCTTAGTTCGGTTCTCAACCGGACTAGGATTGTGTGCCTTCAACCCAGAAATATCAATAATCTAATAGACGACCATTATCGTTCCATTGACCGTACATTTTATTTTCTCTCGTGTTGGTTATGAATTTGTCTAATCTGCTCTTAAATAATTCTGGCTGATTCTTATTGCTTTGTATCGTGTCGATCCGAACTCTTTTATAAAGATCTGGAAATGCCATGAAATTCTCATAAACTAGCTTTTCCTCTTTTAGCCTTTGTTCTATGACCACATCTATTCTGAAAGAACCGTGATCCATGTCAGGAAGAACCCTCCTGCCTTCGTCACTCATGAACCCCAACTTTTCGAGACGGCGGACACGTTCTTTATTTAATTCAGTCCATGAGCTTTTTTTACTTCTAGGAGAAAGTCTCTGAGCCAGCTCGGTTTCGGACATTTTCTTTTTGACTCCATCAATCCATCCAAAGCATAAGGCTTCCTCAACGACGTCCAAATATAACAACTTATTAGGGGTTGGCGTCATACTAACCAGGACCCAGCAAGACTTCTCAGTCTTGCCATGGTTCTGCAGCCAAATCCTTAAATCCTCTCTCGATTTTGCTGGAATTACATGCTCAATTTCCATAGATAAAATACAATACCTTTCTAAAAGGAATCGTAAAAATGGCCTTTAAATGCAAGGCCATTTTTAAATATGTTACTGTTTGTTTGAAATGACTTTATCAAGAAATTTATCTGCGTCGCTATTAAATTTCCAGGCAACTCCGAACTGATCAACCAGCATTCCAAAGCACGAAGACCAAGGTGTATTGGATAACGGCATCACAACATGGCCGCCAACAGACAAATGATTAAAGTATTCTTCCAATGTTTGTTTATCATCCATGACTATACTAATAATTACGTTGTTTCCTTTCACTAACTCACCGGTTACCGCCTTCATGGAAGGCAAAATATCCGACATCATCATTTTCCCGCCTGCAAATTCTACCGAAGACTCCATGATCATATCGAGTTCATTTTCTGGCAACGGATAGTTTGGATCCTGCGGAAAATCCCTAAATTTCACTTTTTTTACCTCGTTCGCATTTAGAGCCTCCGAATAAAATTCAATTGCTCTTTCTGCGATTCCATCAAAGTTTAAATATACAATAGCTGACATAAAGTTGTACCTCCTTCTTTTGATAAATGAAGTATAATTTATTAGTGGTGACAGACGCATGTCACCATTTTAAAATTTGTACCAAAAGAGGGGCAGCTATGGAGAAGGTTGAGAGATTAATATCTATTATCATGATATTGCTGAAAAAAGATATCGTTTCAACAAAAGAATTTGCACAATTATTTAACGTTTCCAAAAGAACGATTCTTCGCGATATGGAAACACTGAGCTTATCCAACATTCCCATCTATTCAGTTCATGGAGTTCATGGCGGGTACGGTATTATGGATGAATACAAGGTGGATAAACGTCTTTTAAGCAGCTCCGACTTAGAAAATATATTGACTGCGCTCGGCGGATTGGAACAAATTCTAATTAGCGAGGAAGTTGAAATCACGATTAGAAAAATGGAAGCCATGGTTCACCCCATGTCACTGAAAAGTTCAGTCCGACTATCATTTTATGATTGGGTGGGTCGGTCTGAGATTCTTCAAACCTTGAAGACGTGCCAGGAATCGATATCAGGGAAAAAGTTAATTTCATTTGATTATATAGATAAAAATGGCATGATAACGAATCGAATTGTTGAGCCGTATCAGCTTCATTTTAGCGAAACGAGTTGGTATTTGAAGGGATTCTGCTTACATCGTCAGAGATATAGAACATTTAAATTATCCAGGATCGACAATCTCAATATGGATGAACAAACATTTATTCCTAGAGATTATAAATTAGAACAAGATGAAGCAGGTTATCAACCCCAACTTGTTGCTATCAAGGCGTTGATTGCGCCTAGTATCAAAGATCAATTCATTGAAAGATACGGTCGCAAGAGTATTGAAAACTATAATTCCGAATATTTCTTAGCCACTATCCATGTTCCTCAGAACAGTATTGGATTTCAATTTTTAGCAAGTTTCGGTACGAATCTAAAAATCGTAGAACCTCAATCCTATGTTGAAGAATTCCGTAATTATTTGCTTGAAATGGTCAATATATATTCCTGAAAGCTTTAAAAATGCCACAGATCTGCACAAATCCGATGTGGATATTCTGGTAGGGACAGATGTATCCCCCGTGTCTGTTCCAATCTTGGTGATCCAACAACGAAGATCTCGGATTCCTTGGATGGTAATCAAATCCGCGTGGTTCAATGGTGTGCTTCAGTTAGGTTAATATGGTTAATGCAAATGTTGGGTGAACCATCGTCCCTATTGAAGCTTACGTCCCCCCCGATGTTTGAGGACTGTAGTTCCGCTATTTGTTTATTTTCTGCTCATTAGCGAATGTATGAGGACATGAGATCCGCTATTGTAGGTTATTGCGGGCTAAATTTGTGGTTATGGTTAGATTAACGGAACGTGTGTCCGGATAGACTCCCAAATGAACCGATTTTCGGAAAATAGCGGATCGTGTGTCCGCATGGGCCGAATAACAGCGCGTTTTTTGCAGTAAACAGTGAATCCTAGATCCGCATGGGACCCAAAATCATTCGCTAAAGTAGCTAACTAATATAGCTAAACGGTTTTATTCTCTTCCTCTTTACCGATAACTTCCCTTGCTGCTTCTATGAAAGATAATATGATGGGTGAGAGCCACTTGTCTTTATGCCATAACATCTGTGTATATACGTGCAAGTCCGGAATTTGCCATGGAAGAGCAACAAGTTCGCCCCGTTTCATTTCGGCTTCCGCTACGATTTCAGGAAGAAAGGCAATACCGATTCCCGAAATTGCACATTGTTTAATGGCTTCGGCACTTTGAAACTCTAAATAAGTAATGGTATCAATGCCCTCTTTCTCAAATTGCCGGTCAAACATGGTTCGATAGGGGCATCCCTTTTCATTTGTAAGAAACACTTGTCCATGAAAGTCTTCCAGCTGCAGTACCGTTTGTTTCACAAGTGGATGGTCAGGAGCAGCGAATAAGCGGAAAGTTTCTTCCACCATCGGCTCCACGGCAAGTCCGCTCGAGCGAATGGGTTCGTCCAACATAAAGACGACATCCGCGGTCCCCTCAAAGAGTGTTTGCTTGAGCTCTTGATTTGGAACGGAGCGAAAGATCAGACGAATTCCCGGATACTGCGAACGAAACCGTTGAAAGACAGCTGGAAGCCGATAGGCGCAAATAACCTCATTGGCACTTATCGTTAGGGTGCCTCTTAAATTTTCATTGTCATGAACGACGCTGCGAGCTTCGTCCAATTTGTTTAGAACGTCTTGGATATGAGTTAAAAAGCGTTTACCCTCCGTTGTGAGAACGAGCTGCTTGCCCAAACGATCAAAGAGACGAACACCAAGCTCATCCTCCAATGCTTTCATTTGCATCGTGACGTTGGAGGGGACGTAGTTCAGCACTTCCGCAGCCCGACTGAAATTTAATGTTGATGCAACCGTGCGGAACGTGTTCAGTTGGCGCAATTCCATATACGATGCTCCCTTTCACTTTCAATTTTATTGAATACTACTTTGAATTCTATTCACTTTTATTGAGAGTACCATGACCCTATACTGAGTACAAGAAATACATTCTAAATGTATGGTTTCATTTTGAAAGGAGCAAACAATACGATGGATTATGAGATTTTTGATTTGGGTGACGTAACCTTGCAATCAGGAGTGACGTTACCGAAAGCTTTTCTTGCTTATAAGACTTATGGAAGATTGAATGAGAAAAAAGATAATGTCATCGTCTATCCAACGGCTTTTGGCGACCAGCATGCTCAGAATGAATGGTTGATTGGAAACGGCATGGCACTGGATCCGCAAAAATATTTCATTATCGTTCCAAATCTACTGGGCAACGGATTATCTTCGTCTCCCACGAATACGCCTCCCCCATTTGACCGGGCCAATTTTCCCCAGGTAACCATCTATGACAACGTTAAATTCCAGCATCGGCTGGTGACCGAAAAATTCGGCATTCAAAAGATCGCTCTTGTCGTTGGATGGTCCATGGGAGGCATTCAAGCATACCAATGGGGTGCAAGTTATCCAGAGATGGTGGAACGAATTGCACCTTTCGCGGGAATTGCCAAGCCTTGGCCCCATACATTTGTGGTCCTGGACAGTATGAGAGCAGCGCTGCTGGCTGCAGTTGGCTTCGATTCAACTAAACTAAACCAGTTGACTTCTGCAGACATGCGCGCCGTTGGCCGGGTCTATGCCGGATGGGGATTATCGCATGCGTTTTATAGAGAGGAGCTTTATCGCGAGCTGGGATTTGACTCCTTGGAAGATTTTGTGGCTGGCGTCTGGGAAGATAGCTTTATGAATATGGATCCGCATAATGTCCTGGCCATGCTATGGACAGGCCAACATGCAGATATTAGTGCAAACCCATCCTATAACGGAGATTTCGATAAGGCGCTTAAGAGCATTAAAGCACTTGCCTGCATCATGCCGGGGAGCACGGACCTCTTCTGCTCGGCGGATGATAACGAATACGAGGCTAAGCTTATGCCTAATGCTGTTTTTAATCCGATCAAGTCAATCTGGGGCCATTTTGCCGGTCGCGGAATCAACAGTGCCGATAATAAATTTATTGATGATAACCTAAAACGCTTGTTGGCGCTTAGTACAGATGGATAGACCATCAATAGCATTAGAGTGTCTTGTCAGGCATAGCAAGTAAAGTCATTGTCTTGATGTAAATACACCGTTACTGCCCGATCGTATTATGAGGTCACCAGAGCTTACTGGTCGACCTTCTTTTTGTGCGGTTGTGCTTGCTGAGCGATTCTGCCCGTTAGCATAATTCCATCGCCAGTCTAATGTAGTGTAGTGCTTAGAAAATGTAAATGAGCCCATCACCGTAATCTTGGATGCTTCTTATTTCCAATTTTACATGGCAATGGGCTATTTATGTTCAGTCTAAGACAGTGTAAGATGCTGGCGTTTATAAGACATCGTCATCTGCTAACACATCCGCTTGGCGTTCGTAATCTTCTAAATTAGCTGGGATCTTTAATCTTACTTTATCACCGGATAAACTGTGTAATCCCTTGGCTATCCGAGTTAAACTTCATTGTTTTACTGCGTTTCCATTCCTTCTCACTGCGGAACTTTTCAAATGGAATGCAAGCAGCAACATGGAAATCCGAGCCAATATCTACTCCAACATAGAAGGGATAAAAAGCTCTTGAGTTGTCTCGGTCTTCAATAATGCTCGTATCCGTAAGCATAAAATTATTCAACTTATGATCACCTGTTCGATTCATTTGCACCAGATTAACCAAGTTTTCTTAAGAGCTCCACAATGGGCCCAATGTAGCATGTCAGGTTTTAGATTCGGTGCATTACCCATAATAAACTGAGAGGTCGAGAATCCGCCTCAATAACTTTAAAGGGCTTCTGTTAAGTTCTTTGTCTATCTATGCAAAAAAACCTGTCATTTCGACAGGTTGAATAATCATCAAATGTGCAGTGCCAAAAACTTGGAACGCCTCATTTCTGTTAATGTAGTCCAGGAGGATGTCCTGCCGGCTCCAAACCTATTCTGGGCGGTTGTTCCCTGAGAGGTCACTGCACAATAATATATACTCCATAATAGGGGCTAATTCCTTCTAAATACCGTACCAGTTACCACAAATACTTTATAGAAGTCTTTCTAAGCTCCACATTAGACTCAGAGGTTAACTGGCACTAATGTATTTTAGCATGTTGCTCAAAAGTGGTAAAAGCTTATTTATTGAACTAACGTTCGCCGTTAGCTCAATAGTCTTATGTTTTAATTAGAGTCGCTGCTTATAGTTGTGAGGCTTGCCGAACACCTAATGCAGTGACGTCCCGACGGGCTTAGGGGGCTGGATGTGGACTCGCTTCTCAGAGTGACCCGATGCGTCAATATGGTGTTAGTCGAAGGAAGTTCTGGAAGCAGCCATTGCATTTAACGCGTTCTCAAAATAGCTATATACTTCATCTGCAATTCCCAGAAACTCTTCAACAAGTACATTATCACTATCCAAGTAACAAGCATACAGATAATCAACTAAAGCGGAGTCAATCTCACAATAGTTTAATATGGCATTCTTCATCATAATAATGTCATCTTGCCATACACCTGTATCTTCTAAAACCAAAGAGTATAATGCACGAATTAATCTCTTAGAGTAACCTTTAATATATCTATTCTTCATTGTGTTATCACTAGCATTAGAAAGTAAACTATGTCTACGATCTACTTCCTTCTTGGTCTCTGTATTTAAGTCTAAAATGAACTCTGGAGAAATAATTATCGGTGGTACTTCTTCACCAACGTCATGACCATATATGCAAACACAAATGATCTTTACCCAAAAACCCCAATCATTTGGTTTACTTAATACATCGTCAATCGAGCAAATTGTCGTATCAATCTTAGTTAATACTGGATATTCTCCCAAAAGCCTGTCTTTAATATTTGACAATCTTTCGTAATCAATATCTTTGGGATTTACACATACAATAGTAAAGTCTGCATCTGACTTAAAAGGTTTTGCAGTTCCTTTTGGAATCGAGCCACACATATAAATGCTATGAATCTTACCTTTAAATTCGGTAAGTATATTATCTATATACTTATCAACAAAATCCTTATATTCACTTTGTATTACAATTCTTTTTATAACTTTTTCTAATATCATATAGACTCCTCCCAAAATAAAAAACGCCCCAAAGCAAATGCTCTGGGACGATATTAATCGCGGTACCACCCAGGTTGCTGTATTTTCACACAGCCACCTTAATTGACTATAACGGGTCAAACCGATGGGTATTAGCCATACTCTGGAACTGGCATTTTCAATCAGTACTCTAGGGTTTTCTCAGTCATGAAACCCTTTCCTGTGAAGAGTTTAATGATTTACTTTTGTTCCATCATTGATTTACGGATATTGGTTAAATATTACTCTTTCCCGTCACCTTAGTCAAGAACTTGCTCAAGATAACTGCCCGTTAGTTCAATAAAAAGAACGCTCCCGCGCCTTCGCTTGGGCTACGTCCTCCTCATTATATTCCATTTCCAATCACCTATTAAAGAACTTACTCGGGTAGCATGTAATGCTTAAACAGGGGACTTATCTTAACTTAAGCACTAAGAAAATACTTTATTTTCCTTGGCTAATACTAGGATTTCTTTTGACAACAGTGATTTCCGTCTCTTCTGGAATAATCGGTGCAAAAACCTCATTCATTTTGAATCGCTTTGAACCGTAGATAATGAAACGAGCACCGGACCGGCAAAATCCGAAGCTTCCTCGCCTTTTGGATTATGAAGGCGGAACAAGAAACTGTCGCCTGTTTCAGACTGCCACACGATATAGTCGTTAATCCCTTCACCACTCGAGGTTTGTAGGTAGAGCTCGGCGGAACCCAGCGGATGCTCGATAAGCTCTCCACTAAAATCGGATACTTCGCCGAACTCTTCCAATTCCTTTTTCCCTGCAGCTTTAAGCTGCATTAGATCATAATTTGCAGGCAGTGACTCAATATCAACATAGTATTCTGGATTGCTGCTGAGAAACAGACGTCCTTCGGCAGCGTCGAAAGCAAACTTTTCGAATACGTATAAGGAAAAGCCTTCGCCTTGATGCAAGGTGGCTGTATATGACTGGTTACCCTCACCCGTCATCAAATCAAAGTTTTCGCTCTGAGGACGCGTCACTTCGGAAGCTTGCTCGTTCTCGGTTTCAGGAGTCGTGACCTCTTCATTGGCAGGTGTTGATACATCAGGACTGGCGGGAGGCTCAGCTGCTCCAGAGCATGCCGTAAGCGTTAGAACCATGATGAAAATTGAAATTCTCATAAATGCAGAGCGTCTTGGATACACGTTGGATCACGCCTTTCTGTATTTAGTTCATCCACGCTTCATAACTGCACTGGATGATCAGACAGCCACTGATTTTACGATATTGCAATCGGGTAGAGTTTTTGAGTACTGTTGAGGCAACATCGTTTTGTGTTTCATCACATTTATATGATCAATTATGAGTTATTACCCAAGTAAGGGTTTAGAAACGCAAAAAGTTATGTCCTGCTAAGCGCTCCTCCTAGAAACCTACACGACCACTCCATTCTTCTGTACGAGCAATCAAGGCTATCTTCTCTCTCACTAACTCCTCGTCTGCCTTATGCCCTGCTGGGACCACCAGCCTGGAAATAGGCTTCCTAACAAGAATCCAACAAGGCTCAAGCTCAAACGGAACAAGTTGTAACCTGCGGACGAATACGCCTTCAATACCGAACACCTCAAAGCTTGTTGCCAATCGCTTCGCAACGATTCGTGCCCTAAAAATTCATTTCAGTCCAGATTTGCAGGTGTTTTCAAGCATCACACTGCCGAACGAACTTATCGTCGATTAAATCCATTGAAGTGCCTGAGCATTTGGATAAAAACATTAAGCTCCGCATCTTTCCAGTCAGAGAGTCGTTCATAATAAACAGACTCTTTTTCCTTAAGTGCTTCTATTGTTTTTGCTTGTCCAAACTCGGTAAGAGACAACACAATTCCTCGTCCATCATTAGGAGACACTTCCCTGTTCACATATCCCAAAGACTGGAGTTGTTTGACAAGGCGACTGACCGAACTTCGGTCCATCGCAGTTGATTCAGCTAATGTGGCGGCATTAGTGGGGCCATAGGAATACAGCCAACGAACAATATGGAAGGCGGCAGGCTGCAAGGAGGAATCGAATTTCGCTGCAGCTCTGACATTCAGGGCATGTGCAGCACTGATGAGAGCGTTAAGCTGCTCGCCCAATTCAATCTCCAGTTTCCCCCTCGATTCATTTTTGATTTCACTATCCTTCATCCTCAATCACCTCTCTCTAGATCAAAAAATAACTAATTGACATATATCAATCAAATCATTATAATTTGCATATGTCAACTAAATAAATATTCTACATTACCTGTTGTTTGCAATGATAACTTCAAAAAAATGTATCACATGAAGGAGAAATGACGATGTCTAAAAAAGAAACAATTGTCATTACAGGTGCTACCAGTGGTCTTGGACAGCTTGTGGCGTTCGAATTAGGAAGACGCGGATTTGATCTTATCTTGACTGCCAGGAGTAAAGAACGCGCTGAGGCGACGAGAAAAAAGATTCAGGAGATTGCACCATCAACTAAAGTTGATTTTTTTTATGGAGATTTTTCGCTATTGAAGGACGTTAAACGGGTTGGCAGCGAAATAACTGTCGCTTATCCTAAAATTGATGTGTTGTTAAACAATGTGGGGATCCATGCTTTTGTGCCCCGTATCACTTCTGAGGGGCTTCCTGAAATGATTGCTGTCAATTATTTAGCGCCGTGGCTTTTGACACATATGTTAAAACCGTCCCTGCAAAATGCTCGGGAAGCAAGAGTTGTCAATGTTGCCTCTGAAGCTTCACAACGTCATGGTTTTTTGAAGCTGCCCGATGATTTGACTGATACAACTCCCTTTACCTCTCGCGGATCATCCCCCATCTATGGGAAGACCAAATTGTTAAATATCATGTTCACCGCTGAAGTAGCACGACGGTGGTCAGGTACGGGAATCAGCGTAAATGCACTAAATCCGGGATTTAATGTTACTGGCCTCGGACGAGAACTTTGGTTCGCTTCCGTATTAGAACGATTGCTAAAAGCACTTCGGATTGGAGATCCGCGAAAAGGAGCAGATATTATCACCCGATTAATAGTTGAGCCCGAATGTCAAAAAATGACAGGCGGATATTTTAATGTTGGAACCGGAAAATCAATTGAACCTGTTTCGCCTGGGAGGGATGTGATAATGCAGAACAAGCTGTGGGAGGCCACCGAAAATTTGCTGGTGGAAAAGGGGTTTATATCCAAGAGCGATGCCACATATCAGTAAATATGAATGTAGCGGTATGTAGATAAGAAAAGCAAAAAAAGGTCTACCCAATTATGGGCGGCCTTTCTTTACTTGTAGACGTTAATTATTTGCTGATAGGTTGACCTGCAAAAGCTTGAACATGTAACGGGGCTGTCAAGTATTTTGGAGCTTTAGCTACAAACGCCTGAAAATGGGTGCTCGCATTGTGAGCTTCTACTGCTTCTTGGTCTTTCCACTGTTCGACCATGAGATATGTGTCATCCTTATCTGTATCCTTCAGGAGGTTATACGACACATTCCCTGCTTCCACACGGGATGCCTCAATAAGTTCTTTTACGGCTTCCAAAAATTCTGCCTCTAATTCACTGTTTACTTTCATTTCTGCATGGATAATAATCATCGCTGTTACCTCACTTCCATTCCGCAATACGATCTATAGGGAGACGAGTCGTCAAGCGTGCTTCTTTGGCAGCTTTACCTACAGAGATGAGCATTACCGGTACATAACGGTCTTTCTCCATACCAAATGCTTCAGCAATTCGGGATTTATCGTATCCGCCGATTGGGTTTGTGTCATATCCACGGGCACGAGCAGAAAGCATAAGCTGCATGGAAACCAATCCGCTATCGATAAGGATCATTTCACGGAAAGTCTGTGCCGGAATACGTCCGAACAGATCGGTATAATTTGCCATCATCTGATCCTTAACCTCTTGTGGCATATATCCGCGTTCCACAGCATTACCCATAATTTCATCTGCATAGTCGAATGCGTTCATATCTCCAAATACGGCAATTACTGCGGAAGAAGTAGAAACTTGTGTTTTGTTGCCTGGTGCCAGCTCTTCAAGCGTTGCTTTTCCCTCTGGGCTATCAACGACGAGAAACCTCCAAGGCTGAAGATTAACGGATGATGGAGCCAAAGTCGCTTCTTCCAAAATTTCAGTCATTTCTTCATGGCTGATTTTGACCAATGGGTCATATACCCGCACAGAGCGACGGGAAGTAATAATTTCTTTATAATTATTGTTTAGGGAAGTTACAGACATGATATTCTCTCCTTTTATCTCTATAAGTTAATTGGTCTTACTAGATTCTTTCATCTGTTGAATCTGGCTGTTCATCTTCTGTAGCACTTGAACAAACGCAAGTCGCTCTGATTCTGTAAGGTCTGCCTGAAGTTCCTCCATAAATCGATCTTTCTCCGCTCTAAACTTTGCTACTTTACTTTTGCCCACTTCGGTTAGCTGAACCAACGTAATCCGATTGTCATTCTCACATCTGGTTCGCAGAAGCATTCCTTCCGCTTCCAACTGCTGAACATGACGGGTCACCGCAGCTGGATCAATAGATACTGCTTTCTGCAGATCCGACTGGCTAATTTCGCCTCCCGTCAGTTTGTAGAGAAGTTCCAACCGATTGGGACTTACTCCAGCGCATCGCTCAAACCGAGTCGCAATATGCTTATTCAGATGCATTAGCAAGTACAGCAGGTCTTCTGTATGACATGTAGAGATGATATAGCCCCCCCTTCAATTCATTGACCCATCAATAATTGATGGGTCAATCATATACCTTTGTTTTCTGGAAATCAAGTCTTTTGAATAAAATATAAAGCCCTTCATCCTGTATAAGGACGAAAGGCTGGGTTCCGTGTTACGGGATTTCCCCGAGAATGCCCTATTTTGCTCATAATGAGCTAATAAATCCCCTTGATTTTTGTCAGGTCCCCGCTGCATAGTGTTTCAAGATTATCAAATATCTTACGAACAGGCCAATCCCACCATTTAATGAGAAGGAGATAATCGATGAGTTCATCGTCAAATCTTTTCTTAATAACTTTGCAAGGATTCCCGCCTGCAATATGGTAAGGAGGAATATCTTTTACAACTACAGAATTGGCTGCAATAATTGCTCCATCGCCAATATGTACACCGGGCATTACGGTCACATTTTGACCGATCCATACATCGTTTCCAATTACAGTATCACCTTTTAGGGGTAAGTCTGCCAGTGTTGGAGTCGCTTTCTCCCAACCATGGCCCATAATATTAAACGGATAGGTAGTGACACTGGACATTCTATGGTTTGCACCATTCATTACAAATTCAATACCCTTTGCAATTGCGCAAAATTTTCCGATAATCAGCTTATCTCCAATAAATTCATAGTGATGTGTGACACGCTCTTCAAACTTTTCAGCACCGTTGATGTCGTCATAATATGAGTAGTCACCGACAATAATATTTGAGCGTGTTACAACGTTTTTAATAAAGCATATACTTTTAATTGCCTCATTTGGGTAGATTGCATTAGGATCAGGTCCATATTGCATATAAAAATCCCTCCTTCGTGTTTTATAAATAAAGAGACTACAGCGCTCTACTAGATTATCTATTATACCTCGAATCTGCATCAAAATATCTCGATGAGGGCCGATACCAGAGACAAACTTTTTTCGCCAAGATCTATTTATATTGCCGAATGGTTCATCAAACAAGTCATCATGTTTGTTGGGTCATTTATTCTATAATCATCGTAATGACCACGATGATAAGTAACCATAAATAAACTCTAAAAAACAAAGTATCTGGAATTTTCTGAGCCCACCTTCTCCCGATTGGTACTCCTATCAGCCCCCCAAGCGAAAATCCAATCAATGCAGGTATATGAATAAATCCAATGGTCGAATCTGGCATGCCAGCTACCCGTAATCCTGAAGCAAGATAAGTGGATGCACCGACAATAGCGACAGGCAGACCTAGTGGTGTAGCTAGAGCGACCGCATGCAGCATCCGCATC
This sequence comes from Paenibacillus lautus, assembly GCF_050482385.1. Classification (GTDB taxonomy): domain Bacteria; phylum Bacillota; class Bacilli; order Paenibacillales; family Paenibacillaceae; genus Paenibacillus_AQ; species Paenibacillus_AQ lautus_B. The sequence continues at coordinate 35,725 of NZ_JBCNHV010000016.1, forward strand.
CCATATTTTCTAAGGTATGGGATCGTCATAACGCTACCGCCAATCCCTAGCAACGTTGAAATAATGCCAATGAACGATCCAATAACGAAACGGGACATGCGTCCTGGCAGAGGAGAGATCGAGAATTCATCGTTACTATTCGCTGTTTTCTTGTACGAATTAGATATAATGACATAACAAAGTAGCATAATAAATGCACATTTGAGCAATCCACCATCGATATAGGGGGCCAACAGACCACCGATCAGAGCGCCTAATGCGATAAAACCAGCTAATTGTTTAAATACCATCCAATTGATATTACCTTGCTTCGAATGATTATAGGTGGAATTCGTTGAATTTATAATCATGACAGCCAGTGATGTCCCCACAGCTGTATGCATAACATAATCTGCAGGAACAACGTGGGGAAGGAAAACATATAGAATTGGGACAACAACGAAGCCGCCACCTAGACCAAAAAGGCTGGATAATACGCCGATAAACACCCCGATGAAAGTAAACACAATCCATGCTATGATACTACTTCCTCCTTTAAGTCAGCCCGCACTCATCGCTGAATGACAACTTACAGTTATGACTCCTATTTGGATTAGCTTACAAACTTAATGATAATGAAATAAGGCATATTATAATAATTGATATTTGTTATACTCGATATAAATAAAGATAATGGTGCAATTAGCCCTCACACCGGGTGAAACGGATTGGGTTAGAACCTGTTAATGATGAAACATATAACTCGCTATAAAAAGAATGCATCGAACCCATTGGTTCGATGCATTCTTCTTTTACATCATTTGGCTCTTGAACGATGGTTTTCGGGAAATCTTGATAAGAATGATAAACCCACCTCTTCGACGTGTTACTCTTTAGGAAATATTAGTTATTTTATTTTCTCAGCCAATTCCAAAATAGTACCTTCTGGCCCACGAACGGTTGACCAGTTCTATATTCGCTTCTCCGTCTGGTGTTCACAGCATTACGACTTCCTCTTTAACGTCTTGAAGCCCTATGATCCGCTCCACCCACTCGCCTTCCACCGAGTTTACAACCGGACCAACAAAGCAACCTTGGTAATACTCACAAGCTATAGATAAGAGCAATTCAACTTCTAAAGATTAGGCCGTCGAGAAGACCTCGACAGCCTTGTTATATAGTATTAATAAAAGACCCTCAAAGAGAGCCGCCCCCAATAAAAGTTGGTTCCGCTAATACCCCTATTCTACAATCATTGTAGCGTCTCACTTTATTATTCTTCAAACAATTTCTCGCCGCGATGGAGCCGCCATGCAATTTTAGCTGTATGCGGTGTCTCACGGGAAGTCGGAGCATGCGACGCCAAATAACGGGTAACCGCAAGGATCAAAGTTTCGCGGGCCTTCTCGGCGAACGGACCAGACTCGGAAGCCCAGCGGTCATATTCCGCCACGGCCGCTTCGTACATCTGGAAGGTGTGGAATTCCGCATCCTCTCGAAGCAGCGCATGACCCAATACGTTGAATAAAGGCTCCGGCTTTCCGCCGCTGCGGAGATAGCGAATCACCCACGTCGCAGCCGGCGCCACTTGCTGTTGCTTGTCGAGAATCTCAAGCAACTCAGCGGGCTGCGGTACTTCCTCAGTCGCTCCTATTGCATCCGGTCTCGGGGCAGCGGGGATGTTCAAAAACCGATCGAGGTAAATCGCAGCTGCAGTATGGAAAATACCGCGAACCAGCCATGAATCGGCGGAACGGATCAAACCTTCGTGAACGGCGTGAGCATGCGTAAACGTGTGTAGCACTGAAATCCAGTCTCCGAAATCGTTATGCGTGTGGAAGCGGACGATCCGTTCTGCCGCAGCCAATGCGGCAATTTTCGAGATGCGCACTGGAGAGGCGCCCCCGAGTAAAGCATCCTTCAACATGTGCACTGTCCGAAGCGGATCGTCGCCAAGCAGCGCTTGGAGCAGCGCCTCGTCATCGATGCCAGATCCCCCGCTTCCTGATGAAACGCCATTTTTGGTCAGCTCCTCAAACGCTTCCTTTATCGGCTGAACCAAATTGACCGGGGACTGCCAGCTATGAAGCTCTTCACTGCGCGATGCGTTCCCGAACATCGGAATGAGCGAAGCGAGGACATATTTGTGCTGCTCGTGCCCGACGTACTTCAAGCTCTCGAACGCCTTATTATGGAAATCTAGCGTATGACCTCCATTCATATAAAAATGGTCCGTCGCCGTCATGCTCATCATAGAGAATAATCGCTTCTTATCCGCCCCCGCCTGCACGGCGGTCAGCAGCACCCGTTCCGCACCGCGCGTATCCCGAACTTCGATGCAATCACGGTACCATTCCGTCAAACGTTCTTCGGAGACGCCTGTATTCGGAAGTGGATCTAGCAAGAATCGCGTTCCGCTACCGGCTGATTCGCGCGCCGTGTGCAGTAATCCTTGAAACAACGCAAGGATCCGGCCTTGTTTATCAAGCTTTGGCAGGACGTTGGCCATCGCGGTCAGAATTGTTAACCCGGAGCCCCACCCTTGCCTGCGCTGTTTGACCCCAAATTCGATCCCAATCGCCGCGATTTCCGTCTCTGGAACACCTGCCTCCATTAATCCAACTATGGCCTTGGCTATGACAAGACCGATATTTTGCTCAAGGCCGCTCAGAAGCCGATCTTTATACAGCTGTACTTGATTGCTGTTCCGGGATTTGGGGTTGACCCAAATCAACCCGTCATGAACGGTTATATCATGTACCGGTACATCGTCCGCCCAAGGGTCGAGCGTTCCGCCACTGCATACGTCAAACCTTGCATGATGCCAATGGCATGTCAAAATTCCGTTGCATAAACTTCCCATGTGCAGCGGAAAACCGAGGTGCGGGCACCGGTTATCAAGCGCGTGCACGTCATCCTCGTGATAAAATACTACGATGCCCCCCTTGATCAGCTTCGGTCCTTGCTCCCGAAGCTCTTCTACCGTACCTGCCTGAATCCAACCATCCATGTAAACGCCTCCATTTTACAGTATTATACGAATACCTTGCTTATAGAATATCTTATTCCGAATACTTTTTAAACAGTTATGTTTATAAAGTCGGTTTTTTCTGCGCTTCCCAGGCTTCATCAATCTGGTCGGCTGAGATGGCCTCGATCTCCGGACCGATGTGATGTTCGGCGCAAAAGTCAAGCATTTCCTGCGTTTCGCGAATTCCGCCAATCATGGATCCGGCGAACGACCGACGATGACCGATCAGTGAGAATACGTTAACTGATAGGGGCTCCGCCGCATTGGATATTACTACAAAATATAAACGGTGGAAGGGAAACTGGCGCTTGGATTTCATTATTATATGTATTATAAATATTGAAATCTAATTGCTGGGTAGTTGGATGTTAGCCCAACTGCTTACATCGCATTGGCCATATTCATTATCACCTACAGCAATCACCGTGCCGTCCGATTTAAGGCCGATGGTATGAGCGCAACCCGCCGCAACTGCTACAATATCGCACCAGTCTCTTACATTGCATTGACCATACTCATTCCAGCCCACAGCTGCCACCGTACCGTCCGATTTAAGCCCGATGGTATGATGACTACCCACCGCTATCGCCACAATACCACTCCAGTCGCTCACATCGCATTGGCCTACCTTATTTTGACCCACAGCAATCGCCGTGCCATCCGATTTAAGACCAACGGTATGAAGATAACCCGCCCCAACCGCCACGATGCCGCACCAGTCGCTTACATTGCATTGGCGATACCTATTATTGCCCACAGCCGTCACCGTGCCGTCCAATTTAAGACCGATGGTATGCCAGTCACCCGCCGCGACCGCCACCATATCACGCCAGCCACTTACATTGCATTGGCCTTCATTATTTCGACCCACAGCCACCACTGCGCCATCCGTTTTAAGCCCAACGGTATGACGCCAACCCGCCGTAACCGCCACCATATCACGCCAGCTGCTAACATCGCATTGGTCATACTTATTCCAACCCACAGCCGCCACCGTGCCATCCGATTTAAGCCCGATGGTATGAGCATTACCCGTGTTCGTCGCCATATGAACATTACCAGCCGCAACCGCAGCTATATCGCACCAGCCACTCACATCACATTGGCCATATTTATTATCACCCACAGCCGTGACCGTGCCGTCTGATTTAAGACCAACCGTATGACGACGACCTGCCGCTATGGTGTCTTTGGGAGTTGCCCGTATCTTGCTGAATCCAAGATTCCCTTTTTCCATGAAGTTCTCCCCCTTGTTTTTTCATTCCAACTTCGATCATACAACATTCATGCAAGTGCTAAGTTTAAGCCTGCACACCTTTGATTTTTCGCAATCTCAAAACTAGAAAGCTTAGCTTGCGCATAGAGTAGACTGAAATCTTTGGCAAAACGTAATCTCCCCACCTTGGCCCCATCGATCACGTCCAGATTTTATCGTTACCATCCCATTTCCTTTTAAAAGGCTATGTACCTTTTCAGCACCCTCATCACGATTAGCCGCATAAAGCACTCCATCTTCGCCATATTGTGTGGTTGCCTTAATGTAAATAGAAGGAGTGTTGATTTTGGACAAGGTTTCCTTCTGATTAAAACCTTTAAACCAAGTACCTGTATAAAAAGTCTCTGCAAAATCGAGCTCAAAATCATCTAAATAAAGGGTACTATGTGCTCTCCAGGATGTGTTTCCATGCGGGTCCTCCCTGTACTCTACATTTTCTTTTAGTTTTTGTCCTGCTCCTCTTATTTCACTATGTATCACTCTCTCCACCTAGTTCACACCCTCTGAGATAATAAACATACGCATTATAATATTCTCACTCGGATAATCTACCAATCACCATTAACATGAGTTGTTAGTTCGAGTTACCATACCTGGATAAATAACAAAAAAAGAACCCTTTTCGGGTTTATTAAAACGAACAATCACTGACAACTACGTCAGTGATGTTTCCAGGGTGTATAAAAACCGACTATGATCCTTCAATCTATACTCTCATCATTGAGAAATCGAGTCTTTTAAAAAATCCGTAAAATTCACTGGGGATCTGCCAATCAGGTTTTCCAAAGCGGGATTGGTTTGCGAGAAATCTCCCTGTCGACTTGCCTGAAACATACCCGTAAGCATGCCGGCCATCGCTTCCGGCAGTCCTCGGGACGTCAAGTGGTTCCGATATTCATCATCCGACACGACAATTCGCCGAATCGGTCGATCCAAGAGCTTGGAAGCAATTGATGCGATGCGATCCATGTCAATCGCTTCGGAAGCCGTAAGGTGAGGAGTTATACCGTCATATCTCTGCTCTGTCAGGATGACCGCTGTGGCTTCAGCAAGGTCGGAATGGCTGGTCCAGGCAACAGGACCATCTTCCGGAGCAATCAATTCCCCTGTATTCAAGGCATCACCCATCCACATGATCGCTGATGCTGCATAAAAGCCGTTTCGCAGCGACGTGAAAGCCATTCCTGAAGATTTTAGCATCTCTTCTGTAGCAGCATGAACGTTCATGGGAGGAAAATGCGACGTTGCTGTTGAAAACATTTGGCTAGTGTACAGCAGTCGACGAACACCAGCTTTCTTTGCCGAGTCGATTGCGGTTTGATGCTGACGAACAGCAACTTCTCCCAAGGAGTGGGACGAGATCATGAGAACTTGAGACGCTTCCTCAAAGGCGTGAAGAAGACTTTCGGAATCATCGAAATTTCCTTGCCGAACACGAACTCCGCGTTCTTTTAGATCCTGCGCCGTGTTCACATCACGGACACTCACACCAATATCCCCAGCAGGAACACGCTTGAGAAGTTCCTCTACGACCTTCCGACCTAATTTCCCATTCGCGCCTGTAACAACAATCATTTCTACACTCATCCTTTCGTTTGCAAATCAGATAAAGAGTTTGCCATACGATTTTGTTTGTGCAATCATAATCGTATAAGTACGTGTTACCAAAGTCACTGAATCAGACACAAACAGATCAATGGATTTTCAGTGACTTTTTGAACAACCTCTTAAGTAAACGATAAAAGGATTGAGTTATGCGAACAACCTGCAAAAGGCTGTTTTTGTTGTGTTCCCAACATTCTTGCCCTTTTGTCTGTTATTTGAGTTCAAGAGAAAGAGGGTGGGGAAATGTCGGTAAATCCCGAGGATCCGCGTGTTAAAAGAACCCGTCAATTGTTCGTGCAGGCTTTTAACGATTTGGTTGGGAAAAAGAGAAACCTCTATTCCATTTCGGTGCACGATATCACGAATCAAGCAACCGTAAATCGAACAACATTTTATGCGCATTTTCAGGATAAATATGACTTTCTTGAATATTGGATGACGGAAAAGTTCCAAAGCACTATAAGAAATAGACTGCCGGAACAAACAAGATGCAATGCGGACAATTTGCGCATCCTAATTCAAACCATATTCGATTTTCTTTTACGGTTTCAACAATGTATTACGCCGGGAGACAAGCAGTTTGAAGCGATGTTTGAAAATGCCATGCGTCAGGATCTTCATCGACTTCTGCTTAAACGGGTAAATGAAGTGGACATACAGGGCTTTTCGCAAGAAAAATTGGAAGCTGCGGCACTCGTTATCAGTTGGGGCATATTCGGATCGGCTTTGCAGTGGAGCCGGAACCCTCAAGATCGCTCAGTGGAAACGATGTTTGAAGAAGTCATTGAGGTTATATCGGTCAATTTAGCCCCTTTTTGGGAGCAAACAACCAGCTAAAGACACGCTATCGTTCAATAAAAAAGGCCGCGATTTACGCGGCATCATTACCATATCTCCGGAGCGGTCTATCCTGACCTTAAAACCGTAACCTTAGATAAGCTCGTCCTTATTGACGGTACGAAAAAACGCAACTTTCCGGCTGCGTTTCATCTTTATTATGCTAGGGCCTTACAGTATGACGATTAAATAGAAGAGCGCGGCTAAGACAAAACGATACAGAGCAAACCATTCCAATCGAAGTCGCTTAATCAGTTTGATGAATGTCACTACTGCAATCATGGCCACAATAAAGGATGTCGTAAAGCCAATTAACATTAGAAAGAGATCGTCAGCATTCAGCAAATCGCGACTATCGTATAAATCTAACAAGCTTGCGCCAAACATGACAGGCACGGAAATAAGGAATGTGAAATCTGCGGCGGCTTTTTGACTTGTACCAAGCAAAAGGCCACCGGAAATCGTGGACCCCGATCTTGAAAATCCCGGCCACAAAGCCAAACATTGAAACAGGCCAATCCCGAAAGCTTGTTTGTAATTAATCCCATCCATCGTATCAGCGGTTTCAGTTCTCCTGCTCCTTGCTGCGACGATCATCAATAAACCACCGGCAACTAAACCGATCAAGACAGGGGTTGGTCCGAATAATTGACTTTTTATTGTATCTTTGAAGAGAAGATACAGGATTAATGCTGGTAACATAGCCAAAATCATATGAATAACATTTAATCCTTTACTTTGGGAAAAATCCATTCTAATCAGATTAGCCCCAATCTGCAAATACCTTTTCCAATAAAGAATTAGAACGGCTATGACTGCACCCAACTGGATCACAATTTTAAAAGTTATTGCAGCGTCTCCCTCAAAGCTAAGTAGATGGCCTGCTAAAATCAGATGTCCAGTAGACGATACCGGTAAAAATTCAGTTAAGCCCTCTATTATCCCAAGTATTATTGCTTTAATTACATCTGTCATCAATGGATGTCCTCCTTCGGAAAAAACTCGTTCAAGCCTTTTCCAGTATAAGGTAGACGTCTATATATTCCCATCGATTAACCTAACAATATTCCATTCCGTATGACATTCTTGTCACATTGCTCAAAAGGACAGAAGAACGAACAGAAAGAAGCCGATATACCACTGCTTACGGCTCCTTGTCCAAGTCTAACTATGAACAATTACATTATCCAGTCACACGATTCACAATTTTTAGAACCGTATCCCGCGTTAATTTGCTTCCGCCCGCAGAAATGAGTTTGACGGTAGCATGAGCTAACGCTAATGGAATTTTGCAAAATTTTAACGCTGGACCATCCTTCAGGTCTGCGACATAAGAATCGGCGATTTGTAAATTACGGCATGTGTACTGGTGCATCTCATTAAATCCCCAACCATCAGGAAAGAAGTCAACACCACGTTTAAGATCCTCATCTCTATTTCGGAGTATATTTACTGCTTGTAGTCCTCTTCCGAAGGCAATCGCCTTCGTTAGATCAGATTGCGTCCCATCATGCCATAACCAAAGTTCTGATAACATTTCTCCAACCATACCAGCCACGCTATAGGTATATCTGTCCAGATCCTCTTCTGTATGAATGTTCCACCCGTTCTGAACCCATTCAGACATATGTAACGACATCTTTGCGATGTAATGATTTACAATGGCGACTCCGGAAGACGGACAAAGAAGCACCCATTTATCTAGCTGCATCGTAACTTCCGGTAATACCGCCCGATAAGGTGATAGTAATCTTCGTGTTGCTTCCATAACTTCCTTAACATCCTGGGACTTAAATATTTCAGAAATCCCAAAAAGTAATTCAACTTTCAATTCGTCAGTGAGCTCATGATGATCTTCGATTTCATCTATTGCTCGCATACATAGATAGGCAGATGCAACAGCTTCCCTTATTCCTAATTCCAAATAACTTATGGGTATATAAAATGTACGGCTCGTCTTCTTTAACATGGACATTGCTTCATTCAGGTCGACGTTATTAATGAGTACTACCTCCAAGTATTTGTTCAGTTTTAAAATTACTCATTGCTTTACTATGATAACATACGTTGATATAGTCAATCCAAATACAAAAAGTAATAACTTCAAATATAAGAAAAAAGCCGCATTTTATGTGACTTTCAAAGTCTATTTAAAATCTACATACTCTACTTTAACTCCTCTTTTTTCTAACTCATCTCCAATACATTTAAATGCATGTTCTGTAAAATTGGCGTGCAGGCAATCGCCGATTCGATGGGAAGAATGATTCAATCTGTTATTCCTCAAGATCCGTTTATCTCAAATATTAAACACAATGGGGATGTAGGTCTCATCATAATTGACTTTGAACACCAAATTCGGATTCGAGTTAACGGGAATGCCAAGTTTGCAGATGGAAATGTTCTAAGAGTAGTTGTCGAACAAGTCTATGGGAACTGTCCGAAGCATATTCAAATGAGAAGCCTGACACCGATTGATCGTGGACGCGGACCAATACAAACATCCGGAAAACTATGCAAACTGACCTCGGAACAAATCCGATGGATTAGAGATGCGGATACGTTTTTTATTGCAAGCAGCGGTCCCGAAGGGAAAACGGATGCTTCGTATCGCGGGGGTAATCCCGGCTTTATACAAATGTTGGGTGATGACACGTTGGTTTTTCCCGACTACAGAGGGAACATGTTGTTCAATACGCTTGGCAATATTCAGATCAATCCCAATACAGGAATCTTGTTTCTCGATTCTATCCCTATTATTTCACCGCTTGCACAAGTCCACCGGAATATATATCGTTAGAAACAAAAAGCCGCAGTGATGCGGCTTTTAAGCGTATATGTTCTTGTCGTCTTAAGTCCTAAAAAAGTAAATAAGCTGCGTGACGTCGCGTCCCCCTACGGAATCGCAAAGTGAGCGTCGGCGGTATGGATCAGAATTGCACGGGTCTGTCATTCTTCTCCTCGAGGGAGCCGTTGAGGATGTCGATGAGCCCTAATGGTGCACGGTCGTCGAAGCAGAAGAGTTCGTGGTTTTGGTGCGCCTCTGCGGCGGCTGCCTCGCTGCGAGGGAACAACGCCATTTCGTAGGCGCTGAGCGCCGCTTCGATGTTGTCGGGACGCGCAGCGATCGCCTTTCCGAGCTCGGCCCCGTCAAACATTGCAAGGTTCGCGCCCTCGCCAGCGAATGGCGACATCAGGTGCGCGGCATCACCAAGGAGCGTCACCCCGGGCACGCGGTCCCATAGGTGTCCGATCGGGAGTGCGTAGATCGGACGCAAGACCGGTGCGGTATCGCAGTCTGTGATCAGCGCCGTAAGCTCCGGTGCCCACCCGTCGAACTCGGCCGCGATTCGAGCCGTCGTGGCAGTGGCGTCGGTGGAGTCGATACTGGCGATCCACTCGGCAGTGCGGTTCAGCGCGATATACGTGTGAATGATATCCCCCGCCTCGCGGTGCGCGAGGATCCCCTTCCCCTGGACGAACGCATAACACGAGCCGCCGCCGACCGTTTTGGCCGCCGTGGGATGACGCTCTTCGGTGTCGTACAGGTAGGTCTCAATGTACGTCGTGCCGACATATTCAGGCTTCGCGCCGGAAACCAATGGGCGGATCTTCGACCAAGCGCCGTCCGCACCCACGAGGAGTTCCGTGCACACGGTGGAGCCGTCCGAGAAAGTCAGTTTATGCCGGCCGTCGCCGAGGGCGGCGACGGCGACGAGTTTTTTCCCCCACTGGATCGTTTCGGGCGGTAACGAGTCGAGGAGAAGGCGTCGCAAGTCGCCGCGAAGCACCTCGGGGCGTCCGCCGTTACCGTCGTCGGACTTGTCAAGGAGCACCTTCCCGTGCGTGTCAAGTACCCGCGTCGCTTGGCCGCCTTGGTGGATCAGGCCGAGGAACTCGTCGAACAACCCTGCTGCCTTGAGTGCGAGTTGTCCGTTGTATTCGTGGATATCGAGCTGCCCTCCCTGCGCACGGGCTTCCACTGAGGACTCCGCCTCGTAGATCGTTGCGGGGATGCCGTGGACGTGGAGGACGCGCGCAAGGGTAAGGCCGCCGAGGCCCGCACCGACGATCGTAACGGGTGTCGTCATTTTTCCTGATATCATTTTATTAGTCATACTTCCCCTCCTCTTTCTAATTCCCTTCGAAGGTTTATGTTTTAATTGAAAATTTTGAAAAAAGTGATCATGTCATCTTATATAAGTGCTATCTTTTGCCGTTAGTTAATACACTGCCTGTCGCAATTTAATTGCTGCTTAAGGCGACCTTCCCCTTTCGGCTTTTTAATAAAGAAGAACCTACTAAGCCGACAATCGCAAATATAATCACTCCAATGAAAGCATAATTAATTCCATAAACCTGGGATTGGGCAACTTCGTTAAATCGTCCAGATTCGACAGCATGACTTGATACTTCCGTATAGATGGTAATCAATAACGCAGTTCCGATCGAACCCCCAATTTGACGGAACGTATTAATCATTGCCGTTCCATGATTGATTAAATGATCCGGCAATGCATTTAACCCTTCCGTAGTCATTGGCATCATGATCATAGAAATACCGACAATCATGAGCGCATAGAACAATACGATCATCCAAAGCGCTGTTTGTGCATTCATGAAAATAAAGGGAATGACGGAGACGGCAATCAGAATATAACCGATTACACCCAAGTATTTACCGCCGATCCGATCGTAGATTTTACCGGCAACCATAGAAACAATGCCGTTTACAATCGCACCGGGCAAAAGCATGAGTCCAGATTCAAGTGCCGTCATCCCCCGAATGTTTTGAATATAAATGGGCAGCATCGTTTGTGGACCCATTAAGCAAATAAATGAGATTACCACAGCAATGGTTGATAAAACAAAGGCATAAGACTTGAACACCCTAAACTCAAGCATGGGTTTTTCCGACCTTAATCCCTTCAAGATGAGCAAAGTTAACCCTACCGCTCCAACAATGCACCACAGCGTTGCGCTTAGAGCACTAGCGGAGCCAGCAATGCTAATACCATACAATAAAGCGCCGAAACCAACCGTGGATAAAAGTACGGAAGGAATATCCATTTTCTGCTGCTTGTTCACCTCGGTGACATTCTTCATGTAGATAATGGTAAGAATCAACACCATAATGGCGACAGGAAGCACCATGAAAAAGATATATCTCCACGAGAATTGGTTCATAATCAAGCCGGAAAGCGTTGGACCGATCGCCGGAGCAAAAGCCACAACTAATCCAACCAACCCCATCGCAGCCCCCCGCTTCTCTCTCGGGAAGATGATAAAAAATACCGTTTGCATCAGCAGCATGGTTATGCTTGCTCCGCAGGCTTGGATGATACGTGCAATCAAAAGCAAAGTGAAGTTAGGCGACACGGCCGCAAGTGCTGTTCCAATAATAAACAAAGACATGGCCACGATCATCAATTGACGAGTCGTATATTTGCTTATGAAGAATGCCGTCACCGGGAGAAGAATCCCATTAGCCATCAAGTATGCCGTGGTTAGCCATTGTCCCGTACCTGCGCTAATTCCTAAATCGACCATGATCTCGGGTAAGGCTGTAAATAGGACTGTTTGATTCAAGATGGTTACAAACGTCCCGATCAAAAAAATAACCGCAATTAAAGTTCTATTATAGGTAAGTCTGCCTTTCACACTCATAACCCACTTCTCCTTTAAGTTCATTCCTGCTCATTGCTGTCACCAATTCAGGATGGAAGAAAATCGCCGAAAACCATGTTTTCTCGTTCCTCCTTGGCTTATACTCATATCGATATGGTTTGACTCTCATCGAAATTTGGATTAAAATTAACGATAGTGAGTCGTGTAATAGTGAGGTGCCTCACTAATATAGAGTAAGCCTACTGCTGAATTTATTTTTTGTCAAGGGAGAATCATTATGGATCTTTCAAAAGAAAACGGTGCTTTAGCGGTTGAAGTGCTGGATCTGATGTTTCGTGCTACGCGCCATATCCAACATGAATATGAAATGAAACTAGAGTCGCTTTCATTACCGTTCCAGCTTTCCGGTCCTAGATTACGCCTATTGCTTATGGTTTGGCGTGCAGAACAAATTAGGATGAATGAATTGGCGAGCAAATTGGGCGTGAAGCCTAGAACCGTGACTGAATTGGTTGATGCATTGGAACGGGAGGGTGTACTCCATCGAATCCCTGACCCCAATGATCGCCGGGCAACACTGCTGCATTTAACCGAGGACGCGCTGAATCAGATCACTCGCGTTCGGGCGGTGCAAATGCAAATTTCGGATGAAATTCTGCGTAATTTTTCCACGGAACAGCGCACCGAATTACATGCATTATTAAGCAAGTTTTTTGAAGGAATAGAATTTGATGTTGTCTATTAACCGAAGATAGAGACCATCATAACAAAAGAAGGAACCAGCGATCGGATATACAATCGATGATTCCTTCTTTTTCATATCGAAAAACGCCGCTACTTGCCCGAGGTTTCCCCCGAAATCTCAAAAATAAGCTTAAAGGAACTACCTCCCCCCATCACGGAGATACAGGTAGTTCCCGGAAAACCGTAGGTGATAATAGGCGCGGAGATAGCTCCATGCTCATCCAGCACCCTTTTGCCGATACGGCCGAGCTCTGCCGTTGTTACTCCCGCACGGACAGAGGACAGCATCTCTTCACGGGCCATTGCGACGATACGGCCGATCCTCTGCAGAGCGATAATCAACTCCATGACAAGTTGCATTTAATGCCGTCCATTATGACTGAGGCTCTTACTTGACGTATTCAGCCATTACAATATTTCGATATAACCTTCTGTTCCATGCACGCGAATTCGTTGCCCATCTTTTATCAGCTTAGTGGCATTTTCCACGCCGACGACGGCGGGTAAGCCATATTCACGCGCGATAACGGCTCCATGGGTCATCAGACCACCCACTTCGGTGACCAGGCCTTTTATGGATACAAACAAAGGCGTCCAACTGGGGTCCGTAAAGGAGGTGACTAATATATCTCCATCATCCAGATCCGCATCTTCCATGTTTAAGATGACACGTGCTCGCCCCTCTATAACTCCGGAAGAAACAGCTAGACCTACAATCGCTTCGGCTGGAAGATTTTCTCGTTTGTACTTACCTGTAATGATTTCACCATCCGACGTGATAACACGTGGAGCAGTTAGTTTTTCATACAATTTATACTCGTCTTTTCGTTTGCTGATAATCCGGTAATCCAGTTTATTGGTGCGTACGACTTCGTGAAGTTTTTCAAACGTGAGATAATATATATCTTCTCTTTCATGAATAACGCCCACTTGTACGAGTTGCTCGGCTTCTTTCAATAAAGCCTGCTTATAAACGAAGTAGCGATTTACCATGCCGTATTTTGGATATTCCCGATAGCCTATGAAATTCCGGATAAGGTCGATCATTCGTTTGGTTTCTGTGGCTTTTTGTTCACCATCTGGCAATTGCTTCAATCGCTCTAATAGCTCTTTTTCTTTTTTTAAAGCCTCCTGTTGCCCCTGCTCAAATTTCCGACCGCTTTCATTAGGTTCAAAGTTTTTGATGTTACCCAGGATCAACGGGACAAGCGTAATGGGTTTTTCGCTCCAACGAGTTCTGGTGATATCGATTTCTCCGGCACAGCGCATGCCGTATTTGCTGAGATAAGTATAGATCGCGTCTTGGGCTTCCTTCCCGCCTTCCAACTTAACCAGTTGATCCAAAAAGTTGTCGTCTTTGACATGTTGTAAATAATCAATGACTTCCGGGTAAGGACGGATTGCATCTGCGACATCGAGTAGCGCCAAACCCATTTCCGAAGTAATATTATTGGGTACAGATTGAGAAAGCGTGTCTGCTGCGTTTTTTTCACCTAGCCACTCGTTCATTTTTTCATTGATCCATGATGAAGCATTCATGGCAGCCATAAACACAGCCGTACTTTGTGGGTCAAATAAGATCTTCTTTAATTGCTGAATATCTTCCAGGATAAAATCAAACAAATCCGATCCAGACTTCGTTCGGATGTTTTGTTTTAACTCTTCGATCGATGTTTGACTACGCCTAATCAAATCAGAAACGATTGTCGGGTCGTTTTCGAATTGTGGTTGAGCACCAGCAGGCGGTATAGCTTTATTACTCTTACTGGGACTCGATTCTTTTTTATCGTTTGGTAATGGTTTTATGAAATCTCGATCTATTATGGTCATAATCGCGTCTTTTAAGAGCGGATCGTGTTGTCCCATGCCATGTATAAAAGCCCCTCTGCTCTCAGGTGATGCCAGATGATGTGTGACATCAACAAACAATCTTCCGCCAGCTTTGCGCATGGGCGCAGAAGTTGTCATCAGAAAAAAAGACAATCCCAATGGTTTTATGGGATCCGTCATCATTTGTTGATGACCAACAGAGATATAGACGTGATTTTCTTGATCATTCGCTTCAGGGATCGGATATAAAGTCGTGATGGGCCGACTCTGAACAATATAAAAGGTATCATGGGCCAAACACCATTCGATATCTTGGGGCTGGCCGAAATAAGCTTCGATTTGTCTTCCAATGCGTGCCAGTTGTAAAATTTGTTCATCTGTAAGTGTCTGAGTCTTTTGCTGATCGGGATCGATCTGCCGTGTCTCTGTTCCGCCTTCTTTCCGTCCATAGATCGCCAATGTTTTGGTTGCTATCCTCTTATCGACGATCTCTCCTTCCTGTACTTGATAACAATAAGCAGATACCAAACCAGAGACCAGTGCTTCTCCAAGTCCAAAACTGGCATCGATGGATAGCAGCTTTCGGCTCGAGGTCATCGGATCAGCGGTAAATAAAATCCCTGAAGCCTGTGGGAAAACCATCCTTTGAACGACAACGGATAAATAAACTTGACGGTGATCAAATCCATTTTGCATCCGGTAGATCACCGCGCGATCCGTGAATAGGGAAGCCCAGCATTTGCTGATATGCTGCAAGATGGCATCGACGCCAACGATGTTCAAATAGGTGTCTTGTTGACCGGCAAAAGAGGCGTGTGGCAAATCTTCAGCAGTCGCACTAGAACGCACGGCATAAGCATGTTCCTCACCAAACTGGGAGAGATAGTGAGTAACTGCGGTCACAACATCGGATGGAATTTCTGCTTCCATAATGGTTTGACGAATCTTCCTGCTGATTTCACCAATTTGATCTCGATCTTCTGTTTTTAGCATGGTTAGTTGACCCAGCAAATCATGATACGTTTCATTTTGTTCGATGGCTCTTTGATATCCTACGGTTGTAACACAAAATCCTTCGGGAACCTGTATCCCTTCGATTTTTGATAATCCCCCTAAATGTAACCCTTTTCCGCCAACGAGCCAAAGCTGCGTTTTTTCCATTTCCTGAAAACCGAGAACCAACGGAGTCATTCAACATCTCTCCTAACCATTAATTTGAGAAAAAAAATTTGACAAGGTTTTTTCGACATGGTACAATTAAATTGTAAGATAAGATATTTAGGTTTAAATCTCACTTGTCAGACGTGATCTGATTATAGCATCGTGTCTGTTTATATGCAATATCAAAGAACCTGGGTAATTACGCCTTTGGTTTTTTTATTTACGCGCAACTTCCAAGCATAAACTTCATGAACAGCTAAAAGACCGCCGGGATGGCGGTCTTTTTGTGATCAAGGGTAAAATTGATGTGCTCCAGAATGCCGATATCGAGCATCGAAGCCGTTAATGTGCCATCATTTCATGGGCAATGCTATGGCCATCCATTGCGGACGGGTAATAGGTAGGCCAATTCGTAACCTCTTGAAGTAAAGCCTCACGGTCATCTCCCCAATATAAATGGAAATGATCAGACTTGCTTGGCGTGATGCGATGGTCGCTAAATTGAATGTATCGTGGTAGTTCCTCGATATCTTCAACCGACTTAAATATGTAACGGACCCCGCGGTTACCTGCTTCGTAAGTCAGTATTTCGTATCCATCGGCTTGATATTCGACCGACTGCTCCTGACCGTTCATGATAAACGTGACGGTGTCACCTTCGATGACAATACGTTCCGTATCGGTCTTGTAGCCGACTTCATAATATTCCTTGTACGCTGCCGCTGTCATTTTTCCGGTATCCTCCGCTTTGTGCGCAAACACCTCATCCAGTGTTCCATCCAGCAAGTACGGATAAACCGATTGCCAGTCTCCTTCCCAATCTGACAGTGTCCGATGCTGGATTTGGCTGTCATCAAAGACCCCCTTGTAGATTGCTTCTGCTTCCTCATCATGATCATGATTGTGGTCATGGTTGTGGTCGTGGCCGTCCTCATTATCATGAGTATGATTGTTGCTGCTCTCATGAGTACCGCTGTCTGCCTTAGTCTCATGACTAGGACGATTCTCATTAGGCTCAGCGCTCTGACACCCTGCAAGCAATAACCCCAATGCTACTAAAATGACTCCGATCCCAAGTTTGACTTTCATACATAATCCCTCCATTTAATAGTAATCATTACGATTAAGGATTATACGGTGGGTATTTACCTTTGTCAAGTAAATCGTAATAATTACGAAATAAACACATCCACAAAAAGGACCATCCCACACAGGATGGTCCTTCTGGTCATAAACAATGATCAGGGTCTTGTTGCTTATTTACCTCCCCTACGATTGTTACACGATCTGAATCCGTACAATAGCTGCTTTGCTGCTCTGTTTCTTTATGCCGGTGGAATGCTCTGCGGATTGTTAAATACTCGTTGATGTAAGATAAGAACTTTTGGGTTATAAAAAACAAAAAAAAGCCGCGGATTCCGCGACTTCTTATGCCTGTTACTTTTGCACAATCTGAATAAGGTTGCCACATGTATCGTCGAAGACAGCTATGGTGAGTTCGCCCATTTTTGTCGGCTCCATCGTAAACTTCACGCCTTTTTCCAATAAGCGTGCATACTCTTGATGAATATCTGCAACACCAAACATTGTTGCTGGGATGCCATCGGCAAATATTTTCTTTTGATATTCCTTGGCTGCAGGATGGTCATTCGGTTCGAGTAAAAGCTCGGTACCGTCTTGCTCATCGGTAGAAACAAGCGTTATCCACCTAAATTCTCCGACAGGAACGTCCTCCTTTTTTAGAAACCCCAGCTTTTCTGTATAAAAGTCCAGTGCCTTGTCTTGATCTTTTACGAATATACTGGTAACAATGATTTTCATTATTATATCCATCCTTTCAGCAAATTTTTAAGTGGTTCGTTGTTGAATATAACTACTCGATATTTTCCCTTTCGTTTTGATTTTACGAGTCCTGCATCTTTTAATGTAGAAAGATGTTTGGCTATCGCTTGTCGCGAAATGGACAGGTCGTGCTTCATAATGAGACGTACCGTTAGTTCATACAACGTAAGCTCGTTGCGTTCGGACAGTTCGTCTAAAATAAGCCGCCGAGTCGAGTCTCCTAGTGCTTTGAATATAGCGTCTTTGTCCCAATTCATAAATCCATTATATGCAACTGTAGGATTGCTTAATCAGCCAATGCGGTCGGACTATGCACGTCATGAGCGATTGGATGAAATGCTGCAAAAAGCAAAAAACACGCCGCAAGGCGTGTTTACTTTTCGAGCTACTACTGGTAAAGACTTTAATATTCTCCTTTAATTACAAAGAACGAACCTCGAATTGTTCCAGCTAACTTAGACTTCTGCCTGGCAAACTTAAACTTTTCTTCTAACTCCTTTGGTACCTCCATCCCCTCAGAAAGCTTAAAGCCAACGGCCCGCTTCTTCGGGTCATCCACCGTATACATAACATTGAGCCCAAGACCATCCTCATAAAAGACGTAGGAGAATTGGATATTCTCAACTTGAAAACGTGAGGTCTCTAAAGGTTTGGCCGCAAACTCAATATCACGTTCTTCTTTCAAAATACGGTTCACATAATCGAGGGTCTCCTGGCTTTCACTTGCCGGTACAACCGTAAATTCATGCTTATATTTGTTCATAAAGTAACGGGCTTCATTCGCTCGCAAACCAGCAAGCGCGTCTGCTACGGGGGAGGATTCTAACCCAACCGTAGACACATTTTTAAAATCAACGATATAGGACATTTTTATCCCTCCTAAAAGTTTTGTGAGTGTTTCTTCTTAGAACCTACTTCGAGCAAAGCTTGCATCGGAAGTGTTCACTTATTTCCTAACAACGGGAATCCATACTTCACCAAATACTAACCCGTTTCGCTGCCCCATCTCAACCGTTGCATTCGGCCCACCAACATAGGCAAAATTCTGTGCTTCCGGCAAGACTTGTCCAAAGGCAATGCCAGTAAGTGTATTACTCAACTCTTCAGCCGTCTTCCCTTCCCCTTTCACAACAAGGTATTCCCCCTTAGGAAACTGAATAACCCTGGTTGCTTCGGGTAAAGTTGTCTCTGTCATAACGCCAGCATAATACATCATCTTGTTATTCACCGCTTCGTTCACGGCAAAAATGTAGTCATTTGCGGCGATGTTCTTGAGCGTGTCAAGCGTACCATCTTGTTTCACAGCCTCCCAAAAGTCTGCTTTCTCTTGGTTTATGCCAGCATAGTCTGTGTAGTCGCTCTGCAGCTCAGTTCCAATTCCTAAAACGATAAAGCTGTCTTTTTCCTCAAGCGTATAATTTGTCATATTCAAAACCTTCCTCTTTTTTAAATTTATCAAATGATTTGTCTTTTCACTTGATGGGTTTATAATAACCTTAAATCATGTCAAAAAATGATACTGTTTAGGGGAGGCCCTATGAAAAAAGTTGAACGGATTAATATCATTATGCGCTATATCAATAATCGTGCCCACTTTACTATATCTGAAATCATGCAGGAATTTAACATCTCTCGCTCGACAGCGATTCGAGATATCAGAGAAATTGAGGCGATGGGGATGCCACTTGTTGCTGAAGTTGGGAGGGATGGGGGTTATTTTGTCATGAACAACTCGGTCCTGCCCACAGTCCGCTTTACCGATAATGAAATTAAAGCTCTGTTTATTGCCTTTATGGCGACAAGAAATCAACAACTCCCTTATCTAAAGAGTCGTCAGTCTTTAGCTGAAAAATTACTTGGACTCATCTCCGAAAACCAGCAAGATGACCTTGTTCTTTTAAATCAAATCCTGCTGTTTGAAGGGACCAACCCCTATAATCCCGACTTGCTCGATCTGTCAGACTTGCCCCATCCGATGCTAGATAAACTCATTCAGGTCCTGCTTCTGGACAGATGTTTATGGCTTTCCATCAAAGAAGGGCAGGTAATAAAGTCTTATCCCATGTATCTCTTGCATCTTTATCGTGAAAAAAGCTTATGGCTAATTGAAGGTTTTGACTTGGAGGAAGAAAAGAGGCGGATTGTACCTGTCGACAATCTCACCCATGTAGAACCATACCCTACGAAAAAAAGAGTAAGTAAGAAAAAGATTTTAGAACAACTAAGTAAGCAGGAAGAGGAAATCAACCTTGTCCTAGATCTCGGTCCAAAAGCGATTGCCCAGTTCAAAAAATACCATCCTTTAAAGTTTTCAGTTTCATATACGAATCCTTACCAAACCACAGCCACCTTAAAGACTTTTATCAATGTTCATCATTCAGAAGAATTAACCGAAATAACCAATTGGCTGCTTTTCCTAGGTGGAGATATCAAGGTCAGGGAGATACCAGAAGAAGTCGCAAAAGGTTTACAAGAGCGTTTAAGCTTATACTGCCCATAAGCAGCAGCTGTTCAACACGCCAGTGAATAATCTAGCGGCATTTCCGAAGTCTTGCGAAACTGGACTTTAGTCGAGGTACACTACCTTCCGCAGCCTGTTCCGAATCATGGAGATATTCGTTACAATATAGCCAAGACTTTTGGAGGAGCGATTGATCATGGATTACAAATATAAATTACAGAGAGAAATTGCCGACTGGGAACATAAAATGTTCAAACCGCCGGGATGGCTGGAAAAAACATCGAAAACCATTGGCAGTCGAATAAATCATTTGATTCCCCCGAAGGTGCACAGTATCATTACCACTACAATAAGATCGATTGTGCGCACCGCATTGTTCGGTGCGGAATATACGCCTAGCCGCACGGTGGAGCATACACTGGAACTGGAGGCTGCCGATCAAGAAGCGAAAGAGTTGTTTGCCCTGTACCAAAAAATCGCGGTTGCCGAAGGTGCTGGAACAGGAGCTGGCGGCATTATGCTTAGCATGGTGGACTTCCCGGCTTTAATTGCGATCAAAATGAAATTTTTGTTCGAGCTGGCGCATGTTTACGGTTATGATACTAAACACTTCTCCGAGCGGGTATTCATTCTAAAGGTATTTCAAATGACGTTTTCCGGGCCGGAAAACCGTGCGAAGTTACTCCATTCCATCAAGCATTGGCATATGGAAAAGGAACAATGGCTCTCTGACGCCGATTACGCCCAGAATATGGACTGGGAGACATTTCAGATCGAGTATCGCGACGCCATGGATTTCCGAAAAATGCTGCAGATGGTGCCTGGGATCGGCGCTATCGCAGGCGCATGGGCCAATTATACGATTCTTGATGAGCTGCACGAATTCGCCATGAACGCTTACCGCCTCCGCAGATTGCACGATGATTTCGTGGTTATCGATTGATCCTCTCCTCTGTTGTCATATACACCCCAGAAACATGGTGACTTGGAAAACAACAAAGGCAGCTAATCCGTACGATTAGCTGTCTTTAAGTTTGCCCTCAAGTGTCATTGCATCGCATTAACTACTCCCTGCCTAGTAAACCCGAAATTACGAACCCTATCCCGAAATTCCAACACTACTATATTCTGGAAAATCAAATTATAATCATTTTTGTAAACGCATTAATTCTAAGTCAGAGAGCCATATTCTGCCGCCAAACAAAGGAGGGATGCCGTTTCAACCCAATTGCGAAGTTGATGTTATCCCCATTCTAAAGGAGGAACTCTGATGATGCGAAAGGGAACGCCTTACCTGGTGATTCTGTCATTGCTGCTGACCTGTTGTGCCATCTTCGGCACGAAAGTAGAAGCTGCAGATTATACGCAGGGTGTCGATTTATCCGGAAACACAGCTACCGTATGGTTCAAATCCACCGTCAATACGAATTGGGTCGATGTGCATTATAAAGTGAACGGCGGCGAACAGCAAAACTTCAGAATGGCTTACAACGCTAGCCAATCCCGATATGAACAGGCCATCTCAGGCATGGCCGCCGGCCATGTGATTACGTATTCTTTCACTTACAATAACGGAACCCCTGCCTACGACACCGGTGTCTTTACTTACACCGCCGGTTCCACCCCACCTCCCTCTTCTTCCGGCTCCATTTATGACATTCATCCATCCTCAATTCCCATGCCGCCAAACGGTGCCGTCTCTGTGAAAATCATGAATGGAACCAATGGTGCTTATACCGACCAGCAAATATACTGGGGCGTTCTCGGAATCAATCCCGTCAACAATCAGTGGAGCTATCTGGACCTGAGTGGCAATCTGATTCCCATCTCCAGCGCCTTGAACGATGCGCCGGGACATCTAACCAAGAACGGTATCAACTATGCCAACATTTATCATAAGGTCAGTGATGCTTCCTGGGTCACCTTGCCCCGGATTACGTCGGGACGCATGTTCCTTAGCGTCGGCACTCCACTGTACCTGAAGACCTATAACGATGGATTCGCCGGCCCCGATCTGAACAACCCAACCGATCCAAACCGCGATATCTATTTCGATTTCGTCGAATTCACGATTGACGCGGCTGGCTATCACGGCAATACGACACGTGTCGACGGATTCGGTTTTCCAATCCAGCATCGATTGATCAACAAATCCGGTTCCTTCGATCAGACCGTGGGTGAGTTCGAATCCGAAACCCGAAACGGAATCTTCGCCAAATTCCAGGCCGAAGTTCCTTCCGCCTTCAAATCGCTGGCCACGATTCAAGCGCCTTATCGCATCGTCGCGCCGATTCACGGTTCTTTCGCCCAAGGTGGCGCTAATGCCAACTATTTTGGCACGTATGCTCCGTACAGTACGCAGGATATTTTCCGGTGCGATGGTGCATTAACAAATGCGGCAACTTGTGCAGCCATCAATCGTCACGTATATACGTCTAATGACTGGAATAACGTGTCGAGTTACTATCAGGCTGCACCTGCTAATTATTACGCGAAATTCTGGCACGACCACAGCATTAACCGTTTGGCCTACGGGTTTCCCTATGACGATGTCAACGGCCAAGCCGCTTACCTTGAAGTGGGCGACCCAAAAGGACTAATCATCCGCATAGGCTGGTAAATCATCCACGATCACTAAAGCGATGGAACCCGCCGATAGGCAAAAAGAAACGCCGTCTTGGTATATGAAGTTTCCTGTCTAGCAGACCAATGTTGATCAACATTTAACACTTATTATTCGGCAAGTATAAAAACAAAAACGATGCCACAAAGTCATCGTTTTTGTTTTTTAATGCACTCGCCTACCTAAACCCGGGCAAGCTTATCCGGGTTTAGGTAGGCATACATTCTACAAGCTTTCCGTGCCGGAGTTGTATGCATATCGCGGTCAAAATTTCGTCCCCCACGGTTTATCCATTCCTTTTCGTCTGCAGAAGAAATCCATGAACGGATCAAACAGAGCTATGTTGAACTATGGCGTCTTCTCGAGGTTAGCATGGTTCACTTCACGCTCTTCTAAATGATAGATGAGCTGCACAACCCCAGAGGAGAACGGTTTTGTATTCACCAGCTTTAAATTCAGCCTTTGCTTGATATCCATAAACAACGGTTTTCCTTCTCCCAAAATGACAGGGTGAACCGATAATCTGAATTCATCAACCAGCCCTAACTGAATAAAGGTTGTAATAAGGCTTGCTCCCCCATATAACCAGATGTCTTTACCCGGCTTATTCTTTAATGCATGTACTTCTTCAAGAATATGATCATTGATGTAGGTTACTTTATGATCGCTCCCTGTTTGTGTCCTGGAAAACACATATTTTTCTTTACTCTGAACGTTTGACCATAATTCTTTTTCAGTCTCCGGAGAATCTATTTCTGGAGTGAATTCCCCCCATAAATCATAACTTTTTCTTCCGTACAAAATCGTATCGATTTGATTTAAGAAATCAATGAACCCCATCTCAGAGTCCATAATGCACCAATCTACTTCCCCATTTTTCCCTTCAATAAAACCATCTAATGTAACTGCTAAATCTAAAATGATTTTTCGTCTCATGATTTGTCACTCCTTTCGGGATTTACCACTCATTGTAAACCATCAATATGTCATCTTATGTCATATTAGTAAGAATGGGAAGACTGCTTTCTAACGAAAATCCTTTTATGAACGTATCCATTGAAAACAAAAAAAGCCGCCGATTGGCGACTCTTGCATGATTAATGTGTGTGAATATTGACAGCTTTGCTTTTTTTGAAATCCGGCGACCACAAAGGTTTAACTCACCAAAGCCTCCATATCGTACATCTCCATGACTTATACAGTACCATAATTACAAATTGTAGTATATTGTTGCTCGCTCTAACCCCCTCACATGTACATGATACCCGTGCTCTCTGAGAGCGTCTCCATCATGATATGAGAATATTTACTGTCGCCAGTATTAAAGTAGTTATACCACGCTTCTAACGTTTCATTTTTAAATAGATCCAGCGGCGCCTTTAACAGCTAACATATACTAATCATTTAATCCCTTTCCATTCAAAATATGCGGGATATATTTTTCAACCCTTGACTCTCGGGTCTTGGATTGCTTGGGTGTAGAAAAATGCAAAATGTAGGCTCTTTGCCGTCCCGGCGTTAATGCTTCAAAAGCCGTTTTTAAGCCTTGAATTTCAACGAATTTCCTTTCTAATTCTTCCGGTATGATGTATTCCGTATTCTTTTTAAAGTTCACTTGCAAACCGGCTTTCTCAACTTCAATGGCTTCAACAATATATGTTCTCAAGATAAGTTGCATTTCATCGATCTCTTGAACATTGGTGAACCGAATCTGACGCGCTGCCTGAACATTCGCCGTTTGCTGGATTAGGATCCCATGGGGATCTTTTAACAACGCACCTTTGTGAAATAGAAGCGCACAGTAATCCTTAAACCCATGAATCAAAACGATATTTTTATCGTCAAGCGTGTAACAAGGATGCATCCACTTAAAATCCTCGGTCAGTCCGCAGTCAAGAACGATTTCTCTCAGCAGCTTGAATTCTTCCTTCCACTTCTTAAGCTTGTTAAAATAAGGATCAATCTTTGAATTCCTTTCACCTTTTATCATTAAGGTACCCCCTTGTGCTTGTTATTTTGGGCTTCGTGCGAAAATGACAATGGTATCCCACGACGGGTTCGAATCATCTTCTCATTATGCTCTAATCGTTTGTTCAAGCGCAACATATTCTCGCTCCAGAACTTACTGTAGAAGGCCAGCCAATCTTGAATTTTAAAATCCATTTTGAACAATAAAAAAGCCCACAATTTACGCGGACTTCATTACGAACCTGCCCTTTAAGGCTATATTTTTATCATTTATTCATTTAGCTTACTACCAGCGAATTTCTGCAACGACCGGATAGTGATCCGAAGCATCGTAAGGAAAAACCTTGGCTGTGGCCAGTTCTGTCGGCATGTTTACAAAGATGTGATCAATCTCCATACCATTTTCCATGGTAGGCAGGTTGTTCTGAAGAGTGATTTTTTTCCATTGGGAACTCAACCGTTTCATGAAAGGATCGTCCATCTCCATATTAAAGTCCCCAGCCAGGACCGTCGGTTGTTCCAGTTTCTCTAGAGCACTCCAAAGAATGGGGTTCTGTTTTATCCGTTCCCTCATATGTACTCCCAAATGAGTATTCACGACTGTAACCACGTCTTCATTAATTTGCAGTTTTGCCATTAATATGCTCCTTCTCTCTTTAGACCCGCCAATATACTGAATTTCTTTTGAAATTATCGGATAGCGACTTAAAATGGCGTTTCCATATTGAACGAAAATGAGATTAATGCTAGGCGAGAAACAAGCGTTCATCCGGAGCAGTTTAGCCAGCCTTTTTAGCTGATCTCGAAAGCCGCTTCGAGGCATAAAACGGTCCACTCCTTGCAATGCAACAATATCCGGCTGGACTTTTGTGATCACTTCCGCTATGCGGCTCAAACTGGCTTTCCCATCTAAACCTTTTCCGTGTCGAATACTGTAGGACATCACTTTCAGATTGATTTTGCCATCCATAGAATTCACCTTTTCCGTATTATGTAACTTGCGTGTAGTTTACAATAGAGGTAAAAGTTAATATTCCAGAGGAAGTGATGAAATCTAATACCAAGCATAGCCCTGGAACCTTTTGTTATTTTTTCACAAAAGGACAACATTCATGAGTCTCAATTAATGGAAATCGCTATAAATATCTTGTTACAGATAAGCAATTAATCCACTTGAATTAAACTGATTAGACGATTATCTGATCATCTATGAATATAAGTTCTTGCCCATTTCGACTAGAGCTCACATCGTTAAAACAAAAAAGCCGCGATTTCAGCGACTTTGTATGTGAATATGTTCTTGTCCTACGGCTTTTGATTGTAACTGACCCATTCATTGGATCAGTCCTGTGATCAACTGTAAATCCATACCCGTTCCGCTAATTAACAATCGCTCCTTCTTGTTCCCGAGTAACTGCTGGGTCCAATCCACGAAACCGCCATCCACGATATTCACTCCATCCACATATACTTCGAAGTTCAGGCCTTTGTAATACTGGTTGGTGCTATCCACCCTGTCTTCAATAAATAAGCAGGAGGGAAACTTTACATTCAAATGATCGACCAATCTATCCAACAAACCTTCTGAATCGGTATAGCCCTTCCGCATATGAAGAAATACCTTAATCTCCTTACCTAGTTTCTCGCCGTAATAATTTAGATAGAAATCGATATGCCGGGTCAGCGAATCTTTTTCGAAGCGATAAGAACCGGTATCTTTTCCAGAACTAACCAGGGTAAATAAACCAAAATGAGGAAGGAGAGTGGCATTTTTAAACCATTGCCCTCGAGTGACTCTGCTGGCCGCGCAAAGGCTTTACAAAACGATTCGTCGTATATTTGTTGAGCAAATCGACGGGTGAACTTTGAGCCGTAATTTCTTTTGAAAGCGCGAGAAGAAGCGTCGTCATTTCCGATTGCGACAATTTCGTCGTCAGTTCCGAAATCAAACGTTCATTTCCTAATTTCGCAAGGATTGTATGTACGATTTGGGCATGTTCCATATTCCATCTTCAACCTACTCAAAAGTCACTCTTAATCCATCGTCCAACGCGAGATACTACCGCTACCGCTATGTCCTTATACGTTTCCCTAGAGACGTCGGCAATCGGTCGAGGCTGCTCAAGTTCTTTTCCTGCCAGTAACCGTGCAATCCTTCTTCCCCTTTATGCTCCGCCCACCGCTGGAGCGTATCCCTCTCCTTCTCGTACGTCATGAATGGCACCGAATAACCGCAGGACGTCTGGACTTTATGTATATCAACCGTAATGATCTGCCGGACTCCAGGCAGCGGTTCAAACATTCCGTATAACGGCTCCCACTCGCTGTCCCCCGGGAGAATGACCGTTCCAGTTCCGTAGAGGCGCAGGATGTTCGGCGGACCCTGGAATGCGCAGAACATCATCGTGATTCTGCCGTTCTCTTCGAGATGGGCGCTGGTCTCATTGCCGCTCCCGGTCAAATCCAAATACGCGACCTTACGATCGGACAAAATCCGGAATGTGTCATATCCCTTCGGCGACAGATTGACATGCCCATCCCGCGACATGGGCGCCGTTCCGACAAAGAACAAGTGCTGCTTTCGGATAAAGGCCGTATGCTCGGGGAGCATGGCCGGAAATTGTTTTCCCATTCGAATCCCCTCCGATGAACTTGTACTTGAGCTCGATTCACGCGTGAACACCGCCCCCAGGTTGCGTTCTAAAGCGTCCATGACGGATCGCTTGCTTCATTCGTGATATCGCGCTTAGCTATACGTTCATTGTATTCGAAGCCGCCACATAAATATAATATATTCCCCCGATCATTTATACATCGATATGTACCCAGATATCTTACGAGTCTTGTGTCCTGCTTCCTTTTTACTTTGACTTTACTTGATTTTTACTTCCATCTATTAAGCTACGTATGGTATCAAAATACTCACTTTATTTTGGGAGGAACTAATCATGAAGAAAATAACTTCTGTGTTAATCACCGCTATGCTTTTTGCATTACCGGTTACACCTACTTTTGCTCAAGCGAATCATGATACTGTTAAGCAAAAGGCTCAAGCATTGGCTTCGGAGATGCTGTCCAATTATGATGTAAGTGGCTTGCAGTATGCCATCATGGATCATGGATCCATTGTGTTATCCGATAGTGCTGGTGTATATGATAAAGCTACCAAGAAACCAGTAACCAAAGACACGATGTTCGGAATAGGCTCGGTCAGTAAAATGCATGTATCGGCGGCAACGATGATGCTAGCTGATTCGAATCAAATTGATATTGATAAACCCCTGATCACGTACATCAAGGAATTTAAAATGGCGGATGAACGATATAAAGAAATTACGCCACGGATGTTAATGAATCATTCTTCAGGGCTTTATGGTAGTCACTATGGAAATAGCATGTTTTTTGATGACAACGATACGAAAAATCATGATGAATTATTGATGAAATTACAATCAGAAGTATTGAAGTCAGACCCCGGCGAATATTCGGTATATTGTAACGATGGGTTTCAGCTGCTTGAATTATTAGTTGAACGAGTGAGCGGTTTAAGCTATACCGAATTCATTGAACAACATATTAGCACCCCGCTGAATTTAAACTCTACTAAAACACCTCTCGACTATTTTGATAGAGAACGGCTGGCAAAAACTTATTATCCTGGGATCGATCAGGCTTTACCCGTTGAGAATGCCAATGTCCTTGGGACAGGAGGCATCTACTCCACGGCGGAGGAAGTAAGTAAGTTCGCTGAAGTATTAATCGGGAATCGAACGGATATTTTATCTGAGAAGTCAGCAAAGGCCATGCAAAATCATGAATATCGAAATGGAATCTGGGTTGCTGAAGAGACGAACACCGTGAACTATGGTCTTGGTTGGGATGCTGTTCGCTTAGCACCTTTCAGTGATTACGGAATAACAGCATTATCCAAAGGCGGGGATACCGTTATGTATCACGCAGCTTTAACCACCCTACCCGAACATGATATTTCTATAGCTGTGCTTTCATCTGGGGGGAGTTCACTTTTCAATAGTGCTTTTGCATCCAACGTTTTACTAGAATATTTAAAGGATAAAGGCATCATTCAAGATATCCTGCCCGAAAAAACATTTGAGTCTTCCATAAAAGTGGATATGCCATCGGAATATCTCTCTTATTCTGGATTATACGGTTCCGTGGACAGAACAATAAATGTTGAAATCAAGAACGGAGAGATTGATTTACCTGCTCTACAAGGCGGACAGATACCACCACAAACATATGTATACACGGGAAATGGACAATTTAAAAACAAGGAAGGAAATGCAGCCATCAGCTTTGACCTACAAAAAAATGGAATAACCTATTTAAAGGTTAACGCTTATACAAGTCTACCAGGTTTGGGTCAAACTGTTACAGTAATGTATGAATATCAAAAACTGGATCACAATCCTCTTAATGATACAACTAAAAAGGTATGGGAGCATAGAAACGGAAAAAGTTATTATGCATTGGATGAAAAGATAACTTCTGGATTTTATCTAGCACCAAAGGTTTTAAATAAGAGTATCTCCGTTAATGTGGATCATGGGTACGCAAATGGCACTAAAATTGTGGATGAGAATCAAGCCGTAAACGCAGTTGAAATTCCTATTATGTATGGAAGAGATGCATTTGATTTGAATTTCTATACATTGAACCGTACCGAGTATTTAACGGTCAATGGACAATCCTATATCAGTGAAGATGCGATTCAACCCATTTATGCAGGGAACTCCTCGATCAGCAGCATACCATTCAATGGTCAGGCTGTTTGGTATAAGATTGATGAACAATCAGCCAATCGAGCCATGACTGTGGAGGTTCCTTCAAGTGGAGGATTTGCCGTTTATGACGGAATGGGAAATGTTGTGAACTTATCAAAGGTTAGCAACAATCACACGGTTGTACTGCCTGAAGGCGGGATGATCGTTTTTGGTGGTAATGCGGGAGATGTATTTCAAATTAATCTGAGTGCTAAGTAGGCTGGAACTTGTTTTGGGAAGCCTTGATCCGAATGGAGCCCGGCTTCCCAATTTGCACTGCAATGTTTATATGGATTAGGGGGTCTCGTAGTTTTTTAACGGCATACCTACATATTCCCGGAAGGAGCGAATCCGCTCTCCCTCGAACTCGAAGACGATGGCAAGTTCATTACGAAAAGGCCGCCCATTCAACAAACCTTCCGAGCGAAATACCACCACCCCGTTGTCCTCACTCTCAAGCTCGATGAGCGGAGTCAGCTGCATCTGAAATACGGAGCGCTCGAACCTGATCAATTCCTCAAACCGCTCTTTGCCTTGCTGCTCGTGATTCCACCCTTCTAGCGGGAGCGGAACAAAGAAATGGAAATCTTCCGTAACCTTTGTAAGAAAATCGACTGTATCCCCTGTTTCCAAAGCCTGCTTAAAAGCATCAAACACTTCATAAGTGCGGGATTGGGCTGAGTCTAGAGATTTCTTCATGAAAAGTATCCTCCTCAAAATGGTGTATTAGTCGCTCACTTTTTGGTTTTTTCATCAAGCCGTTTTGTTTAATGAGATGCCTAGAAATTAGACGCCTGCACTTCATGGGTTAACTCGACGACAGAACCTTTAGCTGGCTCGATATCGTTCCAAGGTGAATGGCTTCATGAATCAGAGCGAAGTTGAACAACTCGCCGGAGGTGTTAAATTGGAACGGGCCAAAGGCATACGGTGTTGAAAGCTTCTCACCCAGCTTCTCAGCTGTCAACTCAGATAGGCGGGAAAGCTGCCTCGTTAACATCTCGACCAACGCCTCCTTCGATGGAGGAGCAAACGTCCAGTCCAAGGGCTTTGTTCCAGAATTAAACAACGTTTCATAGGAGTCCGTTATGGCCGACGGAGAATCGAAGCTTAGTGTAGAATACTTATCCATCCAATAAATGATATGGCCGACATTCCAACGGATTGTATTGTTGAATCCTGCCGCTTGAATATCGAACAGTTCCTCAGGGATCGCCTGCACCTGCTGCAGCACCACTTGACGTAGGGTTGTTGCCGTGTTGATAACCATGTCAGACATATTGATTTCCTCCTTTGTTATAAGAACCGCTTGATATTCCCAGTTTAGGTCTCATGGAACTTTCCATCAATACAGTGGGCGTTACCGGAACGTTAAGTATAAGTTAACGATGATTCGTTGACAGAAAAAGAAGTCGGAGTAACAATAATCATTGAACATGATACAGCGATGCAATAGAAAGCAGGTGTGAGCGATGGAGTTAAAACAACTGCAATATTTCATGGCTATTTGTGAAGAGCTTCATTTCACGAGAGCAGCCGAAAAAATGGGAGTCAGCGCACCCAACATCAGCCAGCAAATAAGGAGATTGGAAGAAGAATTAGGGGTTCTGTTGTTCGATCGTGTGGGAAAAACCATTGTCCTAACAGACGCTGGAGCAATTCTTCGTGAACATGGTGCTGCCGTGTTCAGGCATCTGCAGCAAGCGGGCGACGCCATTGCTGATCTGAAGCAAATGCAAGGCGGATCTCTTTCCATCGGTGTCTTGCCCGGTGACGCGGATCTCATGTTTAATGCCTTGCTGCTGAACTTCCATCAGACCTATCCCACCATCTCGCTGTCCCTTTTGGAAACCACGAAAGTAACAGAACAAGTTCTGGACCGAAGCATTGATGTCGGCGTAACCATTGGACCTGTTATCGATGAATGTCTCACGTCAATTCCCCTGTTTCATGAGGAGTTCTCATTGGCGGTAAGCATGAATGATCCCCTTGCCGCGGAGAACTTCATCCCCTTGAACAGGCTGCAAACCTTAAAGATGGTCATGTTTCCAGCAGACCACCAATGCCGGAAGCTGATCGACCGATTTTGCATGGACAAAGGGTTTACTCTACAGCCGCATATGGTGACGACAACGTTATCCTCCCTCCTTCAGATGGTACAGAGCGGAGTTGGCGCTTGTGTTCTGCCACGACTTCTGCTGGAGAATCTTCAAAATCAAGACATCAAGGTTGTGCACCTGAGAAACCCTACGCCTTCTCAGGACATCTGTCTGATCTACCGCAGCGACAGGTATGTCGGATACGCCATGCGAACGTTTATCAAAACTTTGAGAGCCTACATTGAGACAGCTATCCAACATTCGAAGTCTTCATAGAAGGTAGTACCACCAATAAAGCTCATGTTATCTAAACGAGATTGAACATTTCGGGACGGGAGGCATATGCGATGAACACAGTGCTTTCTAACCATTATGTAAGAGCGCTTTTTGTTCATTCAAATTCTTTTTTAGTACTGCATAGCGAATTTAGACAATATATTCTAAAGACATGATCACGATGGCTTCTTCTATTCTCTGGGAAGGAAGAAAAGGATATGCCGATACGTCCGCCAATCTTGCAAAGGGGCGATACCGTTGGAATCGTTACCTTAGGTAGCCCGCTCGCTGCGAACATCATTAATGCACGAATCGAATATTTGAGAGCAATGGGGCTTAATGTTGTATTGGGTCAATATGTATATGCACAAAACGGGTTTCTTGCCGGCACAGACGAGCAGCGGGCATCCGATTTGATGATGATGTTTCGGGACGAGCAGGTGAAAATGATACTGCCCACCAGAGGCGGTACAGGAGTGGCTGGAATTCTCCCGCACCTTGATTATAATGAGATACGAAATCATCCAAAAATCGTTACGGGTTACAGCGACATCACGGTACTATTAAATGTACTGCATCAATACGCGGATTTAATAACATTCCATAGTCTGCTGCTTATTGACTTTAAGCCCGAAACGCCCGCTTATAATTTCGATCAGTTTTTTTCTGCGACATCCGTATATTCATTAACCCGCTCCATCTTGAATCCACCGGGGATGCCGCTGATAAGCCGTGTTCCGGGCAACGTTACGGGGCCACTTGTGGGTGGTAATCTGACATCATTTGTCGATACGTTAGGCACGCCTTTCGAAATCGATACACGGGGGAAGATTCTCGTTCTTGAAGAAACGCATGAACCTACCAATACCGTCTACAGGTACTTGAATGATTTAAAACTTGCCGGAAAATTTCGTGACTGCATCGGTATTATTATGGGGGAATGCTCAGGCTGCCAGGTTGCTTATGGCAAATCCTATGAAGATTTAATCAATGAATTTGTTGTGCCTCTCGGTAAGCCGCTTATAACGAACTTTGCTACAGGTCATGGTTTTTATAAAGCCGCTTTGCCGATTGGCGCAACGGTTAACCTCGATTCAGTCCATAACAGAATAACTACGGTTGAACCTACCGTCAGCGTTTAACATCAGCAAAGACGATGAGCTGTGTCATATCTAGCGACAAGTCTCACAGCCCTGAGCCGGTAAGAAAGTCCTCTGCCCTTGTACTAACGTACGGTTCAGGCTAACAAGCAACAAAAAACAGCCTTGGCCGACTAACGGCCTAGGCTGTTTATATATGAGCGAGTCGGGGCTTTGTTTGCGTAGGAGCTGAAATGATCCTTGCATTCTTCTCACTCGAGCTGTCTATGGATAATAAATGATGGTCGAGGAACAAATGGATCTGTTTTCGAAGATTGGCTGAATCTTGAGCAGCATTTTATCTCGGAAGGGAGTCATCCCCGATCCGTCAATATGTTGCTTTCTCATACAAATCAGCAGGCACTGCCTGCACGAACGGCGACCAATCGCCCGTTGTGTATACATGAAGTCGGTGCATGGCCCGTGTACATGCTGTATACAGAAGTTTGCGATCGTTTTCCCGGCTGTAAACTTGAGATGATGCCTCATAAATCAGGACTGCATCAAACTCAACACCCTTGGCGAGATATACAGGAATAACCATCGCTCCTTTTTCAAAGGTAACCGTCTCCTTCGTAATGAGCTGCAATGCATCGTTTCCTTGCACCCGCAACGACTCAAAGGCTGCTCGGCTTTCAGCCGCAGTCTTCGTAATGACGGCAATAGAGTCAAAGCCTTCTGCTTGTAGTGCCGCGATGTCTTTCAATATTCGTGCGTCACGCTTCTCCCCACCTTCTAACCTAGCGAGAAGAGGCTTCGGTCCACTCCTTTCAAAGGGGACGATTTCCGACTCATCAGAGAGCAGTACTTTCGTAAATTCCACGATCTCCCGAGTTGAACGATAACTGCGCACAAGGCGGATCAAGCTTGTTTCAGTTTCTCCATATAGCCGAAACAGCGGCGAATCGGGATCCTGCAGCTTCGTTGATTGCGTAAAGATCGCCTGCCCGAAGTCACCGAGTACCGTCATGCGGGCACGCGGAAATAGTTTTTTGAGATACTCATATTGAAACGTCGAATAATCCTGTCCCTCATCAACAAAGACATGCCGAATCTCCGTGTTCGTCCGAACGCCTTCGATCAGTTCTTTTAGATACAAATACGGAGTCGCATCCTCATAGAATAACTCAAGCCGCTCCAGCTTTTCTTTGGTTTGCTTACAAATTTCTGGCCATAGAACGGGGATCTCAGTCTCATTTGTCTTCTCTCGATAAGCAACTTCATCGTCAAACAATTGGACGTATAGGCTTTGAACATCGATAAACGATAATTTCTTCACGTGTTGTCTTAGCGGTTTGAAGCTCTCCTTCACGATCCTTTGACTGAGTAATTCTTCCTCCCGCTCGGCGAAGTCAAAGTCACCTTCATCTTCTCTGCGCTTATTGTTTATTTTCTCGTGAACGACGGCATAACGCTCGGCAATGTCAAACACCTCCCTATCCTTATGGAGCTCGCTGAAAATTTCCGCATATTGCTCGTTGTCAAGGTAATGAAGCTCCTCTTCAACCCAGGACGCCCCGCGCTCCTTGCGTTCAATTAGCGAAAGTTCCTTCAGAAGCCATTTCTGCAGGAGTTCGACACGATTGGCCAAGCTCAAGGAAGGGTCGTAGCTGTAAAATTGGGTTCTCATTTGCTCCGCCGTAATCAGATCACGATCCCGAAACCGAATGCCGTTGAAAAGCATGCCTTTCCGCCCCAGCCATTGCGCATAGTTCTGCAGGGCTCTCAAGAAAGCCTCGGAAGCCTTGTACTTCATCCCCTGAAGGCGAGCCTCATAATCGGGAGTTGAGTGAGCGGTCAGTACATATTCGATCTGATCGAAGAGATCCTCCAGACTAAAGGATGAACCCAGCCAATATTCGAGGTATTCCTGCAGAGTCGTCTGCTGCATGTTCTCCTCGCCGAGCTCAGGAAGGACGGAAGATACGTAACTGTTAAATATTTGATTTGGTGAGAATAGAACGATCTGGTCAGCCTTAAGCGAATCGCGGTTTTTGTACAGTAAATATGCCACACGTTGCAATGCCGCGGAGGTCTTCCCGCTCCCTGCCGCCCCCTGCACGATAAGAAGCCGGCTATGATCGTTTCGGATGATGGCGTTTTGCTCCTTTTGGATGGTTGATACGATACTTTTCATTTGCGAGTTCGCGCCTTTGGCCAGCATTTGCTGGAGCAGCTCGTCGCCGATCGTTACGCTTGCATCAAACAAATGACGGATTTGTCCATTGTGAATCTGATACTGTCGTTTCAATTCCATCGTACCCGTGATCTGCCCGACCGGTGTGACGTAAGAGGCCGCACCGGGGGAATGGTCGTAGTAGAGACTCGCGATAGGACTGCGCCAATCATACACCAGGAAGCTCAACCCATCTTCATCGACGAAGGAAGATACGCCAATATAAATCTGCTCACTCACATCCAGGCCGTCCTCTAGAAAATCGACGCGCCCAAAATAAGGAGAGGGCAACAGACGATGCAAGCTCCTCCATTGTTGCGTCAGAAGCCGGTGACGACGCTCCCTTTCGGATAACACTGCAGCCTGTTGTTTAATCGTATAAAATGTTTCTTCAAAGTCTTCGTCCGAGCTTGTGTTGACCGTGACCTCTTCCCAGAATCGCCTGCGAATCTCAGCAGCCTGATCTCGCATTCCGCTAACGCTTGGTTCCAACTCGTCGATCCTCGCCTTCAGCTTTTCCCTTACCTGATCCAGCCGTTCTTGTTCTAACTGCCATTCCTTCGCTTCCATGTTTTTCTGAACACACTCCTTTTCAATCTGGTCTGAAAAAAGTGCATTGACAAATCATGGCCACCGATGTACAATTAATTTAGGAAAAGTAATTATAATATCTGATTTCACATGATTTTCAATTGCGCCACTGATTATAGCATAGCGCTTTTTTGCGTTCAATTGTTTTTTTATATTCCTTGGCGTATCTGCCAAGTTTTTTTATTTTCCCGAAAAATCGAACTCGCTTGCCCCCCTACTCTACTTTTGAAGAGAAAGCTTTCTATATCCACCCTTTCGGGCAATTATAAAAAGCTTAATTTGTTTTGTATAGGTTTGTTTTAGATGGAATGTTTCTTATAGGACTTCGGTTCTTCTCGTGTTTGTCACACAAATAGCTCGACACCAAGGAAAAAGAGAAAGCCGCTGACACTTGTATAAGCACTGAGGAGGTATTGTTTGGAATCCTTCTTATAGCGTCTTTCAACAACGGATCGGAATGCATGTAGAAAAGCTATTACAAGAATAACGTCCTGATAAGCCGATAATCTCCACTCCATAACAATCCTCATGTAGAAAAGGCCGATTAGAAAAACAACTACAATGATGGACTCCCCAATTAGATGAAATCGATTAATATGCTTATACAGCAGCCCATCTGAATCGTAGGATACCTTCAGCTTTTTTTTGATCCATAAGTACCCGAACGAAACGACGATCGCATACAAAATGATACTGAGTAGGAACATTCTAAAGTCCACCTTTCCCAAAATAGAGGCCAGTATCACTCAAGACCTAACTTGCAGTTTTTTCAAATTACACTTATCTGGAAATAGAGGTTTATCATTCCTTTAAAAATACACGATTATCACATTTGAATCAATGCGTAAACCAAAAACAGCACCTACGGAAACCAAGGTGCTGTTTTTGGTCTGAGTCCAATCATTGCTCCAACAATACCTGCTACTTAACCGTCGCTTCAAAATTTTCCAGGGAATTGTTTGATAATGCCTTCCGTCAGGATATCCGCTAAATGAATCATATGGATCTCATTTTTGTCGGTTGCTGCAATATCCGCTTTCCAATCACCTTTGATACAGCTAACGACGATTTCCGTAATCAGCTGAAGGTGCGTATATAGCATATCTTGCAGCGTTTTAAACTGCCAGTTCGGATTCGCTGCGCTTAAAAATTTGGCGATATCGTCGGCGTTTCTATGCCAATCTGCCTCTAACTTGGTTACATCTGCCTGATTGCCCGCTTTGGCAGCGTCTACAATTTTCACTGCGATCAGAATATGCTCTCTTAGAAGATCAGCCAGCTTATTGCCTGCGGCTTCTCCATAATATGGCTTGATCACATTGCCTATGTCCTGCTGGTTCTGCAATAGCCGGTCCAATACGTCCTTCTGATCCGGTCGATTGGATACGGCGCTGACAATATAGCTTCTTGTCCATATTGTGTGGTCGATCCAAACTTTCTGCATATCGGTTTTTAGCTGCACCATTTTGGGACTTAGGCAATCCTTCTCCTTAGCAACCTTCGCTTGCACAGGTACTACTGGCGTCATGGTAAAAACTAGCGCCAAGGTTAACAGTAATGCCACCAATCCTTTGTTTTTCACATTCATCTGCTCCTCTGTATGTTTGGAATAAAACAATCTGTCTTATTATGGGTGAAGCATTCTATTTTATACAGAGGATGATTTACGATACAGCTGATATTTTCTAAATTTAAATAGTCACATGCTAAAGAGATGTACATCTCAGCAACTCTATAAAGTTTTCAATGCATGCAATTGCGAAATTATCCGATCGAGTCTCTCTTGGATGAGGATCGCCTCCGCATATCGGGCAGGAATACTCTCATATCCGTAGTAGATACCTGCCAAACCACCGGCAATGGCGCCGATCGTATCGGAATCTTCCCCTAGATTTGCCGCCTTCTGTACGACTCCTGCAAAATCTGACGTATGGAGCAAAATATGTAGTACCCACCGGAAGGTATGCACCACAAAACCGCTTGCCGGGCAATCCGGCTGTGCTTCAATGATGCCTTCGTATTCGCTTCCCACCACCTCGGCCATGATGGCTGCTCTTAAATTTTCACCCTGTAGAAGGCGTTGCGCCATTCGGTTGTACATCACGCAGACTTCGGCGCACCTTGGATCATAATGCGTCATCCGTGACTGTAAGATTGTCACTCGGGCAATATCCGCCGGGTCCTTATAGGCCAGAGCCACCGGCAGGCAGCGCATGAGGGAACCATTCCCACCGCTTTGCCCCATATCCATGTGCGCAACAAAGGCCGCTTCAAACCAGTCCCCCTCGTATTTCTGAAAAACATGACGGATGATATTCCCTATGTCTTTGGGACGTGATTGATACCATTCCATAAAGAAACGCCCGATCGCCTCCAGCGGCTCATCAGGATTTTCGAGTATCCCTTCTGCCACGCAAAGCGTCATCATCGTATCATCGGTCACTTCCCCCGGTTCCAGATGCCACACCCCGCCGCCGATAATCTCCGTCAAATAGCCGTGCTTCTCCTTAATCTCCCGCTTGCTCATAAACTCCGTCGTTCCACCAAGCGCGTCGCCTACAGCCACTCCGTACAGGCCGCCCTTGATGCGATCATATAATTTGTTATCCATGCAACCACCTCACATTCATGTCGAAAAAAATAAAGTAGTGCTTCTTCACAGTCATCGAAGTGAATGGACAGGTATTGTAATGTCTTGGTTTATCCGGACTGGGGCAGCTTCCCGATACATTTCAATTTTATAGGTATCCAGCTTAGGAGCGAAAACTCGTACTTCATAGTAACCGTCCTGTTCGCTTCTCACTCGTGCTTGCCCTGAATCTATCCCGATGCCTTTATCGAAACGCTCCTGCAATTCGGGATTTATACTCTCTTTGGCTTCGGGGTACATTGCAAACATAATACCCAAACGCTTGTTATGATCAGAACTTTCCTTTTTAATTTTCAATCGCAAATAGTCGTCCTTGTAACTCGCCCCGGTTATCGTTAACTCCTGGTCTTTAAAGCGGACTTTCTTTGGATATGTTTCGTCTAGTGAAAGGGTAAACGATCCGCCCGGGCTCTTTTCTGTCAGTAACACTTGATCCAAGTGCAGCGTAAGAGACTTTACCGACTCATCGAAGTAAGGGGAGCCGGTAAACATAAGCTTGTTGCCGTTCATCCGTTTCGAACCGGGAACATCCACCATGTTCTGCGGGGTGTCCGTATGCAATTGGTACTTCTTTCCCTTATCATCCGTTACATATGGGGTGGCTCCAGAATGGCCGAATAACAGATAATAATCCGCTTCATCCGCGATTTTGATATCGAGATAGGTATTGGTCGGTGTAATTTTTATATGCTCCAGCATCATTTCCCGCAAATCCGGGTCCCCTGCCACCTTGACGGTCTGATGAATCGGTATGATCCGATCCTCCAACCAGTCCGTATGATGAAAAGGAACACTCATCTTGAGTGTATCTGTTGTTTGTTTGCTGTCTTCATCAACGTAGGGTTGAATACCGATTTCAAATTGCAATTCTTTAGGGTTTTGGTTTAAAAACTTTTTGACATCCTCTGGATTTACTTCACCAATCCGGCTGATTACCAGTATCGGCTCCTTTGCATCATCGCTTGATTCGATCATAACGCCGGCGCTGCTGCCTCCATCGGCAAGTTCAGGAATATTTACGGAATAGACCGGTGCTTCCCTGTTAAGATCCAAACTGCCGTCCTGTCTTTTAAAGACATGTTGTTTCAAACGGTTGGATTTAATGAACACTTTATATGACAGCTTATCGCTCGTCAAATATACATCGCTGATGCTGACTGTCACCCCATCAAACTGTTTCACGACAGGTTCAAACGGACTGTAGCCATGGGATTGGGCATTCTCAACACCATCATGTCCGCGCAGCGTGTTCAGCCAATCCGAAACGATGGAGAAACCGGGAATCCCTTTGACCATAGCGGCAAGAGCCGGAGACTTTTGGACGGTAAAACCCAGAGATAAGGCCAACACCATGCTGGCTGCAGCTATTGTATACTTTCTTCTGCCGCTTCGCTGCCGGGGCTTCGTCACCACGATGTCCTCCTCCGGCTGCTGACAATAAAGCGGTACCTCCTTGGCAAATTGAATTAAAGAATCAGGAAGCGGAATTTCATCTAACGATTGCTGTATTTTTTTCTTCAGCTGCCCTTCATCCTGGTTTAACATTCGATCACCTGCTCCATTTTTAGTCGGGATGCCGTTTGGCTCAGCTTTAGTCTGGCGGTATGAAGCCGCGATTTAACCGTCCCGGCCTTGATGCCGAGAACGTCAGCAATCTCATCGATGGATAGCTCCTGGTAATAATACAGCGCAATGACGGACCGATGGTGGATGTCCAGTGACATGACACATTCCAGCAGCTCGGATCCCCTCTCTTTTTTCAGTACGGCTTCCAGCGGTGTTTCATGCTCGTCCGGAATCTCCAGCTCGTCGATATTTCCCGAAACATTAGCGTGCCGTGACCTCTGTCTGACTAGATCCAATGCACGGCAGGCCGCCAAATGATTGAACCAGGATTTGAAATTCCTTATTTTTTTCCCTTGAATAATGGCTTGATATGCTTCGATCAGCGTGTTCTGTACCGCATCCTCAGCCAAATGAGTGGAGCGCAAAATAGCCGCGGACGTACTGTATACTCGGCTCAGCAGAGGTTCCA
Organism: Paenibacillus lautus; assembly: GCF_050482385.1. Classification (GTDB taxonomy): domain Bacteria; phylum Bacillota; class Bacilli; order Paenibacillales; family Paenibacillaceae; genus Paenibacillus_AQ; species Paenibacillus_AQ lautus_B. The sequence goes on from NZ_JBCNHV010000016.1 coordinate 76,460, forward strand.
CCAGCTTAAAAAAAGCATCTTTATTGCCTTTCCGGCACAACTCAAACAATCGTTCTTCGCTTTCCATCCTGTCAACTCCCAAAAGTACTATACTATAAAGGCGAACAGAATGGAGGTTCGGTTCATGATTTGTGCAAAAAAAAAAGAAACGGCACTGATGGCCGTTTCTACTTTCTGCATATGGTTGGCTTTTACTGGAGCTTAATCCTCATCTCCAACTCTTTTAAAAACGTAACAGGCGTCATTCGCTTGGTCATCACCTGAAGGGCCGCATGTCGATCAACCGCCGGGAAATCAAGCTCGTAGCGGTAAACACCGTCTTTCAAGCTGATCAATTTCTTACGGGTTGAATCCAGGGCCTTTCCATTTTCCACGAGCCAAGTTCCAACGTTTTGAATGGATGCCGTCTCCCCTTCGATCGACAACGTAAGCACGGTCCGGTTCTTTTCGAATTTCACACCCGTTACGGTCATGATTCCGATCTTGCCCTGATCCAGCTTAACCGGATAGGTATCCGATAGCTTCGCCGTTATGGTGGCTTTATTCGCTAACTTTGTACTTTTATCATCATAATTGCCTCCTACATAGGGCTTGATGATAAGTTCTTTCGGTTTGCCCTTTAAAGCGCCCAGTTTCTCTTTATAATAACGGTCAAACGTGCCGTCCGGCTTTTCGCGCATTTTGTCTTCCGCCTGAATACGGTCGTAAATCCATCCGTTGCTGTCCATTACGACATAGTTCATAAGCATAATATTCCGGTCCATTTCCGGATCCATATTTTCAGGGACATTCCGTGAAATGACATATTCCATGGACTGTGGAGTAGCTGTTAAAGATTCCAGTTCAAATACGGCTCCCCCGTATTTCTTTATAATAGCCGGATTCAGCTTGAATCCGGAGCTTACTACGCTTTGCCCCGCTTCCGCTTGGGGAGCCGCATGAACGGCCTGCGACGGCAAAGTTCCCCCGATTAATAACATTGCACTTAGATATGCGATGGTTGTTTTTTTCATGATCATTTCCTCCTTTATCTAATGAAACAAAACGCATGTCCGGGCCCCGTTATCAATGACAAGGACGATGCATTGTTGTTCCTACTCTTTATAGGCGAAGGAAATAACAAGAAGGTTCAGACATGAAGAAGAACCGACTCATTTTTCATAGCCGGCTCTTTTGCATCAAACCTTATAGATATCGCGAGATTATATCTCTTGTGCGGTAAGTACGTTATCCGGCGCTTTTTGGTTCATGATCGGCACCATGACCAGTGCGCCAAGAAGAAATAGTAATCCGGCTCCGCCATATATCGTGCTCAGCGAAAAGGCATCCTTTAACGCACCAGCGAAAGACATGGAAATGACCATCATGCCTACGAACATCGGATTCAGAACCCCATTCACCCGACCGACAATGGAAGCATGTGACCATTTCAAGATCATGGTACTGATTCCGATATGAATGCAAGGGAAGACAAGCCCATTCAGAAATTGAACGGTCAGCGTGACCGTAACGCTCGTCGAATAACCGACAATGGCTGTGCAGACCGCGCCTGCCAGCATGCCTATTGCAAGAAGAACCTGCGGCGGAACCCGCTTCGCAAAGACGGCAACGATCCCCCCGCCGATCAGCATGGCTACGCCATTCACCATCAGCAGATATTGCAGGAACTCCTCGCTCTTACCCAGCCGCTCCGTTACAATAAACAGGTTGAGAGCTTGGGCTACGCCAACAGCAAGTCCTGCGAGAATGAACGCGAGTCCGAGCATACGCAGTACTTGGCTTTGCCAAACATAGCGGAAGCCTTCCGCAAAATCTTTACGGAATTGCCCTTTGACTGCGGCCGTTTGAGATTTCATATTATCCTCAGGAAGGCGAATTAGGACGAGTGCGGAAAGCAGAAAGACCACGCCCATCACAGCGATTGATGTTTCAAGGCCAAACCTGCTATAAACGAAGGTGCCAAGCATAGGGCCAAGCACCATGAAGATGGCCATTAGCGATTGGAATAAAGCCATCCCTTGCTGCAGTTGTTCTTCAGACACATGATACTTAAATAACCGCATACTTGAAGGTTGCGAGAACTGCGAAAGAATAGCCGAGATGAATGCGACAAGGTAGACGGATTGCCAAGAACCGTAATGTATGGTCAGAAGCACTACGAATACCGAAACCGCGGATAATAAATCGCACCAGATCATCGTTCGCTTTGGCCTCCAGCGGTCCGCAAATGTACCTCCGATGAACGAAAAAACAAAAATAGGTGCGAATTCTGCTACGCTGATAAGCGAAATGGCGTATGGATCGTTATTTGTTCTATCCGCAACATACAGGAGGATCGCGAAATTACGTACCCAGATGCCGATCTGCAGAAGTACACTTGATAATAAAATCGTCTGCAGGAACCGATTGCGTAGAAGGCTTGGTGCATTGGTGCTGTTGTCGTGCCTATTCAACCTTTTCAACCTCCAATTTGTCTTTAAAAGATGTCCAGCTTGATTGTGGGTATGTCTCTCCTTTCCATTCCTTATTATAAGGACCTCATCATCGTTGACCTCCGCCTGAAGACTGAAATTAGTCTCCCAAACTAACCGTTTCCTGTAGGTACTTCGGAGCACCATCCGGTTGTCAGTCATACCGACGGCTATTTTCGTGCAGTCAAGATCGATACATAAAGTTTAATTCTATATCAATTGCTGCGCTATCTCCCAGATATGTCCTGCCGGATCTGTGAAGGCGGCAGTGCGTACCCTCCATGGTCGGTCCACTGGACCATTAAGTAGAGTAACGCCTTGTTTATTCAATTCATTACATACTGCATCCACATCTTCCACCCTAATGGTAAACTGAAATCGAGATCCGGATTCTCGGCTTGCAACTGTTCCAGGATGGATCAGACCGTATGCCTCGGAAATATCCAGGAGGTTAATGCTCATATTTCCGAAATCAAATACTGCAGACACATCGTCTTCATATGTGGCGGAAAATCGAAATACGTCTTGATAGAACGCTCTCACCCTTTGCAAATCCTCCACAAACAGCGTTATAACATCTACATTCATCGACCCTAATGTCTTCATACGTACACTCCTTCAACATTCAGATTAAATCGAAATAAGCTTTTGTCTCAATAACACAAAAAAAGCCGCTAATAGCAGTTATTACACCGCGTTATAGTTTACTTCTAATAGAAGGTTGTACACTTCCTGATTTGAACCCGTGTTTACCGTTAACGTCAAGACATACTTGCCAGATGCTCTTCAAGACGATCCATGGTCTGTTCGGCACCTGGGATGGCATATGTTTTCACCTTATCGAATGTCGCCAGAAAATGGGGAAACACAGCATGTTTGAAAACGATTCGCTCGGGTCTGTGTGATCACAATCTCGCATTCACCTACTTGCGTTGCAATTTTGTTTGTTGCATTTGTTTTGGTTCATGTCCATCCCTCCAAAATGAAATTGACTTGTTGACAACTCCTTTTTTAAATCATAGCAAATTAATAATGCATGGATTTCTTACAGATTGCTCTTTTGAATAACTCAATTATTACACTCGAAAACACCCAGTTTCCATATATAATTGATTCAATAAAACTGCCCGTTATACTAGGCTGCCGAGGTCGATTGGAACTAGAATATCATCCACTCGGTTAGGATTATAATTTTCGGTCCATATCGGCAGACAAAAAAAAGCCGCGATTTCCGCGACTTCGTATGTGTGTATGTTCTTGTCTCTTACAAGTACCCTGCGTTTTGTTCACTTGCCTTCCTCATCGGCTGAGGGACCGTAGATGCCCGGCACCGGAATATCAAGCAGCCTCAAATATACCCCGAGCTGCGCCCGATGGTGAACCATATGGCTTAAACCGAAGGTGCGAAGCGCGATCGCCCGCGGTTGGCGCAGAATGATATGGTCGCCGTTCCGCAAGGTCCATTCCTCGGCGAGCGCTTTCTCGTCGCATTCGGCTAACAGCTGTTCAAGCTTGATAACGTTCGCGTCGAATTCCTCCAGCATGTCTTCGCGTCTTTCCAAAGGTTCCCGCCGAAGCGGCACGGTCGAAAGATCGAATTCCGGGTATAGAAAAATCGCGACTTGCCAGTTGAGCAGGTTGACCAGGTGCGTGGCGAGCCCGCCTAACGTCATGGATTTGACGTGCGGTTTCCATGTCATATGCTCCTCGGGTAAGCACTCCAGGGTGCGGCGCGTAAGGGCCAATTCATGTAGGGCATCTCCGACGATTAGTTGTTTCACCATAAATTCCCACTCCTCCCTAATATGCTTAGCATACTATAAATCCGATCGAGTGAAAAGGCTTGTCTCGGTCGTTTGGCATCCAATGAAGGGGCGACGTTCAAAGCAAACATACGTCCTCTGCATCTGCGGGCTCGCTTACGTCAAGTAAAAAATATTGTCAAGAAGTGAAACTTCTTCAGACTCCAATTTCTTTCCAAATGACTGCATTCTAATTGGACACCATTTAGTGACGCATCGATTATAGGAAACTAATTAGTGTCGTGTCAACTAAATAAGGGGAACATGTAAAATGGCCTTCCCTTACGGGAAGGCCATCTGTCAGTAATGATGGAAAACACGGAACTAGAGTTGATCGGTTTGTGACTGTTTATTTTTCGCAGGAGCAAACCAACCGAGAAGAGCTATCGCCACCAAGACACCATAGAAGATAATGGTCCAGACTGTGCTATGTGGGAAATCATGATTTAACACCCCAATATCTTCATGGGCCAAAGTAATCACAGCGAGCTTGACACCGACCCATGCCACGATGGCATAAGCCGTGGTCTCCAGTGCTGGCCGTTGAGCAAGCAGCTTTACAAACCATGTGGCTGCAAATTTGATCAGAACGAGCCCGGCGATTCCGCCAAGCACGACAACCAAGAATTGTCCTCCGTCCATACCGCCGAATTCCGGAAGCGGGGAATCTGGGAGACCCAGTGCCAAAGCCACTGCAGCAAGAATGGAATCAATTGCAAAGGCAAGATCTGCAATAGCAATTTTGCTTACCGTTGGCCAGAAGCCTTTACCAGCAGCATCTTTCTTTACGTCTTCGCGAATATTCTTGTTTTCCTTACCGAAACGCGCTTTGATGATGTGCTTTAACCCGAGGTATAGAAGATAAGCAGCTCCGATCGCCTGTATTTGCCAGACATTCGCAATGAACGATATTGCAAACAGAGCAGCGAAGCGAAAAACAAAAGCCATAATGATCCCATAATTAATGGCTTTCTTCTTCTGGTCCTCCGGTAAGTGCTTCGCGATCACTGCCAGAACAAGGGCATTATCCGCTGATAATAAACCTTCCAATCCAATAAGAATTAGTAATGCCCATGCATACTCCAACCAAAGTGATTCCAACAGTACTTCTCCCCTCTTAACTGAGAATGTTTATGGTTAAACCTCTGACTAAAAACATCTAAGCTCCAGTTAAAGCAGCAGAGGTTTTTTCCAGTTTTGATTGTGCCATGACTTCCTTTCGTTATTACGTTGTCAAGTAACGTCTCGTTTCATTCATTTATGGCACAATTTTTCAATCTACTGTCTGTCTACAAGGCGACTTCTCGAAGTTAAGAATCAAAAATCCCCATTTCCAAGGGGATTTCCTTATGCACTCTTATTTCCGCCAAAAAGTTGAACAGTCTCCCTTATCCATAATATTAAACTCGATCATTTTCTCAAGTAATGAGAAATCAACCGGACTTTCCCACCGGATACGTATCAACTCTTTGGTGTGATCATAGCCAGCAAACGATCTTACAGAGTCCACTATCAAAAAAATCCGCAACCATGTCACAGGGACGTTCCTACATCCCTGGAAGGTTGCGGAGGGGGGATTAAGTTCCGGTACGAATTTCTTCTCCATATTAGTGTTCCGACACATATCCAGAACTAGAGCCTCATCCATATGTGCATGTTCTGACCTTTACTTACATACCTATGAGAGAATACTCATGTTTTCAGGTGAAAGAAGGGTTATCATGAAGACAAGATCGGGCATGGCTTTGCTGTTGCTCTTTATGATCGCGGCTGTGATTCTGTATTGGCAGGTTCATGATCGTCCCAAAGTAGAAGATCATTATACCGACGGGCAGCTTCGCATGGAAATACAATCCGTTCAATCCGTTGCCGAACCCATGCAGGAAACAGCCTTTCAGGTTTTCATTACCGAGCTACCTGAGAAGCCAGTTGTTAACGCCGATATTGAACTCAACCTCACCATGCCCGATATGTTTTGTGGTGTGTTCCCCGCTGAAATTGTCGAATCCAAGCCGGGTGTATACATCGCAACTGCCGTACCTGTTATGCAAGGGCTTTGGCATGCGGAAGCGGTCCTTCGTTGGGAGGATCAATATGTCACAGTAAGGACACTGCTCAAAGTTCGCTAGTCCTGTTTACCATAACCATGGGTGAATACCCGGAATCCATCCGTTGGCGCTAAATCCCTTTAATATTGACAGTATTCCCATTAAAAAGGCTAGAATTCCGCCGAATTTGCGCATTCCTCTGCGCCACTTTTTCGTTAGACTGCCAGCAGACACCGCCGTTAGGAGCAGAATGGGAAAAGTCGAGAGTCCAAATACCAGCATGATCAAGAGGCCTTCCAGACTAGAACCGGATGCCGCTGCATTCATCTGCATCGCATAAGTCAAACCGCATGGAAGAAAACCGAGCAATAGGCCGGTTAGAAATGTCGCAAACAACTCATAGCGCTGACCAAGCCGTTCCAATTTCAGGTGAAAAAAAGAATGTCTCGGCAGATGAGCGTTATAAATCGGCAATGTGTACCGACGAAATGTCCACAGCAGAATGAGCAGTCCACCAATGATGCTGGCCGCTCCTTGGAAGCCTACAAAGCTGCCAGCCACATCCAGAAAGGAGCCGACCATCCCCATAAAGCCTCCAATGACCGTGTACGTTGTCACTCTGCCAGCGTTGTAGGCTAACACAGAAGCAAGCGGAGAGCCGCTGGTTCGAAGGGCCAGAGACGAAACGATCCCTCCGCACATAATCAGACAATGCGGCGCCCCCATCAAGCCAGTCAGTGCTACTAACAGTAATCCGCTCCCCGTCAAGGCCATGCTCTTACACCCCGCTGTACCCATAACTGGGGGCCAAGCGATTTATCGACAACCAGTAAAGAGCTGGCTGCCATTCCGATTCGAATCACTAGTTTGGACTTCAGCTCCTGTCTGATCCTTCCTCCAGCCATTTCCGATTTCCCACACATACGTAATTTCGCTCCACGAAGCATTCCATCCCCCTTCCCGGGCGCACCTTATATGCCGTTCTTCATAGGATCGTGCATCCATTCATTGTATGAAGGTGCGCGAATATTAAGAATAGCTATAAAGCTGTGTGATCATTGGATTGGAGAAATAAAAATAAGTTTTCTACTTAAATATTGATGGGTGACAAATTATGGTATATGCTATAAGAACTACAACCGAAGAGGTGCATATCCTAATGAAAAAGACTTTTGTATTACTTCTGATGCTGGCATTGTTCATTCCGTCACAGGCTTTTGCAGCATCCGTTTCTACGTCTGAGATTCATAAACTGTACTTTAAGGACTATAACGTACTGGTGAAAAAAGTGAAGGCTGCCCAAAAAGTGTACAAGCACCCTGTGTGCGTGAATGTGACCTCGCTTACCAATCAATACAAACAGCTTTCTACTGAATACAGCAGCCTTAAGAAGGCTAAAGCCAGTCCAGAAACATTGGGCCAAGCGAAGACGTCACTTGATAAGGTTAAAAAAAGTCTCAGCGAAGCAAAGAAAACTTGTACCAAGCAGACATCCGACATGAAAAAAAGAAGCAACGTTATGCTAAAGAAATTGAACAAATACAAAACCGACAGCATTCAAGAGATCAAGTCTTATACGCAAGGCAAAAGTAAAATGTCTTCGGAAGAGTTCAGCAAGTACATATCTGGAATGAATACTTACATCAATACCAGCATCGAAGAAATTTTAGTTTTCCTTGGAGCACCAGCGGCAGGATGAATCCTGTCGCTTTTTTATTGCAAACTTGTTGAGTTCAAGCCAAACGCTAGTCACAAATGGCGTACCCTTATTTGCCACACCACTCATTACATATCCATGCTTTCTACTGAATCAGGTCCGAATACCGGAGCTAATTTAGATGCAGACAATTGATCACTTAAACCAAAATATTCGCAAAAGTTCATAATCATCGGATTCCATTTCGAAGGATCGATATAATTTGATTGGGCATCTATAAGAAGATCCTCTTCGATATGAACTTTTTCAATATGCACTTCGATGGCAACAAGCGAACTTGGTTCTTCAAAAGGATGGAGCTTTACAAACCTGGCTTCCAGATGGACGGGGCATTCTTTCACGCGCGGCGCTTGAACAAGCTGGGACGGAAGTTGAGTTAACCCTGCGACACCAAATTTATTCGCCTCGAACTTATATCCCCTCTCTGCTTTCGACTCAGGGACTGGGTTCCGACCTGTTAACAGGGTCAGACGATCAACGGCGGGAATCAAGTCAATCGACGGGAGATTAAGCACACACTCACCTTCACGGATCATATTTTGAACAGTTTGAGACTTGCTGCTCATTCCAAGCATACATGATTGATTGAGCCACCAGGCAGAGGACATCGGAGCCAGGTTGGGGGTGCCGTCTTCGTTGATCGTACTTATCAACACGACCGAAGTTCCGAAATAGTGGATTTTGGGGTTGATTACTTTATGCATAACAAATTCCATCTCCTCATCATGATTTTTAAGTAATGTTTCACAAGCTCCTTATTGGAGGATAGGGATATGGAATAAGATCGCAAGATTTAAAAAGTGAGTGATGATTGAAAACAGCCGACCATTAGGTCGGCTGTTACTTGTCATTTACTTATGACTGGTTTGTTTGTTGCTTCTGCGAGCGCAGGGCCATCAATAGAGCTACAGCGATGAGCACGAACGCGGCAAATGCCAGCATCGGAATGGTCAACCAGCCGAACCAATCCAAGTAGTCATTCAAGCAGGAGACCGGCCCGCATGCAGCAATATCCGACTCTTTGGGGAGCTTTTGAATAATACTATGATATGTAGATATGCCTCCGCCAATGATAACCAGAGGCAGGATGTATGGGACGATGTGCGTCTTTTGCCGATAGGCTGCGATTCCCAAAACAATAACTAATGGATACATGAAGATCCGTTGATACCAACATAAGACGCATGGCGTAAAATGCCATACTTCACTAAGAAACAAACTTCCGCTAGTTGCTACAGCTGATACAGTCCATGCAAAAAATAACCAAACTCCTGTTTTATTCATTTTTCAAGCTACCTCCCTTCTATTCTTGTTCCAGCAGCCATACGACTCGGGATTATCACATGATTTTCTCATTTTCTCTTAATTGTCTATATATGAAAATGGCTCATTCGGGCTATATGTTGGATCATACGAAATCCTTCGATACCGATCATCCTCTTCTTAGATCATGAGTCAAAAAAAAGACTGCCGGTCATATTTACCGACAGCCTTCTTAAGATTTTCATTTTCCATCAATACAATACAATCATCTTGCTTTACTCATCTGCGCCGATGTTCACGTTGGCCCCTTGCACTCTTGGCTCCCCGTCAATGTCCTGCGTTCCGATGATCGCGTGATCCGTCGAACCAGCATCAATCGCTGGAGACGAAGACTGAAGATGAAAATCGCCTTCGGGAGCATTTACGAATTTAGGATCCATGAACAAAGAATGCGCATCGTTGCCGCTTCCCGCTTTGTATGCGGAGAAGCCAGTATAGTCTTTGTTCTTCCATGTCCAGAATGCATCTGAACTACCGCCTGGAGAAAAATATAGATTGTAATCCACGACATTTCCTGAATTTTTGGCGTATTCATTGTAGATCAGCACACCGGTGGAACTGGCCACAAAGATATTGTTCTTGATCACATTATTTCTCGTATCATACTGGACATAGAGCTGGCCGCTACCATCACCTAAAATATCGTTATTGTAGACGGTGTTGTTCACTACCTTGCAATTCACCGTTGAGCCCCGCTCCTCATCGTATCCACCCATGGCGATCCCCGTCAACCGGTTATTATGCACCATGTTGCTTCGGATCGTAATATTGCTAGTGGATTTGCCCGCATGCTCGGAGGCAATTTCAATGCCGATATCATTGTTGTAGCTGTAGTTCTGCTCAATAATGCTGTCTTTGCCGCCATCATCATAAATACCGCCAGCTGAATTACTGTTATTCGGGAGTCTTGTCCCATAAGAAGGATTGTTATTGGAAGAAATGTTATATACCCGATTACCTTTCACCAAGCCATTTCGGGCCTGGTCGTAGGCTTCTACCGGCGCTGTCCCCTCGAAACCGATAATATCGATCCCGATGTTGTCGTTATCGTGAATGAGATTGTCCGTTACCGCGAACTTATCTACATTACCATTCAGTACCAGTGTTTCACTGGAACCCAGGACAAGATTGTACAGCTCATTACCATGAATCGTAATGTCATGAAGCGATTCCGGAGCTTTGGTGCCGTATACGGCGATACCATGAGCATCTCTACCAAGCAAATCGCTGCCGCTTGGTGTGACCGTGCTCTTGATATCATGAATCTTGTTATGGGTCAGATTAATATAGCCGCCTGAACCTTGAACATAGATTCCAACAGGCACCGCGTTTCTGGAAGTCGTCGTATAATTGCGAATCTCCAAGCCCTGAACCGTAATGTAATTCACATCTTTTATCTCGATAAGCCCTTCAATCCCGCTGACTGAAAGTCCAGCACCATCAATGATGGCTTTCTCCGAACCGTAGTTCGTGAAAGTAATGGGACCTTGTGAAGCTGTACCGGAGCGTGTGATCTTGAGCTTCTGATTGTATACGCCGTCCCGAACGTAAATCATGCTCCCCGGATCAGCCTCGTCAGCCGCATGCTGCAGCGTCTTCCATGGCGCGCGGATAGTCCCCGGATTGGAGTCACTACCGTCGGTGGCGACATAATATTCAGTACCGGCTGCCGACACGACGGTAGGTTGCACATTGCCAGGATCTAAACCAATTACAGTCATGCTCAATCCCACCATTAAAGCCTTCACTAATTTCCACATCGTTCCTCATCTCCCATCTGTTCATATTTATATTACATTGGGGTATCCATGAAGTCACGACGAATTTGGAATTGGCTTTTCTCTCTATTCATAAAAGCACCTCTCGCATATTTTGCTCCCTTTAAAATCTCATTTCTATGCATGAAGGCTGTTTTCATTCTGTTCCCTTCAATTGGAGGCCGTGTGCTGCTTCAAGACATGTTTCGGCAATATGCCTGATTCTTTATACAGGAGCTTCCCATCTTTAAATATGAGAGTGGTCGGTATGCTCATAATCTGAAATTGGGAAGACGTCGCCGGGTTATCGTCTACATTAACTTTAACTACTTTTATGGAACCCTTTGCTTCCCTTTCAAATTCCTCTAGAACGGGTGCAAACATTCTGCATGGACCACACCAAGAAGCCCAAAAATTCACTACGGTTACTCCTTCGGTTTGCACCATCCCTTTAAAAGTAGAATCTGTTGCGTGTTGGATAGCCATTATCATCATCCTTTCATATTCTTGATCTGACTCAAATTTTTCTTGTGTACATGCTTTGTTCCTGCATTCGAACCAGTACTTTGCCATAACGACCACTCTGTCGGATGGTTACTTTGCCGGACGGATACGCTTGCTCCAAATAGTCTGCAACCAATTTACGATTCTGATCATCTGTAGCAAGACCGTGACTGCGAAGCCAATTCATCATTTCCAGTAATGCCGCTTCTTTTGAGACTTCCGTTGTCTTCGTTTCCCGTGTGATAAGAGACTCATAGGAATAGCCTTTAAGATACAGTAGATGAAGCAAATATCCGAATTCCATGTGTTTCGATTTGATGGGCTGATCGGTGATGAGCGGCCAGATTTCATTTACCAAACTGAGCTCCGTTGAACTTGCCGGCATACTGATATAACAATAATCCCGGGCGCAATGCAGTACCTTCTCGACGCTATCCCAATCCAGAATAATCGGACACATCGAGACAAAGACGAGATCGAAGGCATTGCTCCAGTCTCTGGCCAGCACGTCGATATCTTCAAAGGGTTCAGGTACAATCTGTACCTGGTCATCGGCGAATGTTGTGATATTTTCCTTAAGCAGTTCAATCAGTGGTTGAGAGGATTCTACGGCAGTTACACGTGCCCCACGCTCTGCAAATGGCACCGAAAATACTCCCGAAGCTGCACCAATGTCCAGTACAGAGGCGTTGTCGAATCGAACCCCTTGTCCTTCAAGCCAATTCATGATTCGTGTGGTCCGTTTTCTCCCCTCTTCATTAAAGGATTGCTCATTGAAAGTCTTCGCCTTATGATCAAAGGCCCGGGTTGGTTCAATTCCGGCCTTTTTCATCCTGATCACAACGTTATCGCCATGTTCTTTCCAAGCCCTTTCCCAAACGGCTTCATTAAAAAAATCGTTCATAACATCCCTCTCTCTTTCCGCTATAGTTTCTGTTTTTTGCATTAATGGATCTATATTATCCATAATTAAAGCGCAAAACATGTAGCCCTTCTTGTTTACAGCTATTGTTCCATTGCTTATAAGCCTTATCCGGTACGGACTGGATTATGGATATTTGATATCCATAATAAACGATTCAACTTCAATTTGCAATACCCTCTTTAGTCGCCATCTGTTTTATCCTTATGCTGACAGTGGACTCCATGAGCTGAATTGTATAAACGACTGTTAGACACGAGTAAAAACAGCCGATAGGCGTCCATTATCATGCCATTGACCGTACATTTTATTTTCTCTAGTGTTTGTTATGAATTTGTCCAATCTGCTCTTATATAAATCCGGCTGACTTTTACAGCTTCGAATCGTTTTAATTTCCATAGTTAACCTCCATTCTCCTTTTGACTTGTCATGGATTTTGATTATATTCCTAATCGTTATGGTACAAAAAGAAAGATGACAGCATACTGTCAAAATTCTTCATTTGGTTAGATACCAACGGCAAACGAACAAAAAACCGCCCTCTTCAGAGGACGGCGAGCGGTTTATTTCATTTTTTGGCGAATGAATCAACCTTAAGTATGCCTTGTTCCGGCTATTCTCCGCGAACGACACGAAAACCTTGATCGGGGCCAAAGCCATTGGGATCGAACTTGCCTCGGAAAGATATCTCGTTGTTGCTGACATCGCCCATCCAACCGCCGCCCTTCACTACTCGGTAGGAACCGCTTGGACTATCCAAGTCGCCGTGCCAGTCCCAGCACCACTCCCTTACGTTTCCAGACATATCGTAAACCCCCAACTCGTTGGGTTTCTGGGTACCGATCGATTTTGTTGTATTATGATTGCTCTCTATGATAGGCCAGTTCCAATTCCCAGATAGGTATTTGTCTCCGGCGTTTTTCCAATACCATGCGACCTCGTCGGCATTATTGCTTCCGCTGTAGATGTAACCCTTGCTATTCTGACCTCCGCCCGCAGCATATTCCCACTCGGCTTCTGTAGGCAATCGGTACCCGTTAGCCCCCTCATTGATCGTGACGATCCATTTGATATAATCGTTTTCATTCCTATTATTCGGATCTTTCTTACCCTTGTCTATGTTGTAATATGGTTTTAAGCCCTCTTGAATACTTCTTTGATTACAATAATCCACAACGTCATACCAGCTCACCATTTCCACCGGCAAATGGTCGCCTTTGAATGCAGAAGGATTACTGCCCATGACTTCCACCCACTCTTTTTGAGTGACCTCATATTTGCCAATGTAAAAGTTCGATACGGTTGCAATTTTTTCAGCGTAGTTAGACTGGTTGTTCTTATAGGTACCACCTTCCACAAAAACAAAATTATCTATCTTTTCAGACTTCTCTTGTGAACAAGCGCCGATCACAACCATTGTTGCTATTAAAAAGAACATTAATAGCTTTTTCATTAGTTTATCTCCTTTAAGCAGATAGGAAAAATAATAGACCATAACGGCCTGCAACTCCCCTCTCCGTTACGTCGAAGGCCGTTCGTCTGGCAACAAACGGCCCGCAACGTATCCGGACTTGAGGGTACACGGAAGGGAGCGGCCCATCGGACTGTCTCCAATGTTAGGGACCGCTTTTCCCTATGGTCGATTCGTTGTTACTACCATATCAGATAGCCCGAATTCCGCTTTCCTAAAGAGACGATCCCCACTGTGCTCGTTGGTTGAGTTCACTGATGGCGATTGGTTACCATACCGTTACGTTAGAGCTACCGCTACTTTGATATCCCTCTGTCGCTAACACCTGGTAAGCCCAACTGCTCCCTAAATTCATTCCCTTGCTTTTCCAAGCATTTACGTGGTTGCTGAATGTGATGGCGGAGTTGACCCCGGTCGCTCTTTTTGATTGTCGAACGCTCCAGAACTGCTCAAACGTTTGTGTTCCGTCAATGGAAGGTGCGTTGTATCGCATGGTCGTATAGATGTCATATGTGCCCCCATCACTGGTTACCGTACCTTTATGAGTCCCGGTAGGTCGATACGTACCCCAGCTGTCAACGACGTAATATTCGATGAGTGCGTTTCTGGTCCAGCCGTAGAGAGTCAAATATCCATTGCCTGACGGCGCCCACACGCCAGCATTGTAGTTAATCGTTCGGTTTGGCGATCCCGTATTCCAGCCTTTACCGACAACAAAATTCCCGGTGTTTTGCCATGTCACGCTGTAATTACCGCCGGAGCCGTTAACAGCATTAACCGTTCCGCCGCCATCGGTCCAATTTTGCCAATAGTCGGTCGCTGCACTTGAGGTCGTTGCAAACAAACCAAAACTCATGGTAGCTGCAAGAATAACCGTCATCAACTTCTTACTAAACTTAAACATAATCTACCTCCTCATATTTTGAATTGTTTTTTCCTTTTACCTCCTTTCTAAGTAAATTATAGAATGACAGCGATTACATAACACTTAGCAAATTAAATATGATATCTAGATTATTTTACAATTTTAGGTACTTGCGACCGTATGGAACAGGACGGATAAGATTAAGACAACAAAGAAGACTGCCGGTAATTTACGCCGACAGTCTTTATCATCCAAGAAGCCGTTTTTCCATCCACGGCTCATTGATGCCAGCCATTCTTCTTCTGATTTGATTTCTTTACTCCACCCGACCAGAATGTGGCGTCTGATCTCCGAACTCCTTTGGCTTCCTTCTTATGCCGATTATGATGAAGGTGACATAGATTACGATCGCAATCGAATCGATGAACGTATCCGCAAGTGCCGACACGTCTTGTAATGCCGTTATGCCAAGGATGACTATTAATCGGACAATTAGAAGCGACACGATGGTCCATGCGGCAAACCGGGTCTTCAATTGCTCGCTTTGGAATGACATGAATATGAACACGATGCCGAAGACCAGATTTTCCGCCGTGATGATGTGCCAGACATACATGAATACGGTTCGGATGTCCATCGCTATCGCACTCACATGGAGCATCGGCAGCACGGCGGATTGCCCATTCCATGCGTGTGAAAAGGCAAATAGTATCGCCAGAATGCCAGCGATCAAAAAATAAAAATTTCTAACTTTGATGCCCATCACATCCCTCCTCGGATATTCCCGGTTCCTTCTTGCGAATAGACCGGTAAAGCTCGCGAACGATTTCTGCCAGCCGTTGGTCGCTTTCATGATTAAAGTCCCTTAGCGTTTCGGCTGCTACGTCGAGCAATTGACTGACCTTTTCCAGATGGGCAATTTTCTTACGCGTTTCTGCCTTCTTGGCATCGAGGAACGAAGCAACCTCACGGCAATAAGCTGGATCTACATTCTCCATCCTGTGGAACCCAAACGTTCCCTTGATCTCGTCAAGAGTGAAGTCCGCATACTGCATGATTTGAATATTCATCAAATCGATGAGGTCGTTCTTCGAATACCTGCGGTACCGATTGTCTTCACGGGACGGCGATACGATTCCAATCCGGTCATAGTACCGAAGCGTATCCTTGGGAATTTCAAGTAACTGTGAAACCTCTTGTATAGAATAAAGTTTTTCCATGAATTCAAAATAACATTGGAGTAAGCTCCAATGTCAAGTCAATTTGTATATTCAATTTCGCGTAATCAAGCAATCTTTGAATCGTTGTAAGATCGTACCATGGACAGTCCAAACAAACGAATGATCTCGCAGCCGGGTGATAGTGCTGGATGTTTGAGTTTGTAATGGAGTGTATTCAATTGCAATTTTAATATTGTCGCAACTTTTCCATACTAACAACCCGCTTTTTAGTAAGAAAAGCGGGTTGTTTATGTTTTATGGCAGACTAGTTAGAGATAAAGCCGTGATTCTCACTTTCCGCTTGTTTTTTGATTGAATCCACAGTGAGTGTGAATGCTTCAGCTGCTTTATAAGCATCTAATGCATTTTGAAGACGTTTTACTTGCTGATTCAACTCGTTCCGATTGTCTTTAACCTTGATCATTGCACGAGCAACGTGAATGAGTTCTTCTCTTGCTGCGTTTATAGCACGATGATGAGCTTTTTCAATCATTTGTACGGCCATATGGGTGT
Organism: Paenibacillus lautus; assembly: GCF_050482385.1. Classification (GTDB taxonomy): domain Bacteria; phylum Bacillota; class Bacilli; order Paenibacillales; family Paenibacillaceae; genus Paenibacillus_AQ; species Paenibacillus_AQ lautus_B. The sequence continues at coordinate 93,073 of NZ_JBCNHV010000016.1, forward strand.
ATATTGTTACAAACTCCTTATCATCGATCTGTTGCTCACGAGCAGCCAAATCGCTCTCGCTAATTACCCAATCTCCAGAGTCACTTTTCGAAGCGGCTAAACGCCCATCATTAATCATGTTAAGAATCGTTTTGTAATGAACCCCAAGTAACGACGCTGCTTCTTTAGCATTCATTTAAAACACCTCCACTTATCCCTTGTTATCCATATATTAAGTGATAACTAGATGAAAGTAAATCGAGATATCTAATGAATTATACAAAAAAGAAGACTGCCGGTGTTTTACGCCGACAGTCTTTCTCTTCCAAGTAGTATACTTTTCATTCTATTCGCTGGACAATTCCTTGAGCGATTTGATTTTACCATGGGGATGCTGTTCTTGCTTTCGTGACTTCCAGGCAGCTTCTTTCCTTCTTTTCTGGTGAGCCATAACAGATATCCTCCTTTGGAAATTGAAATGTATACCACTTTCTTATCTTGTCATCCCGCGGCTCTATTCATTCATGACATTCTCTAATATCATGGGCGCAACTCGAAGAGCGCTAGTAAATTGGCCCAACCTGGCTTGACGTCCGATCCTGTCCCCCGTTAGTTTAAGAGGGTTTTCCAATATTCCCACACTTTTAGATATTTCTCCAAATCATGCGGATGGAGTTGTATGCAGATACCAATACGGCAATATAGTTGAAAGATCACTTCTTCAATAAGCCTTGATCTCTCCAAAGGTTCATGATTCAGCAAATTGAATGCTTCCAATAACGTTTCTAGGTTTAAATCTTCTGGAGAGGAGCAAAAAGCATACGTAAAATCATATAACAAAGGACCAATCATTGGCGAAGGGTCGATAACACCAACCAATGAGTGTTCATGAAACACAAAATTATGGACACCAGTATCTCCATGAAGTAAACGAGCGCGTTCTTGCCTGCAGGGTGTGCGCATTCAGTCATAGCGACGAAGGCTGGGACAACTTGTCCTACATCCGTTATGCAATGCATCTGGGCAATAATTACAGCGGATCGAGCTTCGGCGCGTATGTAGACATGACCGAGTTCGTCAAACTGCTGGAGCAAGGCCCTATTCAACCAACGGAAAAAGACAAGCAGGCTTTCAGCGATCTACTGCATAGCCTGGACCGGGCGGAAGCGGCCGAAACGCCGGGGAAATACGAGAAGCGACTCACCGCCGAGAAAATCATCAAAGGACACGCTGGCATACGCCGCGGCATGCTCAAGGCGCTCGCCATGGTCAGTGTGATTCCCAATCGCATCCTAGAGCTTGCCCCAGATCGCTGGACGGATATGGAGTCCATCATCAACGCCGAGTTCAATCTAGACAATACCAAGGGCCGTTCCGACATGGAGATGCCCTGGGCTGGCTGGCAGGGCAGTCTGGGCGTGGATTGGAGCAAGGCTCGCGCAATCTTCAGCACTATTAAAGCCCGCCATATAAAGGAAACTGAGAGATAATCTCACGTACACTTCCCAATATCTGATCTTTAACCGTAGAACTGTTCGGATTTTTAAAGGCAAGTCCAATCAGCTGGGCAACTTCTTTCATTTCCTTGGGGCCCAATCCTCTTGATGTCATAGCAGGGGTTCCGAAGCGAATGCCACTCGTTACTAACGGGCTTGCCGTATCATGAGGAATTGCGTTTTTATTAGCGGTAATCCCCACTTCATCGAGGATGGCTTCAGCTTCTTTGCCCGTAAGTCCAATCGTGCGCAAATCAACCAAAACGATATGATTATCTGTTCCTCCCGATACAACGGTTAACCCTTCATTCATTAGTGTTTCCGCTAGTACATTTGCATTTTCAAGAGTTTTTTCCATATACGTTTTAAAATCCGGCTGCAATGCCTCGCCTAGTGCAACCGCTTTGGCCGCGATGACATGCATAAGCGGGCCGCCTTGTGACCCAGGAAATATCGCTTTATCAATGGCTTGCGCCCATGGTTTACGGCACATGATGACTCCGCCTCTTGGTCCTCGCAACGTTTTATGCGTTGTCGTCGTAACAAAATGCGCATGCGGTACCGGGTTGGGGTGCAAGCCCGCAGCGACAATTCCCGCAATATGTGCCATATCCACAAAGAAAAGGGCCCCGACTTCGGCAGCAATTTGAGCAAATAACTCAAATTCGATCGTTCGAGGATAAGCACTGGCACCAGCAACGATCATGCGCGGATGATGCTTATGAGCAAGTTTTCGCACTTGATCAAAGTCAATGCGGCCGGTTTGTTCATCGACACCATAAGGGACAAAATTGTAAAGTCTACCGGAAAAGTTCACCGGACTCCCGTGGGTTAAATGGCCACCATGGGATAAATTCATGCCCAAAATGGTGTCACCAGGATTGACTGATGCAAAATAAACTCCCATATTTGCCTGCGCACCGGAATGAGGCTGCACATTGGCATGTTCCGCACCAAAAAGCTCTTTGACACGGGAGGTAGCAAGCTCCTCTACGATATCAACATATTCACATCCGCCATAATATCTTTTTCTTGGATACCCTTCCGCATATTTATTGGTCAGTACCGAACCTGTGGCTTCCATGACAGCCCGGCTTACAAAATTCTCCGATGCAATCAGTTCTATTGTATCCCGCTGCCGTACAAGTTCTTGCCGAATAGCATGCGCCACTGCGTTGTCTTGTTGTTCCAAATATTTCATGAACCCTCTTCCTCTCTGTATGCTCGTTTGTCTACTTAAACTGTGTTGTATAAGCAACGATTGTCATGATAGTATATCAATCAATGGAGTGTTATTTAATATCCATAAATCAGCAAATTTAGCAATCCATAATAACATCAGAGGTGTATGTATGCTAATAGTTAACCGAGATGATGAACGTCCCATCTGGCAGCAGCTTCTGGATCAAGCAATCCATAATATTACGACCGGAAAATGGCCGCCAGGCGAATTACTGCTCCCCTCCCGCGAACTCGCTCCATTGATTGGCGTTTCCCGTTCAACCATACAGATTGTTTACGAGGAATTATTCAGCCGCGGGTACACCGTCACCTCTCGTCGCGGCGGGACAAGAGTCAGCGAATGGTCATATGCCTCTCGTTCATCAGAGGATACTGTTTCCAAAGGGCCCATCCTCCCCGAATTGCCCTTATTAAACGCTTCAGTCGGTCATTTGCACAGTTGGTTCGGAGACAAAGAACATCGGAAAGTAGACATCGATTTCAGTCCCCATGAGCCTTATCTGGACGAACATTTTCAAAAGAATTGGAGAAAATCTTTTTTACATGCGTCCACAGAAACAAAGCTAGACAATTGGGCTTACGGCAACGCTTATGGCTTCCTGCCGCTACGAGAACAGATTCAACGTTATTTATCCCTTGAAAGGGGCGTTCATGTAAATATCGATCAAATCATATTAACCTCAGGCGCACAACATAGCATTGATCTAATCGCTCAAGCCCTTTTACATGAAGGAGACACGGTATCGGTTGAAGATCCCGGCTTCCCTGCTGCTTGGATGGCGTTAAAGTATCGGCGTATGCAGGTTGTATCCGTTCCGGTCGACGAGTATGGGCTGTGTATAGACCGCATTCACCCTGGGTCCAAACTTGTGTTTGTTACGCCATCCCACCAGTGTGCGGTTGGAGTTATTATGTCGGAACCTCGCAGGCAACAATTGTTACATATGGCTGCTGAACAGCGGTTTTGGATTGTTGAGGACGATTACGACAGTGAATTTCGATATCGCGGTGATCCACTTCCAACCTTGTTCAGTCAGCGTCCTCAAAACACCTTGTACATGATGAGTTTTTCCAAAATGGTTGCTCCCGGAATTCGAATATCGGCAATCATTGGTCCCAAAGAGGCTGTTCGCCGGCTTGCCCAAGTTCAAGAACTAACCTATCGTCATCTTCCAATTATGGAGCAATTAACGCTTACTCATTTTATTAAACATGGTCATTTCATGCGCCATATGAGACGAGTTCGAAATGTATATCGGCGCAGACACGAAGCCATGACGAAAGCTATCATCGCGACGGGTCTGAGTGAACACTTCACACTAAGCGGCGTAGAAACAGGGCTGCATATGCTCCTTGAGGCGGAACCATCGTTTGACGAAGAAGCCGTGACGAAGTTAGCGCTCGAAAAAGGTATCCGTGTTTATCCGCTTAGCACGTATGGTTTGGAGAGCAATCGAAAAGGATGGGTACTGGGTTTTGCTAAAGTAGATGAAGCTGCCATTGAAGAAGGTATTTATCGTCTCGCGGGGTTGCTTTTATAATACCAACAACCTCGCACTCGTCTTTTGACCCGCTCTATCCCTGTTTTCATGTTCACGCCTTCTATTGTTTTGGTTCGGCTTGCTGTACTCCACTTGACCTGTATTGCTTTTTATACATTTTCCCATGAATCAACAGATGTGCTGCCAAACCCGCAACAAGTCCCCAAAATGCGCCACCGACGCCAAGTAGAGTGACATTCGCGGCTGTCGCCAAAAACGTAATCAATGCTGTCTCCCGTCCCTTGGGATCCGTTAGAGCGTTGGCAAGACTACCACCAATGGTGCCAAGCAATGCCAATCCCGCTAAAGTCGCGATAAAGGTAGACGGCAGAATCAAAAACAGAGCAGCCAACGTCACGCCAAAAATGCCGACAACAATATAGAAAATGCCACAGGCAATGCCTGCAATATAGCGTTTTGTGGAATCCTCATGTGCATCTTTCCCTGTGCAAATCGCTGCTGTAATGGCTGCTACATTAAAAGCATGCGAGCCGAAAGGTGCTGCAAGAAGTGAACCCAGACCCGTTATGATCAAAATTGGATTTGCGCTCGTCTTAAACCCGTCATTCCGCAAAACGAGCATTCCGGGCATGTATTGTCCCGTCAATGTAATAATAAATAGAGGCAATGCAACACCTAATGTAGCATGTAGTGAAAACTCCGGAACGACAAATACCGGTGATGCAATCGCCAAGTGGATCGTGCTGAAATCCGCTATTCCCATACCAATTAAAAAAATCAGTCCGATGGCCAGTATGCCAACAATCGCATAGCGGGATGTAAACCGTCTTAGCACGATATAAGCGGCAAACAGGACAACGACAAGCAATGGGTCAACTTTCGCTCCCCCAAAAGCTGAAATACCAAACTGCAGTAAAATACCCGCTAGTAGTCCAGAAGCAATGCCTGGAGGAATGAGCCGGACAAATCGTTCGAACATGCCCGATAATCCTAAAACAATAAATCCTACGGCAGAGATTATGTAAGCTCCAATAGCTTCGGGATAAGAGGTTGCCGCCAATGCCGAAACGAGAAAAGCTACGCCTGGTGTTGACCAAGCCGTAATAATCGGTTCCCGGTAACGATAACTTAGCCAGATCCCGGTTATGCCCACTCCAATGGAGATGGACCAAACCCAGGAAGCGGTCATTTCGGGACTTAAACCCGCGACTTTTGCTGCCTGAAACACGAGAATAAAGGTGCCCCCATAGTTGACAATGACAGATATTAAAGCGGCTATGGTTGGCGATATCAAATCGCGGCCGCGCAGCGAAGGGGATGTTGTTGTATTCATGAGTGTTCTCCTGCCTTTCTCCTAATCGTCCTGTTGCGCGTGTTCGTTCCAGTAATAGCTGTCCGGCAAGTAACGTTGGCCGAATACGCTTGTCCCTACGCGGATGATGGTAGCCCCTTCCTCGATGGCCACCTTAAAATCACCGGACATGCCCATCGAGAGGATATCCATTTCGACACGCGGAAACTTTTTCTCTCTAATTAGTGTTTGAATACATTTCAATAATCGGAAGCAGTGCCGGGTCTCATCGTTTGTTGCATTCAGTTTACCAATCGTCATTAAGCCCTTCACGTGTAACGTTTCGAACTGGGACAATTGTTCCACCAACTCCACTGCCATTTCCGGAGGAGCACCAAATTTGCTTTCTTCATAGGACGTGTTGATTTGCACCAAAATATCCATGGTTTTGTTCTCTTTAACGAGCTGATGGTGAAGGGCCTGCCCCAATTTCAAACGATCCACAGAATGAATGAGCGTAACATACTTGACAACGTCCTTCACTTTATTGGTTTGCAGATGTCCGATAAAATGCCACTCCACCTGATTGTACTGCTGCATAAGTGGAAATTTGCCCCGTAGTTCTTGTGCTTTGTTTTCCCCAAATAGAGTCTCCCCCGCTTGTATAGCCATTTGCAATTTTTCAAGCGGAACGGTTTTGGTTGCCAACAACAATTTCACATCCTCTATCAGGCGACCCGAGGCTTGGCAAGCCAATTCCATCTGATGCTTCACGGTTTTGAGATTCTCTTCAACGAAATGCTCCATGTCTTATCCCCTCTTTCTGCTGCACGTACAAGTCCTTCAGACAACCTGCACGCTGATTAAAATTAAGTCCAGTTGTCATCCACTTCTTAGAGCCATTCGACTTTCCTCCTTCTCTATGTGTACGCTAGTATATCAACAGATGGATTGTGGATATATATCCAAAACTGATGTAATCGAGCAATCCATAAAAGCGCGCAATCCGTTTCAACATCTTAGAAAGAAAAAAAACGAACTTATTCCCTGATAGGAATGGTTCGTTTTTTTCTACTATCTTATGAATAGATAGGCTTAACAAGGGATTATATCTGTTCCTTTTCCTTCATCCATTCTTTGTATTCTGGTAAAGTATATTCGTCGGTTTTTACGACAGTCCAATGATTGTTCTTATGTTCTAAGAAGAGCTTAATTAAATATTCCCCTCCGGACTCATCAAAATCATCCCTCAAATAAATCATACTTGCATGAATAAGAACTTCCACTTTATTATCGTTTATCGTTTTCACTTTAATTCGTTCATAACCTTCAATATTATAATTGGCATCCAACAAATTAACATTTTGATTTAAGGATTCAACCTCATATTTCTCCATATTGACTCCTTGCTTGTGGTCAATATTTTCTTTTAGATCTGGGTAGTGTTCCCACAAAATATGAATATCCTTGTTAACCACGGCTTGTGTTCTATAATACATGTACTCTCTGACTGGCGTTATATATTTCACCCAATCCGACGGCTCTGGCTCCACAAAACCTTCTATACCTGATTCAGTTGTGAGGTTTTCTATTGAGGTCGTATTTTGCTGACACCCGATTAGAGAAACGAATAGTACAATCAATATACTTCTTAAAAGAATCATCATATTCTCCCCCTTCATTATATGACGATCTTAATTTCCATAAGTTGCAACGTTAACTTACTCTTCGCTCTCCTGGCCGTTAGTTGAATATCTATACACGTGGATGTTGCATTGGTTAAGCGAAGTGAGGAAACCGATCGCACATAAAAAGAGACAACGCTTCTTTCAAGTTTTTATTTCGGCTCATATATTCTAGTAAAATGGTTGAGGAAAGTATGGTTTTAGAATCTTCGATACGAATATTCCAGCACGTCGGTTCCTCATGGTTATTACTTTCCCTTACGATGCCATATGCTACACCTAACTTGTCGATCATCATATGAAGAATCGGATCCACTTCGCTGATCCATTGATCATTTTCAATCTCACTATTTTCCCGAGCATTTCCCTCATTGCAGTCGTCCATCAAACCTTAACCTCCTCATGTACACACCATAGATGATTCAATACTCTTAGTCGTTGAACTATCGTTTTCGTTATTAAAACAAAAAAACCTTCGATAATTACTCCCCGAATCAAGTATTCACCCCCTCTTCAATTGTTCTTGACAACAATATTACCACATATTAGGAGCAGCGATCCTTGACTGCTTCGCAAACTAAACTGCCCGTCAGTTTAAGGATTCGCTGCAGTTTCCCATCAGACATTCATCTCCTCAGCTATGAATCACAAAAAAAGCGCCAACATGGCGACTTTTCAGATCTCTGCTTATGTTCCTTGCGTATTCTCGTCACTTTTGTATTCTAAAATATCACCAGGTTGGCATTCCAGCGCTTTGCAAATGGCTTCTAAAGTTGAAAGCCTAATGGCTTTGGCCTTTCCATTTTTCAATATAGAGAGGTTAGCCATGGTTATTCCGACCCTCTCCGAAAGTTCGGTTACGCTCATTTTTCGTTTAGCCAGCATCACATCAATATTGATAATAATCGCCATAGTTATCACCTCAGACTGTCAAATCATTTTCAGATTTTATATCAATGGCCTCTTGTAGAAGCTTTTGAAGAACAGCAGCAAAAACGGCAATCACCATGGACGCAAAAATCAGGGCTATTCCGATGAGTATAATACCTGGGGCATCGTCTTTCTCCGCGATCAGATAGAAGAGCGGCATGACTACCACAAACAAGCTGCTGATTATAGCTGCACAGTATTTTATATTCTTTAGAACGCGTACGGATAATTCCGAGAAAGCTTTGTTTTTATCAATATAGCCTATAAGCTTATAAGCCTGATACAAAGCAAAATAAAAAGGTATCGCGGCTGCATACAAATCGATGAGAACGAGATATTTCAAATAAGTATGATCTGGATAGCACTTGCTACCATAAAAAAACACACCCTAAAACTAGGGTGCGGAGTGTATTTTCTATTATGCAGTTCGTTGTTCAATTAAAATTCTTTTAGAACTTTAGTTATTTAAAATGGGTATTTCTCCAAGGAGTTTCTTCAAGTTAATAGAGTCCCACGGCAAATGCTCTGTTATACCTAACCCAACGACATCTGTCGATTCAGATAATTCTTTAATCAAACTCACTAATTGAGGCATTTGCATGGTTCCCTTAGGAGATAAATTAAAGGGTTCTTCAGGGTGGGCGAATAATAAAGAACGAAATGCCTGTGGATCAAGTACGTCTAAATCAAGGTGAATAGCCAGGTGCTTAATGCCGCTTTCTTTGATCCATTCTTTTATAGATTCAGTGCTGCTCGCCAATTCTTTCGTTCCGGCAGTTCGAATACCAAGCCTTTGGATCATTTCCGTGTCTGGTTCTGTAAGAACAACACCTAGTCTTTGAAACGCTTCAGATATCACTGCAGCTTCTTCTTCTGTAGGAGCCGCTAATCCCGCAATAAAGACGTTTTCATGTTTTAGCGGGATTTTCACATGTTTTGCGAACTCCTCATCTCCTTCTCCCAAAAGATTTCCGAGAGGTAATGCGTGTCCGTTATCATAACCGACATAATTGACTAAATCAGAGTGAGCATCAATCCATATTATACCTAATTCCCCGCCGTACCGTTCGTTTAAATAGGCAAATGGAGCTTGTTCAACTAAGCAATCACCGCCAAACATGACGATGCGATCCGGCTGATGAGCTTCAATAAGATGATGAGCAGCCTCTAGCTGTTCAAGCAGCTGTTTTCTTCCATTCATACCGTCCTCGTTTTCAAGCGGAGTTCCATCATAAGCTTGAACAGGTACATGAATAAGGGGCTGATCACTGTCCGGAGCTAACCAAGCAAGCAGCTCGGCTCCAAAAGAGTAGTTCGGGTTGTTTCCCCCTTGCCATTGTGGCATTAACAGGCGTATTGTTTTTTTAGTCATTTGTTTCTCTCCTTTACATTAAAGTAAGGTTAGTATAGACTGAGCACAAATAAATAAATAGTACGCACAATTATGATAGGTACTACCCGAAAGGATAGTGTTAAGTATGAGTATGGCGGAATTTAAAGGTAAAGTTAAAAATATCCAAGATACACCTTTTGGTTACACCATTTCAATTATTGGTGGTAAATGGAAAATGGTTATTATGTACCTTTTGGCAGAAAATCAAACGGTTCGCTTTAATGATCTAAAAAGGCAAATAGGAGCAATTACTTACAAAACATTGAGCTCACAGCTCAAAGAATTGGAAGCGGACGGTCTGGTGACACGCAAAGAGTATCCTCAAGTTCCGCCAAAAGTCGAATACAGTCTTACAGATAAAGCAGAAACGCTATTACCCATCTTGGAACAGTTATGTGAGTGGGGAGCAAAAAACCAACATCATTAAAAAATGGCGATCCCAGAGAGGTCACCCCTGTACCCCCATTTCCAAAAGAGTCAAATAAGCGGCCTTACTCCTAAATTTCATTAGGGTAAGGCCGTTTAATTTATCTTGCCATTTGAATGATTATGACAACGCCAGCATGGCATTCATGTTTTCCTCGGCCGTTGTAATCAGCTTCAAGCCGAACATATCGACCAGAATGTCCAGTACACCATTGGAGATGAACTCCGGCGGTTTCGGTCCAATTCGGATATCTTGGATGCCCAGGCTGCACCTGGAAACTCCTCGAATATCCTGCGCTGATCATACCAGTCTTTGCTAATATTCCCCTTCAAATGAGGATACTTTAAAGAGTAATTTTATGAGTTTATTCTTCATATTCGTCAAATTACATCATTATAATGATATAATGTTTGGACAGCATATCGTAGTTGATGAAATCGGATTATCGCAAGACATGAAAGAATGCAATGGAGGATTCACCCAAATGACGATTCACAAGCTCAAATCATGCATCGTATCCGCTTTCCAAATAAACTGGAATCACTTTAAGTCGAAGCTGCTCTTAAGATACGCCCTGTCTTATATTCTGATCTTTCTGATTCCCCTGACGGGAGTAACCATGTTCGTTTATGATAGCGCTGTCAACGGACTTCGTTCCGAGATTGAGCTATCCAACATTAATCAATTGAACCAGGTCAAAATGAACATCGACTCCCGTATCGCAGAGCTTCGAGAGATTTCCGGCCGTATCGCTTATGACAGACGCTTAACCCCTTATATGGTTCATGATTCTTATTACAGGGTGGAAGCCATTCAAGCTTTGGCCAACTATAAGGCGAACAACAGCATCATTGAAGACATCTTCTTATACTATCATAACGACCCGGTTATCTATTCTTACCGCGGCCTGACGAATGTTAACGTTGCGTTCGATACCTTTTATCGTTATGAGAACTGGCGTCTGGAAGATATAATCGTTGCTCTGAACGAAACGAATCAGATGGTAATACGGCCTGCCGAGAATGTTACGATCAACAGCTCTAGGCAGGAGGCGATGCTGACTGTAATCGTACCGATCAAGCCCAATGCTCCCTATCCCTACGGAAGCGTCATATATATGGTGAAAGAGTCCAATCTTACTGGGGTCATGGATTCCATGCTCAGCGATTTCACCGGGAGCAGCTACATTTTTAACCAGAATGATGAAGTGCTTACAGCCAACCATCACGGCGTATCTTTGTCTCAAGAGCATCTCGGAACATTGGCTACGCTTGATGCCGGCATACACAATCTCTCCCTGAATAATGACATGTATTCCGTCGTATCCGTCAAATCCCTGGAGAATGGCTGGAACTACATGACCATCATGCCAAGCTACCAGTTCTTCAGCCGGGTCGCTCATGTACAGACGCTCATTCTGCTGGTGTTTGGCATCGCAGTCGTAACCGGAGTGATCGCCGCTTTTGTACTGGCTAGACGCCAATATCACCCGATTAAGGACCTGATGGAATTCGCCAAACTCAGAGTCAGCGATGCCCCAGAGCCAAAAACGCGAAATGAATGGGAATGGATTCGTCAGACCATTCACGATTACAGCGCAAGAATCAATATGCAGGAGCCCTTCGTGCGCAACCAATGCATGCTGCTTCTGCTCAAGCACGGCAAGCCAGATGATCCCGAAATCGAGCGAATGATCGCCGGAGCAGGACTGGAAACTCCTCAAGAACAAGTCATTTATTTCTGTGTGATTCTGTCCTGGGAAGAAGCCGATGGGGCCGAGGATTTCCAGAATGAGCGTCAACAGATACAAGAGATTCTCGGCCATGTTGAACCAACAGGACTTCATGCGAATATCTATGGCGTTGAATTCTCAGCCGATAATCAATTCGCGCTGATCGTTTCACTTCCTGACCCTGGTCAAGATTCACTGAAGATCCGGGTGGAGCAGATCATCCGTGCGGTCCAGTCATTGATCTCCGAGAATACTCGGCTCGTTCCGAGCATGGGCGTAGGTACGCCTTACCGTGACTTGGGGCAACTAAACCAATCCTTCATCGAAGCCGCAACCGCTCTGGAGCACCGCATGGTGGGCAGCAGCCGCATCACCTATTTTGACCAGTTGGCAGAGCAGAATTATCCTGTCCCCAAAGGAGTGTGGCTTCCAAGAAAGTCGCTGCTCAAGCTAGAGCAGAGCCTAAAGCAAGGCAACGAGTCGGTGACTGTGCAGATAATCGCCGAGATGATGGAGACCATCCGGAGCGAACCGCAGCAGATTCATCTGCTGCGCTGCATCTGCTTCGATCTGCTGAACGCGCTGCTTCGGACCGCTTCTGAGGTCGGAATGAACGAAGCATTCAGCAACATCTCGGACTATACGTCGTTTGAGACGCTGGAGGAATTTAAGGACAAACTGTTGTCGCTGTCGACAGAGATTTGCCAGAAGGTTGAGAGGAACCATGAGCGAGCGGCGCCTAAGCTGATCGATGATATCGTACATTATGTGAATCAGCAGTTTGCCGACTATACGCTCAGCCTGGAGCATGTTGCCCTTAAATTTTCCGTCTCTACCTCTTACTTAAGCCGCAGCTTTAAAGAGAAGACCGGGATCAGTTTCTCGCAGTATATCTGGAAGAGGCGTACGGAAGAAGTCATTCGGCTGCTTGTGACGACAAGCGCTCCCCTGAAGGAAATCATCGAACAGGTGGGCTACCTGGATGCACCCAATTTCATCCGCAAATTCAAGAAAGAAACCGGGCTAACGCCCGGTCAGTATCGCAAACAACATCGCTCGAATAGGCTGGATATATAACAAAAGGGCCCTTTAGGAGATCTTGTCTCGAAAGGGCCCGGATGCTTTTACTTCACTAACGCTTCACTCACTGCGGTTCGTTCAAGATATACTCTACCAACTCATCGATCGGCACGGTAGCCAGTGCAATTGCAGTGTCAGTAACACCGTAATAGATATAGAGCAGACCGTCTTTGACCACATTTCCTGTCGGGAACACAACATTCGGAATTTGATAACCGAATTTCTCATAGTATGTTTCTGGTTCCATAATGAAAGTCTTCGTTCTTGCTATGACCTTCTCAGGGTTGTTCAGGTCAAGAAGCATCGCCCCAACACGGTAAACGACCTGATCATCAACGCCGTGATAAAGGACCAGCCAGCCTTTACTTGTTCGCACAGGCGGCGTTGCTCCGCCGATTTTCCTGGATTCCCACGCCGGATTCTCGGCCTTGGCCAAAAGCTTCGGCTCTTCCCAGTGAACCAGATCCTCAGAGTACGTAATCCATATCGCCGCGCTGTCCGTTCCGTAAGCCGAACCCACGTACTCCTCCGGACGGCGCAGTAATACATATTTTCCGTTAATTTTCTCAGGGAACAAAATGTTGTCACGGTCGTTTATGTCGAGTGGTGTCGTATCGGCAACGAATTCCCAGTCGATCAGATTGTCCGACTTCACAATCGAAGAGCGAGTGAGCCAGTGGCCTTCCTCCTCCCCCCACCCGTCTGGATATTTCGGAATCGAACGCTCCGGTATGCCCGCTCCTGTCGGATAGTAACTCATGGCGCAAGGCCTAAGGGCATAATTTAAATAGTACGTGCCCTCAATTTTGACAATCCGCGGATCCTGGACGCTTCCATATGGAAAGCCCAGCATGTCAGGAGTCACGATCGGCTCGTCTTTTACGTGCGTAAAATTCACTCCGTCTTCACTCTCCAGCAGTCCTAAAAAATTCTTGCAAGGCGTTAGCGAGCCTGCGGTACGCTCGATCATGTAAAACTTGCCGTTGTCTATAATAACCGCAGGATTAAATACGGTGACTTTACGCCATTCGTACTTCCCCGGAACGACGATCGGATTGTTCGGATGTCTCGTAATTTTCATAGACTAAGCCTCCCCATTTGAATGATATTCAGGATTTAATCAGGCCCTCTTGAATTCATAGGTAGGCCTGAGGAGGAACCTTCACCTCCCCAGGCCACCTTTTCTTTAACAACTTTGTCATCTCGACATCTCCATCCGGCTTCCTCTCATAACAGGCAGCCGAAAGGCTGGATGAGCTGCCCGGCTTTCTCTGTGAGTTTCTGCAAGGCACAATTTTATATTTAATTCGACTTCCAGCGGTCATATGCACCTTGGTAGATTTCAACGACCCGGTCGGCACCCATTTTCTTCATCGTGTTCAGGTATTTATCCCAATTTGACAATGGTTCTGCTCCGGTAACGAATTTCGCCTCCATCTGTTGCACATACGTGCTCAGATCAGAGTTCAGACTGTTGATCTCGGTTTGCTCTTCAACGGTCAGGAACAAGGCAGGGAACGGAGGTCTGGCTCCGCGGTCAAGCAGCTTTTCCTTCGTTTCCTTTTCAACCCACAGATCAAAGTCGGTCTTCAATCCTTTATTAATATCGTCCGTGTTGATGGTAGGAGCCGGAATGCCGTAATTTGGAGTCAACGTCGCACGGTAATCCTCCATTTCCATACCGTTTGGAACAGGCAGATAGCGCTTTACACGATTAGCTTCATCCGTGTACTCCCACAGCTTGCCTTCTGGTCCTTTGTTGAAAAAGAGCGATCCTTCATAAGAGTAAAGGTAGTCCACCCAACGCATCGATGCTTCAGGGGCAGGATTGGTAATCGTGATGGCAAAAGCTCCTGTAGTTATCCCTCTATTCTTGGCGATAGCAGGCTTGTCTACCAAATCGCTTTTTACCGGAGCGAACATAGGATCTTTGGTGGACGGTTCTCCCCCTTTGGTCATGTAGGCATGCCAGTCGGAGAACAGGGCCACCTGATTGTTCTGTGCCTTGGCCTTTTTCTGTTCTGCGGTTTGCGAATAGCTTTCGTGGTCAAGCAGATCCTCTTTCCATAGACGGTTCATATAGATCAGATACTCTCTGAAGCCCTCTTCTATCGGGGTATAATGAACAACATCCTCATCATCCACATAAATTTCGTCTTCATAGACGCCGAAAGCGCCAAGAAGCCAAGTACGAATATCCCGAGCATTGGTCGTAGCTGTCGATACGGAAGAGATCGGGATTTCATCGGCGACACCATTGCCGTTCGGATCCTCTTCTTTTACTCGCTTCAGGAAGGTAAAGAGCTCCTCGGTCGTTTCCGGAAGCTTGTCGATATTCAAGGCCTCCACGAAATCACCGTTGTACCACAGCGGGTTGCGATACCAATGCTGGCTTAAATCGATCGCAGGCAAGGAGTAGATATGCCCATCAGGTGCTGTAATGGATTTACGGATCTCCGGGATTTCGTCCATCAGTGCCTTGAAGTTCGGAGCATATTCCTCGATGAGCTCCTCAAGCGGAAGCAGAATTCCCTGCTCGCCATAATTCATCTGTTCGGCCGGCGTCAAACCTGCCGCATAGAAGACATCCGGGTAATCGCCGCTGGCAAATACGAGGTTCTTCTTCGTATCAAAGCTGTCCTTCGGTGCGTTTAAGTATCGGAAGGAAATGCCCGTCATTTCCTTCATCTGCTGCAGAACGATCATATCCTGCCAGTTCTGAACACCGACATCAGGTGCCATCATCGTCAGCGTTATCGGTTCATTAACAATCGGGTAGCCTTCCTTATTCACTGCGGCTGCTTCTGTTGACTTCGATCCAGTAGTCGTATCGCTGGCCGAACTGCATCCGGCGAGCAGAGACAGAACCGTCATGCCCGTCAACACCAGCTTCCAAGGTTTACTTGTCATCTTCATCCATATTTCCTCCCTTTGAATACTCAAGCTCATAATTTATAAAACGCTTTCATCATCCTTTTACAGAGCCAATCATGACCCCTTGGACAAAGTATCGCTGTAAAAAAGGATAGAGAGCCACAATCGGCAGTGTCGATACGACGATAACCCCGTATTTGATCAGTGATGCGGTTTCGGCTTTGGAATTCATTGCCCTGGCGGCATCCCCGCTGAGTGCGGCGCCGGTCGTCTCCGCCGTCATTTCCTGAAGAACCAGAATTTGCCGTAGTACCATCTGCAGAGGGTACTTGCTCTCATCGTTGAGATAGATCAGAGCCGGAAAATAGCTGTTCCAGTGACTGACCCCGTAAAACAAAGCCATGACTGCAATAATCGGAGCGGACAGCGGCAGAATAATGCGGACGAACAGCTTCAGGTTGGTACAGCCGTCCATATATGCCGCTTCTTGCAGCTCCTTCGGGATCGTCGACTGGAAGAACGTCCGGGCAACAATTATATTCCATACCGATGCTGCTACGGGAAGAATGAGCGCCCCCATCGTGTTGATCAGCCCCAAATTCCGGACTACGAGATACGTTGGCACAAGCCCTCCGGTAAAAAACATCGTGAACAGAATAAATCCCAAGAACAGTTGACGACCGACCAAATCAGACCTGCTGAGCGCATAGGCTGCAGGCAGTGTTACGGCCAGGTTCAACAGCGTTCCTATCCCAGTATAGACTATCGTGTTCAGATATCCGTTCCAAATCTTCGGGTTTTCGAAGACCAGCTGGTATCCGGCCCAGGTAATTTCCTTGGGAAACAGCCACATCGCTCCCGAATTCACCTGCTGCGGGCTGCTGATCGATGCGCTGAGAATATAAACGAGCGGATAAAGAACAACAATCAGAGCGATGGATAAATAGATATAGACGCTGCCAAGAAAAATCTTGTCCCACTTCGATTCCTTCATAGCGGTAACCAATGTACTTTCCCCCTTTCTACCATAGGCTGTTCTCGCTGGTGCGTCTGGCAATCCGGTTGACCGTTACCAGTAGAATGACGTTGATAACGGAGTTGAACAGGCCAACGGCTGTCGAGAAGCTGTACTGCGCGTCTACCAGACCGGTCCGGTAGACATAAGTTGAAATGACATCGGAAGACTCCATATTCAGTGAGTTCTGCAGCAGCAGTATTTTTTCGAAGCCAATCGTAAGAATATTGCCCATGTTCAAAATCAACAAAATGGTGATCGTTGGGAGTATGGCCGGCAGGTTGATGTGCAACAATCGTTTGAAACGACTGGCGCCATCCACGATCGCGGCTTCATGCTGCTGGGGATCGACACCAGACAGCGCAGCTAGATAAATAATGGTCCCCCATCCGGTGCTTTGCCAGACCCCGGACAGAACGTATACGGTCTTGAACCAAGCCGGATCCGACAGAAAGTTCGGCGCATCAATGCCCATCCATTTGATGAATTGGATCAGTATGCCTGTGGATGGCGATAAGAAGGTAATAATCATACCCGCCATGACAACAACGGATATAAAATGAGGCGCATATGTAACGGTCTGGACTATTTTCTTGTAGGGACCCGTCCGGATTTCGTTGAAAGCGAGTGCCAGGATGATCGGCAACGGAAACCCGATTAACAGCTCGTAGAAGCTGAGGCTGAACGTATTCCAGAGCAGATCCCAGAAATAGTAAGAATTGAAGAAACGCTCGAAATGATCGAAGCCCACCCATGGGCTGTCCATGATGCCTTTGCTAGGGATAAAGTTCTTAAAGGCAATCTGGATACCATACATCGGGGCATAGTGAAATACAAGGAAATACAGTAAGGCCGGTACCAAGAACAGATAGAGTTCCCAGTTCACCCTAATTCTTTTACCAAGAGACGTTTGGTTTACACCTGGTTTAGGCGGCTTCATTTCGCGATGGATGGAACGTCTTTCGGATATCACAGCAAGTAGTCTTTTTCCCTTCATGTTTCCCCTCCTTTCTTACATATCGATTTATGTCAGGTTATCTGGTTCACTCACGTACATCACGTTTCAGTGATTAACAGGTAACGCTTACATTCCAAAGTGTAGTGAAGACAGCATGACATCGTAAATGTGTAAGATGTGCATTGTCATCCGTCTGTCCGGCGTAATCCCGCTGCTATCATCTTTTTTCTCATTGAAATCTCCGTGATCATTGTCATATATGATGTTGAGAATGTGTGAATTATGAACCTATTATCCAGTTTCATAAGTTACATATTGTGCTCCATCAAGTGTTGTGTGAACATGGCCTTCGAACACCGAACAACTCGCACGAGAACAAGGAAGGACCAAATAAGATACCAAGCTCGGAGGAGAATCTGATGAACCTGCCAGCCTCTATTATTGAGCATTTGAATGAAGCCGATAAGCGGCTTAGCGATCATCTCAAACTGCAGAGAAGGTACGGAGCCTTGAGTCGGGTAGCTTTCGCTCGCCCACAATTTGCTCAAGAAGGCAGCAATAGACCAAAAGCCAGAAATGGCGGTGCAGGGATTACATCCCTGGCACCGCCATTTCCTTATTATTGCTGTTTTTTTCATCAATCGATTGGTTTTCTCGAGCGAACAGATATTATGGAACATACAGATCCGCAGGCCAAGACATTTTCATTCATCGTGGTGGCCATCAGACCATGTTAGTTTGGGACAGCCTCTTCAAAGGTTGATCCATTGAAGCCGTGAATCAGAGTCGTAACACAGTTATTAACTCGTCTCCGATGCTTTCGCCGTTGTCACGGAAGCCGTAGCTTTCATAAAGCTTTTGGGCGGCTATATTATCAGCCTTATAAGAAATCCAGCAGTAATGTGCAGGTCCTGCCGGAAAGGTGCGGATAAATTCCAAGATTTTTGTCATGGCTTCCCGACCATAGCCTCTGTTCTGATATTGTTTGTCAATCATCAGCCGCAGGATGCAATAGCTGTCGTCTGCGATTGTCGGGAGTTCGTACCCGGTGATTCTATAAGTAATCATAACAAAACCGACCGGCTGTTCATCCGCGTAAATGGCAAATGGAAATGGATGCCCCTCATTGGTTGCAAGGACATAACACGAAGCCACGCTCGACAGATTAGACGCAACGAAGCGCCGTTGATCTTCTGAAACTTCCAGATTAAATATGGCACGTCGGTTTTCTAACGTGATTTTTCTGAGTGTAATCATCCAATACTTCTCCCCTCATTATCTTGGCTTCATTCGTTTTGCGCCGCGGTCGCTTATATAACATACAATTTACCCAAAAAAAGTAATAGACTTATATTGAATTTTTTTATATACTATCATGTATCTATGGCATTTTTAGGTATCAGAAATATCAGTCAACCGGCACATCCTTGTGCCGGTTTATTTGTTGTTAATATAAGCTCCCCGTTAGCATTCCTGTAGATGGCTCAGCCAGATGGATAACTTAGATGGAAGGTATCCATTATGATCGTTGCCACTTATTGATCTATTCCAGCGCTTTCTGCTAACTCGTTGGATAGACTATAACCTTCAGGCTGCCGCTAACCATGTCGATTGGGGACATAAAACTGACCGAAATGGTCCTGGAAAGGGTAAAGGTTAAGGGGATCAGCGGCGAAGGCGATAGTGCAGACGGAGAACATATAAAAGCAGAGGCTGAAGATAACATTTTAATGAAGTGACCCCCATAAAGTTGTGATATTGTTGAAAACCCATCTGGGAAACCAATCATACTTTAGGGGGGATATGAGGAAGAAGCTGATAGAACAACTCCGAGCGGACCGTGATTCCGCTATTTGTAAGAAAAAGTGCTAAAAAGAAGGTTAAGCGGACACAAGTTCCCCTATTCCCCGCATATCACCGCAAAATCAGGAAAAAGCCGAGAATAACGGATCCTGTGTCCGCGAATCCTTGAATTTGGTACATTTGTTGGGAAATAGCGGACCTCCTGTCCGCAAACATCAGTGTACACACCGCATACTTCAGTGCGAATTGCATACTTCAGTGCGAATTGCATACTTCAGTGCAAACTGCATACTTCAGTGCACACCCCATACAGCAATGCACACCGACACTTCAGTGCACACTCCCATCAATTGGCCGACGTTTACATTATTGAATCGGTATTGTCATTTCCAGCTCTTTCGGGAAAATAGGTTTTTTGTTTCGAATCGATATCGCGATCAACATGGACATGTTCCAACGGATCGCCTCTTCCGATCCGGGAAGAAGTTAAAGTTTGAGCTTTATGACTGTGCGCATAGGGCTCGTCGTCGATCATGCAGAACGAACAGAATGATCATGATCATCATTACGCCTAAGATGACACCGGCCTCAGTGGTCAGCATCCGCAGCAGCGGGTATTCTGGCGAGAACTGGGAATCGGTACGAATAGCGGAAAAGAGATTATATGAGAACAGCATGCCCGACGAAATCCATGCCGCTGCCATCGGGTACAGAAATCGCTGCGGCCCGCGGCGGGAAGTTAGCACCAGCAATCCCCACGCCCCCGCGATGGACCACGCTCCGGTACTAAACGTCAGCAGATGCCACAACACATCACGATCATCCAGTCTAACCGGGTCAAGGCCAAGGGTACCTCCAGCAGCCCAGAACACCTTAATGATACCTAACAGGATACAGCAGGCTCCAACCAGCCTGGACAATGCTTGCTGCAATCTCCAAGTATTACCCGGTAACCTGCTATAGTCAATCGAATCACCTAACGCTTCCGGCCACCGTGACTTCACATACCCTGCGAAGGCGAGAGGCAGACAAATGCCGATGCCAACGAGCGAGATCATGACGAAGAATTGTTCGTACACCCAAACATCGGCCGCCCCTGCCTCCTGATCCCGAGTCATAGCCGCCGGTCCCAGCACAGGTGCCAAGGCCAGCATGGGAACGAGCAGACCCGTACCAACCCATACGGGGAAGACAATCAGCCATGCAGGCAGACGTTCGCCCCACGACCTGGTGAACGCCATTGCCAGTAGAATTCCGATCGCCGCAAGCACTGCGGTAGCTGCGTTGATCGCACGCCAACTAACGTCACCCATGTGCGCGGTTGGTATGAAGTAACCGAGAGTCCATGCCATTTTAATCAATAAATACGGCGTCACCGCTATGGCAGCGCCATAACCACAAACTCTACGCATCTTCATCCATTGCGCTGCCTGGAGCTCAGCTGAAACTTTCCTATGTTCAATCTTCATGTTGGTTAACTTACCTCCTCCATAACCCTACCTTCACTTTACATCCCATTCTACCTCTCTAATCGAAAAACAAAGTGACCTCAAGTTTAAGTTTGGATTAAATTCGTTGATGAGAAGCCGTAGAGCTCTCTTTCCGATATAGGTATGTATGTCAACACTCAAAAAAAGAAGCTGCGCATAAGTCACTCTGAGCGACTTGAACGCAGCTTCTTCCATGGTCTTCAAAAGGAAACGAATATGAAGTTGTAATAACCTCAGCTTGATTACTATGTCACACTAACTACATTACCGTTGCCTTCAATGCTTATCTGTCCCGTTCGTTATAACACGGCAGCCGCTATCCTTCCAAATATAAAACGCACTTCCGTTTGCGTCAGATTTCATTTCCCATTGCATACCCATCTCCCTGGCCATCATCGATACAATGGACAAACCGATCCCTGCGCCTTTTTCAGGTGACTCGTTGCAGAAGCCAGGACCCTTATCGTTGATGACGAGCATCAGCTGCATCTCACGATCAATCATGTGAATGCCGATGTACCGACCTGCTCCCGCATGGCGTACCACGTTCTGAAACACATTGTCCAGGATGCGGTTAAACCACAATGGATCCACATCCCATATTAACGTCTGATCAGGAAGCTCGACATGGACATCAAATTCCTTAGTCTCGAATACCGGATACCACTGAGCCACTCGATTCCGGACTTCTTCTACGATATCAAGCGGCTGCTTGTGCAGCGGATACTTTCCAGCCGATAACAGCGTGTAGGACAAAAGGTTGTCCATCAGATTACTAATGTCATCAAGCTTATGCTCGATGACAGAAAGTGAAACCTCTCCCTGGGGAGAAGCAGGGTTCTTGCGAACGGTATGGACATGTTGCCGGATGACAGTCAACGGAGTTCGAAGATCGTGCGAAATCGTTGAAATGAATTGCTTACGCAGTTCCTCCTCCTCCCGCTCCCGTTTTTGACTTTCTTTGAGCTCCTTTACCATCCGGTTAAACGAGCCTTCAAGTTCTCCGATCTCGTCGTCCTTCATAATCGTGACTTCGTTCGGTATTTCTTTCAATCCGTTTACGGTCATCGCTGCTTGTAGCCTGATCAGCCTTTTGCGAAGCTTAATGAAGAACAGCCATGACAGCATAAAGAAGCATACACAGATCATTAAAAACAGAAAGATTAGGGGCAAGTTTCCCGAAAGCGACATTTCTGCATTAAGGATATGGGATTCCGGGACCCGCATCACCATAAAACCTTGCTTCGGATCGTTTCCGATGAGAGAGGTTAAGACCAGCATTTCTTGATTACGGTCTTGCGCTCGAATCGAAAGAATATCCTGATAAGTCCATTGCTCAGGTATATCCTCTGAGAGGTCCTCGACTGCGTTCGTCCTCCCTGATGGGTCCACCCAGAATATCTCAGCATGCGGATAGTCCTCGTTCAACTCCCACAGTCTAGTATTAATCCTATCCCTTCCTGCACCATCCAGGTTGGCTGCTTCCTGTTGCCACATGCGGGTTATCTCTTCCGGCCGATATACTGGATGATCGCTGAGCATATAACCAGGTAAATAAAACAGGGCCGGAATAATCGGCCATAGCAGTAAGGCGGTCAAAATAAAGATCAGGTATTTGCTCATTAACGAGCCGCGGATCCTCATGATCGCACCCGGTATCCTACACCGCGGATCGTCTCGATTATTTGGGGGGAGCCTGAATCCAGCTCGATCTTCTCGCGCAGATGACGGATATGCACGTTCAACGTTTTATCTCCGTTCAGATGCGGTTCGCCCCAAACGGCTTCATAAATCTGCTTCTGGGTCAATATGTGATTGAGGTGGTCCAGGAAATACATGAATATATGGAACTGCTTACCTGTAAGCACAATCTCTTCCCCAGTTTCGGAATTCCATATACGGTTTCCTTTTCGGTCGATGCTCAAATGCCGGATCTGAAACAGTTCCGGTTCCACAGCGACAGAACGCCTGAGGAGGACTTGAATCCGGGCAGCCAGCTCATCCGGATGAAACGGCTTTGTCATATAATCATCGGCAAAAGACAAACCGGTAAGCTTATCCTCGATTGCAGTTCTGGCCGTAAGCATCAGGATAGGTACGGCGGGGTTGATTCGTTTTAACCGCTGACCGACCGTGAATCCGTCCAGACCTGGAAGCATGATGTCCAAAATGACCAGATCGCAACATTCCATGGCTTCTTCCGCATCGTAGCCTGAACTCTTCCATATGACCTCATAGCCTTGACCGATTAAAAAGTCCTTGGACCAGGAACCGATTTCCTGATCGTCTTCAATGTACAAGATCGTAAATGTCTTCATCGTCTGATGGACTCCTACAAGTAATATATAGGTAGTCTAGCATACTATCACTGTCAAGAGATCGGGAAATCCATCGAAAATTTCAAGTAAATCACAAAGCATCGTCATAAGTTCACAACATGGATTTGTTAATCTTATCAGTAGCCGGGAACTGAAAGCACGTGGCATCGGCAATCATCATACTTGTTGGGGGATGAATCGGACTTTGGCTTATCGATTTCATCATCCACAACATTAGAGAGGAACTGATTGGATATGAAAACAATGGATATTGTGAAAGAAAACCTGCTTCTTATTCTCGGACTGGGCGCTTTGGCTCTTATCAGACCCATTATGAAAATGACTGGGATTATGGACCTGATCGGCCAAGCATTCGGCAGCATTCTGATGACGGTCCTGATCTCCTTGGTCTGGCTCATGATCGTTCTAATCAAAAGAACGGCTTATCCCGTTGTCATTCTTGTTTTTGCGGGTTTGAGTTATGCCTTATTTGCTATCATTATAAGCGGGATTGCCTCTCCGCTTATCGATGGAACATTGCAAGGTCCATTAACGAATCCGCTGGCATTGGTAAGTGTCTTTGCGGTAAATGCGGTTTGGGGTTTAATCGTAGGCGTTATTGCCAAGGCACTGCGTCGTAAAGGGTAAATACGTGCATTTGAGCTGCTTTGCCACAAGTTGAACCCGCTCGGTATATCAAGCGTTTATAACTGCGCCCAAATCTTAGATAGCTGTAAACAAAGAAATGGCGGCACTGGAGAATCCCCTGTACCGCCATTTCTTTATTTGTAGCATCTATTTGACCCAAACTAGCGATCACTCGTACGGGCATACCACTTCTGAGAACACCCTCAAAACCTGCTGTATTGGCCAGTCATGTGAATACGCAATCTATACCACTGCTTGTTTGGCGTGATGAAATTCCTCCAGCGCCTGACGAACCGCTTGGGGCGTATCGAGGCGAAGAATGCGCTTTGCCAGCTCGCGGCATTCCTGACGATCCAGGCTAGCGAGCCTTTCCTTCATCGGGCTGAGACCGCCGGCCTCCATGCTCCATTCGTCAAGACCTAGTCCGAGTAAGAGCGGTGCCGCCAGCGGATCGCCCGCCATACTGCCGCACATGCCGGTCCATTTACCGGCCGTGTGGGAAGCCTCAATGACCGTGCGGATTAACTGAAGCACGGCTGGATGGAAATAATCGTACAGGTGCGCGACATGTTCATTCATGCGGTCCGCCGCAACCGTGTACTGGACGAGGTCGTTCGTACCGATGCTGAAGAAATCGACTTCGCTCGCGAATAGTCCCGCCAACACGGCCGTTGAGGGAATCTCAACCATGATACCAACTTCCATCTTCTCGTCAAACTGGACGCCTTCCTGCCTCAATTCCGCCTGCACATCCGTCAGGATGGCTCTCGCCTGTCTCCATTCCTGCAGGCCCGAGATCATCGGGAACATCACCTTCACCGTACCGAAGGCGCTGGCCCGCAGCACCGCCCTAAGCTGTGTGCGAAGCAGCTCCTGGCGGACCAGGCCTACCCGTATCGCCCGATAGCCCAGAAACGGGTTCGTTTCCTTCGGCAGCTGCAGATACGGAAGCTCCTTATCTCCGCCGATGTCCATCGTGCGGATGATCACGGGGCGGCCCTCCATCATCCGGGCCGCTTCCTGATACGCACGGAACTGCTCCTCCTCGCCCGGCATAGCCGGGGCGTTCATGAACAGGAACTCCGTGCGGAACAGCCCTACGCCGTCCGCGCCCTGCCGGACGGCGTTCTCGGCTTCCGCGGCGCTGCCGATGTTCGCCGCGAGTTCCACGCGCGCGCCGTCGGCGGTCACTGCCGGACGCGCCGCGTATACCTCGAGCGACTGTCTGCGCTCGAGGTCCTGCAGCATGCGGAGCCGATACTGCTCCGCTTCTGCCTCATGCGGCCGGGCAATGCACAGCCCGGCTGAGCCGTCAAGGACGAGCGTATCGCCGTCCTCTATGCCGTCGACGCCTTCACCTGCGCCGACGATAGCGGCAATTCCGAGCGACCGTGCAAGAATAGCGGTATGCGAGGTCGCTCCTCCTGTTCGAGTGATAAAGCCGATAACCAAAGCAGGGTCCAGCTGTACCGTATCCGAAGGCGCCAAATCGTCGGCGACCAAGATAACCGGTTCGGTGATTCCCGTAAAGCTGCACGATTGCCCTGGCGACAGACAGGTAAGAAGGCGATTACCGATATCGCGAATGTCCGCGGCCCGCTCCTTCATATAATCATGGTTCATGCCTTCCAACATGGAAGCGACCTGGCTCACAATTTCGGCAACGGCTCTTGGCGCTGGCTCCAGCTTCTCTCGGACTCTTGCCTCCATCTTCGGATAGAAGGCAGGATCGTCCAGAAGCTTACGCTGTCCCGAAAGAATGCCGGCTTGCTCTTCGCCCACGGCTTCCTTCGCTTTCTCCGTCAGTTCCTCCAATTGTTCCGCGCAGCCGGCTTTGGCTTCACGGAGCTTGATAAGCTCTGCATCGATTGCGGCCGGGGTATCCGGAATAAGCTTATCTTCAAGGCTGCTATCACTGCTGGTCCCCTGCGAAGGCTTGTAAATGAATGCCTTAGCGATCCGGATTCCCCCCGATACGCCGATTCCTTGAATATGCTGCCTCTTCATCAGGCTTCACCAAACTTGCTTTCAACTAGCTGTATCAGCGCTTCGACTACCTCTTGTTCTCCATCTCCGTTAGCTTCGATGGTCACGACAGCTCCTTGCTCAACGCCGAGCGTCATCAGCTCCAGCATGCTTTTGCAATCCGCGGAGCGTCCTTCGCTAGTCTTCAGATGAACCTCTGCTCCAAACTGTCCTGCTTTTTCCGAGAAAAGCTGAGCTGGACGGACATGAAAGCCCTGCTCATTCTGTATGGTTACGGTTTGTGCAAACATGTCTTTCCTCCTCATCCTGTAACCGCCTGCCGAAGCAATTCGCTTGCAGAAATCGTAAGTTACGGCTGCTCTCTTCCGTATCCTGCGTTCGTCTGCTCAATCCTTGCCAGGCGGCTGTTTTATTTGTCATTCAAGATCCGGCTCTATGTCAAACCTCGTATATTTTCTTTACTCGCTCTGTACATACTGATCATGCCAATAAAGCGATCCGTCCTTTATAAGCCTCAACCAATGCGTTGTTGTGTTCATCGGAACCATCGATATTTCCGCTGAGAAATACAGGGGGCTTGAAGCCTTGTTCAATCATAATCTCAATAGCTTCGGCGAACAGGGAGTTCAATATGAGGGCCCCGACGACCGTCGAGCTCGGCGTGAAAGGCACCTGGAGGCCCGGATGGCTCAATACGGCATCTCCCTTGACCGAGAAATTATCGATCACCAGATCAACGGCATCGGCCAGATGTTTGCCGCTGCTGTGCCGGGATGGCATGCTTTTGGAATATTCCAGTGAGGTAATGCCTACAGTAAAGGCCCCCTTCTCCTTCGCCATCAAAGCGACATCCACAGGAACGGGATTTCGGCCCGAAGTGGACAGTACGAATACAACCTCGCCCTCGCGGATATCCTGCTCCTTCATAAATTCGACAGCAAGGTCGTTTTGTCTTTCCAGCTCTGACGAACGGACCGCGCCTTCGTGAAGCATCAGCTTCTCTACCAGGATCGGGCGAATCGGTACGAGTCCGCCTGCTCGGTAGAAGACTTCTTCGGTCAATATATGCGAATGGCCACAGCCGAATAAATGTATAATACCACCCTGCTGAATACAGGTCGCCACTTTCTCTGCCGCTTCACGGATCGACTTGGCCTGCTCGGTACGGACTTTGTCTAACAACCCGCCAATCACATCAAAATAGGTGTTCATCATCGTCTCTTTCACCTCGTTGTTCTTGTATTTACAATGTTATCTGTCCTCTTCCAGTTGATGATCCGTTGACAATGCTCTTTTAGCCCGGAGCACCATCTCGGCCATCACTTCCAGGCTCCGCTCGATAATCTTCTCCCCCTTTTCCCTCGTTGCCAGCGTTGCATCCCCGAGTACGGCAGAGGAAGTCATTTCCTCCCACGGTGTTGGCGTGCAATCCGCTTCGATCGGGATATGCGGGGCGCCATCGATCGCTTTACTCATATCCACATATTCGCCCGCGAGATAGAGCATGTAGGATGTTTCGATTTCATCGGCATGCATATAGCTCGCGTGTGCAGCCGAAGCTTCCCGTACCAATGCCGTTACTTCCTTCGTGCCAGGATAAAAGAAATAGAACACCTTAAGTTCGGGCACCCGTTCGTATAACATTCTCGCAGCTTCCTTCAACGCAACCGCATTGCCGAGATGGCCGTTGACCATGACGAAAATACGGAATCCTTGCTGGTACAAGCTTTCACCGATATCTGCAAGCAGCCGGATGAGCGCTTCGTTCGAGACGTTGATGCTCCCAGGGAAATTGCGCAGACTCCACACCTGTCCATAAGGCAGGGTCGGCAGAACGAAGCTTTCCGTCCGCTCTGCTAATCTGTCCGCGAGTCTGGTCGCGAGCAGGTTATCGGTACCCAGCGGCAGATGGGGACCATGCGCTTCGACGGCACCAATAGGAAGTATGGCAGCGTGGAGTTGGCGAATTTTATCCTTCACCTCAACCGAATTTTCGAGTTCGAATTTCATAGTGGGCGCCCCCCTTACTTTTTAAATGAAAAGCAGTTGGTCGGATTGCTTACGAAAAATTTCTCCACCAGTTTTTGTCCATCAAAGCCGCTCCGGTTCGCCTCATCCACAAAGCGCGGCACCCATTTGGAAATAATGTACTCCAGACCGAGACCCTGGTCGTAATGCTTGTAGTAGGTTTTCCGGGCGGTATCACCGCTGATGAGAATCTGATCTTCGAAGCCTTTGCGGACAAGCTCCAGAATAAGCGAGATTCGGGTGCTTTCCGGTGCATACTTGATTTTGCCGATACCGTCAAAGCTCATGTAAGCTCCCGTTGAGGCGATCTGCTCATGGTAGTACGGGTCGGGATTGCGGTCCATATGTCCCAGGCTCAAAAAAGAAAGATCCACACCTTCGCTCTTCAGGAGCTCGATTTGCTCCAAAGCCATGGTGCCAACTTCGGTGTGGGAGTGGATGGGGGCCTTCGTCTCATGATGAGCGCGCGCTACAGCACGCAGTGTCTTCTCCTCCAGAGGCGTAATGCGGTTATAGCCTGTCCCGAATTTAACCTGACCTGCTTTGAAAGACGTGCCTTCCAGCCCTTCTTCTACCTCCCGGATGACGAAATCCGCAAGCTCGTTGATGCTTTTTGCTTCAATCCACTGGGCGTAGGTTTCATAATGGCCGATCAGCGGTTTAAGCTCCTCTTTGATTTTGGCGTCCCATAGAAAGCTTTTATTGAATCCCGCCGTCCCTACAATGTGAATGCCGGTTTCAATTGCGATTTCCTGTACCGCCTGAACATCCCGCCCATAATCGATGGCTGTAGCGTCCACGATCGAGCGTCCGCCGTGTTGTTTGAAATCAAGAACGTCGCGCTTGGACTTCTCTTTATCGTCCAGCAGCAAATCGTCCTCTCCCCGTTCTTGCCAGTAGGCCGGGCGGCATACGATATGTTCGTGGGAATACGTAAAGCCCAGCTCCTCTTTGCTGATATCTCCATGTAAAGTACGGATAAAGCCCATATCGTTTCTCCTCCACTCTCTATAAAATAAGAACTTGGCCGGACTACGTGAGCAACGAAAGGCCCGCCCTTAGACCGCTTCCCGATCTCCTCATGATCAAAAGACGGCTTTTTGAACAACCTCTAAAAGAACAGCTTTGCCAGGAAGTGCAGAATCGGTCCAATGATGAACATATCGGAATCCGCTGCCCACATGGCTGTATCCGGCACCGTCGAGGCGATGAAGAAGCGAACCATCAGAAACTGTCCCCAAGCAACAACGGTGGAAGTGACGAAGCCGCCGATAACGGCCCCGCGAACACCGCCTGTCGAGTTCCCGAACACCCCTGCCGTAGCACCATGGAAAAATAAGACGATCATGGTTGGGACGAAAATGTAAGCAACGGTGTTGCCCAGTACAAGCAGCCAGATAATCGCTCCCGCGAAAGCTCCCAGGAAGCCAAGAACCACCGCATTCGGCGCGTAAGGGTATACAACTGGCGCATCGAGTGCCGGTTTGGCGCCTGGTACGAGTTTGGTAGCGATCCCGTTGAAGGCCGGAACCAGCTCGCCGACAAACATCCGGACCCCCATCAGAACGATGGCGATTCCGCCTGCGAATGTGAACGATTGGATAATAGAGTAGATAATAAAGTTCTGGTCACCCGATTGTTTCATCAGTTCCGCAGCCGCCGGTGTGCCTTTCGTTGATAGAATAATGGCCCCGATCAGGAACAAAACTCCCATACTGAGCGCAGTGATGACGTTGGAATCTCGAAGAAACTCGAAGCCTTTGGGTACTTTGATTTTCTCGGAATCGTTGTTTTTGTTGCCGAACAATTTACCGAACAAGGCAGCAAGCAGCGCAACCGAGGCCGATGTGTGACCAAGCGCAATGTTATCGTTGCCCGTAATTTTACGCAGGAACGGCTGAACCAGCGCCGGCTGGAATGTCCAGTACACACCGAGGACGACAGCGAGCATCAGAACCAGCTTCCAGATCGAAATCCCGCTGGCCGCATGAACGATCACGCCCGCAAAAACGGTCGACGTCCAGAACATCATGTGCCCGGTCAGGTAAATAAATTTAAACCGGGTGAAGCGTGCCAGCAGAACGTTGATCAGAAAACCGATAAGCATAGCAAGCGTAACGGCGCTTCCGAATTTGGAATTGAATGCCTCCTGACCCATGAAGGTACCGAGGGATCCGCTCTCCAATCCGAAGACTTCCTTCCACATCGGCTCGAATACATTCAACGCTTTCACGATGACATCAGAGCCTGCGCCGATAACGAGGAAGCCGATGATCGCTTTAAACGTGCCGCTTACAAGCTGGCTCGTTGATTTCTTCTGAAGCAGCAAGCCGACCAGAACGATAAATCCGAGCAGAATGGCGGGCGTTCCAAAAATGTTGGTGGCAATCCAAAAAAGTACGTCCATATGCCCTCTCCCTTTCTAATGGTTTACAGCACTTCTTCCAGCTTCTGTTTGATCTCGTTATTGTCAAAATAGTTGTTGACGATAACTATTTGGGCCGCATGACCTTGAAGGCTTTGTGCCAGCTCGTTGCTTGTAATGATATAGTCGGCTGCGGTTCCGGATGCCGTTGAAACGTCCGTATGCTCCACATCGGCATTTACTCCCATACCGCTCAGCACGTTCTCCACATTCATTCTCAAAATCAGACTTGTTCCTTGTCCAAGACCGCATACGCATAAAATTTTCATTGTTCGTTCCCCCTAATGAGTTGTTGGATTGTCTCTACATCAGTTGCATTCATGAATTGCTCGATGCTGCCCGGGCTGCTTAGCAAGGTGGTCAGCTTGCGCAGCATGGCGATATGCTCCGAACTTGAAGAGCCGCCGAGGGCAAATACAAGCTGTACCGGGTCGTTGGCCGCATGGCCGAATACGACCGGCTTCTTCAATTTAATCAGCGAGACGGACGCTTCATTCACCCCATCCTCTGCACGAGCATGCGGAAGTGCGATATGAGGTGCAAGAACAAAGTACGGTCCTCTTTCACGGTAAGATTTCACCATGGCGTCGGCATAACGTTCTTCCGCCGCACCCGCTTTTACCAGCAGATCTCCTGCTAAGCGGATCGCTTCTTCAGCCGTCTCGGCCTCCACATCCAAGGCAATTAGTGAGTGTTCTAAAAATTTCATTCTCATCTCTCCCAAGTCCGGTATTCTAATTGATGCTAAAGACCGGTGTGTAATTGCTGCAGTATCTCTTCTTTTGTCTTGGCCTCTTTCAGACGGATCAGGTTCTCCTTCTCCCTGAGCAGGATGGTCAGCTCCGATAGCGCTTTGAGGTGGGACTCGCCGTCAATCGCCGCCAGTACCAGAATGATCTGAACTTGATGCCTTGCTTCTTCTGAGAAGGCGACGGGTTGCTCCACCCGCAGCAGACTGATTCCCAGCCGCCGGACTCCATCCTGCGGCTTGCCATGCGCAATCGCGATGCCTGGTGCAACAACGATGTAAGGGCCGAGCGCCTCTACTTTGGAGATCATCGCATCGATATAGGCTTCATCGATGCGCCCATCCTTCAGCAGGGGTTCGGAGGCTTCGCGTATGGCGCTCCGCCAGTCGGCCGATTCTCTTTTCATTTGGATCATCTGTCCAGTGAGCAGATCTGACAATGATGGCTTGCGTGCTTCACTCAGCCATGTTTTCCCAACGGACAAGTAGTGGTTAAGCTCCTCCGTAAGTCCTGCTTCATCCCTAACCGCGGCATATTTATGGACGATGTCCAGCAGCGCTTGAACCGAGTACACCGGGGTCTTTGATTTACGACCGGCAACCATGTTGACTTGGTTCAGCAGGTGTTCCTTATCCTTATCGCTAAGAATCGGATTCACTAGGAGAACGGGCACTTTACTATCCGGCAACGGTACTGTTGAGAAAATAAAATCAACATTCTCTTCATGAAACGACTCATAATTCCGGAGCGAGAGTACCGCTGTAATATCCACTGCTGAGAAGAGGTTCTCCAGCTGCGATTTCAACATTCGCGAAGCGGAAATGCCGTTGACGCAGACGATGGCGGCCTGTCTCCGTACAGCCGGCTTCGTATTCTCTCGGCGCAGCCAGCCGCCGAAATGCATGGCGAGGTATCCGATTTCGTTATCGTCAAGATGACGTCCAACCAGTTGTTCGAACGGAGCCGCGGAGCGTCGGGTCAGCTCGAACACTTCCCTGTACTTGGACAGGATATTTTCGAGCAGCGGATTTTCAAGGCCGAGTCCGTATATGATCCGGTAATAAGCCGGCTTCAAATGGACAAGCAGATTCTCCTCCATCGCTTCCCGGTTCGGCAGGAATACACAGGCGTAACGCTGAAAATCATCTATCATCTGTCTGGTCACTTGCCGAAGCTGCTTAAGCACTTCTTCGGATCCGGTCATCTGGTCCATCCGGTTGACTCTCGCTCCCAGCAGATGCATCGTAAAGTAGCAGATTTCTTCATCCGGGATAGAGACGCCGAACATTTGGCCGAGACCTTCAGCAACCCCAGCGGCAACTTCATACTCTGGCATTCGCCGCAGCACGTTTCGTTCATCTTCGTCTATTGAGATAAACTGCTCTTCCTGAATACGTCGTACATACAACAGGAAGCGTGCCGTCAAATGAAATAACATCTCGTCCGTCAAATCTACGCCCAGCGTAATTTCGCTATCCGAGATAAGGCGATACACTCGCTTCAGGTGTCCCGACTTCATAGGGGGAAATAAGTTTTGGGCAAGATCCGGTCGCTCCGATTCCGGTTTCTGGTTAAATACCTGCTCCCAGCCTGCATCGCCGAAAACCTGACCGAAATAATAGTTCAGGGCCCTCCGCTTGTCACGTTCCTCCCCATTTACGCCATAACCCCGTTTCCGATCGTAGGTTACCTTTAGATTCGAGGCCTTCATGTCCGACCGGACCATATTCAAATCCTTGAGCACAGTCCCTCGGCTAACCTGCAAAAGATCCGTCAAGTGATGAACAAAGAGCGGACCCTCCGCCGATAACAGATAAAGCGACATCCATGCCATTCTTTCCCGTGGAGACAAATAATACGGCTGTGCATGAGGCTTCCCGGTTGACTGCGGAAGACCGGCCCTGCTCTCATCGGGCAAATAATAGCCAACTGTCCTGACATATCGGACCGGCGGAAGATGAATCGCTTTCAAGTAACCGTTTATTTTTTCCATATCATAATAAACGGTTCGTCTGGAGATACCGACCTTCTGCATCAGTTCTTCCAGCGACACATAATCGGCCGCCTCATAAAGCAGCATTAAAATCCGGGTACTTCTTTCGTCTAGAATACGGCATCAACTCCTTTGCCGTTAGTGTAGTGCCTTTTGCAATTCGATTATACCCACAGGCAATTCATGAAAGACAGTTCAATTCATGGAGACCCTTTTGTGCAAAAATGAACTCAAGTGTTTAAACTGTTAGTTTAGAAAACAGCTGTGGATATCTGACTTCCGATAGTTTCCTTTTTATTTGTCCATTGTTTTCAGTCAGTCCATCTTAAAACAAAAAAAGACGCATACAATGCGGCTTTCAAAGTCATAACTTTTCTTTTTTCGATACTTATAAATCTTCAATAGTTAAGCATGAATGCCGGACAAAAAAAAGCACAGGCTGAATGGCCCATGCAAAATGTTATTCGCTTCGAGATTGAAGTGAACCTCCATTATATTCACTTACCGAGTGTCCGGCTTATGTATCGGTAATTCCGCGACTAGTCCGTCGCTCTGGCGGATCCATGTCTCGAACTGTCGTTCGCCCGCATTTAATCGAATGACTCTTGCTCCCGTCGGAAACTTATCCTTACGCACACCATCTACATAACTAACGTAACGAGTAGACCTCCCGTAGCAAAGACGTATGCCATGCAGTGTCCCGCAATAATCGTTTGAGTGGTCATGTCCGACGAACGTGCCCATCACATCGCCCATCTCTACCATGGCGGCAAGCAAGCCTGAATTTACCTTCGGCGAGCTGATCCATTCGCTGCAATGGCCCTCACACACTCTCGTCTTCCATACCTCATCGTATTCGGGCAGCGGAATATGAAAAAAAGCCAGTGCGGGCAAAGGCGTCCCGCCATTCCGCTCGGCCAATTGCCGTGATTCGGATACATACCATTCGATTTGATCACGGCGTATCCAGTCGTATCCGCCCACCGCTTCAATCGGTGAGTAATCGCCGCTATCGAGGAAAAACAACGAGGCCGCTGGCTTCTCTGCCCGATCGTTAATCGTCAGCACATAATTTCCCGCTCCGCTAACCCCCGGAGGATCCGGTTGGGCTACGCAATATTCATGTAGGAGCTGCTCCTCATGCATTCTCTTTCGGGGCAAGCTCCCTTCCGAGTCATGATTACCAAACACAGCCGCCCACGCTACGCGGTTTTCTTCAGCGACCGCGACCGCGCTTCGGAACGATTGAAGCGGATCTTTGCTTCTAGCACTTGCCGTTAAGTCGCCTGCAAACACAACAAGATCCGGCTGCTCAATCGCGATGATTCTCTCCATCGTCGCCTTCGTCATGGAGTCGAGAAGTGGCGTCTCCGGATCCAGGTCTTCAGCGTCAATAAACTCAACATCAGAAAACTGCACGATGACAAACGTTCCATCCTCACGAAACTTCAACTTTTTCACCAAGGTATACCCGCCCCTTCATCGTATATTCCTTCCAATACCATAACCCGATCAAAATGAATACAGCAGCGCACGCCAAATACATCGATGTAATGCCATACTTCAAACCGATCACCCAATAAATCAACGTCGGACCGATCGCCGCCCCTAAATCGGTGGATACGGAATAAGCGGTCATGACGGTAATAACGGAAGTGCTCTTCGCAGCATCAGAAGCCATAGCGTCCATGATCGTACCCAGCGCAGTGCTTGTAATCATGACGAAAATAACAATAACAATCCAAATACCGATCGGCAGCTGCCACGGAAGTAATGCGTAACCGGCTGCCGCACCCGCCAACGATAGCATAAATAATGGCAGCCTTCCTCTCGGCCCATCCGTACGCTGTCCGAACCATCGAGCTAAGAACGGCTCCCAAGTACAGCGAAGCGCTGTCAATACGCCGCCTAACGCCGTACTGCCAATGATCAATCCGAACCATGGTATCCCCGTTGGATAACTCGTATCGATAAGATACGTGAGTGTCGCGCCGAACACGGCGTGCAGTAATGATATAATTAATCCGCTTAGAACGATTTTCTTCACCTGCAGCGACCACACCGTATTTATGTTACTACGAGTTAGTTCCATTTGATGTGTTCCGGATGCTTTCCCTTGATTTATGGATGCCGCTATCAACGGAAGTCCGACCAATGCCATCATGCCAAACCATATCGAGACAGACCGTAACCCGAAGAAGGGCACAAGCAACCCTCCGAACAGTACGCCTACCAAGCTGCCAAGGCGCCACAACCCGTTATACGTTCCCATTAAGCGCCCTCGATTCGTATCGTCGGAGTAGCGAATGACGGTCAAATACCCGCCCATTCGCATCAAGGACCATGCAATCCCCCACACCGCTCGCAACACTATCCAAAGAACAAACCCTTTGAAGATACCGTATCCTACTGTGGTAAGCGCCGCTAACAAAACGGAGATGAACAGACCGGTTCGAAGCGACATCCGATGATACAGCCAGCCAATAACAGGATTAAGGGGCAGCCTTACTAGTCGGTTTACAGACAACAGTACGCCTACCTGCCAAAGCGCGTCCAGTCCCGCTTCCTTCCAATACACCGGGAGGACAATGTACAGCATGGAATCGCCGAAGAGAGTTAGCGCGGTTACGATGCCGACAATCCTAATCTGGCGCTGTTCGATTGCGTTGCTGCTGCCACTCGTCATAGGTCGACGATCAAGCCATCGTATGCCACCTTAATGCCAGCAGGTTCGAAAACGCGTTCAAAATCATCATGCAGAAATCCGGAGTTATGTGTAAAATGAGTCACATATACAAGGCCGTTGCTCGCAAGCGTACCTTCTTCCCGCCACACGCGCTGAACCTCCAGCACAGTTTCAATCCCCATATGGTTTGGATTACGATCATTGTTCGTAAAGCTATGCGTGCAATCGATGATCGCCATATCGATCACTTTGCCTTGAAGCCATTTCCAAGTATCGTCATGAAACCATCCGGTGTCATTGCCGTAAAATAGCGTTTTACCCCCTTTTTCTATGTAAAACAGCAAGCATGTCTCCATTGGGTCATGATTTGCAAGCAAAGGGGTGACCTGTGTGTCGCTGAGTGAAATCGTCTCGAACGGACGCAATAAGTGGAACGCGAACCTGCCTCCAGCGTCCGGCCCAAGTGCAGCTATAGTCTGGTTAATGGCCGAATCGTTGCCGTAAATATGTAAGGGGTGATCGATACCGTGCGCAAACCCTTCAATACGATTGTACAGATCCGATGGCTGAAAATGATCGTAATGCGTATGCGTGAACAATAGATGCTCAACCGCGCCCAAGTCGATCCGATCACGGAGCGCCTGCATATGCGAATCCGCGGAATAGTCAACCTTGATAACGCCATCGATCAATACAGAGCTTCTCGTTCGAATGTTTTTTCCTGCGAGCGACCTCGCATTGCAGCAGGCGTCACAGCGGCAGAACGGGTTTGGAAATCCTTCCGCTGCAGCCGTTCCAAGAAAGTGGATTTTCATTGGTTTCTCCTCCCTTTGAGAAGCAATTGTTTATTTCCTCGACTCTTGATTAATACAGATAATACCACATATATACAATCAATCACATACAAATATTTATGATTTACAATCTGTTTTCTTTCGAAATCTGTTGATCGTACATACCTGTCCCATAAACACATAAATGCACATAAACACAACCGCTCCTAACCACAAACCGACTACAAATATAAAATAAACGATCCCTGGTTCGTGGAAACCAAAAATCGTTCAAGTGGATCTATTATTTGTATACGATTTCGACACCGCTTTGGCTAAATTGTTCAACGATATCCCGGTCGATTTTGGAATCCGTCACAAACCGTTCGACTTCGGTTACTCCGCATACTTTGATAAATGAATTTTGTCCGAACTTGCTGCTGTCTGCGAGGGCGATGCAGCGCTTCGCGTTCGCAAGCATTATTTTTTTTACCTGAATTTCGCCGACTCCGTAATCTGTAATCCCTGCTTCCAACGTAACCCCGCTCATACTCATAAAGAATAAATCCGCATGAAAGCGCGAAGTAAACTCTTCCGCCAGATCGCCGATGATGCTTTGCTCCTGATGACGAATAACGCCACCGGTCATAATCACCGTATACCCTGGCATCGAAACTAATTCGTTGACGATCGGAAGCGAGTTTGTAATCACGGTTAATCGATCGAACTTGGCTTTCAGCGCCTTCGCAATCTGGTTGTTTGTCGTACTGGGGTCAAGTGCGATGGACATCCCTTCGGTCACATAACGAACCGCAATTTGAGAAAGCTCCGTCTTCTCTTCCATATATATAGATTCGCGGATCGGCAGCGGGATTTCCCGGCTATAGTCGGGCTCCTTCAGAATCGCCCCACCGTGCACCCGCCGCAGGTAGCCTTCGCTTTCTAAATATTCGAGATCACGTCTGATCGTCTCGAACGAAACCCCGAAATGCTCCATGAGCTCCGACGCTCGGATCGATTTGTCCTGATTCAGTTTCTGAATAATAATTTGATGCCGCTGCTCAGCAAACAACTACTCCACTCCTTACTTGCCTAGACTTCTTAATTAGAAGTTTACCATAAAAGCATTCAATCCTCCTTTTCTACCGTTTTTGGTGTTATTGTGGTGTTTTTCGCGTTTATATTCTTGTTCTGCAATATCTATTTAGGTGTGCACGGATTGTGCTAATATGTTTAAGGTTAGACCGCACTTATTTTACAAATAGCTTCATCAACTGTATGTAAATCGGATTTATCATGTAGCCAGTCGGGTTAAGGGAATACCGTGTACCCGTGTCTAGCTGCCGGATTCGGTCCATTTCTTCCTCATTCAGATCGAAGTCAAAAATTTCGCTGTTTTCCTTTATCCTTTGCAAATTTGACGATTTGGGGATGATCATAACTCCCCGATTTATATGCCAGCGTAATACGACTTGTGCAACTGACTTTTGATGATTACGGGCCATCTCAACGAGAACCGGATGCTCCAGCAAGGCCTTGTTTCCTTGCCCCAGTGGGCCCCAAGCTTCATGCAGTATCCGATCACGAACCATATATTCATGCAAATCGTGTTGTTGAAACTCCGGATGCGTTTCGATTTGGTTGATCATCGGTGATATCCGAGATTGCTTTTTGAGATACTCCAAATGCTCGATTTCGAAATTTGCTACGCCGATGACTTTAATTCTCCCTTCCATGTACAAATCCTCCATCGCCGCCCACGCTTTCTCGTAATGAGGTCCAGCAAAGTGAATCAAATACATATCGAGATACGTAACATTCAGTTTCCGACAGGTCTGCTCAAACGCCTTTTTCGTTGCATCATATCCAAGATCGGTTGTCCATACCTTGGAAGTAATGAAAAACTCATCTCGTGGAAGACCGCTTTTTTGCAATTCTCGGCCTAACGCTTCTTCATTGCCGTATATCTTCGCTGTATCAAAATGGCGATATCCCGATTGAATTGCCGCTGCGATGGTTTTCTCAAAAACAGCTCCCTTCTCGATTTTGTAGACGCCAAAACCAAGCTGAGGAATTTGAACTCCGTTTGCCGCCTCGACGGTTCGATACATCTGTGACCACTCCTTCTGTGCTTACGATTTATTCACATTGCAACAACGCTCTTTCGATTACATGAACTAGATTTTTTAAAGACTGAAGCTTGCTTTTCGAATCCAGCCTATAGTAATTGATGGTCCCTTCTTTACGAACACTTACAATCTGAGCATCTTTTAAAATCTTCAAATGATGAGATACTGCCGGGCGAGATAGATGAGTATTCAACCTGATCTCTCCCACTCGCATTCCGGGATTTTGCGGTCCCTCTATCAATGCTTTAAGAATGGCTTGTCGGGTTTCATCACCGATGGCGATCAACACCTTTTGATTGTTTTTGAACTCCATAGCGATATCGGCTGCAATTTCCTGATTCACCTAATCCCCCCCATTTGTTTAACTGTTTAGTCTTTTTGACCAACCTAGAATAACACACGAGAAGATTCGAAATGCTATCGGTAAAGCAAATGGAGATCCATATTTTCCCTTGTAATGAAATGCCTACTATTTCGATTCATGTTTAAATTGTGGCTGCACAAAAATTAAAAAAGCCGCGATTTTCCGCGGCTATGTCAAAAAAACATGGACTCCGATATATTCAAGTGTTCAACTAGAGCCATTCAAAAAATCGATGCCCTCATTCCCGAAAGACTCAACCATCGTTCAACTTATATTACTGTGTACCCCTCTTTTTTCCGTAAAGAAGTACAGTAATGCCATGAACGGAAAAAGAACGCCAACCCACATCGCCGCTTTCCAGCCGCCCATGGCGTAAGCCCATCCCCCGACTGCGGAGCCTATGGCTCCACCCGCAAAAAAGATTGCCATGTACATGCCGTTCAGTCGGCTGCGCACATCAGCTCCCAAAGCGAAGATCGCTCGCTGTCCTAACACCAAATTAGCGGACACGCCCATGTCGAGCAAAATAGCAGCTATTACGAGGATTACGATAGAGAATATAGAACCTCCGGGAAACATAATCGGTAAAAGTCCCGAAACAATCACCAGTGCGATGGACAATCCCGTTGCCGAACGTATCAGGCCTTTATCTGCTAAGCGGCCAGCTATAGGCGCCGCCGCCGCGCCGGAAACCCCTGCCAAAGCGAACAGTGCTACGCCTGTTGAAGAAAAATGAAACACCGGACTTGTTAAAACGAGCGGAACCGTTGTCCAGAACAGACTAAACATGCCGAACAAAAACGCGTGATACAGTGCGCGGCGCCGCAGAATCGGCGTTGTCTTGAGCAGCTGCAGCATGGACGAGATGATTACCGGATATTTGTCCTTGGTTTGCGGCCGCCTTGCAGGAAGGACTTTTGCCAAGACAAGAGCCAGTACCAAGAGCATAACGGAGGAAATAATAAAGATGGCATGCCAGCCGAAATATTTATCCACCATACTCGAAACCGGACGGGCCAGCATAATACCCAATAACAGACCGCTCATTACGTTGCCTACATTACGTCCACGCGTCTCCTCAGGGGAAAGATGCGCCGCGTATGGAACCAGGATCTGAGCCGCAACGGCCCCGACACCTATAAACAAGGAGGCGGAAAGAAACAGAGCCGCGTTTTGGGCTGCGGCGGCGATGACTAATACAATAGACGTCAGAATCAGCAG
Organism: Paenibacillus lautus; assembly: GCF_050482385.1. GTDB lineage: Bacteria > Bacillota > Bacilli > Paenibacillales > Paenibacillaceae > Paenibacillus_AQ > Paenibacillus_AQ lautus_B. The sequence continues at coordinate 133,290 of NZ_JBCNHV010000016.1, forward strand.
CGTAACCACCAGTTTGCGGTTTTCAAGCAAATCTCCCAGAGGGACGATAAATAACAAGCCGATCCCGTAACCAATTTGGGTCAGCGTAACGATCAAGCCTGCGGCTTCCGAAGATAACCCTATGGCCGTGCTGATCGATTCAATTAAAGGTTGTGTATAGTAAATATTTGCAACGATCAAGCCACAGGCAACAGCAAGAACCAGTGTGATCCATCTAGAAACGGATTTCTCCGAGCGTTCCTTTGCGTTTTCAGTCATTGATAAACACTCCTTTTTTTATGAATTATTCGCAATATAGGAACGATCGTTCCGGTATGGGGATAGTTTGCCCCCTATGCTTATACACAAGGGTTAATCTTTTTCAGGAATGATCGTTCAGATTTGGTGAAAAAAATAGGTTTACAGCATTTCGAAGACCGCGTTCATCATACCGTGGACTTTATGGATATCGCTCTGGATCCTGGCCATTACGTTGATGCTATGGTTGAGATTCAGCAGCAGGTACGAGAACATTTTAATATCTTTCTCCAGAGCTATTTCTCCCGCTTCTTGCCCTTTCTTTAACGTCTCATAAAACAGGTACTCCAACTCCGTAAAGCTTTGGCGAATCGTATCCTGCAAGGGCTCATCCACGGTATCCAGACCAACGGAAGCATTCGTAATCAGACATCCATTGGGGAAAGCTTCGCCGTGCGTGGCAAAAGCATTCGCGATATGCAACTCGAAATACTGGCGAATACCAGAAATCGCAGAAGGTGCGTGTATCATTAGATCGCGTTTTTTTTGCGACATTTTTTTATAATATTGGATAGCCTCATAATACAGCGTCTGTTTATCATGAAACGTTTCGTACATACTGGATCTGCTGAGCCCCATGGATTCCAATAAATCTGGTATGCTCGCAGCCTCATATCCTTTTTCCCAAAATACGATCATTGCCTTGCGCAGTACTTGCTCCCGGTCAAATTCTTTGGTCCGTCCCATCGTTGCTTCCTCCTTTTCTATAATGAGTATAACCTAATCGGAACGAACATTCCAGTATTTATTTCAAACAGCAGAAGACGATCAAAAATGATAAGACTGAATAAGATTAGATCATCGTTAAATCGGCCTTAAGTCTCCAGATTACAGAGAAGAGAAAGGTCATCGTCCAATGACCTTCGTCCTCCTCATTCGTTCATTTAAATAGATTTTCGATAACCCCAAAATCGAAGTCGTTCACGATTTTATACTCCTTGCCATACCTTTTGTGATTGCTCGAACCATTATAGATTCGCACATGGTCAGGGCTAAAAAAATATACGGCGAAGGTCGGACCTTTCCGGCCCTGGAACCAAACTTCATATTCGTCGTCATCGTAATTCACTCTGCTGGTTTTACGCAGTTTGACTTCGGAAAAGCTGTTCATGATGCGCTCGATCTCCACGGGATCTGTAATTTGTATCTTTTGCTCGTTCGGACGGAAGCGATTTTTCCCGACGCTCATATGGCTAATGGTTTTAGGCTCAATCAACTGATCCAGTACCATCTCCTTAAACGATGTTCTGTTTTGAAACGCCGAATATATCATCGCACTCATTAGAATCAGGACGCAAATTGCCAGAAAGACATACCATGTACGCTTACTCAGCCGCCATCTCCTCCCTCCTTTCGCAGGTCTCAAATTCTGCTCTAGAATCACTCAATTACCTAAATATGGTTACATATTCACCTTGAACCAGACAGCTTCTCCTAAGAAATCAGATCTCGTCAATCCATTTTCACCTAACAAGCATCGGTAGTTTGTAATCGTTCCATCATGAGTTATTATAAAGACCCTCTTTGAACACTGCGCTTTAATCCACCGTATCAGTTTCATTCCAAGTAGCGCGAAGTCTGATTCAGACAGCGTATTAATTCCCGCGTTCCATAATTCAGGATGATCCTTGTCCAATACGATAAAATCTGGATGATCGGTTAGATCCTACCAAGCGGATAGTTGATATCACATTTCAACACAAAGGCTTTGGGGTTTGGGGGTACTGGAAACATCCGTGGTCCTACAAGTGGAGTAACGTATTTCTTCGCCGAATTCAATCCATATGTCATGATATTAGTGGTCTCGATTGTTCTTAACGTTGGGCTGGAGATAAACACATCCTCCTGATTGAATGAGAATATGAACCTCAGTTTAGCTACCTGCTCGCGGCCTTTTTCGGTCAGGCGCGGATTCTCTGTATTAAGTCTGTCAGGGATGTCTGTATTATGCACGCCTTGCCCATGGCGAATAAAAATAAGGTCCAATGTTCACACCCCTTTCAGTTATGAATTGTTTATCCAACATATAACCATACTTGTTCCATCTTTTCCTCGCTTTTAGGTTGACTGAAATTCGTCGATCAACGAAATTCCTTTCAGAATCCGCATCCTGCTATCCCTTAAAAAATCACGGGTCCAACCATCTGCTTGACTTAGATCCCAGCTTCGGTGCATACCGACAACTACGATAATTTCACGCAGTCTCAGAAAGAGCTCCAGCTGATCCTTCCAGCCGTCAGGCATTTGACGGCCATCCTCTGTATAGCCTCGCTCGAAATGTTTCATGAAAAGTTCGTACTGCACCTTGCGTTCAGCCTTCGAATCTTCCCCGAATACATACAGCAAATAATAAAGCTGGATGGCAATGTCTTCGACATACCAACTGTACTGGCATTCGTCGAAGTCGAAGAGCGTTATTTCCCCTGATTCATCAACCATGAAATTTCCTACATTGATATCTCCGTGTATCAAACCGAAATTATCAGTAGTAACACGGAGACTGGACAAAAGTTTCTTAAGTTCATCAAGCGCATCAAGAATTGGTAGATGCACTGCCGGTAAATAATTTTTGGCCTGTAATAGGTATTCATTGCATTCCCATGTGTGTCTCTTTGCCTGTTGTTTGTAACGCTTCGACAGTTCATGGAGACGGCCAGTCAGGCGTCCGCATTGCTCGTAAAGTAGTGGATTATCTAGGCATTCTGGGTATCCGATTTTACGACCAGGTGCATATCTGAATGAGGTCGCGTAGAAATCAATATGATTTCCTCGGATTCGTTCGAAGTCCTTTCTATTAATCGATGGTATCGAGTCTGAAACTGCCAAACCATTCTCTGACAGATAACGAATCCATTCTATTTCAGCTGCAAGTCCTTCATCTGTACGATGAGTGCTCGGTGTGAAGCGGAGGATATATTTCATATGATTGCGATTGTAGGAATAGATAAAACTTTGAAATCCTCCAATGAAGGTCAGCTCCTCGGGGCTAACTCCGAACCGTGCTGCACCTTCAATGGCATGTTCATCCAAGAACATTAATTTTATGTTTGGGTCCATGCGCACTCCTTTCATACGAATCCTCCGCCAGAGCCAGAACCTTATGATTCATTTGGAGTAGCTTCTCTCAACAAATAGCGTGCAGGATATCCTATGTAACAGGTCCAAGTAAGATCATACCTTTTAAAGGACCTCCCCCTTTTCCTCATACTAGCGGATCATTCTCCATTTGCCGTCTACTCTTTTCCACACTTCGAGTGAAATGGCTCGTATTATTTTAGTATCGTTTAGGTGCGTGACTTCATATGAAACTGCGGCCTGGTCCTCAGATTGGGGAAGGATTTTCAGTCCCGAAAAAATAAACTTAATGTTTTTGCCTTTGTAATAACGTGCAGCATCTTCATTTCCTTTTTTGATTTGCTCTGCATTATACATCTCCATTTTTCCGGTTGAAGGCATGTACAGGATGCCTTGAAATTCGTCTGAATATAGCGTGTTCATTTCCTCAAATTCACCGTTTCTAAAATCATTGTGTAATTCCCCAAGCCGGTATATTTGAGACGAGAGTTCTGATTCTATACTCATTATATGTTTCTCCTTTATGAATTTTAAAGATCCTTACTGGCATACTTAGTTCAGGTGAATATATACCGATACTACCGATTTCATCACTATATTAACGTTAATATATTACAAGCATAGCATAACATGGATTATACAAGTTTTTGTTCATCGATTTCTTTTTAGCACCTTTTTGCTCTCCGATTATCCGTCTCTGAAAAAGTCTTATGTTTTGCTGGGAAAACCATGTTTTTTCGAACTCCACGCAATAGTCAATGCAATGAGCAGCAGAATCAACAGCACTCCCGGAAACGACTTGACTCCAATAAACTCCAACAAAGCACCCCCGACAATCCCGCCACCGGCGATGGCCAGATTCCAGACTGTAGTATTGATTGGCATTACGATATCCACACCCTCTTCACCACTTGCATCGGCAAGCGCTGTTTGCAGCATGGTGGCGGCACCGCCGAAGGTAAATCCCCATAATGCCACGACCGCATAAACGACGAATGCCGATGTGGCACCCGTCCATAGTGCTGCGGCAGCCAGCAGGAAGCCCAACAGACTAAGCAGTACAAGCAGGCGCAGGTGTCGATCTATCAACAGACCCACAATCCAGATCGAGATAAGTGCGAATGCTCCAAATACAAGCAAGACCAGATCAACACGCCCAGCCAGTCCCAAAGGCTCAAGAAACGGCGCGATATACGTATATAAAATATTGTGTGCCAGCATCCACGTCAGTACCACCATAAGAATCGGGCGGATGCCGGGCATAACAAACACTTGACGGATCGTCATACGTTGATTCGCAGGCTGCCCGGGATAGTCCGGCACCTGCCACAGAACCCATCCAATTAATGCGAGAGTCAGAAGCGACATGAGTCCGAATACAAGTCGCCAACCGATCAGATCACCGAGCAAGGTGCCAACCGGCACGCCTAATGTAAGAGCAATCGGAGTACCAACCATCGCGACTGCCAAGGCACGGCCTCTTAAGGCTTCCGGAACCATACGCCGGGCGTATCCGGCAATCATCCCCCATGCGGCACCCGCAGATACACCAGCGAAAAATCGAGCGACCAGCGTTAATGCATAGCTGCTTGACAGTGCGGTAATCGAGTTGAAGATGAAAAAACCTACAATAATGGCTAACAGAAGCGGACGTCGCCTCATCCCACTTGTAAACATAGCAAACGGAATGGCCGCCACAATGGAACCTAAAGCATAAGAAGTTACGAGCTGTCCGGCCATTCCTGTTGTAATATTCAAGCCTCCCGAGATATGCGGTAGTAAACCGGCTGGAATGGTTTCTGTAAAGATACAAATAAAACCTGTCATCGCAAGCGCGAGCAGTGCTAACCAAGGAAGTCTGGCAGGCGTAATTGCCGTTTGTGCCGTACCCGTGGAAGATGATAAATGAGACAAAATATTTTCCCCCTTATGATAAATTTAATTATGGATCGATCATTCCATATATTAAATTCACTCTTCTCCCTTGTCAAGGACTTCTGGATCAATTAGTATATAATTAATAAAGGAGGGGCATTTATATGGCACGAACGGGACGTCCACGCGCTTTTAATCGTGACGAGGCAGTTGCTGCCGCCATGCTTCTGTTCTGGGAACACGGCTATGAATCCACTTCGCTAGCTCAGTTGCGTGCTGCTATGGGCGATATTTCTGCAGCGAGTTTCTATGCCGCTTTTGAATCAAAAGAATCGCTGTTCCGAGAAGTGATGGATCGATATATTTCTACTTATGGACAAGTCTCTGAAAGTTTCAGGGATACTAGTCTGACATCAAGAATGGCCATCGAACAAGGACTTAGTCGCTCGGCCCGAATGCAGACAGAAAGCTCCCACCCTCTCGGTTGTCTGTTGGTTTTGTCCGCCGTGAACTGTTCACCCGAGCAACAACATATCCGAGAGATGCTTGCCAAGGAACGGGCAAGGGTTCACGGTTGGCTACAAGGCTGTATCGAGCGGGCCGTAGCCAATGGAGAGTTGCCGGATTCAACGGATATCCCCATGCTGGTAACCTTATTCGAAACATTTCTGCAAGGAATCTCAACGCAAGCCCGGGACGGTATTTTATACGAAGCCATGGATGCTTCTATCACGCAACTCATGAGCCTATGGGATGCCTTATCCACTAAGTCAGGCTAACGCGGCCATCATGAAACCATAAAATAAAAAGAAACCTGCTAGCTATAGCTAGCAGGTTTTGCTCTAACAAAGCTTCACCTGTTCCTGAGTACCTGGTCTTCTTTCTTGTATGAATCGCATCCGGTTCCGGAGGTACTCACCAGTGAGTTTTTGGAGCCTTCGAGCAGCGTAATCAGTTTTTGCAGGAGAACCGGCTCTTCGTTTTGGAATTCATCGAACCGGAGCCTCAGCCGTTCAAACATTTCTTTATCTTCGCGAATTTCATGACGAATGTACTGATCTCTCAGCTTCATCGCCCTTTTGGTGATATCCTTGTAGCCGGCCACCAGCTCTTCATCATACGGGATGATCCCCTCATCCACCAAGTATCCGATCCGCTCGCTCATCATTTTTTTGTGCTCCCAGAGCACATGAAGGTGTCTTACATCGTTACGCTCACCGAGCCGGGAATCGTTGCCCTCTACGGCATCATAGTACAGTCGCAAATAGTCGTAGATCTTGATTCCGAAAGCTTCCTCGTTGTCCGAATTGTAATTGATCCGGTTTAGATGAGTTTCTCCGTTTAAATAATCGCGCAGCTGGTCAATCGCGGCCGTTTTATCAAAAGGATATGGAGAATGCGGTTCGTATTTATAAAAGTACGTATGATGATCGGCCGTGAGCTCCTCCTTTAGAAGATGCCTCATCGACTGAACGGCGTCCTGGAACTCCCGAAACGGGATCTGCAAATTGCGGTAAACTCCCGTATGGTCGAACATCGACGCATAGAAGACACTCTCGTCCCAATCGAAACCGTATAGAAAAAGATGATGAGGGAACGGCTCCTTCTGATAGGAGGCCGCAGGCGATAGTCTGGCTTCGTCCAAAAACACAACGCAATAATAGCCGTTTCGGATCTGATCCGCGAAAAATTTCGGCCAGTCGTCCAATGCCAAACTCTCCAGAATCGTATAATTGACAGAACAGGTGAGAAGAAACGGGTTGTTGAAATTCAGTTCGTTGGGCTTGCCCCGAAAAAAATCAACATAATACTGCCTGCCGTCCTCCAGAAAGTTTTTTTTGCAGAACATCTGGATAAAATTGCTGTAATACCAAGGCATCGTTTCTTCGTGGATGCTGGTGATCGAGAGTGTGTAAGCCCACCGCAAAAATCCTTTAAGCGGCGGATTCACCACCGGAAGCTGAAACGCGTTCATCTGATTCTCCCCTTTCTGACAAGTGATCCGGAATCGTGACCAGCCGTGTTCCTTCGATTGAGCCCGATGTATCTACTCTCCTTCCTCATGCAAGGATGCAAGCTCGGCATTCAGCCCACCAATCAGCTGGTTTAACTGCTCGCGCTGCTGTATCCTTTCACGGCCTGTTTCCAGAGCAGCCGTACAGCTGCGAAGAGCAGAAGCGAAGCGGCCAGCGCCAGTCCCACATGAAGCCAGTTGAGCTGCTCAAGCAGAAACATCGGTCCGAAATTGGTAATGAGGAATAGAGGAATAACAAAGGTCCCGATCCGCCGGACCCAGGCCGGGTAAATAGCCATAGGGAAATTGTTGGCGTCCCAAATGGAATGCGCGATCTCTGATACAGAGCCCGTCTGGACGAACCAGAATGAAAGCAGTGCCGGGATGATCATCAGGCAGTATGTGATGACAACAGAGACGAGCAACAGCAAGGCAAACCCCGCGAGCTGCAGGAACGTCAGCGGAATATCCATGGCATGCCAGCCGATACCGACCATGACGAACCCAACCAGAATATCGGGGATCGGCAGCGCCAAATCGACGTAACGCAAGGAAGCAATGAACTGAAGAGATACCGGCTTCGTCAGCATTAAATCAAGCGAACCGTCCTTAATATATTCTGGAATTTTCATGAAATTTGTAAAAAACAGGCCGACATAAATTCCGGTCACCACCGTATGCATGCCTATAAATAGAAGCAGCCCTTCGGGCGGTATGCCATCTACATGAAGATCGGTGCGGAACACAACGAGCACATATAACAGCTTGGCGAGCAGGTAGACGGATTCAACCAGCAGGCTCATCATAAAATTGCCCCGAAACTCCATTTGGGCGATGAGGCAATTTTTGATGAATAAACCGTACAGCCGCATGTATTTCCTCGCGTTTTTAAACATACGCAACGTCCGTTACCCCCCTACTGCCGAATATTTCTTCATGGAAACGCGCCAAGTCAGACGGGATAACCAGAAGAACAGCAGAATCCACCCACACTGGATTAGCAGCCCTTGGTACATAGCCGCCGCTTCCGCTTTGCCGCTGAGGATATTGACCGGAAAATAAATCGTATATGGGAATGGCGTGTACTGAAGTGCCTTCACAACCGACTCCCCGAAAATCTCGAGCGGAAACATGCCTCCGCTCAAAATATTGACGAGCAGACTTGTAATGACAAAAAAATACGAGATCTCATGCAGATAAAAAGCACTCGCGCAGATGCAGTAGGCGATCAGGAAATTGAGCAAAAGCGCCCCCGATAGCGTGACCGCGAACAGGATCAGGCGTATAGCCTGGAGCTCGAGCACGCCACCAGCAGATGCGAACCCAATAATCCCGATGAGTAGTAAAGCTGTAATCCCGTAGTAGATCGCCTTCTGGCCGAAAAAAGATACCAGCCGATACCCGAAATAGCTGATCGGTTTGATCAAATACTTGTTAAGACCACCGTTTTTGATATCGTCGGCAATCTGGTGCTCGAATTGGGTAGCAATCAGCTTGGAAACCAATCCCGCCAAGATCGTATACAATATAATTTGACTATACGAATACGAGAACAGCGCATCCTGACCGGAATGCCGGTACACGGCCGTCCAGATGAAATACTGGACAAGAATCGGAAATGTGGCCCCCAGAAGACCAAGAAAGAAGTGAAAACGATATTCCATCGAATGCTGGACGCCCATTGAAAAAACAGCCCTGTACAATTTGCCTCTGTTCATCCGACGGATTCCTTGCGGTAGAGCATCGAAATACTCTCCTCGATCGCCACGTCCTCTATTGTCCAGTCCACGATCGGAAACGAATCGAGCACGGCACGTGATACTTCCTTCAAGCGGTACTTAGGCAGCTCCAAAACCGCGTTGTAGTCGTCTGCACTGACGATTTTTCCGAATTTGGCCAACCGCTGCTCGGCAACAGGTTCGGAGAATTGCAGCCTTATCACTTTGTTCTCGCCAAAAAGATCGTTGATTTTATGAAGATCACCGTCATACAGAATACTGCCTTCATTAATGATGATCGTCCGCTTGCACAGATCCTCCACATCCTTCATGTAGTGGCTCGTCAGCAGAATCGTCGCGCCGAATTGTTCATTGTAATATTTCAAAAACTCCCTGACCTTCTTTTGGGAAGGGAAATCGAGGCCGATCGTCGGCTCATCGAGATAAAGCAGCTTAGGGCGGTGGATCAGAGCGGCGATGAGCTCCATCTTCATCCGCTCCCCCAGGGACAACCGACGCACCTGCACGTCCAAAAGGTCCTGCACATCGAGCATTTCCGATAGCTCGGCAAGACTCCGGCGATAGAGATCATCGTCCACGTCATAAATACATTTGTTCAAATAAATCGACTCGCTGGCGGGAAGGTCCCACCAAAGCTGATTTTTCTGGCCCATTACAATGGAGAAAAGCCGCTTGAACTCATTCTTTCGCTCCCACGGGACATAGCCGAGCACATCGGCCTCCCCGCTCGTGGGATATAGGATTCCCGATAACATCTTGAGCGTCGTAGTCTTGCCCGCTCCGTTAGGTCCCAGAAATCCAACGCACTCGCCAGGACCGATGTCGAAGGAAACGGATTTAACCGCTTCCTTCACCAGTGACTTGCGAGCAAACAAATTTTTCAATGAATTTTTGAGTCCTGCTTCTTTCCGGTAATACACAAACGATTTGTGCAGCTCCCGTACACGGATATAGTCCATCTCCGCTCCTCCCAAACGTTTGCCTGATCTGCCTGAATGAACGGCATAAAGTTAAAACGCTTAAACTCCATTGTTATAAAGCAGCACGCATTTCGAGCAAATCGGCATCAGACCGCAGGCCAGAACCTCGCGCTGTTTCCGAAGATCTTCGCCGTGAAAAATATCCGCCACGCTATCTTCATACAAATTGCCGACACTGAATTCCGGGAAAAATTTGCACGGATTCACTTTGCCGTCCGGCATCACGTCCATCCGGTTCGAGATCGAGAAGCATTTCGTCCGGTTCATGGCCGGCTTCTCGCTTCCCCGGATAAACCCTTCCACCTCTTCGGGCTCCAGCGCGGGCTGATAGCGGATACGTACATTCCATACGCGTGAATTGACGCGTTTCAGCTCTTCGATCAATGTATCAAAATGGTCCGGCGAGATATGGAACGTGAAGGAGTGCCAGCTGTTCTTGTGATCGTCCGCAAAGCGGGAAGCAAGGTGCGGGAAATGGGCATCAAAATAGGTATCCATTTTCTCCGCCGTACCGGAAGGGATGTACCAAGGGAAGCAGAAGTACACGGAATCTACGCCCATCTCTTCGAAGTATTCCATAAAGCTGTAAAGCTGGCCAACCATCTGGTCATTTACTGTCAGAGCTACAGATACTTTGCCTTTGTACAAGCCCTGCTTTTGCAGATCCAGCAGGAGCTGTATGGCGTTGATCACCTTCTTAAATGTGCCTTTGCCTCTTATCGCGTCATTCTCTTTCTCGAAGCCTTCCAGGCTGATCAGCATAACCAAATTTTCCGACATTTTTAGAATAGAATCCAGCTTCTGTTCTATGAGAATCGCATTCGTACAAATGGTCGTATATCGGTCTTCTTTGGCCAGCAGCTCCGCCAGTTCATCGAACTTGGAGTAGAACAGCGGCTCCCCGCCCCACAAGAATACACGCGATTTGCGTTCTCTTGTTTCGGCAAGCAGCTTCTCCACGACAGGAATCTCGATTTCGTCGTTCTTTACTTCTTTGGCAAAGCCGTGATGGAAGCCTTCCGGATTCCATTCGAAGCAATGCTTGCAGCGCAGATTGCACCCGTTATTGAGTTTGATCCCAATCTCATAAGGCACGGGGGCCGCATAAGTCGGGTCCTCCTTGAGCTTTCTTCCCGTTTCCGCTAGGGGTACCAGGGTTCTTTTCATATTACGGAACGTCAGTTGGTCAAACGTAACTGCTGTTTTCGGCTGCATAGGTGTTCCTCCCAAAATGGTTGATTTTTGATCGCTGCTCCAGCAAACGTCTGCAAATCTCCTCTAGCATAGGTTTCGAAAAATCTTGGGCTTTCCACTCGGTAAACCGGATACCGAAACCACAGGATTCCCAATAGGCTGAATTATGAAGCTCATGGTCGCCAAACGGTTCCAGCATGACAAAAGGGATGCCGAACGCCAACGAGTCGTTCAGGGTCGCTCCACCCGGCTTGCTGATGATTGCAACGCAATTTCGCATCAGGTCCGTGTATTCGGAGTAATCCCCGAGTGGAAACTCCCGGAGAATACCGTCTTCACGGACATAACGGACCATCGGCGGAAATGTGTGCCGCCCCTGCGCATCCCTGCTCCACGGATCCCAGAAGGCCTCCGTTCCAAAGTAACGCGTAACCCCGTCGTCCTCCTCCACCTCGGAGGGATCGTAGACGATCACATCAAGGCTGTAGCCGAACTTACGAAGTTCTGAGATCGTTCCGGCGTAAGTTCCGATCCCCCAGCCGCCGCCATGGATCAGAATGCGTCCGGTACGCTGCGAGTAAGGCAGAGGCTCCGCTTCATCCGAAGCAAGGTAACTGCCCGGCGACCGCTTTGAGGGCTCGTAGAACCAGACGTTGTCGCAGCCTAAATATAATGGCTTGTGTACCTTATAAGACGGCGTATCACTCGCATCCAACCGGATCAGCCGGATGTCCAGGGAAATGTCCGCAGCTGCTTTATAGCGCTCCAGTATCGGCAGCCAGAAGCCGGTAAAGACGGCAAAGCGGGTGACTCCGACCTGTCTCCAGCCGTCCAGCATTCTCCGAACCGCTTCCTCGTCCAGGGAAGAGTCAACGGGCTTGGCCAGCTTATGGCCCATACGGGCAACGGAGAAATCTGCATGGAATGCTTTTTTGGTAGAGCGTATCTTGTGCCGGACTTCCTCGTGATACAAGTTCTCCAGAACATGAACCTCTGTCCCGATACCTTTGCTTTGCAGGTACGTATGCAGATGCATAGCCGGAATGTATGCGCCAAGCGAATTGCCCGACGCCAGCAAGGTGACCGAAGATGAATACATGCGCAGCCTCCGAGTTCCAGATTTAGTTGTACACTTTAACGGATAAGTCGGCGAGTATCTGACGCAAACTTTTCACCAATTCGCTGCGATGTTCGTCGTCACGTCCCAGCACGGCTGCATACAGCCGCCCCTTCGGCATCCCCCGTTTGTTCTGCGTTCCCTCGGCAATACGGCGCCGTGTTAGAATCTCGTTCACCATGACGGTATTGGATGATAACGGAACGATCCCGTAATCCCCGAGTGCTGACAACAGAAGAGCGGATTCGCGCAGAGCCTGCAGGAGTTTCCCGAATGTGAAGCCTTGCGGAAGACCGAGTGAGAAGAACGTAAGCCAGCCGGTATGGCCGTATGGTTCCCACGATTTATCGAGATACGCGTTAATCAGTCCCATGGACTTGCGGGCATTAATCTCCACAATGGATACGACTTCTCCGTCCTCCAGGATCATGGAGTCGAAGCAGACAAAGCCATGGTAGCCGTCCTCGGCCAGAGCCCGGAGCGCTTTCTCTATCACGGCAAAATAGCCGGCGTTCTCTAGCATGCCGTTAAATGCTTTATCGGCTTGGATAGACCCACTGTAATTTTGCTGGTGATTCATCATCCGCTGAACGGAGATGAACTCCTTCTCACCGTTCTCCCGGATGAACCAGTGAGAACTGAAATCGGTCACTTTCGACAGCAGGGGCTCTAGCAGAAACTGAACGCGCAATCCGCTTCCCTCCTGCTTATACAGGTGCTCCGCTATCCTTCGCTGCATGGCTTCGCTGTCAATGAGCAGATTGCCCTTGCCCGAAACACCGAATAAATCTTTCAGTAAATACGGTCCCCGCTTCAAAAGCGTAGTTCCAATCGCCTCAATTTCCGCAGCGCTGTTTGCCTCCATCCCGTAGCGCTTCTCGCCGATGCTAGCCAGCAGTCTGCTCGAGTATTTCTTGGAGTTGACACGTACAACCGTCTCCAAGTCCGGGAAAGGATCAAACGGTCCAGCGGCACGACGGTAAGTTTCCGTTTCTGCTGTAATAGCGTACGGTGATAGAATGTTTGTGGCGTTGGTGAACAACGATTCATCCGGTGATTGTGTTTGGCGCAAACCGTTTGCGGCATTTAAGGAAGAGATCGATCCCGGCAATCGTGCACCCTCAGAATAACCGGCACCGGCCGTCTGCAGCACCCTGTTTGCCGGTATAGGATCTTGGGCGTGTTCGGCAGCAAGGCTGAACATGCACCGCTTAAAAACGTCTGATCCTGGTAAAGGCTTATGCTCATCGTTCAAATCATAGTGATAACGGGACTGAAAAGAAAAACCCAGCCCGTTTAGGTATTCGTGCAGCGCTGGATCGATTTTGCAACGACTGTAAAGAACATCGTTCGGTCCGCAAAATGGAAATAGCAGCTCGTCCATGCAGAGGACAATCGATTCCCGGTCCTTATCGGGCATAGCGGGCAGCCGGGCCAGAGCCGGATCCCTCCAACGTGTTTCGGGATCGAAGGTACCCATCACGATTTTCGGAATCACGCCGGCTTCATTACTTGACATCTTCGTACAAGGGCTGCTCCTGCGATTGGCAGCTTTTCAGAAAAGTGATAAATGAGTCGATCGACTGGAGATGTTCGTAATCAAACTGGTCATAGTCAATGACCACATTTAACTGATCTTCGACTTTGAGCATAAACTGGATCATTTGCAGAGAATCGAGGCCTATATCGTTGTTTAGATCCGTATCGAGGGACAGGTTTTGGCGGAGTTCCGGTTGATCTTCTTTGATAGAGCACAAAATGTCTACGATTTTATCGTACATGACTACACTCCTTTAGTGGGTTAATATACGAGGTACAACCGAATCTTTACATTTAGAAATTCCATTCGAACAAAAACTCCTAAAACACATTCCCTCCTTTTACCATAGTTACAATTATTATCTTCCTGGTGTTAAAATCTGTCAACAATAAATATATCAGGATTCGATAGAGCGAAAATTGCCGAAAACTACATTCTGGTATGTATTAAATAAGCCGCATAACCCACGACTTCCTATGTGTGTATGTTCTTGTTCTAGCAAAAAAAGGAGCTGTAGCCCTAATAGGTCATCAGCTCCTTTTTTTATTTATGCTACATTTTCGCCAACAACGAATGGTTGGGTGCAGCACGATCTCTGGGGAGTTATCCAACGGGTTACGCTAGCAGCTACATCCCTGCTTTTACTTGCTTATCTAAAATGCGGTTCACTTTCTCTGCACTCAGCCACATGAAGATAAGGAATGCTAGCACAACGGAAGGGAATAAACCGATGCTTGTCTGCGAAGCGATAAGTCCAACCATGGGAGGAAGCAGCGTGGTCCCCGTATAGGCGACAGCCATCTGATATCCCATAAGTTTCGCCGAATGTTCTTTTCCAAATCGAGCTGGCGTTTCATGAAGGAGACCAGGAAATATGGGGGCAAGGCCAAGCCCGATCAACATAAATCCCATCAAAGAAAAGGAAACAGACAGCGGTAGTAAAAGGATAATTCCACCTGATATAGTGATTATCTGACCATAACGGATCAACAGACGGTTGGTGACCCTCAGCGTTATAAAGCCGGTAACAAGCCTTCCAATCGTAATACCGCCATAGTATAAAGAGATCCATATCGCAGCCGTATCCGCTGTAATATTTCTAGCACCGACAAGGTAACTGGCTCCCCATAACCCCACCGTGGATTCGACTCCACAATAAAATAAAAATGCCATAAGGGTTGGTTTAACACCTTTAATCCGAATGATGTTAGCTTTTACGTTCTGCTCCTGTTGCTGAGTATCGGTATCGACATTTGTTCCGTTCTGTGGTTGTTGAAGCTCACGCATTGCAGCGACACGCTTCCATAAAGGGAGCGTAATAAGCAAAATGATAACGAGCGAGAATTGAATCATGGATACAGCAGTATATCCGCTCCTCCAGGAGTTATGGTCTGCAATGTAAGAGGACATAATAAGGGGCCCCATTGTTGCACCTACACCCCAAAAGCAGTGTAACCAGTTCATATGATGCGCCTTGTAGTTATCAGCAACATAATGATTCAATGCGGCATCCACGGCACCTGCCCCCAGTCCCAGCGGAATGGCCAGAACGACAAACCAGGCCATGGAGGGTGCCAAAGAGAAACCAAGCAGCGCTCCTGCAGTTAGGAAGCAGCTAAACAGGGTGATTCTCCCTGTTCCTAACCGTTGTATCATAGAGCCGCTTGCCAAACTCGAAACGATGGTACCTCCTGCAATAACCATGGACACTATTCCTGCAGAGCCGACGGAAGACCCAATGTCGGGCCATATCACGGGCCAGGCTGATCCAAGTAAAGAATCGGGTAGTCCCAAACTAATAAAAGCCAGATAAATGATAATCAAAAACCAGGTTGCCAAGAGTACACCTTCTCCCATCTCAAATAAATCTTTCTCTCGAACATTAAATAAAGAGACTTTATAAAGTACATTTACTTAATATGCAACAGCATCTTTTCTTTGTCAACATCCAAAACACAGAAACCCCCGGAATTTAATTCCGAGGGTTCCTGTCAACTGCAAGATCAAGTGCCGGCTCCAATTCTTGCAGGGTTAGCCAGCGCATGCCTGCCTCAAAGTCCTCTTGAAATGTCTGCTTCAACACGACTTCAGGGTAAGACGGCATGGGGTGATGATGCAGATAAACTTCCCATGCCTGAGTCCAAGCTTCCGCCTCAATTCTGTACTGATAAATCACGATTTTGTCAGGAGCCAGAACGGCATTAACGGTATGTATAATTTGACATATGGAATGCACAAACTTCTCCTTTGTCATCTCTCGATTCCAATCCAGACCAATAGGCAGAAATTTGATTTCTCCCGACATGCCGTTCTTTCCTTTAACAATCCTCCCGTCGAGATAAATAGCCATGCCAGGCGGATATTTCATAGGAAAATAGATGCCGAGCACACACTGGTCTTCTTCCAAATTCTCCTTCATCGAATATCCACTAATGGCTGCATTCACGTCGTTCTCGACCATAACAGGCAGTCCAAACTGAGATTCAATCTCTTCAATCATGCGAAACCCTGTTAATTCTTGATGACTGCTTACCGTAATTTCTCCATTGACAGCCTGTCCCGGAATGCCGATGCCAATCACCTTTATAGAGGGATAAAGCTCAACGTAATGCTCAATAATTTCAAAGAAGCGCTGTCGCTCAAACACTGGCATGATGTATTCTTCTTTGGCCAACAGGTCATTTTCCAAATTCACTACGGTTGCAGAGATTAGCTCGGCTCCTTGCTTCTCCTTCAAATAAACGACAAGAGCAAGGCTGAAATTATAATTGTATCTATAAGTTAGCGCGGGTCTTCCGCCATTGGACGGAACGGTATCGTCTTCAAAAAGCTCCCCGAGCTCATACAGCTCCTTGACCAAGGAATTCACCGTAACTACACTCAGTTTGGTCAGCGAGGCCAATTGAGGCTTCGTCGCCGTTTCGACACGCTTCATGACTTTGCGGACATTATTTAAATTGATTTCTTTCATCAAATTAGCGTTTGCTTTTTTCATAAGCCCCCCTGTACACATATCAATCCATAATCGAAGTCATCCTTATAATAAACTACTTTTGCTGTTATTTAAAACGACACTAGCATGCATGTATAACAAAAAAAGCCGCAGGAAAAATACGGCTTTCATGTTGCTGAGGCCCTTTAGCATTAATCCGATGTGGCTTCTTGTTCTTTTGGCAGCGGCAAACCCGCTTCAACCAATCGCTTGTTCCGAGCGAAGAACACCGTAAGTACGAGCATAAACAATCCGGTACCGATCAGCAGCCATTCGATTGTGACCACATCGGCAAGCGGTCCGAATATCAACATCCCGATGGGCATCATGGAAGTCGAGATCATCCCGAAGACACCGAA
Source organism: Paenibacillus lautus (assembly GCF_050482385.1). GTDB lineage: Bacteria > Bacillota > Bacilli > Paenibacillales > Paenibacillaceae > Paenibacillus_AQ > Paenibacillus_AQ lautus_B. Next base: position 150,472 of record NZ_JBCNHV010000016.1, read on the forward strand.
TATACGTCCCAGATAATTCTCGTCCACCTTCTCCTGCAGCATAACGGTTGTCGGCGTATTAAATATGGGCATCGCTACTCCGAACACAGCCATGATGGCTAAGTAAATCCAGAATACAGGTACAATGCCGAGCGCAAAAGTAGACACGGCCATGATGAAGCTGGCTATAGCCATCGTGTACACTTTATTTTTGAACCCGCCCCATGACGCAATGATCCCTCCTCCTGCCATCATGCCAACGGAAAACGCAATTTCGATTGCCGTTAAGCGCCATACATCGTCACCGAAGCTGCGGGTAACCTGCAGCGGCGTAAGAAAGGCAGAAGGTGCCATGAGCACAAAGAAAAATGCGAAGAAGATAAAAAAGGATTTTAAAAAAGCATGCTGTTTTATATACACCAAGCCCTCCTTGAAATCGTCCAGGTAGCCTGTGCTTTGCGTGTCCGATGCCTTTTTGTGCAACGGAATTTTGAGAAAGGCAAACAAGGTAAAAATCGCGATCGCTGCCGTAACAACGTCGATAAAAAAAATCGCTTCGATCGTTGCCATGGTGAGCAAAGCCGCGCTGACGATGGGCGCCACGAACATGGTGAGTGCTTGTAGGCTGCCGTTAATTCCGTTAACTTTCGTTAACTTCTCTTGCGGCACAATTTGAGGCAATATCGCCCCGACCGCTGGTGTCTGAATGCCGGCCCCGAGTGCGCGTACGGCAGAAATGACAAACAGCTGCCAAACCGCTTGGTAGCCAAGCATAAACGTAATGGCCAAAATTAGCGTAACCATCGCGATCATTGCATCCGCAATCATAATGAGCGATTTACGGTTGAAGCGGTCCGCCCATACGCCCGCAAACGGCGACAGCAAAAACGTCGGAATGAATCCGCAAATAATATACACCGTCATCATGATGCCTGATTGCGTAGTCAGCGTAATGTACCACATGATGGCATATTGCACCAAGGCAGAGCCAAACAGTGAGAGAGTCTGACTGCTTAAGAAGAGAATGATATTCCTTTTCCAATAGATTTTCTTATCATCTTCGACTTCTGACATCATTCCAACCCTTTCGTGATAAATCTCCATCACTCAAATTACATTCAATGTACCTTACAATGAAATGCGATATTTCTTCTTAATTGCTCATTTTGCGTCCATCATAGCGGCTGCCGATCCAATGTTCTATGTTCCGATCCTTTGGTTACAATTCCTGTGTGTCTCATTTTGATTCAAAATAGATTGGGTTTGTCACTACCGCCATCGACATACCATCCGCCTGTTTGAAACTCCGCCAAACTTCTGCTCGTAAAAATCTTCTTTGTTTGGCGTTAAACGTAAGTGTAACTCCCCCGTCCGAGTCAGCAGAAGTTTCTTCCTCTAAACCGCGCTCGCTGTACAGACGAATCTGATCGCCGGCAATCAAATCATCCAACTGAACGACCACCTCGTGATCGGCTTGCTTATAAGGGACTTGATCTCCAATCCCATACTCACCGCACTGAAGGTTAGCAAAAGGTCCGTCAGGCGAATAAGTGATGACGACATGGCCTTCAGCGATACCCTTCAGCAAGCTCTCCACCGTTTTTTCATCGGTCCAGACCCATACGCAGGGCATCGCATGCTTCACATATGTATCCGGACGATGTACATCGCTTCCGCCTACGGCTACCAGGCGTCTTCCCGTGACGAGCTGCTCCTGCCACCAAGAAAGCGCACGTTTGTTGTGCTCTCTCCAAGGCCCGTTCCAAATTTCTACCCAGTCGTAATCCACCTCGAAATCCCATTCCCATGGGCAGTTATCGCAGTGCGTATGGTTGAGCACGATCTTGGCTCCCCGCTCGCGGGCGACTCGAAACTTCTCATGCACATCGGATATCTCCGATACGCGAAAATCATCCATCGGGCTCGTCACGCCGAGAAAATTACTATGACCATAATTCGTCGTAAACTCCGTTCCCGGTATCATCAGTACTGAGGTCCCGCGCGGATAAGCAAGGTTTTGGCTGTTCGTATTGTGATCGGTCATGGCTATAAAATCGCAGCCCAAACTCTCCATCATGGCCGCATTCTCTTCCAGGGTATAAGTGCCGTCGCTATGAACGCTATGCGTGTGAAGATCTCCCTTCAGCCAGCGCGATGTCTTATAGGTAAACTCGATTTCTATTGTGACCGTACAACCCTGAGCGGGCACCTTGTAAGCGTTATGGAGAATAGCCCAATCTCCTGGGGCCAACCGTCCAGGCAGATATCCTGGAGTCGCTTGATTCGGACCGATGCTAAATTCCTGGCGTGCCCCTCCGCTCCAGCCTCTTACTCTCTCGGCGTCCCGTACCCCCAGATCAATGACGGCTTTTGCGGCATCATCGCCGTGGGATTCCACCTGATAGCTCACGCGGATTTCTTCGACATGCTCCGGCATTTGGAACGGAACTTCAATGTACGTACTTTGTTCCGAATGCTCAATATATCGTTTGAAAGCCGATATGTTCATTCGCTCGATTTGTTTAGCCATACAACTGCCTCCTCAATTATGCTTATTCTTTATTTGCGCCGACAAACATTCCTTTGACAAAATACTTTTGCACATACGGATAGATGATGATGAGCGGAAGAAGAGCAATGACAATCCCTGCCATTCTGACATTGGTCGTAATAAGAAAATTGCTCGAGGTCGAATCGGTATCGACAATGAGCGATTTCAACGCGATCTGCAGCGTATATTTGGACGAGTCATTTATATACAGGACGGCTGGCGTGAATTGGTTCCAGCGGCTGACAAATTCAAACAACGTGACCGTTGCCAGACCTGCTCTCGCAAGCGGCAAGTACATCGTAAAGAAGATCCGAAAATCCCCGGCTCCGTCGATCCGCGCCGATTCCGACATTTCGTAAGGGACGCTCAAAAAGAAATTCCGCATGAGCATGACGCTGAAGCCGGAGACGAAACCCGAAAGTATCAAGGAGGACAGCGTGTTCAGGAGTCCTAAATCCTGATTCACGATATATAGCGGGATCATGATAGCCTCGCTCGGAATCATCATCGTTAACAGGATCGCGGATAACATCCACTTTTTTCCGGGAAGTCCTTTCTGTATCAGGACATAGCCCGCCATGGAACTTAGGAAGACATGACCTAAGGTACCTACAACGGTCACAATGACATTGTTCGTAAAAGGCAAATAAAGCTTCATGCGGTTCCATACGGTGGAGAATCCCTCGAGGCTGAATTCCTTAGGCCAGAGCACGATCCCAGGCTGCATGGAAGCAAAATTTGATGAGAATGCAAGCGCGAGTGTATTTATGAACGGAATAACCATAGTTAAAACGAGCAGAAGGAGGAACAGAACATTGATCGTATCAAACAAACGGCCAGGCAGGCTTATTTTATTCATTGATTTCATATACCGACTCACCCTTCATCGTAGCGGATCACCGCTCTTGTTACATACGTTAGCGTGAATGTTGCCAAAATCACCAGGAAGCCGGCCGCCGTTGCAGGTCCAACGCTAAATTCCAATATCCCTTTTTGATAGGTGTACATCATAATGACGTCAACTTTCTTGGCAATGGCGCCATTACTCATCACGAATATTTGATCAAACAAACGCAGGATACCCAATACATTTAACATGATGACCACTTTCATAGTTGAGCGAAGCATCGGAACGGTGACGTAACGGACCTTCTGCCAACGACTGGCGCCGTCCATGCTAGCAGCCTCATACAGCGAGGGATTAATGTTCACGATGGCGGCCAGGTACATAATGCAGGTATAGCCCATCTCCTTCCATCCTGAAGTCAGGATCATGACGAAGCGGGCATAACGGTCCGAAGACAGGAACCCGACCGACTGACCGCCGAAGAGCTGAATGATCTGGTTCACGATGCCTGTATCCGGAGACAACAGTAGAATCCACATCCCGCCTACGACCACCCAGGAGAATAAATGAGGTAAATAAACGATCATTTGGGTCATTTTTTTGAACCAGGCGGAAGCCACTTCATTTAAGGAGAGCGCGAGGATTAACGGCAACAAGAAGTTGATAATAAAGCTTCCGGCGCCGATCACGATTGTATTCTGAAAAACTTCCCAAAAAACCGGATCCTTCAGTACCCTCAGATAGTTATCGAAACCGATAAAGGGCCGGTCTCCGATAAGCCGGTAATCTTGAATGCTGATAACAAGTCCCCGGGCAAGCGGATAAAAGGAAAAGATGAGGAAGTAGGCCAGGATAGGAAGCATCATAAAATATAAAGTTTTGTATTTGAATATGGCTTTCAAGGAAATTCGCCCCCTTATTGAAAAAATAAAGAAGGGCGCGGCGTCATCACCGCCCCTCCTCTTCATCTTTAATCGATATGTCCGCCTGCTTTAAGCTCTTCTCGCATTTTCTTTACGGCGTCGGAAGCCGGCATCTCGCCCATGATCGCTTTGAAGGAATATTCATTGATAATCTTCTCGGCATTCGCCCAATTCGGAGGGGTTAATTCCAAAGAAGCGTATTGATCGACGAGATCCTGCGCTTCCTGGACGCCCGGCAGTTTACCGAAAGGCGGTTCGACGTTGCGGTTATACCAGAAAGGAACGCCATGGTCGGAAGCATGCTCTTTACCGGTTTGGGTCAGTTCGTATTTGCCGTTGTCAACCGTGTAATCCACATCTTTTATGCCTAAGCTGCCCAGAGTAATACCTTCCTCGGAATGCCACCATTCAATGAATTCAAAGGCTGTTTTCGGATGCTCCGCATTGACGGGAACAACCCAAACATCCGGATCGCCTCTGCGCAGCATGTGGTTGCCGTTCGCGTCGGCTGCACCAGGCAAGCCCTTCGCTTCGAATTTCGTATTCGGATCTTGTTCGTGGCGCGTATTGTTCAGCATGCCTACCCAAGCGTCCCAGTACGTAATCATGCCGACACGGTCGGTCAGGAACAGGTCGCGCATTTTACCGGTGTCATTCGTGGTAAAGTTCGGATCCAGAATGCCTTCCTCAAAAAGCTTGTTCAGCCATTCATAAACCGGGATGGCCGCATCTGTAGAATATGGAACGTCCAGCTTGCCGTCCGCCGTTTCCACATATCGTTGTTTCAAGCCCGCTGCGCTGAAGAACCCCTGCAGCTCATACATGCCGGCCGTGCTGAGTCCGTACGTGTCTTTTTTGCCGTTTCCGTCCGGATCTTGTTCGGTGAACGCTGTGAGGACGTTGTAATAATCGTCCAGCGTTGCAGGCTCCGGCAGGTTTAATTTGTCCAGCCAGTCCTTGCGAACGATCGGCATCGTTCCTCCCTGGTACTTGGTGAACACGCCGTAGATCTGGCCATCCTTCGTCTTTACTTGTTCCCACTCATTCGCGGGAATGACGTTTGGATCCGACAGCACCTTAGAGCCGTTCACTTGATCGGTCAGCGGCGTAAGAATTCCTTGTTCAACGAAGGTGGACATCTTCTCTTTGCTGATTTGCAGCAGGTCGAACTTTTCTCCGGAAGCGATCGCTGCAAGCAGCTTCTGGTCATAGTCAGCAGCCGGCTTGTTCATCGTTACCTTGATGCCGGTTAGACGTTCGATTTCTTGCTCGAACTGTTTGTTCTCCTCAGGCGTTTTGCCGCCGATGACACCTGTCATGATTTTGAGTGTGCGTTCTTCTTTTGATGCAGCTTGCGATGCGGCATTGCCGCCTTCCTGTGTACCGCTGCCTGCGTTCGGGGAACAACCCGCAAGCAGCCCTCCGAACAGAGATACAGCCATGATTGCACTCATGATCTTGTTTCGTTTTACCAAGCTAACCACTCCTTATTAGTCATTAGGAAAGAACTTTGCAGGATTCCCTCACAACCAGCTGTGCGGGGATGATGATTTGCCTGTGGACATGTTTATCGCTTATTTTCTCGATCAACAGCTTGGCTGCTTCAGCTCCAAGCGTCTCTGCCGACAACTCCACAGATGTCAGCTTTGGATTCATATCTTGAGCTAAAATCGCATCATTGCTGAGGGCGATGACCGATAGCTGTTCGGGCACCTCAATATCAAGCTCCCTGGCTGCCCTCAGCACGCCAAGGGCCACTCTGTCCGTATCGGTAATGACTGCCGTATAGTTCATGTTTCCATAAGTATTCATGATGGACATGTATCCGTATTCCGTACCGTTGGCATGCAGCCTGTGGTTATAGTACAACACGTACTCTTCGCGCATCGGCAGACCGTACTGGCTATAAGCTTCCAATAAGCCATGTTTTCGATCATAAGACACGGTCATATCGGAGGCTGCATTCAGGAAGAGGATAGATTTATGTCCTCCTTGAAGCAAATAATCTCCTACCTGATGAGCCACGTTTGTGTTGTTGTTATCCACGTAGCTGATCGAATCGTCATATGGATCCGACCGCCCCACCAGCACAAGGGGAGTTCCCATCATCAGGTATCGTTGGATTCGCAGGTCATTCTTTCGAGGGTTGAGCAGAATGACGCCATCGACAGGATCCTGCGAATACATCGTGGGATCATCCTGCTCGGGTAAAGTGTCGAGCACTAAGCGGTAGCCCTGCTTTGAGCATTCCTTGATGACACCGTTAATCAACTGAGTATCAAAGGCCGTCATCGTCCCGTCAGGCGGGAGAGGGATCTTGAGTCCGATGCTCATCGTCCTCCTGATCGCGAGGCTTCGGGCCAGATGATTCGGGAAATATCCCAGCTCTTGGGCTACCTCAAGTACCCGCTCCGTCACTTGCTGGCTGATCGGCCTTTTTTTGCTGAACACACTGGATACGGTTCCCTTGGATACTCCAGCCCTTTTGGCAACGTCATCAATGGTAGCCATCTATTGTTGTTCCTTTCTCTAGCAAATTCTGATTGCTTGCTGGATCATTAAACCGGTTTAATAACCCTACGTCATTGATTGTAAAAAAGAATAATTTAATAGAATGCAGGTTTTTGTTAATTGAAAATTAAAAATCCTTGCCCCTAAAGCCGCCACGTTCTCCCGGCTCCCCCCTTCGTAAAACGACCACAAAAAAGGCCAACCAGAAGATTCTGGCTAACCTGATAATACGAAAAGCCGCCTATTAGGCGACTTTCTATGCATGTATATTAATGGTAACCCAACCCCTATCGTGTCCGGGTTACCATATTAGGTGTTTCCTCCCGGATGAATCTCCTATGCTCGTTTGGAGCGCATCGCCTTACATTGAGCAATGCCTCTATCGTTCATGAGTTTTACGTATTCCTCTGACTCTACGGCATAAATCGCAACTTTCCCGTTAGCGTCGTGATGAATACCCCAGCCATAGCGCTTGCCCAAAGATGAGGTTCGGAGACAAGGCTGCCCTTTGGAGAAGAACTTCTCGCGAGCGGTTGCTCTATCCTGCTCCGAGATTTGATTGCGCTCGGCAAACACTTCGAATAACACATCCTCTTGCGTGTATTTGTAAGGATGGTTCGATATCATTTCATACTGAAGAACCGGTATGGTCTTAGATTCACCTTTAGCCTTCGGAACTACAGCCTCGATAGCAGGGCAGTCTTCGGCAACTTGAATAAAGGTATTGTAATAATTCATATCTTTCATATGTAAGAATGACCTCCAGTTCATTTTTAGTTCTCTCTCATCCGGCCCTTTCCATATGAACATAATATCCTCATTTTCTTTGCAGAGATAGTGGTTTTCTCAGGACAACAACTTACGTCGTAACATAAAGTTCTCCCGTCTACATTGCATACTGTTCTCCTTACTAGAGATAACTTTTGGGATTGTAATATAATTTATTGTAGCGCCATTTCTCGGGCGTATCGGTCGGTCAAAGTTACATGAATTCGACCATAGGGTACATCTCCATGGTGCGCGCCATTATATAAGACACATAGATTCACGACATGTTTCTTGTATCGTTATATATCCTTTCCTATTTATCTACTTTTGGACACATTAATATAATCTGAATATTTATCGTCAGGTACGAAAAATATTTGAAATATTGAGAAACCCATATGGGAAACCAATGATGCTTTGGGGCATTTTACGAGATAGAAGCTGTTAGACTAACTCCATGCGGACCGTGATTCCGCTATTTGTAAGCAAAGGTGCTAAATATAAGGTTAATCGGACACAGATTCCGCTATTGCCTGGCATATCACCCTGAAAACAGGAAAAAGCCGATAATAACGGATTCTGTGTCCGCGAAGTCTTGAATTTGGTACATTTTTTCGGAAATAGCAGATCTCCTGTCCGCATACATCAAATGCACACCGCATACATCAGACGCGACACTGCATACATCAGATGCAGACCGCATACATCAGGGCACACTGCATACATCAGATGCAGACCACATACATCAGGGCACACTGCATATCAATTGTCCGACGGTTGCATTTATTCAATCAGATTATCATTATTGTCATTTCCAGCTCTTTCGTAGAGTTTTTCACGCTTATCCATTCTGTTCAGGTTGAGTTTCCTCAAGCAACTCTTCGTTAGTGGCCCATATCCGTCACATTGTATTTCCCCCTTGAATGGAAAATACAATCCAAAACGACTGGAAGAAGCAACAGAGACCCGTCGATTGACGGGTCCCTTCTTCGCTGTGCATACCTATATACCAAATAATACTAAATAGTTCCAGAAAAAAGTGTGGATGAACATCCTCTATTCCCTTATACCAGGTTAAAGCCTCGTATCGAGTCCATGTTCGCTTTAAGCTAGGTTTATGTTTTGAATCCAGTCCATATTCACTTACGCCAGGTTTATGTTTTGAATCCAGTCCATATTCGCTTACGCCAGGTTTATGCTTCGTATCGAGTCCATATTCACTTTCGGTTTTCGATCGATCGTCAGCAAGCCGTTCACTTCCTGCTGCACGTCCGTAATTTGCGTATAGCAGAATCCGCTCACGTAGGGTAAATTTTTGATCGCTTGCGTAATTCCCTCGTATCGCTTCAAAAATTCCTCCTCGTTACGAACCTGATTGCCGTAGCCCCAACCCTCTTCGCTTGTAAAGGCGATGCCGCCATATTCGCTGATGATCACAGGCTGGCCTCGATAGCCATAACCCTGCGCGAATGGATAACGATGCTTGTTATGCGCGAATTCGTTGCCTAACAGCGCGTCTTTGTCCCGGTATCGCTCTTCCAGCATAGCGCCTATCTCTTCATAATCGTGGAGTGTGATGATATCCGAAACCGTATGCTCCCAGCCATCGTTCACGATGACCGGCCGCATCTGATCGAATGCCTTGGTCAAATGATAGATCGATTCGGTAAATTGCTGCTGCTTGCGGTCGGTGGCTATGTCGGTTATCCCCCAGGACTCGTTGAACGGTACCCATGCGATGATGGAAGGATGATTGTAATGCTGCCGGACGACAGCCATCCACTCATTCGTGAATCGCTCCACCGCATCGTCCCCGAATTCGTAGGTCGACGGCATTTCCGACCATACCAGCAGCCCTTTGCGGTCGCACCAATATAAGTAACGGGGATCCTCCAGCTTCTGATGCTTGCGCACGCCGTTAAAGCCGAGGGCAAGCGTTTTGTCGATGTCTTCCAGCAGCGCTTCCTCCGACGGAGGCGTCAGATGCGTATCGTTCCAATAGCCCTGGTCGAGCAGCAGTCTCTGATAGATCGGCGTATGATTCAAGATGATTTGATCGCCTAAGATCCGGATGCTCCGCATGCCGAAATATGAATAGACCGTGTCGATAGGATTACCGTTTCGTTTCAAGATCATCTCGACGTCATATAAATTCGGATGGTTCGGGTGCCATGGCTTGATCTTCCATTCGCCCACGGCCTCGTTAACAACGCTCACGTCAACTGCTACGGTGCCGCGCTCTACGCTCGTTTCCGTCGACCGGATCAGTTTACCGTCAAACCGGATGATCGTCTGAAGGGTTAGTCCATTGTAATCATGCCCGGAATTGCCGAGTTCGTAATGGAAGTTCGCCGCCCCGCGCTCAAGCTCGGGGGTTATTTTCACCCGGTTGATATGAATCGGATTCACGTACTCCATCCATACGGTCTGCCATATCCCCGTCGTCTGCACGTACCAGCAGCCGAAGTTGTCCTTCATCCATCGCTGCTTGCCGCGTGGTTGGGTACAGCTGTTGCTGTCCACGGCTCGAACGGTAATCCTGTTCTCTCGGCCAAACTCGATCGCTTCGGTAATGTCAAAGGAAAAGGCTGCGTATCCTCCCTCATGTGTACCGATTTTGTGGCCGTTGACCCACAGGGTTGCCGAGTAATCGACCGCTTGAAAATGCAGCAAGATACGTTTGCCTGCTTCCTTGGAAGGTATGGCAACCATCCGCTCATACCATACGCAAGGATGGAACGATTCATCTGCTATGCCGCTTGCTTTCGTCTCAAACGCGAAGGGGACCGTAATTTTGCGGTCGGCTTCAAGACGGTCGTACCACTTGCCGTCTTCCCCTTCCCATGCATCGTCGAACCGGAAATCCCATTCCCCGTTCAGATTTTCCCAGTTTTCACGTACCAATTGCGGTCTGGGATAGTCTTTAATATATTTGTGCGAGCTAGACATTATGTTCCACTCTCCATCTTCTGTAAGTTTAACGTTTCTATTTCGTACCTATGGATTCCACCATTAAGTCGCCGAGCTCGATCTGCTCCGCATGAACCGATCGTAGGCCAACTCTCCCCCGCATGAATGCCAGGGGATCATCATATGTCAGGACCGGCTCTTTCCCGTCCTGCACATATACGCGAATCGTGCCTCGTACCGCCTCAATTCGCAAGCTTGCGGGCTCGTTTGGTTCCAGCGAAACCTTGACGCTATGCAGCAATTCGGAATCGTAATTATGTTTGTACAGCTCAAGCTTCGTCGCGCTGACCGAAAGGAAATATCCCATCAGCGAATCACTCACTTGATCCCGGAAATCCGACTCGTTAGTCACTCGGAAGAGCACGCCCGCCTGACCGGACGGATCGTCGCCCAGCTTCACGGTCGTTCGGATGCGATAGTCGGTCCAAAGAGGGCTGCCTCCATACATCTTGGCATCGGAATTAGCAGCGCCTGCAAAACCGCCGGCAGTTTCGATCCACTGGCCGTGGACATCCTCGGAGCTTGTTTGTTCCAGAAGACGCTCCAACTTGAACGTTTGCTCGTCGACCAGCTCGAAGTCCATCGTTTTCCATTCCATCGTTTGGTCGCTGTCCAATTGAATGGCAAGGCTATGTAATCCCTTTTCAAGCTTTAGGGATCCAACCCGAATTTTAACCCAGGATTCATTACCGGAGTATTGGCTGCCGTCGACTTTATAGTTTCCGACTTTCTTATCGTCCACGAGCAGTTTGAAGGATGCCGGCACCGCTCCGGCTTTGACCGTTAGGTCCAGCGCATACATGCCGGATTCCGACACGTTCACCGCATAACGCAACCAGTCGCCTTTTTCCGTCAGCGATGCCGAGTAGCTCCCATCCTCTGCGATCTGGATCGCCGTACCGTCCAAACTACGCCAAGCGCCTGCTGCCGATGGATGGCGGACCGAGAATCCTCTGCCTTCTTTGCTTAAGTAATGCACAGCTTCGATGCTGCCTGGAAGCGGTTTGGCCGTTTCGAAGTCACTGCTGCCGGAAGCGTGATTCGAGAATGCCGTATACGAAAAGCTCGGCTCGTCGGTTTCGAATTGATAACCGATTTTGCCTGGTCCGAACGGTGACGCCGATTGATCGAGCTTTAGAGTGCCGTCCAGGTAAACCCGCAACCGATCTTCTCCGCGCTCGACGCGAATCGTGTGCAGCTTGGACCAATCCGTGTCTTCGGAAATCTCCGCCGTTGCAAGCACATCGCGTGTTCCTCCCTCCATCCTGCCCACGGATATCCGGTTTCGCTCCGGCTCGATTTCGGCGAATCCGTATTGATTCGCTTCCTGATACGCGAACAACGCGGCGACGCGAGCCTTCGATGGGACCAAGTTATATTCGGCCGTATACATTAAATCCGTGCTCTCTTTGCTCACGATTTGTGCAATTCCTCCAGAATTCGCTGCTTCCCACCGGCTTTGATCGATGGCTGCTGCATCCAGCCTGTCGGCAAAGACCGGCCCTGCCGGGACGGGCTGATCGTAATTCGTAGGCCCCAGAATCTCCATCTTGTCTCCGTTGAAGACCAGCCGGTCGATGTTCATTCGACGCACTGGCGGGCCTTCTTGCGATCTTCCCGTCAAGTTATGATATACGAGATAATAGGAATCCAGATCGGGTCCCAACACGGTCGAGCTGTGGCCGAGTCCGTAGAAGTCCGGCTTGGTGCTGATGACGAGCGGATTGTTGGCCGGAATGGTGTATGGACCGAGCGGCGAATCATGGGACACGGCATAATGAATGCGATAACCTTTGCTGAATACATGATTACCGGTATACGTCATGTAATAGGTTCCGTTTCGTTTGATAATCATGGACCCTTCCGTCCAATGTCCCAGATACGGCCCTGGAATCGTCTGACCCACTCCGAATTCAGCGGGACCGTCCATGGGAACGCCGACAATGCCCGACGAACCTGCATGAGTAAACAGCCAGGAGCCGTCATCGTTGATAAACACCGAGCCGTCGATACTCATCCCGACGTTCTCGGAGATCCGTTCGAACGGGCCTGTTGGCGATTCGCTGCGAAACACATAGTGCCCCTTTCCTGCCGGAGACGTATAGAGATAGAACCAGCCGTTCCAGTAAATCACTTCAGGTGCGTAGGCGCCGGTCGATACGGGATCCTCCGTCACCAGACCCGCATACCTCCAATCGACCAGATTGTCCGATATCCACGCCTTGATGCCCGTCCGGTGATCCTTTGTGCTGACATACAGATAATAGCGGCCGTCATGCCGCAGTATATACGGGTCCCCGTTGCCGTAATCCTCCCATTCTTCCTCTAGGGAAGGAAAAGGATTGGCGTACATCTTTTCATTGTAAATGTCCAAATCGACCGCCTCCGGTTTCGTCCTTGAATCGCATCCCGACAATGCCAATCCGGCCAGTAATCCTAACGTGCCAAGACAACAAACGATCTTTGACAAGTGCGGCTTACTTATCGGCACAGGCCTCACCCCTTGATTCCGCTGATTGCCATCGACTCGATAAAGTATCTTTGGCAGAAAAAGAACACGATGATTACCGGCACCATGGCGATGATAGCAGCGGCCATGATCATCGGGTAGTCCGACTGGCCAATGTACATGGCCTGCATCGAGGCGATCAGCACTTGAATCGTTTGCTTCTCGGGCGTATGCAAGTAAATCAGCGGACCGAGAAAATCGTTCCAGATGCCCATAAAGCCAAGTGCGGCTTGGGCGGCAAGCGCCGGCTTCATGATCGGCAGCGCGATTTTGAAGAAAATGCCCGGAAAGCTGCAGCCGTCGATCTTCGCCGCTTCAATCAATTCCGTCGGCATCGCGCTTTGCAAATATTGCCTGATAAAAAAGATCACAACGATGTTGCCAAACAGGCCGGGCACGATGAGCGGCAGCAGTGTGTCCACCCAATCCAGCCTGGAAAATCCGATATACTGCGGTATCATAACGACCGAATACGGAATCATCATCGTTCCGAGCAATCCCATGAACAGGACGCCCTTGTATGGAAACTGGAATTTACCGAATGCATAAGCCGACATCGCGGATACCAGCATGCCGATGGTCAGAACAATCACCACGATGATCAAGCTGTTCATGAATCCGTGAAGTAAGGGCGATTCCTGCCACACCTTTGTATAGTTGCTGAACGAAATCGGGTCCGGGATCCACACAGGAGGAATTTCGAATACGTTTCGCTTATCCTTTAACGAAGTCGAGATCGTCCATATGAACGGTGCGATCATAAAGATCGAACCGCAAAGCAGCAACAGCAATGACCAGAGGTCCGTCATTTTTTTTCGATTCACAGATTTCCCCCCTAGTCTTGGTAAACCCATCGATTGGATAGCTTGAATTGAACCAGCGTGACGATAAAGATAATAATGCCCAGAACCCAGGCAACCGCGCTGGCATAACCCATGTTAAAGTACTGGAACGCATGCTGGAAAATATAATAAACCACCGTGGCGCCACTGTATTCCGGTCCGCCGTCTACCGCCAGCACGTAAATTTGGCTAAACGACTGGAATGCTCCTATGAGGCCCATAACGATGACGAAGAAATGGATTGGCGTGAGCAACGGGATCGTAATTCGCGTCAGCTTGTGCCATGCCCCGGCGCCATCGATTTCCGCAGCCTCATAATACGATGAGGAGATTGATTGCAGTCCCGCGAGATACAGCACCATATTCCCGCCGATACCGCCCCACAACCCGATTAGAATGAGCGAAGGCTTCACCCACTCCGGCTTGCCCAGCCAGTTAGGCCCGGTTATTCCAAACACCTCCCAAAGGAAGTTGTTCAGCAGCCCGTAATCCTGATTCAATATCCACTGCCACAACAGGGATACCGCGATAATCGGCGAGATGACCGGAAGGTAATAGATCGTCCGCATGAACGAGATGCCCGCAAATTTGCGGTTCATCAAAATCGCCAGCAAGAGCGACAGCACCATGCCGATCGGAATGCCGATCATTAGAAACACCGTGTTGTACATCGATTTGAACACTTTTTCATCGCTAAGGAGCTCTTTATAATTAGCGAGTCCCATCCACTGCGGGTCGGATAACATATCCCATTTGTGAAAGCTGATATAGATCGAGAACAAGATCGGCACAAGGCCGAACAAAAGAAACCCGAGAACCGGCGGAGCGACGAACAGATACAACCACGCCAGTTCTCTTCTGCGATACCCGCCAAGCTTGGTACCCATATTCCATTCCACCTTCGCCTGAATTCGTTATGACAGGATGACGTACGGCGGGAGGCGCCGAAATGAATGCTGACGCCCCCTGCCACTGCGGCATTATTTATTTCCTTTGTCGTACAGCTCCTGCATCTTTGGCTGGATCTGTGCTGTAAAGTCTTTCGCTGACATCTCACCGTTCCAAACTTTGTATGCGTTTTGATTAAACGTATCGTACCATTGCGTGTCTTTTGAGAAGGCTATGACGTTCGGACGACCGTAATCTTGGATAATGTCCAGAAAGACTTGGCGCGTCTGCGGTCCTTTGTCCATTTCCTTAAATTCGCCTTCCGCCATGTTGATCAAGTTGGGAACCGCTTGACCGAGCTGGTAATTCTCGCGTTGACCTTCTTCATCCAAGGACAGGAAGGCTGCCAGATCGAATGCTTCCTGCGGGTGCTTGGATTTCGCGGAAACAGCAAATCCCATCGAGCCGAGCCAGGTTGCCGTTTGTCCCGTGTTCGGGCTTGCCGGCCACGCCGCAATGTCCCAGCCAAAAGGAAGCTCCCAGAATGCCGGTTGATCCCATGGGCCCATCGCGAACATGCCAAGCTGACCGTTAATAAAGCGGGTATATGCATTCATCGCTTGCTCGGCTTCCTGATTCGGGCTGACCTTATGCTTCTGGTTCAGGTCAGCTACAAATTGCATCGCCTCGTAAAATGCAGGCTCGTTCACTTTTACCGTTCCTGTTTCGTAGTCGATAAATTCTCCACCGTTCGCCCATACCGCAGACTCCAGGCTGTAAGCGCCTACACCATATTGATCGGGCTTACCGTCTCCGTTAGCGTCGACCGTCAGCTTTTGAGCTGCTTCCAGCATGTCGTCCCAGGTCCATTCCCCTGCCGTTGCGGAAGGGTAAGGTACACCCGCTTTGTCAAACAAATCCTTGTTATAAACAAATGACCATGGTCCTACGTCCTTGGGCAGTCCGTACATGTCTCCGGCACCGACCTTGCTGCCGTCAAAGCGGTAGCGGTCCATTGCCTGCTTCCATACGTTATCGGGATTAAACAATGAGGTCTGGTCCAGATAGGACTGAATGTTGAGGAGCGTTCCAGCTTCCGCGAAGCGGTAAAACTCGGGACCTCCAACGTAGAATACGTCCGGAACCTTGCCGGAGCTGATCAGCGTCGTCATCTTCTGGGAGTACTCGCCTGGCGGCACCGAAGTGTACTTAACGGTGACGTGCGGGTACTTCTCCTCAAAGGAAGCGATCAGCTTTTCGAAAATCTTCTTTTCGTTCGGATTGCCGTGGCCCATAAACTCAATCGTTACGGGTTCCTTCTGGTCCGACCCAGCTGGAGCTTCATTGCCTGGTGTCGAAGTGTCCGGACTACTTGGTGAAGCCCCGCCGCTTGCACCGCTGCCGCCTCCGCTGCAAGCGGATAACACAAACATCAGCACCAGTATAAGCAGACCTGCAAACTTGCCTTTTTTCGGTTTCATGCGATTCCCCTCTTCTTTAAAAGGTTTGTAAGCGCTTTACAAAATCATAATAACTTATAATATTATAAATTTATATACTATATTTAGTATAAAATAGCGCTCTCTTTTTCACGAGCGGTCTAGAGTATTATTCTTTTACAAGCATGACCGGCACCACGATTCTTCTCGCTTCAAAGCCCCCTTCGATCTGCTCGATCAGAAGCTCTACGGTCAGTCGGCACATCTCCTCCTCGTTTTGGCGGATATACGGGACATTCGGCAGATCCGGCGGATCGAACGTGATCAGCTCCAGTTCGTCCGGCACCTGTCTACGGGATGCAACTGCTGCTTTATAGACATTTCTGCACAGCTCCGTATTGGCCGTAATGATGCCGGTGATATGGGGACTGCCATCTAAAAACGCCCTGATATGTTCGATGGACTGACCTGATGCGATCTCTTCCAGCGGGAGGAGACACCATAAGCTTTTATCGATCGACAATCCGTGCTCCAGAAAAGCCTGCTCAAACCCCTGGGCCCTCTCGTCCGTCACCGTATTCGTAATTTCGGGAGAGATGAACGCGATGGACGAATGGCCTTTGTTAAGTAGATACTCCACGGCTTCCCTTGTGCCATTAACGTTATCCGAGCTTACACTGTATGTCTTGACCTCCTTCAAGAACCGATCGATCAGAACGAAGGGGAAACGGTCCAACGAGAGCCTCAGAATCGAATCGTTGTACGTCTCGTTTTCAACCGGAAAAATGATCATGCCATCCACCCCCTGCTTTAGAAAGGACGAGATGACCTTGGACTCCTCAAGCTGGGATTCGCGTGTAATTCTCAGCATCACTTCATAGCCTGCGGCAGATGCGTACTTCTCGATGTTATCCAAAAAGCGCTGGTCCACTTTCGTTTTCATCGTCGGCAGCACTAACCCGATACGCCCGCTCTTGCCCGGACCTGCTGTCCATTCTCCCAACTGATCAAGCGCCGTGGCGTTCCCCGGCCTGCTCATGACGAAGGTGCCCTTGCCTTGGATCCGGACAAGCAAGCCTTCCTCCACCAGTCCGACCAGCGCGTTTTTACTTGTAATTTGACTGACGCGGTAACGTTCGGACAATTCTCTCTCCGAAGGGACACGGTCGCCTTCCCGCAGCTTGCCGATGGCGATCAGCCGCTTGATATCTTCCTGAATTTTTTTGTACAGCGGCAGAGATTTCAATGCCCATCACAACCTTTATGATTTAAATAGTATATTTAGTATATTATTATAATATAACTTGGTGTTTGTAAATGACTAAAAACATCTATCGACATACATTCTCAGAAGACAGACCGCGTTTATAGGATGTTTTTCTTGCGATATCAAGAATGCCCACGCTCCAAAGTTTATACTTTCTGATATCTTCAATTAAAAACGGTCTGAACTAAGTTCAGACCGTTTTTGATGGGCTATTTCATTGTATTCTTAGATCGAACTTTGTGAAGTCCGATTCATTCCGGCCAAATCCAGTCAACCGGTACGACCTCACGCCTTGGTTCGTACGTCCCGGACAACTGTTCCGACAGCAAATCGACGGCACGCCGACTTACTTCATCCAATTGCTGACGTACGAAAGGAATGCCTTCGAGATCCGGATCGTCAAAGGCGGCCAGCTGTGGTTCGTTCCCTGCTCCCGTCCTCATTTCCCGAATGGCATAATGGGCATAGCGGGCCAGTTCCGCGTTAACGGCAAAGACGGCCGTGATATCGCCCCGATCACGCAGAAAACGAACGACCTCGGGATGTCCGCCCCCCTCTGCTATGGTCTCCAAATCCAGCATGCACCACAGTGTCTTGTCTATAGGCAAGCCCTGTTCCATAAAAGCAGCCTCGAAGCCTTTGGCTCTTTCGTCCGTAACTGAATTTGTAATTTCCGGTGACAGGAAGGCAATGCGCCTGTGTCCCACCGCAAGCAAACTGGATATAGCTTCGCGAACGCCTCCGTAATTGTCAGAGCTAACGCTGTACGCTTTGATCTCTTTCAAGAAACGGTCGACAAGCACCAATGGAACCCGATCGAGCGACAAGCGTAGAATTGCGTTATTGTAACTTTCCTGCTCAACCGGGAAAATAATAAACCCGTCGACACCTCGTTCTTGGAACTGCTTGATCGCTCGGTATTCTTCCTCCTGCGACTCGCGCGTAATACGGATTAACAGGTCATACTCCCGATCCGCACAATAACGTTCCAGACCATCCAGCAGCTGCTGGTCGATCTTGGTTTTCATCGTTGGCAAAATAATCGCGATCGTCTTTTTCATACCCGACTGTAGATTTGGCCCTTCCGGAATGCCCAGCTCCCGAACGAAGGTGCCCTTTCCACGATATCGCACTAACAACCCTTCCTCTACCAAACCGTTGAGCGCGTTTTTGGATGTAATCTGGCTCACACCATACTGCTGAGCCAAGTCCTTCTCCGACGGTACCAAGGCGCCGGCCTGCAGCTCGCCGTTCTGAATGCGCTGGCGTATGTCGTTTTGAATACGTTTATATAACGGATGTTCCATGTCTGACCTCGCTTTTTACGTCAGTCCCCACTGAAAATAATATATATTTAGTATATCTTAAATGATATTAATTGCGATACAATCCCTTTTAGAAAGCGCTTTCTAATTCGGGTTGGGAGGTTAATTGCATATGAAACGGAACAAAGGCTTCTGGAAGAAACCACTTGCTTTCGTCGTCATGCTTGCGCTTGCTTTAACGTCAATTCCATTGTCACCGGTTCATGCCGCTTCGTCAGGCATGGCGTGGGCTTCGCAGCAGATTGCCATCTATACGCCGCCATCGGGAGGCGTATGGTATCCTCGGCTGCTCAAGCTTACGCCGAGCGAGTGGCTCGTTTCCTTCGACACCAACGCTGGCGGAGGCAACACGCGCATCGTGGTCTCCCGAACGCAGGACGGCGGCTATACATGGAGCGCTCCGATCACAGCTGTCTCAAGTAGCGCCGGCAATGTCGGGAACGGTCAAATGTTAAGGCTGCCGAGTGGGGAAATTTGGTTAGCCTATCGGCAGGTCGTACAGAACGGCTCGACCTATGAGATCCAGCTTAACGTCAGGCGGAGCGTCGACGGCGGTTATACTTGGAGCGATTTGCCTGGCGGATTGATCGGGAGTTCAACCGCATCCAGCTTTAAAGGTTTGTGGGAGCCGCATCTGGACATGATCAACGGCACGATCGCGGTGCTTTATGCGGACGACAGTCCGGCTGCGGTTGGAACGACCGGGCTGCAAAATTTGTATATGAAGACCTGGAACGGAAGCGGCTGGGGCAGCCGCATCACGGTCAGCGACGGAGTTGCCGCCGGCTCCCGCGACGGTATGCCGGTCATCACGCGAATGAACGACGGGCGGTATATAACCGTATTCGAAGCCTCGGACGTTGCCGGTCACCCTTTTGTCATCAAGTATAAAATATCGCCGGACGGCTTCAATTGGTCGGTTCCCCGTCAAACGATGTACGTGCCCAGCGGCAATGGCAAAAAGGCGGGTGCTCCGTTCGTCGTGAAGCTCGAAGACGGCCGTCTTATGGCCGCATTCCAGACCGATGAGAGCAGCGCCAACACGGGGGATCCTTACACCTCGATGTTTACGATGATCAGCTCCGATAACGGCGCGTCATGGCAGTACAAAACCAACGTTTTTCCGGTATCCGATACGAAATCCTCCAACTGGAATGCCCTGTTGACCATTGATTCGACTCGTGTCGCAGCCGTCACCAGCGCGACTTATCCGTCAAACGGCATCTATCTGCGCTTCGGGCATGCCGTGACACCGCCGCAAACGAATGTCGTTAACAATCCCGGCTTTGAAACAGCCAATGTAGCGGGCTGGACTACGTACGGCGATGATTACCCGAAACGGATTCTTATTCATGGAGCTAATGACGGCGTTGGGCTTCCCGCTGCCGAAGGCTCTTACTTTGTCGGTCTCGCGGGCACAAGCGGACCGTCGACCGCATATGTCGGACAGACGATTAGCGGTCTCGATAACGGCACGTATACGATGCGCGCCCGCATGCGCAGCAGCGGAGGCCAGAACAGCTGTGTCATGGAAGTGAAGGACTATGGAGGCAGCATGCTTCAAACCGGGTGTCCGGTGACAACAGCGTGGACGCCAGTCACGATTTCCAATATTCAAGTGACGAGTGGCAAGGCCACGATCGGATTTTACGTATCCAATTCGTCCTCTTCCCAATGGGCGGATATCGATCAGGTCGAGTTCTTCCGGAACTAGAAGGAGTATAACCTCCGGCTAAACCAATCGTCTAAATAGATTCTCTCCTCTATAGAGGTTGGTTAGGTGCGTTAGCATTAGAATTTTATTCTGGGGCCGTCCATAAGTCATCGTAGATGACAGTGGACGGTCCCCTTTCATTTTTAGTCAGCAAAAAGATGACTACATGCCTTGGATTATGTTCGTTGTATGAATGATCATCACTTGATCGCTTTCCTCACATCTCTTCAAACATGACCTCCGACACAAGAAACGCTGTACCATCGTATTCGTACCGCAGCCGGACCGCGACCGGGAATTCGCCAGGCGAAACCTGGATCGGCACCGATGCATATAAGGTGTCTCTCTCAACGTAATACCTAACTATGTTGCCAAGCGCGGGCTGATCCAGCCAAAAACCGGCGTCTTCCTCCTTATATTCAAATGTGCGAGTTACCCCGTCCAGCATGAATTGAAAAATCCGTTTTCCCGCTTCTGCTGTCGCCTTGTAGTTTAGTCTGGACTTTACCGAAAGTACCGGATCGGCTGACATCACCTCTCTAAAACTTTCTGTTAGAAGTTTCAACTCCGATTCTCTAATGCCAGTACCGTAGCCGGTTGTCAAAATGATTGCAAGTACATCCTCCTTGTTATTTTTTGCAGGCAGCAATGCAACGTCTGGATAGTAGGTTTCGTTGCTCACATTCTTCCAATCATGAAAGGTTTGTTCCGTGTCGCCATACTGAACGTGGATGGAGCGGATCATCCCTTCTTTTTGGATCAAAGTTCCGGCCATCTTCAGGCCAATCTTCGCATCCTCCTTTAATTTCACGGTATTCCCCTGTTCGTCGCCAGCCTTGATTCCATCCAAAGGAACTCCCGTTTCGTCTATGTCGATTTGCTCAATAAGCGAGATCCTGTGTGAATCGTTACGAATGGTAACATCTATCGTTTCCTCATACGACATCGGAATCGAATCCCGAAGCAGCAGACGAAGTCGATATACGGTTTGCGCTTCTTCTGCGTTTATCTCCTTCACGTGCACTTCATATACCCAAGGGCTGGACACATCATAGCGCTCAAGCGGCCATTTCACCTCGGGCTGCTCCCAAATGTCTGGCGATGGGCCGCCCCAGATGCCAAGCTCTCGCTGTAATAGCGCTGCGGTCAATGTCACGATCGTGCGGTCGTTAGCCTGTTTGATCTCACTTCTCGCAAGGTTCCACCAGTTGAAGTCGCCTCCTGTTCCAAGCAGGAAGCTTGGTTCAAACGCTCCTCCCCCCTGTGTGTCTGGACTTGGGGCTCCCGGATGGGGATTAGATGGGACTTCCTGGCTTCCGAACCAGATACCAACCCCTAACAGAAGCAGTATCGCGGGAACGATGGCTACAGCAGCTCGTCTCCATCCACGACGGGTTCGTTTCATTTCAACCGCCGTAAGCCTTTTCTCGACATCCTCCATCATCTCAGCCTTAAATCGCCGCTCGTGAAAGGGTGGTCCAGCCAGTCTCTTATTCCACTCCGGCTTCCATTCATTCATCGTCGTTCGCTCCTTCCCATCTGGCGGCAACCTTCTTTTTAGCTCTGTAAATTCTAGACTTTACCGTCCCTGGCGAAAGACCGGTAATGCCGGATATTTCCTCTATGGATAGCTGATGATGTACACTCAGCACGAGGGGGTCTCGAAATTTACCGGGCAGCTTTAGAACATGCTGCCACAGTTCATCCACCTCTTCCCGTTTCAAATACTCCGACTCGGCAGATGGCGAAGACATCGTCCCGTTCAGCCCTTCGCCCGGTGATCGCCCGCCGATTAGCACCACTCTGCGCAAAAACGCTCGTTTCAGATAAGAAAGCGCTGTGTTTCGGGTGATTTTGAGCAGCCAGGTTTTGATGGAAGCCTCCCCGCGAAAGAAGACAGCATTTTGATAAGCTTTAATAAACACATCCTGCGCGACATCATCCGCTGTATGTGAATTTCTCGTGATCACGTAAGCATAATTCCAGACGTCCTCACCGTACGATTCCATCAGCATCCGTATGTCCGAAATATTCAGTTCCGCAGAATGCTGCATCTGCATCTCCCTCAAGCTGTTCGCCCCCCTTACCAAAACAGACTCCATAAGGTCGATGAAAGTTCCCGAAATCAAATGAATATTATCCGGCAGTTTAATAAGTCGTTACCGTCACCTTAACCAATTCTCTTCAAAGAACTAAAAAGGACACCTGTTTTTAGGTGTCCCTCTGTTTATTTTGTGCAAAGCGGGTCAGACCTGCTTATCTGCGGCGATCAATAAGAAAATGGGGCGTCTGAAAGCATCATGCCATTCTGGATCCTGAAGCTGCTCGCGTTCTGGCTTAAGCTCAGACATTTCCCTAAACTGGAATCCTGCTTTCACTAGCGCATTCATCTGTGTGGCTATATTCCGATGGTACTTGGTGACTTCATTATCAAGAAATCTAGTTTGGCGTGCTCCTTCCTCATGATAGTGATCGATAGGCCAAAACATCTTCTCCCCGTCCGGGCTGTAATGCCAATCTTGTTCGGGCACAGCAGTAAATACGGGGTGTTCAACCGAAAAGACAAACGAACCTCCAACCGTTAGACTCTGATATACCTTTTTACAGATATCCTCGAAATCACGAACGTAATGAAGTGCAAGCGAACTAATCACGAGATCAAACTCGTTAGCAGGGTAGTCAAAATCCTCTATTGCGGACTGCACATATTCTATATTCGTGTCATCGGTCATCAACCTTGCCCTCTCCAGCATGTTCTTTGAGATATCCACTCCGACCACAGACTGTGCATGCTGTTCTCTTACATACCTGCAGTGCCACCCGAATCCGCAGCCGAGATCAAGCACCTTTTTATCCCTAAGATCCGGAAACATCGATCGAAAGGCACCCCATTCTCCTGCACCTTCTAATCCTTTGATGGAACGAGGGAGTTGATTGTAATTTTCAAAAAATCCCTGATCATCATACTTGTTTTGCTTCACTACAATCTCCCCTTAACGTTATTTTATAATTCCACCCCATTATATTTGTCCTATTGTCATTCCTCAACGACAGTCTTGTTTCTGCTTTAATTGTGATCATGGATCGAGCACTCTAACTCACACCGTTTATTCCATGTGTTCTTCATCAAGACGTAAGGTGAACACAAGTGCCCACTCCGTAGTTCTTAACGAATCCGTTGAAAGATCGGCTGTATGTATTTTATTGGTACTTGTAGCATGCATGCCAAACACATGCACGGGCTGATCTATCGTAAACGAACGCGGACGCATATCCTGAATCAAACCATGTGCTGTCAACTTTTTATCCCAAGGAATAGTAAAGGTAGAAAGGCTTGATCCTGAGTGAGAAATGGTGTTGACTTTAATCTTGCTGAACTCCTGTTGACCCCCTATGGATTCCGTGTCCACGCATATGATGAGTTCTACTTCGTGGCTGCCCTTTTGCTCGTTCGAACTGTAAAACAAATCTCGGATCGCCCCTGCCGAATCTACCTTCTTCCCGTTCTTCCAAATATCGATTTCCAAGCTGGCGTTAGGTTTATTCCCCTTATACTTTAATTTAAATGCACCCGTCATCGGACCGAGGAATAGCTTAAACTTCGCGGCGTCCCCTTGGAACAAATCCACGGGTGTCAATTCGATCTTGGCAGATGTCGAATGGGTCTCTGACGAGATCTGCTCCTTAGTTCCTGAAAAGCAACCCGTTAGAATCATGAAGACGATCAATATACACGCTTTTAACCTCAATTTATTACCTCCATTAAACTAAGCTATCGTCGTTGCTACATTTGAATATCGCAGCCATCAAAAGGCAAGCCTCTTTCAATCAGCATAACAGCATGATTTATTGCATTCTGCTGGTCCTCTGTAAGGCCGCTCTCATGCCCATTCCATTCACCAAGCCACCAGAAGAAAGAACAAATATTTCTATACTCCATAAACATCGGGATTGTTTGTTTCCAGTACTCGGTGAGATGGTGTTCATTCTCGTAACCCATGAGGAATTCACGCAAGAACAGTTGGGCAAACCTGCTTTTGGTGACACAATCTTCTGCATGCACTCCCCACCAAACGGCATGAGTCGCTGCTATTGCAATGTCCAATGAAAACCAGCCATAGATACTATCGTCGAAATCAAAAACCGTTATTTCACTGTTGTCGATAAAAAAATTATACGGATGGAAGTCATTATGTATCAGTCCAAACGAATCGCAACCCCTAGGCAGTGAATCAATCGTACGCTCCATAGAGATCAATTTTTCAAGAAGTATATTGAATCTGCCTCGCTGCAGATGAGGATTGTTGATACTTCTTCTGCTCCAGCTGTCTCTCTTCACAAGGTTATCTGATGTTTCATATGATTTCGATAGCCTATGCATCCTTCCCATGGTTTCTCCCCAATTCCTAAATATCTTTGGGCCCCATAGCTGTTCATTGTGTTTATCAAAAAAGCGACCTGCAGCCTCGTGAAAAGCAGTTGCTATATACCACTTATCTTCATCGCAGAATATGGCCGTTAACTCATTATTACATGTTTGAATGGGTAATGAAGCACGTACTCCGTTCTTCACCAAGTAGCAAACCCAATCTACCTCCGCCCTTATCTTCGGTACATATTCGTGTGATTTCTGAGATAACCGCAAAATATAGGACTGATTGTTCTTCGTAAACCGATATACTTCATTGGTTGAGTTACTCAGGAAGACTAACGTTCCTACATTAAATTCGAAAGATTCTGCGGCTTTAAGCAATATCTTCGAGCTTGCCATTTAGAATGCCTCCATCTCTCTAAGAGTCATTTTACTACCGCCCAGATTTGGGGCTCCTTGGTATAACGTCATGAATTCAAAGATAGTTACACTCCATGCATCTAAATTCCAACAATTGGGGAGAAAGACTTTGCGAACGCATGCAAACAGCTGCATAAGTTCGATTCGTTTGGTGCATTGTAGTAATGCAGTGATTGTAAAGGTCTTATCACAACATGGAGGGATCGTTTTGGCGAAGAGCAAACAGCATCAAGAAGCGCATGGGATTGGACAAGTAGAACAACAGCTGAATAATCAAATGGAGGCTGCCGAAGAAATTCAAGGACAATCGAAACTGGATCGAGACATACAAAAAGCCTCTCACCGTCAGGTTGATCCATTGAAAGATCTTTCGAAATAAGGAGAATTGTCATGAACAAACAAAGAGCGATTGAAATTTCGGAATCGGCCATTATGAAAAATGTAACTTATCAGGATACCCCCATTTTTATCCAGCATGTGAATGAGGATGAAACCGCTCGGGTCTATCCGATCGGAAACTCGGAGCAGGAAATGACCGTCCCTTTATCCAGTCTCACCGAGCATCCATAAGATAGAAGATATTCACCCAACCTCAAACAAAAAATCCCATCCAATCTCATTGGTGGGATTTTTTATTGCTAAAACGAAATATGATTCAAGTAGCACAAGCTATTCTTATTTCAGTGATGCCGGTACCTTTACACCGAGGAGCTTCCCCTCTGCTTGGATGATGATCATACCGTTCGTCTTTAGGGTCGACTCGTGTAAATCTGCTCCCGTCGTTACTCTAAAAACCGGCAATGTCGTCAACATATTGATGCCGAGTAATGTGCCGTTACGCTGCGCCCGATATAACCCTTTCCCATATACGTCAATCTGCGCAACAGGTGCATCGCCTCTCCAATCGATATGTTCTCCATTCGCCGGCTTGATGCCTGCCAGTTCACGAGTCATTATGTCTTTGAAAATCAACCGTTCCTGAACCAGTCCGATCAGCTCCCAGTCGTCCCCATAAGGACGAGGAAAAGTTCGCAGAGGAACCTCACCTTTCTTATAGGTGTCAAAATTGTATTCGGCCACCTTATTGCCCTGATCCATGTATAACTTCCCTTGGTTTATAAATAAGCCGCCTCCGCCGTACTCATATGGCGGCTCCCCCGACATTTTCCAGCTATACTCTCGGCTGCTCTTCTTTACGCCGGTCTTAAGGTTATACACATTTACGATCACTTTGCGGTCCGGCAGCGACTGATAATCAGTCAGCAATGGAGAATAATAGTCAACCGAATACACGAGACCATTTTTAATTTGGAGCGCTGCTCCCTGACCAAAATGGTCCCATAACTTCTTGCCCGTCTTCTTGTCATAGGCAGTCAATTGAAGAGAAGTGAGCGCTCCTTGTATATAGAACGTCCGAAGGATTACTCCATCCGCCTCCTGAAGATAATCAGTGCCATGTCCTTCTCCTGACGGCTCGTTCGTTTTCCACCGTAACTTTCCTGTGGCTGCATCAAACGCGAAGGTACTGCTCCCTTTTATTGCATACAGCGTATCAACAGTTGGAACCAGCACTTCCGTACGAAGCCGAGTATCTATGTAGATGGATGTGTTTGACTGCCATTTCAATTTGCCTGTCTTTGCGTTTAAAGCGTATGGCATCTGATCTCCCGATAGGCCATAAATAACGCCATTATGAAATACAACGTAAGGCTTCAGGTCCTTACCGTAACTCCATAACCGCTTGCCTGTACTCGCATCGATGGCAATTAGCTTTTTCCCGGTGAATGCGAACACCTTGCCATCTTCAGCGATCGCCTGGCGACCCAGATAATTCTCGTCGTCCATATCCATATAGTTGTCCACCTTTACCGTCCAGGAAGGTTTTACTTCTGGTACTTTGAAGACTGAGGAAGGATACCAGTTGCGTACCGAAACATCGGCAGTTTCTGCATTCACTTGCGAAGGTGGTACTGCCAACACGCCCTGGACAGTAAGTATGCCTGCAGCAATACTTGCTATGAGACGCCGTCGTAATCGAGCTTTGAGGCTTATACTTGATTGTTTCTTCTTAATTCTAAGCATGAATAGCCCTCCCATTTGTTAATGGCTTCTTGCTTCACGACAAATAAAACGCTCAGAGAAGGCATAAAGTTCCACGCGAACTATAAATAATTTTTAAATTTCCTTAAGTACTTGCCTGCATAAAAAACTGTTTATCATCCCAAAACGGGAATCAACCCCAATTCGCATTGGAGTAGATTCCCGTTGTTTTAATATTTATTATTCCAAATAGCCTTCGGCAATTTTCATCAAAGTTTCTTTGCTTACTTTATTTATGTCTCCACGAATAGAATAGACGTATTTCGCCTTTTTGTCTGGGCTCTCGTATACCCATTTCAGCTCGTGCGTCTGCGAAGGAGCATATTCTATATGCAGCATTTCTACTCCCTTCACTTGAACCTTCTCCTGCTTAAATTCAACGTTCTCGTCAATATACATTCCAGCGTTGCTCTTTCCACTCACTTTAGTGATATTAACGGCGATTTCATCTTCGCCATTTTGATACTTAGCAAAGAGAAGGAAAAACTGATCTGTCATTTCAACTGGCATCATGGCATATCCCTGATTGGATGCCTCCGCCTGTTTTCTCAGTTTTTCCGCCAGCGCCTTTTGTTCTTCCGGAGAAGGTGGATTTACTTCCTGAGCATTTCTAAACATCACTTCCGCTTGTTTGAATGTATAATTTCCATTGACACTGTCTAGAATCTTAACGGATTTATCCGTAATCTTATCTCGCAATTGAGTGAGATTTTGGAATGGGGTCATCTTCGTTCCAAGATCCGTTTTATGATTCGGGTTATTGGCAACCAGATAGAACAGTCCAGCTTCACCGCTCTTTAGCACCTTCTCCTTAAGATCATAAAATTCTTCGCCATGCTTCCTATCCTCTTTCGATTCTGGTCCCATCTCTTTCGTCGATTTAGTCTCATATACGACTTCGCCATCCTTATTCGTCAAAGAATGATACTGCACGGCGGCATAACCCGTCGATGCCATTAACATCATACCTACAAACGCAGTTAAAGCTACTTTATATTTCACAAAAAACCTCTCCTTTTCTTTTGGCTGAGCATATAGTGTATTCATTACTTTTCCTGTCAGGTCGACGTCGGGAATGCGCGGGTCGTCAAACAGTTTTTTCAAATCCCGTTCCCTGTCCATATTCATACATTCCCACTCCCTTTACTTGAGCATAATACTTTCGAAATTTTGCAGATGTACGTTCGTATTTTTTACGAAGGCTTGCGCTGTTCTTGCCGAGAATCAAACCGATCTCCTGGTAGCTCTTATCCTCGACACAACGTAAGATTAACAAATTACGCTCTTCCGCCGATAATTTCGCCATGGCCTGATGTACGGATTCATCAAAATAGTTGGCCTCAATATGCATATCGACATCATTATTTTCTTTATCATCCTGGTAAAAGAAAGGTAAATATTTCACCAGCTTTCGCTTACGGATGATGTCAATACATTGATGATAGGCTATCTTGTATAACCATGCGCCAAAATCCATCTCATATTGGGTATATTTCCGCAAGCTGCGGAATGTTTTCAAAAATACTTCCTGTGCGTTATCTTCGGCTTCGGCATAATTGCCCAGCATATGATAACAGTAGAGAAAAATCGGTTTTTGATAAACCTTCATGATTTTCTCGAATTTTTCTGTCCCCCCATCCAACACATCTGCAATGATCTGACTTATCTCCGCGTCATTCAAGCCCTCTCCCCCCCTTTCACTCTATACAACGAACAACTCGACCAATAATGTGACAGCACGGAAAATCACTATAATCTAAAACGAGCTTCCCAAGGAGTTTGTCGGGATGGATCGCCATGTTCTGCACAGCTGCTGTCATCAGAGCTAGTTCTCTGACACTCTGCAAAGCAGGGCCTAATTATGGGTGGTTGCGCCATTTTAGATACTAAAAAAGCTTGGGATCCTTTTCAGATCCCAAGCTTTTTTAAGTAATATTTTCTTGTCTTACGTGTTGGCGCGTCGCTCATAAACTCGACTTATAAGCTCTTCAATGATCTCATCCGGTGACCGGTTACCCAGCCAGGTTTGACCATACATTTGTATAATTTTAATGACTGGAGCATCTTCCCAAAATCCGACGAACTCTTCATTGAGGTAAATCTTCTCAACGACATGCTGGTTCATCTCGTCCAGACATTCTTCCAATACCGATTTCGCAATCGGATCGTTAACCCAATCACTAACCAAGCTGAATTTATGAAATGATACTTCTTCCTTTCCAAAATCACAATAGAGTCGTTCCGTAATTCTTATATCACGAGAAGAGCTGCCAAGCGAAATTTGGAAATAACCACTCTCCGCTACCCAGCGGTTATATTTGGTGTTGTAATACGCAAAGTCTCTCTCTTCAAGTTCAAAAACAATCTGCTGTTTCTCCCCAGGAGCCAACTCGATTTTAGAAAATGCCTTCAATTCTTTCTCTGGACGTGTCCATGCGCATTCTTCGTCATGCACGTATAGTTGAACGACCTCTTTCCCTGTTCGGTTTCCGGTATTCTCCAGCCAGAAAGAGACTGTGATCCCTGTCTCCGTCTGAGCTGCCTTCATATCCTTGTAAGTAAATGAAGTGTAGGATAGGCCATGCCCAAATGGAAACTGTGGAGCGAGTTCCTTCCGATCGTAGTACCGATAGCCGACGAACAGCCCTTCACGATAGTACAGCTTGCCGTTTTCACCACGGATTCTCATATGTGAAGGATTATCAGAAAGTTTAACCGGAAACGTCTCGGACAGTTTACCGGATGGACTCACTTGTCCAAACAAGATCTCAGCAATCGCTTTACCCATACCTTGTCCGGAAAGCCATGAGTGAATGACAGCGGGAACATGCTGAACCCATGGACGCATCGCCAAAGCTGAACCGCTGCTGGTCACCACAATACATTTAGGCTGTACCGCTGCAATCGCTTGGATAAGCAGAATCTGCTGTTCTGGCAAATCAATGCCCTTCAAATCACGCATCTCGGATTCGGCATACTCAGGCTGGCCAACGAATATAACTGCAACATCTGATTTTGCCGCCAATGCGACACTTTCCTTGATCATTTCCATTTGAATGGAGTCATCTTCAGGGTAGCCCTCAGCATAACTCAACCCAACGGAAGCTCCAGCCAACGCCTTCATTTCTTCAAATGGAATATCAACGCGTGTCGGCGTCACTTTTGCACTGCCGGCTCCTTGAATTCTAGGTTTTTTGGCAAAACGGCCGATAACTGCAATGGAATGAGTTGACTCCGCCTGGATTGGAAGAATGCCATTCTCATTCTTTAGAAGCACAATACTTTCTGCTGCAGCTTTTCTCGCAAGATTGTGGTACTCCGAAGCGGATGCCGGAGCAGCTTCTTCCATACCGGTTACACGTTCTACGAGTTTTAGAATACGGGCAACGCTTTTATTGAGCTG
Organism: Paenibacillus lautus; assembly: GCF_050482385.1. Classification (GTDB taxonomy): domain Bacteria; phylum Bacillota; class Bacilli; order Paenibacillales; family Paenibacillaceae; genus Paenibacillus_AQ; species Paenibacillus_AQ lautus_B. The sequence goes on from NZ_JBCNHV010000016.1 coordinate 181,300, forward strand.
CTCTTCTGCAAGAACTCCACTCTCAACGGCTTTCATAATCGCATTGGTGTTATACCCGGCAGGCCCCGGCATTTCGAGATCCAGTCCTGCTTTCAGCCCACGAATCCGATCATTCACGGCTGTCCAGTCTGAGATCACAACGCCCTCGTATCCCCATTCTTCCCTCAAAATATCATGTAATAAATGTTCGTTCTCGCTGGTATACGAGCCATTAAGCAAATTATAGGAACACATGACGGTCCAGGGATCCGATTTTTTAATAATTCGCTCAAATGCACTTAAATAAATTTCGCGCAGCGTCCGTTCGTCCACCTCTGAACTCGTCACCATTTTCTCGAATTCCTGGTTGTTGCAAGCAAAGTGTTTAAGTGATGCCCCAACTCCTTTACTCTGGAGGCCGTTGATGAAAGCAGCGCCCAGTTCGCCCGTCAGGCAAGGATCCTCGGAGTAATATTCGAAATTTCTTCCCCCCAGCGGAGTCCGCTTCATGTTGATCCCTGGACCAAGCAGCAATTCGACTCCCATCTCTTTGGATTCATTACCGAGTGCTTCCCCGACTTCTTGCAGCAGTTCCGTATTCCACGAAGAACCGATAGCTGAGCCCGTGGGATAACAAGTTGCCGGAACATTCTCAGTCGTAATCCCCATTTCATCGTCACTGTTCGTTTTGCGGATCCCATTTGTTCCGTCATACATATGAATCGGCGGAATGTTGAATCTCTCAATCCCCTTGGTCATCCACATATTTAATCCCGCACAGAGGGATGCTTTTTCAGTAAGTGTCATTTCCTTTATCCATTCGTTGATCGATGCTTTCATTTGTATCCATCCTTTCATATCAAGCTTCTTCTTGGTACTCCCGCTCTTTCTTCAATTCTTGCGCATCGTACAGTTTAAAAAACGGGAACCATACAGCGAACACAATCAGCAAGACGACGGCGAGCAGAATGAGTCCATTCAATCCGGACATGAGGTAAGTCGATAAACCGATTGGCGTATACCACAACTGGAAGATTTTACTCGGGATTTGTGCAAACCCCATATCAAGAGCTAAGTAGACGATAATGGGTGTAATTAGACCATTGATCCACATAGGCACCATCAAAAGCGGATTGAAGGCGATCGGCGCTCCGTACACAACAGGCTCGTTAATATTAAACAGGGAAGGAATTAAAGTTGCTTTACCAATGGTTTTCAGCTTTTTGGATCTGGCAAACAGGAACCAGATGACAAGTGGTAAGGTTGCACCCATCCCTCCGATTCCAAGCCACCCGGAGAAAAATGTTTCAAAGGTATTAATGTTGACGGGATCCAGTCCCTGCGCCACCAAAGCCGCATTTTCTTCAATCGCCGGAATCCATATGGCGTACCATATCGGCATCATAACCCATGGGCTAACCCCGAAGGAATACAGCACAACCCCAATAAAGTTAAACAGAATAAACCCAAACAGGCTTTGCCCCATAGCATTAATAGGTTCAAACACGCTCACAATCAGTCCAAAGATATCAAAGTGAAGCTGATATACAAGAACCCAGCCTATGCCCATGATCAAGGCAATCGGCACCAGGAAGTCAAACCAATCCATAATAAACTCGGGCATGGATGACTCTTTTTTAAAGAAAGAAAACTTAGCACAGACGTTCATGATGACGGCGATGAAGACGCCTACAATGAGTGCCGTAACCATACCGGCAGGACCAAAACGCTCAAGAATGAACTGAACGGTTCCGTCCTCGTTTACGACTGGATTAAGCAGCATGAGGAATAAGGATATGCCGGTCATTCCCGCCAGCAGCTTGATTTTGTGCTTCTCCTTTTTCTCCATCACCGTATACGGCGTTAGAAATGCAATAAACAACCCGAGAAGACCGAAGCTGAATGTCGTAATTGGTGTTAAATCCGGCATTCCCGGAATAAAGTCTTGTAAAATTGAAATCAACGTAATAATGGAACCAATAAAAATCATCGGGATGGCAACCATAATGGCTTCTTGAATCGATGCTATCCAAATGTTATTTGTAATCGCATCCAATCTAGGCGCAAAGGATTCCGTCATCCATTTCATGAAACGCTTCATCTGTTTATTCCCCCTTGTAATTCTGTTGTGGACATAGCTATAGTATAGGGTTCATTGTTAACGCTTACTCGTTGTAAATTGCCTCGTCTATGGTCGTTTTTTGTTCATTTCTCGTCTTTGGAGCCAGCCAATCGAAGCCGCCTGGAATGGACAGCAAAAAACACCCCTCTCTTATGGAGCGGTGTTGTTCTTGAAGGGTTTTGTGTTTAAAACTGTTTCTCTAATGTGAGCAATAGCACGCCATGCGGTGGAAGAATGAGTTCTTTCTGCCAACCCTGATCCACTATTATCTCTGTCCGGATAACCGGGCCGCTTCTTCCACGAAGATATGCAAGTTCCTCCTCCGTCAAGATCTCGGGTGCGCCCATGCGAACCCATTCATCAAAAACGGAGCCATGATCTCGGTCCATCTGATAAGTTGTGCATTTATAGGTTCCTGATAGATGAGGAATGTTGATTTGATACACCTTGCTGCCCTTCTCTTCGAACACGCCGTAACGGTTAAGATTGGACATCTCCGACCAGTCTCCGCTTGAAAACATATGATCCAAATGGACGTAATGATACAGTAGGAGCTGCATGCTCCCGTCTTTATTCTGGGTACCTACATAACCATCACCTTTAACAGTTATTTCTTCACCCAGCTTCTGAAGAAGCTCAAAGGCGTAATAGCTCGGCTTCTTAAGTCCATCCCGATTCATTAAACCAAAGCCTCCATAAAACGGGGAGGATGGAACCAGACATTCCTCAAACACATCCGTAAAGCACCAAAAAGCTATGGCCTGTACGTCTCCCAGTGTATGGATCGCATGATACATCACAAATGGGGCCATAAACATGGTATCGTGCAGCAGATGCCGGTCATAGAGCGAAAAGTTCCATTCGGTAATATGCAGCTCCATATCACGGAAAGAGGCAAGCTCCATTTTTTTCTGCAGTCGATGGATGCTCTCTTTATAAAAGGTTGGCGGCATCATCTTCGTCAATATGTTCTGCTCTGCTTTAAGCTGAGGATATTCCGAATAGATATGAAAGGAAAAGAAATCGATCGCAACTTGGTGCCTCTTGCAATATTCCATAAACTCCTCAGCCCAGGTATCGTTCCAAAGTGACCCATAACCTAAAGCAGGCCCCCCTGTTTTTAGTTCAGGAAGTACCGACTTGATTACTCGAACGGTAGACTCATAAAAAGAGAAGTATTCCTCTTTGCTTCCTGCCCAGCAAACGCCTGATAAATCCGGTTCGTTCCAGACTTCAAAGTACCATCGCTTTACTTCCCGAGCCCCATAGCGATTTAAGCAATGCCGAACGAACTCACGAACAAGCGCCTCCCATTTTGCCTGATCGGCTGGAGGGGAAATATTCCCTTTCCACCAGAATACCGTTTCAGTGGAACGGCTGAGCAGGGTCGGCATAAAACCAAGCTCCACAAACGGCCTGATACCCAGCCCAATAAGGAAGTCATAAAGCTTGTCAACATAGGACCAGTTATAGACCGGAGTACCGTCTTCCTCTTCGTTGTATACCATCATCTCATCATTAAAGATGCCATGGAAACGTATGTATTCAAAGGGAATTCGTCCTTTAAGCTCGGTCAGCTGCCGACGCCAGTCATCGCGCAGCCCTTCAACGGCCCTGCCCGCTGTTGTGGTAACATTCCAGTGCTTTTTGTACCCTGCTGACGACATGCCCGGCTGAATCTGAATTTGCTCATGCTCCGTAACAACCGCCATTAGAGGGTTCGCTCTCTCCTGTTCTTGATCCGACTTCACTTCCAGATATCGATATAACGACCCCATCGCATTGATCGTATCTAATTCATAATAGTCTCCACTCGAGGATTCTTCATATGTAAGCGGTTTTCGATTAGGCTTATCCTGAAGCGAGGTAGCGGCTTCACGATACGAGCTTGGTGTACAGCCGTACTTCTCTTTGAAGTATTTATTGAATAGCTTTACGTTCGCAAAACCGCAATCCATCGCAATTTCGGTGATGCTCTTTTCACTTCCCGAAAGCTCCGACTGGGCCTTCTCCAAACGGATCAGCGTTAAATATTTTTGAAAAGGAATACCGATTTTATCGGTGAAGAAGTGAGAAAAATAATGCAAACTTAAGTGCTCTTGCTCCGCCATCGTCTGCAGCGTAATCTTCTCTTTGTAATTTTGATCGATATAGGTAAGAACCCGATTCAACCTCTTATAATCATAGCTCTTGCTGCCATCTTCGGCTTCCGGGTTGATTCCTTCCGAAAAATATCGCAGTAAATGCCCACATAACGTTTGCAGCCTTCCCATAGTAAAGCTTCGATAGCCTGGAGACTTCTTGTTCATTTCCCATACCATCTTTGCAAGCTCTTGCTTGATCGTGTCAAATCGGAAGCCGCTCGGATCGGCCTCAGTCGATGAATTACAAGAAATGAAAATGTTATTATGCAGCCACTCCGGACCAAACTGAAGCGTTAATAAAATATTGTCATGGCTATTCTGTTCAAACTTATGGATCGACATGCTGTTCACCACAATGATATCGTCCTGATGCAGTGTATACTCCTTCTGGTCAAGATGCGTGATAACAGAACCTTGGAGAACATAGACAATCTCCACCTCTTTATGCCAGTGAAATGGTACCTGCTTCACGCTGTTGACAAACAGCTTAAAAGGCATATCCTCTTGATGCTCGATAAATTCATAAAGGTAACGCATAATTTGCCCTCATTTCTTATGAACTGAACGATATAACTTTATTCTACATACTGAAAGGATTATAAAGTGTCTCATAGATTACAAACATATTCTTAAATTATAGAAGCTCATCATTATAGCATGGATAGTTTAGGACTTTTACATACATTAGAATACAGGCCATCCGAAGAACAAGATCTTATTATACTAGTTTAGTTTCACTGTAAAGAAAGCTGATGCCGATTAGATAAAAACCTAATCGGCATCATGTTGTCCCGTATTCTGAAGGATGATTTTGTAGACATCTGTAATTCTATGGTTCATGTGTAATAAAGTGTAGGGCTGCCCAAATGGCAGCCCTTCTGTCTTAATCCAAAATTTCACTTGATCGCGGTCTTAATGTATTCATTAATCTCCATTAATGATAAGAACAGGATGAATGGCCGTATCCGAATGTTCCTTGGTCGCATAATCTGCGCCCATATCTTCATCTAGACCGACGATGCGGAAGCTTACGACTCCATCCGATTGACTGTTCACAAATGAAGTGACATCAAAGCTCACATAGGCACCTTTTTGACTTACCGTCACGGTCCCCAATGCAGTCCCGGCTTCTGTCGGCTGGTTAGTTGCGTTGATCGACGTTTCAGACCATACATCATCGTTGATTCCTCTGGCTTCCACTGTATAGGAACTCGTATTGCTATGAATATTGGTTACATAGATTTTAAGAATAGCAGAGCTTACGGACCCGCTTAATGAGGTCGTATCAAATTTCAAGTAACCTGCTCGATCGTAAGAGGCATTGGAGGCGCGCAGCTTTACCGTCATCGTATTCTGGGAGCCATATTGATCCCCGGCATACGTACCGCCACGAATGAAGCTGTCCTCGATCGCTGTAAGTTTGACAGGGTTCACCGTATCCCCGCTCGTGGTCGCACTGATTTCGTTGCTTGCAGCCGAAACGTTGCCGGCTGCATCTTTCGCTTTGACCGTAAACGTATACGTCGTGTTGGCGTTTAACCCGTTAACCGTCGCTATCGTGTCGGTAACGGTGGCAGCCAACGTGGCGCCCTCATAAACATCGTAACCAGTAACACCTACGTTGTCCGTTGCTGCACCCCATGAAAGCGTAACGCTGGAGGAGGTCGTGTCGGTAACCGCCAAATTCGTTGGTACCGTTGGTGTCTCCGTATCCGAGCTGCCCGTAGAATCGGTTCCGAACACTGCAAACTCATATAAGGAGTATCCGTAGGAGGTACCTCTGGCCGTGCCGTACATTCTCACGTATCTCGCATTTCGGTCCGGAATGGCAATATCATCTATGGCGCCATTCCCGGTTGTTGTGGAGAATACATCCGTCCAATTGGTAGGTGTTCCGTTATCGACAGATACTTGAATCTTGTAACTCTTCGCATAGGCTTCTTCCCAATTTAATTGGATTCGATTGATGTTCTTCACTGCCCCGAGATTGACATAAATCCATTGCGGGTCAACGCCTTCTGCGCTTGCCCATCGCGTTGCCAGGCTGCCGTCAAAAGCTTTAGCAGGCTCAAAGCCCGAGGCTTCGGTTGAGCTTGCAACGGCTGTCTTGTTCAAGGCAAGATTCGGGGACGATGTCTCGTTATTTGTTGTGGCTGTCACTGCATTGCTCGCGCCCGATATATTCCCGGCGGCATCTTTGGCTTTGACCGTAAAGGTGTAGGCCGTGTTGGCGCTCAAGCCGCTGATGGTCGCATTCGTTCCTGTAACGGAAGCCGCTGGTACTGAGCCGTTATAAATCTCATAACCCGTAACCCCTACATTATCCGTAGAAGCATTCCATGAAAGAGAGACACTGGACGAAGTCTTTCCAGTAACCGCCAAATTCGAAGGGGCCGTTGGTGCTTGCGTATCTGCTGGGTTGCCTCCCCCTCCTGGCTTCCACCAGTTACCTGAAATGAACAGCATGTTTAAGAGAGTGAAGCTGTCGCTGTAATAACCGGATTTATGACTTTTCATCCAGTCCCAGCCGCTATTGATCCAGGCCTGGTTTCCGCTGTTCGGGGTTCCTGCCGAAATAAACGGAGCGACAAAAACACCTTCCGCCCCGCTTGCCGATGGAGACACCGTTCCGTTCAATAGATACCCGTCCCTAATATTGTTGGGGTTGCCGCCTGTCTTTCCTTTGATCCAGGCAACCTGTTTATCGGTGATCGATTTGGCTCTCGTCTCACCATAATGCGCATAATCCATCACAATCCTGAGTGGTACCCGAGCGGCATTATAATTGTATTCGTCCGTTTCCGGGAACTCTTCCAAATAATCTCGCGGAGCGGGCTTCGGAGGATTGTCAACGACAAAATCCGAAATCAACCCCGTGTTCGGCGAATAGGAGGCGCTGAATGAATTATAGACGTTGTACAGGTTATTGATGACATTCAACCACGTTGAATCGCCGGTAACCTCGTAAAAGGCTCTTAAATGGCTGAGCATCCAATCCGAAGGTCTCGTGTTCAGTGCGCTTTTGCTATCCCAATCGCCGAGATTTAACCGGTTGTTAGTCGTGACATTGCTTTTCTTGATTCCATCCGTAATCATTTTTTTGGCTTCGGCCAAATAATTGATTGTACCGGAGGAACCCCATTGATCATGAGCGAGAATGAGCGAGTAAGCGATGTCCAGATCCCCGTCGGTCGCCGAGTAGAAATCTCCCTGTGCGTTTTTGGAGTCCGCTACGACCCAGCCCATCAGGTTAGAATTTCCCTTGCTTTTATAGGCTCTGGCTGTTTTGAACAGGCCGTCGTAAATGGTTTTGGCATTCGGATCATAACCAGCCATTAACACCGTAATGAGCATGCCGTATCCTTGACCTTCGGAAGAGCCCAACGCCTTATACCCGCCTGGTTCTCCTGTAATTTCGCCTCTTACATAATATCCGCCGGGCAAGGAGGACAAGTTGCTCTTCAAATAGCTGGATTTCCATGAATTATAGTAAGCGATAACGTCTGCATTCAATTGCGACTGCGAGAGATGATTGGGCTTCGTAATTCCAGCAAAGCTCGCTTGCTGGGGAAACGGCTTTTTCTCGCCTGCTGCATGGGCTTCTTGTACAAACACCGGTGAGAGAAAAGTCGACATCAAAAGGACGAGGCAAAGTGCGTGAATTGACCATTTTTTTAACATTCCTATTCCTCCTATTGGATTGGTTTCGGGCATCTTGCCTGTAACCATAGTTACTTCTAAAAGATAAGCCCTGTGTCATTGCTGATCATATCGCCGGGATTCGTATCGCTGCTTGAAGCAGCGGAACCGTACACCTCAAACTCGTACAAAGAGTACCCATAGGATGTTCCTCTTACCGTGCCATACATCCTTACATATCTGGCATCCCGTGTTGCGAATGCGATTTCGTCCGTCCCTCCGTCACCGGTTGAAGTGGAATATACCTCCGTCCAATTTACTGGCGCTGCCGTATCCGTCGACACTTGAATTTTGTAGTTTTTCCCGTAGGCGTCTTCCCATAAGTTTGACTTTATTAATGCTTTTCACAGAACCAAGGTCAACGTAAATCCATTGCGGATCAGCTCCCTCGGCACTTGCCCATCTCGTGGTCGTACTACCGTCGAAAGCCTGGGCTGGGCCTAAACTCGAAGTTTCATTTGAACTTGACTTTGCGGTTTGGTTTAGGGCCAAATTCCCGGAGGGAGGCGTCATTTCATTGGTTGTTAGGCGCTTGCGTATCTTCGGTATTGTCTGACCTGCAATCCAACACTGCCGTTCCGCTTCCCAATAATGAATTTCCGGAGAATGTCAGGCAGTCATAAACGCCTTTGTTCGGAGAAAGCCCGTAATCCACCTTTTCGTTGTCTGTCCAGGTACTGATCAGCGTGCCGGCCGGCTTCTCCAGATGCGTCCATTTGCTTCCGTCCCATCCGATTTGATAGATACGGTGAGGATCATGATAGGGTGTATAGGTCGTATAACTTCCGCCTTCCGTTTCCTGCTTGCTCATATTGTTATTAAAGAACACATTCTGCTCACCCGTTGAGCCGGACCACTTGGAAGCATGAGGGCCCGCTCCATACCAGATGGGGTACCATGTTCCACCCTCTGGTTCTGCGCCACCTTCACCCTCGCCCCAGCTGCGATGAAGATACGGAACGGCGATCGTATTGTTCTCGATCAAGTTGCGTCGCTCCCAACCGCCATGCAGGTTCATATCCACCGTCATGGTATTGCCCGAGACAACGTTGCCCGTTGCCGACCATTGAAGCGTTAAATGGCGAACACGGTCAATCGTGTTGTTGATAATTTTGCTGTCGTATAATTTAGATCCGCGGAAGTAGCCGTGCCCTCCCTTGCCTTTATTCCATGAGCCGAAAATGATATTATCCCTAAACTCCATATGTCTCGCAAATTCGGTCACAATCGGATGCGAGCCCGTCATGTACGTACGAACCCCCTTCACCCACCCGTTTTGGGCCCATTTAAAAACAATCGCATGGATCGCATATTCCGGAGCCTCGTTGGTATACTTCAGACCAACACCGTCCGGGTTACCAACCGGGTCATAATCGTTTGCGTTTTTGTGGCTGTATGGGGTGTAAGAAATATCTTGGGTAAAATAAAAATGTTCAAAGCCGACGCCTTCTACCAGCTTGATCGGCATGACCTTGCTGTAGTAGGTTGTTCCCAAGATTCCTCCTCCGTTGCTATACGGAATGTCAAATTCAAGCGGTTTGTCGATGGTCAGCGTATCCCCGCTCACACTGGTCACCTTAAACATTTGGCTGCGCATGTGCTGATTGATCCAATACGATTCGGGCGCCTCCATGAGCTGATATAAACCCGGCGTATTGGCCGCTCCGACATAGATCGTATCCCCTGCCTTGAATTTGCTTCCGCTTCCGCTCGCCAATTTCACTTGACTGCTGCCTTTCATTCCTCCGCCTGCGCCTGCTACTTTAACGCCGCTTTTCCAATGGAAATTGATGCTGCCTTCATAATCGGGTTCACTCGGGCTTTTGGTCCGATCTTCCACACGAAATGCCCCATACCCGGGCCAGAGCTTTCCATCGATGACGGGAAGGCCGTCGTCCGAAGCATACGTGCTGGCAGGCTTGAACACGATCTTCGTACCTGTGGCCGGGTCAGCGCCTGCACCTCTGAACGTAACCCAGCTGGCATCAGCTCGGATGAATTTACTCAGATTGATTTGACCGACAGGAAACTGCAAAACAGCCCGGTTTGTCTCACTGACCTTAGCACCATTCACGGTTAAAGAACCGTTGCGGATCGAGTCGATGACCGCCTGCAGCGCATCGGAATCATCCATACCGTCATTGGCAATGACACCCTTACTGACCAAATCGATAACCGTCCCACCATCCGGGAGAGACGTCCCGCCCTTATATCCCGCTTTGGACCAATCCGGAAGCGACGGGTGCACCCCGGCAGCTTCTGCTGTTGAAGACGGAGGAAACCCCCATAAAACCAGAGCAAGGATCGCGCCCAGTACCAGCGCAGAATATTTTCTCGCCTCTACCATCCAATCGACTCCTCCCTAAATATGAAGTTGTAAAGCGACTAGCGAACACTCGGTATAAGCAATCCCCCTCTCACGGAGTTGTAAAAAACCACATTCTGGGATGTATACAAATTATTGTATGGTATCTTAGTTCTAATCCCATTTCTCGAATTCGGAAAGGGACTAAATTAAGGTGTGTTGTTGTTTTTTTTAGGTTGTCATGTAATCGGTTCTGGATTTAAATATAGTAGAAGGGACACTAGTGTACCCGATTCGGTAAATACACATAAAAGCCTGTATTTCCTTGAGTAGGAAACACAGGCTTTTTTCGTTGAATAGAAACCCAGTTGAGATTATGATTGCTGTCTAAATTCCTGCGGAGAAACTCGATATACTTTTCTGAACATTTTGGAAAAATGCGAGAAGTTATGATAGCCAAAGCTTTTGGCTACTTCGGATATAGGGATGGTCGAGTTCGAGATTAAATCTTTGGCCTGCGACATCCGGGCATACAATATGTAATCTGTAATCGATTCGCCTACCTCGCGTTTGAACAGACGGGAAAGATACGCAGGATTGAGATGTACGAAGCTGGCCAGCTGTTCTCTTGTGATCGGTTCGTGCAAATGCTCCTTTATATAGGACTGTATACGTTGAATCACGGAGCAATTCGGATGGAGCTGATCATGGATAACCTGAACGGCTTGAAGCACCGAAGCTTTCAATTGTTCAAGATTACGCGGCTGAGCATACAGATGAATTCCTGCCTGATCCTGAAACAACTCTAACGCAGACAGTCCATTTTTATGAAGAATATAATGGACCATTTGCATAAATTCTTGTCGGAAGCCTTCAAGCTCACTAACCGAAAGCTCTGGATTTCGACTCAATTCCTCGATACGTCCATGAATCTCTCTCTGTATTTCTTCTAGCTGTCCATGCTCCATAAGTAGGGTCCATGTCGATATTCGCGGTATCATTGTCTTAATGGAATGGGTGCCTAATGAAGTCAGCCAATACACTTGGTTGGATTTATTCAAATTGTTGTACTCCATCTCCAGCAGCTGCCTGTACGTATCGGCAATTTCATACATATTGGAACGATTGCCGATATAACAGGAAATATTACAACCGAAGTAGGTATGACAGTCCTGAATGTATTTTTTACAGCGCAAGTTCAGTTCATGAGTGGAATCCCCCTCCGTCCCCTCCTCTCCAACAATAAGGACGACATTCACCCCCTGCTTGGTCTGAATGACCTCTCCATTGCCGGTAGGCAATAGCATTTCGGATGCACCTTTGCGGATAGCGTATTCCATGATCTCTTCATCCTTTGTGCTGAGCTCGCGCAGCCAGGATTCCACGCTCACCAGAACAGGCATGAATACAGCATCTTGCAGTCCGCTAAGCTCATGCTCTTCAAGAACATCCCTAACATTAGCCGGAGTGCAGACGATTCTTCCCGAAAACACATCATTCCAGAACTTATCCGTGATCAGGCTTTTTTTCTTCCGCCACAGCTCATAATATGGTTTGTAATGCTCGCGCATATGACGGAGTTCCCGCTCCTGTTTAATCGAATGCAGCGCTTTGGCTATGGTTGCCTGAAGCACATCAAATTCGATCGGTTTTAACAAATAATCGAAGCCATCCAGTTGAATCGCTCTCTTCATAAAGTCAAAGGCGGAGTGGGCGGTAAGAAAAATGGTCTCTGTATCGGGAGAAATATCATTCACCCGCTCGAGCAGTTCAATCCCTGTCCCTTTGGGCATTTCAATATCACAGATCATAATATCAATCGGAGTGCGTTCAAAAACCTGTAATGCATCGCGCATATTATAAGCCTCATACACTTCAGACACCTGCAGATCCTGCCAATTCACGCCGCTCTTAATTCCCATTACCGCATAGATCTCATCATCTACAATAAGTGCCTTAAACATGTGACTACCCCCATACAGATCATCAATATGAAGTAAACTGCTCTACCGTCCGGATAGGAAGTACAATTCTAATCCTGGCCCCGGAATCCGGAGCGTTATCAAACTCAAGGCGAGTCATATGCCCAAAGATATGCTTAAGACGATACTGTACATTGGTGATGCCTAAATGCTCCCCTGTCTGATTCTCCATGTAACCGCCCGATTGTAATTGCTCCAGCACTTCCTGGGAGAAGCCACTCCCGTTATCGGTGATCACAATCTCCAATTGTTCATGCCTGGTAAGGCTGATATGAATGGCAATATGAAAAGGATGTTCCATGAAATCAAATCCGTATTTAATTGCATTTTCAATAAAAGGCTGAATTAATAGCGGCGGGATTGCCGCTTGGGCTGCGCCATCCGATATATGTATTTCATAGGTGACTCGCTCCGGGAAACGGACCTGCTGTATTTTGATGTAGCTCTCCATATGCTCCATTTCTTCCGCGATCGTCACCGCAATTTGATTCGTTTTCGTTGTGAAACGGAAGTACTTGACGAGGTTCATGCACATGAGTTGGATCACGCTATAATTCTTAATTTCAGCCAAATTGTAAACGATATTGATGGAGTTCAATAAAAAATGGGGATTGATTTGGAGCTGTAAATGCTTAAGTTCGGCTTTATGCGCTTTGATCTGTTCCTCGTAAACACTGATCTTCAGCTCATGAATCTCGGAGGCCATACTGTTGAAGGTTTCGTTGATCATGTTGAATTCCTTCGCTTTAGAAGCATGAAGCCGCGTATTCCAATCTCCGTGCTTGATCCTGCGCATTCCGCGGACAAGATTGTTCATAGGCTTCAGGATAATCTCATTGAGATAAACCAAATAGATAATCAGAATGATGAAAGCCACGATGGATATGATGATAATCCCTCTCCGAAAGTGATACAGATTCTTCAGCATCTGGGACTCGGGTATAAAAGCGCTTAGTATGACATCGGTGCCCTGAATCTGATTCATGACTACGATATATTTTTGATCGTCCTTCTTCACGATTTGATACACTTCGTTGGATTCAGAAGCAAGCGAGGTATTCAGCCGGTTCGTTCCGATCGCTGACGTGTTGGTCAACAATTCACCCTGCTCATTCACAAAGCTGGCAAAGCCATATTCCAAGTGAATCAGATCCAGCGGTATCATCAGGTTCTCCAGTTCTACAAATGCCCCGAGGTAAAAATCATCTCCCGTATCCACCAGCCTGATCAACGCGTATTTATGTTGGCTGTACTCAATGGCCTTCCATTCGCGGAAATAGGCGCTGTCCGGTTGAACCTCCTTGACCAGCTGTTCAATGGTCGTTTTGATGGACAACAGCTCATCGTAGGATTGAGTCTTAATCGGTGTATTGAATAAATCCTGCTTCTGTACGGAGTAAATAAATTGAAGATCGACGCTGTTGTCAAACCGGTGATAACGCGTAAACGTATTCAAGATTCTGGCCTTGGCAAGATAGTACTCATCGGGATCATTCAGAAGCTGTGAGAGTGCCGCAATGTTCGGATCTTCAACGGCAATATTGTACAAAAAATTCGTCTCCTTGTTCAGGGCTGCCTCGATCTGGTGGGAATAGAGGATCATCGAATTTTTATTCGAGTCCGCCACCTGCTCCCTGATCGTATTGGATGCATAGTAGTTGTTGTAGAGAAGCAGGGCTACAAGAGGTACCGCGATCGTAAAGAAACCGATGATCAGCTTAAAGCGAAGCGAGTCTTTAATATTCAACATAGGCATACACTACCCCGGCTCCATGGAAAAGGTTTGCAGAATGTACTTCCGCAGTATAGCAGTCCATCTACACTCTGAGTATAGTCACATACAGGAAAAAAGGAAATCCCTTCTAGGACATACAACGATAGTCCTGGTACGGAATCCCCCTATTCCCTTATCTTCGTTATTTCTGAGTTTCTGCCCACGCCGCCAACTGCTTTTCAACCTCAGCTTTAACCTTGTCAAAGCCGGCAGATTTCCGTTTTTCTTTCCATTTAGCAATAATCTTCTCCGGATCAACGGCTCCCGATTTTAAAGTGGCCCCGAACTCTTTCTCGACATTCGCTATGGATGCCATCTCCGATTTAACCGGTTCTTGATTAAAGGCAAATCCAAGCGCAATCGAATGCTCCGCTCGTTCATTAAACTTCTTGAACTCTTCCCATTTATTCGGATCTTCATTTACCCATAAATAAGAATTGAACTGGTTCCCGAACATCCAGCCTCCCGGATTCGGATAGCCTTGCGTGTCCGCATTCACACCTTCAGGGTAATCGATCACGTTATCAGATTTCTTCACATAATGTTTACCTTCGATCCCCCAGTACAGCATATTGAGCAGTTTCGGATCACTGTACAGCAGATTAAGGAACATCATGGCTCTTGCAGGATCCTTAGAGGTACGCGAAATTCCGAGCATCGCGCCCTGCGCGTCTCCTGTCGTCGTAAACGGCTCCGCCGTCTCTACCTGCACAACTTCTACACCCGATGTTATGCTCATTTCCTTGTCTTTCCCTGGCTTTAAGGATTGGGCAACTGCAAAGGCTTTGCCCGCCTTAATCATATTCATGCCTTGATCCGCGTCTGATGTCAGGATATCCTTATCAAACCAACCGTTCTGATTCCACTGATGCATACGTTTGTAGAAATCGATGAATTTTGGATCCTCCAGGGTATCCACGGCTTTCAACTCTTTACTTCCCCGCGGAATCGAAAGATTGGCAACGATGCTATCATAATTGGCTGCATCCCAAATATTTGTGAATTTGCTTGAAACAATTGGAATCACGCCAGGTTCATTGTCTTTAATCGTTTGGAACATCGCTTCCATATCTTCCAGGGTCTTGACGCCATTAATATCGAACTTGTATTTATCCACAAGCTTCTTGTCGAGAAGGAATCCAAATCCCTGTCCGAATTCTTTCTTGGTCGGGAGCGCGTACAGCTTACCGCCAATTCTGGATCCTTTAATAAAATCCTCTCCGAGAATGCCCGGAATATCTTTGCCGTATTGGGCCATTAATTCGTCGAGGTCCAAATACTGCCCTTTGGCGACATCTTTCGCGTATGAGAACCAGCTGGCTGTGAACATCAAATCAAAAGGCTCATTCGAAATTTTCATTAAGTTGGTCTTATCATCCCAAGAAGCCCATTCAATAGGCTTGAGCTCGATGGTTGCATTGATCTTTTCCGTCAGATATTTGCTCATTTCCTCCTGAACAAGCTGCAAGTCTTTAGGAGCGGTTGCCGGATATACGAGCGTTATTTTATAGGGTTCCGTTTGGGTTTGTTTGCCGCCGGTATCCGAAGGATTTTCGGTTCCCCCCTTACTGCAGCCTGTTAATGCCAGCATTCCGCAAAGCATGATCATAAGCACCAGATGATGCGCTTTTTTCATATCCCTGAGTTCTCCTCTCAACAATTAACTTTAATATAAGGCATGAAATAGATTGCAAACCACCTGCCTGCCCCACCTCCTCTAATGAACGATCGCATGGGCTGCTAACCTTTTACGGCACCGGTTGTAATTCCGCTAATGTAATACTTCTGGAAGAACGGATAGGCGAACATCAAGGGGGCAATGCCGACGATCGCAAGTGCCATGCGGACGGTTTCCCTCGGCATCTTGGCGAGCAGGTCCCCAACTTGGGCCGAACTGTTCGACTTCATAAGAAGATACTGAATATTCGTGAGCGTCTTTGTCATCAGATACTGGATGTTATACAGCTCGGGTTTATCGATAAACAGCATGCAGTTGTACCAGTCATTCCAGTAGGATAACGTGTTAAACAGTCCAATCGTGGCCATAATCGGCAAAGAAAGCGGAACGACGATTTTAAAGAAAATCTTCAGTTCGCTTGCACCGTCAATCGTCGCGGATTCAACCACGGATTCGGGTATGGTCGAGGCGAAAAAGCTCCGCATGAGCAGCACATTGAAGGCGCTTAACAGCAAGTTGGGGATGATCATGGCAAAAATCGTATTTTTCAGATCAAACATATTCACATAAGTGATATACCAAGGTACCATTCCTCCGCCAAACAGCATGGTGAAAAAAATGTAAAAGGAAATGGTGCGGCGAAACGGCAGCTCGGGTCTGGATAACGGATAAGCAAAAAGCGCTGTTATCAAAAGGCTTACGACGGTTCCAACCAGCGTGGTCAAGATCGTAACTCCATAAGCTTTCGCTATTTCCGAAAAATCATGGAATAAAAATTGATAGGCCGCAAAGCTGATTTGACTGGGAAACAATGAGTATCCGTTCTGTAGGATGGAATCCTCACTGGATATCGACACCATAAAGACCAGAATGAACGGAATTAACGAAGCGACTGTAAATGCCCAGAAAAACAGGTGAATCGAAGATGCGCCGATCCATTTTTTAGGGCTCCATTCTTTCACCATTTCTATCTCTCCCCCCTCTGTTAAAATAAAGCGTCACGTTTATTAATGCGTCTTACTGCCGTATTTGCTACTAGGATGAGCACTAAACAAACGACGGATTGATAGAATCCAGCTGCTGTCGACATGCCGATATCCCCCGATTGAATCATGGCACGATAGACAAAGGTATCGATGGTATTCGTTGTCGGGATCAGAGCGCCTGTGTTCATAGGAACCTGATAGAATAATCCGAAATCCGACCGAAGAATGCCGCTGACCGCAAGCAGGGTCATGGTGGTGATAACAGGCAAAATGAGCGGGATGGTGATCCGGGTCATCTGTTTCCACTTGGTTGCACCATCAATCGTGGCAGCTTCATAGTATTCTTTGTCTATTCCGATTATGGAAGCGAAATAGATGATGGATAGATAACCTACGTTCTTCCATGCATTTACGATGACCAGGATGTAAGGCCAATACTTGGGTTCTCCATACCAAGACACCGCCTCCGAACCAAACCAATTGATCAATAACCTGTTCACAAGGCCACTGTCCACATTCAAAAAGCTGTAGACCAGATACGCGACCACGACCATCGAGATGATATGCGGCAGCAGGAATGTGCTTTGATAGAATCGGCTGATCGCTTTATCCTTAATTTCATTGATCAGCAGCGCTACCAGAACAGCTAAAACCAGGTTCAACACAATAAAAACGAAATTGTACAGGAAGGTATTCCGAGTAATAATGTACGCATCCTGTGAGTTGAACAAGAATTTAAAGTTATCGAAACCGGCCCACGCACTCCCCCATATGCCATCGACATAATTATAATTTTTAAATGCTAGAATTACGCCGTACATCGGGACATAGTTGTTGATGAACAAGTAGACGATCCCCGGCAATGTCATTAGCAGCAGCCACTTATACTTCTTCAGCCTCTTCCTTAAATGAGACGAACCCCTCATGTTCCAGCCCCTTCTTATCATGTCATGTAAACCCTTACACCCCCATTCTATAATCAATGATTCTGGTCAACCACTATCCATATGACTTTCTGATACCACAATGGTGACTTCTTCTCATCCGGCAACTGGCGATTGACAGCAATAGCCATGATCATTATTGAGCCAAATGCTTCTTCCCGTGTTCCCCTTGTTTGCTAGAGGCATAATCGCTGTTCTGGTTCATATAAAGATCCGGGCGGATTGTTAAATGAATAAGGGGTGTTGGCGGAAATGAGGAAATCGCTGCATTTTAAGACGAATAGCTCGTTTAAGATCGTCCAGTTTTCCGATACGGAGTTTTGTGAACCGGATGAGACACTTCGCTGTTCTTAAATGCAAAAAAAGAGCAGAGTTAAAACTCTGCTCTAATGTACACTATCTGTATATTGGAAGTTTCTTCTTTCTTTAACTTTGACTGATATGCTGGTCTGGCCATAACTTTAAGCATTAGCTTTTTATAATAAATACCCTCCCGCCCTATAAAGTTGAGGAGATACTACCCTGTTCACGAAAAGATTTCATTGAAGTAGTTACATTGTTTTGGATATATTGGAATCGGCTCGTTTGGGTGAACGAATGAATAACAGCGCTAATACCGCACCTGCAAAAGCAACAATGCCGGACCAGAAGAACGCGGCTTGAAACCCACTATTCAACGCTCCCACAGGGTCATTTCCAGCATAAGAAGCGGTTGTTGTAGCAGCAATCGCCACCATGATCGCAAGGCTGATTGCTGAACCAATCTGATAGCTCGTATTGGCCAGTCCTGACGCTAGCCCTGCTTCCTCCGGTTTTGCCCCGGACATTGCTGCCATCATGGAAGGAATATAGGCAAGAGACATTCCGAGAGCCCCTAATAACGATGCCGGCAGCACGTTCACCAGGAAGTTGCCGTCGACTGGCGTATTATTGGAGAACATAATCATCGAACCACCTAATGCAATTAATCCAATTATAATATTTGCTTTTATACCGAACTTTGCGATTAACTTGCCTGTTATCACAATCATGAAGATAGCGATCAGGAGAGTCATTGGAAGCAAAGCTATCCCTCCGGCAAAAGCTGAGAATTTAAGAATTTGCTGCATGTATAAATTAAGAAAATACCAAAGTGGTATCCACCCGCCGGATAACAGAATAAGCGCTAAATTCCCTGCAGCCAGGTTTGGAGCTTTAAAAATTTCAAGAGGTACCAGCGGTTCCTTCTTCACGGTTTGAACAATAAGGAAGAGGATAAATAACACTGCACCCGAAATCAGAGTCCACACTGTCGCTGGAGCGCCCCATCCATTATGTTCTGCAGTTACAATTCCGTAAACAATCAGAACCAATGCTGCTGTAACAAAGACAGAACCCACGATATCAATGCTGCCTTTACCTCGTGTTCCTTTTGTCAAAATTCCAGGAGATAAGATTAAGGCTAGGATTCCGACTGGAACGTTAATTAAAAATGTCCATTCCCAGCTTAGCCACTCGGTAATAACACCTCCTAGAAATACGCCAGCAGATCCTCCCGCAGCAGCCGATGCTCCCCAGAATCCAAGTGCTTTGCCTAATTCTTTAGGACTCCCACTAAACAACATCATGACAATAGTTAGAGCCGAAGGTGCTATTAATGCGGAGCCGAATCCCTGTAAAGCACGGCCGACATTTAAAGCCGTTTCATTCCATGCAAGACCTGCAAGCAGGGATGCCAAGGTAAGAATGAAAAAACCCCACATGAACATACGTCTCTGTCCAAATAGATCGGATAACCTTCCTCCGAGCAGCAACAGACCACCGAAGAAAATAACATAGGCATTAAACACCCATTGTAAGCTTTCCTGTGAATATCCAAGTGCTTCTTTGATTGCCGGAAGTGCAACACCGATAATAGATGTATCCATAATGACCATAAAATTCGCAAGGCATAATAATGCAAGAGCTATCCATCGTCTCGGATCAGGTTGTGAAAGACCTTTTGCCTGCATAGACATACTATTCAACCTCCTTCAAATTAAATCACCGGTGATGATGAAATCACTTAAAATCGCGACGGCCGTCTACATCATGCGATTAAATGAAGCCAAGATTTTCCGATGACTTGTCGAAAATATAGTATAGCCCCCTACCCTATATTGTCAAGACGTTTTTTTTCGCAATTCACATAAATTCATAACAAAACCTCCCATTAGACCTATTAAAATAGGGTTTATCTAATGAGAGGTTTTTAATCTGTTTGCATTATCATTTTCTGTTAGTTCAGTAAAATTCATTTAGCAAAATCATGCTTGATTAATATAAAACAGAACATTTTCATAGTGTCTCATAAACCTTTTATAATCCGTTGTTTCCTTCAATACAATTATGGTTGGATAAGCATTTACTTTGCGTTGTTTTAATGCAGCAAATACTTCCTTCTGTTCGATGCAATAAAATTTGCCTTCTTTATACTGAATAAGAAGCGGTGGAAGAGCAGCTGCGTCTGCTTCATCGGTACAGTCATTCCCAGGCACGATTCCATTAAGTTCGATGAGACGCAAGGGAAACTTAATGACACCGAAATACAAACACTCTTTTCTCATAAAATCATGTAAACTAGGAGCTGCATTTCGGGTGTGGAGCATATAACAATAAATCCATTCTTCGAGCATTCCGATATTCGCATACTGCACAGCAGATCGTACAGTTGGAGCATAAGTGAATTGTCGGTCATCTTTCTTCGAATAAATGATTTTCTTAATGGAATCCAAAGATAAAAAGTACTCGTCCGCCAGTTCCGAAACCGTTACCCCATTGGCATACTTGTTGCGAATCATAATGTTACGCCTCTGTAATTGATTTCGGTAACCCGACTTCTCACCCCAACCCCTTTTTTCCTCTCCAGTAGGAATATAAAGAAGTTTTCCTGCAGCGTATTTCTGAATTTCTTTCAATAACTTCTCAGGTATGATATCGCTGGCATTTTCATATTTCATAGGATCACCCTTTATAAGGCGTATATTCGATCCTTCAGTTGACCAATAGACTTCATAATAGAATTGCAAGATTCTATATCGTCGATCGATGCATGCCACCGCAAAACATCGATTCCCTTATAATAAGCCATACATAAAAATCTTTCTTTAAAATCCGGTATGACAATGTTCCTTTTTTTGCAATACTCGAATAACATTTCAGGTATGTGTAAGTAAGGCTTATTTAAGTCCATAATGGCAAAATCTAAAAAGAAATCGCATATACCGGATCTGCTCCAGTCTGGGAAACCGACCGTCGTTTTTCCATCTGTGATCATTATTTCAAAAAACGTGTTATTATTTACCAAATAACGTTTTCCTTCACAATAATCAATTCTGGCGTCCATTTCCATCAAGTATTTTTCGACAAAGTCACGATCTAAAATCGTTGTATCATAGAGTTCCTTCCAATTAAACCAATATCCTTCTTTATCTTCTGCAAATGTGTCGATTAAAAATTGCCTGCAGGTACTATACTCCGTTTTACAATCCTCATTAAACTCACCGTAACCCTCTACTCTGGCTATATCCGATGTACTAATTTCTAAAATCTTGTTAAAAAACAATTCGTAGCAATCTGCAAATTCATCCGGGCTTAATTGATCCGCAACAAATCCATTGGGTGTCATACTTACTTGATCCGAAAGCATGGACTTAATTATACTGTCTTTACTCATGTTCGTATCTCCTTTACATCAACAATTGTTATACACATCAGTTGCGCACCTGATATGGGGTAATGATAACATTGGCCATGTATCGGATATAGGCAACGAATAGGTTTAGTCAACTTTACACCAGTCGTTTGTGATTACTTCTATTTTAACAATAGAGTTTACCCTCAATCATCGTCCAGTGCACTTGATACCTTTCGTCCATCAGGACGAGATCCGCATCGTAACCTACCTCGATTTTTCCTTTGTGAGATAAACCCAGAATACGGGCCGGCGTTGTTGAAGCCATGTGCACGGCATCCTCCATTGAAATTCCGTTAGCTACGGTCAGACGTAACGCTTCATTCATAGTCACGGTACTCGATGCTAAAGTGCCATCCGCAAGCCTTGCAATCCCCTCAGATACGGTGACGTGATGACCACCAAACATATAATTACCATCCCCTAATCCCATCGCCTGAAGTGCATCCGTAATCAGCACCATGCCTTCAGGCCCTTTGAGACGGTGCATTAATCGGACAATGGCTGGATGAAGATGGACTTGATCGACTATCGCTTGCAGGCTGACATGCGGTTCTTCAAATGCGGCTACAATCAGTCCGGGGTCTCGATGGTGAATCGGTCTCATGCCGTTAAAACAATGGGTTACATGACTCGCACCGGCTGTGAAAGCCAGCTTCGCTTCCTCGTATGTGGCATCGGAATGAGCTACGGCAACCACAACATCCTGTTCTTTTAGAAAGGATATCAGTTCCAAACCACCAGGCAATTCTGGTGCGATCGTTACCATTTTAATGAGCGAACCCGCTTCTTGAAAAATTAACTTTATTTCTTCCAGATTGGGGTGGCGAAGATATTTCTCGTTTTGCATCCCTTTACGCTTCGGATTCAAATAGGGGCCCTCCAAGTGAATGCCGGCAATCTTTGCCCCTTGTTCTCGTCCGATTACAGATTTTACGCTGCGAATCATATTGAGCAGATCCTCTATCGTCGAACTCACGGAAGTCGCCAGAAACGAAGTGCATCCGGTTGCAGCACAAGCGCGTGATACCTCTTGAATGCTGTCCTCGGTTCCGTCCATCATGTCATATCCATTGGCTCCATGAATATGAACATCTATCATCCCTGGTATGAGCCACATTCCTTTGCCATCAATTAGTTCAGCATCACCTTCGATTTTTTCAAGTTCTATTTTTTCAAGTTCTTGCGTCGGTTCAATTCTCTTCAACTTTCCGTTGGAAATCCATACCGTTGCAGAAGGAAGCATTTGATGAGGCAGGTGGACTTTGACATGTTGAATAATTTGGTTGTTCATTTCGACTCAACTCCATCTTGTTGGTTTTGGGTTCGACATTCTATAAGCGTAATATTTTTACGGTCTAATATTTCTTGTATTTCAACGGGAATCGATTGATCGGTTACAACAATATCGACGTGATCAAAGTCTAACTTGAACCTTGATTTCACCGCGAATTTGGTATGGTCTGCAACGAGTATGACCTGATCCGAGCGCCGGGCCATTTCTCTCTTCACCCGGACATCTTCTTCATATGGATAATAAAGTCCGTCAGGCCGGATTGACGTCGCACCGATGAACGCTTTATCGGCACGGATTTCACTGATTTTATCGATGACGGAAGGACCGTATAATAATCGGTTCTGGGTATGCAGGTAACCGCCGAGCACATAGATGCTCAGATCTTCTCGCTTGGAGAGTATCCCTACATTATCGATGGAGTGCGTAACCGCTGTTATCTGTTTCGCTTGAATATGTTCCGCAACAAATTGCACGGTCGTAGATACGTCCAAGAATACAGTCTCATGGTCCCGAATCAGTTTAGCACCATGCTCGCCGATAACGTTCTTGCTCGTAGGCTCATCAATAAGTCGTTCCTGATAAGAAGTAAGTTCCTTTTGCAGTTCAGGCAAGGCGACCCCTCCGTGGGTTCGAATGACCACTCCTTCTTGAACTAATCTGACAATATCCCTGCGTGCGGTATCCCGCGACACTTGAAAGAACGAGCATATCTCTCCAACACTCATCGTTTGATGTTGTTTTAAGTAATCCAGGATTTTTACTAATCGTTCCTCTTGGAACATATCCTACCCCTCCTTACTTAAGGATTCATATTCTAAATATAAGTATATATAAGTATTATAAAATAAACAATAAGTATATGTAAGTTAATTTCTATTATTGTGAAAACTAAAAAAACCACGATTATCGCGGTTTTTAAAGTGGCACAACGCTAACTTTTCGACATTACCCATTCCAATAATCGTGACATAAGTTCCATATACACTCACAAACAGGATGAAGACAGACCGCTTCTTGCATAGAAGCGGCCTTCCCTTACCATCGACGCAAGAGAGCCGTTAATAAGTAAACGATTGTTTTACACTGCCAATCCGTGCGTTTAAATATTGATTTTCTTGATATCTCATATTTTCAAACGCCTGTACTGCAGCATTGGCTACATCGATATCCTGAGCGCTCGTTCCTCCACTTACACCAATGCCGCCAACAACCCTGTCTTCGTGAACGAGCGGAATTCCACCGCCAAGTATAACGACTCTTCCCTGATTCGTCGTGTTAATACCAAATGTAGCTCCGCCTGGAAGCGCAGATTGCGCTAAATTCGCCGTCGGCATTTGCATCGCTACGCTGGTCCATGCTTTGCCAATGGCAATATCGATGCCTGCTATTCTGGCATGATCCATCCGATGAAAGGCAATGAGGTTCCCCCCTTCATCGACGATCGCTACGTCTGAATTTAGACCCATTTGCCGAGCCTGGTGTTCAGCAGTTTCCAATAACTTCTTAGCCGCAGTTAAAGTGAGTTTGTACATGGTAGCTCTCCTTTACTTAAAAGAAATACTACATTATATTGCCATTGCCTATATAGGTGAATTTCCTAATACTGGTACTTCCGGAATGCATGCTAAAGAAATGTCTCGGACACCCATTCAAAAAACTTTTCCTTCTCTTCAAATTGCGGATAATGCGCAGATTGATCAAACGCAATAAACTCCTTCTGATCGGCATCAAGCTTATCGAAAAATTCTTTTGCGGCATGGGAGGACGTCATATAGTCATAGTCGCCCATGATAAAGTAGCACGGTATTTCAAGTTTCGTTACAAGCGTTGGCAGCGGATGTTCTATAACTTCCTGCAACAAAACCCTTTGAGAGAAAGATATCCCAACGTTATATCGAATGACGTCCATTAAGTTATACTCGCTGCTTAACAGCATCCCAAGGCTATTGCCGTCGGGACTGTCCATAAGTCTTGAAGCTCCGCCATATTGAATGACATAATTTCGTGGAGTGAACATTTCGCCCTTTTGGATTTTATCGGTTAGTCCTTGCAGATATAAGACGTCTTCCGCGTGGCCGGCCTGTTGAGCTTGGCTGATTAAGTAGGTCAAGCTGTCCATCTCGCTTGTTACGGTATCCCCCATCTGACCAATCCCCACGTAAGCCTCGTATTTTTCGGGTGCCTTTTGGGCCGCCTGTGCAGCAATATATGTGCCATATGAATGTCCCATGAGGATTACCTTTTCTTTGCCAAGACGTTCCGAAACGTGATCCGTAATAGCCAATAAGTCATTTACCAGCAATTCCGATGAAAGATCAGCGTAATCCTCAAAAAAATGATAGGATTTCCCGCTGGCCCTTTGGTCGTAATGAACAACCGTAAACCGGGTTTCCAGCAAGTCTTGATATGCTGCAGCATATGGAATTTCCGGGGCGCCAGGTCCTCCGTGCACAAATAAAATGACGGGATTGTTCTTGTCATTGCCGCGTATCATCAGTTCTTGCTTGCTTCCATTGATCTCTACTTGTTCTAATATGCTAATACTATTTTCGCCTTTGATGGACGATGTCCATGTAGGAAAAATCAGGGCTGTTATGAGTAGCGCTGTTAGTGTTACCCCGATAATTCTTAATGTATTTTTTTCAATTTTCTCATGGTCTTAGGACACCTTTCTGCTTAAAACTTGAAGTGAATTGCGGAAGATCCAATGTAAATTCATACATTTCATTGTACCTTAGGCTCATTTACTCCAAATCCTTCCTAAGACTGAATTGGACCTAAACCCAGACCCTAGTCGAAGATATCAGCGGCATTAGAACAAAGCTTATAACAAAAAAAGCCGCTGATCTTGATACAGATCGGCGGCGTAGAAACTACCAGGTGGATAGTTCGGTCCTTTTCCAATTGTTTTGGGCAACGCAAACATATACATATTGGTCGTCCCAAGAAATCTGTCCTTGGCTGCATGCAGCACTGGACGAAGCGGGCGTATACTTTTCGCGAAGACGTAGCATATCCCCGTTTACATCGAGCTTGGTGTCGGGTTCATTTGTGCCAATTCCGATATTGCCGTCACTGCGCTGCACGGTGAGCGGGGAATCGAGCACTTTACCGTCATCTCCATAACGGACGAACTGCAGGTTGGCTCCCGCATTGTCACCCGATTCCTCTAAACTGTCGGCACGTACGGCCCATCTCGGTGTCGTCTCATTATCCTTGCCGGCTGCACTTAACTGGATATCCCGGTTCGTCCCGCTTTCGCCGGCGACCCGCAAGATACCACTCATGACATTGAAATTGGACGAATGCGTACGGATCTCGCTTACGTCGGTGTCAAACGGAATTTCAAACCGGGTAAACAACTGGTTGGGATATTGGCCGTTCGGCGACATGGTCGTCTCGAACGAGATATGCTTATGATCGCGCTGCTCCGGATTGTTTGCCTTGTCATGGGAAATGATTGCCGTCTTGTCCTTGCCATTCTCGTCAACCCAGACGATTGCCGGCTTGGCCCTTTCCGCCGTCCATTGCAATCGAATCAGATCGGACTGATGCCCTTCTTCCTCGATCCATTTCTTGTCGGTGGATAAATGAAGCCGCTCATTGTGCGGTATGCGTATATCGTCGCCGTTTTGCTCGGATTGTCCAAGTGTCGTTTCCACTTCCTTTTCCTGATCCGCACAACCCATTCCGAGCAAGAAGATGCTTACCATTATAATCATAATCGTCCCTAATAATTTCACAGTGTTTCCCTCCATTTATCTGTATGATTTGATTTCATTCGTGTTCATGAACAAAAACACTTTGTCTGATCGTATTATATCCAACACCCAGCGTACACCCATTTCATCAAACTTCCCGAAAAAATGATTCTTTTCGTCTATAAAGTTTTGTCGGATTTCGTCCGAAAGGGGTGCTTCGGTTGGTAATACAAAACAGCCCAAACTTTCATTTTTTTGTGGGCCCAGCAAGAGGGACTTTTGGGCCGTTCGGCAGTAACTGGTTAGGGCTTAAAACATGAAGTCCTAGTCTTCCAAGATTATTCGATATCGTTAAAACAAAAAAAGCCGCGATTTCCGCGACTTTCAATGCTTGTATGTACTTATCCTCCGACAAATAATCCACATCAAGAGATTTAATTAATAAACTTCATAATTTTGTCCGGTTTGAGCTCCTTCTACGCTTTTTTTGAAAGCAAGGGCTACGCGACTAGCAGGAACTGCTTCAAAGCCTGGAAAAAATTCGCCGTATTTTCCAAGTGATTCTTGCAAGACATTCGGGCTAACACTATTTATACGGATTCCCCTAGGCATTTCAATCGAGGCTGACTTAACGAACGCTTTAACACCACCATTGGCCATGGCTGCTGATGCACCTTGAGGAATGGGATCATCCATCATGATACCCGTTGTTAAAGTAAAGCTTCCGCTGTCATTAATGTAGTCCATCCCCAAAAGGACTAAATTGATTTGCCCTTTAAGTTTACTTTCAATCCCTATTTCGTTTAGCTCTGGCGTTAATTCTGTAATAGAAGCAAAATGAGCGCCGCCCGTTGCACTAATGACTGCATCCACTTTCCCAACTTGCTCATACATGTTTTTGATGCTATCAACCGATGTAATATCAACTATTACGTCTGTTCCGTTTCTTCCAGCACGAATAATTTCATGATGTTGTCCTAGTTCTTTGGCGACTGCTTGTCCAATTGTACCGCTTGCCCCAACTATGATTATTTTCATGTTTGCTCTCCTTTCCATCTTCAAAAACCTTACACCATGATTCATTTAGAGAATTCCCCTTGGAGATAAGAATCCCATAGCTGATGAATAAATTCAATGCTTGAATGCAAATTCCCTTGTATCTAATGAGATCCCATGAAAACTGTACTTGGGCAAATAATCGTTGAATCAACAATCAACAAAAAAGGATTTATTCATATCATCTCGAACATGATATTTCGGTGCATGGATTGCTAGGTTACATTGGTTACCATCCCCTATACTCAATCTTGAAAGGATGGTCTGTATGGATTGGCTGGATCGTATGAACAACGCAATGGAATATGTAGAAACACACCTGTCTGATACGATTGATTACGATATCGTGGCCAGAATTGCCTGCTGCTCAACATACCATTTTCAACGAATGTTTCCGTTCATAACAAATGTGTCGCTTTCAGAGTATATTAGGCGCCGGCGACTGACCCTTGCCGCATTTGAACTGCAGCAGAGCGGTACAAAGGTCATCGACATCGCTTTAAAGTATGGTTACGAATCGCCTGAGGCATTTTCTAGAGCGTTTAAAAAAATGCACGGTGTGATGCCAATGTCAGCGCGCGACAAAGGTGTTACCCTGAAGGCCTATCCTCGGTTATCCTTTCATATTTCGATTCGAGGAGATGTTGAGATGAATTACAGAATGGAAGAAAAACAGGCTTTTGAGATGTTCGGTGTAACAACAGTTGTTAATAGCGATGACGATCATCCTTTTATTGATATACCTGCTTTTTGGACTACGTGTATAGCCGACGGTACCGTTGATCGAATCCGTACAGCTGCGGGTTTGGGGGAAAATGGTCAAATTCATGGGATACTTTACAACAAGCAAGGTGGGGAATTTTCCTACATGATCGGTTACTTTATGCCCCAGAGTGGCATACCAGAAGGGTTTGAAAGACTCCCGATCCCACCTCAAACCTACGCGATATTCTCAACTGGCCTCTACCCCGACGGGCAAAGCGGTATTCATGATTTATGGAAGCGCATTTGGGCAGAGTGGTTTCCAACCTGCAATTACGAACCAGCAAATGGTCCTGAGTTTGAAATGACTTACGATAGAGGCAACAGTATGTATGAAATGGAAGTTTGGATCCCTGTCGTTAAGAAGAAGGGCTCTTAGATCGAGAAGAGCAGCACGAGGGTCAATCTCTCATGCTGCTTTCTTCATTCACTTACGTTATTTAACTTGTTAATTCGAAAGCGCCCTAGAGTTTCATCGTTTGATTAAACGATGCTCAACACATTTAATAATCATCCGATCCGTTCGTCTATATACGCGCTATTCGCGGCTTTTTAACGAATATGTTAGAAATTAGATACAAGACTTACTCTCCAACCTTAGAAGCAGGCAGTTTTACAACAGCTGTAAGTCCTTCCCCTCGATCACTCTCCAGAATCAGTTCTCCCTGATGAGCCTTGGCAATCCTCTCCACCATGGGTAGTCCCAATCCATGTCCTTGTCGGTTCGGGCGTGTTCGTCCAGAAGTATAGGGAAG
Organism: Paenibacillus lautus; assembly: GCF_050482385.1. Taxonomy (GTDB): domain Bacteria; phylum Bacillota; class Bacilli; order Paenibacillales; family Paenibacillaceae; genus Paenibacillus_AQ; species Paenibacillus_AQ lautus_B. The sequence continues at coordinate 210,196 of NZ_JBCNHV010000016.1, forward strand.
TAAAATCACGCCCTTTAGTTCTTCTTTCGGGATGCCTTTTCCGTTGTCCGATACCACAAAGCTATAAAACACCCCGTCTGCCGGACCCGTTTTCAATTCAATTTTACATCCCTCCGGATTATGCCTGATACTGTTCTGTACCAGGTTCGTTATCGCCCGATACAATAGACGTTCATCCCCGCTCACGATCAGACTCTCGTCCATCACATGAAGAGAAATGTCATAGCTCTCATCGAGGCCGTTGTTCAAAAAGTCGGATACGACCTGTCTGGCCAACGCAGAGAGACGGATCGACTTCAACTGTAATGGCTGCATATCGTATTCCAACATCGATACCAAATTCAGATCACTCACTAAAGATCGCAAGCGTTCCCCCTGGCGACGGATGATTGCAGCCTGCTGTTTATGCTCAGCAGACAGTTCCGGCTGGTCCTCCAACTCACTCGCATAACCCAGGATCATGGACAGCGGTGTCCGGATATCATGGGAGATGCCTGCGATCCAGTTCGATCTCGCAACGTCCCTCGCTTTGAGTGCATCATTCTTCTCTTGGAGCATCTGAGAGGTCGAATTGATGCTTTGGGACACATCATTGAATATCCCCCCGGTATCCACCTGGACCGGTTCTTCCTTGGAAAGAGCATGGATGCCATGAATCAACGGCCTTATTCCCCGGATGACCCGCGTTCCAATTAGCACGGAAACCAGCAGTGCAAGAGCTACATTGCACAACAGTAACAACAAAATTCGTACAGGTAGGGACCTTAGCCACTCGACCAAGAAGTCGATTTGATATTTTCCATAGGTGTTTTTGGGATATCCCAATACCAGCAATCCATCTTCTCGTTCCCATACATATACGGGGTATTCCATCAGATAGTAGCGGGAGAACTTGGCTACGTCCGTTACATCATAGGACCTTGGAATGTCCTCAGGCAGTCGTTCGCTCCACTGTACCTGCCCATCCCGATCCATCAACATGGCCCAAGTTTGGTGCGTATCCAGCAGCTGAATCCCCTCATGGCCAAGCACATAGTTTCCCTGTTGCAGAACCAATTCGTTGGCCAATTTCTGCACAATTGCTTCAGGTGAAGACCCTTTGTGATTTTCCTGGAAAATCAATGAACCGAGTAATACCAAATTGAACAGTAACAGAAGAAAGGAAACCAGAATCGTCGAACCGACAAACCGCCTTAATATCCGGATAACGCCATCCATTATCGGGACTCCTGTGTCATGAGTTTATACCCGAGTCCACGAACGGTTAACAAATACACCGGATTTGATGGATCTTCCTCAATTTTCTCCCGAATGCGTCGAACATGCACCATCAAAGTGTTCTCATAACCATAAATCTCATCACCCCATACGGCTTGGCATAAAGCGTCACTGGTTACGATCCGGCCCTGATTCTCATACAGCTTCATCAGTATGGAGTGCTCCTTGGCAGTCAACGAGAATTCTTTGTGCCCCCTTAGTACGACAGCGCTATCCAAATCTACCGTTAGAGCACCCAACCGAAATACAGGTAACCGTTCTACGATGTTGGAGGCATATACCCGCTTCAAAATAGCCATCAGTCGGAGAATAAGCTCTCTGGGCAAAAAGGGCTTGACCATATAATCATCAGCACCCAAGCCTAGCCCGAGCAGCCGATCTTCATCTTCACCTCGCGCAGACAGAAACAGTACAGGCATGTCCGTGAACGACCGGATGGATGAAAGCAGCGAAAAGCCGTCTCCATCCGGCAGCATGATATCCAATATGGCCGCATCTGGCTTCTCCGATCTGCATACCGACAGAGCATTCGAGAAATTTCCGGCAGTATAGATCCGGAAGAAGCCTTCCCTTCGTAGGAAACGTTCAATCATCTCCCGTATTTCAGGCTCGTCGTCAACAATCAGTATTTTTTTATTCTTTATCAAGTCCAATTCACATCACCCAATTTAGTATACATGACGAATGCATGCAGCCGATATTTTCCTAATCTATTTAAGGTAAATGTAAGGTTAACTTCAGCGGAACGCAAGGATCCTGTTCTATAGTGAGCAACAGAGACCTTTATGAAATGGAGTTGAAATCAATGTTAATTACGTCGCCCCCCATCGTTGAGACCCATAACCTGTCCAAAACTTACAGTGGTACACTCCGTGTAAACCAGGTGAATCTAACAGTGCAACCCGGACAAATCTTCGGCTTCCTGGGCCCGAATGGAGCTGGCAAAACAACCACGCTTAAGATGCTGCTCGGGCTCATTAAGCCTACCGAAGGCAAGGTCAAAGTGTTTGGCAAAGACTTGGACAATCATCGCCCGTCCATTCTGAACCAGACAGGTTCCCTGATCGAATCTCCTTCATATTACGGCCATCTGACAGGACTTGAGAATTTGAAGGTCATGCAGCGCCTCCGCAACGTCCCGAGCAAGAATATTGACGAGGTACTCCGAATTGTAAGACTCGAAAACCATAAGCATAAGAAGGCAGACCAATACTCTTTGGGTATGAAACAACGGCTAGGCATTGCCATGGCTTTGCTCGCCTTTCCCAGCCTGCTGATTCTGGATGAGCCAACGAACGGCCTTGATCCTGCGGGTATCGGCGAAATCCGTGAATTAATCAAATCCCTCCCCGGAGAATATGGGATTACCGTGGTGTTGTCGAGCCATCTATTGTCGGAGATAGAGCAGATTGCTACATCCGTAGGCATTATCAATGACGGTAAGCTGCTTTTTCAGGGGACGATGCAGAACCTCCAAACCAGCAACAAAGCCACCATTCGTTTCAAGACAACGGACCCGACAAGAGCGGAGAAGATTCTGCTAACCCAAGGCTATTCACCCAAAATCCAGGGGAAACAGCTTGTGTTTGAACATCTCCCGGACGAGGAAGTTTCACGTATAAATCGGGCGCTGGTGGAACAAGATCTTCCCGTCATCCGGATTGAGGAGCATAAAAAGAGCTTGGAAGATATTTTCCTTGATTTGACCGGAAGGGAGCGGAGCCTGTAATGAACGCTCTGTCACTGGAGTATTTCAAAATTCGCCGCAAACGGATCTGGATCATGCTTACGCTGTTTCTTGCTGCTGAGATGGTCTGGGCCTCCATGTCCATGAGTATTTCCATCTCAAGGAGCGCTGCAAATGCGAGTTGGGAAGCCTTGATCTTCAGCATCTCTTCCATGAACGGTCTGTTTCTTCCTATTATTTCAGCTATTGTGGTTTCCCGCATTTGTGATATGGAGCATAAGGGAAACACGTGGAAAATGTTAATGACAACCAATATTGGTCGGAATCATGTCTACGCTGCAAAATACATATGTGCGAACAGCCTGATCCTCTACGGTATTATGGCGCAGGTTGTTTTCATCGTGGGATTCGGCAAATCCAAAGGCATTGGCGGGAGTTTACCGCTTTCCCTGCTCGTCCAATTTACCCTCGGAACGATGTTAACGACGTTCGTCATCATCGCTCTACAGCAATGGTTGTCCCTTACGGTACGGAATCAGGCTTTCTCCTTATGTTTGGGCATGCTGGGCGGCTTTATCGGAACGACATCCGGTCTGTTTCCATCCGGTATTCGTCACCTGTTGATTTGGTCCTACTACATGGATCTAAGTCCAGTTACCTATGTGTACAGCTCCACTTCAGGTTCATATCTATCCGGCATGCTGCCTGTTGGTTTACTGATTGCTTCCCTTCTTCTGGCAGCGGTTTTCTATTTTGCAGGAAGCATTCACGCTTCAAAACAAGAGATCTAAGGAGGAACCCCATGTTCAGGAGCATTTCCGCCGAATGGCTCAAACTTCGACATTCCCGCATCGGCCTGGTACTGGCGATACTGCCCGTATTCAGCCTGCTGATCGGATGCTTTAACTTTTATTTCAACCAAGCGGCCTTGCAGAACGGGTGGTACAGCCTGTGGACACAAGTCAGTTTGTTTTATGGAGAGTTTTTTCTGCCCATTCTGATTGCCATCTGCTGTGCCTTCGTATGCCGATTGGAACACGCTAACCGTAACTGGAATATGGTTCTTGCTTCCCCGATGCCCATCTCCAGCCTGTTTGTTGCCAAATTGTTTACCGTCTGCCTGCTGATCTTCGCGGCCCAGGCCTTCTTTATGTTCATGTACTGGGCCGCTGGCCGGTTGTTCTCCATTCCGGGTCCGTTCCCGATGGAAACCGTAGTATGGAGCCTGCGCGGATGGTTCGCTTCCATTTCCATTGCGGCACTGCAGCTGGGGCTGTCCATAAGGATCAGAAGTTTCGCTACGCCTATCGGTATCAGCCTTTGCGCCGTTTTTCTGGGACTCGGTTTGTATGTACTGAAACTTGGCATGCTGTTTCCCCACTCTTTGTTAACCATAGGCATGGGTGTCCTGAGTCAAAAAGGATTGACCCCCGCGGAGAACCTCTTCTTTATGTTCATGAACAGCACCTTTATTATACTATTCGGAGCATGGTCCATCCGCCGCTTGAAATACAAAGACATCGCTTCATCCTAAATTCATAAAGAAAAAGGAGCATTGAATATGAAAAGAGCATTTGCCATCCTTGCATTTTGAATTGCACTATTTGTGATTTTTATGTCAACTGTCCCATTGACTTCAAATCACCTGACGAGTAGAAGCATCTACTATACTATCGTGGATCGCGCTTTCCACAGCATAGGGAATAATGACTCATACATTTATGTAATGGTTGGATATACCAAGGAAGGGAAAGCGAAGGAATTATCCTTTTCTACCAGCAAACCGATTCCAAACGGAGCTTATTTGAGACTGTATGTCTCAATGCTGAGGGGCGTCACCTACTGGGAAGAAGTCTCGGCAGATGCTATACCTGTACAGGCGAAGCAACTTACCTCTAAGAGCAGAAAGAAGAAGATATACAATGGCAGAAGAGCCGCTCCGTATGAGAGGGGCTCTTCTGCTATCTATATTATACCAAGGTTATCCGAACCCAGTACGGCTAACCGTCGGTTTGGACAAAGCCTCAAGGCGATCCGGCAGAGTCTCGCCGAGAAAGAAGCCGCGTGTAAAGAGCATGAGTTCAGCGCCCGTTACCATGACAACCTCCACCCCCGTAATTCGGAGGGGTTCGGCGCGTTCTGCAAGTCTTTTAGCAATCAAGCAATTCTTCTTGGTTAAGATCGTTTGTGAACGGTGAGAACCTTAGCGTTTTCAGCTGCATTCATATCTATAATAATCTTGTACATGTATTGCTTTAAATCCAACCGACTCATATAACCTCAGAGCATGGTCGTTTTTCGTTTCGACTTCTAAGTGTACCGTAAATCCGGCAGAACTTTGCTCTTTAACAACTTGGCGAAGCGCTTTTTTGCCTATTCCTCTACCCTGATATTCCGGCAAGATGGAGAAACCATAAATCCAAGCCTGCCCCTCTTCACGACTCACCCGAAGTTTTCCAACCGTTTCTTCGTTCACGTCAATCATGAGTATATCCGTATTATCCGCGAAATGGTGGCTTTCCATCTCTCTAGCGTCATCTTCATCCAATCCGAACGCCGTCACGGACAAACGAACGCTCATTTCGTAATCTTTTTCGGTTGCCAGTCTCAGAAGAACATCGTTCGTCTCCTCCAGAGGCGTTTCGCGCCACTCCATTTGATGCTCCGAGAATGCATATTCAGCACCTTGTTTATTCAAAAAGAATTTTGCCGCATCCGATACTCCAGGCGCATTCAATAAGATTTTCTTGTATCCATTTGAGTTTACTTTTTCCATTGCCAGGTGAAACAACCGCCCGAAATGCCCCTTTCGACGTTCACTTGGTTTTACCATACCGCATACCTCGACAGTAGAACCAAAAGCATACAGGCCTAAAAATGCTATAAGTTCGCCATTTTCATAATGAAAAAAATCGAGCGGATCCGTTTTGCGATCTCTTAACATTTCCCAGTTAAGCTTCAGTTGTACATGATCATGAATTTCACACTCTTTTTGCAATTGTTCAATGTCTTGTAGTTGTTGTATTGTTAACATATTTTTCTCCTTTTAACTGTCGCATCAATAAACTACAGCTATAAAAATTCGAACACCTAGCCAGAAGACGAACCTCATCCGTTGTGTTCTACTTTAGCATACTCACATGATGTTAGGGCATTGATCTCACTGCCCACAGAAAAAAGGACCTGTGGCTAAATGCCAACAAGTCCTTCCCTTATTCGTCCATGCCTTTTTATTTTGCCTCCATGGCGCGCCAAATCACGGTAATCGCTTCTGCACGGCTAGCATGTGATTTGGGTTTTAACATGTTGTTTGGATAACCCTTCATGATTCCATGATCTACTGCAATCATCATCGCTTCCCGTGCCCAAGCCGCAATCTTATCCTGATCGGTAAAGGTTTTGTTGGGAAGTACCTGGTCCAATTGGAAAGCTTGAACTACCATTTGTGCCATTTCTTCGCGCGTAATAAAATCGTTGGGGCCAAAAGTAACCGAATCGTATCCTTGAATGATTCCGTAGGAATACGCTGTTGAAATGGCTTTCCTCGCCCAATGATCCTTTGTATCGGAGAATTCCTTATTACCTGTACTCGTGAGACCCAATGCTTGAACCAGGATTGCCGCGAATTCTGCTCGACTAATCGTACGGTCAGGTCTGAAGCTTCCGTCTGTATAACCGTTTACAACGCCTTTTCCTGCAAGATTCTCAATGTTCTTTTGCGCCCAATGACCTTTTACATCGGTAAACGAAACACCGATTTCAGCCGGCACAATATTTCTTGCGAAAATCGCAAATGGAGTAAAGTGGTCGGTTGTTCCACTTATAGTCCCCTCATCCCAGTCTATGTTGATGTTATCCAGCGCTACCCATTCCTTCGCATCTTCGTTAAACTGACGGAGTTGGAGCTCATGACTGGCTTTTTGTATGGTGTTGGCGTCAAATTTCAGGCTGATGGTTACTTCTTTATCGAATTTTCCGGATACATCTTTTTTAAACTCCACGATTTTACTAGCTAATCGTTCTCCAGCGGATAGGGGAAAATGATCATCATCTGGGAGTGTTAGATTTATGGATAAATAAAATGGTCGATTCAGTGCTTTAGCAGGGATGCGTATATGTCCCCCCTCAAAAGCAATCGTTCTCCCTTCCAAGCCTACAGGAAAGGTGTTGTTCGGCAGTGAATATACATAGCTATCGTTAGTGAGACTTGAATCGCTTGCTTCATTCGCCTTCTCGGTTATCAAACGATACCGGCTGGACGTCACATTAACGGCATTACCTGTTTGGTCTTGTGCTCTTACATGTAAGTACCAATCACCGTCAACGCCACTTTTCATAAGCGTGGCCTCGTTCACAAATGGTTTCCAGCCTGTAGTTGGCATGGACGAATCGGTCGTCCATTGAAACTCCAACGAGGCTTTATCTATGCTGCTTCCAGAATCAATGACCGTTACCCTCGGCGCTGCCGAGGTTGCTTGTGTTTCACTTCCATTCGGGTAAATCGTGATCAAGGGCGGCGTATTGTCAATTTTCACCGTGATGTCTAGGAATAACGTATTGCCCGCTTGATTGGACGCCTCAAAACGAATGTTAGTTTCGCCTTCACTCGATATTTCCACGGGTGCTTTGTTCTCGTAAACTTGTGAAGGCCCCCCATTCAGGGTGTAGGTCAGATTGACGATCTCGCTGACTCCCGATTCGGCATAGACGCTCAACGTTACGCTCGACCTACTCCATTCGCCGCTCGTATATTCACTTCCGTCCGCCTTCACTAGTGTAGGCGTCAAATTTATTCCCGTTGTGCTGATGCAGACTGTGCGTCGTTCAATCGATTCATTACCCGCTGTATCGACGGCTTTGATCGAGATGCTATGAACACCTTCTTCGTGTAGGACGATAGCAGATAGATAAGGGCTCCACGACAATCCGTCGTTTAGCGAATACGTGATTGAAGTGACGCCAGACTCGTCAGATGCTTCTGCGCTTACGTTAACCGTTTGATTGCTCCACGTGCGATCAACATACTCCATTCCATCCGCCGTTGTCATCGTAATGGTGATGGATGGCGGTGTATGGTCAACGGGACGAGTCAAGTTGTCGATGATTCGATCCGTTAAACTGAGCAACGCATTGTTTGCGTGGTCGGAAATATTTCCGGATTGTTTATCGTAGGATAGGAGAACTTGTTGATCTTCTTCAAATGCTTTATCAACGTTAAAGACAAGCGTATTGGTTCCCGATCCGGTTACCCGTGTAATAGTAGAAGGCTTCCCGTCCGCTGTAATTGTAATTCCCCCGGCGTCAGTGAGGCTGACTTCTTCATCAAAGGTCACGATGACGTTGTTCGGATGCTCACGTTCGATCTTCGCACTGGAGACGGTTGGTGGTGCAGCGTCCCATTCGAGGTTAGCTGCAATTCCTTGTAAAACAGGAAACATGGCTCCCTCCTGTAACACCCATGTTCCGCTGAAGTCCCACTCGGTACCGAAGAGTGCATACTGTTTCATTTCCGAAGTCACCCGCGGTTCACCTTTGCCAGTATCGGATTGCCCAGTCGTTTCCTTATTATAGAAGCTCGCGGTAACCATGCCGAATTTCCGTCCGACCAGCCCGCCGACTTCGTTGGTGCCGGTTACACTTCCGACGGCATAAGTATTCCGGATATCACCGACATTCCTTCCCACGAGCCCACCAACATCGGAACGACCGCCAACGGAACCGATCGCGTACGAATCATTCACCTTGCCGCTCTCATTCCGCCCCACGAGGCCTCCGACAAAATCCATTCCGGTAATAGTCCCGGTGGCGAAAGACAGGTTAACTTGGCTATTCATATCATTGAGACCGACCAATCCGCCGACATTGAATTGCCCATCAACTTGACCGGTTGCGTACGCGTTATTTACCAGACCCGCATTCAAGCCGATCAATCCACCGGTGTGGCTGTTTCCGCTAACGCTCCCGATAGCATACACAGCCTCAGTAACACTCCCCATGCTGTTCCTTCCGACCAGACCGCCGACTTCGTTCATTCCATTGACCGTAGCACTCGAACTAGAACTGCCGATCGTTCCGTCGTTATTCCCGATCAGACCACCTGTCTTGTCTGCACCGGTAACATTCCCTGAAACATGGACCTTCATAATCTGACTGTTGGAGCCGTTCTGTCCCGACAGCATCCCTGTCTGAAGGCCGCCGGTGACATTCCCGTTCTTTAAATGAACGTCCTGAACCCCACCGCTAGAAATATGGCCGAACATACCGACACTCAACAAACTGCTCCTGTTGATATAAAGGCCCGTAATATCATATCCTTGGCCGTCGAGCGTACCTGTGAACGGAGTGCTGTCATTACCGATAGGTTCAAAGCCGAAACCGTTCCCTGTACTCGTCGCCCACATATCGGAGCGACTATTGTCAGTGAACGTCGTGTCGAAATCAATACCCTGCGTCAGTGTGTAATTCGCCGACAGATCCATGGCCATCAGTTGCAATTGATGCGAGTTCCCAATTGCGGCCGACCATTCGGAGCGAAGGAATGGTCGCGTCGAGTCCTCGACCATAAACCAGTCATTGTGGAAATCCCAGCCCGAATAGCTCGATTGAGTTAGTGCCTGTGCAGTAGTAAGGCTGCTCGCGGTACAGGATCCATATGTATCGTATCCGCAGGCGTTATCCAAGCCGACCGTTTCAATATCCCAGAAACTGTTGCTAAATGTTCCGCTGTTACTCCCAACCAGACCACCTACAGATTGATCGCGCCCGTTGACGCTGCCAGTGGCGTATGACTGAATGATCGATCCGTGGTCCGTGCTGCCGACAAGCCCGCCGACAGCACTTCCACCATGGACAGTTCCCGTGGCGTATGACTGACTAATGAGAGCAGAAATATTATAACCGACCAGTCCCCCGACGTGATCAGCGCTCCCGCTGACGGCACCCGTGGCGTATGACCGGAGTATTTCCCCGCCTTCATTATCCCCTACTAACCCCCCGACTATATAGTTGCCATTGATCGTACCGGCAGCATAGGAGTCACTTACCATCCCGTCATTACGCCCTGCCAAACCGCCGACATAATCGGTGCCCGAGACGGCACTTGTAGAGTAAGAGGAGGTTATTTTACCGTGAATGCCATTGTATCCCACCAACCCTCCGACAGTGGCCATCTGGCTTCTAACCGTTCCGGTAACGTAGGAGTGTTCAATAGTTCCAGTGTTACGCCCTGCAAGCCCACCTACATGGTTGTTTCCAATGATTGAACCTCCTTCGAGAGCGATATGGTCTATCACCCCGTTGGAGCCCACCATCCCGAATAGGCCGACAATGTCCATCTTGGGCTGATGAATGGTCAGATTGCGGATGACATGTCCTGCTCCATCGAAGACACCAGTGAACGGGCTATTCCCGTTTCCGTTGTCGCCGATAGGTATAAAGCCAGCCCCGTTACTCCAATTTGCTGTCTCCGAAGCATCGATATCAGCTCCGAGCTTGTAATGAGCGTTCAAATCATGACGTACGGCGTTTAATTGACTTAATGTTGTAATGACGTAAGGATTGTTCGCCGTCCCGTCACCGGACATTGCATCATTCGAATTGGCGAATGCTTGAAACGGGATGATGCCTATCACGAGAAATAATACCATCGAAATACAAAAGGTGCGTCTCATCTGATCTTTTCTTCCTTTCGTTATTCAGTTGCCACGATGAACATTATATTGGATTTTTCGATCGTTCGAATCTAACCCCGGTTATAGACCCGGTTATAGTTCACAGAATAAAAAGAGACCCGCCGATCAGCGAGCCTGCTGTTACAACCTTCCGTGTTTAACTCTGAAACTCTTTACCTCTTTTAATCGCCTCGACTCGGTTTTTCACCTGCAGTTTGCTGTAAATGCGATTGATATGTGCCTTCAAGGTCCCCATTCCGATGCCAAGCGTTTCGACGATTGCCGGATTGTCCATCCCTTCCTCCATATGACGAAATATCGTATATTCTCGCGGTGTCAGAAGCTTTTCTAATGTTGCTTTGCCTTGTAACGGAGACTCGGCTGTTCCTCCGAAAGCGGACAATATTCTCCGCACATAGGCAAGTGAAGGCGCATTTTTATCTCGAATATTCCCTTTTTGACGATGTTGGACATATTCCGCTAGCAGCTCTGCTACCAGATGGCCTTTATCAACAAACACACGGATATAATCATCGGGTTTCGCAAATATAAGCGCCTCTTCCAGCTTGAGCAGCGCTTGTTGCGGCTTATCCCTCACCTGCAGCATCATCGCCTGGAGCACTTGGATCTCCAATGCGTCCATCGGACGATGGCCTTTTACCGCGACTTGCAGCAATCTCTCTGATAACGCCCATGCCTCCTGGCTGTTGCCGGTCTCCATCAACACACTAACGAGGAAGATATAGACGAATAGCTGATATACGGATACCGGATCATCCGACGAGACCTTGTAGCGATTCTTCCATTCGACAGCTGCAGACAAGTCTCCAGATTCCATTCGCAGACGAGCCATTTCGACATCGAGCAAGAGGGGGGCTTCCTTAGCACCATCCTCAATCGCCCTTCTATAGGCTTCTTCCAACCATTTTTCTGCCTGACTGATGTCCTGCCTGGATTTGCTGATACGTGACATGAAAAGACTCGCGGGAACGTATACCTTCTCTGGTTGATAATGCGCCTGACTCGTGCCTTGTAAACCCAGCTTCAAGTAAGCCTCCGCCTGCTCCAGCTCGTTGCGTTCGTAGAGTAATTCACCATAACAAACAACGACCGAATCCTGCAGGCCCATTGGCTTCATGAACTCGATCATGCTCAAAAAGAAGGTATCCGATAGGCCCCGAGGCAAATGTTGGCCGCGCTTGCCATTATATGACCTGTATATAGAAGGAGACAGTGGCATATGAGGAGATGCAAAGATCAGATCCGTTCCTTTAGGACTATGCTGAAGTGACAGATGGATATACTCCAGTCCTTTTATCATATCCATGTCATATTGGGTCGCTTTAAAATTCCTTACATAATACAAATATCCCAAATAGCGATTATTCTCTTCCGGGCTCCAGCTTGCTGAGGAAGCAACATAATGCTTTTCTGCTAGCTGTAAATACCGTTCCGACAGCTCCAGTTCCTGGGACCACAATAACGAAAAAATGTACGAAAAATAGAGGTACGGATACTGCATAAGCAGTTCCTCGGGAATCGCCGACAACCAAACCTTCATGGTCGAGAATTCCCTGCGGACCATCAAACTTCTCATCTGTTCTAGCAGACGTATCGCTTCCGAATGATAGGCTCCGGCCAAGTAGTAATCTATCGCTTCTTCGAGCAGTCCCTCCGATTCACACCAGGCTGCAGCCGATTGGAAGAGCGCATTTGTCCTCGCAGGATCAAGGCGTCGCTGCTGCTTCAGCAGAAACTCGCCGAATGCATGGTGAAATCGGAACCAGTCCCTGTTCTCATCCAGAGGGATGAGGAACATGTTGCGTTTTTCCAGTTCCGCTAGCATCTGTGCACCATGTTCGCCAGCTACAACCTTACATAGCTGCCCGTTCATTCGCTGTAAAATCGAGACGTTCAACAGAAATTGCCTGGTTAGCTCGTCCAACGATTCAAACACTTCCTCGAATAAATATAGCTCGACGCGTTCCGGGTTGGAATGTATGTACCTGAAAGCTCCCATCCTCTCATCTTCATGAATAGACAACGAGATCAGCCTAAGTCCTGTCACCCAGCCCTCGGTCTGGAATTGGATTCGTTCAATCTGCTCTCTCTGCAGCTCCCTCTTCTCAACGTTTTGGAAGAAATTCACCGTCTCCTGCAAATTGAAACACAGCTGCCGGGTATGGATTTCCTGGATCCAGTCCCGACTAATCCATCTCGACTTCAGAAAACCATGGATGCTTCGACTTGAGAAACACAGATGCACGTGGGAAGGCAAATACTCCAGAAAATAAGAAACGGACGCCTGGATATCCGTATTATGTATGACATGCCAGTCATCCAATATCAGAATAATCGGCTCATTCAGGCTGTTCAGTTCGTTTAACAGAGCAACCATAAATGGCTCGTATTGGCCCGGGCTTAGCATTGCGTTCGAGGCACGAACGGAGTCTGGCAACCTACCGATTGCCTGTTCGATCGCTCTCATAAAATAGTTCCAAAATCGGATGAGGTCATTATCCTTGTCATCCAGCGATAACCACCCGACGGGTAGGTCCAGTTGTCTGGCCCAATCACTGACCAGCGTCGTTTTACCGTATCCGGCGGGAGCCGTCACGAATGTCGCCCTGCGGTTTAGTCCCGCATTCAATCGCTCAAGCAGCCGGGGACGCGGGACCGATTGATAAAGGGGCTGGGGCAGTTTCAATTTGGTTAGAAGCAAGAATTGGCTTTCCTCTCTCTCTTGTATCATACAGCCTCTTTTCGTTAAATTTATATAAAATGAAAGATATCATTATCACTAAAATTTAGATTATCTTAGTTTAAGAATTTTTGCACCTGTATTTTGGGAGCACCCCCGTTTTCTTAACAGAGTCGATACTTGGAAGTCACCCCAATCAAATTTGTCAATCACCAACAAACAGCCCCCATTTTGCTTAAGCAGAAATGAGGGCTGTTTTCCTTGGATTCTTATCTATTCAATTAAACCAAACGCTTCATATACCTTTCGAGAAACAACACCATTTGCAATAAGGTCATGATCCCTCTGATATTTCTTAAGTGACTCGGTTGTACTGAAGCGGAACTTCCCGTCACATTCCCCATTGTAATATCCTGCACTTTTTAATCGGGATTGAATAAGCTGCACATCTCCACCAACATCCCCTTCAGCTAAATCCCGCGGATTGTGATTTGTGTCTCCAAGTACATGACCGTATATCGTTACTTTGGTTCCAATCGGAATTAATTCGTACAGTTCAATGACATCCCTATTATGCATCCGGATACAACCATGGCTAAGGTGTTGACCAATTGAATAGGGCTTATTCGTACCGTGAATTCCAAAGTTCCCCCACGGTACATTTAATCCTATCCAACGTGGGCCAAATGAGGGTCCCCAATTAGTTCCTTTATATTCAACTCTAAAATCTCCCACTGGAGTCGGAGTTGACGGATTGCCAACTGCTACAGAGTAGGTCTTAATTACTTGCCCATGTTCTCGTACAAGTAATTTGTGACGTTCGGGGTAAATTGCAATCTCAAGATTGCTTTGATCATGTATAATCGGCAGGGCAGGAGTCGTTAAATGAAATACTCCTAGGATTGCCAACATGATTAGAATTAATTTTTGATTAGTTGGTATCATGTATTTTCACCAAGTTAAGTTATTTTCATATTGATCAAACATCTTTAATATTTAATCAATAACGTCATTTTATACACTTAACTTCTTCACCAAGAACTAACCTGCCCTTTTAGCTGTTAATGTATCGCTTTAGTTCAAGAGGATCATCCGTTGTAATCGATTTTAACAATCCCTGCTTAATTTAAGTGATGACAAAACAAAAATTATCTAAACAAAAAAAGACTGTGCATAGACAGTCTTTTTGCTGGTTCAAATCAATTATAAATGGATCCTGAATTTACTGTTGGCATCATAGCGTTATTTTGCATCATTCCTTGAGTAGTCGAGTTTCCGTGACAATTATTGTACATTTGCTCTAAATCGGAATCGCTGAGATTAGGATGCATTTCTTTCATGAATGGAATCATGTCTTTAAAGGTACTTGGAGCCACCTCCGCAGCATAGACAGCAGTTCCGATGCCAAGTGTCAAAACAGCAGCACCTACTATCGCGACGAACTTGGAGTTCATGATGTTCACCTCCTTTCCAGACCCATGCATATTAAGATCAATCTTGCGTAGGATCATCCGCTCTACATCTTCTAAGGGAACGACCAGGGTTAAAACATTCGAAATGGCTTCACAGTCCGTATCGGGTTTGGACAGCCCTTATCTGATTATGAATAAAATAACCTTCATAGCTGGCATGTTCCTACTCATATTTGGGTCAATAATGACTCTTCCTCTATCATACATAATAAATATGTTGAAGCTGTGAAGATATCGTAAACGTCACTTTCATCCCTTTCCAAATTATGGTACAGACCATCTCTCCCTCGATATGCGTCATTGTTTTGGGTTCACTGGATAGAGCACGCTTCGATATTGAATAAGAAAAAAGCCACCAAATTGGCGGCTTAAGCATGCATATGTTTTTATTTTTGACCATTGTTCATATCGTTGTGGGAAAATTCTCAGTTTCTTGTTTACGTTCATGCTAACGCATTCTCTTCACATAATTCTCCAGCGTGTTATAAAATCATGGCATGTCCATACTTCGCGAGGAACGCTTCCTTCGCTTTGTAATCCTTCATCACGCTGCCGATGAGCCGCCAGAAGGAGCGATCATGATTCATGTGAATGAGATGACAGAGCTCATGAATGACCACATAGTCAATGACCTCGAGAGGCGCCATCGCGAGACGATAATTGAAGGTGAGATGCTTAGTCGAGCTGCAGCTGCCCCACTTCGTTTGCGATTCCTCAATGTTGAAGGATTTAGGCGTGACTTTCAGCTGCTTCTGATAGATCTTTATCCGTTCCCCAATCACCTTCTTACAGCTGGTGAAGTAAAACTTCTTCAGTTCAAGCTGGAGCGCTTCTTCCGTAAGCCCATGCGTTTCGATTAACTCATCAAGCGAATAATATTTGCCAAGATGAAGGAATTTGCCACTCTCTTCGTATGCTCTGACCTTCGGAGCAGTTCGAGCCGCCTCAATCGCTTGCAGTTGTTTCAAAATCTTATCCCCATACTGCCTCACAGCGTTCACCACCACATCATCACCGGTATGATTGGGTACCTTCACCGTAACGAGCCCTGAGGGATCCATTTGGATCGAGATCTTTTTGCGTGGGCCATATTCTACATGACATTCTATATGTTGTTGTCCTAGTTCAATTTTCATATTCAACTTCGTTTCTAAAAGATTTTATCTTCATTGTAACAGAATGGAACCGAATCCACCTCTATTTGTAGTAAGATTCAACCTGTTGCGTGTTGTATGGGACTCGAATAAGCACACTCAAAAATGCGGCTATATTTTGATATGGGATAATATTGCTGATGGTTTCCGGCCAGTGATCAGCTGTTGCCCATCCGTATAGCCCTCCTCACGACCATCAAGCTCCTGTATGAGAACAGATCGCCAATATCGGATACGTTCTTGGCGTTCTTCATCCGCAATCGCATTATGCAGTTCTTGCGGGTCATCAACCAGGTCAAAGAATTGCTCTTCGCCCGTTTGGGAGAACCAGATGTACTTCTCCTTTCCATCGGTCACCCAGTGATTGGACTGCATTCCTTGTGCGTGCTCACCATGCAGATGGTGGCGCCAAGACCGAACGCTTTGCCCTTCTTCCTCTTCTGCTGAGGCAATTCTCCAGATGCTTTCTCCTTCGACTGTATCCGGTATAGGCACGCCAGCCGCTTCCAGCAGCGAAGGCATGATATCCCGCATCTCCACCACTTGATCCGACACCATCCCGCGCTGCAAGCCTAATCGGTTGCCCGGATCATTGACGATAAACGGCACATGGGTGCTTCCTTCATACGGAAGAGACTTCCGAAATAAATGATGGTCTCCAAGCAGCTCGCCGTGGTCCGAAGTAAACAGGATGACTGTGTTGTGCAGCTCGCCATATTCATTCAGCGATTGTAAGAAACGGCCAATTTGGTGATCGATATGCGTGATCAGGCCGTAGTAGGCTGCCATCACTTTACGCAACCGGCGTTTCGGTACCAGCCCTCGCCCTGTGGTAGGGGAGTACCCAGCCAGATCGGGGTCTTCCGTCTGCGCCCAATCACCCACCGGCGGCTCCGGAATATCGGCATCCTCATACAGATCCAGATATGCCTGCGGGGGGTCGAACGGCGGATGGGGCCTGACGAAAGACATCCACAGGAAGAATGGCTTCCCGGGATCTCGGCGACGTAGAAAATCAATAGACTGCGTAACCACCCAATTCGTCGGATGCAGCATTTCCGCTAAATGCCAAGGTCGGGCAACGGTCGATGCGTTGCAATCCAGACCGAGATCGATCATATCCGCACCGGGCACCCTCTCACGGAGCCATTGCAAGTAATCGTCGACTTGATCGTAATGCTCCTGCATCGGAATACTGTGGTAATTGCGGTTGTGATGCAGGTAACCGTCGTGAAGCATGACGTTGTGGAATCCCATCAGATTCCGTGCCGGATAGACATGCATTTTGCCGATACACTGTGTATGATAACCGGCATCGGCCAATTCCCCCGGCAGCGTTCTCTTATAATCCCATGGCACGCAATCTTGATAGCCGACACGGCCATGACCCCGCTGTGATTGCCCGGTGAATATGGCTGCCCTTGCAGGTACGCAAGTCGGTGTGGCAGAATACGCACGGCTAAACCGTACACCAGTCCTCGCAAGCTCGTCCAGATTGGGCGTCTCAACGACAGGATGACCCGCTATGCTGAGACAATCAAAACGCATCTGATCGACTGTAATGAGTAAAACATTTGGCCTTCCTTGGTTTTGACTCGAATTCATTACGTTCCCCCCTCCAACTACACCCCGCGGATTCTTGAAAATTTGGTCAACCCCATTTATTGGGCCGGAACCCACTGACTAATAAGTCATTGCAGTTTTCCAAAAACGAGATGTTCTATTGAAAGTATTCGTCCGAAATAATTAATATCCTTTTGTAGAAACCGTTGATGAGATCACCTGAAAAAAAGCGAAAAGGAGCGCAATTGTGCGCCCCCTATCATTTCGCTGCTAGCAAACTGCTCCTTGATCCATTGAAGCTATCGCATCCTATTCGTTCAACACTTGCCGATAAGCAATAAGTGAAATCCATAGCACAGCCGCTATCCATATTAAAATAATCATACTGCCTGCAAACCAATTTTTCGGTTTACCACGCTTCATCCGTTCCTCGGCTTGTAGTTCATGCTCTTGGACCACGGCTTTCGGTATCATCTTCAATGTGATCGCAATTCCAAGAGGGACTAATATCACGTCATCCAGATAGCCTAGTACAGGGATAAAATCTGGAATCAAATCAATTGGACTAAAGGCATAAGCGACAACACATATGGCAAATATTTTGGCGTACCAGGGAGTCCGACTATCTTTATAAGCAAAATAAAGTAAAAAGACCTTTCTTTTTAGAATCCAAGCCCATTTCTTTATGCGATCCATCATATCCGTTCTCCTACGTTGCATTTTACTTCATATTACCACGCTATCCTGTCCAGCAGCTAACTGATTTCTACTGGTTAGTTAGGCGGCTATCGTTACAAGCTCCTAGCCTTTTTGGATATAACAAAAAAGTCGCCAATATGACGACTTCGCAGGAGACCTTGCTTATTCGAGGCAACCTTGGTCAGTTCTAGATGCACCGCCATCTTTTTATGGATCAGCATGCATCGCATGACAGGCTTCCGATCAAATGCATGCATGCGGGCACTATTCTTCAGCCAGTGACTCTCGGCTTTGTCGGATCGCAGTTCGGATTCTGTACTTCACCCAGAGCAGCCAACTTGGACAAATAGTAGCACTCTTCACGATACATATGATCCGGCATCAGCGGATTAATCCGGTCCAGCACCTCTCCGCGCAGTTCAAATTCTTCGAGTTCCGCCAGAAAGTGCATGAACACCCTCATTTCCATATCTACATCAGCATGAAATTTGCGCAGGGCTGGAAAATCTTTTATATGCGTCCTTAAATAACCCGTCATTTCTACTGCCTTTAGATAAAAGCCTTCAAAATCTTTCTGAAACGCCATGCTTTTTGCAATTAACGGCTTTTCAACAAAATCCAGATCGGCCGCTAGGCTTGCTGCATGACCATATGCATCCTGCAGCCATACCATATCATAATGCAAGGGATGGAACAGAGGTACGCCCTTACCTTCTTGTAACGCCTGAAGTATCCGAAGGTATTCCTCCAATTCATTGACCATATGGTTGACAAAGGAAGGTGTCAGAAGAAAGTCAATTTTGCCTGCAAGCTGTCGTTCCAGCAAACTCAGCTTGAATTCGCGCAGTTCATAAGAAACTTTATAGGCATCATTCGTCAGTTTCTCGATGAATGTGGAGGCATCGGGTCGCCGCGACTCCCCAAGCAGCATATCAAATTTAGCCATTAAGGACTCGGCTGTGGCGATATCCCCTTTTTCCTTGGGTGAAAGCGCAGTAAAAATAAAACGACAGTGGTCGCCAAGAATCTGCAACCAGAACCGGTGTTCATACAAGGGATCACTCATTGATCTTGCCCCTCCCCATAGCGTTATTCTCAGAAAATATATGCTACTGACAGCGGAGTAGAACGCGGAAGGGATAATCGGACAATATTCGCGACCCGAGCATCATCCATAACATAACTCAGGACAAGAAATTTTCCGTTGCTTGCCACAAGCCGGTTCACGACTGCATCTCGTTTTCGATCCGTTTCATAAAGTCTTCAGCCGCGCTGTATCCGAGTTGTTTAAGATACCAATTGTTGGCCGCCGCCTCAATCAGACTGGCGACGTCACGTCCCGGCTGAAGCTGAACCTCGATATGCGGAATTTGAATGCCTAAATACTCTGTAAACTGAGGTACCGCCTCGAGCTCGTTGTTTAGGGAATTTTCCCGCCAAGGCGACAGCTCAATATCGAGCACAATTCGTGTCTCGTCCTGAAAGGCCGTGCGTCCATATTGACGAACGACATTGATCAGACCGATGCTGCGCAGCGCCAGAAACTCGCGTGTTGTCTCATTATGCGTGCCAAGAAGAGTCGACGGGCCCAGCTTTTTAAGCACCACAATATCGTCTGCTACAAACCGGTGACCACGTCTGATCAAGGTGTGGGCTGTCTCACTTTTGCCAATCCCGGATTTACCGCGAAGCAGGATACCTATGCCCGATACATTCACACATACCGCATGGATCGACATCTCCGGTGCCAGAGTCTTCACCAAATAGCTGTCCAACTTAGCGATAAACTCCGTTGTCGTCTCTGTCGTCCGCAATAATGGGATGCCTTCCTGATTACAGAATAGCGTCAGATAAGGAATCTCCTGCTGTCCTGACGTGACAATAAAGCACGGCGGATGATATTTAACGATATTCCCGATATGTAACTTGCGTTCTTCTATGCTAAGTGTCAATAAATAGTTAATTTCTTTGCGACCAAGCACCTGCACTCGCTCCATAGGGAAAAAATCGAAATACCCGACAAACTCCAGCCCCGGCCTATGCGTCTGTGGACGGGTAATCATACGATCCATGCGATTGGCTCCTGCAAGTACTTCCAAATGAAAAATTTCCGTAAGACTTTGAACGGTGATCGACTTCATGTTGTTCTCCTCCTGCGGTTGCAGTATGTATTCGGATATATTCAACGAACAACAGGTACTTTCCTGCCTATTTGTCTCCATTTAGGAGACACCCACCCTACCCGCTAATTAGATCCATGACCACCATGACTGCCTCCAGACATTGAGTTTACATCAAAAAAAGTCGCCTATTTGGCGACTCTTGTGAGTATAGCATGTGACATTATCGTATGCTTGCACGGCATGCAACTACAACAACTCAAAGGTAAGATCCGGTGTGCTCTCTGCCTTAACAGGCTCCATGGTTTGTTCATCATATCCCATTTCCAGCACGGCAACAATCCGTTCGTCATCATGAACACCAAAACGACGGGTGCAAGCTCTATCATAAATCCAGTCATTCATTGTCATTCGCACATGGAGCATGCTTTCCTGAGCGAGCAGACGGAAATTCTGCATAAGGCAGCTTGCTGCTCCGTAGTCTTCTTCACGTTTATGAGGATCATGCTCTTCCTTAATGACCAATATCAGATAAGCCGAAGCCTGATCCTGCAATTCAGATAGTATGTCTGTATTGCCGGAGCCGATAAATATAAACCGCCAAGGTTCCCGCATTCCGTCATTAGGAGCCCATACAGCAACATTTAATAATTCCAGTATATGATTTTCGGAAACGGGTCTAGCGCTATCGCTCATCAAATGACCCCTCCTCCACTTGATAAAATCGACCATTTCTTTTCTGCCTGTGTTCGTGCTCTGGCTCTTGGGGCCTTGTCGAAGTATCCGAGATGAAAAATACCAACCAGCCTCTCATTAGGCTGCAGCTTCAACAGCTCGAATAATTCTTTGCTCTGCATCATCGGCTCAGTATCCCACAGCGTACCTAGCCGACGTTGCCAGGCAAGAAGCTGAAAATTTTGCATGATCCCGCAGACCGCCGCATAATTCATATCACTTTTCCTTCTGTCCGCATCCGTAGAGGCAATGATGATGAGATGGCCAGGTATATCGGTGACCCTCTTCCGAACGAAATCCCGAACCTTTTCCGGCAGCCATTTGACCAGTTTGTTCTTCACGAGCGGTTCCAGCATACTGACAGCCAAACGTTCCTTCGAATCCGCCGTCCCCGCATACACGCTTCGGAAGGTTACTTCCTCGCTGGACGGATAAAGCTGCCGCGCAGCGTAGAGTAATTCGATCACCAGTTCCTGGTTCACGGGAATGGAGTTAAACTTGCGGATGCTTCTTCGTTCTCTGATCGTCTTCACAAAATTCATGTATTTCAACCCCCAGCCATTTGATCGCTTGAATAACCCTTCAAGATCTTCAAGTATCGTATCGGCGAACATATTCTTAATGATAAAAGTCAACCAAATCTCCAAATAATCGCTTCATAAGCTCAAGCTCGGATTCGCTATATCTATCCAAAAAATCGTTCATCCTCTGCTGCTCCTTGATATGGAGCTCATCATGAATAGCAAAAAGCCTTTTCCCGGCCGCTGTTAGCCGGAAGTACACTTCTTTTTTGTTATCATTGAGCTGGGCCCTGCGAACCCAACCCGCCTTCAATAATTTATTGGTTATCTTGGAGGTGTTCCCTTTGCTCAGGTTCATCGTCTCGGCAATCGAAGTGACATTAATCGGTTCTTGCTCGCCAATACACGCGATGGTGTGTAGTTCCGTTATGTTTAGGGTGGGTTCTATCTCTATTATTTTCCGGAGCTCTTCGATAAAAGTGCTGCTTAACCGGTTCTCATATTGTTCTTTTTGCTGCAGAAATCGAATGAAATTTTCATGGATCGCGTTTTTTATTTTGCTCGTACTCATGATTATGCAAGCTCCTCAACTCATTGTTTTTTTTCATTATAACCAAAATTAGTTTCGCAAGAAACAATATGAGCATACCATAGAAGTTACACCCCGGAAAGTTATGATGATTTCAGTTGCTCAGCCATATCACGTCCCTCCATATCACTTTATTGTTTCTATTGAATAAATAATTAACCAATAAAACAGGACATGATTTGGTATAACAAAAAAATATTTATTCGTATGAAACAATTTTATTTTAATGTTATTTCGATCCGATGTCAATTCGGTCCATTCTCCATATCAGCCTTTAACGCAGCAGTATCTTCTCCTACAGAACGGGTTTATAGTTGAGAAAAAAGACAGCTGCGTGATCGCAGCTGTCTTTTGATAATTAGTTAGCAATAATGGACTATTTGCTTGTCTTCAATGCAAGCGCAGGTCTCGTTAAGGAATAGACGGCGCAGACTAGCGATACCATGACAATTCCTCCGCCTACCCAAGACGTACTGGATACGGTACCTCCCTGCTCTAACACGAGGCCGCCGATAGCGGATCCCAGTGCAATTCCGATTTGCAGCGCGGAATTGTTAAAACTCTGCTGGATATCGGACGAGCCCGGATCCACTTGAATCAAGTAATTCTGCAGCGGAGGGGCCAGACTCCAACTTAATGCACCCCATATCATCATCACGACCAAAAATACGCCGATTGAGAATGTGGAGAACGGCAATAGGAACAGCACCAACATGAATGACGTAATGATGATTACAATGCTCTTATGCGACCCCAGCCGGTCGGCGAGTGCACCTCCAAAGGCCCCACCGCCGACTGCGGATAGTCCGAACAGAAAGTAACAGATGCTGATCCAGTATGGGCTCAGCCCAAGCTCGGATTCAAGAAACGGCGTGAAGTATGCATAAATCGTGTAATGCCCTGCAAGCATGAATAAGGTAGCGAGATGTGCTCCGGCGATTTTCGATTTGCCGAGCGCCTTGATCTGGACGGATAACGGCGTGACATTTTCAGGCTGGATCCGATCCAGGAACATATAAATCAAGATCATGGAGCCAATCGACAAAATGCCGATACCGAGGAACAGTACCCTCCATCCAAAAGCTTCACTAATCAAAATACCGAGCGGCACGCCAAGCACCAATGACGAGCTGATTCCCATATAAATAACGCCTAATGCTTTAGCCCGATGTTCAGGTTCAACCACCTTGGCGGTAATGGTCAAAGATAACACGATAATCAGCGCTGTGCTCATGGCAGTTAATATTCTAGCAGCCAATAGCATCGTAAAATTCGGGCTTACATAAGCCAGCAAGTTACCAATAAAAAAAACAAATAGGGAAATCATATAAAGCCGTTTCCGCTCCACTCTTGCCGTAAGCGCAAGGAGAACCGGTCCTGCTACTGCATAAACCAGGGCGAACACGGTAATCAGCTGACCAGCCGTGCCAAGTGAGATATGCAAGTCATCCGCGATGAGCGGCAATATTCCGCCAACAATAAGTTCAACCAGCCCGACGGATATCGTCGAAATCGCTAGAATTAATACTTTCAGATTCATCTGAAATAGAATCCCCCTTCTTCGATGTCGTATTTGCCTATAATCAACAAAAAAAATCCTGATTACAAAAAATGAGTAAACATTTTCTGTAGTCAGGATTTTTCGGTTCCTGGTAGAGACCCTCAGACCATATTAATGAGGTTATACATTCAAATATTTTTTATTCTGTTGCGCAACAATTGTTGATTAATTTAACACATCTATTACGAAATATCAAGGTCCCAGGCAGGATTCCAGCAAATCTCCCACAAGTGCCCGTCTGGATCGAGAAAATGGCCGGAGTAGCCCCCCCAGAAAGTGTCTTGCGCTGGCACGGTTACCGTAGCGCCCGCCCTGCTGGCTTGCTCCATCACCTCATCCACTTCTTCCTTACTGCCGACGTTGTGACCGATGGTAAACTCCGAGGAACTCGGAGGGGACAGAGGAACATTCGTCTCAACTGACAGATCTTTGCGATTCCATATCGCCAGTTTCACGCCCGCTTGTAAGTCAAAGAATGCTACAGCCCCATGCTCAAATTCCGTCCCAATGATCCCTTCGGTCGGGAGTCCGAGACCATCGCGGTAAAACTTCAATGACCGCTCCAGGTCATCGACGCCGATTGTGAGTACGGATATACGTGCTCTCATTATGGCATTACCTCCTATGCTTATCGTTACCTCTCTTATTTTCGTCGATGACTCTTTTGAAAGATTGTAAAAAACGGACAACTTGCTTCTACACATCAATAATTCCATCATCGATCACTTCAAAGCCTGTATGGGTGACATGCCATATAAACGCCTGAAATTGTTAATAAAATGAGGCTGATCATAGTATCCGTATTGGGCAGCGATATCAGCAAACCGATTCGGCTTGGCCTGATACAGCTCCTGCAGCAAATTTTGAAAACGAATGATCTCCGACATCTCCTTCGGACTGACGCCGAGTTCCTTCTGAAATGCTCTTCTTATGGTTCTCTCGCTATAATTAAGTTTTTCGGCCAAGGCACGAACCGTTATTCTTCCTTTAGCAGCGTACAAATACTGCATGCCATGCTCCAGCAGCGGCTCGGAACTTACGTTATTCTGGCTTAAGACACCCATTAAAAACCTTTCAACCAAATCCATTCGGTGGGCGGAATCCAGAGCCGTGACCATTCCCTCGTTCAGCTGATTCGCATCCAGCCCCCATGCTTCCTCCAAGAATACAGGACCCTCACGGAAATCGGAAGCTGGATAATGTATGAATAGGCGGACGGTTTCCGCAAAAAAACGAATACCGAACAGTGACTGATCCTGCGTTAGTCTCATGGCTTCGTAAGATGACATCAGACCGGCAATGAAGCCGGAGGTTGAAGCTGCCCGTACCTTCAAATTAAATATTATATCAACGCAACCGTCAGGAAGAATGCGATGAAGCGGTTGCTGAAGTGGCGAAGCTGTATAATCCAAGGTCCAATAACATGCCACATAAGGACTTAATGCCGGGCTAGGCAGATATTCGTGATAGGTGTAAGAAGAGTCCGGAGATGGATTCTCTATCGTTGGAGCTTGTATAGGGACATAGTTCCGCAATGTGCTCACCCTTTATTAACGCTGGATAGCGAATGACTCAAATAACTAACAATTGAATTACAGCATTGATTAATGCTGCCCTGCTTGAACCTGGAGGTTCATCACATGACCGTCACGTGTCGTAATGTAAACCTTCCAATCTCCCGTTACTCCGCTCCCGTCATTCATGGCAAATGTTCGGATGCCCTCCCTGCCGGCTATGACATCCATATATCCGAATTCCTCCGTTCCTCGGTAGACATTCAGAATCACTTTGCCCGAGTTGTTCATATTAAGAACTTTAACGGTTAATTTCTTTCCATTATCTGGTACGGTGGTAAACGTATTCTCGTATGCACTGATACTTTGGTAATTATCTAAGTCTATGAATTGTACCTTATATGGAGCATTGCTTGTATCGCCCTCAACTTCCTCAATGTAAGGCGCATGAAGAATAACGTGTTCGCCCGCTGTCTGGGGGAACAATGCCAACGCTAGGAACATGACAAAGGAAACTCCCAGCCATTTCATTACGACTTAAGCCCCCGAATAAACTTCCCTATACGATGTGCCGCTTCGTGCAAAGCTGGCTCTTCCTGGACTAACGCGATTCGCACATAGCCTTCTCCTTCGGAACCGAAAGCATCTCCAGGAATAACCGCAACGCCGGTTTCCAGAAGTAGATCGCGGGCAAAACGGCGCGAGTTCCATGTATCATCACGAAAGGCCTCAGGAAGCCGGGCCCATAGAAACATCGTAGCCTGTGGCTTAGGAACAACCCAGCCCGCTTCGGCAAGTGATACCACGAGGACATCACGCCGGTGTTCATATAGTGAAGCGACACCCCGTTCCTCATGGGCAGATGCCATGGCTTGACGCAGGGCATGAACAGCCGCAATCTGTACAGGCTTGAACACACCGAAATCGATGTTGCTTTTGTACTCCCGCAGCGCGCTCACAGCTTCCCCATTGCCGGCAAGAAAACCGATGCGACAGCCTGCCATGTTAAAGCTCTTAGAGAAGGAGTGGAACTCTACCGCGATGTCGATGGCGCCGGGAACCTGCAGAATACTCATGGGGCGGTAGCCGTCAAAACCCATTTCGGAATAAGCTAGGTCATGTACGATAAGCACGTCCCATTTTTTCGCCAAACCGACCAACTTTTCAAAAAAAGCAAGATCGGCCGGCACGGCTATCGGATTTCCCGGAAAATTCAGCAGAATGAATGTCGCTTTCGCCCATATTTCCTCCGGAATGCTGTCCAGATCGGGCACGAATCCAAACTCCTCCTTCAGCGGAAGATACCAAGGCGTAACGCCCGCAATCGCAAGCGCTCCGGCATAAATCGGGTAACCCGGATTCGGTACAATGGCCACATCTCCCGGATTACATATGGCCTGAGCCAGATGCGATAATCCATCTTGGGATCCCATCAAGGCGAGTATTTCGGTATCGGGATTGACATTTACGCCAAAGCGATACTCCATCCAAGCCGCTGACTGCTCTCGAAACTCTGCGATCCCTCTAGTACCTGGATATGTATAGTTATCTTCTTTCAGCGCTTCTTGGCTAAGCACCTCACGGATATCCACAGAAGGACCACGGTCAGGGCTGCCGATGCTCAAGTCGATAATATGTCTTCCCGCTTGAAGAGCCTCTTGTTTCCACTCGCTGACCTCGGCAAAAATGGAAGAACCGATCTGCGATAGTTTGTCCGCACGCCATGAGCGTTTTGAAGTTTGATTCGGCAAGATTCCCACCCACTCCACTTTTTTTCCTATATTATAGCATGTAGCTTGAGGAGCATCGCCTTAAAATCTTCATTTCAGGCTTGACTTGAAAAGCCTTTCATAACGTAAGATCGAAACATACAAAAAGAGAAATCAGGAGAAGAGACAACCATGACCAGAACACGTGAGACCATCTTTATTATCGCCTTTACGTTTGCCGCCTTTGTACTGGGTACTACCGAATATGTCATCGTTGGATTATTAAAAGACATTAGCGCAAGTCTCAGCATTTCGCTTGCTGCAGCCGGTGTCCTCGTTTCCAGCTTCGCCATTGCTTATGCCCTCGGAACGCCGTTTGCGGTGACGCTGCTCGGACGCATTCCGCGGCATGTTACCATTCTGACAGCGTATATTGCGGTGTTAGTGTTTAATTATTTGACCATCTTTGCCACCACGTACCCCGTCATGTTATTCATTCGCATCATCACCGCGATTCTGTGCGGATTAACTTTATCACTGGCCATTGCCGCAACAAGCGAGCATATGAGCGCTTCCCGCAGGGCTGGTGCGGTTGCCTGGATCATCGGAGGTTTCTCGATTGCCAATGTTCTGGGCGTTCCTGTCGGAACGCAAATCGGCCAGATGGCCGGATGGCAAACGGCTTTCATTGTTACATCATTGGTCGGGATCATCCCGCTAGCTTTGATGATGGTCGTCATGCCCAAGAGCCATACCATTAGCGTAAGCTCCATGAAACAGCAATTTGCCTTGTTCAAGAACAAGCGGATACGACTTGCTTTCTTCATTCCGGTCCTTGGCGTAGGCTCTGTATTTATCGTATACACGTACATAACGCCGCTTTTAGAGAATGTAATGGGAATTCCGCAGCAATGGATCAGTACCGTTCTGCTGGTTTACGGCGCCTTCACTATTCTTAGCAATTGGCTCGGGGCCAAGGTAGCGCAAGGCAATTCAAGGGTAAAATTGAAAGTGATTTTCATCATCCAAGCGATGATTATGATGACGCTTGCCCTTACCCTATCACTCCCGTGGATGGCCTTAGTATCGTTAATGCTGGTCGCCTGCTTCTCCTTTGCGCTCAGTACCGCCGTTCAATTATACCTGATTGACCTTGCGGATGAATCTTCGGCCGGCTCCAAGGACTTCGCTTCCACGCTCATGCCGGTTGCATCCAATGTGGGTATCGCCGTTGGTTCTCTACTGGGCAGCCTTGTCGTGGATAACGTTGGTCTCGAATACCTGCCTTGGGCTGCCGTTGTTTTCGCGATCGGAGCATTTGCCGTTACCTCCCGCTGCCATCAGCTGGATCAAGAGCATACGGGTTTAACGCCTCTGGCATCGGCAAAGGCTTCGTAGAAAGCCCTTTTTCAATCCTTCTCATTCTTCTCCTCTGATCGACAACTAGACCATCGTATCGGAATGGGGAACATTCCAGATCAGCGTTTATGAATCGTTTAATTCAAAAAGCTTACCCGTTATGCAACGGCGTAAGCTTTTTTTTTACTCTTATTCAGTACATCAGGCATGCTTGGACGGATGTCGACCATCTGCCGATTAGCCGTGTACTGATTCCCACATTATGATCCGCCACCCGGCATCGTTAATGTCCATCGAGTTTCGATATTTGAGGACACTGGTTCCGCTATTTCTATGTTTTTACGCTTTCCGTAGCAATATGCGGACAAGAGATCCGTTATTGCAAGATAATTGGGGAATTAACCCGTGATTATGGTGCAATAGCGGATTCTGTGTCCGCGTGAACTCCAAAATGGACCGATTTCGGCGAAATAGCGGATTCTCTGTCCTCATTATCTCCATAACGGGCGAATTCCAGTATATAGCGGAGATTACTCTGTCTGCATCTGCTCAATATAGTCCGATCCTGCGTATAACAGATACTCTGTCCTCATGATCTCCTAATGGGCGAATTCCAGTATATAGCGGAGATTACTCTGTCTGCATCTGCTCAATATAGTCCGATCCCGCGTATAACAGATACTCTGTCCTCATGATTTCTATAATGGGCGATTTTCAGCGTATAGCGGAGACTACTCTGTCTACATGTGCCCCAAAGTTGGCTGATTTCCGCAATATAACAGATCCTCTGTCCTCACGATTTCCATAATGGGCGATTTTCAGCGTGTAGCGGAGATTACTCTGTCTACATGTGCCCCAAAGTAGGCCGACTTCCGCAATATAACAGATCCTCTGTCTGCATCCTCCCTTATTGGGCGAATTCGAGCATATGACGTGCTCTTCTGTCTACATGTGTCCCAAAGTAGGCTGATTTCGCCGAAATAACGAATCCTCTGTCTGCATCTGCCCAATTTGTCCGATTTCTGAGTATAATTGTTATTCAGTTCAGCAGCGATAGCCGTGTACCGAATCCCACATTATGATCCGCCACCCGGCATCGTTAATGTCCATTGAGTTTCGATATTTGAGGACACTGGTTCCGCTATTTCTTTGTTTTTACGCTTTCCGTAGTAATATGCGGACAAGAGATCTGCTATTGCGAAATAATTGGGGGATTAACCCGTGATTATGGTGCAATAACGGATTCTGTGTCCGCGTGAACTCCAAAATGAACCGATTTCGGCGAAATAGCGGATCCACTGTCCCCATGATCTCCATAACGGGCGATTTTCAGCATATATGCGGAGATTATTCTGTCTACATGTGCCCCATAATAGGCCAATTCCCGCATATAGCGGATCCTCTGTCCCCATGATCTCCATAACGGGCGATTTTCAGCATATAGCGGAGATTACTCTGTCTGCATCTGCTCAATATAGTCCGATCCCGCGTATAACAGATACTCTGTCCCCATGTTCTCCATAACGGGCGATTTTCAGCATATATGTGGAGATTACTCTGTCTACATGTGCCCCATAATAGGCCAATTCCCGCATATAACGGATCCTCTGGCCTCGTGATTTCAGCATATACCTGAGCCTCGTCTGTCCACATGTGCCCAAAAATAGGCCGATTCCCGCATCGTCCTACTGTTCGATGGATGCCTTACTTAAGCAACCATCTCCCGGCATACTTTCGCACATCGGAAGCAGGCATCAGCACATTCCTGGCAGTGCTTCATATCATGCTTCTTGCACTCGTTGCCGCATGCTTCACAGACATCGGCGCAGATCCTGCATATTTCACTGGCATACATACTGTTCGTGGACATCGCTTGAGCCGCAAATCCGCAAATATCCGCACACTGCCGGTCCAAGCGAATGCATTCTTTCATCATCGCCACATCATGTTCGTCCAAACATGCGGTGTAACAATGGTTACAGGCTACCATACAGCGCAAGCATTCCTCGATACATTGTTGAACTTGTTCATGTGACATCATTCATTCTCCTTTCGGTCTTAGCGTTCATAGGATTACCTTTTGTCAAGGTTGTATGTAATTAACCAAAACTTGTGAAGATAATATGAGGATATTTGATAGAGTCGAGACGAGATCATTGGTGTGAATAGAAGAGACGACTGCGCAGCAGTCGTCTCTTCTTTTTCATGATTGCCATGAATGAAACCTTACCCGTTAATATACGGTCGAGTTGAGCATTCATAGGGCATGAATTATGTTAGCCAATCTTCACATGAATCCGCCAAACTCTGCAAATCTTGAAAGAACATGCTGGCATGGTAACCATCACACACAGCATGGTGTACCTGCAATGAGACTGGGAGCAGAATACGGCCACCCTGCTCGATATATTTTCCTCCGGTTATGATAGGAAGAAGATAGTCCGCTTCATTGACAATGTTTAGATTAAATC
Source organism: Paenibacillus lautus (assembly GCF_050482385.1). Taxonomy (GTDB): domain Bacteria; phylum Bacillota; class Bacilli; order Paenibacillales; family Paenibacillaceae; genus Paenibacillus_AQ; species Paenibacillus_AQ lautus_B. Next base: position 240,999 of record NZ_JBCNHV010000016.1, read on the forward strand.
CGCTAAAGCTTGCCCAGGGTATCATGGATATGGGAAACGTGTTCGGCGGTGGATTCTCTTTAACGAAAATCCCTTTTGCATCCCGATAACGCTCCATGTCCAGCTCGTAATCATCGTGGAATCGATTGAAATCATTCGAAAATGCTGTCCATAAACAGGAAAAGGTATGGTCATCGTTATGGAAGAAGGTATAGCTTGGCGTCATCCGATCCCAGTAACCCAATTCCCCTTCGGGACTATAGGACGTTTTGAATTCGACCCGGTTATTGACAACCCTGGTAACCATATAAATAAAAGCAGGATAAAGCTTGAATCCATTGGCTTTTAACGAATACAGCAATCGAGTAATGTCGATATCCACGGTAATGCTGAAGGTACATTTATTCGATCGATAATGTTCGTAATAAGACTTTCTCGTCCACTGTTCAACATTTATAAGATGAAATTTCATCGTTTATGCCCTCCTAAAATAAAATCGTTCTATTTCAGGAGGGAAGATCCACTGATCTAATCACACGCCATCACTCCAAAGTTTCCGTATTAGCAGATTCCTGTTACATCTTCGAATGGATCGGATTCTGCCGAAGCATCCCTATTATAGATGATACAGCTAGAGGCCTTACTCCTCAAGCAGTTGCTTAAGTCGTAAAGCCTCTATGTCATCAAATCTTTATGAAGAATTTAAGGCATTTGGGTAAACAGCAGGTTTACTGGCAAATTGCTTCCCGGCGCAGCCGTCAGCATGATTTCAACCTTTTGTTCGTAATCACCTGTACGGTAGAGGACCGCTTGCTCGCCAGGAGCTACCTGTCCAAGGGAATAGATCGGTACAATCGTTCCATTTATCATGGCATATCCCGAGTACTTACCGCCCCGTGGATTAAACGAGATCAGGGTATCCGGCGCTACGCGATCCAAAGTAATTTTATACAAGACACCAAAGTTACCCGTGTTGTGCGTAATGTCTCCAACCATAGGGTCCATCCCTTCTAGGTTAGGGTCATCCTGATTGTCTCCAAGTACAAGCCGTTCGGAATCTGCACCTACCAGTTCGGAATAACGGATGACCCGCGTCGAATCCGGATAGGTACCACGGTTGTGAACACCATCGCGATTCAGAATCGGCAGCGTGCTCAAAACCTTCAATGGATCGGATTTCTCATCAATCATCACGACATCGAACTGAATCGGCAGGTCGCTGTACATATCCGAGTATAGGGAGATGACATGTCCTTGCTTCATTCTAACATCGCTCAGTTCCGTCATGACCAGCTTCTGTTCACCTGGTGCAAGCGTTACTGAAGTTCGCTTCGAATCGTCCTGCATGGATTGGAAGTAGTTCAGCACAGACTTCTTGCCTGCTGCCGTTGCGATCGGCGACGGGCCTGCAAATCCCAAGTAATCTTGTCTGAGCGTTACCGGAGTGCTATTCTTGTTTGTTGCAATAACGTACATTTTCACATTTTTATTCAAATTGTTCACATGGTGAATCATAAAGCGCATATCGCCAACCGCCGTCTCTCGGTACACAATGCCTTCGGTGTTGACGGTTTCGGGACTGTTACTACGAATCAAGGTGCTTGGCTCGTCGTAAAAATCATAATTGATCTTCGGACGCGAAGTCACATTACCGAGGAACGTGAATTTCTCTCCTTCCGGGATAAAGAGCATATTGAAATCCTCTTCTTTATATAGCGTTTCGTTTGTCACGTTAATCGTCGCCTCGTAGGTGGAGCTAAGTCCCTTCTTATCGGTGGCCGTTAACTTGATCGTATAAACGCCCGGTGTGAAGAAAGCATACTGTTTATTCTCCCACTTGTACGTCAGATCCTCAGGCTTGTCCTGGTCATCAGTACTTAGGTTCGTATAGGTAATCAACTCACCCATTTTATACTCGGACTTATCGGTCTCGAACATGGCAACGGGAGGTAAATTCGGCTGAATGACCGTAATCTTTTGGCTATAAGGCTCGCTCCACGCTCCTGTAGAATCCTGAACCGAGTAAGTGACTATGTATTCGCCTGGTGCATCGAAAATATCCTGTTTGCCTTCCCAGCGCTCGTCGATGATCTCACCTTGTACATTCTCCAGCTGCGGTGTATAAGTCACTGTTGTTTCTCCTGCAAAAATCTCTTTAGGTCCCACCGTAAACTTGGCTACAGGCTTGGTTTCCAGATTCAAGATGACACGTTTGCCTACATTATCCGCTTTATATTTAATATCCAGCGCTTGGGTTATAGCTGTCAGCGGAACCATGAAGGTGCTATTCGTCTGGTAGGAGGTTCCTTTCATCTCTTTCGTTACGCCATTTACGGTATACTTGCTGCTGTCTGTTTTGAAGCGAAGCTCATTGGTTCCTTTGGTAATGACGGTTTCTTTGGTCTTCTTATCGTAAGTGACCTTGAAGCCTACACGGTCCACAAGGGCACGAATGGGAACATAGGATACTCCCTTTTTGACTTGCATCGGCTGCGGTGCATTGTAGGTAACGCCATCTTGTACCATTTTTGTACTATTAAAATATAGAATAAGTTCTTTGCCCGTTACGGTTTGCTGGTTATTCTGGTTGCTCGGCTCTTCCGTAGTTGTTGCCGGATCTTGCACTTCGTCAGTTTCCTCAACCGGTACTTCGGTTGTTCCTGCTTCATTCGGCACTTGAGACCCTTCTGTCACTGTCTCTGTCTGAGTGGTTGTCTCTGTAGTATCGGTTGTTTCCTGAGCAGCGTCTGTACCCCCGGATTTTAATGCTTTGGTTGCCGCAGCATTTTGCTCGTACACTTCTTGGGTGACTGACTGTTGTGGCTTGTCTGCGGTATTTGCATCCGCGCTCGCCGGATAAGCTGCAGCTAATTGGGCAACAGCCAATACGGTTAGCAATGATCGTTTCTTCAGTTTCATTCCATAACTCCTTCTAATCCTTTTTTGATATTTATTGAGGTCATACTATTAGACGCAAATTTTGGTAAAAAAGTTTCTCTGATCTGTTAATAATATTTACGATGATATAGATCATTGTAAAACCTATGAAAAATCCCGCAATAGCACGATGGCCATAGCGGGATTTAAATATATATTTCACGATAGATGCTCCTGAAAATTCGTAGCCGCAATCATCTTTTTCCCGCTCCGATCATATCTCCATAGATGAACGCCTGTATCGCCTGTCGGGATATGAATGTCCGTATGATAAGGAAGATTCAAGAAGCTTCGGAATAACATCGAGATCATCCCGCCATGGGAGACAATGCATACTCTTTTCAAGCCAGGCTCGCTATGGATTGTCGTAAACAGCTTGGATATGAATTGTTCGGCTCTTGCTCTGAACTGCACTTCAGATTCTCCACCTTCAATCGCATCATGCCGCTTTCTCCCTCCAACAGGCAAGGGGTATTTAAGTAAAGCCTCTTCTCTCAACATACCGGCTATGACTCCATTATTTTGCTCCATTAAATCATCGTCATAGGTAACGGGGACTTTTGTCGTTTCAGCTATGGCTGCCGCGGTCTGCTTGGCCCGGATTAACGTGCTGGAGAAAATGACATCCACAGCGTATTCACAATGAATCCACTCCGCTAGGAGCCGCGCCTGCTGCTGGCCAAGATCCGTTAGTTCATAGTCAGCCCGTCCTTCACACCGATTCAAAATATCCGCTTCCGATTGTCCATGCCTGACGACCAGAATCTCAACCATGTCTTACCCCCCCTTTTTTTCACGCTTACGGCTCTATAGCTTATTACCAACCGCGATCCAGCGCCCGTCCACATCCTCAAACACAAACTCGTGATTGTTATAATCCGTCGTCGATAAGGCTCTGACAATCTTCACGTCCAAATCGATAAGATTTTGCTGGATTTCCCGTTGTCCATAAGTAATAAAATAAGCATCATACCCATATCCGTAACGGATTCGATTCGGAACAACCTCAATCTCCGTCTTCGTTAATACAATCTCAACAGAGTCCTTGTAGAGGCACACATGCGGTTCTGCTGCATCAAAATAGTTCACAGCACGGAACCCGATTCGCTCATAAAACTTGCTGGTTTTCTCGAAGTTAGACGTCGGGAAAATTTGCAAGCAATGGGAAAACCCTTTATTCATCGTTTAATCTCCTGTTCGAGCTTATTTATGATCCTTCTCATTTCCACGCTTAAAATTCCCGGTCACTTTAGCCATAATTAGTTGGGCTCAGTCGATTGTGTTTATCCACATTGCCCATCTTTTCATACTCCTCTAGATCGTAACTCTATGGTTTATTTTTTAATTCACGTAGATCTTTGATCATGAGATCGAGTCTCTCAATGATTCTCTCGTCATTATCCAACTTCTTTTTGAGTCTGATCTCAATCACAATGAGTTCAATAATAAGCACCACGATAAGAACGCCGATGATCATAGCCCGCTCCTTTCTGAACCTGATACACCAGTTCCTAACAGATGAACGATCGCCAGGTAGAATGGGTACAACACCAAAACTGCGATGGCAATGAGTCCTGTTACAGGATTTGGTTTGTCTGCCGGATTCATAATCGGAAACCATGCAGCCACAATATAGGTCAAGATAATGAAATAGGGGATCCACAAAACAAGCGAAAAGAAAGACGCTTTACGGCCGCCCAACCAATGCCTGATCAGCTTGGGAAATCCGAAACCCGATAGAAGCAGGCATACAAAGAAGAAAACCAAGATCATAACATTCACGTGATCCAACCCCCACCCTGTCACTCGACTGAGTCGGTAAACGTTAGACATGAGTTCAATCACCGCAAAAGGGAACCATGCATACAAAAAACTCGATATATTTAATCGAATGAAGAAGCTCATGTTCACTCTCCTGAAACTTATATACTGAAGCCGATTGTTGGCATGGTGCTTTAATGTTTTATTTAACCAGCTCTTTAATCAGATACAGATTCAGATCGTCATCCGCACATACCATGTCACCGGGCACCACAGGTTCATTGCTGTACATAATCCCGTTGCCATCAGGAATATAACCGCGACGGACATAGATTCTTTGAGCCGCACCATAGTCTCTGTACAATCCCACCCCGATACCGATACGCGGCATTTTTTGGCGGACGATGTTCTCGAATTCTTCTAGGATTCTGTTAGCTATGCCGTTTCTCTGGTACGCTGGAAACACATTCAGATCATTGATTTCCGGAATGTCCTGATCTCGAAAATATGGATAACTCGATTCGTATTTCAAGTGGGAAACTCCCGCCAGCTCCTCATCAACAAAAGCCAACAAGGTGACACGCTTGCCGATTTGGTTCTCATGTTCGCAATAATCATAATACTCATCCGGGCGCTTTATATTTTGCTGTTGAAACGCTTCTTTCCAGATGCTTTTCAGCTCCGTGTTATCTAACACCTTTAATGTAACGTTCATTGGTTTACCTCGCTGTTATGTATTTTAATGGTAGATTCCAACTCTGATATTGTCTCATCTAAAATCTCGTATGCCAGCCTCAAACGCCTCAGCGTCTTGATGAATAACTCCATGCAGCGCCTCTTGCAAGGCAAATGTGCTTCTATAAAAATGTACACGCTCCGCGATTTGGTCTCCATTCGGATACATGGCGATACACTTTTCGAAGAACTCATGACCGTACCCCGACAGAATTCCCGCTAGATCATAAGCCGGATCTCCAATCCCTGAGCCTCCAAAATCGATAATACCCGTAATTCGACCTTTCTCCGGACTCCAGAGGATGTTGGACGTGCCAAAATCACCATGAATGCAGGTTGGACGAATGTCATGATTCGCAGGGTTGTTCAGAAACCTGGTGAAGTTGCTTGAGATTTCCTCTTGTGCATCAGGCCTGATATAACGAAACAATTGGTCTTGAATTTGAGTGAACAATCCGGACATCTCTTCGTGGACATTTACGATATCCGTATCGTCAGTGATCCATTCATTGATCTCCACAGCATGAAGTTGAACAAGAAATTCGACCATCTGTTCCGCTACCCTATCCTCGATGCTCGAATTCCGGTGTGGAAGCAGATCTTCTGTCCATAACGGTTGACCCTCGATTAACGGATAGCCCATGAACATTTTGCCCACCTGCATATCGTCAAATGAAACATACATCGGATTCGGTATAGGCAGCGTTACCTTGGTCTTGATCCCATTCAATAATTGTGTTTCTCTGATCATGGCTTTGAGACTTGCTGCGTACTTAGGAAATCTGAAGACTAGCGCTTGATTCACAATCAACACATCGTTGTTCTGACCGATGCTGTCAATCTCAACGTCTTGAATATGTAAATGTGGATAAACTTCTTGTATGCGCTGGGTATAGGATGGATTCATGTATAACTCCTTCTACTTGCGAATGTCATTAACCTCTATTTTAATGCTTTTCCTTAACTTGGTAAATCATTACAGAGCAATTTTGGCAATTTCGTTGGAATTATGCTTGCATGACAAGCCCAAAGATGACATTATATTCCACATAATGAATCTGCCGCGATGAGGAGAGAATCCGGATATGAAAAGTTTAGGGAAAGCGCTGGCTGTAACTCTGCTTACGACTTGTTACATAGGGTCGAATAGTGTGTTTGCACTAGCAGAAGAGATTCCATTCAAGGATGTACCATTGAATCATTGGGGTTACTCCCACATTCAATGGGCTGCGGCGCAAGACGTGGTTGATGGGTATCCGGATGGAACCTTCAAGCCGAAACGGACCGTGACACAAAGCGAATTTTTGACGATGCTCATTCGAGCTGCCAACCCGAAGGTTATCCCTGACGACTCCTCAACGATGCCTTGGGAAGAACCCTATATCACGTACGCCCAGAAGTTAGGCTGGAAGGCTACGTCACCGAAAAAGAAGCTTACGCGCGGATTGGCAGCTCAGTTGTTAGCGAACGCCACCGGCAAAAATTACGATCTAAAGGACTCCATCCAATACATGCTTGACCTGGGCCTTGCACAAGGGATATCAGGAAATAACATAGAGGGCTATCAAGCAAATCAAGAAATCACACGTGCAGAGGCCGTGACCCTAATCGAGCGGTTCTCCATGAAATACAATGAGCTGCATAACGTATCATCAAGCTTGGAGATCTACTCTCATGCTGATTTATTCTACAAGTATACAAACAACACCTATCGCTTTCGACTCGAGATTCCCAAGAGCTGGGACACGCGCTATGAAGTCCGTGATCAATTCGTCGGGAACAGCCATCATCTGAATTTCGTCAATACAATGACCCAGGGCACGCTGTTCACCATCTCCGTCTGGTCCAAGAATGACTGGACTGAGCAGGAGGAAGAAATCAAGGGGCAAATACCGGCAGTACAGGTCGGGGAACGAGGCGATCAGGTGTATGTATTCCACACGCCTACCGATGTCCAATACGATCCATCGGATGATATCGCCAAGAAAGACTATCAAGGCATGTTTTTAGACGTACAAAATATCAAAAGTTCGTTCCAAATTTCCGACAAGTAATTTCCCCTTAATTGAAAGCGGCCAGGACAAGTGTCCTAGCCGCTTTTTCCTTCTGATAACAAATGCTATATAACGGTCTTACTAAAATGATCTATGATCTCGCCTATTCTTTCATTCGTTCTGCCCGAATAATTCTACGGATCGATTGCTCCGTTAAATAATATCGTTCGGACAATGTACGGATGGAGTCGCCATGCATATAACATTTGAAAATGTTCTGATTCCGAATATCCAGATCCTTCTTTACCCCGGTTTGCTCTCCCCAGGACTTCCGATTCTCCAACTTTCTCGGAATGTAAATATAACTTCCATCAATATATTGTTGAATGGTTTTGATTACATGTTCAGGCAAAATATCTAGTGCTTTCTCGTATTTCATTCTCCTTACTCCTATCTACATAAAATCGTGTAAATAGTGAGCAAAGCCGACACATGAAATATTGCAGCTCTAATTAATGTTGAAGTAGGCTCCGAACAAAATCTCTGCCCGATATTTCCGTGCTGCTTTGCCCGGAGCCTGATTTAACGACTTGAACGGTTGTGCTTCTAACGTGAGCCATCATGATTTTCACCTCGCCAAATTTGGATGATTCAAAGTTCACTCGCTTCTACTCTCTATTCTAACAAATTCAATTTCCTTTGCACCAGGCTCGAATAACAAAATAACGGATAAGCGATCCACAATCCCGTTCGAGTCCGTATGAAAAGTCGCTTTGGTTTTAATATCAAACTCCGTAACATGGAGTTCAAACTGATTCGCATTTTGATGTGTGAGGGGGAACAGCATTGAATTGAATCCTGCCCGAAGCTCTCCATCTGTAAGTTCAACCATCATTTCTCCATACCCTGCATGAACATACGTCCCCGTTAAACCCTTCAAGGATGCGGACAATGGGACAACGGTTTCTTTCGCGTTTGAAGTTGCCTCACGGTTTGTGGCCGGCTCGCTGGCAACGGTTGCTTCCTTCTTTTGTCCCAACGCTTGCCCACTCCAGTCCTTGACCTCACCACCAAGCATTGAATCGAATATGTAATTGGCTATATATACAGGAAGCGGAGTACCATTGAGATTCGACAAGACCACGACGCCAATCTTCTCGGCAGGAATAAAGGCGACATGTGCGGAGAATCCGTCAATATTGCCTCCGTGACTCACCATCCGTAGGCCTCGATAAGGTTCGATCAGCCAACCGAGACCGTAGCTGCCCATATTCATATTATTTTCATTGACCTCGGTCATCTGGCAAACCATATGGGGCGTATGCAGCGTATCCAGCACTTCGCTAGAAACGAGACGCTGCCCGTTGTGCATTCCATGGTTCATTTGAAACCTTACCCAATTCGCCATATCTTTGATATTGGAATTGATCGATCCCGCCGGGCCAATGGTATCTATATTTCGAAACGGAATGGTATGAGCCTGATCTGCAATTTGCATATAGGGCTTCGCATAATCATGTTGGAGCTGTGTCTTGTCTACAGAGAATTGACTGGATGCCATGTTCAGCGGCTCGAATATTCGCTTCTGAACAACCTCTTCCCAAGATGAACGACTCACATGCCCGATAACATAGCCCGATACCATATACATGATATTTTGATACTGCCATTTCGTCCTGAAATCTACATTTGGTTCCAAGTATTGTAGTCGTTCTATGATTTCTTCTCTAGTCTTTGACGCGTTATACCACATGAGCTCATGCCGCGGTAAGCCTGAACGGTGGCATAACATATCCCTCAGGGTAATCCGCTCCGTTGCAAAAGCATCAAACATTTTGAAATCAGGAAGATACCCCTTCACAGGTGTATCCAAATCCAAGATTTTTTCATCCGCCAGAATTCCGGCTGCCAGTGCAGTAAAAGCTTTGGTGGAGGAACCGATCGCGAACAGCGTCTCACTCGTCACAGGCAGGCTTTGGGCGATATTTCGATACCCGTAACCCTCCATCAAGACGATCTCCTGATCCTTGACCACCGCAATAGACAACCCCGGAACCTTCCATGCCTTCATCTGCTCCTCGATATAGGTATGGATGCCCTTCAACGATTCCATTATCATTAAAATCTCTCCCATATGATCCCCTTTCCTTCAACTATGCAATTTTATGAAACAAACTATATAGATCGAGAACCTATATATCATTTCGACTATCCAAGACAGATTTCCTTGCTAACCGACACTCACTGCTCTCAAGTGACTAGGACCTTGTTCCCCTTTTAATGATCTGTCCGGATTGGACTCGCCCGGCATGGTATACTTTTCCCAAAATCCAGTCATGAAGGAGCATGCTTTCGTGTTAAAAGAACGCATTGATTTCTTGTGCAAGAAAAAAGGGATAGCTCGCAAAGAGCTGGTAGAGGGTTTAGTGACAACCACCCATTTTGCGAACATCCTTGCCGATCGTTATCCCCTAGCCGAAGACCTTGCCGAGCATCTGGCACAGCGTTTGCAAGTGACCCCCTCCTACTTAGTCAATGCAGCTAATTCCGATAAGGATACACTCGAGACCGCGGAACGCATCTTTGAAGAATTATCCCAATCGGTATCTCACGTTACAGAGGATCGCATACACGATCTTCCGGATCGACATGACAGTCTTACGGTAGAACTCACAACGGCCTTAATGAAGGCGGTCTATTATCAACAAGTGAACGATGCGGTGTCCCATGAATATCTGCACCAGAATTACCTCAATTTCTATCTGGAAAAATACGGCCGACCCGATGACGCTGAACTCCCGCTGCCCGCGAAAAAAGCGATGCTGTTCTATAAAATCCAGTTCTATCGATCCAAGAACCGCTACCATGAGGCTTTAAGCCAAGTGAACCGGTTAAGCGAACATGTTCAGATCGGCACCGATTTATGGCTGACCACTCAAAACTTCAAGATGGAGGCCTGTATATTTTTGAAGCAATATGACCAGGCCAAGCAGGTGTTTGAAGGAACGATGAGACGGGTTTATGAAGACCGCTTGTTTCACCGCTTATCCGATCTGTACATCGCGTACAGCGGCTACTGTTATTCCATGGGACTGTATCAGGAGGCGCTGGTTACCCTCTCCATGGCCGAAGCCCATTTGGTCTATGCGGTAAACCAGGGGAACATGGTGTCAACCATCTTGAACAACCGGATCATCATGCTGACGATGCAAGGAGATCATGAAAAAGCGGAAGAAGAAATCAACCGTTTTGAAGAACTTCTCGTGCGGGAAGCGGCGGAAGTACGGCAGCAATTCCGTCCAGTCCTATTGATTTACCGGTGTGAATTGGGATTAGCACAAAAGCAGTGGGGGCTTTTAACCCAGTATATTCAGGAGCTGAAAGCGATAGAGCTAACAACGGATCAAGAGATGTCGGTTGCCTACTACCAATGTCAGCTAGCCTTGGCACATGGTCATCATGATGAATTTATGGGGTATGCCCTGTCTTGTCTACCATACTACGAGTCCAATCAGCTTACATTGCGACTTGAATCCTTATATGAAGCATTGGCTGCGGTATCGGAGGAAATAAGGAGATACAAAGAGTCAGCGTCTTACTACAAAAAGCTGGTCTATCTGCTTCGAAGTAAATAATTCATTAGCTTTAAAATGGTACAAAAGCTTGCTCCACCCGCAAAACTTTTGTCGTTCCCTTCATTTTAATCGCTGTACGACAGGATAAAGAGTGCACAAACCTTTTAATACGGCAAAAGTTTTTGAAGAAGTATCGTGTTGATTTACTCCTAACGCCGGAAGTTTTGTATCCTTGCCAAACCATTGTCTCCTCAGGCCCCCACGGGTAACATGGAATTATAAATAATTCTACTAGTGAGGTGCTGAGCTTATGGGATGGTTTGGAAAAAAGAAAAGTCCGCAGGATGCGCTAGAAAAAGCAGATAAAATGATGAACAAAGGTTTAACCGGCATGATGATGAAAGGTTTTGTTCCGAAGGAGCATCGCAACGCCATCAATCAAAGTTTGGAGCAGGCAAAGCAAGCGCAGATGGCAGCAACCGGGACTCTGGCATTAACGGCCACCGCTAAAGTACGAACCGTTCGGGATACCGGAAAGCTGATCAATTTCGACCCGGTTGTCATCCTGGAATTGGATGTAACCGAGAATGATGGAAGCCAATATACCAAAACACTGGAGACCCTTGTATCGAAACTGCAAATTCCTAGAGCGGGTGATATCATAGGTCTTGCCCAGCATCCGGCCAATTCGTCCGAACTTGTCTATATGGGACCGATTGGATGAATATAGGCAAATTAAAAAGGACCTCATTCAGGTCCTTTTGTCATGTGCTCACAGCTTCCTGCAATTTCTCATTCAACAATTGGAAAGCCTCTTGAATGCTTTCTCTCGGTGTTTTACCGTACCGTTCCCCAATGTGAACTTCCGTATAACATTGAGTTTCCCCCGCTTCATTTAAATAACTGAGCAATCCGACGCCCGTCGTGCGGAAAACCTCGATAAGAATCGGTTCAATCTGTTCTTTATTCAATTCAAAATGTACATGAAACATATTCGATACGGGCACAACAGGTTTCGTATTCACGCCCTCGCATTGATTAAACAGCGCTGCGAGCTCTTTTGCTTCCTCGTAATACCGGCCCATGTTACCTATTCTTTCCGTGTAATAATAATTCGAGCTGATGATATACGGATATAGACTGACCAGATCACCGCCATGACGCCTTTTCCATACTTTAGACTTTGCCACGAAATCGGTGCCGCCAGCCAGAATGGCGCCGGCAATCCCACCAATCCCTTTATAGAAGGACACATATACACTGTCAAATAGAGCACAGATTTCTGCCGCCGTTTTTTGATAATAAGGGGTGATCTCGAACAATCTTGCCCCGTCCAGATGCAGCTTGATGCCTTGCGAACGGCAATACGCCGATATCGCTTCCAACTCTTCGTATTCGGGCAGCTGCCCTCCGATTTCACGCTGCGGCAATTCCAGCAGCAAACATGCAATTTCGCGATCCAGGCTCTTCACGTCTTCAAGCGTAATCAAACGCTCCTTATCGGCAAGAAGAATCGGCTCAATATGATGCAGCTCCTTAAGCCCGTCCTCTTCGTGAATCTCCAGATGGCAAAGGGGATGATAGGCCACTCGTTTCAGCTCCGCATCATCACACCAGATCCGCAAAGCAATCTGCTGCGCCATGGTTCCGCTTGGAAAAAAGACAGCGGATTCCTTGCCCAGAATTTCTGCCATGCGTGCCTGAAACTCCTCAATGATGGCGCCTTTGCCGTATGTATCCCCCATCTGCGACCCATCCACATCCCGAAATGCCTCCAGCAACACCCGGACATTCCTGCGGCTATGTCCAATCAATGGATAGGCTGTTTCGCCATAAGCTTCACTAATCGATTTACGTTGTTCTCCCATGTCGCATATCACTCCTTCTCTTCAACCGAAATTAAGAACCAAAATTATCACATGGAGATCTAATTTCCTTGCTTATCAAGCATACTAGATAAATGAATAAGTGAGAAATCATTTTCACTTCCACAAAACCTTCGGAAAAACTTGACAAAAACAAACGGAGGGATTACATTGTATATGAGCATATGCTCATATTATATATAACACAAAATGTTTTATGAGCTTTGATTACAATCAACAGATGGATCTGAAGGGAGTTTTCGATTATGCATCATCATAACCACCATCATGGACATGACCACAGCCACCATGATCACGCCCGCTCAGGAAACAAAAAAGGACTTGCCATTGCCCTCATCATCACAATTGGCATCATGATTCTAGAGTTTATAGGGGGCTTGCTAACCAACAGTTTAGCTCTGTTATCCGATTCCGGACATATGTTAAGTGATGCCAGCGCATTACTGCTCAGTCTGGTCGCATTATGGTTTGCTACGAGGCCAGCATCGCCGAATAAAACCTACGGCTTTTACCGTTTTGAAATATTGGCAGCACTACTAAATGGCGTCGCCTTGTTTGTCATCGCCGGCTTTATTGTATGGGAAGCGATTCAGCGCTTTGATAACCCGCCGACTGTCGCCAGCGGAAGCATGATGCTCATCGCGGCCATCGGGCTGTTGGCCAACCTTCTCAGTGCCTGGTTCTTGATGCGGACGGGGGATGTGAAGAACAATGTGAATCTCCGCAGCGCATACCTCCATGTAATCGGTGATGCACTCGGCTCTGTTGGCGCCATCATCGCCGGGATCGTGATGATGGCCTTCGGATGGTACATTGCGGACCCGATCATATCCATCCTGGTGTCGATCTTGATTCTGAAGAGCGCCTGGAGAATCATACAGAATACCGTTCATATTCTGATGGAGGGCGCACCGGAAACGATTAACTCTGAAGAGGTAACGAAGTCCCTCCTGTCTATTCCTGGGGTCACCGGCATCCATGATCTTCATATTTGGACGATTACGTCCAATTTCGACTCCTTGAGCTGCCATCTCGTCGTCCAAGATGACGCGAACAGTTATGAGATCCTGCAACAAGCGATTGATCTTCTGGACAGTCGATTCCACATCGAGCATTCAACGATCCAGATTGAGAATTCCACCATCACGCATCGTGATCATAAAATCTAATCTCTTCTCTGCGGTAGTCCTTTAGTTCATGAAAAGGGGAAAAAGGGCTGCCGAGGTTTACACTTTTTACAAATTCGGTTGACCTCCATAATGAGAGTATCAAAACATTCTACTGGCGTTACAGCGAAATCCGAATGTCTGATAGGGAGGTTAACATGAACAACGATGTATATACACTGGAGAAACTGAACGAATACCAGCAAGCAAAATGGGACGAACTTGATCGTCAAGGAAGATTCATTATTCATGACGAGATCGCATGTGAATCGCAGCATACCTCAATCCATATTCGAATTCTCGATAAACTTCATGGCTTCTTTCGAAAGCGGAGATCCCGAAGAAGCCGCACGAAATCCTTATAAGTAAAAAGAGCAAGCGCGGTTATTCGCGCTTGCTCTTTTTATGGGAAGAAATCATTCTCGCCAAATCTGCTTGAAGTCTAGCCATCCCAGATTATTGATGACAACCCCTTTATAAGAAGGATCCAAGCTTGCGTAAAATCTCGTATGAGTTAAGAACGATACATGCGCTTCCTCCCGAAGCCTCTCTTCAATATGGGATAAAATACTCAAACGCTCCTCATACCATTCGCTGGCAAGCGCATCATCTATGCATTCTTTCACCCAATGATGCAGCGAAGGATCCATGAACTCTTTAACTACGCTTCCCTTCTGCACGTAATTCTCGATTAAACATACTTCTTCTCCCGGAAGAACAAGGCCGTGCAAGATACAATCCATGCTGTGCATCACATCCAGCTGGTGCATAGTATCCATCCGCTCCTCTCGGATGATCAATGGAATCCCGATGGAAGCACATTCATTCTGAACCCATTCGGCGTCTTTAATATGCTTAGCGAGCGTAGCCATCGTAATGGGAGAGCCGTCATAGCCCGACTGTTTCAGCAGTGACTTTGCGAGCTCGCGATCATATCGATCTTTACGGTAAGGCGCTTGCTCATCCATGATGAAGCCTTTGGCTGGGTAAAGCCGATTGTCGCCAAGTTCGCGTATCATCTCCATTCGGTTCAGAATCAGGCTGAATGCCCGACGAAATTCGATGGACTGATAGGGCCCGGGCTTTTTCATATTCCATGTAATCAACGTCGTGCAGCCTTCGGAGGATTCGATGACATCAACAGCATGCTTCTCACCGTTATGATCGATATGTTCCGGATTCCGCAGCAGCCGCTCCCAGCTAACCTCGCAATGTTCCGCATCTTCCGGCATCAAGATAATGTGGATGTTGTCCAAATGCGGCCGCCCATGATAATAATGGGGGTTGGCATGAATGGTCAGCCGATCATCGGTCCATTCCTCTACCCGAAAGGGTCCCGTTCCGACAGGCTGCTTCCAGAACTGTTCTTCATGGACGCTTACCAAATGTTTAGGCACGATGGACATGCAGGTGGAGCTAAGAAAACGGATAAAAATTCGATTCGGCTTGTTTAGAATAAAACGAACCTCACGAGGGGACACCACCTCTACCCGTTGCAGTTCACGCACAATCCAAGCATTACGTTTGTCCCGTCCCAGGCGTTCCACCGTGAATCCCACGTCCTCCGCCGATAATTCTTTACCGTCATGGAACCGTATTCCTTTTCGCAGATGAAAAGTCCAAATCGTTCCATCCTCATTGCTCTTCCAATAATGCGCGATAACGGGGAGGTATTGATCGTTGGCATTATCGTATATCACCAGCCGGTCAAATATCTGCTGAATCATGTGAGCTTGAAAACTGTAGTAGCATTCGGCAGGATCCAAGGTTTCAATCAGGCGGTAAACGGGTAGGCGCAGCGAATCCCTTGCTTCTTCTTCCCCTTCGTTCATCTCCTTGCTAAAGCCAAAATGCCCGTTCATCCATTCCACATAAGAATCATTGGTGTGCATACCCTGACCATAGGTACGCAGCAGTTCGAAGGCTTGCTTATATTCCCCTCTTATCGCGAGCTGCTGCGCTGCCTCCTGTAGCAGATTTGCTTGGTCGGCCAGAAAGGTAAGCTTGGAACGGATTCCTCGCCCACGTCCCGCCTTCCATATAATCCAACCCTTCTCTTCCAGCTTGCGTATAACGAGCTTGGCATTCCGCGTTGTGCAATACAGCGCATCGGCAATCTGCTCAAGCGTCACTTCCGTAGCCGTATTCACTGGAGCGTGAACCGCAAGCTTTTGATGCAGCATGAAGAATTGTTCGTACAGCATTGCAATCCGCTCCCCCCTGGTAAAATCTATACGCTTTATTCTACTTGGAGATCGTTTCGAGCGCGAGTACCTTTTCGGTAAAAATCCATTATATTCGAAAAATAACAAAGGCATTCATCATTCACAGGTTTGAATGATAAGCTCAACCGCTTCCTGCAGAGTCAGTGTAAGCTCCGTGCCCTCGGTCATTTTCTTCAATCGGAGTACGCCTGCCGCCGCTTCATCTTCACCAATCAGAATGGCATAAGGGATGCTTTCAGCTGAAGCGGAAGCTAATGTTTTTTTCAATTTGCGGCGGTTGTCCGCCAATCGAGTATGAATCCCGCGATTCCGGAGTGCTGCTGCAGCGTTCAATCCTTCCGGAACGGTTTCTCCTATCGGGATAACCACAACGAGCAGCTTGTTCGTTTCAATCGGCCGGTTCCGGATCATCTCCATAATGGATTCCATGCCAAACGAAAGCCCCACCGTAGGATAGGCAATATCCTCGCGTCCAACGAGCTGCCCGATAATCGCATCATACCTGCCGCCACCGCCCAAGCTTGAACGGAAATCGTGCAATGCGTCAAAAATTTCGTATACGGTTCCCGTGTAAAATGACAAACCTCTTGATAGAAACGGATCAAATACGCAGATGTCTTGCAGCCCGACGCGCTGCAGCATATTTTGCAGGATCTGTACTTCTTGTGCGCCGCGCTCGTTGTCCACGTTGTATTTGCTCGTTATCTGCTCCAGTGTCGGCTCCTTGAGATCAACAAAATCCAGAATTTGACGACAAATCTCCGGAGCGAGTACCTTGCCCGCAAGCTCTTGCCGAACGCCCTCTTTGCCAATCTTATCGAGCTTATCCAGCGTCAGCATGACGGATGGTTTCATCTCTTCCGGTACGCCCATAGCGCCAAGAACTTCACCCAGAAAGCTTCGATTGTTCCACCTGAGAATGATCGGAATGTCAAGTCTCCGAAACACTTCGACTGCTAGCTGCATTAGCTCAACTTCCGCTTCGGGTCCCGAGATTCCCACCACATCAACGTCGCATTGCAGGAACTCCCGCAATCTGCCCCGTTTCACGGGACCATCCCGGAATACCTTCCCCATCTCATAACGCTTGAATGGCTGGCTGATGGCAGGATTCAGCGCGATCACCTTGGCGAATGGAATCGTCAGGTCGTATCGGAGCCCCAGACGTCGCGTGCCTTGATCTGTCAGCTGGTACATCTCCTTCAGAATCTCTTCCCCTCCTGCGTATTTGGAAGACAATAGCTCCGCTTCATTCAGAATGGTTGTCTCCATCTCAGCATAGTCATAACATTCAAACACTTCACGCAGCGTCGATTGCACCTTTCTTCGGATCGCCTGTTCTTGGCCAAAATAATCATACGTTCCTTTTACATTCTGCATCGCTTACTCATCCTTTCGTTCTCATGAAAATAAAAAACGCGCCGGACCTCATGGTCCCGCGCGCTTGATATGCGGCAGGGAGGCCAACGCGAACAGCGTTAGCCCACCCTGTAGAATGACAGGCGTGCTAACGCTGCTTGTGATGATGAAGTTGATTGAATTTAATGTTTATCATATTAGTATCCCCTTCACCTTTTTTAGCCAGTGATTAAGGGGGATTATAGCGCAATCCATTTATTAATTCAAGGGCAATCCATTCTTAGATCGTGCGCGACCAATGGCGATGCGCCCCGATCGCCTCAATGAAGGCTTCGCCAAACGGCTTCAGATCCTCATTCTCCTGAGCAACCACGATTCCTTCGCCGCTGGACGAAGGAAGCAAATTAGCCCCTTCGGCGATGGCTGCGATCGGTTTGAAATGCTGATACGCTTCCTTGACGAAATCCAGCACTTTCTGCTCTGCCAAGAGCTCGGATACACTTAACGCGCCGCCTGCGACAAGCACCGCATCGAACAAGACTGAATCCGCCCCCAGCAGCGAATGGTTCACTTCCAATTCCCCGCCGGCTTTACCTTGAATTACGCCGAGCTTCGCGCTAACCACTTCGGTGATGATGCCCGCTTGTTGGAGCTGCGCAAGCACAAACGGTAGTTCATCCGTGAATCCGTTGCCTGCCAGTACCGCCACTTTACGGGTTAACGGGAGCTTCACGGTATTCATCATGCTCAGTGCCGGAGAAGACTCGCTGGAAGCGGAGCCTCTGGTTTGCGGAGGCATGGTTCCAATGCCCTCCGATATCCGGGTGGCAAGTTCGCTATCAACGTTCGCAAACAGGTCGACGACTTGCTGACGAATTTCCTTTCGCTGCACTTTACCAAGCTCGAACTGGAATGCGGCTACGATATGCTGCTTCTCGACCTCAGACATACTGTTCCAGAACAGGGCTGCTTGGCTGAAATGATCCTTAAAGCTGTCACTTCGTGCCTGCACCTTACGCCCTTCCACCTTCTCGGTGTAATGCTCGTAACCGCCGCGCTCCACCGGAACCGGCTTCGGCGTGTTACCGGCAATACCGTTCTTATGATAGCTGACTGGTCCCTTATTGATGGTCATGCGGTGCATCCCGTCACGCTGGTTGTTATGAACCGGTGCGATCGGTCGATTGATCGGAATTTCGTGGAAATTGGGTCCGCCGAGCCGTGAAAGCTGGGTGTCAGTATACGAGAACAAGCGGCCTTGCAGAAGCGGATCGTTGGTAAAATCGATTCCCGGTACAACATGTCCCGGATGGAATGCAATCTGTTCCGTCTCCGCAAAGAAATTATCCGTATTGCGATTGAGTGTCATCTTACCGATGATTTTGACGGGAATGCGTTCTTCGGGCCAAATCTTGGTCGGATCAAGGATATCAAAACCAAAATTGAATTCCTCATCCTCCCGAATCATTTGAACGCCAAACTCAAATTCCGGATAATTCCCTGATTCGATCGCATCCCACAGATCGCGGCGGTTAAAGTCGGGATCCTTGCCTGCCAGCTTCTGCGTTTCATCCCATACGAGGGAATGCGTGCCGAGCACGGGCTTCCAGTGAAACTTCACGAAATGCGCCTTTCCTTCTTCGTTCACGAAACGGAAGGTATGGACGCCGAAGCCCTCCATCATTCGGAAGCTTCGCGGAAGCGAGCGGTCGGACATCGCCCACATGATCATGTGCGCGCTTTCCGAATTGTTAGCGACAAAATCCCAGAACGTATCATGGGCGGATTGCGCCTGCGGAATCTCGTTATGTGGCTCAGGCTTGACAGCATGAATGAAATCGGGAAACTTCATGGCATCCTGTATGAAAAAGACCGGCATGTTGTTGCCAACCAGATCATAGTTCCCTTCTTCCGTATAAAACTTGGTTGCGAAACCGCGTACGTCCCTGACGGTGTCGGCAGATCCCCTGGAGCCCGCAACCGTGGAAAACCGGACAAACACCGGGGTGACGACGGAAGGGTCCTGCAGAAATTTGGCTTTTGTATAATCTTTCATGGATTCATATAACTGAAAATAACCGTGAGCCCCAAAACCGCGGGCATGCACGATCCGTTCCGGAATCCGCTCATGGTCGAAATGCGTCATCTTCTCTCTGAAATGGAAGTCCTCCATCAAGGTCGGACCGCGCTCGCCTGCTTTAAGCGAATGTTCATCCTCAGAGACCTTAAGTCCCTGATTGGTTGTCAATTCCTTAGCGTCATTGTCTACCGTGAATTGTTCCAGCTGTTGGTCCTTGCTCGTCTTGTTGTAGCTGCTGTTAGCATTCGAATTGGCGTTTGAATTGTCCATTTGTCGGAACCTCCTAGTATGTAGGTAGTAGATGAGTGTCTGACGAAGTTACATTGGGTAATAGATCCGCTTGCGAACCCGAAATGTAATTACCCTGCAAAATGGAATACGAATCCAGCTTCAAACTTCCTTCATGAAAAGCTCATCTATCCGTTCGATTGGATTTCGCGCCTGCATCTCCTATCTCCAGCAAAAAAACAGCCCCTCCCTAGAGGTGGGCTGCTCTGATTGTACTTCAACGAATTTCCAAACATAGGCTGCGATTGTACATTTAACACACCCGCTCCGATATCTCGATGAGACGACGTATCCCTTCTTCCAGCTGAATCTCGCTGATATACGAATAACTCAGCCTGATCCACGATTCCATCTGATCCAGCGGGTCGCAGATACGCCCCGGCACAAACGCTACTGATTCCGCCAGGCATTGCTGTAATAACACATCCACGTTGACGTTTTCCGGCAGCTGTATCCACAAATTCAAGCCGCCGCCGGGGCTGTTCCATCGCCATTCTGTAGGCTCAAGCAGCTTCTCCATCCTCGCTTTACGGAGCTCCAGCGCAATCCGCAGCTTGGCCACATGCTCCTGAAGTCTGCTCGAGAAGAAATAATGCTGGAAAATCTTTTGCGTCAGCAGCGGCGTCCCGTTGTCCGACAGCGCCTTGATCGGAAGGATGACCTTCATCAGCTCCGGACGGGCAGCCAGCACCGATATCCGCAAACCGGGGGCCACATATTTGCTGAAGCTGCGAATGTGAATAACATAGCCTTCGGTATCGTAATAAAAAAAGGGCAGCGGCGGCGGATCTCCAAAATAAATGTCGTGATACACCTCATCCTCCACCAGAATGCACTGATATCGCTCCGCCAGTTCAACCAGCGCCTTGCGCTGTGCGATCGGAACCGTGTATCCCGTCGGATTCTGAAACGTTGGGTTCATATAGAACAGCTTCGGTTTCTCCACTCGCATAAAACCTTCAATTCGTTCAAGGTCATACCCTTCCGGCGTAATCTCAATGGGAAGCAGCTTGACATTTTGCTGCACAAAAACATCGATCGCCGGACTATACGTCGGCCGTTCGATCAATACAGAGTCTCCGCTTTTGACGAGCGAACGCGAGATCAGGTCGATCGCTTGCTGGGATCCCGTCGTAATGAGCAGCTCTTCCGGATGGACCGTAATGCCTTGTTTGTCCATAAAATACCGGGCCATTTCCTCACGCAGCTCCAAATCTCCGGACACGGAAGAATACGTGCTTAATACCTTCGGATACATGTCAAACACTTGTTTCACGTGATTGGACAAGAATGCATTCGGCAGCAGCGCGGGATCGATTAATGCTTCCGACATCTGGTAATCGACCTGATGCCTGTGAATGTCGGACAAGCGGCTGCGATTGACGTACAGCGATCTGGCCTGATACTCCCAAGGCGGGCTAGATGCAAGGGATTCCGCCAATGCGTCTTCTGCCTTACCCGCTACGAAGTATCCTGATTTATATTTCACTTCCACAATCCCGTCCTCAAGAAGCTGCTGATAAGCCTTCAGAACCGTTAATCGATGAATGTTCAAACGCTCGGCCATCGCCCTCACGGACGGGATTTTGTCAGTCTCCTTCCACTCTCCCTGAGCGATTCCTTCCAGAATGGTGTCATAGACTGACTGCTGCAATGTTCGCTTCCCTTGATGTTTGTCGTCCCGCGTTGATAATTCCATCTGTTCTTCCCCCGATCCCATTAAAACATATCTGTTCTACCTATCGCCAATCTGTTCTATTAACTACCTATTATAGTATAGAAAAAGGAGGATGCTACATGATTATTTTTAACTACTTGCTGATGTGCGCCATTTTCAGTACAACGTTTCTCGCCATCAAGATTGGCGTTGAAGCAGGACTGCCGCCGTTTCTCTCAGCGGGGCTTCGATTTCTTCTGGCGGGCGCCTTCATCTTCCTATGGATGATATTGCAGCGGAAGGCAAAACCGAGCCTTCTCCTGCGAAAGGAATTCCTTCTAATCGGGATGACCAGCACATTCTTGACGTTTGCAACGCTGTATTGGGCCGAGCAGCATGTGTCCTCAGGGATCGCCGCCATCCTATCGGCAACAGGCCCCATGATGATTCTGATGATCCAATCGGTCGTGATGCGGAAAAATGCCCGGCGCAGTGATTATTGGGGGTGCGCGGTCGGTTTTGCGGGGGTATGTTTGCTCATTATGCCCGAGCTAGCGATGGGGAGCGATCTCATCTGGATTCTGAGCTGTATCGCAATTCTTATAGGCGAAATCGGTTATAGTGTGGGCTCCCTGGCTACCCGGAAATTGTCCTTTGACATGCCGAATGTCTCACCGATTACGATCAATGCGGTGCAGATGATGTACGGTGGCGCAGCCCTATTGCTGTTATCCCTGTTCAGTGAACAGGTACAATGGAATGGTATTCTAACGTTGCCAGCCATCGGATCTGTCTTGTATTTGACGATGGTTGGCTCGATGCTGGGCCATAGTCTATATGCCTGGCTGCTAAAAGCAACGAATGCCTTTTTCCCGTCCACCTGGCTCTTTGTTTCTCCAATCATCGCGTTGGGACTGGGCGCATTTCTGTACGACGAAGCAATTTCTTCCTATTCCATCATTGGCAGCATGCTCATCATCGGCGGGATTCTGATCGTGAATCTGCCTGAGCTTCGAGCACGCCGGATCGCGCGCCGTGTGGCTTCGAGCACTTGATATCGAACCTGCAAGGTTCCAAGAATTAATGCCAAAAATTAAAACGGCTGCTACTCGTAAACCTTATTACGAGTAGCAGCCGTTATGTTTCATTATTCAATGTTATGATTCAATACTTAATCCACTTTAGCCCGATAAGCATCCGCAGTCAGAAGTTTTCCGAGTGCTTCCTCCAGCTCGCCTTCCACCTCTACCTCAATGATCCATCCACCTTCGTACGGCTCTCCGTTCACAAGCTCCGGCTGATCTTCCAGGGAAGTATTCACTTTCGTGATGGTACCGGATACAGGGGAATACAGTTCCGATACGGTTTTGACCGACTCAATGGTACCGATGCTGTCACCTGCGGCAACGACAGCGCCCGCCTCGGGTAGTTCTACGAATACGATATCGCCCAGCTGGCATTGCGCATGATCAGAAATACCGACGCGCACCACATTTCCATCTACCTTCAACGCCCATTCATGATCGTCGCTGTACACCAAATTCTCTCTGATTTCACTCATTTACGGATACTCCTCTTTTCTTAAAGAAATGAAATTAAGGTGAATAAATGAAAAAAAGGACGCGAAAAAAGGCATTCGCCTTCTCTCTGTCCTCGGTACCTGAGAGTTTATGATCGACCCACATTATTTTCGGTTCGACCTTTCCCCTTGGGTGGCTTGCGCACTCTCCAGAGCTGCGTCAGATGGCGGTTCGTTTACCTGAGAGATTACTCGTCAGCCTGGCAGGCATAACGGTTTGCTCCTTCGGTGCCGCCAAGGTTTGAACCTTTGCGTGGCGGTCTCTCCCATCCATCATCATCCGCATATTCGGTTGGCTTATTCTCCCACAGAATAAAACAGGGATGCAGTGATGTTAAGATATCTGACAAAAATTTTAAGAATGAAAATATTTTGGTGAAATAAAGGTTGACACTTTATGGAGGGGCACGTTTATAATAATCAGAAGAACGTAGAAAGATCTGACAACTCAATAATTTTCACGCGGATGATGGTAGCGGGAGAGATTACCGACAGGATTGACAGGTAGCGCCGAAGGAGTAAGCCGTAACACGGTGAATCTCTCAGGCAAAAGGACCTTTACCGGACGCACCTCTGGAGAGAATTCTGAATGTAGAATCACCCACGGGGAAACTCACACACGCTTGACATTATACTTACATGACATGTGGGGTAACTCTCAGGTACAAAGGACAGAGCAGAAGGATTACGCAACGAGCGGGCTTTTTCAGCACAGCTTGTTATCCTTCTGTCTGTCCTTTTTTGGTGTTTCCCCGATTGATCATGCCAATTAGAAGAGGTGAAGAGATGAGTTCATTACAACGTACACCGCTTTACCCGCTTTATTCCGAATTTCCTTCTGCCCGCTGCATCGACTTCGGCGGCTGGGAACTGCCCGTGCAATTTTCCGGCATTGTGCAAGAGCATGAAGCCGTACGAAAGCACGCCGGCCTGTTCGACGTCTCCCATATGGGTGAATTTATCGTCACCGGACAAGACGCTGAAGCTTTTATCCAGAAGATGACCACCAATGATGTAACCCGCATATCGATTGGCCAGGCCCAATACACGTTAATGTGTTACGACAATGGCGGTACGGTAGATGACCTGCTTGTGTATAAACTGTCGGCAGATCGATTCATGCTGGTTGTAAACGCATCCAACATCGACAAAGACCTCCAGTGGCTTCAAGATCATCTTGCAGGTGATGTCGCCATCCGTAATGTGTCCGCTGAGACGGCTCTAATTGCACTTCAGGGACCTGCCGCTGTGAACATCATGTCACAGGCAACCAATGAGGCGCTAAGCGAACTCCCTTCCTTCCATTTTATTCAGAACGCACAGGTATGCGGCTGTACCGCCCTACTCTCCCGCACCGGTTATACCGGAGAAGACGGCTTTGAAATCTATTGCTCCGTTGGGGATGCCCCCGCAATTTGGAGAGAACTATTAGCTGCCGGAGAACCACATGGTCTTGTTCCAACCGGACTCGGCGCACGGGATACACTCCGTTTCGAAGCGAAACTGCCATTGTACGGGCAAGAGCTTTCGAGCACGATTTCTCCGCTTGAAGCCAGTCTCGGTTTCTTCGTGAAGCTGGACAGCGGCGATTTCATCGGTCGGGAAGCGCTTCAACAGCAGAAGCAAGACGGCGTACCACGTAAGCTCGTCGGCATTGAACTCATCGAGCGCGGAATTCCGCGCTCCCACTATCCCGTATACAACCATGAAGGAGAACCAATCGGTGAAGTGACCAGCGGCACCCAATCCCCTTCACTCAAGCGAAATCTCGGATTGGCCCTGATCGAAACCCCATATACGGGCCTCGATTCCGAGGTATGGGTCGAGATCCGCGGTAAGAAGTTACAAGCCAAAGTGGTAAAGACACCATTCTACAAAAGAGGAGCTGCCTTAACATGAAGCATCGTTACTTGCCTATGACGGAACAGGATCAAGCCGATATGCTTGCTGCGGTCGGCGCGGAAACGATCGAAGATCTGTTTGCCGATATTCCCCAAGCGGTCCGTTACAACGGCGTCCTTCCCATGTCAAAACGGCTGGGTGAGCCTGAACTTTTGAAGCATATGCGCCGCCTATCGGACCGTAATGCCGATTTCGACCGTTATACAAGCTTTCTGGGGGCTGGTTTGTACGACCACCATATTCCGGTCGTGCTCAATCATGTGATTTCCCGCTCTGAATTCTACACGGCCTATACGCCATACCAACCCGAGATCAGCCAAGGTGAGCTGCAAGCGATTTTTGAATTTCAATCCTATATCTGTGAACTGACCGGCATGAAAGTGGCCAATGCCAGCATGTATGACGGTTCCACGGCACTTGCCGAGGCTGCGGCGCTCGCCAGCGGCGCAACCAAACGGAAGAAAATCGTCATTTCGCGTGCTGTCCATCCCGAAGCCCGTGAAATCGTTCTGACTTCGGCTCGCGGACTCGATCTGGACGTCGTGGAAGTCGGCATCGTCAATGGCGTTACCGACCAGGATGCACTCGCTGCTGCTATAACGGATGATACCGCCGCCGTTCTGCTGCAATCACCGAATTTCTTCGGCTGCATCGAAGACGTGAAATCAATCGAGCCGCTGGTTCATGAGAAAAAAGCACTGCTTGTACTGAGCGTTAACCCGCTGTCCCTCGGTTTATTGGAATCCCCTGGCGTGCTCGGAGCTGACATCGTTGTTGGCGATGCCCAGCCGCTTGGCATTCCAGCTTCTCTCGGTGGACCAACCTGCGGATTCTTCGCCGTATCCGAGCCGCTGATGCGCCGCATTCCCGGTCGTATCGTGGGCCAAACCGTCGATCAGGACGGCAAACGCGGATTTGTACTGACGCTGCAGGCACGGGAACAACATATTCGCCGCGAAAAAGCAACGTCGAACATCTGCTCTAACCAGGCGCTGCTCGCGTTGTGCGCGTCCGTATATATGTCCACGCTAGGTAAAGCAGGCATGCAGGAAGTAGCGCTTCTGAATGCGCGCACATCCCATTACGCTGCCGACCTTGTCGCCAAAGGCTCCCTCTCCCTCCCGTTCAGCTCGCCGTTCTTTAATGAATTTGTGGTAAAGCTGCCTGAAGGAACGAACGTGAAGGAGGTCAACTCGAAGCTTCTGGGTGCAGGTTATATCGGAGGTTACGATCTTGGTGCAGCTTATCCAGAGCTTCAAGGATGCATGCTGATCGCCGTGACCGAACGGCGGACGAAGGAAGAAATCGACCAATTTATTGGTGAATTGGAGGCGATCGTATGAAACCGGAAAAAGCATTGATATTTGAACTCAGTAAGCCCGGCCGTATCGCCTATTCCCTGCCTGAATGCGACGTTCCGGAGACCGACGCCGCTTCATTGATTCCGGAAAGCCTGCTTCGCAGCAAACCGGCCGAACTGCCGGAAGTATATGAAGTGGATGTCATCCGTCACTATACGGAGCTGTCGCGGCGTAATTTCGGCATCGATAACGGCTTCTATCCGCTCGGCTCATGCACGATGAAATACAACCCGAAGATCAACGAGGATGTTGCCCGTTTTGCCGGCTTTGCCAAGATCCATCCGTACCAGCCCGAAGAAAGCATTCAAGGCGCTCTGGAGCTGCTCTATACCCTGCAGAATGATCTCGCAGCACTGACCGGCATGGATCAAGTAACGCTGCAGCCGGCTGCGGGAGCGCATGGGGAATGGACAGGACTGATGCTGATCCGTGCTTACCATGAAAGCCGTGGCGAGAAGCGCACCAAGGTGATTGTTCCCGACTCCTCGCACGGCACCAACCCTGCCAGCGCAACGGTAGCCGGTTACGACACGATCACAATTAAGTCCAATGAGCGCGGCATGGTGGATCTGGATGCCCTTCGCGCAGTCGTGGGTGACGATACGGCGGCTTTAATGCTGACGAACCCTAGCACATTGGGTCTGTTCGAAGAGCAGATCGTGGAAATTGCGGAAATCGTGCACGAAGCCGGCGGCCTGCTGTACTATGATGGAGCCAATTCCAACGCTATCATGGGCATCACCCGTCCAGGCGACATGGGCTTCGACGTGGTCCATCTCAACCTGCACAAAACGATGAGTACGCCGCATGGCGGCGGTGGTCCCGGTGCAGGCCCTGTCGGCGTGAAGAGCCTGTTGATCCCGTTCCTGCCCAAACCGATCGTGTCCAAACGCGAGGACGGCACCTTCTATTGGGATTACGACCGTCCACAGTCAATCGGCCGCGTGAAGGCGTTCTATGGCAACTTTGGCATCCTGGTCCGCGCCTACACGTATATTCGCACCTATGGACCGGAAGGACTGCGCCGCGTCTCGGAGCTCGCCGTGCTGAATGCCAACTACATGATGCATCGTCTGGCTCCATACTACGAAGTAGCCTACCCGGGGCTGTGCAAGCACGAATTCGTGCTGTCCGGCAAAAAACTGAAGGAGTACGGCGTGCGCACCCTCGATGTTGCCAAGCGGCTGCTTGATTTTGGTTATCATCCGCCAACCATCTACTTCCCGCTCAACGTGGAGGAATGCATCATGATTGAGCCGACCGAGACGGAGAGCAAAGAAACGCTAGACGGTTTCATCGACACGATGATTCAAATCGCCAAGGAAGCCGAAACCACACCGGAGGTTGTCATAGGTGCACCTTATACCACGGTCGTGAAGCGACTCGACGAAACCACAGCGGCACGTAAACCGGTTCTGAACTGCACCTGCGGTTAATATTGAGTTGATCTATACTCCTTAAGAAAGGGTGTCCCTCGCCAATAGGATCGGCGGTAGGGACACCCTTTTTTTGTGCTGGACAACATAGGGATTTAGTCACCTGTTTAATGACTGTTTCAACAGCAGCCAATTTACCCTCATACGATGGGACTAACTCCCCGGATAAAATTGAGTGGTCATTCCCATTCCAGCCCAATAAACCTACGGTCATTCCACAAACTATCCATGCTATCCATTGGCATCATCCCTCTTCCGCCTCCTTCTTGTTCTCTATTAGAAAGCCCAAATATATGATATAAAGTATATAATTATATACACGGCTTACTTCTACCAAGCTGATCAAAGACGAAAGATGCGGTGATCGAATGAGTAACCCGATACATGGCCTGGACGTAAACCAATATCTTGAGCGTATTGGATACACGGGCCCGATTGTAAACAGCGCTTATATGCTCGCCAGATTGCAGGAACAGCATGTGCATACTGTACCCTATGAAAATCTCGATATCCTTGATCGAATTCCACTTTCCCTGGATATCCCCGATCTTTACGATAAAATCGTAACCCGGCATCGCGGCGGCTACTGCTTCGAGCTCAATGCGCTATTTGGCTGGCTGCTGCAGGAGCTGGGATTTAAGGTCACTCATTATTTCGGACGCTTCTGGCGGGATGAAACCGATACGCCTGCCAAGCGTCGGCATCATATTCTGCAGGTGGATATCGAAGAACAGCGATATATTGCCGATGTCGGCGTCGGAGGAGCCGGGCCGCGCCACCCTCTGGAATTGGTTGATGGCCTTGTGCAGACCCAGGGGAACGAGACCTACCGGCTCGTTCAAACCGAAGCGTATGGCTGGATGCTGGAAGAGTGGAAAAAAGAAGCCTGGGATCCTGTCTTCTCCTTTACGGAGGAACCTAACTTACCGAGAGATTTCATCACCACTTCATTCTGGTGCGAGTATGCCACCGATTCGCCCTTTAATAAAACGGCTCGAGTATCCATACGTACGGCAGAAGGCAGAAACACCGTGGATGATGACGAATTCAGAATTTACAAAGCCGGCGGCGTCCACACCTTTAAACCGGGCAATGCCCAGGAATATGCCGAAGCGCTCTATACATATTTCGGCATCCCCATCCATAAATAAGAATAAACCGGGTTTCCCATGTTGGGAGCCCGGTTTTATTATTAGTATTCGATTTTACGCTCCGCGGAGCTCCACGCTTGAAATGGCAGCAAATAATCCGCTGTTTGAACCTGCTTCATAGGGATGGAGCGCTGGTCCATCGGCATCGCGATTTCATCGTATATGAAATGATCATCGAATCCGATCTCAGCCGCGTCCTTCTTCGTGCTTGCATAATAAACGGCATCGGGCCTGGACCAGTAGATGGCCCCCAGACACATCGGACAAGGCTCGCAGCTGGTATAAATCGTACAGCCTTTTAATTGGAAATCCTCCAGATGCAGACATGCTTCCCTTATAGCTTGCACCTCCGCATGAGCCGTCGGGTCGTTCAGCGCGGTAACCAGATTCCGGCCCCTGCCAATCACTTGACCATCCTTCACCACAATCGCTCCAAAAGGCCCCCCCTCCACATGTTGAACGTTTCGATGGGCCTCTGCAATCGCTTGACGCATCCAGTACTCATGATGATGTTCACTCACTGTGTACAGCTCCCTTCCCATGTTCATTCTGATCCCGGTGTGCGTATTCATCCATGACAATATCCTGGGACAGCTAATTATCATCATAGCATATCTTCCATTGATCTCCTCAATTTTTCCAATCTAATGAAGAAAAATAGATTGACGAACTGTATACAAATGTATACAATCACTTTAAGTGGTATACAAACGTATACGTTAGTTATCGTTGAGGAGGTTGATATTATGCGCCAAGAGGAACAGGATACATCGAGTCAAGAACGGTCGGAGCCTCGCGACCGGGATAACCACCGGCACGGCGGGAGACACGGAAGACGGCGTGATGAAGGCCACGCCGGCAGGGAAGGCGGCAAGATGGCGCAGACGTTCCGCCGGGGACGCGCGCTTTCTTTTCTGGACAATTTGGTTGTGAAACGAGAGACCTTGAAGAAGCAAGTCAATGACCCGGACTTTGAAGCCATCAGAGAAGTGGTCAGCGGAGAATTAAAAGCAGTGGACCAGATCATTCAGGAGTACATTCAGGCTTTTGAGCTGTATGATACGAAACCATCGCAAGACAGCCCCTAATGGCTGTCAGCTAATCTTAAACCAATAACCCTGACAGAGGTAGAACCTGGAGTGTGATAATTCTTGATCAGAAAGTTTTTTTCGTACTATCGGCCGTACAAGGGATTGTTTATTTTAGATTTTACATGTGCCGTTATTGCTGGACTGCTGGAGCTTGCTTTCCCGCTTGCCGTCAGCAAATTCATTGACGATCTGCTGCCAAGCCAGGATTGGCCGCTTATCCTGATTGCCTGCATCGTCCTTCTCTCCATCTATGCGCTGAATACCGCGCTGCAATACATCGTGACTTACTGGGGGCATATGCTCGGCATTAATATCGAGACGGATATGCGGGAAAAAATGTTCTCCCACATTCAGAAGTTATCCTTCCGTTTCTTTGATAACAACAAAACTGGACATCTTATGGGGCGCATCACGAATGATCTTAATGATGTCGGAGAAGTAGCCCACCATGGACCGGAAGATGTGTTCATCGCCGTTATGACACTGCTCGGTTCCTTCTCCTTAATGGCTTACATCAACCTGGAGCTAGCGCTGCTCACCTTTATCATCGTGCCGCTGATGGCATGGCTGATCATTAAGTTCGGCAGCAGAATGACCACGACCTATCGTCAACTGTTCCGGAATGTTGGGAATTTCAATGCCCGCATCGAAGACAATGTTGGCGGTATCCGTGTGGTCCAATCGTTTGCGAACGAAGAGCATGAGAATAAACTGTTTCAGGAAGAGAACAAGCAATTCCGGGCCACCAAACTGCTGGCTTATAAAACGATGGCAAAGAGCTCGTCCATCAGCTACATGCTGATGCGTTTGATCACGGTATTCGTCATGATCTGCGGCGCGTGGTTCTTCATTCAAGGCAAAATTGAAATGGGTGAATTCATGGCCTTCCTGCTGCTCTCCAACATCTTCTTCCGGCCGATCGAGAAGATCAATGCCGTCATTGAGAGCTATCCCAAAGGCATTGCTGGCTTTAAACGCTACCTGGAGATTATGGATACCGATCCGGAGATCGCCGATGTGTCTGACGCCGTATCCCTGTCCTCCGTGCGGGGAGATATCCGCTTTGAAGGCGTTACCTTCGGATACGAACCATCCCGGACGATACTGAATAACATACATCTCACGATCCGTGCTGGAGAAACGGTCGCGTTTGTCGGACCGTCCGGTGCGGGAAAGACAACCATCTGCAGCCTTCTCCCACGCTTCTATGATGTGGATCAGGGCAAGATCACGGTGGATGGAATCGATATCCGGAATATCAAATTGCAAAACCTCCGCAAGCATATCGGGATCGTGCAGCAGGATGTGTTCCTGTTCTCCGGTACGATCCGCGACAACATCGCTTATGGCGACTTACATGCAACGGACCAGCAAATCTGGGAAGCTGCACGGCGTGCTTCGCTGGATGAACTGATCCGAAGCCTGCCGGACGGTATGGAAACGGTCATCGGGGAACGCGGGGTTAAGCTGTCTGGCGGTCAGAAGCAGCGCTTGTCCATCGCGAGAATGTTCCTTAAGAATCCACCGATCCTGATCCTGGACGAGGCCACGTCGGCACTCGACACAGAGACGGAAGCGCAAATCCAGAAGTCCCTGGCTGAGCTGTCCGTCGGTAGAACAACGCTGGTGATTGCTCACCGACTGACCACCATTCAGAGCGCGGACCGAATTATCGTCGTCAATTCCGATGGTATTGCCGAGCAGGGAACGCACCAGGAATTGATACATTCCGGCGGTGTGTACAGCAGACTTCATCAAGCTAACTAACGAAGCCAACGATCCAATGTTGAAATTCCGCAACAATTATTTAAAGGATGACTCCGCACGGAAGGGAGTCATCCTTTTTTCAATAATACTTTTAAATGTAATCGTCCATGCCAGGCTGTCCTGATATAACACGAGAGAAATTCTGTCGCATTGTCCTTGGATAAAAAAGTTTCCGTGCGGAAACATTAATGGCGTACTACAACGACATCGTTACAGGAGGCGCATTATGTTTTATATCTACAGTGTCGGTCTACTCTTCGGCGGGCTGTCGATCATCAACCTTGTCTTCTCGTACCAAACCAAGCATATCCAGCATTTGTTCTGGCCGACGCTGCAGTTTCAGTTATTCATGCTTCCTCTGTTTCTCATAGCCAACATGTGCATCGGATACGGAATCCGTTATGGATATAAAGCCACCGACCAGTTAGGTTATACGCTGATCTTCTCCAAATGCCTCGAAATCCTGATTTCGTTAGGAGTGGCTTACTTGTTCCTGAAGGAAGTTCCAACATGGAAAAATTGGGCCGGCATCGGGATCATTGCGCTGGGCATATTCCTTGTTAAACAAAAATGAACACGTGCGTACACTCCCCGGACGTCTCTCTCGCTCGCTTAAAGTCATGCTTTGATATGACCTTATCGGTTAATTGACACAGGCCTGACCGTTATCTCTTCCCCATCCACCCTTGTTCAAAAGCATAACGGGTCAGTTGTACCCGATTTTCCAAATGGAGCTTTTGTAAAATGTTCTTCAGATGGTTCTTGACCGTATTCTCGGATATACACAAGGCAACCGAAATATCGCGGTTGGACAATCCCTCGGCTACGAGTCCCAAAATTTCTTTTTCCCGCACTGTTAATGGACTATTGCTTGGATTCGGCTTCTCATGCTGCGAAAACTCCTTCAGGATACGGAAAGCAAGCTCCCTGCTCATCGGTGCTTCGTCCACGGCAATGGCTTTGAGGTACTCGTGCCATGATTCGGGATTCAGATTCTTCAGCAGATAGCCTTGCGCTCCACGTTTCAGGGCGTCAAACAAATGAGCGATATCGTCGGATACCGTAACCATGACAATTTTAACGTAAGGAAACTTGTCCTTCACTCGCTTGGTCGCTTCCAATCCATCCATCCCAGGCATCTGAATATCCATCAGGATAATATCAGGCATCCATATTTCGGTCAGCTCCAGCGCTTCCTCGCCGCTTTGTCCTTCGGCCACGACCTCAAAGGTCGGGTCGCTGCTTAGAATGGTGCGAATTCCTTCTCTCGCAAGATCGCTGTCATCAATGATTAACACGCGAAAAGGCTGCTCGTTCATGCGATATTCTCCTTCCGAATGCTGATGATCGTTTTGTTGTTATGTCTTTCCACCATGAACTTCCAGCCCATGGCCTCGGCCCGGTCCTTCATGATTTTGATCCCATACCGGTTGCTGCCGAGCGGCTTGTCCAAATCAAAACCTTTGCCATCATCGCTGACGGAGCAGTGCCAGCTTGAATCCGCTGCTGTCGCGGTTATCTTCACATGGTTCGCTTCGGCATGCTTATGAATATTCAACAAGGATTCCCTGATTGAAGCCAACAGTTCCACCTTTTCTTTGGCGGACAGCATGGCATCCGGGATTTCCCATTGAACGTCGAAATGCAGATTGGTCTCCTGCTTGATTTCCTCAATTAAGCTGTTCATGCTATGCATCCACGGAATGGCCTGCGGATCTGCCGGATATCGGAGATTAGCAATGGCTTCTCTAACGTAGGCATTGGTCCGGTGGACACTTTCCTTAATTTCCTGGTATGGAATTTCTCCAGTTACTCCCGATTTCTCAATCCGATCAATTTGCGCGTTCAGCAAAAACAAGGATTGGGCGATTCCGTCATGAAGCTCCCGGCCAATCTTCTCCCGTTCATGCATCGCGGCTTGCAATGCCCTGGATTGGTTCAGTTCCTCCTGGTTTCGTTCAATCAATGCAAACAACTGGGTAAGAAACAGTATGGAAACCAAGAACACGATAACAGGCGCCAGCAGATTGCCAAGATCCATCGATATATAAGGCAGCAGGAACTCATGCCGAACATATTCCCAAATGCCAATCGTCAAAGTAGGAATGATCAGAATCAACCATTTCATTTGTTTATAGGACATACCTTTCCTCCTATTTCAATCTAGAACATGAATGTACCCGCCTCTTTATCTATCATGTTACCACTAGATATCCCTTCATTGTAATCAAATTTGGCCATGAACGGAATGACTCTAAAGAGCTACTGACCTTACCGGTGTCATCCGTACTGTAATAACCTATTTACAATTCGAGTATAAATCGCGTATAAAGAGTAAAAGATATCCATTCATTCCATTTCCGATGAAGGGAGCTGCAGTTGGATGAAGCAAAAAATTGCAGTGATCATTGTACACGGATTGGGAACACAAAAGAAAGACTATGCGGATAAATTCATGAAAAAATTAAGAGAGACTTTCTCTCAAACCTCCGGTATTCCGCATGAGCAACTGGCCATGGAGGCTGTGCATTGGGCCGATGTATTCGCGGCACGCGAGTCTGAGTTAATCAGCAGCAGCATTAAACCTTACCGTTTACGTTATCAGCACCTTCGGCAGTACGTGATCCACAATCTGGCGGATGCCGTGGCTTATCAGCCCGTGGAAACCGAAGATCAGAACTATGAGGCCGTTCATCGGACGATCAGTGAGGCGCTGCACCGACTTGCCCTCTCTGCCGGTCCCGAGGCTCCATTATGCGTGATCTCTCATAGCCTGGGATCTGTAATCGCCAGCAATTTCTTCTATGATCTGCAATTCTCCTCCCGTGGGCATCGTCTGGTCGTTGACCCTCAAGCACCGCTGGAGCGCGGAGAACTCCTGACCTTATTCTATACGCTGGGAACCACTTTACCTTTGTGGAGCATGCGGTACCGCGATTTTGACAAACCGATCGACGTCCCTTCCGGGCAGCTGAAGCACTATCATGATCAGCTGCTGGGGGAATGGGTCAATTTCTATGATAAAGACGATATCCTTGCCTATCCCCTTAAAAGTATAAATGAAGTGTATGACCGCACGGTGCGTAACGATATATCCGTTAATGTGGGAAACTGGTTAACCAGCTGGAATCCCTTGTCCCACAGCGGTTATTTCTACAGCAAACCGATCCTGGAGTATATTGCTTCAGGTTTGGAAGCTGCCTGGCGGAGCGTCAACCAAGTTAAATAAAGCAATGCCGCAAAGACCAGGCGTCTTTGCGGCATTGTTAATTATATGGTTATATTCATAACCCATTGTTCTCCGGTAGGCCCGATCCTTCTCCTGCCCGTATCTTCGAAACCAACCCGTTCATACAGCTGCTGAGCTGGAACATTCTTATGGTTCACGACCAACACCACTTCATCGCAGGAAGGAAACTTACTTCGAATGAACGATGGCAGCGCAAGCATCCCTCTTCTGGCATACCCTTTACGCTGCTGACGATGGTCAATGGATAAGGCAGTAAGCAGCATGGCATGAGAATTGCTCGTATACTCCTTGACGCGCTCCGTGGCGTGCAGAATAAAGAAGCCGACAGGATGATCATCAGCTAAAATGACGATGGGAAACTGACCTTCCACTAGGTTTAATGCTTCTTTCGGATGAGCGGTAAATTGGACTTGATCATCCGGAAGCTCGAATTCATTCAAGATAGGCAGGTGTCCTGTCGAACGGAATTCCAGCTGAATTTGTTCCGCTTTTTGCATGGGGGATATCTCCTCTGTCTATGGTGAGATGGATACATCTTTTACTCTATCGATTGCAATCATGATCTTACTTATTATCCTGTTTCTTCGCCATACCACAGCTGCCGGAAGCTTTCGCTTGAAGCCAGCAGCTGTTCCGCCGTGCCTTCCGCCTCAATCTCTCCGCCATTTAACACGATGATATGGTCCGCATGGTTAAGTGCTGCTTTTCGATGAGATACCACAAGGCAAGTCGCCCCGCCGCGCTCGCTGAATAGCCGCTCCCATAACTTACGCTCGGTCTCAACATCCAACGCGCTGGATAAATCGTCAAATACATACAACTCCGCGTCCCTTACCAGCATCCGTGCGGCCGCAGTCCGCTGAGCTTGACCACCGGACAGCTTGACTCCGCGTGGACCTACCATCGTCTCCAGGCCATGCTGCAGATGCTTGATATCTTCTTCCATTACGGCCGCATGTAGTGCACGGTCCAGACTGCCAGGCTCCTCCGTTATGCCTAGCAGGATGTTGTTTCGCAGTTTATCGCTGTACAGCCTAGGGATCTGCGCAGTATACGCACTCTGAGGAGGTATAAAGAAATCAGCAGGATCTGTCACCCTCTCGCCGTTCCACCGGATTTCGCCCTTTTCGGCAGGCAGCAAGCCCAGCAATGTGCGAACCAGCGTTGTTTTACCGCTCCCAATCATCCCTGTAACGACAGTAAAGGTACCGCGTGAAAGCGTCAGATTAATATTCGAGATGCCGCGTCCGGTTTCGGGATATTGATACGACAGTCCTTGCGCTTCCAGCAGCGAGAGCGGAGGTGCCTCAATATAAGCCGTTTCTACGCCGTCTTCGGCGGCGGAAATGGTAGAAGGAGTCTGTTTGTTCTTAACCTTACCGATACCGATATAATTGGCTGCTGTAAGCAGCGAAGCCGGTGCCCCTTGCAGCATGGATTTGATGCGCTGAAAGCTGACGCCCATCTGCTTGTAGTAGGTCATGAAGTTGCCTACGTTCGATATAAGCTGTGTGACAAAAGTTAAATAATACACAAAGAGCGACAAGTCCCCAACCGTAAAATCGCCATTTCGCATCTTAAGACTCGCAAGCACGAGGATCAATCCTGTGCCGAGGTTGACGGAGTTGGTGAATACGGAAGATAAAGTTTCCGTTAACAGCTTATCCTTCACCATGGATTGGCGCCGTTTCTCACTAAGACTTACAAACCGTTCCACTACGCGTTTCTCAGCCCCTGCGACTTGAATGGCTTGCACGTTGGCAAACATTTCGCTAATCGCACCCGTTACCTTTGCCGTCGATTCCCGACTCGCCGCCCTGTATTTCTGGATGCGTGTGGTTGCGATCTGGGCTGCAGTAACCACCAGTATCAAAGGAACGAACACAAGAATTGTCAGCTGCAGATCAATGGATATAAGAATCCAGCTGGCAACGATAACGAATCCGACCAGTCCTAAAGTATCCACGGACCAGCTTGTCGCTTCTTCCGCCTGATCGACGTCATCCCGGAAATTGCTGATGGCTTCTCCCGGC
This sequence comes from Paenibacillus lautus, assembly GCF_050482385.1. Taxonomy (GTDB): domain Bacteria; phylum Bacillota; class Bacilli; order Paenibacillales; family Paenibacillaceae; genus Paenibacillus_AQ; species Paenibacillus_AQ lautus_B. The sequence continues at coordinate 278,211 of NZ_JBCNHV010000016.1, forward strand.
GAGCAGGGTATTGCCCGTGCTCCAGGCTCTTTCATGACATGGGACAGCATATTGCGGCGAAGCAAGGTGCTGATGCGGAAGCGGAAATGCACGTCTGTCATGAAACCGCCGAAGATCAGCGCAATCCGGGCTAATGCAGCTCCAATGAGCAGCACGGCAATCGCCCAAACGCCGTAGGGAAAAGCATATGTACCTTCCAAATGGTCAAAAAAAGCCTTGGTTAACAGTCCGGGGATCAGTGGAGCCATATGGATAAGGGACCATGCCAACAGGTTGATCAGATATAAACCCGGCCGGTACAGAATCAACCGCCAGAAAAAATGTCTTGTTTTCATGCCAGCACCTCCTCCATTCCAACAGCCAGCATGCGGCTAAACCGTGATTGCGGGTCTGAGGCAAGCTCTTCCCGGCGACCGCTTTCGAGCATTCGGCCATTCTCCAGAATAAGAATCCGGTCGGCACGCTGAACCGTAGCCAAGCGGTGGGCAATAATAATACATGTCTTCTCCTGCAGCAGACGCGTAATGGCTGCTTCAATCCGGTATTCCGTTAACGGATCGAGGCGGGACGATGCCTCGTCAAGGATGACGAGACCCGGATCCGTCAGAAAGACACGGGCAAATGCCAGCAGCTGGGCCTCACCAGCCGACAGGCTCCCCCCGCCTGAGGCCAGGCTCGTATCGAGTCCTTCGGGAAGCGAAGCATACCAGTCCCCAAGCCCAAGCTCCTCAAGCACCGATATGATTCGGCTATCCGCGATGCCTTCATCAAACAAGGTCAGATTATCACGAACAGTCCCCTCCAAAATCTCAATATTCTGCGTAACCATGGCGACCTTGCGCCTCAGTTCATGAAGCTTGAAGGCCCGGATATCCTTTCCTGCCAGCTCGACGCTTCCCTCTTGAGGATCATAGAAACGCAGCAGCAAGCGGGCGATCGTCGTTTTGCCGCTGCCTGTACGCCCAAGCAGCCCTAGAGTCTGGCCTGGCTCGAGCCGCAGCTGCAGATTATTAAGCGTAGCCTGCCCGCCTTCTTCATAGGAGAAGTTCAGGTTACGGAATTCCACCGACAACGGACCTGACGGAAGCGGGGCTCCAGGTCCATCTTTGATCTGGGGCTCGGTTGCCAGCAATTCCCGGACCCGCAGCAAGCTGGCATCTGCCTTTTGTAAGTCCTCCAATTGGGTACGGATCTTCTCAATCGGCTTGGCTAACAGCTCGGTATAATAAAATACCAAATAGATGGAGCCGATCGTCAAACCACCCTGTCCGTTCTTCCACAGTATAGCGCAGACGATAAATGCGGCCGCATTGCCCAGCGCAAACACCAATATGGTTGTGCTCCACATAAGGAAAAATCCGATGAATGCACGAACTCGAACCGGCAGCATGCGTCTGGCCATCTCGTAGAATCGATTCATGACATATCCAGCCGCCCCGTTGGCACGCGTATCTTCAGTGCCTTCAAGGTGTTCGCCAATGAATCCGTAGAAATCCGCATTCAGCTCGCGCCATCGCTTCCATACCGGTATCGCAAATCGCCGGATATGCTGAATGACATAGATGCTCCCGACAACAAACACCGTCATAACAAGACCAATCCAGAAGTTCTCTCGATACAGAAGAGCCAGGATCCCGATCATAAGGAGCAGATTGCCGAACAGATGGATTATAAAGCTGGAGAAGAAATTGGCAAGCGCATTCACATCCCCATCGACCCGTTCGATTAAAGAGCCGGACGTGTGGGTTTTGTGGAAGCTCATATCCAGCGACAGGCAGTGCTCCGCCAATTCAGTACGAAGCTTGTTGGTTGTCGTCCAGCCCAGATTCTCGCTATAGTAAGCAGCCGCAATGGAAACGCCTTGTTGGAGCAATGAAAATACGATAAAAAAACCTGCCGCATAATAGAGGGATGTCAAACTCCCCTCTCCTTGAGCCGTATCGATAAAATACCGAATGATCTGCGGATTAATCAGTTGCAGCCCGATTGAAAATAACAGCAGCACCGTTAGGGCTGCCAGCAGTTTCTTATGCGGGAATACGTATCGGAATAGCATCTCCCGGTACATGCCAATCCCCGTGGTCCTTCGCTTGCTGTTTAATGTGTGATCGCTTTGCATTCGTCTGTAATCCCCCCGCTTCAGGTTAACCCTCTTGATAATAATAAGCTTCCTGGGAAGATATGACAAGAACATGGGTTCCTGTTTTTAAAATAATTTACAGCCGATTGATTAGCGACACATCTGTCAGTAAAATTGCTCTGAGTAAGAACTCTTTAGAGCCCACGCTAAAAAGACCAGCCCCAGAGTATGGGACTGGTCTTCAAAACCGTTTACGTATAGAGAATCAACGTTAACTTATGTCTCTGCTACTAATTTTAAGAATTGATTAATCATTTCGGGGGTAATTTCCTGGTTCTCGGGCATTTTGACTGCCGAGTTCTTATTAACGGATTGAATAGCCACATTGGATCTAGCTGCACTTGAAGCGATACCGGATCGGGCTTGTCCATCATGCACATTGTCATGGTTAGCTAACATCATCATCAGAAAAGCACTTCCAAGTCCTATCGACCACATACTCATTTTGTTTTTCTTGTTCATCTGCGTTGCTCCTTCCATCACTTGTAGTGACATACTTAGTATAAGGTCCAAACCTTAACGAGAGATGAAGGCAACCTAAAATCCAGTTAAGTAAAGTGAGGATATGATTATATCCATGATATTCCATCACCTTTGTAAAACAACCCATATTTTTTTATTATTAGTAGACGCCAATTATCGGTTAACATAATATAAATTATGAAATATTCAATGCAGATTACTTCCAAATTTGATCGAGCTTATCCGAATAAAAAACAATCGCCTTCTGATAGCTTTTGATTCCCTCGTCATTACTGGTTTCGCCTACTTCTTTCAGCAGAAGCGCCATCGCTTTATCGTATTGTCCCAAATCCCCTATTCCTTATATTACCAGACTCCGTTCAAGCTCGTCAAAATCGGCAACAACCACCCTCATCTCTTACATAGCCTCAAGATGAGGCGGTTGTCACAAGAATTCCTTTTTTAGCTACGATTTAGGTTTTAGATTTCGTTCCAGAAAGCAACGTCTTCAAGCGGCAATCTTACCGTTGGCCGACCTGGAGCGGCTGCTTTGCCGATGGCAATCAACATGACGCTGCGGTAATGGGAAGGAATATTGAACTCTTCCACGAACTGAACTTTGTTATATCCGCCCATCGGTACGGTATCATACCCTCTGGCACGTGCACTCAGCATCAGCTGCATGGACATCAATCCGGCATCCACATCCACGATGCTTTCTTTTACGGATTGATCCATATTCGCATAAAGATTTTCGGCCGTATAGATAAAGCGCTGCTTGATCTCTTCGGTCATATACCCCGCTTCTTCAGACATGGTATAAATCTTCTCGCCCTTCTCATACCACTTCATATCTCCCAGAACAGCAATGACGGCCGAGGCTTGAAGTACCTGCTCCTGGTTATTGGCAATGGGATGCAGCTTCTTCAAGAGCTCAGCATCATCGATGACAAGAAAGCGCCATGGCTGCAGGTTGCTTGAGGAAGGTGCCAGTGTAGCGTCCATCAGGATCGCTTCCATCTCTTCTCTTGGAATCTTTACCGACGGATCGTATTGACGAACCGAGTGGCGTTCCTGAATCACGGTTTGAAAATCGGGTTTTGTTATTGTAGACATGGTTTTTTTCCTCCAAGATTATATTGTGCATTTTTTTGCACAGTTTAGATCGCAAGTTAACTGTGTTATTTAATGCACAGTATATAGCAGACTGAAATTCATTGTCAACAACATTTTGAAAGGTTCACTGAGCGATCTCCGCAATCGTGCGTGACTCCAGTATTTTCAAGGTGCTGTCCTCAATCTCGGATAAAATGCCAACAAAGGATTCCTTGATTTCCTCAGCAAAACAATGACCGGAAGCTGCGTCCAGCATACTGTCGCTAATTGAGCTGTGGACCTGAAGAATCGAGTACACTTCAGCCAATGTAATATCGCAGGCGTTCTTCTTCAGCCGGTATCCACCATCTCTTCCTTCACGCGATTCAATCATATCGGCTTGCGCGAGTGTTTTCAGCACGCGTCGAATCAATGTCGATTCCGAATGCAGATACGAGGCGATATCACCGCTTGAGCATTTGCCGGAGTGACGTTCAAGCGTCACAAGCGCCTGCACGGCGAGACTGAAGGTTTTATAGGTGGACGGGCAGGCCATTGCCGATTTCTTTGAGGATATTTCTTTATTTACGCTCATGTTCCTACCCCCTCTTTAAGCATGAGATTGCCTTTAATAGGTGTTCTGCAGATGAAGCAGATGTATGTTCACCCTTAGCTTTTCATTATTGTAACGTAAACCTGACACTCCATCAAGCACAACAAGGACCATCATCTAATGGCCCTCGTCTTCAACCAGTGCTTGAGACTCATACAAATTCGCCTCTCGGTAATTCACATCCATTCTCAGATGGCTCGCAAGTGCCCGGTCAATATCGCCATGTTCGAACATGCTTTGAATCTCGTTACGCTCTGACTGAATGGCTTTAAGTTCCAGTTCCCTGCGTTCACTGCTAAGCTTCTGCTTTCTTCGGCTCCATACACGATCATTCTGAAGAAAATGCTCCATTGCACGATAGTCTGCAATAACCGCTTGCAGAATTTCCTGCCTCTGTGCCGGCTTCACCGTTTGGATCTCATGGATTGCTGCACGAATAGCCTCAAGCTTCAATGCCTTATACATCTCCCAATCCGGGTGATCCGGAGACATGGGCATTTCTTTGGACTCGTTTTTTTTCAGCAAGCCCTTTAAATTCCGCCATAAATTTTTCGTGAGCAGCTTGAACTTATATCGGCTGGTAAGCAGCATCTCAACCTTGTTCAGCGAGGACAGCAACTGCTCCGCGACCCTTGCAGAAGCTTTATGTTCCTTAAGCCATGTTTCCGTAACGTTCCGTTCCGCAGTAAGTCCGATTTTTCTAACAGTGATCGTGGCTTCCCAGAACTCTCGCATGTCGCTCTTATCCGTTATTTGAGATTGCTGAAGCCGCTTGGTATACGCATAAATAAGCTGAACCGCCTCCTCCCTGTTTTCATCCGTCATTTCTTCCCGCACGGTACGTATTCCCGCTTGCAGCATATGAAGTCGTGCTTCTTTCTCACGATCAATCACCGCTGCCGTATTCACATGTTTCTCACGTGTCAGCAGCGGAAGCAGCGCACTTGCGATGACCAGAGTCAACAGGATGACACCCGCGCAGATGAATAACATTAAGCTTCGCTCTGGAAATGGACGATGGTCCGCAAGGGTGAGCGGGATGGAGAAAGCCGCAGCCAGCGTCAACGCCCCCCGTACGCCCGACAGTGCAGTCAGCAGGGAAGATTTGAACTGGCGGTTCGTTGAAGCCCATACCCATACGAAACGCAGTAAGATCAGAACAGCCGTTATCAGGAATATATAACCGAGCACTTGACCATTGTTATAGGCAGGGTCACTCCATATTTGAGTGACGACCCCCGGGATTTCATGCCCGAGCAGAATGAATACCAGCCCGTTTAACGTGAACAGAATGACAGACCAGGTGCTGTCCGATACAACTCTAAGTTTAATGGATGCGGATCGCATACGATCCCTCTCCACGGCGTGGGTGACACCCGCCGCAACGACAGCCAGAATCCCGGATAGATGAAATTCCTCGGCTATGAGGTAGATGATGAATGGCGTCAGAATGATGATCAGCATATGAAGCGTGACGTCCTCCATACCGAGCCGGCGCAGCAGCATTCTGAACCAGATCACAAGAAATCCTAGAAGCGCCCCGACAACGATGCCTCCAATGGCAATGACAAAAAAACTGCCGATGGCATTCGTTAAAGAAAAATAACCCGTCACTGTTGCCGCAATCGCAAAATTAAAAGCTACGAGACCAGACGCATCATTCATAAGCGCCTCGCCTTCAAGTAAATGCATGATTTTTCCCGGCAGCTTCACCCTGCCTGACAAAGAGCCCACCGCAACCGCATCGGTAGGCGACAGTATCGCCGCCAACGCAAAGGCAGCTGATAACGGTATGGCCGGAATAAGCCAATGAATGAAAGGTCCCGCAATCAGAACAGTTGCAAATACGAGACCTAGCGCCAGCAGCAGAATATTGGACCTGAGCTTCCATAACTCGCTCCGTGGGGTCAGCTTCCCATCATTAAACAAAAGCGGTGCGATAAACAGGACCATGAACAATTCCGGATTCAGTGGCACGTGATGGAACCCGCGGATATAGGCGGCCCCGATCCCTAGCGCAATCTGGATCAACGGAACCGGAATGAATGGCAGAAATCGATTGATGATGTTGGAAATACCGACAAGAACCAGAAAAATAAGTACCATAAGAAATATTTCCACAGTGCATCTGCTCCTTCCTCGAGAAGAGTAACTTATGTAACATGGGCATGTCTGTCAATAGACTGATTTAGGTTGTGTAGAATAGCAAAGGTTTATTTATAAGCTGGGAAAGTTTCAACCTTCATGCCGCCCCAAAAAACAAGGCTTCCTAAAGGAGGTGTCCTTTAGAAAGCCCTAGCGCTTGCAAATGCTTATTAATAGGCAGTCCAGCCTGCATCGGCTGTAACAACAGTACCGTTTACAAAGCTGGCTTCATCTGAAGCCAGGAACAATACTACTTTTGCGATCTCTTCCGGTTCCCCTGCCCGTGGGTTCAGGTTTATACCAGCCATAGCTCTTTCCATGCCAAACGAATTCGGCGCGTTAAGGGTGGTGCCGATATTCGTGCTGACGCCACCTGGAGCAACCGCATTACAACGGATTCCCTGCGTTGCATATTGGAAACCGACATTTTTGGTTAATCCGACAACGGCATGCTTAGCAGCCGTATACGCTGCACCTGCTCTGGACCCCATAAGCCCTCCAGCAGAGGCAATGTTGACAATGACCCCGCTCTTTTTCTCCAGGAAGATGGGCAATGATTTACGAATGGTTCTCATCGGTCCCGTTGTATTGATGGCAAATACGCGATCCCACAACTCATCCGTTAGATCAGCAGCCGGTACAAAGTTGTCCATAATGCCAGCATTGTTGATCAAAATATCCAGCGTTCCATATTCATTGACAGTAGCATCTACCAGCTGCTGCACATCTTCTTCCTTGGCCACATTCGCTACCAAGGCGAGGGCTGTGCCGCCTTTTGCCGTAATTTCGTCAACAACGGCTTGCGCCGCCTCAAGACGCAGGTCAGACACGACAACTTTTGCGCCTTCGGCAGCAAACAGTTCCGCTGTCGCTTTTCCCATACCGGAAGCAGCACCTGTAACAATCGCAACTTTACCAGATAATCTCATGTTCCATACCCCCATAATTGGTTGTGATATCATTTTGGAAATCAGGGACAACCATCAACAACTGTACAATACACGACATGTGTCAATTCTAGTATAATCGTAGTATGATTTAGGTCACAATCATTAAAAAGCGTGGAATTGTACGATACCGAACAAAAAGCGTAATTTTGTTTAGATTTTAACTATTAAATTCGTTATATTTTTAACCGAAAGGACACGACTCTATGCAATCGAGCAATAAAATGACCGATCGTCGCATCGTCCGCAGCAAAGAAGCTTTAAAGCAAGCGCTTCTATCACTCCTCTCACAGAAGAGCTTCTCCAACATATCCATTACGGAAATCGTAGAGTTAGCCAATTACAATCGAGGAACCTTCTATACCCACTACGACAACAAAGAGGCTCTTCTGGATGATATCCTGACTCCTTTAATGGAGGAACTGATCGCATCCTTCAGGGCTCCTTACGGGGAAGTCGACGTGTTTCATATCGATGAGTTGCCTGCCAATGCCGTAAAAATATTTGATCAAATTCATCAAAATGCAGACGTATATACGGCCTTATTCAAAAGCGATGTTCTACCGCTGGTCCGGGATAAAATGTTCTCAGCCTTAAAGCAAATCGCCATGGAAGATTTAGACTATCCTAGGGGAGAACTCAACCATGAACTTCTGATCATCTACAACATGCACGCCTTGATCGGCCTGGTATTCCACTGGATCGAGAACAATTTCCATTATTCCGTCCCTTATATGAGAGATCAGCTGGTTCTCATGATCAACTGGAGGCCGAGAAGCGTAAAAACACAGATCAAGCGCACGGACCATACTTGAAATCGTTGAGCAATAAACGTAAAACAACCCGTTCAAATAACAAATTGAACGGGTGATGGTTTTTGGACGTCGATCCTATATTGATCACCTAAGGAGCTTTTTTTCTTCAGATGCGAGGAACAGGATGAATCGAGTAAGTGGTTCATCGCCCTTCCCCATTTGTTAGGTGTAAGAACCGCACGATACCTCGTAATATGCAAATTTCGGTGAAAAAAGTTCCTAGCTTAATGGCCTAATGCCTCCGTCGCAAGTGACATATTCGTTTACTTCCACACTTCAATAGAAAAGCCGTATCCAAAGGTAGGTTTGAACCACCCTTGGATACGGCCTTTTCTTTAATACCCCTCAATTTCATCTATAATCTAGAAAATAGCATCGAGTGTACTTTCGACGATTCGATCGGCCAACTCACGATTCATCGTGGCGGAGTTCATCACTCGCAGTCCATAGTAGCTGCTTAAGAATAAGCTGGCCAGCTGCTTCGCAGAGCGTTCAGCCAGAATCTCCCCCGATTGAATCGCCTCTTCCATCACGCTGTTCAAGTCTTCCTCAAGATCATAAATATATTGCCCGAATATCCGTTCAACCATCGGGTCCCGCCCAGCTCGTTCCATACTGATATTAACCGCCATGCAGCCGCGGTGATTCGGGTCCGAAAAATCCATGCCGATCGCCCATTCAAACAAGGCGCGCAGCCTTTCCTTAACCGGGATGGAACGGCCCAGAATCTCTCTGGATATCTCCAGGCCTTCATCATTGTAGCGTTGAAGCACCTGCTCGAATAACTCATTCTTGCTGCCGAACGCATTGTATAAGCTCCCTTTACCCAGCCCTGTCTTCTCGCACAGCTCTTGTGTGGAACTCGCTTCATAACCCTTGGACCAGAATACGTCCGTGGCAGCATCAATGACAGCTTCCTTCTTGAACTCTCGCGGTCTTCCGTTCGTGGTCATTTCCCTCATCCCTTTTGAACATGATCTTTGTTACCTAAAAGTATAGGGTTTATGTACCACTCAGTCAAATATTATCGGGTTCTCCCGAAAAGATTCGTCGAACGGTTTCATACGCCAGCTTCGGACGACGATATTCATCCACAATGCCTTTGCTGTTCCGCGTGCATGAACGATTCAGGAGCCAGCCAAGCCCTTCCGTCACTCGGCAATCGCTAAATTGCCATATAAACATCCCGGAAATGTATTCGCGCTCCATGTATGCTTTTAGATTACTCGCAATAATATCGGCCTGACGCTCCTCGGAGCCTTTCTCCCGATTCGGACTGCGGAATCCGTAGAACCCGTCCCCTCCGAATTCACTCATGATCATGGGTTTTCCTTCTCCGCCAAGCTCATCTGCCCAACCCCTAGCCAGATCCGCCAGTTCCCCCGGATTTTCGTCGGTATACCAGCCTGGATAGAGATTGAACGACACGATCTCCGCCAAGTCAAAACATTTCTCCTGATCCCGGTGATGGGAAGCGAAGGACCGGGGCCTGCTTGGATCAAGCTGCCGAATGATGGTTAGCTGCTTCTCGTAGTGAGCTCTCCCCTCCTCGGTGTGACTGGCGCATTCATTCAGAATGGCCCATATAAGGATGGACGGATGGTTATAATGCTGAAGCACCATTTCACGAGTCACCTGTTCGCTCTGCCAACCGAAATTCGGGTGCTGCATCTGCTCCAAACTCAAGCCGCGAGCGTGATTTTCTTCCCATACCGCAATACCACGTTCATCGCATAGATCGAGAAATCGCTCATCGTTCGGATAATGGCTTGTGCGAACGGAGTTACATCCAAGCTCTGTAATCAGGTCCAAATCTTTTACCATGAGGGGCAGCGGAAGCGCGGAACCAGCCATGGGATGGTCCTCATGCCGGTTAACGCCTTTGAATAACAGCTCCTGACCGTTCAATTGGATTTTTCCGTTATGCGTTGTTATCTCGCGAAAGCCTATGCGGTCCAGCCAATCATCGCAATCGGTATCATCTACGGCAAGTACCGCTCGCAGCACATACAAATTCGGGTCGTCCAGCGACCATTCCAACACGCTTGGATAGGACACGGTGGCTATTCGTTCAACCCACTCTCCTGGCTTCACTTCAAAGCTTCCGAGCGGTCTCTCCACCTCAGCCAGCGTACCGCGAAGTGATCCTTTCTTCTCAAGGCTTCCAATGTTTCGGATCACGACCTTCCAAGTACCGTGCCAAACCCCGTCCTGTTTATATGGAGTGAACATCACGTTATCAATGTATAAATCGCTTATCTCTTCCAGGGCAACCGGTCGAATGATGCCGCCGTACGAATAGTAATCGTTAGGAACATGAAGGGCTGATTCCTCGTTGAAAGAATTATCCACGTACACCAGCAGCTCATATTCACCGGCTTGAACTTCCGGGATGATCATGTCAAAGGCGGTATATGCATTATAATGACGGGCTACCAAATCCCCGTTGAAATAGATATGTGCCGTGTGACTAACCCCTTTGAATTCGATTCGCAAATTAGTTTTCCGTGACAGCGAGATCATTTTGCGGTATACCCCGACTCCCCTATAGTTTCCGAAGCGTGGTTGCATCTCCCAGCAACCGGGAACAGGCAGCTTGTCATTGAAGCTGGCCGGTTGCTCCCCCACGCCGGCTATTGGAGCAAACTCCCATATCCCCTCCAGTTCCTTGCACTTTCGTATTTGGTGGGTATCAAATAATCGCAGCATCTCTTCTCCTCCTATCCATCATGCGGCTTTGAGGTCTTCCCCAAATCCGGATAGGTATAACACTAGAATATTGATGCAGTGTATTCCATAGAAAAGCCGATACAAAACATGTAAAAATCGCTCATTATGTCCTGGCGATTGTTGTGATCCTGAGTTATTCTTTTCTTATATCACCTATCGGATTGGAGGCTGGACTGCAGTGTATAATACACGTGATTTGGTTGTACGTATCAACTGGACTTTCCGGAAGACGACCTCTTCCGATTGGTCTGATATCCGTAATAATACAGCGGTGCACAGTTTCTACTGGATCCATGAAGGCAGCGGGATTTTCCATACGGATCAAGCATATCCGGTAAGTCAAGGCATGCTGTTTTATATGGAACCGGGCTTGCAGATGCGTATGGAAAGCGCTCCGGAAGCTCCTCTTACCATAAGCATGGTGCTGTTTGAATGCTGCAGCCTTCATCATTGCCGGTCTGAATGGCAGCTCCCTCAAAGCGTTCAGCGGCTTGATATCCCATTCACAGCCCATTATCTAGGTGAGAGAACCATCGGGCTGGAGCATGCTTTCAGCGAGATAACAAGGACTTGGGTTCCCGGGAATACGGAGAGTGAACTGGAGAGCAGCGCTCTGCTTCTAAGGCTGATCGCCAAATTACATCAGCAGAACAAACCGCCGATAATGGAGCCCGCATATGAGGCATATCAACGGATTAAATCAGACATCGAGGAACATTACGCCGATCCGCTTCAGATTGGTGCGTTAGCGAAAAAACATGCCATCTCGGAGTCGTATTTGCGAAAGTTGTTCATGAAGCATCTGCATGTTTCTCCCAAGGACTACCTAACCGATATTCGTATGCGTCATGCAGAGCGTTACTTGGCATACACGTCGTATTCCCTGAGATTTATCGCCAACGTATGCGGATTTCATGATGAATTTCACTTCAGTAAAGTATTTCATAAGTACAAAGGGATGGCACCCTCAGCGTTCCGCAAAAACTCAAAACATGCGAATCAATCAACCTCATAATGGTTGCTGATTGGTGTCTCGAAGTGTACCTTTCCGATCAGAGAAACTTATGTAAGCGAATGAGGTTCTAAAAAAAAACCGGACTTAAGAGACGTTATTCAGCAGATCAGCAGCAAATAGACTGCCAACACCCCTTTATAACGACTCTGTAGCCCGTTTCACGTGCAAAATGATTCCGTTGTGGACCATAAAATCTCCCAAAAAATTTTATGCCGGCGGCGGGGCCGTGGATCTGCGGATGATCAGCTCTGGAGGGAGCACAATCCGCTGTGCAGGCCCTCTCTGGCTGGATAGATTCCTGACCACAAGATCCACCGCCAGTCGACCCATCTGTTCCATCGGCTGGGCAATAACGGTGAGCGGCGGATCGGTTACCCGGGCCAGGATCGTATCGTCAAAGCTGACGACCGAACAGTCCTCCGGAACGCGCAGCCCGAGCTCGCGGATCGCCTGAAGTGCGCCGATCGCCAGCAGGTCGTTGCAGCAAAACAGTGCCGTAGGTCGTTCCTCCAGCTCCAGCATAGCTTTGGCTCGGCGATATCCATCCTCGATCTTATGGTCACAGGCTGCAATATAGTCGGGAGAAGGCCCCAAACCGAGCGAGGCGGCAGCTTCGACAAATCCCCTTACCCGCTCATTGCTGCTCGTCACCCGCTCATGCTCGGCTAGTACCGCCAGCCTGCGGTGACCGAGACAAAGCAGATGCTCGGCAGCCAGACGCCCCCCTTCCAAATCATGAACCCGGACGCAGCTGGCGCCAAGTGCCGGATTGTCCCGGGCGATAAGCGCTATAGCCAGCGAATGCTCCTGAAGCGGCTTAAGCAGCTCGCCATGGGATATGCCCGTACCGATAATAACGCCGTCCACCTGCTTTTGTCTCAGCAGACTAACATAGCGCTTTACCTTCTCTTCCTGGTTGTCCGTGCTGCAGATGATCACGCTGTATCCAAGCTGATGCCCATGATCCTCGACCGAGCGTGCAATCTCGGCAAAAAACGGGTTGGAGATGTCGGGGACGAGCAATCCCAGGGTATAGGTTTTTTTGCCGGCGAGAGCTGAGGCAATCGCGTTCGGCCGATAATTCAGGCGCTGCATGATATCCAGAATCTCCTCACGCCGTTCACGACTGATCTTGCCCTTGCCGTTCATGACATGAGAGACGGTTGCAATAGAGACGCCGGCTTCACGCGCAACGTCATAAATAGTCGCTCTTATCATCCCTCGTGCTCCATTTGTTTAATTTTGGCATTTCAACTAATTATGAGCTTTCAACTCATTTAGCGCAAGACCGTCTTACCCTTAATGCAGCCTTCGGACACTTTTATCTCATAAGCCAATCATGATCCGGATCATTGCGGAATTTCCATATTCGCTTCGGCCCCGCCATGACGTTCAGGTAGTACACATCATACCCGGGAGGCGCGGATACCGGATGGTAGCCCTCGGGCACCATTACGGCCTCGCCGTCTTTGACCGCCATCGTTTCGTCCAGCGAACGGTCATCGGTATAGACCCGCTGAACGGCAAAACCGCACTCCGGCTGAACCCGGAAGTAGTAGGTTTCCTCCAACAGCGATTCCTCCGGCAGCTCGTCGCGGTCATGCTTGTGCGGCGGGTAGCTGGACCAGTTTCCCCCGTCCGTAAACACCTCGACCACCAATAGGCTGTCCGCCGGCTTTTGCTCCGGCAAAATGTTATGCACCAGACGCGACATGCTCCCGCTCCCGCGGTTCTCCACGCCGACATCCTCCGGCGTGATGAGTCGGGCCTGATGAGTGCCTTTCCCAGGGGCAAGGCACACCGCCAGCTCCACTTCAGTTAATGCCGTGACCTCGTACTGTTTCTGTGAGGGTACATAAACCGTATAGGGAGGCGTCTTCTCAAACACGCTCATGCGCTTGCCGATGTTGTCCCAGCTCTCTCCCCCGGCCTTCACGTCGGCTCGCCCGGTCAGCAGAACAAGAGCTGCTTCCTGATCTCCCGTGGCTCGGTTCAGCGTCTGTCCTTCCCTTAAACGGAAAACTTCAAAGCCCACATATACCCAGCCTGCACTTTGCGGCGTAATGGATAGCACGCGCCCGTCCAAATCCGGCGTCGTTATGGGTACAATTAAGTTCGGCATGGTGTTCCTCCTTTATGTTCTGCTCTTGGATATGATGAAGTTCCAACAGCTGCCAATAACAGCCTCTTTCGGTTTTAGCCTGCCGATATGCCGGTGGTGAGCTCGGCCAGCTTCACCGGGCGGCCTTGCTGCAGCGAGCGCTTGGCCGCCACGGCGATCAGCTCCGCCTGAAGGCCGTCATGGCCGCTGACCGGCACCGGCGTCCCGTTTTGCAAGCTTTCGATAAATTGCCGTGTCTCGTTCATGTACGCTTCCTTGTACCGCTCCAGGAAGAAATACAGCGGTTTGTCGCGGGTGACGCCGTCCGGACCGCTGATAACAGCGGTGCTTGGATAGTCGTTATCGGCGGATACGCTGCCCCCGGAGCCAAACACCTCGATCCGCTGATCATAACCGTAGACGGCCTTGCGGCTGTTGTCGATGACGCCAAGCGCTCCGCTTTCAAACCGCAGCGTTGTAAGGGCGGTGTCGATGTCGCCCAGCTCTCCGATGGAAGGGTCCACCAATACCGCTCCCTGGGCGTACACTTCGACGACCTCACTGCCGGATAGGAAACGGGCGATGTCGAAATCATGAATGGCCATATCCATAAACAGCCCGCCGGACACTTTAATGTAATCTGGATGCGGCGGGTTTGGGTCGCGCGAGGTAATCTTGATCAGATGCGGTTTCCCGATTCTTCCCTCGGACACAATCTCCCGTACCCGGCTAAAGTTGTGATCAAACCGGCGGTTGAAGCCGATCTGCAGACTTACGCCGGCCGCTTTCACGGCCGCCAGCGCCTCGCGGGTCTGATCCACGCTCATGCTGACTGGCTTCTCGCAGAAAATATGCTTGCCGTTCGCCGCGGCCTGCTTGATCAGCGGGACATGCGTATCGGTCGAGGAGCAGATCAACACGGCATCGATATCCGGGTGCTCCATGATATCGTTACTATTAGTGGTAACCATAGGAATGCCGTGATCCGCAGCCCAGGCCCTCAGCTCGTCGCCAGCGAATAAGTCACCGATGGCCGCAATTTTTGCACCAGGCATGTGCAGCAGATGATCCACATGGATTTTGCCGATTCGTCCGGCACCGATAATGCCGATTTTAATGGTTTTCATATGAACGTCTCCTCTGCTTATGGGCTACCAGCGCGCCGTCACCATTTTCTTGCGGGTGTAGAACTCCACGCCGTCCGTTCCGTTCGCATGCAGATCCCCATAGAAAGAGTTTTTCCAGCCGGAGAACGGAAAGAACGCCATCGGCGCAGGAACGCCAAGGTTGACGCCGAGCATCCCGGCATCGATATGCTCGCGGAACTGGCGGACATCGCTGCCGTCCTGTGTGAACAGGCAGGCCCCGTTCGCGAAATCCGAGCGGTTGGAGATTTCAATCGCTTCCTCCAGCGATTCTGCACGCATGACGGACAGCACCGGGGCGAAAATTTCGTCCTTCCAAATCTTCATCTCGCTGGTCACTTCATCAAAAATCGTCGGTCCGACAAAATATCCGTCACCGCTCACGGCCTCGTCGCTCCGTCCATCGCGCACCAGCTTGGCTCCTTCTTGCTCGCCCGCCTCGATATAAGAGATCGTACGCTCCTTGTGAGCTCGCCTGATAACCGGTCCGAGGAAGACACCTTCGTCCGCTCCGTTGCCGATGGTAATCTCATCGGCCGCCTGCTTCAGCTTCTCCAGCAGCGCCTCCGCCACGTCACCCACGGCCACGACGACGGAGCAGGCCATACAGCGCTCACCGGCAGAACCGAAGGCCGCGCTGACGATCTGGGTCACGGCAGCATCCAAGTCAGCAGACGGCATCACGATGCTATGATTCTTCGCTCCGGCCAGGGCCTGCACGCGCTTTCCGTGGGAAGAAGCGGTTTTGTACACATACTCCGCCACCGGCTGGGAACCAACGAAGGACACGGCGGCGATGCCGGGATGTTCCAGAATGCCGTTGACCACATCATGCGCGCCGTGAATGATATTCAGAACGCCGTCCGGCAGACCGGCTTCGGTGAACAGCTCCGCCAGACGCTGAGCCAAGAGCGGCGTGCGCTCCGACGGCTTCAGCACGAACGCATTGCCGCAAGCGATGGCGAGCGGGAACATCCAGCACGGCACCATCATCGGGAAGTTGAACGGTGTGATACCCGCCACTACGCCGATCGGATACCGGTACATGCCGGACTCCAGGTTGGTGGCAATGTCGGGAAGCTGCTTGCCCATCATCAGCGTAGGCGCACCGGCCGCAAACTCCACGCACTCGATGCCGCGCTGTACTTCGCCGTAGGCTTCTGCATAGCTTTTGCCGTTCTCCGCCGTAATCAGGCGCGCCAGCTCCTCCCAATGCTCCACCAGCAGCTGTTGATACTTAAACAGAATGCGCGCGCGGCGAGGAACGGCCGTCTTGGCCCAGGCGCGTCCCGCTTTGGCGGCCGCCTGCACGGCCTGATCCACTTCCTCTTTCGTGGATAGCGGGACGTACGCAAGAATCTCTTCCGTTGCCGGATTGTATACGGGATCGGTTGTTTCGGATCGGGATGGAACGAATTGTCCCCCGATATAATTGCTCAGGGTTTGCGTCATGGCTGGTTTGCCCCTTTCGATTGGATCAGTGACTAAACTCAGGTATTGGCGGTAATTTCGCCTCGCTTGCAGCGCTCGATATAATCGTGAACCGCCGCGCTCGTCGGCATCGCATCAGAGCAGCTGTGGCTGGAGATGACGATGCTTGCCGACGCGCTGCCGAATTCCATGCAGCGCTCGATCGGCCAGCCCTGCATCAGGCCGTACAGAAAGCCGGCAGCGTATGAATCCCCCGCCCCGAACGTCTTGATGACTTTCGCCGGAAAGCTCCGAGCCGTATGGCTGGCACCGCCTGGGGTATATGCGATGGAGCCTTCCTTACCGTGCTTGATAATCACGATCTTGGCGTTATAATCAAACCATTTGGCCGCCGTGATGCGATCACTGCGCTCCGGATTGCCGCCAAACTGCTCCATCATGTCAAACTCTTCGCGTGTGCCGAGGATAATATCGCATGTTTCCGCCGCTAAATTGTAATAGGTTGCCGTCTCCTGCAGGGATTTCCATGTGTATGGACGGTAATCGAGGTCAAACGCGATCACGGCACCGTGGCGCCTGGCATAGTCCAGAGCCAGAAACACGGCCTCCCGGGAAGGGCTGGCCGCGAGCGCGGTCCCGGAGATGAGTACCATTTTGGCGGATGCGATCAGCTCCTCGCTCACATCTTCCGTCTCCAACAGCAAATCCGCGGCGTTGTCGCGATACATCAGAATGCTGCAGTCGGTCGGGCTCTTAATCTCGGTAAAGGCCAGACCCGTTACGGCTCCCGTACGGTCGATTGTCACGCCCTTCGTTGCAATCCGGTTATCTTCGAGGTACTTTGTAATAAAACGCCCCATCTGATCGTCCGCCACCTTGCCAATGAAGCCTGTATTCAGGCCCAGGCGGGCCATCCCGATACAGATATTGGCGGGTGATCCTCCGACATATTTGGTAAACGTGGTCGTTTCCTCCATCGGCCGGTTAATCTCATTGGCATTCAGGTCGATGCACAGCCTCCCTACAGCCACAAAATCCATCGGTTTTGCGTTATTGAACGTGATTTCACTCATAGATAAACCTCCTTGATCAGATCGGCCGCGGCTGAGCATTCATATGACTGCATGACTCCGTTCGCCAATGGCCGTAATCATTTACAGCTCTCGTAATACTTACAGTTCAAAAATACTTCCAACCTGTAGACACTCCCAGCTCGATCCGCCCGCACTTGAATGAGTTACTGGTGTCCGATAAGTATGTTACGATCCCACCCTCGAACTGAGTCGCATCGCCTAGAGCCTGGCTCGACCCTCGAGCCGTGGGCTTCAACCCTGCATCTTCGTCAGGTCCTCCAGACGGTCCAGGTATTCAATCGCCCGTTGAGCATACTCCTTAGCCGGATGAAGTGCAGGATCCTGCTCACCCTCCAGCATCGCCCAGCCGTCATAGCCGCGTTCAACGAGCTCTCCGATAATCGGCGCAAAATCGATGCATCCGTCGCCAGGAACCGTAAACACGCCCCTGCGGATGCAGCTTACGAAATCGCAGTTGTCCAGACGCGCCTGTTCCAGCACATCAAGCCGTATATCCTTCAGATGGATATACGCGATCCGGTCATAATGCTTGCGGAGCAGCTCCAGCGAGTCGTTCCCCCCGTAATAGGCATGACCGGTGTCGTACAGGAGAGACACCAGCGAAGGGTCAGTCATGGACATCAGCCGGTCGATCTCATACGGCTGCTCCACAACCGTTCCGCCATGATGATGATAAGCCAGCTTCATGCCGTAGCTTGCCGCAATCTCTCCAGCCTGGTTCAGTCCTTCCGCCAGGCTTTCCCATCCGGCGTCATCCAGACGGAGAACGATGCTCTCATTCGGCGTCCGGCGTGGATCGAAGTGAAGTGATCCCCCTACCTCCGCCGTGCTGATCACCTTGCAACCGAACCCGGCCAGAAACTCCGCGTGCCGTCGGTAATCCTCCAGCTCCTGCCTGCGATAGTCGGGATCGGAGAACAGCACCGACTTCCACTGGGAGACCAGCTGAATGCCGCGCGTGTCCAGCTCCCGTTTCAGCACTGCCCGATCCTTGGGGAATTTCCTTCCCATCTCCGTGCCTGTCAGACCCAAAGCCGCAATATCATCCACAATCATCTCAAACGTCGTGTCGTCTCCATGCTCCCGAACGTCCTCGCCGACCCAGTTAATGGGATGAATCCCTAGTTTGAACAGCCTGTCACTCATTACCATCGCTCCTTTGCATTGTTTAGCTGGGGGTTGCTTTGCTTCTTTCCTCCTGGCCCTTAAGTTCGACCGGCTTCTTTCCCAAGGCACTTGTTTATCCTTCATTGCTCCGGGCCAAATAGTATGGCACCTGCTCCAGCCGCTAGTAGGGCCTTGCTTCCTTGCTTCGGGCCGCCATCTGGCGCTGCGCTTCGGTCACCTTGCTTGAGGCCGACACCTCCGGCACCTCTACGCGCCACCAGGACTCATAACCGTCGGTGTTCGTTCCCGGAACGACCGGAATCTCGATCAGCGTCGTCACGTTTTCCTTCTGCGCCAGGAGCAGCGCTTCATGCAGTTCCTCCGGCGAGTTGGCCTTATAGGCTTTAGCGCCGAGCGCACGCGCGTGCGCGGCAAAATCAATCGGGAGGTACTCTCCGGTCAAGCGGCCCGTCCCGTCTTCGCGGCGTCGGAACTCATTGCCGAACCCGTCGCTGCCGTTGCTCCGCTGCAGATTATGAATGCATTGGAAACCGTGATTGTCGAACAGCAAAATCGTTATCTTCCGCCCTTCCTGCAAGCTGGTGACCAGCTCCGAGTGCATCATCAGGTAACTGCCGTCGCCAACCAGCGCATAGACTTCACGGTCCGGCTCCGCTAGGGCCGCACCTAAGGCCCCGCTCACCTCGTACCCCATGCAGGAGAAGCCATACTCCATGTGGTACGTCTTCGGTTCGGAAGGTCTCCATAACCGGTGCAGGTCTCCCGGCAGACTGCCTGCCGCACAGACGATGACAGAAGATGGGGAGATGACCTCATTGATGACGCCAAGGGCTCTCGTCTGCGACAAGCCGTCCGGATGCTCGGCAGCGTACAAGCGGTCCACCTCGCTGTCCCACTCTGCTTTCAACCCGGCAAGCTCGCTATCTTCATAACCCGCTTGATAGCGGTCCCTAGACAGCTTCTGATGCAGCGCTTTCAACCCTTCCTTCGCATCGGCAATCAGCGCTTCGCCGCCGAGCTTGGCGCCGTCCGCACTGTTGACATTCAGGTTCAGGAACGATACGTCCTCCCTTTGAAACGCCCATTTGGAGGACGTTGTAAAGTCCGAATACCGGGTGCCGACGCCGATAATCAGGTCAGCAGACGCCGCGACGCGATTCGCCGCCAGCGAGCCCGTTACGCCCATGGCGCCAAGGTTCAGTGGGTGTTTCCAGGAAAGCGCGCTTTTGCCGGCCTGCGTTTCAGCGACCGGGATGCCGAAAGCTTCCGCAAATGCAGCCAGCTCCTTGGCAGCATCGCTGTAGTGCACGCCTCCTCCGGCAATGATGAGCGGACGCTTGCTGGCTGCAATCCGTGCCGCCGCACGCTTCAGTCCTTCGGCCGACGGCGGGCGGCGGTCGATGACGTGTACCGTTTTCTCAAACAGCGAATCCGGATATTCGTACGCCTCGGCCTGCACATCCTGAGGCAATGCCAACGTAACCGCCCCCGTCTCCGCCGGATCGGTCAGCACGCGGATCGCCTGCCGAACGGCCGCGATAAGCTGCTCCGGCCGGGAAATCCGGTCCCAATACCGGCTCACCGGCTTGAATGCATCTGCGGCTGACACGGTGTAATCCGATGGGGCCTCAATCTGCTGCAGCACCGGATCAGGCTGGCGGCAGGCAAAGTTGTCACCAGGCAGCAGCAGTACCGGGATGCGGTTCACCGTTGCTGTAGCAGCGGCGGTGACCATATTGAGCGCACCGGGTCCGATGGACGAGGTGCAGGCCCAAATCTGCCGACGGTTTTTTTGCTTTGCGTATGCCGCGGCAGTATGCACCATACCCTGTTCGTTTTTGCCCTGAATATAAACCAGGTCTCCCGGGCTTCGTTCCAAGGCCTCGCCAAGACCGGTTACATTCCCGTGTCCGAATATCCCCATCACCCCGTGCACGAATTTCGTCTCCACTCCATCAACAGAAATATACTGTGCATCCAAAAACTTCAGCAGTGCTTGCGCCATCGTTAATCGTGTCGTCGTCAACCGGTTCATCTCCTTTTCAGCTTTTCTTCGTCGTTGCATCCTATGGATAAAACTTAATGTGAATTAAGCGCTTAACCTGTTGGATCGAGGCGCTTAACCATCTAAGAGTTAAGCGCTTTACAGAAAGTGTATGCCTTACTGGCCGCCCAGCATTCCTTTCAATTTTATGATTTCCACGCCCCCGCCAGCATCATGATGCCGATCCCGTGATTGTCATTCACCACCGTGAGCAGATCCTTCTTGTAATAATCCCCGGTAAAGGAATATCGTGACCCGCTGCATACCCCGTGCACGTTGCCGCGGTGGTCGATGGCTTTTCCGGTTAGCCCCTGCCATGCCCGAATGGCGGTATCGGCGAACACTGGAACCTAGAATTTTCAAAAAGGAAACGCTGTCATTTATCATCAGATTAATCATCTGCTCCAACCGATACAATCTGACGTTTATCACCAGCAGACCCTGGCTTCCAAAGGGGAGCGGCAAATTTTTGTACATGGAGACGACCTGCTTCAGTTCGTTCTCCCTCAGACCCGTCATGGAGCGTACGGCCGACCAACCCAGTGCTCCTTCGCGGCGTGCTCGATAAAAGAACGGTCCGGAAACGATGAGAGGGAACTCTGTCCGCTGGTGGTCAGCACTGATTGATCCGAATGACGGTACATATAGACTGATCAATCAAGTCGTTGTCCGTTTGCAGCACGCGAAGTCGTTTCACCGGCGAGTACATCAGATTCTGGTCGGATGACGGGGTACTGAACAGATAGCTTGAGTATAGGGAACTTGCCTCCATTTCGTTCAGCACGTTCATCTCAATCGCATGGATGGAGCGGTCAAGGTCTTCCATAATAAATCTGGTGGATATACCGTTCACCTTGGCCGCCTCTTCGCGTGAGGCCTTGTTAAACATAATAAAAGAAAGAAACACGATAAGCGTAATGGTGATAAGGAAAATGGGGAAATAGGAAAGAAGCAGCTTGCGATACCAGTTTTGCTGCAAAGAGGTCATTACTTTCTCTTCCAGGTTAAGCGTTTTACTTATGCTTGTGCTATATTGTAGCACGGCTTTGTCCCTCAATGGAAGAGCGGTGACTCCAAAGGAAGGACTCCTGAAAAGCATCTTTTACCTTACACCATGGTCATTCTGATTCGAGAAACCAACTCAGACGATGTTATTAGTGCAAGATTTTACGAATACTGTCCTCTCCATCTCTAACACTTGAATGCAATCGGTTACTTCCTGCTTCATGCATCATTCGCACCGAAAAAGCAGCTACAGTCTATCATCTTCTCAACACGGTACTTAAAACAAAAAAGCCGCGAATTGAACTGCACCCCAATTT
>NZ_JBCNHV010000017.1:0-151035 GCF_050482385.1 Paenibacillus lautus
AATTTGCCGACTAATCTTATGATTTTGATCTTTCATCCAACGTTGCTCTTTATTACCTAGCTTACGAATGGCAGACCATTTTTTGAGTTTTCCTAATTTACGCCTACGTTGCTCATGCTTTCTTCGTATGTACTTGTTTTGTCTGCCGTTTCCAAAAAATCGGGTTTTACCTGTAGAAGTTACAGAAACAGCAGGAACTTTTAAACCAAGATCAATTCCCATGATGTTTTCGTTGTTTGTTACACTTGTTGGCACTTCTACCGAAATTTGAGCGTACCATTTCCCTGACTTTTCAATGATACGCATCAATCCAAGTTTGGCTTTTCTTAACAGCTCCATATCTCTACTAGTCGCTGTAGCACGAAACGTTGTTTTCTTCGTCTTTTCATCTACAACGATAGGGAAAGCAACTGTATTTTCGGATACCGTGTAGTTTTGATTGTTAACGAAATATACAGGTTTTTTAAGAATGGGACGAACACCAAGTTTCTTGATTTTACTGAAAACACTTTTGGCATCACGAATCGCTTGATTACAAACCGCAGACGGAAGAATGGTTTCTACATCTTTTGTAGTCATTTTCGGAAATGCCCCAGTTGTTCAGCCCGTTCGGTTAGTTGATTGACTACCCGAATGTACTCATTTCCCAATTGACCTAGAATGGCTGGTTGATCAGGAAATATGCGTATCTTAACGGTTAAAACTTGCATGTGTTCACCCCCTTTTCTTTTGTTCTTCAACATAACGCTTTACGGTTTCACTTGATATGTTTCCAGCTGTACTAACGAAAAAAGAACGTGTCCACAAACTAGGCAAATGAGCAAGATGCTCAAACTCTTGCCTTAATATTCGAGAGGTTACTCCTTTCACTTTTGCCATAACGTCTGATGGAGAATCGGTGGGAAGACAGTTCAGGAACAGATGGACATGATCGGGCATCACTTCCATCGCCACAATAATCCAGTTATTCTGATGGCATATTTCAGCTAATAGCTCCTTGAATCGAATTTCCACTTGTTTGACTAACACTTTTCTTCGATAACGAGGGCAGAAAACAAAATGATAGTTAATGAGAGATACTGTTGTAGCTGTACGTCTATATTCTTGTCCCATAAAACAATTGTATCAGTTTGACCACACAACTGCAACGATTAAACAAAAAGAAAAGCACACACGCACACGTGCTATGTGTTTGCCCTTCCCATCCCATGAAGGGATGGGAAGGGCAAAGCCGTCTTTCATCCCACGATTAAAACCGTGGGCTTTCAGTCGGCAATCACTGTAAAATGAGCTATAAAAGGGGGCTGTGTTGCTCATGTGGAGTAAATTCAGGTTGAACAGGCCGGTATGGGCAGGCACCGTCGCGGGCATTTTCCTCGGGTTATTCCTTAAAATGATCGAGCAGGTCACCTCGTTAAAGGTCTATACGCTGCTGCTGAACGTCGATTACGTACCCGTCCTGAAGGAGCTGAAGCTCTCCGAACTTATCGAGTTTGCGCTGCATCTTGTCATCTCCGTCCTGCTGAGCATCGCTCTGGCCATCTTTTTGAAGCAGAAGAATGGGTCCCGCGGGCGAAGCTTATCCTGGGTCTCCCTGGTCTGTTTTTCCGTAGGCCTCCTCCTCTATCCGACCACCGGTTTGTCTGACCGTACACCGGAGTTATCCGACCTCCCTGCCCTTCTATTCTGGCTAGCCGGTCATCTGCTATACGGCATTGCACTGGGCTGGCTGCTGACGGATTCACGCGGATCCTCTGCCTAGATCGGGAAAGCGGTTTTTCGAAAACGCCGAATTATGGATTAAGACAAAATGACCGCCCCACTTGAGTGGGAGCGGCTTGAGCGTAAAGTATTGTTTAGTACAGTTTTTTTAGAATTAATCTTCCAGCGCTTTCAACTGCGGTCGATGATGAGATTACGAATCGTACTCTTCCCACTCCCGTTGTTTCCGGCAAAAACAAACATGGTTGTTGGTTCAACTGTCTTTTCCCGAGACATATTCCTTCTCCCCACTAGAATACTCCCTTACCAGTTTGCCAAAATCATCTTTATATACAACATAAGTTCCGTTTACTTTGGCCTCAAGTCTTGCTCTCTCGCCAGTCAGCCTAATAAGTTTGGTTAATTGGTTATCCCTTGTCATAATCAGGACCTCCAACTTATTTTCGTTGAATATTGTTTCTTTTTTAAATCATATCACAAACTGATTAATCCATCATATATGATTGAACATGTATGAAGATCTTTGGAATTCAATTGGGTCATTCAACGCAAAATGACCGCCCCACTGAAATAGGAGCGGTCACGCTATGAAACCGAATGCGCAAATGCCGCACTCATGCTGTTGGATCCTTCACTATGGCAATGCTAGCGTCCCAAGGACAAGTCCTTGTCCGCTTCGCTATCGGATTCCTCATCCTCGACGTTCGCGTCGTCACCGGATGCCGCGATGCCATCCATGAAGTCTTGAATCTGACCGCTGTTGCGGGTCAACGTAGCAACGGAAACCTCATGCTTCTTCGCGATATCGGACTTCGTTGTTGAAATGTCCAGCGATGAAGTTACTATATATTCTAACGCACTTGCATATCCGCCCTGTTTACGGTACTTCGGATTGGCTTCTCTGGAGAAGCTGTTCCAGACCATCAGGAGGCTGAACACTTGAAACAGCTGCTGATCATCCTGCAGCTCATAATCCCGGCAGATCTGAGGAAACACAGACTCGGCAAGCTCGCGATCCTCATCAGCATTCCAGTCCATCCATCCCAGCTTGTCGTTAATCATCTGACGCAATTGATCGGCCTGTAGCTTAGGCTCTGCTGCTCTCGCACCAGGGAACTGGATGACTTTACCGTATACCGTGCGTTCATCTTTTTCAAGACAACATCTTTTGTACTTTTTCCCGCTTCCGCAGTGACATAGATCGTTTCTTCCTAGCTTTTTCATTTCCTAGCTCCTATTTGAATGATTTCTTCTATTATACATGGAAAATATGAAAATGCGCATCTCAAGCCTATAAACCCTTAAGGCATGCCGGCCTTCCGCGTCATAACACTCTCTTACAGGGGGGGCTTCCGATAAGAAGGTGTCCAGGCAAGATAGATAGCAAAAAAGCGCGGGTCCCCTCTATGAAAGCCGCGCCCCTTCATATTATTCTATATTATCGTCATAACGCAAGTAGGATGTAACAAATTTGTTAGAACCTATAATAGACTTGTACCATTTTTGGTAAAGATTCCATAGATCCGCGCCATAAGGATCATGTACCTTGCCCAATGGTCACAGATTTCGAGTTCATTGCATAACGACACTCCACCCATACGCCAACATTGGAACCTGTTACCTGTTGGATCGCCCTGATGCAGCGGCTCTATCGCCTATCACTTGTCTTAGAACAGGCTCAAGCCCATCCGCCATCAGCTTGAAGCCGAGGTCCGTCGGATGAACCCCATCTACGGTGGCTTCCCCAGGATCATCACCTAACCAATCCGATCCATCCACAAACGTTAGGTTCTGATCTCCGGCCTCGGTCAGCTCCCGGATGAGATCCATCTGGAACTTCTTCCGCGTGAGCCGCCCTTCGAGAATCTCCGGCTTAAACGACTCGGCCCCATGGCGGATGCGGGATATCAAAATGATTGGGACCTCCGGGTGAACCATGCGGTAGGTCTCAATATACAGCGGCAAGGTCTGCCGATAAGACTGGGTCCCCCCGGAGTTCCCCTCGTAATCAATGACGAGACATGCGGGTTCCGGAATTTGAGCTGCCAGTACAGCAAGCTCCGACTCCCCTTTTCCGTTGCCTGAGAATCCCAGATTGATAAACTCCAAATGGAGCCTGCGGCTTAAGATATTCGTATACGACATGCCAGGCCGTGAGGCGCATCCGCCTTGCGTAATGGATGTTCCGTATACAATCACTTTTTTGGAAGAATCATAGGCTTCCGGTGCCCAGACCTCCGCTCCTGGTTCAAGTCCAATCCATATTTCCTCGACGCCCTGGTATAAGGGCATATTTAGGAGGAACGATCGTGTCTCGCTTGTCTCGGAATCAAAGATGCTGCTCTCATACTCCACCTGGCCGGCCTGAAAACGAGCCGTTCCCGCATGCAGCCAATGGCCGGGGCCGCCGATATACGCATCGACGCCGCACTCTCCCGTTGGCGGCATGTGGTACATGCCGGATCCTGCGACCAGACGCACGCGGACAGACACACTCCGAGAATTCGTGCGGAAGCGAATCTGACCGCCCGATGTACAGTTCGCTAACGCATCTACCTCCGGTCGAATGGGAACATCAGGTACCGCAGGCAGCCTGCGATATTTATGTTCAGCGTCAAGCCAGGCAAAGCCCGATACTTGGAAAGGCGTCTCCAATGGGGAATACCATAATCGTTCACCTGCTCCATCGTTCTCGATCTTCATGTTCTGGTCCAACTGATAAGGGGATACCTTCCCCGTCTCAGGGGTATTGTTCTGCACCATTCTCGCCTCCCTAATAACTTCAGAGCCTTCTTACCGGTCCCAAGCCGTGATAACCTCTGCCTTCAGCTCCTTCAGCAGCTCTTCCTTGTCATCCCGGTAGAACATGTTATAGGTGTCGAACGGGATCATCCTTCCGTCGGGATGCATGATGTGGACGCAGGATTTCTTGACGGAGCGGACGTCGAAGTTATGGGCGTCCAGGAACTGCATGATAATGACCCGGAAGACGTTGTCATAGGTAATCTGTTCCGGTACAGCGGCCAGCGGCAAACAGCAGAGCAAGCTCTTCAGGGAAAGCGCCGAGGATTGCGGCGAATGGCCCGTTGACAGCAGCTCAAACATTTTGCCCCGGATCACGGGATCCTGCTCAAACACAATCGTGTTGCTGTCGCCCTCGAGCAGGATTTCCGGGTCGATCATCCGCGTCAATGGCAGCACTTCCCCGCCCAGCTTTAAGGCGTAGCCCATGGCCAGGCAATCCGGGTGGCAAGGCACCGGCAGAATGTCCGCATCCGTAAATACCTCGGACTGGTCGATGATCATCCGCCGCACTTCGCTCACGGTCAGCCGGTCGGTTGCCGGATCATACCCCTCCAGCCGGCCTGCTGCCTGAATCGGCTGAATGGTGACGCCGCGCACCGCTTTTTGCTGAAGCCCATACTGAATGATATCTCCGATCTCGCCGTCATTGAGGCCTTTCTTCAGCGTGACGACCAGCGTCGTGGATATGTTGAATTCATTCAGATGGTCGATGGCTTCCTGGCGGATGCGCCGCAGATCGGCCCCTCTCAGCTCCTTCAGCACATGCGCCTCAAAGCTGTCGAACTGCAGGTAAATTTCGAATCCAGGCATGTATTCAGCCAGCCTCCGCGCAAAATCGCGGTCCTGGGCAATGCGGATGCCGTTCGTGTTCACCATAATATGCTTGATGGGACGGCTCTTGCACATGTCCAGGATGTCAAAAAAATCCGGATGCGTCGTCGGCTCGCCGCCACTGATCTGCACGATGTCAGGCTCCCCCTCGTTCTCCACGATCCGGTCGAGCATGAATTCGATCTGCGTAAGCGACCTGTAGGAAGTACGATGCGGCGACGATTCCGCGAAGCAGATCGGGCACTGCAAATTGCAGTGGTCCGTGATCTCCAGCAGCGTGAGGCAGCTGTGCTGCTCATGGTCCGGACAGAGTCCGCAGTCGTAAGGACAGCCGTACCGGATCGGCGTATTCCAGACGAGCGGCATTTCGGATGGCTTGATGAACTTTCGCGTCTGATGGTAATAATCGGCCTCCGTCGCGATCAGCACTTTTTCCGGACCGTGTATGAGGCATCTTTTGAGCATATAGATCATGCCGTTCTCCTCGATGATCTTGGCTTCCACTTTGCGGTAACAGGTCGTGCATATGCTATTTGTCAGTTCATGATACAGATAAGGGCGGTTTTTTGGCATAATCAAGACTCCTTTGGTCAGCTTGGAAAATGGGAATCCGGCATCGATCGGCGAAGCCGGTTTCTGCCGCCGATCAGCCACGCATAATAGATGAGGCCCGCGATGCAGGCTAATTGGATATTGTTCAGTCCCAGGTAAGGATGCGGCGTCGGTTTGATCCAGTCGATCACCAGGCGGAAGAGCAGATACCCGGCCATGAACCATTGGAACATCCGCCCGGACACGTAGCCCTCGCGAGTGGATCTGCCGCGGCTTTGGCGGTACAGTGGAATCAGCAGTAAGGCCAGCACGACCAGAAACAGGATCTCATACAGCTGAGTCGGATGGCGATAAACCCCGTCGCCAAAATCCACGCCCGTGAACCAGGTCGTCGGCGTACCATAGGTATGATCATCTAGGCCGGTCAGAAAACAGCCGATCCGTCCGAGCCCCAGGCCCAGCATCAGCGGGTAAACAAAATCATCGCCCGTGGAATGCTTCCATCCCACCCAGCGCTTTGTCAGCTCGACGCCGATCAATCCGCCCAGAAGACCGCCGACAATGGTCTTGCCTCCCCACAGCAGATGGAATTGGCGCAGCTGTTCCCAGGTGGCAGCCGGATCCTCCAGCCAGAATAGCAGCTTGGAGCCAATGGCTGCGCCGACGATGATGCCAGCCAGAATCTGCAGGCTCATCAGCTTTGTCATGCCGCTCGGCCTGCGGGTCCATAAATACACGCGGAAGCCGATAAAGTAGGCCAGCGATTCAAACAGCACGTGTGGATGAATCCGCCAGGACCCCAGGTATACATAAACAGGAAACTCCATCTGTCCACTCCTTGATATCAAAACTTGAATGGGAAATGCGATCTAGCCGGAAATAGGAACGCGTTATTTTAAAAAGAAAATAAGATTGCCCCGCAAATCGTCAGCAGCAGCAGCGCAAGACCGCCCAAGATGGCCAGTATGGAGACGATCACGGTCACCCATACGTTCCTAGGCTGTCTCGGCGCGCCGGGACCGGTATTCATTTCACCGCAGCGGTAGCGGCAGCGGCCTGTTTCCGGATTATGGCATTCCTCACACACCGGCTTCCCGCAGCGCGTGCATTGAGCAACGGCTTCCCTCTCGGGATGGTTCATGCAGCGGTAGACTTCCATCCAATCACCTCACTTGGCATTCAATCCCTATATTCCCATTGTAAACGTTGCCGAAGATTTAGACTACCACCTACATTTACGACGCATATCCCGTGATTATGAGTAACATTAGGCAGTGCCAGACCAGCTGCAAAGATACGCTAGGCTCGTTAAAAACTAAAAAGGCAAGCTATCTGCCTAATGAAAGCCAGCGCTTGCCTATCACCTTTGATCGGTTCGTTTCAATCCCCTCTTGATGCAGCTTACTGCCCTAACTCCTCAACGTCCGTTACTTCGAACGTGAGTACTATGGGATAGCGGCAATTCCTCTATCATGAGGATAGATCCCCCCATCGTGCCCACATCTCTTGCGGATTGAGCTCATAGACTCCGTTGTCCCTGAACATGAAATGATGCATAACGAACTCCCGGCGAAGAGTTGCAAAGTCTTCATGGTAACCCTGAATAAACTCGTTGATTTCCTTCTCGGTGTACTTACGTCCCTTCTCAAGCCGGGATACCATATGCGTAAGCACGATGAGTTTCTTCTTCAACTGGGCAGGGATGCTCTTCAACTTCCCGTCGGATGTGAAAAAATTGTTCAGAACAGCGTCCTTCGTCCGCTGATCTTCTTCCTCCAAGCGCTCGGGGACGCCGTCGGGCCTTACTCGTTGGTAGATTAGATTTTCCGTAGCGGTTGCACTATTTTTGATAAAATAATGGTTTAACGAGAAATAGATCGTGTTCTTATCCCTACGCTCTTTGATCAGGCTCGCTTCCCGCAGCTTCGCTGCATGGTGCGTGATCGTTGCCGGCGTGACGCCGATCTTCTCGGCCAGAACCTGTCCGTTTAATTCACCTTCGGCTAGCAGGATCAGCATTTTGATTCGCGTCGGATCCGCAAGCGCCTTATGATAACTAACCACCTTATCCAACTGCATGGATATGTTCACTCCCTACACAATTTGACGAGCATCTAATTTACGATTTATTAAATCAGATATTATCCCATCCGAAATTCAAAGTAAACCTCCGCATGAGCAATCAATGCCCTGACAGCATAAAGAAACCCGCCCTTCTTCATGAAGGAACGGGTTTCCGGATTTTACGGCTCCAGGCACAGAAACTGTTCGCTGATTATCCAGTTAACCTACGAACCGCATCTTACACGACAGCTGCGTCGACTCTGGACTGATCGGCATTCTGGCATCTCTTGCATACCTTCAGCGCTGTGCCGTCCGACTTGTTGGCGACGTAGAGTAGCTTGATGCGAGAAGTGCTGCATACCGGGCATGTGCCGCGGCCACGTGATGGCATACTCCATAGTGCGCGGCCCCGTTTTGTTTTGGCCATGTTTCATATCCCCTTTATTTCATAATCTCTTTAATGTTGTTGCGAACCCTTGCACACAGCTTGTACAAGATTCGACTTCCCTTTGTTATACGAATCATAGGAAATACAGCTTGGATATCTGTGCAACTCCATTATAGGGGATGGCCTGCCGTAAAATATAGGGAATAAACGCTTATGAACTCTTTTTTACATACGGTACGTCACATCGTGCCTAGTGCTTCATGAGGTCCATTTCCGCTGTATGGCGGGTACATCCGAACGGAAGCTGAGCTGGTACACGTCGGGATTGGTTAGCGCCTCCCACTCGTCGAAGCCGATCCGGTTGTCATAATGCTTTAGCAGAAGCGAGATCAGGTTGCCATGCGACACGATGACAGCATTCTGGCTAGAGTTCTGCAGGACCTCCTCCACCACACGAACGGCGCGATGCATGGCTGTACGACTTGATTCCCCGCCTTCATAACACAAATCCAAATCATCATAAGTTCGGCGAAGCATCTCCCGCCAAGCAGTCTCATTGCGACCCGATAGAACCCTCTCCGTTAATCTCTCATCCATCACAGCTTCTATGCCAATGAGATTCGCCAAGGGTTTGATCGTATCGTAGGCTCTACGGTAAGGACTCGAAACCATATGATCAATCCCTTTATCAGATAGAAACTCCGCAAGTTCAAGCGCTTGCTGAATACCCTGCCCGGTTAACGGAGCGTCGGCGGCTTGTCCCTCAGCCTTGCAGTGTCGCACAATAAATACGTTTTTCATGAAATCAGCACCTCCTTTATAAACCAATATTACTCTTGAGTCCTTGATAGCTTCCTGACTCCGGAAATCCGCGCTGAACGATCGTCATAAACTTCTCGGAAAACCCGTGGCTCGTTAAATCTGCGATCGGGACCAGGACCACATCACCGATGGGATTGAGATCGAACTCGTTCGACGGGAGACGGATCTCCCCCTCCAAGCGTTCCAGCAAAAACGTAATATGTAACAGTGAAGGCGATGAATCCGGTTTATCGCATAAATATAGGAGTTTCTTTACTTTTGTTGTCAGTCCGGTTTCCTCTTCCATTTCTCGAACCATGGCTTCTTCCAGGGTTTCCCCTTGCTCTACTCTTCCTCCGGGAAGCGACCAGCCGCGTTCAGACGAAACGCTCTGTTTGACCAGCAAAATACGTTCGTTTTCAATCAGGATTCCGGTCACTCTGACCTGCAACAGGTTGCTCATTACCACACCTCCAATTCGTTGGATTCTTCTTTCCATGAAAAATACTTAGGTCAGCTTGCAGCGGACATTCTCCGCTCTTTGCACACTCTCCTTCGTCCACGGCGGTGCCTTCGGATGGTTTAGGATCTCGGACAGTGTCATCCACTGTACCGACTCGACCTCGTCCGGGCTCTTGCTGTAAGGCGTACCCTTATCATACTCGCACAAAAACACCATGTTGATGACAGGACGGTCATCGTCCGTTACAAATGAGGAGCTGTATAAGTATGTGACGTTCTCCTTCACCTCGACGCCAACTTCTTCGTAAAGCTCCCGCTTCACCGTGCGCTCCAGAATATCCAGCGTGTGCCCCTCCCTGTCGACTTTGCCTCCCGGTAACGAGAGTGTTCCCCCCGCATGCTCTTCCTTCATGCTGCGCGTGATCATCAGCCACTGCCCGTCCTTGCAGACGGCCCCTTCCACATTGACGATAAACATGACACCCCTCCTCAAACAACCTATTTTCTTACTTTACACGATACGGACCGTTGTTGATAAGGGGGAACGACGCTGCCTAAATGAATCAGCTCTATTTACACGAGTATTCCATAATTGTTCTCGGCATGTAACAAGACAACTTTTGTTATTTCTAACCTATTGACTCTCACCTTACAGGAGACCGCAGAATAGGTTCCAGCATTGATTCTGTAAGGAGGATTATCACCATGCCAAGCTCTATCCGTTTGCTCCACAACGGCTTCGTCCGAGCGATCCTGATTTCCAATGTATGCTCCCAGCTCGGAATATGGATCCGAAATTTTGCGGTTTTGCTGTATATCATGGATATGACAGGCGGGAATGCTTTTGCCATTTCCATGATTTCCGTTGCCGAATACGGACCGATCTTTCTGTTTTCGTTCATTGGGGGTGTATTCGCCGACCGTTGGCGTCCCAAAGCAACCATCGTCTGGTGCGAGATACTCAGTGCCTGCTCCGTCTTCATCGTGTTTCTGATGCTGGAATCCGGCTCGTGGGGCGCTGTATTCTTCGCGACCTTATGCTCTTCCATTCTGTCGCAGTTCGCCCAGCCCTCCGGCATGAAACTGTTCAAAATCCATGTGCGGGACGAGGATGCTTCTATTGGAATGTCGCTGCTGCAAACGCTGTTCTCTCTCTTCATGATCATCGGTCCGATTCTGGGCACATGGGTATTTCAGCAATGGGGCATGTCGGCTGCCCTCGTGTTAACGAGCGGATTGTTCACGTTATCTGCGCTAGCCATGCTGTTTGTGCCTAAAGATCAGAAAGCAACTACGGATACAGCAGCGGCAGCTTCTTCAATTCTTTGCGATATGGCGGATGGCATTGGTTATGTTTTATTCAAAAGAGACCTGCTGCGGCTTAGCCTCTGCTTCATGGTTGTGGGGCTTGGGGTGGGATTGATCTCCCCGCTCAGCATATTTCTGGTGACCGAACGCTTAGGCTTGTCCGCTCAGGACTTGCAGTGGATTACCATCCCTTACGGTGTAGGCGAAATCCTGGGTGGAATCGTAACGTTTATGCTGGCATCCCGAATTGCTCCCGGACGGTTACTGATGATGGGGCTGATCGTGAACGGCGCAGGCATTCTCTTGCTGGGTCTGTCGACAGTCCTCTGGCTGACCATGCTCTCGCAATTCCTGATTGCGCTGCTGCAACCGGCTATTTTTATCGGGAACCACACCTTGGTCATGCAGCAAACGGAACAAGCCTACATCGGTCGGGTCACCGGAGTACGTACTCCGCTCATGACCGGAGCCATGCTGATCACAATGGGATGCTCGGGTCTATTAAAACAAACACTTTCCCTAACTTTTGTTTATGAATTGGCCGGCATCTGTTTTTTACTGGGGTTCTTGATGATCATCCCCCTCGTCCGAAATGGAAATAGAAGCATGACCGCACGCGGTGAAAAAACCGAAGCATAAACGCATACGCGGATAAAACAAAAAACCGAGTGATAACGAGGGTTATTCCCGTTGCACTCGGTTATTTGCTTTTCAACAATATAGCTCAACCTAGATCCTAAAGCTTGCTCAATATATGCTCTATGATCTGCTTATCCAACGCGACATTATGACCCGATATGCAAGTGTCAAAATCCATTTCTTTATATTTCAGAAGCGTGCGAATGTAAGACTCCTCATCGCCATAAATGCTTGGAACAATCTCATCCATGGAGTCACCGACATTATCACCTAGATGAATCACCTGCTCCAGTTCGTCCAACACACTTATGGAATCCAGGGTATGGCCAGGGGTATATATGAGCCTTATGTTGTCTTCCGGAAAATATAATTCGTTATCAAATGTCAGATTAGGAAGAACCAATTCCGTCTCCCCCTCAATAAATCTCTTGTTTTTCTGAATCATCACTTCCCATTCTGACTCCATCATTTCCCTGCACAGTGTGTGAGATATGATGGTACAGTCTCGGAACGAGCCATTCCCCCAGATATGGTCCCAATGATGATGCGTATTAATTACAATGATGGGCTTGTAATCATGCTTTATGTATTCTTTAACAGGCTCGATGTTCAACGAGCCCAGACCCGTATCGATAATGTAATTATTTCGATCTCCCATGATCAGTTGAACATTTAAATCCCATCCCGCAGGGATACGATTGGTAAATAAGACGTTTCTTTTCTTTATCTTTTGAATTTGAATTTGAATTTGAATAATCCTACACCACCTAGCTGTAATTTTTCTGATTATGAATCGTTCCCCAATTACACATCGCTTCAAGCACAGGCAGCAGCGTGATTCCATATTCGCTCAGAGTATATTCCACCTTTGGCGGAACCGAAGGATGGATGGTCCGAACAACAAGCCCGTCACTTTCCAATTCCCGCAGATGCTGGGTCAGCATCTTCTGCGTAACCTCGGGTATGTCCTTCTCCAAATCACTGAAGCGCTTGGTGGATTCCATTAGATGCCATAAGATCAAGGGCTTCCACTTCCCCCCTATGACATGCATGACCGTTTCAATGGGGCATTGACTAATGACAGCATTAGCAGATGTTCTCATATAGCCCTCCTCTATGGCTTACTTTAAAGTAAGCTCCTTACTCGAAAGTGGGTTCTTATCACGATTCTATGTTGCATGTTAGTCTAAAGTCAATTCAACCGGAGCATGACGGATAACGTTATTCACCAGCCTAGATGCTTTCGAAAAATTTAAGGAGGATTATTTTATGAATCCATATGGTTCCAGCACATCATGGCAATCCAAGGATTGGGGGCCGCGCGCTTACTCTTACTGGCTGGTCGCCTCACTCTCGCTGTTTCTGCTGTACCTCGGTGTGAACACGTTTATTGGGCCGGAGGCCGCCATTCAAGGCTTTGGTTTAACTCTTTTTCATTCTTCGGATGCAGCCATTATCTACATCAAGGCCAATCGCGATTTATACATCGGGCTGGTGATCGCCGCCTTATTGCTCTTCCGTCTGCGTAAAGCATCCCTTATCCTACTCATTCTCAGCATCGAAATGCCTCTCGTGGATGCCTTGTTGGTACTCCGTAGTGAGGGGGCTACTCCAGCCTGCGCGTGGATTCATATCGGCACAGTTATTTATATATTATTCGTGGCCTGGGTATTATTCCGGGAGGAACGATCCGTTATAATGAATCATAAGACAAAACATCCCCGGTCTTTTCCAAAATAACGGATCGAGGTGAGTTATGTAACAGGAAAGGCCCTTGTTCATCATGGGTACCTAGCGGGACCGCCCCGGATTTTGCAGACGGCTGTTTTAGGTGGATTAGCACGGCTAGCTGATCTTCTGAAATATCGAGTGTAAGGATGATTCCAAGCAGGAGGTGTCTATGAGGAGCTATCACGGATCTGATTTTTATGACAACGATACAAACTTCAAGAAGTACATGGAGCGGCGGCAAGGGCAGGAGAACGCCAACGATACACTAGAGAAACCGGTCATCTGGCAGCTGCTTGAGGATATCTCGGATCGGCATGTTTTGGACCTAGGGTGCGGTGATGCAGGCTTTGGCGTGGAATTGCTCAACAAAGGTTGTGCTGCGTATGTAGGGATTGAAGGCTCTCGTAATATGGTGGAAGCCGCCTCAAGCAACCTGGCCGATTACAACAACGGAACCGTTGTGCACACGAGGATCGAGGAATTTGCATATCCCCGCGATTCTTATGATTTAGTGCTCTCCAGGCTCGCCATTCATTATCTGCAGGATATCGAGCGTGTCTTTCAATGCATTCATCAGTGCTTGAAGCGAAACGGCAGGTTTGTCTTCTCCGTCGAGCATCCCGTCATTACCTCTACGCTTCAGCCGTCCGGCACAAGAACGAACTGGGTCGTGGACAATTACTTCAGCGAAGGCTACCGGGAACAGCAATGGCTCGGAGGTACCGTTCAGAAGTACCATCGAACCGTTGAGGATTACTTCAGGGCGATGCAGGATGCTGGCTTTATCGTGGAACAGCTTAGGGAATCCCGACCTGTGCGAGAACATTTCTTAAACGAAGAAACCTATGAGCGCAGGTGCAGAATTCCGCTGTTCCTGTTTCTAGCGGGGAGAAAGAGCGTGTAACTCTCATTCCATATCGAAAAAAAGCACCCTTTCTTCCACTTCACAAGTGGGAGAGGGTGCTTCTTACATTTAGATGATTGTCAGAAATGCCGGGCGGGAACGCCTGCAGTGAAATCATCCCACCACCGTTATTTCTGCTTACGAGGATCTACCGGTCTTGCTTCCCTTATTGAATCCCTCGGACTTACGCTTACGTGTTTGGCCATCCTTGGGCTTCTGGACAGCTTCCGATTTGAACTTACGTGCCATCTCTGAATAAGGATTACTGACGGTCTCCGCCTTCGGCTTACGTGCCGAATTCGCGTTCGAATGGCGAGCCGCGTCTGATTTCGGTTTACGAGCCGTGTCGGTCTTTGGCTTGCGGGTGGTATCGGCCTTCGGTTTAGCAGGTCTAACTGCTGCTGATTTGGCTTTGCCGGACTTGCCCGAGCCCAATTTCGGCGATCGGTCTACCTTGGCTGCTCTTAATGATCCCGACATCGGGAAAGCATGGTCCTTCACTTCGGGTATGGATTTTCCGATTAACTTCTCAATATCTCGGAGAAAAGGCACCTCGTCCACTTCGCAGAACGATATCGCCGTTCCGCTCAGTCCCGCACGCCCCGTCCGGCCAATCCGGTGAACATACGTTTCCGGAATGTTCGGAAGGTTAAAGTTAATGACATGCGACAGCTCGTCGATATCGATGCCTCGGGCGGCAATATCTGTAGCCACCAGAACCCGGGTCTCCCCGCTTTTGAAATTTTTGAGTGCCGTCTGGCGGCTAACCTGCGATTTATTCCCGTGAATGGCTTGAGCCGAGATGTTCACCTTCGTCAGGTCGCGCACAACCCGGTCAGCGCCGCGCTTTGTACGGGTAAAGACCAAGGCCGACACGATGGATGGGTCCTTCATCAGCTCATTCAGTTGCTTCTGCTTGTTTCCTGTTTCCAGCAGGTACACCGATTGCTTGATCCGTTCGGCCGTAGAGGAAACCGGCGTGATTTCCACTTTTACAGGGTTTTGCAATAATGTTTTGACAAGCTGAGTGATCTCCGCAGGCATGGTAGCCGAGAAGAACAGCGTTTGTCTTTTGCTCGGCATTTTGGCGATAATTCGTTTTACGTCATGAATAAATCCCATATCGAGCATCCGGTCAGCCTCATCCAGCACCAGGATCTCCACATGCTGCAGATCGACACGCTTCTGATTCATAAGATCCAAGAGTCTGCCTGGGGTGGCAATGAGGATGTCCGCTCCTTGCTGAAGCGCCCGCTCCTGGGTTTTTTGCGAAACGCCGCCAACGATTGCCGTCGAACGCAGCTTCGTGAACTGACTGTAGGCTTTCACGTTATCTGAAATTTGCAGGGCAAGTTCCCGGGTCGGTGACAACACCAACGCGCGAATACGGCGCAACATGCCCGGTTTAGGGGGCTGTTCGTTCAATAGCTGGATCATTGGTACCGAAAAAGCGGCGGTCTTCCCTGTTCCGGTCTGCGCGCAGCCCAGCAAATCTCTGCCGGCCAACACAGCCGGAATCGCCTGAGCCTGAATAGGCGTTGGCGTCTTGTAATTCTCCTTCGCTAATGCTTTGAGAATCACGGGGGATATATTTAAATCTTGAAATGTCATGGGGTCTCCTTTAAGGTGAATACCTATATTGTCTCATCACGTAACATGGGGCATCTCTTGATAAGAGTTTCCACAAGCCGTTCCTTTACGTCATAACACATAACGATACCATACATCGGTATAAAAAAAGAAGCGGAATTTTTCTCCGCCTCTTGTTTAAGCCCCAAACCGCTGCCGATACCCGCATTTTCTGCATAGCTCCTCAACGGCTTCCCGGCGCGAAAATCCCTCCACGAGATTGTTTGCCCGCTCCCCGTCAACGATGTCCGAGAACGACTTCTGATGGATATTGCCCAGATTGATGACCCCTTCCCCGTCCAGACAGCACGGCACGACCGTCCCGTCTACGAGAATGGCCGCCTGGCTGCGAAGCGCATGGCAGAAGCCTTTACCTTCATCCTCCGGTGCTGTCAGACTTGGCCACTGGAACTCATAATCCTGGTTCAAATAGACACGGTCGGCGACCTTCACGCCACCGCCGGGTTCAACCTTTTCCTCAATTCGGTAGTCCAGATTAAATTCCTGCTCCAGAATTTCGAGCGTCTGGCGGTTCCGGCTCTTCTCCAGGTTCGTTTGGTTGTCCTGCGTCAGATTCCACAATCGGAACGAGAAGATGACTTTATGCTCCTCCGCGGCACGAACAAAGGATAGAATCTCCCGCAAATATCCCTCGCGATTTGTTGAACCCTCGTGACCGTCGAAGCTGTGCAGCGAGAAGTTCATTTGTCTTAAGGCCGGCTTGCCCAGCAGCTTATGCCGGTTCTTCGCGATCAACGTGCCGTTGGTCGTGATGTTGACCTTGAATCCTTTTTCATGGCTAATATCCAGCAGCTCATCGATCTTCGGATGGAGCAGCGGCTCCCCCTTCACATGCAGATAAATGTAACTCGTATGCGGCTTGATCTCGTCCAATCTTCTCGCAAAGTCCTCGACCTTAATAAAGTTGGCCTTACGCTCTGTCGGCGGGCAGAACGTACAGGCCAGATTACAAATACTCGTAATTTCTATGTAAACTTTCTTAAATGTCTTCAAGATGTTATCCCCAATCCAGATGTCTATGATGGCATGGCGATTTGCTAGCTTAGTCGCTTGCCAATCCTTCATATCGTACCATAGGCGGGCTTATACAGCTACAATTACAGATGCTATCCGATGCCATTCTGTATTAAGCGAAACGAGAGAGATCACCTTCTTTGCACTAATTAACGTTCATCGTTTATGTTTAAATTCGTCACTCATCTGCATCAACCCATCTTTTTGAAAAGTAGAGGTGCAATTTTTTTCTTGCTCTGACCATCGTTTGAGCTAAAGCTTGCTCCGTTGTTTCAAGCTCCTGTGCAATTTCCTTGTATGGTTTTTCTTCGATGTAATATAGAAACAAAGCTTGACGATATTCGGGGCTTAGCTCATTTAGAGCTTCAAGTAGTATCTCTTTCCGAATCTGATCTTCCACTTGCTCGGCTACCGTAGGGCGTAAAAAAGGGGCCTTCATATCAATAACGCCTTGAGGATCCCTTAGATGATGATATTTTTTATTTTTTTTTAACAAATCATAGGCATAATTCCTAGCTATTTTAATCATCCAGGCTTTCAAATGCTTGATGTCTTGCAGTTGAGGGGCTTTAA
The DNA here is from genome assembly GCF_050482385.1 of Paenibacillus lautus. Taxonomy (GTDB): domain Bacteria; phylum Bacillota; class Bacilli; order Paenibacillales; family Paenibacillaceae; genus Paenibacillus_AQ; species Paenibacillus_AQ lautus_B. The sequence goes on from NZ_JBCNHV010000017.1 coordinate 17,445, forward strand.
CCACTACTTTATAGAACGTCTCCTGTACAACATCTTCGGCCAGTTCATGACTTCGTGTCAGAAAATAAATGTCCCGATAGACCAAATTCCGATAAGCTTCATAGGTTAATTTTTGAGCGTCGTGGTCTAAATCATAGAAATTAGTGCGTATGAAATATAACCATTGTTCTTGCTCCACCTGTACCCTCCTCCGTTTTGTTTTTCATTAATTACTTGACAAAAACTTCCATCAATTCGTTTTCCATTACAGTCAAATATTAACATATATTTACACGATTTTCCTTGTATATGATCATTGAAAAAATTATTTTTTTTAAAAAAAAGCGTCATATGTTGCTAGGATAAATCGTTTTAGTAGTAGATTGGCTCTTTTGGATACATACATCGTTCATGCTACCTTACTTATCTAAGCAAGGTGACCAACAAGACGCTTTGAACCTACTAGATACTTGCCATAGAAAAGAGGGGTAGCCCATATAGAGGAAGCGGAGGTGAGTTCTTTTACATGGTTGTTTGAGTAGCTAATCTAGTAATTAATAAACTATTAAATTTAAGGAGGATCATTCTCTAATGAAAAAACTTTTTTCACTTGTCCTTACAATGGTTCTGATGTTGTCCCTTTCGATATCTGCTTTTGCAACCTCAGAAGGAGAGGAAGCAACCCTTCCTTCTGGAACATCCATTACGGTCAGACCCATGACTCCAGAAGAGATCGTCCTGTTTGAGCAAAGCGCGACGAATGGAAACCAAGACGTAGGTCTTTTTGATGTTGGTATCTTGTCTGATAGCTGGAGTGGAAATGTGACTGTCCCTATTAATAAGGATGGATCCCAAGGAGCAAACCTTGGCCATGCATTCATTCCCTCTCCGGACAGATATGTTTCGATAGCTGTAGGGAATTTGCCAGGCACTATGCCATCCGTTAATTTAAGCATAAAAAGTCAAACCAATAGCAATGTCAGTTGGTGGCAACCCAATATAGCTGGAAATTCGATTGTTACCATTGACACAGGTAGCTATAGTAACCATACGTTCCAAATTAAAGCAAGCACAAACGAGGCTAATTCAAAAAGCGCAGCTTTTTCATGGTCGACCTATTCTGAATAACCCTAAAAAAGCACTGCCCTAGGGGCAGTGCTTTTTTCAAAATGGCGATTTCTTATTTATCAAAATCATACTCAGCAAGTTCTTCAGGTGTCAATGTTGCTCTTAGTTCCTCTTCAGTTTCCTTCATTGAAGCTCTTTCTTCCGGCGTCATAGATCTTACCGTAATGGAAGTTCCCGGCGGGATTTCGTTTGGATGCGAATATTCATCATCATACTCAGCAAGCTCCTCAGGCGTCAATGTTGCTCTTAATTCCTCTTCAGTTTCCTTCATTGCAGCTTTTTCTTCAGGTGTCATAGGTCTGACCGTAATGGAAGTTCCCGGCGGGATTTCGTTGGGGTGAGACTTCCTATAACCATCGTCTACAGGTGGAGCTAGCTTTTCATTTACTTGAGATTCAGCACCACTTTTTTCATTTGCACCTGCGTATTTTGGTGCAGCCGCGGTTTCTTTGCTTTGGGATTCGGTATTTGTTTTATTTTCAGCTACAAGTACGGAAGGAGCGTCTTTTGGCTGAGCTTCGGCATCGTTTGTTTCATTCTCAACTACAGGTACAGAGGGAGCTTCTTCACTAGGTTCAGCTTCAGCATCGTTTCCTTCAGTCTCAACTACGGCATCCGGAGGGTCAGCTACAGGAGCCGCTTCTTTTGGTTGGGCTTCAGCATGACTTTCCTCATTTTCAATGACTTTGGGCGTATTGTTAGAAGCCCATGCCGCTGCTGATGTGCTAATTACAGCAACCAAAAACACTGTTGTTATCGTCAGATACAGTGTTTTCTTTTTAAGTTTCTTTACATTCAGCATCATCATTAATCTCCTTTTCAATTGTTTGCCGTCACCGGATAAGGAGGCACAAAATTGCACGGGTAGATTCCTTGATCCTACCATAACGTTCAAAATCGTCTCCCCATAGCGTTTTCGCTCAGCATAAGACATCTCTTTTACGACTTCTTCATCACAAGACAGCTCGCTCCATGTGTGAATGTCCTTACGAAGAATGTGTACCAAGGGGTTAAACCAATGTAAGGCGCTGGCTCCAAGCGTAATCGCTTTGACCCATAAATCTTTCCGTTTCAGATGGATCAACTCATGACGGATCACCATGTCCATGTTAACGGTATTCTCTATAGGGAGATAAATGGTTGGTTTCCATAGGCCGACAAGAACAGGACTCCGAATGATGGAGCTGTAGGCAAGCCGGACGTTGCCTTTCACACCAAGGGCTTCCTTGATGAAAGGGAGCTGTTTAGCTGCTTCGCTGCTAATCGGAACGATGGTACGGTTATGTTCTAGTTTCTTTAAAAATCTGCGATAACAATACATCTGCCATGCAGCAAAAGCTATAGCGCCGGTTGCCCATAAACTAATAAGGAGAAGGGCTACGTTTGCTGAAATGGTCTGTTCTGGGATAAGCTGCTCCGGATTGAACCCTGAATATTGTCCGGGCAGCGCATGTTGCACAGTTGAAGGCAACTCGTTCACGATGGGGACGGTTGCTGTTGCATTGAATGTAACAAGCGGTGAGATCCACTGCATACCAAGGACTACGGGTAAAAGATAAAAGCTTACTGCCATTTTGCTCATTCCATAGCGCCACTTCGTAGGAAAGGCATGGATGGATACGATCCGCAATACAAGAATGCAGGCTACGACGGCACTTCCAGCAACGGTAAGGGTAAAGAGCAATTCAAGAATAGTATTCATAAGCACCCCCTACTTTTGCGAAAACCATTGCTTCAGCTCTGCAATATCTTCATCTGAAAGCTTTTTGCCGTCATACAAAGCCGAAATTAGATTTTTAACCGAGCCTTGATATAATCCGTCCAGAACGTGCTCCGTTTCCATGAGCTTATAATCTTCAGGCGAAATCCGAGGCATATATTTATTTGTCCGTCCATCCCTCGTAGCCGTAAGTGCCCCTTTGTCAACCAAACGCGATAGGAAGGTGGAGATGGTCTGTGCCTTCCATTCTCTTCCTCTCTGGGCAAACAGAGCGAGCAATTCGGTGGATGTGACAGGCGGTGTACACTCCCAGATCACCTCCATTAGCTCCATTTCAGTATCCGATAATTTTTGAACTTGGTTCACGGTGAACACCTCTTTACGTCGCTATGCGTCCATAACGAACTTAATCACTACATGATGTAGTGATTATAAACTACTACACCATGTAGTGGTATGTCAAGCAAAGCTGAGTTGAAATTTACTACTGCATAGAACTTATACGAAAATTAAAGAACCGCGCGGGAGCGCGGTTCTTTATAACATGCAGCTACAAATTATCGAGGGCACGGGAATCCCGGTGTCCTCTTATTTTTACTCGTACAGATAGTTGTGCTAACGCCGCTTATTTTGAATCGTTGTCGTCATTTTCTGCAGCCTCGCCAGCTTTGTTACCCAATGCTGCACCTGCGATACCACCGGCAATCGTGCCGATCGGACCCAGAACGGAACCTACAGCAGCACCCACGACGCCGCCGCCCGCTGTTCCTATAGCTTCTCCAGCGTCAACGCCCATGTTGGTCGTGTCGCGGTCAGAATCAGCCTTTTGATTACGATCATTTTTATTAGCCATCCATCTCACTCCTTCGAAATTTGTGACAGGAACAGCTCCATCTTGCCAGACGTTGTTCCAAACCATATCTTGCCCTAACGGATCTAAAAGAATTCTTTAATAAATGCCGGTTTCGATCTCTTTCTAATGAAAATAGGTTGCGTATTTTAGACGATGTTTGCGGATTATGGGATTATGTAAACGGTACCAAGCTTGCTACAATGAACATGCAATTACGAAATGAACTTCGTTCAAGGGGGATTATACATGAAAAAGCTGTCGATTTTACTGTTAACCTGCGTGTTGATTATGGGGGCGCTAAGCGGCTGCGGAAGCAGCGAGTCCGACTCGGCTTCGTCTAATAAGCTCGTCATCTACAGTCCGAATAGCGAGGAGATCATCAAGACCATCATTCCGATGTTTGAGAAGCAAACCGGGATTACGGTGGAGCTTGTTACGGCTGGTACCGGTGAAATTATTAAGCGCTTACAGTCCGAGAAACAGAACCCTTATGCTGACGTGATGTTCGGTGGTTCTATGGCCGGTTTCCGTGAAAATGAAGCATTATACGAGCCTTACGTATCACCTGAAGACAAGAACTTAATTGAGGGGCATCGCAATACGACGGGCTTCGCCACCCCTTATATCTCGGATGGCAGCGTGCTGCTCGTGAACAAAAACCTGATCGGCGATATCAAAATCGAAGGTTATGCGGATTTACTGAACCCGCAGCTCAAAGGGAAGATTGCTTCCGCTGACCCGGCAAGCTCAAGCTCCGCTTTCGCCCAACTAACCAATATGCTGAAAGCCATGGGTGGCGATTATGAGAATGAACAAGGATGGAACTACGTTGGTCAACTGATCGGGAATCTGGACGGCAAAATTGCAAGCGGTTCCGGTGCCGTTCACAAAAGCGTGGCGGACGGTGAATATGTAGTCGGCCTTACCTATGAAGACCCTTCCAGCACCTATGTAAAGAACGGCGCTCCGGTAGAAATCGTATATCCGAAAGAAGGCGCCGTATTCCTGGATGCCGGTTCCGCCATTATCAAAGATGCACCGCATATGGACAACGCCAAGAAATTCATCGACTTCATTCTGTCACAAGAGGCGCAGGATGCGTTCGGTACGCAATTAACGAACCGTCCACTTCGCCTGGATACGAAGCTTGGCGACCACATGAAGCCTTTTGAAGAGATCCACATGATTGATGAAGACACGGACTATGTAAGTGCGCATAAATCCGAGATCGTTGAGCGTTATGTCGATTTGTTCACGAGCGTTAAATAAACTATAGAATCAGGTGACAACCATGAGCGTAACCATAACCATTAAAGACTTAATCAAAAAATACGACGACACGACCGTCATTCCCGAGCTGTCCCTGGAGATTAAAAAGGGTGAATTCTTCACCCTTCTCGGGCCTTCCGGGTGCGGCAAGACGACATTGCTGCGTATGATCGCCGGCTTCAACAGCATTGAAGGCGGAACCATTCATTTTAACGAGCGTGTCATTAACCAGGTGGAACCGGGCAAGCGGAATATCGGAATGGTCTTTCAGAGCTATGCGATCTTCCCTCACTTAAACGTTAGAGGAAACATCGCGTTCGGACTGGAGAATCGAAAGTTATCGAAAGCGGAGATTAACGCCAAGGTGGATGACATCTTAAAGGTCGTTCAGATCGAGCCCTATAAAGATCGTATGCCGAAAAACCTGTCCGGCGGCCAGCAGCAGCGCGTTGCGCTAGCCAGAGCGATCGTCATCCGCCCGGATGTCCTGCTGATGGATGAGCCTCTATCCAACCTGGATGCCAAACTTCGGGTCGACATGCGTAACGCGATTAAAGACATTCAGCGAGAAGTCGGGATTACCACCGTCTACGTCACGCACGACCAGGAGGAAGCCATGGCGGTATCCGACCGCATCGCGGTCATGAAATCCGGCGTGATTCAGCATCTCGGAACGCCACAGGAGATTTACCAGCGTCCTGCGAACGTATTCGTTGCAACCTTTATCGGTCGTACCAACATTCTTGGCGGCACTCTAACAAAATTGGCAGGCAGTTATGTCCTGCAGCTCAGCTCCGGCTATGTGGAAGAGCTGTCTAACATCGAAGTTCCGAAGTCAGATGGCAAGGCTGATAAGCTTAAAGTTCAAATCTCGGTTCGGCCGGAAGAGTTCATACTGACCGAGGACCAAACCGGCATGAAAGCAACGATCGTGCACAGCGTATTTCTGGGGCAGAACACCCATTATTTTGTAGACTTGGCGTCCGGTCAACGCGTGGAGATCACACAGGAATCGAAAACGTCATCTATCCTCGAGCCTGGTCAAGTCATCTATCTCAAGGTGAAAAAAGAGAAGATTAATGTCTATGATGCGACAGGCGAACTGAACTATACAAGGGGCGCTCGGCTATGAGAGAGACGCGCAAACGATTTGATGTCTGGACCAACATTTCGTTACTGATCTTTGTGTTTTACATTCTTTTTCTGGCCCTGCCTTTATTTACGATGCTGTTCAAGAGTGTGTACAACGGTACGACAGGCGATTTTTCCCTCGCCTATTTCACGAAGTTTTTCAGTAAGCCCTACTATTTAAACGCCCTGTTCAACAGCGTGAAAGTCACCGTCAGTGTAACCTTGCTTGCCGCCATTATCGCAACGCCGCTGGCCTACATCATGGCAACGGTGAGGATTAAAGGCAGTTCAGCCATTCGAGTCATGATTCTGATCTCCTCGATGTCGGCTCCTTTCATTGGAGCATACTCCTGGATCCTGCTGCTCGGCAGAAGTGGTGTCATTACGAAATTCGTTAGCAACACATTCGGCATTACGATGCCGGATATATACGGATTTACGGGGATCTTAGTCGTCTTGACCTTGCAGATGGTCCCTCTTATCTTCATGTATGTATCAGGCGCACTGAAGAATATGGACCAATCGCTAATGGAAGCAGCTGAAAGCATGGGTTATTCAGGCTTTGGCAAAATGCGCAAAGTGCTACTCCCGCTTATTACGCCAACCTTGCTGGCGGGCGGACTGCTCGTCTTCATGCGCGCACTGGCCGATTTTGGTACGCCGATGCTGATCGGTGAGGGATACAAGACCGTTCCGGTGCTGATCTTTAACGAGTTCATCAGTGAGGTCGGCGGCGATGACGGCTTTGCGGCGGCGATCAGCGTCATTGTCGTTCTGTTCGCCACAACGATATTCCTGCTGCAAAAATTCGTAGCCAATCGTAAATCCTTTACAATGAGCGCACTGCATCCGATTGAAGCCAAGAAGAAGAAGGGCATCGGGAATATCGCGGCTCATGCCGTTATCTATCTGTATACGTTAATCGCGCTGCTGCCGCAGCTCTATGTCATCTATACTTCGTTCCTGAAATCCAACGGCAGAATCTTCGTCGAAGGGTTCTCGCTCCAAAGCTATAGGGATGCCTTCAGTAATATTGGCGGCGTCATTCTGAACACGTTCTTCCTGGCGATCGTGTCGCTGGTCGTCATTATCCTGTTAGCGATACTGATTGCTTACGTAACCGTTCGAAGAAAGAATGCGCTAACGAACACGCTGGATATCTTCACGATGTTCCCGTATATCGTTCCCGGCTCCATTCTGGGGATCGCTTTATTGATCACGTTTAACAATAAGCCGCTGGCGCTAAGCGGAACGGCTGTCATCATGATCATCTCGTTTGTTATCCGGCGCTTGCCCTATACGATTCGATCCAGCGCGGCCATTCTGCATCAGATTAACGATGGGATCGAGGAAGCAGCCATCAGTCTGGGGGCTTCCCAGATGAAGACGTTCTTCAAGATTACGCTTCCGATGATGGTGGCAGGCGTAGTCTCCGGCGCGATCCTGAGCTGGATTACCATCATTACCGAATTAAGCACTTCGATCATTCTTTATACAGGCAAGACCAAGACCGTAACGGTTGCCATATACACCGAGGTCATCCGCGGTAACTACGGCGTGGCGGCGGCTCTATCCACGATTCTTACCGTCATTACGGTAGTGTCGCTGCTTGTCTTCCTGAAGCTCTCCGGACAAAAAGAAGTTTCCATGTAAATGTGATGAATTCATAACGTAGACTACATCCAAGTCGGCACCTGCAGCATAAGGGGGCGGCTTGGATGTATTTGGATGATCTGCGGATACCGCCAGTCGGTATAATAGAATCGAAGGCCTTATCGCAGATGGAGGGCAGCATGAAACCTACACATTATCGCAACTTCAAGGAATCAACCCGTCGTTTATTTCGCATCTATACGATGATCCCGTTCTCCATCTTAATTGTATTGTTTTTGGCGTTCACGATTATTAATGGCAGAATGAACCTAACCCAAAAAACGACCGAAGCCGCCCAGTCCATCAGTCAGTCCATATCCGGTGTGTATCATCTGTACTATGAGGAGATTCATCGGATGGCCGTCTCTCCTACCGTGATCAATTATGTAAGCTCGCATTTGGGTAGCGAACAAGTGTATTCTGCCTTTTATGATTTCAACAACCAGCAAAAGGTCAAGAGCATTTTTCATATCGTCAACACGGATGGCGTCTTCCTGGCCAGTTCCGCCCCAGCGGATGCGCTGTATTCCAATTTTGCCTTCGGCAATCTCATTCACCGGATCGACCAGCGGCCCGGCGACACGCTTACCGAAATGAACAGCTTTCGTTATTCGCATGACCGCGATACGAGCTATACGTTTGGCAAAGCCATCGTGAAGGACAAGCGTACGATAGGCTATATCATCTACCAGCTGTACGAATCCGACATTCAGAAGATGATTTTCGAACAAAATAATGAGATCGCCATGATCACCGATGAACATAACACCATCATTGCCACGACCAGTAATGTGACCAAAGGCGTGCTCAACAAATTCAGCCCCAAGCTCGATAACAAGGGACATGTTCTGCTAAACGAAGGCAAGTACTACATGTATGCCAAGCGGATCCCTGATACGCCGATTCAAGTCATTACGCTGAACTCCTATAAATCGGAGCAATACACCTACTATACGGTCTCTTTCTTTGTTCTTGCTGCCAGCCTGCTGCTGTGGGTGTTGATCCAGTTCCTGGCGAATAAAATGTCGACCCGCAATTCCGAATCGATCGATAAATTAATTCATGCCTTGGCACAGCTGCGCGAAGGAAACTTCAATGGCTATGTCGATATTCAGACGAATGACGAGTTTCAAATTCTCGGCGATGAGTACAATGTTATGCTGGATCGGTTGAAAGAGTTGATCGAGAAAAATAAAGAGCTGTCCGAGCTCAGCACGATTATTGAGGTGAAGCAGCTGCAATCGCAGTTCCACCCGCATTTTATATTCAATGTACTGGAGACACTGCGCTATGCCATTAAGATTGACGCGAATCAAGCGCAGGACATCGTGCTGATCCTATCCAGGCTCCTACGATACAGCATCGGACCTGATCGCAATGTTCAACTGAAGAATGACATGAATTATGTACGGGATTACCTGAAGCTGCAGCAAATTCGGTTCAATGATCGGCTGGAATATCGGATTACCGTAGCGGAGGAAACACTGGATGTATATGTCCCCAAGCTTCTGCTGCAGCCAATTATCGAAAACGCTATCAAATATGGGTATCAGGATCAAAGCCATGTGCTAATCGAGATCAATATCTACACTTCCACAGACAAGCTGATTCTGGAAGTCCGCGACAACGGGCAAGGCATGAGTGAAGAGACGCTTCAGGAAGTGAATCAGATCCTGCAGAGCCACACCAACACGACGCAGCATATCGGGCTGTACAACGTTCACCGACGTTTAGTGCTTCTATATGGCGAAGGATCCGGCATTCACATTGACAGCGCACAAGGAAAAGGCACCTGCGTGGCACTTACGATTCCTTACGAATGGAGTGGATATCATGTTTAAAGTTCTGCTGGTCGAAGATGAGGATATGATTCGTAGGGGGATTCGGTTCAGCATCGATTGGCTTCAATACGATTGCATCGTCATTGAAGAAGGGCTGAATGGACAGGATGGCTATGAGAAGATCTGCGAGCTAAAGCCGGATATCGTCATAACCGACATCACCATGCCGATCATGGATGGCATTTCGATGATTCGGGAAGGATTGCAGCAGCATACCTTCAGCAGCATTATTATTTCCGGCTATAATGAATTCCACCTTGCGAAGCAGGCACTTCAGTTAGGCGTGACCGAATTTCTAGTGAAGCCCTTAGAGGATGAGCAGCTGGTAGCGGCACTGGAATCGGCCAAAGCCAAGGTGGATTTAATCCGCAAATATGAAGTGATCTCCAATCATCCGCAGGAAAAGGAAGAGATTCTAAATAGCAAATTTCTGGAGAAGGAAACCAAAACCTCGAAATACGTGGCCAAAATGATCGCCTATGTACAGGAGAACTATGCCAAGAAGATCAGCATTCATGACCTCGTGGAGGAGATCGGCTTAAGCGCCTATTACCTGAACCAGAAATTCAAGGCAGAGACCAGCTATACCTTCAACGAGTTTCTCAATCGCTACCGCATTCAGAAATCGATCGATTTACTGAAGTCAGGCGATAACAAAGTCTATACCATCGCGCAGGATATCGGATTTAGCGACTACAAGTATTTTATAAGCATCTTCAAAAAATACGCCCACGTCACGCCGAGTCAGTATCAGGAGTATTTCGAGGACCATTGACAGCACACACCCCTGTTGGGAATGAGCAGGGGTGCATAATTTTTATCTATGATTGCTATCGTTCATACAGCCGGTACATGGATAGTTCATCACTCATCGCTACCGCTCGGGCAAAGGCTTCCTTTACGTCCCGGCCCTGCTGAACGATTTCATAGAACAGCCGCAGAACGAACATCAGTGCATCGTTGCCGTCCGGATAGTCATCCGGCCCGAGATACATCTTGCAGCCCCGCTCCAGGAAAGCGTCAGCCAGTGCTGGATCCCCCAGCGAGCAGCCGTTCGCAATCACCGTCTTCCCGTCTGTTGTTACAAGAATTTAAACTATGATTACACTTTTCTCAATATCATCCACCATTGTTTATCATACGATTCGACTTCAATCTCTTCCAGACCTAGATTTGCTTCGCTAATCCAGCTTCTTGCCAGTTGTATATAGTTGCTGTGAAATTCAGAGGAGTAACCCATTTCATCATATCCAGAATAAGTAATGTTATCGAATATCATGTATCCTCCTCTTTTTAACTGCTCTTGGCTTATGTCAATGATTTGGATAAACGCATGATACGCTGCATCCTTCAACATGCCCTTTCTGTGATAATCCATAACAGCTTGTAGCATTTGAGGTTCGATTGACCACCAATCATTATTTACTGTATCAATGCCCTCACGTTCGGCGATAATGGTCTGGATGATATCATTAATCGCGTGATGAAAAGCGACAACGTCAAAAGAAGACGCTGGATAATATAAACCAATATTTGCGGCATCATCCTCAACAACCTGTATGTTTATGTCCATTCCTTTCGTTTTCTCCTGAAAGCTTTGTGTCAGCTCCCTGTTGAGATTGGCAGTCACATAGGTGCCCATGTTTTTGGAATAAGCGTCTAAAGCCTTTGGAATGTAAACAATATCACCTGAACCAACTTCCAAAAGACTTAAAGCACGGGGCATATTCAGCTCTTTGAAGAGATTCTGCCAAGATGCTGAATAATACAATTGAAGATATTCGAATACCCTCTGCTTGGATATATCTATCGGTACTGCTAATGTTTCTTTCAATGTGTTTTCCATTTGGACCGCGTTCATCTGTTCTAATTCAGAAATCATGTCCTGCGAAAAGTCACGTTTTAGAATATCGTTAAACACGCCGGCACTTATTTTCTCTGTTAGTGTATGCATATTCATTAGAGTATCCCTCTCTCGTTTAGTTTCTAGAGTATATTCGTATTGATGGTGTTTTTTCCTCTTTTATTATTAAAAAAGAGAATCATTCATGTTACATCATGATGGCTGTATGTATGAGGAAAACAAAAGACGCCGTCTGACGATGGCGTCTTAAATGTTTACACTACGCTCAGCAGCATAATCGAGATTTGGAATCTACCACTTTCGGGAACGATGCACAACACTTGCTCTCCCTCAGTGAGATGTCCTTCATTCAGCAGCTCCTCCAGCATAATATAGATCGAAGCTGCAGCCGTGTTCCCTTTCGTATATAAATTCGTAAACCATTTCTCTTCCGGAATCCTCACGCCGCCATGCTCCAATAACCGGAAGATTTCATCCCTGAAAAAATGCGATGAATAATGACACACCATCCAGTCCATTCTCTCAGGGTCAATCCTTCCTTCATTCACTAATTCTAATATTCGATTGGTGCCAACCTTTGTTATTTCATTGACAAGCCTTACATCTTGTTTTAGATTCAGAGCTCCTTGATCAGCTGCTTCATGAATGGAAGGATAGTCCAGCCAGGAAGGAATTCCATTCTCTTTACTCATGCCTGAATACATACAGACCTCATATTGGTTCGCATAGGACTGGTTATCAATCCATTCAATGCGCAGCGATGGCCCCTTTGCGGAAGGCTCATTTTGCAATACGGCTGCTCCTGCCCCATCCGAAAGCATAAACCGTAAAAAATCCGTGTCAAAAGGCACCCGGTTATTGCTATAAATCCCCTGTGCTTCAAATTTCGTATGTTTGAATTCGCGACTCAAAAACTCGCTGGAACAGACGATGGCTGCTCGGTGCTCGCCAGCTTTTATATGTACATACGCATTCTTGAGTGCATGCATTCCGCTGGCGCATAAACCGGAATGAGATGCAATTTCCATAGGGGGTAAACCAGTCTCTGCATGCACCATACTCGCAAACCCTGGCAGGAGCAGATCCGCTCTTGTCGTACCTGTCGCAAGGAAATCGATATCTTGTTCGGTTACGTTGCCGTTTCGCTCCAAGGCATCCCGAATGGCTAAAGAGGCCATCTCTGCGTTTGTGTATAAGCTCTTTTGCTCTTTATCCATGGCATAATATCGGGACCGAATTTGATTCTTCTCCAGAATGAGTCGTTTGGTTTTGGAAGATTTCCCTCCAATCTTGCCAAGATAATCTTCCATCTCATCGTTACTAACCGGAGAACCGGGGAGAAACTTTCCTAGACTTGTGATATAAACGGAATTCATAGCACACCTCGCAAATATAAAATTTGGTTAATACTGGTATATTATATAAATATAAATGCAAGATATGCCCAAATGTTAAGAGAATATATCAGCGACCTTGGAGGGGCGTCGATATCCATAGATAGATTCCCACGCTCGCTGTATTCCGAGTAGCAGGCGACAAAATTAGTAAGAAATAGACCCTGCCAGCATTAGCTGGTAGGGTCTTTGCTTAAACAGAGAAATTAAACCCAGAAAGAGCCTAAAATGATGACCAACAAGATAAAGAGAACAAGAACCGCTCCGACTGAGTTTTTACCGCCGTATCCTCCAACACCTTCGTAACCAACTTCGCTCATGAGGTCTCCTCCTTTTCTACGTTATTGATACAGAATATTCAAAATCTCATACAATGCTAGGGCCAATATGCTTATTAACAAAAAAAAGGCCCCGCCAGCCTAAACCAGCGGGACCTCTTACCGATGCTACCGGAGTATTACTTATAATGCGAAGTGTTTTTACAGATATCATTTACTTATGTTCAAATGCATAGTAAATTTTACCTACCTTTGTTATACTGATATTATCACTTTAGTCATGGGTGCGTGATCAATCAAATGTGGGATAAAGAACTAAAAATAGCCATACAAAAGAAGCAAAGCGTGATGGTATACCTTATCGATGGCGAAGCATTACAAGGCATACCAGATGCTTGTACAGATCGCTTAAAGATGCGGAGTGCTTATGGGCCAGTCTGGGTTCCATTAGAGGAAATAAAGCATGTGAGTCGATTAATACGACTAGACGTAAAAAAGTCCCTACTAGCACATAGCTAGCAGGGACTTTTTCCTATCTAAAAATGAAATGTACTTGGATACCGTCCGGGTATCCATCCAAGTAGTTACCTCCCCGGCTTTCTGCTCCTCGATTGTCAGATGGATCTATGTATTCGACAAGCGCCGTGTTTTGTTGGTAGACCATGTTCGCCGGCTCTGATCGTGAACGACGGTTTGGTTTGATACCGGTTCAATATGCGCCGACGTCGGGATTCTAGTGTTTCGGTCTTGGGGTCTGCTTGGATCCCGAGCATCTGCTCGTATAGAGTCAGTTTAATCCATAGGCACCCGCCCATATTCGTCTCCTCTAAATAGGCTACTGCATAGGATAGAACGAAAATCATGAAACCATGAAGAGGAGAGTGAATATGTACTGCTATCCATCCCCCCCTTATCAAGGGTACAATCCTACGCCTAACTACTGGAATAACCAGAATTGGAGCAATTATTTGAATCCTCGTTATTCGAGTTGGAATAATTCCAACTGGATTCGTTCTAATGAAAATACGAAATTAACAGATTATGGACAAAGACCACTTGTGTTGAATATTAATCAAGCAACTAAACAAAACAATACTTACCGAACCGCATTATGGACAGGGAAGCACTTACAAATGACAGTAATGAGCATTAATGTTGGAGATGACATTGGTTTAGAGGTTCATCCTACAACGGATCAATTCATACGAATTGAACAAGGTCAGGGACTTGTTCAAATGGGTGATAGTAAAGATAATTTGGATTTTCAACAAATGGCATATGATGGCTATGCCATCTTGGTACCGGCTGGCAAATGGCACAATGTAACCAATACGGGTAATGTACCACTAAAAGTATATGTGATCTATGCTCCTCCTCAGCATCCATATGGCACGGTTCATGAAACAAAAGCAGATGCCATGTCTGCTAGGTAAAGTAACGGATAGTAACATTAAATTAAAACAGCGGCAAACTGGGGTTTTGACATCCAGGTTAGCCGCTGTTTTCTTCCCCTTTCAAAACTCGGCTTCATCCTGCTCAAAGAACGCCATCCATTTCAACGTATTCGCCATCCGGACCATGACCTGGTACTGTACGATAATTAGACAAGCGTTCTGGAAGTTGTTCTAACATCTTCTGTTCCTCCTTTGCATCTTTACTGCTTCTTCAGCCTGGTTAGTTATATTTATGATTTCTGGGCATTCGCCCAATTCATTTTGTAGGCATCTGCATATGATGCCGTATACATTAAATTAATTGGGAGGGAATTTTTTTGGATAATTATCCAATGATGCATCACATGCCCCATATGCACCATAAGCCACATATGCATCACATGCCTCGACCTATCGTGGTCAATCCTGTAGATACTTGCGTTGTTGAAACTTTAATGTCACACATTGGAAAAGTTGTTATACTGGAAACCACACGTGGTAGAATCGACGGATGTGTCGTTAATGTCAAACAAGACCATGTTGTTCTTGATCAAAGACATATGAAGTTTTTTGTCCGCATTGCCGAAATCGTTTGGATAATGCCAGAATAATTTGTGTATCAAAGGAGCTGTGAATGCAGCTCTTTTTTTGCTTTTGTCCATGTTTTTAATTGGTTTAATATCCAATTACCTACCCATATTGCAAATAACTCTATCGGCATTTGAAGTTATTCCTCATCATAGTACATTCAAATTCTACCCTTCCCAGTTCCACAGGCCTTGCATCCCCTTTGCCGGGATCGGCTCCGGCAGCTAACGCACGTTATCCAATTCCCACGCATAGCGACCAGCTTCGAACCATTCGTAATATCGCAAAGAACCCGAGGGAGGCACTTTTTTTTCAAAGTATCCCTCTCTCGGGCCATGTTCAAAAAAAGAAAATATAGCGGTTCTGGCGGTTCTGGCGGTTCTGGCGGTTCTTGTGCCAACAGCTTGAGCCGTTAGCTCACAATATGTGTTCCCGCCTGTTTCTTGATGGCATCGCTCAAGCTTTCCGGGTTCGTAATGATGACTCTGCGCCCCGGCTTCTTAAGAAAATTGAGGCTCGCCTCAATTTTGGGGAGCATGCTGCCTTTCGGGAAATGTCCCTCTTTCACATACTGTTTAATCTCATCAACGGTGACCTCTTCCAGGGCCTTCTGTTCCGGCGTACCGAAATTCACGAATACTTGGGGCACGCCCGTTGTAATGATCAGCGTTTCCGCATCTACCTGCTCTGCCAATAAGCTTGTGGCGAAGTCCTTATCGATCACCGCATCGATGCCTTCGTAGGTGTTGTCCTTCGTCTTGATGACGGGAATACCTCCTCCGCCGACGGCAATCACGATACAGCCGGACTCGATCAGCGATCGGATGGCATCCTTCTCGACAATATCAATGGGCGCTGGTGAAGGAACAACCCTTCGATATCCGCGGCCCGAATCCTCAACCATCACCCACTCGGGATGCTCGCGCTTCAATTCCTCGGCTTGTTCCAGGGAGAAGAAGGAGCCCACCGGTTTGGAAGGATCGCGGAAATTAGGGTCGGCTTCGCTGACCTCAACCTGTGTGATGATGGTCGCTACTTTTTTCGTGATGTTGCGGTGGATAAACTCATTCGTTAACGCCTGTTGAATTTGGTAGCCGATGCCGCCCTGCGTGTCCGCCACGCAATTCACAAGCGGAACAGCATTCATGCCGATAACCTCGGAAGCAACCTCGCTCCTTCTCAGCTCGAATCCAACCTGCGGCCCGTTACCGTGCGTAACGACCACGTTGACACCTGCTTGAACCATGTCAGCAATGTTGGCTGCAATTTCACATACCGCCTCGTATTGATCCTTAATCGACTCGCGGCCATTATCCTTGACTAACGAATTACCGCCAATGGCTACAACTACAAATTTATCCATGACTAACCTCCTGGTCGATCAGCCGATGACTCTGGCTGAGTGATCCTCTATAAACAAGCCGTTATTTTTTCTTTCAAGATCTTGGCTCTACCATGGTCCGGATGAATAGCCTGTGCTTGTTCAATGAACGTCATGGCCTGATCCGGCTGATTAAGCGCTAACAGGCTGCTGGCTTTCTCGCAGTAATAATCGGCATGATCCGGGCCGCATTGGATGGCCTGATCCATCTCCTCGATCGCTGCCGCATAGTTACCAAGCAAATTCAAGGATTGGCCCTTATGGTAATGATATAGCCCATTGGTGCGATCATGCGTGATTGCATTGTCTATCGCATCGGCAGCCTCTTGGTGCTTACCGAGCGATCTCAAGCTGTTCGCCTTGTGAAAGGAAAAATCATAACGCCAAGGCTGCTGGGCTAACAGCTGATCCATCACGATGACGGCTTCCTCGTGCCTGCCCAATTCTCTTAAATAATTGGATTTATGATAGCGGTAGAACGTGTCCTCCGGCTTCCGCTCAATCGCTTTATCATATTCGGCGATGGCTTCTTCCGGACGCTTCATCATCCGATAAGCATTGGCGGTATAGAAATAGAAGTCGAGATCGCCGGGATCAAGCGACAGCGCTTGATTATAAGCAGCCAGTGCCTCGTCATAACGTCCTAATTCTCCGGAAAAATAACCTTGGTAGTAGTAGAGGTCAACAGGATTCCCCTCTTCCCCCAGCGCGTTGTCTATGATCGAGAGAGCTTCCTCAAACTTCTCTGCCTTAGCCAGCTCTTTCGCTCGTTGGATGCTGTCCGGGATACTTACGCTTTGTTTGTTGAGAATCTTGATTACCTTATGCTGCTTCATCTCTACGGCATGCTGGAGGGAGGACTTTCCGTCACGATCCTTCAAATGCACGTCAGCCCCTGCTTCAACCAGAAGCTGAATGATATCGGAGTACAGCCGCCCCCCGTTTCCGAGAATGACCGCCTCCAGCAGTGCGGACCATCCCAGATGATTCACATGATTAACGGCAACGCCTGCTTCCAGGCAAATCTGAACGGTTCTTAAATATCCCTTTTCGCTGGAAGGCAGCAGTGTTGTTCCCCCAAACCGGTTCACGCTGGTGATATCCGCTCCTCCGTGAATAGTCAGACGCAGGATTTCATAAAAGCCATTAGCTCCTGCACATAGGTATGGGTTTAACATGGTAATATCTCTCGCATTCACGTCGCTGCCGGCTTTGATTAGCTTTTTGGCAATGGAGACATGGTTTTTCTGGGTTGCAGCCATTAGAGCCGTCCGGCCCTGGCTGTCCTTGTGATGAACATCGGCACCACGCTCCAATAACTGCTCTACGGCAGCCAAGTCTCCTCGGTCGCATGCCAGAATGAGTTCGTCATTCATCGCTTCAGCATTCATCGAGTAACCTCCTCATTTTATGTTTTCAATCCTTGTTTAATGGACCTGCGTATCCCGCCTTACTCGGACTGCAATTGGTTTGCCGGATCGCGAAGATCGGAAAAATGCTTATAAACAAACAGTGCTGCAACCATCAGGTATGCGTATACGAATGGCATCAGTGCATCTTGGGCAAATCCCACCGTAGGCGCATGGATAATGCCGAATAGGGATAGGACGGCTGCGATGCCCGCGAACACGGCAGCCCGCAGCGGCTTGTTCAGGATGGCAAAGATGGCAATAGATCCCCAGATCAAACTGCTGAGCGGTGCGCCGTTCCCCAGATGATTCAATCCGTTATAATAAACGCCTTTGCTTAACAATAAATCGATGCCAACCTTGGAAGCCGTCGTCTCAGCGGCATTAAAGATGTTATTGGCAAGCGTTAAGGCCCAGTTGGCGATCCAAGGGAATAAGGTGATGAAGATAACGGGCACTTCATTCTTCGGCGTCTCCCGGACAACCTGATTGGCCGTGACCACGCCGACATACACCAGGATCGGTACAATCGCGACAACCGGAATGATGGACAGGAGCAGCGCTCCAATTCCAAAGAGCGAGATGATTAACATGGCAAAGCCGGATGCAATCGTATACCCCAAACCGGCGCCGATGGATTTCCAGCCGGCATGCCCGATGTACACGGTAACCGGGAACGGGTTGCCTGTGAATGCACCAATACTGGAAGCCACACCGTTCGTCAGCATGACGTTCCGGGTATTATAAGGATCTCCCGCAGCATGCGCACTCTCGATATTTTCCAAGTCAAAAATATAGTTGGCGAGACCCAAAGGAATGGCCGATGCCAAATACGGCAGCGCATGAGGTATTCCTTGGAACAGGCTTGTAATGTGTACTTCTGGCGGATTAAAGCCCAGCGTGGACAACGCCGTCGTAATCGCTTCGGGATTTTGCAATCCGAATACCCAAGCCAGGACGGTACCGGCAATGAGCAGCAGAAAACCGGTCGGGATTTTTTTGAATATTGGAGATTTACCAAACCAGTTGATAAAGATGATGACCAGTACGATAAAAGCGACAATCGGTGTTTCGAATGATTGCAGCATCGGGTTCATGGCAAGCAGCAGCAATCCAAGGCCGGACAAACAGGACAAGAGAACCGTTCTTGGAATTACTTTTCTGAGCAAATCGCCCAAGAAGGAACCCACAACCAGGATCATGGCTTCGAAGAAGCACCATACCAGACCGATCTGGAGCGCAAACGTTGCATCATTGGTCTGCCTAAATACCGGAATCAGCACCAGAAAAGTAACGGTAAATATCGATGGGGCGCTCGGACCTGACGGCAGCGCGGTAATGTCACTGCGGCCCGTTTTCTTTGCCAGCCTATATCCAAACCAACCGTAAGCCATGCTTGCGATAAAGATAGCGAATCCGAAGGCAGGGACTACTCTTCCGTAGACCATATCTTCCGGAAAACCTACAACAAAAATCAAAAGTGAAATCATGGTCAGCAGATTGGTTAGATTATTGGCAAGCAAGCCGAAGAACGCAGCCCAATCTCCTTTTTTCCATAACATTTTCATTAGCACCTGATCCATATAAATGCCTCCTTAGATCATTACACTTATAGAACTAGCACTCCAGGTACCCTTCAGGCATTAACGCATGCCTGTAGGGCCACCATTCTATGACTGAATGCGCTGGCTAAGTGCTTGTAACGCCTGTTCAAAACAATCCACCGGAGGAAACGTGATACCCGCTCCAATCATTCCGATTCCCGGGTCTTTATGCGCGATGGCCGTGTTGATGACAGGCATGATGCCGGTTTGGGTCACTTTGCGAATATCAATGCCCGTTGGAATGCCGCTGAAGTTCAATAAAGGAATCGTGACGTTCGGATTTTCCGCGGTTGTAATCTCCTTCATCTTGACGGAATAATTCATGGCTTCCTCCACGGTTCCGCCGACAAGCGCCACAATTGCCGGAGCGGTTGCCATCGCGAATCCGCCGATACCGTAGGTTTCCGTGATCGCGCTATCGCCGATATCAAGGCCTGAATCCTCCGGCTTATACCCTGCGAACATGGGTCCAACCACCTTTTGCGCCGGTCCGGTGAACCAGGTGTTGCCCGGCATGCCGCTGACGCGGATGCCGAATTCGACGCCATTACGGGCCATGGTGGTCACGATGGTGCTGTATTCAATCCCATGCGCCGCATCCAGCGCGCATTTACAGAGCGCCATCCAAGTCGGGCCGGAGAAGTAATCGCTGCTTGCCACAAAATCAAAGACCTCGATTTGCTGCTCGGTAGGGAAGTTCGTCCGCAGAATCAGCGGCGTTAACGCTTGGATTAACAGCGTTGTGCCGGCATTGTTGCGGTTGTGGCATTCATCTCCCATATGAAGGGCCTGCG
Source organism: Paenibacillus lautus (assembly GCF_050482385.1). Taxonomy (GTDB): domain Bacteria; phylum Bacillota; class Bacilli; order Paenibacillales; family Paenibacillaceae; genus Paenibacillus_AQ; species Paenibacillus_AQ lautus_B. Next base: position 37,764 of record NZ_JBCNHV010000017.1, read on the forward strand.
ACAGCATGAGGCGAAGGTCGATGCCGTTCTCGGAGAACTTCATGGCATCCCGGAGCATCGGGCCCAGCACGTCCCTCATCCAGTTCAGGCGGGCGATGACCGTTTCGTCATTGGCGCCCATCCGCAGTATTTTGGACAGCTGCTCGCTCAGGTTCGTGTACGCGATATTCCCGTATGTCCGGTTCTCCACGATGTGCATGAACATCGAAGCTGAGGTTACCCCCGCCATCGAGCCTACGCAGTTATGCTCATGGCATGGCGAGAACGTGATTTCACCCGATGCCGCAAGTTCCGCCGCTTCATCCAGATTGCTAGCTAAGCCTTCGAAGACCAGTGCGCCCGTAACCGCGCCCTTCATCGGACCGCTCATTCGCTCCCATGTAATAGGCGGGCCTGCGTGCAGGATCGTCTTTTTGGTCATGCCCGGCACGACATTGATCGCCTGATCGAAACCGATCAATACCGGCTGGGAGTTGATGATCCGCTCCACGGCCAGCTTGTTCGCCGCTTCGATTTTCTCCTGAATGTCCGGCTGATCCAGCTTGTCAAGCAGTGCGATCACTTCAGGCTTGCCTCCGCCCGGCGGTTTCCATTCGAGGTGGGAGACCTTCCCTTTTTGCTTCAAAATATCGTCTTTAAACATTTCCAGACCCACATTGATTACATGAAGCTCGCTGTTAAATAACTCGTTGATTCTACTCATGTCATACTCCTTTCTCGACGAAGCCTCTGGCAAGAAGCCCTGTATTCGTACTGCTGCTGGCATAAGTAACTCCCGCAGATACTAGTTTATTTAACTGCTCTTCTACAGACGGTGTATCGAGATCCGTTCCCAGTACGTAGCCGATAATCTCCAGATGTCTTCCTTCTTGTTCAGCCGCCTGCTTGGCTTCCACGATTGCCGGGAGCATGACCCCGACCGGATCCTCGTGCGCTCCGTATCCAAGTACGAAGTCCATCACGATAACGCCAACCGACGGATCTTTAGCTTCCTGCTTGAATCTGGCAATCCGGGAAGAAGGATCGATCATCGGATGAGGCTTGCCGTTGGTGAACTCGTCATCTCCGAAATCGATAAACGTGTGGCCCTGACTGACGTGAATATCCTGCAGCCGGTACTTCGGATCCTTCGGAATATTGCTATACACATCCTCGTATTGCTCCATCGCCAGGTACATGGCTTCGTCGCACAGCGTCCCGCCGCAGAACAATCCACGGATGTATTTTTGCTCCGGCGTCAGCTTGGCCTTAATCTCCTCAATGAGGGGCAGATTCAGCGGATGCTTATCGATGGTGCTCTCGTCGACGCCCGAGAGGATAACGGCTTTTAACGCCGCTTCTTTCGTCGTTTTGGCGAAATGACCGCCAGCGTTTACCACTGCTTCTTCCGTTCCGCCGATAAAGCACACCACGACAGGTTTGCTCATGTTCTTGATCTCGGCGAGCACCTTCTCCTCCACGCTCTTGGCTGGTGGCTTCGAAACCAGGACAATAACCTTGGTCGCTTCGTCTGCATTCAGGGCTCTCATGCCGTCCAGCATCATAATGCCGCCAACGCGTTCGCTTAAATCGCGTCCCCCCGTGCCGATCAGTTGGGAGATCCCGCCGCCAAAATCATGAACCCGAACGCTGACCTCCTGGCTTCCCGTTCCGGATGCGCCTACGATCCCGATGCTTCCCGGACGCACTTGATTGGCAAAGCACAGCCCTACGCCTCCGATGATGGCCGTACCGCAGTCCGGTCCCATCATGAGCAAACCGCGCTCATGCGCCATGTTCTTGAGCTCGATCTCCTCTTCCACGCTGACATTATCGCTGAACAGCATGACGTGGAGATCATTCTCCAATGCCTTTCTGGCTTCTCTGGCTGCGAACAGTCCGTTTACAGAAATGACGGCCAGCTTGGCCGAAGGAAGATTTCTCGCGGCCGAGTCAATTGTCGGGAACGTGAGCTCACTGTTTCCTGCCTCGCTTCCCTTGCTGTTAAATAGGGCTTCGACGCCTTCGTAAGCGCTTTCTACGAACTCCTCAGAGACCGCTTTAATGACGATCATCAGATCGCTTCCCTTGGCTTCCTCGAGCTCCGGGGTCATGAGACCAACATTGGCCAGTACTTCCTTGTTCATCTGCGTTCCCATTGCGATAAATGCCTGATCCACGCCATCTAATTGATTCGCTTTGGTTGACAGTGACATCAGTGAGACGGAATCAAAGTACGTATTCTTTTTAATCACAACTTTAGTCGACATGCTTTACCTCCCATTTCTTTCTATGCTTAGCTTCAAGCCATTCACCAGCCCCAGCGCGATATCCGTTCCTGATGTAGAACCGATATCGAGTACCCTGGATAAGCTGGATATAACTTCAGTCTTACTGCCATGGATCATATGGTGGATGAAATCTCCTATGGATTCCCTTACCTGGCCACTTGCGGCTTTCTTTAAAGCCATATAGCTAATCGGATTGCTCCTATCAGCCGCTGCTGCCACAATCTGTTCGCACTCATGGCGGATCTTGAACAGCGGACCATTCGTTAGATTCATAACGGTAAACAAACCTACCAAAAAATCGTCGCCCGACGGAGTCAAGCCCGGACCCAAGCCCATTAGTTGAATTGCATAATGAGATGCAAGGCTGGCTTCACCCTTGGATAGTGCATGGAGAAGTCCATTGGAGCGCTCCGTCAGCAATCTCTTCATTTCCTGATCAAAAGGATTTGCGGTCTCTGCCGATTGCTTCATCCCGCCGGCCTTGCCATGAGCTTCAATCCATAACTGGGCTGCAGCTACATGGTTTCTTAAGATTTCTTCTTCTTCCGGATAGGATGGGAGCTTGCTCCGCCATACATGGACTTGCTGAAGCATAACAGCTGCATTCTTCCCTACGTATAACCGCTCTCCCTCCGCATAGACCTGATCTCCAATCGCCAGCCCCTTTTTCGAAAAGCTGTCGATGTCCGTGATCAGCGTATTCGGAGCATTGTCCACACTGTCAGTGGCAATCGTATATAATTCACCGTTCGGACACTTCAGGTTCACCGTTCGATCAAAGATGCTGTGTACCGTCCCATGAAATTTCAAGCTTCTTATTTGTTGAAGAAACCCCGCATCGCAAGAGATGGCTGCGCTTACAACACAAGCGGCTTCAGTACTGGTTTTCTTCTCGCAGCTTCCCGTTATATCGCCTCCTTAGCTTACAAATGGACAAGTGCTGTCTTTTGTCAGGCTATCCCTTTGAATGTTTCATTCACCTTGGATCGGCCATGCCTTAGTTGTGGATAAATGACCTTAGATGCTATACTGAATTCAAAATTAGCCAATATATAAACGTCGAACATATAACAGGTGAATGACTTTCCACTGTCAAAAGGATATTTTGTGAATTATATCACAGTTGAAGTTGCGAACCGCTCCTGACACCCTTATTGTAATCCAGGGCTACACTCCGGTCATTGTACAGCGAAACTAAAAACATCGCATATTCACTGTGCACATTGCACAATGAGAACAAAAACAAAGGTGTGTGTTAAGAATGCTTACCATCAGGGACATCCTTCAGATCAAAGCGATCGAAGGCATTAAACTCGTTGCAGGTGCGGCAGGAATTGATCACCAAATATCCATTGTAAATATTATTGAAAATCCGGATGTATTCGATTGGCTGGCTTCGAATGAGCTGCTCTTATCCACCGGATATATTTTTAAAGATAGTGAGGAGCTGCAGAATCGGGTCATTCATGAATTGGCCGCGAACAATTGCGCGGGACTGTGTATCAAAATGAAACGCTATTTTGACCGAATTCCGCAAAACATGATGGATCTGGCGAACAAGTATGGGCTTCCGCTACTGGAGCTCCCTTTTGAATACACGCTGTCCAAGGTGATCGCGATCATTAATGAGAAGACCAATGCCGATTATGACGCGCTGAATCGCAGATCGCTCGACCTGCATAATGCGCTGTTCAAAATTCCGCTGGAAGGGGGCGGCATCGAACAAATTTCGGCGGAGCTAGCCGACATCGTCCATAATCCGATCCTGATTCTTGATCGGGATTGGAATTTGCTCTGCTATACAGATCATCCGGATAATAAGTCGCCGCTGCATGAGTTCTTGTCGCTCCAGAAGAACAGGCCCATCTTCCCGTCCGAGTTTACCGAGGCGATCCCGACATATGTAAGCGAAATCAAGAAATCGATCCAGCGCGACTACGATCACAAGCATCAAACCTTCAAATGCCGCATCATGCCGATCTCGGTGTCCAGCCATGTGTACGGATACATCGTCATCTTCCAAACCGTTCGCAAGCTGACCGAAGTCGATAATTTGGCGTTAGAGCACGGCTCTACCATTCTGGCCCTCGATCGCATGAAGGCGAAAGAGCTGGAGGAAGTCAAGCTCAAAATCCGGAATGACTTCTTTGACGACTTGCTGTCCGGCAACATCACTTCGACCGAGACGCTGCACTCGCAGTCGGATTTACATGGGCTGAATATCAACTATACCTATTACTGCATGGTCGTTCATATCGAACCGACCCTTCTGGAAAGCTACAAGGATATCGTGTACCGAAAATACGAGCTGGAACATATGGTGAAGAAGTGCGTTAACCTGATCCACGGCTTGTCCAGTAAAACGAACGGGGAGCTTACGTGTTACTACCGAAGCCAGCAGATCATCATATTAGTCGGGAAGAATGAGAATAAACCGCCGGTTACCGTCAACGAAACGAAAGCTTTCGCCCATGAGCTGGTAGAGTTACTGACCCGAGAAATGAAGAAAACGCAGTTTCTTATCGGCATCGGCAGCCAGTACAAAACATTCTCTTCCCTGCATCGAAGCTTCTTCGAAGCCCAGGAAGCCATGCGATTGATGCAGCGATTCAAAGACATTCGGATCATCTCCCATTTCGAAGATTATGCCGTCTATCATTTTCTCGATTCCAATATCAAGCCTGCCGAGATGGAAGAGTTCTTCCACAACACGCTTGGCGTCATCCATCACCATGATCAAACGTTCAACACCAGCTTTATCTCTACGCTGGAATATTATTTCATGCACAATCAGAATGTGACGGAAGCCGCCAAGGCGATGTTCATCCACCGCAACACCTTTATCTATCGCGTCGACAAAATCAAAGAACTCCTGAATTCCAACTTAAAAAACGCGGATGAGCTATTCCAGATTCAATTGGCGCTCAATCTCTATCGGCTGCTGAATAAAGGATAGTCCACGGCAAAAAGACGTGATTGGAACGATCGCTGGGGGAGCGGTCAGTTGAGTGCTTACGGAGGTGTTGGGAGTGTTATATAATGAGCTGCTTAAGTCGGCAATATTATTTGCTCGTTAGCTTCTCGTATTTTTTAGCTGCCATCTTGCCCGGATAAGAGTCTTCCCTGGCTTCATAGTAAATGATGATTTCTTCACCAACTGTAAATTTTGAGGAATCAATCTTACTTACCCATGCGACTTCCCTATATTCGCCAGATTTGATCACTTCTTGTGTATCTTTATTTAAATCCCCCTCTGTTAATTCGGCTATGAGTAGTATTCTGTTATTTTGGGTATCGATTTCCTTTACGACTCCTTGCATCTGTTGGTAATCGGATTCGACAATATTACAAGCACTCAATATAAATAGGAGACAGTATGTTACTAACACCCATTTTGTTTTCTTCATTGGTTTGCTCCCTGAATTTCAGATAGTTGACGGACTCTAGGAAAATGCCAATAACTCGGGCTAAAAAAATAATATTCATAACGAAACCTTCGTTCTATGCTAATGTAAAGTGCGCTTGCGGCAGTGAACAGATTAAAGAAAGCCTTGAAAGGCATATGCCTTTCAAGGTCTCGAACCTATATCTTTTCAACTGAAATTGAATTACAGACTATCTCAGCATTAAGAGGGGGCATTAGAATTTTACAGTTCAACAATCGATGGCCTTCACATTGAACTTCTGTAACTTCGATATCTTGTAGAAAATAAGGAATTTGTGGTCTGGTCAACTCTCTTAATGGTTTAGTCCTATCATCTACACTTGTAAGAAAGGAAAATTTAGAACATCCCGTAAAGGACAATTTGACGTTAAACTCAGTGTCCTCAAAAACAAGTGTTAATTCGTCACCAAAAAAACTCGAATCAAATTTTAATACTCTAGCATCCCAATAGTGCATTGCTTCAATCTCGCTCAGAATTTTTTCTACTTTCACTGTATCACCTCATTTTTTATATGGAATATGAGCATCAGGACTTTTTCTGTCAACCACATTTAGATTCACATCGATTGGGTTACCACTTTCATCAAACAAATGAACATGGTCATATTTGGTGACCTTATCGGGTGGGTCGATCCTCATGCGAATGTTTCCATTTACATCTCTAATATGAACAAAACCGTTATTATCAGTATACTCCCAATTGTTTGGCAAGCTATCCAAGATTTCCTGCTTGGACATATTAGGAATGCTATCAGCATTAATGTTTCCTGCGAAGTTGCCGACAGAATTACCCTTCCCCCCATCTCCACCCGAATCATGTTTCAGGTGCGGGTGATTCTTCACCCCGATCCGGCGCGTGGCTAAGCCAGCGATGGTCATGGCTGCTTGCTGTCCGGCAAAATTGAACGCTCCGCCTGACGCCTCGACGTCTGCGGCGAATTTCTCCTGGGTATCGGCATCAAAGATCATTTTGCCTCCCCAAACCGCCGTGTCGATAATCTCTTCCGCCGTCCCGATGGTAGCATTATAGGCCATGTCCTTTGCAGTGCCAAGCGGGTCTTCAACCAAGGATGTCGCCGTATCCTTCACGGAATTTGCCACGGACTTCGCCCCGGTCTGCAGCCCCTGCCAGAAGTCCCCCGCATGGTCCCAGAACGTTTTGGACTCGTTAGCGGCGCTCGCTGCAGCTGCCGCAATCATGAGATCTTCATGCATATCGGCTGAGATAAACCGAAAGGCAATCGTCTTCAACTCCTGGCCGATGATCCTGAGATGTTCAATCGTTTTATTCATTTCGCCATGGGCGTGCTGAAAATCTTCGAAAAACCGCGAACGGGTCGTTCCTTCCCACGATGACATCATATACGTAATCTGCTGGTCCAGCCGATTCTTGGTTGTTTCCAATTCTTCCGCTGCTCTGGCGGCTTCCTCCGATACCCGAATCAGCACCTCGGGCGGGACAAGTATTCTAGGCATTTGCATCCTCTCCAACATTTCATTGGACCTTATTGTATCCGCCTTCTAGGATATGGAAAAGGTTCCAGAGTCCTTCATATCAAAAGGCATTGGAGTTTACAAGTGGAAGATAGGGGCCTTTCATGTTCTAATATGGTTCAGAAGCCCCAATCAGCGAAATACCTCTAGTTTAGATAGCCTCAGCTTTAACAGTTTCGTGCATCCCTTAATAAAATAGCTCACAAAAAACGCACCTCCTATAGAGATGCGTTTTTCACTGGTGATGCTATGTAGGAGCCCGCGTAAATGGCCTATTGGAACCTATAACTTAATTACGCCTTTACTGGTGATGCTCAAAACCCTGACCTCATCAATTCGCTTAGTACAAAAGCCAGATGTTTTTCGGCCAAACGCATATGGCGGTAAAAGGTGGCTCTGCTCATATGGAAGGATGCTGCGAGCTGGTTTTTGTTCCGGTCCTTACGCAGATAACTTGCGATTAGAATTTCCTTCTCCAATACTGTCAAAGGTTCCCTCGAACGTGGGTCGGCCAGAATCTCTTGGATTATGGTTCTCACCTGCGCCCCGCTCCAACCCAACCGCCGCATGACAGGGAGTTCCTCCAGCTTGTCCGGGTCGAACAGTCCATCCAGTATTTGCTTCATTTCGCTTCTATCAATGGCCGGAGGAACCTCATCTTCCCGTGGATATGTCGGTTGACCTGCTGCTATCTCCGTTTGCCGGATGATTCGCTGAATCCACTGATCAAAGGTCGTTTGCCTAAAATCAAGCTCCCATTTCGTCAATTCGATGCCCGCAAATCCCGTCGCTTTCCCGCACGCTTTGAATCCCAGAATCGACAACAAAGAATTCAACTGCGGATCCCCCGCCGCCAAAATTCCCCGCAGGCCGCCAGTCATGTGAACCAGCCATTGCTGCATCAGCAAGGCGCCCAGCTCTTCGGGACGATACAAGGACTGTTCGGAGTTTACCGCGGATAACAGCACGAATATCGTATCGGCTGCCTCCGGAGGAAGCCGATGCAGCAAAGAAGCTTCCTCCCCCAACATTCCCCTGCACCCAGGCGCGTATCGTTCCAGCAATGGCAAACTCAAGGCATGCAGCCATACGCCTGCGCAAAACGCCAGCGGCATCCCTTTTTCGTCCCGCACGATAAAGATTCCATCAGGAAAATGAGCTGCAATCTCCTTCAGCAAAACTGGGCAATCGGCAGGTTTAACCAGTTCGGACTGCCAGTCAGAACCCTGAATTGACGCCTTCAAAAAGCGCTGCAAATACGGCAGATCCTCTTGCCGGAACGGCTTCTGCTCGCCGGGTTTCAGGCTTGATGAGAAATTGGCATAAGCATGGGTCGAAGGCAGAAATTCGCGGTACAGTTCCAAGATATGGGCGCTTATACGCATCTGCATCCGTTGATCGACCGAATGGAATCGTTCCGACAGCAGGACGAACGCCTGATGGCGAACCGCTTCGAATTGTTCGGGATTTCTGCGCGCGAAATCATCCCGCAACATTCGAGCGACGACCTGGCGCAGCGATATTCCATCCACCGTATCCCGTACAAACGAAAGTCCCCTCAGCTGGTAATAGTCCACCCCTTCCACGGGAGCGTCCAACAACCGGTTCAGCAGGTTCTCGTCAGCTACAGGCAGAAGCGACAAAACCGTCAACGCACGGTACACGCCAGGAGAAGCCGATTCCCGCAAAAATTCGGCGCTCAAAACAGCCGGCACTTCTCGCCATACACTCCTCTCTTCCGCAGATTCGGAAAGCAGCATATCCACGGTCAAGGCAAGCGACAACGGATGGCCTTCCGTCTTCTCGGCAATAGCCCTTTGCAATTCCGAAGACAAGCCGCTGCCGCCTAAATAATCGTAGACCTCTTCTCTCGTAAACAGCCGCAAAGGGAACCTTCGCAATTGGGACTTCCATTCCGGATTCGTCTGCCACTTGAGCGGCAGTCCATTACGTGAGGCACAGACGATCAACACGCGGGCAGACTTCAGCCCGGGAAGAAATCTGGAGAACAACCAGCCTTCCAGCTGCGCGATCTCCTCACAATTGTCTATGAACAACACGGTACGCTGAAGCTGAAGCTCGTTAACGATATAAGGCAGCAGGGCCAATTCCGGATCCCTGGTTCTTCCATATTCTGTTGCAAGACTCATCTCCAGACTCGCCAGAAAAGCGCCCGACGTCGCTAAACTGCCTTGCCCGTCCAGCCAAAGGGAACGTACCGAGGACTGCCTTGCCATGCGGTCCATTTGAAGCAGCAGCGTTGTTTTGCCCATGCCCCCAATCCCTGATATTGAAAAAATGAATGGCTCTGCATTGGAATCCTCCAACCAATCTGTAAAACTCTCCATTTCCCGTTCCAAACCGATGATGCGATGTCTTAAAATCTTCTCCATCCGTTACATCCTCACTTCATCCGCTTCTCGCCCATTGAATCTTATAACTAATAAACCTGCTATTTTTTTATACTATACTATGTTTCGAGTCTACGAATAGGCTCAAAAACAGAATAAGCGCTAAAAAAACGCGCACATTCTTGGTTGGAATGTGCGCGTCAGCTATTTAACTGCAATTAGTTCATGAACTTCAAGTAGAGCAGCATTCGGTTTAAGAGAACGGTGCTTTGGGCGCGCGTGGCAAACGCCTGCGGTGCGAACGCAGCATTCCCAACGCCTTCGATCATGCCCGCGGTCAGCAGCTCGGCAACCGGTCCCTTAGCCCACTCGGATACCTGGGCATGATCCGCGAAGCGTTCCAACGCGGAGACATCCTGCGACGGAAGCTCGCCGGCATATTGGACGGCTCTGCCCAGCATAACCGCCACCTGCTCTCTCGTAACCCCAGCGTCCGGTCGGAACGAACCGTCGGCGTAGCCTTCAATCAAGCCGGCAGCGGATGCGGCTCCTACCGCACCGGCATACCAAACTTCTTTTGGCCACACGTCCGAATAGGCAGAAAGCTGCGGCTTCTCGGAGAGTCCGAGCGCACGCACCAGCATCGCGACAAACTCGGCGCGGGTCACCGTACGGTTAGGATCAAAGGTGCCATCATCCGATCCATTCACGATGAGCTTGCTCGCCATCCGCTCAATGTCGTTTTGCGCCCAATGTCCCTGGATATCCTCGAAGGTTCGGTTAGAGCGAACCGCGGTGTACACACCGTTATATGGGCCATAAAAAGTCGCTGTCTCCCCTTCAAAAACGGAAGGGATGAAGCGCAGCTTCCCTGCATCATCCACCCACACGACGGTGGAGCGGTCGGGTTCTGCCGCAGCGTTCAGCAAGAATGTCCGCTCCAAGTAAGTGTCTTTCGCTTCGATTCTTACATCGCCGTCACTGTATAGCTCAAAGCTCGTTGGCGTAGCCAGCATATTATACCCTTGACGAGTCAATAGCTCATCCAGCTGACGGCTTGAGGAATCCGTCATTTTCGCAATAACGACCGTTGCGGTCGCTTGTTTCGGGAGGTCACTTAGCATGTGCAGCGGAACGCTGTAGCTTGCCTCGTTCACCCCAAACCGAATGATGGCATTCGGTTTCGCCGCAAGGAGAACTTGCAGCGCTTCAGCCGGAAGGTCTACCTTCACCACCGGATCCTCATTGTCGATGTCGATGACGATATCGTTCCCGCCAGCGACCCATGACCGAATCAGTTCGGAGCCCGGCATCAATCTCAGAACCGTGCGCCCGTCATACTCCTGCTCTTTTTTAGTGGTTACCCGAACTTGTTGACCATTGATCATTACGGTCATCCTTGGATCCGGTGCAGGAATAGGAGCAGGCGCAGGAACAGGAGGAACCCAGCTATAGGTTGGAGGTTCCGGTTTAGGGATATAGACAGCGCTCAGATCGATGCGTCCTACGTCGACCGTCTCCCCAGCTAAAGCATTCACGGTTGTCGCATAATCGTTATACGTCGCTGCTGTCACCGTGAGTGCATGGCGGCCTGCCACTACGTTATTCAGGGCGAATCTCCCATTGATATCGGTCATATCCTTCACTCCACCCATCGATACCGCCGCACCAACCAGCGGTGTGTTACCTGTACCGTAGACTGCACCGATCACCGTCCCCGTACTCGCTGGAGCCGACTGTACCGTCACAGCGGCTACAGCCGTGTACCCGCCATCGGCAGTTGTCACCGTGACCACCGTTGTACCTCCAGTGATTGGTGTCACCTCGCCGCTCTGATCCACCTCGGCGACGGCCGGATCGCTGGAAGTCCAGGAAACCGCCGGATTCGTTGCATTCACTGGTGTAACGGCGGCTGTCAGCTTCTGCGAAGCACCTCCTGCCGTAAGAGTCAATTCCGTCTGATCCAGCGCCACTCCCGCCACGTGGATCTGGTCTCGGATATGTACGGCTTCCACCTGTACGCTGCTCCATGCCTGAATGAGTTGCTGTGCATCCAGCTCAAATACCTGAAGATATTGACCCGGAATCGGATCCAAAATGTCCGCTCCTAGCGAGTACAAGACCGCTTCGCCAGGCAGCGCCTCACCCACTAGAGGACGCACACCGGCATTTGACCCGATCAGATAAGAAAACGTATGTCCTGGGTCGCCCGGAACCGCCGTCACGCTTGTCGAACCGTTCGCTCTGCCTGGACTAATAGCAAGCCCACCGATATCCGGTGCAGGTTGATCCACGTTCAGGGTCAATACCGCGCTGGCGATGTTCCGGCCTGCATCGGTCGCCGTAACCGTAACCGGGAACGTACCGCTCACCGTAGCGCTGCCTTCGATCGCGCCAGAGGCAGTCATCGATAGGCCATCGGGAAGTCCGGAGGCACTCCAAACCAGTCCTCCTCTTGCGCCATCGAAAGCATCAATCGCAATCGAATAGGGAACGTCCTTGACCGCCCTCGGCAGGTCGATTGTCAAGATGACAGGGCGCAGATAGGGATAGCCCCCATTGACGCCAGTATTGACGGACCACGTATCCGCGAAATCCCAGCCGCCATAATTGGAGGCTGTCTTCATTTTGTCGGTGGTTAGACCTGTGAGATGAGGAGGTCCTAGGTTATCCCCGCTTCCGATGCCGATGGTTTGGGCCGATGCCGTGTTATCGTAATACGAGGCGTTGATCGATGCATACGTCATGATTCCGATAAAACCGCCCGCCGTGTAATATGTGACGTTTCCGGAATGCATGACCGCTGCCGAAGAATAACTATTGGCGATCGTTCCGTATATCAATTGTCCGGCCAATCCGCCGCCAAAGAAAAAGTAATCGCCTCCGGTATACGTGACCGTTCCGGTGGCATACGAGTCCTTGATGCTGCCCGATCCCTGTGCACCGACCAGCCCGCCGGCATACTGATTGGGGGCATCGCCGCTCTTAACGGCAGCAGATGAAGATGAGCGAAGAATGGTCGAATCGCCATAGGCCGTCCCGACCAACCCGCCTGCTACGCTCACGCCGCCAGTACCCGCATTACCGCTTGTAATCGTGCCCTGCGAATGCGAGTTGATAATGCTCCCGCCCACCAGGTGTCCCACTAATCCGCCAGCATAGTTGCCGCCATAGACTTGTGCCGAAATGCCCAGGTTACGGATGGTACCCGATACGCGGCCGAAGAAGCCGACAAACTGCAGAGCCCCCCCATTGATGGTGAGGCCTTCGACCCGGTGTCCCCTTCCGTCGAAAATACCACTGAAGACAGTCGCTTCATCGGCTATGGGTACCCATTCGTATCCGGTCATATCGATGTCGCCGGTCAATCGGATATTCCGATCCAGGTAAGATGCTTGATTCCGATTGATATAAGCCAATTCTTCTGCGGTCCCAACCCACACCCAACCGTCCGCTTCGGACGGGGCCGAGTCGTTACCGGCCCGGACCACAGGCAGAGCGGAAGCCAAGGGAGCAAGCACCATCGAAAAAATGAGCGTTACTGCCAGAATGATAGACATTTTTTTCATAAACAGGTTTCTCCTTTGCATCAGTACAATCATCGATGAGTCATAGAAACACGCGGTGATCTGATAAATTTCAACATCTTCAATTAAGTGTAAACCAACAATGGAACAAGGACTGTCTCAATTTTGTTTCAAGTTCATACGAAGACGGTTATAACGGAAAAACCGAGCGAATCAGGGAGTCGCCCTGAGTTTTCGTCCGGTTGAGATGTTGCTTGAGGTTCCATTGCTTTTACGATGATTCCGCAACATCCATCAAACAAATTTGTAGGCGGAACCTTTAAAAGTTACACCGCTTTCACATAACGAAACCCCTGTGCAGCAAACGCCCCCGTCGTTGGAAGTACGATTTTTTTATTATCTTCGCTGAAAGAGCCTCCTTCTGCATCAATGCGAGAGTAATGTCTCATGATTACATATCCATGGTTGCAGTTTGGGCAGACACCTATATTAATGACGTAGGTTTCTTGAAGATCATGGGCTTCATTGTGTTTGAAAATATCATATCGATTGACGATGTCTATAAAAGCGTTAAAATTATCGGATTGGATTTCTTGAACAAGAACATCGTGGAGCTCAGTGACTCTCTCAAAAGTGAGCTCTCCCAGCTTGTGTTCTGTCACATACGCTCGTTTGCATGCCGTACAATGCAGCGTGCCCTGCTGGGAGAACCAGCCTGGAAATGTGCTACCTAACAGGAATCCGACAAGGCTCAAACTCCAACTGAACCAGTTGGAAACTGAGGATGAATTCATTTCAATGACCTCGCCGCCACGGTGTATGAAGCTTGTTTCATCAGTCTTCATTTTAAAGGCAAGGTAATTGGGAAACGTGAGGACATTTTCCTGCTCATCAGTGTAGTTGCGGATAGGTTCCCCTTTAAACTGATGATTGATCGTATGGTCTTCAGTTACATACGTTGTTTGATATTCACCATATTGAATCAAGAAAAAGGTGATGAACGCCATGAGTAATGAAACCGCATAATGTCTCCTGGACGGCTTATAGCCTCTACTTACGATTCGCCAAGTATAAACCGACGTTGAAATCATACCCAAGGCAATCGCCCCCAAAGGAAAAACGAACAAGATGGAATACGAATATAAATCGAAGTCCGTCAGACTCAATATGCCGAGGGCAATGACTACCGACAATAACATTCCGATTAGACCGATTAGGTATGCCGGTAGAGCCTTCTTTGCGTGCTGCTCACTCTTGTTAATCCTAAAACTCATGGAATCACCTTCGATTTAAAGTGGATTCCATATTTATTCGCTAACCTTCCTGTAACTCCTCTAAGAGCTGCTCCGCCTCTTCTGTTAATTCAGTAAAACAGCCACAAAAGGGTTACCTTCCGTGGCTGTTTGCACTTGCTCATATTTCGTTTCACTGACCCTCAACTAGCTCTTAATAAACACAATCTTCACGCCAACCACCTGATCCTGCTCATTCACAGCCTTATACACGCCGTATGCACCATCGCCCATGCCGGTTCGAGATACGACGCCTCCATCCAGAACGCCCGCTTCTTCCCCACTCTCGGTGATATCGCAGCACGCGTAATACCATCCCGTATCCGAGGTGTCCGATGTCGAATCCGCGTCAGGAATCCGGTACTTTTGAATATCAAAAATTCCAGCCTGCCCGCTGTCCACCCCAGCTATAAAAGGACACTTGATCCACTCCAGGAATGCCCCCCGTTCAGCTGCCAAATGATGGTAAGCCGTTAGCTTGGCGTTGGCTTCGCCCCAATCCGGGATCTCCACCTTCTCCACTTCCCCTACCCATGTTCCATTCAATACGCCTTCCAACACGCCCATAATAATAATGTTCGTATCCAATTCATAACATGGATCCGCGACAACCACTTGCCCGGAATTCACTTCAAAATCGCCCAGTTGAATGATCAATGAAGATACCTCCAATAACTCCGTATGATGGTTTTATTTTAGCACGTATGATGCGGAGAGTTTAAATGGGGTTCCTGCCTCTAATTTGACATGCCTCCTGAATCTTATTGCAAAGCTTCCGCAAGGATGACTTCCTTCGTGTGCTCCGCCTGGCTCAGGATGTTCGACTCGATGTATATCTTGATTTCGATTATAGAAAAACCGCTCCAATATAACCGAAACGAAGGAGCGGTTTGTATACAATAATTTTCAATTAGTGAATCAATAAATCTACCTTAGACAAAACCTCATTCAAGGTCTCCTTAGGAACTCTGCAAATAAACTTGGCTTGGCGAGATTGCCAATCGAGACTCTTGATTTGATCAGAAAGAATAACCCCTTCTATCGGTAAATCCTGAGGAATAACAACCTCAAATGGGTAGCCTTTAGCCTTGGAAGTAACCGGACAAAATAAGGCTAAACCGACCTTACCGTTATACGTTACAGGTGAGAGTACAAGAACTGGCCGTTTCCCCGATTGCTCATGACCAGATTGAGGATTAAACTGAATCCATACCAAGTCGCCACGATCAGGAATGTATTGTTCTTTTACCATGACTCCCGTCCTTGCGGCTCACCCGTTTGAACCTCGGAATGGATATTATCAGGCGTTATTTTCGAAAGTAGATCTTCCAGTGTGTTGGTCCGTGGTTTGATGACGAGATGACCATCTTCAACGTCAAGATCGATTTCTGATCCCTCCTCAAGTCCTATCTCCATGGCCAGTGCCTTTGGGATGCGAATGCCTAAACTGTTTCCCCATTTTTGAACTTGCGACATGCTACCACCTCACACAAATGTTTATACAAAGTATAAACATTATTCGGAATGAAGCCAAATTATCGACTTTTAATAAATTATACAAGATCCTTTGATTACCTCCTGAAGGCAGGATTCGTTTTCTTCTTCTTCGTCCCGCTGCACAACCACCACAAAAAACGCACCACCCTAGAGTGATGCGTTTTTCGCTGGCTCTCATATGCTACAAACCACATGTTACCTGTAGCTTGCAGGGTTACTCCGGGATATTTCCCCCGGCCACCCGGTCGCCGGAATTTCCGGATGGATCGGTTACTTCGTCATCTTCGCCGGCATGAATGATCAGCGAGCGTCCCAAAACGGAGTTCGGCTGGTTCTTTTCAAGAGTTCCATGCTGGATGATTTTCTCCGCTTCCACGGTGCCGTCTGCACCTACGACCAGATTCGGCATATCACCTACATGGCTTCCTTGCGGATGCTTGAGGCCATGATGCTTGTCGGTCGGATTAAAGTGCCCACCAGCAGATTTGAAATCCCTATCTTTGATCGCATTCTCATGCACATGGAACCCATGTTTTCCTGGTGTGAGGCCGGATGCGGTAATCTTCACCTTTACCCCGTCATTGATCTGCTCCAAGGTAGCGGAGCCAACAGACTCCCCCGCCGCATTGTACAGCTTGACTACAAGATGCCCCAGAGATTCCTCCCTGAAAGCCTGCTCCCAGAACACTGGTTGGTTAACCGGATCCGGAATCATGCGAGCGGGTACATCGCTGCTGCCGGTAGGAATCTTAGAATCCGCGGCCGCCGTTCCTTGTTTCGCAAATGGGCCGTCAGCGGTGGAGCCGTCCTTGCCGTTAACGTAGTGGCTTATTTTAGACATCGTGTGTTTCATCGCATCTAAGCTTCCTTCGGGGTTCGCAGCAGCGAACAAAATCCCTGTTAACAGCAGGGCTCCGGCCACAAATGCGCCAGCCATATATTTTAACTTGTTGGTCTTCTTTTTCACTTCATCGCCTCCTGAATGATGTTATTCATTCATCTCCCAATCCCCTGATTTTATACGTCTAAGTCGTTATTTTATGGGATATGAGGCGTTCGGTAATAGAGCCGTCATATAGAGCAGCGTGATCGTTAAAAGCCCCTACATCAAACCGTCCTTCCTTATCTACGAAAATAACATTATTGGATGACCCCATGCAGCTTCAGCTTGTTCATCAGCATGGTTCTGTACGTCTCTTGATCATAATGAGAGTTGTTGATTCGCTCCTTGTTCAGTCCGAGACTGTCCAAGATCCGATGCTCCAGCTTGCGCCGGGCTTCCAATACTTCCAGCGTCCCTTCAATGCCCTCCAGACCGTGACGTTTGCCGTATCCCTGCTGAGTGTAATAATGGACGAATCCTGTAGACCAAGCCTCCGGGCGTTCCCGGATGGCCTTGCGGAATGCGTATTCCAGATTGTCCTGTTCAATGTAGAACAAGACGGGATTCAGACCAAGGATCGCCTTTTCCAGCCCCAACACATAGTCCGTCACTTGGTCTTCCGGCGCATCATATTTCACCATGCCAACGGTCACCGGATTCTGGATAAAGCAGCACTCAAAAATCATAACGGCAGCCTCATCTAACGCCTGCTCCGCAAATGCCTCCCACCGGTCGGTGATAAGTCTCCTATTGAGGTCCAGCGGAAGTTCGTAAATATCCTGCTTGGACAAGGAATGATATAGATCATCCGGAAAAGAGGCACCGTATTCGTTCTTTAGCTTCTGGTAGGGCAGGAGCTTCCAGGTGCCTTTTGGGGCAGCTCGCTCGATCAATACTTCTTTCAAGGAGCCGGCGGCTTGCAGCAACTGCCCGAATTCTTCTTCAGTCAAACACGCCGTTCCCTCATAATCCGCTGGATGTTCAACATCCCCTTCCATCACAAGCCGGGCCTCGATGTTTCGTTCGGTTAAAATATCATAAATCATACGGGACGTCGTCGATTTGCCGAATCCCGGCAGACCCTCGACCATGATCAATTTTGTCTTCATTACAAATCCCCTTCAAATCTCAAAAATAATGGCAGCTTCAAGTTATTCTGTGCGGGCCAACTGATATCCTCTTGTTTATACAAAAAGACTGCGGATATTATCGCTCATGAAGAAGCAGCCCCGAAATCCCCAAGACAATTCCAAATAACCGTAATCGTGCGGTTCCTGACCTGTCGTCATGATGGATCCTTCGACCATGCCTCAGGCTCGTATCTATTCGCCTTTAAACTATAAACTTATCTTTTTTAACAGACTATAATGACAAAAGCGTTCCAAAAAACGAACATTAAGGCGGTAAACATGAGTAAATATATGTTATTATTTCAAGGGACTTCTTTTTCAAGCAAATCGCCCAAAGAAATTCAAGTATTAAGAGACTATCTTTACTGTATCAATGCCGAAGGCATGATTGAACGAATCGTGGCACCGGAAGACGCCGACTATCAATCCTTGCTGGATACGTATCAAGACACTGACAGTTTTCACCGACTAGAGGAAGGACAGTATTTCCTGCCTGGTTTTGTCGACTTGCATGTACATGCCCCGCAATGGGCTCAATCCGGAACCGCATTGGACATTCCGCTCTATGATTGGCTGAATACCTATACGTTCCCGCTGGAATCAAAATTCTCCGATCTGGAGTTTGCGCAAAAGGTTTACGACGATGTGGTAAGCACCCTGCTGGCCAACGGCACAACGACGGCCCTTTATTTTGCCACGGTGCATAAAGAAGCCAGCTTGTTATTAGCCCAAATCTGTGCGCGCAAAGGCCAGCGCGGACTTGTTGGAAAGGTCGTCATGGACGACCCCGAGCAGAATCCGGATTACTACCGCGATGCGGACACATCCGCGGCACTGGCGGATACGGAGGAATTTATTATCGCTGTACAGGAACTCGCCAAGACCACAAAACAAGGCGTGTATCCCGTCGTCACTCCACGCTTCATTCCAAGCTGTACCGATGAGGGGCTGAAGGGTTTAGGCGAGCTGGCAGCCAAATACGACACGTATGTGCAGTCCCACTGCAGCGAAAGCGATTGGGCGCACAGTTATGTGAAAGATCGATTCCAGAAAAACGATGCGTTTGCCTTGCATGATTTTGGCCTCCTTCGCGATAAATCGGTCATGGCTCATTGTAATTTCCTTGATGATCAGGATGCCGAATTGTTCGCTGATACCGGGACCGCGATCGCGCATTGCCCGATATCCAACGCGTATTTCGCCAACAGCGTCATCCCGGTCGCCCGCTTCCATGCCAAAAATGTCGAGATCGGCCTAGGCTCGGATCTATCCGGCGGCTTCTCGCCCAGTCTCTTTGATAACATAAGACAAGCCGTGATGTCCTCGAGAATGCTGGAAGATGGCGTGAACACCTCCCTTCCTGCGGAAGCTCGCGGGGTACCCGAGTCGCGGATTACGGTCCATGAGGCATTCTATCTGGCTACAGCCGGGGGCGGTGAAAGTCTGAGCTTGCCGATCGGCCGCATTCAAGAAAACTACGCATGGGATGTGCAGGTGATCGATACGAGACTTCCATCTGCGAAGCTGCCGATTTTTGACGAGTTTGAAGACATAAAAGATATTTTTCAGAAAATCATGTATCTGGCACGACCTGAGCATATCCGCGAGGTGTGGGTGCAAGGGGAAAAGGTACATACGCGTTAAGAAAAATAGAGGTTGTTCAAAAAGCAATTCATCCTAACATTCGAGGTGTCCAGCGGAGTGAAAACACAAGCAGAAGAGCAACATGAGACGCAAACAAAATCACAGCATTTAACGGTTCCGCCCGACGGCAAAATTTCATTCGGGAAATCCGCCATTCTCGGTTTACAGCATGTCGTTGCGATGGACGTTTATGTTGTCCCTTTCCTGATTGCCATGCTAATCGGCTTGGCGCCCAATCAGTCCAGCGCATTAATTCAATCCACGTTTATTGCGGCCGGGCTTGCCACGATCGTGCAAACGTATTTCTGTATGAAGCTGCCGATGGCGCAGGGTCCTTCCTATGTTCCACTCGGCGCGATTGTCGCCATTTATGCCGCCAGCGGCGGCGGGGAGATGGGTTGGAGTTCCGTGCTGGGGGCAAGCTTAATTGGCGCGATCCTCGTGATTATTTTGGGCTATACGGGAATTTTCAATAAAATCGTTACATCCTTCATCCCGCCCATTGTTGGGGGCACGATTATCTTTATTGTTGGTCTGTCTTTATTACCTGTTGCTATCCGAGATAATATCTATGGCGCCACGGACGCTACCATCAATCAGAACGTGCTGCTGGCCCTGATCTCGGCTGGTGCTCTCATCCTGTTCGTGATCCTGGGTTCTTTGTTCCGCACGAGAGGCGCGATATTCCGAGTTACGTCCGTCATGATCGCATTAATTATCGGATGTATCTCCGCCAACTTTATGGGTGTGCTGGATTTCAGCGCTGTCGCAAACGCCAAGTGGTTCAGCATGCCGCAGATTCCGTTTAAGGATTTTGGCTTTTCGTTCGACTTCTCGGCGATCATCACCATGATCATCATTTACCTCGTACTGCTGGCTGAAACGACGGGTACATGGTTTGCCATCAGCAACGTCATTGATAAACCGTTAACGGATAAGAACATTAACCGGGGTGTTATCGGAGAAGGCATTAGCTGCCTGATTGCTTCCGGACTTGGCTCCACGCCGGTTACCGGCTATTCCACGAATGCAGGGATCATCTCCATCACGGGTGTGGCCAGTCGCAGGGTCTTTCTTGCGGTAGGCGGATGGTTTGTCCTCTTCGGCTGCTCCGGCAAATTGGCCGCGCTGATCTCCTCGATCCCAACGGCTGTCATCGGCGGCGTATTCGCCATCGTCTGCGGCATCATCTCGATTAACGGGATCCAGGTCATGAAGAACGTAAAAATCGGGGAAAAAGAAATGTACACGATCGCCATCCCGATGATATTGACATTAGCCTTAGTGCTCATTCCGAAAGATTTCTTGTATACACTGCCTACGTTCGTGCAATATTTGTTGGGCTCACCGATTCTGGCTGCTTCGCTTGCGGCGATCTTATTGAATAAATTGCTGCCTAGTACGAAGTAAGTTGTAGGGCGAGGTAATGAGTTATATGTAAGCTTTACGGGGCTGCCCCTAAAGAGACTACGTTTGTCGTAGGCTTTGGGGGTGGTTTTTTGTGTGGGTGTTAGTGAACATCGAATAAGCTATCGTTTAAATTTCAAATTTGCATAAATGCAGGCCCCATATAGCCAACGAACCCGGTATAGGTTATTGAGCCAAATTCTCTAAAATCGCCCTTTGACCCAGGTGGAAAAAGATCCCCAGCGCCTCCAAAAACCCATAGAAACGCGAATGTATTTTACCTAACTTGAGAGAGACGTCATAATAGGCGCTCTTCTTCCATTATGGTATAATTAACCATAACAACAGAATGGCTAGTATGGGCGGTCGGCTAGTCTCCCGGAAGGGAGGTGATGCCTGTGGAGGTTAAGGATGTTTTGACATTAATGATCCAATTCGGTTCGCTGCTTGTCGCGCTGATCGGGTTGGTCGTAACGATTGTCTTAGCATTGAACCAAAACAAAAAGAAATAGGCCGCCCTAGGCAAGGGTGACGACCTATTTCTGAACCTTGTACAGCCTACCGCCCTTAAAAGCGGCTGTTGTCAGGAGTGAGGATGTTAGCAGCATCCTCACTCCACTTTATTATATACATATTGTACCATAAAATTACCCGGCATTGTAAATGCAGAAAAGTCCAAGATATCCAAAAGTACGGGAGAGCGCTTATGATAGGCGTTCTTCAAGAAGAACCATTAGCCGACTCAAAATCTTTTGTAGAAGTTAGCGTTCGAGGCCGTAAACGTCCCTATTCCATCCCGTAGGTTTTTATCCAATACCTTCAGGCCACGTGAGACGCATGCGAGAATCTTACTTCTACCAATATGTAAATGGTTTACGTCATCTTTCCATTTCCTACTTGCTCCCTCACCTCATCACTATCACTGTACTGACAGATTTGTTCGAAATGCAGGCAAGTTGTTTGTCTTACCCGTCTCGCTCAGCAAATTCCTCATGTTCGCTCTCTGAAAGGACGCCAGGTATAAAGCCAACAGTTCATCCGTCTCCTCTTCGGATACATCGAGTTCAAACACGATCAGCACATCGTCCTTCACGTAGATTTTCCAGGCATTCAGCTCTGATCCCTCATCTATCTCATGGACCGTTTCATCCATACGCATGCATCTGCGATAGTCGGACAAGCTCCACAAACTCTCATCGAAAATAGCCCAATACGGCAGCCGATCCTCGACGCCTAACTGAACAAGTGCCTTGCCAGCGAGAAAACGTTGAAGCGACCGATTTTCCAGCTGCCAGTCGGGGGAGTTCCACGCACAGAGATAGACTGGTGGATCCTCCTGATCCAGATCCTGAATGCGGATCCCGCAGTATATTACGGATTCCTCCACTTGATAGAAGATCAGAATCGCCTTATCTGTCGTAAAAAACGTGTCATTGGGAATGAACACATCCTGCAGAGGTAACGGCTCATATTGGTTATTGCACCCTTGGTTGATATATGGGGATCGTCCCAAAACCTTATAATAATCCCGCAATACGGCCGGCAACTTATAGCCAAGGCTCTGTTCCTTGAGCTGAATGTCTGCTTCCGGAATGCCGTGGGTCTCTTTATGATGCTCCCCCAGTATATGAAGAAGTCCTTCGATAATCGCTTCCATTAATTGAGTGAACCCCCTCTATGTATATACTGTTCAAGCTTCTGCAAATGCCTTCTAGAGAACCTTGATGCGACAACTCGCAACTAATCCAATCTAGTTTGTTCTATTCTTTTTAATATGTTCTCGTTAACGTTCAAAGTTCAGCATAATTTTAGACACTCATGTCCGGACACATTTCGTGTCTATAAAGATTCTCCCTCAAGTGCTAAAGCACCACTCTAGCGGCGAACCAGTTAAAACGCTCATAAACTTGGCTTGCTATAAATTGAGTGGGTCCCAACTACACCAAATACAACGGTAATAATATCAACCATGCATATAACATCCTTTACACCGGCTTTTTCATGAGGATATGTACGAATCTAAAAAGAAACAACCTAAGCACATCATTCATAAAGACTATCTAACAATCCCATGGTTATATTGTATAGTATCCCTGTTCCGGTCCCAACACAGTGCTTCAATGATCCCTCCATGTTTGGCAGTCGAACGTTAACGATCGCACCCGTCAGATGATACATTTCATAAAATGCTCCACGAGGTCCCACTATCGGATCTCGCTGCATAATCCATCACAAAAAAACGCACCTCCCATAGAGATGCGTTTTTCACTGGCATTCAATGTAACACCTTAATTCTTACCGCCATAGCCCTTATAAGTAGCGTAAACTGCATCTGCATATTGATCTGCCAGAATAGGACGGCCGTAAGAATCCGTAGCTCCCGGATACCAGTTATCTCCACCGTTGTAGTGTAATAATCCGTTGTAGATATTTCCAAACTTCGCAATCTTCTCATTTAAAATTAACGCGCCCAGATATACCTGATCTTGTTCACTGCTATGATTATACGCACGGCCAAATTTTGAGCTGAATTGAGATAAATACGCATTGCGTGTGTTTGGTTCTACCTGCATCAATCCGTCGCCGGCCGATGGACTACCTGGTAAACCTGCTCCAAAGCTGCTTTCCTTTTTGATAACAGCACTTAGCAATAAAGCAAAATCTCCGCCTTTCCCATAGGCATTGTCCGCATTCATGACATATGTCCATATATGGCTTGGAACCTCGGCAGGCTTTGTTACTGTAGGAGATGGTGAACCCGTATAAATCTTGACCGATGACATTTTGTCATTGATCGTGTCGCCAACCCAGGAAGAATCTGAAGTAAAGGTCCACTTTGTTCCTCCAAAATTATCATTCTCATATACTTCAACCGTCCAACCGCTTGGAACCTTAAGAGACGACATCCAGTCATTCGGAATTCCATTTGCGTTCAACTGAGACAGTGTATAATTGCCTATCCCGAGTGTCACTGCTTTTCCTCCATAGTTTATATCTGCATAGAATGTTACTCCGTTTGTTGTTGGTGGCGTAGTTCCGCCGCTACCGCCTTTCTGCCATAAAGCAGGAACATTGGACGGTTCCCAACCTACGAGAGAAGTGTGTGCTTGAAGACAGGAATAAGTGCTTCCACTATAGGTTACTGTGTCATTTACTGCATATGCGGTATTTGGAGCCCATGCTCCTCTAGCGGCTGCGTTTGCTGACGGTATGGCTGCACAGAACGTGGATAGAAATACTGCTAAAACTACCAAAAGTGATAAGGGCTTAAAAGGAAACCATTTATTAGTCATTTTCAAACCTCCTTGTTTTTTTATTTATCTGTAGCGCTCCCATGAGACATGCCACAGTTTTAAAAGTACTATAATCTTACTTTATTTCCATTTTCCAAATTAATTCCACAATTTTTTTAATCAGATTATGACAATTCAAACAATACAACGACATAAAAATAATTCCGCTAGGACATAAGTTCTACCTTATTGGAATTATAAAAAAACCGAGGAAAAACAGGAGTGGATACCTGAATTTCGCCCGGCTTGTAACACAACTTTAGGCTTTAACACGACTTTATAGGCTTTAAGATGACTTTAATTGCGTTGTATACCTAACGCACTAACAGTGCGCAACACTCCACATGCACCGTATGCGGAAACCTCGTCCTAGACCTACTTCAAGGTAGCAAAATCTACAAACTCCCCAGCCGCATTGAACAGCCTCACCAATGAGACGCCGTTTGTGATGGCACCCCTATGTTTGCCTGAACCTTCGTCCATCAGGACGTTACAATGTATCCCTCCTCTTGTCTGTCCCCCATCAATTGAGGCCTTACATCCACAAAGCCCTCACCAGGCTTACGCAGAGCTTCCAAAACAACCTGCGCATTATACCCGTCATGAAAATCATAAATGAGACCGGACTCTCCATTTAAAATCTGAATGATTTGCTTCACGATCGGCAGCGGGCTGATGACGTCGTTTACAGGTACTGGCTGCAGTTCGGTATCCTTGCCGCTTCGATACAGGTTGCACCAGTTCTCCAATGCCAAGGTCCCTTCTTCACCGTAGACCACCAGGGAGACACGCTCCTCCCCTTTCCGTTGGTCGGTTCCCGACAGGCGAATCTCGATATCATGATGTAATCTGAGTACAGCCTGGACACGACTTTCGGACTGATTCGAATCCGGCGGAAACTCGATCTCGCTCTTCACATGCGTAATCGGGCCGAACACCTGCTGGATCATCTGGATCCAGTGAATGCCGACCTCCAGCAGATATCCACCCTGCTGCCTTGACGTGATCCATGGATTCTTCTGCCAGGCCCTCGGCCACTGCGGAAACTCCAGGTACAGATCCATGCTTTGGATCGGGCCGATCGACTGCTCCTCAAGCAATCCCTGCAGTTTCAGAACGGCCGGGTCGAGCGGAAGCGAGAAATGAACCGCATGGAGCACATCGGCCTTCTCGGCCAGCTCCACCAGACTCCGGGCTTCCGTCAGGCTGTTGGCCAGCGGCTTCTCGCAGAAGACGTGGATGCCTTTCTCAAATGCGATCCGGGCCACATCATAATGCAGGGACGGCGGAACCGCGATATACACGAGGTCAAGGGGCACCTCGTCCAGCAGCTGGCGATAGTCGGTGTACAGCCGTGGACGAATTTCTGCTTCTGCGACTTCCCGGTTCAGACTGGATTCATCACTGTCGCAAATAGCGACTAATTCGATCTTCTCCAGATATTGAGGCAGTAAGCGGTGAATCATATGCCGGCCCATATGCCCTAAGCCGATGACGGCCATTTTTTGTTTGTTCATCCTGTTCTCCTATTCATTCACGATTGAATTTTTCCATTGAATGCCACGTCCCCTATTATAGATCAAGGTGCTGCCGCCCGTACACTTAGATATACCCGGAAACGGTACTGTTCCGTTATTCCTTTTGATCAGAACACAAGGCCCCTTTTTATGTATGCTGCCAGCTGTTCAAACCATTTTTTTGAAACTTTTCTTCAACTTCTTCTTCGCTCGCTGAACACGTTTTTTACAAGCCTCTATAGAAGTTCCGATTTCTTTAGCTGCCTCCAGCATCGAGTACATCACTATTCCCAGGGATCATGTTTTCATTCTAACTCCAAGATATTACGGAGGTACACCTGACTGCAAACTTTGTTTTTAATAACATTCTTTAACGCTTGTCCCCGGGTCGCTACATTAGAACATATATGTAATGAAAGCCAAGAGATCCAAGGTTGAAAGTATTTCGTAACCCATCACGGAATCGTGTGCCTGCCCAGCTGTTAATTCGAAGTGTAGCAGATTTCCCAGTGCATCGACCACGGCATGAATCTTGGTCAAACTCCCCTTTAAGAAACGGTTTATTTAAACCTGTTTACTTCAAAAGGGAGCATGTCGAAATCGGCAGCTTGTTCCATCATTTATAATAGCGAGGTTGCGAACTTCATCTCGGGAAAGCGGCTATCCGGTCCTTTCATTAAGTTTCCACCTTGATTTTTCAGATACATGTCGAAGAAATCCAGCATATAGGCATTAATAACGGAGCTCGCTCTTTCAGGTGTAATTTTTCCTGTAATGCCCAGTATTTTGAAAATAGGAGAAATGAACTGGACATCGGTAAAATTCAAATGCTCCGTATTTTCAATGTAGAGGACTTGTCCCCCTTCGCCGACCGTTTCGCGCATCCGTTTTAGCTCCAGCTTTTTATCTTCCGTTACTTGATCCATCCACTCTCTTGTTGAGCCCATACGGTCAAGCTCTGCATCCGTGTAAACTCGGTTATCCCTCACCATTTTTAATTGTTCAAATTCGCTTTCCGAGTGGATGAATAAAAACGGCTTTTGCAGACCCTCTCTGTCACGCAGTCGGTAAAGCCCTCCGTCCAAGTCTATTCCAGCCGTGATTCGCGGATCGTAAGAAGCGTCATAGGCCGTCGCTCCACCGATGGAATGACCAAACACCCCGACATGCTTAAGATCAATCTTTCCTTTAAAACGACTTGGAATCTGCCCCGATTGAATAAGCTCGAACTGGTCCAGCGCAAAAGCCACATCATCTGTTAAAACTTTTCCCAATTTGTCGCGATTTCCGCTTTCGGTCCGATAGTCGTGGTCAGGCGAAAATAAGTCGTTTGTTGTGCTGGTCGTGATTCGACCGTCCGGAAACTCAGTTGCAAATGTATTGAATGTGTGGTCGATCACGGCAACGATATATCCGTGACTCGCGAGATTTTCGGCCTGCGATGTATGGAGGAACCTGGAAGATCCGAAGCCGGGATTCCCAAGGATCAGCGGGTATGAAGTCTGTGCTGAAGAGACTTCGGCCCCCGAATAAGCATGACTGGATACGTACTTCAAGTGTTGAAAAGTAAACCCGGGAAGGCCATAGTTGGCAGCCATATAACGTAAAATCCCGGAATCGGGAATAAAGGGAGCATACTTGCTGGAGCCAGCTTGGGCCGGATACCATACCTGAACCATCAATTCCCTCTTGCCTGTCGCGGTTGTGCCAAATGTCTCCTCCCGGCTTGAATCGATGAAATGAAAGACTTGTGTACTTACCTTCAGCTCGCCAGTTGGCGCCGGAAAGTTGAATACGGGAAACACATAGAGGAAGCATCCCGTTGCGATTAACCCAAACCCGATAAAAAGGCGGCCCAGCACCCTACGGATTCGCGAAGCAGTCTGAACGACAGCCGGTGTTTTGAAAGCGTCTATCAGTGAAAGAATAAGCATCAGGGGCGTAAATCCGTATAAAAATAATAACTGAACCCTGTATCCTTCGACAAGCAAATGGATCACTAAAAAAATGGAGCCTGCTCCGCTTGTCAGGAGCAAAGCTGATCTTCGGATACGCTGATTGACTATGAACTGGAATGCCAACAAACACGCACTCGAAAAGAATAGCAGCATTTCAAAAAACCTCACGCCAACTCCCCCTTAAAAATAATCCTATCTAGGGAGTATTTTAGAGGAGCAGCCAGGTTGGTACCATTGATTTAGATGACAATTAACTTACACGCTTGTAAGGTTGCACGATGATGCGCGTATGGCCCCGATCATCCAAGGATAAAAAGTTATTTAAGCGCCACGCCTCTTGAAAAAAGGCATGGCGCTTTCTCAGGTAGTCAATAAATGCTGACGCTCTACCAATCCCCTGATTTTATGCCTTGCTTCCGATATTTTTGGAAGTCTAGGGTACTCGGTCCTCCTTATGAAAAAAAATTCACTCCACACCCTTCAACGACTCAATCATATGAATCCGGGTCACTTTTTTCCGAAGCATGAGGTTCGAGAGGATGGTCAGGATAAACGCCAGCGCAACCGATGCCAGCATAATTACAAGGTTTAATTGATCCGGGATTTGCTGATGCGTACTCGAAAGCGCCTGTATGATGATGGAATAGACATAACCGCTGATCGGCAGGGCGACAATGATCGCAAAAGCGGTTAATAGCATGTTTTCAGAGAAGATCAACCGGTTGATTTTACGTTTGGGATAGCCTAATACCTTCAGGGTGGCAAGCTCACGATTCCTTTCATAAATGTTGATGGAAGAGATCGTGTAGATGGCGCCAAAGGACAGAATGACGGCACAGATGATAAACATGATGAAGATAAAGCTGTTTTGCTTCAGCATATACTGTGCAGATTTCTTGAGATCATTCTTGTCTGCGATGGCATCCACCTGTGGGTCTTGTTCGAAGAAGCTGCGAACGCCCGCCAGATCTGCAGCGCTATGGACGCTCACTAACAGCGAGGAAGGATTGTAGTCGATACCCAAACTCTTCATATAGCCCGGTGTGCTGTAGAACGACGGATTCGAGTACTGTGTGGAGATATCCAGAACCTTCATATCGACGATGGTTTGGTTAAGCTCCGGTGCCGTGAATTGAATCTGGATCGTATCCCCTTCAGTAATATGATACTGATCCGCATAAGATTTCGGTACCAGCACACCATGATCTTCTAACGATATCCGATTGCCTTTTTCATCATAAAAGCGAATCAGCTCATTATCCTGCTCCGTAACCACAAGCGTAGCGTTTTCTTTGTTTTCCCCTTGGATGAATTCCACGGGATAGGTGGACAACCCATAACGATCTGCAATACCGGAGGGCAGTGCTGACATATCCGGGAAAGATCCCATCGTATAATCGACTCGTAAATCATACGTATTTACCTCTTCGATTTGGCCAGCTACCTTGAGCAGGGCCGTCTGCGTGCCAAAAGCCGTGATCAATAAAACCGTACTGACCACAACGCCAACGGAGCTCGCGAATGCTTTTTGTTTTCTAATAATGAAAAAGCCACCCCAAAAGTAATGCCTTTTGGGGCAGCAACTCATTTCAAAACACATGCTTAAGACCAAGTTGTAGCATTAACCGAAACCATACTGTACACTGAACGGTTCGCTCCACCTGCATCCCAGGTCGAATCTGAACCATTTGGTTGAAAACGATAGCGCATCTGTGAAGAGCCTCCGCCATCCAGCATGATACCAAGAGTGCAGCTAAGACTTTTCAAATATCTACGGACTTCCCAAGCGTTGGAGCTAGAAAAAACAACGAGTAATATCTTTCCATTCTTGTAACCAATAGCTGTACGCTGCCGATTAACACTTGGTTCTAACCGATAGGCATTTTCAGAGTTGTCTTTAGCTTCCGTACAAGAACTGACGGAACCGTAACCGTTAATGTCATTATAGTAAGACGTGTAATCGGTATCACCAGAACCATATGTTTTTCCAAGGTGTAGGCTATACCCCCCGATCGCCCATCTAACATTAGACCTAGTTGTGCCTGAGCTATCGAGGAAATTTTTCACCACATCAACTTTAACCGAACTAGAAGAACCAGATTGAATGTGATACATCACGCCTCGCTTTGTAGTCTTATTACAGGCGTTCGCTGTTTCTTCACTTGTCGTTCTTACCCCATAAGCCTGACCAGTACCAATTCTTTGTACTGCTACTCCAAGAAGATTTTGGCCACTGAAAAAGGTACCATTAACACCGTAAAGTCCCGACGCCATCACTGTACTGGGAATTGCGTTTACTGATACAGCATCCAAATCAGCTTCTATATACCGTACTTGCCCACCATTCCATGTCGAAGTCACTACTCTAGCTGTTGTCATTTCATTCACCCTTTCATTTTATAATCGTAATTAGAGTAATGAAATTGTTGTGGGATATTAAAGGTCATTGGATGGTGTATCCCTCACCACCTACGTCCTTCTCAACGGAATAACATTCTCTGAATATAATATATAATATAACGTTACGTTACGCAATATATTTTTGCGAAAATTATGATTATTCTTTCTCAAAACAAGTTTTCTCCCCCTAAAGAATGTGTATATGCTACCATCTCCCAAAAAGCATACATGATGAAATGTTCTATATATATTACTAAGCAGAATGTCTTGAATATAAAAAAGCCAGTTATCGATGTATCGACGCTGGCTCTAGCACGAATGGAGTTACAAAATGTCTTATTTATTGTTTAACCCTTTCTTTCTCCTATCTTCCACTCACCTTCTTCTTTAAACATTAGATATATTACTCTACCGAAATAATGCAAGTTGGTTTCAGGGTGATAAATTTCCTCATCGACTCCTACTTCCATATCTGAGTGATATTCAGATGGTCCATTGTAAAAGCTAGGATCTGATAAATACGTTATCTTGAATAGCTTGAGATATTCCTCAGTGTTGACTTGTTGGTCGTTTTTTTTCGTTAATACACTTCGATAACTCTCAGCATCTCCGGACAATGTACTTCTCATCATTCTATTTAATGCTTGAACAATCTCTAACTCATCCCCTTGGTATTGGCCTTCATCAATATAATGAGGGTTATTAAGATAAGTTGAGGGTTCTTGCTGCTGATTCTCTGGAGTTGCTTGCTCTTTATTTTCCCTCAAATTCTGCTTGTTCTCTGGTGTTGTTTGTTCCGTTTTCTCAGTTAATTGCTGAGAACCCTCTTCACTGCTTTGTGAACTTCCACAGGCTGTAACGCTTATCACTAATCCAGTCATCACAATAAAACAAAGAAAACCTTTCATTCTTTACCCTCCTTTGTAGTGATCACAAGAATTGCTTTATGAATGTTAAACGTACTCCATTAGAAAAAGTTACCTTTTCCTGTGATGTTCCAAATTCTGAGAAAATAGGACCAAAGGGAACAAATGTGAATCAAAGCCCTTTTGCTGTTCTTTCAACTTTTTTAATTAGATATTCATTCACTCTCGATGGTTTCGGGGTTACATCAATATCCCATGTGTTTTCAACAGATGACGAAAGCCCGACGTAAGATACAAATTTAACGCTTAACTTGTACTCTCCTCTATCGTCTACAGTCCCTGTCTTTTTAGCATCGATAATGTCATGGTCTAATAACGAAGGAGAATTACCACCAAGAGGAACGTAGACACGTGGGGCAATGAATGCTTTTATCAAAGCCTTCAACAATAAGGCTCTTAAGCAATTCTTTATCCTGAGCATCGTACCCTAAGATGAACAAGTCAACAACTCTCTTGACCGCAGCCCACTTCGCCGTACGTATCATTAAGGAATTGATTCCAGCTTACTAAAGTAATCAAAAACGCTTCAAAAAGCGCCCCTATGTATCTTCATTTATACTGGTGGGAAATATAACCTCAAAAAATGATCCGTAACGATACGTTATATGATATAATCATTTCACAGACAAAAAAGTAATATAATTGCAAAACTGTAACCGAATAATCTGAAACAATTTAACCAATTGGAGTCGTAAAAAATATACAATAGAGGAAACTATATCCTGATAATAAGAACATATGTTTGTAATTATTAACAAACCTAGTATAGATTAAACAAAAGGGGGCGTGACAATATGGTAATTTACCAGGGAAAATTCTCTACTAATCAATCCGATTTGTTGAATCCACTACGACTATCAAAGGAGATTCACTTACATATCATAGATATAATAGAATCAAGCCCTACCTCTAATTTTTTCTGTAAGATCAGTGAGAACTATCCCAATATGCTCATTTGTTTAGTAGAAGGAAATCAATTAGAATCGTATACAATGTGCCACATTTTTTCATTTGATCATATTGGAAATGAGTACTCTTATCAAACCGTTACAAAAGAACAGATAGCTTTCATAGAAAGCTATCTGAATGAGCTTAATCTTGCTTAGTGGACCCTTTTTGTTCTTGCATCACACGTTCATGTTCTTCTTCAATCGTTTTCGAGAGCAGGTCTGTAGCTGTCATGTTAAGCTTCTTGGCAGCTTCAGCCAATTGTTTTTTTATATAAGCCGGAACATCATAATGAAACTTCACCTTATTACCGTAAGCCAATGCCTTCTCCTCCTATTGACCGATGACTTCTTGATACTTTTTCTCGATGATACGAATTAACAATTGAGTCGCGGACATGTCCTGTAAAGCAGCCGCTTCAATCAGCTTTTCTTTGATCTCCGGTTGGAATTCATACGGCAACTTAAGTTTAGGCTCAACCATACGACCATCTAATGTTCGTTCCGCTTCAATTGCAAGATCCACTAACAACTGCAACGGCGAATCAGCCGAGACCTCTCTCCCATACTTAGGAAGTACGCGAATTAAGTATTGTTTGAGGGCTAATTGATTTTCTTCGAGAATTTCAATACTTAAGCCATCATTGTTAACCTTAATTTCGCAATCCACATTATAGCCAAAAAGGTTAATCATGTATTTCATACGAACCCTCCTTATCGCTTTTTTTATTATATAGCGAAACGTTACGTACTACAATATCTCTTCATCTTTCTTGGAGTCGATTTTCAATAATTCCGTAAATATCCCATTACCCTTCGCCTTATAATTTGCTAACAGGCCTAGCGTAGCCATAACGACCAATTGCGATTGGGATAGACCTGTGAAAAACGACTAGGACAACTGGATAAAACAATGAAATTATTAGTGAGGTCCTACAATCAGAATTCACCAAAACCCCCGCAGCCTACGGAACAAAGATCATGATCAGTAGTTAATGATTGGCTGAAACTAAAAAACTGCCAGCCGTTCTATCCCCCGACCATAATCCTACAGCATTGGATCGGCTACACTTAGTTGGACAATAAAAATAAGGGCTTGTAGAATAAGCAGATAAGATTAAAGGAGCGGATCTACAATCCCACGAGAACGACGGACATTTACATCAGAATTCAAAAAACAAATGGTGGAGCTATATGAGAACGGTAAACCTAGAGCCAATCTTACAAGAGACACCCGACAAGCGATGTATTCCATCATCAGCCTCAAGAAGGATTTCGCCGAGCTACGCTGAATGCGGACGAGATTTCCCAAAAAAAACAGACCGCCATCCGTCTGAGGGATAGCAGTCTGTTCCTACGTACGATACCTGATTTTGTCTAAAATGGAACTGATTTAACTTAGAAGCGTCTCTGAAGCTAGCGTAAACCCTTCAATCGCGACATCTTCGTCGACTTCAATCATGATGCAGCGTTTACCTTGGAAATTCACCTGTTTGACATACCTTAAATCTTGCGGGCTCACCGAAATCGTAGCTACCTTGGTCTCGATCTTAATGGATTTGGAAGTATACTTCGGCATAACGCTGGTTGCTTTCATTTCATAGTTCTTGTTGTCCACGATGGTTTCGAATGCCCGCTCCACCTTCTCGGTCGTCACGTCCTCTACGCCGCTTGCGTTCAGTACGCGCTCCAGATCTTTATAATCCAGCTTCGGAGGTTCTTCCTCCTTCGTCTCTTCGTTAATTTCGATCACCCGGTTGATTTCCTCATATACCTGTGCAATGGTGGCTGAATCGAGCTGTTCGCCGGCCACTTCCTTGACGATATCTTCGAAGATCGCACGCTCTTCCAATGCCGTCACGGATCTTTCTCCGTTCAAGACCTGTTCGACAAAATGCGGATCCGGAAAATTCGATTTTCCCGTACAATACAAAATCCGATTCACATCGGAATAATTGTCCGTCACGCTAGGGTACAGGAATCCTTGCTCCGGCGCACTTAACTTGATAATCGGATCTACTATGATATTGTACTTGAACTCCCGCTCCACATAATCGAACAAGAGCGTCTTCCGTTGTTTCTCCGTAGAATTCACGCTGCATAAAATGAAGGGATGGGCGAACACCTCGTTCTTCTCGCTCTCTTCCGCTTCATCGTTTCTCGCCTTGGTCGGCATATAATACTGTCCCCGCACGAACGTGACCACCATATCCCGCTCATACTGGGTATCCTTCAGCATTCTATCCACCAACATCAGCATCAAGTCCTGCCATTCTTCCGGATCACCCGACACGAGAGCTTGGTGAAGCATGACCTGCGCCGGTTCCTCCGCTGCGTCCTGAAACCTCAATTCGAACAATTTTTGATCCAGTTCGCCGGTCAGCAGTTTTTTGAAATTACCCATGTATAACTCTTGCTTCTCCCGATCCACCAGTTCGAACGGCAGGCGCTCCCAGTGATAGATTTCATTCGTTTCCTTCGTAATATAGACATTGAGAATATCGTAAATATTCATTAAATCGTGATCCAGCTTAAATTGCTTGCGTATATTGGCGACTTCTTTTTTGTTCATATCGGATTCGGCAGCTCCTTAGATATATTCTAGCTTATTTAGTATAAAGTATTGGAACGCAAATTTGTAAGCGATCTTGCGGCTTGCCTTGGTGTGCCTAGGGTCAATTCCCCTGTGCACCTGATCCTCTATTGTGGCATATTTAAATACCCGAGTCGAGTACATACCCTTGTGGGAACCCATACCAAAAAGAGATATCCTTACTCGAAGGATACCTCTTCTGGAAACTCAATCCTATTCATTCAAACAATCTTTGATGCTTATGAAAAAATCGGTAAAAGAATTGTACATTGTCCAGTTCAAACCATTCTGCCGTTTGCAAAATCTTGGCATCGAGATTGTAGATCTTCGCATGAAGCGTACCCAGAACAAAAGGAGAGTGCGTAGCAATAATAAATTGACTGT
Organism: Paenibacillus lautus; assembly: GCF_050482385.1. Taxonomy (GTDB): domain Bacteria; phylum Bacillota; class Bacilli; order Paenibacillales; family Paenibacillaceae; genus Paenibacillus_AQ; species Paenibacillus_AQ lautus_B. The sequence continues at coordinate 72,722 of NZ_JBCNHV010000017.1, forward strand.
CGAAGTAACGCGCCAGATCGTTCATCTGCTCGGCCAGCTTGATTTGATTAGCCGGAGAAAGCGACGTTTCCGGTTCATCCAATAAATACAGTTTCCCGGGAAGCAAATATTCCTCAAAAAACTGCATGGACGTCTCCCCGTTCGAATATTTCTCTTGAGAGAATTGAATGATATCCATCTTCTTTTTGAACTCATACGACTGCTCCAGCTCTTCTACCTCAGCCTTGCTCTTTCCCTGTACGAGTTGCTCATGCAACAGCCCTTCTCGAAGCACGCTTTCCTGCTGTATTTTCTTGATTTCATACAATAAATCCTCTGACTTGATGTACCGGCTCCCGTCGGGAAGCTTATATATGGGATGCTCCTGATCATCATGCCCGAGTTGGTAGCTGCTTTCCTCGATAAACCGCTGTGCGTACATGTTGTGACCATAACTTGTCATTCGCTCAGAGCCCGCAATTCCCAATTTGTTGGCGATTAGATTTAGCAAGGTGGATTTGCCGGAGCCATTACTGCCATATAATACCGTGATTCGATCAAACAGCAGAACTTCCCCTGCAATGTGCCTGAACACATGATCGGGATATATATTCGGGTTGCTGGAAATGGTAGAAGAGAGTTTGAAGTTACTTAAATATAGCATCGCCCTCGCTCACCTCATTCAAGCACGGTCCAAATATCCAATGCCGCCAGACGAATCGCCTCATGCTCATGATTCCGGTACGTTCTTAAACGGTCGGTACAAGCCTGGTTCCACAAAAGGTACGTTCCCGCAACCTTCAGCAAAGAAAGCCCGATATACTGGGCCGCAAACGGCTGCCGATCTCTCAAATGGTCCACCAAGTCCAGAATTGCCTCCGGCCTCCAATACGCCTGGCTGGCATTGGCCACCAGAGCGATCTGCCTGTAGGCGTAATCCAATAGATGCGGATGCGTGTCCACTATTTGAATCACAGGGTCCAAATGCAGGGCAGCCTGATCCGCCTGGTTCCATTCAACCATCGCTAAATATAACTTGATCACGGCTGGTTTCAGTGTTTCTTGGGATTTAAGAGCATCGATCATGCCCGTATATAAAGGAACGAGAACCCGCCTTGCATTGGGAGGCAACGAGGTCAGCTTGTCAATCAATGCCACCAGACGCTGCCGCTCAGGAAGGTCTCTCTCCGGGGCAGCATTCCATTCGGCCTTCGTCTCCGTGTTAGCCAACTGCGTGCAAACGCCAATGACACGATCGTTCACCTTCCCGTCACGGCATGCCACAATAAGGGTATCCATCGCGGCCTTCCATCTGGCGTTATCCTCCAAATCAAGAATCGTTCTGCTCGCGGAATCCGCTACCTTCTCCTCACTTCCATTCACCCAATGGCTCATGGCTTGGAAGGCCTCTCTTGCCACAACAGCATCGGCATGTCCTGCGATCTCGATAATCAATTGCAAATACCTTGGCCGAGCCTCCACCGGAAGTCCACCAGCGTACTGGTTAAGCAGGCTTCTTGCGATATCACGCTGCGGTGAAACAGCCATGGCACTCATCAGGGTCCAGCTGCGTTCATCATCGAGCCATTGTCTGGCAGCGTGACCTATGGCGATCATCACGTCTTTGTGTACATTCGGTTTCTCGTATTCACGGATGAGAAGCGCCATGCTTTCACTGCTTTTATAAGCTCCAAGCAGTCGGATAGCCTCTTTTCTGACCGTGATTTTTAATTTTTCCCGATTCAGCAGGTCCGACAGCATAGATGTCAACATCACCGGGCTCACCCTACGCAAACATCTGGGGATCGAGTACATGGCAACCCGAGCACGGTCTCCATCCAGGTTGCCCAGCAATACAGGAAGTGCCTTCTCCGGCTCTTCCCATAACGAATATGCGTAGAGCGCTGCCTCGACGACATGCACTTCCTCATCCTGCAGCAGGACCTCCAGTTGATCGGAGCGATAATCCGGCATGACGGCCAAGCTCCGCATCGCCGCCGCACGTTCATGGAAACTTCGTTTGGCATCCAATGCCACCCGTTCCAAGAGGGAAGCTAATGCCTTTTGCTGACGCGGCAGCCACCGGTGAAACCCATTATGGGCGGGCACAACATAAATCGTTTTTCCCGATAAATGCTTGCCTTTGATGATTTGCCCCGAGATGAACGGGGTAAGCCACTCCTGACGCTTCAGATGCAGATGCATAAATACGTCGTGGAATGAGATGAAGGATGGGTCTCTGTCCAGCAGTTCTCTAACCCTCGCATCCCGAGTTCCATACGGTGCCAGCCAATAATGGACTGCCTGCGGCGAAACCATTTTGGCCTTCAGTAGTTCCTCCAGAAGAAGCTGAAGCTTCGGTAATCGATCCACGGCTTTTCCGAACAAATCAGCCATACGCAGGACCACATTGACGTTTTCGCGTTTGTTCGCTTCTACGCCAAAAGCATAAATTTCATCGAACAACGCTTCCAGTGCAGAACTGGGTATGCTGTCCCAATCCATCGAGTACAACGCAAACTGACCGTCCCGCATCGTCAATCTTCCAAACGTTCTCAAAGCGAACTTGAACAGCTCGCTCTTCGGCTCCAATGCATGTTCACGCAGGATGGCAAAAGCCAGTTTCTCCGTGGCGGACCTTGTCCCGTACGAAGTGTCCCTGGCTTCCACCACGCTATCCACCAGCACAGTCAGATCGTTCACATGTTCTTCCTTAAACATGGGAGCAGGACAGTTTGAGAGCTCGACCATCACTTGCCAGCGCACCGGATCCTGGTCGTTCTTGATTCGAGTCAGGAAGCGCAGCGTCTCATCCATTCCGCTTCGGGATAGAGCCGTACTCCGAACGAGGTGGGCATAGGCCGCAGCACGCTCATCGCTATTGGACACCTGGACGGCTTGCTCCAACTTCTCCCGCGCATGAACGATCAACAGGCGCGCCGTCGTTTCGAGCATGTCATCCTGATGATCACGAATGTCGCGAAGTTCCAGCATACGGGCAGCTTCCTTGTCGCGCAGTCGGTGCGGCAGTACATCCAGTAGCGGCATAGGGAAAATGCGTTTCTTCCGCTCGTCTTCCTTATAAGCGGCATCAAACATCGCTTCGCGACAAGACGGCGCAAGGGTATCCAGCACCTTGGCTACATGTACAGGCTGATCTGCGAGCAAGGTCGTCAGCGTGGACCACTGCGCTGTGGTGAACCATTTTCTCTTTTTCAATACTCCTGCCGGAACGCCATGATTCAGAAGATATTCCCGTGTCTCCTCACGTGTCAGCAGCTCGAATACGTCCTCAGGGCTGGCCTGAATCAGAATGCCCAATTGCTGCTTGAGTACAGGATGAATCATATCCGTCGGCCCAAGCGTAAGCGCACATTCCAACACGATCGACGGTCTTGTAACACTCAATACTTCAATCGCTGAAGAGAGCGTCCACCAAATACTGGGTTTTTCCCGATGCGTTGCGTTCTGCAAAGCATTCTTGAAATATGCTGCAACCAGATCGGGATAATACTTCGATAGGAGCCGCCAATTACGTAACGCATAACCCAGTTCCGGAAGCCTGCTGCGAACCGTCTCTTCGCTGCACACCGCCAATAATAAAGACGCTTCTTGTGCGCCCCACCGGTCAAGCACGAGCGGCAGCAGACGTTCCGCCCAATCCTGACGATATGTATTCAAGATGCTCCGCAGCAATTGGCGTCGGCAATGATACGACATCAGAGCGATTTCAGATTCAACGGAAAAGTCCGGATCTGTCACCACTTCTGGCAGTAGTCCAGCCGCCCGTCCCCTAACTCCTGCCTTGGAATGCTTCAGGGCATACAAAACCGCACGAGTATCATGCACTACACCCGCACCAGTCAATGCCAAATGCGCCTCGTAGGCGGTGCCGCTTTCGAGCAAGGATACGAGCAGCGCGGAATAATCCGCATTTCCTTTATGCTGGCGCCCCAGAAGCGCCATCCGCTTCATCCTGTCCGAATAACCCAGCGAATCCAGCTCCGTGAGCAATTGCTCTTTTTTCATCAGTTCATTGTTATATGTCAACATTTCCTCTCCCCTCGTGTACTTATAACCGAATCAAAATTTCTCCATGACCGATTCACGCAAGCTCTCCTGGAAGTATATAACTTCTTGTTTGTTCGTGCTATGGCCACAGCCGGGGGATATTACGGTGGATATGTACGAAACATTATTGGAGATCGTCTAACACAATTCATTAAGTTTAGAGTAGTTGGATGGTCATGAAAGTGAGATGAATCAACTCCATACTGTATGGAAGTGAGCCTCATCTGCATCCCCGCTGCTCTACCCCGCTTTATTTAAGATGATTGGCAGCGTGATTTGTAGCGAAAAGATATCTTTTTCCTGAGATACCGTCAACGTTCCGTTGTGCTGCTGTATCATTTTCTGACAACTAACGAGCCCGATTTCGTTGCTATCTTTCTTTTTGCCGACACGTTTAATCTTATTCTCTACAACAAGAAAGACCCATTGCTGCTTCAAGTAGACCCTGATCTGAACGGGCTCTGATGGATCGGCGTATTTTCGAATATTTGAAAATATGTTATCGAATACACGGCGAATGGCGACCAGATTGATTTCCAGCAGAAATTTCTCGTGATTAGAATTGGCCTGAATCTGAATATCGATATCATCCAAGACGACCAGTTGTTCATCAATGAGTTGATCGATAAGCGCTCTGCCCTCATAGATTTCAAATTCCACTTCCTCTTCTTCCGCAGCAGAGGATACCGTAAAATATTCGAATAGTTTGTCCGACAGTGCCTTGATCTGATAAGCTTTCTCCCTGCTGTTATGAATATACTGCAATAAATCCTCCTGCGTCTTATATTTGTTGAGTTCTATAATGTCCATATATCCCAACAGAATCGTAAGCGGGGTACGGAGGTCATGGGAAATTGCCGTGATCAATTCACGATTGGCTATCCTCACCCTCTCCTCGCTGCCGAGTCGCTCAATAAATGATTTTCTCATCTCATCAATACTTTGGGCCAAAGACGAAAGTTCATCCTTTCCCGATATCGTAATCGAATAATCCAAATTTCCACCTTCGAGTATCTTAATCTCTTGTTCAAGCCTGCCAATATATGATGTTTTCCTGTTAATCATGAGTAGAAAGGAAACAATGAACACAACAGCCGCGACGAAAACACCAATAATCAGAATGAGGGTATAATATTGATACTCATAAAAGCCGACCAGATATATCTGGGCATCCTGATCCGCGAAACTAATCGTCTTGATGGGCATTTTCGATGGTACCAATTGGGTTAAAAGCTCTTCATTGATGGCAGAATCAATCCCGGTATTGGAGGAATAGATCAATTTATCTTTTGCAAAAATATATAGATTTAAGTATCGTTCCTCACTCACCCATGCGGACAATCGCTCATGATCAGAGGTTGACACGTTCTGGCTATTCACAAATGTTTCGAATCGATCAAGCGCATCTTGCTGCCTGTTCTCTACAAAAGTGGATTTGCTTAAGTAATTATCCAGTACAGTCTCACCAACAACTTGTAAAATAACGAGTGTACTTATGGAAATGACTAAAGAAATCATAACCGCCAGCACCAATTTGATCTTCAGCTTTTTCCCCATTAGCAATCTATTCAATTTTGTACCCCTTCCCCCAAACGGTCTTCACATATTTAGGGTTCTGTGGGTCGTCCTCCAGCTTGCTTCTCAAATTGCGAATGTGAACCATAACCGTGTTATTGCACGTATAAAAGTAGGGCTGCCCCCAGACACTCTCATATATGTTTTCCGCCGAAAATACCTTTCGCCGTTTCTTCGCTAGCAACAACAAGATCTGGTATTCAATTTCGGTTAAAGCCACTTCCTTCTCCCCAACAAAAACAGTCTTGGAATCCTGATGGACCGTAAGATCCTCCATGATGATTTGATCCGCTTCTTCCGTCTTCTCCTTGCCACGATACACATAATACCTTCGAAGCAATGCCTTTACCCTTGCAACGAGTTCTGTATAGGAAAAGGGTTTGGACAAAAAATCATCACTCCCGGAAGAGAATGCCAATTGTTTGTCCGAATCCTGCGTTTTAGCTGTGAGAAACAGGATCGGAGCACTTGTTTTTTCACGAATCTCCAGACACGCCTTCAGCCCCGATTTGTTCGGCATCATCATATCCAAGATAATGAGATCCGTCTCTTCATTCACTTTATCAATTGCATCCTGACCATCTACCGCTTCAATGACTTCATAATTCTCGCTCTCTAACAAAATCTTTACAATTTCACGAATCTCACTGTTATCGTCAGCAATTAAAATTTGCTTGCTCATCCGATCCCTCCGTCCAATTTCAGTATAATATGCGTTAGTAGCCACTACCAGCAGATACAATCGACTTAAGAATTCTTCAGAAGTTATGTAGGTGACTCTTCATGTTTTCGTTTTATACTGTGATCAGTAAAGGTCATAACGCAAAGGAGTCATCAGCTATGCCACAACTTTCGAGAAAAACAGTCATGAAAATACTGTTGGGTCTGTTAACGATTTTGTCCATTGGTTTACTGGTCTATCATTCTCCTGCCATTATTAAAATCATGTCGTCCATGGACAATTTCAGAGCGTATATTCATTCAACGGGACATTGGGGTCCGGTCATGTTTATTTTATTCCAGATACTTCAGATCGTGGTTGCGCCTATTCCGGGAGAAGTGGTACAGGTTGCAGGCGGATATATCTATGGGGTTACGCTTGGGTCATTCTATACTACAGTAGGCTTGGTATTGGGCTCAGCGATTGCTTTTTATTTCACTCGTTTTATCGGTCGCAATTTTATTGCGCGATTGCTGCAAAAGAAAGACTATAAGTGGATGTCGTTTATTCATGATGAGAAGAAGTTCTCTGCCTTTTTGTTTATCTTTTTCGTGATTCCCGGTTTGCCGAAAGACATGCTCGTATTTGTTGCCGCTCTTACATCCATGAGTTCTTTAAGATTCTTCACGATACTTCTGGTTGGTCGTCTGCCATGGATTATTGCCTCTGCCGCGGTAGGGTCCACAATTCATATGCAACAATACAGCATCGCCATTATCATATCCGTCATTGCCGTTATTGGTTTCGTACTCGGATATATCTATAAAGATAAATTGATGAACTTGTTCTCCAAAGTGGAGAAATCGAAAGGGACAAGTCCTTCTGCCAAACCCAAGGCAATCCCCAGCTTAGCAAAGAGTAGAGATTTGGTGACAAAAAAAGGATAATACAAGATATACAAGAAACCATCATCCTGTCAGAATTTTGATCACATTGAACAACTAGGGACCATCCAAAAAAACACGGCGACCTCTCCCCTGATTGATTCCGGGAAAAGGTCGCCGTTTATATTAATATCTCGTTTTATTGTCTAGCTACCCCAATATTGCTTCGCGAGCTTCTGGCCTTGATCAATCTTCGCCCATTGCTCGGCTTCGCTTAGCTCGTTACCGCCATCGCAGGACGCAAAACCGCATTGATGCGAGAGCAGCAGACGATCCTTATCAAGGATTTTGGATGCTTCGTCAAGCAGACGAATTACGCGTGCTTCATCATCAAGCGTATTGGTTTTGGAAGACAGCAAGCCTAGAACAATCTCCGTTTCCGGTCTGTCCTTGAAAACCTCCAGTGCTTCAATCGAACCCGCACGATCATCATCCCACTCCAGGAAGAAGCGATCATATTTCAACTGCTTCAGGAACAGGTTGGCGATTTTCGCATAAGATCCACCGCCCATGTTGCGGGAATCATAGTTACCCCGGCAGTTGTGTGTCCACATTTTCAAGCCATGGCTATGACCGAAGTCAATCACGGTATTGTTTATATCAATAAATTCGGTGGCGAGACCCTGTACTTCCGCTTGATTAATATGCTCCCCTGTAAACGGAGAATTCGGGTTGTCGTCTGCAAACAGCTCCCACAAGCAATCATCGAATTGCAGAATCTTGCCGCCTACCGCAGCGAATTCCTCCACGAATTCCTTATACGCGCTTACAAGTCCCGCTTTGAGCTCCTGTTTGTTCTGATAAACGGCATCCGTGCCGCCAATGTTATCCGACCAGGAAAGTTCACCGAAGATATGGGATGGAGATGGGACGCAAAGTTTCGTTTGCTGATCGCCTGCCGTATCTTGCAGCTGTTTAAACAGCCCGATAAAATGATGATTCTTTCCGCTCAGTTTGCCAGTAATGCGCAATCCAATATCTTTGCGTGTTTCATATTTCGAGGTTCCGTCCACATCCCGGAAAAAGTAGCCATGGTCCGCGATATAACGCTGGGCTCCGCCAAAGCCCCATACAAAATCCAGATGCCACATCGACTTGGAGAATTCACCGTCCGTAATAACCGACAGGTTATGCTCGATTTCCTTTTTGACGACCTGTTTGATCGCCTCGGTCTCGCACTCGGCATACCCTTCAAAGTTTTCATAGAACGGATACTGGATATCATCACGATGTTCAATTTGCGTTTTATATTTCAGCAGCTCTTCGGGCCGCAACAAACTTCCTACGATCTGAAACTTATCAGTCATGTACATAACCCCCTCGTTGTATACGATGATCATATCACGACGAGCAGAGTTAGAAGACATACCAAAAGAACATAACTAGTTATAGCTAAAAGCTATAGCAAAACACCGAATTGTTCAGCGAACTGGAGGCCAGTACGAGCATATTTCTGCTCGTAAGTCGGAGGGATTACTTGACGCTTTACTTTCCAAGCTTATTCTTACAGGCTCTTTTCTTTGCCGAGAAGTTGAGCAAAAACCTCTTCCAATGTTAGGGTCGGTTGCTCGATTTGATCATCGCAACGCCAACACACAAAACCGTCTGGGCGAACGAGAACAACGCTTTTCTCCGTGGCTTGATAAGCATTCTGCCAGCCAAGATCTTTATCAATGAAATCTCCATTCTGCCCTACGCTATAGGTATTGATTTTGACACCAAACTGCCCAGATACGTGTTTCGCCGCATCCTTCCATCCCTCGGCTTTTTCCCCTGCAAACAAAACAAATCCTAATCCTAACAAGTCAAGCGTGGACCGTTTCCTACCTTGATATTCGCCCCAAATATGAGGAGTCCGTGTACCGAGGCGCCCCTTTAGTCCAAAATGATCGAGCGATGAAGGAGCAGCATCCTGTTCAAGGATGGCTTTGGATTCGTAATGATAGCCAACCGATACAATCAGATCATCTAACGGCGATGTTCTCTTCTCCGTCTGTTTCTTCATGGCCGAAAACACACCTGTGTCGGCGACTCGCCCGGCCTCTGAAACCGTCATTTGGGCGACGGGACGACGTTCAGCCTCATACGTTTTCAACAGTTCAGGGTTAGCTACTTTATTAACGACTGCTGCCAATTTCCATGCCAAATTATGAGCGTCTTGTACACCCGTATTGGCTCCGTAACCTCCAGTCGGCGGCATGAGGTGAACAGCATCTCCAATTAAAAAGACGCGATCCTGTTGAAATTGCTCCGCGATCCTTTCCGCTGCTTCCCAGGGCAGCACACTTAATATTTTGACTTGGAGATCCGGCAAATCAATCGCCTTTTGTATGACTTCCCGGCATCTTTCTTCTGAAAAATGAGCAGCAGTCTCACCGCCTTCAAAATCATAAGAAACGTGATAGCACCAACGGTCACGATTATTAATTGCAAGCAACACGCCCTCCGCCCCAGTACGTGTGATGTTACATGCACTGAATTCCCGTCCTTTTACAAAATGTTCGAGATCGGCTTCAAAATAAATATTAATGATATGACCGTGCGAATTCATTTCAGTCATCTTAATGTTCAGCATTTGACGAACCGGGCTTTTTGCACCGTCAGCAGCAATCATATAGTCTGCCACTATGGTTTCTTCCACACCCGTTGTACGATTGAGAACGGTCGCCCTGACATGGTCTTCATTTTGTTCAAAAGCAGTCAATTCTGTATGAAAACGCAGATCCCCTTCACGCTCGCGCGCTGCTTCAAGCAGAATGGGCTCGACCACATTCTGTGTGGCACGAACGCTGGAAGCAGGGCTTATCTCTTTAAGTGTAGCAAAATACGATTTCACCGACTCTGGCAGTATTTTGGGGATATTCATTTTTTCCGGATCAAGCTCTGCCTCTCTTAATGTATGCGCGGTGTACCACCCTTTGCCTTTGGCCAATTGCGCACCGGTCTCTTCGATTGCTTCATCCAAACCCAGTTCTCGATATAACTCCATTGTCCGAAAGTTTAAGCCCCGCGCCCTTGGATGAATGTTCGTTTTCCGATGACGTTCAATGAGTACATAGGGTACGCTATGCCGCGACAAGAATAACGCTGCAGAAAGGCCGGCCAATCCTCCTCCGACAATCAATACAGGAACATTCGTGATTTTTTTGGTCATCATATCCCATCAATCCTTTCAGTCTTATTCGCTCCAAATGTTTTGACTAAACCATGTGCTCCTACCACCAGCAAATCTTTGCCCACTCCCCTTAACAGTGTTACATTGCACGTTTACTATAACGGTGTTAAGGAGTAGTGTCAATAGATTACGCAAAAATTATGTAACACTGTTAAACACACTTGTTATGTTTTATAATAAATAAAAGAGAGGTGCGAATATGGAAGATCATTTTAAACCAAGCGAAAGGCAACAGGAAATCGTCGAAGCGGCGCTTGAATTAATGGCTGAAAAAGGATATGACGAGTTATCTATACGTGATATTGGCAAAAAGCTGGGTGTAAAAGCCCCGGCCATTTACTGGCATTTCAAAAACAAAGCCATGATTGTGGACTACATGGCCGAGCATATCTTACACAAAAAGATGGGCAATTTCGTTCCAAGGGAAAGTGAGCAGTCCTGGCAAGATTGGCTGATTGAGCATATCTCATTGTTTCGTAAGGCTATGCTGTCTTATCCTGATGGCGGCCGAGTGATAGCCCGCGCGCATCCTTTTCCCAATGGAACTTTAGCGAAGTTTTTGGAAGATTCTTTTGCCTCCCTTCGCAGTGCAGGAATGGATATACGGACAGCCAGAAGTGTTATGCTTACCGTTATTCGTTATACCTTTGGCTGTGTGATTGAGGAACAGGCAGACGAGCAAAACTGGGAAACGCTGCCCGAGCGTACAATAAACAGCGGTGAAATAACAAACATTATGGAAGCTATTCATGTCGGCGGTACAGATGAAGAAAATTTCATGACAGGGCTTAGATTAATTGTTACAGGTGGAACTGAAGCGATGGCATCAAATAAATCATTTTGAAACTTTGCTGTGATAAGCTCCAGCATTCCTTTTTGCCGCCCGGTGGAGTTCATCAGAACCTAGCGAGTCGTCGACATTGCTTGCCCGTTGACGGCAGCAAGCTCCTGCAATGGTTGTTCCATCTACCAGTGACACCTGCGAAACAGGCCGCCGATTAGATCGGCAGCCATGTATCGTTATTTATCGTATTACGTGCCGACAGAAGATGATTCCTGTATTGTACAGGAGTCATCTTTTTTTCGTCTCCTATATCTATAATGGTTGTAGTAGCGGATGTAGACTCATGATGCCCTCCCTTGATGCTAAGTACCAGTACACAAAAAGGCCCCCGCAGCCAACACTTTTTTCTAAGTGTCCAGTCTATGGGGACCCGTTTAATCCTGTTGTCTTCTTTTCTTTTAGACTTACATTCGGTGGATCTTATATCAAATTTAACCCTCCTCCATATGCTGTGCAAATTCGTCCAGAAGCGCACGTACTTCATCTGTAGACGCCGCGCTCATCAATTGATTTCTGAGTTCGCTTGCCCCTCTAAACCCTTTGACATAAATCTTGAAAAAGCGATGGAGAGCTTTGAATGAACGTGACACCTGTGCTGAATATTGATCATGGAGATCCAGATGCAGCCGCAGTAGATCAAGCAATTCCCCACTGCTGTGTTCCTTCGGCTCCTTCTCAAAAGCAAACGGATTATGAAAAATCCCACGCCCAATCATAATGCCATCCACACCGTATTGCTCAGCGAGCTGGAGGCCGGTCTGACGGTCAGGAATATCCCCGTTAATGGTTAGAAGTGTATCGGGTGCCACCTCATCACGAAGTTTCTTAATCTCCGGAATCAGTTCCCAATGAGCGTCTACCTTGCTCATTTCCTCTCTTGTCCGCAGATGAATGGACAGATTCGCAATGTCTTGTTTCAAAATATGGGTTAACCAGCCGCGCCATTCGTCTACGCTGCTAAAACCGAGCCTTGTTTTTACACTGACAGGCAATCCCCCAGCTTTGGCGGCCTGGATAAGTTCCGCTGCAATGTCGGGACGGCAGATCAGGCCGCTTCCCTTCCCATTCTCGGCTACATTCGCTACAGGACAACCCATATTAATATCGATGCCTTTAAAACCTTCTTTCGCCATGCCGATACTCATTTGACGAAAAAATTCCGGCTTATCTCCCCAGATATGGGCTACCATGGGCTGTTCATCCTCTGTAAAAGTCAAACGTCCGCGCACACTATGGTTCCCCTCCGGGTGACAATAGCTCTCGGTATTCGCAAACTCCGTAAAAAACACATCCGGTCTGGCTGCTTCGCTCACGACATGGCGAAACACAACATCCGTCACATCTTCCATGGGCGCCAGTACAAAAAAAGGTCGTGGCAAATCACGCCAAAAATTATCTGTCATATCCAATACCCCTCTATAAATATCAGGACAAATCTTTATCCCGAAATAGTAAATATTTAATCTAACCTGTTCAAACTCTTGCTTTTCATTCACTTATAGCATGTTTTAGCAACGTAAATCAAACGGCAGTATATGTTAGTCGTAGCAGAGAAAGCACTCCTAAACCGATGGACCCGTCAATGCAAGGTTTCCATCTATTGTTGCAGATGGGAGCCTTTTTTCGTGCATGGATATGGAGTGTTACACCGGAAGTGTCAATGTATCAGGGGGAAATCGGTTTAATGGTGGATACAATTGAACGTTCTGCATAGGCTAAGCGTATTATAGTTATTCTAGCAAAGCGGATAGAAAGAAGATAGAATGCTGCGCTAAGTTGTATATTACGCCTATGGAGAGGTGAGGGAAGATGCTCACAATAAGACATTTTACGAAGAGCTATAAGGGTGGCAAGAAGGCCGTAGACGATTTGAATCTAGTGGTTGAGAAAGGTGACATTTACGGTTTTATCGGACATAACGGTGCAGGAAAAACGACGACGATCCGCTCAGTCGTTGGTGTCCTGGACTTTGAGGAAGGGGATATTGAAATTGACGGTATCTCGATCAAGAAGGACCCCGTTGCCTGCAAAAAGGTTACTGCTTATATTCCGGACAACCCGGATCTGTACGATCACCTTACTGGAATACAGTACTTGAATTTTATTGGCGATCTCTATAGCGTATCGAAGACAGATCGTGAGCTGCTTATTCAGAAATATGGCGATGCTTTTCAGATTACAGCCAGTTTGGGGAATTTGATCTCCTCGTACTCTCATGGCATGAAGCAGAAGCTTGCGATCATCTCCGCACTGATTCATCAACCGAAGCTATTGGTCTTAGATGAACCCTTTGTCGGACTTGATCCACAGGCTGCTCATACGTTAAAGACGATCATGACAGACCTGTGCAGGAATGGCAGTGCCATCTTCTTCTCCACCCATGTACTTGATGTGGCTGAGAAGCTGTGCAATAAGATTGCTATTATAAAAGCGGGTCAATTGATCACCCATGGCAAGACAGAGGATGTGAAGGGTGATCACAGCCTTGAAGATGTGTTCCTGGAGTTGATCGATAAATGATGAATGTATGGAGATTAATGAAGGTACAGCTACTATCCACATTTGGATTAAATAAAGCATTGCACGCACGCGATGTTAAAGAAAAGCGTAAATTTCTTCTTCTCAGCATCGGTATTGTGATAGGGATGGTTTTGATTGCAGCAGTTTCCTTTGGATACAGTTACGGGATGGCACTGACCTTTGAACAAATAGAGCGTATGGATCTGCTGCTAGCCATTATGATGGCAGCAGCATCAATGGTCGGGTTCTTTACAACGATCTATAAGGCTAGCGGAGTCTTATTTGGCTATAAAGACTATGATCTGGTCATGTCGTTGCCAATTAGAACAAGCCATGTGGTAGCGAGCCGTGTTCTCCATCTCTATGTGCTGAATTTATTTTTCACTCTGATACTCATTTTGCCTGCTGGTGTGGTGTATGCGATCAAAGTGAATCCTGAAGTTGTGTATTATCTGTTTTTTCTAGTTACAGTCTTGTTCATTCCGTTATTGCCCATTATTGCGGCTACCCTAATAGGTGCGCTGATTAGTTGGATATCCTCCCGGTTTAGAGCGAGTCGAATGATCGGTCTCATCCTAACTATGGTTGTAATCATTGGTATCATGATCGGTTCGTTCCGTATCAATGGAAACGAGCAGGTGCTTGCCGATATGAGTACACAATTGGCGGATATCATATTTAAAATGTATCCTCTTGCAGCCATGTATGTAGATGCCGTTTGCTCTTATCAGATCGGTCCATTGCTATTATTCATTGTCATTTCGGTGCTGTCGTTCATCTTGTTCTCTATAGTACTTGGCACAAAATATAAAGCGATACACACAGGCTTAACGACATCTCATACAAGCAGTAAATATGTGATGAGGTCACTGAAAACATCTTCTCCTTTTCGTGCCTTGTATTTCAAGGAGCTGCGTCGATACATTAGTTCTTCCTTATATGTGCTGAATACGAGTATCATTATGATTTTTCTGCTCGTGATATCGATAGCCTTATTGTTTATTAGCTCGGAGAGCCTTGGGCAGCTAGTAGAAATCCCGCAATTATCCGACTATTTGGGTAGGATGGCCCCAATGGTCGTTTCTTTGGCTGTCGTATTAAGCTGCACAGCGTCAAGTTCCATTTCCCTGGAAGGTAACCATCTATGGATACTCAAAAGCTCGCCCGTATCAAAAAAGACTGTCCTGTTTAGCAAAGTAGCGGTTAATCTTACCGTCACCATTCCGATTTCGGTGATTAGCTGTTTGCTGCTCATGATATCTTTGCGTACGGGATGGATTGAAAGCTTGCTATTGCTTGTGATCCCAATGATCTATGCGTGCTATTCAGCGATGCTCGGGGTTATCGTTAATTTGAAGTTTCCTAAACTGGAGTGGACCAGTGAAGTCACTGTGATTAAGCAGTGTGCATCGGTATACGTATCTATGTTATTGGGCTTTGTCAGCATAGTGATACCCATTGCTATATTGCTCCTTCTATCCCATGTGAACGTCAATCTTATCCTGTCGGGCATCGGAGTCGTAATGTTGGTGGTATGCAGCGTGATGTATAAATACATTGCGACCGAAGGGGAGCGGTTGTTTCAAGCGCTTTAAACTTCATTCTTTCTCAAGTTAGATTTCAACTTATAGGAATATGGCTAGAGCAAAAGGAGCTGACGGCTTAAAACCGAGGCAGCTCCTTTATGTTCTTGTATTGAACGACTCTTTTTCATTTGATACATAGCGTTATCAATACTCATGCGTTCGGTTTACTTGTACTTTCGCACGAGCAGAGCCACCGGTGTCCAAATGTTGCAGTGAAAGCACTCCTAAAACGACGTGGCCCGTCAATGCAAGTTCATGCTCATCATGCACGGCGCCGCAGTTCATAAAAATATTGCACAATCGGATGCTTTAACTTCATCACATCTGCCATGTTTAAAATCCGCTTTTTGCCAACTCGTCTGTCTACCAAAGCTAGAATATTCAATAAGATATCATCGCTCTCTAGGCTTTCTTCTATAGAAGTAGATAAGAACTTATTCGCTGTAGCGACAAAATTGGATTTACTTAATGCAGCCTGTGCTGACAAAAGCTCCTTTGCGAGTACGGATACTTTTCTATTTCTTGCAATTACGTTTAGACGATCCTCGGGAACGGTCCCTTTGGTTTCCTTTCTGACGGCTTCCAATTCATCATCGCTGATCGGAATTTGGATGTTGGGATCATTCTTAATTTCCAGCTCCGTCTGATACCACCTTATTGAGCTGGTTTTATCACTCATATGGAGTACGTTCTTTTTATCTACCGAAATATAACAAAGCCCTGCTTTATCAGGTAAATAACGATAACCGGTGGCGCGATATTCAACTTTTCCAGCTAATGCAGGACTGAGAAAACTCTCCAGCTGTTGCTTCAATTTGCTCCAGGACATGGTTCCTCCTATGTTTTCAAACCCTGAGGGGCGCGGTATCAATCTGCACATCTTATTCAGTATGAATAAACCCCTGCCAAAAAACAACCCATAACATGTCCCACATCGCACCGTATTTTTCCAAATAATGCAACAACAAAGACCATAAATCGTATACAATGATAGTATATTAGAACCAGATAGTACCGTATGAAAAGGAGTACTAAGGATGGATTTACCTTATAAATCAAAATATTCCAATTTCGACCGTGTCATTTTAACACTCGCCTTCACATTATATCCCGTCGGTCTCTTGATGATTATATTCCGTGTACTGGCGACTCATGTTCATCACTCTCGCAAGGGAAGAAATCATCGACTGATTGGATGGCTTTGGGTTTATACTTATATTTTAATCATGGGACTATTTATTTTAGCTTTTGACCTCAACAACCCTGAGGATGTTCAACTTTTCTGGGATTCTGCCTGGCTATATGGAGTAATACTTCTAATTCCGTCTATCGCCTTTTTCATATTGGGCAGCCGGGCAGATAGCAAATTCAGCCTATTATTGCACCAGTATTACCACCTTGTCATAAACAGAAGAATCAAAGAGATTGATCATATCGCCGTAGAGATGAAACAATCTCCCAGTCACGTCATTCGAGGCTTGGATTTTATGATTACAGAGCACATGCTGCCTTTCGGCCGAATCAAAAATGGCATCCTCGAACTTGAGCCCGAAGAGTATCATGAAGCATATGATGATGATTACGATGAAGAATATGTAGACGAATATGGTGATGAGGAATATGAAGACGACGAATACGAATACGATGATGAGGAATATGAAGACGAATACGATGAAAGCGAGGATCGGGGGCGCGGACCTAGATCCATGGAATGCCCGAGCTGCGGAGCCAGGATCATCGTATATCCTAACGATGAGAAGGAATGTGACTATTGCGGTAACGTGATAAGCGCGTAAAATCAAGATACCCAGGCAGTATTTTCTGAGCTCCCTTTTAAGAAATGGAGACGAAGTACTAAATACGAAAAACAGACTGCCGCGGCAGTCTGTTTTGGGTTACTAATTTCACTTATGAAAATCATTCCACGTGATATGCAGCCAAATTTCGGATCAAAGGTTTCTCCACACTGGAAAGGATTCTGACACGCAATTGATCGGTTTCGACGGTGTCGAACTGGTCGATTTTTTTATGCCCAATCGCACTTCCACGTACAAGCTCTTTCCAGTCGCCTTGGCTGTATGCTTCAAGCGCGTATTCACGCACACGCTCCCCATGGGTTATGTCCTCCATGATGATTACGTGATTTACTGGCTGGCTATGCTCCAGCTTCAGAAGCAGCTCGCTTCCTTCTCCACTCGTTTGGCCAACCGGCTGCCCGAATCTGCGGCGGATTTCATCTCCGAATTCGATGACACGCTTCACATCCACTTCAGGCAGCAGCCCGCGGTTGTCCGGGGATATATTTAAGAGCAGCGTAGCGCCATGGCCGACCGAGCGGTAATAAATATCCAGTACTTCCTCCAGGCTTCTTAAGCTTGCTTCATCATCAGGATGCCAAAACCAGTGAAGCTTGCGGATCGGAACATCGCATTCAGCCGGTACCCAGCCCGGGGTTCCTTCCATCCAGGTCATCATATCGCTGGTGAACATACTCTCCTTCGCCGTGGTGGCCGTATTCCAGCACGGATAAGGGGCGACGCCGTCTTCATTCCCTACCCAGCGGATGGTCGGGCGTCCCATATTAAAGACCATTGCATCCGGCTGGTATTGATCCACCAGACCGATGATTCTGTTCCAATCGTATTCCCTGCCTTGGGAACCGGCTCCGTCGAACCATACTTCGACCAGCGGTCCATATCCGGTCAGAAGCTCCGTTAATTGCTCCGCATAAAAATCATCATAAGCCTCTTTATCGGGATAGCAAGGTTCATGTCGGTCCCAGGGGGACAGATACAGCCCGAACTGGAGCCCTTCCTCTTTGCAAGCATCGGCAACTTCACGGACGACATCCCCTTTACCGTCCCTCCACGGACTGGACTTCACGGAGTAATCGGTCGTTTTCGTCGGCCACAGACAGAATCCGTCATGATGCTTTGCGGTCAATACCAGATACTTGAAGCCGGCGCGCTTTGCGGTCCTGGCCCACTGCCGGGCATCAAGCTGCTCTGGATTGAAGATTTCCGCTGAATCCGTCCCGTCTCCCCATTCCTGATCGCAAAACGAATTCATACCGAAATGGCAAAACATGCCCATCTCCATATCCTGCCATGCCAGCTGCTGTGGAGATGGCTTTGCAAGTTCATTCATTGAATCATACACCTGCTTTCTATGAAGGTTAAATCATCATCCCTGCACAAGGAATGTCCGTGTGCAGGGAACAAATTTTGCATTATTTTCTCGCATCTAATGCCTTTTGATAAATTTCCAGGTACTGGCTAAGCTGCATTCCTTCCAGCCCTTGCACATAAGAGTCCCATTCTTTATTAATATCTTTAGAGCCTGTAATAAACTGCGCCATATTGGATTTTACGTAGTCGACAAGCGTTGTCTTGATCTGTGCAACGAGCTCGGCATCTTCAAGCGCTATGAACAGTCCTGTTGGATATTGCTCCTTGGATTGGTACGGTTCATATTCCTTGGAAACTTGATTCAGACGGGTACCGTATCCATCGGGAGCGAGCGGATCCTGAGGAGCTGCCCAGGACGCGCGATAAGCGTAGGTTCTCAGTGATGGACCGATCTGCTCCCAACCGTCATTATGCGTCGGCTTTTTGTCGGGGATAGGAATAGCTGTATATTTAGCCTGCTTTCCATCCATACCCTTTTCTCCGGATTCAGCTTTCCGCCACCCTTTGCCTTCAGGGCCATATTCCTGCAACAGGATCGCTTCTTCCGTATACAGATAATCCGCTAACCGGATGGCGGCAATCTGCTGCTCGCTCGTCGCTTTATTCGTAATCGCAAATTGTGAGACAGCGATTCCCGCAAAATTCAGCGTCTGCTGCACACCATTCGGGCCTTTTAGCGGAGGCAGGGCAACATAGTTTTTATGACGCGGCGCCTTATCATCCATGCTGTAAGCATAACTGATTAATGCCGTTGAAAGCGTACCCATAATATTGTCCGGTTCGCGGTTGGCCATTTGTTGAATCGCATCCGCATTCTGGGTAAAGGCTGCGGGATCAATTAATCCCTCTTTGTACAATTGATTCAGATAAAGGAGGCCTTGCTTCCACTCTTCTTTGTTTGCCGTAAAATCAACTTTGCCATCAATGACGCGGAGGAACGTACCCGAACCCTTGTCGACGTAATCATCAAGGATAAACGAGTTCATCAGGAAGGCGGAGACGTTGCCTGCCCACATTTCATCCGAGCCTGTCAGCGGGAGTTCATCTTGTTTGCCGTTGCCGTTCGGATCCTTCTCTTTGAACGCTTTCAGCACAGTATAAAATTCGTCAGTTGTCGTTGGAACAGGCAGTCCCACTTTATCGAGCCATTTTTTATTGATCCACATTTTGAGCGCATTGTCACAATGGTAGCATTCATTGACCTGCGGCAATGCATAGATGTTGCCGTCCGGAGTCGTGATGGAGGCTTTCATGTAAGGGATATCCTCCATCGCTTTCTTGATATTGGGTGCATATTGGTCTATCAAATCATTCAGAGGGATAAACACGCCCTGCGACCCATACTTCATTTGCTCTTCCTTGGTCAAATTCCCTTGGAGAATGACTTCAGGATAATCGCCGCCGGCCAGCATGAGCTGCTTGCGGTCGTTCAAAGCATTTTCCGGTACAAGGTCCCAAGCGATATTGATGTTCGTCTTCTCTTCAAGATGTTTGGTAAATAGGTTGGTATCCATGTTTTCGATCGACGCGTATTGAGGTGCGAACATTTTAATGGTCATAGGCTCCTTCACGATCGGATAGGAACCGACAGGCGTAAACAAATCTTCATCTGCAGCCGTTTTGCCGTTTGCCTGATCGCCGGAATCGGCCGATTTGGTGCCGCTGCAGGCGCTAAGCAGCAGCATGCAAGCCATCAGGCAACTGATGAAGCCTAGCCAGGTTTTCTTTTTCATGCTCTTTTCCATTGAATATTCCCCCCACTTATCATCAGTATTTGGGCGCTTGGCCCCTTTCCTGTGCCGCCACGAGCTTTTGCCGTATCTGAATAATGTACAGCCTCACCTCCTTGATGCCATTATCGCTCTTCATGATCAGCCCTTCAGCGAGCCGATCATGACGCCTTTGACAAAATGTTTCTGGACGAAAGGATATATGACGAGCACTGGCACGCTGGCAACAACAATCAAGGAGTATTTCAGCAAATCCTTAAGCCCCTGCTGCGCCTGCATCTGGCTCACATCAGCCATCATGGAAGCATCGACTGTATTCAGGATTAGAATATTGCGGAGAATGATTTGAAGCGGAAACAAGTCAGGCTTTCTTAAAAAGATCAGTGCATCAAAATAAGCATTCCAATGGCCGACCGCATACATCAACGTCATGACCGCAATAATGGGTTTGGACAACGGCAGGACGATGCTGAATATGAACCGGATGTCACTGCATCCGTCCAGCTCCGCGGCTTCCGCCAATTCATCGGGAATCGTGGTTTGGAAAAACGTCCTTGCGACGATAACCTGGAATACCCCAAGCGCCCCCGGCAATATCATGGCCCAGCGCGTATCCAGCAGATGGAGATTTTTGACGACGAGATAATAAGGAATCAGTCCTCCTTCAAACATCATCGTGATCACCAGCAGAACCATGAAGAAATTACGGCCGTAAAGCGTCTTCTTCGCCAGCGGATAAGCTAGCATAATCGTTAGTGTTACATTAATGATCGTGCCGACGACGGTGTAAAAGAGGGAGTTCAGATAGCCGATGCCGATTTGCGGATTATTGAACACCGCCTTGTAGCCATCCAGCGTAAAATCTACAGGAAACAGCCAAACTTTGCCCGTTACGACTGCTTGAGGCGAGCTGAAGGACGAGCTTACAATGTAGATCAGTGGTACAGCTACAGCAATAAGAACCAATGACAAGAACAGATAGATCAAGAACATGAAGAGGCGATCGCCTTTCGATTCACGTATAGCCGTTTTATTGAACATAAAGTCTCCTCTCTTTCCGGAGTTGGTTTTGTTTTTTCGAAAAGCGGGATATCCCTACCACAAGCTGCTGTTAGACAGCTTTCTGGCGATGTAATTGACGGACACCAGCAGTATAAGGTTAATGACCGAGTTGAAGAGACCGATTGCCGTCGAGAAACTGAAGCTGGATCCCAGCAAACCAACCTTGTACACATAAGTGGATATGACTTCTGACGTGCTTAAGTTAAGCGGATTTTGCATCAGGTATATTTTTTCAAAGCCTAGTTTCATGATGTTGCCTAGATTGAGAATGAGCAGAATGACCGATACGGGAATGAGGCTCGGGATATCGATGTTTAGAATCTTTTGGATGCGGGACGCGCCATCCACTTTGGCTGATTCGTACAGCTCCGGGTTGACGCCGGACAGCGCTGCAATGTAAATAATCGCTCCGTATCCTGTAAACTGCCAGACATCCGACCAGACGTAAATGGACTTAAACAGACCCGGAATGCCCATAAAATTCGTATTACTCATACCAAGCATCTCAAAAAATTTGCTGATCATCCCAACGTTTGGCGTCAGATTGACGACAATGATCGAAACCATGATGACTGTAGAAATAAAATATGGGGCATAAGATACCATCTGCACCGTCTTCTTGAATAGACCGTTGCGAATTTCGTTCAGCGCGAGTGCCAATAGGATGGGTGCTGGAAAGCCTACGATCAATCCATAGAAACTGATGCCAAGCGTGTTTTTAATGTAGAGCCAGAAGTTCGGCGAATCGAAGAACTGGTGGAAATATTTCAGTCCGACCCAGTCGCTTCCCCAGATTCCCTTGATGACGTTATAATTTTTGAATGCGATTACAATGCCGGCCATCGGTACGTATTTGAAAATGATCAAATAAAGAACGGGCAGTAGCAGAACGAGATACAGCTGCCAATGACGCTTAATTTGTTTTCTTCTTGACCTTCCTCTTCCACCTTCTGGCAGCGCTTTCAACTGTAGGGGATGTTTCTGGTCCAGGCTTGGTTCAGTTTGAAGCCTAGAGTTCAGTCTCGGCATGCTGGTTAACTCCTTTCGTCCATTCCTACTTTCAGATCCTTGCGATGTAAACCGAGTGTATACAACAATGTCATCCGGCAACAAGAAACAAAAATAAAATCGACTAACCTTTTTCGCCAAGGTCTCCTCGTAAAAACGCATCAAGGTTTACTGGAGGCGAGCGGACTGCCTTAAAAATGGGTACATTTCCAATCAAAAAAGACGACGATGCATGATCGCCGCCTTAACCGTTTTCTACTGCTGAATCATTTTCTCCACGCTGCTGTGCCTTCCGGTTATTCCGGTATTCACCCGGAGTAACTCCAGCCGTCCTCTTGAAAACGCGGGTAAACGAAATGGCGTGGGCGTATCCGACCCGCTCTGCAATCTCCTGCACGGAATAGTCCGTTTCCGTCAGCAGCCGCTTCGCTTCCTTCATTCGAATTTCGATCAGGAAATCAACGAATCTTTGTCCGGTGTTTTCCTTAAACAATTTACTTACATATTTGGCGTTCAGCTGATACTGTTCCCCCAGCATTTCAAGGGAAAGATCCGGATTGGCATAATCGCACTCGATTAGGCTGCATATGTTTCTGATCATATTGGAGTATTGGTTTCCATCCTGAATCTGTTTCATCTGTTCATAATGATCCGTCAGCACTTGTTTGATTTCCTGTCTCAGCTGCTCCAAGGAGTAAGAATTGTCTACCTTTACTGTCAGCTTCGGCAATCCCTCCTGTATCCACTTGTTGTAAATTTCCTTGCCCAGTCCCGACATTTCGCGGCCGATATAATAAATAAGGTAATTCATCAGGCTGAATATTTCATCATTGGTCAGGAAGCTGTTCTTCAGCTGTTCAAACCATTGATCGTAATCATCGCTCCAATGCTCTTTCAGCATTCTGAAGGACTGGATGATCGAGCGGATTTCTCCCAAATGCGTATAAACCTCGACGATGCCATGACTCGAAATATCCTCGCTGCGGATCAGCCGGTTTTCACCGAGCACGATTTTATACTTTAAGGCTTGCATCGCATCTTTATAAGAGTGCGGAATATCGCCAATTTGATCTGTGGATCCACCTATGCCAATCGTAATCGTAAATTTCAAGTTTTGGTGCGTCCATGCGAGGATTTGTTCTGCAACCGAGACCAGTACGGCCTCCTCGAACTTGTCCTGATCCTGTTCTTCAAACAGCATAATGGACAGATTGGAAGGTGACGTCCATTCCGACCACAGCCGGCAGTCCTTTTTCGAAGCGATCTCATCCACGACCGTCCGCAGGGTGAATTTAAGCAGATCTTGATCGGCTTTGGAATAGTCCCGGCAGAAATCGCCATACTTATCGATTTCAAGGATGAGGATACGATACCGATCCAGCGGCAGCGGCAAATTCAGCCGAACCGCTTCAGATTTCCATTCGGAAATAGACAGACGAGAGTCCCCTTCGATCAGCTGACGGAACATATACCGGGTCCTGACATGGAGATCCTCACGGTATTTCTCCTGATATTCCTTGGACTGTTCCAGTATGTTGTCAAAGGCGGATTCGATAAAAGCAAATTCATCCAGCTTCCCCTTCCCCCGACCTCCGCTCACCACCGGAAGCGAATAGCTGCTGAATCGGGCGGCGATTGCCTCAATTGGCTTGGAGTTGCGCCTGGAAACATAAATCATCCATAGGAAGCCGATGGCAATCATGCCAAGACCGATGATAAACCAAAGGTTATACAAATAAGAGATAGCGCTTACAAAACTGTTGTTCAACAAACCGCTGCCATATTTCCAATTCGTATAGCTTGATACATACTGGGAATTGACTTGGGATGGCGGACGATCCATCGAGGTGCCGAACAGATGATTTCCGGAAGCATCCTCAACCTGAATGAAGCTCATCTTGGAATCCAGCATCTCTTGAGTAAGCTTGTTCAAAGATTCCGCGCTCACATTGACGACGATCATGCCAAAATCGTTTTTCATATAAGGCGATCCTCTGACCAGGCTGACCACCTGTTTGCCGCCTTTCATTGTAAATTGTTCAAAATTTCTAGCGCCTGTCCATTTCGGCGTTTTCGATACTTGATATTGCTCGATAAATTCATGGTCCGGATATGTACTTATGTATCCATTCGTGGCATCGCTGAGCACATAGCCGTCCGAATTCCTCACCAGATAAATCGAATCGATCAAGGGATAATAATTAATAATCTCCTTGAGCTTCTTAACAGCTTGGATATTGATATATGGATCGCTCACGGCAGAAGATTCAAAAAAATCGTTCAAAGCCTTGCTATTGATGCTCTCAAGAACGATCATATTGTCGATCACCTTCAGAGAGGTGTCCACCATGCGCATCGCTTGCAAGGAAAGCGATTTATTGGCGTTAAGCGCCTCCCGGCGGCTCTGTTCGCTGAACAGCTGAAAAAAAACAAAAAATATAAAGGTAATCACAATAACAAAAATGGGCATATAGGAGAGCAATAGACGCTTGTACCAGGATCTCTGCATAATCAACCCTCCCACGTTTTTTCATAAATTTTTTATTATTATAACTTAAAAAGCACCTCTTAGGTTATAGTTCTCCATAGCCATTTGCTCCATGAGGCTAGACCGCAAACTCCGTAAACCATAGATAACGAATGAGAATATAAAAAAACCAAGGGATACAAATCCCTTGGTTGACTGTCTAACTTCGAAAAATCTACCAAGCAATTGGCTTACGATCACAAAAGCAGCCTCCATTAGGACATTCTTCGCCCAGTGTTGCCAACCAAACAGCCGTATCTGCCCCTTCCTCGATCGTTTGGGGTGCATCTGCTCCTCCCATATCCGTTTGCACTCTGCCCGGACAAACAGCGTTAACTTTGATCCCATATCAGCCACATCTTGTGCAACCAAGCATGTCAGAGCATTAAGCATCGTTTTAGAAATGCGATAAGCTGATGTTGACCCTTTTAAACCTAAGAATCCTTGTAGAATCTCAAAGGACCCTAATCCGGAAGAGATATTAACGATACGCCCATACCTATTTTCATTCATCAAATCGAAGAAGCCTGGTCGGTGACACTCATCGACCAGGCTTCTGTTTTCTTTGATTCCGGTATTGGTTGCTGGTTGAAGGGGATGAGACGGAGCTAAACTTTTCCGTTTTACTCGCTTTTTATGGCCCACTATACTCTGTTTCAATTCTAATCGGAACAGAATCTAAGTCTTCATTTTTTGCGATTTTTTCAAGTTTTTTTCGATCCGTTATTACTTGATTATCTAACGTAGCTCTTTCCTCGGCCGGTGAGTTTCTTTCAAATTCAATCGTTTTGATTTTATTTTCTGAAATTTGCTTTGCGGTACTACTCTGTTCTAGCATTAAAAAACAACAAGTTGCTATTGCAATTGAACTCATTAATAAGAGTAATCGTGCTCTAAGGTTTTTCATAACATTTACTCCTTTTACTCCTTACTTGATGGTCCTATTATATGTCATATAATAACAATGATACTTACTCATGTACAAAAGGAGTGGTGAGAATACCCTGTACTTATTCAAGTTACAGTGGCTCTCGCCGATTGCTGAGAATGGCATCTACACACTATATTAGGACTCCCAAATCCTAGGAATGGTTACGATTTTTTTTAATATTTTTGTCGATTTTTTTTGCAGAGAGACTGGGTTTTGATTAAATGACGAACATACTACGATGTGTAGCGGCTACGCTACTAATACAAAACTGAGCTTTTATAAAACACTCGGTGCAGCATTTGGGTACTTCTCAAGATGCCTCCATTTCCACCTTCCTGGTGTCCCGTCCGCATCCGTGCAGTATGCAGCTCCAGGGCCGCCCTCCGGTTGCATCGACTGCGGCCAAGCGCGCGGCCATCTTCCTGGTCCCTTCCCGATCCGCACAGATCTGCACAGGCCGGACACAGATGAATTAATGGCATAACAGCCGACAAAAAAGAACCCTTAACTTATAAGAGTCCTCCAAAATAAAATCATTAAATTTCTTCTATTCCTGAAACTGAATCAAAATGCCTAATCATATCGTCATCGTTACTCTCTTAGGAACTGAAGCTTGAATCATTCGTAAGGCACCAAAATAATTAGTCTCAAATGTCTCTCTCATTACGGACTCTTCAACATCCAACACAGAAACTCCCCGATCCAAAATAATTCCTGCATTATTCACGAGAACATCAAGACGACCAAAA
Source organism: Paenibacillus lautus (assembly GCF_050482385.1). Taxonomy (GTDB): domain Bacteria; phylum Bacillota; class Bacilli; order Paenibacillales; family Paenibacillaceae; genus Paenibacillus_AQ; species Paenibacillus_AQ lautus_B. The sequence goes on from NZ_JBCNHV010000017.1 coordinate 99,272, forward strand.
TCATCTTTTACTCTTTCGATCATCTGCCTGATACTCTGTACATCATTTACATCGACTACTTGTAATTCAACAGATAGTCCTTCTCTTTGTATCTCTTTAACCGTTTGCCGCCCTTTATCTTCATCCCGACATGTGATTAGCACTCGTAATCCTTTTGAAGCCAACTGACGTGCAATTTCCCTTCCTATACCACGATTTCCTCCAGTAACTATGGCGAGTCGTTGATTTAATTGATTCATATTACTATTCATTCTTGTCGACTCCCTTACTCAGGATTTCTTTCCAACTTGATATGCGCTCTTTTAAATGAGATTCTGCTCTTCTTAAGGTCTCGATTTGTTTACTGATTTCTTCAAGTTTTTTTCACCAACTTTAATTGCATTTGGTAGACATTGATGTTTGACTTCCGCACTAAATGCACAATCGAAAAATGTGGTGATTTCCTTAACATTGAGACCAAGACTGAAGTAAAGTTGAATAAATCCGACTCGCTCAATATCAGATTCAGTATATTCACGTTAGCCGTTTTGCAAGCGAGTTGGGCTCAATAGTTCTTTTTCTTCGTAGTATCTCAAAGAACGAAGACTCACTCCGGTTTTTCGAGACAATTCACTAATATTGATAAGTTTACCTCCCCGGCTATCTAACATCTCACATACTAAACCATCACATCGTGTGAAGGTTAAGGCCTCTAATCATAATTTATAAACAAAAAAAGAAGCGGGATGATGCCCGCTCCGTTGTTGTAATCCTAGTATGCTGAATTGAATATTTTATAGCAGCGGGTTATCGTGTTTCGCTTTCAGAATCGACCAGCGCCGCTCCACTTCTTTTTCAAATTCGCCAAGCATTTCTTTATTTTCTTCCTTGAGCAGATGCCTTGATTTGCCCATGTATTTCAGCCAATCGCTGAGCGGTACCTGTTTCTTCTTCGCTTCAGGATCGTACGTAATGTTCGTTTCTCCCTGCTCCACTTCGTACAGTGGGAAGAAGTTTGAATTCACGGCCGCGCGGACGATGTTCTCCCCATCCTTGTCGCTCGATTTCCAGTTCAGCGGGCATGTGATCAACAGCTTGCCGTAGACAGTACCTACATTCTGAGCGTACCACTGCGCTTTCGCCGCCTTTTTCACAAGATCCTGCGGGAATGCTTCCGTCCCCGTGAATACATACGGAATATGCGCCGCCGCCATCATTTGCACCGTATCTTTATGATGGAACGCTTTGCCCTGCTGCTGTTTGCCGACACCGGACGTACTGGTCATATGCCCTAATGGTGTAGAGTACGAAAGCTGCGCACCGGTGTTCATATAGCCTTCATTATCATATTCCAGAATGATCAGGTTATGGCCCCGCAGCGCCGTCCCGATAGCCGAACCCATCCCGATGTCCATGCCGCCGTCGCCGGTCACCATCACAAAAGTAAAGTCCTCAGGAACTTCGATTTCCCCGCGGCGTTTCTTCTCAAGGAACGCTTCTACTGTGCCGGATAAAGTAGCCGGTCCGTTCTGGAACAAATTATGAATGAAGCTCTGCTTATGCGAGTTATACGGATAACCTGTGGTTGTGATATAAGCGCAGCCGGTATGGAATAAAGTAACGACATTGCCTTCAATCCCTTTGAAAAAGAGTTCCAGCGCCGGGAAAATACCGCAGCCCGGGCAGGCTCCGTGACCGGAAGCAAACCGTTTCGGTTTCGCGGCAAGCGCCCGCATCGGCGGCACTTTAACGGATAGTTTACTTGTCTCTTCATCCACCTTTACGGTGATCAGGCCAGATTTAAAGCTGTCTCCATTCATCGGGGCAATGACCGGCTGCAGCCTTTGCTCCTCAGCTCCCGGTGTTTGGCCGTAATAATCAAACGGCACTTTGGCAAACCCAAGCTCCATGGCCTCGATCGTCAAGGCAAAAAAAGCTTCCGCGTCATCCGCGTAATAGTCTTTCCCGCCAAGACCAAATATGCGGGACAGCACAATAGGCTGCGGACCACGGATCTCCTGCAGGGCCGCTTTGACCTCATGGGTCAGATTGGCTCCGTGTGCGCCGTAAGAATCGGCACGCTCGCCAACTAGTAGTGCTTTGACACCTGTCAACGCCTCGCGGATGTCTCTTGCCGGGAACGGCCGGAGAATATTCGGGCTGATTATGCCCGCTTTAATTCCTCTCGCCCGCAACCGATCCACGACGTCTTTGGAGGATTCGGCCGCCGAATTGAGCAGGAACAAAGCCACCTCCGCGTCTTCCATTCGGTACAGGTCAAGCGGCGAATAGGATCTTCCGGATACAGCTGCGTATTCCTCTGCCACTTCCTTGAACACCTCGCCCGCACGATACATGGCGTTTGACTGTTGGAAGTGGTTGTTCATCAAATCGTCGCCATTCATATAAGCCCCAACAACGATCGGGTTGTTCTCGTCCAGCACATGTGGATATTCAGGCGCCTTTTCCCCTACAAACGCCTGAACGGTTTCCCGGTTCGTAAATATGTGTACCCGGCGTTTCTGGTGCGATGTAAAAAATCCGTCATAAGCTACAATGACCGGCAGGCGTACGTCTTCATGTTCCGCGATACGCAGCGCCATGATATTCATGTCATAAACGGCCTGCGGTGAACGGGCGGTCAAAATCACCCAGCCCGTGTTCAGGCCGTAGTAAAGATCCGAATGGTCACCGCGAATATCCAGCGGTCCGCTGACTGCACGCGTCACCAAATTCATGACCATTGGGAAACGTGTGCCCGCCTGCACAGGAAGCTGTTCGATCATATACAGGAAACCATTCGCGCTGGTAGCGTTGAATACCCGTGCTCCGGCTGCGGCCGCACCGTAGCAAATCCCCGCCGATCCATGTTCGCCGTCAGCTGGAATCAGCTTGATGTCATGTTCGCCGCGTGTACGCATCATGTCAAGATACTGGGCGATTTCCGTAGATGGCGTAATCGGAAAATAACCCATAATGTGATAGTTAATCTGGGCAGCCGCCATGGCAGCCATTTCGTTGCCCGATTCGAAGACTGCCGTTTGAGCGGCCGCCAGCTTGTTCTCCGTTGTTTCTTGAATGTGCATATTCATGATCGGACTCCCTCCGCAGTTAAATAGGGAAATGATTGCGGCACACGGTGCTGCTCCGCATAATACGGCTCTTCTAACATGGCAGCTAAAGCGGTGGTCGGACAAGCTTCGATACACTTCAAGCAGCCTTTGCAATACTGATAATCGATACCTTTCATAAACATCTGCATATTCCCGCGCTTATCCGGTTTCTTCTCCCACACGATGCAGAAATCCGGACATACCGTATCGCAGGCGGCACAGTGAATGCAGTCCTCGATCTTGTACTCTGGCAAATATCCCTGCCGGGAGCCGCTAAGATCCTTCAGGACACTGTTCGCCGTAACGTTCAGAATCCCGCCCAGCTCCTGCGTTTCATATCCAAGTATCGGCTGCGGTCTTGCAAAAGCGATTGGGTCTGTAAGCTCTGAGCCATTTCCCAAGGAAAGGAACTGGACTTCGTTATATCCTCTGTCAAAGGTCCGCAAATTCGCTTCCACGAGGTGGGGCAGCTTTTTCTCAAATGTTGTGCGGATCACCTGCCGCATATCGTCCGGGTTTAGGAAGCTGCAAATCCGGAACAAAGCTCCCAGCATGGCCGTATTCACTTTGGTTTTTTCCTCAACGGAAATTTTCAGCGCATCAACTACGGCCAGCGTTCCCTGCGTCATGTTCAGATCCACGGCCACTTCGGAAAGGTCTCGCGCCGTATTCACAAGCACCGTTCCATCAGGCTGTAATCCGCTTATGACATCTATCGTTTTATACAATGCTTCATGAAATACACCGACGACATGCGGCTGCTCAATGGGACTGTGATCGCGGATTTCCACCTCGGGATCGCAGAACCTTACGAAACTCTTCACTGGCGACCCTTTTTTCTCCGAACCATAGCTGGAAAAATTCGAACCGTTAAGTCCGGAGCCGGTAACCCCGGCTTCGGCCAGCATTTTTCCGGCCAGATTGGCGCCAAGCCCGCCGATGGATTCGAGACGGATCTCGAAAAATCCCAGTTCATTCTTTTGAGGCAAAATCGACATGTTCTCTCCTCATTTCTTCTTAGATCATTAATTCCAGTTTAAAAGAAGAAACGGACCGGGTTTGTGATTAAACTCACAACTTAAAAAATTGTGATTCCAATCACTATGCCGGTTGTGGGAGCGAAGTATACTGTCTTCAACAGTCCAATTGCGAGGCAATTTTATACTGACCTTACGACAAATAATCACGAAATTGGAGGAGAAATCATGAATAACAACGCCCAAGAGACCTTAAAGCATCAGCCGTCCATGTTCTGCTTTCAATGTCAGGAAGCATCCAAAGGAACAGGCTGCACCATTGTCGGAGTATGCGGCAAACCGCATGATGTGGCAAACCTGCAGGATTTGCTGATCTATCTGCTGAAAGGTATCTCTTTTCTCAGTCTGGATGTCCGGCTGCCGGAGGTGCTTGAACAGCGCGTATCGCTGTTTATGATGGACTCCTTGTTTGCAACGATTACGAACGCCAACTTTGACCGCGAGGTTTTTGTGGGGAAAATCCGGGAAGCGATCGAGCTCCGCGGCGAGGTGCGCACCTATTATAACGAACAATATCCGGAAGGAACCGCCAATCTCCCTGATGCTGCCGTCTGGCAAGCGGATAACGAAGCTTCTTTTGATGAAAAAGCACGTACGGTTGGTGTCCTCTCGACCCGTAATGAAGACATCCGCTCGCTGCGCGAATTGATTACTTACGGCTTGAAGGGGATGGCTGCTTATACGTACCACGCGCTGCATCTGGAGAAGGATGATCACGAATTAAACCGTTTTATGCGCCGTGCCCTTGCCGCCACGCTTGACGACAGCCTGGAAGTGCAGGATCTCGTCGCTTTGACGATGGAAACCGGTAAATACGGCGTAAACGCCATGGCGATGCTTGATGCAGCGAACACCTCGGTTTACGGAAATCCGGAAATTACGAAGGTCAATATCGGGGTAAGAAACCGGCCCGGCATTCTCATCAGCGGCCATGATCTGAAGGATTTGGAGGAGCTGCTGAAGCAGACCGAAGGAACCGGCGTGGACGTGTACACGCACAGTGAAATGCTGCCTGCCCACTATTATCCGGCATTCAAGAAATATGAGCATTTTGTAGGCAATTACGGGAATGCGTGGTGGAAGCAGAATAGCGAATTCGCATCCTTTAACGGACCGATATTAATGACGACCAACTGTATCGTTCCGCCGAAAGACAGTTATAAGGACCGTATCTATACAACAGGCAACACGGGGTTTCCGGGTGTCCGCCATATTCCAGAAGGAAAAGACGGTGCTCCCAAAGACTTCTCCCTACTAATCGAGCAAGCGAAAGGATGCCCAGCTCCAACGGAACTTGAAACGGGTGAGATCATCGGCGGTTTCGCTCATGCCGCTGTGATGAACGTGGCCGATCAAGTCGTCGATGCCGTGAAAACCGGGGCGATCCGCCGCTTCTTCGTCATGGCCGGCTGCGATGGACGGATGAAATCCCGCAACTATTACACCGATTTTGCGGCTGAACTTCCAACAGACACGGTCATTCTAACTGCAGGCTGTGCCAAATACAAATACAATAAACTGGATCTAGGCGAAATCGGCGGTATTCCGCGGGTCCTGGACGCTGGTCAATGCAATGATTCTTACTCCCTCGTCGTGATTGCATTGAAGCTGAAGGAAGTATTCGGCCTTGAGGATATTAATGATCTGCCGATTTCCTATAACATTGCCTGGTATGAGCAAAAAGCGGTTATCGTGCTGCTTGCCCTGCTTTATCTTGGCGTTAAAAATATTCATCTGGGCCCTACGCTCCCTGCATTCCTATCGCCTAACGTTGCCAAAGTCCTCGTGGAAAACTTCGGTATCGGCGGCATTACCAATGTGGAAGATGACATGAACATGTTCCTTGGTGTCTAAAAAAAAGAATGCCCTCACCGGGGCATTCTTTTTCTTAAAATTCAGTAATTTTCTAGCGTACTGCGCCGCAGTTCATAAAAAACTACACAATGAGATGCTTTAACTTCATCTTCTCGGCCATGTTTAACATTCGCTTTTTGCCAACTCGTCATCTTCTATAAAGAGAAGACGACGAATGATAAATTGATTGGCCTTCTCAATTCTCCAGCACAGAACATCGAGATCGCAATCCATCTGCTCCGTTTATTGAAGACATCTGAAAAGACCCTCTCTTTCCTCTTAAAACATATTTCTCAGGACATACAGTTCCTTGTAATGACGACGGAAAATCTTCGTAAAAAATGATGATGGCGTGATTTTTATGTGATTGTGGGTCAGTGACCAGCCTGCAGTTGCAGGCTGTCCCGAACAGTTCCGGACGGATCCGGACAAGATACCAGGATGACGGCCTGCCGGCTCTTCGCAATCATTGAACAGACCGTTCGATAACCAGTCGCCGATTGATTACCGATGACTGGCTTCTTAATTTGATTGGTGTTTTGACCCTATCTCACAAATGGATGTCCGCCGCCCCGTAGACTTTCTATATATAATAGGTAATATAGCATTGACCAGAGTTGCCAAAATATATTAGGACACGCGGGTAATTCTGATCCTTTCGCTGCCAATATTGTACAAAGAGAGATAGTAAAGTAAATCTATCATTTCAAGATCAGCTAATCGTTTTCTAAATGAGTAAGTAAATATAATTATAAATCATCGAGATATATTAATCACGAAAGGGCTTTCCCATAAGTAGGTTTGCTCACTTGACGGACGGTTCGTCAGATTAAAAAATGCGTCAAATGAAGAAATGGCGGTGCTCAGGATGTTATCCTTGCCCCGCCATTTCTTGCTATTCGGTCCGTTGCCGCTTGCTTGAGCAGATTATGGGCAAGCGAATGCCTTCCGACCTCTAGGCTCACTTTACTCAGCCCCCGAAGCAGAAAACGCCGGAATCCCCGATTATTTTTCAACTGCCCAAACACATTCTCGGGCTCGATCATCCGCCGAACCGATAACGCATAACCTTTCTCACTTCGAAGTTTCTCTCGGGCTCGCTGTTTGTAACATAGATATCTTAGCTTACGCTAATTTCCCCGTTCCCCTGGGCTTTCGTGCAGGTTGCTTTGAACGGACACCCTTCACAACTTTCACTCCAGTAGTATCGTTTCCGTATTTCAAAGCCACTTTCCGTCGTTTCTTTTCGTTCGTAACAAACCGTAGTTTGTGCCCAGCGGCGCACTCTCCAAACGTCATTAAACTATGCATGGTCTTCATCAAGTTTGTCCTCTTTCTCCTCCGCTCATTTTAGAACGGAATAGGAGCCGGCCAACGAATCATGAATGCCCCAGCATTCACAGTTCGGTTTATTGACATACTTCTGGATATTCAATTCCAACTATTCTCATCGTTCACGTTCACTCACCCTTTAATGTCCGATTCACACAAAATTCCTGGTCGTACAAAAGAAATTTAAGGATTGGGATTTCCCAAAAGACCCGATACTACTAACAGCGACCAGTCCCTTGTGGCTTAACTATCAAAAGATATCACTAGACGTTGTTGGTTATGGTTTGACTAGAAAATATTTAAATTTATGCGAGATCAATAGGGGGCGAGAGGTACGACTACACCGACTCAAAGTTGATAAAACGTATATAATATTGAGAATATATTACTTTATTTGCAAATATAAACCTTTCTGTTAAACTTGTTTTGTGAAATATTCCCAAATGATAGGAGGTTGTGACATAGTACACGTTTCATATTAACGATTGAGGAGGAATTTTCAATGAAAAAAATGTTTGTAACAATGTTGGTAGTTATATTGACATCTGTAGGTTTATACACTGGTACCGCCCCTAATGCAGAGGCTGCTGAAAGCAATTTGGCAAATTTTTTTCCGCCATATTCTGAAATTGTGAATTCAGACTCAATTTTAAGTGATCTTACTGAGGAAGAATATCACGAGGCAGTAAGAAATGCTATTCCTATAGAATCATTGATGGTAGAACCCACAGAAACTCAACCAGAAGGAAATATTAAACCTATGGCTAATATGTCTTGGGCTTTTGATAATTTGCAACCACCCGGTCCATCTGGTGGGGCCCACTTCTCAGGTGAATTCACTTCTTCAGCAACTAAATTCAAGATTACTGTTGTTCAGTGGGCTACTAATAGTAACAAAGCCCCCTCTGTGAATTATACACTCGTCAACAGAGATTATTTTGGAACGCCAGCCCTCATCTATGGGAGATTTACACATACGAACGAAACAAAAGAGATATGGAACGTACCTCCTGGTACATACCAAGTAATGGTGACTAATTTGAACGACTTTGCGATTTCTGGAAATGGATATATTGATGGTATCTTTTAAGTTTTTTAACAATTAATAACAACTTAGAAGGGGTGATGATCATGAACAAGAAGCGTTTAAGAATATCTATAATCATTACATCATGTTGTCTTGTATTAATGGGCGCATTTTTTATAATCAGAGAACTTATAGATACTAAGCAAGTTGTAGACTCGACTATTAATGACACCACTCCTCCAAAAGAAGCATTACCAGATTGGAAAATTGAATACGATAGAAAAGCTCGAACAGAACCGGTGGAAAGTGTAGTAACTGAACATGGAGAATTTTATTATGCACCTTTTCCAAAACAATTTCCACGAGAGGAAGTTGTTAGAGGAGATATTGGTGAGGAAGTGACCGAAGATACAAAACAGTTGATAATAAGAGGATATTATTACGAAAAAAAATAAAAATAATATCATCGGATACGTTTTCCCTGGTCTAACATTCAAAGATGAAGGCTAGAAAGTGAAAAAGGTTTCCAAGAAGCAAGCGGGACTGACCCTATAGCGTAAGACAAATTAAAACACCTTCAAGTGATAACCATGTCGTAAGATATGGAGACCACCTTGGGGGTGTTTTTGCTTTGGCAACAAGAGTCAGCTATCCGGTAGAAGTAAAGGAGAAAGCCATTGAAATGAGATTGGATGGTATTCCAGTGAAAGAAATAATGGAGCAACTGAACAGTCTGGTTGTCACCGACGCGCAGATAACGCTCCTTAGGAGTCTTTTTTCGGTCATATGAAAGACCACGTAAAGAGTCGAAACTGAGCGAGAAATTAAGCGCTATATTCATTACTATAATAATCACAGATACCAATGGGATGCTTTAACTTCATTTTCTCGCTCATGTTTAAAATTCGCTTTTTGCCAACTCGTCTGTCCACCAAAGCTAAAATATTCAATAAGATATCATTACTCTCCAAGCTTTCATCTATAGAAATCGATAAAAACGTAGTAGCTACTACGACAAAATTGGATTTACTTAATGCGGCCTGTGCTGACAAAAGCTCTTTTGCAAGCTCTGAAATTTTTCTGCTTCTTGCAATGACTTTAAGACGATCCTCGGGTACGGTCCCCTTGGTATCCTTTCTGATCGCTTCAATTTCATCATGGCTGATAGGAATTTGGATATCCGGATCATTCTTAATTTCCTGCTCCGTCTGATACCATCTGATTGAGCCCGTTGTATCACTCATATTGAGTATGTTCTTTTTATCTACGGCCATCCATGTGTTGAAAAATTGAAAGCATCATTGCAGCCGACCACAAAATTAAGAGTATGAATAACAGAAGTCCGCATTACTGCCGATCATGACGATAACGGAGCTGTATGAAGGCATAGAAGGAGAGGATTAGTTTTCTTTTTACTTAAGCAACAACAAGGCGGCTCCTTACGAGGGAGCCGCCTTTTGTATGGGGTTTAATCTATATTTTCAATACCCCATTCTCCTGCTTCGTTTTTAGTAAAGAAGTAGGTAATACCTTGATTTTCAATACTCCCGTCTGAGGATTTTTTTGCAAACCGCACGCCTACTCTAATTTGTTCTGGCTGATCGACTTTTTCTATAAGATCCAAATCATAGAACATAAATTGATCACTTTCGTTTGTGTAATAGAAGCCTTCTCTTATAGATTCCAAAGACTTCTTATTCAGATTCTCTTTAAACTTTTCTTTGTTGTTCTCCACAACCGATTCAAGATTGTTCCTTAACTTGGAGATAATGTTTTCGTCAAAGTAGCTGCCTTTATATTTGTCAAAGTCAATTGAGACGCCTTTCTTATAATCGGCCGCTGTAATTGCTTCTTTCTCGGCTGGTTCGATCAGACTTTCTGTGTTTGTTGGTTGAAGTTGCTGGGCTTGTTGTGTTGGTAAGTTCTTCGCTATTGGAAAGAGTGTTAGTGTCATCTGATTTCCCGCATGCAGAGAGAAGTAATGCTCCGATTAAACATAAAGATAAAATACCGCGAGAGAGATTTTTCATTAGGTTGAATCCCACTTGTAATTTTTGGCATATATGTAAGAACGCAAGGGAGAGAAAACGTTGCATTTTATATTGAGTAACGATACGCAACATTATATTACGCTATTCGTAAAGAGCCACTCCTTGATATTAGGGTGCATCAAGCAAAGTGCATACCCTCTCTTTAATTAATTACTCTATATTAAGGAGAATGAAAATTATGGCACAAGCATCTTTTGTACAGAATACAACGGTTGGTGGAGTAACTGGCGTATATTATATCTCGGCTGATGTTCGAGATGTTTCGGTTGAAAGTATCAGTGGTAATCTTGCTAATTCCAGTTATTCAGGTGTTAATGGAACATTCTTTAATAATGCAAATGAATTGCTTGGTATTGCTATAGGTCCTAACGGAGTTGCTGTAAAGAATGGTGGCGAGCGAACTCCTAAAGGCTTCAAGAGAGGAACGCTCTTCTGTTATAACGCAGAGGATCAACCCTCGCAAATTACTTGCTCTGAACATGTAGTTACAGAGGTTACGGAATATCCAGGCACAAGACAATGGATTAATTGGGCTATTGGAGACTTGAGCCTTCATATTCGTCGGAATCTGGGTAAGTAAGCCTACTATGACAAAGTGACCGCTGAAGAAAGTCCAGGGGGTATTGGCTCTTTGGGCCCTGGTATTAGACGTCCACGTACATTTATTGGTTACAAACCTTCTAATCAACGAGTAATTATGGGATACATTCGTAGCGCAGAAGCTTATGTAGTTCGTGGTGTTTTGATCGCTTTGGGATGCACGGAAGGTGTTATGCTTAATTCTGGTTCATCTTCTCAAATTAAAGGTAAAACATCAGCAAGTAACACGCCTATTAACGTGGGAGCAACCATGGGTGTTTACAACATGGTTGCGGCTACACCTTCTTCTTGGGCATAAAGGGTATTTAAGGACGGGGGTTCCCCGTCCTTTTTTTCTGTGTAGCGTACATAATAGCCGATCGCTCAGGGAGATCCAGATGGGCCAATTACATAAACAACTTCAACCGTCTTCTTTTTCACTGTATACTTTCCATTGATCCGGCAACATGTTCCAGCTCTAATGCGCAACTTTAAAAGGAACTAGCCACTTGGCCAGTTCCTTTGTATTTTTTAAATTCAACCTCTAATTAAGATGCACCCTGCCAAACTCCGTCTTTCCGAACACGAGTGATTGCACCTCGATTGACTGGATAGCGAACCCACTCACTGCCAAGACGATACTCATGGTAGACTGTTTCCATCTCAACTGCATCATATTGTGGACGATTCTTCATCCATAACTCAAGCCACTGCAACTCTCTATTCCCAACATTTATTGCCTGTTTAAAATGATCCGTGTTCGATCCACTATGCCAAATTTGATAAGTAGCTGAAGCAATACTAGCCGGTGTTCTTCGAATAAAAATCAATCCTAACAGAATTGCAGCACCATTAACAAGTCGAAGAGCGTACTCTAATGCATTCTGACCAGTATTATGATGGAGACTGTAAAAGACTTCAAAAGTCAACTCTCTAGCTTTTACCGCGTCATCGTAGCTATATTGTGTTCTTTCAACATACTCCCGATAATCCATAAATTATTCCTCCTAATTTTTTATCTGAAAGAGCGATGGGATAATAACAACAATAAATTGTATCCCTCAACTTATTGTGTTATCGATCTTTCTGAACACATTATATAATATAGCGTAACGTAACGCAATATATTTTTTATAAAAAAAGAATGCCCCTTTCTAATGTCGAAAGAGCATTGAGATGTATGTAGAGTTTACTCTACAGTCATCTGAGAGCAGAAAACAATACTTTAAAAATTGTTGCGTTTATTTTTGGGTTCATAATAATTGGCCTCTTAATTGTAATACTCATCATCAAGCTCGATCCGTTAGTTAGAACTTAAGGACATTTCTATCCATAGAGTTATTATTTCAATGGAACAACCCAAAGTGTAATGATTCCGCTAACGACAAGTATTATTAATGTTACATGGTGTTCTTTTGTGTGCGGAATGTATTTCCATTGCATATAACTTCTGAACCCAAGAAAAATAGTCAAAGCAACAAGCCAGATTTTTGTTAATATGATCCAGGTTATAACTCCAGTAATACCCAGAATAGCAGCTCCTACGACTACAATAACCATAATTACATTTCCACGAAGATAAACTGTATCTCCTTCTGTATCCGATATTCTATCCTCCTCTACAACCATAAATTTCCGTAGCACCAACTGTGTCAGCATTAGAATCACGAAAATTCCAGCGACGTCCATCAAATCCCCCCTTATTCTCTAATCAAAAATAAATTATTTAAACTACAATTTTACAGTTTAACTCATTTTAACATAATACGATTCACAAATGGGTACGGTTCCATTGTATGTCAATCATATCAGCTCATAATCAATCCCGATCGAGTAAATCCTTGACATTACTCAAGTTTCTCAGTTGTCGTTACCCTATCTCTTGAAGCTTTTCTTTATTAGTAACATCCGGATCCAACCAAATATCTGCCCGTCTTGTTCTTCATTATTACCGACATTCGATCATGAATTGGCAACTAAATCGCTTGGTTTTGTTGTTATGATGGTGCAGCTGCCCTAGCATTAATCATCTTGTAGCCAATTTTAATATCTTTGGCCCAAAATGGAACAAGCCCTCATCTATATCCTTCCATTACTCTTTTTCCACTGCTCCCATTTATGACAGCGATCGTTTGAGAAGGCGCTATGTTATAACGAGGTTTGTACTCATACTCAACGCTGTTCACATCTTTCTAGAATTTGAGATAAATTGCTTACTAGCGTATCTTCCACACATTTAGATCCCTCCAGTCCTCTCCTTAAAAATATCCAGAACCACAGTGACATAAACACATTCTTTATAACTCTTGAATTTCAAAAGATTCGTATGTACTTAATCGAAAGGCTTTGGAACGCAAAGGAGGATGAGAAGGGAAATGGAATCTACAGGCTCTTGGCAGCTTGCTGCGAAGAGCCTGTGAGTCGCTTTCCCTGCCCGACTGAACGAACTGGGGGATTATCGGTTAGGTTGTTAACCAATGAATGATAAATGAATAGGTCTCCATTCCTGAGAATATATTAAAAAAATTAATGATTTTCAATTTTTATATTGCGTAACGTTACGTAGTATTATATAATCTACGTAGGGTAACTACTGACTGTTTCGGCGTTATGGTACAGGGATATACCATAACCTCATGCTGATATCCCACAGTCGGCAGATAATGCCCATCTATATTTCGTTATGTTACGTTACAAAATACAATATTAATGGAGAGTGATTTATATGGCAAACGTTGTCCAAGTTCGTGTAACTGCATTTATTCCAGAAGATTGGATTGTATTTATGCAAACCAGCGCGGTAAAAATCCTCTATAACGGAAACAACCGCACATTTTTATGGGACACTTTAAATAACCCTAAACTCTGGAAGCTATGTTCTCATGTTAACGTTAATTTTACAAACAAGACAATTAATCATTTTCCTGGTGTAGGACCAACCATTGAAAGAACGGTTGACCGACAAACCGGAGAAATTATCCGCCCCGATATTACCGGTCAAGCATCCACTGACGGGGTAAAGATGACATCTTCTAGCTTTGCTTCGAATGGTGATTATGCGGACTTCAAACTCCGTGCAGCTGTTAATATTCCAACATTTAATCCGTCACCAGACATAGACTGGGAATACAGTGTTCGTGTCTATAAAGACGGTCGGGTAACAGTAACTGGCAAACATGATAAGTACCCAGCTCATGAGGTATGGAAAAAAGTTGATGATAACTATCCCCTGGCCTTGCATAGATATGATCCTAACGATCATGGTGAAAATGTTTACACGGGATTAATTAAGTTCACTCATGAAGTAAACGTTACAAAGTAAATCAGTCGTAAGGCATTAAAAAATTCCATGTTCTGTTGCCATATAGCAACGGAACATGGAATTTTGAGTTTAAATGAGAACAAAAATGAATTTCTCAGAGCTTAACTGGTACCTTTCATGCTATAACTTTTGTTGAAGCATCCGCTCAATAATTGTCGATCCCAATGAAAACGCTATTGCCGATCCGGTATAGAACGAATAAAGTAATATAGCCATCTCTGAACCAAAATAGTTAACATTGAGATAACCAAACCCCATTCCTCCGAAAAAGGGGACTAACAACGATGGAAGGAAACCAATAATAATTAGAATAATTGTAAGCAATAATATCGAATGCTTTTTGAGAACGGAACGAAAAACATAGGTGATGATAATATATAACGGTGTAATCAAGAAAATATAAAACGCAATGATACCTGGATACAATAGGTGATATTCGCTTCTTTCATCAATATTAAGTACAAAATGCGCTCCCCTAAACAAAAGAACACCAATAAAGTAACTAAGAATCAAAAGGATTGGATATAGCCAGACTCGCTGTTTCATCATATGACACTCCTTTTTCTATATGGGAAAATCCTATCGAATCACCATATTACATAATCATCCCCTCATTTACCAATTATACGCTATTATTATATTTGAGCAAAAGAAAAATCTAACCAAAAATTTCCAATGTCCATAAAATGGCCTATTTGTTTGTTTGCATATGGCATCCCTTTAAAATTATCTACAAACAAATCAAAAAAATTAAATCAAAACGAAACATTTTACATTTATTCCGCGTCTATACTAAATGTAATGTATTTAACCAAAAATAACCAAGAAGGATGATCCATATGAAATGGAAATCATTTTTTCTCACTTGCTTTGCCTTATTTTTTGTAACAACGGCACAAGCAGCTACACCTATATCAGTCGTTGTTAACGGCAAGCACGTTCAAACAGACGTTGCTCCTTTTGTTCAAAAAGGCACTACTTATGTTCCGTTGAGAAGTATTGAACAGATTGAAGGACTTGCCATTAAAAGCTGGAATAACAAAACTAAAACACTTGTCATTGCTGACCCAGGCAAGCAACTAACCTTGCGTGTAAGTCAAACTCATTCGTAGTCTCCGCAAATTAAAAATGGTCGTGTAATGGTCCCTATTCGCTTCATAGCGGAGAATTTCAATAGTGATGTGGCTTGGAATCCTCATACAAAAACTGTTCATGTGGCAAAGATAAATGACAAGACAAAAGCAAATCTGGATTCGGCTGATATAACTAAGGCTCGTGTAACTGCGATTAACCTCCCGAAAATTTCCACTTTAAAAGAACTTACTCCAGGAGAAAGCAGCGCTGGCTATTTTCAATTGTTCTTTCCTGAAGGAAAATCAAATTCATTTTTTACAATAAAAAACGGTATTGTCGATTATTACGAAGTTAAATCAAATTCAGCATGGCATACATGGAGTGGAAAACTGGGTGGAAATCAAAATAAAATCTGGTTTCAAACAAAGAGCGGAATATCAAGTGAAGTAGGGCAACGTCCTAAAATCAATGACCGGTTATTTTTTTATACCATCTCTGAACATGCAGGGCAGTCCCAGTATGGATGCATCTCTACAGATGGAAAAGAGACCATACTTGGAAGCAAGGATATTGAAAACTTAAATGATTTATACCCAATTCAAGGTTAAAACTAAGCAAATTGAAAGCAATAGGCAGTATGAAGCTATCCTTTGATAGCTTCATACTGCCCTATTTTGCATTATTTTGCACTAAGACTCGTAGAAAGTGGGACAGCAGAATAACCCGTAAAATTAGCGCCCCATCTAAAACTAATGAAAAGGATTTTAGCGAGCTACTTTTAAAGAAGTACTTAAAGGCAACTGTGAGTGAACTGTCATCGTGCTAAGCATACCAGGGTCGCTTCCATTCAGCTCTTTTCTTGTAAATGTATGCCCTACGCTAGCTGTCCAAGGAGTATAAGTGGATCCGGTACCTGTACGTAGCTGAACAGAAACTTGCTTGGGTATAATTACAGTGTCCTTGGTCCTCAACCCCATGGACCATTTTCACTACATCTTTAATGCCGACTGCCTTTTCTGTAGCTGCTGTGAAGGCGGATGAATGTTGTACCGCATCATTCACAAGAATATCTACATAACGTTGATCAGACTTAGTGTAATGGTAAAGTTTCAAACGAACTCGCTGGCCATCATAGACTGCAAGAGGCTTAGATTTGTACTCTAGACCTACCCCACCCAAGAATATCTTATAGCCTTCGCCTGCTAGTTTAGAAATACCACTTTCAATACCAGCTGCCCCCAATCCCAAGTACCAGACAATGTAGCCATACACAGGAGTATTGGCTGTAGCTGGTAGAACAATTTCAGCTTGAATTCCGTTCCATGACTTAGATGTAGTCTGGGTTACCATACCTAAATGTCTATACTATATAACAACTCCTCAATTTTTATTTTCCCCCTAGGATAGAAATCTTTTCAGCGTATCCCGCGCTGCTATGATTTCAATGGATTGATATTGCAATATGATAAAACGTTACGTAACGTAACGCGATGTAGTATAGTATAAAAAATGTATTTTTTTTCTGCCGATGATTCAAAAAGGAATTTAATTGATAAATCCTCGTTAACTTTACGTCTTTTTTTTTACGTCTTATATTTATGAACTCAGAATATTAGGAGGGTAACTAATGACAAAAATATCGCAAGTCTCAATCGCGATGCTATGTGCAGCGGCTCTAATTGTTCCAAATAACAACATATCTTCAGCAGCTTCAAATAAGGATACACATGTAATCATCAACAATACAAATCTTTCCTCTGAAGACATACTTCTAAAAAATAACCAAGTGTTTATTACCTTAACTGGAGCCAAGACTTTAGACGATTTAACATTTAAGTGGAACAATAAGACAAAGCAAGTAACCGTAAAAGGAAAAGAGACTAATTTAATACTCACGATCAATAAAACAACTGCACAAAAGAATAGTGAAAACGTAAAACTTAGCTCTGCTCCGTTCATCCATAAAGGAAAGACGATGATTCCTTTGCGTTTTGTTACAGAAGCAATGAGCAGCTCCGTAACGTGGAATAAGTCGATCCAAACCGCATTTATCACAAAAGCTAGTTCAAAACTAACTAATGATTATAAAAGCGACGAACTTAGTACTGCAAGAAATGCAGCAATAAATTTGCCAAGAGCTTCTCAACTATCGAAAGGATTTCAGCCGTCTTTGGATACGTTTAGTGTTCAATATTATTTCCCTGAACAAGTATCTGACCAGTTTGTAGAAGTAAATAACAACGTAGTTAGTTACTATAAAATTTCTAACAATACGGCTTATCTGAAATGGCAGGGCCTCTTAGGTGATAAACCAAGCACAGAAAACGACCTATATTTTATTAATAGAGCTTTAACAGATGAAGTTGGAACACTTCCATCATTTAAGGATACAACCTTTGCAAGCTTCCGTTGGATGCCTCATGTTGGGTCAACGGGCTATAGCCTAATTAACAAACAAAACTGGAATGATGTCATATTTAAAGATCAGAAAGTTGAGCAAAGTAAAGTGAACGAAAATTATATTATCGTCGATATTCCTGAAGAATAATTCTATAGTTTCACACAAAGAGATGACGTTTGGTAAACTCAGGCGTCATCTTTATTTGTTTAAAACTTAAACCACTTCTCAAAAGAAAAGAAATAAAAGGCAAATGAATATGGACTAGCTGATTATTTCACTGTTGAAGTCATCGGAGATGTAAATTACTCCATTTCCGACTGTTGGATTGATGTTTGGTATGGCTTCTGTACTACATGTTCACTAGCATGGTTTTGGCCGAGCCAAAGTAAGTGGCCAGAGCAGATAGTGTATATGGACCTTCTCTCAGCTGCAGATACCTACACCGATGACCGTGTTTCCATTTACTTACTTTGTTTTGAATTTAGTATTGTATTAAGAAAAAACAACAAAGGACCCAAGGGTCCTTTGTTGTTTTTTCTGCATGGTTGAACTATTGATTCATTAATGCGGCCCCAAATTCCATCCGAGTCACAAGCATGAAAGCAGCAATTAATATTCCGTATCGTCACGTATTATGATATACTACTCATAAACAAAAAAGTAATTATATTGCAATACTGTAACCATGAGAACTGAAACTTTTTCATCAGAATTATCGTAAGAAATATACATCTAAGGAAAATTCACCCTTAACACGCGAACGTATGTTTGGAATAATTAACAAACCTGGTTCAGATCCATTTAACCACAAAAAAAGGGGGCGTCGGACTTATGGCAATCTATGAAATCAACTTATCTAAGCTTAACTATCATTCGTTACAACCGCCGCTATTATCGTATGAAGCATATCTACATATTATAGGGGTTATTGAATCAAGCCCTACATCTCAATTTTATTACAAAATAGAAAAGAAAACTCCAAATATTTGTGTCTATCTTATAGAGTATAACAAAATGGAAGCGCACACTATTTGTCATTTCTTTTCATGTGACAATTTGGATAGTGATTACTCTTATCAGATCATTGATTTAGAACAATTCAAATTTCTTGGAACTTTCCTTGAAGAGCTTGATTTTATTTAACTTCCTTTTCTTTTTCCTTTATAATGCGCTCATATTCTTCTTCAATCGTTTTTGATAATAGATCTGTTGCGGTCATGTTTAGTTTTTTAGCAGCTTCAGCTAATTGCTTTTTAATATATGCCGGTACGTCATAATGAAATTTCACCTTATTTCCATATGCCAAAGTATTTTCCTCCTATTCCATTACTTCTTGATACTTTTTTTCGATAATACGTATTAACAATTGTGTTGCCGATATATCCTGAAGTGCAGCTGCTTTGATCAGTTTCTCCTTAATTTCGGGCTGGAACTCATAGGGTAATTTTAGTTTGGGTTCTACCATATGGCCATCTAATGTATTCTCAGCATCTATGGCAAGCTCTATTAAGGTTTCTAAAGATGAATCATTAGTGGCCGTTCTTCCATATTTGGGAAGCACACGTATTAAATATTGCCTTAATGCGTTTTGGTTTTCTTCCGGTATTTCAATGCTCAAGCCTTCACTTCCTATGCTCATTTTACAGTCCACATTGTAACCAAATAGATTAATTGTATATTTCATAATCACCCTCCTTATCGCTGTTGTAATTATATAGTGTTTCGTTACGTCCCACAATATGTATTGGCTTTTTCGTCATTTGTTTTCTATTGAACCAATGCTCAACAATCCAGTAAAAATGGCATCGCCTTTCGCTCTATAATTCGCTAACAAGCTATGAGTTGCCATTACAACAAGTTGTGTCTGAGACAATCCAGTATTCTTTGCCATCTGAGCTAGTTCACTTTTAGATGGATCAGGAAGATAAACCGTAAGCCTCGGGGTTTTTTCTTTTTCTGGCACCAACATGCCCTCCTTTATCTTCAACATATATTTTATGTTATTATAACATATATTTGATGTTACCACAACAAAAAAATATAGCGTAACGTTACGCTATATATTACAATAAAAGAATCATATACTGAAAGGAGGAATCTTTATGGATATTCAGTCAATTGTCCAGTTGGTTGGCAATGTCGGTTTTCCAATTGCCTTATCCCTCATTCTTCTTCAAACAATTTTAGTAAAATTCAACAAACAAATGGAATCCTTAGAAAAACGTCTGGGCCAACTTGATAAAACAATGAACCTGTTTGTCAGAACATATCATCAAGGTAATATTCAAGATAAGAAAGATGATAGTTAATACCACATGTCTAGTCTAAATCGGAAATAACATAGGTTAAATAAGCATCTGTTAAACAAGTCTGTGTAAAGGATTATCTTTTGTGGTCTACTTGAATTAGAGAAAACAGCAAACTAAAAAAGTCACGATGCTGGTCACATCGTGACTTTAACAAAGGCCATTTGGCGACCACGCGAGAATATCATCATTTATGAAAACCACCGGATTGCAAGGTTACCAACCTATTCCCGGTGGTTTTTCTTGTTTTACCGCGCTTAAGCTATAAATAATCTAATGAAGGCTTTCGAAGACGTAAAATAGGATGATAAACAAAAAAAGGATCGATAAAATCGTCCTCTTCACAAATTAGCAAATGGATTAAGTTGGATCTCTAGCTCTCGTCCAGTGGGTTACTCCAAAGTAGAGTTTTGTTTATTCTACTGTCTACTATGATGGGAGCATATTATTTTGCAAGTGACCTTTGATCTACCCGTTAACACCGTGATTATATGTGATCATTTAGAAATTCATATGATATATTCACAGTCTTTTTAACTTTCCCTATTAATAATACTTCAACCCATTAAGTCAATAAGACTTCATCTAATCCCTAATCAATTAGCGCAACTCTCCATGAATCATCTTTATTTTTTGCAAATGTTGTGGTGTGCATCTTAAGTTCTTTTTCATCTCCGCTTGTTCTGTAATAGAACACAATGTTAATTCTTCCGTTTTCGGAGAACTGGTCGATTATATAAGGTGTGCCGACAAATTCAAAGTCTTCATCGTTTTCAAGTAAAAACAGTTGACTATCCGCTACATCCTCCGAAATAAAACTATTTTTAAATGCAGTTTTATCTTTCGCTGCCCATGCAGTTAAATTCTCTTTGAATATGGTAACGATATCTTGATATTTCTCATCATATTTCATTTCATCTAGTGAGAGTCCTTTTTTGAAGGGGCCGAGTTCATTGATATTCACTTCTTTTGGATCCTCAACCAGCCCACTATTGCTTGGGTTCGTGTCCTCAGAGTTTTCTTGTTCTTGAGTCTGTGATGTTGGATCATGATTGGAGCCACTATTCGTTTTTTCAGAGTTACTCGTACATGCTGTTAAGATGAAACAAACACACAGGATTGCAATAAAAAAAATACGCATAAGGAAATCCCTCCAATAATTATATTGCGTAACGTTACGCTATATTATATAATGTGTTCATAGCTTACGTTTGATTCGAAGATGAAGGGTACATTTTCGAATCAGATACCCTCTAAGTTAAACAAAAAGAAGGAGTGATAGTAATGGCACAAGCTAAATATTACAACAGTACAATCGGCGGAAAGACAGTTCACTATATTGCTGCAGATCCAGAAGCGATTAATGTTGAAGATTTGGGTGGCGCAGTATTGAGTAGTAGCTCCAAATTCGGAATCAACGGGACATTCTTTGATGATAAGTTAAAAAAAGTATTTGGTATTGCTTGTACTCAATTTGGTCACAGCGTCCGAGAAGCAGGGAGTAGCGCTGTTTACCAACGAGGAACCATGGTTTGCTTACAGCAAAATGCAAATGCTGCTCATGAGTTAGGTGTATACCAACTGCTCCAGATCGCAGATCTACCAAATAAACATGGTATCAGTCCTAACTACATTAAATGGGCCATCAGTGGACTGGGCTTGTACCTTAATGATTCTAGTATTATTGATAGCAAAACGTTGACAAAAAGGCTGGTAGATAATGAACATGGTCAGTCTGTGAATGCCGTTTCTCCAGCAGCTAATTCAGATCGTGCAGCAATTGGTTACAATAGTTCTACTAAAAAAGTTATTTTAGCAAATATTCTAAATGCTACTCCGTGGGATGTGCGAGTAGTCATGAAATCCTTGAATTGTTCAAGTGCCGTTATGCTTGACGGTAGTTCGGCAACACAACTTCGAGCTAAAAAGGCTGATCAGACTGTTGTTAAGAATGGTGGAGGTCGCAATATTTATAGCATTGTGACTGTCAACGCAACTTGGGTTTAATCTCTTCATATATAAGTAATAACGTTATCAAATTCAGGATGTTGCTAAATAAATCCGGTTGTTTTAAATTTTTTTAACATATATTGTTATATATTTCTAAAATGAAACTGTGAAAAGCCTCTCTTTTGGGAGGGGCCTTCGCAGTTATTTTTATTGTGATTTGCTTATTGTCGCACAGAAGGTCTCTTGTAGCACTAGATACGTTCCCTCCCGAATGACAATCCTTCCGTCACTAATCAACAGATCAATTCGTTCCCGATGGATGACAGCCGTCACCTCTGACATGCTTCGTACAATGTCCGAGGCTGAGCCTAGCTAGGACGTTTACGATTGGAAATCGTGCGCTCCATGGAATCGCTGCGAGTCAAAATCGCATACGTGTAATCGTTTGCTTCACACCTTGTCCCCAACTGTAAATCCGGCTGCTTCCAATGATGTTGGCTCAATCCAGATCCGAGTATTTTCACGCTGATAACTGGTTATCATGTTACGCACTAATTTCACGGCCATGTCATTTTTCGCCCCTTTTACGATTTGCGGTATGGACTGATGAGGAGAAGCTACCTAAAAGCTGAGCAACTTTCTACTTGAAATAACGATTCATTTTTCGATGCATGAAAGCTTCAACTCGGGCAGTCTTCGTCTCCGTCTACGCTTGAAGCTCGTGTTTATGAATTCTTACATGGTAGATAACTCCATCCAGTGGCACCTTTTCCAAAACAATTTCCGAGAGATGAACTCGCTAACCTAGAAGTGACCAAGGATACAAACCAGGTGATATTGAAAGGTTATTATTATGAAATGACATAATTAAATTGCTGAGCATAATTAAAAGCCTGTCGGCAAACGACAGGCTTTGTTTTAGTGTACCACTCATCGATTAACTAGGTGATGAAAGTCCCTTCTCCCATGATAGGATGCGGTCCGATCCGAGTTAAGTGACAAAACACACTTGATTTTAATTTTTTTAGAATTAGAAGTATGTAACGGCTGTTGAGAATCATTAATCCTACGGAATAAGAGACACTTATAAATAAGACTTGCTATGTACTAAGTCAGTCTAAAAAACGGATAGGACAACACGATCAAAAAATCCAAATCATGACTCATCCAGCGGTAAAATCCATGGCCGGCCGTTCTGCTAAGCAGATATAAACAATCAAATAGTAGATTAAAGACGATAAATGCTTCCATCTCGCCAAATGCAACGGCAATAAGCCCTATCATGCGGTTAACATCCTTTCACTGCCTTCTCATAAGATGTATTGATTCAGAAGGATAACCAGCCAAGCGTGGACTTGTCGTACTGGCCGATCCGATACTCCTTTTATTTGGATTGTACAGCATATCCATTCCGCTCCTAACCGATGCTTCGACCCATGACTCCACAGGTTCGCAAGCGAAATCGGCCATAGCGTCTTCGGATCCCGCTGCACGCCACAAAGAAAGCACCTCTCAATTGAGATGGGTTTGTCGCTGCGATTCATATGCTGCATACCGACCTTCCTCATAAAGTGTTGAATGATAGACTCAACCTCTTTATTCTTTCTCAAACTCTGACTAACATTGTCCTTCTCCACATTACTCAGTTCGCGTGTTGTAGTTTTCATTTCTTATTTCCTACTTCAAATTTTTCAAGGGTCTAGCAACCGGTTTTGCTCTCTCTTTGTATCTGATAAAGAGAAGATAAGAGCTCAAAAAACAACTTCATTCATAATTAAGAAATTCACATTTTAGAGTTCATATAATGAGCATAGTAACTGAGATCTACAGAAAACGAGAGTATTCCCGATCCAAATGTTGCACAAACCTCGTTAACTTCAACCTTAAGTGAGAGTGTCTTGGGTAGTTGCTCCTATTTTTTATCGCTGTGACACGAACTCACGTTGTTATGTCATTGGATAAGCCAACCAAAAGGATACATTCTTGGCACTAAGGTTCTAGAAGTTCACACACCTATTAATCTCACAAAAATTCAAATATTTACTATTTTTTCCATAACCAACATCCATAATTCTGCGTTATATATAATAGAAGCAATTAAGTTTCTAATCATCATAAGAATAACAATTTCAATCCACGAGCAGTTAATTACGTTTTCAAGTCAGTCAGCACATGAGACTTGACCTTCTATCATTTAAGGAGGTGATGTGTATGAGTTAACGGTTGGTAATAGTAAGAGAGTTTCATGGTTGTAACCGTGCTAAAGGAACTGATCTGTTCATTTTTCACTAAAAGTTTCATTCAGATTTTATTACTCTTCATTATGCTTTTTGAAATACCAAAACATCCATGAGCCAGGTTTAACGCTGTAGATTAAGAAGGCTAGAATTTCATCAGAAAAATTGTCAAAGTCTAAATTGAAGAAAATATTATCGGACGAAAGGATGTTTTCAAGTATGAAGCGTTTGAGCAAAATTGTTCTTAATTTATTTTTCGCCATTTCAGTTCTTACTGTATCTTCTAACGTAGCTTCTGCAGCTCAGTCCCAATGGACTCAGGTAGAGGAGTACAACAGGAAGTATGAGTTTCAATCTCAGGTATACACGCGAACAATATCTGGCACTACATACATGCAAGCTGGTACAATTATTAAGATTACTCTTGGTTACCCTTATGCAAGTTATTACGGTGCGCAAGCCAGACTCTATTCAAGCTCAGGTATATTAAAAGCATCATCTGCAATGGTTCACAACGATGAAAATATTTCTGCTTATATGGTTGAAACTCGCGGTTACCCAGAAAAAGGCACTTACTATAGTCATGGAATAGCAGAATTCTACAATGGTAATACTGGATACTATCGAACGGTTGAAGGATTAAGATCGCCATATGAAACATTTAGTCTCGTCCCAGATCTACCTCTAAAGGTTGAAGTGAATGAGGAAGGTGAAACTTTTGGATCTGGCTTATATGCTCTAAATGGTGAGGAACTTGATTATTTAATTGCAGAAGGTGTTGACGGTACTGAGGGTTTTGTGCGCGCAGCCGATTTGGCGTCAAATGTAACTTCTCTTGAGGAAGCATTGCAGTATAACTCAACAACTCAATCTGCCCAATTTATTCCTCTTTATGATAAAAACAAAAACATCATCGGACAATTTGAGATCAGTACTCATGTGAAAAAAATCGAAGGATGACACCATACTTTTGAGACCTTAATTAGATACGGTTCCAATGTAATATACGAACGGTTGAGTTAGTTCCTCAAAACATAATACTTCCACAAAATACCGAAAGCCCCTTTTAGGGTTTCTCGGTATTTTTTTCTTTATAGCCCAACTAGCAATTGGCGCGGTTGTTGACAACTTCCCTAAGCATATCAAATCTGCACAAGCCAATTATAAAGAGCCTTTGTGATAAAATGATCAGAAAACCATAACCTTAGTGTGGCTTTTTACGTTGTATATATTAGGTACACTCAAGTAAAAACAAATCGAGCATGAAGAGAGTTTATAATCAGAAAACAAAAAATGCAGAAACTAAATTGTAGATTTCCTGAATTATTTGCAAAATAATACATGGTCTAAATGAGTTCTTATGCTTGAGCTTAATTTGAAGATTTTACAAACACACTTAGGAGGCTCAAATAGAATGAAGAAAATCAGAATAATATTAGTTGCCGTCATTGCATTAAGCAGTATTGCAATTATCATAATTGCTAAAGGTTTGTCTTCTGATAAAACCATCTTGCCGACAACGCAACAAAATGGTAACCCTATTAACTCTTCAAGCGTAACACAACAGTCTGTTAACCCTAATAACTCTTCAGTAGTAAAGGCAGTTATGCCTAATCAATCATCTGTATCAGCAAAAGATGTTTATCCAGTAAATGAATATGGACTTACTTACGGAGCTGATATATATGAGTTATATGGCGTAGAACCGGACTTAATCGCTGCAACTGGTACAGATGGCACTGAAGGGTATATATACGCATCTGAGCTTGAATCTCATGTAAGTAACCCTCGTGAGGCTGCTGAGTATCGCAAAAACACCCCAGGATCTTGGACCGTACCGCTTTATGATAAAACTGGAAAGAACATTATTGGCGAATTTGTGATAGGTGGAGAATAAAGCTCAACTAATCTATCTGCATTTGTATATGCTAGCATGTGGCTATCTACAATAAAAATATGAAAAACATATAAGGACTTAATCTTTTTGATATACATGGATGGAGGATGCTCCTGTATAATTCTTACGGCGACCGACATATCAAGTTCAGAAAATCGGTTTTTTTTGAAAAGTATCTACATTAGGAATTGACCCGTTGCACATATTTTCCTGAACCTTTGTACTTATTGGTCTTTGTACTCCAGGTGAATATTCCCTCTGCCAGATCCCAGCCGCCTTCGTCTCTGAAGTTCTTCCAGTTACTGATGCACTTTACCCGTTGAATCAATCATAACTCCCTGATCCCCCATCAATTGAAGAACCTTACTCAATGTCCCATATTGAAGTCGATATACATATAACTGGGTATTTGAGGGGAAATAAGAGAACGTAATAGCCACATGTTTCTCGTTCTTGGATACTGTAAACACTTGGATCGTCGATTGTTTAAAATCTTCATCACTTACAATCCCTGTATTAATTAAAACAACATGTCCCTTTGCGTTAATCAGATAAAATTACCTGACTCAGTGAGAATAAACGATTCTTTTTTCTTGTCATTGTTAATGTCATCTGTTTTGACGATTTTAACCACTTCATTTGGATACTTTTCAGCAAGGATATCCTTCGGTTTCTTTGCTGCAGCAGAGACATCATCCGTAAACAAAAAGAAAACTGCAAAGCTAAGCAATAATGCCATTGTTGAGAATTTGCCTTTCATATATAAGCCCTCATTTCTAGTGTTATCATATCTTCTTTGATATTAACGTAATTTTGCCTTATCCACATGCTCGGCACGCATCTTCGGATCAGTGATGTTCGCCTCAATCAATGATTGATAGATCTTCTGAATATCAGATTCTGATAGAACGGTATCCACCTTCTCCGCTTGAATCCGATTCATTTTGTGCTGAATATATTCGGACAGCTCGACATCGTACACAATCAGTTCATCCGATTGGATTTTTCTCAGCTCCGGATCTACGCTGAATCTACAGCGCATTGTAAAAGAAACCAGTGAGATGAACCGGCTTTTTTGGTAGTTAGGGAGCAAACTTTTAATCGCTTGAATATGTCCGTAATTTTGCATAAAGGGATTATACATTTTAAACCGGTTACTGACCGTCCATGACTTATTCTCTCTTGTTCCCTTAATCTCTCCGGTATAATTCTTCGTCTCGATGACAAACAATCCTTGCGGTGTGATTACCACATGGTCAATCTGCGAATAGCCCGTACGGGACTTCGAATTCGTAACCATTAAATCACTTACATACTTACATCCTTTGGGGAGTTGATCTAGTTGAATATTAATCTTATGCTCACCCAGTTCACCAATACGAGTAGGCTGGACCTTGGGCTTGGCGTTGTTTCCAGAAGTTTTGACTTTATTCGTATGTTGAGCCGGCTTTTTCTTGGGCTTATCAGAGGATTTAAACAAGGACATTAACTTTTCAAACATAAGAGAACTCCGTTCTATATGTAATGATGATTCATCCGATCCATCTCTTAAGAGGCGACGTACTCCTCTGTATACTCCATTCAGTAGAATTAATTACTAGCTGCGTTCTCCCCCTTATTTTAGAATGCCTCCCTAATCATACTACAAAGCTATTGACCCATCGTATATTTAACATTAACTTACTTATATAAGTCATTTCCCTAAATATGGAATACAGATCTGGAGGCGAATATCTTTGGTACCTACAGACAGAACAATCAGTACGGAGCTATTACGTTACTTGGAGAAGGAAAAACTCAGCATTTCCTCTTTTGCAATTAAATCGGGAATCAATTCAGGAACTCTCAGCCGCTTTATCAATGGGAACCAGCCACTTTCCGTTCTAAGTCTTGATTTAATTACGAAAGCCATGAATCTGGAAGAAGGCTATTTTTATCCTCTATATGTAAATGAATCAACACCGAACTGGAGACGACTTGGCCCCTTTATCATGCGATGTGCCGAGCTAGGGAAACTCTACTGCATCGATCAGGCTGTTGATTTGATAATCGATAACCCAGCATATTCATCCCTACTCTTTGATAGCGCTGAAGCACTATTTCACAAGGGAAATCGGGAAGCTGCTCTGATCATATACAAAAAAGTTGCCGAAAGTGAAAAACACCAGCATGCTGAAAGATTAGGTTTGTGTCAATACAGGATATTTACTTGCTCCCTAAACTCGGATCAGGAACATAATCTGAACTGTACCATACAATTTGAAGCTTATATCAAGCGACTTCCTGAAGGGGTACAACTAGATGCTTTAAAAGATTTAACTAACACGTTGTTATCCTTAAATAAAAGGAATAGAGCAAAATACTATGCTCAGGAAATGGGACGCATCTCCAGAATGCTGTATGCGCAGAAACATAATAAAAACAAACCACATAGGAAGCCTATAGAGCCAGCCAAACCGTTGTTTGGATATATTTTATACTCCGATCTGCTGTTAGGCTCCATAGCTGCAGATAACGATGATTATGATCAAGCACTTTATTATTTATCCTGTTATGAGAATCAAAGCTGGATTATAGAAACAAATGAAACTGCCGAACGAACCAAAGAGCAGTTCCAGGAATGGGCTAGAGGCAACCGTTATCTATATGAACTAATGAAAGGCAACATAGAAGTACTTGAACCATACATCGAGTATATCTCTTCCAGGGAGAACGAAATACTAAGAGCTTTATTTAAAATCATCCAAGCAACTAACATGTATCATTTTGAATTTGATGAATATCTCGAAAGATTTGAGAATCTGATCAAGGATCATCTCAAGCAACGAGAACCAGTTGGCAGTTATAACGAACAACTAATTGATGACCGATTTGCTAAATTCCTTACCGATGTTGGCATGTATTATATACGGAAGGGTAACATTCAAAAAGGATCAAAATATATACTGGATAGTTTAGAATTCTCATACACCATCAATTTTGAAATTAACATCGTAAGATGCTGCACAACCATGGAGCATATTCAATCTATGCTAAATCATGAAGATCTTGAACGGTATGCTGAAATACAAGATAAGTTAAAAGTTAGCGGTACTCTTATTCATCCTTAGCTTCGCAGGAGTTCTTGTGTTATGGTAGCTAAACTGCAGCAGCAGGCTCCCATGATGAACTTAACATTTATTCGAGAGTGGAGTGATCGGATATCAGTGAATTAGAGAACGGAGAAAAAAGCCAAGGCTGATCGCTGCATTAGCCTTGGCTCTTCATTGTACTCGGCTAGCTTTATTTCTCAAAAACAGAGTGGTATGTTTCATAGGGTAACTCTAGTTGGCTAGATATCTGAAGAAGGAACTCATCCGCTTTCTTAATCAAGTTCATTAGATGTGTGGGCTGCATTTTACTAATGAGGGAATTCTCCTGTGATAAAAAGGATAAGGATTGTATAAATATCAACGGTTCCACATTCATCTCCGAGTCTTTGGGGAACATCCGCAGTATTTCTTCTAGCAACATATTTGAAATAGGCTGCCTTCTCTCCTTCTTTATATATAAAGCGGTTAGCATGGATTCTAATGCCCTGTTGCATAGTAATAAACTGACGTGATGCATCTTTTTGTCAAAGAAATGCAAAGATAAATTCATATATTCTTGAGAGCAGCTGGCATGAAGAACAATCATATCCTGGTAAAAGCCGCCTGTTTTCTCATGTTGGGAGGATGTATTCACATTCAGGTCAGTATCTCTTGTTACCGTCGATTTCATAATTAGCTTCACTCCCATTGTTCACTAAGAACATAGTTATCCAATTTAGTATTTTCCAGTATCTGTATTATACCACCTCAAACATTTTGTGGGCAATACCCTACGGAAATTCCCTTATAGAAACACATAAGATGAATTTAACTATCTATTAAGGGGTTATAACGTGGCTAATCATAATGATAAATCCATAGAGTTACTTGCCTTCGGCAGAGCTCTCCGAAATATTCGCAAAGAAAAGAAGCTCACCCAAGATGAGCTGAGCCTGTATTCCCGTGTCGATCGGTCTTATATTAGTGAACTTGAGAACGGAGAAAAAGCGCCTACTCTGCTAACGATTATTGCATTAGCAAGGGCGCTTCATGTTAAGGCTTCCGTTTTGATTGAGGGGTATGAGAGGGAGTTGGAGGAGAGAAATAATTAATAAACTTAAAGGAAAATTTCAGGTAAACTCGAGTCTTTATGTACATTGGTAGAAATAAAGTACAATCTTTGTTCCTGAAATTACTACTTTTTGCGTCTTCTAACGAATCTTAAGTTAATTTCTTCTTTTTTCTCATCCATCTTATTGAGAATAATATCTTCTATATAGTCAATTAAATGTAGAATACTTTGTCTCCTTAATGTTACTAAATCATAAGTTATATATTTAAATGCTGCAAGAAGATAGGTTAATAGAGCAAGGATAATAAAATGAATTACTAAAAGGTACATCGCATCATTTAAACTGATTCCCTTGAAGAGAACTATCTGAAACTGGGACCAAACAGGAATGAAAAGTACTATAAAAAAACCAGGTAAGAAAAATATAGTTGGCTTAGCCCTTTCCGCTCTTTTGTTAAGTTGTTCTGTAAGTTTACCCAATTTCTTTTCAGTATCTAAATGTCTATCGGATAAATAATCCTCTATTTGATTTTGAATATATCTATGATATCGATTGTCAGCGCTCCATAACTTTGTTTGCACCGCAATTCCATATTTCTCCTTAATTATTTGCTTAGCCTTTCGATTTAATATGTAAGCAGCAAATATAAAAATTACAATTCCAATCGCAAGAAATGATCCCTTGTTAAATAATATTGTATAAACTCCTCCAGCTATAACAATAAGCAAAGAAATCCAAAAAAAACGTTCCACCCACTTCATGTATTTAAATACTAATGCTTTAGAGTTTAGACTCTTGGAGAAATATAGAATTAATTCATCAACCATCTAATAACCCCTTCTTTATCCAATATATGACATTGTCGATTTTTTTATAATTCTTTTTTTAGTATCAATCTTCTATTAGCTGAAAATGCTCCGTCAGAGTTTCGATCGTGAACTGGTTTCTCAATTTACATGCTGAGTTCTGGTTCGCGAACATCCCTTTTTCCCAAATGGCTTCATGCTTCGGAACCGTCTTAAGCCAATTCACGCGTACCACGTACTCGCACAGATCGGGATCATCGACATCCGTATCCATATTGACTTGTAAGTCGGTCTCGAGAAGCGGTATATTCTCCTCATCGACCATCACTTGAAAATCCTTGATAGGCACGACTTCGTCTTCAACGATGCCCACGCCGACATACCCTACTTTTGGAATGCATGCAAAGATTCGAGCACCTGGCTTGAGAAGATTCAGCGTATTACTGTACCACTTTCCTTGCCCCGCCGAAATGAAGCCATATCGTCTGCAGTCCTCCCAGTTCCGATGAATACCGTCTCCCAACGAGACATAATAGTCTTTTCCGTTCCACGGAGCTTTCCCTGTCTTTTTGGACGTCGCGCGTGAAGTCTTTTCCTCCACTTGGTTCGGATCAATGAGCCAGTTCCTGGCTAAATACTCACTATCTCCATCCTTGAAATAATGGAAGAAAAGCGCATTCACCGGAACCCCGAAGCTCGTCAAATAGTTGATGATCCGCTCGGTAGCTGGATCCAGCTCAGACGAGACGATAATTAATTGATGTAGCTCATTCAAGCTTTCAGGAAAATCAGTTTTGAAATGGTCTACAAACTCTTGTTCCAGCTGCTTTCCTGGATTCTTCTCACTGTAGATTCCTATGATATCCGTGTAAGTCAGCTGTTGAACCCAAGAAGCATAATCGAGTGTCTGCGCAACGACTTCCCGTGGAGTCTTGTTACGCTTTAGCTCGATCACAACCAGGTTTCCCTCAGCATTCATAGCCAAGATATCAATAAATTTACCAAAAGCCGTGCTGATCTGCCTTCCGATGAGCATCAAAGAGGGGTCTATAATGCTAATATCATTGGTGATTACATCCTCGAGCTTACGCTCGGTCTCGATACTTGAAAAATGAACTCTCTCCACTGCTCCGTTGATTTTCCATATCCCTAGTTCAATTGGCATTCGAATTTGCTCCTTCACCATTAAATTCCGATTATATCTTTAATCTTCGGAGATTCCTGCAACTTCTTATTAATCATTATCAATAAATTTCAATAGTATCTACTTCTAGTCTATTGCTTGATTCTTATGAATTCCTAGCACCCGCTTAGCTAAATCCACCTGCTCATGATCCAGTTCCACCCTTACCGTACCAGCGCGTCTCTCCTCACGCCACTTTATCAGATCTTCTTCCGTCTCTAATTTCAGTTCCGCAATCTCTGCAGCCCGGTCTAAAATATACTTCGATGTATATAGAGCCGTGTAGATTCCTCGTCCTCCTGAAACAATCGGTTTATCCCGCTTCATCCAACTATCGATCGTAAATTTCACATACAGCTTTTCCTCAGATCCCCGTCTCACGGGACGCTCAGTAATTTCTCTACGGCGCAGTACCTTCCAGTCAGCCACTCGTCCGTACCAGTGAATGCCTGTTTCTCCGGTAGAAGCGAACTTTCCCTTCGATTGATAGAGGGCAATATATTCGATCTGCGTTAAAATCTTGTGGTCCGACACATTATCAAGGGGGATATGGTAAAAGTTTAATTCCAGTGCCTGTTCCAATTGGGAAGGTTCTTTTAGTGAACCTACCAATACATTTTTGCCAGCCAATTTGTCTTGATAGTAACTTTTCGTCCCTCGAGGTCTCGTCGAGCGTTCGTATGCTTTTTCCGGACTGTCCTTAATAAGCTCATCCAGGAATTCTTCCATCAGCTCCGTTGAGTTGGGTAGAAACGGGAAGGCTCCTACGTTGACGAGCTCAATACTCTTATAAAAACGATGCTCCCGAAATTTCGCCTCATCATGATATGGAAAGAGAACATACGCCCCAAACATGCTCCGCTCATACTCTTGCTCTTGCTTGTCTGAATAAACGATTGCGTCCCGATACCGATGCATCGTGTTGATGTCGTCTTCCTCAGGACCTGGCTCCTTGTATTTATCATAATAAGGGGTTCCCTCGTATGCAGGATTTATCCGATATTTCGCGTCAAAAATATACTTATACTCCACCGTAGCATCGTTCTTCTTCAGCGTCAGCACATTATCCGGCTTCTGGCCGAGTGTAGCGCTCCGATCGCCTTTGGGAAGCGCGTTGTAATAGAGCGTAAATACTTCCCCGTTACTCGGATTCCTGTACACCATCCTAGCACTGGCCGACTTGTCCAACGTCACGAAAATTCCGGAGCGCTGAACCTTGATGATATCTTGCTTGAGAAGTTCATACTTCTGACTGAGGAGATCATGGATTTTCAAGAAGCACCAGTATTCGTACAGCTGCGCCAAGTCTTTCATCGAGAGATGGAACAAGTCGCTTTGGATCGATAAACCTTTCATGAGCATCAAATAATTGCGATATACTTCCCGATATCCGGGTGCCATCTGCAACACTAAAGATACGGATAATTGCTTCATTCCACCAACGTTTAGAAAATCCAGCCTTAACAATCGCTGCAGATGATTCTGCATAGAGCTCATCCGCTTCATTAGGAGGGGATCCTGCATCCGAGCACTTCCGGATAGTCTTGATTTCAATTCCTTTAATTTTTTTGATATGCGCTCCAGCACCCACCGTACAAACCGATTCTCCATCGTGTCATATTGGATTCGACGTTTCATCTCCAAAGCTTGGGTAGGGTATAAGGTTTGACCGTTAACTGGAATAAAACCAATCTTATCGTCTTGTCTAAGTAAATGAAGGTGTTTGGTCAGGTACGCTATGTTTTCTTTACCTGTCTTCTTAACTCTTGCTGCCTCGACCCTCCTCATCTCTTTCTCTAGCTTGTAGTTAGGAGAAGTCTGTATTCGCTTCACCGCTTGAACAAGCTGTTCAAACACATGTTGGAGAATTGCAAAAAATTCCGTAAGACTTTGATGTTTCGTTTCTTTTAATCCGGTTAAATGGTACGTTTTGCGAAGAAAATCAAAAGACAAATTATAAATCTGCCGATTCACATCGTCTAGAATCATCTGATAATCTTCTTTGTAATCCATTTTGGAAGGGAAAATCTCCAGTTGTAGCTGAAAAACAGCCTGGCCGTTTAGCCTGAGCTCCAGATCGGATAGACCAACCTCGTTCTGAAAGTTCAGGATCCCCGACAGGATAGATTGGCCAAGTGGCTTAATCGCTTGTCTTACGCTAGCATTCTCATGATGGAAGGTTAGAGCCAGCGTCTGCTTCTTCTCCACAACGAGCTCATACGACTGCGTTTCGAAAAATAGCGACCAACTCTTCTCTCCCACCTCCCATGGGGTGAGCGCTCCTGTTTCCGGTGAGAACACCGAAATCTGCTCGATCCTTAATTCTCTCGAAAGGGAATGAACCTGCAAGCTTGTATCAATCCATTCCCCATCTTTGCTGCGATGAAGTTGCATAGACTCCACCGTAGGATGATACGGTTTGCCCTGAATGTAGAGATTGAAGAGGTTAGTCTCGACTCGCAGCAGTTCCACGCTTTGATTAAGAGAGCCAGTAAGAGGTGAATCCATCTTCTTCTAACCTCCGTAGCATAAAGGCGATTTTCCGAGCGCTTAGAGGATGTTTAGCCTTGTTCTCCTCTTCGTTGTCATTCCATTTTAGATAGATCTCCGACGCATCATCCATAAGCTCTGACACTGGCAACGTTCTCCCTAGTGCCCCTTGCAGAAGCTTGAGGAGTACCCGCTTCACAGATAGGCTACTGCCTTGAACGCGAGGAAGGATTTTCTGTAGGAGCTGAAGATCAAAGGCTTCATCATTCGAGAGCAACTCATGACGCTGATTGTATACCATATAAAAACAGATCGAATCCCGGATCCGAAATCCGACATGAGAATGGATCTCTTCAAGGATGAGGTTGATCTTCACCAGCTTCTCCGTCGTGGCATGAACTAACTCCGTATACTCGGAATACACGTCGACTAGTTGCAAATACTCACTTCGTAAGAACGAGTTGTGTACGGGCATAGGTGCTCCCTCATCTTGCGGTTCTAAGCTCGGATATTGCTGCAAATCAATATAATTAAACTCGATCGTATTCGCGCGATCCAGTACCTTCTTGCTAAAAGGATGCGTCGTCTCATCCATGTTCACGGTTCCAATCAGATACACATTATCTGGAATGGACAAGTCCCCATATACCGATTGATCCTCCGGTAGCAAGGACTCCCGGTTAATTAGCTTAGAAGTAACGATCCGATCTTGTTTCCACTCCTGCGTCTCGA
Organism: Paenibacillus lautus; assembly: GCF_050482385.1. Taxonomy (GTDB): domain Bacteria; phylum Bacillota; class Bacilli; order Paenibacillales; family Paenibacillaceae; genus Paenibacillus_AQ; species Paenibacillus_AQ lautus_B. The sequence continues at coordinate 134,786 of NZ_JBCNHV010000017.1, forward strand.
TCACGCTGAGCACATCGCTAAAATAATACTCCACTCGCGCTAAGTTCATTTCATCCAGGCAGACAAAATAAGGCTTGTGCTGATTCTCAGGCTGAGAAGCTTCAACAAGCACCTCCGCTAAGCGTCCAGGCCGAAATACTCCCGACAAGTCTTTATATCCTAGCAAATCAGAAGGATCGCTCCAGTCAGGTCGAACCGGAATCAGCGTAAATTGTCCATTGTCTCCGGTAGCACCTAGTGCCTCAGCAAAAAGCTTAACGAGCTTGGTTTTGCCGGTACCGGATACCCCAGCCAGAATAACGAAAGGCTTGGTTTTTAGAGAGAGATACAGGTTCTCGATAAGGCCGTGAGGATAATGGAAACCTCGGTGGGAGATGTATGATTGGATTTGCTCGATTTGTTCTGGCACAGTTAATGAACTCAAGGATGGGCTCTCCTTCTCTTCTTTCGATGGTACCTCTTCGTTTACACCTTTGTTCTTAATAACATGGTCCACATACATTTTATAGTTAGAGACCACATTCTCTAGATCCGCCAGTAACTGATCGTCATCTGGAATCGCATTTCGATCATAGCGGATATACGCCACCGTAGAGACTTGGTAGTCGCGGCCGAGACCACTTCTCGAGGTAAGGTTAATGCCATCATCCTTCTGCAGACCTTCCAGTGGAAGGAGTTGACGGAGCTCACTGGCCTTCTGCTCAAGGTAGTGGTACCCTTCTTTCTTACCAAGCTCATCTTTGGGTACAGTAACCCCTTGAGCTAATGTAAGATAGACAGACTCCATATCCTCTGAAAACAAATAAACGATATATTCACCGTGCTGCGTTGTATCCGTTAACCGCTTATCCATCACCGCGATCCAAGGAATGTTGGCCCAGTTCCCCTGACCAACCGAACCCTGGATCTTATAGTTGGGATCGATAAAAGAAAGTGATCTTAACTGCTCGGGGATCGTCTGTCTGAATAGAGTTCCTAACGAATGACCTGCAAATGCTTTGTTTCTAGCTACTATGTAACTGTTCATAATTTCGGACAGTGCATTTCGAATGGAGAATACTGACTCCCCTAACTTATCGTTATAGTTATGGAGCTCGGTTAAAGCGTACTCTTTTAACTCTTGAATGACGTGGTCATCTAGTTTGTCGGCTATATCAGGACGGAATGTTACTGTTTCCTTGCCATGATCTACTTCTAAGATTGTCGAGAGCGCCTCCAACGGTGTTTTAAGCAAGCTTATGGTTTGGGATAAGGTAAAGTCATCCCAGTGACTCGCCTTGCCAAGGGGAGGTGAATCTACTCTCTCACCTAGCTTACTATTCTCTTGAAAGTATGCCAAAAATCGCTCAGCAATCATGCCGAGCGGGAAATAGAGCGAATGGGTCTGTTGGTAAAGTTCGATAAGTGAAAGAACTAGGACCATTTTGTAGGATTTTTGTTTGGTGCGAAATATGGATGAGAGTTTGTCTGGTAGCATTAGGACCTCCAGGGCTATATAGCGTTGTAGGTTAAAATACCTACTTTAGATGATTATATAATATCATCTTTTACTGCCTAGATGGAGGTGGAAATGTTGATTACTTCCAGATCATTTTATGACTATTACAGAATCTATACATGGATGCGATTCACTTAAAAATAAGGTAGGACGGGGCCAATGTTTATAAAGCTGCCTACATTGTGATTAGGATTGACCTGGATGGGACTTCCAAATATTTTTCAAGTACCAACTAAGATCGTAAACTCATCTACACCACAATCATGATTAAAAATTATTAAATAACATTTATAGTGTAAAAATATATAAGTAATGTATTTATTATGTATTGATAATCGGTAGAGAAATTGTGAATTTCTTAACGTAAATTCCGACTCTTTGGCAATATAAAAAGCCACACAGACCGTAAAAGCACTGTCTCCAATGCTTTAATGGCTGTGTGACTATTTTCTGACTCAACTGTGGCATATCCCCCTGCATAAAAATTTCGCGTTAAGGGGCGAACAGTAGCTATTTTTGAGTTTGAGCTTGCTCCTCATACTGACATTAACGTTATTCCACTGTAACTTGACCGTTCATAAGCATCGGTAACAGCCAGTCACGAATTCCGACAAGTTCAATGTTCTCAAATATTTTTTTCGTAATCATTTCATGCAGAGAGGTAACTACTTTCTCAAAACTAACAGCTGTGCCTTCATTAGGAACAACAATTTCCGTTTCCTTCAAAAATTTGAAATGCCTTGCATATCCGTAATTAGACAGGTCTATTTTTAGAATTGAATAATAAAGCAAAAGTTCGGGCATACAAGCATTATTGGAAATCAAAACCTGTGTTCCATCTGCACCTCTTGCAAAGTCAAACCCGACATACTTTACAATTCTTGTGTGGTCACCAAATATTACTGCTCCTTTTGTAAAATGTAATACAGATTCAGGAATATCTGTGTATCCTGCAATAAAATTAGCACTTTGGTCAATCACAGGAATACTTCCACACATCTGATAGCCTACTGATTGAATTTTTGTAGTAACGGATACTTTTGCGAGTAATTCTCCAATTGGACAAGATTCCCATCCCTTAGGTATTTTTCTTTTTAACTTTTCATTCCATACCATTTCTCCACCGGATGAACGATACGGCTTGCCGTTTTTATCAGGGAAATCGAACTGTACGAACCAGTAGTCATAAATGGTTTTTGCCATTTCCTCCAGTTCGGCAATGATACGGTTATTGAGTTCGATTTTACTGTCTATAGACCATAATAGACTTGCGGCTCTTTTTTGCACATCTCTATCTGGAATAAAAACTATGACATCATAAATACGTTCTGGTGAAGTATGTTTAACTTTTGTTCCGGAAGCCGTGTCTCGTATTTGTTTTCTCACAGAACGTGTCATAAATAAGTAGTATAAATACAGCTTATCTACAATAGTATCATCCCAAGTAATAAGTCCTATTCGCTGATTATGAAGATAAATACCACCTTCAGGAATGATGGCTGTACTACCAAGCAAACCTTCCGCTTGCTCAGTCATCGCTATCATAAGGTCACCAGGTGTGCACAAATATTCACTTGGGAAATCAGATGTGTAATATTTTTCCTTGCCTGGAGTCCTCTTAAAGCCACCTTTCTCGAAAAAATTACCTGGTGTTAAAACAATATACCTTCCACTTGATGCAAAAAATTCCCCCAAAAATGGAAAACCATGCTTGACAGCTGAAAATTCTCCCATCGCATATCGCTTTAGCTTACTTTTCATACTTGACCCGTCCCAGTTGCTTCGTTATCTCCTTTTCCAACTCAAGCCCATTAGCAAACATGCTTTCAAGCCTTGATTTGTACCCTGTCATCTTATCCTTAAATTCTTCTTGCGTTATTTCCACATGCTCTATTTTTACATCAAAATACTGTCCTGCTGAAAAAGACAGCTTCTTTTTTTCAATATCCCTATATTCCACCACTACGCAGAAATCCTCTGTAGCTTTAGCTAAGTTAAATGTATTAATGATGGTACTGATTTCCACTGGACTTAGAACAGTCTTTTGATTTTTCCCATCTTCTTTTACCTTTCTTCCCATTTTTGATGCGTCCATCAATACAACCTTGCCCTCTGTGTTCTCACAGTCAATAAATAGAATAGATACATTTGTGCCTGTGGTAGCGAAGATATTAGAAGGCATAGAAATTACGCCTCGTAGCATTCTTTCCTTCACGAGTTTTTCACGAATTTTCTTTTGTATACCCGAGCCAGCAGTCAAGAATCCTGTTGGAACAACAACCGCTGCCTTCCCCTTCTTTTCATCTAGCGAATAGATTATGTGCTGTAAAAACATCAGATAAATTGCCATGCCGCTTTTGTCCTTATTAGGAATATTCGGTACTCCCGCAAAGAAACGTTTCTGATACTTTTCACCAGCCAGCGTGTTGCGACTGTCGGAAAAATCCATATTGAACGGAGGATTAGAGACAATATAGTCAAATGTCATCAACCCGTCTTTTCTTTCGTTCAAATGTTTTGGATTAAGCAGCGTATCCTCATGCATTACATTAGGTAAGGAATGAACAAGATTATTTAGAATTAAGTTTAGTCTTAGAAATTCATTGGATTTCTGGGATATATCCTGTGTATAAATGGAGCATTTAGTTTCTCCTATTTCATGAGCAAGTGCCAATACCAGTGTTCCAGAGCCCGCCGCGGGGTCGTATATTGTTACGTTTTGTGCGCCTTCTGGTACCAGAATTTTGGCTATAATACCTGCAATGGAATGAGGCGTGTAATACTCCGCGTACTTGCCAAAATCCTTATTGTAGTCCTTGATAAGATATTCAAAAATAGTGGAAAAGAAGTCATATTTCTGGTCAAAGACACTATCAAAGCTGTAGCCTACTAGTTTTTCAATTAAAGCACGACAGAAATTGTCTCTCTTCTCCTGCTCAATAACAAAAGGAGAAAGAGCATCAAACAGACGAATTTTGGATTGACCGCCAGTCTGTACTGAAAATATACCAATATTAAAATTAGCAATATCAATGAGTGTATCATCAAACAATGTGTGAAAACCATCTTGATTCTTTCTGTTGAACAAATACGATATATAATGCTTCCTTTTTAGATTTGCCGTATCTCCACCAAAATCCATCAGCATTAACTCATAGTCATCCTCAGACATCTCATTCATTGCAGCTTCCACTTCCGCGGTGGTCATCTTTGAAAATCGAGGAAGAACCAGTCTTGCTTCATACATAAACTTGTCATTGAGAAACTTATACAGAAAAACCTCAGTAATAATTTTATATTCACTGCTGGCATTACCAAGACCAAAGTTTGTACAAATAGCCTTGAGGTCATCAATCATTTTTTTAGTTTGTGTTATTATGTCTGAAACTTGCATTAGCTTACCCAATTCCTCTCGTTGAAATATTCATTAGAAATACAGCTACCTACATATTTAATCTGTGAAGTATTTAAAGGTACACCATTTGAATTTAATTCTCGTTTTATTAATGGGAACAAATCTTGCAAGAAATAAGGCTCATTTGTTAATAGCCTCTCGTTGGCAAGAATACGTTCATCTATTTGATGTTTAAGTGACAACAGCACCTTATGCAAAACAATATCAGACGCAAGAGGCGGGGGCGTTTCTTTAAGCCGCTTATGTGTCCTCATAAATTTAATGTCATTTTCATATTTTGCTGTAAGCATCTGGTCAACTTGATTCTTCTGTTCCGCTGCTTTACGGATACGGTCAAGTTCAGCAATATTTCCCGTCATTTCTTCAGCATTAAGTTCTTCTATATGCTTTTTACGTAGTAATCTCTGGAGTTCCTCCATTAATGTGATATATTCCGGGTCCTTAGGGTCAAGGTTACGTTGCATTTCCCTGCGAGTCCGTTCAAGGCTCTCTTTGAATTTGTCTGCAATTACAAGTTCGTTTTCTGAAATCTTCTTGAACTGGAAATCAATCTCATCCAATGCCATATTCAATACAGCGCTCATATCCTCCGCATTTTGAAGATTCTGCTTTAGATTAATCAAATTAATACGGTTATTTACCTCATTATACAGAGCACTGATATTATTTAATTCGAATTTATCTGAAAGTTCTTTGTAATCATAAAGTTTTGCTATATTATACAGTTCCTTGTATAGCTCCAGTGCATGACGGAGTTCAACTAAAGCTGCCTTGTCATCAAGTGCAGATATCTGTTGTGAAAACACTTCTGCATTGGATGTATCAAAAAGAAACAGATTTTCAGCAATCAACTGCAGATCTGTCTGAATCTCTTCTGGCGTTTTAAAAATATTGCCATACTGTTGAAACTCATCACCGAGTTCGGCCTGTAATTCATCAAAATATGCCTTGTTAGTCTTATCGAATTCAGCACGGATATCCGCAAAATCCACTACATATCCATAACGGAAATTCTGATATGGGCGATTAACACGAGTCAGTGCCTGCAACAAAGAATGGTCTTTGATAACACGTCCAAGATACAACTTCTTTAACCGCGGTGCATCAAAACCTGTTAGCAGCATATTGTAAACAATAAGAAAATCAATCTTTCCTTTTTTGAAGGCGTTCCTATATTGTTTACGTGTATCTTTATCATCCTCATCATGGAGAATAAGCGCAGATGAGAATGAAGATTTATTCATTTCTTCAAACACCGCCCTTGCTTGTTCAGATGAGTCACAAACAATCATACCACCAATTGTGTCATCGTTATATAAAATCTTACTCTTGGTGAAATCTGTAGTGATATATTCTACTAGTGCAGATACATATTTTGGATGGGCGTATAGTTCCTTCTTTGAAATCGCTCCTTTCATGGTTTCAATTTCATCCAATGCTGACTGTAATTTCTTCCTGTATGTTGTAGCTATGCCCTCACGAATGAGTCTTAAAGTATATCCGTCTGCGATTGAGCGATTGTAATAGTATTTATGGATGTAAGCACCAAATACGTCCTTTGAGTCATAACCTTTGCCTTTAATAGGCATACCTGTTTTATCATCATAGATTGTTCCTATTAACGGAGTGCCTGTAAGAGCAATCATAACTGCATCACGATCTGAAGCGATTAGATTAGATAGGAACGACCCTGTTGGTTTATAGCTTCGGTGTGCCTCATCAAGGAAGTAAATTCTTTGTACATTCACATTATAATCTGACACTCTCGCTATAGATTCCTTTGAAAACTTCTGTATATTCAACACGGTTACGGTATCAAGACCTGTATTGTTATTTGAACCTGTTGTACTGATATTTTCAATAAAATCCTTTTTGGAGTTTACTTCTTCCACATACAGCCCACGGGCACGGAATTCATCTGCTGCCTGTGCAAGCAAATCAAGTCTGTCAACGACAAAATAAAACTTTGCTATAACACCTTTACGCTGATAGTAATCTTTTAGATAGCGGATATTATAATACGCCAGTGCAGTTTTTCCACTCCCCTGGGTATGCCAAATGATGCCATTCTTTATTCCGGAATCCAGCTTTTTTTCAATTGCCTTAGTTGCGAAAATCTGAGGATACCTCATCAAGTGCTTTTCAAGTGTAGTTATGCCTGCATCGTCCGTTTTTTCCACATAGGCTATGGCATATTTCAGTATCATCATAATACGGTCATGTGAAAACAAACATGTTACTATTCTATTTGTCTGTGAATCAAAGTTGAGGTTAGTTGCATACTCGGACGTATACTTAATTGATAGAAGGTTCGTATCCTTTAATATAAGGCTTTCTTTCTTCAAGTCTATGGGTTCTATTTTGTTAAAAATAGATTCATCTTCTTCTCTAAAATGACTGAAAAATAGCTTTTTATAACTGCTTGCAGCATAAAACGCACCTTCTAAAGGCACAGCCTCATTATCGTCATATTCTCTGTTATTGGAAAACACCATAAGTTGAGTAATATTAACAAAGCGTTTGAACTTTTTATTTTTGAACCGCTTATTAATACGAGTGTATTCAGCTTGGATGCCATTTTTGTTATTTGGCTTTTTAACTTCCAGAAATGCAAGAGGCATTCCATTTATTAAGACTGTTATATCAGGACGAAATTCATCGCTTCCATTTTTGTACGTAAGCTCTGTTACTATTTGATAGGTATTACCTTTACCACTGGCTCTTTCAAAATCCACCAGTTTTATTCCATTACAACCGAAAAGAATCTTGGAGTAAAAATCCCTGCCGAGGTCGTCGGCAGAAAGCGAAATTTTTAATTCCTCAATAATCTTGTTTACCTCCAAAGCGGAAAGAGTGGTTCCGTTAATCCGATTTAAGGCATCACGAAACGCATCAACAAAAATGTTGGTATCTTCATCAATTTGGCCACTATAGTTCTTGAGGGATATATATTCATACCCCAGCCGAGTAAAATGAACTAAAGCAGGTATCTTCACACGTGAATCCTCATTATGTAGAGTTCCCATCATCCCCTAGCTCCTTTCGCTACGTATCTTGGCTTGTGTCGGGGAAACAAACCTCTTCTACTTCGTAGAATAGTACACAAACGGGATTATTCTTGTCACATGAATTATCTCCTCAGGTGGAATCCATAACTTGCCTTCAGTAGTCAGAATAGTTACCTTTTTGAATCAGTAAAGCACTAAGGTAAATTTCTAATCACGCCGCAGAAGATCAGCTATACATCTCGGAAACGGTGTATTCCACAGGCTCTCAGAAGAACCACCCATTCAGCAAACTGGCGGAAATATTGGAATGGCACAATAGTGCCGTTCCTTATTCTTGCTCATACAGCTTGCCATTACTCAAGCCGTTTCTTCATCCATTCCCGGTAAGTGACCGGAGCCAAAATCTCAGCATCCGGTCCGTACTGACTTACCCAATTCATAAACTCCCTGTTATGATTCAAGCAACATCGAATAGCAATCCGCCATCAGGCAAGTCCTTCATATGTAACGGGTAACGGCGAGAGAGAATTTTACTTTAAAAATGGGATTTGTTCCTCGCCGCATTCAATAGACCACGTATTTTTCTATAATTCTTAATGTTAAAATTTCCACGTTGAAAAGTATAATTGGTCATCTCGATGCAGAGGAAACGACTCAGACGGAACGTCCGTAAATCCTTCGCCTGATGGCAGTAGCCGATCAAATAAAATCGTTGATCCTCGGGACGAGATAATACGGATCGATTCCCCGTTCCGTTTGCTGGTTCTGGCTCTGCGTATGGTAAACGACAGTGATCGTCTTTTCTTCTACAATCGTCTGAATGACTTGATATAGATAATTGGGCACATCCTCCCGATATTCAGGAGAACCCATCTAGATAATAACCGAGAAATGTTTTAAAATTTCCCGATCCCGCTTCTTCTGCCGAAAACGAGCCGCCATGACCTTGTCATAAGCTGGTTCAAATCCCTGCGGTGTGTTGCTCTAATCGACAAAAAAAGGAGCATGTAGAATACATGTGCCTCTTGCTGAGTCCAATTGAATGGGAACATGGCAATATCCCCAGCAAACGTGTAACCTTTGCCATAATTGGTAATCGGCACCAGATCATCTAGCAAAAATAAATCGCGATATACCGTTCTTTCCTCGGTTTCACGATCGTTACGCCAATTCCTTGGCGCTGATACTAGGCCTCGCTTGGATGGCATAAATAATTTTGAACCAACGAAACAGCTTATCAGACATAGTTCAATTCTCCCATTTAATTTTCATTGTGATATATACACACTTCGACAAAAAGCAACCCTATCCTCCCAGAGAACTAAAAAAGATTGTACTTGCCTTTTTCTAATAAAAGGCGAACTCAATATCTTATTGAGTTCGCCTGGTACCTTTTTAAATCGACAATTGTAATACTTATAGCACATTAGACATTTGCAGTTTCTGCTTCCTCTGGATAAGTTCGATCTGTCAACTTCATCAAGAATCACTCAGCTAATCCCATTCACAACAAACCGTCGACTTCAGCTTACTTCCCTGGATCCGGGCAACTTAGACGGATCGAGACATTGTGGCTCGATCGTTGTCTGTTCCATAACAACTTAAGCATTTTTCGCAGTTGCCCAAGTTCGTCAGTACTGCGAACAATCCAACTGCATCTGGATGTACAATTCGATATAATCTGCAATTGCTGAATCAGAAGAGGAGCGGTTCCGATAACCGCTTAAACGCCCCTCTAGCATATTGAATTCTCTCATGCGGTCAGTATTTTTGGCCGAAACCACATAGCTTCCTCCCAATCTCTGAAACCATAACTGAACACACTTTCCTGATCCTTTTCCCCCAACCACAGCCTGGTGGCATGAATTGGAGATTGCTGTGTATAGATGACCATCACATCGTAATCGGAGGTCGTTCTTTTGGCATCATTTGGATGCTTGCGAGGAGTACGGATCGCTTCCTCAAATGCACTTAAAGCCTTCACATCCTTGAAAAAACAGAGTATCCCCATTTATCTCATGGAAACCAACATATCACCTATATGTATCTGTTTAACATAATCAGAGTCATCAAATGCAACTGTAATCGAATAATAATTCTGAGCATCTTCTGGTTCAATACTTTCGTATATGGCATCACCAAAGTACGTCTTGTTGACTGTATCATAAACATAATCAATGATTTCATCCGAAAGTTTTACAAGATACTTGTCACCATATTGTTCACTTACTATATTTTTTAAGTCCCCAACCTTTAATCCTCTCGCAGAGGAATAAACATTGCCTTCCCTTAATGTTATCTGTGAGACAGTTTCATCTCTATACCATACCTCTACTCCGAAATCGTACACCTAAAGAGAGCTGTTTATTAGCATGAGTTTATTCATTTTGAACAAAAGTAATACAGGATTTATAGGGAAGTTCGCTAAGGATAAGATTCATTGTTCTTGTTATCATTGCAGGACAAAATCGAGAGAAGGCGGATTGCCTAAGTCTGATCTTGTAAAACTTGCACGTATGAATGAGTTTAATAGCTTGGAGTAGAGTGTTAGGTTTAATGTGGGAAAGGCTGTAGTGTGTATCGGCCAGAGCTCCAAATAGGATAGGTTTTAAACTGCGAGCGATTCTCTATACTCTGCAGGGGAACGCTCGTTGTGTTTTACTTAGTAACCTAAACGTTGAGCAACGGTTTGATAGCCCAGCCCTACTTCTAAGGAAGACGTACCGCAGGACATCGCTAAGATGGACTACACAGTGAATCGGCAGGGAATTTTTCCTGGCGATTAAGGAAGCAAACTTAATCGTTACAGCATAGAAACGAGACTTGAACCCCGCATTCCACCGTTACCCAAATAAATAAACTCTTGCTAGGAATCACTGATTTCCCGACTTTTTTCTCGACTTTTCTATCACGACTTATTTATATTTTGAATAATGTCTTGATATAAAAACAGAGGAAAGGCTTGATGGATCTGGGGTTTCCCCTTTATCCATTCATCCCTTCCCCGATTTCATCACGCTTCATTCCATTTTTAGCTTGAGTTTATTATAAATAGCACGTGCTTATTAATTGGTTACAACTTCCTCACCAACAACGCCATACTCTCCACATGGCTTGAGTGTCGGTCACTATAATTTAAGCCGTAAGAAGAGCGGTAGCGGTAAACTTGTAATGAATGTTTACCGAACCATCCGCTTTAACTTCGATCTTATCAACAAACCGATGTACCATTTCAGGTGTCAGTTCCCCCAACTTCATAAACCGCTTGAGTTCTTTTTTCAATCGAACGATATTTTCCTCTGTACTTTTATTCCCTTGTTGAGACTGCAAGCCCTTTAACTGCTCCTGTAGGCTATAAAGTTCAGCATTTCCGCTCTCTGTTGCTTCCTTATACTCCACCTCAGTAATCGTACCGCTCGCCAACAGTCTGATTAAGCCTGTCTTTTGTTCTTTCAACTTTTCAATACGTTTTTGTAAAGACTGTATTTGCTTCTCAGCTTGCTTTCTTGCTTGTTGGGTCTTTACCATCCCAAAGCCATTAGATTACACAAAGGTATGCTGGGTGTCGAATGCCTTGACTTTTCTCGGCAAGGAAAAGTTAACCCTCATTTGCGCTACAATAATTTTTTTTGAATTTTGTGGACGTACATTCCTCTCTTACAAATATCGTGACCATTTGCCTAAGAAAGGTTATAATTTGTTTAGATTTGGAAGATTGTGGACAGAACATAAATCTCGCTTAATAACAACCACTAGAACTTAAGACCTAGGGGGGGAATGCAAATGACAGAAGGCATTAAGGGAATGGATAATGGTGGAGCCGAAGCGATTAAAGGATTTAATTTTCAAAAAGCTAATTTAATCCTTCTTGCAATAAACAATTATCAAAAGAATAACTTTAAAATATATATTGAAGCAGAAGATGACATTGTTGTTAGTTACGAAGATTACAAAGCTTACATTCAGGTAAAAAAACAAAAGCATACCTTTAATACCATAACAAAAAAAGAAAGTAAGAAGATTACAGATACCGATGGCAATAAAATAACTACATCATCCTCTTCAATACTGGAAAAGAATCTAAGTTCAGGTTCAGATTCTGATACTTACAAAATTTTCGTTAAAGATATTGGTAGCTCTGATAAGAAGAAATTGAATTTAAGAAAACCTGGTTCTATTTGTACGGAAGTTTATAGATTAAATGATGAAGCTAAAGGAAAAATTATCAACGTCCTTCCTGACGAGTTAAAAAATAAACTAGAGAAGTTTTACTTTTATATTTCCCCCATTAATGACGACCTTAATGAAGCTGTGAAATATTTGATAGGTTGCTTGAATGGAATTAATGTTTCGGTTGATGACAATAGAGGCAGAATTGTCATAGCGGAGCTATCTCTAACTATAGATCAAAAAGCTCAAGAAGTTATTTCCAATGAAGTAGATAAAGAAATTAAAGCAATGGACACTAATTATTTTTCGAAAGTATTCATTACTTACGAAACATTAAATCAATTTGACAGGGTACTAAACTCGCTTGGTTACAATGAATTAATTACGAAAAAAATAAGAAGTGAGAGATTAAAAATTGAACTGAATTCTACTGATTTAAAAAGGGAAATAAAAGAGGCATTAGAAGAGCTTTTTGAAGATGACAGTTTCCAAAGTCTATCAAATCGAGAAATAATCGACATTATTATTGAAAATTTTAAATCATCAAGTTTCAGTAGGAACACCCTAATATCCGTCGCAGTCGAATGTCTATGTGAGGTGGAAGTATGATCATTGATAGTATTATTATATACGATTATATAAATCAAAAGATTAATCAATTCAGTTTTGACCCTCAAACAAATATATTCGTTAGTAAATCGAATACTATTGGTAAATCGAGTTTGATGAAATCAATTTATTATTGTTTGGGCTATAGTGTGAAGATATGGCCTACAAATTGGAATATCCAAAATATGATGTTTCAAATTAAAATTTCAAATCGAGAAAGAGAACATGTTATTACACGGCATAAAGACTTATTTTATATAGATGGTCATCAAAAGGTCCTTACCGAGAAGGAGTATTCAAAATGGCTTCAAGAATTATTGGATATTGAAATTAAAATTAAAGATAAAAAAAGCAAACTTATTTCCGATGTCTATGCAAGTGAGATTCTCATGCCTTTTTACATTGATCAGGATAAATCATGGGGCGGGTACTTATTTTCAAAATCTTCAGACTCCTTCGCAAGGTACAATAATCCTGTAAAAAATGTTTTTGATTTCTATTTTCAAATATCAAACAACATTTTATATGATTTGGAACTTCAAAAGAGCGCTCTTGAAGCTGAATTAAACGGTACTAAGAAAAAGATCGAAGCCCTTACTCTTTTAGGAAATGAGCATGCACCATTTCTTACTCCTGTTGTCGCCGACACTATAACTAGAAATAACGATAATATAGCCAATCACACTACGAATTATATAGGGAGAATTAATCTATTAAGTAACTCCGTTTCTTCAATTAACAATGAAATTATTGAACTTGAATCTAAGATTGATCAACTGAGCAGAGACATATCAGAATTAGATAAACTGAAAAAATCATATGAATCTCGAATTGGCGAAATAAAATATGAATGTATTCACTGTAATTCTAAATTAACGGTTGAACAATCATTAACTCGACTTAAAATTAGAAATAATCTCTATGAGATCGTAAACAATATTAATCAAAACAAGCAAGAGCGGACAGAGTTAGAAGAGAAAAAGAGAAGACTATTATTAACTAAAGACAATATTATCGATACAATCTCCAAAACTGAGGAAATCGTTAAAGATTCTAAAGAATTTAATACTGTAGAAAACTATATAGAAGAACAAGTAAATCAAAAAATTGCTAGTAACTATATGTTCGTAGAGCAAAAATTAATAAATGAGCATTACGAAAAAACAAATTCTATAAAAGAAGTTACTAAAAAAATAGCAAGCGTAAAAAGACTAAGCGCTCATAAAAAATCTGGAATAAAAAAGAGATATAACGAATTAATCAATGAATACGAAAGACATTTTAAAGATTTTGAGCTAGATGACATTGATTTTTACAATTTCAAAGAAGTTAAAGGGAGCGGTATGGACTCCAATAAAAAACTTTTAGCGTTGTATACTCTTTACTCCAATTTAGTACATGAATTTTCAACGGTAAAAATCCCATTTGCTATGGACTCATTTATTAAAAATGAAACCGCTAGTGAACTCAAAGAGAAAATGTTCGGCTTCTTATCAAAGTATTATTTAACAATTGAAGGGCAGTCATTCTTTTCAATAATAGAAGAAAATATAAAATACCTTGGTCCGAATAGCTATCACTATATTTATTTAGAAAAGCCTATTTTAAAGGATGTAAATGATACAAATGATCATTTAACTAGAGCATTTGATATTGTATAATGAACGCAGTTTTAAAAGAGAGTAATTGTTGTTTCATTTATTAAAGTCGATTCTCATACACAATCACTGAGCCGTTTAATTAGCTAGTTGCTTAAGCAAAACTAAAAGAGGGGTATGCGCCCCTCTTTATTATTTCCGCCAATACATCTCCGATTTAAGTGTCCTTCCGCACTAACAGTGAGCAACACTCCACATGCACCGTATGCGGAAACATATCCACCGGCGTTACTTCCACCGTCCTGTATCCGCCATCCTCCAGCACCCTCAAATCTCTCGCCAGTGTAGACGGATTACAACTCACATACACCACGCGTTCAGGCTTCATCTCAAGAATCGTCTCTAACAGACGCGGATCGCACCCTTTACGCGGTGGATCGACCACGATGACATCAGTCTCAATGCCTTGCTCTTTCCATCGCGGAATCACATCTTCGGACGCGCCAACCTCAAACTCTACATGCTTCATTCTATTGAGCTCAGCATTCGCACGCGCATCCTCGATTGCTTCCTTCACGATCTCGACCCCATACACCTTCTTGGCATGCTGGGCCAAGAACAGGGATATCGTCCCGATGCCGCAATAGGCATCGATCACGGTCTCCTCCCCGGTCAATCCCGCATACTCAACCGTCTTACCATACAGTACTTCCGTCTGAGCCGGGTTCACCTGATAGAAGGAACGCGCGGAAATTGCGAACTTCACATCGCCTATATAGTCATGAATGACCTCACGCCCCCACAGGACACGGGTCACATCCCCGAAGATCACGTTCGTTTTACGTGTATTCACGTTCTGGCAGATGCTCACCACAGCGGGGAGCTCTTCGCGGATAGCAGCGATCCACTCGTTCACGCGCGGTATCCGCTCGCCGTTCGTGACGAGTACAATCATCATCTCGCAGGTAGCAAAACCGATCTTGACCACCACATGGCGAAGCAGGCCTTGGCCCGTCTCTTCATTGTACGCGGTAATGCCTAGCTTCCGTCCGATGGCTTTGACGCGGCTGACGACCTCGTCGTTCTGTTCGTGCTGGATGAGGCATGTCTCCATGTCCACGATCCGGTGGCTGCCACGGGCGTAGAAGCCGCCGACCAGGCCACCTTCTGTTACGCCAATAGGCACCTGAGACTTGTTGCGATAGCGCCAAGGCTCGCTCATGCCGAGTGTCGGACGTACGAGGATCCCCTCTTGATCTGAATTGCCAGCATCTTGTCCGTCGCCCACAAGCGTCTCTCCAGCACCTTCCGCCTCTCGCACCACCCGCAGCTTCCCGATCCGCTCCAGGTTGTCCACCACCAGCTGGCGCTTCCACTCCAGCTGTCCGGCATAGCTCATATGCTGCAGCTGGCAGCCGCCGCATTGGTCGTAGATCGGGCACGGGGCCGCGATGCGGTTCGGGCTCTGCTCGACCAGCTCCAGCAGCTTGGCATAGCCATACTGTTTCTTGGTCTTGAGCACCTTCACCCGGGCCTTCTCGCCCGGTAGGGCGCCTTGAACAAACAGGGTGTAGCCGTCTGCACGGCCAACCCCTTCCCCGTCATGGTTCATTCCTATAATATCGGTCACGACCTCGTCGTTCTTCGCCACCGGCAGGTCCAGGAGGGCCGCCGAAGCCGCGGGCTTGCCGCTGCGGCGCGTGTCGCTTCCCTTACGGTTCTTCTTCATGATGTGCTGTTCACTTCTTTCCGTTCAACTTGTTCCTTACCACTCTATATTCCCATTCGGCATCCCATCCATAATAGGAGTTGTTCAAAAAGCTCGCTTTTGATAAGAAAACCTCTATCGAGGCCACTTCATTTGATGAGCGACCGCGATGCATAGGTAAGTTTTCTTGCGATATAGAATTTCATCAGTTCCACTGATAGACCATAAATTCTATATCTAACAC
>NZ_JBCNHV010000018.1:0-109966 GCF_050482385.1 Paenibacillus lautus
GGCCTTCCGGTGCTCACGTACAAGCGTACGCTCCACTCCTCAGTCCCTAGCTTCATCCAACTGAAGCGTTTTGAAAAAACGCACATCGGGAGCATAAGCTTCGGTGCTGAAAACCGACCTTTTGGAACACGCACTTAATAATAGCAGATGATCTTCCGTTAACCTTCATTCGCTTAAACAACAAAAAGCTCCCCCAAGGGAGCTTAGCGCACAAGCTCACGTCCATCATTATACGAGAGCCTCGTATGTTATTCAATCCATCCAGCCTGCAAATCCAATCATTTACTTACAACAACCATCACGCCTTACGCGCCCCGCGCTCCGATGCCTTCCGCCCCTACCTGCCTCATCTCAGCCAAAAATCCTTAAGTGCTGTGGCAGGACACGGAACGTGCCCGGCAGAACGCCGCCGAACTCGCCGTCCAGGTTCAGCTGAACCGGTCCCGGAGAGACGACCTCCATATAATCGGTGCGGAAATGCACGACCCGCTTGTCGTTGATGTGCTCGCCCCTTAAGGCGAGCGTAGCCACGCGCACGAACTCCGCCAGATTGCACTTGCGCAGCGCAATGACGTCGAACAAGCCATCGTCGATGCTCGCGCCCGGCGCGATTTTGTCGAAGCCGCCGACCGAGTTGCTGTTGGCAATGAGGAACACCATGAATTCGTCATGGATCGCCGGATGACCGCTGGCGTTGATGATAAGCTCCTGCGGCGCGAGGCTGACCATTTTCTCGATCCCCTTCAAATAATACGCCAGCTGCCCGATCATCGTCTTCAGCTTACTTGGCACTTCATATGTGAGCTCGGTCAGCGTGCCGCCGCCCGCAATATTGATGAAGTAACGATCATTCGCTTTGCCCACGTCAATCGGCCGCGTCTCGCCCCGAATGACCTGGTCGCAGTACTCTTCCCAGTTCTTCGAGATGCCGAGTGCTCGCGCAAAATCGTTCGTGGTACCCAGCGGGAAAATACCGAGCGGCGGAAGGTTATCCCTGCCAGCCATCCCGTTAATGACCTCATTCAGCGTACCGTCTCCGCCAGCTGCGATCACAAGATCGTAGCCGCGTTCGACGGCATCTGCGGCTTCACGGGTCGCATCCCCCTCTCCGGTTGTTGCATGACAGGAGGTTTCGATGCCAGCACTGTCCAGACGGTTCAATATATCAGCAAGCCGACGCTTCATTTCCTCCCGGCCGGAGGTTGGGTTATAGATTAACCTTGCATTTCTCATTAACGATACGCCACCTACTTATGATTTCAAGGATAGAAGAAGAAGTTTAGCCTGCGACTCCATCCACTGCGGCAGCAGCGGATGCGGAAGCAAGGTTCTGCCTGAATATCGGCATTCAAGCCCCTCGAGGCGATCAGGTATGACCTTCTCCGTAAAATACCCCTCACTTAAAAAAAGCGGAGCTACGATCACATCGCAGCCGCGCTCCATCCATGCTGTCACCTTGTCCCGAACATCGCCGGGACTGAGTAAGGCATAATCTGCGCTTGTTCCGCTTACCTCGCTGACTCGCTGTGCCAAAGAGTTAATACCCTTTTCCCAGCGGCTGCGAAACAGATCATGCCGGCTGCCGTGTCCGACGAGAAGAATAACTTCCTTCGCCGGGTTTACAGACAGCTCTTTTACCTTATCCCATACCATGGCCGCAATCTCGGGGTCGTCGTCCATCGGGTTACCAAAATGAACCCGGGACTGGACCCGAAACGGAGCCAGGTCCGTCTCCATGTCCGGAACGGCCTTCGCTCCTATAGCATAAGCTATTTCGTCGACATGTGTGCTGCCGGACGAGACAAATAGAGGAATGACCAGAATGTCGGTGACACCCTGGTCTTCCAAGGCCGTGATGCCGTCCTGAATCAGACGGCCCTCTACCAATTCCAGGTACGAAGATACGACGGGTATATCCATATGAGAGGCCAGCTTCTGGACGGCTTCGTCCACCAGCGACACCCATTTCTGTTCACGTGAACCATGACTAATAACCAGCACACCCGGCTTCGTCATCAGTTTAACGTCCTAAACGCTCCAGCGTCATTTTATAACCGTCATTGCCGTAGTTCAGGCAACGCTTCACACGCGAAATCGTTGCGGTGCTGGCTCCCGTTTCTGCTTCAATCTGGTTGTATGTGCATCCCTTGCCCAGCATGCGCGCCACTTCCAGCCGCTGCGACAAGGACTGAATTTCGTTAACGGTGCAGAGATCATCGAAGAATACATAGCACTCTTCCACACTGCCCAGGGTTAATATCGCTTCGAATAATTGATCGATGCTTTTATCATTTAGCTTCTTTAATTGCACTGGATGATCATCCCCTATTGTTACTGTGTATAACACTCGCACTCCCATTGTACCCGAGCGGATATAGTATTTTCAAGCATTAACGATTTCACGCACTACAGGACAACCATTACCCGGCGGGATCATCCCTTATGCACGCTCTCATTTTACCATATCAAGTGCTCGCCAAAATCTTCCTGGGCTATCGCCCAATTCCGCTCCTATCCCGAAAATCGGGACATCCGCCTAAACCCATCGCCCACCCGTGTCATACAGTATAGTATCTTAACTCAAAAAGGAAAGTGATATCATGACGCGTCATTCTCACTATTATCACCGTCGACCGACCAACCAGCGCTCCCTCATTGAAAATGAATCACTGCCGCAGGCGCCATCGCCATACCCTGGCATCTCTCCATACAGCGATTATCCGGAAGTGGGTGAAACCGCGTTATATCCATATACCGACGGTGTAACGGACATGGAGGCTTCGGCTTCGGCTCTGGCTCCATCCACGAATTCCGGCGGCGGTGGCCTGGCAGGTCTCCTTGGCGGAGGAGGCAGCAGCGGCAGCGGCGGTGGAGGCGGATTAGGCAAGCTCCTCGGCGGGCTCGGTGTCAACAATATGAGTGACATCAAGGGTCTCATCGATCGGATGGGCGGCATCGACGGCATCGTTAGCAATATTGGCAAGGTACAAAAGGTCATGCAGGGCTTCCAGCAGCTTGCGCCCATATTCTCCGTGCTGGCAGGCGCGCTTAAGAAGAAAAAAGGAGGCTCCTCTCAAAGCGCATTTACGGATCAGAATGAGGACGGCTACGAATATAGACCAAGAAGACGCCGTTCCTCGAGAAACCGACGCCGCTCCGGATCGCGCAGAACATCCGGCAAAAGCAAACGTCGCCGTTGATTTATGTAGATCGGTAGGCTATAAACCCTACTGTGAGTCTCAGAGATCCGCGCAGCTCCATAGCGCCCACCAGCGCAGCTCACACCTAGGACGGCCCAGGCCGTCCTTTTGTCTCCTTCCGGAAGTATCGAGCAGCCAAGCACACTAGGAGCGTCCACGAGCTGAATCCCAGGCGACCGGCAGACTGCACCTGATCCATTAGAAACGGCAGCGGACGTTTACCAATACGTCCAAACTTATAAGGAGCAATATCCGGAAGTCCGCATTACTGCCGATCATGACGATAACGGAGCTGTATGAAGGCATAGAAGGATAGGATTAGTTTTCTTTTTACTTAAGCAACAACAAGGCGGCTCCTTACGAGGGAGCCGCCTCTATTTCTTGTATGGGTTTTAATCTATATTTTCAATACCCCATTCTCCTGCTTCGTTTTTAGTAAAGAAGTAGGTAATTCCTTGATTTTCAATACTCCCGTCTGAGGATTTTTTTGCAAAGCGCACACCTACTCTAATTTGTTCTGGCTGATCGACTTTTTCTATAAGATCCAAATCATAGAACATAAATTGATCGCTTTCGTTTGTGTAATAGAAGCCTTCTCTTATAGATTCCAAAGACTCCTTATTCAGATTCTCTTTAAACTTTTCTTTGTTGTTCTCCACAACCGATTCAAGATTGTTCCTTATCTTGGAGATAATGTTTTCGTCAAAGAAGCTGCCTTTATATTTGTCAAAGTCAATAGAGACGCCTTTCTTAAAATCGGCCGCTGCGATGTCCTTAATTGCTTCTTTCTCGGCTGGTTCGATCAGACTTTCTGTGTTTGTTGGTGTATTGTTGGTTGAAGGTGCTGGGCTTGTTGTGTTGGTAGGTTCTTCGCTATTGGAAAGAGTGTCAGTGTCATCTGATTTCCCGCATGCGGAGAGAAGTAATGCTCCGATTAAACATAAAGATAAAATACCGCGAGAGAGATTTTTCATTAGGTTGAATTCTCCTTGTAAGTTTTGGTATATATGTAAGAACACAAGAGAGAGAAAAAAGTTGCATTTAACTAACTCGTGTTGCCAACGCAAAAACACCTCCAAGCTATCCTCCATATCTTACGACATGATTGCATTCTCTGGAAGGTGTTTTAATTTGTCTCACTCTATGGGGTGAGTCCCTTCATCGGATTATCACCAGGGTGTTTTTCCAATGGTCATGGAGCACGTAATCGGGGGGAAGTTTATTCAAGTAAGAAAAAAGAAAATAAAACGATAATTGCTTGGTCATCATTTTGAGTGGCTTGTGCGTTATCAAATTTAAAATTAGACATTAAATGAGATCGCTGATTATTATAGTATTCAGAATAATACTGTTGTAAATGAAGATGCTGTTTGGACAGAATAAACCTCCTTCAATATAATCAAATTTTTTATGAATAAGTTATTCGGAAAAGAGGATATACCCACATTATCCTGGCCGTTTTATCTTTAAAACTTGATTGTTGTTATGTAAAAGTCCTTTTCTGAATTGTTTTCTCTTTAATTTAAACAAAATCCAATATATGGTATCGTTGTACTTGAGAACTAACCATTCTAGGAGGAATGTTATGAAGAAGCTATGCGTTATTATCATTGTTTTTAGTATTTTACTTAGTGGTTGTAAAAGTACAACAGAGATACCTACTAATACGGAACAGAAAATCGAGACAGAGGTTCCTAAACAAGAAAATGATGTACCACAATTTACACCGCTTGACGAAAGTAAATATGATGGCATTCAAAAGGAAATGATTAAACTAATTAATCTTCATGCAAAATATGTAAATTTAAAAGACGAAGAAAAGTTCAAAGAATTATTTGATAATCAAGACCAAGGCTTACCTTCTTTTGAAATTTTGGGCTTGAAGGTAGATGAATTCAAAGAAATGAAGGGAAATCAAGGTCTTGTAACGATAATGTTAAACGTCAAACCACTTGAAGATAATATGTTGAATGAAGAACTTAAATTTTGGTATTATATTGCCTTGAATGAAGAAGAAGGAAAATGGAAAATTATGTCCATAGATTAAAAAATAGGGGGGAATTCCCCCCTATTTTAAGTCCAGGATGTTGGATTAACTGTAACCATATTATACACAGGACGAGCGTTATTTGTTGGATCAAATGTTCCTGAAGTGCTACCACTTTTATAGCGCATTTGAGAAGATCCACCGCCATCTAAATATGCGGCTTGATAGCAGTTTTTGCTACGCATAAATTCACGCATGCCCCAAGGAGTTTCAGATTTAAATACAGCTAAAACAATTTTCCCAGCCGAATTAATTCCAATTGCTGTACGTGCACGTAAACTAGGGTCAGAGTAGGTACCATTAGCGCTCTTGTTGATAACGTCGTTAACACTAGCAGCTCCTTCATCAACATCTAAACGACGGTAAAATTCTGTCTTATCAATACTTAAATTGGCATACAAGTTCAACCCACCAATTGCAAAGTAGTTCGTATTGGGGAAAGTAGGATAATCAGATAGCTTTTGAACATTTGCTACTTCCTGAACTCGGAAATTTCCGATTTCTTTATGATAGCTGTAGAAAGTTCCTCGTCTTTTTTGACCATAAGCATTAAATGTAGCATTTCCACCAATACCAGTACCCCTGTTTACTGCGATTCCTAAGAAATCATTTGAATTATTGAAGAAAGTTCCGTTAACGCCATATTTGCCTGAATTCATAACAGTACCAGTGATCTTTTCAACTGCAACTGCTTCAGGATCAGCTTCAATGATACGTACCTCACGGGAGTTATAAGTCGTACTAGTATATTTTGCTGTAGACATATTTCTTCATCCTCTCATTATTCATATTTTGTTATTGGTTTGGTTGGCAGAGGAAGAGATAGGATATAATCAATCCTTTGTATAGATCTCTTCATTCACCAAATAATATAAAATGTTTACTTTACAGAATATAATTAGTGTTAAAGAGCTACTGGGATATTAAACTCATAACCTGTACCCCACAGTTTATAAGTTTAAGCAGCTTGTTTAACTATCTTTATAGTATCATATTGCGTAACGTAACGCAATATGATCTTTTATAAAAAAATGTTCTTTTCTGATGTCTAAAGAGCATTAAGATTGTCATATAGAGTTTACCTACAGTCATCCGAGAGCAGAAAACAATACCATTAAAAATGGTTGCGTAATTTTTGGGTTTCATGATAATTGGCCTCTTGATTATAATATTCATTATCAGACTTGTTCCATTAGTTAGAACTTAAGGACATTTCTATTCATAGAGTTATTACTTCAATGGGACAACCCAAAGTGTAATGATTCCGCTAATGACAACGTTGGAAAAACGGCTATGACACTACGTAACGTTACGTATTGAAAGAGAATAACCGTTTGAAACTCACAGTAGGCGGGATCATCCGAACCAACATACATCATGCAGCAGGCTCCAGTCTGTTACCCTAGGCTGGAGCCATATCCTTTTATCACCCTATGCTATCCTCATCAGCGCGTCCAGTCTCCTTCGGGGCCGGCTTCTTTATTCTCGACGCTTTCGAGTGATTTTAACCGGAACCAATACGAGCCGCGCAGACCGGAACGCAGCAGCATCATAATGCTGCCCAGCAGGTACAGTACGGTCGGGATTCGCTTCATATGGGGATAGAACATCATGATGCTGCCTGAAATGAACAACAGGCCGGTCGCAATCTCGCTGATGACCATGCCCACTTCATAGCGATTCGTCACGGCCAGCTTTCGCTTTCGTTTCCAAGCCAGACGAAGCAGCCGGCGCAGCAGCCGGGAACGCAAAGGCTCATCTGGTTGACGTGATGAACGCTTCTTGGGATGTGGTTTGAGCCTGAGTTTCATATGTAGTCCCTCCTCAGCAAGCCTTTACCCCTTACGGAGGAACAAGAAACCCCAGCAATTTAGCATTCGTCTTAAACCTTTTTATTTAAACCAGCCTCTGCGCATAAACCACATCACCATGCCGCCGCCGAGCACAAACATGAGCATCAGCACGAAGAAGTATCCGTAATGCCACTGCAGCTCCGGCATATTCTGAAAATTCATCCCATAAATCCCGGCAATCAGGGTGAGCGGCATGAAGATGGTCGTGATCACCGTTAGTGTCTTCATAATCGTATTCATCCGATTCGAATTCACCGATATGTAGCTGTCCCGAAGATCCGCCGTCATCTCCCGGTCGGCCTCGATCATGTCCGCCAGCTTCAGCAGATGGTCGTAGATGTCGGAAAAATAAGCATGGTGCGCATGATGCTCCAAATGCTGCGAGTTTACAATCCTGTACAGCAGATCCCGCATCGGCACCACCGTCCGCCGCAGGCGAAGCAGCCGCGAACGCAGCGCAAACACCTGATTCATTAGCTCCTCAACCGAATCCTTCTCCCCTCGGCTTTCCAGCTCAGCCAGCTCGTCCTCGATGGCAAACAAGCTCGGGAAGTACTGATCCACCAGCTTATCCACGATCGTATAAGCCGTGAAGCTTGGACCGTCCTGGCCCAGCGGACCCTTGCCGGCGACCGAAGTAACGCGATCCCAAGCGTCATTCATTTCGGGCAGTGCCTTCTGGTGGAAGGAGACAATAAACGAAGGTGCAAGAAACAGATCCACCTCGACGGCTTCCAGCGTATCCGGCTGAAGGGCATGCAGAACAAAAAACTGCATCTGTTCGTAATAATCCAGCTTCGGTCGCTGCAGGATGTGCAGGCAATCCTCCACCGCCAGCGGATGAAAGTGAAAATAGCTCTCCAGCATCCGGGCCTCCTCCGGCGTCGGCTCACTGAAATCGGCCCAGACCCAGGCGTAATCCTCGATTCGAATCTCTTCAAGCGGAAGCCCGATTACGGCTTCATGGCTTGGCGTAATAGCTAACGTGCGAATCATAAATACACACTCCTTCCCTGCACCTTCGGTTTCATTGAACAAAAAAAGCCAATCGATTCCTGATTGGCCCACTACTATCCATTATCTATGTCTAATTACGTTTTAGAAAAGAATTTTAAATATGACTCCTGCCAGTACAGCCGTAATGGGAATCGTAATAAACCAAGTCACAATAATGCGTCCTGCCAGGGACCATTTCACGGCGGAGAAGCGTTTCGCTGAACCTACACCGAGAATCGCCGAGGTGATCGCATGGGTTGTACTGATCGGCAGATGAAGCAGCGTAGCCGAGAAGATGACGGATGCGGCCGAGAAGTCAGCTGCGAACCCGTTGATCGGCTCGATTTTGAAAATTTTCGTACCCATGGTCTTGATGATCTTCCAGCCACCGATCGAGGTTCCGAGCGCCATCGCTGTCGCTGCCGAAATTTTAACCCAGAGCGGAACTTCCATCTCGGTCAATTGACCGGAGGTAACCAGAGCAAAGGTAATAATCCCCATCGCCTTCTGTGCATCATTGGTACCATGCGTGAAGGATTGAAGTGCTGCCGTAAAAATTTGCATCGTACGGAAGCCTTTATTCACCGTATGCGGGCTGCGTTTAGCAAAGATGACCTTGAGCAGCTGCATGACCAGATAACCGATCACAAAAGCAATGATAGGCGATAAGATCAACGCCAAGACGATATCCTTAAATCCGGCGTAATTCAGCATGTCGCTTCCCGCGCCGACAAATACCGCACCGGCCAATGCCCCGATCAGTGCATGAGAAGAGGACGAAGGCAATCCGAACCACCAGGTAACCAGGTTCCAGATGATGGCTGCAAGCAATGTTGCAATAACTACCTCGATCCCGTTATCCAGCTTGGTCGGATCCGCGACGCTGCCGCCGATGGTTTTGGCAACCCCTGTGAACAGCATCGCACCGATGAAGTTCATACTGGCTGCAAGCAAAATGGCTACCCGCGGCTTCAAGGCCCGGGTTGATACCGACGTTGCAATGGCATTCGCCGTATCGTGGAACCCGTTGATGAAGTCAAATGCAAGCGCCAAAAAAACAACAATTACTAATACTAACATCGTTGTATCCATTGTTCAGGACTCCCTTACGAGTTGCGCATAATGATGGATTCCAGCATATTTGCCACGTCTTCGCAGGTGTCCGTGGTCGTTTCAAGACGTTCGTAAATCTCTTTTTTCTTGATCAGCAGAATCGGGTCAGAGACGGTGGCGAACAGATCCTTGATGCAGATGCGCAGCAGCTCGTCGCCTTGGTTCTCCAGATCGTTCAAGCGGATCGTGTACTCACGAATAGCCAGCAGTTTCTTTTGAGAGAGCAAATGAATGGCTTTCTGAATTTCGTAAGCCGATTGACGCAGAATTTCAGCAAACTGTACCATGTACTCGTCAGGTTTCCCCAAATTGTACATATAGAACCGGGATGCGGTTGCTTCCAATCCGTCCATCACATCGTCCATGCTGGTTGTCAGGTCCATAATATCGTCGCGTTCGATTGGCGTGATAAACGTTTTGTTGAGCTCAGTAATGATGGTATGTGTATAGGTATCACACTGGGACTCGTATTTTTTCATTTCATTGGCAAATTCAAGCACATCTTGAAGATTGGAAACGTGCTGCGAAAAATAATCTGCGGCTTGTACCACCGTATCGGCCATATTCTCCAGCGTTTGGAAGAATATATCCTTTTTCTTCAATTTCATACTCTTAACCCCTTTTTTCGATAAATTGCCGCGAACGCCCTCAAAAGATAGACAACCTTGACTATCTTATCACATCCATGGCAGGGTGTGTATAGAAAAGTAACACTCAGAAATGTAAGGAACTAACAAAAAAGAAGATGCATGGATATCGCTTCAATTCTCCTGCCTATTAACATCTCCGTATGAGTGCAAATTATCCCGACAGAGCATCCTCCATCCACATCTTATGCATCAAGGATTCGTAATGGTCACATGACTTTCAAAAGAAGGC
Organism: Paenibacillus lautus; assembly: GCF_050482385.1. Lineage (GTDB taxonomy): Bacteria > Bacillota > Bacilli > Paenibacillales > Paenibacillaceae > Paenibacillus_AQ > Paenibacillus_AQ lautus_B. The sequence continues at coordinate 10,089 of NZ_JBCNHV010000018.1, forward strand.
GAATTCGGCACAATGTTGAAATACGTCGTTCCCGGCACCAACGGCACTTCCTTGCCGTCCTTCACGAAACGGATCGCATCGCCCGCTGCGCGTACCCACTGCCCCTCGATGACTTCTCCCCGCTGGAACAGCATCGCTTTCCCGCCCGTTTCCACATTCACGGCAAGCCGGCCCACATCATCCAGCACTTTATGATCCGCCCCCAGCACGATTACATTCGCGGCCTCCAGCTGAACATTATCGTTGAGATCCACATGCGGCGATCCGTTGACCCACCGTTTGTACGTATTGGTCGAACCGTCATACTCATAAGCCACCACATAACTATCCAGTAAAAATTTGATTTCTACCTTCTCCCCGGGTTCACCGGACACAACCTGCACAGGCGCCGTTCCCTCTGCACCATCGCCGCTTGCAGCTGCCGGCTCCGAATAGAACGAATATTGCGGCACTTTCACGTCGTTGCCATAATTAAGCTTGGCTGCTCCTTCACGGAGCTTCTCGTCGCTGGAATACAGATTATGCGGCGCTTTGCGTTCCTTGTCTCTCCAGAAGAAAGAGCCTGCATTTCCGATCTCGTCCATATCCTGCTTGCCTTGCTTTTGGATGATGCTATAAGCTTCAGGGCTGCCGCCAGCATGTACAAGCACGCCGCCGTAGCTCTCGCCTAGATTGATCAGATAAGGACGAATGCTGCGAATCGGCCCGATCTTCTCAATACCGCTCTGGCTTTGGAAAATGCCGATCAAACGCGTGATCCCTCCCTCCGCCAGCACTTCATACACCATGTCCGCTTGTCCCAGACCCGACTGCGGCCTTGCCGCCGGTGCGTTATTGATCATAATGGCCAGTGGCCGCTGCGTCAGTGACGCTTCTAACGGCAATCCTGTCAGCGGTGCCTTATATGGAGAAGATGCATTCTCCTGAGGCACTTCCACTGGCTGCTCGATCGGAGCCTCCACCACCGGCGCCGGGACAGACTCTGCCTGCTGCTTACCACCACATCCGGACAGCAGCATTACGGCCGCCATCGACAACAAGCTTGTCCTCCATGCGAATTTCCTGAAAGACCCATTGCTATGCATATTGTTTCCCCCTATGAACGCTCCCATTACTTATTACCCTAATTTCCCAACCGATTTGCCCAAAATTTCCAACCAACAATTCAACTTTAGTTTACATTTAATCACAAAATCCGTGCTTTGTCTGTATAAAGGAGGGATACAATCCTTTAATGAATAACCTTGACAGAATTGCCTTGGCAGCGCTTTATGCTCTGCCGGAGGCTGATGATTGGGGATTGAACAGACACCCAAATATGCCCAGGGTAACGTGCCTTGCGGAAGCAGCTGGGCATTGGAGAGCAGTTGCTCAAAAAATAGCAGCGCGCAAGAGAGCGGTGCATATATGACAGCCGCACACACTAAGAGTGCCGTTCACATAAGACTGCCGTACACACAAGATTGCCGTACACACATGACTTCCGTGCACACGAGACAGCCGTACACATAAGACAGCCGTTCCACAAGACTGCCGTTCACACGAGACAGCAGTACTCACAAATCTGCCGTTCACATAAGACTGCCGTATACACGAGACAGCAGTGCTCACAAGTCTGCCGTACGCATAAGACTGCCGTACACACGAGACATCAGTGCTCACACGACAGAGTACACATAAGACTGCAGTGCTCACAAGTCTGCAGTGCTCACAAGTCTGCCGTACACACAAGACTGCCGTACACACATGACTGCCGTTCACACATGACTGCCGTACGCACAAGACCGCCGTTCACACATGACTGCCGTTCACATAAGACAGGCGTACACACATGACTGCCGTACATACAAGACAGCAGTGCTCACAAGTCTGCAGTGCTCACAAGTCTGCAGTGCTCACAAGTCTGCAATGCGCACAAGACAGAGTACACACGATGTACAAAACACCCTTCGTGTGGCGCTCATTTTGGAATGTTCACAACTTTGTGATATTTATCACATGTAATGTGAATATTTTCACTTATAATAAAGACATAGAGAAGGTGATCACTTCCCAAGGCAACAAGAACTAACAACAACGACATCAGTAACATCGCAATAACCCATTAATCCAAAAAATCAAAACTCATTCAAGGAGTGGTTTATATGTTTAACAACTGGCTGAGAACAAACAAATTTGCAATGTGGCTGCTGACCATCATTCGGGTCTACATCGGTTATGAATGGCTAACAGCAGGTTGGGGTAAATTGACGGGCGGCGGATTTGACGCAGGGGGCTTCCTCCAAGGCGCGATTGCCAATGCAACCGGCGATCACCCAGCGGTACAAGGCTGGTGGGCAGCGTTCCTTGAGCACGCGGCACTGCCGGGCGTGAAGCTCTTCAACGTCATCATCCCGCTCGGTGAATTCCTGGTAGGTCTCGGACTCATTCTCGGTACCTTCACCACCTTCGCCGCCCTGATGGGACTGGTCATGAACGCCGCGTTCCTCTTCTCGGGCACCGTGAGCACCAACGCCCAAATGTTACTGCTTGAAGTGCTGATCATCGTCGCTGCGGCCAACGCCGGTAAAATCGGTCTCGACCGTTGGGTTCTCCCTTACCTTCGTGGCCTGTGGAATAAAATGACCCACAAAACAAACCAAGATGAAGGTATCGCGCCAACACCGCTTAAAAAACGCACCGCGTAAAGATAAAGCATCAAACATGAGATGATGGAGAACCATTCGGTTCTCCATCGTCTTTTTTTCATGCCAAGAACCCATGCCAAATCCAGACCTTTGCGAATACTGTATTTAAATACAGATTTTTGCAAATATGAATAATTTGTTCGGATGCGACATTAAATAGATCGTTGCTGTTTTTTTCGGCTTCCATCGCGCTTACGAATTTCAAATTTGCAAAAATCTGAAAACAGAAAAGAGAATGATTATTCATGGAGGAGTTGGTGCTGGTGTTTATTCAATGGTTGCAATCAAGCAAAATCGCAATGTGGCTGCTGACAGTCATTCGGGTGTACGTCGGGTATAAGTGGTTGACGGCAGGCTGGAGCAAGTTAATGGGAGGCTTCGATGCGAGCGGTTTTATGCAGGGGGCCATCGCCAAATCCACTGGTGAGCATCCTGCCGTTCAGGATTGGTGGGCCGTATTCCTGAAACATGCCGCGCTGCCCGGCGTCAAATGGTTCAACGTCATCATTCCGCTGGGCGAATTCCTCGTCGGGCTTGGCCTCATTCTCGGCACATTCACTGTGTTCGCCGCCCTGATGGGGCTCGTGATGAACGCCGCGTATCTCTTCTCCGGTTCCATCAGCATCAATGGTCAGCTCCTACTGCTCGAATTTCTGATCATCCTCTCGGCAGCCCACTGCGGTAAGATCGGGATCGACCGCTGGCTCATGCCCTACCTCCAAGATAAATTCACACGCAAAGCAAAAATCAGCAGTGACCCCTCCTCTCTACAGAATCAGGCAGTCTGAAGGGCTTTAAAGTTAAATCAACGCCGATGAACATTAGCTGGTTGCTATAACTAGAATCAAAAGCGGCTTGCTTCCTCTTCTGTAAGCTGCAGCTACGCAACTACAACAACTACAACAACTACAACAACTACATCATTACTGTAACTGTAACTTTAACTGTAACTCCTTATCTTCAACCGACGGGTGATCGCGACCTCAATCCCGATCATCCGTCTTTTGCTGTACGTTAACTGCGTCAACCTGTTAAGTTTTTTATGATTTTTATCACAAATGTGATTTTAATCACATATATTGTGATTTATTTCACTTATAATAAAGACATGAAAGAGATGATCATCTTCCTAAAACAACAACAACGCAGAACTTCAACACACCCGAGAATTTGCAAGGAAGCTTTCATAAAAAGAGAATTCATACTTTTAAGGAGTGGTTTATATGTTTAACAACTGGCTGAGAACAAACAAATTTGCAATGTGGCTGCTGACCATCATTCGGGTCTATATCGGTTATGAATGGCTGACAGCAGGTTGGGGTAAATTGACAGGCGGATTTGACGCAGGAGGCTTCCTCCAAGGCGCGATTGCGAAGGCAGCTGGCGATCACCCAGCGGTACAAGGCTGGTGGGCAGCGTTCCTCGAACACGGAGCACTGCCAGGCGTGAAGCTCTTCAACGTCATCATCCCGCTCGGTGAATTCCTGGTAGGTCTCGGACTCATTCTCGGTACCTTCACCACCTTCGCCGCCCTGATGGGACTGGTCATGAACGCCGCGTTCCTCTTCTCGGGCACTGTGAGCACCAACGCCCAAATGTTACTGCTTGAAGTGCTGATCATCGTCGCTGCGGCCAACGCTGGTAAAATCGGTCTCGACCGTTGGGTTCTCCCTTACCTCCGCGGGTTGTGGAACAAAATGACCCATAAAACAAGCAAAGGTGACGGAACCACGCACACACCATTCAAAAAACAAACGGCATAACAGGGTAAGTAACTGTAGTTAAAAAAATTCTAGCTATTGATTAGATAACCCGGCTTGAGCAATCAAGCCGGGTTGTTTTTTTGTTATGGCAACGTTCGAGCGTTGTTACATACAACATTGCTTAACGAAGTACATGGGACACTGCTTAGCGAGTATATGCAACATTGCTTAACGAGTACATTGCGACACTGCTTAGCGAGTATATGCAACATTGCTTAACGAGTACATGCGACACTACTTAGCGAGTATATGCAACATTGCTTAACGAGTACATGCGACACTGCTTAGCGAGTATATGCAACATTGCTTAACGAGTACATGCGACATTGCTTAACGACTTACAATTTTAGCGGACTCAGCGGACCTTATTTTGACCAAAAGCACCATTTCTTTAACACGAACGGACCAGAGATCCGTTATTCACCAAATTAGGTCCTCATTTTGCCGATTATCCGTAACTTAACGGATCGTGTGTCCGATAAACCCGCAAAAGCGAGCCAATAGCGAAAATAGCGGATCTGAGGTCCAAAGAGCGTTGCACTTATTCGAGCGCCGTCATACGTTTGAGCATTGCATACATTTGAGCTTGTGCTTACGTTCGAGCGACGTTCATTACGGCACACTGCTTAACGACTTACAATTTAAGCGGACTCAGCGGACCTTATTTTGACCAAAAGCACCATTTCTTTAACACGAACGGACCAGAGATCCGTTATTCACCAAATTAGGTCCTCATTTTGCCGATTATCCGCAACTTAACGGATCGTGTGTCCGATAAACCCGCAAAAGCGAGCCAATAGCGAAAATAACGGATCTGAGGTCCAAAGAGCGGTTGTACTTATTCGAGCGCCGTCATACGTTTGAGCTTTGCATACATTTGAGCTTGGGCTTACGTTCGAGCGACGTACATTACGGCACACTGCTTAGCGACTTACAATTTTAGCGGACTCAGCAGACCTTATTTTGACCAAAAGCACCATTTCTTTAACACGAACGGACCAGAGATCCGTTATTCACCAAATTAGGTCCTCATTTTGCCGATTATCCGCAACTTAACGGATCGTGTGTCCGATAAACCCGCAAAAGCGAGCCAATAGCGAAAATAGCGGATCTGAGGTCCGATACTGCCGACCCTACGGTCTGAGCGAGTGCACTGATCCGCAACTTAACGGATCGTGTGTCCGATAACCCCCACAATACCGTGCCTATAGCGAAAATAGCGGATCTGAGGTTCTATATTTGCCGGGCCGCCGACGGACTGACTAAGTACACTGGTCACCCAATAACGCCCCCCACTATCTTCTGCTTCTCCCCAAAGACATCTGCCCCGACTCACTGCCAACAGAAATCCCACACACAATCCCCTCAAACACAACAAAAGCCGAGCTTGTAATCCAAGCCCGGCTTCTCATTATTCGAATGACCAGCAGTTCAGACTCAAACTGCCATATTGGTAAGATTGAAACAATCGTTTTGCCTTGCGGCCGGTATCGGCAGCACCCATTGCATAGAACAAAGGGACAAAATGCTCCCGTCCATAAGAAGGGACCGCATCGCTGGCATGAGGCGCTTTTTTGTCAAACGCAAACAGATTATTCAGATTCCATTCCGTCAGCTGCTTCGCGATCCATTCATCGAATGCAGTCGCCCATTCATCAGGTTCATCGCTCTCATGCACCATCCGCAGATTGTGCACCAAACCGCCGCTCCCGATAATCAGGATACCTTCCTCACGCAAATCGGACAGCATCGTACCGATGGAATATTGTTCGTTTGGCGAGCGCTTGGAGTCCACGGACAAGGCCACCACGGGAATATTCGCATCGGGGTACATTTTTCGCAGAATGACCCAAACCCCATGGTCCAGTCCACGGCCGGTCACGGCTTTGGCATGCAGATTGCTTGCCTCAAAACGCTGACGAATCTGAGCAGCCAGCTCCGCGCTGCCTGGGGCAGGATACGTGATCTGGTACATTTCATCCGGAAATCCGTAAAAATCATGCATCGTTCCATGCACGGCATCTTCGGTCAGCCGCTGATCCGGATCGTCCCAATGGGCAGAAAATACCGCTATGCCTCTAGGTACAGGCAGCTCCCGCCCCAATTGCTCAAGGAAGCGGGTGTACTCGTTGTCCTCCAGGGCCATCATCGGCGAGCCATGGGCAATAAATAAAGCAGGTAACGTCATCGATGCCACCTCCAGCTTCAAAATCAAGGGACAACTCTATTGTACCGTTAAATCGCCCAATATGCCAAATAACTCCCTTAAATCATCCAGTGCTGCCACTCCTGCTGAATGTTCTCCTGCTCGTTCAACCAATCCCGTGTCCGCTGAAGGAGCAGCTCGCGCTGAGGCCCGGCGGAATACGTGTGATCGGCTTGGAAGATGATTTCCTTATCGCAGCGACCTTCCTGGCGCATCCAGAACACTTTTTGGTACAAAAATGCGTAATCGACCGGAATGGCTTCATCCGAGGTACCATGTACCACCAGCACGTTCCCCGTAAACTTGATCGCTTCCTGGAAAGGCTGACCCTGTGCCAACGAATCGAAAAAGACCGGGGTAAACGAGTATCCCAAAAAGTCAGCGGATCCGGACTTAACAGAGGTATCGTATACATCGCGACCGGTGATTTTGACGATATCGTTGAACGGATAACCCACCGCAGACCATAGAATCAGATTCTTCACCCGCCGGTCACGAACGGCGGTCTGCAAAGCGACAGCGCCGCCCAGGCTATGTCCGATAAGTGTGATGCGCGTCGGATCGACATCGGCACAGCTGAGTCCATAATCGAGAACGGAACGCGTCTGGGCAATCATCGAGTCGAGCCCCTCGCTTCCGTAATTGCCAGAGCTCTCTCCACATCCGATATAATCGAACCGGATCACCATATACCCGTCCTCGGCCAACTCACGCGCCGTTTTGACAAACAGCCGGTCCACGCCGATCCGGCTTCCAACAAAGCCGTGGCAGATTATGACCAACGGTACCCGATTGCACCTGCCGCCTTGGGCCGCTTCCTTCAATGGGTAGTGGATCGTTGCCGTAAGTTCCTCTTGATTATGCCGGATTGTAATTTGCCGCTCCATGCCGATTCCTCCTTGCGATAACACGCCGTAATCATAATATTAACAATTCCGATAAGTTTAATATGAATTAGTTAAGCTTATCTTAGCATCGTGATTATGGATTGTCAACGCAAATGGAAGACGGCGAGCTACAATGCAATGTGCGAAGCATGTGTACATCGGTTGTATTCCGTGATTCAGCCTTTTACTACAGCTCCACCGGTTATGAAACGGTCCATTTAACCACTACTTATACCACAGACAAACGTGGCATCGTTCTCTCGCCTGCTTTAATCGTTCCGCCCAGCTTTCACACCGCATCTCGAGCCTTTCTCATAGCTCTGGCGAAACATCGAATCTTGAGCTTTACCCATAGCCCTGGCGAAACATCGAATCTCGAGCCTCACTCATAGCTCTGGCGAAACATCGCATGCGTCTCTTCTCGTCCGCTCCAATCATTCATCCAGGTCTTCCCGATGGGGTCGTTCTCCCATAAGCTTGAAGCAGACAGATCTGTTTCATCACCCTCGGAGTCGTATCCCCCTTCAGGCTGGCCAAATACCCCATCGGCTGCACTGCTGCCCGTAACAACCTCTTGCCCGTTTGCCGGCACAGCGTCTCCACCATGCAATTCATCGTCATAAAAGTTAGCACTCACCTAAAGAACTCCTCCTTCTTCCCCCTAAATGTTTAGGGTGTCTTCTATTGCTTCAGAATGCTTATTATTGTGAAATAGGAACGGCAGAATTATACCTGGTTCACGAATACGACATGGATTTACAAGCTACCTTGCATTGCAAGTATGCTACTGGTATGATATATTGCATAACAAGGTAGCTGACAGGGACGTCCGTTTTGTAGGGATCAAGGTTTTGCTATTCTTTATTCACAATTGTAATTCGCCATTGTCATTGCAAATTGTCATTGCAAATTGTCATTGCAAATTGTCATTGCAAATTGCCATTCCCTATTGCCATTCGCCATTGTCATTCTCATCCGACATCACTGTCATTCGTCACTCGGCATTTATCATTCTCATTTGTAGCCCAGCCTAAATACGCCCCGCTACCTTGCATAGCAATATACTTGAAGGAGGATAATCCCATTCATGACCACCCAAAGTCAAATGCTAAAAGGCATTCTCGAAGGCTGCATTCTCTCGCTTATGGAGCATCGGGAGGTATATGGCTATGAGATTAGCACGCTGCTGGAAGACAGCGGACTCACGTTTGTAAGCGAAGGCAGTATCTATCCCCTGCTGCTTCGCATGCAGAAAGACCAGCTTATCGAAGGGACACTGCGGCCTGCCCCCGGTGCCGGGGGACCGCCCCGTAAATATTACAATCTGACCGATAAAGGCCTGCACGTTCTTCAACAATTCAAGGAACATTGGGGAACGCTTAAAGATAGTGTGGACCATATTCTAACCCGTGGAGGACAATGAAGATGAATACCAAACAGATGATCAAAGAGAACAACCGACTCCAGGATGCCATGACGCCTGACAATCTTAGCTATTACCAAGACATGGTGGTCTATATCCGCAGCAGCTTCGTGCAGGAGCAAAAAGGAGAGGAACTGCTGCTTGAAATCGCCCAGCACCTGCTGGATGCCCAAGCCAAGGGCAGGAGCGCCGAGGATGTGTTCGGAAGCGATCCCGAATCCTACTGCAAGGAGCTGGTGGAGCAGCTGCCAAAAATAAAAGGCCTGAGCAGTCTCCAATACCATTTCATGATCCCTTGGATTGCCTTAACCTGGTTTTTCTTCGTCCAAGCGCTGGTCGGATTCATCACGATGTGGGCCGGAGGGCCGGTTGAGCGCATGACGCAGGTACGTATTTCCACCCTGATTTTGATAGCAGGCGGTTCCTATGTGCTTATCCACGCATTGTTAAGATGGATGAAGAGCGACACCTTCAAGCCGGAGGAGGACAAGCGCAAGATTAATGTTCGCAATATGGGGATTTATGTCGCCATCACCGTATTGATTCTGGTAGTCGGCGTGTGGCTGGGGCGGCTGCTGCCGGTTCTGACAATAGCGCCATGGATCAGTCTCGTTATATTCCTGGTCGGAATCGCCGGGACGAAACTTCTTTTTTCGAGCAAATAATACAAACTCGTCATGGATTCGCGGTCGGAGCTTAACAAAATCTTTAATATTTTTTCGATCAATGTAAACTAATGTTCTATAGAAGATGATAGGATAAGGGTAATGTGTGGTAAGGGAGGAATATATATGTCAAAATCCAAAAAATCCGCGATGGCTGCCATCCTTGCACTTATTCTATCGATCCAGACCGGCGTCATCGCTAACGCAGCAACTGCATCCGTATCCCAATCTGGTTCAACCGCCGTCTCAAGCAAAGCTACCGCCTTCGGCAATGCGGTGTACAGCAAAGCCAGTAAACTGCTGAAGGAATCCGATGTGGCTTATGCCAAGTCTTACATCACCAAGCATATCGGCAGCGTAACCACGTATCAGGCGACCATGCTGGTGCTCAAACTGGAGAACGCGATGAATGATGCGCTCCCGGCAAAAACCGACAAGGTGTATGAAATCGGCATTCAGGATAAGCTGATGAACCTATACAAATATGGGGAGCCGATTAACACCACCATCAACAAAGCCAAGGACGACACGCTTCGGAAGGTGCTCATCAACCTGCGGGACAGCGGCTACAGACTGTATACGACCGAAGGCGTCATCTTCCCGATTATTGACTATACGACACTGAAACCATACAAGCCTTACATTAATAAGGATCTTCAAGCCTATATCGACATCATGATCGTGGAATCCCAGAAGCCTGCGGTCAGTGATGCGGCCTTGGTCATCCCTTGGTCCGAGGTCATTGAACGTGGACTTGCGCAGGAGGATTTTATCACGACATATCCCAAATCAAACCGGGTCGCGGATATGAAGCTGAAACTTCGTTTTACCGAGCTAAGCTTATTTTACGGCTATAACAATACGCCTCTATTCAAGTACGAGGACAATCTTCTCGATCCGGAAGTACGGCAAGCCTTCGATAACGTCCTCAAGGACAGCGACGCCGTCTCCAAAAGCACTCTCCTGAAAAAGCTGAAGTCCTGGTCTGAGGTGCTTGAGAGCAACAAGGACAAGCTGACCCAGGAAGTGGAGCAGTATCGTGCGAAGGCGGCCCCACTCGACTAGTCGAACGAACCACAGACCATTGTCCGCGTTCAGCAGGATCGTCAACCACATGTCTAGATATGAAAAAAAGCCGGATTCCCGTTTACAGGAGAATCCGGCTTTTAAACGTGGTTTGTGCCTAGTTATCGCGGTCTGTGCGCCTCTTAAATCAGCAGATTGAACAGGTTCATGTTCTTGTTCAGCTCCGTATAATCCAGACCCTTGCGCTGCATCCGCTCCACCAGCGGACCGTAATCCTCGGGCTTTAACAGCTCGATGCCCACCAGGGCAGGTCCGTCTTCCTTGTTATGCTTCTTCGTATATTCAAAGCGTGCAATATCGTCGTCGGGACCCAGCACTTCTTCCAGAAACTCGCGGAGTGCTCCCGCACGCTGCGGGAAGTTAATCATGAAGTAATGCTTCAGCCCTTCATATATCAAGGAACGCTCCTTGATTTCCTGCATCCGGTCGATATCGTTATTGCCGCCGCTGATGATGCATACCACCGTTTTTCCGCGAATCCGGTCCCGGTTCATATACAGCGCAGCCACGGCCAGCGACCCGGCAGGCTCTACAACGATCGCATTTTCGTTATATAACTCCAGGATGGTGGTGCAGGCTTTTCCTTCCGGAACCGTCACGATGTCATCGACCAGTTCATTACATATATCGTACGTCAGCTGTCCGACGCGCTTCACGGCGGCGCCATCCACGAATTTGTCGATCTCATGCATGGTGACCACCTCACCCTGCTTCTTGGATTCGATCATGGATGCAGCCCCTAGCGGTTCGACGCCAATGACTTGCGTCGTTGGGCTGACGGTTTTGACATACGTTGCCACGCCTGCCGCAAGACCGCCGCCGCCAATGGTAACAAACATATAATCCGCCGGCGCGTCCAGTTCCTCCATAACTTCCATCCCGATGGTGCCATTGCCCGCGATGATCTTTGCTTCATCGAACGGGTGAATAAAGGTCATGCCATACTCATCACAGGCCTTGATCGCTTCAGCGTAGGCATCGTCGAAGGTATCGCCGATCAGAATGACCTCAACACTGCCCCCGCCAAAACGCTTCACCTGCTTCACCTTCTGCTTCGGAGTCGTACTCGGCATATAAATCTTGCCTTTAATATTCAGCGCATTACAGGAGAAAGCTACCCCTTGCGCATGGTTTCCCGCACTGGCGCACACAATGCCGTTGCCCCGTTCCTCATCCGACAAGCTGCGAATCATATTGTAAGCGCCACGGATCTTGAAGGAGCGAACCACCTGCAAGTCCTCGCGCTTCAAATACACTTCGCAGTCATACTTAGCCGATAGCACAGCGTCCCGCTGCAGCGGCGTCCGCACGATCACTTCGCGAAGCACGTGGTGTGCGCGTACGATGTCTTCCATGCTGACTGCCCGTTTTGCCGTATACGTCTCTTCCATTCTCTTGATCACACTCCCACTTCGCTGCCAGGTAAACGTTGATCCTTCCGCTACCCTTGTTTACGTATTTTTATCATTGTATCACTTTTCATGAAAATATCCCGCCCTTTTCTGGCAAGCTCTCGCAAAAGAGCCATTTCTGCAACAAGCATAACCCGGATGCACAGCCGTTACCCGTACGCAGCCATGAAGGATCGGACCTTCCCTTTAAAAAGGGTTGACTTCCTTCTGATACTTTACTACTATAAAGCATGAAAATTAACCTAAATTTTGGGAGGGGTTTTAATGAAGAAGAAAGTACTGTATGGGTTATTGGCCGGTACGCTCACGCTGGGGATCGGTACAGGCGCTATGGCGTCGTCAGCTTTGGAGCCCATCAAAGCCTATTTGAACAGCAAGATTTCCCTGAAGTTAAACGGTACGGTGGTAACGCCGAAAGACGCAAACGGCAAAACCGTGCTGCCGATCACCTACAACGGCACAACGTACTTGCCTGTGCGAGCTGTAGGCGATCTGATGAATATCGACATTCGTTATGACAGCGCAACTTCTTCAGTACTGATTGGCGGCAATCAGGGATCCCCATCCGAAACCTCCAGTCCGTTATCATTAAGCTCGCTCGGAGCCTCCGTATTGGGGACATCGGCCTGGCACACCAAAGATTCCAGCGATACAGTCTACAAAGGCAAGGATTATAAAGACGTTTATTTACATACCGATTCGGCCAAACAAGGAAACAGCTTCCAGATCATGACGGGTAAAAAATATGCCAAACTGCATCTTGAGCTGGCCGTGACTGGCGGTGCGCAAGAAATCGTAATTATGGACCACAACAACTCAACGCTCAAAAAGGTGTCCCTGGCTGCTGAAGATGGCCTGGTCGGCGTAGACGTCGATGTATCGGCTGCCGATTTTATTTTTGTGGAGATCGTTGATGAAGGTCCTGGCACTTCCCTGTTTGTTCCTCTGACCAGTTCCTATTTGACAAAATAAGTCCTTATGATGATTCGCGGGCGGAAGGCCATGATATTGAAAGCCGGGGGTTAATAACCCCCGGCTTTCGCCTGTTTATCTGTATGATCTATATTAGCTCTGACAAACCGCTGCTTCATACCTGTTAGGGTGAGACCACCTGCTTGTTAGTCCATCGGAATCACGATCACGTTCCCCGTCTGTGTGGTGATCGTAATCTGACCCTGCAAGATCTCGACACCCAGCCTTTCTTTCACGTCTTCCATGGAAGGCTCCTCAATGGCGGGAGTGCCGGGAGCGCTGGGGGTGCCATGCACGGCTGCTATGAGCCAATGGTTTCCGGGTTCGAGCGCCGCCATCAGCGTAGGAATGACAGTGCGGGGATGCAGAAGGTTCGTATTAGCATGAGGGTAGATGAGCTCTGCCGTATCGTAACCGAGCATGCCATAGATGGCGCTGGTGCCGAAAGTGCCGGAAGCCGAAGCTTCTCTATCTCCCGCTTGGGAGCTATGCAGGAAACCTAAGCCCAACGCAAACCCGCCTTCCGCAGCATCGAGACTCCTTCCCGTGCTGATCCGATGAATGCGGATATGCCAAGGCAGACCTGCAGCTATCCATGTTTGCACCTCCACGTTCCTCCATGGCTTCCATTGTGCATACAGCACATGCTCCTGTATCCGCGTCTCCACGCATAAGCGTTTGACCCGGAACAGTCGATCGCCTTCGCTAAGCGCCAGCATGGAATCAAAAGCCCCCTGGGCCAGTCCCCATTCCGCTCTCGGCACGCTGAACGCAAAGGCGGTAGAGTATACGAACTTCTCGTACTTGGCCGAAGTATGCGTATGCTCGTTGGTAGACGGGTGGCCCGTATTGAACGCGGCCACGTGGCCGGTCTGTTCGTCACGGCAAAGGACCAGATGTGCGGGCTCCTGTAACGAGATTCTACCCGTTTCCGGCATCTCCTGCTCCTCGGCCATCCAGAACGGATGCTCCTCAGGCAAAGCCAAGATCAGGAACGTCTTCAGCGACCAGTACACCGAGCCGGCCGCGTTATAGTTCTCCGACATGATTTGGTTCCGGTAAGCATAACCCACGGTCAACACCCCGTCCCGGTCGAATATAGGCTGCTGAAACCACCATCTGAGATTTCTAAGGACCAGCCCCTTCAGCTGGCCCGGACTAAACCCATCCAGCCCGGCATAAGCCGCAGCCGACCAGAAGGCCGACTGCGCAAAGCGGTACGTCAAGCTGCGTCCGTAAGGAACGGCCGCCCCGTCGGGAGCAAACCAGTGAATGAAATCGCGTGCAAACAAAGCTGCCCGCTCCCTGTAGCGCCCGGCGCGTTCCGGATCTTCGTCTCCCATCAGCTGTGCATAAATCAGGCCGTAGAAATGAAAAGCATACGGCACGTAATAATCGCTGTGCCCCCCGATCCCATCGCTATACCAGCCTTCATCCAGATAGAATTCCTCAATGCGCTGGAGATTGTTCTCCAGCTGCTCGGCATCATACGGCAAACCCGCTTTGAGGAAACCAACGTTGACAAGCACATGGAAAAATAGCCAATTGCAATCATAGCAAGGATGATGGTTGATCTGATAGAGCCACTGATAGAGGTTGTCCTTCTCCTTCTCGCTCAGCGGCTGCCAGAGGCGATCCGGAATCAGGGCAAAGGCCAATCCGAACACCGCCATCTCCACCAGCCGTTGATCATAATCGTTCACCTTACCCCAATACTCCGCATGCGCCGGATCCGTCCCTGAACGTATTCCTTGCAGGCACAGTTCCCACGGCTCGTCATGGGAGCCGCCGACAACGGCGGGGACGAGCCCCCACAGGACCCGCGAGAACCCCTCCATTTCCGCAATATCGGCATAGGCGTCGACGCCTGATCTTTCGAGGATTAAGCGTGCGCGCCCCTCGCTGTAACATTTATTCAGAGGCTCGAGCAGTTGGGTGAGTGCTTCCTGCACATCGCCTCTTGTCCGTAGCGGATTCCGGGCAACCGGATGGATCAAGCCGCCCTCGGGATTCCCAGTAACCTGTATGCTCATCTTATATGCTCACTCCATTTCCGGAATGCTTTTTTATCCAATCTCCGTTATTCCCAGTAAAACGGCCCTTTTCCTCTCAGCCGCGCCAGTCCTTCGACAAAGAAAAAGTCGCCGTAAATCAGGGGCACGTCGATATTCTTGCCTTCCGGATAATGACTGGTCCCGTGGAGAATCAAGCCTTCCTCTTCATCGTTATCCCACGTGCCGTAATTCCGGTACAGCGATTCCAGAATCCGAATCGCAGATTTCCTGTACACAGCTGCCTGTCCTTGATCCACCTTGTCTGCCAGTAGCAGCAACCCGCTGGCGGCACAGGCTCCGGCGGACGAATCCCGGTAGATGCGGGCCTCGTCCGGCGCGCGGAAGTCCCAGAATGGCACATGGTCTTCCGGCAGATTTGCCAGGAAGAAATGCGCCACCGTTTTCGCCGTGTCGAGATATATCGACTTGCCCGTATGATGGTAGGCAAGCGTCAAGCCGTAGATCGCCCACGCCGTTCCCCTGGACCAAGCGGATTCCGGCGCAAAGCCTTGCCCGCCGATCCCCTCCAGGCGCTCACCGGTAACCGGATCGTACCGTACGATGTGATAGACGGAACCGTCCGGCCGGACGAAGTCCCGGACCACCGTGTCCATATGCGCTTCGGCAATATGCCGGTAGCGGGGATCGCCGCTGATCTGCGACGCCAGGAACAACAGGGGCGTATTCATGGCGCAATCGATGATGGCGAGACCTGCATTATCTTCCCCTTCAGACCACGGATTCCAGGCCCGAATATATTGGCCCTTCAGGTTGAAGCGCGCAGCCAGGTAGTTGGCTGCCTTGAGCGCGCGCACCTTGGACTCTTCGCTGCCGGTCAGCTTGTAGGAAGCGATGCTGGTCAGCGTCCACATGAAGCCGAGATCGTGATCCAGGCGCACATATTGGTTCAGCACGTCATCCAGGATGATTTCGCACTGCTCGGCGGTGGTTCTAAGCTCCGCCAGGCCACTGTCATTGTACAGAAGCCACAGAATTCCCGGCCAGAAACCGGCCGTCCACCAATGCGGCGGCTCCAGCTGGTAGACGCCATTCTGACTGGCATGCGGAAACCTCGCTCCGATCCCCGTTACGTTCCGCTGCGTCTTCGCAAGCGACTTCTCCCAGGCCTCCGTCAACCAATTCAAAGCGATCTCCGTTTTCATTCCTCTCCACTCCTCTGTTCATATGAATTGAAATCTGAAATCGATATTCGCATGCAAACCAAGGGCCTTCACTTTGAAATCGACGGCATACCAAGCCGCTTCCTTGCCGAAGTGATCACGGAAAACATGGCTTGCCAGATCAGGCTCCACCAGCTCGTTGTCGTAGTGGATCAGCAGGCCGGGTTTGTCATACCGGGGGATCGTTGACTCCGATATAGAGCCTTTTAGCTTGAGCTGCTCCCGGTTCCCTCCTCGGTGCTGAGCCGGTTCCTCCCGATTTCCTCTTCGAACCTGAGCAGGCTGCTCCCCGGTCCCCTCTACAACTGCTATCAGCTCCGCCGTCTTTTCCAAAGTCCGAATGGCTTCTTGCCTTCCCGCCTCTGCTTGCTCATAAGTACCCGGTGCCCGCAACCTAACAACCTGCTGGCCATCGATCAGCACCAACTCGGGCCGTATCCTGGTGACGATCCGCTCCACCAGACTCTCCGGGGGTGAATCGAACGTAAACCGGTCGCTTAGCGTCAGTTCCGGCCGATTCCCCTTCTTGTTCCACTCCAGCGTCCTCGTGAATGACTGAAGTGCAGGAACCCGGTAGGCCGAGGTCAACTCAAGCGCAAGCCGATCCACGGCTTCACCCGCCGCCACTTCCAATACGACCGCGGCGCTATCCGAACCCTCTTGCTGATAATGGCCGTCGATGATCGGCACGGAGTGGCCTTGGGAGCCGTTGCAATCATAGCCATACCGTCCTTTGCCGAAATACTCCGCCGTGTACTCGCCGCAGCCGAGGTCCGAGCACCATACTTCCCCCGAGCCGTACACGATAAAATGCCCGAGATCATTATGGTTGTGCGGCTCCCCGTTGCTGCCGCCCTTGGCGGCAAACGCATACACATCGCCTCCATGGGAACTGCGGGAGATCAGCCACTGGGCATCGGGCAAATAATAACTTGCCTCTTCCCAATCGCTTCCCGCCATCAGAGGGTCCCGCCAGATCAGGTTGCGCAAAGCCGGAGCCCAGCGGCTGCAATGATCGTCGCGGTAGCCCGACCGGAGAGACTGCGGCGGAGACTCGAAGTCTGCGTACAATCCGGCCAGATAATGAGACAAGCCGAGATGTACCGTGTTTTCCGGCTGCGAATCGGAGAAATTGACGACGGCCTTGCCTCCTAAAAAGCCCTTCTGTTGAAACAAAGCGATACGGCCGACCTTCTCCGCACGAAACCAGTCCATCTCGCCTCGGCTGCGCTTGCGCAGCAAATCGGCATAATACACGAAATACCCGAACCCGTAATTCCAATATCCCAGCCCTTCCAGACAGGCTCCATCGGGGCCAAAGCCCTGCAGGTAATAGTCCATGCACCGCTCCGTCTTGAGCAGAATCCCGGCAAGGGATTCCCCGCATTCCATAACCAGCAGCGCGGCAGAGCCGATGGAACCGGCACAGACGGCAGACCAATTATGCGTCGCCGTCTCCCATCCGTGCTCGTGACTCAGAAAAGGAAGGAACAACCTCGCTTCAACCTCCTCCTCGATTCTTGCGATCAGCAGCGAAGACAGATGGTCCCGCAGCAGCACGTGGATTTCGCTAAGGGTAAACCCGGTCTCGGCGCTGAACAGATCAATGGTCCCCTTGATGCCGCCCGGCGATTCCGCGTTCACATGCGCCGGCAAACACCAGGTATACTCATCGCAGATGGACCAGATCATCTCCTGGAGAGCCGTCCGGTACGCCTCATTATCCGGCTCGAGAAGGGTCAGCAGGGCAAATGTATTCAGCCGGCGCCTTCGCTCGAAATAAACCTTCTCATAGTCCAGCCTCGTTCCCTGCTGGGCAAACCGGGTGAATAAGTCATACGTCAGCGGCGGGTTCGGGACAGACAGCAGCCGTTCCCCTTCCTCGCGAATCTCGGATATGTCCTGCTCGTAATCTTCGCTTCGCCGGATGCCTTCCCAGAAGGACCTCTGGTCCCCGCCTTGGTAATACATCCCTAGATCGGCGGGAGCCATCCCGTTCACGATCGTTATCAGCTCCTGTATCCTGTTCATCGGGCTAAAACCTCCTTCTTCCCGTTTCGACGCGTGTTGGAGACGCCCTTTCAACCGTTCCGGAACTCTACGGGGGTTACCCCCGCATACGCCTTGAATGTCTTGCTGAAATAACTCACATTGTCATAAGCCAGACTTTCGCAGATTTCCCCGACCGTGCGGTCCGTCTGCCGCAGCAGCTCCTTGGCACGCTCCATCTTCATCCGGGTGACGTATTCGATGAAGGTAATGCCGGTTTCTTTCTTGAACATGCGGCTAAAATAGCTCGGATTCAGGTGCAGGCAGCCCGCAACGTCATCCAGCGTGATCCTCTGGTCAAGCCGAAGGGACACGTATTTGCAGGCCTCCGCCACTTCCGATCTTCTGCTGCCCCCGAATCCCCGATCCATAGCCTGCATGGTGGATTCCAAATAATCGTGAAGCCAGGATTTCAGCTCGTTCAGGGAATCCATGTCCATGATCTCTTTGTGCAGCGCATCGGCCGTATAGGCGGGTGACAGCGAATGCAGGAGATGAAGCCTTAGCTTCAGATCCAATAGAAGCTTCAATACCCAGTCCTTGACCGATTCCGGTGCATACCGCTTCTCTTGAATCCAAACGATCCACCGATCGACCGTGTCGCGCGCTCCGCATAAGCCCTCTTTTCCGAGCAGCGATTCCCGCAGCTCCGAACTGGCCCGGTCATAATAAGCGAAAAGATCCGGATCCCCATGCAGGCTTTTCTGTTCAACCGCTCCGTTCAGTTTGGATATCTCCTGCGGCTTCAGATAGAACCGTTGGTGCTGGCAGGCCAGCAGTTCATTGAGCCCTGCCTTTAAGCCTTCGGGATCCGCGCAGCCCCGGCCGATCAGGAACGACATGCGGATTCGCAGCACTCGCTCGAGCGTCTGCTGCACCTCCTTCAGGCAGGCGGCGGCCTCATCGTATATGTTGCTGCCCAAGCCGGGCCGGTACGAGAACAGGAGCAGCGAAGACTTGGCATCGTATAGGACATGCACCGCATCCGGATTCAGTTGATCCAGCACCTCCCGCAGCACGTTGCCCAGAGCAAAATGCAGCGTCTGGTTGGAGGCGAAACGGTGCTTGATCTCCCGGACATCCTCCAAATGTCCGACCACGGGAAGACAGTGATGCCCCGGCTTCAGCACCCCGTACTCCGACAGCTCAAGCCGCCATTTTTCGGGGGACAGCAGGGGCTGGTGGATAAAATTTTTGAGGCTCTGCTCCTTCCGCAGCTCCTTGGATTCGTCCACCAGATGGACCATCCGTGACCGCTCCCAGCCCTTCTGTGCTTCCTCGTCCATTGCCTGCTTGAACCGCCGCAGCAGCTGTGCCAGCTCTTCGGGATCGAGCATATCCTTCAGCAAATAATCCTGCACGTTCAGGCGCATGGCCTGCTGGGCATATTGGAATTCGTTGTGGCAGGACAGAATGGCGATCCGCACATCGGCTTTCACTTCTTTAATGCGTGCGGACAGCTCAAGCCCGTTCATTTTGGGCATGCCGATATCCGTAATCAGAATGTCCGGAGGCGAAGACCTCGCATCCTCCCAGGCACTCATTCCGTTCTCATAACTTCCCATCAGATTCAAGCCCAGCTCATTCCACGAGATGGCCTCCGACAACAGCTCGATGACGGGATAATCATCGTCTACCAGCATCACGTTATACATCCGCATTCCCTCTTTCCGGTATAAACATCTCGATCACCGTTCCTTGACCAGGCTCGCTGTAGACGCGACATTGAAATGCCTCGCCGAACACCATGCTCATCCGTTCCATCACATTTTGAAGACCGATATGGGAGAAGCTGCCTCCCCTTGCCTCATCCTGCATCGAAGACCCGTCGGAGCCGCCCTGGATTCTCCGGGCAATCGACTCCCGGATGGCGGCATCCATGCCGATGCCGTCGTCCTTCACCGCCAGCACGAGATGCGCGCCCTTCATGGCCGCTGCAATCCGAATCGTACCTGCCTGCTGGTTGAGCCCATGGATCAACGCATTCTCCACGATCGGCTGCAGAAAAAAGCGCGGCACCTTGAAGAGGAAAGCCTCCGGCGCGATATCCAAATCCAACCTGACTTCCTCCTTCTGCCGAAGGTTCATCAGGGCTACGTAATGCGAGATCAGGTCGATTTCTTCGTGAAGCGCAATCTCGTCCTCCTCGCGGCTGATCGTCATGCGGAGCAGTACGGACAGGGAGCCGATCATCTTGGCGCTTTCGGGATCGCCCCGTTTCATGACCTTCATCCGGATCGAATTCAGGACATTGAACAGAAAATGGGGATGGATCTGGGCTTGGAGCATTCGAAGCTCCGCTTTTCGTTTTCTCGCCTGGTTCTCGGATATTTCCGAGATCATGGCCTTGAACCGATCCAGCATGTCATCGAATAAATGCCCCAATCGCCCTACCTCATCATTACCGTGAACATTCGATCTGACTTCCAAATTCCCGCGCTGCACGGAGCTTGCCACCTTACCGAGCTTGACTAACGGCTTGGTAAAAGCGCGAACGAGCCCGATAAGTAGCAGCAAAAAGATCAGAAAGGAGCACATCTGAAACCAGAACACCTGGTTGAAAATCGAGTTGATATTAACGATCGCATCCTTGTACGGCTGCATCAGCACCAAGCGCCATCCCGCAAACGGAATGTCCTGGTGTACCATCAGCTGCTTCTCCCCCTTCATCGATACAATCGAATACGGCTTCTCTTGATCCAAATCATCTAGATAAGCAAAGGTCGTTCCGATCTGGCTCTGATGGCTGCCGGAAACGATGGTTCCCTCGGCATCCAGCAGGACCATATCGTTGCCTTCCGAAAGGGAGTTGAAAATCCCGCTAATCTGATCCTCCATGAACGTCACGATCACGTAGCCGTAAATTTCGGAATCCGGCAGCCGGAGCGTGCGCACCACCGATAATTGCGTCGGATGATCGATTTGGTCGGAGCGGAACATCGTGGCCTCCGGCTTCGTCCACAGGGATTCCAAGCCTTGCAGCTCCGAAATCTGGCCGAACCAGGGGCGCTGCCTGTAATCGAGCGGATTGTAATCGCTTACGGAATAATTCATGTAATAGGAGCCGTTCTCCAGAATGACGGTGACATAACTTTTCTCTCCGACGACCGTCAAGCTGTCCAGATGCTCCAGCACCCGGTTGGATTCCATGAATCTGCGGTAAGGATCCGGGTCTTCGTTGCCAGAGACCACTTGCTTGAAATAGGAATTCAAACCGGAATTCATCTGAATGTAGTTGGCGATATTGATTTTGCTTAAGAGCAGATTCGTCACCGATCCGCGGACCAGCTGAAGGGCATCGCTTGCATTGGATACCGCCTGCTGCCTCAAGGCTTCCTTCGTTAACGAATTATACAGAATCAAACTGACGATGGCGGGAACGACGATGCAGGTGACGGCAGCCAAAATCAGCTTATGCCTGATGGAGCTCGGGATCAGGCTCTTCAGTCGTGCGGGCATAGGATCCACCTCTGGTATGGCGTGACGGGAATGGTGTACGTGGATTCAAAAAAGGGACGAAGAGTTCCGTCCCGATTTTTTTGTCTATTATACCAGATCATTTTTTGTTGGATTCTATAATTTTGTTCACTCGCTCCTGCGAATTCGCTACGGTCTGATCAATATCCTGATTGCCCAGGATCAGCTTCTCGTATTCCTCGTTCACCGCCTCGTACACTTCCGCCTGATAAGGCGCCGGAGGGACGATGGCCGAGGCCTTCGAGGCAACCAATGTGTCCACAAGCGATTTCTTGTCTACCTTCTCCGGACTCTTCGTGCCCGAGAGAATGGTGTCGATGATCTCTTCCACCTGCTCGGTCTTCACCTGCTGCCAGGCCGGAATGTTCTTGCCCTGCACGATTTGCCCTTCCGTTGTATACCAGCGGACGAATTTATAAGCCTCTTCCTTATGCTTGGACTTGGCCGCCACCGCCACGTAATCCGTGGTTACCGGCGTAAGTCCCGTCGGATCTCCTTCCTCGTTTTTCGGGAATGGGGCTACGGCGACATTGAAGTCCAGCGGCACTTTATCCGTTCCGCCGATCTCCGTGTTCATCCAGCTGCCGATCGTGATCATGCTTGCGGATTGATTGAAGAATTGCGTCCGATAATTCAGTTTCTGGGAGATCATGTCCGTGTAGGGCACCGAGGACTGGTCCTCCTTCTCCATCCGCACGCGCAGCTCCAGCGTCTGTCTGAAGGTCGGGTTATCCAGATTGGAAGAGCCGTCGGTCTTCAAATAATCGGTATCTTGGGGCTGATTGGCCATCATCAGCTTCAAAAACTCCAGCCATCCGCCCCCTTGCGGACCATGGAAGTACGTTCCGTAGCGCTTTGACGCTCCTTCGCCTTGGGTCAACTTTTTGGCATAATCCGCATATTCGTCCCAGGTCCAGTCCGTTGGAACCGGCAGGCCCGCTTCCTCCAAGTGATCCTTGTTCAGCAGCACGTACCAAGGGTTGAACTTGCCGGGCAGCGCGTAGACCTTGCCATCGAGGCGAGTATCCACTTTATAATCCGTTTCCACGCTGTACCCGTCCTTCGCGATAAAGTCATCCAGCGGCTCGGCCATGCCGAGCGCCACCCGCTGCGCATAACCTGCCGGATCGCTGAACATCAGAATGTCCATCTGGGCCGAGGATGCCGCCTCCAGGTCAAGCTTCTTGAACGCCTCCTGCGTATCCCCTTTTTCGCTGAGCTGGACGAGCTCAATGGTCACGCCCGGCGTTGCCTCTTCATAGGCTTGGATCGTTTTTTTCCAATTGTAAGCTTCCTCCGTGCCATAGGTGTACAGCCTCAGATTGGTCTTGCCACCGCCTTGCGCGGAACCCTCTTGCGCCGCATCCTCCTTCGCTCCGCCGCAGCCGGATAGCAAGCTGATCACCATCGCGGCCGTGAGAACGCCTGACCACCATTTTTTGTTCATCATTGTCTATAACCCTCCCCATTGATATCGATATGTAAGGTCGTGACGATTCTAGCTGTAACTATCCACATTATATAGAGCGCTTACATCTTAACCATAAAACAATCTTTACTGATGTTGGAACTATTTTTACTCCGTTCATTCTTCGTGCTTCCCTAGCCCTTGACCCCGCCCAATGCAATTCCTTCGATGACGCTCTTCTGGCCGATGATAAACACGATCAGCAGCGGGAATATCGCCGACACGGCAGCCGCCATGATCAGGGAATAGAATTCTCCGCTTAAGGACGTGAATTTCTGCATCGCCAGCGGAATCGTGAACAGCCGATCCGTCCGCAGGAAGATGAGCGGATTCTGATAATCGTTCCACGTCCAGATGAAACGCAGAATCGCATACGTGGCAACTGCGGGCTTTACCAGGGGCAGCGCAATCGACCAGAAGATTCGCGGATGGTTCGCGCCGTCGATTTTGGCGGATTCGATGAATTCCTGATGCACCCCCATGAAGAATTGCCTGAGCATAAACGTTCCGAGCACGCTGAAACTTCCCAGCATAATGAGGCCGAAATGGTTGTCGAACAGCCCGATGTTGCGGTACAGAATAAACTGTGGGATCAGGATGGCCTGGCCCGGAATCATGTAGGTCACCAGCACGATGATGAACAGCCAATTGCCAGCGGCAAACCGGATTTTGGAGAAGCCGTAGGCTGCCAGGGCGGATACCATGGCCGAGATGATCGTTGTCAGTATGCTGACCTTGATCGAGTTCCAATAATAGAGATAGAAGGGATAATCCCCGAACCATACCTCCTTGTAATTCTGAATCGCGTTCCACTCCCGCGGAATCCATTGAATCGGATATATGAATACGTCTCGCTCCACCTTAAAGGATGTAACCAGCATCCAGATAAAAGGAAGGAGAAACAGCATGCTCACCGCGAACATCGCGATCGTGACGATAAGCTTGCGCCAGTCGACGCCGACTCTTGTCCCCATATAACGCCCTCCTCTTAGTAGTTGACCCACTTCTTCTGAGCGGCCCACTGCCCCAGCGTAATCAGCATGACGAAGCCGAACAGAACCGCGGCAATGGACGATGCGTAACCGACCTTCAGGTTGACGAATGCCGTATCGTACAAGTACCACACCATCATGGTCGTCGAGCCGATCGGTCCCCCTTGCGTCATGACGGCAATGATATCAAAGACCTTGAACGTGGAGATGACCCCCGTTACCAGCAGGAAAAAGGACGTCGGGGACAGCAGGGGCAGCGTAATACGCCTGAACTTGGTCCAGCCGTTCGCTCCATCGATATCCGCCGCTTCGTAAAGATCCTTCGGAATGGATTGCAGGCCGGCAATATAGATAATCAGATTGAAGCCGATCGAAATCCAGATCGATATCAGCATAATGGAAATCAGCGCGAAATTCGGATCCGCGATCCATTTCGGCGGATCGGATATTCCGATCGTCCGGAGGATTTCGTTGATCGGCCCGTAGGACGGCTGGAACAGCACCTGCCATACGACGGCAACCGCCACGATGTTGGATATGTAGGGCATGAAGTAAGCCACTTTAAAATAGCCCTTCATATAGACAAACCTGTCAATCAAAATGGCCAGCGTCATCGAGATCATCATGTAGACCGGAACCGTCAGAAGAAACAAGATGTTGTTGCGTACCGACTTGATAAACATGTCATCCTCCAGCAGCTGGCGGAAATTCTGAAACCCGACCCACTGGATGCCGTCCCAGCCCTGCACGAAATTCCAATCGGCAAAACCAAGCACGAGCGTTGCCAATATCGGAAACAGCACCAAAATGATAACGCCGACCAGCATCGGGCTTACGAATGCGATCCCCCATAGGTTCTCTCCCCGCTGCAAGGATCCCCTGGACTTGTCCCTCCGCGTCGGCTGGGCGCCAGGCTTATTCATCGTCTCCATTGTCTGTGCCATGTCGGACCCCCTCGATTCTTATTCGATGGGTTAAGTATAAAAAAAATACCGCCAACGTTTTGACGGTATTTTGATCATATTCGCTTTCATTTTTACTTGATTATACAGGGAACGCATCATGGATCTTGGTACGCCCGGTATTACAGGAACTTCTCCTTAAACCAGGCAGCGGCCATCCCGACCTCTGCACGGCTGAGCTGGTGCCCCCCATTCTCCCAGTGCAGCTTGACGTCCGCGCCTGCCCCGCTCAATAGTTCATTCAGATCCTCGCTCTCCTGCGGGGTGCACATCGGATCGCGCCGGCCGGCCGCGATGAAGACGGGTATGCCGGTCAAATCCGGCAAGGTCTTATCCCGCAGCGGAACCATCGGATGGTGGAGAATGGCACCTTGCAGCGCGTCCCCTTCGTGGAACAGCAGGCTGGCGGCAATATTGGCGCCGTTCGAATACCCGACGGCCACGATGCGATTGCGGTCAAAACCGTACTCGGCGGCCGCCCAGTTCAGAAATTCATTCAGATCGTGCGTGCGTTTCACGAGATCCTCTATATCAAACACGCCTTCGGCCAGACGTCGGAAAAATCTCGGCATGCCGTTCTCCAGCACGTTCCCGCGGACGCCGAGCACATTCGACGTGGGCGAGATCATCTCCGCCAGCGGCAGCAAATCCTCCTCGTTCCCTCCGGTGCCATGCAGCAATAGTAAGGTTGGTGCCTCCGGGGAAGTTCCCTGGCGGTAAATATGCGTATGTTCCATGTGGTTCATTCTCCTTTCGATTGGCTATATCGTTAGATTTCGAATCCGTTTGACAACCTTACTGTTAGAATGCCCTGGAATAGCCCAATAGGACCATAGGCTGCCCTAAAAATCACATTAAATTAGGCTGTAATCCCCATCAGAGGCTGCCCTAATATCCTGATTTAATATCTTTAATTCAAGATTCTTTAAATACATCATACCATGGATTTTAAATAATGCAACAGCCGCCCTTCCGCCTCCCGGCCAGAGCTGCAATCAGAAACGCTATGTCGCCCGTGTTTCACAACCGTTGATGAACGAAATGAAAAGAGAGGAAGCCTCCACTATGGAAGACTTCCTCTCCTGTTTGTATTCTCTATATATGATTCCGTACGTGTTCCCCCGTAACATCACTCATTATATCAAAAGATAGGTATAATGTCAGTGGATGTTTTGGTATTTCTCACAATTTTTTTGTGATATTGTTAGCGATTATTCCAGTTGATTGGATGAAAAACCATATATTTAGAAAAATTGTAACCGTTTGGTCAACGCGCCTCTCGGAACCGCGAAGGCCTGCGCGCGCTTGAAGTTCATCGGTGCTCCCCGCACGATCGTGAGCGCTTTGTAATATTCGATGAACGGGAAGCCGTAGGTTTCTCCGCGGGCATAAGCGTACACGTTCATGGCTCTCACCCACGTTTCATAGGCTTCGTCCGGAATGTCGATGAAGACCTCGGGATGAAAATCATAAGGGTCCTCCCAATTGTCCGCATAGTATAAATGCTGGGCATAGTGGGACGGAAGCTCGCGTTCAATCGTCTTCAGGCCCGCATAGAAGCGGGCGTCCTCCACGATATAATGGGTATTGGAATGATCCTTATGGATGCTCTCCTTCCAATGCGTGATGATGATATCCGGCTTGACTTCCCGTATGACGTCCGCTACCTGATATTTCACTTCCTCATCGAGCGGTAATTCGGCATCCTTGTAAGCAAGGAATCGGACATCCGCGCCGACGATATCCGCAAATTGGTGAGCTTCGTCAATCTTCTGCTTTGCGTACTCCTCCGGCGTCAGACGAGGGTGTCCCTTCTCCCCTGGCGTTAGATGAAGAAACGTTGCTTTGTGGCCAGCCTGGGTGTATTTAGCAATCACGGCTCCTGCCGTAAGATCCATATCGCCCGCATGCCCGCCAATCGCCAAAATGTGATGCTGCTTTGCTTCCGTCACATCGGATCTCCCCTTTGTATGAAAAGTAGTAGAATCTAACGAAGCGTTTTGCTCATAATATCGAACCGGCGCGTCACGTGAAATCCGGCTTTGCGGTACAGATGGCCTGCGGGGCTCTGCTCGCCCGTCCAGAGGAACCAGGCACCGTGCAGTCCTTGAGCACGCATAAGAGCAAGGCAGTCATACAAGAGGATTTTTCCGAGTCCCTTCCCTTGTATCGACGGATCAACGCCAAACGGACCGAAGCGTTCAGCCACGCCTTCATATCCGCCATGCAGGCAGAACCCCACCAGCTTCCCTTGATCGCGCGCGATCAGGATCTGATCCGTTCTTAATCGCTGCAGCAGTCCCTCACGAATCGCCCGGCCCCAATCCGGGTTAAACACGTCCGTCGCAAAATGGATCAGCTCCACCAGATCGCTGTCCTGAGCCAGCATGAAGGTGAAGCCTTCTTGCTCGCGCTGCCGCTTTAATTCCGCAACCTCCGGCGGCATATGAAAATCGACCAGGGAGCGATCCATCGCAACCGCCGTGTAATTGCGGGTAAAGCCGCTTGCCTGCAGCCACGCCAAGCCTTCCGGATAGCGCTCGCCATCGATGCCCGGAACGATATAATTCGGGGCATACGAGGAGAAAAAGACTTTGCTGCGTCCATGATCGCGAAGATAGTCTTCGCCGTCCTGCAGCAGCCGCGATGCCACACCCTGTCTTCGAACCGATGGATCGGTATAGAAGAAGGTGATCCAGCCGTGATCTGGCTCCAGTTCGGTTCCGATCATCGGCAGCCTCCGGCGTACCGCATACAGGACGCCTACCATGCGGCCCTCCTGCTCCGCAATCCGCAGTCCTTGCGGATCAAAATTCGGATCGAGCAGCACCAAATTCCGAAAGCGAAGCCGAGTCATGGGATCTCCCGGTAAGCAGGCATTCCACAGGGTAGTGATAGCGTCTTCGTCTCCTGGCCGGTAAGGCCTGCAGCTTAAACTCGTCATTACGTGTTCCTCCTTATTATCGTAATTCATAGGATTCGCTTGGATTCGCTTCAATTGCCTCGAAACGGAATGCAACCGGTTGATCTTATTTAACGAAGGCTTCCATATGGCTATACAAGACATCAATGTACGATCTCCCATAAATGTACCGGCTCAATCGGTCATTGCTTACGTCCACCCGGCGTTATATCGCCTTTCGAATTGCTGCCGCTGCCGAATCGAGAACGACGGTTATTGTGTACTTCGTGCGCGCTGCTCCCTGTGCACACGGTGCGTGGTCCGGGGTATACTTGGATGTCTGTCGACCCAATGCTGCCTCCCCGTCTTACCATGCCACGGCTCCTGTCAAAGCGTTATGAACTTGGGCCCGCAGCTGAGTGACGCTGCTGCTCCGTCCCCCGTACACGCGGTTTGTCAGCAGAACGACCGCAAGATCCAACTCAGGATCAATCCACATGCTGGTTCCGGTAAATCCGGTATGTCCGTAACAGCCCGGACCCATCCAATCACCGGAAGCATCCATCTTATCCCCTTTCAGTACCCATCCCAGACCACGATTGGAGCCCTGAATATGGCTCGTATGGGTACGAGTGGACGCCACAGCCGCAGCCCGAGATAAGATGCAGGATTCGCCGCCCCCCGCCTCTGGACTCGCCGTTGCCGGGATCGCCCCTTGTGCCAGCCACATTCGGGCATACTGCAGCAGATCACCTGCGGTGGCAAACAATCCGGCATGGCCGCAGACACCACCCAAAGCCCGCGCCTTCTCGTCATGCACAATCCCACACAGATGATCCTGGATCGTATCCTCATACTCCGTTGCGGCATAACGGCTGGCCTGTTCGGGCGAAGGCGTCAGCGTGGCATGACATATGCCCAGCGGATCCAACACCCATCGCTTAAACGCTTGGTCCAAAGGCAGTTCCAGCGACCGTTCTATGATGCGTCCAAGCGTCAGATATCCCAAATCGCTGTAAATCACTTCGGTATTCGGCTTGGTCACGAGCGGTGCTGAAAGAACGGCATCCCACATCTGCTCCCTATTCCAGCCCTGCGAGTGCAGGTTCATATCCGCCTGGAGCCCGGAAGTATGCGTCAGCAGCTGGCCTACCGTAATCTCTTCTTTTCCCGCCGTTCCGAATGAAGGCAGAATGTCACTCACTTTTGTGCTTAAGGTCAAGCCCCCCTCATCAATCAATCGCAGAATCAACGGGAGCGTAACCACCACCTTCGTTAAGGACGCACAATCGTATAACGTATCCTTGCTGGCCGGCACAGGCTGGCCCTGCTTCGGCTTGGGGTTGGCATAACCGGCACTATAGAACCACTGCTTGCCTTCATGCATAACACCCAGTACGCCTCCCGGTGTCGTGCCTGCGGCAATCTCGCGTTCCATCGCGGCGCAAGCCGCTTTTACTCCTCTGGCTTCCAACCGAAGCTGCTCTGCACCGTCTTCAGCATGACTTTCCATGTACTTCCCTCCTTTACATCAAGTCCTTGAGTTGGATCAACTGAAAAACAAGCATGCCATCCGCATCAACATCATCTCTAAATGTAAACGTTTCCTAAACCTATTATATGACCTGTAAAATTTTGTTTCAATAAAAATCAATAATTATAAAATTTAATTTCATCATACTCTATGTGAATTTTCCTTTTATTTGGATATTTAATATTGACATTTGAATGCGCTTTCATTTACAATATTGTTGAAATCAAACACTCGCATAATTTAAGGGCCATGCATTCCGTAACCGCACACCCGGTATGGAACAACCCCGGTTTCTCTACAGGAGATTCCGGGGTTTTTTGTTGCCCGATTTTGTATAGGAGGTGATACAAAAGCAGCCGATAATCTAGTAAAACCAACCTACTCTATATCAACTACATAGGAGGAATTTCGATGAAAAAGTTTTACAAACTGACAGCCGCGCTAGCCCTTAGCTTCTCCCTGGCCTTGGGCCTTCTCGGTCCTGCTCATGCGGCTCCGGATACTTCGGTGTCCAATAAACAAAATTTCAGCACGGATGTCATTTATCAAATCTTTACGGACCGTTTCTCCGACGGCAATGCTGCCAACAACCCGACCGGACCTGCCTTTGACGGTACCTGTACCAATCTGAGATTATACTGCGGCGGCGACTGGCAAGGGATCATAAACAAAATCAACGACGGCTACCTGACCGGCATGGGCGTTACCGCCATCTGGATCTCCCAGCCTGTCGAGAACATCTACAGCGTCATCAACTATTCCGGCGTGAACAATACCGCTTATCACGGCTATTGGGCCAGAGACTTCAAGAAAACGAACCCGGCTTACGGCACGATCGCCGATTTCCAGAATCTCATCGCTGCCGCTCATGCCAAGAACATTAAAGTCATCATCGACTTCGCGCCGAACCATACCTCTCCCGCTTCCTCGGACCAGCCTTCATTCGCGGAGAACGGCAAGCTGTACAACAACGGCACCCTGCTCGGTGGATACACGAACGATACACAGAATTTATTCCATCATAATGGGGGCACCGATTTCTCAACGACAGAGAACGGGATATACAAAAACCTGTACGACCTTGCCGACCTGAACCACAACAACAGCACCGTGGACACCTACCTGAAGGATGCCATCAAAATGTGGCTCGATCTGG
Organism: Paenibacillus lautus; assembly: GCF_050482385.1. Taxonomy (GTDB): domain Bacteria; phylum Bacillota; class Bacilli; order Paenibacillales; family Paenibacillaceae; genus Paenibacillus_AQ; species Paenibacillus_AQ lautus_B. The sequence continues at coordinate 40,965 of NZ_JBCNHV010000018.1, forward strand.
GCATTGACGGCATTCGAATGGACGCGGTGAAACATATGCCGTTTGGCTGGCAGAAGAGTTTCATGGCTACCGTCAACAACTACAAGCCGGTCTTCACCTTCGGCGAATGGTTCCTCGGCGTGAACGAAGTGAGTGCGGAGAACCATAAGTTCGCCAACGAATCCGGCATGAGTCTGCTGGACTTCCGTTTCGCGCAAAAGGTACGCCAAGTATTCAGGGACAACACCGACAATATGTACGGTCTGAAGTCCATGCTGGAAGGCTCGGCAACCGATTATGCCCAAGTGGAAGATCAGGTAACGTTCATCGACAACCATGACATGGAGCGTTTCCACGACAGCAATGCCAACCGTCGGAAGCTGGAGCAAGCCCTGGCCTTCACACTCACTTCCCGTGGCGTGCCAGCCATCTATTACGGAACTGAACAATACATGTCCGGCGGCAACGATCCCAACAACCGGGCACGGATCCCTTCTTTCTCAACAACGACTACCGCTTACCAAGTTATTCAAAAGCTGGCGCCTTTGCGTAAATCCAACCCGGCTATCGCTTATGGAACGACGCAGGAGCGCTGGATCAACAATGATGTGCTGATCTATGAACGCAAATTCGGCAATAGCGTAGCTGTCATCGCCGTGAATCGTAACGTAAACACGCCAGCCTCGATTACAGGATTGGCGACCTCGCTTCCTGCCGGGAACTACGCTGATGTATTGGGCGGGCTTCTGAACGGTAATGCACTTACCGTTGGCTCCGGCGGAGCTGCTTCCAACTTCACGCTGGCGGCTGGCGGCACGGCAGTGTGGCAGTACACAACAGCGAATACCGCTCCAACCATCGGGCATGTAGGACCGATGATGGCCAAACCGGGCGCAACCGTTACCATTGACGGCCGCGGCTTCGGCGCAACCAAAGGCACGGTATACTTCGGCTCAACGGCCGTAACGGGCGCAAACATTACAGCATGGGAGGACACGCAGATCAAAGTGAAAATCCCTGCGGTTGCCGGTGGCGTATATAACATCAAGGTCGCCAATAGCGCTGGCACTTCAAGCAATGTGCATGACAACTTCGAAGTGCTGACCGGGGATCAAGTCAGCGTTCGGTTTGTGGTAAACAATGCCACCACCGCGCTTGGACAAAACGTGTACCTGGCAGGCAGCGTAAGCGAGCTCGGCAATTGGGACCCTGCCAAAGCCATCGGTCCGTTGTATAACCAGGTCATCTACCAATACCCAACCTGGTACTACGACGTCAGCGTTCCCGCTGGCAAAACCATTGAATTCAAATTCCTGAAAAAACAGGGCGCGACGGTAACGTGGGAAGGCGGATCGAACCATACCTTCACCGCTCCAGCGAGCGGCACGGCCACCATCAACGTGAACTGGCAGCCGTAAACCCAAGAACGTCTAGCTTTTGCCGAAGAGTGCACCTGAACAAAACCAGCTCCGGGAATTGTCCCGGAGCTGGTTTTTATTCATGCAGTTCATAATTCCAGTAGGCAATAGCCCGTTACGCACGAAGCACCTCCACATTCACTCTGCACTGCATGAGCGATTCCCAAAGGGAGAGCATCCCAGCAGGCGGTAACTCAACAAGCAGACGGAGCAGCTCAACGATCCCTCGCTAATTTCCAGCACTCCCACATAACACGCCACCAACAAAAAGCCGATGAAGTTGGTTCCCTTTCATCGGCTTTTCCCTCCCCCCCACTATAGCGTAAATAGTTATGCGCATAGCACGAAGTAGCGGAGAGGACGAATCGATTCCGGAAAAACGATAGTGGTCGCCTTTGCCCCCGATTTTCCACCGCAGAATTATAATTCTAAGAAAATTGGGGGCAACAGCGATTGGAGGAACGATACGTACTCGCAGCGTCTCACTATACGAAAACTATTTACGTCCTGAACATCACCAATGACTTACGCAAACCCTCCGACAGCTCCTCCAAGCGGGAAGACAGGACAACCAGCTTCTCGCTCACCTTGAACTGCTCGGATGACATCGAAGCGACCTCCTCCGTGGCAGCGCTGGTCTCTTGAACGATCGAGCTCGCATCCGAGATCGAGTCGGTCAGGGTAAGCTGGGAACCGATCAGCACCTCGACCGAACGGGTCGATTCGCGGATCTCGGCTAATAGGGCATCCATCTCATGGCGAACATGATCAAATACGCCCTGAGCTTCCTGCACCGAATGCAGCTGCTCGTCAAAGAGCGGCGATGCCGACATCAAGGCATCCACGGAGCCTTGCACTTCAGAATGGATATCCTTGATCATCGCGCCTACGGTATGGATCGATTCCTTGGAACGATCCGCCAAGCTCCGCACTTCATTGGCTACAACCATGAAGCCGCTGCCTGCTGCCCCCGCACGGGCCGCTTCAATGGTCGCGTTAATGGACAGCACGTTGGTTTGATGCGTGATCTCCGACATCAGCTCCAATATTTTGTGAATCGACGCGGTATTCTCCTTCAGCTTCTCCGCATTCTGGACGATGGCCCGGTTCACCTGATTAATCCGCGTGGATTTCTCCACCAGATTGTCCATATGCCGCGCGCCCTCTCCCGTCACCTGAAGCACGCGATCGGCTGCCGCCTCCATCACTTGATTCGAATCCGAAACCTTGCTCATCTGGACGCCAATGTTCTCAGCCAGCTGATTCTCCCGTTCGGCTTCCACCGCCAGGCTTGCACTCCCCTGTGCAATCTGCTCCATAGCCGAAGCAATCTCACCAGCCGTCAGCGAGGTTCCCTTCGATGCTTCTGCCAATTCCTCCGCCGTAGCCAGCACTTCCTTCGCGGAAGCATTCGTCTGATCAACCAAAGCCGCGATTTGCCCCATCATCCGGTTGAAGCTGTGTCCGAGACGGCCAATTTCATCCGCACGCTGGAACTCGGTCCGAACCTTCAGATTCCCTTGCTCTCCCTCTTCCATCAAACGGCACATCTGATTCAACGGGCGGCCAATGGAACGCATCATATAATAGCCTATCAGTATCGCAACCAGAACCGCGGCAACAATAACCGCAAGCGTTACAACCAGCAGTTTATTCGTGGCTTTTACAAAATCGCTAACGGGAGCAAAGCCGACCATATGCCAAGGAGCCGTCTTCAGCGGCGTATACACCACCATCTGCTCATCGGCGGTGTAATAAATTCCTCCTTCTTCGGCATCTTGGGGAACCGTAATGGCGGACGACTGCATCAGTTGGGCCGTGTCCATGTCGTGTACGATCCGGTTATCCTCGGCAACAATTCGCATCCGGCCGTTGTTCCCTATTTTTAAATTGGCCAACACCTCTCCGACCGCCTCATCCTTGATATCGATCAGCAGGATATACTGCGCATCCGGGTTCTTCAGGTTTTTCAGCAATCTCCCCATCGACATGGTGGCAGTTTTCTCGTTCTCCATAAAGCCTTGAACCTCTGTGGGGAACCATACCGGTTCGCCATCGGCCTGTATAATCCGGTCCATCTTCGCCTTCACGCCATCCGCGGATGACATTCCCGATAAGCCCGTTGAGTTATAGGAGCTTTGAGCTTGAAGATTGGGCGCAACCAGGCGCATGCCCTGCAGACGTTTATCGGAAGACGCCATCCCGTTCAATTTCTCACGGATTCGGTTCTCGGCCTGCGTTTTGTCCCGAATGCCGATACCCGCCGTACTCACCGTAACGAGGTCCTCGCGAAGCACCGTATCCAGCGCCCATTGTCGGGAAGCGGCTTCATATTGGGCCAACAGAAAATCCAGCTTGTCCGCCGCCTGCATCATCTGCCCCGAAGTCGCTTCTGACACCTGATCCATCACCGTGTCCTTGGAGATGAAATACGATAATAACCCCAACGCCGAAGATAACAGCACGATCGTGGTAAAGAAAATAACAAACAGTTTCATCCCAACCGCTTTGAATTGAAAACGTCTCATCATGTTCATATGTATATGTCCCCCTGCATCGCATGTTTGAATGCAAAAAGACACAGCTAGCAGTTACCGGCTGTGTCTCTTCGCTGTTCTCTCTATCTATCTGTCTTATGCTGAATTCATACGATTAGCGATCCGTAGCTTACCCTTTGCTTGCACCCGCCGTCATGCCATCGACCAGCAAACGCTGCAAGAAGACAAACAGCAGGGTGATCGGTAGTGCGATCAGCACCGATGCCGCCGCAAACAACGTAAAGTTGCTGTCCTGGGTGGAGTTGACGAGATCCCATAGACCAACGGCGAGCGTCCAGTTTTCTTTTGTCCGGAGCACGAGTCTTGCAAAGATAAAGTCTACCCACGGTCCAACGAACAGCGTCAAGCCCATATACGTGATCATTGGCTTCGACAATGGCAGAATGATTTTGCGGAAAATTTGGAAGTTGGTGGCTCCGTCGATCTTCGCCGCTTCATCCAAACTTCGCGGTATCGTATCCAGGAAGCCTTTCATGATCAGGGTTCCGCCTAGCGGCGCCCCTGCCGCATACACGATAATCATCGCCGCATGCGTGTTCAGCAGATCCAGGGAGTTCAGCAGGATATACAAGGCGATCATACTCATGAAGCCCGGGAACATCCCCAGCACAAGAATGACCGATAGCGCATTCTGCCGGCCTTTGAACCGGAAGCGGGATACCGCATAACTTGTAAGCAGGACAAGAATGGTCCCGATAATCATAGAGAAAATCGCAATTTTCAACGTATTCATGTACCACGTGCCAAACAGAAAGCTTTGGGACGTAAACAATTCTTTATAATGACTGAGCGTAAAAGATTCTGGAATCAGGGACTTGCTGTACAACGACTTTCCGGGACGGAAAGAGGCCAGAACAATCCAGAGCGCCGGGTAAATACAACCGATCGCGATGATAACAAGCGTGATATAACTTGCCGTCAGGCGAATCGCATTTCTCATTTTAATTCCCATTATTGGATCATATCCTCCTCTTTAAAGGATCTGGTTCTGCGATAATTGTAAATCGAGAAGGTCGCAATAATCATGAAGATGATAATACCGATAGCCGATGCCATGCTGTAGCGCTGCTGATCCAGCGTCAGTTTATAGAGCCAGGTTACCAGCAGGTCCGTCGCCCCCGCGTATTGATAGTCACCCACAACCGGGTTCCCGTTCGTCAGGAGGAAAATCAAGTTAAAGTTGTTAATGTTACCGGCAAATTGCGTAATCAGAACCGGTGCCGTCGAGAACATAATCATCGGTAGGGTGATGATCTTGAATTTCTGGAATCCCGTCGCTCCATCCACATCGGCCGCTTCATAGAGATCCTTCGGAATCGTAGTCAGGACACTCATGACAAGAAGCATGGATACCGGGATACCTACCCACATATTAACGATAATAACGGTCACTTTAGCCCAGACCGGATCGGTCAGCCATGGCAGGCCTTCCAAACCGAAATATCTTAAATACTGGTTGATCGGTCCGAATTGCCCGTTAAACATATTACGCATCACGAGCAGCGAGATCAGCTGTGGAATCGCATATGGAATGATCAGAATGACACGCCATACGCCTTTGAAACGAATTCCTTTTTGTTGAATAAGCAGTGCAACCAGCACACCGCCAAAATACGTTGTTACCGTTGCCAGCACCGCCCAGATGATCGTCCAGGTCAGGACACCGAAGAAGGTGTGGCTCCACGATTTCAATGCAACGAGATTGGTAAAGGTTTTGAAACCGACCCAGTCAACCAGGTTCGCCGGCGGCAGATTGTTTGGAGCGGAATAGTTCGTAAACGCCAGCATGACCATGAAGATAATCGGCATGACCGTAAAAAACAAAATACCGATCGCCGGCAGTGTCAGGAAAGATTGCGCGAATTTCCATTCAAAAATATAATAAAGGGTCTGTCTGAAATTGTTGGGTTTTACACCCTGTTCCCTTAGTTTTCCAGCGTTATATGCGTTTTTGATATTGGCATAATACCCAATAAGAAAAATCACAAACATAATCATGGTGATAAGTCCTTCAATCAGGAGATTGATGGAGTGGTCACCTGCTACCATTTGGGTTAAACCGTTGACTTTCTCTAAATGGCTTCCCTGTTCCCCCAAAGTTGTCATTCCCCAGATGGCATCACCCAGGTTGTTGATGAAGTAATACAGACTGAATATACCTACGATAAGTAAAAGAACGCCTTTGATCCATTGCCGGTTGTAAAGCTGACCCAGACCCATACAGATGGCTGATAATACGGCTGCTGTCGTACGATGTTGACGCATGCTCCCTCCATTCTCCTCTCCATATAATCGAGGAATCACCCGCCGGTTGTTCGGCGGGTGAACTTCTTCTTCTTTCTCGTATTATATAAGAACGTAATTACTCGCTAGCTCCACCACTGTTGAGATCTTTTACTTGATTTACAGCTTTATCAAGCGTTTCTTTCACGTCTTTGTTGTTATCCCAGATCTCAGCCAGTGCAGCACCTACAGGAGACCATACGTTAGCCATTTCAGGAACGGATGGCATCGGTTGGGAAGATTTAAATTGCTCTGTGAATGCGGATACATACTCGTCATTCTTGATTTGATCATCTTCTTGAGCTTCATTGTTTGTCGGAACCGACCCAACCAATGCGCTCAGTTTCAATTGAGCTTCCTTGCTTGTTGCAAAGTCCGCGAACAGGCGAGCGGCTTGCGGATATTTCGTGAACGAGCTTACGTACCAAGCTTTGATACCGGAGAACGATACAGCAGGCTGGCCGCCGATGGTTGGGATTGGAGCAACGCCAAGCTTGTCGCCTAGCGCTTCTTTGTATCCGCCAAGCTCCCAAGGTCCGTTAATGTCCATAGCCAGGTCACCGGATGTGAACAGTCCGCGTTTGATATCAGGCGTAATGTCGCCGGATTTAACCGGAAGGATTTCCTTCAGGCTTGCGTAAACTTCCATACTCTTGACTGCGCCTTCATTGTTGAGGCCGATATCGTTGACATCCGCACCACCGTTACCGAAGATGTAGCCGCCGTTGGAAGCAAGGAATGGATAGGCGAAGTACAAGTTACCTGTCTCGAACATGAATCCATATTTGTTCTTGGATTTGTCTGTGAAGGTTTTGCTGAACTCAATAACCTCTTCCATCGTTGCTGGAACTTCTTTTACCAAGTCCTTGTTGTAGTACATCAGGTAAGTTTCAGCAGCGCGCGGGTATCCGTACAGAACACCGTCATAACTTACGCCTTGAATAGCGGCTTCCGTGTTGCTGCTTTTTGTTTTCTCTTCAAAAAAATCGTTCGGTAAAACCAGGTTTGTAGCTACGGCTTTACCCAGGTTATCGTGAGGGAACAATACAACGTCAGCACCCAATCCGGATGGTCCGTCTTGTTGAAGCTTGGTCACTTGGTCGGTTGGAGACAATTCTTCGATGGTTACTTCAACGCCGTATTTTTCGGTAAATTCTTTAGCTACCGCATCCGTATAGGCTCTTTCGTCTCTACTTTCCCATACGATCAGTTTAGCGCCTTCCTCTGGCTTAAGTTCCGGTGCTTCTGTATTTTCGGCCGGCGTCTCCTGTGCCGGTGGATTCTCAGCAGGTGCCTCAGCAGCAGGAGCAGGTGAATTTCCTCCGCACGCTGTAATGGAGAACGCCAACGTGAAGGTTGCAGCTAGCGTAAGTAGTTTCTTCATCTTCATTCCATGATTACCCCTCTCAATAAATGATCAGAAAATGTTGGAAATCTGCGCAAACGATTTCAGAAAATTTTCACCGACTCTTTTTCTATGTAGCATCTGGCGAGATACTCAGGAAAAATCCCGTTGAGAAAGCGCTTCATTCACTGAAAACATCATACAACATTTAATTGTGAATGTAAAAACGTTTGCACAGATCATTTTTACCCGTTTTAAGCAAATAATCTCTTATTCCCTTCACTATTCACTCTATTTCGTAAGTTATCATAAAAATAATTGTGCATATGCTGTGCAATCCTGTCATTTTCCGCGTTATTTTAGACAAGAATCCATAATAAATGCTTGTTTATTGAACAAACGTTTGCACAATGACTTCTACTTCTTCTTTCACCGATAAACGTACCGTTGAGCTCCATAGGATAGACGTTTCCGTTTCAGAAATTAGCCTAGCTCCTTCCCTATCTTTGTCAAAAATGAGTTAGAAGGGTAACTCTGTAACCAGGGATCCCATGATATAACAAACCCCGGTGTTCGTACACCAGGGTAAAGAAAACCTATTTACCACCTATATGTTAGCGAATGGGCTACAACCAATCTCTTTTTTCAACAAATCTCTGCCCTATCAACAAATACACCAATCCTGTAAATAACACAATTGACCACAAGCTATAAGGTTCAACTCTTGGCGCGTAAATCGCTGCCTGTGGCATCATAACATAGTAGGGAATGGTAAATGGAAGCCAAGCCCCGATCGCAGAATGAAAACCTGTCAGCACGATATTCGGTACCACATAACCTATGGACATGGCCAGCGAGGCTCCGAAATTACGCACTCTTATCGAAACCATAAGTTGTAAAGCAGCGAGTGGTAAAACTCCTATCCATCCCCCAATGACTGAATACAGTAATGTCTCCCACGGAATCCTTTCAGGAGCCTTGACAAGATAACCAGCTCCAAGATAACCGAGCAAAAATACGATCTGTACCAACGCTAGAATCCCGACCAACCAAATATATTTCGCGTAAAAGATCTTATAACGGGGGACCGGCAAACTCATCGTGATCTTCCAGCCTCCATCTTTATGCTCATATAAACACAATAAGGAGGCTACAATCCCGCTATACAGCGGATAGAAAAACATAGAATGAAGATTGACGCTGTGTATATAAAGTGTAGACCAGCTAGGCGGAAAAAAGTCTCTTAAACTCTGAAGCTGCATCGCCCCCATCGCTGAGTTAATCAGCGTATCCAATACAATGAGTAAAAATATAATGCTCCATTGAAGCTTCATTCCTTCAGCACGTAACAACATTCTCATGATCCGGCAACCCCCTATTCAAATTCTCGCCTGGCAAACAGGAGAGCTCCCAGAACCGACAGCATTCCCCCTATTCCAAGTGAGATTCCAATCCACTGCATATGACCAGGGATAAGCGGACTGGATAATGACGGATACGACCAGGGAAGGATCTGAATCACAAAAGAATGGCTTCGAGCTAAAAACAAGCTGGAGATAGATCCAAATATCCCTATAGCCAGCGGTAATGCCTGGTTGGAAAATACAGTAGACAGCCAGAGCTGAATAGCCATCATCGGCAGTGTTGCCAAACATGCGAATAGAGGCTGCAATATCATAATTCCCCATGGTATCAGTTCATCCGAGTATAGAATCCAGATCATGCACATGCCAGCAATAGTAATGATTACGGTACATAGCTGCAAAATAAATATCCACGCCAGTTTTGCCAGGAATACAGAGCCTTTAGGAACAGGCATCGCGAGAAGCTGCTTCCATGCCTTTGTTTCGTGCTCGGTACCAGCCATAATGCTGGCTAGGAGCGTAATTCCCAATAAAAAAATGAAAGATAAAAACATATACATGACAGCAAAACCAGCGTAGATCCCCCCGGGACCTTGACGAAAATAAAGATACCACTCAAGAGCTGTCATGCTGATCAAAATAATGCCTTGAATGAGAGGCATCCACCGGCATAACCGCTTCAGCTTCAATCCCTCTGCACGCATCAGTTCCAGTATCATAAGCTGTTCTCCTGACCGGTCAATTCCAAAAAGATTTCCTCCAGGGTCTTCTTCTTCTCCGTTACTCGGTATATATCATATTGCCGATTCACAAGAAAGCGAATCAATTCCGCCGATTGCGGCCTGGTGATCATGGAAGTTCTGATCTGACCTGTTGTTATTTCAGGTTCCGCATCCCATCCATGATCGTTCAGAGCAGCTGCTGCTTCTACAGGCCGATCCATTTCAATCCATACATAAGGCTTACTTCGGTCGGTTAATTCCTGAAGCGGTCCTTGAAAAATCATTTCCCCCTGGTTGATAATTCCCACCCAGGTTGCAACCTGCTCAATTTCGCTCAATAGATGGCTTGAGAGCAAAACCGTTATATCAAAATCCCGAGGAAGTCTTGTAATCAGCTCTCGAATTTCCTGAATTCCCGATGGATCTAGTCCGTTCGTCGGCTCATCCAGAATCAATAATTTGGGATTCGTAATAAGTGCCATTGCGATCCCGAGCCGCTGTTTCATACCAAGTGAATAACTCCTGACCGACTGATGAGCTGCATGATTAAGCCTCACCCATTCCAGAACCTCCTGAATCCTGGATTCTTGTATACCGTGGATTAGCGCCATGATTTTCAAATTATTGTATCCTGAAAGATGAGCATAGTAAGATGGAGATTCTACGAGAGAACCCACATCTTTCAGAATGTCCATTCGGTTCTTCTTCAGATCCTTGCCAAGTATACGAATCTCCCCGGATGACGAGCGGATGAGTCCTAGGAGCATCCGAATCGTTGTTGTCTTACCCGCTCCATTTGGTCCCAAAAATCCATAGACCTCCCGCTTGGGAACCTTCATATTAATCTGCTTTACTGTTTCCCGCTGCCCGAATCGTCGGGTCAGTTGATGTGTATCGATAGCATATTCGTTCATCTCTTATTCCTCCTGCTTGGCTTAACTAACATTTAAAGTTTAGCAATCGGAAATAAACAAGAGGTAAACATGAAATGAACGACAGGATAATTTAGGGGCTGATTGGCAATACAAATTCAACCCGGGTGCCCTTGCAATCCCCCGGTAGAATGCTCATGTCGCCTGAATGAGCTTCAACAAAGGCATTGGCTATAGCTATTCCTTTACCCGATTGATCTAAAACCTGTCTTAATTTCGTATCCTCGATCCCGTTTCCATCATCCTCGATCACAATGTAACAATAGTTCTCCTTTACAGAGATATCGCATTGAACCTGGGTGCCGAACGGATTATGGATAACCGCATTCATTAATACATTTTGAAAGGCTCGTCCTAACAGCTTTCTGTCAAAATCCATCATGCAAACATCCTTTTCGGTAGTAAACATAAATGAAGCATTCTCAGCTAACGGGTGGTTTGCGATATCTATCATCATATCGCGCAGAAAATTCACTATATCATCAGATTCTCTATTCATCGGGAACTGTTCGACTGACCACCGGCCTGTTTGGTTTAAGTCATGGATTAGCTGCTTCATTTCCATGGTCTTGCCGCTGATCTGCCTGCTAAAATTCTGTTTCTCCTCATCGGTCCAATCATAATCAGCGGCCGCGAGCATATGAGCATAGCCTTCGATGTACGACAAAGGCGTCTTGAGATCATGGCTGATCGACGCAATCCATTCCTGCTTCTTGACCTCCATATTTAATCGCTCGGTCTCACTTTGCAGCAGTTGATTCGATAATTGCGTCATTCGATCAAATAATTCTTTATATAAGACATACGGATAACGATAGTTGTTATGATGTAATGAGCCTTCGCTCGGCTGACGGAAATGTTCCTGCGGCTGGCTGTAATTTCTTTCGGATAATTGGTTGATCCAGCGTATTAAATAAGTAAGCGGTTTGCCCACACACCAACCGAAAGCAATGAAAAAAATAGCCATTAGCACGATGCCCGTAACAGCTAAAAAAGTCTTCATGGATATCGTGCCCCGGGGATCCATCCAATCCTGAAGATATATAAATATCACCGCACATAAAATAAAACTCAGGACAAACATCATCACCAAAATAATGGTTACCTTGATAAAGCGAAAAGCCATTGTGACCATTGGATTCATTGCTGCTCCTTCCTTGGAGCCAACATTTTGTAGCCAAGTCCTCTTACGTTAACAAGAAACCGGGGATTTCCGGGATCAGGCTCCATCCTTTTTCGCAGTCTGAAGATATGGATAACAACCGTCTTCTCATCCCCAAGGTATGACTCGTTCCAAACGGATTCGTATAATTGGCGTGTACTAAAAATACGATTTGGATTTCGGCATAGGAACACAAGCAGCTCCCATTCGCGTGCCGGGCACTCCACTTGCTTGCCATTCACGATCAGTTCCCCGGCTGCAAGATCCAGTCGAAAATAACCAAAATCCAGTTGAATTAATCGCGGCTGAGCCTCTTGTTCCCGCTGTATTTTATATTTCAGACGAGCTTTGGTCCGGGCAACGACCTCCAATGGATTAAACGGTTTCGTAATATAATCGTCCCCGCCAATGCCAAACCCCATCAGCTTGTCCAAATCAGAGTCCCGGGCAGTAAGGAAGAGAATCGGCGTTTCGGTCATTTTGCGAATTTTTCGGCACACCTCAAAGCCGTCTTCATCCGGGAGCATGACATCCAGTATGATCACGTCCGGATTAAACTCCGTTAATATTCGCACCGCTTCCTGCCCTGTACCCACGCTTCGAATATGCCGAAAGCCTTCCTTCTTCAACACGGTAGTCAACATATCGCATAACCCCTGTTCATCATCCACAAGCAGTACAGAAATATTATCCATAGCATTTTTCTCCATTATTTCATATTTTAACAAACTGCTGATTTTATTATATAACAGAGTCATCTCCCAAAAGCTCAGATTATCTGCTAAGAGGTGCAAGAAATGGATCGACTCTATCCTTTCTTAATCATCCTATCGGGGCAAAGTTAACATTAGGTAAACAGAAACTGAACAAAGTATAAATTAATAAAAGGCATCATTATGCAGAGCACGGTTATTTACTCCTCTCACGGCACAGCATATATGGGCCCTTTTGGCAGTTCCAGACAGGGATTTATGTTACAACTGATCGAATAATACAAGAAGTCGGACAGACGTTGGTTCGTGAATCTGGTTATGATTACAAACAAAAGGAGTCTTCTCGATGAAGACTCCTTTTGTTTGTAAGTATATTTTATTAGCCAGAAAATGACTCTAGACAAGCGCCTTCAGCGCAATATCCGACCGGTTTTGCTTGCCTTCAAACGAAATCGCTTCTGCCCGTTCATAGGCTTTCGCACGTGCTGAAGCGATATCAGCTCCTAAACCGACAACGCCCAGGACACGTCCTCCATTCGTTCTCCATGTTCCATCAGCATCGCGAGAAGTACCCGCATGAAATACAATCGTCCCGTCCTGCTCGTTGTCCAGCCCAGTGATCGCAATTCCTTTCGGATACGATGCAGGATATCCGCCAGAAGCCAGAATGACGCATACCGCCGCTTCATCACTCCACTCCAGCTCGAGATCAGCCAGGTTTCCATTTACGGCAGCAAGGAAAACGTCAAGCAGATCGGTCTTCAGACGCGGCAATACAACCTGTGTTTCCGGATCGCCGAATCTGGCGTTGAATTCAATGGTTTTCGGTTTGCCGTCCGGCGTGATCATCAATCCGGCAAACAGAACGCCACGGAACGGACGCCCTTCGGCTACCATCGCTTTTGCCGTAGGCTTGATGATCGTCTCAATCGCCTCTTCAATGATGGATGGCTGAATATGAGGCAATGGCGAATACGTTCCCATTCCTCCCGTATTCGGGCCCTGGTCTCCATCATAAGCCGGTTTATGATCCTGGGCCGCCGACATCGGCTTTACGGTTTCACCATCCACAAAGGCCAGGATCGACATTTCCTGGCCTTCCAGGAACTCCTCGATGACCACCCGGCTTCCGGCTTCGCCAAATACCTTCGATTGCATAATGTCGCTGAGCGCCTGCTCGGCTTCCTCGATCGTCCGCGCAACAGTAACGCCTTTGCCGGCTGCAAGCCCGTCCGCCTTCACGACAATCGGCGCGCCTTGCTCGCGCAAGTAAGCGAGCGCCTCCTCATAATTGTCGAACTTCGCGTAAGCTGCCGTCGGAATGCCGTATTTATGGAGCAAATCCTTCATGAAGGTTTTGCTGCCCTCAATTTCGGCTGCATTTTTACGCGGACCGAAAACCGGGATGCCTGTAGCGTCAAATGCATCAACAATGCCGTCAGCCAACGGATCATCCGGACCGACGACAATGAGTCCCACCTGCTTCTCCACGGCGAATGCCGCCAGCTTATCAAACTCCGATACTGCAATCGGTACGCACTCGGCCAGCTGTCCGATGCCGGCATTGCCGGGTGCGCAGTAAATCTTATCCGCTTTCGGGCTCTTCGCCAGTGCCCATACGATGGCATGCTCTCTTCCGCCGCCTCCGATAACCAAAATATCCATGGTTTTCCCTCCCGCTTCATTTCAATTTACCGATAGAATTTCATAACATGAATGATTTACAAGGCGAAGCGTGAGATCACTTTCACCTTCTTGTCTCCTTAAACTTAAAGGCGGCGCGCTCTGAGAGCGGCGTCGCCTCTATAAGTTGCTGAATGAAAAGTGATCCTTCAGCTGCAGCCTGACGGCTGCAGCGAAGCTACCTTTTTAGGCTTATGAATTAGTGCTTAAAATGTCTCACCCCGGTGAAGACCATGGCAATCCCGTATTCGTTGGCAGCCTTGATGGATTCCTCATCCTTAATGGAGCCGCCCGGCTGAATGATAGCGGTAATGCCGGCTTTCGCGGCAAGCTCCACGGTATCTCCCATCGGGAAGAACGCATCGGAAGCAAGAACGGCGCCCTTGGCTTTCTCCCCTGCCTGTTCCACCGCAATGCGCGCTGAGCCGACACGGTTCATCTGACCTGCACCAACGCCAACGGTCATGTCGTCTGCTGCCAATACGATTGCATTGGACTTCACATGCTTTACAACCTTCCAGCCGAAGAGCAGCTGCTTCAGCTCCTCTTCCGTTGGTTTGCGATCTGTTGCAACCTGCAGGTCAGTGGCATCCAGGGAATGCACATCGCTTTCCTGTACAATCATGCCGCCTTCGATGGTTGTCACGGCAAGCGTACTTTGGCGCTCCTTGGCCGAGCCGAACTCGCCCATCTTCAGAAGACGGATGTTCTTCTTCTTCGTCAGAATCTCCAGCGCCTCCGGTGTGAAGTCCGGTGCCAGGATAATTTCAAGGAAAATATCCTTCAGCAGATCCGCCGTAGGAGCGTCAATCGTCCGATTCGCTGCCACGATGCCGCCAAAGATGGATGTCGGATCGGCGTTATAAGCCTTTTGATAAGCTTCCAGCACGTTCGTCCCGATGCCAACGCCGCAAGGGTTCATATGCTTCACGGCCACCACGGTCGGCTCGTCAAACTCCTTCACGATCTGCAGGGCTGCGTTCGCATCATTGATATTGTTGTAGGAGAGCTCTTTGCCGTGCAGCTGCTCCGCTGTCGTCAAGGTACCCGCAGGTGCCAGCGGTTTACGGTAAAATGCCGCTTTTTGATGCGGATTCTCACCGTAACGAAGGTCCTGAATTTTCTCGTAGGTCACGCTAAAGCGCTCAGGAAGCGGATCGCCAGTCACATTCGACAAATAGTCGGAAATCAACGTATCGTAAGCTGCCGTATGACGGAACACCTTGGCTGCAAGACGCTTACGGGTTTCCAAGGTCGTGTCGCCGCCGCCGCGGATTTCCTCGATCACGCTGCCATAATCCGCCGCATCGACAACCACGCTCACAAAAGCATGGTTTTTCGCAGCCGAACGAAGCATCGTTGGACCGCCAATGTCGATATTTTCGATTGCATCTTCATACTCGACATCCGGCTTCGCGATCGTTTCCTGGAATGGGTACAGATTAACCACGACCATATCGATATAATCGAGGCCAAGCTCCTGCATCTGACGCTGATGCTCTTCGCTGTCGCGAATGGCAAGCAGGCCGCTGTGTACGGCTGGATGAAGGGTTTTGACACGTCCGTCCAGAATCTCAGGGAATCCGGTCACATCGGAAATGCCGATGACAGGTACGCCTTCCTTGGCGAGTAGGTTCTTGGTTCCCCCTGTCGAAATGATCTCTACACCCAATGAAGACAACTCGCGGCAAAACTCCACGATGCCGGTTTTATCCGAAACGCTGACCAAAGCTCTTTTGATACCCACGTTCATACCCCCTATTTTGAATGAAAATCAATTAAGTAAGCCTGTCTTGATTCCGTAGATGCTGTCGAAGATCCATAATTGCAAATTATTTCCCGAGAAATATCGAACATGTCGATTCACCGAAAGACCTTGTTCGCTTTTATTACAAAAGCTTATTCGGTAATCGTCACATTCCGCCCGTTCAGCGAAATCCGCCCTTGGGCGAACCAGGAAACGACTTCAGAGTATAACTTCTGCTCCACCGCGTGAATACGTTGTGCCAGCAATTCCGCCGTATCACCTTCCTTGACCTCTACAGCTTTCTGAGCAATAACCGGTCCGGTATCCATGCCGCCATCAACGAAATGAACCGTGACACCGGTCATCTTTACGCCATAGTCCAGCGCTTGGCCAATCGCGTCTTTACCGGGAAAAGCAGGCAGCAGCGAAGGATGAATGTTAATAATCCGGCCGCTATAGAACTCGACAAAGGACGGACTCAACAACCGCATATATCCTGCAAGGACAATTAATTCGACACCGCGCTGCTGAAGCTCTACCGCAATTTCACGTTCGTAATCTTCCTTCGTGGCATATTCCTTCGGCTGAAACGCGAATACATCCACCTTCGCCGCTTGAGCCAGCTCCACGACGGGAGCCTGCGGCTTATCGCATACCAGAATGCTGATTACCCCGCCCAAAGCCCCCCTGTGCTGCGCGTCTGCCAAAGCCTGAAAGTTGCTGCCTCTGCCGGAAGCAAAAACCGCAATCCGAAACGATCTCATTACACCTCAGCTCCCGTGAAGGTTACGAGACGCTCGCCTTCGGTCACGCGGCCGATCACATAAGCCTCTTCGCCTGCGGAGCGGAGGTATTGAAGCACCCCGTCTGCATCCTGTTCCTTAACGACAAGCACCATGCCGATTCCCATATTAAATGTCGTAAACATATCCTTGTTCGAAATGTTGCCTTTTTCCTGCATCAGCTTAAAGATCGGCAGAATCGGCCAAGAGCCGTATTCGATGTCGACATTGACGCCATCCGGCAGCATGCGCGGAATATTCTCGATGAATCCGCCGCCCGTAATATGCGCCATGCCCTTGACTTCGATCTCTTTCAACAGTCCGAGCAGCGGCTTCACATAAATCTTCGTCGGTGCGAGCAGCGCGTCCCCAAGACGTCCGCCCAGTTCCGGAAGCTCTTGCGTAAGGGAGTAGCCGGCGTCCTCCAGAAGCAGCTTGCGGACAAGCGAGAAGCCGTTGCTGTGCACACCGCTGGATGCTAGACCAATCACCGTGTCGCCTGCCGCGATATTCGAACCGTTGATCATTTTGCTTTTGTCGACAATACCTACGGTAAAGCCCGCGATGTCATACTCGCCTTCGCTGTACATGCCTGGCATTTCCGCCGTCTCTCCGCCGATCAGGGAACAGCCTGCTTGATTGCATCCGTCAGCGATCCCTTTGACAATGGACTCGATTTTGGCCGGAATGACCTTATCACACGCTAAATAGTCGAGAAAAAAGAGCGGTTCTGCGCCTTGCACCACAATATCGTTCACGCACATCGCTACCGCATCAATGCCGATGGTATCATGTTGGTCCATCGCGAATGCGAGCTTCAGCTTTGTGCCGACGCCATCCGTGCCTGAGACGAGTACCGGCTCTTCATATTGGTCTTTATTCAGCTTGAACAGTGCGCCAAAACCCCCGAGATCGGTCATGACTTCCGGTCTAAAAGTCGTTTTGACATGCTTTTTCATCCGCTCTACCGCTTCGTTGCCTGCAGCGATATCCACGCCTGCTTGTTTGTAAGTATCCGACACGCGCTCAACACTCCTTTTTCGTTATGACGAAAGTATCCGTTCACACATCTTTTATGGGCTTAATCAATAATCAGCTTAAAGGATACAACCTAGAAAAAATGGCTGTCCACTGCAGAATCAGCAGCTGCAGCCCATCTTCTCTTCCCCGTTAAAATCAATCTGCGTCGGGTAATCATTGTCAAAGCAGGCCATGCACAAGCCGCCTTTAGGGCTGTGCTCATCATAACCGCCAATGGCGGATATAAGTCCTTCCGGGCTCAGGAACGATAAAGAATCCGCGTTGATCTCCCGGCAGATTTCCTCAATGCTTTTCTCGGAGGCGATCAGTTCCCTGCGGTCCGGTGTATCGATGCCGTAGAAGCAGGGATTCTTAAACGGCGGCGACGTAATCCGCACATGCACTTCGGTCGCGCCCGCTTCGCGAAGCAGATTGACGATTCGACGGGACGTCGTTCCCCGTACGATGGAGTCATCAATCATGACCACCCGTTTGCCTTCGACCACACGCCGTACCGCGCTCAGTTTCATCTTCACGCCCTGCTCGCGCAGCTCCTGGCTCGGCTGAATGAACGTCCGGCCCGTGTATTTATTCTTGATCAATCCCAGCTCATAAGGAATGCCCGTTTGCTCGGCATAACCGATAGCGGCCGAGATGCTAGAATCCGGTACGCCCGTAACCACATCCGCATCCACAAACGATTCCAGGGCCATCTTGCTGCCCATCCGTTTGCGGGCCGAATGCAGGTTGGAGCCGTTCAGATCGCTGTCCGGACGGGAGAAATAAATATATTCCATCGCACACAACGCTTTGCGTCCCGCTTCCGTATACCGCTCTTCCCGAAGCCCGTTCCGATCAAGGATCAGCAGCTCTCCGGGAGCGACATCGCGGATCGCTTCCGCCCCGATAACTTCAAGTGCACAGGTCTCGGAGGTTAAGATATACGCATCGCCCAGACGACCGATCGTTAGCGGACGGAGTCCGTTCGGATCCGAGGCGACGAGCAGCTTGTCATTGGTCATGAGCAGAAAGGCAAACCCGCCCACCAGACGCCGCAAGGCATCCTTGGCAGCCTCGACAAAATCCTTCGGCGACCGTGCAATCAGATGCGCAATGACTTCCGTATCGCTGGTCGTCTGGAATATGGAACCCTCCATCTCCAGCTCGCGCCGAAGCTTCGGCTCATTGACGATGTTGCCGTTCGTTGCGATTGCCAGATTGCCTTCGCGGTATTTAAAGACGAGCGGCTGCGCATTCGTCAGCCCGCTGTCCCCGCTGGTCGAATAACGGACATGCCCGATCGACATGCTGCCCTGCAGCGATTCCAGCTTATCTTTATCAAACACTTCTTTTACCAGCCCCATACCGCGGTGATAATTGAAATTCTCGCCATCGGCCACGCAGATTCCCGCGCTTTCCTCGCCGCGGTGCTGAAGGGCATGAAGCCCGTAATAGGAAAGGGAGGCGGCATCGGGATGCCCAAACACCCCGAATACGCCGCACTCTTCTTTTAATGTATCGAAAATATCGCTCTGACCTGTTCCCTCATTGTAGTAATCCCCTGTCCACAGTCCTTCGGGTATCAGTTCATGAGACATGGAATGGCATCCTCCCAGACGGATTTCAAAGCCTCCACGGATTCTTCCAGCGCAGAAGCACCGTTAATGTTAATGCTAAGCTTATTTCCACCGACTACGCCAAGCGCGGTAAATGGAACGCCCGCTTCCTGCAGGAGCTTCTCCAGCGCATTCTTATGATCAGGGGACACCGACAGCACGATCCGGGATTGGCTCTCGCTAAAGAGCGCCACGTCGTTACGCAGATCGGTTGCCCATTGCACGCTTGCCCCAACGTTGCCGCTGATGCAGCTCTCCGCCAGCGCGGCTGCAAGTCCCCCCTCCGACACGTCATGGGCGGATTGTACCAGACCGGATTGAATGGCCTTCAGTACGCCGCCGAGCAATTTCTTCTCGGTATCCAGGTTCAGTTCAGGCGGTCTGCCTTCCGACACCCCGTGAATGATCGCTTGGAACTCGCTGCCGCCAAGTTCCGCACGGGTATCACCCAGCACATAGATGGCATCGCCTTCCGCCTTGAAGCCTTGTGTTGTAATATGATCCGTATCATGGATCAGGCCGACCATGCCGACAACCGGCGTTGGATAAATCGCGCCTTTGGCATTCTCGTTGTAAAGACTGACATTACCGCCGATGACCGGCGTTTCAAGCTCACGACAAGCTTCCGCCATGCCGTCCACGGCTTTTTCCATCTGCCAGAAAATTTCTGGCTTCTCCGGGCTTCCGAAGTTCAGGTTATCTGTAATCGCCAGCGGCTCGGCACCGGAGCACACGATATTGCGCGCTGCTTCGCTAACGGCGATTCTTCCGCCAAGCTCAGGGTCGAGATAGACGTAACGTCCGTTACAGTCCGTTGTCATTGCCAGGGCTTTGCGCGTTCCATGCACCGTTACGACAGCAGCATCCGAACCCGGACGAACGGCCGTGCTGGTGCGAACCATATAATCATATTGGTTGTATACCCATGCTTTGCTTGCAAGGCTTGGCGAACCGAGCACCTTCTTGAGGGCACCGCCCAAATCCGTCACTTCTTCATAACGAAGCGTATCCACCGCAGCCTGCTCTTTGTAATAAGCCGGTTCTTGGGATGGTTTGTTATAGATTGGGCATTCGTCTACGAGCGCTTTAACCGGCATGTCGCCTACCACCTCACCGTGGTGGATCAGCTTCAGGCGGCCATCGTCCGTCACTTTGCC
The DNA here is from genome assembly GCF_050482385.1 of Paenibacillus lautus. GTDB lineage: Bacteria > Bacillota > Bacilli > Paenibacillales > Paenibacillaceae > Paenibacillus_AQ > Paenibacillus_AQ lautus_B. Next base: position 61,446 of record NZ_JBCNHV010000018.1, read on the forward strand.
GACTTTGGCGCAGATAACGCCCCAGCGTTCGAAGATTTCTCGTGCTTGCGCCTCATGCTTCGGCTCAACCACGAACAGCATCCGTTCCTGCGATTCCGATAGCATCATTTCATAAGGCGTCATGCCCTCTTCGCGCTGAGGCACTTGGTCCAGGTACAGCTCAAGACCGTTGCCTGCTTTACTTGCCATTTCCGCACTGGAGCAAGTCAATCCAGCCGCGCCCATATCTTGAATGCCCAGCACGATGCCGGAATCAATCAGCTCGAGGCAGGATTCCATCACGAGTTTCTCCATGAACGGATCGCCGACCTGAACGGCCGTACGGTTCGCTTCGGATTCCTCCGTCAGTTCGACGGAAGCGAAGGTCGCCCCGTGGATGCCATCGCGGCCAGTTGGAGGGCCGACATAGAAGACCGGATTGCCTACCCCTTTTGCAACGCCGCGCTGAATCTTATCATGGTCGATAACGCCGACGCACATCGCATTGACCAGCGGATTACCTTCATAACTTTCGTCGAATACAACCTCGCCGCCTACTGTCGGAATTCCGATGCAGTTGCCGTAACCGGCAATACCGGATACGACATGTTCAAACAAATATTTAACGCGATCGCTCTCCAGCTTGCCGAAACGAAGCGAGTTGAGAATCGCTACCGGTCTTGCCCCCATGGAGAAAATATCGCGGATAATGCCGCCTACGCCCGTGGCTGCGCCTTGGTAAGGCTCTACAGCGGAAGGGTGGTTATGGCTTTCGATTTTGAATACAACCGCTTGGTTGTCGCCGATATCGACGATCCCTGCACCTTCGCCCGGTCCCATCAGGACGCGCGGGCCGCTTGTCGGGAAGCGGCGAAGCAGCGGCTTGGAATTTTTGTAGGCGCAATGCTCGGACCACATGACGCTGAATACACCGATTTCCGTGTAATTCGGCTTGCGTCCCATGAAGGAACAGATCAGCTCATACTCGCTGTCCGAAACTCCCATCTGCTTGTAAATCTGAAACTCTGCGATCTGTTCTGCTGTCGGTTCCTTAACGGACGTTTGCTGCGCCATGAGTATCCCTCCATGCCTGTAATATGGATGTAAACATTGCTTTACCGTCATCCGAGCCGAGCAGGCTGCTCACCGCGCGCTCCGGATGCGGCATCATGCCGATCACGTTGCCCCGCTCGTTGCAGATGCCTGCGATATCCTCGATCGAGCCGTTCGGATTGTTTTGATACGTAAATACGATTTGCCGGTTGTCCCGGAGCTTTTGAAGCGTTTCTTCATCACAGTAATAGTTGCCTTCGCCATGCGCGATCGGAATGACAATCTCTTGTCCCTCCGCGTAATCGCGGGTAAACGGCGTTGTATTATTGTTCACTTTAAGCACCGTGTCATGGCAGCGGAATTTCATCGAATCGTTGCGGCGCAGAGCTCCCGGAAGGAGTCCGGCCTCAGTCAAAATCTGAAATCCATTGCAGATGCCAAGAATATACTTGCCCTCTTCTGCCGCTTTCGCCACTTCGCTCATAACCGGGGCGAATCGGGAAATCGCACCACACCGGAGATAATCTCCATAGGAGAATCCGCCGGGTACCAAAATGCAATCATATGGGGAAAGATCCGTTGCCGTATGCCATACATAATCCACCGGCTGCGAGGTCGTCTCTTCTACCGCCTTATAACAGTCAATATCACAGTTGGAGCCAGGAAAGACCAGCACTGCAAATCTCATTGGTTTAGCCCTCCAATTCATAACGGTAGTTCTCTACCACCGTATTGGCCAGAAGCTTCTCGCACATTTCTTTCACTCGCTGCTCGGCTTCCTCACGGTTGTCCGTACCCAGCTCAAGCTCCATATATTTACCGATCCGCAGACTCTCCACTTCTTTGTACCCAATCGAATGAAGTGCACCCTGCACCGCTACCCCTTGAGGGTCCAATACGCTCTGCTTAATCGTGACGTAGACCTTTGCTTTCAACATTGTATCCTGTTCCTCCTCGGTATATATGAATGAAATGGTTTATAAAAGCTTTACAGGCTAACACCCGTGATTCGGCTGTAAATGTCGGTGTAGCGGCGCGTCGTCTCCTCCACCACGGCTTTCGGCAGCGGATCCGGCTCACTGTTCTTATCCCAATCGGACGAAGCGAGATACGTGCGTACCGGCTCCTTATCCATACTGTCAATCTCAATGTCGAGCGCATAATTCTTCTCATCCCAGAAACGGGAGGAATCCGGCGTGAAGATCTCATCAATCAGAATGATCTCTCCGTCGATCAAACCGAACTCAAACTTGCAATCGGCCAAAATAATGCCGTGCTTGCTGCAATAATCGCGGGCGAATTTGTACAGCACCAGGCTTTTGTCCTGAAGCTGCAGCGCGAGTTCCTCGCCGACAAGCTCCTTCATGCGGGATAGCGGGATGTCCTCGTCATGACCGACATCGTTCTTGGCAGCCGGCGTGAAGATCGGCTCGGGAAAAGCCTCATTCTTGCGCAGGCCCTCCGGCAGCTTAATGCCGTTGACCTCTCCCGAGGACTGATACTGCCTCCAGCCTCCGCCAGTAATGTATCCGCGCACTACGCATTCGATATCAATACGCTCGGCCCTGCGGCACACCATGACGCGTCCGTCCAGCAGCTCCTTGTCCTTGATGGCATCACCCAGGAGGTTCACGTCCGTATGCACGACATGGTTGCTGATGAGCTGTTCCGTTTGTTCGAACCAGAAGGCGCTCAGCTTGTTCAGCACGGTTCCTTTGGCCGGTACAGGCGGCTCCAGCACATAGTCAAAAGCGGAAATGCGGTCGGTTACTACAATGAGTACATGCTCGCCCAGGTCGTACAATTCACGAACCTTGCCCTTATACAGCAGCGGTACGTTGACCAGATGAGTGGCGGTCGATAATGCCGGTAATGTCATGTGTTCCTCCCCTTGGACTAGAGATTGTCTGCATATCATCACTACGAATGCGGATTATTTTTCCGATCCCTGTTGCCCCCAGATTTCCATTAATATGATTCAAAGGTTAAAATCCGGGGGTAAAGGGGACCGCTATCGCTTCTACAAAACAATTCCGCCTTCTCCGTTGTAGAAAATGATCTTCTCTAGATCTTTTATGAATGCGGATTAATCCGTTTCTAACCCTACTCCAATCCCAGCTTGGCAAAAATCGTATCCACATGCTTCAGATGCCAGCTTGGATTAAATGCATCTTCGATCTCCTCGGCGCTGAGCACCTCGGTGATCTCAGGCGTGGATTCCACGATTTCGCGGAATTGACGCTGCTCTTCCCATGCCTGCATGGCGCGTGGCTGAACGGTGTCGTACGCTTGCTCGCGGCTGAAGCCCTTGTCGATCAGCTTCGTCATGATCCGGCCCGAGAAAGGAACGCCATATGTGCGAGCCATGTTGCGCTTCATGTTCTCCGGGAAGACCGTCAGGTTCTTCACGATGTTGCCGAAGCGGTTCAGCATGTAGTTCAGCAGCATCGTAGCGTCCGGCAGGATGATACGCTCTACCGAGGAGTGGGAAATATCCCGCTCATGCCAGAGCGACACGTTCTCGTAAGCGGAAACCATGTGGCCGCGAATGACGCGCGCAAGACCCGAGATGTTCTCCGAACCGATCGGATTCCGTTTGTGCGGCATCGCGGAGGAGCCTTTTTGCCCTTTGGCGAACGCCTCTTCGACCTCGCGAACCTCACTCTTCTGGAGCGCGCGTACTTCAGTAGCGAACTTCTCAAGCGAAGTAGCGATCAGCGCAAGTGTTGCCATGTATTCCGCATGACGGTCACGCTGCAGCGTCTGGGTCGAGATCGGCGCCGGCTTCGTACCGAGCTTGCGGCAGACGAATTCTTCAACCGAAGGATCGATGTTGGCATACGTTCCAACTGCGCCGGAAATTTTGCCGTACTGCACGCCGTCAGCCGCATGGCGGAAACGCTCCAGGTTGCGGATCATCTCTTCATGCCACAGCGCCATTTTCAAACCGAAGGTTGTCGGCTCTGCATGCACGCCATGCGTTCTGCCCATCATCGGGGTATGCTTGTAGGCCAGTGCCTTCTCTTTCAAAATACCGATAAAACGCAGGATGTCCTGCTCCAAAATATCGTTGGCTTGCTTGAGCAGATATCCCATCGCGGTATCCACCACATCCGTCGAAGTCAATCCGTAGTGGACCCATTTGCGCTCCTCGCCAAGGCTTTCCGATACCGCGCGGGTAAAAGCGATGACATCATGGCGGGTTTCCTGCTCGATTTCATAAATCCGGTCCATATTAAAGGTCGCATTCTGACGAAGCTTAACAGTATCTTCCTTCGGAATGACACCAAGATCGGCCCATGCCTCGCATGCGCACAATTCCACTTCCAGCCATGCTCTGAATTTGTTCTCCTCGGTCCAAATCGCCCGCATTTCCGGTCTGCTGTAACGTTCAATCATCGTTTAATCCTGCCTCCAAATATTCATTTTCTCTACCCATTCGAGCGCTGCATCGACATCCCCGCACAGGAGGTTGATATGTCCCATCTTGCGGTTAAACTTCGATTCGCTCTTGCCGTATAGATGAAGCTTAGGCACAACGCCGAGAGACTCTGCAAGCGCGTCGTGCTCTCCAAAACGCCGTACCGCTTCCTCCAGATGTTGCCCCAGGAGGTTCACCATGACGACCGGACTCAGCAGCGTTGTGTCCCCGAGCGGCAGATCGCAGATCGCTCTCACATGCTGCTCGAATTGAGAGGTTGAGCATGCCTCCATCGTGTAGTGACCCGAGTTATGTGGACGAGGTGCAAGCTCATTCACGTACAGCTCCCCATCCTCGGTCACAAACATCTCGACAGCCAGCAGGCCAACAGCTCCCATGCCCTCTGCCACGCGTTCTGCGAGCTGGCATGCTTTGCGCTTCACTTCGCTCGTCACGCGAGCAGGCACAATCGACAAGTGCAAAATATTGTTGACATGCACGTTCTCTGCCGGAGGGAAGCTCTTCACGATACCGCTGGGCGTGCGCGCCGCGATCACAGAGATCTCGCACGCAAACTTCACAAACTTCTCCAACACCAGCTCAGTCCCGCTGGCAGCCAGCTCGCTGTAAGCTGATTCCAGCTCATCTTCCCTGCGGAGAACCGCTTGCCCTTTACCATCATAACCTCCCATGGCGGTCTTAAGCACGCACGGAAGTCCAAGTTCAGAGGCGGCGGATCGTAAATCTTCCAAGCTTGTTATTTCACGATACGGTGCAACCGGTACGCCGGCCGCTTCAATCGCGGCCTTCTCGCGCAGCCGGTGCTGCGTGGTGTACAACAGCTTGCTTCCTTGCGGAACATAAGACTGCTCCTCCAGAAGCTGGGCCACGCCCGCATCGACATTTTCGAATTCGTACGTAATAACGTCCGCTTTGACGGCTAGCTGCCGGGCAGCCTCCACATCGTCATAACGGGCCGTAACCTGCTCGGCCATCTGCCCCAGCGGGGAATTCGGCGTCGGATCGAGGGTGACGAACGAATATCCCATCCGGATCCCGTCCAGCGCGATCATTCGTCCGAGCTGTCCCCCGCCAAGTACGCCAATGACGGAACCAGGCAGTAGCTTTTTGCCGGATACTTGCGTCTGCTGTGCTCCGTTCTCCATCATAAGTTATCGCTGCTTTCCAGCACTTCATCACGGATACGGTCTCGGCGCGCTTGCACTCTTTCGCGAATCCCTGTATCCGAAGTGCCTAAAATCTGGGCTGCGAGCAATCCGGCGTTAGTGGCTCCCGCTTTGCCAATCGCTACAGTCGCTACCGGAATGCCCCCTGGCATCTGCACGATCGACAGCAATGAATCCAACCCCTTCAGCGCTTTCGATTTCACCGGAACGCCAATGACCGGCAATACCGTCTTCGAAGCGACCATCCCGGGCAGATGAGCGGCTCCGCCGGCTCCGGCGATAATGACGCGAAGCCCCCGGCCTTCCGCTTCCTCAGCATACCGGAACATCAAATCCGGCGTCCGGTGAGCGGATACGACTTTTTTCTCATAAGGAATTTCAAGCTCGTCTAGCACCTGGCACGCATGGGACATCGTATCCCAATCTGATTGGCTTCCCATAATGACTCCTACTTGTGCTGTCATGAGTTATCCCCCGCTTTCTTCGAAATTCGACAAAACTATGGTTAACTGCTGAAAAAAAAGTCCGATCCCGTAAACACAAAGTCTGTGCAGGTCTCGGACATACAAGGATTACGAACGCTGCTGTCTGCATCAAGCAGAAGAGTCTTGCGCATCCGCTCGCCTAAGAGGCAAACACGAAACCAAGCCCTGTCGTAGCCGCACCGTTTGTATTCCCTCGTAGTCCGAAAATTTACGGTTTCCGGGTAGAGACTTCCGGGCCATATCCCCGGCTTTATACGAGAAATATTAAATTTAATCAATCACGCTTCATAAGTTATTTTGAACCTCAACATCCTCAGTTTATCAATTTCTGACACCTCATGTCAACCTAAACACGAACAATCGGATTTACAGAAAATATAATGTTCGTATCTGGCGAGTGAGCAATGCAGGAGCAAAAACTTCTTGGAGACTGTGGGCTGTATAAGGCGTGCCAATTGGTGGATATGAAAAGCTGTAAGCAGTACATGTTGACCAATTGGCAGCGCTGCGCTGACGCATCGTGATTCCGATCGCTGTTAAACACGGGAAACTGGATTAAACAATATAGGGATGTTTCCCCTGTTTAAAGGCGCACGCTTCGCTTCTCCATCCACGATTCGTCCGCTCCGCTGGAGCATATTCAATGAAGATTTTTTTGCTGCTGCATTGAGGGTAAGGGAAAAGTATTATCGCAGAATAAAATAAGACCACATTCTGCTCTTTAATTGTAGCTACTTGCAAGGAAGATGGGGGCGAGTGTCGAAATCTTATCATCCGACATGAATATGAAATACGACAAAACATCATTTTTAAATGTCATAAAACAGAATCTATTTCTTAGGAGGAACCTATGGCTATTTATCTCGTTAGGCATGGTCAAGATGAAGAAGGGTACCGCGGAGGGTGGAGCCAGCGAGGGCTCATCGACGAAGGAATCAGGCAGGCGGAGAAGCTGGGGCAGTACTTGAATGAACACAAGCATGTTGTTAATATCCATCGGATCGTTTGCAGCGATTTGCAGAGAGCCTATCAGACTGCTTCGATAATTGCCGATAAGCTTAGCCTGCCCTATCATGGCTCCGAGGATTGGAGGGAGACCAATAACGGTCTGCTAGCCGGCATGCCCCACGCCTTAGCTGAGGAGAGGTATCCAGGGTTATATTTTTCGAGCTTACGGATGGACGAGAGATACCCTGGAGGTGAAAGCCCGCAGGAAAATTTCCAGCGGATCAAGAATACCTTCACCAAACTATGCCAGGATCAGGAATCGGCGAATCATCATGAGAACGTATTGGTGGTTACTCACGGCGGAGTGATCAACATCATTTATCATCTAATCAAGGATATGGCATGGACCAATAAGAATCCGTTCTTCCCGGCCGCGAACACCGGGCTGCACAGGATAGAGTTCCACGGCGGGCGCTGGGAGCTTACCATGGAGAATGCAGCACCTCATTTGTAATCCGGAATCCTGCATTCCTCCCACAACCAACCGGTTTCTACCGCTCACCATCCTTGATGGCATCTACATATTGTTTGGCTTCAACCAAAGACAATCCCAATTCTTCTCTTACGGTTTTGATCGCTTTAATATCCTGCCCATCCTGCAGCAGCCGTTTGACTTCCTCATGCACCGGCGGCTCGGGTATTCCTAAATGGCTTGCGATTTGGTTCAACGTGGCCTGCTGCCGTTTCATTCGCTTCTCCATGGCCGTCATTCGGCTGGAGGCCATAAGACCGACCAGAACGACCAAGATGATAAGAAGAATAATTTCCATATGAGCCTCCTCTGACCAAAGAAATTACTGTCTGCTACTCTGACGTTGTTACGAAAAAAGGGACGCCTCAGCGTCCCCAACACATTATTTCACTACCAGTACCGGGATCTTTGCATGCTGCACCACGTTATGGCTGACACTGCCGAGTACAAACTCGCGAATTCCGCCAAGACCTCGGCTGCCGATAATAATAAGGTCACTGCCGTTCTGATTCGCGTACTCCAGAATGACTTCAGCCGGAGGACCCTGGATCATCTCCACCTGACCGGTGACGCCGGAATTCTCAATTCGCTCGCGGACTTCCTCTGTCGTCTGCACGGCAAGATCGTAGACATCTTTATTAAGTGAAGCTGGAATCGGGGCAAGCCCTTCCCCAACGAAGAAACGCGGAAAATCGTAAGCATGAATGACATCCAGCGTAGCTCCCGGCGTAACCTTAACAAGTTCAACCGCACGTCCGAGCGCTTTATTCGCTGCTTTGGAGCCGTCGTAAGCTAGAAGAATTTTAGTAAAAAGCATACAGGCCACCTCTTTCTATAGTTAAAAGACCTACTACTTATTATTAAACAACTTCATACCGATATGAAACGAGCTTGCTGACTTGCTGCGTTGTTCCTATGTAATTCAGATTAATGCGACTTATCCCCAGAAGTACGTGTACAGCGCAACATTCACGACTAACAACAACGGCACGCCTAGTTTAAATGATAAATGCCTCGTTTTATGACGTTTGCGGTACATGGCAATCCATACACCCAAGGCCCCGCCTATGGCAGCTAGCAGAAACAGTGTTCGCTCCGGAACACGATCCCGTCCCATTCGGGCACGCCGCTTATCCTCCGACATGACCAGATAGGCTACCGCATTGATAAAAATAAACCAAACGATCAGTGCAGGTCTCACGTTGGTTCACGCACCCCCATTCCAACTGATCGATCTTGCCCAATCAGCCATTCGCTTTACGTTCTACTACTATTATAAAACTGCAGGCTAACGAAGACAATGCAGGCTAAATAATCTTAGCCATGGCCAAGCCATCTATGAATGCCATTATTAGGACACGGCCGACGTCAATAAATCCAACGGCTCGTGTCCGGCATAATGACAACCAGACCATACACAACCATTACGAAAACTTATGATTCATTCTTGGATATTTCGTTCAGGCTCGGAACATAGTCTGCAGCCTTTTTCGGTTTGAGGGTCTTGCTCTCCTCAAGAATGCTTGATTTGTTCTGCTGGTTTTCGCTTTTTCTTGCTTTATGATTCGGCATGCAAATCACCCCCTGTTCGTAGAATGAGCCATTGCACCCGAGGTTATGCTAACAACGGCAAGAAAAACGCATTTCAAGGCTTGGAAGATGCACATCGTGGGACTGAGCAGCACCCCTTGGCAGACTCACCATTGCAGGTTATTCCTTCCCCTTCTGCTCAAGGGCCGCCTTCAACAGGTCGCCCAGGTTCGAGCCTATCGACTCCGGCTTGCTGTATTGCTGCACGAGCTTCCGCTCCTCGCGTTTGTTCACATGCTTGGCGTCCTTCTTCAGCGTTTCTGTAATGCCGCAGCCCAGGCACTGCACGAACAGCCCCGCCTTGCCTTCTTTCATCTCCATCTTCTTGTGGCATTGCGGGCAGCGGCGGTTGGACAGACGCTTCTCGCCTGAACGCTTATAGCCGCAGTCGTCACTCGGGCAGACTAGCAGCTTGCCGCGCTTGGTCTTCTTCTCCAGCAATCTTGTCCCGCAATCCGGACAGTGGCTGTTCGAGACATTATGCGGTTTATACTCCGCTTCGCTTCCCTTCACATCCGTGACCAGCTTCTTGGTCATGTCCCGTATTCCGCGCAAGAATGGTTCCGGCTTGCCTTGCCCCTTCGCGATCCGTTCGAGCTCGGCCTCCCAGCGCGCCGTGAGCTCCGGTGTTCTCAGCTCTGGAGCGACAAGCTCAATCAGCTGCTTGCCTTTGCCTGTCGGATGGAGGGATTGCCCCTGCCGTTCGATCGTGTCCGAGCTAACCAGCTTCTCGATGATATCAGCCCGGGTTGCGGGGGTTCCAAGTCCGTGCTTCTCCATCTGGGAGAGCAGCGCCGCTTCGTTATAACGCTTCGGCGGCTGGGTACGTCCCGGTTTCAGCACGCAGCGGACCACCTTCACCGACTCTCCTTCTCGCAGCTCCGGCAGGAGCTTGCCTGAAGACTGGCCCTGACCATCGTCCTGCTCGTCGTCAGCGTCATCATCATAATCGCCGCCGTATACCTCACGCCAGCCGCTGTCCTTGATCGTAGTCCCTTTCGCGTAAAGCTGCTCCCCCTCCATCTGAACGGTAACCGATACGTTATCGTAACGGGCAGGAGGATAGAACAAGCTGATGAACCGGCGTACGATAAGATCGTACAGCTTGCGTTCATCGACCGACAGTTGATTCAGCAGCACGGTCTGTTCGGTAGGAATGATGGCATGGTGATCCGTAACCTTGCTGTCATCCACGACCCGTTTACCTGGTGATAAATTCTTACGCAGCAGTGGACGTGCAATGGACGCATAAGGCCCGATCGCAATGCTCGATAGTCTTTCCTTCAACGTTCCGACCATATCGGATGTCAGGTAACGGCTGTCCGTACGCGGATAGGTGACCAGCTTATGCTGCTCATACAGGCGCTGCAGCACATTCGAGGTCTGCTTGGCCGAGAACCCGAATCGGCGGTTGGCATCCCGCTGCAGTTCGGTCAAATCATATGCCAGCGGATGCGGTTCGGTTTTCTCGCTCTTATTCACGCTGACGATTTTTCCGGTGCTGCCCTCCAGCTTTTGCTTCAGCTTGGCCGCCTTATCCTTCTCGAATAGACGACCGTCTCCGCCAGCCGGACGCCACGATACCTCAAAGCTCCCCAGATCCGCCTGCAGCGTCTCATATTCCTGGGAGCGGAAATTCACAATCTCCTTCTCCCGGTCCATGATCATCCCGAGCGTTGGCGTCTGAACCCGGCCTGCCGACAACTGTGCATTAAATTTGGTCGTCAGCGCACGCGTCACATTCAGTCCAACCATCCAATCCGCTTCCGCCCGGCATCGTGCCGACTCATACAGCCGGTCGAACTGCTGTCCCGGCTTAAGTGATGCAAAGCCTTCCTTGATCGCCTTATCCGTCTGGGAAGAAATCCACAGCCGTTTGAACGGCTTGTTCCACTTCGCCATTTTGAGGATCCAGCGCGCAAGCAGTTCCCCTTCACGGGCAGCATCGGTGGCAATAATCATCTCACCGACATCCGGGCGCTTCATCAGATGCTGGACCGTCTTGAACTGGTGACTTGTTTCCTTCAACACCTTAAGCCTTGTGTTATCCGGCAGGATCGGCAAATCCTCCAGAACCCAGGTCTGGTACTTCTTATCATAGTCCTCGGGTTCGGCAAGTCCTACCAGATGTCCAAGCGCCCAGGTCACAATATATTTTGGTCCTTCAAAATAATTCTTCTGCTTCTCGCGGCTGCCCATTACTCTCGCAATTTCCTTCGCAACGGACGGCTTCTCAGCCAATACTAATACTTTCATAGCCCTCCCCTTCCTCTGTTCCCCTATTATAACCTCCCCTCGATTGTTTCCACAAAGATAAGTCAGATCGTTTTCTTAGCCAGCCATGTGAACGTATGATTAACACATATCGGACAGCCCTGCCTCTTCAAATCCTCGATCGTGGAAAAATCACCCTGCACGCCCACCTGCAGCTCACCCTGACATTGGATGCATCTGTAGGTTCGAACCGTTCGCCTAACCTCGCCTGTGTAGAGCTCATCCTCGAAAGAGTCTATAACACGCGGCGCCGTAAATTCCGTCGTTGTTAGCACGATCATCTGACCACTATTACCGATCATCTGCGCTCCAATATATTGATTGAAATGAAGCAGGACCTGCTTTACCGATAAACCCATACGGACGAATTCACGCTGCATGGACCATGTGAAATCGGGAGATTTATGGGCGAAGGAGAGAAAGATGGGGCATCCCTTCTCGCGTTTCAGCGCGCTAACGCCTCTGGATAAGAACAGAGTCAGCCCTTGTAGCGTATACGGCGGATCCGTGAAGAAGCAATCGTATTGCCCGTTCAAGCCCTCAGGCAAAGGCTGCCTGAGATCGATATGCCTGCATGTAACCGATAAACCTTCTTTTGCAGCCGCGCCCTGGATAAACCCCAGAAATCGCTCATCGATATCCATAACGGTAATGGCGGCTCTCTGGTTCTTCGCGTGCGGGAACAGTCGTTTAAGCAGCAGACCAAGCGAGATGCTTACCAGGTCGTCATCGCCAACGCACAGAATGTTCCTACCGATCAGACTGTGTTCCCTCAGACACAGAATCGCCCTCCGCAAACTCGTTTCTACCGTGCATTGGGATTGGTCAATCTGTACATCGACTTGCGGACGCATCTCCAGAATCTCCGTGAGCCTCGCTAGTACATCAGAAAGCTCCTCCTGCCAATCGACTTCGCCGGCCAAAAGCTTCTGATACAGATCTATATCGATGCCTCCATACCCCAGCTCATGTTCAATATAGGACTTCCCGGAATCGGTGCAGCGCACCCCCCGGTCTTGAATGAGAGCTCCTGCCTTGATCAGCTCCTTCTTGATCGCCGCAGCAACCGGAACTGGTAGATACGTATGACGTGCCAGCTCTTTGGTTGATATACCGGGCCGCATATAACTCGCTACTAGCAGTTGTTCGATCACCTGGACGCCTTCCTGCAGACGAACCTTGGTTTTCACTTCTTCTATATAATGGATCATGTGAAATCACGCTCTTTTCCTGAATATGAGTTTGTTATTGCCCCTGGAAAAGAACACACGTGACCCGCATACGTGCTGCAGTAATGAAAAAAAAAGGGACAGAAGTCCATGAACCATCGTCCATCTTCTATCCCCCAAGCGGGAAGCCGTGCCCAGAGCATGGCTGTACAGTCAATATATAAGGGATGGCTGTTGTGTTCTTAACCAGGTGGACTCAGAGCCATCGCGCATGACAAATAAACCTCACATAAAGTGGGTTTTTTTGCAATGCACAAGCCAGAGTCCTATAAAATTTGGTTAGTTAAGAACACGCACCGACATCAAGACAGCTCCCTATTTTTCAATATAAATTCCGCCGACTAAAACCTGTTGGCCATAAAAATAATATCCTTCTTCAATTCAAAACCATGTTTCCGATAAAAATCTTCCGCCGGAAGATCCTTTTCCGTTAGCAGCACCATGCAATGAATGTGAATTGAACTTAAGTATGCCTTCATTCCATTCATTAATGCCGAGCCTAATCCGCTGCCCTGCCTACCGGTATCGATATAATATTCCTGGATATGATATTCCTTACCACTATACCAGCTCTTCGTATGACCAAAAGAGGCACCGAGGATCTGACCATCCTGTTCGATAACAAACCCCAAGAATACCGGATTGTCCATAAATTCCGTGAGGTATTGCTGCACATGCTGTACGGAGTCCCACTGGTCGTACCAGGGTTCGCCGCTAAAGACCTTGAGCATCAGCTCGGAGCATGCTCCAAGGTCGGATTTGTCCATCAATCTGATATTCTGTTTCGTTCCCATCATGCTGCCACACCCCATGATCTGTGAATTATATCGTAATCCCCGGCAGGCCTAGCCGTCCGGATCGTAATGATAGGAGCAAAGTCATTCTGACTCGACTCCTTACCTACTATCGGGTCATGGCTCACGCTCCTTTCCGTGGAGGGATCCAATCTTTCCGCCAAAATGGCGCGGGCCCGGTACAGCCGGGATTTTACCGTTCCTTGCGGTATCCCTACGATCTTGGCGATACGGCTAATCGGCATATCCTGGTAATAGTGAAGCTGAATGACCCTGCGTAAATCAGCTTCCAGGTGGGTTACGGCTTCGTTGAGTTCGATCGCTTCATACGGGAGCGCATCGGCACCCCCATGGGCAAGTTCGACCGTGCGCAGCCGCTGCTGGGAGCGCAGTAGCTGCAGGCATTCATGAATGAGAATACGGGACAGCCATGTTTTGAAATAAGCAGGCTCCTTCAAGGTAGGCATTGCTGCGAATGATTTATAAATCGCTTCCTGTACGGCATCCGCGCAATCCTCTTCCCGCCTCAGATACAAGCGGGCTAAGCCGTACAAATCACGCTCATAAGCGTGGATCAGCCTGCTAAAGGCTTCCCGATCCCCATGCTTGGCAAGCTGAACATCGTGCTTTATATTGGATTTCTTGTTCACATTGGGAGACCTCCTTTGCAACACTTCCTTGGCCTTACATAAGTTAGATGCCTGAGAGCGTGCTCAGGTTCACGCAAGTTCATTATTTTATAAAAAAAATGCTAAGATCACCTTCATTTTCGCACAATTCCGTTCATCATTTCCATATTGAATATTCATCATGACGCATTATCAAGCAAAGTGCGACAATTCTTCCATGAAGGCTTCGTGAACGGACTTTCAGCCTAGACATTTACCAGGCCGGTTATAACTCTTAATGCGAACGAAGACCATTAGCGCGTTAGTTGAATAAAAATGGTTCCAAAATCACCTTCCCTATGTGACCACTTTGTTGAGTTTCTATAATTGCTTTCTCATATTCCCGTAGACTAAAACGCGTTCTTGGTGCTGGAATAGTCAATTCCCCATCTATCACCAATTTGAATACATCACCAAAAGTTTCATGCCACCGAACATCGGAGATACCTTCAATCCATCTTTTAAGCCAATATGGTTTCACTCTGATATTAGAATGTTTTTGGTGTATCTGAGCCCAATTCATTTGGATTCCTGACATAAGACCAATACTTAAGACTGTGCCACCTGGACGGATACACTCAATCAGGTCGTGTCCATCTTGCCCGCCAATGCTATCAATACCCGCCGTTGCTCCCATCCCACAGGTCAATTCCAAAACTCGATGGACAAGCAATTCTTTAGACGTATCAATTACCGCCCAAGCACCAAGCGAATGCAGTTCCTGGGTATGGCTATCATTTCTTACCACCGCAATCAATCTGTATCCAAACACCTTTGAAAACTGTGCAAAAATACGTCCTATTGCTGAACCGCAAGCATTTACAATTAACACATCATCAGACTTTAACCGCAATTCTTCTGTACAAATAAGCCACGCTGTCATAGGGTTAATGTACATTTGGCTTGCTGTTTCGTTATCCATTTCAACGGGAACTCGAATTGCAAAATTGGCTTTCGTTTTCACGTACTGTTGCCAAGTCCCCTCACCACGTAGAGGCAATACCCGTTTACCTAAAAGGGATGTTGTTACGGATGAACCAACAGCTTCAACAACACCAACCCCTTCATATCCTGGTACTGCTGGCAGCTGAATTCGATGTTTATAGGCACCTCGAATCGGAATTAAGTCAGAAGGATTGATTGGACTAAGAATCATTCGAACCACTATTTCGTCGTGCTGAAGTTGTATATCGTCTACTCGTTGTTCTAATTCCAACACTTCAAGAGGATGTCCAAACTTCTTATACTGTAAAGAAATAAACTCCTTAATGCGTCTCACTCCTTACTGAATTATCCTAGCAGCTCGTTAGCTTAATGAATAGCTGTCGAATTGTAATTAGATAAGCCAGTTTGCATATTCCCTGTTTTACTTACCTGATGCTCAAATATTCTTTTATTCCATCGACAATAGCTTGAGCCGCTTTGTATTGTACGGTATTGGATAGCATCGCTTTTTCATCGGAGATATTGCTCAGGAACCCAACTTCCAATAGAACAGCAGCCATCTTCGTTTCTCTAATGACTTGAAAATTGTTATCTTTTACACCGCGGTCTTTCAGACCTATCGCTTTAATTAAACGCTTGTGAATAGCATCAGCCAGCTCTTTACTGCTGCTTCGCTGATAATAGTAAGTCTCTGTCCCATTGGCTTGAGGTGACTCGAGAACACTGTTTCCATGTATAGATACAAATACGTCCGCATTTAAATTATTGGCGAACAGCACGCGTTCCGTTCGGGTTGGGTATACGTCTGTATCGCGGGTCATCAATACTTCGATTTCAGGCTCCTTCAACAGGAGTTCTTGTACTTTCAGAGATAAAGCAAGGGTAAAATCCTTCTCATGTTTATTAGAGATACTTGTCGTCCCCGGATCACTTCCTCCATGCCCAGGATCGATCACTACAATCTTTCTCCCCTGCTCACCTGCCGATGGCGCTTGAGTAGGAGATTCGAAGTCGCTGGTATCGTTTAAATCAATAACCAGTTGATCACCGATAAATTCATGATTAACTTGAATTACACTAGCTTGTTTTAATTCAATCACGATTCTGACTAGATCTGGATCACGATTAAATAACGAATATCTCACTTCCGATACATCGGACTCACCACTAACATCCAATTTACCCATAGAACCCGAATCCAATGGTTGAGATAAATCACCAAACGTAGTATTTGGTAAATCAACAACTATTCGCTGAGGGTCTTTTAAATTAGAAATGATCGGGGTTACTTTTCCATCCATGCTTAGAACGAGTTGGTTATTCAAAAAATTAATTTCGTTGATATGTTTTAACAATTCTTTTTCATTGTTTTCTGAATGGGGAGTGGAATCTTCAGTTTGATCGGAATTATTGGTGCTGCTTGTCAGATATACAATTTTATCTTTGTTGTCCCAACTCACAGATAGTCCCATCTGTTCACTTACGAAGCGTATCGGAACGACTACACTCTTATTCAGAATTTGAGGAGCAATATCCAGTAATACGGGCTTCCCTGCTACCTTCGCTTCTCTTTGGTCAACGTGTAAAGAGATTATCTTTGAATTTTGCTGGATTTTTACAAGATGCGATTTTTGATCCCAATTAACTCTAAACTTTAGATTCTCAGCAACAACACGAATTGGGATCATAACATGCTTATTCATCACTGTGACCTGGACATCAGAAGGCAATATCACTTCCTGACCGTCTAATATGATCTTAGATTGGTTAGCTGCTGCATGGCTTTGATCTGGTAAAATGATAAGAAAGAATAGGGATATAAACAATATAAGAATGGCTTTTTTCATCATGCACCTCTACTATGATTTCTTTTGCTACATATTTTTAATACATTCGTTTATGGACACAAAAATCCCACTTCAATATAGAAATGGGATTTTTGTCTGATGCTACATTGTAGATGATTTAATTAGACAAACCAATTCTGAAAGAGTTCTCTGTTATCACATGAAACATTTTTCTGTTTTATATAAAATATATCCTATGACTATATCTTCTTTGGAGCCGGTTCATATATAAGACATCGTAACGTTTTTTCGGGATATCGCAATTCTGCTGTATATGCGTTACCGTCTTCCAAGCTGATGGATATGGCTACAACACCACGTTGATCATATTTGACATCCTCGATGAATGACGTATTTGTGATTGCACGAGTATCACCCTGTTTCTCTCTTACTATGGTTTTAGCTGCATCGATCCAGCTGTGATCCTGTTTGATCTGCTCTTTCATAGCCGCTGTGATGGGCGTTCTCTTATAGTTAGAATTGAAAAGAGTGGTATCGATCACATTCCCAGTCAAGGAATCTATGAATACATCATACATAAAATAAGTTTCTGTGCTTGCTTGCAGTCTCTCCACATTGTAAGGCTGAAAATGAACAAACCATTCCCCAATTTGCCCAGGGCCAAATTTATTATACAATATGGTTACTTTCAGTTTGGAGACATCGACATCAAACAGACGAGTTACACTGTCATGAGCCTTTGCCAACGCATCTGCTTCACTTATATCTTTCGAATCGGGCTGGGGCTTGACAATCCGTTTGCTCAGAGCAAAATTCACTCGGGAGTGCCAATCAATATACTGCAATAATTCCTCATCTGTCAGAAGCCGCTCGGGATATACATAAGTTGCTTTACTCAAGTCTAAATAGAAACTATAATTCCCCTCTTTAAGGGGCAAAGGCTTTTGCGGACGGACGCCTTCATAAATATATTGTTCCTTCAGTACCCCCAATCTTTTGGCCTCCCGATCAGTCATTTTACGGTTACTTGCTTCCACTTCAACCTTGATGTTGTCAAAATAATGATAGATTTGTTGAATATCCTCCTCCGTCATCGTTTGTTCCAGATATTCCTTAACAGTCGTTGCCGGCATTGACGCTTCTACCTTTAAAATCGGTATCTCGCTGTTTGCTAAAGTCATTGCAGGTATTCCTTGCCGCTTAGATTCCCCATACAGTTCAGGTACAGGCGTGGGAACAAAATGCAGGACAGCAAACGTGCTGGCTGCAAGCAATCCGCCAGAAATGGCGATTATAGCGAGGGCCGCCAGGACATTCTTTTTGTTCACAGTTAAAACCTCCACATTTTAAGTAGGCTTGTCCGCCTATGCATACCTTAATTTAAAAATGTTATCGAGTTAGAAGGTTGTTGTTATGAAGTTGTAAATTAATTCGGATGGTTGTGCCGATATATTCCTCAGATTCGAGAAACAACATCGCCTGATGCGCCTCCGCAATTTGACGACATAAAGATAAACCAAGCCCTGCTCCCCCATATACTCTCGACCGGGCGTTGTCCACTCGATAGAATGGCTCAAACGCATGTTCCACCTGCTTGGCGCTCATTCCTCTCCCAAAGTCGCGCACCTCCAGTACAGCTGCGGAATTCTGTTCATAAGCGAGAAGTCTGATTTCGGAACCCTCGGATGAAGCGTGAATTGAATTTTCAATGCAATTGATCAGAAAAGACGCTAACAGATCACGATCCCCCCATACGCTGTCGAGTTCAACCTGCAGGACAAGTTCAATACCAGCCATCTCCAAATTATTGTGTTCCGTTCGCCGGACGGATTCAAACAGATCAACAACTGACACAGGTGTACGTTCTATCGGCTGATGACTTAGGATGGAGAGATCCAGCAGCTTAAAGACCAGATTTTTCAAGCGCAATGTTTCGCTCCAGATATAACCGCTAGCCGTCATTCGTTCTTCTTCGCCAATGTTTGCGGAATTCAAATATTGAGCGAAACCCTGCATACTTGTCAGAGGGGTTCTCAATTCGTGAGCCAGGTTATCGACAATTCTTTGCTTTGCCTCAGCCATAGCAGAAAGCTCGGTTACATGACGTTCAACAGCTTCGGCCATTCGGTTGAAATTTTGGGCCAATTCACCAAATTCATCGTTGTTCTTTAAAGTCACCCGTTCACCATAATTTCCTTCTGCGATATTTTTGGTCGTATTGGATAATAACCGCAAAGGTTTCGTTAACTGTCGGATCAGGATATACAGCAAAATAATAAGAATTGGACTGGCGATAAAATTGATATAAACAAAATAACGATTTAATTCGGCTTGTTTGGCATACAACTCCTCGATATCCCGCCGGTATGTCAGCAAGAGGTGATTGTAAGGAGATGGCAGCTCTTTGGATATGATAACTTCGTGTACCGTTTCTTCATCTGCTTGTTCATTTGGTATTAAGGGCATGTCCTTCGTAGCAGACTCGTCACTATACACTAACTGCCCCTGATCCCATAATTGTAAAGCGATTCCCTGCTGCCGATAATAGTCTGCATAAGAGCGTGCAACATCAAATAATACGGTATCATTAATGGACATTCCCCGGGATTTGATTGAATTCAAATTTTCATAGATGTTGTTTGCAATTAATGCCTGCTCACTAGAAGCCCTTTGAATCTCTCTTTCCATGTTAAGATTCCAACTTTTTTTCATAATCATAATTACGCTTACATCTAGGGTCAGAATGAACAAGATAAGCACGACCAGTAGTGTTTTCTGCCAAAATCGCATGCCTCATCCCTCCGATTCTAGACGGTAACCAAGCTTATAAATCGTTTTTATGCGCTCTTCCCACCCTAGTTTTTTGCGAAGCTGCCTAATATGTACGTCCACGGTGCGTGTATCACCTTCAAATTCATATCCCCAGGCAAGCTCCAACAGCTTTTCCCTGGACAATGCGATATTTCTGTTCTGAATCAAAACCTCCAACAGTTCAAACTCTCTTGCAGTCAATTCGACAAGTTGTCCGTTCTTGTAAATCTTCCGTGCCGCCAAACGGACATCGACCCCTTCCGCAATAAATCCGTCATGTTCCTGTACGTTTCGACGTAAAACCACATTTATGCGTGCAAGCAGCTCCAAAATTTCAAAAGGTTTAATAATATAATCATCCGCGCCGAGTTCAAACCCTGTAATGCGGTCATATAATGAATCTTTAGCGGTAATAAAAATAACTGGAACATTTAGATGCCGATTGCGTCTCATCAGCTCAAAACCGTCCAAACCGGGCAGCATGACGTCGAGCAAAATGAGATCAACCTTCTCCTGTTCGAGAATGGTCTGCATCTCCACCCCATTGAAAGCTTTATAAAACTGATGCCCCACAAGCTTTAAATTCATTGTAATCAAGTCGCTTATCGGTTTTTCATCTTCAACTACCAATATTTTTGCCATCATTAATCCTCCACTATGAATATAAAATCTTGTCGCATGACTAGTATAAGAATTATATCCATAAAATAAAAAATACGCGATTCTCGCGAACTTTTCAGCGCATTCTTATTTATATAGAACTTTGTCGGCTTGTTCAGCACCAAGTGTGTATCAAGTTAATATAGACACTTCATATTACAATCTGTCTCATATTAAAAAACACCGCAAGGTCATCGCCCTCACGGTGTCTCGTTCAGCCTATAAATCGTACATATCATGAAACGGATGATCAGATCCGTTCTCATTCAATTCATATCCTTATCCACATATCGGCCTTGCTTGGGAACGGCCAAACGGTCAAAGTCCCGGGCCAGCCGCGCGAGTGAAGCCGTAAGCTCCTCACCCCGCATCGAAACCCCGTGTCCCGTGATCAGAACCCCAGGATTCAAGCTTGCCAGGCGGCGAACCGATTCCCGTGCAAGATCCCAATCCGGTGTAAAATACATCGGCGGACCGTGCAGCTCCTTCTCCTGCCCGATGACGGCTAGCGCCGACTCTTGCTTCACCGTAATCACCGCGTCTCCCGCTACGAGGACTCGATCCCGTTCGCGGAGCAGGGAGATATGACCGGGACTATGGCCCGGTGTCGGCAGCCATTTGAATTCAGGAAGACCCGGCACGCTGCCATCCTCCGGCAGAGGTTGTATCCTGGAGCCCAAATCGATGGCTTTGTTGGGATACATCGGAGCAACGCGGGCCATCAATCCGCCGCCTACACTTGGATCTCCCGGTGGATAGTCTTCTTTTCCCGTAAGGAACGGCAGTTCGTCCTGATGAGCGTAGACAGGTACGCTCCAGCGGTCTGCCAATGCCTTCACATTGCCCACATGGTCGAAATGGCCGTGCGTGAGCACGATACAAACCGGCGGCTGTCCGAATCTTTTCTCCGCTTCTTCTACAATGGAGCCTTCAAAATTTCCGAGTCCCGTATCAATCAATACCCAGTCGCCCGTTCCCGGCGTACCGATCATCTGGACGTTCACCATGACGGTACGCAAGGATAGAATATCCGGCATTATCTCATCAGTCTCTACGGCACCCGTCTTTAACATGCTGTGATCATTCATTATGGAATCGCCCCCGTTCTGTTGTAAGTACTTCTGGTAATAACATACCCGTTTTGGCACTTTTCAACGAAGAAATGGCGATTTTTTACTGAATGATTTTGTTAAGACGATCCAGATAACGCCAGCGAGTAATAAAGAAATAAATGACCTGTATGCTCAGGAAGAAGATAAAGATCTTCAAACTGTGCCCTACAATCGAGAAGTCTACCAGCTGCTGCAAGGCTATGAAGGCAACACCGCTGTGAATGAGTGCGATAAGCATCGGTAGAAAGAACATAATGACAAGCTGCTTCGTAATGATGGTGCCAAGCTCTTTTTTACTGAGTCCCACCTTGGCAATCATGCGATACTGCTGTTCGTCCCGAGCAAGATCCGCATACAGCCGGAAATAAACAAAGCTTGCCGCGAAGGTGAAAAATACGATGCCGACCAGGCCGCTAACCATAAGCAGAATGCCGTTCTGCTGTTGGGCGCTTTTCCAATCCATATACAATGATTTTAGATAATAACTGTAGTCTTCCTCCTCATTGAGACGATCAAGAATGGCTCTGGACACATCGCCTGTATTCTTCCAATCCTGTACGTAAAACGTATGGTATGCCGCATAACCGTACTCCTGATCCTGTTGTGCCTGAAACACATCCTTGTACAAGCGGTCGGATACGACCAGCGTCTCGCCGTAGGCTTCAGGTACAGCAATGAATGTTTCGGCTTTAAGAACTTTTACGGTTTCCGATTTCTTGCCGTTTAATACCTCGAACTGATCATTCAAGGGACCGTCGATTCGGTAGCTGTTCTTCTCCGAGACCGTTCCCGGAGTCAAGATCCCTTCCAGGTCGCCTAATGCTTCTGCCGGGTAACCCAGCGACTGAATGAGACTGTTATATTCACTAAGCTTAATCAGCTTCACACCGTTATCCGAGAAAATCGGGGTAACCTCTGCCTCCTTATAATCGAACCCACCTTTTTTGAGCTCCTCCCTGATGATATCAAGATGCCGATTCCCTTTATCAGCGTCCTCATCATACATGGAGTATGTGTAGGCATAAGGATTCTCCATAGCTGACAGGCCCGGATCTCCAATGGCGAGCGTTGTGCCGATCCCGGTAAAGGCGGATGCCGAAATGACCGATACGAGGAAAAACATTACCGCGTTGTCCTTGATTCTGTACAGCAGCTCCGATACCGTCAGCAGATTGGTTCGACGGAAGAAAAACCGCTCTTTCTTCTGCAGATACCGCATGAAAAACACGCTGAACTGGGTGAAGAGAAAATACGTGCCGACGATGACGAAGATAACGCCTCCAAGCAGCAGGAACAAATTGAAGATTTGGAGAATCGCAAAAGCCATGACCATGCCGTATCCGGTTCCGATCAGCAGGACTGCCAGCACGGCCAGCCAAGGCGATGCTTTCGGCTGCGGCTTGGGGCTTTCCTCTGCTTTCACAAGGGCGAGCAGCGTGCCCTTCCGCAGCATGAACGAGGAGAACAGCGCAATCAGCAGGAACAATACGGCATAAGCTGCTGCCGTGATGATCAGCGATTCGAGCGGAAAATAAAACGGAAGTCCGGTATCCACGGCCAGCAGCTTGGCGCTGATTAATAGAATCAGCTTGGAGAACAGCAGGCCCGTTCCAATGCCGACAACGATCGCCGCTGCGCCAATCAGGATGTTCTCGATGAACAGCATCCGGTTCAATTGCTTGCGGGACATGCCAAGGATCAGCAGAATGCCGAACTCCTTTTTCCGGACCTTGATGAAAGCCCCCACCGAATACAGTAAGAAGAAGAAAGAAAACACAAACACAATGTATTGCGATACCGTCATGCCCATCGTACCCAGGAAGGACATGGTATCGCTCGAGGAGACCAGGCCATCCTTCAGTTGTGGGTGAAACGACAGCAGCCCGTAGGTAAAAAAAATCATGACGGAGAAGGCACTGCTCAGGAAATGGGCAATATACGTGCGCTTGCTGCGCAGGACGTTGTTAATGGCGAACTGGCGAAAATTCATGTCCCGAACCTCCCAGCAGCGATAACACATTGATGATTTTTTGATAGAAGGCCGATTGGCTCTCACCGTACGTGATTTCGTTGTACAACTGTCCGTCCTTAATGAACACCACCCGATTACAGTAGCTTGCGGCAACCGGATCATGCGTAACCAATAGCATCGTCACTTGGTCTTCCTTGTTTCTCCGGTCCATCATTTCCATGACGTCGCGGGCCGACTTGGAGTCCAGGTTGCCTGTCGGCTCATCGGCCAGAACCAGCTTCGGTACGTGGATCATGGCTCGTGCTATCGCCGTCCGCTGCGCCTGTCCCCCCGATATTTCGTAAGTCCGCTTATCCAGAATCGATGTAATGCCCAGTTTTTCGGCCAAAATCCCCACCCGGCGGTTCATCTCATCCAGATCCACGCCGTCCAGCGCCAGAGGGAGCAGGATGTTCTCTTTCACCGTCAGCGTATTCAGCAGGTTGAAGGACTGAAAGATAAACCCCAGCTCACGGCGGCGGAACATGGCGAGTTTATCCTGGGATAAACGGAACGGATCCTCCCCGGCGATGGTGATCTCCCCGGACGTAGGTCGGTCGATGGTGGAGATCATGTTGAGCAGTGTCGTTTTTCCGCTGCCTGAGGGGCCCATAATGCCAACGAATTCCCCTTGGTTGATGCTCAAATTGATATTGGAAAGCGCCTCGTGGGACACCGCGGCTTTGTAGACTTTGCCCAGATTGCGCACATTTAGTATTTCCATCTTGTAAACCTCACCTTCGTTATTTATATCTTTGTAAGGTTAGTGTATAGCATCCCCGGAGCTTCTCCTATCGATCACTCTTTCACCAATCTTACATCGGTGTAAGATTCATATTTACTTTTGCGCTTCTCTAAGCCGCTCCAAGTACGTAACGTTCCTACGATCGCTGTTGCCCCCAAATTTTCTGAACGATTATACTGAGGTGAAAATTCGGGTGCAAAGGCGACCGCTTCGCTTCTTCGGAATCGTTTCGTCCTCTCCGCTGGTGCGTGCGGATGCCTACTTAGTATTTAAAACAAATGAAAGAACCTTATCTCAGGGCTTCATGATGGATTTCAACAACCATCATTTACCCTAGATAAGGTGTCCTCATAAATCATTTATGTGACTTACTATACCACTCTATAAGCTAAGGGATGCCTTAGAAATAGTCTGACTGTCCCACTCGGCGCCTAAATCCATCCGTTTATCTTGATCTTAAACGGCCACCAACTTCACATGTCTTCATGAGCATCCGCTAGCCCGAAAGAATTCCTTGTCCCGAGTCTCACCCCGAGAATATCAACCTCACGGTCGTTCCTTTCCCCTGCTCGGATTCCAGCTCGATTTGGTGGTTCATTTTATGGACGACCTCCTTAACGAGATACAAGCCCATGCCGGTGGATTCCTTCAGCTTGCGTCCGTTTTCCCCGGTATAGAACGGGTCGAACACCCGCTTCATATCGGATTTAGGTATGCCCATCCCCCGGTCCGTGATCTCCAGCACGACATGGCGGTGATCCTCGCTCCGGTGGGCTTGGATCGTCACCTTAAGTCCGGTACCGGCGGAATATTTGATGGCGTTGGACAGCAGCTGCAGCAGGATGAACCGAAGCCACTTGGCATCCGTCTGGACGGTGAGATCCGAAACGATCCGGACTTCCGGATACACATGACTGTGAATAAAGTAACGCTTATTCTCGTGCACTGCATCGACTGCCGCCTGATGCAGCTTCACGGGCTCCACGCTGAAATCCTGCTCAAAGGTTTCGAGCCTGGACATGTAGAGCACCATCTCCAGCCCGCGCCGAATCCGGTCGGACTCTTCGGATATACTTTTGAAGGAGTCGTTATCATCCTCCTGCGTGATCATCTCCATGACGGACAGCGGCGTTTTCATCTGATGCACCCATTGATTCATGAAAATCATATGCTCTTTCCGCCGGCGCTCCCATTCTTCCATGACCGTTCGGTATTGACGGTATTGCTCTTCCATCAGCTCGCTAAGGGCCGTAGGCAGCGGGGCCGATTCATTATGCTTGATCGATTCCTCCAGCGACCTGATGGGCTGTGACAGCCGCTCATAGAAATCCCGGTGCGTGAAGTACCGGAATGCCAAGTATCCGCCCAGAATGGTCAGACCCAGGAAAACGGCATAAGCCGCTGTCACCGGATGATCATAACCGTCATACCAAAATACAAGCAGCACCACAAACAACTCGGCGATCGTAAATAGTATCAAAGGCAGTTGCTCACGCCAAAACAGCTTTTTCATAACCTTCCCTTACCTCTTCCAAACCGTGTGCAGCCGATACCCGGAGCCACGGATCGTTTCCAGCGCATTCTCAATCCCTAACTCCGCAAGCCGTTTTCGTACCCGGTTAATGTTTACGCTGAGCGTATTATCGTCCACGAACGTATCATCCCACAGCTTCTCCAGAATCGTCTCGCGCGTGACCAGCCGGGGACTCCGGCTCAGCAGTGTCTCCAGGAGGATTGTTTCTTTTTTCGTGAGTAAGGATGTCCGATCCTCGAGAATCAACTCCATCCGTTCGGGATACAGGACCAGCCCGTCCTTCTCAACCGTACGCTCGGCGGATGCTGCTGCATAATCGCCATATACGCGACGCAGCTGGCTGTGGATTTTGGCGATGACGATATCGTAAGCAAACGGCTTGGTGATATAATCATCCGCACCGTTCTCCAGCGCCCGTAACTGATCGGGCGTCCCGTTCCGAGCGGATATGAAAATAATCGGACAGGTGGAAACCGACCTGATCTGCCGGCACCAATAATATCCATCAAAGCTTGGCAGGTTCACATCGAGCAGAACGATATGCGGCTTTATCTCGTGGAATTGCTTCAGCACATGATCGAAATCCTCGATGATTTTCCCTTCATTTCCGTACCGTTCGATATGCGATTGCAGCAGCCCCGCCAGCTTCGGGTCATCCTCAACAATCATGATTTTGTACATCCGTTCACCCTCCATGAAGCGTAAGGCCGCTCTTTCCCCTTCCGAAAGAATTCGCCTGATAGTTATGACTCCCTAACGATAGCCGCTTCAAAAAAGTTGGTTCCGTCCGGCGACGCGCCCTGCACATACACCCGATTGTTCTTTTCGACCGAACGCTTGATCAGCATCGTATCCTTCAGTCTGGCCTCGTGATGATATGTAATCTTGAAGCCGGTTACTTGTCCTTCCCGAAGTTCCTGCTCATCCAGCACGTCAAAGCACAGGTCTGCATAACGGGCATTATTCAAATGACCATTCGTATCGATTCCGCTGTACCGGACCGTGTACGTATACGCCTCATCCAGCTGTACCCCTTCCGGCAAAACAGCTTTGCTTGGCAGTTCTCCAACCGTTTCCTGACCGATCGGCACCTCGTATGGAAACATGGATGGACGCAAAATTTTCCGTTTATGAATATCCACCAGCGCCCATACCGAGCGGCCCTCGCCCAGCAATTCTCCATCGCCGTTCTTTATCCGATAGTCCCGATGCCACAGCGCCCCTTTGGCCCCGCGGCTCCAGGTGTCTACATATACGGTTTCCATATCCCTTGGCATGCGCCGCATATCAAGCTCCAACGTAATCAGCATCCAGCCCATCCCCCGCTCGATCATCTCCTCGCGACTAATCCCGAGCGCCTCAATATGCCGGTCAGCCGCTCTTTGCAAAATACTGAGCAGCGAAGACCAACGGCAATCCCCTTTAAAATCTGCATCAACCGATTGAATCGTATATTCTTCTGTCCATTTTTCAACCATAAGTCCCATGCCAGCTCCTTTATTATTTTCAGACTATCCCTATTTCAAGCATAATCAAATGCCCAGTGTTTATCAAAGCATGATACGGTATTTCGTCTGCTGGAAAAAAGTGATTTTGTCATCATCCGGTTTAAAAATCACGTCTTTGGTTAATAGTAAGGCACAAACAACTATAACTTATACGAGGTGATAAACAATGAGTTTTCTTTGGTCATTAATCGTTGGTGGTATCATTGGTTGGATTGCAGGCTTGATTATGGGCAGAGACATTCCCGGCGGTATCATCGGTAACATCATTGCCGGTTTTGTCGGTGCTTGGCTGGGTGGACTTCTGCTCGGGTCTTGGGGACCGGAAATGGGAGGATTCTACATCCTGCCTGCTCTGATCGGTGCCGTCGTGCTTGTCTTTATCGTCAGCCTGATCATGGGTTCGATGAGACGAGGCCGTTCCTAACTAGATTGAACCTAACTTGATTGAACCTAACATTGATTGAAATGGAATTTTGACTTTCATGGAGCGACTCACCGGCAACTGCACGATCCAGATTATACGCAGCGGTATTCGCGAATGAACGAATTAAAAATCCACAACAGAACAGGGTGACCTATTCGCCATCATGGCGGTAGGTCACCCTGTTTTACATGCTCCCCTTTCTTTTTAAGTAAGAGGAAGTCCTTGCTTCTTCGCATAATTGCCCCAATGCGGCCTGCGTCCATCGATGTCGCTAAACCCGTATTCATCCGATAAATCCCAGCTGGTTAGTGCCTTGCCGCTCTTGTCCGCAACATGCGGATCGGCCGCGAGCGCCGCAATGCCCTGTCCCAGGAAATACGGGGTCTCCGACTCGATGAAATGCGGCTCTTTCGCTGTGGCATCCTGCCAATTCTCTTCCGTCACGCCAAAGTGATCCAGCATTTGCTCGGAACGCAGAAATCCCGGTGTAACGGACAGCGCGGTTACCTGATATGGACGCAACTCTTCCGCCATGGCTTCAGCCAGGTGGATCGCCGAAATTTTTGCCAGGCTGTAATACAAGTTTCCGCGATACCGATACGTAGATCCATCCGTAACTTCAATGACCAATCCCCCGCCGTTCTCCACCATAAGCGGAACTCCGTAATAACTTGTGATCATGTGCGTGGTAACCGCGCGCTCCTGCATCAGCAATCCATCGGACAGAAACTGCTCCCAGAACGGGATATTCCAGTGCGTGAGGTTCTCGCCTCCCCATATATCATTGACGAGGATGTCCAGCCGTCCTTGCTGCTCCTCACGAATCCGTTCAAACAATGCCTTTACTTGCTCCTCCACCGTATGGTCACATTGCACGGCGATGCCGATTCCGCCTCGCTCTGTCACCATATCCGCCGTGTCGTCAATCGTCTCGGACCGCTTGATATCCGATACCTGACCCCGTACGCTCCGTCCTGTGCAATACACCGTTGCCCCAGAGGCGCCCAACATCACCGCAATGGCGCGGCCAGCCCCTCGGGTCGCTCCGGCAACGACGGCTACTTTTCCCTGTAATGGCTTGTGCTCATTCTTATTCATAGCATAACCTCCAACCTGGATACTGAATTTTCTCAACATCCTTATCGTATCAGTCATATATGACATCCCTTGTCTTATATCCGTGCTACAATACAATTATCTTCTACAGATGTTAAAGAGGTGACATGACTTGAGGGCGGATCGTCTATTGTCCATTATGCTGATGCTTCAGAACGGAGGTAAGAAGAATACCCGGTATTTGGCAGAGCAGCTCGAGGTATCGGAACGAACGATCATACGCGATATGGAAAGTCTAAGCTCGGCCGGTATTCCCGTCTATGCGGAAAGAGGCTCCCTCGGCGGTTGGGTGCTGGAGGAGAGCTATCGAACGAACCTGACCGGGATGACGCCTGACGAGCTTATCTCCCTGCTAGTCTCCAGTCACAGCCCACTGATCGGGGATTTGGGAATCCGCAAGCAGTTTGATGCAGCTTATCAGAAATTATTGGCCTCTTCCCCCCGCTCCATTCGGCAGGACGCCGAAATCATTCGGGAGAAAATCCATATTGATGGCGCAGGCTGGCACTCCTACCGTGAATCCCATCCGTATCTTACAGTGCTTCAGGAGGCGCTATGGCTGGATCGTATCATTCGAATCCAATATATGAAGGGGGAGGAGCGGGCCGAAAGAGTCATTCATCCGCTCGGGCTGGTTGCCAAACGCAGCACCTGGTATGTGGTCGCGGAATCCGAAGGCGAGCTGCGAACCTACCGTGTATCGAGAATCGTGGATGCCGTCATGTCCGAGGATACCTTCGAGCGCCCGGCTGATTTTAATCTAGCCGAGTATTGGGAGAAGTCGCTGGCACGGTTCATGCAGAATCTCCCGCAGTATCCGGCACAGGTTCGAATGACCGTCTCTCTAATCAAGCGCTTTGAGCGGGAGCGATACGTAAAAATAATCCGATGCGACATGGAAAGCCAGCATGACGGATGGATAGAAGCCGATTTGGAATTCAACACCTTGGAATCGGCCTCGGCATTTCTTCTAAGCTGCGGAGCGGAAATCGAGGTGATGGCTCCGCAGGAGCTGCGTGAGCATGTCAGCACAGCCGCAAAAGCCATTTCACGGCTATATGAATAGATGTAAGAAAAACGCCTATCGACGTTCTTTCACAGATGACAGACCGCAATTAGAGGAAGTTTTTCTTGCGATATCAGGAAGTCACAAGCTCGAAATTTATTCTTTCTGATATCTAAAAAAAAAGCACCAGGCAAATGCCCCAAAAATGGGGGCTTGCCCGGTGCTCTTTGCTGCGCTTATAGGCGCCATCATTATTGAATGGTATGGAGAGGCTTTAGGTGGGCTTCAATCTGTTCCCGCTTCGGCTCAAGGAAGGGTGGCAGCGCAAGGGATTCGCCGAGATGATCGATATGCTCATCCGTATCAAAACCCGGGCCATCAGTAGCCACCTCGAACAAAATACCGTTAGGCTCTCTGAAATACAAGGAACGGAAGTAGAAACGATCGACAAAACCCGAATTCGAAAATCCTACATCGCCAATCCGGTTGATCCATGCCCGGAGCTCTTCCTCGTCCTCTACGCGGAAAGCAACGTGATGAACGCCGCCCCGACCAAGCCGCTCCTGCGGAAGGTCTGTTCGTTCCTCTACATGCACTTCCGCTCCCGTGCCGCCTTCTCCTGTCTCAAAAACAAGGATATCCGCCTGCCCGTCTACTGGGGAGGCATACTGCCCTTTGTAACGGAAACCCATCAGCTCCGTCAATACCTTCACGGTCTGCACTGCATTAGGAACGGTCAGCTGCACCGGACCTAATCCGATGATGGCGTATTCCGCAGGAACCGGTCCCTTTTCCCAAGGGATGCCCCCAGGAACTCCCTCATTATGTTCATCCGAGACCAGAATGATGCGCTGGCCCTCGAAATCTCTGAAGAGAAGCGTCAATCGGCCGGCACGTTCCTTGATCTCCTCGCGTTCTACCCCATGTTCATCCAGCCGCTGGGTCCAATATTCCAAAGCGCGGTCACTAGGTACGCGGAGGGATGTTGCCGAGATGCTGTTGTTTCCCTCGCGGGTCCGGCCTGCCATCGGAATTTCGAAGAAGGTCAGCTCCGTCCCAGGGTTTCCTTTTTCGTCGCCATAAAACAGATGGTATACCGATACATCGTCCTGGTTCACCGTTTTCTTGACCAGCCGCATGCCAAGAACCTTCGTATAAAATTCGAAGTTCCGCGAAGCCGCAGCCGTTAACGCAGATACGTGATGAATTCCTTTAAACTTCATGACTTCAACCTCCATCTATATTTGATTTATTCTTCATTAACAAAACACGATCTCATGATAAACGCCTTATTCAAAAAGCTCCTTAATCAAAAAGCACCTTCACCCTTGCTTCTTCAACTTATCGTGTGCATCTGGTGCTTAATCTCAGTTTAGTATTTAACTAAGGAATCGTCAAGTCTTAATATTAAGATATTTAAAATAAAAATAACAGAACTCCTTTTTCCTTGATCAAACCCGGAAAAATAGATCTGTTATTCATTCCCTGCTATGCTGAAACCTATCCTCACATGACTGCCCAATAACACCACGAACGGGTCATCGCCTCTTTATGTCTTGGATATCGTCTCTTCGCGATACTCGGAGGGCGTTTTCCCTGTTATTTTCTTAAATACCTGCGTGAAATATCGAGGATCCTGATACCCTACCATCGGCGCCACCTGATATACCTTCACATCCGTATTCAGCAAAATGCTTTTAGCCTTCTCGATCCGGCATTCCGTCAAGTATTCCAGAAACGTATATCCCGTTGTTGCCTTAAACAGGGTACAGAAATGGCTGATGCTCAAATCCGCCAGCTCCGAAACCTCTTCAATGCTGAGATCCTTCTGGTAATTTTCCGCGATATAATCCTTGGCCTTACCCATAACGGCCTGGACATTGTCCTTGGCCTGCCCGGACCGGCTCTCGGCAATCCACTTGCTGAAATGGCTCTTGATGACATTCATCAGCTGCTGAAGCGTGCCGGATGCATGAAGCTCCTGCAGCAATTCCTCCAGCGACCACTCAAACAGCACTTTCATATGCTCAAACTGCCGATACAGCACAACGCTCATCTCCAGCAGCACCCGCTCGGTCATTTCCCGGCTGAACGCATGCTCCTCGATATAAGCCTTGGTCTCGTCAAAAAGCTCCAACAGCCGCTCCTTGTGAAGCGTGCGGATGCTTTCCACCATCAGCGACTCTAGATGCTTCGGATACTTTGCTTCGCTGGCCGTTTCCATAATGGAATCGGGAGTCCCGAGGAACACCCCCTCTTCCCCGGAATAGAACCGCTGGTATAAGGCGCGGACGGCCGTCTCGTAAGCCGTCCCCAAGCGGTCAATCCCGGCCATGCTGGGACTGAAGCCGACCGAGCAGGACAGCTTCGTATTCCGCTTGATCAATTGCACCAGATCCCGGCCGATCTCCTCCTGCCGCTCCCTTGTCAGGTTCGGAAACAGCAGCACCCATTCGCCGCTGCGGAAAGGAAATACCGTCAGTCCGCCATGCTGCAGGGACCATTCCTCGAGGACATTCCGTACGGCAAACAGCCACAGGCGCTTCTCGTCCATGCTCCATAACTCGTTCAGCCGCAAGTAATGATCCAATTGAATGACAGCCATCGTGTATCCATGCTCCAGCTGGCTGTCTTCCAGCCACTGCATATGCTGCAAGGGGCTTCGGTTCCCCTCGATAAATTCCGTCAGCATCCTCTCCCGGGCCAGCAGCGATAAAACCTTGATCGAGTGCAGCATGTGGTCATCCGCAATCTGCTTCTCCAGGGTTCTGGCTGCCTTAGCTATCGTTTCCGTCAACTCATCGTGATCGATCGGCTTCAGCAAGTAATCGAAAGCCCCTTCGCGCAGCGCTTCCCTTGCGTATTCGAACTCTCCGTACCCGCTAATGAAAATAATGATCCGACGTGCCTGATCCGCCTTCAGCTCCTTCATGAGCGTAATGCCATCCATTCCCGGCATCCGAATATCGCTGATGATCATATGCGGCGACACTTCACGCGCCAGCTTGAGAGCGCTGTCCCCTGTCTTGGCCTCCCCTACGACTTCCAGATCCAGCTCATCCCAGGGAATGGCTGCTCTTAGACTGCGCAGAATGATCGGCTCATCATCAACCAGAATGACTCTGAATTTACCGTCCGATCCGCCCATGACGTTCCCCCTTGTCTCTTTTGGTTACTCCGGCACCGTGTTTCGCCTTAGCTGCCAATAGCGCACCGAGGACTTCTGAATCTGTTCCAGTGCGTCGGCTGCTTGCGTCCGTCCTCCAATCATATCCTCAATCACTTTGAGGAATAAACGGTTCACCTCAGGTGACAGCTTGTTGTCATATGGCAGAAAGGTACTTGTGGATTCCTCCATCAATTCCGTGACCTGAGCGAACACCGGCCCGGTTTTCTTCGAATCATAGGCAATCTTCATCGAAGGAACGCGGAGCCCTTCATACACCAGCCGCGTCTGCACCTCTGGGGTATAGAACATGCCCAGCAGCTCCAAAGCCGCTTGCTTCTTCGACTCATCCAAATCCGATGACAGCCCGATGCCGATGGTGTATCCGCCTGCCAAGGACCGTTCTTCACCGGGAAGAAGGGACGGAAAGGGAATGACGCCTACCTCGTCCTGAAAATCCGGATGATCCTCATTCCGGAACAGCGTGATATCCCAGCTGCCGTTCAGATACATCGCTGCCTTCCCTTCGGTAAACTGGGCTATCGCTTCTTCCGTGGAAATATCATTCGCGTTCGGACTGAACGCCCCTTCGTTGATCCACGACTCCAGCTGCTTAAACGCCTCCAAATACGACTTATGCACAAAGCTGACCTGATCCTCGCCTTCAACCAGCCGGTCAATCAGCTCCGGCCCCGCATACCGATCCATGAAATAATGCGCAAAAATCCCTGCCGGCCAGCGGTCTTCGTTCCCAAGAGCAAAGGGAATGATATCGTTCTCGCGAAGCTTGCGAATCACCTCATTCAGCTCTGCCAACGTCTTCGGAGCCTCCAGCTTCAGCTTCCGGAATAAAGCCCGATTATAATAGATCGGCTCCGCGTGCCCCTCAAAAGGCAGGCCGTAGATCCGATTGTCGAAGGTCCAATGGTGCAGATCTTTGAATTGCTCTTTCAGACCGGTATCCTGCAAAAAATCCGTTAAGTCCATCAGCCGGTTGGATCTGGCATACGGCATAATCTCGGCTCCCCCGAACAGGACAAACATATCCGGCGGCGTACCCGTGACCATCTCGCTTTTCAGCTTTTGTTCCCGATGAATCGTCTGATCGATGCTCTCAAAGTTCACCTTTACATTGGGATGCGCTTTCTCATACGTGCGGACAATACTCTCGAATATAGCCAGCACCGGTTTGTCATGCTCCTTGTTCCAGAAATGCCGGAACGTTAGCGTGATTTTCTCCGGCTGTTCCTCCAGGGCCGGTCCCTGACTCTGCACCGTAACCCACGCGACAGACAGCGCCAGCAGCGCGGCATACCCGACAATCCAGCCCCAATTCCAAAACCACCTCACGCTGCAGCACCTCCTGTCATGTCAGTATTTTCGGTATTCGGATTCGTATCAAGGAGCCGTAACCGGGCGAGGAACAGATCATCAATCCGTAACGGCTGCCAAACCGGATCCGCAGCCTTTCATGCACATTCTTAAGACCGACTCCATTCTCGCGATACTTCTTCAGTTGTCCCGGGTCCGTATTCCAGAGCTTGATCAGCGTCTCCGGATCAAAGCCCGGACCGTTGTCCTCCACATCAATCACGATATCCTCACCGTCTTCGGACACCCTGATCGAGATCAATCCGCTTTCCTCCATCGGCTCAATCCCGTGATATAAAGCGTTCTCAACAATCGGTTGAACAATCAGCTTTTGCGTAACGTAATGCTTCAGCGCATTCGGAAGCTCTATGCCGTAATCGAACTTTTCTTCAAACCGGAATTTCTGTATCCGCATATAATGCTGGACATGCTCCAGCTCCATGCTAAGCGGTATAAGCTCATGATGCTCGCTGATGCTGATGCGAAGCAGCTTTCCGAGGGAGACCACCATCTTGCTGATGTCCTTGTTTCCCTGAAGCACGGCCATCGAATTAATCGATTCCAGTGAATTGTATATAAAATGCGGATTGATCTGAGCGACCAGCGCCTGCAGCTCCGCTTCCTTTTTCCGTGCTTGTTCCGTCTCGACCTGTCCGATCAGCTCCTGGATCTGCGTGCTCATCCGGTTAAAGCCGTCAATTAACAGATCCGTCTCGTCCTCCGCCACTTTATGCGATGGGATCGGAACGAAGATTCCCTGCTTGACGCGCTTCATCCCGTTCACCGCGCTGATGATGCTGCGCACCATTCTGCGCACAAAAAACCGATCGAACAGGAACGCCGATATGAGCGAGATCAATCCCAGAATCAAGGCCAGATTACGAATCGAGACCGATTCGGCCGAGATGAGTTTGCTTGGCGTGATGGCAACCAGAAACCATTCTTTATTGTGAGAAGGAGAATATGTGATCAGCGATTTTTCATCTGCATATTGATCGATATAATAACCTTTGCCATTCGTATAGCTATCCGACAGAAACGGGAATGCTGTCCGCTCCCCAATATGTCCGCCTGACTTGCTGAACACGATCCGGCCCTGCTTGTTGACTAGTAAAATATCGCCCTGCTTCAGCGTTGCCGCCTCCCAGAACACCTGATCGAGCAAATCCGGCTTCACATAAATCACGACCGTCCCGATATCCTCCAGCGAGTAATAATCCTTAATGACTCTGGATTGGATCAAAACGGGGGAACCGGATGCCGCCGAGCCGTTCTCGCCGGGACCGACCCATACAGGGCGCCCTTCCGCCTTCTCCACCGCTTCATACCATTCCTGCTGTCTCAGCTCCTGAAGCTCCATTCCGCCATTCGTATGATAAAGCAATTGGTCGTTCGAATAAAAGGCAAACGACGCAATCATCGGATGATTGATCAAATTGTTGATCTCCTGGCGCTGCTCGTAGGTAACTGCATATTCCGGCTGTTTCAGCATCTGCTGAACCGACTGCTGGGTGATCGCCGAGTTTGATATCGTCGTGATTTCATTCAAAGCGAACTTCAGCTTCCGATCCGTTTCCAGAAGCGAAATCCAGTAGAAATCATTCGACTTCTTCTCCATTGCTTCCGAAAAACTGTAATAGGATACCCCGCCCAGCGCGATGACCGGAATGAAGACCAGAAGAATAATAGCCAGCAATATCTTTCGGCGGAGTTTCATGGATCTTTCCTCCCTCCACTCTACTATGTCTATTATTCTTCATGACAGTCCGCATTCCTTGTAAGACATCACCCCGCATGTTAACTTTTTATCGCACCTGATGTGAGACCTGCGATGACATAGCGGCTAAACAATAGAAACACAATGAGAAGCGGCAGCGTAGCCGTGAAGGTGGCCGACATGATCATTCCGAAATCAAGGCCGTCCTTATTGGTGAACAATTGCTGCAGCGCAATTTGAATGGTGTAATTTTCTCTGTTTTTCAATACGACGAGCGGCCAGAAAAAATCATTCCACACATTCATGAAATTCAGAATCCCCAGTGTAGCCATCGCCGGTGTTACGACAGGAATGGCTATGTTCCAGAAAATCCGGAAATGTCCCCCGCCGTCAATCCGCCCCGCTTCGATCAGCTCGGTATGAACCGCGGAAGCGATGTACTGTCGCATCCAGAAGATGCCGAAGGCATTGACCATGGCGGGCACGATCAGCGCTTTGTAGCTGTCGATCCAGTGCAGCTTTGCCATGATGACGTACTGTGGAAGCACGCCCAGCTGAGCAGGCACCAGCATCGTGGCAATGACAAAAACAAACAGCGTCTTCTTCAAAGGGAACTCATACTTGGCAAAAGCATAACCCGCCAGCGTACAGAGGAATACAACGGACAATGTAACGGCTGTAGACACAACGACCGAGTTCATTAACGCCCTGAAAAAATCCGTTCGTTCCAGCACGCGCGAGAAGTTATCCAGAAACTCCGTTCCGGGCGTAAGCAGCGGCGGAATATGAAATGCCGCATCCTTGTCATTCGTAGCTACAACAAACATCCAGTAGAACGGGAAGATTGAGACCAGCGCGCCAAGGATCATGAAGAGGTAGAAGAAGAATTTGGCGACAACACCGGGTTCATCCGGTTTTTTCCGGCTTATGGCGACTGTGCTCATGCTTTTTTACCTCCCGTATCTTTACCTTCGCGGCCCACCATCATATTCAATACAGAGAACAGAATGGTGGCGATAAACAAGAGCACCGCCGTTGCCGCAGCCGTACCGAAAAATCCGTTCTTAAATGCTTCATTATACAGATAAGTGACCATTGTTACCCCTTCCTGACGCGTAGAGCCCGTGCCGGACTGACCGAGGAATACATAAGGCTCCGTAAACAATTGGAGCGCCCCGATCGTTGATACCAAGGTGACAAACAGAATGAATGGGCGAAGAAGCGGCAGCGTGATATAGAGCAGCTGTTGGCCTCGGGTGGCGCCGTCGATTTTGGCCGCCTCATAAATATCAGTCGGAATGCTCTGCAGACCCGACAGAAAAATAATGGCGTTATAGCCCATCCACCGCCACATGACCATGGTCGAAATCGCGATTTTGACACCCCACCAGCCGGAGTTGAACGGTACGCTTTCCGCGCCGAAGGTGTTCAGCATCCAGTTGACCATCCCGTTGTTGCCAAACATCGTACTGAACACGAGCGTCACGGCAACGATGGAGGTGATGTTCGGCATGAAATACAGAATGCGGAATGTGTTCTTGAATTTGTTTAAGGCCGAATTGAGCATAACCGCAACAAATAATGCCACAATCAGCTGCGGCACGGTACCCATCAAAGCCATAATGAGTGTGTTGCTAAACGCGATCCAGAAGGTCGGGTCGCTTGTAATCAGCTCGTAGTTCTTGAAGCCGACGTACTTCATCGGTCCAAGTGCGTCCCATTTGAAGAAGGACAAATAGATGGTAAAAAGAATCGGATACAGTCCAAAAATTGTGAATAATATAAAGAAAGGCGATATGAACGTATAAGCCGTAAACCGGCTTCGCACAGTCTCCGTCAACAAGCGCCGCCTCGGGGGCACCGGTCGCGATGACTCTGCTGTAGCTGTGTCTGCCATGAATGCACCTCCAGGTAGGTAAGGATAAATCCGAATCCGAGCGAAGAGAGCTTCCTCCCCTACTCGGATTCGGACGGATTATGGGATAAACGAGCTAGCGAGGAATGATCCTTTTCCTAGCTGCGATCCACCAGCGTCTTGATTTGTTTCATCGCGCTTTCCCATTCTTTTTGCGGGTCGGCTTTTTTCTCCAGCACGTTCTTAAGCGCGTTCTTGATAATGGTGTCGGTCTGGTCATGCAGCGGCCCGTAGTACACCGGCTTGATACGCTCGGCTGACTTGGCATATGCTTCGGAAATAACCTGACCGCTGAAGAATTCATCCTTCTCTTCCGTGAAGGAAGGCTCGCTGTAAACCGCAGGAATGGAAGGGAATAAGCCGCTATCCTTGAACGATTTCAGCTGATTCTCTTGGTTCAGCACCCACGAGATAAATTCATACGCTTCCTTCGAATGTTTGCCTTCCTTCGGCAAGGTCAGGAACGAACCACCCCAGTTGCCTGCTCCTTCAGGAAGCTGGGCAATCTGCCATTTGCCTGCGGTATCCTTGGCATTGCGGATCGTGCCGGCAATCCAAGCCGGGCCGAGCATGACGCCAAAGTCTCCATCATTGATCGCTTTTTGCCATTCAGGAGACCACAGAATCCAGTTGCCGATCCAGCCTTCCTGAATTCCTTTTACCGTAAAGTCGTAAGCTTTTCTCACTTGCGGGTTCGTATCTCCGATAAAGGAGCCGTCTTCTTTGTTGAAATAGATTTGATCCGGGGACTGGTCGCGCACCCCGTTGTATACCAGGTCCGTCAAGTCCGCGAACGGTTTTCCTGTTTTGCTTGTGAAGTCCTTGGCTACGCTGGAGAATTTATCCCATGAATCAATCGCTGCGCTAAACCCGTCTGGATCCGTCGGCAATCCGGCTTGCTCAGCCAGATCCGTACGGTAATATACAACCGTAGGACCGATGTCTGTAGGCAGACCGAGTTGGAAGGAGCCGTCAACCGATGTGGCCTGCTTCCATTTCCATTCCAGGTAGTTGCCTTCTAAGTCTTTGGCGCCGAGATCGTACAGATTGTAGAATTTATCCTGGTTGTTGATAAAACGCTCCATAAAAGCGATTTCTAATTGAAAAATGTCAGGCGCACCCGAGCCTGCGGACAATGCTGTCGTCAGGTTGTTGTGATGTGCGGTTTGGTCCGAGGTATTCTGGAATTTAAACGTGATGTTCGGATGCTCCTTCGTATATTCCTTCGCCAGGTCCTCATAGTTGGTCGTTCCCAGCGACCAGAAGGAGAGCTCGATTTTCTCTGTGGACTCGGTTCCTTCTTTCGTATTGTCCGTTTCTTCGTTGCTGCTGCCTCCCCCCGGAGATTCAGCCTTACTGCTTCCGTTACCGCCTCCACATGCGGCCAGCGTGAACACCATGATGATACTCAGGAGCAGCAAGCTCCATGACTTAAACCTTTTCATTGTTCTACCCCTCTTCCATGGAACGTATTTTTCTTCTTTAGTCTAATGAAAGCGGCGCCAAATTTTGAGGTGGTAAACTTTCGAATTTGAGTTGAATTTATTACGATTCAGGTTCGTTATCCAAAAATAGCAGCACAAAAAAACCGCATATCGAATATCGATAGCGGTCTTATAGGTATTAAGGAATCATATCGTCCATTTTACGATGGAGCCAGCATAGG
This sequence comes from Paenibacillus lautus, assembly GCF_050482385.1. GTDB lineage: Bacteria > Bacillota > Bacilli > Paenibacillales > Paenibacillaceae > Paenibacillus_AQ > Paenibacillus_AQ lautus_B. Next base: position 101,121 of record NZ_JBCNHV010000018.1, read on the forward strand.
TCATTCCCCCGCCAAACCCGTAGAGTAAGACGTTATCTCCCGCTTTCAGCCGTCCTTCATCCACCGCCAGCTGAAGTGCAAGCGGAATGGAGGCTGCCGACGTATTCCCGCGGTACTCGACGCTGGTTAAGGTGCGGTCCATGGTAAATGGCCCCCGCTCGTTAATCGCTTCGATCATGCGAAGATTGGCGCTATGCGGCACAAACCAATCCACTTCTTCCGCGGTCATGCCTCCTTTGGACAGAAGGGTACGGACACCGTCCGGAATGTTCCGAATAGCCCACTTATAAATTTCACGGCCATTTTGAACAAGGCAGCCGCTCTTTAATTCGGTACCGTCCATTTGCTCGGAGAGCGCTGTTTTATACAGATGAATGCCGCCTTCGCCAAAGGTTCCCGATACAGACGCTATGACACCTGACGAATCCTCATCTTTCTCCAACAATACGGCACCGGCGCCATCCCCAAACAATACGCATGTTGTCCGGTCGGTGTAATCCGTAATCTTCGATAAGGTTTCTGCGCCGATAACCAGGATCTTACGGTAGGCTCCCCCGGATATTAATCCGTCAGCCATCTGGAGTGCATAAACAAATCCCGCACAAGCGGCATTCAGATCCAGGGCACCCGTGCTTGCAATGCCCAGCTTCGATTGCACCCGGGAGGCTGTACTGGGAAAAGAATACTCCGGCGTGCTTGTGGCCACAAGAATCATATCGGCATCCCGTACGGTAACGCCGTACCGATCAACCATATCCTCTACAGCCTTTATGGCAAGATCCGATACGTACTCATGCGGGGCAGCAATCCGGCGTTCCCTCATGCCTGTTCGCTGCACAATCCACTCATCACTCGTCTCAACCATCTTCTCTAAATCTGCATTAGTTAATATCCGTTCAGGAACATAGGTCCCGATTGCCGTAATTCTTGACTTTGATTGGCTCATCATTCACACCTCCAAGTTTTTAACTATTATATCACCAAGTACTAGTACTTGGTACTAATTTATTTTTATATATGTTCATTACAGCCTTCACCAACTTCACCTACATCTAAACACATAACAGCAATTCCACAAAAAAACCTTTATCGCGAAAGCGATAAAGGTTCTCTAAGCACGACTAGAAATAGACTTCCTCACCAGCCGACATGGAATAAATGTGAAGGTTGGCATCTGGGGATTCCTCTGTCAGACAGGCTTTTAACCGGTCCGTTTCGCCTTTGTCTGCATGGACGAGTATGGTGTGCAGTGCTGGAACGCCGGTTATCATCTGGCGCACGTCCGTCAGACCCTGGTGTACCTTATACCTGATTTTTGTGACTGAGCAGGCACCGTAGGACGCCGGATGTTGAAGGAGACGATGTCCAAAGGTCCCCTGGGAAACATGACCCGTGAGCAGGACCAGATTCCGGGTATCGCTGGACATCTGGCTATAATACCACTGCGCAAGATTCGACTGCATCATCCCATCGGTTACGAACCATAGCGATGCCCCGTGCTTCTGGAGCAAGGACTCGCGCTCCACCTCGCTAGCGGGTATGATCCAATCGTTCCGATTCAGTAATAACTCCAACTGATCTCTCATTCCCTGATCCGATTCCTGGCTGCGAAGCCACTCCGAACGCTCAAGCAGTCGCTTCATCCCCTCAATCAGCGGCGCTTCGATCACGATCGGCACGTTTCCCCAATTCCTGTATGCCCATAGGATCATTTCCTGCCCTCTGCCGGCGGCCGGCACCGGTAATAATACCTTCCCGCCGGTTTGCAGCGTGCTCTCGATCTTTTGTTCCAATTGCTTCAGTTTATCGGCCTGTGAATTCGCGTCGGTCCCGTAAGCCGCATCCACTATAGCCAGGTCCAGCAGCATGGAAGAAGGCTTGTCTACCAGCGCAGGGCTGTCATCCTCAAGCAGCAGCGATTCGGATGTATAGTCTCCTGAATAAAAGATCTGTTTGCCTTCAGCCTGTACTAGAAACCAGACAGACCCCAACATATGGCCGCTTCGTCCCCACATGACCTTTACGCCGGGAAGCGGCTCAAACCATGTCAACTTCTCGGCCTCTTCCTCCAGATACCGGTAGCGGATTGCCAGCTGATCCTCCTCCTTATAAGGAAGCTCTACGCCTGCCCTTGCCGTGTACTCTCTCCACGAGGCGAAGTAGGCCGTTAACTGTGCTGCCGTCTCCCGGGTAGTCCATACCTCCCCTTGATAACCAAGCCGGTACAGGAGCGGAATCGCCACCGAGTGATCCTCGTGAGCATGCGACAGAAACACGGCATCCAGCTTCGGCACCTGTTCTTGCTGGATCATGGGATAGTCTCCCGATCCTTCCTTCTTGACGCCGCAATCCAAGAGTAAATGAACCTGGCTGCCGCTTAGTAAATAGGCGGAACGGCCGTGCTCGCCTGCGCCGCCCCACACCGTCAGTTTCATCATGATGCATTCCACTTTCTTTTAGAATTCATTGCTTCGACCAGCAGTAACAGCAGCACCGTCATGCCGACCGAGACAACGGCCATCGCCATCCCGAGAGACACCTGTCCCTGCTCAAACTGGGCAAAGATATACGTAGCCGATGTCTGCATCGATGGCGGCAAAATGAGCAATGACCCGACCAGCTCCCGTGACGCAATCGTGAAAGTCATGATCCATCCTGCCAGCATGCCGGGCATAACCAGCGGCAGCAGAATCCGCCGCAATATAAGCAGAGGACCGCCTCCAAATACTTGCCCCGCCTGAAACAAGGTACCGTCGATCTGCGTAAAGCTGGCCTTTACATATTGCACCGTGTACGGGAGGAACAGCACGACGTACGTCAGCACCACCATCCCGTAGGTATTGTAGAGCGTAACCGACATCCATGGCGCATTCCAGAGCAGGATCAAACCGACCACCATCACAATGCCGGGAACCGTATTCGGCAAGAGACTTAACAGATCGATGACCCGCTGCATTCGTGCCTGGGACTTGCCGATCGTCAGGGCAAAACCGGTACCGAGCAGAACTGCAACCGTAGATGCCGCAAGCGACAGTCCCAGACTGTTACCAAGAGCTTTCTGGCTGACCGATCCCCAGGACAGCAATTCCTTGTAATGATCGAACGTCAGATTATCTAAGGACAATCCGGCTCCCCGGAGCTTCATCAGGGATGCCGCAATGATTGAAAAATAAGGAATGCCGACAGACAATATCAGCAGCAAACCGATGTATAAAGCGCAAACGGCGCCTTTGCTGCCGCGCAGCGAATATCTTTTGGAGCGTTGACCTTTGCCGCCGACAAGACGGTAGGTAAACCTCCGGCTGATCGTGGACTGCATATACCACATCACCAGACAAACCGACAGCAGGACCGATGCCAGCGAGGTCGCTTTACCGAAATCGATAGGCCAGCTTGAAATATATTTGTGGATTTCCGAGGTCATTACATAATAGCCGATGCGGCGACCGAACGTTGCCGGGGTGCCGAATTCTGCAATGGTTTTGACGAACACCAGCATCGCGCCCATGCCGTAAGACGATAACAGCAGCGGCAATATAATTCTTCTAAACCGATATCCGGCGCTTGCGCCATGAACCGCGCCGGCCTCCTCCAGATTACCGCCAATCCGGATCAGAGCGTCACGCAGCAGCAGGTAAAGAAACGGGAACAAGTGCAGGCTCATAATCAGCACCATGCCTCCGAAGCTGAAGAAGGAATCGCTCCATCTCGCTGCTCCCGGCAGCCACTGCTGTAAATACCCGCCCTTTTGCATAAACAGAATCCAGCCCATCGAACCGATATACGGCGGGGTCATAAACGGAATCATTAAGATTACATCCACCCACCGATGCTGTCCCAACCGGGTTTTGGCCATCATCCAGGCGAGCGGCAGCGCAAGCATTGTCGATCCTGCCACCACGCATACCCCTAGCCAGATGGATTGCAGCAAAACACCGGACAGCTCATGACCGGCTATCGTTCGTATCGGCGCCAGCCAATCGAAGTGCTGATCCGGGTATACACTTTGCCAGAAAATAAGCAGCAATGGCACACCGATGCCTATAATAAGAAGAAAAAGGGCGAGAACAACGCCCATTTTCCGTAAAAATCGCTGACTGTCCATGATGACAGGTCTCACTGTGGTTCACCTCACATTGCCTTCCTGTGGTTCGCTCTTAGAGGTTGTTCAAAAAGTCCGATTTTGATAAGAAAACCTGATCGATGTCAGTTCAAGGATGAGCGACCGCGATTCAAAGGTAGGCTTTCTTGCGATATAGAATTTCATCAGCTCTGCTGATAACGAATAATTTCTATATCTAACACGAAGTGAATCAAGAAGCAACTCCGCATCGAATCTTGAATTCAGCCGGGCCTTCCGGTGCTCACGTACAAACTACGTACGCTCCGCTCCTCAATCCCTAGCTTCATCCAACCTTCTCGGTGCTGAAAACCGACCTTTTTGAACACGCACTTTTAGGCGATCTACTTAAATACATCGGAAAAACGTGCTGCCGTCTCATCCCCATGATCATTCATCCAAGCCCAATCCACTTTGAACACCGGAATATCCTTCAGATTGGTTCGGCCTTCAGCCTCCACATCGACACGGCCCGGAATCAGATAGGCGTCCGCCACCAGTTTCTGTGCCTCGTCAGACAGTAAGTAGTCGATGAAAGCCTTGGCATTATCCACGTTCGGACTGGATTTCAAAATCGCAGCCGGTCTCGGACTCACGACAGTTCCTTCCTCCGGGTATACAATGTCAAGCGGCTCGCCTTTGGCTTTAGCCGAATACGCCATATAATCCACGCCTGCGGCAACCAAACTCTTGGCACCGGTGATCACAGGGTCCAGCGCTTCCTGGTTCGCTCCTGCCATAGCAGTCCCATTGGCTTTATAATCCTCGAACAGCTTCCAGCCTGCGTCGCCCTTCACGCTCAAATAGCCCGTGATAAAATCCAGCGCCGATCCCGACAACGTCGGATCCGGAATATTGACCGCATCCTTCCATTCCGGCAAGCCTAAGTCCGCCCAGCTTTGAGGCGGCGCAGAGACCAGATTGGTGTTGTATACAATCCCGAGCGCCGATGCGCTTGTACTAAAATAGTTTCCTTCCGCGTCGGACCAATCCTTGTTTAGCTTGTCCGCATTGGCAGCTTCAGGATAAGGCAATGTCAGACCATCCGCCTTGAGCGCCTGTGCGGAAGGGAGGGAGGCCAGAATGACAACATCCGCGACCGGATTCGATTTTTCCGCTTCCATCCGTGCCAAAATTTTGCCCGTTGTGCCTTGGAACATCTCTACCTTCACTCCGGTCTTGGCTTCAAAACCGCTCACGATATTGTCCGCAAGCTTTTGAGGGCCTGCGCTGTAAAGGACGAGTTTACCTCCGGCTTGCGCACTCCCCGATGCGGATTGCTTGCCTGTATCCTGTGCCGGTTTTGCCGAATCCCCATTCGGCGTACTGCCACATCCAAACAGACTTAGGCTCATGACCGATGCCAGCAACAGCACCGCGCTTTTTTTCCGTAACTTCGATTGACTCATTTCTCCCCAACTCCCCTTCATCTTAGCCTGCAGCAGCAGGCGTGCGTTTTGCTATATTCTGTTGCATACTCATGTTCTTATCATGACTTGTTCCTTCACCCATCTGGCAGATCGTATGCGGAGACACGTACAGATTCACACGTTCTCCGACAGGAATTCTCTTATCCAGGTAAGCGGTCCACTTGTCCGAACCATCCACCTGTAAGCGAATTTCGTATCGCTCGCCTACATAGCTCACGCTTAGCACGGTTGCCTGATAGCACACATCCTCCGTGCTTGTCCTGCTCCAGGTCACATGCTCCGGCCTCACCATGGAGTGATCGACCGTGAGCCAATTGGACTTGCCGATAAACGAAGCCACAAAGGGATGACTAGGTGTTTCATATATCATCTCCGGGGTTCCACGCTGCAGGACTTCCCCCTTCCGCATGACCACAATTTCATCCGACATCGACATGGCTTCCACCTGATCGTGTGTGACATAAAGGGCAGTCAGCCCCATATCTTTCACAAGCGACATCATTTCGATCCGCATTTCCTCCCTAAGCACCGCATCCAGCGCACTCAGAGGCTCATCGAACAGTACCAGAGCCGGACGGATCGCTACTGCTCTGGCAAATGCAACCCGCTGCTGTTGTCCACCGGACAGCTGATGCGGATAACGGTCTTCCATACCTTCCAAACGGACCATGGCCAACGCTTCGGTTACTTTTTGCCTGAGATCCGTCTTAAGCTTGGCCGCTTTTAATCCGAAAGCAACGTTCTCGTATACCGTCATATGCGGCCAGAGGGCAAAATCCTGAAATACCATCCCGAAGTTGCGTTTGTGCGCCGGCACGTCAATCTTCTTGTGCACGGAGTAGATACACCGGTCTTCCGCATAGATTTCTCCTCCGTCCGGCTGTTCCAGCCCGGCGATCATCCTTAGCAGCGTCGTTTTGCCGCAGCCTGACGGCCCGAGCAATGTCGTGAATTGACCATGACGCAGTTTCAAATCGGTAGGAAGCAACGCGGGTGTACCTTGAAATGACTTTTGAATGCCCCTGATTTCAATATCCACTTTCGATCCCAACCTGTCTTCTTAAGCTATTTCCAGTGTAAGGGTTACGTTTAAGCGTTGTATTAGACTAATGTAAACTCAGAATTAACTTTTTGTTTGAATTCTGTTGATACTCATAGATTAAATCTATATAGAGAGCATAAATAAGAAATCATCAAGGGAGAGATATACGAATGAATCTGATGAAGCTGCAAATAGTGGAACTGATCGACCGCCATCATCATATGACCAGCGTGGCAGAAATACTTGGCATTAAGCAGCCAACGGTTACTTTTCATATGAAGTCACTGGAGGAGGAACTGCAAGTAAGACTGTTCGAGTCCCGAAGCGGAAAAACATTTCTCACCGAGGCTGGACAAGCTCTGCTGCATTATGCGGTAAAAATAAACGCGCTGGCCAAGGAATCGGAACGGGTCGTTCGCGAATACGACAGCTTATATCGGGGAACGCTGCACATTGGAGCCAGTTATGTCCCTGCCACCTATCTGCTGCCTGCGATATTGAATACCTTTGCCCGTGAGTTTCCCGGCATACGGATCTCCTTATCCGTCAAGCCTTCTCCGGTTATCCGCGACATGCTGGCAAGGCACCAGATTGATATGGGCATTATTTCATCCGAACCCTTTACGGGTTCCAGTCTGCAGGCCGAGTCCTTGTGCAAAGATGATCTGACCCTAATATGTTCACCTGACCATCCACTAACCAAAACGGATTCGCTGCAGCCCGAGCAGATCATTCGCACGCCCTTCGCTTTGCATGGAACCGAATCCAGCACAAGGCAGCTAACCGACCTTTGGCTGGAGCAGCATGGTCTGCATATGCGAAGTCCGGTGGAATTGGACTCGCTGGAAGCGATCAAGCAACTTGTGTCGTTGGGGGATCATATTTCCTTCATGTCACGGATGGCGGTACAACGGGAGCAGCAGCAAGGTTTACTGCACGTTATGCCGATTCCCGGCCATCGGGCATCCCGGCACATATATAGCGTCCACAACAAGGATCGTCTTACTTCCGCCCAAATTCAACGTTTTCAAGAGGTCTTGCGCGAAGTGGGCAAACAATTGGAGCAAGTCCTGTGATATAAGGTAGTTTATTCTGTAAGCTATGTGGATGGATTAACAAAAAATGTATGCTGCTATTCAATAATTCTATAAATATTTGATACAGTCGCCCTGCCCCGTTAACAACTCACAATTATTCAGCGTTTAAAGTAAGCTGTGTACCTAAATCCAGCTTATGGGAGTGATTGTATTGAGAAGATGGAAACAGCTGACGTTGTCTTTCATGGTAAGTTTCACGGCTCTAGGAAGTGGATTAACCGGACTCCACGCAACTGAGGTTTCTGCCGCCGCCAATGCCGTGCCTTCGTATGAGGTGAAGTTCCTTGCCAAACCTGAAACCGTACTAGGAAATAATGGAGACCTGCGGAGCGAAGTCATTCAAGCATTCGGACTGGCCTCTGTTCCCCAAGCGATCGGTGTAGCTTATTATGATACGGACAACCTGGATCTGGATGCCGAAGGCTGGAATGTCCGTTTTCGCAAAAAAGAGGATAAAGATAACTACGAGCTTACCTATAAGAAACGGTATCCCATCGTGAATGGAGATATTAACGCGGCGCTCAGCTTGGCAAACCAGGAAGGCTTTGATGCTTCCGATGACAATTACGAGGCAGAGATTGATTGGGGCTACGGCAAACAAACGCTTAGTTTCTCCAACACGAAGAAGGTAAGCACGAATACAATCGGCACAGTGCTGCCATCCGAACAAGACGCCTTGGCTTTACTGCTGGACAAACTACCGGGTAAGCTCAAAAAATGGTCTTCCCCGAATTGGGGTCAACAAAAGCTCTCACAGTCCCGCATCCATGGACCGCTGACGTTCTACCGCTATGAAGGATCATGGGAAGGCCAGAAAATGAGCCTCGAAGTTTGGCCGATCCGTAATGCAGACGGTACAGGAACGGAGAATCTGATCGAAATCTCTTTTAAAACGTCCGATGTCTCGGTAGCTTCCCAGCTCCGATCCGAGCTGATGGACACCCTGGAGTCTAACGGTTGGCTTCTTCCTATGGACGGCTTGAAGACACAGCTGATCTTGGAAAGATACTAAGATAGAGATATTTAATAAAAATAATAGATATTAAGGTAAAGAAAAGAAGGACACCCCCACAGCGGGTGCCCTTCTTCCTGATACTTCATGATTCCTTTTCACGTGTTCGTTCGGAGGATAACAAAAAAGACCGCTATCGAGTGAT
>NZ_JBCNHV010000019.1:0-240153 GCF_050482385.1 Paenibacillus lautus
CAGCGGAACAAAGGGCCCTGTATTTCTAATATGGATCGCTATCCTTTATCCAACCCGATGCCTTTCCCAAGCCGCTTTGCTTCGCGATAATAGTAACTGGCTATGCCAATATCGAATACCGCTAACCCCATAGGGTTGAAGAATACCGTTTCATGATCGTCGTAAGCCGCCAGGCCGTCACGACATAGAATATCTGAAAGCGTCAGGACGTCGGATTCCTGCAATCCCGTCATCAGATGCAGTTGTTCCACATCCGTGTTCTCACGACAAACCTCCAACCATTCATCGACGACAATGGCCTTAACCCCGGCTACGCTGTCTGTTGTATAATCCCGCAGCGACACATTGAGAAGCAGCATCCCCTCCGATGGCTTCTCATTGATATATCGCTCTTCCGAGACGGTGCATGTGGCAAGAACGTCGGCGTTTCGGTAGACAGGCTGCCAATGATCCGCAATATCTGTGATGTTCCGAACCTCCTCAGGCACGGTTGCCGGATCGATGCCTTTGAGATCGTATAGATGCACGCGTTCCAAGCGATCCCCCAGCAGCGCCCTGCACATCGCGAGATGCATCTGCCCGACTGGCCCCCAGCCAATGATACCGATCCGTACGCTCTCGAGCCGCCTGGCTGCAATGAAGGCTTTCAGCATGAACCCGCTTACCGCGGCTGTCCTCAAACCATTCAGCAATCCGCTATATATGACAGCCACGGGCTCACCGGTCAACGGATGATTTAGGATTATCGTGTTATGCGCTCTCGGCAGGCCATGCAGGCTATTACCCGGGAAGCTTGCGATCCACTTGATGCCGGACATATTTACATTTCCTCCAACAAAAGCTGGCATGGCAATGATTCGGTTCTCGGGGGCGCCAAAGCGTAAATACGGCTTTAGCGGATGAACGCAGTCCCCATTCTCTTTGATCCTGATGATTTCTTCTATCCTTTGAATCAGCGTTGACCAATCCATCCCGATTTCACGTATGTGTCCGTCATGTAAATAAATCATGATCTATCCTCCAAACAAGAAAGTAACCGGGTCCACACCAAACTCCTGCTGTACCCATATATCGTTGTACACCGTGTCCAAATATCTTTCACCGCGATCAGGTAAAATCACCGCACATACCGCTCCTTCAGGGATGCTGCCCGACATCCGTTGGACTGCTGAGATGACCCCGCCGGATGAAGCGCCGGCGAGAATCGACTCGTACCGAACCAGATCCCGGCAGCCCTGTATGCAATCTAGGTCCGACACGTACTCTACGCGGTCCGCTATATCCTCGTGGTATAAAGCCGGCGTTATGCCTGCACCCAATCCAGGCAATTTCCGCGGACCTTTCTCTCCCCCAAAAATAACGCTTCCCTTTGCATCCACAGCCACTACTTGGGTAGACCACTGCCGATCCGCAATATACTCTCTGCATCCCCGGATCGTGCCGCATGAGCTAGCCCCGCAAAACAAATAATCAATCTCGCCCAACCGCTCAGCGATTTCCTGCATGGTGGTTTCTTTATGGGCCAAATAGTTGTCCGGATTACCGTATTGATTGGTCCAGTAAGCATTAGGCAAACGGTGAACCAGTTCACTAACCCTTCTTATTCTTGCAGGCAGAAATTCACCGGTCTCCAAGTCGGGCTCCGTGACCAGTTCAAGCTCCCCGCCAAAGCTGCGAATGATGCGGCGATGCTGATCCGTTGTGCGCGGATCAATGACGCAGATGAAACGCAGCCCCAAGTAGTTGCAGAGTTGGGCCAGGCTGATGCCTAGATTGCCTGAGCTGGATTCAATGACGACCGTGCCTGGCGTGATCTCGCCGCTGCGCATGGCCTCCCGAAGCATATGAAGCGCCGGTCGATCCTTTGTGCTTCCTCCGGGATTCATCCACTCCAGTTTTCCGTATACATCAAACGAACAGTTGTTAAACAATCGACTAAGGCGAATTAATGGGGTGACCCCGATCACGCCTGCAATCCCGTCTTGAAGTTCCAAGGTCATTCTCCTTATTTACTCGTACCATATTTTTTTATGTTTAACCGTTGTCTTACCTGCTTCTGGCTCACCATCTCCGCGAATCACCTGGATTTCGCCAAGGATTCCGGACTGTATCATCGTACCGATCTCGGGAATCTGCTGCTCGATATCATGCTTGATCCTCTGCAATATCGCTCGCTCTGCCGTGGAATGGAAAATATACACGATCAAGGCGTTATGAGCCACCTTCACCTGAACGCTGCCCGCATGCAGATGGCGCAAGGCGACATTTTCAATATCGTAGATGCTGATCTTCTCTCCATGCTTCAGATCAGGTCCGATTCGCTTAACGATGCTGCTAAAGCTTTGGCGGAGTCTTCCATCCACCATGATCGGGCGCAAATCGCGCACTACGTCGTAGGTGACATAGCGAATGGCGGGAAACGCTTCCCGATGGCCCGATGTCAGGACGAGCACGCATTCCTCCGGATTGACAAGCGGTTCCAGATCAGCGTCCAGTTGCTCCGGGCGTACTCCCTCGGCAAGCAGTCCGTCCGTCAGAAGATATCGCCGGTGTTCATGGGAGTAATAAGCAATCGTACCGATCTCGATGGAACCGTACGTATCCGTAATATGGTCTGCACCGATTCCTAGCCGTTTGGCGGTGAGCTGAATCCAGGCGGGGGAAGCCATTTCGCCAACCAGTATGACGTGACGGATGCCATATACGGTCCCGTCAGTCGAAGCGTTCAGGATGCGATCCAGTATCGACGGCATCGTATATAGCACCTCCGGCTTGCACAGTGCGAGCCGCTCAAGATGCTGCTCAATCGGCGCCTGAAAGGGGATCGATTCGGCTTTCATACCTAAGCGGCGGAACACCTCGATCGACGTTGCCTCCGCGTGCCCGGTTCCCATATCCGCAATAGCCGATCGATATTGGCCGGATCCAAGGATCTGCCGGTACACCTGGAGCTTAAACCGAATATAATCCTCTTCATCGGCTTCAGAGTAATAGATCGCTTTGCGCCGACCCGAACTCGTGCCGGAAGTCAGATAATAATGAACATCGCTTTGAGCTGCCAACGGATTGTCATCCGTATAGTATAACTCCTCCAGCACGGTGTGCGTCATCAGCGGTAGATGCTCCAGCTCTAACCTCGGCTCCTGCGCCATCTCATCGAGCGCTCTTCCGATGCTCCCCCGTACCCAGCCCTCATACCATGGCATATAACGACGCGAACGGACCAAGGCTTGCTGCAGAATGTTGGAATCCCGCACTTCGCTTCCCCCTTCGACAGATTGGAGTCACTACCCCTGACTATAGTCTATGTCGCTTCCTTCACTTCGTTCGATTCCCCCTATAGAAAAAAACTGCACGGTTACACTTTGACCGCCAGCTTCGTACAATAACACCATATCTTCCTGAAATGAGGCACATCTTATGAAAACCTCCCGATTCACGGTGAAGAGCAAGTGGACCAAAACAAAACTTCTGCAAAGCCAACAAGAGTTGGCAAAGCTCGTTCCACCCACCCAGCTGTTTTCACGGAGACATCTGTTTGACATGCTGGAGCGCTACGGCATGGTATATGTGAAACCCGATGCTGGTTCACAAGGTAAAGGGGTCATGCGCGTGGAGAAGAAGGGGTCGGCATATCAGTATCAACACGGTATAAGAACATTGACTTGTCGTTCTTATCGAGAACTGTGCCGATCATTGAGTAAACAAATAGACAGCAAGCGCTATCTGATCCAGAGAGGAATACATTTGCTGACATATGATCACCGCCCTTTCGACCTTCGTGTCATGATTCAAAGAAACCCGAAAGGGGAATGGGAGGCTACCGGAACGGTTGGGCGTGTCGCCCATCCGAGAAAAGCGGTTACCAACGGCAGCCAAGGCGGTACGATTTATGCCGCAGACCGACTTATTCGCGCAAGTGCGGATGATGCGAAGACAGACGAACTCCTTCAAGAGATCGACCGTATTGCCTTGGCAGTGGCTGCTCACATGAGCCATACTTATCCTGCATTGAACGAATTGGGACTCGACCTCGCAGTAGATCAGGACCTTACGCTCTGGATACTGGAAGTGAACACGCTCCCTGATCCATGCCCATTCACCAAACTTAAAGAGAAGGACACCATTGAAAGAATCGTGTCCTATGGAAAAGCGTACGGACGCTACTATCCCTTGAACTGTAAAAAATCGAAGCAGGGTATCTAAGACATATTCACTTCATGTAAGGAGGAATAGCAAAAAACCTTCGGTCACCGCAGCCTGCCGAGCCTGGGATCAGGTAAACACCCAGACTCTGTCGGCCGCGGACCAGAAGGTTTTTTCTCATACATAAATGGACTTACTTGATATCCTTAGCAACTTAGTCTGCCTTTACGGATTGCTCATGAGAGACTTGGGTTTTGAAGGCTCTCCTCTTTCGGCTGTTAAGCCATTTCTTGCTCCAGCGCGACAGCACAGATAAGACGTTAACGTCTACCAGCCGGTAGAATGCATGGGCAGCGCCAAAGATCACCGGAACCGTGATTAGACTCGTGACCATGATATTCCACCCGTAGGAAAGAAATGTGCTGAACAAAAGAAATAGATGACATCCCAGTGTGCAGATGATTGTGAAGTGCACCAGATAAAGCGAGAACGATATCTTTCCCAGATAGGCAAATAACTTATGTTGAAACAACGCCTGCAGCCATCTCGAATTCAGCAGGGCTATCAGAATCAGAAACGATCCAATCACATGATAGAATGTAAAAAATTCGAACCCATCCGATTCCCACACGAGGATGGAATAGATGGTTCCCTCCGGATCCAAGTATGGATAAGAGCCAAGATAAATGCCAACCGTGATCCATATGAAGCTCATCCAGGGTGCATGAAAGTAAGACAGCCAATCCCGACCGCTATGCTTCAAATCTGCGAGCAGCATCCCCAGCACAAATCCCAGATAGTAAGAATCATTGAAGACGTAGATCAGAAGAACATATGCAGCATAACGGATCACCCGCCTACCACACAGGACAAGAAACCCAAATATCAGAAACGACCCGAACAGCTCGTATGTCATCGTCCAGAGCACGGGATTGTACTGAGATCCATACGTGAAAAAGGTATGAACCAGGCTTTCCTTCAGCATGACCAGCAGATTGGCATCAGCAGCAAACGGATCCGGCATTGAAGATAACGTCATTCCGCGTATATGGTCGTACGCTCCGAGGTCCAGCACGATGATCAGATAAGCAAGGAAGACGGATACCAAGGCGGGTGCTGCCAAACGAAAATAGCGGCGAATGGCAGACGAATAAATGATGAGCCTGTCCCCGGTTTGAAAAAATCGATAGCTGAGCACATATCCGCTCAACACAAAAAACAGACAAACCGAAAAGTTGCCGTTAAACAGCAGATTGAACGGTGTGCGCGCGGCAATTCCCTCGAAAGCGAAATGCTCGATCTCCTTCCTCCCCTCAAAAACCGATGGTACAAACACCTGAAAAAAATGAGATACGACCACAATCAAGGCAGCTAAACCTCTCAAGCCATCCAAATATACAATTTTCATAACAACCCCACATTCCCCTAGAAATAGGATGTTTGCGATGCGAAACATATTTCATAGGGCAGGAAGAGGAAGGCTGTACACGATACGTTTTTCAGGGATAATCATCTTTAAGAAAATGCCCAACAAAAATTGAAAGCGTTTTCTTAAATCTAAAGGAAATCAATAGGGGAGGGTAACACATTGAGTATTTATTGGAGTCAGGTTGATATTGAAGAACTAACTGGATCAGGTGTCGTTTATTTTAACTCAAAGATGGAGATGTTGGAAGGTCTTCCGTGCAAAATGTATAAATTGACCTATCAACAGAGCTTATGGACGCATTGTCATGATTATTTCCAGATTTGGTATGTGGCGAAAGGAGCATTCCAACACACCGTCAATCAACAGGCGTACAAGATCTCCAAGGGCGATATTTTTGTTATACCACCGTTTACCTTGCACAGTGTCAGCATCTCACCCGATGAGGACATCGAGATTTACGGATGCGAATTTATGCCTGCTTTCGTGAACGAGAGATTTGAGGAAATGCCAACAGATCATGCTTTTTTCGATGTGGGGTTTCTGGAATACTTTCTGCGCCAGGAAATGAACGCCCAGTCCAAAATAACGCTGGATAGCGTTACCGACGTAACGGTCCAAAATGTCTTGAAGGACATGCTGATTGAATACGAGAGACGAACCCCTTTTTTTCAAATCTCGCTCAAAGCGAAGCTGCTTGTCCTCCTCTCGATTCTGGTACGGCAGGTCAACGGCGAACTGCTCAGAGAAGGGTTTGAGAAATCAGAGAAATACCGAGGAATCATGACAAGGGTCGTTGATCATATCCACAACCACTACCAGGAAGATATGAATCTGAATGATCTATGCACCCTATCAAATTTATCAAGGTCCACGTTCTGTATCCTCTTCAAAGAATGGACAGGCAAAACATTCAACCGGTATCTTACCGACCTGAGGATTCTGCAGGCCATGATGATGCTGAAGCAGCCGGAGTTAACCGTTACGGATGTTTGCTACTCCACCGGTTTTAATGAACTCTCCTATTTTTGCAGAATCTTCAAAAAATACACGGGCATCTCCCCTACCGACTTTCGTAAACAAGCGATCAAATAGAACGTTCAATGCCATACGATAATCCTATTTTTGAACACGATAGTGAAATGAAATGATTTTTGTACATGCTACGATATCCATAATTCTTACAAATAACTGGATCAGGGCCGGTTGTTTAGTCAACTGTTTTGGGGAGGGAATTGATCGAACTTCGATTACGATTACACGATTGTACACGATTGCTCAAGGGGAGGAAGAGGAATGAAGAAGAAACATTTGATATGGAGTCTTATTCTATTGTTCTCTATCGTAACAGGATGCTCTGGCGGAAATCCGCCGCAATCGGGCAGTGATGCTGGTGACAAGCCATCCGATAATCCGCCTGCCCAGGATGCCGTAACGCTCGACTTCTGGTACGGCTGGACCGGGCCGGAAGCGGAAGCGCTGGAACAATTGATTGCCAAGTGGAACTCGGCCAATCCCGACATTCAAGTAAAAGGCCTATCCCAAAGCGACTATCAGAAACAGCTTACCGCGATTACCGGGGGCAATCCTCCGGACATTGCATCCCAATTCGGACAAAATGTCGTGCCATGGGGGCTGCGCGGCGCCATGATGCCGCTCGATGAATATATAACGAAGGACGGCTTGGATCTTAAGGACTTCGTGCCGGCTGCCCTAAGCACTTCTCAGCATGAAGGCAAGACGTATGCGATCCCGACAGCCATGCACGTGTCCATGCTGTTCTACAACAAGGATATTTTGCAGGAAGCCGGTTATGACGGTCCACCGGAAACGATAAGCGAGCTTAAAGAATATATCAAAAAGCTGAGCATCGCCCAGGATGGCGGACGCCTCCAGCGACTCGGATTGTGGCCCGGAATGGATGCGTATACGTTCAGCTATGCCTTTAACGGATCGTTTTATGATGAAGCGGCGCAGCAGGTGACGCCGGACCATCCCGGGATCCAATCGGCCATTAAACTCTCGAAGGAGATCTGGGATCAATACGGTTCCGATAATCTGGATCGATTCTCTTCCGGGCTTGGCCAATACATGTCGGCACAGAATCCGTTCTTCTCGGGCAAGTATGCGATGACGATAGATGGAGAGTGGCTGCCCACCTTCATCAAACAATACTCGCCTGATCTGAATTATGGCATCGCCCCGATTCCTTATGTTGAGAACAACCCGGAATTTAAAAACTCCGGAAATGTAACGACCAGCGTATTCTATATCCCGAAAGGCGTTAAAAACCCGGACGCTTCTTGGAAATTCATTAAATGGATGACCGAGCCGGAGCAAATGGCCGAATTTACGGCTGCTCTCGGGAATCTCCCGACGAGAAACTCTGCCTTCTCCAATCCACTCTATGAGGATGTGCCCGGATTCAAGGAATTCCTGGACTATTCGGGAAGCGAAAACCTGAGGTCCTTCCCGGCTTCCTCCTACGCGAACGAGTACATGACGGAGTTCAGCGCGCAATATGATGCTATTCTCCGAGATACCGTCAGCATGGAGGAAGGCTTGGACAAGGTAAAGGCAAAGATTCAGCCGCTGGTGAAATGATGAGCCAAGCATGCTATGTCCAATGCAGCGATGCATTGGGCGGGGCTGCATACTAAATACTTAAAGCGGAAGGAGAATCGCGAAGATGAAGGTCTCCACAGCAGCCAATCAACGAAAACACGTATCAGGCTGGTCCAGGAAGGAGCGTCATTATGTATACCTTGGCCTGGCGTTCGCCTCTCCTTGGATTATTGGCTTTCTGGCTTTTACAGTCTATCCGTTCTTCGGTTCGCTCTACTTGAGTCTGACCGAATACGATTTATTCAGCCCTCCCAAGTGGGTAGGGCTTCAGAATTACGAGTTAATTTTTGCGGATGACCGCTTCTATAAGTCGCTCGGTAACACCTTTTTCATGGCGTTCATATCCGTGCCGATCACGCTGGCCGTCTCTCTGCTGATTGCCATGATGCTCAATTTCAAAGTGAAGGGAATCAATTATTACCGTACCATCTTCTACCTTCCATCCGTTATACCGATCGTTGCAAGCGCTCTCTTGTGGACATGGATGCTGAACCCCGACTTCGGTTTGGTTAACATGGCACTTCGCACCCTCGGTTTAACAGACCCGGCGTGGCTGCTTGATCCCCGGTACACGAAACCGTCTCTTATCCTGATGAGCCTGTGGGGCTCAGGTGCGGGCGCATTAATCTTCCTGGCCGCCCTTCAGGGCGTGCCGAGGCAATATTATGAAGCGGCTCAGGTCGACGGAGCAAACTGGTGGTACCGGTTCTGGAAAATCACGGTCCCTGCCCTGTCCCCCATCATTCTTTTTCAGCTCATCATGGGATTAATCGGAGCCTTTCAAATCTTTACGGAGTCTTATATTTTGGCCGGAGGCAAGGTAGATGGAAGCGGCTCTTTGGGAGGTCCGGAACAGTCTCTGCTGTTCTATGCGGTCAATCTATATCAGGAAGCCTTTGTCTTTCTGAAGATGGGTTACGCCTCGGCGCTCGCCTGGATTCTGTTTATTATCGTGTTGCTGATTACGTTCATTCTGTTAAAAACGTCAGGCCGCTGGGTCTATTACGGAGGTGAGTAACATGGCTGTCAAGTTGCGAGTGATCTTACCGCATGTGGTCCTTCTTCTATGCGCTGTGATCTTCCTGTTCCCATTCGTATGGCTGGTGATGACCTCGTTGAAAACGCCGGCAGAAATACTCAAGTTTCCGCCGAGTATTCTGCCTGAAACGTTCCAATGGTCGAATTATAAAGAGGCGCTTCAAGCTATTCCTTTTACCCGCTATATGATGAACACGTTTCTGATTTGTATGGTGAATATCATCGGTCAGCTATTCTCTGCACCGCTGGTAGCCTACTCGATCTCCCGCATTCCCTGGAGGGGCCGAAACATTATCTTTACCATCGTGGTGGCGACCATGATTCTGCCGGCTCAAGTGCAGATGATCCCGCAGTACATCATCTTCACCAAGCTCGGCTGGGTGAATACGATCATGCCGCTGACCATCGGCGCATTCTTCGGGGCACCGTTCTTCATCTTTTTGCTTCGGCAGTTCCTGCTTGGCGTACCGACCGAGTTGTCCGAGGCTGCCAAAATTGACGGGGCTTCGGAGCTGCGAATTTATGTCAAGATCATCATGCCGATCCTGAAACCGGCTCTGGCTACCGTCGCTTTATTTTCTTTTGTGTGGGCGTACGTGGACTTCATGGGACCGCTTATTTATCTGAACGATTCGGCGAAATGGACCATCACCGTTGGCCTGCAAAGCTTTCAGCAAGACCACGGGGCGCAGTGGGAGAAACTCATGGCCGCTTCCACCATCATGGCGATTCCCATGATCCTGATCTATTTCTTCGGACAGAAGTATTTCATGAAATCGGGATCGGCACTAACCGGGTTCAAATAAGCTAGACCTTCGGAATGGATGCCTTCTCTTTCTCAGCATGCACCGGGCGTATCCCCGGCCATGTACACGGAAGAGAAGGTTTTTTCGCTTCCAAATCGAAATATAGGGATTATGGAAGAAACCTATTTTTAAACCAAAGGATGAGAATCATGCCTCTTCGTATCACGGCCATGACCGAAACGTATGCCGATCAAATTATGCAATGGAGCTATGAACCTCCCTATGACTTCTACAACAGCGAGCCGGATGAGGAGTTCCGGAAAGAACTCCTGGAGTGTTCGTATTACGCCATACTCGATGAGGAAGGGCAGCTCTTCGGCTTTTGCTGCACAGGCTCATCTGCCCAAATTCCGATTGCGATCCCGTTAGGTGCATATGACGACGATCTGCTGGATTTCGGACTTGGCATGAAACCCGAATTGACCGGACAAGGCCGGGGAAAAGAGTTTCTCTCGTTCGTGCTGTCTTCCATCGCTGATATTCACAATCGCACATCGTTTCGGCTGACCGTTGCCAAATTCAACGAACGAGCCATTCGCTTGTATACCCAGCTGAGCTTCTCGGAAGTAACTTCGTTTGATTATGGCGGCACTACGTTCATAACGATGGTCAAAGTGCCAGTCTCTGGATAGCGAAAATAAAGAGGGTGATCCCGCCATGGGTTCACCCTCTACTTCATGATTGGCCAATAACTCATATTCCCGGATTAGGTCGTATTACCGAAGAATCGTCATTTCTACTCCAAGCAATGGAGCCGTCTACCGATTCATAACCGCTATTCAATGGCGATGTAGACGTCCACCACAGTATGGGCAGGATCAAACTGCCGCATGTCATAGCGTTCGTAATCGCCCGTATACGTCCTTTTTTCGGTTGATTGCTGGAAGTAACTCCAAATTTCATGCCACACCTGCGGAACGACTTCCATCAAAGGGCCACATCTTGTCCGGAATACCATGTACTTTGCTTCCGGGACGGACGCCTGCTGCAGTTCCTCCGAAGAAGCTGCAACAGCCACGTCTTCATTAATCCTGTTGCCGATAATTAAAGTGTACTCCCCGGATGCGTCGCTTTCGTAATCCGTGTACAACGCATAGATGGCTTGGTCCTTATCAGATAATTGTGCCTGCAAACCGCTCTGGAAATACCGGTCCCATAACTTCGGGATCTTGCCTTGCGGTCCAGCCTCCGCTTCATTCGTTGTTCGAACGTCGACACCCTGAATGGACATGGCGGGTCTAACCTCTATAAATCGCTCACTCTGATTCTGCTGTTGACTATGACTCATATGTTGTTTCCTCCTTGAGATGATATATCTCTATTCTAAAGAGGTAACGTGGACACCTATCCGTCCTGGTTATCGTAGCGCTGCATAATCAATTGTGCTCTTCGTTTCACTTCCTCGGCCGCTTCGCCCGGCTGCTCAACCAGCACCTGATCACCAAAGCTTAGAATCATGCCGTAAAACCATTCATCCAATTTGTATAACACTTGAACGCGTAAAGAGCCGTCCGGGTTGACGGTTACTTGTTCAGGCGGAAAAATATCCGCCACCCGCTGACGCGCGGCTGCTTCGAATAACAGCACAGTCTCCTGCTCCTGCGCGCTCGACCAAGAAGCATCCCATTCCAATCGTTCCATGCTCGGTATCATTCTTGACTCCGAAGTCTCATCCAGCATCTCGATATGCTGCATGCGTGATAACCGAAAGATTCGATGGTCTTCCCGCTCCAGGCAAAAGGCTTGCACATACCAAATATTTCCCTTTAAAATCAGGGATGCCGGTTCAATGGTTCTTCGCTCCGCGTTGCCCAGATTATCGATATACTCCATCACGACCCTGCGCTTTTCTTGAATAGCTTGTTTGAGTAAGCCCACGGCCGGTTTCAGTCCTTGGCGCTGTCCCCAAGGCTGAAAGTCCATAACCACGGGTTCCCTCCGATATTCATCGCCAAGCCCCTGCTCTACCCTGTGCAGCAGCGCTTTTACCTTCTCAAGCAATATGCCCATCTGCTGATCATCCAGTGCGCTGCTCATCCCTTTGACGGCTGTAACCAGCGTACTCATCTCCTCAGCAGACAGCCAGTACTTGTCAATCATATAATGCTCCATGATCTCAAATCCGCCGGTGATCCCCTGGTGGGCAACAATCGGAATCCCGGCTTGGCACAGCGTATCCATATCACGGTATATCGTCTTACTGGATACCTCGAACCGATCCGCCAGCTCTTTGGCACTCAGTCTCCCACGGTTCAGAAGCAGGACGGTTATGGCTAACAGTCGGTCTATTTTCATTACACGCTACCCCTTATTTCTCAGTTATTACATAGGAAAGCAGGAACAATTCTATCGGGTTCGCAAAGATTCCTTAACTCAAGCTTAACAGATTCGGCATGTGTTCATGCAACCGTTAGGTCAGGTTCAGATGCTCGTTAGCCTGTTATGCTACAATGATAGGCACGGCGAGCACGCCAAAGGACGGGATGAAACGAACCATTCCCAAGAACGTAGACATACATTAAAGATGCAAAATGCTTGAATCTGTAACATCAAGGAGGAACATACATATGGACAATCGACTCGACGCCATGCGCAGGTGTCACACGGACTCCGTAACGATCTCTCGCATCACGGGTTTCATTACGGATGGGGTTATCCTACTCGCTGCAGCAGCCTATCTAATCATTGCTGTTATATTCGGGTGGACCCTGATACCGGGCTGGATCACCATCGGACTTCTGATTCTCGGAGCCTGGTTTACTTGGGCCGTGCCCTCTTTCACCTACAAACAATTCGGCTTCAAGGTAAGCGAGGAAGAATTGGAGCTTCGCTCCGGCTGGATCTGGCTCAGTGACACCCTTGTTCCAATGACGCGGGTACAGCATGTCGAGCTGGAGCGGGGACCACTCCTTCGTAAATATGGCTTAGCCAAGGTAAAGGTCGTTACCGCCGCAACGACTCATGTCATTCAGGCGCTCAAGCTGGAAGAAGCAGAGGAACTGAAAAAACAGATCGGCGAGCTGGCCAAAGTGGTGGATCACGATGAATGAACCGACAAGACTTCACCGGCTGTTCATCCTGTTCCCGCTCGTAAACAGCATAAAATCGCTCATTCCTATCGCCGCTCTGGTATCCATCAAATTCCTTAATGGAAAATCGCTGCGCGACATCCCCTGGTACTGGCTGTCCGCTGTCATCGTCATCCTGGTCTCGTTTCTACTTCTGTACGGGTATCTGAAGTGGAAACGCTTCGTCTATACGTTAGAAGAAGACAAAATCCTCATCCGCCGCGGTGTTCTGTTCCGTGAGGAATTATCCATCTATACGGGCCGCATTCATTCCATGAATATGGAGCAGCCCTTGCTGCAGCGCATACTGGGGCTTACCCAGGTCCGAATCGAAACGCCGGGCAAAACGGAAGGCGGCGGCATACTGCCTGCCATCACCAATAGCGAAGGCGAACGGCTGCAGCGCTGGCTGCGCGAGCAAACCCGAACAAGGCAGACGGAACGGGAGGCTCACCAAGCTCATGAAAATTCCGACCCATCCGATCAGAGCTTTCCCGCTCCGAGCGAGAAGCCATCTGTTCAACATTCGGAAAACCGAGAGGATTACGAATCCATTCAACCTTCGAATCAGAACATGGAATACGGAAGCGGTCTTTTGGAGGATTCCGATTCAGGCGCCTTTGGCAGAAAAAATGCCAGCGATCCAATCACGGCAGAAGAGGAACGCAGCACGCTGCTCCAGCTATCCTCCGGACGCCTGCTCATTGCTGCTCTCTCCTCGCCCAACCTGTCACTGGCTTTAGCCTTTGTAGGCGGTATTTTATCTTTTGCCGATGACCTGCTCCCGAATCGGATGTATCAATCGCTGTTTCAATCGGCAGGGAAGCTGCTGCCAGGCAGCTGGATCAGCATTGCGGCGTTGGCGCTCATCGTATCCTGGCTGCTCTCCGCCGTACTCTACACGATCAAATATGCGGGATTTACCGTCGAGCGGATCGGGAAACAAATCTCGGTCAGCTGCGGTCTGCTGGATAGAAAAAGACTGCTCTTCTCTCCCGAACGAGTGCTGGCCATTACCGTTAAAGAAGGTGTATTCCGGCGCTGGTTCGGTTACGCTGAAGTGAAGGTTCATGTGCTAACTTCAGAGTCCGACAAACATTTCATGCTTCATCCTCTGCTGAAGACCGGGGATATCCCGGCGCTTCTGAACCGGGTTACTCCTCAATTCAGCGCTCAGGCGATTACGGCTTCGCCGCCGCCCCGCGCCAAATGGATGTACCTGCGCTGGAAGCTGGCTTTTGCCGCGGTAGTTAGTGCCGCGTGCATTTGGTATTTTGACAAGCTCGGTTTGTTATCGCTTCTGCTGCTTCCGCTCTCGTTAGCTTGGGGACTCCTCTCGCACCGGGATTCCGGACTTAATGTAACGGACAAACAGCTTACGATCCGCAGCCGTTTCATTGCAATGTCCACCAGGTATATACGTCGGCCGCAGATTATCGCCATGGAAGTTAGCGGTACCCGCAGACAGCGGAGAAGAGGCCTTCTGTCGCTTCAAGTGAAGATGATATTCAGCGAGATCAACGAAAGTTTAAGCGGAATGGATCAGCGAGAGATCGAGGCTGTTCGGGCATGGTTCCAAAAGAAAAAGGGCGAGAACTCCGCACCTGCAGAACGGAGTGGTCCGTCCTCATCCATTGAGCAGCTATAACCGTTTAGCCTCCGTTCTTCCTAAAACGGTCAAAGCCTGAGAACCGATAAACCAGCAAGGTTATCGCGAGAAATACGCCGTAAACACCAATGGTTATGATGATGTGGGAAGGATCGGTCATGAGATGATCGCCTACCATCGAGAACAGCAGCATGGCGGGAATTTTGCCTAACGCGGACGCGATGCTATATGATGCGAACGTTACCTTGCTGAGAGCCGCGTACACATTGATGACAATGGAAGGAATAAACGGGATCAACCGGGTAAATAAGATGGTCAAAAAGGCGTTCCGTTCGAACATCGTTGTCACTTTTCCCAGCCTGTTATAACGGTAAAGCACCCGGTCGCCCCATTCCTGATAACCATATCGGATGAACATGAACATAAGGATGGAAGCGGCGGTTGAGCCGAACCAAGTGACAATTCCGCCAATGACCGGCCCCAGGGCGGCACCGATTACGCCTCCTACCACCGGATAAGGGATCACCGGAAACAAGGCCATGATGACGGCCATGACCATCATCAGCGTGATACTGTCTGTCGATCGAATCCATATCAATATGACATCGCCATAAAAGTAAACAAGACCACCTATGGCGGCGTAAACCAATGCGATTCCTAATTTCTTGAACATGCACCACACTCCAGGTCGTAATGCACCTATTGTATCACGTAGCATATCCATTGGAACAAGCGCAAAAGGGACATCCCAAGGCTATAAGCCGGGATGTCCCTTTTATCTCTTATATAATTCTAAAGATTCAACAGGTTATAGATGATTACGGCTGCCTGAGCACGATTGGCAATTCCTTTCGGCGTAAACCGGTCATTGCCGGTTCCTTGGATCACGCCTTTCTCGGCCAAGAGGGCAACTGCATTTCTTGCATAGCCTGCAATGCTGCTGCCGTCTTTAAACCTCGCCAAGGTTCCGTTCTCATCCTCTGCCTTCATCCCGGCGAATAATGTCAACGCATTCGCGCTCATGATGGCCATTTCCTCGCGGGTAATCGGCCGGTTCGGATCGAATTTGCCACCGCCGATTCCCTGGGCGAGTCCAGCATCGACCGCTGATGCGATAAACGTATAGTGCCAATCGGTCGGCTTCACATCGGTAAAATGAAGTTCCGCCTCGCCCGTCAGCTGAAAAGCACGGACAAGCATGGCCAGGAATTCGGCTCTCGTCACCGATTTTAGCGGCAGGAACGAATCTCGACCCACTCCCTCTACGATACCAAGCGCAGCCAGTTCCTCAATCGCCGCTTTCGCCCAGCTAAGTCCTTCCACGTCGCTGAATACCGGAGGTTTCGGAGGTTTCGGAGGTTTCGGTGGATTCGGCGGTGTCACTGGCGGTGTTACGGGAGGAGTCACCGGTGGTGTTACTGGTGGAGCTACCGGCGGCGTCACCGGAGGGGTCACCGGTGGGTTCGGATTCCCCGGCGGGTTGACTGGCGGCTGGCCATTGTCTCCCGCTTTTAGCGTTACAGATGGGCTTGCGGCACTCTCATTATGCAGACGATCGACAGCCGTCACGACATAAGTGTAGGTTTGTCCCTTTACGACGGTATGATCAACAAAGGACTGCGTCGTACCGGCGGTTTTTCGGAGAGTCCCTAACAAATGCGACGGATCTTGAACATTGCCGGCGCCTCTGCCATCAAAACGATAGACTGCATAATACGCCTCGTCACCTGTCGACCTCCAGCTTAGCTGCACACCATCCTGCTCTTGATCAGCCTTCGGCTTCTTGGGCGCAGCCGGAGCCGTCGAATCGATCCAAGGCATCGCCGGGATCAATGCCGGATATCGATACAAATCGTTCTTCAGTCTGTCCGTAAATCCGAGTGCATTATCCTTAAACCATTTGGAGCTGAAGTACATGCTGCCCCGAACTTCCTCAAAGTTGCGGTTATAATAGATCTGGTTCGGCATCTCTTCGGGATTGGACCAATCGGCATTCGACCCGATTTTGTATACGGCTTGTCCGCTGTATAGATGAACATTCTTGCCGGATACGATCCCGCTCCACCAATCGATCAGCTTATCGTAAGCGGCAGCGGAATAACCGATGTTCCAATAAATCTGAGGCGTGATATAATCGATCCACTCTTCCTCAACCCATTTCTTTGAGTCGGCATAGATGGCATTGTAACTTTCGAGACCATTGGTTTCAGAGCCGGTCGGATCGCTGGATTTATTTTTCCAGATACCAAACGGGCTGATGCCGAATTTCACGTAGCTCTTCTCTGCCTTGATGGCTTTGTTCACGTTCTGAATAAATTGATTAACGTTATTTCTTCTCCAGTCACCCTTGTTCGTAAAGGAGCCTTTGTACTGGTTAAAGGTGTCCGTATCCGGGAAATCCACACCGGTTACGGGATACGGGTAGAAGTAATCGTCAAAATGCACGGCGTCGATGTCGTAATTCCGAACGACCTCCATGATACCGTCGATGATAAACTGCTGTGCCTCCGGTATCCCCGGGTTGAAATACAGCTTGCCGCCATATTCTTCGACCCACTCCGGATGCTGCCGGGCCGGGTGGTCTGCCACAAGTTTGTTAACGTCCCCTTGAAGACTGATGCGATATGGATTAAACCAAGCGTGAAACTCCATGTTCCGCTTATGAACTTCCTCCAGCAGGAATGCCAGCGGATCATAACCTGGATCCTTGCCCTGAACTCCCGTCAGCCACTCTGACCATGGCCCGTAATTGGACGGGTAGAATGCATCCGCCGTCGGCTTGATCTGCATAATGACCGCGTTCATCCCCGCATCCTCCAGCTGATCAAGCAGGCTGATAAACTGCTGTTTCTGCTGATCCGGATCGGTGACTCCTTTGGCGGGCCAGTCAATATTGTCGACGGTTGCAATCCAGGCCGCTCTCATCTCGGCTTTCGGATGCTCAGAAGCTTTATTCACCGTGATGTAGAGTGAGCTGGTCTTTCCTTGGAATGTGGCTGTTACTCTAGCGGAACCTATCTTCAAGCCGGATACCACTCCTTTATCATCGACAGCGGCTACATCCGGATGACTGCTGGTGAACGTAACGCCTTCCGTTATGATCACCGGCTCCTCCAACCAGGAGTAGGTTGCGGACACCGCCGTCTCGAAGGAGTCGCCAACCGTAACCGCTGTAAGACCTTGAAGTTCGATGCTCTGCAGAACAGGAACCGGGTCCGTCACGGTAATGGCATGCTGTGCGGTTA
This sequence comes from Paenibacillus lautus, assembly GCF_050482385.1. GTDB lineage: Bacteria > Bacillota > Bacilli > Paenibacillales > Paenibacillaceae > Paenibacillus_AQ > Paenibacillus_AQ lautus_B. The sequence goes on from NZ_JBCNHV010000019.1 coordinate 17,964, forward strand.
CTCCGCGGTACATTGCTGTAATGTCTGCCGTTCCCGCGGAAATTGCGGTCAACTGACCCGCTTGATCTACCGATACAACGCCCGGTTGATCGCTTGCATAGCTAATTCCTTCAGTCAGCCATACAGGGTCCACCTGGTTTCCGTATACGGAGTAAACCACACTGGTTCTCATTTTTCCGGTAAGACTGGTCTCCATATGAAGCGGCCCGGATAACAGCAATTCTCCAGGGGCTGGCACATCCTCCGTAATATGAAGCTCATACTGGGATTTTGGTGCATCTCCGTATTCAGCCGTTATGGTTACCGTTCCCGGCGCCAATGCTTCAATGGTGTCGTATGTAGCGCCCGTGACCGTGGCGATGTTGTTGTCACTGCTGGTGAGTTTCACGCCGGTTGTTAATATTCCAGGTTCCGTATATCCTTCATAGGTTGCATATACTTGGGGCTTTACCGTTTCTCCTACGCCCATGGGCGTCAGCCCGCCAATGTCGAGCCCGTACACTTGGGAAGCCGTATAGAATGCGGACAGCCTGTCGAAGTATACGGTACCTTTGTTTTTATTCGTATCTTTTAATTCGGTGATATAGATTTGATTCACTTTGAGAGGAGCCTTGATGGTAGAAGGAATGTTAAATTTGACGTATTTCCAGCCCTTCCAGCTAAAACCGGAGGTAGAGGTTAAATCTACGGTATGCTTGCCGCCGGAAGCGTCCTGAAGCTGGGCCCGGAGCCAATGATTCCCGCCGTCGCCGTAAACCCACAAGCCGAGTGCAGTCGGTGAACCGGGGACGCTTCTGCCGGCAGAACCGTCCGGATCTTTGAAGTTGAGATAAGCCGCCGAGGTGCCGGATTCGCTGCCCACAAAATCATAAGTTAGAGCTGCAGCGTGATATCCGTAATAGATGGGCTCCGGCCTTCCCACTACATCCAGCTGGGCTTTTCCCCTTGCTGAGGATGCGGACAGATTGGTTACCGATTCAAAATCTTCCATTACGACAGCCCCTGGCTCTTCGATGCTTACGTACTCATCAACCGAATAACCCCAAGCAGAAACAGCCGAGCTGAACATCACGGCTAACGCCAGCGTCATGGATAGGATCGACTTGCTGCTACGATAGACACGCCTTTTGGTTATCATTCACGAATTCACTCCCTTTAGTATGAATGCTTGCTACCAAACTGAAGTCCAATTCCAAGCGAAATCGGCTGCCGCTCACCTCCTATCGATCTGCTGGAGTAGATGATCATGATGGTCTGTATTCACATGTTCATCTCTATCTCTATCATATTGAAATTTTATTTCAAATTTCAATAGTTTTAGTAAAATATAATTTTATTAAACAAGCAGGAATTTAAGCTGTCCGTGACGTAGGAATCACAAAAAAGAAGCCAACACGGGACAATCTCCCGTATTGGCTTCATGATTCATTTAGTTCACGTATTCAAGAAGTCCGATAATCAGCGTCACGGCTTCCGCCCGTGTTGCAAATTGCTGTGGTGCGAAGCGATTGTTCCCCACACCGCCCACTAGTCCTGCATCAACCGCAGTCGCAATGTACGGCGCAGCCCACTTCGGAATTTCCTTCGTATCTTTGAAGGTCAATTTCGCTACCGAGTCAGGACTGATTCCGCTGGCGCGAACGATCATCGCTACCAGTTCAGCCCGGTTCAGCGGCTTATGCGGACCGAAAGAGCCATCTTTGTAACCGCTGATGATGCCTGCTACCACACCTTGCGATACAGCATCCTTCGCCCACGAAGGAATCTTGCCTGCGTCCGTGAACGTAAGCTTAGTTCCGCCTTCGGTCAGATGCAGCGCGCGGCCCAGCATAGCCATGAATTCAGCCCGCGTAACCTGTTGATTGGGCCTGAAGGTTCCGTCTCCATACCCGTTGACGAAGCCTGCCGCGAGTGCCTTGTCGATGGCTGATTTGGCCCAGTGCCCCGCGGTATCCTTCAGCGCTGGTGGATTCCCATTTCCCGTATCCGTACCCGTGTTACTTCCAGGCTGAGAACCCGTTCCCGATCCGTTACCCGGGTTCGTTCCATTCCCGGAACCCGAACCGTTCTCCGAACCTGATCCTGATCCGCTTCCTGAACCGGAACCTGGATTATTGCCTGAACCAGTGTTGCCCCCTCCTGATCCTGGGTTGGATGTGCCAGGACCCGGATTCGGTGTTCCTGGATCAGGATTCGGCGTCTGAACATCCTTCTTCACGATGCCGAATTGATCAATGATAAATGGCTGTGCACCATTGAGGTTCTGATCAATTTCATAGGTGACCGCGGTCAGCTTGCCTCCATCGATCGTAATACCGACGAAATTTTGTACCTGGCTGCGTTTCGGACGCCGGTTATCGCTCGGATCCGGGCCGTATTTGGCCGCATGATTTTCTTCCGCGCGTTCAAACAGTCCGTAGTATGTTTCCCCAAGCTTTTCGCTCGGATTCTTATAATAAACTTTCGGTCCTGCGGTTGCCGGAATCAAATAGATCGTACCGTCCGGATTAACCGAGTATTCCAGCTTCTCGCCGTTCAGCATCTCCGTAATCTTCTCCGGCTCTGCCGCTTTGCCGTCAGCCTTGATCGGTTTGGTGCGGGCATAAATATGATCATGACCCTGCAATACAAAATCAATGCCGAGCTCTGCCATTAACGGAGCAATCTTGGACCGCACGCCGTTAGCTCCCATAATATCGGAGTCCGTCGCATGATTCGATGTGGTGTACGGACCTTTATGAATATTGACGATCACCCACTCCGCTCCGGCTTTTTTAGCCTTCTGCACATCTTGTTTGAGCCATTCCACTTGCTCGACAGAGAAATTATCGTACACCTCCGAGTCCTCATTGGAATTCAACACAACGAAATGCGCGTTGCTGTAATCGTATGAGTAATACGCTCCGGTCTCGGTTGCCGAATTGTCCGGCTGCTGTACATTGAAATGTTCGATGAAAGCGTAGTTCTCATCCTCGTGGTTACCCGCGGATGGCACCAGCGTCGTATGGAGCAAGCTTTCCTGCGAATGCCCTAACAGCCAATTCCACTGTTCTTCCTTGACGCCCTTGTCTACAATATCGCCGTTATGGACAACGAATTGCGCGTCCGGCACAGTAGCCAGCGCCTTGGCAAGTGTCTCGGATGAAAGTACCGCTTCCTCTTCTTCCTTCGCCTGCGTATCAGCCAAATCAATGAACGTGAACGCCCCTTTCTCCGGCGCGGTCCGGAAGGTTCCCGTCTCACTCCAAACCCCAAGCGCTGCATCGCCTACACGGAAATCGTAGGACGTATTGGGCTTGAGCTTCGTTGCTTCCGCTTTATGCACAAGTTCTGCTGCTGAATTAGTAGAGGCAGCCGAACGTCCTTGGAACGTGATCCCATTCGTAAAGTCAGGAGCGTCAGCAGACTTCTCCACGATCTGAAGGTCACTGCCTGTCACCTGCTGGGATGTATACCAGGTGAAACCCTTGGATGTCTTGGCATCGCCGTGGAACGTCACCGTCACTTTGCTCACTTGTTCCTGAACAGGATCCGGCTTCGTCTCTTTCATGATTCCAAACTGATCCACGATAAACGGCTGCGCGTTGTGCTGATTCTGGTCGATCTCATACGTCACAGCCGTCAGCTTGCTACCGTCGATCGTGAACCCGACAAAGTTCTGAACGTGACCTCTGGCAAGGCTGGTTGTATTTCCGTACTGACGGGCGTGGTTCTCTTCCGCGCGCTCAAACAAATTGAAATACGTTTCACCCAACTCCGGCTTTTGGTTCTTGAAATAAACCTTGGCTCCTGCGGTGGCAGGAATCATGTAGATGGTTCCATCCGGCTTAACTGCGTATTCGATGTTCTGCCCATTAAGCGTCTCGGTTATTTTCGTGACATCTTCGGCGGTCCCGTCGCTCTTGATCGGCTTCGTCCGCGCATAGATGTGATCATGGCCCTGCAGCACCATATCAATTCCCAGCTCGTTCATCAGGGGAGCAATTTTGTTTCTTACTCCGTTCGTGCCAATGATGTCGCTGTCGGTTGCGTGATTCGAAGTTGTATACGGCCCTTTATGGATATTGACGATAATCCAGTCTGCGCCGGCAGCCTTCGCTTGCTCCACATCCTGCTTCATCCACGCCACTTGCTCTGCAGAGAAGTTTGCGTACTCGGTCGAATTCTCATTGGAGTTAAGCACGATAAAATGCGCATTGCTGTAATCATACGAGTAGTACGCGCCAGTAATCGTCGCAGCGTTGTCCGGCTGCTTCACATTAAAATGCTCGTAGAAGGCATAATTCTTATTCTCGTGATTTCCTGCGGACGGGGCAATCGTTGTATTCAACAGGCTGGATTGCGAATGACCCAGCAGCCAGTTCCATTCCTGCTCCGATGTGCCGTTCTCCACCACATCTCCGTTATGAACAACGAATTTAGCATCTGGAATAGTGGCAAGTGCTTTGGACAAGGTGGCTGCCGACAGCATCGCCTCGTCCTCTTCCTTCGCTTGCGTATCCGTCAGATCGATAAACGTGAAGGCGCCGCTGACAGGTGCCGTCTGGAAGGTACCTACCTCGCTCCACACATTCAGGCTCTGGTCCCCCACTCTGAAATAATAGGAGGTATCGGCCGTTAAACCTGTCGCTTCCGCTTTATGTACATGCTCTCCCGGAGAATTCCAGGAGACGGAAGTACGACCGCTAAATGCTAGCGCCTGACTGAAGTCCGGTGCGGCCCCGCGATTCTCCACAACCTGGACATCGCTTTGGGAAGAGCCAAGCGGTGTATACCAGGTAAATCCTTTTGCGCTGGTCGCGTCTCCATGGAAGGTTACCGTAACCTTGGAAATATCCAGTGCCGGTGCCTGCGCTAACGCGGTAAGCTCCATATCGAAATACAGATCCGAGCTGCCGTCGCTCTGCTGATGGAGCTCGACCGCAATTTCGTTATTGCCGTCCTGCAAATATGTTTTCAACGGCTCGGTCAGGTCCACGTCCCCATATATAACGGGCAGGTCCTTGCTCGAGGTCGCCTTCGTGTCGTACGTGATCTCCCCTTCCGGCATACCCATGCGTCTTACTTCATGGCCGTTGACGTAGACAACGGCACCGTCATCAATGCCAAACGTGCCGAGAATCTGGCCGTAACCGTCAATTTGGTCCTTGTTGACTTGAAGGTTCGTGCGGAAATACGTTGTGCGGTGCTTGAGACTTTTATCCGTACCGTAGTCTACTTCGGTGTTGAGCGGACCAAACTCCGTGGTTGCTATGCCGCTGCCGTTATCTTTATAACCGAAAGGGGCCAATCCGGATTCCCATGAGGAATCATCGTAGGTGGAACGCCATACGGTCGTTAAATCTTGGCCCTGATCAAAATACTTCCACTCCGCATTGCGCTGAAGTAAGATATCAGGCTGATCCTGTGTTGCTGCTTCAACAGTGGATGAGGATCCGATTCCTGCAAATAATCCAAACACTAACGCTGTGGATAATAGCATGGATAATAGCCTTTTGTACAGATGAGTAATCATGTATTCTCTCCTTTATGATGTTGGATGAGTTCGAAGTAAGACTGTCAAACAGCTCCAGCATAACAAGGGGGTATTAAGAGCTTGTCATCCCAACGTAAAACTTATGTAAATAATGTCATTGAAAACGCGTAATCATTCTGCTCACGTCATCTGAACTATAGCAGCAACAAAAAAAGCAGGGCGAGAAGTTCTCTCGCACTGCTCCCTTATTCCCCAAGACGGCTTAACTTTCTGAAGGATACTTCAGTCCCCATTGCCCCCGGATCTGATCCAGCAGCCTCATAATCGCAAGCGACTCATCAAGCGGCATCACATCGCTCTCAAGCCGCCCTTCCAGTAGACACCGCCCCACTTCATAAGCTTCGAAGCTATACCCTTTCTCCTGCCGGTCATCTGTAACAACCACCGGTTCCTCGCCATCTACATGAAGCGAAGCGGATGTTGCATTCAAGAAGGACGGAATGTGGATATACCCGTTTGTGCCATAAACATAAGCTTCATTCGTCAATCCAAGCCGGATCGCCCCGTTTAACGAAGCGGTCTTGCCCGATTCATAAGATAGAATAACCGAGAACTGCTCATCTACGCCCGTCTCACCGATATGCGCGGTACTCCAAATCTTCTCCGGCTCGGTTCCAAAAATCATGGATGCAAACGACACCGGATAAATACCCGCATCCAGCAGCGCGCCGCCGCCAAGTTCCAAATTCAGCAAACGGCCCTGCGGATTCCATCCGCTGCGAAAACCAAAATCGGCCTTCAGCAGCTGAACGTCGCCAATAAGCCCGTCGTTCAACCATTCGCGCACCTTCCGAATCGGGGGAAGGAAACGCGTCCACATGGCCTCCATCAGGAACAGCTTCTGCTCCCGCGCAGCTGCCACTAATTCCTCCAGTTCATCCCCGTTAATCGTAAAGGGTTTCTCGCACAGGACGGCTTTGCCGGCCTGAAGACACAGTAAGGCATGATCGCGGTGCAGCGGATGCGGAGTCGCTATGTACACAACGTCAATCTCGGGATCCTTCACGAGTTCCTCATAACTGCCATAAGCCCGCGGTATATCGTATTTAGACGCAAACTCTCCTGCATTGCTTGCCGTACGAGAGCCCACGGCCACAAACTGAGCATTCTCCACATACGCCAGATCGGCTGCAAACTGCTCCGCAATCCAGCCTGTCCCTATGATTCCCCATCTGATCTTGCCCGGATTCTGCATCATTATTCACTCCTCCTCATCCTCTTCCTTGATTGGCCTTGCTTAAAGCTTGTAGAAGCTATCCCTCTCCACCTTGCAAATTCGCAATCCAAAGCTTTCATACCACTCGTTCTTGCCCCGTTCCTGTGCTACCTGATGAGCGGCATTCTCCTTCCATAAACGAATGGCCTCCAGGGAATCCCAATACGATACCGTGATCCCAAGGCCCTCATCCCGTGCAGACTCCACCCCCAAATAGCCGGGCTGCTTGGCTGCGAGCTCTGCCATTTTATCGGTCATCGCCCCATAACCCCGGTCACCCTCTGTTCGTTTGGACACAAAAATGCAGGCATAATAAGGCGGCTTCGGCGTATTGGCGTACTCCGTCATTCTCTTCCCCTCTTTCCGGTTACCAGATTAGCCATTATTTCGATTTACATTCGTTCATTGACCATGTAATCATTATATCGGAACTTCCGTCATTCTTTAACCTGTTAGAAAAATGTCTTTCGATATCTAAAAAAAGAAACCGCCTCTCTCCTCTGTGATGGTCTACAGGAGGAGAGAAGCGGTATTCTGCCTTCTAACGCTACTTCAGTTTGTTCAATAGATTATAGATGACCTGCGCGCTTTCCGCACGCGTGGTCAGGCCTTCCGGTTCAAAGCGGCTCGGTGTATGGCCCTGAACAAAACCGAGGGCATGGGCGGTTTCTACCGCTTCCCGAACCCAGTCCGGGGATGAAGCAAGGTCGGCAAAATCGCTGCCCACGCTGATGCTCTCCTGCTGTAGTTTCATGGCGTGGGCATAAGCACGTACCAGCATCGCCGCCATTTCTTGACGTTTGATCGGGGCGTCCGGATCAAAACGGCCTTTGCTTGTTCCATTCACGATGCCCGACTCGGCAGCTGCGGCCACCGCCTCTGCGTACCATTTGCTTGAAGCTACATCGGCAAACGGCGAGGAACCATCTGCCTTAAGATCAAGCAGGCGAACCAGCATCGCGGCAAACTCGGCCCGGGTCACTTGCTGAGCCGGTGCAAAACGCTCCGTGCTGACGCCTTCGATGAGCTGCTTCGCAGCCAAGTCGGCAATCACTTCCGCGGCCCAGAATGAAGCTGGCACATCGGCAAAGGTTTTCTCATAATCAAGTAAGCCATAGGCGCTGAAATGCCGGATTCCCGAAGTCATGCGGCCATCTTTTTCCACTCCGCCTATATACTCCAACTCCCCGTTGTCAGACAAATAGTACATGGCCATTCTTTTGCCGTTCGTTGCATGAGATAACGGCAGTTCCAGCGTAATCGGATGACCGAATTCAGCTAAGTTGTAGGCTTTGCCATCCGCTGTCGTTAATTGAAACTGGAACTTCAGCATGGCTCCCGCTGAAGTCAGCTTCGCACCGGAGACGCGGGCAGCTAGCGCGATTCGCTCTTTCATCTCCGCATCCGATAACGTGGCGGCACTCAGTTTCATCTTGCTCTTCTCAAGCTGACCAGCATCTGCAAGACCACCCAGCTGGCGAAGCACTTCGGCCGGGATCGTTATGGCCACATTCTTCGCTTCAATATGGATCGAACCATCCTTGAGTATGTCTGCTGCATTCCCTGGCAGCGTGATATCCGTAAAGTTTCCATTCACCGTGATTACAACTTGCCCGTTCGACAGCTTAGCTGCCAGCTCGCTCGCTGATAAGGTGACGCTGCCTGACGGCGGTGTCACAGGCGGTGTTACTGGCGGCGTTACCGGTGGTGTTACCGGCGGCTGCACGGGCGGGTCTACCGGCGGCTCCGGTCCCGGATCGGGATTACCCCCACCACGTGTGGTCACCTTCAAATCATATTCCGACTTGAACCCTTCATAGGTTGCCGAAATCACGGTCGCCCCTTCTGCCAAAGCCCGTACCGAACCCAACTCATCGATCGAGGCGATCTCGGGCTTACTGCTCTCGTAGGTTACACCTTCGATTAAGCGGATACGGCTGCCGTCGGTATAAACCGCCTCCGTTACGGTCTGATCGGTATCCCCGACCTTCAGCTCGGATTTGCCGCTTAAGCGTATCGACTCGATGCTGCCGTTCGGAATTCGGTCCACCGTAATCTTCACGTCTGCATAGACGTCCGGTGCTGCCGTGCTGGTTGCTCTTACCATCGCGCTGCCCAGACCTTGAGCCGTCACGATACCGTCTGCGGATACGCTGACGACGTCATTCGATGGTTCGGAATGGTATACGGACCATACAACGGTTCGTTCAGCCCTGCGCGGCTTCACTTCAGCCAGTAACTTTTGGCTCTCACCTACAGCCAGTGTCAGCTGGTTTGGAGTTACTTCAATCCGCTGCGGCTCCGGCTTCGTATCCGATTTCGCCAGCGTAAACTCATCCACGACGCGCCCGTCAACCGTTTTGGTTACGTAATGAAGCTCGTCTCCCTCCACTTCGACAGAAGCATACATCTGGGTTGGTTCATCGTCAACCACCTCATGCCAGCCCCGTTCGGTGTGGGAGTAAAATTTAGGCCCTGACGATCCCGCCACGACGTAAGTCGTGCCCTTCCCGTCCGCGGCAATCTGGTTGTTCATCATCGGGTAGGAACGAATATAAATATGATCATGTCCGTTTAACACGAGATCCACGCCAAATTCCTCAAGTACCGGCGCCCACAGGCTGCGTACCTCGGCGGAATCGTAGATGCTGCCGTAAGGCCCGCGATGGAACATCGCGACGGTCCATTTCTTATCATTATTTTCCAGATCCTGCTGAAGCCATTTTTTCTGATCCTCCAACTGATACTCGCTGTTCAGCATAATGAAATGAACGTCCTTGTAATCAAAAGAGAAGTTCGTTCCCTTCAGGCTGTCCAAGCCATTGCCCGGCTGGTTAAAGTGAGCCTGGAAGTCCCCGTTTTCCTTGGTCCCCATCACTTCATGGTTGCCGATGGCAGACACTAACGTCGTATTCAGGAAATGCTTCTGGGCTTCATCGAACCAATAGTTCCACTGCTCCTCCAGGAAGCCCTTGTCCACCATATCCCCGGCATGGACCATGAATTCGGCGTCCGGATGCTCGGCTGCCGCCTTGTCGATCGTATTCCCCCACAGCTCGAACTCTTTGGCGGTGGATGCCTGGGAATCCGCAAAATACAGGAATTTCGTTGTGTCTCCAACGAGCTCCGTTGTTTTAAACGAGCCTTGGGCACTGTAATGGCCTTGTCCGTCACCCACACGGTACACATATTCTGTGCCCGGCTCAAGGCCGGACGCCGTCGCTTTATGGACGCGGACCGTGCCGAGATCCAAGGTATGGTACAGCTCGCTGGCACCATTGAATTTCTGGACGTTCGGCGCATCAAAATCCGTGAATTCGGACTGTTTGGTCAGTTCCACGACGGTCCCATCCGTCGCCGGGTCCGTGTGCCAGTTCAACATCCGCGACGTGGTCGGATCTTCGCCCATGCCCACGCTAATGTTGAACGGGGTCTTGCTTCCGGCCAGCGGCGAAACCTTGAACTCCAATGCCGGACTATATTGATTGCCTTTCACGGCCTGTACGGTATACGTCTTGACCTGGGACGTCAGCGATCCGGTCTTCAGGATACCTGCTGCATCCGTTGTACCCACCGCTGCCGCGTCTGCCAAGATCTGTACGCCTTCCACAGGCTGCCCCTGGGCATCGGCAACTTCGAACACCGTTTCGTATCCCTCTACGATTCCTTCCTCATTCCAGCTCAGCACATAATGCGTTGCGATCTGCGATTCTATCGGGAGACCGTAGAACGAGAACTCGGTATTGCCCGTATCGGTAAAGGATACCGCTCCGGACGTGAGCGATATGATGCTGCTGCCGGTTGCGTTCTTTTTCACGTCATACCGGATTTGGCCGATCCAATCCGTATCCTGCAGGGATGCGGTGTGGATGTCCTTCCAGGTCACTCTCACCGTTCCTGTTGTACCGTCGATGCTTGCGCTAACCTGGGATGCACTCAGCTTGTCCCCCGGTATGAGCTCCAGATTCTCCACTTTGGTGGGATCGAATTGGAAATCAACATGGCCGCTGCGGATTTGGGATGTCTTCACACCGCCGATATCCAGCGTATAACTGCCGCCAACATAGATCTTATCCGGCGTATTGTATACCACTTTGGCTGCACCGGTATTTACGGTGAAGTTCCATTCCTCGGTTGTTTGGTTGCCCGACAGATCACGGACGGTGACTTTCGCCTGATGAACACCATCGGCGAGCGGAACATTCGGCGTATAATGAATTTTCCCTTCCGGTGGATACAAGGTATGCTGTACCAAGCTGCCGTCCAGATAGAACCGAATTTTGTCCGGATCAATTAGCGTCGTTCCTGGGTGCGCCACAGGATCATAACCTGCATCCTCGGCATAAACCGTAATGGTCGGCGTATTCACCTTGATCTCCTCACCATTAGCTGGCGAGAATTTTTTCAGAACCGGCGGATCGATATCGTCATTGGCCGGACCGTACAATGCCCGAATTTCGTCCACGTAGATGGCACCGGCGTCTTTTTTCGCGGCCTGTGTTTCCATATATCGAACCGGCATGTCCATCACCAGCGGAAGGGTTCTTCCTTTGGGTATGGACGCTTCGAGATATTTCCATCCTTTGAAATCGACGCCGACCGTCTGATCGGTAAAATCGAGCGGGATCGCACCCTTGCTGTCACGAATTTGGGCACGGAGCCAGTGCGTTTTGCCGTCTCCGTAGACCCACATGCTGATTTTCTCCGGATAGCCCGGAATTTCAATATTGTCCGAGGTGCCGTTCGTCTGCAGATAAGCACCAGAAGTACCGGCCATTCCGGTAAAATCGTACTCCAGCTTCAAGGCGCCATTCCCGGAACGAATATAGGTCTCATCGGTTTCAATGGATACCTTGGTCGACTTGAACTGGGCACCGGCGCTTGGTTTATAACGGCTAAGGCCGTTCTCGAAATCCTCGAGCATGACCGGCGGAAGACCGACGTTCACATCAATAGAAGTTTCAACGCTTCCGTATTTTACATAGATTTTGCCGCTTACGTCCTGCTTGTCCGTGGCGGTAAACGTCCCATTTGCGTCAATCGTCCCGATGTCGCCTTCGGTACGCCACTCCAAACGTTTATTGTCGGCCTGTACCACTTGACCATTGCGAAGCGCCGTGACCTTGAGCGTCTCGGTCGAGCTGGAAGAGAAGGTCTTCACCGCGTCCGAGAACTTGAGCTCGGTCAGCTCATCGACGACTTCCAATTCGGCTTTACCTGTCAAATTACCGGATTGTACGGATACCTCGGTCACTCCAGGTTGGTTGCCTGCCGTCAACGTACCACTCGCGTCCATCGTCCCATAAGCAGGGTCAACACTCCAGACTGCAGCCTCCGTCATTTGCGCCGGGTGCAGATTCTGATCCACTGCTGCCGCCTTGAAGGTTGTAGAGGAGCCCGTCAGCACTCTCTCCAATGTGGGCGCAACGACCAGTTTCTTAGCTGCTCCTTCTGGTGCCTTGTTCACCAGTAAAATACCGTTGGCCGTCTTGCGTTCCCCGCCGTCTGACGGCGAGTTGAGCACCTTACGCTCCGTTTCTCCCGGCAGGCGGGCAACGAAGGTAGCCGAACCGCCTCCATCCAGATTCAGTGCGTTCACTACGCCAAGCTCCTGCAGCATTTCACCAAGTTCGATGTAGTTAAGCCCTTCACTGAAGCCGGGCTGACGGCCATCAACCTCGAACAGCACAACGGAGCCGTCCGCTTTGGTGCCCACCACCGTTCTTGGATGCACAGCCGGATCGGTATGCTGCTGGATTACGCCATCCTGCACCAGCATCACCGTACCGCCAATCGCCATCGTGACATCCTTCCACTCGTTGTCCAGCTCAAAACTCGCGGTTACTTCATCCCCTGCCTGAAGTCCGGCAAGCTTGCTCCGCTGTGATCCTGATGCGGACAGCACCACTTGGTTGGGACCGATCGGCGAGTTCCCCTGATCCTTAAGAACGGATGCCACCTTCATCGTCAAGGTCTCCCCGCTGGCGACCCTGCCGCTCTCGATATCCAGAATAATCTCGTCCCCAAGATGATTAGTCATCGTTGTGGCATTGAATTTTTCGGTATAAAGAACAAGTGCGTCCGTCCCTCTGAGACGGTTAATGGATGATAGACTGCTTACGGTTCCGCCTATCGTCACGTTTTTCGTCAACTTCGGATTGCCGTACAGGCTGGTCCCGTCCGGCTTAATGCCAAAGCCGTTCCGGCCGCTGGGCGGATCCGTCAGAAGCTCCCCGTCCCCCATAAACAATCCGAGCGGAATCCCGGTGGACATATCGTAAAAATCCCCATTCACCGCCGCGATGACGCGATTGCCTGCCTTGTCGGCATCGGACGCCATTTTGCTGACTCCCTGCATGCCGTAGACCTTGCCATCGGTGAGGCCGGGTTGAAGCTGCAGATTTCCTTGCGATGGATCAAACTCCACCATATGGACCTTCTGCTCACCGCTGCCCTTTTGCATATTCGCCCACGTATATGTAGCCCCCGGCCCGATCTCCATCTGTCGCATATCAATGACCGATGACGCAGCATCGGCTGGATCGACAGCAGCTGCTTGTCCTGCGGGAAACAGCAGCGATAGAAACATCACACCGCTGAGCAGCGACGATATTCTCTTTTTGCTTCTTATCATGTACATTAATTCCTCCTTCTCTATGCTTGGACTCTGGTTCCTCTCGGTTGTAAGTCCGCTCATGAACGAAAGACCTACTCGGGAGTATAACGTTAGCTTGTTAATTCCACCTCCATTCTGTGTTAAGACGAAGTTAACTCTGCCGCTACGGCTTTTACATTCAGTCATTAGCTGGAAGGACTGCAAAAAAGTATGCTGCCGATTCGTAATCACCGCTTCCAGCGATCAAAGTTTAACTCATCTTCTCTCCCTTCATCATATTGAAATTTTATTTCGAATTACAATACGTTTTGTAAAACTTTATTTTATTTTTTAGGGCAGGAATTTTAGGCTGAATGGCGTAAGTGCAGATTTTGTCGAAGCAGAGAATGAGAAAAAATATCCATGCACCCGTTTCTGACATTTTTCGCGGAGGTCTTCCTCAGCGCATAAAAAAACAACCGCGACCTATGGTTATGGCTGCAGTTGTTTATAAATTTCCGATTATTTTTTGGTGACATTGCCGTTGGCATCAATTTTTGCATTGTAGGAGAGTTTGTTCAGTTTCGCGATGATGTCTTTGTTGTACTTCTTGTCCATTAGATTCGGTTGACCTTGAATAATCTTCACTGGTGTAATCCGGCTCGTGATCTTGGAGCCCTGGATCTCAAAATGGACCATCATCGACAGCAAGGTATTGTCACCACCCCGGGTCGAGCGGTTAAACACGAAGTTGCCGAGCGAATAATAAATCGGTTTGTTTTTGTAATATTCAATGCCCATCAACGTATGGCTGTGGGAACCAATAATAATGTCGGCACCCGCATCGATCATCTTCTTCGCCATCGTGCGTGCATATTCTTCCGGATAGTCGGCAAATTCCTCATTCCAGTGGATGTACACGATTGTATAATCGTTCGTTTTTGCCGATTTCTTAATATGGGTCAACATCGGCTCCATCGTGTAGGCGGAAGCAGCGCCCGGATGGTTCTTGCCCGCGATCCAAGAATTACCCGAGAGCACCCGGCTGACGCCCAACACCGCAATTTTCTTCCCATCAATGTTCTGCACGTAAGGCTGGAAGGCCTCGTCAATATTGCGCCCGGCTCCCGTGTACCCGATCTTCTGGCGCTTCAGATGTGTAATCGTATCCAGCATCGCATGCTGCCCATAATCCAGAATGTGGTTGTTAGCCAGCGTTACGCCGTCGATTCCTGCATAGACCAAGCCTTCAAGCGTATCCGGCTTCGAACGGAAAGCAAAGGTTTTATCCGCTGCCTTACCCCGAGTGGAGACCGGTGTCTCCAGATTGGCAAACGCCATGTCCGCTTTTTTCAATATGGGGGCGACCTTCTTAAATGGGTATAGGTTTCCGAATCTATCAATCTGGTCCCCCACGTAGCCGTCCAGCAGAATGTCACCTGCAAAAACAAGATCTATCGGTTTGCTCTTCGATTTGGCTTGAGTGGTTGTGCCCGCTGTATCCTTATCCTCCTGGACCTTGCTCTGAGTCTCTTTCTCATTCGTGCCCGCTGCCGAAACGATGCTGACCGGGAGAATCATAACGATAACCAGAATGAGGCAAAATAATCTTTTCATATCGATGCCGCCTTTCCAAATAAGAACTTCTAAGAAGTTAGTCATTTACCACGTTTATCCTATCATAATTTGATATAAAAGGGTAATTCTATAAAATGGACCATTTAATAGAATTAAGAAACGAATTCTAACCAGTTAGCCTTTCAGCACTAAGCATGCGGATTATTCTTCCGATCCCTGACATCCAAATAAATCAAAACTATCTTTTTCTATCCATAGTCTTAGACTTGAAAAGCAGACAAAAAGTTTCAAACTTTGCAAATCAGATTGAAAACATTATAAATTGCTTATATATTTAAACATATCGAAAGTATAACTTTCATTTTAATTACGTTTTGTAATAATTATGTCGGGTAACTCTTACATATAAGTAAAACCAAAGGAGCTGCAGCCCATGAATATTCATTCTTCCGGCGAGAACGCGCCTCCCCTGATTGATGATACGGACCGCAGAATCATTGCGATCCTCGGCAAGAACGGGCGGATCTCGTACACGGATTTGGCCAAGGAGATTGGGTTGTCCCGCGTTGCCGTCCAGGCCAGGGTCAACTCCCTAATTGATGACGGCGTCATTGAACGGTTCGCGGCGGTCATTAATCCGGAGAAAGTGGGGATTTCGGTGTCTGCTTTTTTCAATGTGGAGGTCGAACCCAAACATCTACAGCAGGTAGCGGACACATTGGAGAACGAGCCGTATGTAACAAGTCTCTATCATATGACCGGTCCCAGTAAGCTGCATATGCACGGACTATTTACCGATCATAAGGAAATGGAAATGTTTTTAAATGAGAAGCTTTACCCGCTCCCGGGCATTACAAGTGTGGATACGCAGATCTTAATCAAGCGTTATAAAAGCCGAATGGGCATCCGACTTTAACTCTTATAACAGAAAGGACGCATACCTTGCCTGATAAAACTAACAATCCATACATGGAATTAACGTTCGGCATGTTCCGAACCGGAATACTCGGCTACGGCGGCGGCCCTTCAGTTATTCCGTTGATCCGTCACGAGGCCGTCGTTCGTTACAACTGGCTCAGCGACGATGAATTCGGGGAGGTGCTCGCGTTAGCCAACGCGCTTCCGGGTCCCATCGCCACGAAGATGGCCGCCTATCTCGGTTACCGGGAAAAAGGGGTGGTTGGCGCCATAGTTGCCGTTCTCGCGCATATCCTTCCGACCTGTATTGCGATGATCGCGCTGTTGTCGGCGGTAACGTTCCTTAGCAGCTCCAAAGTGGTGGCAGGCATGATCGCCGGTGTTACGCCGGTCATTGCCGTGATGCTGGGAACGATGGCTTACGAATTTGGCGAGAAGGCTGTAAAGGGGCTCGGCATCTACACCGGGATCGGTTTTTTCTTAGTATCGTTTCTTCTGCTGGAGAGTCTCCAGATTCATCCGGCCATTGTCATTGTACTGTTCCTTGCCTACGGCACCGTTCATTTCAAAACCGTAGCCAAATTAAAAAAACAAAGACGGGATAAGGAGGGGTCCGCCTAATGGAAGAGTGGCTTCAGCTGTTGATCAGCTTTTTCGTCTCCAACGTGCTCGGTTATGGCGGCGGTCCCGCTTCCATCCCGCTCATGTACAAAGAGATCGTCACCAATCACGGCTGGCTGACCGATCCGGAATTCTCCAACATGCTTGCGCTTGGCAACGCGCTTCCCGGACCGATCGCCACCAAAATCGCCGCTTTTGTCGGGTACGACGTATCCGGCTGGATGGGTATGACCCTAGCCCTCGCGGCTACGGTTATACCTTCGGCGGTTGCACTCATCTGGCTGCTGAATCTGCTGCAAAAATACCGTACATCGCCAGTCGTCAAAGGGATGACCCTGTTAGTTCAGCCGGTCATCGCGATCATGATGCTGACCCTGACCTGGCAGATGGGCAAAAGCTCCGTCATCTCCATCGGCCTTCTGCAATCCCTCGGCATCGCCGCCATCGCCTTCTGGGCTATGAACATCCGCAAGATCCACCCGGCGCTGGTGATCCTGGCCGCGTTCGCTTACGGGGGATTGGTGTTGTCGCAGGTGGTGTGAGGGGATTAGAGTAGAACAACTATAACCCGTTCGGGACAATCGCCATGACGAAAAGAGCGAGTGTGAGGGACTCATTCCCGTCCATACTCGCTCCTTTTTCAGTCGACAGCCATCCAAGCATACACCAGACCACGTACCGGACTACGCACCAGACCACGGGCCAGACAACGCACCGGACCACGCACCGGACTATCACCCCGCTTAGACTAACAAGGCAATGAGTAGAAATCCACCTGATAACCGAGCGTCTGCCAATGGATCGCAATATCATTCAATATGTCCAAACTCCACTCTTGCTCCTTGGTCGATAGGCCTTCCTAACGGACTCAGAATACCTTATTTATCGAATAACAGCGCTTTTGTAGGGGGCAGCGGACCCAGAGGACCTTATTTGCCGTCTTACTCGGTATTTGCCCCCGTAATTCGCACAATAGCGGATCTGGAGTCCGGAAGATGGTAAATAACCGCGTTATAACCTCAAATAACGGATCTACGGTCCGTTAAAAGCTGACATTAGTCTCTTGAGCACTACTGATCTGCGATGAAACCTGCGTTTTCCCGTTAAGTAATCCCAAATCATGGCGAGGGGCCCGATTAACCAAGGAGCAGTCAACGAAATTAGCGACACCCCGTTATATCCCTGCACCCCATCAGCGAAATGGCGACATCCGGTTATATCCGACGCCACAAAAGTGAGCTCCCCCAACTCCCAAAGAGCAACCGCAGCCTCCCATCACATCTGATATCCGATGCCGTCGTGGTCATTGCTTTAGGTGAATCTCACTGCTCCATATGGCACCCACTCAACTCCCCATCTACTTCCTCCCCATCACCACCCCGATCTTCCCCTCATGAACCTCCACCTTGTATTTCTTCACCCGGATGCGGTCGCTGAACAGCGACTTGCCTGTCTGCAGGTCAAACTCCCAGCCATGCCAGGGACAGCGGACGATCTCGCCTGTCCGGCCGTATTCGTAGTCGTATACTTCCGAAGGAAGCGTCGTACCGGAGACCAGGCCTGCGCAGATCGGCGCCCCCTGATGCGGGCAATAGTTGAGAATCGCATGATACTCGCCGTTGACCCGATAGATGCCGATTTCGCGTCCCTCAATGTTCACGACCGCGTGCCCACCCTCCGGGACATCATCCTCCGCCAGCACGTAATGTACCGCCATACATGTCACCACCTTGCCTTCAACCTCTGTTAGTTGGATGAGCTTGTTATTCACCTCGTACCCAGTTAATTGAATGAGTTTGTCTTTCACCCTCATGCTATTCATCCAGAGAATCTTAGTTGACCCCAGCCAAACCCATTACATCCGGTTAATCGAGTTAAAGCATCTACGCTGTCCACACCGTTAATAATAATTAGTCCAATTTCTCAAATTACTCAATTTAGCTAAGGTCTATATAATCCAGGCAGCCCAAACAGCCGAACAGCCGAATTTTATCTACTCATAATCAGCAGAGTTAACAGTTGTTGTACATTCATAGTTGATCAGTTTCAGTCATGCAAAGCCTACTTCAATCATGCAAGTCACCGTAGACCATCCAAGCCAGCCTCGACCATGCAAACCTACTTCGTCCATGCAAGCTTTGCTTCAGTCATGCGAACCAGTTTCATCAGACCACTTATCTTCCTCCATCCACTCAATCCAATCGGTACAGCTGTTTCGCATTCTCGTAAAAAATCTTCCGCCGCGCCTCCGGCTTCAGCCCCCGCAAAATATGGCTTGGCGAGTCGAAGTCCCAATGCGGATAGTCACTGGAATAGAGCAGCATGTTCTCGGCATCCATCATGTCGAAGAGATCGATGAGATGCTGTGGATTGTCCGGCTCCTCGATCGGCTGCGTCGATAAATAGCAGTGATCTCGGATGTATTCGCTCGGCATTCTCGTCAGCCAGGGCACGGTAGAGCGGAGGGCCTTATAGTTTTTGTCCAGCCGCCACATTAGGCCCGGCAGCCAGGCCACTCCGCCTTCAACCAGAACCACCTTCAGGTTCGGGTACTTCACGAATACGCCTTCGCATACCATGCTCACCAGATGCGCCATGAACATCTGGGAGAGGCAGGTGTGCCACTCAATGTAGCGGGTCGGGTAACCAGCCGCGGTGGGAGCCGTCGTGCTCCCGCCGCCTTCCGCTCCCGGGTGAATCGCTACAGGGAGACCCTTGCGCTCCGCTGCTTCGTAGATCGGGTGATAATGACGCTGACCCAGCGGCGAACGCGCCGCGCTGGAGATCATCACCTCCACGATATCCGGATGGCCGCCGATCCGGTCGATCTCGCGTGCCGCCAGCAAAGGGTCCTGAGTCGCTACCGCCATTGCGCCTTTGAATGCTTTATGTTTGCCGAGCCACTCGGCGATCAGATAATCGTTATAGGCCGAGCAGATCGCTGCCGCATAATCCGGATCATGCGTGGAAGAGATATTATAGACGACTCCCGTCAATACGGCATAATCCAGATTGTAGCCTTCTATCAACTGCTTGATCATATAATCGGGATCGGAACCGGCTTTGCCACCCCCTGGAGGGATCGAGTCCTTTTTCATCACGCCGATTGGCGAGTAATACCCGGAGCCTGCATAACCGATGCCGGATGCGGCTACCCGGGAGCGCCAGGGCTCCTGCAAATATGGAAGCAGCGCCCTGTCGTCCTGCTCGTTATGAACGTCGACATCGATAATTTTCATATCGTCCATTGCCTGATTCCTCCAATCTCCATAAGGAATTACTTGCCGCCGTATGTGCGCGTATAGGCGGTGTTGTACATAGTAAGGAGTTCATCGGAGCCGAGTTTCTTGGCCTGGTCAATAAATTGCTGATAGGTGGTGTCGTTAATCGGGGTTTTGCCGGTCACGAACTCCGTCACCTTCTGCTCAAGGAATTTGTTCAGATTGTTCAGCTTCGATTTCTCGAGCTCCAACTCCTCTTCCGTCTTGACAATCTGTTTCGGTGCCGGGACAATGTAGTGCTCATACCGGGCATTGATATCCTTGCTCTTCTCGCTTAAACCACGCTCCCACACTTCACGGGATTTAGCGTTATTCAGCGTGATCAGGTCATACCATACGCCCCAGTCCTTGCGCAGCGCATTAAACGGAGACTCGCCAAATTCCTTGTTATATACCGCTTTGCCGTCCTCCATCGTATACGTTTTGCCTTCGATTCCCAGGGACAAATAATTCGTTCCCTCTTCGCTGACCAAATAATCGAGGAATTGAACGGCACGCTCCTTATCCTTCACTTTGGCCGAGATCGCTCTGCCGACGGTGCCAACGACCGGACGGGAGAACTGATAGTTCTTGATCCCTTCGGCGGCAAAGGAAGGAATCGCGTCCAGCTCATATTCCGCCGTACCGGCCCCCCTCGCCTTGGCAACCAAGGATTCCAGATCGGCCTTCCAGAAAAACGTTACCAAGGATTTTCCCGTTAATATCCGCTCCTCCCACTGCGCTTGCGTCAGCAGTGAGAATTCCGGATCCAGCAATTTTTCCGCATACAGCTTATTCAGATAGACCAGCATATCCTGATAATTCTCATGGTAAGGCGCGAACGCATATTGATCCGTGGTCGGATCCAGATTGTAGAAACCGCTAATCCCCGTGAAGATACGCCCGAAAGTCGTATACAGCCCCGTATCGCCAACGATGGCGTTGGATATGAGCGGATAGGAATCTGGAACCTTTTCCTTCAATGTTTTCAGATACTGATAAAATTCGTCCACCGTAGTCGGTGCCTGTATCCCATGCTGATCCATGATGTCCTTGCGGGCATACCAGATAAAGTTGAAGCCCTTGCCTTCCGCATCCCCTTCCAATACGGGTACGGTGTACAAGCCTCCGTCCGTGCCCGTTGCCAGCGCCTTGGCCTCGGGATATTTTTCGTAAAAGGCTTTAAGATTCGGTGCCCGATCCAAGTAATCATTTAGGTTCAGGAATACCTTCTCCGGCCCATGCTCCCTGCCGTCCTGCGTCGGCACCTGGATAAAATCCGTGGCGGTGTTGGTGGCAATCATGATTTGCCTTTTCTCCTCAAGCCCTTCCTGACTTACGATCTGGAACTTCACTTTGACGCCCGTCTTCGCCTCGATCTCTTTGAAAATCTCCCAGTCATCCCGAACCTTGCCCTCCACCCGGTCGTATACGAGCCATGAAAAAGTAACCGGTTTGTCAGGACTTAACGTTCCCGAATCATCCTTGCTTCCGCCGGAGCATCCGGCCAGTAACGCGCAAAGCAGGATCATGGCAAGTGCCGTTCTGAACCCCTTTCGCCTCATTCCCTAACCTCCTTTTTATCTTCACAACCTATAGAGACGGATTTGCTTGAAATCCATAACTACCCCTTAATGCCGCCAATCATCGTGCCCTGTACAAAATATTTCTGGATAAACGGATAGACGCATAGGATCGGCAGCGTACCGATCATGATCATGGCGTATTTCAACGTCTCCAGATGCGTCAGGTCCCCTTCACCCTGCACATTCGTACCAGCGATCAGGATGTTGCGCATCATGATCTGCAGCGGGTACATCTCCCGGTCATTCAGATAGATCAAAGCGCTGAAAAAAGAATTCCATTGATTCACCGCCGTGAACAGGCCGATCGTGACCATCACCGGCACGGATAAAGGCAGCACGATCCGCACTAAAATCTGCATGGACCCGCATCCGTCGATGGCAGCTGCGTCCTCAAGCTCCTCCGGCAGCGCCTCGAAGAATGTCCGCATGATAAACAGATACCATGTGCTGATTAGTGACGGGAGCACGATCGCCCAGATCGTATCGAGCATCCCCAGCTTCTGAACGATCAGGAAGGTTGGAATCATGCCGCCGCTGAACAGTAGTGTGAACGCCGCCATCAGCAGAATCACTCTCCGCCCGGGCAGCCACCGCTTCGCAAGCGGGTATGCCATTGCGGAGGTCGCAATCAGCGTCAACACCGTTTGAAGAAATGTATATCGAATGGTGTTCCAATAACTGACCCAGAGGTCCGGGTTATAGATAAGCTGCTCGTAAGCGATCAGCGTAATCTTTTTCGGCCATAGCAGTACGGCGCCACTCGCGACCATGGCATTGTTGCTGATGGAAGCCGAGAATACGTAAAGCATCGGATAAGCCATTACCATGATCAGCACAATCATGAACAATACATTGAATACGTCAAACAGCTTCGAGGCGAAGCTTTCCTGCTTTTTCATCGCGCACCTCCCTTACCACAGGCTGGTCTCCGAATATTTGCGTACGATCCGATTGGCCGCAACGACCAGAATGAAGCCAATTGCCGACTGGAACAGGCCTACCGCGGTCGCGAAGCTGAAATCGGCATCCAAGATGCCCCGCCGGTACACAAAGGTGTTAATGACATCCGAGGTTTCATAATTCATCGTGTTGTAGATCAATAGTATTTTCTCGAAGCTGGCCTCCATGAAATTACCGAGCGACAGCACGAACAGAATAATCATGACCGGCACCATGCCGATGAACGTAATATGTCTGACCTGCTGCCACCGGTTCGCCCCATCCATCTTGGCGGCTTCATACAGCGTCGGATCGATTCCGGCAATCGCAGCCAGATAGAGAATGGTGCCCCATCCCACCTTCTGCCATATTTCGGAGCCCACATACACCGTCCGGAACCACTCCGGCATGCCTAGAAACATGATCGGCTCGATGCCAAGCAGCTTGACGAGCAGATGGTTCACCACGCCCGTGGTGGGAGACAGGAAGGTCACGAGAATGCCCGCGATCACGACGGTGGATAGGAAATGCGGCATATAGCTGATGTTTTGCACAAACCGTTTGAACCATTTGCTCTTCAACTCATGGAACAGGATCGCCAGAATGATCGGCGCCGGAAAATGAAACAGAAGATCGTACACATTCAGCATGATCGTGTTGCGAATCAGCTTCCATGCATCGGGGGTGACATAGAAGAATTCAATCAAATGCTTGAATCCGACAAACTTGCTTCCCAAAATGCCCCGGCCGATCGAATAGTCCTGGAAGGCGATGATGATGCCGTACATCGGCGCGTACTTAAATATCAAGTAGTACAAAATGCCGGGCAGCATCAGCAAGTACAACGCTTTATGTTTTCTCAGAACATAGCCGATCCGTGATAGCTGCGCCAATAATCCCCACCTCCGATTGAAAGCATTTACATTCGTTTGTTGTTGTCCCCACTATACGAGCCGTACTCACTTCGCGTAAAGCAAACATCTTTTCCTTGAGACACATGTTTTGCACTGCCTGTGCCGCAAGGCTTCCAGCCTGTTCCATGCAAAAAAAGAGACTTCAGAAAATAATGCAGTCTCTTCTTTCCTATTGGTGAAAACTCCGGTATTTGGCGGGCGTAATGCCTTCATATCGGCGGAAAGCCCGGATCAAAGAATTTCGGCCCCAATACCCGACCTTCTCGGCAATTTCGTCAATTTTCAAATCGGTTTCAAGCAAAAATTGCTTCGCCTTCATCAGCCGGTACTTCGCGATATATTCCACGTACTTCTCGCCGACCTCCTCCTTGAAGGTCCGGCTGAAATGCCCGATGGACATATTCAACATGCCGGCAAAATGCTCGATCGACAGCTCTTGATCATAATGCTCATGAATGTATTCCACAATCTCCATAAACTGTTGACCCCGGCTGCTGGAAGTCGGCTTCCGGAACAGAAAACCATGAATCTCCGTAAAGCAGCACGTCAGCTCGTCCCATGTCATGCAGCGATTCATTCGTTCGAACAGACCCGAGTAATACGGAACGTTGAGTTCATTGCGCTCCGATTCCACGGCCCGAATCCAGGTGTTGAGCACATCGGCAAGCAGATATTTCATCTGCATGGCAGATGCATCCTTGCCCGTTCCCTCCTCCAGCAGAGCAAGCACGGAATGAAGCAGCTTGTCATACTCCCTCGTTTTGTACTGATTGAGAATCCGCTGAACCTCCTGTACGGATAGAAAAGAATCCCACTGCTGCAGCTCCCGGGAAGGCTGACTGCTGCAAATCTCCACCGCGGAATGCAGCCCCCGGTACTTCAGCATGGCCAGCGCATGCTCATAGGACTGGTGCAGCTCTTCAATGGCATGAACGGTCTTTCCGATACCGATGGTCGCTTTATAATAAGCACCGTATTCGAGAAAAACGTCCCGAACCTGCTCCGCTACTTTTTCAGGATAATTCTCCGTAATGGGACCATGCTCCACGATGCACGCTATCAGATCCGGCCTTGTCTGGCAGATCCAGACCATGCCATGTGCCAGCCGATGAATCTTGTCCTTCAGCTCTGTCAGCAAAAAAGTCTTGGTGGATTCCGATGCGGACTCGTAAACGGTTGGATCATAATGGAACGAGATGCACAGGACGGTTCTTGCCGCCTTATGGCTGTAGGCAAACTCAATCTCCTTGGCATAGTACTCAATCGATAAAGCATCGCGGTATTGCCCCAGCAGGATTTTCGTAAAAAACTGCTCCTGCACAATCGGAAGCATCCCGTTCACCATCTGGAACAGCTCTTTATTCTCCGTCATAATGAACTGGGAATAGCGTTTGATGACATCAAACTCATTTTCTTCGTGGCCGACCTCCCCGTTCGGAGCGTGATGCAGCTTCAATCCATCCTTGATCTCCCGGATCGGCCGGTATAAGCGCCGGCTCAAATAGTACGAGGCAAGTGCCCCGACGATAAGAAAGAACAGGAGGAACAACCAGCAGATCCATCGGGTCATATAGACCGGCTTCATCAATGTACCCAAATCGATCATGCTGATATAATGCCAGGACTCGTCAAAGCCGGATGCCATGAAGGACAGCCCCGTCTTGTCCGATATCGTGAATTGCGAAGCAATGCCCTCTGTACGTATTCGCTGCTGCAGGGCAAGCTGGTCCTGCTCGGTCAGTCCGTTCTGGGCTATCACTTTGGCCGTATCGTCCACAATCGCCGTGCCCGTAACCCAGCTCTCCGGAATATGGATCTTCTCCTGAAGCTTGTCTCGTTTCACTTCGACCAGGAGATAGACTTCAGGAGCCGCGGTATTAAACGGGTAGCTCATGGAAGCCGTCAACGTGTCGGGGGTATCCATAAAGTCCATCATTTTTTTGCCGGATAATTCAGCTTCCAGCTGATGGCGGCGGTTCAGATCCAAAGGATAATGGGAATGGAAATAATACGCTTTATTCGTGTAGGTTTCGGCATCCATCATCAAATCCTGGTGAACAAAATAATAATAGGCCCTCTCGACGAGATCATCCGATTCCAACTGCTGCAGCTGCTCCCGCAGGGAATGAAGCAGTTCCGGAAGCAGCTGGCTTTCCGGCGAAGAAGCCATGGGAGCGAGAAGCACGCTCCGTAATCTGGAGGTGCTGAGGATATTAATCATGCTCGTCTTCAAGGACTGAAGCTCGGTGTCCGTCTGCTCGGAGAATCGGTTCATCATCACTTGATTGAAACGTTCGGCGTCCTTCTCGATGATGCGAACGACCAGCACCTGGGCAAGAACCGACGCAACAATGACGGGGATGAGAATGAGGAGAAAATAGTTGGCGAACAGCCTCCAAAACAGGGTCTTCCTTCTGGGAGGCGGAGAATCGGTATCCCCCGGCTCAGGTGATCGGTTAGGCGGCGTCCTTCGCTTCATAAATGTCCCCCCTTGTATTTAAAATTGCAAGTAACAGGGCTTGCATTTACGTTTATCATATTTTGATGTAAGTTATATTATTCGCTGCAACTTCTGTGCATGGAGTTTGCACAAAAATGACGTTTACTGGACAGGTTTGCTTCCATAGCAAAAAGGACCAGGAATCTCCTGGCCCTCTCGAAAACGAGAATATCTTTTTTTCCTTGCCCGTGTTCACTTACTCGTATTCAAATACCGCATCCGGCGTCAGGGTGACATTCGGCGCATAACTCGGCATCTGACCGGTCTCTTGCAAATATTGCTCAACAATCCGAGCGGCATCTACCAAAGAGCTAAGCAACCAGTCCTCATAAAGTCTTCCGAACTTTTTGTGAAGCCATTCTGAAGTATATTCATTCGAAAGGGTGAACAGGGAGTAGATTTCACGGACGGTATTGGTATGCTTGCGACCGTAATCATCCGTCCAAGTCACCTTTTTATTCAAATCCACCTTACGGATATCCTCCGTTTTGGTCGACAGGATGCCATTCTTGTATTGGTAATAAATCCGCAAAGATTTTTCGTATTCATGGCCTTTTAGCAGCTTCCAACCAGCCATGCTTCCGGTCGCAGGGACCGATGACATTTTGCTTTTCCCTGAGCTTCCGGTGTTGCCGCCGCTCGTTGCTTTCTTCGGCTCGCCCTTCACAACGAATTGTGCCGCACCCAGCGTCACGGTCATTTGCTGCTTGGATGCGTCCCATTTCAGCTTTGCACCCAGTGCTGCCGTCAGCAGATCCGCGGATACGAGCGTCCCCCCTTTGTTCTGGATCGGAGCGCCTTTCATGTTCACGGTTTTGCCGTTGATTTTCGCTTGCTTGCTTCCTGCCTTAACGGTAAGCTCGGTCTGTCCTACGGTGATATCAAAGGTTTTGGAAGCAGCCTGATATTGGACCGAACCTCCCACGGCTTCAAACACCGGCTTCAGGGGCAGGTAGGTAATTCCCTTCTCCTGTTTGGCGTTCTCCAGCGGTTTGCCAAGTCCTGAAACGATTTTTACCGATTGCTTCTTGCCTGCAACTTCCACTGTCAGCGTGGACTCGCCCACGCCCATGATTCTATAGGTGCCTTTATCCGCTGCTTTGACCAAATGGGGCTTGTCTACGGATAACGAGATCATATTCGCCGGAATCTTGTGCTTTTCTCCGCTGCTGTACTGAAACTCAATCGTTGGCGTGATGGAGCTTCCCACCTTCGGCTTATTGTTCGCTACCTTTAAAGTGACGCCGATAATGCTCGGAACCGTCACATCATATAATTGTCCATTATCATACTCAGTCCAAGTCCCATCCGATAACCGGGCGAAAAAGCTCTTGGAACCTTCAATTCCCACAATCTCTTGTACTCCACTGATTCCCTTCAACGGGGTTATTTCGAATGTTTGCGAGAATACATCCAATCTCGCATTCCACACCGTTCCATCTTTTTTAACGAAAATCAGTTTCTGTTCTTTGCCAAAAGAGATGTCTGCCCCGTCAGGAATCAGGTTTTGGGACAGATAAGTCGTACTGCCGTTGATTCGAAGCGTACTGAACAGCACAAGTCTTCCGTCATTGTATAAAATAGCGGCGTAATCGCCGGCAACTTTGATTTTGCGAATGGCGTTCACATCCGCTGCTTGACCAAGCGTCACAGGTTCCGGGGTATAGGCATTATTATGATATAAGATTGTTCCCGACTGGGTAACGCCGCCGATAATTCCCTTATTCTCGTCAAAAACGCTTATTCCCTCAAAGCCTTTTACCGCTTGCGGCTTGGAGTTAACCATACGATGAACATTGCCGTCAGAGGTCAACCAGTATCCTTGTCCAACCTGTTTCACATGATTCGCACCCGCTACAGCCTGATATCCCGCTTCCCCCCACATCACGAGTCCACCTGCGTTATTGACGCCGAATCCATATCCGCTGGAGCCCGCGATGAACTTCAGATCACCACCCAGCGGAATCGGGATTGGGTTGATTGGAAGGCGGCTGTACGTAACCCAGACAGTACCATCCTCCATCAAAGGTGTGCCGTCAGGCAATAACATTGCAATCTTCGAGCTTGCCTTGCCCGACTCCCCATAAGCTGCCCCGGCCACGGTGGGAACCATCACGCAAACCGCCAACAGCAGAACCAACATTTTCTTGAACATGAATGAACCTCATCTCTTATCAGAATATACGTCTTTCAAATCTAGTAAATTTGGACCAGGAATATTATACCACTCGATAGAAACGAAGCCTAGATAAAAAGACAACCGGACATACATCCCATTCGAGAAGATGCATTATACGGCTGTCTTATAAATTTCGTTCCAATAAATTAGTACAATAAAATCAGACAGTTCATTCTGAACCGTTAGAATATGATCTAGCTCGCTTGATTTGCGCTGGCTGATATGACAGGCCTTCTCAGCGACAGTGACAGCCAGACACAGTGAACGGCCAGCACCAGCAAAAGGAACAGATCGTATCCGATAAATGCGTCACTATTGTCATTACCTACAAACTGGATAAAGTTGTGAAGGAAGTGGAAAAGAATCAGAGGAATAATATTTTTGTTCTTCACCATCAGCAAGGCCAGTACAGCGCCGATAAGCAGAGCATATACAATCTGTAAAATCGTTTGGAATGCATCCTGCCCTGACAAGACGTTCAATACATGCGTGACGGCGAACAGAATGCTGGAGGTAATGACCGCGGTTTTAATGCCTTTGGGCAGCAGCGTCTTCAGAATCAATCCCCGATAGATGCTCTCCTCCACAAAACCAACGAGCAGGGTAAAGAAGATAAAGAACAGGACTTCCGAAGCGCTGATATCGCGCATTCCTTTGAACGAGATGACAATCAGAATAAGGAGCAAGGGAGAATAGTAGACCCAACCGTTGGCTGGAATACTGCTGAGTTTACGGAAACCGAGCGCATTCCATTTCTTCTTCCATGTAAAATATGCGATCATCACCAGAGCGATGGGGATAAACGAGATCAGCACAGGCGAAGTGTAACTTAACTCTTTAATGGTGGCGTAAGCTCCGGCTGCAAATACGGCTAACAACAGCAGAACCTCGATAATGACTACGGTTAAAATCGGTCTTTTTTGTGAAAAAGAAGCCTTAGTTTTCCGGTTTGACATGGTTCAGATCCTTCCTCTCCATAATATCCTTCAGCCATTGTCGTTCCATCTGAAAATGGTTCAGTCCATACGCCAGAACCGATACCCGATAGTAATAATTCTCCGGATGTTCGATCTCCGCCAATTCTCCCGCCACGACGTTCTGCACCGCTTCAAGCATTTGAATTTCCTGATCCAGCTTAAATATGTACTCAGCCAATCGTTTTTGACGAATGCCTTCATCCAAATAATCAAAAAAGAAAATGCGGATCAGCTGCTCATTGCGCCCTGCCTGCATCGGTCCGGACAACCAGTCGAGAAAAGCCTTTTGACCACTGGGCCGCAGAGAATATAACTTCTTGTTCTTACTGTTATCCGTCTCGGTCAGCGTAACCATGTCCTTCTCTGCGAGTCTCTTGAGCGCAGGATAAAGACTACCGTAACTCGCTTTGTAGAAAGTGCCTACAGTGCTGTCGATTGTTTTCTTAAGATCATAGCCGCTCATTGTTCCTTCCATCAGCATGCCGAGGAGAATGTACTCCAGCAATATCATCACCACATTTCTCATAATGTATCCGTTCGATATATCTGTTTGATATATTTATAATTAGCTTTTTTTCGAAAAAAGTCAAGGGAAATTTTAACAAGTGATTCTTTTCTTCTGTTCATCCATCGCCATCCACAAAAAAACGCCCCCAGCATCTGTTACCAGACACGAGGGACGCGTATCGCTAGTTCATCTTTATTCCGTGCGTTCAAACACCTTAAACCTTCGATCTTCCTGCAAAGCCACCAACATATCATCATTCACTATATGGATTTCCGTACCTTCCTGAAGTTCATTGGAAGATAAATACGACCTTGTCATCTAACGATAAAAACAGGCTATAGCAGCTCATCCAGACGAGCCTTTAATTCTTCCGCATCATAGCGAATAAAAGCTCCATTCACCGTGCCGACCAATACCTCATGATCCGTTACGTTCAGCGCTCCGTTTCTGGCATATTGCTCTCGCAAATCCACGTTGCCGGTAATCACGTTATGCAATCTTCCCAAGCTTCTGCCGTCTTCCTTGTTCAACACCACAAGATCGCTTCCCAAACTCAGAATTAGGTAGCTATCCAGGATTCCATAGCTGCTGGCAACCAGATGGGATAGATCGTCACTCGCTTTGGAAGTAGTCTCCATCTTCCATATTACGCTGCCGCTCTCTTTATCTACGGCTGCCGGAATGCCATTCAAAGTAAGATAGACTCGCTCTCCCTCGATGACGCCGCGGGCGGCCTTACCATTCACAGTCCATATTTCCTTATCTTCAAGACGATCATACAACACGCTTTCGTAAGCGGTCGCCCCGCTGAAATACTTCCCGTTCAACGCGCGCTGCACCAATAGATACTGCTCATTCAGCACCTCGAACCGCTCCATCTCACGTGCTGGGTACACGCCTTCGCGCTCACCGGTTTCCGTATTGAGCAGAACCCACTCCTTGCCAAGCAGCATCCATCTTGTTGTCATATCCGCAGGCGCCACCGGATCGTAACGATATCCTCCAGTAAAATATGGATTTCGGTTCGGATCGTCCATTACCTTGTTCCCGAACTTGATATTCCATGCTGCTTTGCCGGTTACAGGATCGTACGCGTCAAGGCGTCCGTTCTGTTCAATGAGCACGTACGGGTCATCCGTACTTTGGTTTAACAAGCGGTGTTCGCCAGACAACGTCTTTTTCCAACGCAGTTTTCCGGTTTCCTGATCCAAAACGCTCAATACGCTTTGGGTTACGTTCAGATCGAGCGGTTCATCCAGAACTACTGTGGCTTGCGCAGCCGTCATCGTAAGGCCAAATTCATTCTTCGGCTTAACCTCCCATAACACTTTTCCATCGGATAACCGGATATGCCGCACGCGGGCTACATAATCCTTAACCTCCGGGTTATAGGCCGAGAACATGGTGACATGCTCCCTCTCCTTGTCCGTGACAGCCGTATACCAGCCAAAACCCGCATCTTCCTGCCACAGCTTCTTGCCGGTACGACGATCTATCGCATACAAGGATGAATTATCATGCATCCCGCTGTATCCGCCATCATCCCCCTTGAGGAGCAGGACATCCTCGTTTGCTTCAAGCAGGAAAGTGAAATTCAGATTGCCCTGATTTCGCCAGTCGGGCTCAGCTTCGATCGTCTTCTGCGGCGGTAAAACGGAAAAGTTGGAACGGGCAGGAGACACCCATTCACTAGCCGTCAGCTTTCCGGATGGTGAGAAGGTAGTTGTAAAAAACACATCCCGCAGCTCATATCTCCAGGTCTCACCGAGGATCATCGGTTTATTAGAGTCATACTCCTGATTCCGTGATGTCTCCCTCACCTGCGGCTCACCGAGCAGCTTTTTTACATACGCAGAAGTTGTTCCTTTCTTGAAAAGGAACTCCGTCACGCTGCGAACCACGTCCGTTGATACTTCGGAATTCCCATCGAGAATGCCGTCAGGCATCGTTTTCTTGCTTATTATGTCTTTCCCCTGTACCCACATCATTATAGGAAGATAGCCCTGATTATCCTCCATCCAGATGGAAGGACTCAGGAGCACACCGTACCAGTCCTTCCATTGCGCCACGGCAGTGAGTGACGTTCCGCTTACGGTTACCGGCCATTTAAGCCCGCTTCCGGGGGCAAGAAATAGACTGCCACTACTGCGCATTTGAAGCGAGACTGGCGAAATCTCTTTGCTTTGTGTTGCTTCCTTGGACACATACCATGTCGGGAGCCATAAGTCTCCCCGGGAATCGGATTTGATTAAAGCCAATTCCCCCTTCACGGAGGTAAGCCGGAGCGTTTCCCCCTTGGTGCCGTAATAGCTTACCTTGAGTTTTGTCAGATTGCTATTCTTACTAAGCGCATTAATAAATAAAGCAGTCTTCTGCTGAATCGTAACGCGTTGGCCGGATGTAAATCCCCCAGCTTCAGCAGCATCAGCGAATACGACATGAGCACTCTCCTGTGTTCGCTGAGCCGGATGTCCAACAAGTGAAATACAGACGGCTGCGGTTATTCCGATGAAAAATCGCTTTCGGATCGATATGCGTAAACTCACAGAAACCATCCTCTCCCATACAAGCCTATATAATGTAAACGCTATTATAAGGCAATCGGTTCCAAAATCAAAACAAAAAAACTCCCTTCCAGGAAAGGAGCCCATCCTAATTCTCTTTATTGTCGTCTACATTCACAAGAGGATCTCGTTAAAATGATTTCTGCAGCAAATTCACAATTAGCCGTCTTCCCTGCATTATCGTGCCTCCATACGCCAACTCGCTTCGGATAGGGTATGGCCCGGCGTTTGCCTGCCTGTCATTTTTCTGGTGCGATTCGTCACCCCGTCTGATATTTCCCACCATAACTGCTCGAGAAAGGATGCTGGAGCCATCGATGAGTTTCTATTGCTTGCTGCTGCCGTCCCGCCAATAGTTCGATTCTCAATCCGGGTATCTTCACCAGAAATCTTGAACTCTGCGCATCCCGATAATAGCAAGACACCAACCAATACTATGATTGCCCGCCATACCATAGTAAGCCTAATGTTCCGTTTCGCATGATGTATGGATCCCATCCCGACTGCCTCCTTATGTACATTCCTAAAGGAAAGTATAAGGAACACATCTTACCATTCCATGGTCCAAGTTCTTAACGAATGCTTAAATAAAGCTGAACAATTACCTTCGGATGCCTCAGCGCAGCGAAAATTGTAATATTCGTTCTTTTGATCATCACCCCCTCATAAAGTTAAGATTGACAACAAGCTAACTCCTGTTAAGACTTCGAATGAATGTGGTAATATTACCCAAACAACAGGTTCCTTGTGGGTTATTAATCTCACAACCACAGCGATTAGCTTGAACTTGTTCACGAATATGGTCAGTAGGTCGTTGATTCTTTTGAATTGCTTGTATTAAGCGTTCTCTTGTCCATCCAAAGCAGTAGCAAACAGGCACATCTAACTCATCGTCTTTTTGAAATACCGAAACTTTGAGCGTATCTTTGTCATAGGTTTGCAAATCGCTAAAATAGACTACTTCACAAGATGGATTGGAATAAAATGCGTATGACGAATCAGGATGAATGGTTTCTAGCGCTGTTGGTTGTAGCAACGATTTGAGTGTAATCAGTTGAACGCTCTTGCCCTTTTGATGACAAGCAGGGCATTGGGTAAGTGTTATTTGCTTTTCAATGGACGTTTGACAACAGCTATCCATTTCTAATCACTCCTTATGCAGTTTTGAATGATCGAACAGGTATAAAGTTGGCTTTCTTACACGCATCTAGCACCATTAAAGCGTCCCATCCAATCTTTCAAACGTTTGTGGTATGAATTAACGTTACCCACATTAGCATTTTTTTTAGTAAAGAGCCTTTATATTTGGAAGATTGGATTGAAAAAAATAAATGATTTGTGGTTGTAAACGGAATGGATAATTTACCTATATATATGAAGGCCAATTAAACCATAAATAAGGAGAGTTGACCAATGAGAAATGTATTGTATGTACCCTTGGATGATCGCCCGGTAAACCTTGATGATGTAATCAAATTGGGACAAGCTTCGGGCTTGAACCTAATAACTCCTACTGCTGCAGATATTCGTAACCGAATCGATTCGGTCGCAGAAGCCTCAGGCAGCCAACTTATAGGCACCTCCGCACCTACTTTTGGTAAACCGGAGGATATTCGTCAGTTCATATTGAGTC
This sequence comes from Paenibacillus lautus, assembly GCF_050482385.1. Taxonomy (GTDB): domain Bacteria; phylum Bacillota; class Bacilli; order Paenibacillales; family Paenibacillaceae; genus Paenibacillus_AQ; species Paenibacillus_AQ lautus_B. The sequence continues at coordinate 51,488 of NZ_JBCNHV010000019.1, forward strand.
ATGCCTCTTCCGTCCAGGGTTTTATTATTTCTATCGATATGCTCGTTTATGGGGGGTTAATCGGTAGTAGACGTTTGCGCACAAGCGGAGGAGGGACGTATCCCCATTATGATTCAGAGACAACAGACTTGCTTGACGTCATCCGTGAGATTAAACAGCTTTATCCCAGCAAGCCAATCTATGTGTTTGATACCATTTTGCGACTCGCTACGACCACTTATGTGGAGGGACTCTCTTATGACGCGTACACCGAGTCTCGCAGTTTCATGGGTATAGCTCGCAAAAAATATACAGACTTCAACCATATTTTGAACGGCTATAATGTATCCAGTGATGGCACCGAACTGGGCGATACCGTCCACTTCAATAAAACCCATTACTACAACACAAGGCAGCATAAGTTTAAAACCAATCATTATGTATTGGACAGGCTTGTACGTCAGGGCTATATTGATTTCCTGGCCGTTGGAGTGGACGATGCGAAAATAGAAGGTGTGCAAATCAATGAAATTAAATTTGTGGAGAACTACATCGATTGTCATCTAGGCGGTTGCGAGGGGCAAAATCCGAATCGTACCATTATCTTGCCTGATGCAGATGGCTTGGGTCATTCACTGGTAGCACGGATGGCTAATCAATTGCATCGAGAAGGCAGCAAAACGCAAATGTCGGTGCAATATTACGGTCCTCATGGATCCACGATCATCAACGACTATGAATACATGACTGTACATCAGAATATTCTTCGTCATATTGATGTTGTTGGTGGCCAATATGTCACTTGCACACCAAACATTGAAATTCTGGCAATCACAGACGAAACACAGGTGTCCAATGCCATAAACCGTATCCATGCCAATGGAACAAACTTCGTATCAACTGTGGTTATGGATTTCACCGGGAAAGGCTCTGCCAATCCAACAGTAACGGAAGCGCTGCTAGACAGCCAGTATACGGGACGCCTATTAGGTTATAGTGCATGGAACACTGCCGGGAACCTTATGGGCATCTCGCTTGGCATGGGGCAAGCGAGATACGCTTTTTTGGTATCAGCGACCTCTGCCTCCGAGTTGAATACGGCCGTTAACGCTCATGGGTCACTACTCTTTAAACGATTTTTGAAGGATTACTATTATAAGAGGCTTGCTGTCGTCGATGTCCGAAGCTATTCCAGAACTCCAAGCCATATTCGTTACGATAATCTTCAAGCCTCGTTCGCTGATCAGAACATGCGTCTCTTTAACACAGAATCAGCTTACCAGCAAGTGTTCACGATCCTCCGAGATCAAATGCAGATCCACCAAACAACACTGGCCGGAAGGGACGCTTTCCTGATTGGCACCTCCGCTCCGGCATGCAATGTCAAACAAATAAAGGGGTGTTCGTGGACATTGGCAGAATACAGCAGTGCTTCGCTGGATTATGACAACCCTGATTTCATCTGGTGGCGCGCCTTTGAGATTACACTCAATCCTAAGGTCACACTCCAATAACATGAAAATGAAAAAGGACAGCTCGGTCTTTATCGGAGCTGTCCTTTTTCATTTGTCCGTGAACAAAACCGACCGGAACAATATTTCACCCGGCTGCTCTATCGTGTGGATTCAATAGTTCAACTTATTGAGTACCATTTTACAATAGATGTAAAAAATAGTATAATAAAATAAGAACAAATGTTCTTGTTTTGTAGTTCTTTAACTTCTCTTTTTTCCCTAAATGATGAATACGATTATAGACAGGCATAGGAGGGATGCGTTATGAAGAAGCATATAACAGCATACGAACGCTATAAAACAGAAATTTATCGAATTGGTTGGAGAATACAATATCAGGCTAAAAAGCTTAGAAAACGAGAAACGCCGTACCCTGATTTTACTACCGTGCAGACAGGCTCATTTCATGCGAGATCCGTTGACCGCATTTGGATTGGTCAATTACTGGATTCATTGCCGCCGCAAGGGAGAACCATTATATATAAACTCTTCATAGAAGACCTCACTGAAGCGGAAGTAGCCAAGCAGCTCCATATCTCTCAACAGGCGGTGAACCGATGGAAAAGAAAAATGATCCAAAAGTTATCTCAGATCGCGAATTCATGACCTTGCTGCAAGCCGCAAAGCAGAATGATGATCAAGCCATCCTGCAACTCATTGATTTATACAAAGACGATATAATGAGAATCAGTCAATATATCTATATGCCTCAAGAGGATGCCATATCAACGATTGTCCTAGAGTTTATGGAAGTGATTCGAGAGAACAATGATACCTATGAGACAGAGTAGACTTTACAATTACAATTATGGCCTCGATTTTAGTGGGTTTAATCCCCAGAAAAATATCCTTCTTTCCAGTATACAACAAACCCAGTACCGTCGCGGCACTGGGTTTGTTGTATAGAAACTATATTCGTTTTGCAGAGCTCTCATATACATACAGGCAAGTTAAAGCATCCGTTATACGACTTTAGGAAACCGCGTTTCAAAGGTTGTCCTCTGCTGGTCGCTCCGCACCCGGATTTCACCGCCCTGGATCTCCACAATGCTCTTTGTAATCGCCAGACCCAAACCAGTCCCCCCTGTCTGCTTCGAACGTGAGGTCTCCACACGGTAGAAGCGGTCAAAGATGAACGGCAAATCCCGCTCAGGAATCGGATCTCCATAGTTGGTGAAGCTAATGCTCACCTGATTGCCATCGCTGCGGACGGCGATGTCGATCCTGTTGCCCGAATCCCCGTAACGGATCGCATTGGTTATCAAATTCTCGTAAGCCCGGACGAGTTGGGCGCCGTCTGCCCGAATAACGAGGCCTTCCTCTGCCGCAAGCTTGCATTCCATCCCGGACTTCTCCAGGGCAGGAACGAATTCCTCGATCAGCTGTCTAATAAACTGAGCCATATCGATCTCCCGGATATCCAGCGGGAGCCCGTTATTGATTCTCGTATATTCGAACAGATCATCAATCAGCTTCTTCAGATTTTGCGCTTTCTCATAAGCGATATTCACGTAATATCGCAGCTCCACTTCATCCTGGTACCGGTCTTCCTCGATAACCTCCAGAAATCCCAGTATCGATGTAAGCGGCGTCCGCAAGTCATGGGAAACGCCCGTAATCAGATCATTCTTTGTTTTCTCCGCGTTACGCTCTTCCAGAATGGATTGGTGAAGCTGCCTGCTCATTTGGTTGATGCTCTCCGCCACCTCACCCAGCTGGCTGCCTGACTGCACCGGAATGTCGGTGTCGAAATTCCCCTTGGCAATCTCGCGAAGCCCGTTCCTGATTTCCTCCAGATAAACGTTCAGCTGTTCGGTCATGCGGTTTATGCTGGAAGCGACGCCGCCTAATTCATCCTGGGATTTGAGCTCGATTCTGGAATCGAATCGTCCTGCCGTGATGTCTTGAAGACCGGTCTGGATCTTCTGCAGATCAAGGACAAACCACTTCGTACTCATATAATAGCTGGCAAAAAAGAGAATGATGCCCGCAACCAGCATGACCGGATCCGATCCAATGTGGTTAATGATCCAGACGAGCGGCGGCTTGATTGCCGGAATCGAGAGTATCAGCGTACTTAACGCATAGAGGATGACAAGCAGGGCTGCCGTGATGCCGATGCTGCTTAGCAGCATAAACAGCATCTTCAGGCGGATGCTATGAAGCTTCATTACTTTCAAGTTAGTCACCTCTGCTAAAGTTTACTCTATTTTGTAACCAATCCCCCACACCGTCTTAATATATTCCGGCTGCTGCGGATCCTTCTCGATCTTCTCGCGCAGCTTGCGAATATGTACCATAACCGTATTTTTCGATTCCATGAACGGTTCGTTCCACACCTCGGTATAAATCTTGTCCATGCTAAGCACGAGTCCGCGATTGATGGCCAGCATATGCAGCAGGGCAAATTCGCGCGGCGTCAGCTTAATCTCAACGCCTGCCACCGTTACTCGGTGGGAAGCGACATTCATAGTCAGCTCATCGATCTGGATTTCGTTCTCATCCCTCACCGATTTACTGTTCAGCTGTTTGTATCGGCGGAGCTGTGATTTGATTCTTGCGATCAATTCCAGCGGGCTGAACGGCTTGGTCACATAATCATCCGCCCCGATGCTGAGCCCGGCGATCTTGTCAATCTCCTGACTCTTTGCGGACAGCATGATGATTGGTGTGTTGTTCTCCTCCCGAATTCTCATACATGCCTCAATGCCATCCATCTGCGGCATCATGACATCAAGGATGATCAAATCCACTTTATGGGTTCTTAGAATCTCCAGCGCTTCCAGGCCGTGAGATGCGGTGAGCAGTGTATAGCCCTCATTTCTAACGTAAATCTCCATCAATTTCAAAATTTCGGTTTCATCATCAACCATTAATATCGTAACTCCAGACATGGCTCCTCCTTGATTAAAAGCGGCAGTCAGCATAACGCCTTTTACGTCGTCTTGCACCATGGATGTGTAGACTGTGCGTTGCTGCTGTTTTGGATTCTGTTTGTCACGGCCATGCCCTTGTCGGGTATACATCCTTGTTTGCTAACGTACGTAATAGACTATGAACCGGAAAGCGGCACAGCCGGCGTATCGGTTGGTTTAACCGATCTCTTCGCCTTCGGAATATTACCGAATATCACCCATGAGCCCGGTATATATCGAACCGTCAATTCCACAACGATCCATGAACAGCCTAGCGCTGCCGCAAAACCTCCAGCATACCACAGATGGATCAACATCGAGTTCCCCGTGGTTAGCGGAAACTCCCGGTAGACGAGCAGAAAGAATGGATGAATGAGATAAATCCCGAAGGACACGGCCCCCAGTCTCTCCAGCGCCGGCGTCCATCCGCGTACTCCGGCCCGGTAGAACAGAATGGCGAACTGAAGCAGAACAAGTGTCCCAAAGTAAGTATGCAAATTCCACAGCAGCTCATACAGCGTTGAATTATATCCGGTTCCGTGAAGACGGCTGTTGTAATAAATGTACACATGGCCGAGACCGGCAGCTGCCCATGCGATCCATAGCATCACCCAGGCCGCGATGCGGTGTGGTCGTGCGTTCGCGCGGCTAATGACAAGCCAGGCCTTCAGTTTCGGGTAATAGATGCCGATAAAAGCCCCCAGCATGAAATAGGCAATGTAGGACAATGCCCAGCTCCCTTTATTCGGTACCTGCCAATAGTACTTATTCATTAGTATAAACGCCCACTGGATCACCAGTCCAATCGGTATCGCCCACTTCGCAAGCTGAGGCACCTTCTTGAACAGCCACAATACAAGCGGAAACAGCAAATAAAACTGAATGCTGATAAATACGAAATACAGATGCGTATACGCTTTGCCCGTCAACAGCTTTTGAACAAAACTCTCCATCGTCTCGCCAAACGGCCTGCCCTGATAATATAAATAGTGGAGCACCGCGAAGTAGAACACGGAGAACAGCGTATATGGAATGATAATATACAGCAGTCTTTTCTTGTAAAATCCGCCGATCAGCTTCTTCGTCGTAGGACGGTCATAGTAATTATAGAAGAGTACCAGACTGCTCAAAAATATAAATGTAGGCGTTCCATATTTCATAAAGATGTTCATGAAATTGTACATAAAAAAGTATTTGGAGTCTGTCATCGCAGATACGGCATACGATGTGGAGTGAACGGACAGCACGCCGATGATGGCAAATGCGCGTACCAATTGCAGCTCGGGAAGACGTTCCCTTGGTAAAGCGTTTATTTTGTTCATGGCAATACCCTCTCATCTTTAAAATCCGATTATTCTCGTTCCTTCCGAAACGGATTCATCAAGTATAGTAGACATTTCTTAACGCCATACTTCCAAATTCTTATCATTTGCTTAAGATTATGGTCCTTCCTCCTAATAAAATTCTCCTTGATTACGAAGAATCCTTGGACATACAATAAGAAAAACGTCTATTGACGTACTTTCTCAGTAGACAGACCGCATATAGCGGAAGTTTTTCTTGCGAGATAAGGATTCTAAACCTCAGATGTTTATCTTTCTTAATCTCAAAAAAATAAACTTTTCAGAATGGGGGTGAATGGGATGCTGCTCTTGATCCGTATCATTCGAAGTAGCTAGGCTCGGGTTCACAGAGGACCGGGCCATGCCAAAATTATAACTCGTAGCCATATGAGCTGCATTTTGCTATATAACATAAATCAGCTGCCGGACAGAAAGGGAGTCGTCCGTTCCTATGGACAAGTTCTCCTGCTCTATAACCAGGAAGTCTGCCGGCTTTTGGCTTCAAACGAATGAGGATCAATCTGTTTACAGCATCCCATTTTATCTCATATGGAAGGTGGACAATATAAATGAATTCACAGGAATACAAGCAGTTTTATGATACCGTAGGGGCCTTAAACGGCTGGGACTTCAGCCAGGTCCGATGTATCTCGGAAGGTGTGAAGTGGGATTTTTACGATCAGATCGGCACATTATGCAAACCATCCGACGTTGTGCTCGATATCGGCACGGGCGGCGGAGAAAGCTTGTTCTCCATTGCCGACAAAGCAGCCTTGCTGGTTGGAATCGATCTTTCACATGCGATGATAGAGACAGCCCGGCGGAATAAACGGAACCTATCGGCTTCCAATGTACGCTTGATGCAGATGGATGCAGAGGCGCTTCAATTCCCGGAGGCATTTTTCAATTTGATCTCATGCAGACACTCCCCTTTCCGTGCATCAGAGGTAGCAAGAGTACTAGAAGAGGATGGCGTGTTTTTGACGCAGCAGGTTCGCGAATGTGATAAAGCCAATCTGGCTCAAGCCTTCGGCAGAGGACAATCCTCCCGTGAAGACGGTGCCTTAAAGGATCAATATATGAAGGAACTTCGGCTTGCCGGGTTCCGCGATATCCAATATGCCGAATACGATGCGGTTGAATACTATGAGCGTGAAGAGGATCTCATCTTCCTGCTCAAGCATACGCCCATCATCCCCGGGTTTGGACAGGAGGAAGCGGATTTTCGCATCCTGCAGCAGTTCGTTAGAGACCATCGCACAGATCGTGGAATTCGGACGAATTCCGCACGGTTTATGATAGTGGCCCGGAAATAACCAGCCCCTCTGCAATTCCATAACCCGCAGCATCCCGCTGTTAAACAGAAAAAGCGTACAAGGGACGAAGCCCTTGGCGCTTTTTTTATATTATCCCTTGGATGAATAGGTTGCCCATCGCATAAAAAAGCAAGCCCCTCACAAAAGAGGAGCTTGCTTTCGGTATGGTTTATCATCGTATCAACCAAGGAGCGCTATTAGCCGTTGACCAGCAGTTCTTTCAGCTGCTTGATCTGCTTGCGCTCGCCCGCAAGAACCAGCGTCGATCCCGCTGTCAGGATGTCGTCTGGTCCCGGATTGATTTTCTGTTCGTTCCGCTTTACGATCGCCAGTACATTTGCACCTGTTCTTTGGCGAACTCCAAGCTCAGCAATGGTCTTATCCACGCATTTATAATGCGGCTCGATGCGTGCCCATTCGATGATCAGGTCTTCGAGTGTCACCTCGATCGTCTCAAGCGCTTTTGGCTTATACGTCATGCCGCCGATGATGCCGGCAATTTGTCTAGCCTCATCATCCTCTAATGTAATCTGGGAGATGGTCTCCTCAGGATCGTCATCTTCAAAATGATACAGTTCTCTACGGCCATCGTCATGAATCACAATAACCAGCTTATCCCCTGATCTCGCCTGAATAAGGAACTTCTTCCCGATACCCGGCAGATCAGATTCGCGAATAATACTCATGTGAAAATCCTCCGTTCTGGGGTTAATTCAATCTCTAGATTATATAGATTAGTTGGAAGAAAGTAAATCATCCCAGCATCCTCATACTTTCCTTTTTTTTACTTTCTCCACAGGTTCGCTCCATTTGAATATTTTATTTACGCCACGGTAGACACGTTTTGACTCCTTGGCTAGAAGAGGACCGAGGATCGCAAGAATCAGAACATATAGCGCCGAGAACGGTTTCAGCACGGCGGACAGTCCGCCAGCGAGTCCCAGATTCGCAACAATGATCGTGAATTCCCCGCGCGCCATAATAGTCAATCCGATGTTAAGCGACGACTTATGCGATAGTCCGGCCTTGCGTCCTGCGATCATGCCTGCTACAAGGTTACCAATAATAGTCAGTCCCACGGCACCGAGTGCCAACCATAACGCATTCCCCAGCGTGGTCGGGTCGATACCGAGACCGAAACTGAAGAAGAAGATCGCTCCAAAGAAATCACGGAAAGGAATAACCAACTGCTCGATCCGTTCGCTATGATCTGTCTCGGATAAGGCTAGTCCGAACAACAGCGCGCCAATCGCTTCAGCTACGTGCAGCGTCTCTGAAAATCCAGCAATAAAGAACATCGACGAGAAAACAACGATAATGAAAATTTCGCTGGACGTAATATTCAGCAATTTGTTAAGTATAGGTGGACCTTTTCTCGCAATCACAAAGAACAACAGCATGTAACCTATGGATATCCCCACGGAAATGATCGTTGCCCCTACCGAAGTAGCCCCGCCTAACAGCAGTCCCGACATAATCGATAAGAACACGGCAAGGAATATATCATCGAACAAAATCATGCCGAGAATAAGCTCCGTCTCCGCATTACCGGTGCGCCGCAGATCCACCAGCACTTTCGCCACAATTGCAGTAGAGGAAACTGACAACATCCCTGCAATGATTAACGTCTCATATAGCGGCATGTTGATCACAAATCCGTAAGCCAGACCCAATGCAAAGTTGAGTATGACATATATGGTTCCGCCTACCACAATGTTTCGTCCGGACTTGATTAATTTTTGAACAGAGAATTCTAGACCTAGGTAAAAGAGCAGGAATAAAATACCGATCTGTCCCAGAAAATCGATGATTCCCTGGCTCTCAATAAACTTAAAGTCAAGAATTCCTATCGTTGGTGCATGCGGACCTACAAGCATCCCGAGTACAATCAAGAACGGTATAATCGAGAACTTGAGCTTTCCTGCAATTATGGAGGCTATAGCAACCAGGATCAGAGCAGTTCCAACCTCAAACATCATATGGTCCATAGAAGACCTCCTCCTCCTCAAATTTGACTTCTGGCAATCATTACTATTATACATAAAAATGCATACATTTACAAAGCAACAGCAATATTCTTGCTTGATAGCCCAATAGATACTACATTATTTACATAAAGTACAGGCTTAATTTTATTAGTGATTTTATCATTTCCAAAAAATATAAATTATATCCAAATACTTTACCACACAAAAGGTAGCGAATATTTATTCATAAAAATGAATACTATATCAGGTAAAAAAATACATATATTGCGAATCAAAATGGACTCCTCGAGCCTATCTCCTTTCTCTTTATCCACACAAAAAAGAAGCCCGGTGGCTCAACCACGGGGCTTCCGGCTATATTTATTTAATTATTTAAACCAACCTTTTTCCTTAAAACGCGTGATCGCTTCGATCCGGTTGCTGACGCCAAGCTTATCCAGTATAACGGAAATATAATTCCGCACAGTACCCGTTGTAATAAACAGCTGACTGGCAATTTCCTTCGTATTCTTACCGTCCGCAATCAGGCTCAGCACTTCCTTTTCCCGTTCCGTCAGCGGATTCTCTTCACCGGAATAGGCTTCATCCACAAGCTCCGAGGCGTATATTCTTCTGCCTGCCATAATGCTTCGAATGGAAGCAGCCAGTTCCTCGCTCGGGCTGTCCTTGAGGAGGTAGGCATTGGCGCCGGCCTTCACAGCACGTTGGAAATACCCCGGCCGGGCAAAGGTCGTCAAGATCATCACCTTACAGCCATAGCCCTTTAACTCTTCGGCAGCCTCAAGTCCGTTCATCATCGGCATTTCAATATCCATGATACAGATATCCGGTTGATGAAGTTTGACAAGCTGCACGGCATCCTTCCCATTACCTGCTGTCCCGACCACCTGCATATCTTCTTCCAGATCAAGCAGTGAGGCCAGGGCTCCAAGCAGCAACCGCTGATCTTCGGCAATGACTATTCGGATCATATTCCCGCCTCCTTATCCGGCATTCTAAGCACGTTAGGTACACGAAGGATCAGCGTAGTTCCTTCGCCGGAAGTGAACTCCATGCTTCCGTTTACGAATTCAAGTCGCTCTCTCATTCCCCGAAGTCCATTTCCGCGGTTTCTCGCATCCGTCACGAACCCTGTTCCATTGTCCTTCACCTTCGCAACCAGATCCGTTTCCGTGGACTCGATCACAATGGAGCAAGCCGTGGCATTGCTATGTTTCACGATGTTATTCACGGCCTCTTTCAGGCACATGCTGATCACATTTTCATTCATTAACGACAGATTTTCCGGCTCCAACATTCCCTCAAAGGTTAATTCAATCTGGGCAGCCTTTAGAATTTGCTGAATGCGGAATATTTCATCCGTGAGCCGGGTCCCCCGCATCCTTGTCACCATCTCGCGCACTTCCTTGAGTGCCGTTCTGGCCGTCTGGCGCACATCGTTGATCTCGGCCTGCGCTCTTTCCGTATCTTGCGTCATCAATTTACCGGCCAGATCACTTTTGAGACCAATGAGAGACAGCTTCTGTCCCAGCGTATCATGCAAATCACGGGCAATCCGCTGACGTTCCTCCAGCTTCACCAGTTCCGAAATCCGTTTGTTGGCATCCTCCAGCTGACCCTGCAGTTGATCATTCTTATTCCGGTTATAGTTCGTCACGGGCAGCAGAATCACCCCGACAACACTGACAAGCATAAATGGCAGCTGTGTGATAAAGAACGGATTCCGTGTTAACAGTCCATAATTGACCGTAATGATGGTCGTGACCAGATGGACCGAATACAGCGTGATAAACCCGGCCTTATTCTTGATGTTCCCGATAAAAAATGCGAGGAACAACGAGAAATAGATATACCCGAATACCAATGACATCGTAATCGATATCAGAATTTGCAGACTCGTCCAGAAGTAGACGAGCCAGCCTTTGGCCAGAAATGAGAGCACATAGAAGGCGAAGAACATTACAATCATCAGCGTGCCACTGATGACCTGATAGGTAGAGGTCGACCGGAAGATGAAATAGAACGGAAGGATGTAGAAGACGACCCATACATAAGGGCTCAGCCCCGTACTTTTATGAAATATCTGATACCATTTCTGCATGGTGTCCCACCTTCTGTCGGTTCGAGCTTAGTCCTCATTTCTGCAAAGCAGACCCGTATTCTTATTCATTCCTATTCCTATTATAACCTCGTAGTTGCAAAGGAATTACTCTCCCTGCACTCTAGGTCTACTGCTCGCCAGGCTCTTCTCGGCTTTCGCCAATACCGATTCCTGCGGTTTACGGAGCGACTTCTTTGCATCCTTAAACGTGACGAACACCTTTTTGTCTTCATCCCACAGACGGAAACGAATCGACTTCAAACTGGTCTTGAGCGTAATCGTTGTTGCCTTTTGCAGCGGAGGAGCCGCTTCATGCGCCTTCTCCAGGTTATAATTAGGAACCTTCGGGCTAAGATGGTGAACGTGATGGAAGCCGATGTTACCCGTAATCCATTGCAGAACCTTCGGAAGTTTGTAATAAGAGCTGCCTTCTACGGCTGCATTGATATAACTCCACTCTTCATCATGCTCGTAGTACGTTTCTTCGAATTGATGCTGTACATAGAACAACCAAATGCCAAGCATCCCCGATACCATAAATATAGGAGCTTGAACAAGCAGAAATGCCTGCCATCCAATCGCCCAGCACAGCAATGCATACAGCGCAACAATCGAAATATTCGTTATATAGTTACTGATCTTCTCCTTGCGTCTCGCGCCTTTACGGTTGAAACGATAGGATACCAGAAATATGGCGATAGGACCCAGTCCGAACATCACGATCGGATTGCGGTATACCCGGTAGTATAAACGCTGCCAAAAGGAAGCCGCCCCATACTCTTCAACGGTTAATACCCACATATCGCCGATTCCACGCTTATCGAGATTGCTGCTCGTCGCGTGATGAATCGCGTGCGTGTTCTTCCATTGCTCGTAAGGGCACAATGTAAGCACGCCTGTAATCGTGCCGAGAATTTTGTTCGCCTTGCGGCTTTTGAAGAAAGATCCGTGACAGCAGTCATGGAATATGATAAACGTCCGGACAACAAACCCCGATGCAATAACCGCTATGGGAATGGTAAGCCAGTACGATACGGATAGGCTTAAATAAGCTGCATACCATAGCAATATCAAGGGAACCAGTGTATTGAAAAGCTGACCTATACTCGCCTTTGTGTCAATTTCCTCATAAGGGGCAACGTTCTTTTTTAAGCTGGATAGTTTGTTATCGGGTTTAGCCATAGTTGTCTTCCTCCTCGAAATGGCGCAAGGACGTTATACATGTATCACGCACTTGTCTAACTTAAGTATAGATAGAACGTCATGCGTGTCGTAGTCATAAACGTCATTTCGGGAGTATGACAAATATCATATATCGGTGCGGGAATCGGCTGGAAACCGCAGTCCTACCTGGCGTCTGGCTTCCTGCATGATTTCAGCTGTAATGAGTGAGTTGGCATGGGTATTGATTGCACTTTCCCTTTCGCCACACTTCATTAAATCGATAAATTCCCGAGCTTCATAATACATCGATTCATGGGTCTGCAGCTGGGTGACGTTCTCAATGGTGCCGTCTCTGTAATGGATCTTCACATCGTAAGGCTGATTGATCTTGTCGATAATCATCGTGCCGTTCTCGCCCTGGATCTCGGCAGGGGCATAGGAATCGCTGATCTTGGAATGCATGATAACGGCATCCATCTCGGGATAGGACAACAACAGGCTGCCCTCGCCATCAACCCCGGAGGATAGCATATAACCGGAAGCTTTGACGGAGTCCGGTTTACCGAACAGGGTGACCATCGGGTACAGGCAATAAATCCCCAGATCCATGAGTGAACCGTTGGAATATTCGGGATTAAATGCATTGAGTACCGTCCCCTGCTTGTACGCATCATAACGAGAGGAGTATTGGCAATAGCTTGCAAAATAACGCCGAATCGGACCCAGCTTGTACAGGTTATCCCTGACGGTCTTGAAATTCGGCATCAACGTCGACTTCAGGGCTTCCATTAGCAGAACGTTGTTATTCTTCGCAGCTTCAATCATGGCGGACACTTCGACTGCGTTAGAAGCCATCGGCTTCTCGCAGAGAACATGCTTTCCGTGGTTCATGCATAATATCGCCTGATCTACGTGGTAGGAATTCGGGCTCGCAATGTACACCGCATCAATCTCGTCATCCTGGAGCATCGTCACAAGATCCGTGTACACTTTGGGATCCGCGTACTTGGCCGCAAAAGCCTTGCCCTTCTCTTCTGTCCGAGAGTATACGGCAGTAAGAATAAATTCCTCCGTCTCCAGAGCAGCTTGGAGAAACCGCTCGGTAATCCAGTTTGTGCCGATAACGGCAAAACGGATGTTCATCCCTAATCCCTTCCCTTCTTATCTGATTATGATCGATCTTTCGCTTTTCGTTACATCCATCCTTCAAAAGCCGAAATTCGCTCGCGTGCCGAATCCGGAATCGGCGTGCTCTTGCCTGACGCGGTATCGATGAGGACAATGGTTCCGCGACCTGCCGCTTTTAATGTACCATCCACCACGATCGCATACTGGACGTCCATGGAGGAACGCCCGATCTCAGCCACCCGGACATGAAGCTTAAGCGGATCCTTCAGATACATTTGAGCAAGATACTGGCATTCCAGATCCGCAACCACAGACACCTTTTTGTCGCTGAACAGATCCTCGGTCAATCCCAGCTTCTCGAAGTACTCAATGCGTCCCTGCTCAAAATACATGAAATAACTGACGTTATTGACATGACCCAGCATATCCGTTTCGCAATACCTTATCTTTATCGGAATTTCAAAGTGAAATGTGTCCAGCCAAGTCTTAGGATCCGGTTGTATGAAGGTAGTTTTTTTCATGATGAGTCCCCTTTCTCTTTATACGAGGCAAATGTATGTACAATTTATAATCAGTCTTCTACAAGGATAATGAATACAAGTTGAGTCCGTCAACTAAATAACCAAATCATGGATAACTTGCCGGATTGGTCCGTTGAATAAGGCTTGAAATTCGCTTCTCTCATACGTTGTCTAAATGCAGCTAGTCATGAAAAAAGACCACCCGCTCCGGTGCAGGATCACTGGAGGGATGGTCTCGATCAGTATGAATGGAACAAAGTTCGGTTAAAAAAAGCGCAGCTTAAGCGATCAATGCCGCTTTTTATAGTAAGTTAAAGCAAGTGCCAACGCCAGCACGGCGCCCTTCACGATATCCATCGCATAATACGGCACGGACAGCATGATCAGACCATTTTGCAATATACCGATCAATACTGCCCCGACAAAGGTTCCGAGCGCGTTCGGCTTGCCGGCTCCGAATACGGAGTATCCGATAAAGGTTGCAGCGACGGCATCCATCAGATAAGGTCCGCCGGAGTTGACTTCGGCCGTCATGACCCGAGCCCCGAGGATAATGCCGCCGATGGCGGCAAACAAAGCGGAGACCAAGTAAGCAATCAAACGGTATTTACTCACCGGTATCCCGGATAAAGCAGCGGCTTCACGGTTGCCCCCGATCATGTACATGTACCGCCCGTGTTTCGTATAGGTCAGAAACAGATGGACTACGAGGACCACGAGAACCATGATGATAATGATCCATGGCACTTGCCCGATCTTCTCAAACACCGCCGGAATTTTACCGGTGGCAAAATCTCCGCTCGGCAGGATCATATTCTGGGAAATGGTAGCGCCGCGGGTATACGTGAGCGCAACGCCCTGAAAGATAAACATCGTCGCCAACGTCATCAGCATATCGTCAATTTTGAAATTGATGACCAGGAAGGCGTTGATCAATCCCACGACCAGACAGAACAGCAGCGTGAGACCAATGCCGATGCCGATATTTTGCCCATGCCAGACGAACATGGAAATAACAAGCGCGTTCGCCAGGGAAGCCGTCGAGCCGACAGACAGGTCAAAGCCGCCAACGGCCAGCGATACGGTCAGGCCCACGGCAATGATCGTCACGATCGAGATCGAACGGAGTATGTTGATAATGTTGCTCGTATTCAAAAAGTTGTCGGCGACCGTCCCGAATACCAGAATAAGTACGAATACCGTAATCAACGTGCCGTATTTATATAGAAAATCAAAAGCGAAACTAGCCGTCGGCTTCTCCTTAACAGGTCTTGCTGTATTCATGTCAACCCGCCTCCTGTGCAATAAAGCAATATTTCCTCTTCGTTGGATGACAGCGTCGTAAGCTCCTTCGTGATGCCCCCGTCATACATCACATACACCCGATCCGTGATGCCAACGATTTCGGACAGCTCGCTTGAGGCGTACAGCACGCATTTCCCCCGCTTGGCCAGCTCGGCCACCAGATGGAAAATGTCCCTCTTGGCGCCAACATCAACCCCTTTGGTCGGCTCATCAAAAATATACACATCCGCGTCAACCAGCAGCCACTTGCCGATCGCCACCTTCTGCTGGTTGCCCCCGGACAGGTTTTTCACTCTGGCTCGCTCATTTGGGGTCTTAATGCCGAGCGACTGAATGATCTCCCTCGCCTCCTGCTTTTCCTTGCCGAAGCTAAGCCAGGATCCCCATCTGGAAAAACGGGACAGCACCGCAGCCGTTAGATTGACGGACACCGGCTCTTCCACGAACACGCCCTCGCGGCGGCGCTCCTCGGGGACCAGCGCAATTCCCTGCGAAACGGCATCATGCGGCGAGCGGATGCGGAGCTTTTTCCCGTTCAGCATGATCTCGCCGGTCGATGTGTCGGATGCTCCGAATATCGCCCGGCACAGCTCGGTTTTCCCGGCCCCGACCAGCCCGGCCAGACCGACGATCTCCCCTTTGCGGATGTGCAGGTCAACGCCGTTGACTTTGCCCGGGTCGAACATGTTCTTCACCTCGAACCAGGTGGAGCCGATGTCCCGCTCAACGTGGGGAAACTGCTGCTCCATCTTGGAGCCCAGCATGTACTCCACCACTTTCGGCTGATCGATATTCGCAATACGGTCACTTTTCACCAGCAGACCATCCCGCATGATCGTAATATCATCGCAAATTTCATACAGCTCCGGCAGCCGGTGCGATATAAAAATAATACCGACCCCATCCTGCTTCAGCTTGCGCATCAGCTGGAACAGCTGATCCGTCTCGCTGTGGCTGAGCGGCGCGGTCGGCTCGTCCAGCACCAGAATCCGGCACTGCTTGGAGACGGCTCTTGCGATCAGCACCATCTGCTTCTCCGCCAGCGTCAGCTCCGAGATCAGTTTCTTGGAGGGAACCCGGATATCCATCCGTGCAAGAATCGATTCGGCTTCCCGATGGAGCTCCTTCCAGCGGACCAAGTGCCGTTTGCCCATATCGTGAACCGTCCGGTCAAGCATAATGTTCTCCCCGACCGTCAGGTTTGGAATGAGCGCCGTATCCACCTCTTGATAGACGATCTGAATGCCCAGGTCCTTCGCTTCCTTTGGGGAACGAATGTGAACCTTGCTCCCATTGATCCAGATCTCGCCCTCGTAATGGTTGTAAGCTCCCGATAGGATCTTCATCAATGTAGATTTCCCTGCGCCATTCGCGCCGATCAACGCATGGGCCGTTCCTACGGTCGTCTGAAAATTCACATCGGTTAACGCCTTAACGCCCGGAAAAGAAATCGATATGTGCTTCATTTGAAGTAAGGGTGCCGTATTCGACGAGTGGGTCGAGGCGGCAGTTGTTGGCTCCATAACGCTTCGCAAGTGTATTCTTCCCTTCAAATAGGATAGGGCGCCCCTATCGATGACCGATAAGAGCGCCTGTATGAATATTGCTGTTTATTTGCCGCCTGCTTCTTTCAACGCCTTCATCCAGTCCTCTTCGAATTCGGTGCTTGTCCCCCAGCTAGGGATCATATCCGCCAGGTTGACCATGTTGACCGCTTCGGTTGCACCCGCAAGGTCGGAGCGCTCGATCAATACAGGCTCCAGATTGACCGTAGCAGGCGTTTCCTCGCCGGCAATCTTTTTAGCAAGCAAACGGACGTTGATCGCGCCGATCGTTTTCGGATCCACTGCAGCCGTAGCCACCCATGGACTGTCTTGCTTCTGAATCAGCTCCAGGTCTGCATTGGATACGTCGATGCCGTAAATCTTAACCTCGGTGCGTCCCGCTTCCTCCAGCGCTCTGGCTGCACCGATGGCGAAAGCATCCCAAGTAGCGAAGATGGCATCGAGCTCGCCCTTCGGATATTTCGTCAGGATGGCGGACACTGCATTTTGTGTTTCCAGTGAAGTCTGGTTACTCGCTACACCGAAACGCTCCAATTCCTTGATGCCTGGGTTGTTCTTCAGCGTTTCCTGATATACAGCATTGCGTCGCACCATCGGTGGGAATCCGTCTACCCAGAGATAGACAATGTTGGCTTCCGGCCCTTGCTCTTCGACCAGCTTGTCCAGTGCCAGCTTCGCCAGCTGCTCGTCATCCTGCGATGTCTGAGTTACCCCTGCAATGTCGCCGATCTCCGGCAAGGAGTCAAAGGTGACAACAGGAATCCCTTTATCCGTAATCTTCTTCACGTCTTGAACGGATGCAGGATCGTCGCCATGCGATATGATAAATCCATCGTAGTCGCTGTCAATGGCTTGTGAGATCGCATCGTGGAATTTGGCGGAGTCTCCGTTCGCCGAGAAGGTATCCACCTTAAACCCGAGAGCTTCGCCTTCCTGTTTCGCACCTGCTAAAAATTGCGCCGTATGATCATCGCCCCCGATTTTCCGGACGACCATCAATTTCACCAGATCCTTCTCGGCAATGCCTGCCGGCAGGTTCTCGACCTTGTCCGCCAGCTTGCCTGCCCCGCTACCGCCGCCGCTGCCCGATTCGGCACATCCGGTTAAGACGATCATAAACGCGAGCACCAGCGTCGTTAATTTCCTTACATGTTTACTGCCTTTCATGTTCTCTCTCCCCCTGTTTTCCGTAAAAAGGACAAATATTAATACAAGTAATCCTATAGGATTTAACCGGAGGCGTCAATCATTATTTTTCCGCTTTAATGCATTACAACACATAGGCAAAAAAAATGAAAGTGATTTCTAACTCTCGTTCGGCTTTCGAGAAGCTTTCATTTTAAAAAAAGTCAGGACCCTACGACATATTCAGAATGAAGCAAACTCATCAGAATACGATCCACATACGAGCCGTTCTTATACGCTTCATCACGCAGAATTCCGTCCCGCTGAAAACCGGCTTTTTCATAACACCGAATTGCGCCGGCATTGGTAGCATCCACGGTAAGATACACCTTGTGCAAATTCAGTCTCTCAAAAGCGAACTGAACTAGGACTTGCGTAACCTCCGTGCCGTAGCCTTGTCCCCACACGCTTTTATCTCCGATCCATATCCCGAATTCAGCTTTGCGCGCCCAAGGATCGATCTTGAACAACTGAGCATTGCCGAGCAGCTTCCCGTCCAGGTTGAGCACAGTGAAATATGCACCTGACTGGTCACCCTCCGCATATTTCTGTGTCCGTTTCTTCACGGTTGCCGGGGTTAAAGGCACCCCGGTACCGGATGGCAGTGTAGAACTCACTTCAGGATCCGTAAGCCATTGATATCGTTGCTCCCAATCCTCTTCGACGACTGGTCTGAGAATTACCCGTTGCCCATACAGCATAACGTCATCCCCTTTGTTTATATATGTATCGGCAGCTCCAAGCCCCTATTTCATACTCTAAGTTCAAATCTTATTTAAAAAGAGCTTCGGGACGCAGTGATTCACGCCCGAGCTCTTTCTAATTGATAAGCCGTTCAAGATAATCCCGAGTTGGTTGCCTCTAACTTCTGCTCTTAAATCTGTTAATCCAAACGAATGCCCATCGTTTCGAGCCAAGCCTTCGCGATCAGGCCGTGTCCGGCCGGTGACGGATGCACGCCGTCCGGTGCCCAGAAGGCAGCTTCGCGGCGCACCGACGCCGCAGCGAACAATCCGTCCAGCGGTACCAGCAGCGCCCCGTATTCAACCGCCAATTCGCGAACCGCGGTGATTTTCGGATCCAGATCCTCGCGCCAAACTCTGCGATCCTCCGGATGCGGCAGTACGAACGGTTCAACCAGAATCAGCTTGGCGTCCAGCGCCCCTTTAGTGCGTTCGATCAATTGACGGTAGCCAGCTTTGTAATCCTCGGTGCTTGTCGGGTCCCCGCTGTCATACCGGCGCCAAGTGTCATTGATTCCGATATAGATGGATACCCAGTCCGGTTTCAGGTCCAGGCAATCCTCCTGCCATCTGTCATTCAAGTCGACAACCCGGTTTCCACTGATCCCTCTATTCAAAAAGGTTACGTTCAACTCAGGAAATTTCATGCCAAACAACGAGTCGATCAATAGCGGGTAGCCGTTCCCCAAGCTGCCGGAAAAGTTCCGGTCACGACCGCAATCCGTAATGCTGTCCCCTTGAAATAATACGACATCCCCTTGCTGCAAACGATTCATTCCACTTCCTCCTCATCGATATGTTGAACTAAAGATTCTCAGCCCGAGCATCACTACGAATACGGATTATTCTTCCGATCGCTGTTGCCCCCAGATTCCTATCAATTCAATAAAAATGGTTGAAATCCGGGTGCAGTATATGCTTCCGATGCGAGCTTTCCTTTGGAAAGCTTTCGGGCGACCGCTACCGCTTCTCCAGAATAATTCCGCCTTCTCCGTTGAGGTTCTTCTCTTCATTAGTTCAATCTATATAACATTTAAATATTTGCCGTCCAAGGCTCAATTCCTTTTTATGTACCACGCAAATCGTCGATTTACGAGCAAATTTTTCTTATTCATAAAAAACCTGCCCCGACTTCGGCCGGGACAGGTTCTAGTATTGTTCGATTAGGCTCCGGTCGGCATGGCCACCCAGTGGCCCTCCGATACTTCCACAAGCTCCGAATGCTCGAGATTATATTTGTCCTCTCCGGTGCGCTCTTCCAACAATACCCGTTTCTTCTTGGATTCGATCTTCGGATCAGGTACCGGGATCGCCGCGAGTAAGGACTTCGTATAATCATGCTGCGGATTGGAGTACAGCTCTTCACTTTCAGCCAGCTCCACGATTTTGCCCATATACATAACGGCAACGCGGTCACTGATATGCTTCACCATCGACAGGTCATGCGCAATAAACAGATAAGTCAAGCCCAGACGATGCTGCAGCTCCTCCAGCAGCTTCACGATCTGCGATTGGATCGACACGTCGAGCGCGGAGAGCGGCTCATCACACACGATGAATTTCGGCTCCACCGCCAGCGCCCGGGCAATCCCGATCCGCTGACGTTGACCGCCGGAGAACTCATGCGGATAACGCGTGGCATAGGCCGGATCCAATCCGACCATATCCAGCAGCTCCTCGACCCGTTTCTTCCGCTCCTGCTTACTGCTAGTCAATTTGTGAACATCAAGCGCTTCGCCGATAATGTCCACCACCTTCAATCTCGGGTTGAGCGAAGCATACGGATCCTGGAAAATCATTTGCATATGGCGCCGCATGGCCTTCATTTCCGAAGGAGAGAGACGATTCACAGACATTCCCTGATACAGCACTTCTCCGCCTGTTGGCTGGTGAAGGCGAAGGATGGCTCGTCCCGTCGTCGATTTTCCGCTGCCGGATTCCCCAACGACCCCAAGCGTTTCCCCAGCCTGAATGTGAAAGCTGATATCATTCACCGCTTTAAGCACATTCCCTTTACCCATATCAAAATACTGCTTCAAGGATTTAACCTCTAACAGTGGTCCCTTGTAATCCGTGCTTGGCACGATGATCGGAGCCGGCTTCGCTTTCTTCTTCTCATCCAGGCGCGGAAGCGCGTTTAACAGCTTCAAAGTATAAGGATGCTGAGGATTCTCGAAGATTTCCTCCGTCGTGCCTGTCTCCACGATCATGCCGTCCTTCATCACCGCCACGCGGTCGCACATGCCTGCGACAACGCCGAGGTCATGCGTGATCAATATAATGGAAGAACCGAAGCGCTCCTGCATATTTTTCATCAAATTGAGGATCTGGGCCTGAATCGTTACGTCAAGCGCCGTTGTAGGTTCATCCGCGATCAACAGCGCGGGACTGCACGCCAGCGCGATGGCAATCATCACCCGCTGCCGCATGCCGCCCGAGAACTCATGCGGGTACTGGTTATAGCGCGCTTCGCTGTTCGGTATGCCGACCAGCTTCAGCATCTCAAGCGCCTGCTTCTTCGCTTCCTGCTTGGACAGCTTCTGGTGTTTAACCAGGCTCTCCGATATTTGTTCCCCGATTCGGATCGTCGGATTAAGCGAGGTCATCGGATCCTGAAAAATCATCCCGATATCGCGTCCGCGGATGCTCTCCATCTCTTTCTCGGTCTTCTCCGCCAGGTTCTGGCCCAGGAACAGGATCTCCCCATCCTTCATATAGGAAGGCGGTGACGAAAGCAGCCGCATGATCGAGCGTGCGGTGACACTTTTGCCGCTCCCGGATTCCCCAACGATCCCGAGCGTTTCCCCTTTCTTCACTTCAAAGCTGACCCCACGGACCGCGTGAAATTCTGAATCACGGGATTGAAAGGCTACACTCAAATTTTTAACCTGCAATATCGGTTCCAACTCTGCTCACCTGCCATTATGCGTTTATGTCATGAAAGGAATATCATCTACAACTCTTATAATCTATTGACTTTTAAAATAGGCTAAAATAAAATATACTATATCACTCGGAATAATGCAATTTGAAACAAGGAGGAAAGGCAGCTTATGGGGGGGACAGAAGCAGCAAGACCAAACAGACTCATAGGTTTGATAAGCATCACATACAGTAAGATCCTTCTGAACCCTTCTTATAGATACTTACTATTATTATTGGGAGCGCCCGTGAATCTCGTGGTCTTCCTATTTTATTTGGTTCAGAGAAAGAAGGACGACTACACAGCGGCGGAGAACCGCATACGCAGCGAGATGCTGGCTGCCGGATTTCTGGAGACCCTTCGCTCCGAGATTATGGAGCAGCAGAAACGCAAGCACGACTTTTTCAAGCAAAAAGTCAATGAGGGGCAGCTCCGGCAGGAAGTCGACAAAATCGTAGAAGCAAGGTTCCAGGAAGTCCTTAAGGAACGGACTGCCAAGGAACTAAAGCTGAACAACCGGAAACGGTTGACCATGGCCGATACGTTTGGTTCTCTCATCGAGAATCCGTTGTTCTTCATTATATCACTTATTCCAGGCTTGCTGATGTACATCCTTATTTTTTTGTACAGCAATCCTTACCTGAAATATATTATGGAGAGACTCGTGATGACGGTCTTCGTTATCTTTGGCGTAGCCGTGCTTGTCTTTACGATTCTCCACTTGTCGCCGTTCAACCCTGCAGCCAACATCCTGGGCGAGACGGCAACGCCGGAACAGATCGCGGCTTTTAACAAAATGCACGGTCTAGACCAAGGGTACCTGGCGCAGCTGTGGAACAATATTAAAGGAATCGCCTATTTCGATCTTGGCAAATCCTTCTCTGGCAACGAAGAGATCACCTCAAGCATCGCCAGAAAGTTCCCGATCACACTGACGCTCACGGTCATTTCCCTGATCATTGCGATTGCGATTGCATTGCCAATCGGGATTATCTCGGCTACGAGACCCAATTCGTTCTTTGACTATACCTTTATGTTCGTGGCTCTGCTCGGGCTGTCCATTCCGAACTTCTGGCAGGGACTGATCTTCATCCTGAATTTCTCGATCAAGCTGCATTGGCTGCCCGCCACCTTTAATCCTGAGAACTGGTTATCCATGATCATGCCGGTGATTGTGCTCGGCACAGGACTTACCGCTTCGGTAGCGAGAATGACGCGCTCCTCTACGCTGGAGGTTATTAATGAAGATTATATGATCACAGCCAGAGCGAAGGGGCTCAGCAAGGGCACCATCCTAATGAAGCATGCTGTCCGCAACGCCATCATTCCGATCATTACCGTCATCGGACTTCAGTTCGGCGGGATGCTTGGCGGCTCTGCCGTTACGGAGAAGGTGTTCAACATCAGCGGTATCGGCAGCTACATCGTCGATAAACAATTCATCCCTGACATCCCAGCCATTATGGGCGGCGTGGTATATACCGCCATTACCATATCGCTGGTGAACGTTATCATTGATATCTTGTACGCGTTCTTCGATCCACGGATCAGATCCAAGATGAAACAATACTAAAGCAGGTGTACTCATGATCAAGAAGCTTCTTTCTAAACAAGAAACCAAACACCAGCTGAAATCCTCACACGAGTACAGTCAAGCCAGCTTCACATGGGTTATTTCTTTGACCTTAACGGTGATCCTGCTTCTGAACAGCTTTGATTTCACTGGGGGAACCATCAAACCGTGGGTGTTCACCGCCTTTGCGGTATATGCATTGTTTACCATCGTTCAGATCATCATCACGCTGTTGATCCGAAGAGATCTTCAAAGCCAGGGAGAAATCCGGCGCTCGACGAGGATCCTGGGATACATTCAGCTGCTGAGCATCGTCACAGGAAATCTGTTTACTGTCACGTTCGGTTTCAATCTGATTAAAAAACAGAAGCCTCCTGAATATACGATTGCCGTCTACATGCTGTTAACCCAGCTGTTTGTTATCGCGGTATCGGCACTGAATCTGTTCAAGCCTTATGTCTCGAATACATTCCTGCCGGCAATGGGCGCGCTTCTCATTATTGCAGTCATTCAGCTGATCGCGCTTATACTCGTTGCCCGATATGTAACAACGAATTATGCACATCCCAAAATGGCCTGGCTTGCCTTTCCGATCATTCTGACCGCGGTGACGGGTAATATTTTTGCCCTGGTGCTCGGCATCAACCTGCTAGCGAAGATACGCAAGAACGGCAATCCGGCGATGACCCGCTGGGGCGACGTGTGGGTGAAGCTTACCGCTAACTCCACGGCCATGTCCGGACTGTTCTTTGTGATCTTCCTGTTCTGTCTGTCGGTAAGCAGTCTGTTTACCTTCGATTACAGCATCGCGATTGATAACAACTACAGTGCCATCCTGCAGCCGCCAAGCCTTGTGTACCCCTTCGGTACGGACAACTTCGGCCGGGATTTGTTCTCCCGCATCGTATTCGGGGCCCGAATCTCGCTCATCGTCGGATTTGCCTCTACGGCGATCCCGGTTGTCATCGGCGGTGTTCTCGGTGCCATCTCCGGCTACTATGGCCGTCATACCGATAACATCATCATGCGTTTGCTGGATGTGCTGTACGCCATTCCGGGTATCTTACTCGCCATTGCGATCATTGCTGCATTCGGAGCCAACACTCTCAACCTCATCCTGGCACTCAGCGTAGGCGCTATCCCGACATATGCGAGAACCATGAGGGCGAATGTGCTCCTGGCCTCCACCTTTGAATACGTTGATGCGGCCAGAGCCTTCGGCTCGAGCAATTTTTCGATTATATTCAAGCATATTGTTCCAAACTCGCTTGCACCCATGATTGTCAAATCCACATTGACTATCGGTGCAGCCGTCATCTCGACGAGCAGCTTGAGTTATCTGGGTCTCGGCGTTGAGCCGCACATCCCGGAATGGGGGAATATCCTTAAGATCGGAAGCACGTATCTTGAGACGCATTCCTACTTGGCCATTTATCCGGGCCTCGCCATCATCGCGCTTGTCCTGTCCTTCAACTTCCTTGGCGACGGACTGCGGGATGCCTTAGATCCTAAACTGGATTAATGTGCTTCTGTGCCCATGGCACACTAACTAATGGTTTCAAAAATATTTTTTATATATATACAACTCAGGAGGGTATCACAATGAAAAAGAGTTCCTTGCTGTTACTGTTCCTCTCGCTAGTCATTGTACTGGCTGGATGCAACGTAACAACCAAAGATGATGCACAGCAAAATCAGCAAGAACCATCGGATACAGCCACAGACACATCCGCTGTTAATATTGAACTGCTTGGCATGAGCTCTAACGAATCCGATGTCAACATCATTCGCGACCAGCTCACGAAGAACGGCTTCAACGTGAAGCTGAATCTGCAGCCGGACTACGGCAGCTACAAGGCACAGCAAGATGCCGGAAATTACGACATCGCATTGTCCAGCTGGACAACCGTTACGGGTAACCCTGACTACGCTGTACGTTCCCTGTTCAAAACGGGCGGCGACTACAGCATCATGTCCGACGAAGAAGTGGACAAGCTGATCGACCAAGCGGCAACACAAACGCCTGAGGACGCTGCGGAAACCTACAAACAGCTTGAACAGCGTCTCGTTACAGACAAAGCTTACATCGCGCCATTGTACATTTCCCTGAAGAGCCAAGCGTTCAACAAGGATGTGCTGGACGAAAACTCTGTCCGTCTCTCGAAATCCCGTTCCCTTCCTTGGGAAGCCGTTGATTTCAAAGACCAATCCAAGCGTGCTACGCAGCCGCTGATTCTGTCCCAATCGATCTCTGAACTGACATCTCTTGATCCGATCAAGGGTAACGATGGTTCCATCAACATCATCAACACCAACATGAACGTACGTCTGATCAATCTGACCGATGATGACAAGATCACATCCGAAGGATCGCTGTCTTATAACCATGCCATTGGCGAAGGCAACTCGGAGTACTACTTCATTCTTAGAGACGATATTGACTTTGCGAAAATCACAAATAAAAAGGCTGAAGATTCCGGCGAGCGCGTAGGCGCTGACGATGTCATCTTCTCCATGAACAGAGCCAAAGACAAAAATTCGGTACCTGATCATCGCACCTACACGCTTCACGAGCATATCAACACGGTTGAAGCTGTAACCGATCTGAGCGCACTGGAGAACACTAAAGTGTCCGGTGGCAGCGGAAGCATCAAGGATGCGCTGGAAGCTGGCTTGGATACCAAGATCACATCCCTCGTCGACGACAAGAATCAAGCAAGCACGAAAGATGGTAAATACCAAGTCATTAAATTGACGACCACTGAGCCGTTCCCGCAAGTGTTGAACTACCTGGCTCACCAATCGGCCGGTATCGTATCCAAGAAACAGGTCGAGTCCATCAACACGTATGACGTTGAGAAATTCGATGTCAACAAAGACATCCCTTACGGCGACCAAAACACGGTAACCGAAGGCGACAAATACAACAACACGCTGTATGCCAGCGGTCCGTACATCCTGTCATCCAAAACGGACTATGAAGCCACCTTCTTCAAAAACCCTGGCTACATGAAAGGTACCGAGCACGAACCGAAAATCGAGCAAGTGAAAGTACGCTTCATCAAAGATGCGGACAGCACCCTCTCCGCACTGCGCAGCGGCGAAATTCACCTGTACTACGGCGTGCCTGAAACGAAATACGATGTGGTTAAAGGCGACAGCAAGCTGAAGCTGCAAACCATCGAAAGCAACGCCGTATCCTACTTGCTGTTCAACACGAAAAACCGTGATGTGGCAACAAGCGACGATCTGAGAAGAGCGGTGCTCTACTCCATTAATCAGGATGAGATCCTGACTTACTACAACAACAACAAAATTAAAGCTTACTCCACCGTCAGCCCAATCGTTAAAACCGGCAACGAGCTGGTCGCCGATCCGGCGAAGGTGAAGGAGTACTTGAGCGCATATAAAGCGAGCAAGTAAAAAAGAGGACGACATTAGCGAAAAGCTGATGTCGTCTTTTTTTATGCGAGCTTTATATGCAGATTAAAAGATGCTAGCTTCACTCTTAACACTTCAGCACACATTTGCATCGGTTATGTCGTTTGAAAACTTTGCATCGCTCCGCATGCGGATGATTCTTCCGATCTCTGTTGCCCCCAGATTTCTATGAATGAATGGGCCAGAGTAGAAATCCGGGGGCAAAGGAGACCGCTTCGCTTCTCCAGAATCATTCCGCCTTCTCCGCTGGAGCACTACCTTAAGTAGTCCGTTGTTAGATCATGCTTCGATACATCTCACATTAGCCATAAAAAGGGACGAATGATAGCCGCGGCGCAGCTACTCTCGCCTTTTTTGGGGAGGGGGGAGTGAGAGGAAGCCGCCCCTGTAATTCACATATACAGGGGTGGCTGAACAGACGAAGATTGAAGGCTTGGATTATATACGCTTGATATCATCTATAAGCTCGGGCAAGCCCTCGCGGAAATAGTGATCGTCGCCCTCGTATACCCGGGTGACAGCTTCGGGGAGTTGCTTCGCGTAGTGCTGAGCGTGCGCAAAAGGCACCACGGGATCGTGACGGCTGTGGTACAGGTACAGACTGGATATGCGAGGCAGCATGGTGGCGAAAGAATCAGGCAATCTAAAATCTTCGCTCTGCCAATCATCGTCTTTGCCCCAGTAGGGGGCGGCGATCAAGAACAGTCCCGAGATGGTTAGCTGGCAGTCTTCTTCCGAAAGATATTTCAGTAGCACGGACCCGCCTAGGGAATGACCTACGAGCAGCATCTCCCCATTCAATGCATTGATTTCTTTGGCGATCTGCGCTTTCCACAGTGCGTAATCCGGATCCGGCATGCCGGGAGATAAGACATGGTAAGCTTTCCCGAGCTGATCTTGTAGATGGGCAATCAAGTCACTGCTGCCTTGGTGAATGCCTTGTGGACCGGCACTATGGATGAACAAAACTTGTTTTTTCATATTTAGTCCCCTTCCTGATCATTGCTTAAGGGTATGGACATGTCCCAACAGAATGTCTGCCCATCTAGAGTAACCGATAGTAAAGTGCTAGACTTCTTTTCATTTGCTGACATCTAGCCTCTTGTTTTCATTTTTTCAAAAACAAAAACTGCCCTCTGGTCATGTTCAGACCAGTAGGGCAGCTCTTCCCTTGTTAACAATAAAATAATATTACGGTCTCTCCACAAGCAGCGCTTCCCATTGCAAGCCTTCTCCGGTGATTTCGATCCGCAGATCAGAGATGCTCTTCAGTGCCTCCTCGCGTCTTGTCTCAAGGGTGATCACGGTTTCCTTGTAAAGCTCGCCTATCTTCTTCTGCGTGCCGCTTGCCATTTTCTCTATTTCGGATTTTCTTGCGGCGTTGCTCTTGGATATCGCGGTTGTTTGCTCTTTAAACAGCTTGCTGTATTGGCTCTTGGCTGTTGCCTTGCTTATTTTTCCGTGCTTGTATTTCCACATCGGACTGTTCAGATACGACGTGCTTGACCCGTTCCGCAGCTTCCACATGGGGCTGTTCAAATAAGTCTCACTGACCGTTTTGTTAAATTTCCACGCGGAGCTGTCCAAATAATCCGGATCGATCGTCTTCTTATAGGTCCACATCAAGCTGTTCAAATAATCCTCGTTCATTTCTTTGCTTAGCTTCCAGAGCGTGCTATTCAAATAATGCCGGTTTGCAGCATTCGCATACTTCCACATCGGACTGTTCAAATAACTTGGATTGATGAACCGTTCATATTGTGTCAGCTTATCCTTTAAGTCGCGGTTTCCTTCATACTTCAGCTTCAGCTGATCCAAATCAGCTTGAAGCTTCTCATCCCACTGCTTTTGATCCTCCAGCACTTTTTTCTCCAATTGATCCAGGGACGCATGGCTTGCATCATAAAACAACTTATATTTCTTGTCCGCTAGCTTCTGGTAATTGTTATAAGCATCCAACGTCTTCTTATGATAGGATTTATACTCGCTCCATACTTGATTGATCCATTTCTGATCCGCTGCATGAACCGTTGTTTGCGGAATTAGGACCGAGACGGCAAGCAAAAGGCTGCATAGGGTCAATAAGGATTTTCGCACCAATCTCATTGAATTTCGCCCCTCTTCTATAGATAGTAAACAAGGGATATTTTACCTAATGGCTTGGTATCTTCCAATAGGAATTACGAACCCCTAACTTTTAGACTAAATCCTTCTTATTCCGTGCTCGAATATTTCACAGTACAGCGTACTCCATTTCCTAGCTCCTTCGCGAAAAACATGTCTTTCTTTCATTATTCCATATTTCAAAGTGGAGGATTTGTGCACTTCCTTAGTCCTGTAGTCACTAAGTATCACTTAAGTTAGTGAGCTAGTTATAACAGCCCATCTTTGACAAGAACCGCTTCCAGGCGCTTGACCGCTCGAAAAACAGACTTATACAATCAGAAGAACAAAAAGGTGATCGAGCTGAAGGTGAGCGGCAAAACACTCGTGATCGATCCGCTTGTGGTTAGCCCCGCCGGGCATATCCACATCTACTATAAGTGGTGGGATGGATCGCGGGCGTAGATTAGGGAAATCGATTTTTGCTTTAACCGTAAAAGGCCCTGACAACAAATCGTCAGGACCCTTTTTATAATACCGACAGGA
The DNA here is from genome assembly GCF_050482385.1 of Paenibacillus lautus. Lineage (GTDB taxonomy): Bacteria > Bacillota > Bacilli > Paenibacillales > Paenibacillaceae > Paenibacillus_AQ > Paenibacillus_AQ lautus_B. The sequence goes on from NZ_JBCNHV010000019.1 coordinate 80,841, forward strand.
GTGGAATCAACTTCTATGCTTCAACTTCGGTTGAGATATTCCAATGTACGCCATATTTGTCCTCAACGATCCCGTAGGCCGGGCTCCAGAAGGTTTCCTGCAGTGGCATAACCACCTTCCCGCCCTCCCGCAGTGCTTCATATACCTGCTTTGCACGCTCTGCTGCATCGGTCATGATGCAGATTTGGACCTGATTGCTGGATTGGACCGGTTGACCGGGAAACGTATCGGATAACATCAAGACCGTCTCTCCGACGATAAGATTTGCGTGGGATACCCGATCCCGTGCGCTCTCCGGCAGCGGAAAGTCCGGGTTAGCCGGCATCTCGCCGAAAGTCTGAACCATGACGACTTTAGCGTCCAAGGCCTTCTCATAGAATTGAATAGCTTCCTTAGCATCCCCGTCCATAAAGAGATACGGATTCATTCGAAGTGTCATTCGATCGTTAACCACCTTTATATTGATATTGACTAGATAACTCATATTATCTCCTACAGTGGACACTTTAGCAAAATATGACGGAAATCTACGACGGGACACTTTCCATTATTTCCATCCATACAGAAGCGTGAAGTCAGCGGTTACCTCCATCTCCCCATCTGACATCCGTTCAATAACCTCAGGTGAAGCGCTCCAGGATAACGGCGTCATGTGAATCAGTTGCTTCACCTGCTCAGAATCCAGAATGACGTGATACCGAAGCTCTTCGAACCCGCTCCGTTCAAAGTGACGGCTGAACAGCTTCATGGTGCCGTCATTGGAATACGTCTCTTTACCTGTACCTGTATAGAACAAAGCTCGAAGCTCCTGCAAATACAGGCCCCCGGGAATTACCTTCACCAACATTCCGTCACTCGTAAGCAATCGCCTGAACTCCGAATAATTGGAAGGAGACAGAATATTCAAAATGTAATTAAACTGTTCGTCTGCAAACGGGCACTGAGACAGATCGGCCACGCACCACATAGGGTCCGAATATGTCTTAGCAGCCATTGCGATTCCCTCTTTGGCAATATCCATGCCGACACCAATAACGTTAGGCTTATGCCCCTTCTCCTGGAGGTTATGTCCAATCGCCGAGAGATGGGAGCCTTCCCCGCATCCTGCATCAAGCAATCTCAGAGGCTTGCCGGATTCCGGCAGCTTCTGTTTCTGCATCTGGATAAGACGATTCGAAATTCCTTCAATCAACGGGCCAAAGAACCCGCTGCTGCTAATCATTTTTCGGGCCTCAAACAAGGCCTTATCATATTTGGTTTTGGATGAATGGTTCAGCAGGTTTACATACCCCTGTCTGGATATATCATAGCAATGCCTGTTCTCGCATTCTAGGCTGGCCATGCGTTCTACCTTCATGGCACCGCCGCAGATCGGACATTGAAACATCTTCTCATGGTACGAAAGCATCCGTGCTTTCTTTAACAATTTTTCATTATTGGACACAGCAAAATCACCCTTTCATTCGATTGACCGCAATGAAAAAGGCACAGAAAAATAAACTCAAGCCTCAATCTCAAAAAAAAAGGGCCGAGCCTATTTGGATCTGTACCTCACATTAACGTAAGCGAATGAAATGGATCATGAAGGAATACGCTCCTGACATCAATTTGGGCAAGAGAAATGCCCTGTTCCAATTTTACCACGCGAGCACAGAATGTAAACCTCCAGGGCAAGCGTCCGGTTCAGCAAAATATATCAAGAATAAGCTTCCCCTATGGACTATGATGAATGCTTGAGGCTGCATCCACTTCCTCGCTTATAAAGACAAATATTAAAACCATAATGACATATATATATTGCAAAAAGACGTAAATACTATTACAATGCAGGTATCCAGAAAATCTCAGGAACGTATCTCTAACCAAAGGAAGGAATGATGAGCTTGAATTGGTTTAAGAAAAACTCGGTTGAAGACGAGCGTATCGTCAATCTGAAGAACAAGTTATATAAAGAGGTGTATACCTTGATCATGATCATTTGCAGCATTTCCGTTATCATCAAATCTTTTGCGCTGCCCCGAACGGAATCCGTCTGGCTGGAAATGCTGATCATGCTGGGAGGAAGCTTATATTTTGGGATACGCAGCGTGGCACTGGGGATTTACTCTGATGAAGTGGAGGTCCATGACCAGCGGAGCAAAATTTCATTCAGCATGCGTACGGCGATATGGGGGCTCGTTATCGGTATCGCACTTGCTCTTTTTCTCGGCATCCGCAGCGCGATTCTGTTTGGCAATAACAGCAGTGCGACCGAGATCAAATACTTCTTTATCGTTTTCTTCGTTTCACTGATCATCTATATCCCGCTCTTTGTTGGCGTGAATTCGGTGATCCACTACGGCGCCAACAAGGTAAGCCAGAAAATGTCGCAGAACGATCCGTTCGACTCGTAGAAAGGGATATCAGGGTGAGTGCCGCATGAAAAACATCAAATTGAAGATGGCCCGTGTCGAGAAAGATTTATCGCAGGAAGAACTCGCCCAGATCGTCGGTGTCTCCAGGCAGACCATCGGCCTGATCGAGCTGGGGAAATATAATCCGTCCCTCAGCCTGTGCGTTGCCATATGCAAGGCATTATCGCGTACGCTTAACGATTTGTTCTGGGAAGAGGACTAAGGTAGGCCAACCGCATTTCAGTTCTCTAACGCCGCCGGACAGTAATTGCGACGATATTAAGGAGGTGATGCCAACGCTTCAAGACAAGGAATAATAGTGTCGATATTCTCTTCGAAACGTTCAACCCACCACAAAACATATAACTGATCATCATCTTATAAGGAGTGATCCTGCATGCCGCTACATAAAACTAGAAAAGCATTCACCGTGTTTCTGCTCACCGCCTCCCTTGTGGGGACTTCCCTAATCCCTGCCGGAAAAATATACGCTTCCACCCTGGATACCATCCAAGGTCAGGTTACTGAAGTGAAAACGGCCCGAACCTCCGACGAAAAGATTGCCGAATGGGAGAACTGGGCGAAAGACCATGTATACCGATTGGATACGATTCAGCCCGCCGACACGGCCGGCGGTCCAAACCAATATAAGGATCTGGCAATGCTAAAACCATTGCTGCAAGATAAACGTTTTGTGTTCCTCGGCGAGAGCTCCCACGGCGTTGCCGAGTTCAATCTGGCCAAGACTCGTTTAATCCAGTTCCTGCATCAGGAAATGGGCTATAACGTGCTTGCCTTCGAAAGCAGCCTCAGCAATACCTCTCTGGCATATGGTAAAGCAGGACAACAGAGCCCAGAGTCGACCATGAAGGATTCCATCTTCGGCGTCTGGTGGTCCAAGGAGGTTTTGCCGTTGTTCGACTACATGAAAACAGCACAAAAGAGCAAGCAGCCGCTCGTGCTGACCGGTTTCGACATGCAGCTGCAGTATCCGCTGTTGGACGGACAATGGCTGCAGGATCAGGCCATGGCCAAGCGCCTCGCGGAAGCTGAGAAGAAATTGTCAGACTACTCTCTTGGTACGGATCTTGCCGCTTACCGCAAAGAGAAACATCAGCTGATTCAAGTGTACAAAGATGCTATCAAATCCTTAAAAACGGAGGCAAACGAAGCTCATCTGAAGCAGTTATATCCAGATAATCCCCAGCTGCCCTTGCAACTTGAAAGAGGTTTGAACGACCGGATTCGGGTAGCTCAGGAGTATGTAGAGATTTCCATCAAGTCGACCCTCGGCATGGAGAGCGGGGATTATGTACCATTTCTGGAATCGATGGAATGGCGGGATCAGGCGATGCACGATAATCTCATGTGGCTGGCTACCGAAGTCTATCCAACGGAGAAATTCATCGTCTGGGGACATAACGACCACATCCGCAAGGCTCAAACCGAGGTCATGGGATCGCCATATCCGGTTACTCTCATGGGGGAAAAACTCTCGGACGAAATGAAAAAATACAGTTACGTACTCGGCTTGTATCCGGCCAGCGGTCAGACCGCAGATAACATGGGGAATGTGCATGACGTTCTGCCGGCAGAACCGGGCTCCATTGAATCGATCCTGTCGGCCGCAGGTGCGCCGTATACCTTCGTTGATTTGCGATACCAGAAGCGTGAGGCGGGCAACTCCTGGATGTTCGAGCCGCGTTTCGCCTACAGCTGGGGCATGATCCCCGAAAGTCTGATTGCCCGTGACCAATACGATGGTATTCTACTTATTGATGATGTAAACCCGCCGCAATATATGAGATCCTCCGCTTCATCCAAGGTTTCTGTGCCTACTGAAGAATAAATAAGTGCAATCATTCTTCTTTGTCATATAACTTGAATAGGTTAACATGCCAAGCATCCTCTGATGGTCTGCTTCAAGAGCCGTAAAAGCTGTGAGCTCTTGCAAAGGACGAGTACGGGGATGCTTGTTTTTTCTTAAGCTCTGTTCTTACATGGTTATTTTATCGAGATGTTCCCCGAGGAGGTTTTGAGCTTCACCTCATGCTTGCCATGACCGGATCGCCCTTCCGTCTTCCGGTTGCTCTCCTTCCTGTCCTGGAGCAGAACGGCAATGGACCGTTGTCCGCTTCCGGATTGCAGCATCCATGTCGCATCAGGAGTTTCTTCATCCAGCTGGATTTTCACGTTTCCGCTTGTCGACGATACCTCCACATCATGATTCAAACGCGTGAACGCAAGTGAGATATTCCCGCTTTTCCCCTTCACCTCGAGGCTATGATTCTGCAACCCAGTCCCCGTTACATTGCCGGAAGAACCGTCAATGACGACCTTCCCTGCATAATCCGCAGGAATTCTCACGCTAAGCTGAGGCATCCTGCCGATATTCAACATCCGCGTGATGTCGTTATCTAAACGAATCTTCACCCGACTGCCATCCTGATCAACAACGGCCCCTGCGGACTTGGTGTTTCTGAGCAGCGAAACTTCCAATGCTTCCACATCCGCTGTCTCAACGTACAAGGTCGTGCTGCCATGGTCAATCTCCAGCACTTCAACCTCCTCAAGCGTTACGCGTTGAAGAGCCTCATCTTCGCTGGTCGAACTGCATGCACTGAGCAATAACACGCTGAGCAGACATAGAATTGCAGCTGCGTATCGTTTCATCTCTTTCTCCACCCCTTTTCAACTTTGAAACCATTGTACAAGATGACGTTGCGTCACTTTCAAGTGATTTTTCAATTCTGGTAAAAGACAGGAAAAAGACACCGCCTTGTGGCAGTGCCTCCCGATAGGTCAAGGTATGGACCCTATGGTTGTCCATATTTGTTGTCGTACCACGATCGTGTCGGACGGGTTGTAGGGTATCCGTGCTCCTCCCTAAATTGCTTACGCTCTTCGCTGAAATCATGCCAGTTCTTCCCGCTTTCCGGATGATTGGCATGATGAACAATGCAGCGAAATGCATCCTCTACGCAAGGATCCTCCCAGAATCCGCTGCTTGCCTCCATCCGGTCGGTTAACGCGGCGGCGTCTTCATTCTTGATTTCTTCCAATGCGTAATATCCCATCTTGACTACGCGTTCAGCCACTTTCGGTCCGATCGAAGGAACCGTCTGAAACTGCGCCAGCCCCCGGACATATTGTGCACGGCTATCCGAAATGCCAAGCACGCCAGACAATAACTCGATATCCATGTGCGCAATATCGATGAGCTTCATTTTGTTTGACCGCAGCTTCGCTCGCTCTTCTTCGGTTAACGGAAGCTTCGGTGATTTTCCCAGTACATGCCGCTGCATCCTTTACCATCCTTTCGCCTCAATCATCCTGCACCCGCAGTTTAATATAAATCGAACATGCTCACTTCATAGCCCTGGGCTTTCAGGTAATTGAACATTTGCGCCCGATGATGCTGGGCGTGCGTGACGATTTCAATCAGCCATTTGGCTTGTGTCGTTCCGTGCTCCAAATAGAAGGGTTTCGTTTTCTTTTGCATAAATTCTTCATCCGTCAACCCATTCATGTATGACTTTACATCCGCAAGACCCTTCGTCATCCAGGAGATCAGCTTGTCCTTGTCCACGCCGTCAGCAGCGATGCTTGCTTCCAGCTCCCGGATCTCCGCTTCGCTCTTCTCTTGCAGAATCAACAGGTCCGTAGCAGGCACCGAAACCAGATGATGCACGAGTTCCTGAAGCGATCTCATATTGTGGGCAGGTCTGTAATCCCAGTGCTCTGGCGAAATTTTGCCGATCAGATTCGAACTGGTCCTAACGATAAGCTCCAGCTCCTCGAACAACAGCTGCTTCATTTCATTCAATTGACTCACGTTTCATCACTCCATTTTTTAGTTATAAGGGGTACTCTGGGTTCTACGGTCAGTATAGCGTATAATAGTGACAACTATTGTCATAGTCATCAAACGATACGGAGCTGATCTTATGTCCAAATCCAAACGTCTCATGGAGCTGATGATGACCGTGAACCGGATGCGGAAATTCACGGTAAGGGAATTGGCCGATCAATTCGGCGTGTCCTCTCGCACGATCTTGCGGGACCTGCAGGAGCTGAGCGAGCTGGGGGTGCCGCTCTATTCCGAGGTAGGACCTCACGGCGGATATCAGGTTCTGAAAGAACGAATTCTTCCGCCAATCGCTTTTAGAGAGGAAGAAGCCGTTGCGATGTTTTTTGCCAGCCATGCCCTGCGTCACTATCTATTTCTTCCCTTTGAAGCCGAGTCCTCTACCGCACTTCAAAAATTTTATTATTACATGCCCGGGGATGTGCGCGACCGGATTGACCAGATGAAGAACCGGGTGGATTTTCTGACGCATACCAGGCAGCAGAAGGTTGAATCTCTCGGCGTTCTGCTGGATGCCGCCGTCGATCAGCGGGTCGTTACGGTGTTATACGAGAGCAGGGAAGGCTATGCCGAGCGAAGCATCCAGCCCGTGGGCATTTATGCAAGTAATGGCTTCTGGTATTGTCCCGCTTATTGTTTTCTGCGCGATGATTTTCGCCTGTTTCGCTGTGACCGCATGAAGTCCGTGGCCTATGATACAACCGGAATCGAGCAGCGGAATCACCGCCATATCCATCTGGGCAACTGGAGGGAATACGGAGCAGAGAAATCGGTCTATGTCCGGATGGTGATTGAACTAAGCCGGGAAGGCGTTCAGCGCTGTGAATCCGAATTGTGTCCTGTTCCCCGCATTGACATGCAGCCGGATGGAAGCGGACGGCTCGATCAGAACGTCCCTGCGAGCGAACTTATGTATTTTGCTAAATTTTTTATCGGATTAGGAAATGAAGCCACCGTGAAGGAGCCGCAGGAACTGGTGGTTCGCATCAAGGGCATGCTCACAGAGATGATGGCGAAGTATGGATAGAGGTAGTTAACTCTCCTTTTTCGTACAAATAAAGAAACGGCGGTACAGGGATGGTCTCCTTGTACCGCCGTTTCTTTATTTTGGTCTATCGTCACCTTCTTAAGCAAATTTTAACTGGTATATGTGCCGCTCATCCTTTTAATCGTTCGCCTTATCCGTTCCTTCGCTTGGGATCCCTTCATAAATAATTGGATACGACTGACTTCCAAGCAGCATTCTCCGCCCCTGGAACTCATCATACAGATTGATGCGAACAGCCCCTCCGCTTACATTTTTGCCGAAGTTGTTATTCAATGTAATGGAGTATGATTTATTGCTGCCGATGGTCAAATCGGTGCCGAGTGTTAACGTCTTCTCCGTGGATTGTCCGGTCGGGTCAATAATCTCCATGATGAGCTTGTGTTCATATTCGCCTGTCTCGTAATCGCCATCTCTAGAGAGGTTATAATGAATGACGGTATCAAGCCGATCCTTCCCTTGGCTAAGCTCAGCTTCCCCTCTCGTTATGGAGAGTCTGTACGGGAACAATTCCACACTCCCTAAACTCGCTGCCGGATCTATAACTCTAGGCCTTAAGGCTAATCCCATGGTATTGATCGATCCTGTTGATTCTTCTCCCAAAGCTGTCAGTTTTCCGTTAGACACACCTTCGCCGATATACAGTACAAGTTCTGAAGTATTCACATTCGGCGGAAGCTTGCTCCAAACCGTAACCAGATTTTTTCCATTCGGACTTGTCTTGTCGGCCGATTGGTTGATTTCTGCTTCAAAATACTCGTTGTCCGGTGTTTTGTAGTACGCCACCAGCTGCGCCTGCCTGGAGTAACGTGTTTCCTGACTGGTCATCTCCAGTTCCGTATACATCAAATTGGAGCTGCTTCCCTGATATACCGTAGACATGCGTTCACGGATTTCTGCTTTCTTGCCTGGAGTATTGATACGATAGGATTCGCCTGCAGCAACCTGATTCATTACATTGTTAAGCGCGTTGGTTTTGAGCGACAGAAATTTCGTGACCTTCTCTTCTGATACTTCCTGCAGCTCAATTCGTAACTGATTAAAATTGTAGGAATATGGCACCTTGGCAAGCACATACATCTCTACGGTTTCATTAGGCGCCAGAGTCGTTTGATCGGTTGGCACCACGATTTGAGCCGTACTGCTCAAATCTCGCATATCGGCCTTAACCATGGCTTTAAGTTCAGGCAGCTGTACGGTCGAGTCTTTGGTGTTACGAATGCTGATCCGGGCGGCAATTTGATCGCCGTCCCCCCAAGGCAGCCGTTGATACAAGCTTAGCTTTACGCCGAATTTTCCATGACTATTCTCCATGATATTCTCTAAGCCCAGATGGCTCTTACCTTCTTGAGCATAAGGAATTTTATAATAGGCCGTCGGGAAACGGACCTTCCCTTCCATAGCAGGCTCCATTAATTGCAACTGAAGCATATTCTGTTTCATGTCCAACGGTATGTCTGCCTCGAGATCAATAAGTTTCTCCTCCAGCGGCTTGAGCGTAACATTCTCAAACGCCTTCGCATTTACCGGTATGCTGTAACCCTCAGCAGTTCGGATGGAAAGCTCGTAAGCTGGCAGCTTCACTGATTTTTCGCCGAGATTTTTAACGCGGAATTGAAGGCTCCATTTCCCGGTATCGTTTTCAGCAAATACGGAAGCACTGTTCAATTGCGTTTCAATCGTACTGTGATTAATGGATATTTTTTTAACGGCATAATCAGCCACAGGCACATCAGCGGTAACGGCAGGAAGCTTGAAGGTTTTTACCGGAAGCGTCATTTTCAAACCCTCGTCTTCCTGCGTGAATTGCATCGTCAAATTGTCTGTTTTCAGATTGGAAGGCACCTCAGCCAGATAATATATCGTTCTCTTCTGCCCTGGCTGAATCTTGAAACTTCCTCCTGTATCATCTTCAGGCTCAAGATCGATTACCGAGCCGCCGACTGACTTCAGTTGTGCTTTAAACCCAGGATCGCTTAGTACCCTCTTTCCCTCGTTTGCGAGATGAACCCCGACCTTCATATACACTTTCCCATTATCTTTCATTCGTTGCAAACTTTCCGCCTTGACCGTAACAGGCAGCTGTTTCATCATAATCTTTGCGCTTTTGCCTTTAGCAACAGCATTGTCGGAAGCTACCGCAGGAAGTTTGAACGATTGCACCGGAAGATTTATGTTCAACTCTTTGTCTTCTAGCGCGAGCTGCAATGTCATGCCATTCGTCTTCATCGTGGAAGGAACCTCTGTCCAGTAATAGATCATTCTGCTCTCCTGAGGCTGGAGCTTATAGCTGGTGCTGGCCGAATCGGGCAAGAGCTCATATACCGAGCCGCCGGCTGATTTTAGATAGGCTTTATATCCGGGATCGCTAAGCACCGTGGTTCCTCCATTCGAGAGCTTCATCCCCAGTTTTATATATACTTTTCCATTGATTTTATACCTCTCCACGATATCTGCCTTGGCCGTCACTGAAGAATCATTCATCGTCATCTTCTTGCTCTTGCCTACAGGAACTACAGACGAATAGTGGGCAGGAATCGTGAAACCTCCCAGTCTTTTTTCATAAGTGGGGCTGCTAAAATCCCAACCGAACATGGAAACCTTCATTCCGTTTACCTGTGACGATTTTCCGATATTCACATAGTACGTCACGGATTGACTGCTATTCGCATGCAACGTTCTTTTACCAGCATCACTCGTGACTGCTTTTCCTTTTACGATGGCGCCACTCGGCGTGGAAACCTTGGAGAAATAATCGATCAGATCTATTCTACTGTTACTACGGTTACTGTATTGAAGCGTGTATACCAGAATATTGCCGTCAGGCGCCGTAATCATATCCATCCCCGTCAGCTTCACACTGACGTTCTGCTTCAATGTGACCGAACCGAGTTTATCCAATGTGAACATAGAAGCGGCTGCGGTAGATTTGGAAACGGACGAGTTAGCTGCAGATGCCCCATATGTATCCATGGCAACGAATGGACTCAACACCGCAGCGCTGAGCAGCATGGTCACGCATATCTTTTTTGGCCTGTACATAAATGTACCTCCCGATAAACATAATTTAGTGCAATCGAATCTTATCGCCTTCTTGCAGCGGAGCACTGCTCTCAACAATGATCGGTTGATGCTCCATTAAACCGTCTACTGCCGATTGGTTTTCATTCGAATCCTTGATCGTAATGTAGGTTTTTTTAACAACAAAGCTGTTGCCTAGCGGTCCGTTTCTTTCCTCGACACCAAATACGTACGATTTGTCTCCTTCTTTGTGGATCGCTTCATTCGGTACCAGGATCAAATCATTCACCGTTTTAATCAATTGGGTCTCTGCCGGCTCTCCGCCCTTTAGCTCCTTATCCTCAATAGCAATAACCAGTTGTTTCATAGGTGTTGTGTAAGCAGGTGTGTTTCCACCGTTTTCTGGTTCACTAAGCGGTTGTTCGGTATCTTTAATATCCTCAATGCTCCCCTCGACTTGTCTGGCATTACTGCCTCCTAATCGAACATTCAATCTTGCTCCTTTTTCCAGATTATCAATTAATGTAGCTGGAGCCGTAAACTCAAACACAAAGCCGAGTTTCGAATTGGCGAGAATGACATCGGATTCTTCCCCTTTTGATTCAAGCCCCTCCACTGCATTAACCTTCATAATGATCCCGTCAAAAGGTGCAATCAATGTGCTGTTTTCTTGCAAATCCTCCTGCAATCTCTGAACTTTCCGTCTTTGGACATCGATATCGATTTGAGTCCTCTTCATATCGTTTTTAGCTTTTACGATTGTTTTCTCATCGTCGCTTATCGAAGCTTCCTTATAACTATTTTGCTGCTCCTTTAGCGTTAGCATGAACTGGCTCAATTGCGTCTCTTCATCCTCGATCTGACGCTGGAGCGTCTGTTGGTTGTAAACAACAAGTATCGCTCCTTTCTTAACCGTTTCACCTTCCTTGGCATGGACCTTCTCAACTTTGCCTCCTGCAGTGCCCGATAAAGATGCTGTCTCACGCCATTTCACAATTCCCATGCCTTGAAAAGTGTGGTTTAACTCCCCTCTTTCCGGAGTTGCAACTGCAACCTTAGGGAGCGTTAACGCCTTTAGCGTATTGCTAAACAACGTCAATGCAACGAGTAGCAACACAAATAAACCAAAGAAAATGCGAATCCTCCGTTTGCGTCCAGATATCGTTTTACTGGCAAGTTGCACTTCCATTCATATCCCCCCGTAATTGACTAACCTTTAACTCCGGATAGCTGAATGCCCTGTACAAAATAAGACTCAGCGTACAAATACAAAAGCACCATCGGAGTCATGTATAGGACTGATGCAGCAAAGGCGACACCCCGTGCATCTTTATTAATGTGCGACAAATACAGCGACAACGGTTGTTTAAAGGCATCCTCAAGAAAAATAAGCGGCTGCTCGACCATATTCCAATGATCAACGAATAGCAGAACGACGAGCGCAGCCATACCCGGCTGAACAAGCGGGACAATAATTTGATAAAAAATTCTCAAATGCCCCGCGCCATCTATTTTAGCCGCTTCGATATAAGAATTAGGAATATGCATCACGAACTGTCTGAGCATAAATACACCGAAAGCACTGAATACACCCGGCAGTATAATCGCTGAGGTTGTATTGATAAGCCCCAGCTTATCGGCAATGATATAATTGGGCACGAGTGTCACCTGAAATGGCATAAGCATCGTTAAAACATATAGAAAGAACAGCTTGTCTCGTCCCGGAAATCTCAGCTTTGCAAACGCATAGGCAGCTAATGACGCTACCAGCACTTGCAAAACAATAATAGGTACGACCATAAACACCGAATTCCAAAACATTTGGAGGAACACAGGTTTGTGAACCAGTACCTCTGCATATTGACGGAAAGATACCCAATCAGGAAGCAGCTTTACATTAATAAATCCATCTTTTTCCCCTGCTCCTATATCGATCAATTGGCCAATGAGATGATAGTTATATTCGATTTCGGCCTCCGTCATGAATGAGTTTACGACCGTGATCACAATCGGTAACAGCATCATCAAAGCCAGCACACCCATCATTATCGATAGACTAAGCTTTTGAATGAAAGTCAATTTTCCAACCACCTTGCCTATTCCATTGAATTCCTAAAACGACGTTCAACAGTTAACATCATCATGACAAAAATAAGAATACAGACGACCATTAACACAGCAGCAGCAGTCAGTTTCTGAACATCGAGAGAAAGAAACATGTTGTTCATATAATGTTGCAACATATAAATACGGTCATGCGGATAATCGCCTGCAATCAGATATGTTTCGCGAAACACTTTGAATGAATTAATAATAGACATCAGACAAACAAACACCATCGTTGGAGTCAAATAAACCAGTGTAATATGAAACCATTTATGAAATCTGCCCGCTCCTTCGATATCTGCCGTTTCATAGTAGTCTTTGGGAATGCTCTGCAGCCCCGCCAGAAATAATATGATGTTGTAGCCAAGATTTTTCCACGTATAGACGATGGCCAGCACACCAATGGACCACTCCGATTTCATCCAATCAATCCGCTCCACATTGAAGTTCTGCAACCATGCATTTAAGGTGCCATTCCAGTCAAATACAATTTGCCAGATCATCACGATCGATGCTACGGGGACGACCAGTGGCAATACAAAAGCGGTTTGCAGCCAATTCCGAAGAAATAACTTTTTGTTTAACAGCTGCGCAAGCAACAATGACGCCAAGATCATAAAGGGCACGCTCACACTTGTGAATAGAAACGTATTCGTCGCTGCCTTGCGGAAGGAAGAACTTGCAAGCAATGTATCGTAATTATCAAATCCAACAAATGAACCATCGATCGTACTATCCTGAAACGAATAGAGAAATCCCATGCCGAACGGAACGAGATAAAAGATAGAAAAACCGATCAGGCTTGGTGCCAGGAACAGAGCTGCAACGAACCAGTCTTGACGCAGCTTGCCCCTCATTTTTCTCCAGAATAGATTGCCTTTCACCTTATACCTCCTTCACCATTTCGAAAAAGAGAGAATGAACCCTGGACCAACTGTTCAGGGCTCATCCCTATTTGTCTTCCTATTCGTTTAATACAGTGGTCACCCTGTTTTGAATAAGCCCTGCCACCTCTTCGGGTGATTTTTGCCCAGTGAAATAAGCGTGGGACTCTTCGGTTATGATGTCATTGATTTTAGATTCCTTGTATTGTACGGGATACTTCGCGTTGACCAGAAACTTTTCCAGGTCGTCGATGTCCTGTTTTGTAATGTCGTATATGACTCCTTTTAACGGTCCAATCGTCTGATCAGACTCCACTTTTCCTTTTTCCAATGCCTTTTCGGCAATTGATGCGTAGGACTTTTTATTTAATGGAAATCCCGAACTGCTTGCAACATCCTTCATCTCTTCAGATATCATAAATTTCAAGAAGTGCCACGCCTCTTCCTTAACTTCAGACTTCGCGTTAAGGCCTACCATTTGATATGTTCTAAAGTAACCCCCTGCTTCCTGTCCGCTTCCATTCGGTCTTAAGTAAAGCTTAGACCTGTAATCAGCGTTATTCGAGTAATATTGACTCTGCTTCAGCACACGTACATAGTCGCCCGGGGAGTTAATTTGAGTTTCTCGAAAAAGAACATTGTTTGCTGCTGGATCTATAACTTTCTCATCCACTAAACGTTTTACTTCCTTAAGCAAATCGATAAAAGCAGTGGATTCAAAATTGGCCTTCCCGCTTTCTTGCTCTACAAACGTTGCATACTGGTCGTTAACAAATTCACTAACATATTGACTAACTTTAAAATCCCCTGGAATGATACCTGCTGATCCACCTACACCTAGCCCCGATGCTCCACCGTTCACAGTCTTGCTAATTTCCTTCGTTATGTTGGCAAATTGGCTCCAATTCCAATGACTGTCGTCGACTGTTACACCACTCTTCTCGATCATCGTTTCATTGCCAACGAGAGCGTAAACGAAAAAGCCCATTGGTATTCCGTATAATCCACCATTTACTTGGATTCCTTCCAAAATATTATTGAAATAGTCGTCCCTATTAAAAGTGTCGTCATGATCCATCATTGTGCCCAAATCAACTAGCAGCTTTTTGTTTACATAACTCTCGGTTGGCAAGTGATCCATCTCAATCAGATCAGGTCCTTTACCCGATAGCAGTGCCGTTCCTATCGTTTTCTCGTACTTTTCCAGCTTAGCCTCGCCATCTGCATCCGTAGATTCAACATATTGAACATCGATTGTGATATGAGGGTATTTTGCTTCATATCTCTTCTTTGCTTCTAAGAAGAAATTCTCGTGATAAAAGGTAGAAAGGACGATCGTTTTTTTCTCCGTGTTATTAGACGACGATGTCTCATTTCTTTCTTTTTTTGTCAAGGATTCCTCCTTTTCCGTTGTAGATGTAATTGCTTCTCCCCCATTGCCATTACTCGAATGGCTGCACGCCGTAACGATGATCATAAAAATCGCAGTTAAAATAACAATCGATTTTTTCACGTTGGTTCTCCCTTTTTCGTTAATGCTGATTCTTCGTTCCCGCGCTTCATTATCAATCAAGATCCATTCCGCTCCATGCGCTGCTCCCTATTCATTCAAATAGGTCATGATCCGGTTCTGTATGAGCTCAGCGGTGGCTTCGGCAGATTTTTGACCCGTGAAGAATGCTTTGGCTTCCTCGGCGATGATCTTTGAAAACATGTTATGTTCGTCATCGTATCCATAATTTCTTAAACGTGCCTCCGATACCAATTCCTTAAATGGTTGAAGATTCTCTTCGGTTGCTTCAATGACCTTGCCAGCCTTGGGATCATTAATTCCTTTCTCCACTACATCTTTGATAGCGTTATCGTTGACCGCCTTATTTATCGAAATATTAGATAGCTCCGGGAAGGACTGCATCTCTTCTGACATTAAGAACTTCATGAAATTCCACGCTTCCCCTTTGAGCGTAGAATTTGCATTCATCGCTAGCTCTCTGGTCACGCTAAAGGATACGCCTGATTGTTGGTCCGCTGAATGCGGCTTCTGAAAGATTTTTGCGTTATCGTAATATAAACTGAGACGGACAAGATAATCTGAAGGGGAGAGGATTCTAGAGTGCAAGAAATTCGTTTTTTGCGAGCCCCCAACGACTTCCGACGTGATAATATTGTCGTCATACAATGTTTTCACTTGCTTCAGCAAATCTATGAATAACGCGGAGTCAAACGATGCCGTCCGCCCATTGACCAATTTGGCATAATTGTCGGATACAAGGTTATTTAACAGCTGTTCCGGAGGCCAATTATCCATGGAGACGGAATGCCCTCCCTTATTAGCCAGCTCTTTGCTTATTTCTGCAAACTCGCTCCATGTCCACTTCTTATCATCGATGGTGACACCAGCATTCTCGATAATTGCACCATCCCCAAACAAAACTTCTAAGCCAAACTCTAAAGGAAGGGTATAAATACCGTCATTCATTCGGGAATTTTCAATAATATTCATTTCGTACAGGCTGGGATCAAAGGTGGTATCCCTCTGAATTAGCTCTTCTAAATTAACGAAGGCCTTTTTGTTAACAAACTTCTCAATGGGCAGGGGAACAACTGAAACAGCATATAAATCCGCTCCCTTACCTGATAACACCTCTGTCGTGATCTGTTTGACATATCTCTCCACTTCAGCTGGGCTCATCATTGCACCCTCAGTAGGAAACTCTTTGAACTCAATCGTCGTATTCGGATGCTGGGCTTCATATTTCTGCTTCGCTTGCAGGTAGAAATCGTCCGCTGCAAGGAGAGATACAACAACAGTTTTCTTGCCGTCCTTCGTTTCATCAACCGGCATTCCTTCTTCTTCTTTCGCTTGATTGTTACCGTTACTATTACTGCTTGTTCCATCTGTCGTCTGCGCCCCCCCTTGATTGCCGCCAGTAGGGGCACTGCAAGCAGAGACCATGACCATGATGAACGTGAATAGAATGACCATCGCTTTTCTCATTGTTTTTCTTCCTTCCCATAATCGATCTCTCCGCGATCGTCCCGCGAAAGTTACTCCATTAAGTGTAGTACAGCGATATATGAGGAGTTAGATCGACTTGTAATGAAGTTGTAAAAATAAAAAAAAGAACCGTCAGAGGTAAATGATTCCCCTGACAGTCCTTGGTTTATCGCCGTTAGAACCGGTTGGTGTGGTCTTCCCGCACCGGGTTAGGCGAGCAGGTCTGCTTAGAGTCTGGAATAGTAACTAAGCAGCGCCATGACATCCTTACTGAACCCGATAATTTCATTTCGTTTCAAATCGACGGTAACATTATATTTTAGCTTCTCCCCGTCCTTGCTCATGTAATACAATTCCACAACACTGCCCGAGCGCGTCATGTCCTCATTCAGTGTTAAATCGGGCAACGGATAGCTCCCTTTATGCTGAATAAATGCTGTTGCGAGAGGTTCAACTTTGTTCATATGATATTTCACCATTAGATCATCTTCCATTGTAGACCTGGCATGATCCTGCATCGCCTCTCGCCTTCTGACAGCTCTAATGACATCACCGTCCCTCGCATTCAGCACGATTTGATAGCCTTCATCTGGATCGGTCGGTTTGGTCAGCGTCGTATAATATACGCCGCTAGAATACGAAGAAAAATCAATTTGATCGTTCACCTTTAGTTCTGGAACCGCTGCTGAACCCCCTGCTGGCGTAACGACGAGGCCCTTCTCCGCCTCATTTAGCATAACTTTAAACTTGTTCTGGTCAATAACCGCCAAATCGAATTGGAGCTCGTCCTTCGTCAAGTTTTCATCGAAGTACTTATTTACCGCATTAAGACTAAGTGTCTTCACCGCATCCTGGGACAGAACGCCCTCATATTCCTCCTCAATATCCTCGTTCTCTCTGATTATTTTTTTAACCATGACGGTATCTTTGGGAATCGTATTGAAGACACTCTGGCACCCTGTCGTCAGGATGATGAACGACACACAAATGATAACTACAATAAGCTTGTTCATTCCTTTATCCCACCTTTCGGATGGGTAAGCGCGAATACGACTTCTACGGTAGTACCCTGGTTTTCATTGCTGTTTACCCGAATGACGGCATTGTGGACACTCGCGACATTTTGACATAACGCAAGACCAAGACCTGCCCCTTTACCGTTTCTTGTTCTGGATTTATCCACCATGTAAAAAGGCTCAAAAATTTTATCCTGATGTTCCTTAGCGATCCCAATGCCCTGATCCGTCACTTCAAGCACACCATCCCCGTCGCGCCGTACGACTCGCAGCGTAATGGTCTGCTGTTCATCCGAAGCTTTGATGGCATTATCCACCAGATTGAAGATCAGAACTTTGATCAAATCCTTCTCCAATCTCAGTTCGACCGGCTCGCACTCCGTAACGATTGTCACCTGCTTTTCTTTGGCCATCATGTCCAGAGCAGGCTTGATTTCAGCTATAACCGCTCCCAAATGATGCGGCTCCATCTCGAATTGATCCTCTTGCAACACAATCAAATTCATCAGCTTCATGGACAACATCTGTAATCGCTTGCCTTCTGAATAAATCACATTGAGACCGTCCAGAAACGTTTCCTCATCATATTTGGTTGTTCTCATAAAATTCGCATAGGCGATAATGGAAGTCAGCGGCGTATTTAATTCATGGGTAAAATTATTGATAAACCGCTGTTTCTCTTGATTGTTCCGCTCAAGTTCCGTGATGGTGTCCTCCACAACCGCGGCCATATTGTTGAAATTGTAGGCCAGCATCCCGATTTCGTCCTTTGATTTCAACTGGACACGTTCGGAGAAATTCCCCTGTGCAATGACCTGAGCTGTTCGACCCAGCCGATCAATCGATCTCGTCAGTCCCCGGCTTACAAAAAACATGATCAGCATATAGATGAAACAAGCCACCACATCCACTTGTACAAAGAACTGATACTGATCTACACGGTCCTGATATAAAGAGGTGACATCTACCATATAGGTAAATAGATAGCTTGTTCGGTTCACATCCACCGTATTGGATGTGAACAGGATCGTTCGCTCATGGATATCCCGCAAAATATAATGGATTTCATCCGGGCCCAGCTTGCCCAGTTCCTCACGTTGTGTCGGCATTTGGAAATCGGTATTACTGAAGACCGCTCGATTCTTCTGATCCCTGATATCCAAATACACACGCTGTTCATGATTTGTACCCACAAATTCATTAGCGATTCTCGTTAATACGGTTTTCTCATAATCAATCGAATCATAGATGCGAAGGATCGGTACAATCGCGTTGACACTGGATTGAATACTCATATTTTGGCTTAACGCACTATTGATCTCCTGCTCAAGCATTCTATTGTGGCTGCGCTCGATAACCATAATGGAGGCTGCGTTAAAGATAATGACGAAAACTAGAATCGAGAAGACATAAATTTTTTGCCAAAATTTCATCCCCTCAATCCTCCAGCCGATAGCCGAGTTTATAAATGGTCTTGATATGATCTTGCAGCTCTAGTTTTTTGCGCAGTGATTTAATATGCATATCGACCGTTCTTGTTTCGCCATAATATTCGGCGCCCCATACTTTGTCGATGAACTGCTCTCTTGATAAGGCGATGTTCTTGTTTTTCAGCAGAACGACAAGCAAATCATATTCTTTGGGCGTTAGCTCTACAACTTTCCCCTGTTTGGTTACTTCCCGTTTGTCCAGATCGACGAGAAGGGTTTGGAATGCCATCACCTGTTCTTCCTTGTCATATCTTCGCAGTACCGTTTCTATACGGGCCAGCAGTTCAATCGCTTCGAAAGGCTTGACCATGTAATCATCAGCGCCCATCTTCAACCCGTCCACTTTATCATAAACCGAGTTTTTCGCCGTCAAAAAAATAACTGGAATTTTGTACGGCTTAATTCGTTGCATAAGTTCAAAACCGTCCAGTTTCGGAATCATGACATCCAACAAAATGAGATCGAACTTTTCCTGTTGCACTAGCTTAAGCGCAGCTTCGCCATCGTAAACCTCCATCGTTTCGTAGCTCACGATATTGAGATTCATTTTAATGATTTTGGATATATGAACGTCGTCTTCAACAATCAAAATCTTTTTGCTCATCCTCTGAATCTCCTAACACAAATGATAGTCTCTATCTTAAGGCTACGATAACGAAGCCATATTAAAATTGCAACCGTATCCTAGACTCAAGCACTAACTTTGGCGCTCCAGCCAAATATCTTTTACAAACGTTTGTCATTTTGGAAGTTAACTGAAAAATGGTCTGCGTCATTATATACAGCAAACTCATATCCTTTTTCCTTGTAAAAGGCAATGATTTCGGGAAGCGCTTGTAAGGTTTGTAGTTTTTCATGCATGAGAATAACTTCTCTGTCAATTCTAGTTTGCCTTTTAATGTTTTCTACAATTTGGTTTGGGTTATCTTTTAAATCCCAGTCCTTAGAATCAATGGTCCAATCCCAAACCTTCATCCCGGATTTTACAATCTGATTACGAACCTGTTCACTTTCCAATCCGGGTGCTGAACCATAAGGTGGACGAACCAACTTAGGATTGGTACCTGTAATATCTTTAATTAGAGACAGTGTTTCTTTCATCTCGGATACAAACAATCCATTATTGTATAACTTTTTGTAATCATGCGATATACTATGAGCTCCGACATAATGGCCTTCTTCTGTGGCTCGTTTGACACTTTCCTGCAAGTCGTTTTTTTGTAAATTAGTCCCCTGCATAAAAAAGGTTGCTTGTATACCTTGCTCTTTCAATACATCTAAGAATTGCTCCGTTAACGTAGTAGGACCATCATCAAACGTTAAATACACAACTTTGTCCCCAGGCTTTCCGCCTGATTTTTTTGGGCTTGCTGGTTGTTCGGTGCTTTCTATGATATTTTCTTTGGCTACAACGTCTTCCTCAGGAGCAGCCGTGAGTTTCCCTATTAAAAAGATCATTAGGAAACTAGCTGCTAAAACTACGACTAATCTTCTTCTCGCCTTGATTACCCTGCTTTTTTTATTATCATTTCGTGATATTCTCATTATTTATCTAGCCCTTCTATGAAGTTTTCAGAAGCGTCACGAGCCCCTTTCTAATCTTCTCTATTCGTAAAATAATCTTTGATCCCGTTCACGATGCCTTGAGCCGTTCGATCCTGATGACTTTCACTGAGCATTTCCATTTCATCGCCCGGGTTCGTGAGGAACCCTACCTCCAACAGAATCGCGAGATTGTTGCTTCCCGTCAGTACCTTCCAACCTTCCTTTCTCACGCCGCGGTCCCTGAATCCCGTAGCCTCCACCAAGCGCTCGTGCACCTCGCGCGCGAACGGAATACTATCGTCCGCATAATAATAGGTTTCAGTGCCAGATACACCGGGATCTTGATAGGTGTTCCCATGAATAGAAACCAATGCATCCGCATCGAGATCGTGTGCGAATTGGTTACGATCCTCCAGATGGACAAAGGTATCGTCCGTACGTGTCATATACGCCTCGAACATAGGTTCTTGCTGGAGCAATTCGAATACCTTCTGTGACAGCGCCAGTGTGTACGCTCTCTCATGGTTGCCGCTGACGCCTTCCGCGCCGGGATCCTTGCCTCCATGCCCCGGATCGATCACGATTTTGTAACGCTTAGATATTTCTTGTGGCACTGCCGTTTTTGGGAACAGTGCAACTTTTAACTCCGCGGAAACCGAGGGTGAAAATTGCTCGTAGATCGACCAAATCATTCCTATCAAAGCAACAACAATGACCACCAATATCGCTTGGCGGCGTTGACGCTGTTTTCTGTTTTTCCTTTTCATACAATCTCCTTACTCCGATTAATCGGTACATGCTGATATCTTCAATGACTCAACAAGTGTAGCAAGTCGATATATGATAAGTTAGATCATCTTGTATAGAAGTTGTAAAATTTGATTTCAACTGACAGCACACAAGAATAATCCACAAATCAGGTTTGAATTCCCATCAAAAATAGCATCTCTAAGGAGACGGCTACCGCCGAATCCTATGGATGCACATATAGTTTAACTAGATAATTAAATGTTACATGATCCTCGATTGTTCACGATTTGACCAAACAAACTTTCGGGTTGAATCATTCTTCCTCGGCAGCGGGTCCTTGCGCAGCATGCGGACCGCCAAAAGAAGGGGGCGTCCCAAGTCTTTTTAGACTTTTGGGACACCCCCATTTTTCACCTTAGGCCTCACACGTAATAATCCATTATAATGTCACGTCTCCTGTTCCGTAATGAGGAAAAACCCAGATGGCTAATCTGGGTTATTAGTTATACGTTTTGTATTCGACATCTACCGCTCCGCCCGGTAAACCGAACGCCCTCCCTTGACAGTCTCCACTATGCGAAGACTTCCCTCTTCTTTCTCCAGCAGCACGAAGTCGGCATGTGCCCCTCTCTTCAATCCGTAACAGTCTGATTTCCCCATCGCCTGCGCTGGCAGCGTTGAAGCCATGTCCCAAGCTTCAGGAAACGTGCACAGCCCCGACTGAGCCAGCCGCCATACCGCATCGGCAAGCATCATGGCCGAACCGGCCAACAGCTCGGGCTTGCGGGCGAGATGCAATCGGCCTTCGGGCGTTAAGACGACATTGCCGCCAATATGGGTGTCGTATTCGCCTGGCGGCATACCGCTTAAATAGACGGCATCGCTGACGAGCAGTGCTTTGGAGGACTTAGCGCGGAGCATCACTTTGATGACCGAATCCGGCAGATGGTACCCGTCCGCAATTATTCCTGCCCACAGCTGATCTTGCGCAAGCTGCTCCCATATATAATTCGGATGGCGCGGCAGCGTTAGATGCGCGCCATTGCCTAGATGCGTGGACATCGTCGCTCCCGCTTCCACGGCTTCCCGAATTTGCGCAGGCGTAGCGGCAGTATGCCCGATCGATACCCTGATCCCCGCCTCTACGCACGACCGGATAAAACTCGCAGCTTCCGGCCACTCCGGCGATAGCGTCACGATCCGAATCCGATTTCCCGATGCCGCCTGCCATCTTGTAAACAACGCCCAATCCGGCGCTTTGATGTACCGGGAATCATGGGCTCCCCTGGGCCCTTCCTCCGGAGAAAGAAAGGGGCCCTCCAAATGAATCCCTCCAATGGTTGAACCGACCGCTTCATCCTCCAGGCAAGCCGCATCGATAACACGCAGCAAATGTTCGATCTCTTCATCGCCATTGGTAATGATGGTTGGGTAGTACAGCGTTACGCCCTTCTCCCATAAACACCGGGTTGCCTGAATAACCGTCTCCGTTGTGAGCGGCATGGAATTGAAATCATGGCCGAAACCACCGTTAATCTGAAGATCAACCAGTCCAGGAGCGATCCAGGTGTCCTCTTCATCATCATGAGGAAGCATCTGCTCGATCCGGCCGTCAGAGTTCCATGTTAGCTTTATCCGCTCACCTGTTGCGTAATAACGGCCCCTACGAACAAGGGCATGGCTATCCATTCTGGATTTCCCCATACGACTCCAGGTCCACGTACAGCATGCAATCCGCATGCCGCCGCAGAATACTGGCAGGACAGGCCTCACTTATATCGCCGTGCAGCGTTCTTTGTACCGCTGCCCGCTTGCTTGCGCCCGGAACGACACAGAACAGATGGGCACCTGACATTAACGCCGGAATGGTGAGCGTAAGGGCGTATTCCGGAACCTCCTCCAAGCTCGCGAAGCAGCCGTCATTCACCTGCTGTCGGCGGCAATCCTCGTCCAGCTTCACCCGTTTCACCCATAAAGGATCCGCAAAATCGGCAACAGGTGGATCGTTAAAGGCGATATGTCCGTTCTCGCCAATGCCCAGGACCACCATATCGATCGGCGCAGCGGTAATCAATCCGCTGTATCTGTCGCACTCCGCTTCAGGATCATTCATGCCGTCGATCAAATGCACCTCTCCTGGAGATACCAAATCGAACAGCTGCCGGGATAAAAAGTTCCCGAATCGCTGAGGTGCCGACGGAGGCAGGCCGATGTATTCATCCATATGAAAAGCCGTGACCCGGCTCCAGTCCAATCCTTCCGATTGAACCAGCGCCGCCAGGCACTCATTCTGGGACGGTGCGGCTGCGAAGACGATGCGAATGCGCTCTTTCTCGGCCAGAAGGCGCTGCATGGCCGCGCCGATATCGGCGGCCGCAGCTTTCCCCATCGCTTCGCGCTGATCATAAATGCAGACCTTCAATTGATCTTGAACGTCTTCAAGAACAGGCTTTATACTGTGCTGAGACATCATAAACTCACCTCCACCCCCTACAATACCGGCGTTTCGGCCTGCAGTTCGATTTCCTTGCGCTGCCGGGAAGCTTCATATGTGCCAAGAATAATCTCCAATGAATGCCGGCCGTCCTTCCCGGTGACGACAGGCTCGCGGCCTTCACGAACGGCAAGCGCCATATCTCGAATTTGCAGCCGGTGCCCGTCAGGTATAACTTTAAACGCTTCGAACTCAGGCAGATGAACTTGCTGGCCATCGATCTCAAGAGATACGATCGTATCTTCTTCAATGACGAGCACACCCTTCTCTCCATGGATCACCAGCCGCTGCCCTTTCCCGTCGCAAGCTGTCGTTGTGATCTCCAGCACGCCCAGCGCGCCGCTTTCAAATTCAAGCGCAGCGATAACGGTATCTTCGACTTCGATATTGCGCAGCACGGCCTTGGCCTTCGCAGACAAGGAGGCAACGGGTCCAACGAGCCATTGCAGCATATCCACCGTGTGAATTCCCTGATTCATCATGGCCCCGCCGCCATCCATCTCCCAGGTCCCGCGCCAGCCCGCACTGTCATAATAGGCTTGATCGCGGTACAGCATGACATACGCCGAGCATAAGCTAAGCTTCCCAAGCCGTCCTTCTTGGATGGCCTGCCGGGCATATCGGGCCTGCGGGGACATGCGCCTCGGAAAGACGGTTGCCAGCAGCACCCTGTTCTCCGCGCATACCTCGATCATACGCTCCACATCGTCAAGCCGGATCGCCATCGGCTTCTCCACCAGCACATGTTTGCCCGCCTGGGCAACCATCGCCGTCTGCTCTGCATGCATACCGCTTGGCGTGCAGATACAGACCACCTCCACATCCTCGCGTGCCAGCAGTTCTTCCACGGTGTCGCAGATATCTCCTCCGTACGTTTCGGTCAGTTTGACCGCAGATTCCCGTTTCGTATCGAATACGGCGGCAAGCTCAGCTTCCTCTGTATTCAAGATGCCCTGAGCATGAATATCCGCAATAATCCCACAGCCGATGATACCGAATCGGACGGGCAGCTTTTCCTTTGTCATGTATCCTACGCCTCCTCAATATGCTCTGTTTGCGGTGAAAGCCGATACGTTCCCTATTCCCGGATCAGGATCCGTGCCTCCTCATCGGCCGTTACCGTAGCCTCCGAGGCTTTGTAAATATCGTCATGCGTGACCATGCCTGCTTCTCCCTCCAGCCGGTTCAGAAAATCCTGCGAAAGGGAGAACGCCGGCGGCGTTAAAGGCAAAGAGCGCAGCTCCTGATCGGTGATAACAAGCGCAACCTCATGGCTCGATAATAAAGGATCGCCTTCCAGCCGAATTTCGGCAATGCCGCGCGTCCCCGTAATGAATATCCGGCCGTCTCCCCAAGTCCAACTGCCTGCCGGTGTATGCCAGTCCGCGTAAAGCTGTGCCGTGATCCCACCAGCCATGAATACCTGCACGCCGGCCGCATCGTAGAAGGTCGGGTATTCCGGCAGCATATGCTTCGCCAGATAACCGGATGTCGTCTCCACTTCCCGGCCCGTCAGCCACCTTAACAGGTCGAAGTCATGCACGAAGAGATCGTTGATGATGCCGCCGGACTGCCCTCTGTCAAAATGCCAGGCCGGCCGGGATTCCGGATTCAGCCGATGCGGCTTACGCATCGAGATATGGACAATGTCCCCCAATTCACCCGCCCGGATCATCCGATGAACGGTGTGGAGAGAAGGGCGGAAACGCTCGGTCAGCATCATGCCTACCTCGATCCTTCCCCGCTCCAGAACGCCGCGCAGCCGGGTCAGCCCCGCCCGATCCGTCACGGCGGGCTTGTCGATCATGATTGGTTTGCCATGGAGCTCGCACAGCTCAATGACATCCATCTTCTCATGGTTAATGGCCGCGCAGCCGATAACACTCACTCCTTTATCGCTCAGCAGCGATTCCCGATCCCCCGTAAGTTCCAGGCCGTACCGGTCGGCAAGAGTACGGGCTAACGGCTTATTATCCGGTTCGTATACTCCTGCACATTCGTAGCCCAGGGCCAGCATCTCCTCGATAAACATGCCGATGTGGGCATGCTGACAGCCGATGATTCCAAATTTCCGCGCTTTCCCCGTCATCTTGTCGACACCTCCACAGCCTGCAGCCATTCCTTGATGACCGACAGATCATAAGCGAGCCGTTCCTTCGGCGGATAGGGTGCTGCGCATTCCAGCGTAAGCCAACCTGCGTACCGCTGTTCCCGAAGTCCCCTGAGCAGCCCGCCGTGATCCACTTCTCCCTCACCAAGGCGGCACTGCAGGAAGAACTCTTCCCCGTGTCGGGTCAAATTCTTGAACGTTCCCGGCGGGCCCCCTTGCCTGATCCGCCGTTCATCCTTGATGTGCACATGGAACAAATAGCTTCCGAGCTGCCGGACCGACGTTTCCCCAAATTCCGTGTCCGTGATGTACATATTCCCTGCATCATGAATCAGGCCAACCTGATCATCGCCTATCAAATCCAGCAGTCGCAGAGCGCTATCTGTCGTCTCTACCAGGCTCTGATTGTGAATCTCCAGCACAATCCGTTTTCCCGCAGCGCGGGCTTCCTCCGCGCATTTCCGAATCCAAAAAGCCGCCTTGGCATAATGATAATCCTCCGCCAGGAAGGCATTCGGCCCTCCCTGAAAGATCCGGATCATGCCCGCCTCCAACATCACCGCGCGTTCCAGCAGGCCCATAAACTGATCATATGCCTCAGCACATTCCGCATCTCCGCTTGTCGAGAAATGTCCCATATAACCGGCCAATGCAGGAATCTCCAAGCCATGGCCTTCCGCAACAGCCTTCATTTCGCGAACCCGCGGCAGTGAAGCTTCCGGACTTAAGTGCGGTTCGCGGCAGGCGATTTCGATTCCGTCGAAACCGAGCCCGGCCGTGATCGACATCGCTTCATGGAAGCTGTAATCGATTAACGATCCGCTGAATGCCGCTATTTTCATCTCGTCTTTCATCCTTTCCTTCACAGACATGGTCCCTTCCCGGGCCGATGATAACACTCCATTATTTAATCCCTGCCATATTGTGGTTCTGCACAAAGTATTTCTCGGCAAACAGGAATACCAGCAGAATCGGAACGAGACTGACCAGTGCGGCCGCGATCATAAGCTGTTCATTGCCGGTCCATTGGCCTGATAAGGAGAGAATGCCGATGGGCAGTGTATACTTCTCATTCGAGGTCAAATAAATAACAGGCGTCAAAATCTCGTTCCACTTGCCCATAAACGTAAAGATCGCCAGCGTCGCCAGCGTAGGCCTGGCCATCGGAATAAAAATCCGCAGGTAAATCTGGAACGGATTGCAGCCCTCCATCTTGGCCGCCTCCTCGTACTCCTTAGGTATATTCATAAAAGCCTGCCGCATGAGGAAAATCCCAAACGGCTGAGCCAGCCATTCGATAATCCACAGCGGCGTGAGTGTATCCAGCATGTTCAGCTTATTAAAAATGATGAAATGCGGGATGATGATGACCACCGCCGGAATCATCATCGTTCCCAGCACCATCACGAACAGCGCACTTTTCAGCGGAAAGCGCAGTCTTGCGAACGCATACCCGACCATTGAGCAGGAGATCAGGGCGCCGACGACGGACAATACGGCTACGAAGATGCTGTTTAATGTGTAGCCGCCAATATTCCCAAGCTGAAACACCTGCGCGTAGTTAGACCATTGGAATACCTCGGGAATCCAGCGGGGCGGAACGGTTGTATATTCCTTGTAGGTTTTCAATGAATTCATGAGTGCCGACAGAAACGGCACGATCATGATAAGCGAGCTGATCCCGATCAGCACGTAACCGATGCTTTTTCCCATCAGCTTTCTTCTCATGCGAGGTTCCTCCTTCCTCCGATGCGGTTCCACATCTGCAGCTCCATCTTGATCGCTTGATCAGTCATAGTGCACCCACTTCTTCTGACCCCTGAGCTGTATCAGCGTCAACAGGAAGAGAATCATGAACAGCACCCAGGCAATGGCTGAAGCATAACCCATCCTCATAAACGTGAACCCTTCACGATATAAATACAGCATCATGACCAGACTGGAGTTATTCGGGCCTCCTGCCGAGCTGATGTCGCCCCTGCCGGTCAGCACATAGATCTGTTCGAATGCCTGGAAGGTAGAGATCGTGCTCATGATGACCACCAGGAACGTGGTCGGCGAGATCAACGGAACCGTAATGTAGCGAAATTTGCGCAGAGCTCCTGCGCCGTCGATCTCCGCGGCTTCATACAGATCCCCGGGAACGCTCTGCAGACCCGCCAGATAAATGACCATAATATAGCCGATCCCTTTCCAGACCGCGATGAAGACAAGCAGCGGGATGGCCAGCTTCGGGTCCTGCAGCCAGCCTTGCCCCGCCAGCCCCAGCTTGGCAAGCAGCGTATTCGCTATGCCGAAGCGAGGGTTGAATACGGCGTCAGCGACGTACAAGATGACGGTCCATGAGGAGATCACCGGAATAAAATGGGCCATTCGAAACCATTTAAGCCCTTTCAAACGCTGGTTTAGCGCGACAGCCAGTACTAAAGCGAGAAAAGTCTGGAGCGGCACGAACAGAACTGCAAAATACAAGGTGTTCCACAGGGAACGCCAGAACATCGAATCCTCGGCCATGCGCCGGAAATTATCCAGTCCGCTCCACTCGGGCGGATTCAGCATATCGTAATCGGAAAAGCTGAAGTACAGGGATGCGGCGAGGGGACCCGCCACAAAAATGATAAAGTGGAGAAAATAGGGGGAGGCCATGAGCAGCCCCCATCTCCCCTCATGATCCCATTTCCGTTTTCGGGCGGGCTTTCCGTGCGGCATCGGATCGGCTTTGAGTGCTGCATTGTCGTTTAACGTATTGTCCATTTCACTCCCGCCTTTCTTCCACCCTTGGTTTTATTTTTTATAGAAATCATCGAGGACCGCCTGAACGGCTGCGTCCGCTTCGCTGAGCGCTTGATCGATGGTCGCATCCCCCAGGAAGGCACGCTCCGCATGTTCGTTGAATTTGC
The DNA here is from genome assembly GCF_050482385.1 of Paenibacillus lautus. GTDB lineage: Bacteria > Bacillota > Bacilli > Paenibacillales > Paenibacillaceae > Paenibacillus_AQ > Paenibacillus_AQ lautus_B. The sequence continues at coordinate 109,461 of NZ_JBCNHV010000019.1, forward strand.
CTACCCATTCTTCCCAGACCGCGTTATTGTCGAGCGTCTGAGCGAACTCCAGACTATCCAGGAAGGCCTGGCGATTAGCCGGCTGCTCACCCGCCTTGAGGAACACTTCGGATTCCGCTACGGATTTTTTCACGGGCACGGCTTCGCCAAGCTCGGTCCACTGCTTCTGCACATCGTCTTCCGTCGCCCAGTATTTAATCCACTCCCAGGCAGCTTGCGCTTTCTCGTCGCTCGACTTCTGGTTAATCACCCACGAGTTGGCGATGACCGGGGACACCCGCTTGCCGTCAGGTCCCTTCGGCAGCAGCGTTACATCGTAATTCAGGCCGGCTTCATTCGCTGCCTGTACCCGGGCATAGATGCCGATCCGCATGGCTGCCGATCCGCTTGGGAACACAGCGGTATTGCTCTGAAAGCTCTTCAAGTCGACCGGATCGGTAATGATGCCGCGCTGCATGCCGTCGACCATCCATTCGAACGCCTGCTTGTTCTCCGGCGAATTGATGATGGAATTTTCCGCTTTCTCGTCAAGGGTTCCGCCGCCGTAGGATTTCATCACCGAGAACCAGCCTTCGGTAATGCTGAAGAACGTCAGCCCAAACTGGTTCACACTGGCTGCGTCGAACCCGCTGTCCTCGGCTGTTTTTCCACTGGCATCCACCGTCAGCTTGGCTGCCGACGATTTCAGGTCTTCCCAGGTCCATTCATCCGTTGGATACGCTACGCCCGCTTTATCAAACAGCTCCTTATTGTAAAACAGCACGCCGACCTGAATGCCCTGCGGTACGCCCCAATAGCGCCCGTCCGCATCCTTATTAAAATCGAGGCCGTAGTACTCGTCGGCTTTCAGGTCTCTTGCGATCCAATCCGTCAGATCCTTGGCGGCGCCCCGCTGGGCGTATTTCATGACGTAGACGCCGTCAGACAGCCATACATCCGGCGCCTGGCCGGCCGCGATCTGCGTATCCAGCTTTTGATAGAACTGCCCGTATGGCGCGCTTTGCGTTTTCACCTTAATGTTCGGATGCTGTTTTTCGAACTGCTCGATCAGCTCCTTCATCTTCGTATCGGAGCTGTCGCTGGAATAATACCCCAGCAGGATTTCAGCCTTTTTCCCTTCATCGCCTCCGGTGCCGGGTGTGGCAGTACCACCCTTTCCTTCACCAGCATTGCTGCAACCGCTTACGATAACGGATATCAGCAATAAGGCCGTTAACCAGCTGTAAAGCCCTTTTCTCTTTTTCACAAATCCTCGCCCCCTATTGTTTGAAAAATGGATTAATGCGATTGTAGTTGATAACGACCGAATGCGCCCATGTGCTTTCTTAGCCCACTTGTGATTTCTTGCTGCGACATCATGGTTTTTTATTTACAACTTGTGTTTTTTTGCTACAATGTTCCTTAAATTCCCTACTTCAATGCGAGGAAGGCGGAAGAGCGATGAACATCCAAGGCGTTTCCACCGGTAATCTGACCATTAACCAACGTTTGTTCGTTCTGATCATCCTATTCATTGGCCTCCCCTTCTTTCTGCTCGGCAGCTTCTGGTACCAGTCGTCTACCGAAGCGATAGAACAGTTTGCCGCAGGCGCTAACAAGCGTATCATCGAGCAAACCAACGTCTCGCTGGATTCGTACATATCCAATCTGGAGAATTCTACCTATCCCTTTATCCACAACCCGCAGATCCAGCAATTTCTCTCGACCACCCAGCTTACTCCCTATGCGTACTTTCAGCTTGCCAAAAAAGTGGAGGACGACTTGTTTGCCCAGATGATCTACGGCCGGTCCGATATTATCGGAATCTCGCTCGTCGCCGAGAACAAGAGACAAATCACCGATTACGAAAGCGCGCCGGGGCTGCTCGATATGAGTGAAATCCGCAAACGCAACCGTTCCTTTCAAGCGCAGCTGGATCAATTCAACGATTTTCAAATCATCGGCCTCAGCCGGGTAGGAAACACGCCAGCCCTTACCGTCGCCCGGAAGCTCTATGACAATTCTTCCTTTCTCTATAAAGGCTTATTGATTGTCGATCTCAATCTGAAGCAAATCGGAGCCATCTGCTCTAATGATTCGCTGGGCGGCTTTGACGTCTGGATCATGAGCAAGGATGGGCAGATGATCTACCACCCGGATCCGAGTCGGGTCGGAACCCAAGTCGAACCGGGGCTGTTAACGCATATTCAAAACCGGGACTCCTCCTTCTTCCGGCATCAAGACGCAGCTTCCAGCACCGAAAAGATGGTCCTGCATGAACGCTCGCAGATCACCGGCTGGACGGTCGTCGCTGACCTGCCGCTGAACAATCTCATCGGCGGTTTGATCACCCAGCGTAATTACTCGCTTGCGGCCGCAGCCATTCTCTTGATCATTGCATTGGCGCTTGTGGGCGGATTCTCCTTGTCCTTGACGAAAGCGCTATCCATGCTCCAGAAGTTGATGGCCCGCGTCGAGCGGGGCGATTTTGTGCTTCCTACCAAAATGAACCGGTTCCGCAACAATGAAATGACCGCCGTATTCCAGAGCTTTTACAGCATGACGGGAGAGTTGAAGCGGCTGATCCGGGAGGTTCAGGATTCCCAACTGAAGGAGCGGGAGCTCTTGATCAAGCAGAAGGAATCCGAGCTCCGCTCCATGCAGTCCCACATCAACCCGCATTTTTTGTACAATTCACTGGAGATTATTAATTCATATGCCATTGCGGACGATCATATGGAGATCAGTCGCATGACGCGGGCGCTGGCCCATATGTTCCGTTACAATATCGGCCATGCCGGGTCTGTCGTGCCGCTGCGGGAGGAGATGACGCATGTCCAGTATTATCTCGATCTTCAAAGCGCCCGTTTCCGCAGACTCCAGATTGATATGGATGTGAACGAACGGGACCTGGATCGCGTAAATGCCGTCAGACTGACGCTGCAGCCAATCGTAGAGAATGTGTTCATACACGGATACCGAGGCAAGAAGCCAAGCTACCTCGGGATAAGCACCCGTGCGGAGGCGGGCTATTTTGCCATCATGATCCGTGACAAGGGGATTGGCATGGCAGCGGAAACGCTGTGGCAGATCAGGCGAATCCTGCAAACCCGAGAGAAGCCGGGTGAAGACATTCTGCGTAACGGCGGGGAGGAAACGACCAGCGGCATCGGGCTCTTAAACGTACATCAAAGACTTCAGCTTACCTTCGGTGACGAGTATGGCCTGCACCTTGTGGAGTCCGTGCCCTTGGAAGGCACGATATTTGAGATTAGACTGCCGTATAGGACTAGCGAGGAGGGACACCATGTACCGGTTAATGATGATTGATGACGAATACGCCATTCATTTGAGTTTGCGAAAGCTTGTTGAGAGGTCCGGTCTTCAAATTGTGGTCACCGGCGAAGCCGAAGACGGGGTTGAAGCTCTGCAGATGCTAGAGAACAGCCGGCCCGATATTATCGTGACCGACATTTGCATGCCTGAAATGGATGGACTGGAATTTATCCGCCTTGTCCGGGAGTCCCATCCACAGATGCATTTCATTATTCTGTCGGGCCACGACAACTTCGAATTTGCACGTCAGGCCCTGCGCTATGGTGCATCAGATTTCCTGTTGAAGCCGATCGACCCGGTGCAGTTCCATACAACGCTGGAACGTGCCTGCAGGGAGCTGGATAACCGGAAAGTGCGATTCTCCCGGCAAACGGAATGGACGCTTGCGCAGCAGCGCCATAAAGCCAGGCTCGCCCAGCTGCTGTATTCTGCCGATGAGCAGGGAGCATTGGAACAAATCCGCGAGATCATGTCTCTTTTTGAGACGAGGGGGCCCGAAGAGGTGAGCTTATCACGATACGCTCATATGCTGATACAGGATTTGCAAGCTGCGCTTGAAGAACGCGGTTTGCTTCTTGCAATGGAGATCGGCGAGGATCAATGGCCGCAGGACGATCCCATGGCCTGCCGCCGTCAAATCGAGGATAAGGTCAAGGAAATGCTGGCGTTAATTAAGGGTTCTCGAAATCTAGGGTCTCGCCACAATATTCAGAAAGCCAAGCGATACATTGAAGAGAATTACGCGATGGAGGATTTGTCCTTACAGGAGGTGGCTGATTCAGTGGGGATGTCGGTCACGTATTTAAGCCGTACCTTCAAGAGCGAAACGAATATGAACTTCGTGAAATACCTGGTGCAGGTTCGCATGGAAAAAGCGAGGGAATTGCTGGCGGAGTCTGAGCTTTCTGCCCAGGAAACGGCCTACCGCGTCGGCTTCTCGGACTATGTCCATTTCAGCAAGACGTTCAAAAAATTTCATGGCCTCACCCCTTCCGCTTACCGAAAGCAGTGCAAGGCCATGTATGGAGGATGAGTTACCAGACGCTTATTCGGATTGGAGACCATTCATCCAGACTTTGGCTCTGGCAAGAAGCTGCTCAACGAACGCATTCTTCTCATTGGAATATCGGAGCAGAGTCCGAGTTCCTTGCGAAACGATCCGTTGTTTGATCTCACTATAACGATCAGCTTCGACGGCATGTGCTCGCAAGTACTCCCTGATCATGATGTTATGATTCCAAATGTCGCCACGGTGTAGCACAATATGAACATTATAGGCATGCCTACCTCTTTTCCGGAGATATAAACGGCCGGGAATCCCGGCTTCTCCCAAGTCATCGTAACCCATAGCAGTCAGTCTGCGGATGATTTCTTTCGTGTGCAGCGCGTTCTCCACGCCCACCAGAATGTCGATGATAGGTTTAGCCGTCATCCCCGGAACCGATGTGCTTCCGAAATGTTCGATAGCAGCTGTATAAGGACCGACCTCTCTGGTTAACGTCTGAAGTTCGTCGCTATACCGATCCGCCCACTGCTTGTCATAGGACTCCAAATGAATGTCTTCATCAATCGTCATAAAGCTTCCTCCTTCCAATTTGGTGCGCATATGCTTATGAAGCTGCCTCGAGCTAATCGTAGTGGGGCCCAACATTCGATCAGTTACTGTTCAAACATGCCTCAGTATCGACTTTCGGCTGCAGGTGCTAGAACCTGATTGGCATATCTATCGGCCTCAGCCTGAAGGGTTCCATCGCTTACCCGCTCCACGTTATAGGCCGCGAAGGCCGGCAAATAACGGACTTTGCACCGGTCTAACGTGGCTTGAATCGGGCGCAGCAGCTCACTGACGGTGTACCAATTTTCCCCGCCTGCCTGATACTCCTGTTCCGAGCCTGCTGCCGTCATGGCCAGCATAAATTCCTTGCCCTTCAGGCTGTTGCCTTCCGGTCCGAACGCCCAGCCGAAGATCAGCACGTCATCAAACCATTTCTTCAGCAGGGGCGGACAGCTGTACCAGTAAAAAGGGAATTGGAACACCACCCGATCATACTGAAGAAGAAGCTGCTGCTCGCGCTCGATATCGATATTCCAGTCCGGATACTCCTTGTAAAGATCTCGGACATCTACATTTCCATTCGCATACAGCCCGCTGTGCTCCATCAGCGCTCGATTCGCACGCGAATTGTCTAAATTCGGATGAGCTACAATCACCATGATTTTCATATTCAGGTCTCTCCTGTCTCATTTGGTTTGTTTGACACCCCCATTATGTTTCGGATCGGTTTCGTTGAAAAGTACGCTCTTTTTATGTACTTAGTCGGTTTTAGCGTACCTATTCATCCCATGCATAGTACGATAAAACATACTAAGTACGAGAAAGAATAGTACTGGGTTTTAACCGAATACTGTGCTACATTACTAACATCACATGAACAAAGACCGATGGCACACTTCCTATGGGAGATGAGAATATGAGAACAACCGAACATGAACGGCCTAACACTGACGGCATCCTGACCACACTGCAACTAATCGGCGGCAAGTGGAAACCGCTGATTCTGTTTATACTGCTCCAGGACGGAACCAAACGGTTCGGGGAGCTCCGTCGTCTGCTGCCGGGCGTGACCCAAGGCATGCTGACAAATCAGCTGCGCGAATTGGAGCAGGATGGGCTGGTCGTACGCAAGGTATATCAGGAGATTCCGCCCAAGGTGGAGTATTCCATCTCGGAGCACGGAAAGAGCTTGGGCAGCGTTCTGACCGATATGTGCACCTGGGGGTTTCAACATTTGGATTATGTCGAGAAGAACAACGGCCAACAAGGTGAAAGTCATGGGAAAAACGCAGGCGGACTGTAAAGTAAGAAGTAAAACCCTTAAGGCTCATGCTGGGCACTGCTCGCCTATACGAACGCATGCATTTACTGCTTGTTGCGCACAACCGATCCAAGTCTGCTATATTCCTCAATTTGCAGTTGACCTCCATCCCCCTGCGCACGCTTCCAGCCGATCCTATTGGATTGGCTTCATTTGTTAGGTCCCCTCCATCTTGGTAGTTCTAATCGTGATCAGCTTTTTAAACGACTCCGTTTTAAGCCGCTACTCCCTCCTTTCTATTTTTTGTCACCTATGCATATCTAAACGCATGTCTGCCAACGGTTGACGATAGTTAAAAAATCGATTGCAGAAATTAACTTCCAGGTATTGCATTTTTATGTCGTTACGATATATATTTATGTCGTAACGACATATTTTTGGAGGCGCTCATATGTATGAAATTTTTGTGTTGGGTGAATTGATGACCGGGGATAAACACGGGTATATGCTTCAAGAGATATTAAAAAATGCAGGTGGTCCTTATCGTCAGATTAGTTCCGGAACGTTATATCCCCTGCTTTCCCGGATGGTGGATCACGAGTGGATCCATCTTCGTCTGGACGAATCCAGCGGAGGCAAACGCCCCCGCAAAATCTACGGGATTACCGATTCCGGACGGAAGAAGTTTCTCGAGCTCATGGAGAACCCCCTGGAATACAACATGGATACGGAGCAGATATTCCATTTTAAAATGGTCTATTTCCGGTATGTTCCGAAGAAGGTTCGGCTCGATTGTCTTGAGCAGTATTTGATTTATCTGGAGACCAACCTGAAACATGTGACGGACTTTGAAGCGGAGATTACGTTTTATAAACCTGATCCTGAGAAACAGCGGCTTCAATTGCTGCGTGTACTCGATCACCGGAAGCAGATAGGAATTGCGAATATCGAGTGGATCCGGAAAGAAATATCGGCGGTTAAGTCCGAAGAAGACTAGAGTTCAGACGTTTTCGCATTGGGAAATTGGAAATAAGGAGGGAACGAAATGGAACGTTTATGGACAAAACCGTTTATTCAGATGACGGTCGGGATGTTGTTTCTGTTTACGGGCTTCTATCTGCTGCTGCCCACGCTTCCGCTGTATATTAAGCATCTGGGAGGAACAGAATCCCAGGTGGGATTGGCGGCCGGTGCGTTCACGCTGACGGCGGTCGTCTTTCGCCCGATGGTCGGGGGATTGGTGGATCGCTATGGCAGAAGAGCCTTTTACGTTTGGGGCCTTCTATTCTTTGTCCTCTCGATGTATCTCTACGATTGGGTTGGCAGCATCCTGCTTCTGCTTGCGCTGCGGATCTTGCATGGCGCGAGTTGGGCTTTCTCGACTACCTCCATCGGAACGGTCATTACGGATTTAATCCCAACCTCCCGCCGCGGGGAAGGCATGGGCTGGTACGGTATGGCGATGACGGTTGCGATGGCCATCGGCCCCATGCTGGGTACTTTTATCGTCAGCGGGTACTCGTTTCGGACATTGTTTCTTGTCGCTACCGGGCTCTCTCTGATTGCCTTCATACTTGCCTACATGACCAGAGCACCTTATCAAACCAAACCCTCGGCAGGGCGGATTCAGTTAGTCGAGAAATCCGTTCTCCCTGTCACAGCCGCAATCTTTTTCCTGGCTGTCGCTTACGGGGGAATCACGACCTTCCTCCCTTTGTTTGCCGAGTCCATCCGGGTCAATCCGGGGACCTTTTTCCTGGTGTACGCCGTCGCTCTTACCTTGATCAGGCCCTTTGCCGGGAAGCTGTCAGACCGTTTCGGTGAAGCGGCTGTCATCATTCCGTCCCTTATCGTCACGGCCGGTGCTCTGATCGTCTTAAGCCTGTCGAGCGGATTGCCCGGACTCATTACCGCCGCCATTCTATACGGCATTGGTTTCGGCTCGGCTCAGCCTGCTCTTCAAGCAGCCACCCTGCGTATTGCTCCGCAGAACCGGAGAGGCGCGGCCAACGCCTCCTTCATGACCGCATTCGATCTCGGCATCGGACTTGGCGCCATTATACTCGGCTTGGTTTCCGAGCGTATCGGCTATACGTATTTGTTCACGGTTACGGCAGCATCGGTAGTCGTTTCCTTAGTCATATTCACGATCTTTGTGAGAAGATTGCTTACGTCTGGCGTTGCGGATAAAGAGTGAAGGCTAGCTGATTTACAACCAACACGCCCGCGGCCTTGGACTACCGCTGTCGCACTGGAGCATTCTTTCGCATTGGAGCGTTCTGCCTGCCCGGGACCCTTCTGCCGAGTCGGGGTGACCGAGTCACTAAAGCTCCAAGTCTCAAGTCTCCGCTCCTGCCAGCTTCGTAACCTCCGCGTCCGCTCCCGAATAGGCTAACGTATCTGATGTTGGATTGGAGCGATTGTACGCATGGCGCAATATGTCCCCCCGGTAAGCATCCATACCCTCACGCATACGGCACCCGGTCTCGTGATTCATTATCCGCAGGTATACGACCTCATGAATCCGGGTGCGGAAGAAGCCATCAACCGGGCCATTATTTTTCAAATCCAGGATATGCAGCGAGAACAGCAGCAGGTTCAGACCGGCACCAACCCGCAAACAACGGGCACCTTTGAGATTAAAACGAACGAGCGCGGCATTCTTAGCCTCGTGCTGACGAACTATACCTACTCCGAGCATATGGCGCACGGGTATACGGTGACGAAAGGCCTGACCTTTACCACGGCTACCGGAAAATCCTATGCCTTATCTGATCTGTTCCGCCCAGGCTCCGGCTATCAAGCCGTCTTGGCCGCCGAGGTGAACCGTCAGATCAGGGAACGCAGCATTCCCGTGCTGGAGAACAGTCCGGTTACCGTTTCGCCGAATCAGGACTTCTATCTGACGGATAAGTCACTGGTCATCTTCTATCCGCTATATGCCATCACCCCATACTATGTCGGCTTTCCGATGTTCCCCATATCGGTGTACGACCTCTTGGGCCTGGCGCCCGAGAACGGACTGTTATCGGATCTTGCCGCAGGCGTGGTGTAATGATCTACACTGCACTCAGATTAGTTGTACCAAAAAACAAACCCGATTCCCTGGTACCTTACACCAGAGTCTCGGGTTTGTTTGTTATTATCTTGTAATCCAGCTGCGCCGGTTACACCATGATTTTGCAAATATCGTTCGTGAATTCCACCGGATCGGCAATCGGCAAGCCTTCGATCAGCAGCGCCTGATTGTACAGCAGATTCGTGTAAAGCTTCAGCTTATCCTGATCCGCTTGCAATGCCTTAAGGGATTTGTATACCTCATGGTTCGTGTTAATTTCCAGCACCTTGTCTGCTTGGATATCCTGTCCGTTCGGCATTGCCTTCAAGATTTTCTCCATCTCAATCGAGACATCGCCCTCCGTGGACAGGCATACCGGATGGGATTTCAGTCGTTTGGAGGCTTTAACGGATTTCACTTTTCCGGCCAAGAAGCTGCCCATGGCTTCAAAGAGCTCCTTGTTGTCACTCTCTTCGGCTTCATTCTCCTGTTTGTCGGAATCGGAATCGATGCCGAGATCCCCGCTGGATACCGACTTGAATTCCTTCTCCTTGTATTTCATGAGCATCTTGATTGCAAACTCATCAACATCGTCGGTGAAGTACAGAATTTCATAACCTTTATCAAGTACCATTTCCGTCTGCGGGAGCTTCTCGATCCGGTCGATGGAATCACCGGAAGCATAATAAATATACTTCTGATCCTCCGGCATTCTCGATACGTACTCATCCAGCGAGACCAGCTTCTTCTCCTTGGAGGAAGTGAACAGCAGCAGATCCTGAAGATCTTCCTTGTTCATGCCGTAATCGTTGTAGACGCCGAATTTCAGGCCTCTGCCGAAGGATGCAAAGAACTTCTCATAGTTGTCTCGTTCGTCCTTCATCATGCCCTGCAGCGCGCTTTTCACTTTGCTCTTGATGTTCTTCGCGATCAGTGTCAACTGACGGTCATGCTGGAGCATCTCGCGGGAGATGTTCAGCGACAGATCCTCGGAATCGACCATCCCTTTCACGAAGCTGAAGTAGTCCGGCAGGAGATCGCCGCATTTGTCCATGATCAGGACGCCGTTGGAATAGAGTTCAAGCCCTTTCTCATATTCCTTGGTGTAATAATCGAATGGCGTATTCTCGGGAATGAACAAAATCGCGTTGTATACAACAGCGCCGTCCGCTTTGACATGAATGTGCTTGAGCGGTTTATCGAAGCCGTACCGCTTCTCATTGTAGAAATTCTCGTAATCCGCGTCGGTCAGTTCGCTTTTATTCTTGCGCCAGATCGGCACCATGCTGTTGATGGTCTGCTCTTCCTGAACTTCCTCAAATTCGTTCTCGGCATCTTCTTTAGGACGCTGCGTTTTCACATCCATCTTGATCGGATAACGGATGAAGTCGGAGTACTTCTTGATAATCGCTCTTAGACGATATTCTTCCAAATACTCGTCATACTGATCGTCTTCCGTGTTCTCTTTGATCTTCAGCACGATCTCGGTTCCGACAGACTCCTTCTCGGCCGGCGTAATGGTATATCCATCCGCGCCTTCGGATTCCCACTTGAATGCTTCGTCACTGCCGAGGGCTCTGCTCGTCACGGTAACGACATCGGCCACCATGAAAGCCGAGTAGAAGCCAACGCCGAACTGGCCGATAATGTTGTGGCCGTCCTTCGCTTCATTCTCGCTCTTGAATGCAAGGGAACCACTCTTCGCGATGATGCCGAGGTTGTTCTCAAGGTCTTCCTTGGTCATCCCGATCCCCGTGTCGGTAATGGTCAGCGTACGGTTTGCTTTATCTGCGGAAATCTTAACGTAGTAATCTTCTTTGTTAAAGGTCAAGTTGTCGTCGGTCAGCGCTTTATAGTAGATTTTGTCGATCGCGTCGCTGGCATTTGAAATCAGCTCACGCAGAAAAATTTCACGCTGCGTATAGATGGAGTTGATCATCATCTCGAGCAGCCGTTTGGACTCAGCTTTAAACTGTTTTTTCGCCATGAAAAAATCTCCCTTCCAATCTGAACGAGGTTTCTTTTAGCACTCTTTACAGCAGAGTGCTAACACTTCTTCTATTTAAACATGTACCAATTTTTGATGTCAATATGTTTAAAGACTTTCCCTGGAAGAAATACAGGTTCAGCCTGAAGTGGTGAAGCCGACGGCGCAAGATGAATATGAAAACAGCATGCTGCAATCAGCAAAAAAGCCGCCTAAAAGGGAATACCCCTTTTAGACGGCCCTTCACATTCATGGCTCGATACCGCTGTTTAATCGCTTTGATAAGACCGGACGAATCCACCATACGTAATACAGGCCGCATATGAGCAGCACGCCGGCCGTGGCTAGAAAGGGAAGCCGATAATCCTGCCGAGCCAGGATCAGTCCGGCAACAAAGGTTGCCCCGGACGAGCCTAAACTCCGAAATACCGACCGCATGCCGGCGTACAGATTACGTTCCTTCTCATTGAAAGCCGACATCAGCAGACTGTCCAGCAGATTGGACAGCATGGTTACGCCACCGCCCCGCAGCAGAAACAGCCCGACAAATAGCCATACGGGGAGAACCATGTACAGAGCGGCAAACAGCAAAATATTTACGATAAATACCGAAATAATGGCCGTGTTATAACCGAACCGCTCCATGACGTACGGCGTCATCAATGAGCATATGAACAGAAGGATCGCGCCGATGGCAAGAATTAAAGATACCTGGTCATCCATCCAATCCAGGCGGAACTTCACGATGACGTTCAAGAATGAGCCAGTCATGGCGATACAGCCGCCGAGCAGCGCCGTAAACACGGCGAACAGCCATAAGGTCCCGGACGACAGAGGCCCCGTTAACCTGGATATTCCCTTAGAAGATGAAGCCGTCGGCGCTTCCTCATCCAAGTCCCTGCGCTCAGAAGGCAGCCAGAACGCCCGGATGACGCCATGAAGCACAAGCACCAGCCCGGTCAGCAGAAGCGACACTTCATAACCTCTGCTTCCCTCAAATCCCTTCGAGATATATCCGGCTGCCAGCGTTCCGAGACCCGTGAAAGCCGTAAAGACGGCAAACATCAAGGAAAATGCACGGGCCTCCTCCTTACGGGAACGGCAATAATGGAAGAGAAGCTGAATCTCCGTCGTCTCCACAAGCGTCAAGCCGGTAGACACCAATATTTGAGCGGCATAGAACCACAGCAAATCATCGCTGACGGCAAACAGCACATTGCCTGCGGCGATAAAGAATACGCCGGTGACCAGCAGTTTTTTCCTTCCGGTCCGGTTAGCGAGCAGAGATACCGGAATGGCGAGCACGCCCATGATCAGAATGCCCATCGACACCAACGCGCCGATCTCGTCCTCCCTTAGCCCCCGAAAAAGCAGATGCAGGTTCAGGACGAGCGTATAGAGGCCGATTCCAATGCCGTAGAAGGCCTCGCTTATAAGGAAGCGGCGCACCCCCGTAGACAGCTGCAGCAGGTCTTTGATGTAAAAGGACATGTTATTCCCCTTCTCCAGAAAATCCGATCACGATCTGAGATGAAATCAGTCGGTTACTTGTATAATTCCGCTTCCGAGCGCATCCGCCGGCTCAGTCTTATCGGATCGGTATCCTCGGCAGCGTAAGCCTTCAGGAGAATGCGGAACGAAAACGGCTCCGGCTTGATCGAATGCTCCGGAGACTGTGCCGGACCGCAGCTGTTGCTGCCTAGCCCGTTCTGCCGGTAATCCAAATTCAGCGTAATGAAGCTGCGCGGAATAAGGTCGCTGGCATGCGCGGCGGACTCCACATCCTGATCGGTGTACCGGCTCGCACTGAAGTTCAGGGCTGGCTCGCCAACGGCGAGGAGCCCCAATCCAGCGCCATCCGCGAGCGAGATCCAGCGGACATCCGATCGGTTCCCGTTCTCCTGCGGATAAATATAAGGCGTAAACAACCCGTCCACAGTGCTGCGGTATTCTCCGAACCGTCCTGCTTCCAGGCTGTCCGGGTAGCTTTCCCCAGGTCCTCTGCCGTACCACCGGACATGTTCCATGTCTCCCGCGACTTGCATTTGCAATCCGATTTTCGGCAGCATGGCGGGCGGCGTGCCGATCGGCTCACCCTTCACGTCCATGATCATCAGGCCGCTGGAAGTGATCGTATAGATCGTTTCGCAGCGGAAGCCCCAATCATATACCGGCGGCGCAATCCGGGAAATCCGCCGCACCTCCACGCTGTCTTGGTCCAGTCGCTTCCATTCGAAATGATCGATCCGCTCGGAGAGTCGGTCCAGATGGGCCTTACGCCAATCCGGAAGCACGTACATATCGTTATCAATCGGCGGACGCCAGAAATTCAGCGCCGGTCCGCCAAGCGTGATTCTTTTGCCATGCAGGATTAAGCTCTCAAATCCGGATTGAAGCGAACCGAGTGACAGCTGAAAGCCGCCATTCCCCACCTTCAGCTTAAGCTTCTCCTCGGTGACCTGTAGTGGTCCCCGCCGCAATGCGGCCGTTTGCTCAAATTCAGGCTTGGACGATTCCCGCAGCAGAAGCTGGGACCACGCCACTTCATGTCCCCGTTCCGCCCAGCGACAGTCCGCAGCCAGTGAGAGGGATACCTCTAGCCACAGCTCGGCATAAGGACTCACGCCTATTGTCGCTTGCTCCAAAACCTCCAAGAGGCTTAGCTCCGCGCTTGTGCCTGCTTCGATGCGGGGAAGCTCCAGCGCTCCGCTATGGACAAGCTGTCCATCGGCCAACACACGGTAATGGGCCTGCAGATGATCCAGCGAAATGAAATCATAACGGTTCATGATATGAAGCACACCGTGTCTCGGCATCGACATGCGAACAGGCTCAATGACCTTTTTGTATTCCAGAAGTCCGGGTGAAGGCGTCCGGTCCGGACGGACCAAACCGTCGATGACAAAATTGCTGTTGTTCGGCACATCGCCGTAATCGCCGCCGTATGCATAATCCCTCCTGCCGTCCGGCGTCCTTCTGCTCAGCCCATGATCGATCCATTCCCATACGAAGCCGCCCGCAAGGCGGGGATGGGCTTCAAAGGTATCGAAGTAGGGACGCAAGCCTCCGGGCCCGTTGCCCATCGCGTGCGCGAATTCGCACAGAATATGCGGCTTGGGATGATCGGTCATTTTACCGAAGCCCTCCATCTTCTCGACGGAGGAATACATGGTGCTCACCACGTCGCACACCTCGGCTTCACGGTCCTCTTCGTAATGGATCAGTCTCGTCGGATCATTCTCCCGGCACCATTCCGCCATCGCGCGGAAATTGCAGCCGAAGCCGGATTCGTTGCCGAGGGACCAGAACAGCACGGACGGATGGTTTTTGTCCCGCTCCACCATCCGGCGGACACGGTCCACGTAGGCTTCCTTCCACTCCGGATCGTCGCTCAGGCGGGAAATGTTGCCGAGGGGCTCGAAGCCGTGGGTCTCCAGATCCGTCTCTTCCATCACGTACAGCCCATACACGTCGCACAGCTCGTAGAACCGGGGATCGTTCGGGTAGTGAGCGGTCCGTACGGCATTGATGTTGTGCTGCTTCATCATACGGATGTCCTCGAGCATCGTGGACAGGGTGACGGTTCGGCCCGTATCCGGATGATGGTCATGGCGGTTGACGCCTTTAAGCAGGATTGTCTTGCCATTTACCAGGAGCTGTCCGTCCTTCACTTCAATGGAGCGGAAGCCGACGCGCTGCGCCACCGTCTCCAGCGTTCCCCCTTGAGCATCCTGCAAGATGATCACCAGGTGATACAGTGCCGGGGACTCGGCACTCCATAAATCCGGGCCGGCTACTTCGATCTCAAAGTCCTCCACGACGGAGTGCGAGACATCCTTCACGGCTGACCCCACTTCCACTCCGGCTCCGTTCAACAATCGAAGCTGGACCGATCCGGACTCCGTTCCGTCCAGCTCCAAACGCACGTGCAGCTTGGCGTTCAGATACTCCTCATCCAGTTCGGTCGTTACGCGGAAGTCGTTGATGCGAAGCGCTGACGGCTCGGCTACCAGATACACATCCCGGAAAATGCCGCTCATCCACCACATGTCCTGGTCTTCCAGATAGCTTCCATCAGACCATTGGTATACCCGGACGGACATCTTGTTTACGCCGGACTTCACATAAGGCGTCAGATCGAACTCGGAGGTCAGCCGGCTTCCCTGGCTATAGCCGATAAACGACCCGTTTAGCCACACATGAAACGCACTGTCCACCCCGTCGAATTTGACGCAAATCTTTCTGCCGTCCCAATGCTCCGGAAGCTCGAACTCGCGTACATAACTTCCGGTCGGATTCGCGTTTGGCACATGCGGCGGATCCACGGGGAACGGATAGTACAAATCCGTGTAATGCGGATGGCCGTAGCCCTGCAGCTGCCAGTGCCCCGGAACCGGGAGGTCATCCCAGGCCGATACATCGTAATCCTCTTCATAAAATGCTTCAGGAGCAGTCTCTGGCTCCTCGGCATAGTGGAATTTCCACACCCCGTTCAGCGATTGATACCAGGCCGAACTGCCTCTATCATAGCTTAATGCTCCTTCCATATCCGCGAACGGAATGAAATAAGCTCGGCTCTTCACCCGGTTTCGTTCCAGCACGCTTAAGTCATCCCAGTCGCGGCCGATACGATGGTTCTTCATCATGTCTCTCCATCCTTTCCCAAGCGGTCTAAGCTTCTAGCGGTCGTTAAGAAAAACGTCTATCGACGTACTTTCATAGAAGACAGACCGCATTTAGAGGTAGTTTTTCTTGCGATTATAGAATTGTTCAGCGCAGCAAGAAAACTTATAAATTCTATAATCTTCAAAAAGTCATCTTTCCATGAGTTTTTGAACACGCACTTCTATGTTCTGATGCTGCATTATGCTGCATATCCATCGTGGATGCCTCTTATCACCGGCACGGTTACCCCTTGATCCCCGTCGTGGCAATGCCGCCAACGATATAACGCTGCGCGAAGAAAAAGACAGCAAGCGGCGGAATCGAGATCAAGCAGGTGATGGCCATGATGGATTGCATATCGACGCCGTGCATGCCCTTGAATTGGGACAACCCCAGCGTTAGCGTATATTTCGTCTGATCGTTCAGGAAGATGAGCGGACCCAGATAATCGTTCCAGCAGCTCATCATATGGAACACGGCTACCAGAATGAGCGATGGTCCCATCAGCGGCACGATGATCCGCAGCAGAACCGTCATTTTGCCCGCCCCGTCAATCGTTGCCGCTTCATCCAGCTCCTTCGGCAAGGTCATGATGAACTGGCGCAGCAGGAAAATGAAATAAGCGGAACCAAACCAGGACGGTACAATGAGCGGTTTGAGCGTATTGATCCAGCCCAAGTAGTTGAATTCCATATACTGCGGAATCATGGTTACTTCCCACGGAATCATCATGGTAGCAAGCACGATCAGAAACAGCGCATCCCGTCCTTTGAACTGAAACCGGGCGAACCCGTATGCTACCAGCGTGCACGATATGAGCTGCCCGAGCGTCGACAGCAGTGTCACAATCAGCGTATTTTTCAAAAACAGGTTAAACGGCTGAATGCTCCAGGCTTCCGCGAAATTGCTGAATCTCCACACGGAAGGCAACCATTTCGGAGGAAACAGATACAGCTCCTGCTGTGACTTCAGCGCTGTCGTAATCGCCCAGAAGAGCGGCGCAATGAACAGCAGGGAGCACAAGATGAGCAGTGTGTACGTGATTACTTTTTTCATGCGGAACGCCCCTCTCTGCCGGCAGGTACGCCTGCTTTGTTACGCTTTGGCTTCGCCTTCTCCTTCTTCATCTCGCCCTCATAGAACACCCAGGCTTCCGAAGACTTGAACACGAGGAACGTCAGCGTCAGCACGATCAGGAACATGAACCAGGCATTGGCTGCAGAATAACCCATCTTGAAATACTTGAACGCATTCTCGTACATGTACATCGCATAGAAAAACGTCGACTTCAGCGGGCCACCGCCCGTAAGGAGAAGCGCCAGCGTCAATTGCTGGAAGGCGGCAATGATGGACGTAATCAGGTTAAACAGCAGGGTCGGCGTGATCATCGGGATGGTCACATTGAAGAACTGCCTGATCTTGCCCGCTCCATCTATAGAGGCTGACTCATACAGATCCTTCGGAATGCCTTTGAGACCCGCCAGAAAAATAAGCATCATCGAGCCCTGTCCCCACAGGCTTGCAATAACCATGGCGACCAGGGACCACTTCGTATCGTTCAGCCAATCCGGGCCTTCGATGCCAACAAGCGATAAGAAAAAATTCAGGATCCCGTAATCCCCGCTGTACACCCACGACCAGATCATGGCGAGGGCTACGCCGGAAATGACCGACGGCAGGTAGAAGGCGGTGCGGAAGAATGCGCTCCCTCTCACCTTTTGATTCAGCAGCATAGCAAGCCCTAAGGCTACAATGATGTTCAGCGGCACGAACAAAGCCGCAAACTTTAACGTAACCAGCAGCGATTTCCAGAACAACGGGTCATTCGAGAACATCTCCACATAGTTGTCGATGCCGACAAAGGTCACTTGGCCTACGATCGGCCAATCAAAAAACGAAATGACGAGGGAAAACAGCAGCGGACCCAGCGTAAAAACCAGGAATCCGAATACCCATGGAAAAATGAAGAGGTAGGGCACGGCCCCACCCCAACGTTTTCGTTCAAGTCGCTTCGGGGCCGCTGTCTGCTGTTGTGAGTAAGGCACTTCAGTGTGGGCCATATTCGCGAACCTTCTTTCTTCGTTTATTTCAAATAGCGTTCGCTATCCTTCACCGCTTGGTTCAGAACCTCCTGGGCATCGCTGCCAAACATGACGGATTCCACAGCTGCCGACAGTTGACGGTTCACTTCGTTCCATTTCGGGTTCAGCAGGAAGGCCGGCGTATTGTCCGAACGCTCCAGCATCGTGTAATACGGCTTGTAGAGCGGATCCTGATCCTTCTTCAGCTCGTTCACCACGCTGATCCGGACCGGAAGGTCGGCCACGCGCATTTTGATCGCTTCATCCGATACGTAGAACTTAATGAACTCCCACGCCAGATCCTTGTTCTTGGAATCCTTCGCTATCGACAGTGCGGATTCGGCCAATACTCCCTTTACAGGCTTGCCCTCGAAGGCCGGCATTTCCACCGTACCCACATCGATTCCAGCTTCCCTGAAAGATTCCAACGGCCAGATGCCGCTCTCCCACATGGCAATTTTGCCGGCTTTGAAAATATCCTCCCCGCTCTGCTGCCCTTTGCCTCCGGTCAGGACGGCTGAGCCGTTCTTGAGCATATCGCCCAGCATCTGAATGGCTTCCGCCGTTTCCTTGCTGTTCATGTAGCCTTCAATCGTTGTGCCATCCTCGGAAATGAAGGAACCGCCGTTGCTCCATACGAACCCTTGCAGGTCATACGTATCGTTCTCGGCTCGTACGCCGAAGCCATACTGCTTCTTGGATTTATCCGTAAGCTTCTGGGCGTTCTCCTGGAATTCCGTCCATGTCCATCCATCGCTCGGGTAGGCAATGCCCGCATCGTCGAACATCTTCTTGTTGTAGTACACCACCCGGGTCGTAAAGCCCGCCGGGATTCCGTACAGCTGATTATCGATCTTGCCGTAGTTAAACAATCCTTGGTAAAAATCATCGATATTCAAGTCCTCGTCCTTGGACGCGTAGGAATCCAGCGGCTCCAGGGACTGGTGATACGTCGGAAAATCCCACATATACATCACGTCCGGCGGATTGGCTGCGCCAAAACCGGCGGCCAGCTTCTGATCGAATCCGTCGGCATAAGCCTCCACCTGCACCTTCGTGCCGGGATGCGATTCCTCGAACTTCTTGGCGATCTCCTGCTCAATCTTCAGCGCATCTCCCGTATCCCAGGTAGCGAAGCGAAGCGTTGTCGCGGCGCCTGATGCATTGCCGTCCGGCTCCTTCGATGCCCCGGTCCCGCCGCTGCCGCCACATGCGGCCAGCAAGGATGCCATTAACGTCATAACCGAAACCAACGCGATCCATGACATTTTCTTTTTCATATTGTCAGCTCCCCTAAAGTATTGAGTTGATATGAATTGAACCGCTTTCATCATAACTCGGATGAAAGCGGTTCAAAACGTGCGCTGATTCGCAGATGATCGTATTTTTGTTCGAACTTTCGCCCTTGGGTGTTCATTTGTTTACAAGGATTCCCCTTTTTGTTCGGCACGGTATTGGCTTGGCGTCTGACCTGTGCAGCGCTTGAACCATTTGCTGAAATATTTGCTGTCTCCAAGCCCGGTCTTCTCGGCGATTTCCTGCATCGTTAAGGAGGTTTCGCGCAGCAGGCCATAGGCGAGGCGAAGCTTGCGTTTATATTGAAATGTGATGAAGCTGTCGCCGACCGTTTTCTTGAACAGGATCGAAAAATGGCTGCGGCTCAGCCCCACCTTTTGGGCCAGCTCCGCTGCCGACCACTCGTCCGCGGGATGTTCATGCAGGAGATGGACCGCATGCAGAATCGGCTCAGGCCACTGCTCCCCGCTAAGACCGTACACCCGTTCCAGTTCGGCTTCCTTATGCAAGGATTGAAAAGCTGCCTGCACATCCATTAAATCGTGAAGACATTCCCGCGAATTCCATGTGAGCTTCCCGCACCGGCTCTTGATCTCCACCAGCAAGCTGTCAGCCGCTCCCTTAAACTCCTCCGGTACGGCCCAATAGCAGCTGTCCGGGCCGTAGTGAATCAGCTTGCTGCAGCGAAAACCCGGCTCGTCGGAGTCCTGCTCCTGCAGCAGCCCCTCCCAATTGCTGCTGCAGCCCGCCGTCTTGATCAGATAGAGGGAGATGGGCTTGCCCTCCCCCTGCCCCACACGGCTGCAGAGCTGCCGGAGTTCTCCCGGGAATCGATCGCTATGGCCGTTAAGCCAAGCAAACAGGTGAGCGGAAACCTGCTCTGCCAACTCGTACCCGTAGGCCGGCGTATCGGACAGCTCACGCTGGAATTTTCCCAGCATCGATTCGAGCTCTTCGTCCTCGAAGGCAGTTTTCAACAGATATCCCGAGGCGCCAAGCCGCATCCCCTCTTGGGCATACTCGAAATCCCGGTGGCAGCTGAGCAGAATGATTCGGGTTTCCGGCGCGACCTCCTTCACCTTGCGCGACAGCTCGATTCCATCCATCTCCGGCATGACGATATCCGTAATGACGACCTGCGGGCGAAACTCCAGAAACGCCTCCCAAGCCGCCTGACCGTTGGGGCTGTCCGCCACAACCTCCATCCCGAATCGGTCCCACTGCACCGTGGAGCGGAGTCCCTTACGCACAATGCTCTCATCGTCGGCAATTATCACCTTAATGTACCCTGCTTTCATCATCGAAAGACTCCTCCTTTTTTGGCCAGCGTATGGTGATCGTTGTACCTTCTCCCTTAACCGAATGTACCTTCAATCCGTATAGCGGGCCAAAATGCAGCTTAAATTTCTGATCGGCGTTCCTCACGCCCAGCCCGCCGCGTCCCTTCCGCTTCATCTCCGGCGAGAATAACTGCGCGAGTTTCTCCTCCTTGATGCCGGCCCCGTTATCGCGAAGCGTGAGCACCAGCTCGTCATGATCCTCCCGGACCTTGACATGGATCTCTCCCTGACCATCGGTGAATGCATGGAAAAAAATGTTTTCAAACAGCGGCTGAAGCGTCATCCGCGGAATCAAATAAGGCAAAAGCGCCTCATCGCAATCCAGTTCATAACGGAACACCTCGCCGTACCTGATCTCCTGGATTTTTAGAAAGTGACCGATCATGCGCAGCTCCCTGTTCAGCGTGACGAGCTCCTGCGAGATATCTAAATTCCCCTCCAGCACCATCGTCAGATGATACAGCATCTGACGGATATCCTCGGCGCCTTCCAGCCTGGCTTTCCACTGGATGGAGTTAAGTGTATTGAACAGCAGATGGGGGTTGATCTGATAATGGAATGCGCGCAGCTCCGCTTCTTTTTTCAGCCGCTCGCTCTGCTCCACTTCGCCAATCAGTGTCTGCACGCCCGTAACCATCCGGTTAAAACTCATATCGAGACTGCCCAGTTCATCCCTGCCCTCGATTGGCGTACGGGTATCCAGCTTGCCAAAGCTCACCTTCTGCATCGAGTCCTTCAAGGTCCGAATTCGTGAGGTGAACCGGGAGGAGAACAGATAAGCAATGCCAAAAGCGAGCAAGCAGGAGACAATGGCAACAACCATCGTGTTCGCCCGGATAACGCCCGAGGATTGATAGAAAGCCTTGGCGGGAACTCTGGCTTCCATGGTCCATTGGTTGACGCCAAGCGTCCGGGACCAGGTCACGTCGTTGTCATGGGGCGTATACGGAGTTTCCGTCTCATACACGATCGTGCCGTCCGGCGATGTAATGAGCAGGTGGGCGTGCGTGTCGGCCTCGAACTTGGCATAACTGCGCAGCAGCTCCTCGGCACTCTCCTCAATGAGGATGATGCTGCCGTCCTGAGCCTTGTCCGGGTGGTGGATCGGTACGGCGAGCCCGATGACCGGCACGTTATCGCCATCACTGCTCTTGATGGAATGATCCTGATTGTAAAAACCGAGCCAATAAGTCCCGGCATAGGCCTTCGGCCTCGTGCTCCACATCGGGATATTGCCGAGTTTATTCACATCCAGATTGTTCTCCCCATAGTAATAGCCGGAGGTCGTAATGATGTAAATTCCCGCTGTCAGCTGCGTTCGAAGAGACTTCAATAACGATTCAAAGTCGTTCTTCTCCATAATGTCGCCGTACGTGGATGGCGTCCCGGCTCCGATTCCCGAATGGCTCGGGTCCAGTAAATAGGAATAAATCGTTTCCGCTGTCTGCTTCATCCGTCCCAATGCCGAACTGGTCTGCTGCTCCAACTGCGCTACGGCATTATCGCCGTATTTGCCGAACTGGGAGTTAATCACTTTAGCGGATTGATAATAGGAAAGTCCGCCAAGCGAGAACAGCGGAATCAGGGTGACAATTAAAAAACAAGTAAGCAGCTTCGTTCGTATACTATGATAGGTGCCGGTGAACAGCCGGCCCACTCGATCTTTGATACCCTGAAGATTCATGGTTACTCTCCCCGTTGTCGTATCGTATCGTGAAACTTTTTGTCCACTCGTTCGCCATGCGGCAGGACTGCTAACCCATCCGTGATACCGCTTTCATTATAAACCCGAACAAAGGGCTTGTAATTAGGCGGCAACTGGAAACGGAGAGGAAACGGAAAAAGCACCTCCCCCGCAAGGCAAAAGCCCGGGAAGAAGTATTTGTCCGTCATCGTTATAGAGGTTGTTCAAAAAGTCCGCTTTTGATAAGAAAACCTCTATCGAGGCCACTTCAAGGATGAGCGACCGCGATGCATAGGTAGGTTTTCTTGCGATATAGAATTTCATCAGTTCCACTGATAACTCATAAATTCTATATCTAACACGAAGCGAATCAGGAAGCAGCTCGGCATCGAATCTTGAATTCAGCCGGGACTTCCGGTGCTCACGTACCCAAAACGTACGCTCCGCTCCTCATTCCCTAGCTTCATCCAACCTTCTCGGTGCTGAAAATCGACCTTTTTGAACACGCACTTATAGGGTGTATTCATGTCCAAGAATCAAAAATACGCTAGAGGTCCAGGTGAACGCCCGATCGCGAAGCCCCGCACCGGTCAGGGCATCAAAATTCTCGGCCATGCCACTGAGACTAACCATCCGGCAGTACCGCTGCGCAATCTCCGTCGCCAGCTCCATATCGCCGGCAGCCGCCACCCCTTCGACCAGCAGCATTGTGGAAGGAGCCCAGATCGGCCCGCGCCAATATCCGTCCGGCTTATAATAGCAGCTGCTTACGCTCTCGGTAGCCCAGCCGTTGCTTGTCAGGAATCGGCCTTCATCCCGAAGTCCTTCCAGTAGAGCCTTGCGAATAAACTCGGGAAGGCGTCTTCCCAGCAGGATGGGAACGAACAGCAGCAAGCTGTCTCCCTCGGATACTTCATGCGTTCCCGAGCGGCAGGCCGTGAACCGGCCATCCTTCCAGAAGTGCCGTATCATGCGGTCCAGCGTATCGTCCGCTCTCCGTCTCCATTGGCTCGACTCCTCGGACAGGCCCAGCAAGCCCGCGATTTCGGCCAGCGTCTCCATCTGAATAATGAGATAGGCAGCAAGATCAGGGCTCTCGACGGGAATGCCGTTATTGAACGCCGTGCTGTTGTCCCAGCCTGAATCGTTGCCGTGGTTATACTGGGGAATTCCGTCGCCGTCATGATCTCGATGCGTGAACCACCACTCCGTCCATTTCGATAGTGGGCCATAGACCTCGCACAGCTGGGTCTCCTTAATGAAATCGGTCCGACGCATCATCCAGGCCAGCGTCCAGCCGTGAATCGGTGGTTTGTTGCAATTCCAAAGCTCGTATTTATCGTTCACGAAGTCCGGGATCAGGCCGCTCTCATCCTGCCGGTCAAAAAAGATCATGAACTGATCCCAAGCCAGCTCCGGCTGATGCCGCACAAGGGCCATCGCGTTAAAGCAGTTGTCCCAGCTCCAGATGTTGGTCATCCAATTCTTGGACATATACATGGCTGGGCGGGTCAGACAGCCTTCGGCCGGAACTACGCAGGACCAGGTGATATAGGCCGCGAGCTCCCTCGCTTCCTGCCACCGCTCAGAGACGGTAAGGGTGTTGTTCAGCCATGCGGCATAATCTTTCCGGACACTATGAACCGCCTCGTCGAAGGACTCCCATTCCTTGCGTGGGGTCATGACGGTCATGAACTCCTCTACCGCAAATTCCGCCATATTGGTTAATGCGTCCACGGAGAAGTCGGCGGTCACCCGCGAGCTCTTAATCTCGTTCCATTCGACCTTCATGCCCATCTGGCCTGCAAGCCGGGTCAGCATGAAGCGGCAGCCATGCGTGAAGCTGTTCACCTCCCAGCTGTCCGGATGGGTCTCATAGGCGTAATCATACGCTGCTGGAAAAAAGGTAAGCCGGATGCCGCAGCCTTCCGAGCGGAATCGGACGGTCCGGGAGTCCGATATGCAAATATCCGCATGGCCCTCCGAATCGGAGGCCGTTAGCCTGATGTTGTCGGGTGATGCAACAGGTTCAAACGGAACCGGCTCGCTCTGCCGGTTTAGCAGCTCTATCAGAAACGCCTCGCCAAACTTGTCATCTCCTCCGCGGACGGTTCGCAAGTAAAGTCCTGGTCTGCGGTCCTTCGCCGCGGGCAGGAGGGAAATGGCCAAGAAAGACTCTCTTCGGCTGAAAGGTACGATATTCAGATCAAAATTCATAAGACATCTCCTTCGCTGAGGTATCGCTTTCATTGTAAAACTTCTCATGGGAAGAGAGGACTGCCGGATGTCTTGCCAAAAGAGGGATATTGTTTGCCGCAGGCTCGCTTGAGCGAGAGAGGTGTCATTTTGTTCGATAAGAAGGGGGACAAATGTTATAAAAAAACAACAGCGACGTGAAGATCCATTAAAAAACCGCCGATGATCGCAGCATCGGCGGTGTATGTGATAAGTGTGCAGTGTATAATCAGAACAGCTACGGCTGCTTCCTAAGGCTGTTACGGCCGCTGGCTGTGCTGCCGCCAATACTGTTTTTTCCCGTCATCCCGCACCGTAATTCCCAGCTTCGATAATTCCCGGCGCAGATCGGCTGCATCCTCTTTATCCTCGTTCTCCATCGTCTTTTCCCGTGCCAGGAAGAGCGCGTTCATGCTAGGCGTCAGTTCTGGCGAATCGGCAACCCATCGGACGTAATCATCGGCGAACGGATCTCGGTCTCTCCAGGAGTAACCGTGCCGCTTGAAGGCTTCGGCCACGGCATCCCGCTTGGCTTCGGGTTTCTCCCGGTAGAGTTCCTGCCCCTCCGTGCCCAGCAGGACCAGCTGCTTGCCATCCAGAAAGACCGCAGAAACCTCGTCTCTCGTAAACGTTTGTTCGGCATCATGAATACGGAGTCTAATCTCTTGATCCGACAGGCGAACGCCAAGACTTTCTTTAATGGCAATGTGGGAGAGGACCATGCCCGCAAGCAAGCCCACAACAGCGGTTACGATGACAACCCAAGGCCCCTGTATGGATGCGATTAACTCCAGCGGTCCTTGAAAAGGCACCCAGGCCAGGCCCGTTGCCCAATCCGCAATTGCAGGTATAAACCAGCCGACCACCGCGCCTAATAACGGCGGTACCGCCCAAATCAGGATCCGGTCAGAAGCCGATAATCCAAGGTCACTGTATTCCATTCCGTGATTCAAGTATATCCGCTCCTTTCCTGAGGATGCTGTTCACCGCTTCCCTCCAGACCGCTTGATAATCCAGCGGAATATCCATCAAGATATAACTCGTGATATTATCAATGACCAGTGCCAGCACATACGCCTTGGAATCTGAATCTTGCCGCTCAATGATCCCGAAGTCTGCTCCTAACCGCATCAGTTCCCGAAAGCCGTCTAGGAACGATTGCTGCATGGCTACCACGCGCTGGCCGTAATTGGCACTCCGGTTTGCGGTTAGCATGAACTCATTCAATAGGCGCATGACCGGCATAAAAGCCTCTTCCTCCTCCGGAAACATGCGCAATCCCCCTTGGTACAGCTTCTCTGCAAAGTTATGCTCGTTCATTTCGGTCAGGGAGAAATAATGATCGAAATGATAATCGCTGAACATATAATCAAAGACACGCTCCACCAGTTCATCCTTGGATGCAAAATGGTAGTAGATCGACGGTTTCGTAATGCCCACCTCGCCGGCAATCATCGCAAGGCTGGTCTTCTCGATGCCATGAACCACAAACAATCCGATGGCGGCCTCAACGATCTGCTGTGAGGTCATGTCTTTCTTTTTCAACGTGTTATTCCACCCTTTTTTTTAACTACCGATAGGTAGAATTTTAAACTCGAGGATAAGAACTGTCAATATTTTTTAACTATCGGTAGGTAAAATCAAATAAAAAATCGCCGACGCTTACCGCATCGACGATTCGTATAGATTAGTTTGGTGCCATAACCGGCTCAACCGATTAGAGCATTCTTCTTCCCATCATGATGATGGTATTAAGCAGCGACTTCCACTTTCCATCGACTGTACGTGCAGTCGTTGCGGTGTTTGCCGCTTGATTGCGTTTAGAGCGCAATTTCGTTGCCATCCTGCATCGTTCCAATTCCTGACGGAGATCGCGAACATGCTGTTTGGCAATATCTTCATTATTGATATTCATGGTTTCATTCCTCATTTCTTTTTATAGCGACAACATTCCGACATTACCAATACCTGCAAGCGCCTCTTCCGTCCCCTTCACTATAATACTTCCATTGTTTACTCGAAGGTAAGGGTACAAAATGCCTTTAATTCTTTTTTCCCCTACAACGACTTCGCCGAAAAGATCCAGGGAAGACACCGAAGCCTTAATATCTTCCTCGGTCACGTCATCGTCAAAGGTCAGCGTCCCGTCAACAATGAAGTTCGCTGGCTGGCTCAAAGCCGCCAGCTGATCCCTCGACCAGGTCTCCTCGCCGCTGATGAACACAAACAGCCGCTCATAACTTACGATTTCCGTATTCAGGTTGGGGCAGCGCTCCCAGACCAGATCTTCGATCTCTTCGCCGCAAATGATAAACGAAGTTGACTGTATCTCCGACACGGCCTGACTGAAGGCTTCCCGGGTCACGTCCGCCTCGATGATGAACGGCTTATTCGTGTAGAGCTTATGGCCTTTAAAGCGTCGAACGCTTCTTGCGTTTAGCCGTAGCGGTTTGGTTACATATTCGAATCCTGCCGGGATTACCTCGACCAAGCCGTTTATCGTTTTCAGTTTATCGTAGAAATAAGGGGATTGATGTTCATGGATAATCGCCTTGCCGTTAACTTGAATTCTCTCAATCCGGGCTGTGAACTGCTCCATATCCAGCTCCTTATCCAGGTGAACCATGCCGCTCAAAACCAGCTCTATAGGCTCGTTGCTCGAGGCCAGGTATGCATTGTTCAACTGCACTTTCCCGGACTCG
The DNA here is from genome assembly GCF_050482385.1 of Paenibacillus lautus. Classification (GTDB taxonomy): domain Bacteria; phylum Bacillota; class Bacilli; order Paenibacillales; family Paenibacillaceae; genus Paenibacillus_AQ; species Paenibacillus_AQ lautus_B. The sequence continues at coordinate 136,640 of NZ_JBCNHV010000019.1, forward strand.
AACCTGGGCTCGTATTCGTAAGCGTGAATCTCCGCGCTGGCACCTCCCACTTTAAGGAGGGCTGAGGTAACGGCAGCGGCCAGATGCCGGGGAGCATAGACCTCGCCGTTGACCACCAGGTGCAGCGTGCTGTTCTGGAATGCTTCAAGGGATACTCCTTTATCGATGATGACCGTGCCGTTAACGAATACGCGGTCCGGCTGCTCCAGGAGCTGAAAATATTCCTCGTCCAGCCGCAGCGTGCCGCTGTAATAACGGTGTCCCTCGGGAATTTCAATCGTCTTGCCGATATTGCCTGCATTTTTCAGCAGCGTGAGGAGGTGTGCCGTCTCTGCCCGGTAGATCACGAGGCCCACGTTTCCGATCCGTTCGATGCTTGTTACGGTTTCCTCCGTTGCCTGCGTAAGATCCAACATCCCTACATTCTCAATGATTCTGCTCATTTCATATCTTCCTCCCATAGTTTTCTCAATTTTTTGATGGCGGTCTGCAATTTGTAACGAACCGTGGCTGCCGGCATGCCCAGCTGCTCACCGATTTCCTGGCTGGACATCCCGAGCCAAAAGCGCTTAAACACGATATCGCTCTGTGATTGCGGCAAACGGGCGAGCCATTCCGTCATTTCAATATTGCGGCTTGAAACGGGGAGCTCGGCGACGTCCAGGTCATCCTCCCACGATACGAGCCGCTTCTCCCGGCGGCTAATATCGATCATGCGATTTTTGACGACTCTGAAGAACCAGGCTTTTTGCTTGTGAAGGGGCAGAGCTGCCAGGTTTGGCTCCTTGATGGCCTTCATAAAGGCATCCTGGACCAGATCATCCGCTTCATAAGCATGCTTGGCAATGGATCTGGCATAACGCCGGACATCGTCCTTCAGATTTTCATAGAGATCACATACTTCCATTAGCCAACCTCTCACTTTTCATTTTGTCTTTTCTGTTAATATAACGTTTGGGCAAATGAAACTGATGGATATTCTAGAAATTTTTTTCGTACCCATAAAAAAACACGCCAACCGTCTACACCGTCAGCGTGTTTGCTTATAATTAATCACAATCAATATTATTGATTGATCAATCACTATTTTTCATAAAAAAACATCTGCATAATATCGTTATATCGTGGCTGCACTACGCTTTGCGTCTTCTGCTTCTCGAACTTGTTTGTCCCTTAAACTCCTCATCGTTGCCGTAATTGCCTGCTCATGGGGCGTCCATTGAATCGGGCCTATCAAGCGTTCATATTTTTCGCCGCTCAGCACCAGAGGCTCCTCGGTCAAATACAGCATCTCAACCACCTCTTTCATCACGGGATTGAATAATCCGATCAAAGATAGCCCGATTCGTCCCAGCGGCATCACGGTCTTGCGCTTTCCGGCAGCCTGCTGCGCAATCCGCACCAACTCGCGGCCTGAGATCACGCCGGGTCCAGGGATATGCCAGTTCTGCCCATAGGACTCCTCTCTTGTTGCAATCTCCACAATCATCCGCGCGGCATCCGGCAAATAGACGTACTCGCGGGGAACGCTCATATTGCCGATAAAAGCGGTCGGTTTGCCTGCCGCAATAGCTTCCATCGTGACGGATAGGTAAGATGCCTGCGCAGAAGGACCGTAATAGTCGGGAAGCCGTACAATAAGAGGTTTTGCCTTATGCCAACGCGACGAGAATATCAATTGCTCGTAGGCCAATCTCACTTTGCCCTTGCGGGTATGCGGTTTTTTGGGATGATCCTCCGTTGCCTTTTCCATTAAGCGTCTGCCATAAGGATAGATTCCATCAACGACAACAACCTTTGCCCCCAGCCCCTCTGCTGCTGTCATGACCGATTCACCCAGCGGCAGCAGCCTGGACTCCATCTCGTGATAAGGAATGTTGGCACTGTGAAAAATAACGTCAGCTCCTGCACCGGCTCTTAAAATATCCTCCGGTTTAAAAGCATCTCCAATTTCCAGCGTAAGGAGAGGAGAATGGCCCAGCTGCTCCGCCAGCTCATTCAGCTTCTTCGAGGAGCGGCCGAAGGCCACCGTTTGGACCCCACGCTTTACCAGCTCAACGGTTAATGGAGCTCCTACCCCACCTGTTGCACCCAAAACAATCGCTTTTTTCATCATCAATCTCTCCTTCATCACATATTGTTATTGATTGACCAATCACAAATAATCTTTAAAAAAATGCCCTTCTTCCACCGCGCACTACTCTTGAGATACGCGGTGTGGCATTTCAAAGCATGCCAAGGCATGCACTATCTTATGGGCATCATATTCGGCATATCCATCGCCATGGCTACGTTGCACAGCATGCCCCGGGCCAGAAAATCGGAGGTTTTCTTATCGGCATCCTCAAACCCCGCCCGCACAAAGGCATTCTCCACGAGATCCTTCACCTCATTCATTCCCTGCTGCATCGCTTCGCGGATGGGCGCTTCCTGAATCGTCTGCGCCTGCATCTGGAGCAGGATCTCGCTGCGATGCGACTGCACAATCCCTTCATAGGCTTGAATCAAACCCAACTCCAGATTCTCTGAGGAAGCGGATTCGATCACCGCTTGAAATGCCTTCACGATGCGCTCCCAGGAAACAGCCAGCGATTCCACGAGCAGTGACTCCTTGGTAAAGAACCGATAGACGTAAGGCTGCGATATCGCTGCCCGTTCGGCAACCTGAGCCGTAGTCGCACGATAGTATCCGATCTCTGCAAACACTTCGATGGCTGCCGCCACGATATCATTCCGCCGATTCGCAGAGGTTGACGCTCTAGCCATTTCTGCCACTCTCCTTTCACTTATTTTTTTATTATTGATTGACCAATTACTAATTGAACTCAGTATATACGGCCTCCTTTCTTTTTGCAACTGCTTTTTTCCAAAATGATCAAATACAACATCTGGCTATAACTTGCGCATCGGGAAGGAATCCGCTATTACTTATCGAACTGTTTTATAAACCGTGAATAAAGCGGGCGCATATTCAAACACTTTATTCTGCAATCGATCAAGGAGGATGAATCATGAGTCATGAAGGTCAACAGCAATTCGAACGATGGCATAAACACCGTACGGTCTTGTTGCAACTGCTGCAGGACGTACAGAGCGAGCATTTGGATTATAAACCGTGGGAGAACGCCTATACCTTGGGCGCATTAGCTGTTCATATTGCGGCGTCCTCGGATATGTTTCTGCACTCCATTGCAAAAGGCTCATTCTCTCCGCCTTCGATTTCCACCGAGTTCGAAACTATCGATGACATTAGAAATATCGTGCAAGCTTCAACCGAATCGACTACGGCGGTTTTTGCCGAATTGTCCGACAACCAGCTCGAGCAGCCGCTGGACTTTAACGGGTTCGTTGTCCCAGGAAAAGTGTGGCTGGGCACCATGGTCGACCACGAAATTCACCATAAAGGGCAATTATTCACTTACGTGCGGGCTGTCGGAATCGAAAAGGTTCCCTTCTTCACGGTCCAGCCGCCAAAGCAGTAACGATAGGTACTGCTGATTTGCAGCCGTAAATTCCTCATATTTCCCAGATGCATCTTACTCAAAATAGAAAGCCGGGTTTCCTGCAGCTTACGCTCAGGAAATCCGGCTTTCTTGCCCTAACTAACCCTGCTTCGCCAGTTTCACCACAGCCTGCAAGGCCGTGTTAATCTCGCGTTCCACCGCGTCGGCGACCACATTCGTGTTCGGGTCGTACTCGGCCGCGAGATCGGCGTCGGCAAAGCCGTCCATTGCGACAATCGCGCCGGCGCGAACGCCGCGGATCGACGCAACGACGTACAGCGCCGCAATTTCCATCTCTACGCCAAGCGCTCCCGCCGCTTTGTACTTCTGGTGCGGTACTTCTTCAACACCGTTAAAGAACACGTCCAAGGTTACAGTAATCCCCTTACGCACCACGCCATCACCGATCGCAAGGGCGGATTCGTACAGCGCCTCCGCTACCTGGCTGTCCGCAACCGCTGGAAAACCGTCCGGCACCAGCTGTTTCGTCAGGCCATCCGTACGGATCGCAGCCGTGCTGACAACCAGGCTTCCCGCAGGGGTATCCGCCCGATAGGATCCGGCTGTGCCGACGCGAATAAGGGTCTTCGCCCCCGCGCGGATCAGCTCCTCGAAGCAAACCGCAGCTCCCGGACAACCAACCCCGTGGCTGGTTACCGCAAGCTCGACGCCTTCATATGTCCCCACGAAGGTGCGGTATTCCCGGCTGAACGCGAGTTCGCGCGCGTTTGTAAGCTTGCGGGAAATGGTCTCCGCACGCTTGGGATCGCCGCAGACGATTACAAATTCAGGTATATCCTCTGAGTTCACTTGCAAAATAGGCATCAACATATTAGTCAAACTCCTTATGTGTCCATTCGTCTTCAGGTATATCCAGTGCCTCGCCGCTAAACCGTTCTTCCTTGAACGGGTCCGCTTCATTGTGGAAGCCGTTGCGTTCCCAGAAGCCGGGGCGGTCTTCCTTCATAAACTCAATGCCGCGCAGCCATTTGGCGCTCTTCCAGAAGTAGCGATGCGGCACAACCGTGCGCAGCGGCCAGCCATGCTTGTCCGTTAGCGGCTCGCCGTTAAAGCGATAGGCCAGCAGCACATCGTCCTTGAGCAGATCCTCGATAGGTACATTCGTATCATAATCCGGATCGGCATGAAACATGACGTATTTGGCATCCGGCTTGATCTTCAGCCCCGCCAGGAAATCCCGGAACAGGATTCCCTCCCAAACCGTATCGAATTTGGACCAGCGCGTGACGCAGTGAATATCGGTGTTCACGGTCACCGTTGGCATCGCCATGATATCTTCATAAGAAAATGTCCGTTCCTCTTCGACTTCGCCGAATACCTTGAGCGTCCACTCCGACATGTCGTAATGAGGTACCTCCCCTTCGTGCAAAATGGGGAATTTCTCAGTCAGCGTCTGCCCCGGCGGCAGCTTGGCACGCTGCTCCTCGGTCAGGTTGCCCACCGCCACCGGCTTCATTTTTTTCAATCGCTCTGCTTTTTTGTGCACCAAGTTCATCTCCTTTACGCTTTGTCGGCTTTCGCATCCGCTGATCGTCTAAGATGACGAATTCTCTTGTTGTCACGGCCAGCATACGCACCTATCTGGAGCTTGAGCCCTGCTTTAGTGCATCCTGCTGGAAGCTCTTGTCCTTAAAGAAGAACATCGCCAGAATCGTGACAACATAAGGCAGCATCTGCGTGAAATGCGTAGGCAGCGCCAGTCCCTGGAACCTTATGCTGAGCGCATCCATAAAGCCAAACAGCAGGCTTGCCGCCGTTACCCCAAGCGGACCCGATTGGCCCAGCATCGTGGCTACAAGCGCAATAAAGCCGCGTCCAGCCGTCATGCCTTCCGTAAACATCGTCACCTGTCCCAGCGACAGCTGCGCACCGGCAAGCGCACATAACACACCGCTCGCCAGCACAGCTCCATACTGATACCGTCTTACACGGATGCCCACGCTTTTGGCAGCGAGCGGATTCTCCCCGGCTGCCAGGAACCGGAAGCCGTTCTTCGTGCGATAGAAATAATACCACATGAGGCCCGCAATCAAAAACGACAGATAGACGAGCGGCGTCAAACCAGCCAGTATCGGACCGATCACCGGAATATCCTCGATAATCGGAATATTCCATTTCGGCAGCCCGACCATCGTATTGTCATAAAATGCACCTTTTACATCAAAAATAGCCCGTAAACTAAACGTGGTCAAACCAGCCGCCAACGCATTCATCGCGATACCGACTACAATGACGTTCGCCTGCAGATTGATGCTGAGATAAGCAAATATAAAAGAGAATATCGAAACGATCGCAATCGCGAACAAAATCGCATAAAAGACGTTGCCGAAGAAGTAGTTCCCCACCACGGCAGAAAAAGCGCCAAGCAGCATAAAGCCTTCCAAACCGACGTTGAACAGTCCGACGCGCGAACACAGGGCACCGCCGAGGGCCGCAAGCAAGATCGGAGTGAGCACCCGGAGGGCCGAGTTGATTAAGGCAAGATCAAACAGCTGTTCCATCGGATTTGTTCCCCTTTCTGCGCTTCAGAAAGCTGTAAGTGAATCGGGCGGAGATAAACAGAATCAGCACGGCTTGGATAATCGCTCCTACCTCAAGCGGCACTTCCGTATTCCGTTCCACGCCCATACCGCCTGTCTGCAGCGCGGCCAAAAAGATCGATGCAATCAGCGTACCGATCGGATGCGATCCTGCCAACAATGCAGCCATAATGCCCGTCCAGGCATAGTCGGCTGTAGATAATGCACCATCAATATAGCGATACTGGGAGCCCAGAATTTCAACAGCGCCACCAAGACCGGCCAAGCCGCCGCTGAAGAACATGGCGCCAAGCATCATCGGCCCGCGCTTCACGCCGCCAAACAGAGCAAACAGCGGATTGCCGCCAAGCATACGCACTTCGTAACCGATCACGGAGCGCTTCAACAGTACGAATATAATCAACGCGGCCAGCACCGCGAGCACAAAGCCTACATGCAGCGGCATGCCGGAGATTAGCTTCGGCAGCCAGACGCTGTTATCGAGCATTTCGGATTGCGCCATCGCAGCCGAACCCGAACGGTCCTTCAGCGGATAGGCGACCAGATACCCTGCAAACAATACGGCCACATAATTCAGCAGCAGCGTAGAGATCAGCAGGTTCACCCGGAACCTGGAATCAAGATATCCGGCCATCACCGACCACAATCCACCTGCAACAATACCGGCAAGAATCGCAACGATACACACCAGCCAGCCCGGGCCCGGCATGTACAATCCGACCAATGCGGCAGAAAGCGCGCCAAACACCATCTGACCTTCCGCGCCAAGGTTAAAGAACCCTGCACGGAATGCAAACGCCGCACCCAGACCAATCAGAATAATCGGAGTTGCCCGGGACAACGTATTCGTGAAGAAATACATGCCGCCGAAGGCACCCTTCCACATCTCCGCGTAAGTCTGCAGGATATCGCCGCCGGCAATCATGATGGCAATGGCTCCGGCGAGCAGCCCTACCATGATGGCCGCAATCGGCTGGAGCAGCGGAAGCGTAAATTTTGTCCATTTATTCATTACAAGGTTCCTCCCGCCATCAGCAGTCCCAATTTCTCTTCTGTCGCTTCCTTCGCTGACAGCTCGCCTGCGATCCGGCCTTCAAACATAACCAGAATCCGGTCGGACAGCTTCAAAATTTCCGTTAATTCCGACGATACCAGCAGAATTCCCGTCCCCTCTTCACGCCGCTTGAGCAGCTCGCCATGGATCGTCTCCATCGCCCCGATGTCGACGCCGCGCGTCGGTTCGGCAGCGATCAGGAACGGGGTTCCCTGCTCCAGTTCCCGTGCAACGATCAGCTTCTGCAGATTGCCGCCGGATAAATACTGTGTGCTGGTCTCCAGGGAACCCGTCTTAATGGAGAACTTCTGAACCCATCCAGAAACCAGCGTACGAATCTCCTTCAGATTGAGGAAGCCGCCCTTCTGCAAGCGGCGATGGTGACCCATAAGCCCGGTATCCATGACGGTTGCAATGCGATTCGCCCCCCACACATAACGATCCTCGGGAATATGGGCTAATCCGTGCTCCCTTATTTCTCTTGTCGACATGCCGGTTACGTCCTTGCCCGAAACGGCAATCCGCCCGCTGTCCGGCTGAGCCAGACCGGAAATCACCTGAAGCAGCTCGGACTGCCCGTTGCCGGAAATACCGGCAATCCCGACAACTTCGCCCGCACGAACTTCAATATTCACTTCGTCCAGAACCGGCTTTCCTTTCGTTCCGCGGATCGAAACGTCCGACACTTCCAGCACCTTCTCACCTGGCGTGATCGGCTTACGATCCAGCTCCATGAGCTCGCGTCCGACCATGAGACGGGAAAGCTGATGGGCATCGGTATTCCCCTTCTCCACAACGCCTGTGACGGCGCCGTCACGAAGCACCGTGATGCGATCGGCCACATCAAGGACCTCGTTCAATTTATGACTTATCAGAATAAAGCTCTTTCCCTGTTTGGAGAGCTGTTTAATGGCATCCAGAAGCTCCTGCACCTCGAGCGGCGTCAACACGCCCGTTGGCTCATCCAATATAATGATTTCGGCGCCCTGATACAGCACCTTCAAGATTTCAACCCGCTGCTGCACGCCAGGCGCGCTGCTGCTTACGATTGCGCGGGGATCCACCTTCATGCCGTATTGATCACAAAGCCCCTCAACAATCTTCACGGCTTGCTTGCGGTCAAACCTGGCACCTGATCCCGGCTCATTGCCGATCACGATATTCTCAGCGATGGTAAACGTAGGAAACAGCATGAAGTGCTGGTGCACCATACCGATGCCGCCCTGAATCGCGTCAAGCGGGCTTGCAAACGAAACTTCCTTGCCATTCAGCCGAATCGTACCCGAGGTTGGCTGCTCCATCCCGTACAATATCCGCATCAGCGTTGTTTTGCCTGCACCATTCTCCCCGACAATCGCATGAACCTCACCCGCACGCAGCGAAAAATCAATGCCGCGGTTTGCGCTAAACTCGCCATACTTTTTCGTAATATTGTCCATCTGGAGTAGCATCGAGTCATGCCTTCCTTTCGCTTCTGAATGAAAGACCGACTGCTCATGTGCAGCCGGTCCAGGTGAGAACTAATTTTGTTCCAATGCGTTGGTTACTTTAATCTTTCCGGCGATAATATCGTCGGAAATCACCTTAAGCTGATCCACGATGTCTTGTCCAATGAATGGATTGAGCGGTGTTTTGCTCTCATGGGTAACGTATGTGAGACCCACGCCGCCTTCTTTCAGGCCGTAGTCACGAATGTCGAAAGAGTAGTTGCCTTCTGAGAAGTCTTTAACCGTTTCGTATACAACAGCGTCTGTGCCTTTCAATTGAGCAAGCACAACGTGCTCAGGATCCGTGCCCGTGTTATCCGTATCTTGTCCGGAAGCGTAGAAGCCTTTTTCTTTCGCTGCTTCAAACACGCCGAGGTCACCGACAGCAGAGAGGCCAGCTACGAAATCGGCACCCTTGGAATTCTGGAGGAGCGCGAGTTCCTTCGCTTTAGCCGGGTCTGTAAATCCGCCGACATAGTTAACCAATATTTCAACGTTAGGGTTTACCGATTTTGCACCTTCGGCAAAGCCGGTCATATATTTATGCATAATAGGAATATCGTCTGCAACCACGTTGCCAACCTTGTTTGTCTTCGTAGCCAGTCCAGCTGCTGCACCCAGCAGATAAGCTGCTTCATGTTCACGGAATACAACGCTGCGGACATTCGGCAAATCTACCACTGTATCGATAATGGCGAAAGGCACGTCCGGATTCTCCGGTGCAACCTTCTTCAGTGCATCTTCCATCTGGAAGGTGGAAGTAATGATCAGATCATATTTCTCGGCAACGGCCGTACGCAGGTTTTGCTCGATCGAAGCCGGGTCTGTCGATTCAATTGTTTTCACTTCGACATTGAAATCGGCAGCAGCCTTCTGCAATCCTTCGTCCATCAATGCAAAGAAAGGATTCACGCCGATCTTCTCAGGGAGAACAAGTGCAATGCGTTTCTTATCTTGAGATCCTTCTGAACCGCCTTTAGCTGCATCGCTGTCAGTAGAATTATCATTATTGCCGCAACCTGCAAGCAATCCAACGGATAATACGAGTGTTAATAGAATTGACCATGTCTTTTTCATTTCCTGACCTTATCCTCCTAAGTGAGCACTTTTTATACTATTATCCTATGGTATAGACAAGCAGATGTCAAAACAAAAATTTTAGCGTTTTATGTAGTTTAATGTGTTTTTTAGCAAAAATTTGGCGGAAAACTGCCGATATCACAGAACATTACCTTATCAAAATGTCGAGAATGTTCGGAAATTGCCAACATTTGAGCAAGCGTTTTCTACAGAGATCCGCATGAAAACGCATTATTTTCAAATTGTTGGCAGCTTATACGCTGCTTTTCCTTTTCATTTACGCAGAAAAGGATGCCAAAATGGCATCCCTGCAAATATATGAAAGGTTCTAAGATCCGATCTATGTTAATCCCGCTGTATCAATCGATCAGCTCTGCGGCCTTTAGTAATCGCTGCAGCATTACGGCGGCCTCGCCGCGGGACAGCTTCTGCAGCGGCTTAAGCCCTGCGCCGGCTCCATGGACTATTCCTTGCTGCACAAGCGCGGCAGCAGCCGGTTTGGCCCAAGCGGACAGGTCTTGGAGGTCTTTAAACGAGGAAAGGATATCCGCTGATTCCACCTCATTCACTGTACTCGTTAATCCGGTCAGCTTCATCACTCTACCCATAACCGCCATGGCTTCCTGGCGCGTAATGCCTTGAGTTGGCCGAAAACGGCCGTCCTCATACCCCTGAAGAAGCTCATACTGTACGGCTTGTGCAATGACGCCGCTATACCAGTCGCCTGCGCTGACATCCTGAAAAGCAGGAACTTCGCCCTTCACTTCGTGCAAACCGAGTGCCCTTACGATCATGGCAGCAAACTCCGCACGGTTTACCTGAGCGTCCGGAGCGAAAAGGGTCCTTTCAGTCTGATTCGCGCCCGTGTTTGTGGGCTCCATCACTCGGCCGATTCCATCGAGGATCAATCGCGAAGCCAGATCGTTCACAGCATCCTTGGACCAATGAAACGAAACATCGGCAACGCTCGCTTGATGAGATATAAGAGCAACGGTTCCGGCAGTGAGGCGATGCAAAACGGCCTCGCTGCTTCCATCTTTCTTCATCTCTATTCGCGTCGGAATATGATGGAAATCTCCATTCTCATCCACCCGGGCAGCTGTAGTAATCGGGCCTGACACTCCCTGTGACCATGAAATCCGCTGCTCCACATACTGTGGAAACGGATCTAATTGCAGGGATATGTTCTGAACTTTAGCTGTAATTTCAAAATCGACAGGCACACTGACTAAGGTTATGCCGGATTGCAGCGCCGCCTTCTGAACAGCCTTTACCTTAGCTGCATCGCTGGCAGCCATCGTCAGAGTCACCAACATTTGATCCGCCGCTATCGGTTTATCCAAACTTCCCGACTTCTGCCAGCGCGATGACGCCATCACGGCAGCAGGAACATGGAAGGTACCGAGAACGGATCGGATTTCAATGGCGCCCTGCTTAGCATCAAGAAGGTCAATTGCAGCACTGCTTATTTCCAGGTAGACATGATCCGCAGGCTGTGCAAGCGCAATGACGATGACCGGATTGTAGTCCACGGTCTTTAAACGGGCTTCCAGCTTTGCCGTATCCAGCTTCATCGAAACGACGGTACGTCCATCTGTCTCATGGAACAAGCCTGTAACCATCCCTTCCTGAGATTCATCGTTTAGCGTAACTCTGACATTCACTCTATTCTCTGATGGCGTGGCACTGCCTGATGAACCTGAATTTGCGTATCCTGATCCAGTACCTCCAGGAGACGAACCTCCTCCCGGTTCTTCAGGCGTTACACCTCCGCCTCCGGTTGACGACGCTCTTGTCACCATTACACGATATTTCTGGTGCTGGCCATCCGGCGCTGTCACAACGACCTCGATTTCATGGTTGCCGACGAAAACCGGGAGTTCCGGGCTCTCCTGACCGGAGAAAATATCGATCGGCCCCACTCCCAAATCCCCGGCTTCCCCGTACACGCTAACCGTTACCTGCACACGAGCGTCATACACCTGGGCAGTCACTGTAAGGCGATCCGTTTCATTGGCTACCTGTGCTTTGTAATCGAAGTGATATCTATCGAATTCAGGGCTCAGACCCACTTCCCCTCCAGCTGAATTCAGCGCCAATGCTTGCAAGGTAGCGTCATACGCCGGGGCCGCAGGTTCCCTGACCGTAAAGCTCCAGGCATCCCGGCCTTGAATTCCGGCAAAATAGGTACCCGAATGGTTACCGGTAAAAGCCCCCGACTCGATCTCGACATAATAGGTCGCTCCATAGTCGAAAGCAGTCAACGGATCCAGGGTCAACGTATTCCCGAGAACCGAGACTTTACCTGCATCAGCAGCATCGATGGTCTCCACAACACGCTGATCCGAAGCTTGCCTAATCGTAATCAATTTACCGGACACAGCCGTCACTTCTTCATTAAAGACAATCTGCAGGGTCGCATCTCTTTCAACTCCGGCAGACTGATGAGCCGGCGTATACGATACCGCCGTAAGTTCGGTTGGTGCCGGGTTCGCACTCCAATTGGCATACAGCGTGACATCCTGCGTACCAAATGTAAGCTTGCCTCCAGCCGGATAATCGATCCCGCTTCCATCGGCCTCCGTATTCCAGCCGACGAAGGTATATCCATCCTTGCCCAGTTGGCCCGTATTGCCCGCCACAACCGTTTCGTCGCCTTTGGCAAACAAACCGCTGCTTGCCGGAACATTCCCCGTAGCATTTCCGTTGCCATCATAGATTAACGAATAGATTTGCGGCCATTTCGTTGTCACTTTCAGCATACGGTATGCGCTTTTTCTGCCGACGGCATCTTTGGCGATGACATTAAAATAATAGTCCGTGCCTTCCGCAAGTCCATTTACCTCAAGTGCGGTTAGATCCACTGTGTAGTTTCCGTTCGGCTTTCCGTACCTCTCCATTTGACTTACACCCTCGATATTCGGGCTGTCAGACGAATACAGAAGATACTGCAGTTCGTGCTGCTCCGTCATATTATCCCGGGCTTTAGGCCACTCCAATCCAACCGAGTCCGCTGTAATGCTGTACGGATTCAAGCCCCCGCTTCCTGTATCCGGGGACGTGGTATCCAGCACGGCCTTCGACAGGGTAGGTATTTCCCTCGTGTTTATCGTCCCGTCTCCGATTTGCCCTCCGGAATTCAAGCCCCATCCCCAGACGGTCCCATCCTTCTTCATCGCCACGCTATGAAAGCCGCCGGCGGAAATTTCGCGTACATGCTCGATCCCCGGCACAGGGGCCGGCATGAGGCTGTAAGCATTCGGCAGGCCAAGCTGCTTCTGACTGTTATCCCCCCAGCTCCATACGTTTCCTGCTTCGTCTACTGCAAGACTGTGGTACCCTCCGCCTGCAACCGCAACAATATGCTCCAGGCTTCGAACCTGCACCGGTCTCGTTCGGTTTGTTCTTGTACCGTCCCCAAGCATGCCGTATGTGTTTTTTCCCCATGCCCAGACGGTGCCGTCTTGTTTAACCGCTAAACTATGAGACCCCCCGGCGGCAATGGCAACGACGTCTGTCAGCCCGGCAACCTGTACCGGCATGTATCGATCCGTCGTCGTTCCATCGCCAAGCTCCCCGCTTTCGTTGACGCCCCAGGCCCATACGGTGCCGTCGGATTTCAAGGCAAGACTGAAATAACCCCCTGTCGCAATGGCCGTCACATCGTTCAAACCGGTCACCTGAACCGGGACGTTTTGTTGTATCGTCGTTCCATTGCCCAGCTCACCGTTGACGTTTCTCCCCCAAGTCCATACGCTTCCGTTCTCGGAAAGCGCCATGCCGTGATAGCCTAGTCCGCCGGATATGGCCTTGATCCCGCTTAAACCCGCAACTTGTGTGGGAGCGTTCACATTCGTTGTCGTTCCGATTCCCAACTGGCCGTTCTCGTTTGCCCCCCAGGTCCACACCGTTCCGTCCTGACGAAGCGCCATCGAGCTGCGGACGCCGGAATGAATGTCTATGACATGGTTCAAACCCTTCGCCATAACGGGAGTGACCCGGGCACTCCATATGCCGGAACCCAACTGCCCCCTGTCTCCAAACCCCCATGAGTAAACTTCGCCGCTGCTTGTAAGCGAAACGGTATGATAATAACCGGCCATAAGCTTCGGTGCAATCGCGGTAGCCGCGAAAGCTTGCCGGTATCCGAATACCCAATTCATCTGCATCAACAGCAAAGCTATACATAGCAGGATTTTCCCTGAACGCCGTAACATAAATCTCCTCCCTCATTTCATCAGCGCTTATAAACCACAATCCCGTTCGGGACCGCGGTACCATGGATGCTATCAAATAAATGGAAGGGAAACGATTGACAAACGTTAACTTTTCATCATTTTTTTCATATAATCTAGTTATCTTGACTCAAATTTCGTAAAAATAACGTTCGTATATAGCGAGGGTACCTATGAAATTACTGACCGATTCACCTATTCTGAAAATGAAAATAAGTCTTCCCGGGTTAAAAAAGCATCTCATTCACCGGGATCGGCTTATTCAAGCGATGACAGCAGGCCACAATGGACAACTGACTACCGTTATTGCCCCTGCCGGATACGGCAAATCGACGCTGCTGGCTCAGTGGGCCCATGGAGCCAACGAGCGATGCGCCTGGGTGTCGTTGGATGAACGGGATAACGATCCCGTCCGCTTTTGGCGATACGTTACAGCCGCCTTGGCTTCGGTTCTTCCAGAACAGCAAGGAGATCGGCTTATGAACCATATGCATCTGCTGCCAAGCGCCTCGATTGAAAGCTTTCTGGATACGCTGATCAGTGAATTATACGAGGAGCATGAACCCCTCAATCTCATTCTCGAGGACTTGCATAGCATTCACTATCATGCAATCCATGCGGGGATTTCCTACTTGATTGATTACCTCCCTGAGCCTATTCATCTATTCATCTCCTCCCGAACCGAGCTTCCATTCCCCACGATGAAGGGGATGGTTAACCATGAGGTCAACCATATCGGAATGAAGCAGCTGGAATTCACCTCTGACGAAACCGAGCGCTTTTTCCGGCATGAATCAGATAGCAGTCAGCTCCGTCTAACTCCGATGCAACTGGATGCATTGCTTAATCGAACGGAAGGCTGGATAACCGGGCTCCAGCTTGCTTCGCTTTCCCTGCGAACCGGCAGCGATTTGGGGCCATTCGTCGAAGATATGAAGGGGAATCCACTTCTGATCTCAAAATATCTGTTCCAGGAGGTGATAGGCAGGCTATCTTCCGAGGTGCTCACTTTTCTGTTGCAGACCGCAGTCCTATCGGAGCTTCATCCACAGGTGTGCGATGCTGTAACCGATCTCAGCGACAGCCGCCCGATGCTGGAGGAGCTGCAGAAGCTGAATCTGTTTCTGGTTCCACTGGATGAACATCATACCTGCTATCGCTATCATCATCTGTTCTCGCAGTTTCTGCTGGACCTCCTGCTGCGTGAGGATAACGGGGAGTATACGATGCGTCAGCGGCTTGCCGGGCAATATTACGCTTCTACCGGTTCTATGGATGAGGCCATTGACCATATGTTTGCAGCGCAGGATATTGAGGGAGCCGTGAACTTGCTGGAGCAGCATATGCAAACCGTGCTTGAACGGGGGGAGATTGCTACCTTGCTAGAATGGTTTGACCGCATCCCATCCCCATTCTCAATGACATTTGAAATGTCATTAGCGCATGCCTTTATCATGGTTCTGGCAGGGGATCTGGAGCGGTCTGAGCGCATGCTGTCCCGGATTGAAGAAACGTGCGCCGCACTCCCGTCATCAGATCGAAGGGAGCAGCTCCGAAGCAGCCTCCTGTTCGTGCGTTCCAATCTTGTTTTTCTGAACGGGGACTTCGGCAAATGGTTTGCTTTCAGCGAAGGCATCCTCGACAACGCTATGCCCGACAATCCGATCTACTATCAATTCGATTACAACCGGCAGGAACCTTACGTAAGACGTACACCGCTTGGCATGAAGGGAGCTCTCTCCGCTGATACGGAGAAGATCGCGCATCTTTTTACCGGTGTGCTGGAATCTCATGGATGGGCGCATTCGCTCATGAATTTATATGTAAAGCAATCCTTGTGCGAGGGGTATTATGAATGGAACAAGCTTACCGAATGCCGTCAACTGCTGGTACAGATTCGAAATGCGCCCCCGGCCAAAGAAACCATGGGTTTGTTCGTGCCGCTTCATATAACCGAAGCCAAGCTGTACGCTGCAGAGGGCAAGTTTCATCTGGCCCATTATGCTCTGGATGAAGCATGGACTGCTGTCCTCGGCAGGAAAGCGAGCTCATGGCTTGCTCCATTAAAGGCTATACGATGCATGCTCTATATTCGGGAAGGGCGTATAACCGAAGCCCGGAAGGAAGCGGCCGGCCTCCCGATTTCCGTCAAGGACCGACCAACCTATAGCCGGGAAACCGAATATTTGGCGTTCGTTCGCCTGTTAGGCAAACAGCGCAGGGAAACCGAGGCGCTTCACCTCCTGGAGATGTTAAAACCCCAAGCCGAGCGCGAACAGCAGCGATCCAGCATCATCGAGATCACAGGTCTGCAAGCGCTGCTGGAATATCAGCGTGGTCAGCGAAAGCAGTCTCTTTATCTCCTTGGCGACGCATTACGTATTGGAGCACAGAACGGTTATGTCCGTTCCTTCCTGGACGAAGGAGAGGAGATGTACCGGCTGCTAAAGCTGTATGGAAACCACCAAGGACAAGAAAGCGGCTTACAGCCGGAGCAGCATCAGCTGCTTGAATATGTACGCATCCTGTTGGAGCATTTTCCGGATTATCCCCAAGCGGACCCTTCATCCGCCAAGCTATCCCCGTCTGTTCTCCCGGAGCCGCTGAATCGGAATGAAATGAATCTCCTGCATCTGATCCGGCAAGGTGCCGCCAATAAACAGATGGCTGCTGCACTTGGCCTGTCCGAAGGAACGGTCCGGGTATATTTATCCAGACTGTATGGCAAGCTCGGCGTGACTACCCGCACGCAGGCTCTGGTTAAAGCCCAGTCATTGAACCTGCTAGAGGATTGAATGCTATATCCCAAATAGCCCCACAACAATACCCCACAACAATACCCCACAAAGTGGAGCCTATGCTTCGATCCTTACTCCAAATACTTTGCGGGGACCCCAAAACATATAATGCGAATACAGAATGGCTTATGCTTCGCTGAAAACTTATACATTCTATAATATCAAAAAAGGAACTCCGGTCGGTCCGTGGACCCGGGGTTCCTTTTGCTTAATCAATTTTCCTTAAGACAACCGTCTATCCATCATGAGCTGAAGGAGCGTATCCATTTGAATCGGTTAACCTTTACGATCGCTACAAAACACTTCAGTATCTGATCCGACTTCAAGCAAATGAATATGGCGAGTGGTGATAAATGGAACACGAACGCGCATAATGCCGAGGAGGGCAGCACGATCAGCCACATAAAAATCAAATCATTGTAAAGCACAAAGCGGGTGTCTCCGCCGCTTCGCACTATGCCCGTCAATGCCGGCATCTGATAAGCCGTTCCGACTACGGTGATTGACAACACTGTCATGAAATGCAGCGCGAGTGTCTTCGCTTCATCGGATATGGAGTAGAAGCCCAGCACAAAATCCTTAATCACAAACAGTACAGCGCCCGTCAGCAAGCCGAGCAGGATATACAGAATCTGCAGCGTTTTGGCATAGGATATGATTTTGTCCATCAACCCTTCACCGATGGTCTTCCCAATCAGCACAGCCGTTGCGCTGGCCGAAGCGTAAACGATGACTGTCACCATCTGGAAAATCGTAGTCGCAATACTGTTGGCCGCGATTGCCGATTCTCCCATATGCCCCAGAATGGCAGTTTGTGCCGCCATGGCAAGCCCCCATATCGTGTTCGACAGCAGAATCGGGGAGCCTACGCGAATGTACTGTTTGAAGAGCTCCATATCGAACTGCAGGAAATCCTGCAGCTTCAGCAAAATTTTGCGATCAAATAGTTTAATGTACACCAGGACGATCACACATTCAATGATTCTAGCCGTCAGGGTAGCGATAGCCGATCCGGTCACACCCAGTTCAGGAAAACCTAAATACCCATAGATGAGGATATAGTTCAGGCAGATGTTGATAATCAGGGTCGATAACGATACCACAAAGCCGATTTTCACCGTTTCCACGCTTCGCAGTGAAGCCAGCAAGGAACTGGTGACGGCAAAGAAGATATAAGAGAAACAGATGATTCGTAAATATTCCACACCTGCGGCTATAACATTCTCTTCCTTCGTAAACAAGGACAGTACCTCATGCGGGAAAAAGAACACAACTATCCATAACACAATACTGAGGAAAATGGCCATGCGCATGCCGATGCTTGCTGCTTTTTTGATGGAGCCTAAATCCTTCGCTCCCCAGAATCTGGACGACATGATGACCAATCCTTCGCATACGCCCATAACCAGCATGTGCAGCAGGAATTGGATCTGGGTCGCGAGGGCAACACCCGATAGCGCCGATTCACTGTATCCTCCCAGCATGACGTTGTCCGACAAATTCACGCCGACCGATATCAGGTTCTGCATCCCGATCACAAGCGTCAGCCAGAAAAAGCTTTTGTAGAACCCTTTTTCGCGAACAAATAAACTCATGTCAGTTAACCTTCTTCGTCTATAAGATGATAAATCTCTAATATTATATGAAATTAAACAAATGAACAGAACATTATGAAGTGAAGCATTCCTCCATGGATTAGTAGATTGCTAGAATCAAAAACATAATAACATTATAATGTTTTTACATTAAAAAACTAGTCATCAAGTTGGAGGACACTGCGAATGCCGGTATTCGAACTTCGACGGCATCTTTAGTAATTCCACAGCAAATCCCCTGTCTATCGTCACATCTCCCCCCCTGGTAAGCCCCAGAGCTTCCCCTTCAATGTCAACTGCGCGTTAAATCGTGGGATTTCCTGACTATGTACAAAAAAACATACCGTATATATGATGGCAGTGTAATCCAATCCCAATGATACAGAGGAGAATGTGTATGACCGTGTGGAAATATCCGTTATCCCGCAAAATGATCCAGCGAAGTATGATTGCAGCCCTTGGCGCTGCGCTCCTCATGACCCCGCTTCATGCCTTTGCAGCCGATGAAGCTCCCCAAGCCGAAGCATCTTCCGCTCATCCGGCAGCCAGCACCAAATCCAGCACCTCAGTTCCAGCACAAATCACGGAGAATCTAAGCGGTTCCCTAGCGATCGGGGAGCACCGGCTAATCAGCCGTAAGGAGATCGACCAGAACTGGGATGGCCTCGATCCGGATTACACACCGGAGAAGGCGATCGCCGCCGTTAAAGCACTGCTCTCGGAGGAAGACTACGAGGCGTTGTTCCCTTACCGGCTAGGTTCGGCGGAATGGTTTAAAGTCGCCAGTGGCAAAGAATACTATAAGGCCGATCAGACGGACTATTTCTCATACGACAATCTCATCCACGCGGTCGCGGAGGTCTCCAATCTGAAGATCAAGATCAACACGCGGCAAGGTACCCCTTCCGCGCAGGAGATTTACCGATTAGACAAGGACGCCCGCATTGAAACGCTCGTTGTGCGTTCAGCTGACTTCCATTCGGCTGGGAACCTTAACAAAGATATTGAAACCGTTATCATTGACGGCGGCACTTTCCTGAAGGAAGGGTTCAAGAAGGACCGCAAGCGCGAACTGGCAGCCTTCCTCGCCAATCTGTCCCACGAAACGGGGGGAGGCTGGGCTACCGCTCCAGGAGGACCGCTCCGTTGGGGATTGTTCTGGAACGAGAACATCGCTGGTCGGACTGGCGTCAACAAGGATGCCTTCGTCGATCCTGCCAGCGCTGAGCTCTATCCCGGAACACCAGATAAACGCTATTATGGACGGGGACCGATCATGCTCAGCTGGAACTTTAATTACGGCCTGTTCAGTTCCATTATCTATGGAGACAAAAGCGTGCTGCTGGACAATCCGGAGATCGTTGCCGCTGACGGCAAAATCGGTTACATGACCGCCATCCTGTTCTGGATGACGCCGCAGGACCCGAAGCCTTCCGCCCATGACGTGATGGTTGGCAGATGGAAGCCTTCCCCACTTGAGAAGTTTAGAGGGCTGGGCGATCCCGGCTTCGGTACGACCGTGATGGTCTTGAACGGCCTGGAAGCCAACCTCGGTGAAACCGAGGGCAGCCCGGTGCAGCGCCGCGCCGGTCACTACCGCGATATTACAAGCCGTATGGGCGTTGATATTACCGGAGAGAAAGTGGATACTTTGGGCATGAGACCATTCTAATACGAAACCGCCCAGCGGATGGGTTGGAATAAGGTTTGATGGTACCATCTAATAATCGCCCTCTGGCAAGTGGATGTTTATCTACCTCCACTATGCCATAGGGCGATTATTTATTCAGCAGGCTTCATACAAGCCGCTGAGAGATCGCATCGCGCTGAGCCTTCGGTAAACTCTTCAGTATCAAATCATAGGAATGATCAATCATATCGTGGAGATCCGCTTCCGTTAAGGAGCCATCCACGGTAACGGTATTCCAATGTTTTTTGTTGAGATGATATCCGGGCTGCACTGCGTCATGCTGCTGGCGCAAATTCTCTGCAATCACCGGATCGCATTTCAGGGAAATATGACTAACCTTCTCTTCTGCCGTTATGGTAATCAGGGCAAACATTTTGCCCCCGACTTTCATGACGATCGGAAGCGGTCCGAACGGATAGTCCTCGGTTGCAGCTTTCTTCGAAAGACAGTAAGCAATGAGTGGGTTTCGCACCTGGAAATTCTCTCCTTCTATATCAGATCTATTTGATTATAGTGGATGATGTTTCCCTGTTCAATTCCGGTTGATATATTGTTCATGCTCCGTTCATACAACTCTTGTATATTGGGACTGATTCAAGATGCAAGGGGGAATTTATCCATGTTGAAATACAGCAAGTGGCTGATGCGGATTGCGGCCATTTACATGCTCATCGGCGCTTTGATCGGAGCAGACATGGCAGGCAGAAGCAGCTATAGCATGGTTGCAGGGCACGCTCATATCCTGGTGGTGGGCTGGCTGACCTTATTTGCCTATAGCATGTTCTACTACGTCTTTCGGGACAAGCTCAGCATGAAAAAGACGGCTGTGATGCACTTCTGGACGAGTTTGCTAGGGGGCGGGATCATGCCGCTGGGCATGCTGATGTATTATCAGATGCAGAATACGGCAACCCTGCTGGCCTTTATCATACCGGCGTCGATACTGCTTGTCGCGGCAGCTTTATTTATCATCTTATTGTTTTTCGATAAAAAATTGTTTTCAAGTACATAGCTTGGTTTAAGGCCATCGTGGAGGCTTGCTCTACTTTTTTGGCATATGCTGAACAAAAAAGAGAGAGGTGAGCCTCTTAACAATGAAATATAAAAGCAGTACCATCAAAAGCAAATGGAAGAAAACGAAATGGTTAAACGAAGATTCTTATTTCAGACAATACGTACCGCACACATTGCCGTTTAGTAAAAAAAACCTGAACGCTATGCTGGCTGACTACACTACGGTTTTCTTCAAACCTACGGATGGTTCAGGCGGCAATAACATCATCCGAATCCGCAAAACGGACGGGGGCCACCAAAGCCAGCTGAATACCAAGAAAACGTCATACTCCAGCTCATCTCAATTGTACCGTGATCTGAACCGCTTTGCCGGGAGCAGACCCTACCTGCTGCAAAAAGGAATTCGTCTGGCCAAAAACAATGGCAAGCCATTTGATATCCGGGTCATGGTCCAGAAAACCCGAGAGGGCGCCTGGGTCAGTACCGCCCTATTCACGAAGGTCGGCAACCCGAACAAAGTTGCCACCAATTATAATCAAGGCGGCTCCATCGGCACGTTCAAGAAGACGATGAGCGGCGCCAATTTCGGCTCGGCCTTTACCCAGCAGCTGGAGTCGGAGCTTAAAGGTCTCGGCGTGGCCGTAGGCAAAAACTTCGACCGCCATTACAAAGGATTTAAGGAACTTGGCCTGGACGTGGCTGTCGATTCCAAAGGCAGACCGTGGATTCTCGAGGTCAACACCAGGCCGCAAATTTATCCGCTCAAAAACTTGAAAGACAAAAGCCTGTACTATAAGGTGCTGTCTTACGGGAAGCAATATGGGCGTACGAAATAAACGAGGACTCTTCAGTTGCTTAAACCAAACGGCCGGGCATAATGCCCGGCCGTTTTTGGCTGCAATCTCGTTCATCATCGTATTTTCTGTATACCTCGAAGAGCGCTTATTACTCCGGCTTGCTGGCTACCACCTCAATCTCAACCAGTCCATCCTTCGGCAAACGGGCAACCTCCACGGCGCTCCGTGCCGGATATGGCTCTGAGAAGAAAGAAGCATATACTTCGTTGACGGCTTGGAAATCATTCATGTCCTTTAAAAAGACCGTAGTTTTGACGATATCCTCCATCCCAAAGCCGGCCGCTTCCAGAATCGCCTTCACGTTAAGCAGTGAGCGATTCGCCTGCTCTTCTACCGTCGGGGCAAACTGCCCCGACGCATCCATCCCAAGCTGACCGGATGTAAACAGAAGATTTCCGTATTGCACCGCTTGCGAATAAGGGCCTATGGCTCCAGGTGCTTGCTGAGTGGCGATGGTTTTTCTCTCTTGTTGTGTCATGGTGTTCTCTCCTCTTTAGCGCATACGATCACGCATTTATATTGATGATTTCTTGTCTTAATCCAAGAAATATTCATCCTGCATTAATGGACAGATGCTGCACCTGCATCATCCGCATGAGGCTTGTTCTGACTTCCTTTATGCGGATTGTCGTATTCCTTCAACATTTCCTCCTGCTGCTCGGGCGTAAGCTTCGCGATGCCGAACCCGGTAAAACCCCAGATCGTTGCGAAGATAATGCCTGTCCAGCACAACACCGCCCAAGGTAAATAAGATAATGTCGCTACGCCCAGTGTACCGGCCATATAGGCACCTGCTGCCGTCCATGGCAGAATCGGTTCGGTAATGGCCGCGGAATCCTCCACCGTCCGCCCCAGGTTCTTCGGATGGAGACCGCGCCGGATGTAAGCCTCACGGAGCATCTCGCCTGGCATCAGGATGGAGACCTGTCCGTTGCTGGTTACGCCGATCATGGTTAGCCCCGTTGCAATCGTAGCCAGGATCAACGAGCCGGTGGAACGCACATGCTTCAAGAGCTTGTCCACAATCAACTCCAGCGATTTGGTCAGCGATATCGTGCCGGCAAACGTGATCGCACTGAAACAGATGAGCAGTGTCCCCATCATGGAGCTCATGCCTCCCCGGTTAATGAGACGCGGAATATCGGCAATGACGGTATTGGGATCAAAGCCGCTAACATGAACCATCGCGATATCGAATCCGCTTACAACCGAAGTCACAACATCATGCAAAGTGAAGCCATGGAATATCATGCCGTTCGCCATGGCCACAAAGGACGACAGCAGCATGACAGGAATCGTCGGTTTCTTGGTGATCGAGCCGTACAGGACGATTAATACCGGCAGGATCAAGAGCAAATTCCAATCGTATATTGTTGTCATCGTGTTCATGATCTCGGTGACCTTCTCAGGAACCCCAACGCTGGATACATGCGTGTTCAGTCCTGTGACCACGTAAACGATCCCCGCCACGAAAAAGGACGGCAGCGTCGTATACAGCAAATGGCCGATATGTTCGTACAGATTAACACCAGTGGACAAGGCAGCAATATTGGTTGTATCCGAAAGCGGCGAAAGCTTGTCCCCGAAGTAAGCACCCGCTACAACTGCACCCGCCACAGCGGCAAGATTGGCATCCATTCCAGCGCCGACCCCCATGAAGGCAACCCCGATGGTCCCGGCAGATCCCCAGGAGGTTCCCGTACATACGGATACTACAGATGTAACCAGAAAAGCGGTGATCAACAAAAATTGCGGATCAATGATTTTCAGGCCGTAGTAGATCATCATAGGAATAGTTCCACCGACCATCCATGCACCGATCATAAATCCGACCACAATCAGGATTAAGATCGCAGGCATGGTTTTCGCAATTTTTTGCGAGATGGACTCCAAAATATCGTTGTAGCTGTAACCCAGCTTGATTGCAATCAGACCTGCGACAATGGCTGATATAATAATCAGCGGTTCGGGCGGCAGCTCAAATAATACGTAACCAAGGCACAGCAAAATCACCATCGTAAAAATCGGAAGCAACGCCAGAAACATGGTCGGCTGCTTTATCATTCGTTCCTCTTTTGGTTTAGCCATCATGGATTCCCCCTGGATGTAAATAAGAAAATGTCTATCGATGTACCTTCTCAGAAAACAGACCGCTATTCCTTCTGATCTCTTAAACTTTGGTTGTTAACGCTGTAGCGGATAAGCCGCGGCAATCCGCTCCAGGCCTTCCTGCAATATACGACGCGGCGTGCCCACGTTGACCCTAATGAAACCTTCACCGCCAGGACCGAAAGAAGAACCAAAGCTAACGCTGACACGCGCCTTCTCCTGGATCCACTCCATCAAATCCTTTTCATGGCAGCTCACGACCGTACAGTCAATCCACAGCAAATATGTCCCTTCAGGTTCGATCACGGCCAGCTCTGGCATATGATCAGCTATGAATGTTTGGGCATAAGCCATGTTATCTTTGATATAAGCACGAAGTTCCGTTAACCATTCATCACATGCTGTGTATGCGACTTCCAGCGCAGGCACGGAGAAGAATGTAGGATTATGAATTCCGGCCTGCAGCAGACCGTGCTTAAACTGCCCTCGCAGCTCATCATTGGGAATGATGATATTAGCGATTTCGAGACTTGCCAGGTTAAAGGTTTTGCCCGGTGACGTACAGATAATGGAACGATTCGCAACCTCTTCGGACAGCTTCGCAATGACGGTATGCTCGTGTCCCTCATGAATGAAATCAGCATGGATATCATCGGACACAATCAGTGCGTCATACCGGATACATAGCTCCGCCATCCGTTTAAGCTCATCCTTCGTCCATACGCGGCCAACCGGATTGTGTGGGGATATGAGCAGAACCATTTTAACCCCATCCCGCATCCGCCGCTCCATATCTTCGAAATCGATCTCATACCGCCCGTCCACAAGCATAAGCGGACTTTCAACCAATACCCGATCGTTTAACGTAACCGCTTTCGCAATAGGCTGATAAACAGGCGTGTGGACAAGAATCCCGTCTCCGGTCTCCGTGAACTTCTGTATAATGACCGAAACGGCTTGAACAATGCGCGGACAAAATACGATCCATTCGGGCTCGACCTGCCAGTCATAGGCTTTATCAAGCCAAGTGCGGACAGCTTCGAAGTAAGGCGGGAACGGATCGGTGTACCCGTAAATGCCGTGATGTGCGGCCTCCGCGACCTTATCCACCACCATTGGCGGTGCTGGCAGATCCATGTCCGCCACGGAGAGAGCGATCATATCGCTCCCCATGCTCTGCGCCATCCCGTCCCATTTCGCACTGTTCGTGCCAAACCGGCTGACCACCTTGTCAAAATTAAATGTCATGATGTCACCTTCCATTGTCTCAGGATGCAATGCCTTATTATTCGGATGAAAGCCGCTTATTTCAGCTTCTGCAAATAGCGATACACGGTAGGCTCCGATATCGATAAAGCCGTGGCAACCTTGGAAACTCCGCCCTTCAGCAGAAATACGCCCTGCTCATTCAATTCCTTTACAATCTCGATCTTCTCGTTAGAAGATAAACGGTCCGCCGGAATGCTGATTTTGCTAAGAACGGTCTGGATGATATGCTGCAACAAATCGTCCACATTCCCCTGCAGGTATTCGGTGGACGGCTTCTCCTCCTTGGATGCATCTAGAGCTGCCGGCGGCGTAAGCGATCCTCCCTGCAAAATGCTATTGATCCAGTCGGCCGCAACCTCCATATGCGTAATGTCAATGTTTAGGCACATGAGACCGACCAACTCGCCGCTCCCGTTTTTAATAAAATACGTTGAGGATCGGAAAGTCTGCCCACGGGCGCTGGAAGCTTTGTAGTTCGCGATGAACTGCTCTTCTCTGTAGGCCTCCGCCTTCAAAATTTTCAATACGAGGTCTGTGGATGCATCGCCGACCCTGCGTCCGCTAATATGGCCATTCTCGATAAAAATGATAGAGCGTTCCGGATCGCTGATATCGTGCACAACAACCTCGCATTGAGGTCCGATGATCGCCGCGATAAAAGAAGCAATCGGAAAATAGCTTTCAAGCAGCTGCTGGTTTTCATTCATGAAGAGTATCTCCCTTCTCTGTTACGCCATCATTTGTTACGGATATCATTCCTTGGGATATAATAATTAATTATCATGATAATATTATATTATAATAATAAAACGTTTTCAATGTTTTTGTCTAAAAAAGTCGAATGCTTCTCAAAACACTCTTCAATCAACCATTCCCCGCCTCACGAAAGGATTTCTATTTAAGGCTATAAAAAAGGCTCTTCGCGGCGGTCCGGTATGACCGCTTGCAAGAGCCTTTTTGCAACCATATGAGAACGGGTAGTATCCACATTCTAGCTGCATATGTTTCCTATGTTTCAGCTAACCATTTCGTGACTAACGCCGTTACGATTCCCTGCCAGCTTGCTGCTGCAGTTCCCGCCATACCTTCTTGTTGCTGTATTGTTTCTCCGTGCTGATATCCTGTCCAAACCATGCCGGCGGCACAAAGCCGTCTGCGGCTTCCATGGAAGGAAACTCTACCTCCAGCACCAGCAGGTGAATCTGCGCATAATCGTCGATTTCGATGATCGTGTTCCCTAAGCGGGCGGTCACCCGTCTCTTGGTCAGCGGAATCGCGCCATGCGCCTTCACCACTTGGTCATAGAGTCCTTCGGAAATGGCGAACTCGATTTCCTCCCTGGCAATTCCCCATCCTTTTTTGAACGTATGGGTAAATTCAACCTGACCCGATTTCAGATCCGTTATTTTGCGGACGCGAAGCTCCTGATCCCCATCCAGCGCCAAATACGTCTGCTCGATGAACTGCTCCTTCTCGACCACGATGGTTCCATCCTGAATCAAGCCTTCCGGATAAGCTTCCAAAAGGTATTTGCGTTCGATTTCAATCGCCATAATTGTTATATCCTCCAATCGATGATCCCATCTGTGCTGATTCCATTATAAGGATCGATCTCCGCAGCGACAAACAAAAACGATAGAAGGATGCGCAAGGGCACCCTTCTATCGCTTCGTGTTCATCATATTATCACTTCATCATATTATTACTTTATCATTTTTCTGTAAGTCTTGATCGTCTGCGTGTGCATTCCTTCATGATACAAGCTGAATACAAGAAATTCTCCCACGGTTTGGAACGTCACGGGGCCGATGGTCAGCGGATGAGCCGAAGCCTGGTCGAGGCGATTCGAGAAGGTTTCACGGATCCGGGTCGTTTGTTCCTGCAAAAGCTTTACCAGTTCCGAAATCGCAGGCGGCTTCGACGTCCAATCGGCCGGCTTGGTTCCAGTTGCAAACCATGCCTCGAATCCTTCCGGAATACGGGGCTGCTCGCCCGCCGTAGCAAAAGCGAACTGCTCATGCACGGTATAGATATGGCCCAGGTGCCAGCGAATGTTATTCGCAAATCCTTCCGGGATGATATCGGCCTCTTGCTCCGTTACATGTTCTACCGACTTCAGGGTCCCTCCTCTGGCAAAATCCAATTGATTAAAAATCGCTTCATTCATAAGATAATCCCCCTTCCAATTGGTTCGTAACTATCCTATCGTAATATCCAGCCTATCGCAAGGAGTCCTAAGGCATTCGCACAACCCCGGCAATTGTGCACAAACCGCTTCATCGAATAGGCTATTAGATATAATTTAGTAAAGCCTGGAGCTTTGAATGAAAGATTCACTCAAGTTCCAGGCTTTACGTATGAAATCGAACTATGCCACTCTCGCAATAATGTAGTTATTCTCAAGCACTGCTCTAGCTTCTTCGGTAGCAGGACGATAGCCCTTCTCCAACAGTTCTTTAATATAAATCTTGTTATACACGAAGGAGAACACGATGCCGCTGATCCAAGCACCGAATCCCAACGTAAATGTACCAACTACGGCAGAGATAATAAACATAATAACAGCCCACTTCAGATCGCCGCGGAACAAAGCCGGGAAAAAAGCGAAGAATAGTGTGGTCCAGCTAAAGCCCACTTTCACTTGCTTAGTAACTCCAGCATCATTTTTCAGATAAATCTTCATGATTCACACTCCAACGATTAGTGAAAAAAGAAGTCGTACTCCAACATCCGAAGTAGTTCTTATGTAGTATCTCTCATGGTCTTTCGAGCCCGATCGATTTGAACCGCCTCCGGAATCTTGTTTATACTATAGGAAATCTATACATAAAGGAGTGGATCAAGATGAACTACCGCCGTCTTGGCAACAGCGGACTGAAAGTTTCGGAGCTCGGTCTTGGCACGAACGCTTTTGGCAAAAGAGCCGATCAAGAGACATCCACCCGTATCCTGGACCATGCCCTGGACCGTGGCATCAATTTCATCGATACCGCCAATATTTATGCGGGCTCGGAATCCGAGCGCATCATCGGGGAGGCGCTTGCCGGTAAACGCCATAACGTCGTATTAGCCACGAAAGCTGGACTCGTGAACGGCCAAGGGCCGAACGAACGCGGCTCCTCCCGCTATCATCTGCAGCAAGAGCTGGAGAACAGCTTAAAGCGGCTAAAAACCGACTATGTGGACCTGTATCAAATTCATACGTTTGATCCCAATACGCCCCTTGAGGAAACCTTGCGCACGCTGGATGACATGGTATCGGCGGGAAAGGTCCGATATATCGGGGCTTCCAACTATGCTGCCTGGGAAATCATGAAGGCGCTCGGGATCAGCGAGCTGCGCGGATACGCACGGTATGTATCCACCCAAACGAGTTATTCCCTGGCCGACCGTACACCGGAACTGGAGCTTGTTCCCCTCTGCCTCGATCAAGGCGTTGGCATCATCCCGTATTTCCCGCTGGCCGGGGGCATACTCACCGGCAAATACGGTCAAGGCGCAAGCACGCCTTCCGGCTCCCGTGCGGAAACGGACCCTAACTTCAATCGCTTCCTGGAAGATCGTAATCTGAAGCTCGCACAGCAGGTCAGTCAGCTGGCTGCAGAGCATGGTCATTCCCCAAGTGCCCTGTCCCTAGCCTGGCTGATGAATCGCCCTGCCGTCTCCACTGTCATAGTCGGCGCGACGAAGACCGAGCAGTTGGACGATAACCTGAAGAGCCTGGCGATTGAGATCGATGAAGCACTGGGTTCCAGCCTGGATGAAATCAGCGACGACTTTGTTTATGCCAAGCCCTTCGCCACTTATCGGCTGGGGTAAACAGCGTTATTTCAAATAGAAGAGCTGCGCCAGGGACAAATGCCCTTTGGCACAGCTCTTTTTTTCTATATTCGACAAGCCATTATTGAGCAGGCACATTTCCAATCATCCCCGATGCGGAAAGCATCCGCAGAAGCATGGTTGCCGTTTCTGCCCGGGTCATATTACTATGTGGCCTCAGCTTGCCATCATAACCGCTCATGATTCCACTTCCGACCACATCCGCTGCAGCCGCCTTCGCCCAACCTGCCCATTCGGCACCGTCTTGGAAGGAATCTAGCGCAGCATCTGAATCCAAGCTGCCGGATATCGGGGCAACCCCTGCGATTTTTAGGGCTCTTGCGAAAATGACCGCAGCCTCCTGCCTTGATATCAGGTTATCCGGCAAGAAGGTGCCGTTGGCATAGCCGTGAATAAGTCCACTCTTGCTTGCCGCCGATACGGCCCCCAAGTACCAGTCCCGGGAAGTTACGTCTTGAAATGTGCTGGTGCTTCCCTGCTCGATTAAACCGAGTGAGCGAACCATCATCGAGATGAATTCCGCACGGGTGACCGGTGCATCCGGATGGAACCCAGCAGCATCTCTGCCGCTTACAATGAGGCGTGAGGCCATCTCGTTCACCGCTGCCTCGGCCCAATGGCCTGTCATATCTTGTAATCCTTCGGTATGGCTGATCAAGGCATACGTGCCATTATTCAGACTTTGGATGATAGCGTACGTTTTGCCTTCGCGTGCTGCCAATCGGGTTGGCGCATGATGGGTGTTTCCATTTTCATCCAAAAACACGGCGGTTGTCACGGCTTTTGTCGCGGATCCTTCTCGGAGGGGAATCTCAAGCACCACGTAAGCAGAATAGGAATCTCCGCCCACCGGTTTCCCTTGTTCATACGCTATGATCTTAACATCAATGAAGCCATATGTTGTACCAAGATCATTCGCATTCCCGGTTTGCTTCAGCTTTGCGCTGAGCGCCATTTCGCTTTTGGTAAGTACGAGATGAAGCGTTCCTTCTTTTGATCCCGCAGCTTTGCCGAGCTGTTCTGAAATAGCCTGAGCTGGAACACGGGCGCTGCCTGCCAAGGTCTCGAATTCGATCATTGCGCTGCTTCCTTCAAGCGCTTTTGCGGACGGGTTATCCAGGACCAGCACGGCTTGATCGAGATCGTCCGTGGCGTGAAGCCGAACAATCGGCCGACGGTTCTTCTCTTTGATTAGCAGTGATTGCAGTCTGTCTCCGTTCACCTTGACGGTCAACACGGTCTGCCCATTCTTCTCTTTCGTTAACGTTGATGATATCATGCCGTTCTGTAATACATCATTTATATACGCCGTTACGCGGCTGCTCCCTATGGAGCTCTGCCCCGCACCTGCCCCTTGGCCTGCTTGGGAACCCTCGCCACCGCTTGGTCCTTGACCTCCAGGAGAGCCAGATCCACCGCCTGGCGTACCGGGATGGGGAGGATTCCCAGGTTCAGGCTCAGGAGAAGCCGCTGCCTCTCTGTTCACGTCCACCGTGTAATTCTTTGTCGTCCCATTCTGAGCCGTAACCACGAGATGAATGCTGTTACTTCCTACTGCTAGGCTGACCGGATCTGACGACTGACCGGCGGATACGGCCTTGCCGTTCATCGTCACCGTTGCCTGAGGATCGGAAACGCTCGGCGTTATGTTGATCTCCGTTATACGGTTTCCAACCTGGCTAATGTAGTTGGTGACCGCAGGGTTGAATACCGGAGCGAGCGTTCCATGCGATAATGCTAATCCGCTTAAATCCGCATCGCCCGGAACGGGAATCTCGGCACCGGCCGGCCTTGCGCTCACTTCTTCCGAAAATGCGCTGGAGCCCCCATCATTTCCGGCTTTAACTGCAAAATAATAAGTCGTTCCATTCAGCAAATTACCTGCTGAATACGTAGTATCCGTGACCGTTGCGATCGGTGCTGTTCCATATACGCCAGATTCCGTCCCGGAATAAATATCGTAATAGGTAGCCCCTGTTACGGTGGACCATTGCAAGGTCACTTCACCATCTCCAGCTCTAGCACTCAAGCTTGCAGGAGCAGGCGGCGCTGAAACAGATTCTTCTTCCGTTGTAAAGCTCCAATCTTGAGGACCCTTGATGCCTGCATAGAAGTTGCCTGCAGCATCTTGAAATGCATCCTCCTCTATCTCTACATAATAACGCGTAAAGTACGACAGATGTTGAGACAGACTTACCACAACCTTCTCATCGACCACCCTAACGCGAGAACTGTCTGTTACTTCAATCGACTCGATCTTGTGATGGTCCATCGCACTCATAATCGATATATGCCTACCACTAACTCCGGTTACGGGTTCATTGAACATGAATTCAAGCTTCGTTTCGATCGACACGTCATCAGCCAGATTCGCAGGCGTCCGATCCACCACGACAGGCGAATCCGTATCGATCCATTTGGCATACAGCGTCTGGTTAGCCAGAATCGGCGCCGCAAAATCAAATGGAAGCTGGAAGGATTGATCCATATACCATCCCCCAAAGGCATAACCAGGTTTCACCGGATCAACGGGCTTAGTTGCCGCCGTATGATGAGGGACGATCGCATCCGCCACGGGCGAACCCCCGTTGCTGTCGAACGTCACGGTTTTTGGGAAATAGATCGAGAAATGAACCTGAGTCTCATTCCCTGCACGGTCGGTTACGATGAGATCAAATTCCCCTTCCGTGTTTACCTTGTCTCCGCTCTGGAACGCTTGCTGATTGAGCGTCGCGTTCCCTTCATTAAAGAAGATTTGCCGCTCCCGATCATACTGGCCTCCATCTGCCACGCCCGTAACCAGAGGTGCGGTTTGGTCGATCTCAAAATCGGCCTTGACCGTTTTGCCGCGAGGCGACTCGACGACCAGCTTATACTGGCCATCTTTACGGATGGTCGTTCCGCTGGCAAAAGGCTGCCCGTCCAGCGTTCCCGTGCCATTGGTATAAACGGGCGTCACTTCGTGATTATAAAGTCCTCCATCGGTTACTCCATTTATCGTCGGCTCAATCTCCGTAACGTTGATGTTAACGATGGCCGGGCCACTGCTCTTATTATGATTGCTCGCTATATATGTAAAAGAATCTGTGCGAACAAAATCGACATCCGGTGTATAAGTAAAGGAGCCATTCTTATGAAATGTGATCTTTCCATGAGTAGGAAGATTCAAAATTTTGGCTGTCAGAACATTGGAATCATTACTCATCACCCCAGGGGATGGTACCGTTAATGGTGTGGAGACAGCTGTTGTATATTGGTCGGAAACACTTACAGGCTGAACTTGCTGCAGGGTTGGAATGTATCCGTAATGGGATACGTAATACTGCGTCAAAGGTTTGCCTCTAAGATCAGGAATTCCAAAGGTTTGATTCGGAGTTCCCCCAAACTTGTTGCCGATTAACTTATAAAGTGCCCCATTCGCTGCAACATTCAGAAGCTTGCCATCCGCCTTATAGGATGCTAGCTCTAGGATTTCCAAAGGGAAAATGCGTGTCTCGCCAGCATACACCTCACCAGCGCTGCCTGGCTGTATCCCGGCCTTGGCGGCGTAATACTGGATTTGGGGTTGCACAGGGTTAATCTCCGGTAATTTAAAGCTGCCCTGCCAGTCTTGGCCGAATGTAGTACCGTACACACTGTATAGAGGATCAGAATCACTTAAAACGGTGCCATCAGTCGTCACCCAGTTATCATTCATCTCCATGTTGTAGGGAAAAAGTCGAAGCTCCCCCAGCATCGTATTGTAGGTCAAGTCACTGCCTCTCGGATATAATCCCTCAGCCGCTATATAGTACCCCATACCCGGCACCGGTTCTTTCTCCCGTAAATCAGGCAATGCAAACGTCTTGCTGCCATCCCCGCCGAAGTTGTTGCCCAATAGAGTATACAAAGCCGAATTTTCCAGACTTAGCGTTAACACTTGCCCTGCACAGTATATCCACCCTTCGGGACCGTTCTGGTAAGGAAATAGACGGATCTCCCCCAGATATTGAGCGTCTAGAAGATTAGCCCTAACCGTCTTCGGAGACGCGAGCACACCCAGTGCAACCTCTAAACCTATTAGAATGGACAACATCACCTTCAACCATTTCGCGGATGCTATTCGCCTTCGTTTTTGCATATTGCTGCTTCTCCCCCTAATACATTTGTCCTATTTCAGTAATATAATACTAATGAGTAGTATAACATTACTAGAGAGTATTATAAATGGTAGACGATATAATTCAACAAGAAATGTCATCTAATAGAGGAAGGCTTCATTAGCTAAAGAGACACGCAAAAAAGATGGCTCCTGAACCAAGTCAGAAGCCATCTTAATATAAATCTTTCTACCTGTTCTCGGATTCTCTTATTCCCAAGGATCATTAAGATAAACGTCGTAGTCGATCTACTTCCCTACTTCAAAATCTCCTCAATCCGAGTTTGAACATCTTCGCTGAGCTCAATACCGGATGCCTTCGCGTTCTCGGTTACCTGTCCCGGACGGCTTGCGCCGACAAGAGCACTGGCAACGTTTGGTTGACGCAGAATCCAGGCAAGCGCCAGATTGCCTACGGACACCTCAAGCTCTGCCGCAATCTTCTCAAGCTCGTGAACCTTCGCGATTTTTTCCTCGGTAATGCCTTTGCGCATCCAATCCAGCTTCGCAGCGCGGCTGTCGGCCGGAATATCCGAAGCGGAGCTGTATTTCCCTGTGAGCAGTCCCTGGGCTAGTGGGGAGAATACCACCTGACCGATGCCCGAGCGCTCGCTGAGCGGAATGATTTCCTTCTCGATATAACGTTCAAACATGTTGTAGATCGGTTGGTTGACCACAATGCGGTCCAGCAGATAACGATCCGCTACGGTCAATGCTTCCGCGATTTGCGAAGCCTGCCATTCACTGACACCGACATACAGCACTTTTCCTTGGCGAACGAGATCATCAATCGCGCGAAGGGTTTCGTCAAGGGGCGTTTCCGGATCATGACGGTGGCAGTAGAAAATATCGACATAATCATGGCCCAGACGCTTCAAGCTGGCATGAGCCTGCTCCATAATGTGCTTGCGGGACAAGCCGCGGTCGTTCGGACCGTCACCCATCGGCCAGAATGCCTTGGTCGCCAGCACGTAAGACTCGCGCGGATACGCTTTCAGGGTTTCGCCAACCAACACTTCAGCCGCACCCTTTTCATAGACGTTCGCTGTATCAAAAAAGTTAATGCCCAGGTCATAGGCCGTCTTGATGGCGTTCACTGCATTCTCGCGCTCAACATAACCGCCGTATGTAAGCCAGCTTCCCAAGCTGATCTCACTGACCTTGAGACCTGTGCGTCCTAATCTTCTGTATTTCATGGTAACTCCTCCTTCAATAGAATAACTTGGATGCTACATTTGCTATTTTAAAGTAGTCCCTATTCTTAGGGAAGAAGTGAAATGTTCTTCACTATATTATAGGAAGGATAGCTGATATACTTGAGTATAGTTAATAGAATACCGGAAGGAGCCTGTCGTTATGGGAAATAAATCGAGCAGTTACATACCGAAAACTCCCGAACATATCGAATGCAATATCGAAAAAACGCTGCTGGTCTTAGGCGGAAAATGGGCATTTCTCGTCATCCGCGAGCTCTTTGGCGGCACGAAACGATTTGGCGAGCTGCAGCGGCAAATCCCGAATGTCAGTCCGCGGGCACTGACCACGACGCTTCGCCATCTGGAGGAACAGGGCGTGCTTGAACGAGAAGTATTCCCTACCGTTCCGGTTACGGTGGAATACACCCTAACGCCGAAAGGTAAGGACCTGCATGTCATCTGCAAGGAAATGAAGCTGTGGGCGGCGCGGTGGACTTGATTCAAGATAGCTTGAGAAGCATCTGGCAATCGAGATTAGACCAAGCGGTTAACTCGAAAATAAAGCAGCGACGGATTCCGTTTAACCGGAACCACCGCTGCTTTTTTAAGCTTGCTATTTTTTGATTGTATTTCTTTTCATCGTTATTTGTTTTGATTGCCGCAGGATTCTCCGCCCTTACAGATGCGCATACGCGTCCGCAGCCGCATGCAGATAATAGGCCAGCCCCGTCTGCTGCTCCTCCAGCATCCGGAGATGAAAGTCATCACTCAGAAAAAACTTCGTTTGACCCGCAAAATCCGCAGCCGTAAAGGCGTGGCCCTGCTCATTCATAAACTGCAGATGATCCCGAATCGAATCCCGTACTCGCACATCATCGTGCTTGATCCCCGTTTTCAACGCATTTGCCATGCCTGCCATAAAAGCAGCCGCTTCCCCTGCCTGCTCGTTCATGCTTGGCACATCAACGGGTTCACCCTCGAGCAAATCCACATCATACTGCTCTTTCAGGTGCTCATTTTGCTCCGCTAAGACTTCCTTCCATTCTTCTTCGCTCTCAAAACCTTTGAATAATTCCTGAGGCTCCATTCGCTTGCCCTCCTCCGTACTGGTTAAGGATGTTCTTAAGGTTTTCAGAATCGTATCCAATCGATCGGCGCGATCCATCAGCTGCTTCTCCTGTTGTAACAGCATCTTCCGCCGTTCAGGGGCCTTCTCCATCAGTGCCTTGATTTGGTCCAACGAAAAATCCATTTCCCTGTAAAACAGAATGTGCTGCAATCGCTCCAGCTCGGCAGTGCCGTACAAGCGATAACCCGCTTCACTGATCTCGGCAGGCAGCAGCAAACCGATTTTATGATAATGATGCAGCGCTTTAATCGTCGCCCCGGACAGCTCCGAAACCTCTTTTACCGTGTATAACATACGGTGGTTCCCTCCTTCGACTTCCAGTCTAAGGTCTCCCCTTGGAGGAGAGTCAACCCGTTCATCCAACCGGATTATATCGACTTTTCCGAATCGTTTTTTTCGGGAAAATATGATTTTTGTTCATTATTTTGCTAGAATGGTCAATTATGCAGTTAGTAAAACAGAAAGGATGTTATAGGAACTATGAAAAAGAAATGGTTAAAATACACCATGCTCTTACTATCCGTTGGAATCTTGGGGATTATCTCGTACTATACCTACGCTATTATACAATTCTCAAACCAAATTTCGACCGCTTCGAATTCGGCGGAGCAGGCGGAAACCTCGGGCGCTGCGTCGGAGGAAATCATCGAGATACCCAAGTGGGAGGGTAAAGAACGCATTAATATTCTCCTGATTGGAGGAGATTCCCGGGGAGACGATGCTGGCAGATCCGACACGATGCTGGTTGCCTCCATCGATCCTGTCACGAAAAGAGCCCATTTATTCTCGATTTTGCGTGACACCTATGTGGACATCCCCGGCCATGGCAAAGGACGACTGAATTCGGCATTTGCTTACGGCGGAATCGAGTTGACCAGACAAACCATCAGCGATTTGTTGGACCTGCCCATACATAAATATGTTTACACCGATTTTGTCGGATTCATAGCCCTGGTCGACGCCATAGGCGGAGTCGACATTGAGGTGGAGAAGGACATGTATTACACAAGCAAAGCGGACAAGCATATGTACGACATCGATTTAAAGCAAGGGCTGCAGCACCTCAACGGCAAGATGGCCCTCCAATATGTCCGGTTCCGGCACGATGCAAAGTCCGATTTTGCCCGTACGGAACGACAACGGATTCTCATGACGGAAGTCGCCAAGAAGATGCAGACCACAGGCTCTTTAATCAAGCTGCCCGGCATCCTGGATTCAATTGCGCCATACATCGAAACCGATCTAAGCCCCAAAGAAATGCTGAAGCTGATGGCTCTCGGTTTTGATGTGAATATGGATAAAATCGACCAGCAGCAGCTTCCTCCGTTCTCACTGCTGACAAACGAGATGGCCGGACGAGCACAAGTGCTCGGCGTAGATAAAACGAAACTGAGGCAGTATGTGAAGCAGTTATTTGAAAATGACGCTGCTCAATAAAATAGCAATCACCAAAAAAGAGGGCCCAGCCCTCTTTTTTGCGTTAAATTTCCTAGATCGTTCGTGGACGCTCATGCAATAAATCCGATGGGGCGCTGCCCGTGACTCGTTTATAAATTCTATAGAAGTAGGAGAGGTCCTGATATCCGAGAAATACGGCAATCTCCTGTACCGTCAGTTGCGATTCCGTTAACAAATACACGGCCCGTTTGATCCGCTGGGCGTGCACGTACTGGCTGATGGTCTGCCCCGTGACACTCTTAAAGAGTACCGCTGCGTAATTGGGGGTTTTGCCGATGGCATCGCCCAGCTCCTCTTTCGTTATTTTCTCACGGTAATGCCGCTCAATATAAGACTTCATCCGTTCCACATGCAAGTGCTTCTCCGGCGTGATGACGCCCTTGTCCAGCTCACGACTGATATAAATCAACACTTCTGTCAATAATGCTTCTATCATCAAGACATAATAAGATGGGCGTTCCTGCCACTGCTGATGGATCACCTTCAACCGTTCGCGGATCAACTCATAACAGCCGGGTTTATGTTTTAATGCTTCTTCCCGTTCAAGCACCGATAATCCCGTCGATAGCTGATCTGTCCATTGGATCACGATTTGCGTGTGTGTCACGGTAGGGATGCTTTTGCCATAATACGGAGCACCGGCTGGAATAAGCAGCATTTCCCCTTTCTCCATAATCTGCTTATCCCCATTCACCCAATATACACATTTTCCATATGTCACAAGGCTTAAGCGCCATGCTCGCTTCTCATTGTCAGCTTCTTCATACCAATCGACACCGCTAATTTGCATGACTTCTACCGGAGTGATCATAACTCACCTCCATTGCGATACTATAATCCATTCATTGTACTATAGTTCATATCACGATTCGACAAGACAGGCTACAATGTGATTATTAGGGTAGTTAGAATGAGCTCGAATGCTGCTGCAAATAGCTGACGAGTGCAAATACAAAGGAGGAACAAACAGCCATGCTAAAAACAAAAATCATTTGTACGATGGGACCCGCGTGCGATTCCATTGAGCTGTTGAAGAACATGATTCAGGAGGGAATGACCGTTGCCCGTTTGAATATGGCACACGGAGAGCCGGAAGATCACGTGGCCCGTATCCGGAATATTCGCCAGGCTGCATCCGAATTAAACACGTATGTACCCATCATGATGGACATTAAAGGTCCCGAAGTACGGATCGGCAAGCTGAAGGAGGCTTCCTGCCTGCTGAAGCCAGGTGAGGAGCTGATCCTGACTACAGAAGAAATTCTGGGCGATACACACCGCATCTCGGTCAATTATGCCGAATTAAATCTCGTGGTTAAGCCGGGTGACCGTATCTTGATTGATGATGGCCTTGTAGACCTGAACGTTCTCCATGTTGACGGGAAGGACATTCACTGTAAAATCATTAGCGGTGGCGTGCTTAAACCTCGTAAAGGTGTCAACCTCCCCGGAATCAAAACGACACTTCCTGGGGTCACCGAGCGTGACGTCATGCATATCGGCTTCGGGCTCGAGAACGACATTGAGATCATTGCCGCTTCTTTCGTGCGTCATGGCGATAACATCCGTGAGATTCGCAGCATTCTGAAGGAACGCGGCGCGGATCATGTACAGATCATCTCCAAGATCGAAAATGAAGAGGGTATGCAGAACCTGGATGACATTATTGAAGCATCCGACGGAATCATGGTCGCCCGCGGAGACCTTGGCGTTGAAGTGCCAATTGAAGAAGTACCTATGATGCAAAAAGAAATGATCGATAAATGCAACCTGGCCGGCAAACCGGTAATCGTCGCAACACACATGCTGGAATCGATGCAGGTCAATCCCCGTCCAACCCGCTCCGAGGTGAGCGACGTGGCTAACGCGGTGATCCAGGGAGCTGACGTTGTCATGCTCTCGGGCGAATCCGCTGCGGGCAAATATCCGGTAGAATCCGTGCGCACGATGGCCGCAGTCGCCCGCCGCGCCGAAACGATGATCGATTATAAAGACCAATTCGCTTTCAAATCCAGACAGCAAGTAGCCGATATTACCGAGGTTATTAGTCAGGGTGCGGTTAGCTCCTCCCTCGTGCTGAATGCCAAAGCAATCATTACGTCAACCGAGAGCGGATTTACGGCGCGGATGATTTCGAAATATCGGCCACAAGCACCGATTATCGCGGTCACACAGCATGAGGAAGTGCTGGCCAAAATCTGCTTGCTCTCCGGCGTCATTCCGGTAAAAGGCGACAAAGTCACAACGACGGACGAAATGTTCGAATCCGCAACCCGCAATGCCATCAAGACAGGCTACATCGAAAAAGGCGACATTATCGTATTATCTGCCGGCGTGCCGATCGGTCAATCCGGTAACACGAATCTGATTAAGGTTCTGCAAGTGTAACGGGTATTCTGAAAAAAGACCTCTCTCGTAAATATTTTCGGTGCCAATCCATCCCTCTGGGCATATAACTAACTCAGAGGAATCAGCGCGAAGAATGAATGATCGCTGCCGCAATGGATGAACCGAGCATATTATGGGGAGGTCTTACAAATATGCGAATACCGTATCATTCCATGGAGGGCCCATGGCAGCAGTCTGCCGTCCCTCATGATAAGCAAGCCCATAGCTATACAAGTCCGTATCAGATGCTCTTCCATTGGAACCGCCTGAACTGGAACTTCCCGAATGCTGCGATGAAGCAGCGATTCGAGGAGCATCAGTATTGGAAGCACTGCATGCCCGCAGGCGTCAAAGTGGACCGGCAGGGACGCTTCTACGTATCGGTTCCGCGCTGGGCTGAAGGGATTCCCGCTACGCTGAACACGATCGTGATGGTGAACGGCAAGCCGGTGCTGGATGCTTTTCCAAGCTGGGAGTGGAATATGCCGGGGGATGTACGGATGCTGCAATCCGTCCTTGGCTACGAGATCGATGAACATAACCGGATGTGGATTCTGGATCAAGGAAAAATCGCATACGATACTTCGCCCGAAGGCTCGCAAAAGCTGGTCATCTGGGATCTGAGCGCGAACCGCCTGCTCGATTCCATTGTCATTCCGGATGATATCGCCCCGCCCCGTACGTCGTTCCTGAACGACATCGTGGTGGATAACCGAAACGGTTATGCCTATATCACCGATTCGGGCTCCGGCTGGCCGGACCATCCATTGTATGGCGGAATTATCATCTACAATATGAGAACGAAGAAATTTCGGCGCGTCCTCGACAGTCATTACAGTACGCAGGACGTGCCCCGATTCCGGTTTGAGATTGATACCGAGCCGGTATACCGCGACAAGCCGATCCGGATCGGCGCCGACGGCATAGCACTATCCGCGGATCGTGGAACTCTATTCTACTGCCAGGTAACGGGGCGCAATCTATACGCTATCGATACAGGACTGCTGCGGAATTTCAATATTCCCGATTCGATCATCCGGAATTCCGTTCAGACCCTGGGCAGCAAAGGAACGACAACCGACGGCATGCATGCCGACAATAAAGGCCAAATATTCTACACCATGCTCGAGGGCAAGGGGATCGGTTACTATTCACCGTACACGCGTTCGTTCAACAAGCTGCTGTCCGACGACAGAATGCTGTGGGTAGACGGAGTGGCTTTTGATCAATGCGGCTCCATCATCTTCAACAACAACCGCCTGCACCGCATGTTTGAAGAGCCGCAGCAGATCGACTGGGACGATCCTTACAATCTGATCATATGGAGAGCCTATATCGGGCCCGATGTGAAGTCGTACTTGTATGGTTAATGTTTAAGAAAAAAGGGTTAGGCAGATCGGGCGTTCATGCCCTCTGCCTAACCCTTTATGTATTAAAGCTGCAAAGCCTGGCCGCAGCGGCCGCAGTACCTCGTCCCCGCAGGTGACACGGTGCCGCAAGCCTCGCAGGTCAACGGCTGCGCGGAGCCGGATGCCTTGACGCCCGCCCTGGCAGAGTTCGGGCCGACCGCATGCCGGATTCGGTCCTCCACCTGCTGGGCAGGGTTGACGGCACGGTGCATCTCCCGCTCCTCCTTCGTGCCTTGGCGAATGAGCATGATGAGCAGCCAGATCCCGACACCTCCGACCAGTACCATGCCGGTCATCTTCCATAATCCGGCGGCATAAGGATAATCCCATGCCGCGTGCAGCAGGATGCTGAGCAGCAGTAAGGGTATCATCATCAGGATTGGCTTCAACGCACGATTCGCGCGGGCAGAACGCTTCGATGCCCCTCTCAGCCCATGCCACAAACCGGCAGCGGCAATGGCCGTCCAGGTTCCATGACCGAATGGGGACAGCAGGGCTCTGACCCACAGAACAGCCAGCATCCCCGAAGTTGCATGCTGCTGCAAGTACATGTATCCGTACAGAATGCTCTCTATCGCAGCAAAGCCCATGCCTGCTGCTGCCCCGAATACCACAGCATCCATCAGGAACCGC
This sequence comes from Paenibacillus lautus, assembly GCF_050482385.1. GTDB lineage: Bacteria > Bacillota > Bacilli > Paenibacillales > Paenibacillaceae > Paenibacillus_AQ > Paenibacillus_AQ lautus_B. Next base: position 178,083 of record NZ_JBCNHV010000019.1, read on the forward strand.
TGTCTGCGGCCGCGGAGGAACAGGAAACACACCAGCAGCTTCGCAATTTCCTCAATGACGCCGATCATAAGAGCTGCTTGAATATGCTCCGACGTCGTGGTCTCCAGTCCACTGCCAACCGACCATAAGCGTTCCAGCATCCAGGCAATCGGCACAGCAATGATGCCAGAGGCCACGAATACCAAGACCAGCCTGATCGGCTTGAAGCCGAGTAATTGGGAGCTTCTCATATAAGCGACAAAGGACACCGGTCCCACCAATCCGCCGGAGATCATCGCAGCATATATCCACAGAGGCTGCTTCAGCCAGATGGCAAGCACAGTCAATACAACGAAGATACCGCCAAGCGCCAGCAGCACATCCATCCAGCGCTCCTTTTTCGGCGGAGCCAGGTTCACGGCCTCCACCGCAGCCGCTGCTTCTTTCGAAGCATTCGGAGCGACGGTATCCGCTGCCGTGTGGTGCAATTTAGCCAGCACCTCATCCGACAGCAGATCGGGCCTGCGAATCCGCAGCACTTCATGAAACTGCCGCCGGACCGGCTCATACTGCTGCAGAACAAAATGAAATTCATCCCGGCCCATCACCATCAGCTCGCCGTTCTCCAGGGCCGTCACCGTTCCCGTATGCGCATCACCGCTCAGCAGATCCATCTCGCCAAAATAATCCCCGGGCTTATAAATCGCCTTCTTCCGCCGACCGCTGCGCACTTCGAAACGGCCTTCGGCGATCATGTAGAAACGGTCCGCCAGGGAGCCTTCCGCTACAATGACGTCACCCTTGTACACTTTCCGTCTGACCGTAACTTCCGCAAGCCCGCGCAGCTCCGCGTTCGGGATCGCGGCCCAGATCGTCGCTTTGCTCAGCATCGCATGCATCGTACGAATCCGGGCGGAGAAGGACAAGCTCTCATGGAACATCGGACTAGCCGCGGCCAGACGGCTGAACGCGTTCTGCTCCAGCTTTAGCGCCGTCACTTCACCGATGGCCTGGGCACCCGAGGTCCTTTTTTCCTCAAGGAACAGAGAAACCTCGCCGATCAGTGCCCCCTCGCCCAAGACATCCAGCGTCACCGTATGGCCAATCAAATTCCGGGACACGATCTGAACCTGTCCGCTCATGATGAAATAACAGGAATTGCCGTAGCTCCCCTCAACAATCAAGTCGTCGCCGTCATGAAAATGCTCTTCATGCATTGATTGGACGGCACCTTCCAGCTCATGCAGCGGCACACCCCGAAACAGCGTATGACTAAGCAAAAAATCAATTGCCAGCATCGTCATTTACATTCTCTCCATAGACGAAAAGAATCCGCCAGACGGCAGATTCCTCTCTATTCATTATGTAACGACTCTATTATCGCATATTTCCGATGATGCTGCTGCGTGAATCTTCCATTTTTTTAATGAAATTCGACATCACGTCAAAGGCTTCGTTGCGCTTGTTTGTCATCGACTGCAATTGGAGCATGTCCATCTGCTGGGAGTTCGAAAGATTGTCGATGGACCCCTTAAGCTTCTCGGTTGCTTGTTTAAGCTCCTCTGCCGTGTATTCCTTCTTGGATGCATCCGCGATTCCTTCTGCTGCAAGCTTGGCGGCGAGATCATCCGAAATCGAATACTGGCCATTTGCCGATTCTCCGGCCAAGGCGCCGTTAATCCCCGCCATCGTATCGTTCTTCTTAGCGATTTCCTCGTTCCGCTTCTGCACGTCTTGAATCTGGTTGTTAAGCTGCGTATCCAGCATTTGAGTCCGCTGCTGCTGTACAGTCATCAATGCGGTCTCAATATCCATACTGGAGAAATCAATCTGACCAATCGAGTTATTTGTTGCGCTTCCGCCTACTGCCTGCTTCACCGATTGATAAGCCTGATCATTCATCATAATGCCTGTGCCTGCAACCACACCGACTAACAAAGAAGCGGCTGTGGTTACTATCATTTTACGGTTCATCGATTTTTCAACCCCAATTCTCTGATTCTTTATACCTAATACAAAATCATAGCAAATGAAATATTCATGAACAATACATGATCTCCCATATTTCGGCAATGTATATTCAATTTAAAATAATTAATTTCGCGGCTGTGCACGGCCAATAGGCTCATTATAGCGGGTTAACCCTTTCTTGAAATCCCCCTCCGGGGGGATGGACAAGTGGATGCATCCCGTACGTGGCGAAGAGCAACCATACCTGATGCAGAGCAACCCATATTGATTTTAGCGCAACCGGGCAGCCCCGATGGATGAAAAAAGACAAAGAAAGCCTGAACGCGATCAGGCTTTCCAAGTAGATTAGCTAGAAAAAGATCGAAATTCCGATGACAACCAGCAACACGCCGCTTATGACGGTTCCGAACTGGCCGAGGGAGTGAGAGCCAATACGAATATTTTTGAGCCGCAATCCCATAACGGCCCCTCCCCATACGCAGATAAAACTTCCCGCAGCTGCAAGCAGTGAAATGCCTAGCGGGGGGAACCCGAGAAGTCCTGCGCCAACGCCGTTGGTCAATGCATTTGCCGATAGTGCAATACCGAGCATGACGGCTTCGCCGATGCCTATCTTTGAAGCGACATGAGGGTCATTCGTGCTTTTCGCCAGCAATACAATACGCAGGCCGATCAAGAACAGGAATACAGCTCCTAACACAGCCGGCAGCACTCCGGGAAGAACCGAGGACAACCACAATCCAAAATAGATTCCAGCCATGCTGAATATAAATCCGATCAACGCAATTCCCATATTGGTAATGACCGGAATTCGGATGTTCCGAATACCGTAGGCAAGCCCTGCCCCCAAGTTATCGATGCTGGAGGACAATGTTAGAAGGGCAACAATCATCCATGCTGTCATGTTTCGACCACGCTCCCATAATTGTTATGATTCCCTGTATCTATATGAGAGGTGTTGCAGGGGTGTGCAACAATATCAATAACTTGATGTTTTTTGTTGCATTGAGAAGCCTCGATTTCACGATCCTGTGCTATTCCATCGCGATGACCTGATCCAGGGCCAGCTGAATCGCCAAGGCGTCATCAATGAATCCAAGCGGAAACAGGTTATCCGGAATAATGTCCTTCTCCAGAATAAAATATAGCAGCGCGCTGCCGATAATGGAGGAAGCTTCAGGCGACAGGGATTGGTTGAGGTACTGCTCATGCATCTGCTCGATTTTCTCAATGAACGGGCCTTGACCATTAATCCTCTGCAGCTTGGCCTTCAGCTCCGTTTGAATAATCCGCTCGCCCTCCGGTGTCTTGGCGTACTCCCTGTATTCTGCCAGCGTGCTTTCGATTTTCTCGGTCGTGGCCACCCAATTGATGGTCGTGGACGACAGGAGTACTCGGACCATCTTCTCAATCGACTTATAGAATTGCTTAAGCTCATCTTGGCCGTACCCTGCGGCAACAAACAAGGTGATGGGATCGAGCTCCAAATGGAAGGCGATTTGGTCCAGGAGCTGCTCTTTGGGTCTCGTTTTTCCATTAATGATTCGCGAGATGGTCGCGGGGTCCACATGGGTCAAGGAAGCCAGCTTCCGCATGGATATCCCGTGTTCTTGCAGGCGGCGCGTGATGATTAAGCCTAGTGTATTATCTTCCATTTGAACGCTCTCCTTTGTTTTTATCTATATGTATGCAAGCCCTCCCTTGTCCCACGTGCACAGCGATGAAATAATGTACAAGAGCCATAAGGGGAGTAGATGGGAGAGAATAAGTATAGGGGAAAAATACGAGGTGAAGTTATTCAACTCCGTCATCGGTTGCTCGTTCGAGGCTACCCCGTTGGTCTAGCACCGATTTCTAAGTTGGGCCGAAAATCCTCCAGCTAATCTCTTGTTATTCGCAAGCCGATGGTTTATATTGACATGAGAGTAGGTCAAAAATAAAGAGGTGAACGGACGAGATGACTCCACGCACGAAGGAACAAAATGAAGAGATTCGGCTGCGGCGTCTGACGCAAATCCGGAAAGCCGCTGCCGATGTATTTTTGAATAAAGGGAATTTGCTGGAAATCCGCGATGTGGCCGCGCAGGCGGGACTCGGCTATGGCACGGTATACCATTATTACAGCAATAAGGGCGATTTGCTCTACGATCTGCTATGGGACGCGTTGGAGCGGGCCGGGGGATGGCTGAAGGCCCCGCAAGAGGCTCCGCTGAAGGTTCCGCTGAAGGCTTCGCCGGAGTCCCCGCAGGAAGTCCCGCGCGCTTCGGCTTCGGGGGAGGCGCCCGCAGGCGGGCATTTCGGCTTGACCGCTGCGGCGGACACCGGAAACTTGGCTGCCGCGGATTCCCGAAGCGGAAGCCGCGAAACGGCCGCTGCCGCAGAGCTTGGCCCCGTCGCTGCCGCCGGCGTCCGGCTGCTGCAGCTTTGGGCGGAGGACCACGCCCTGTACCTGCTGCATAAGCTGGCCGGTGAGGGCTTTGCCTCGCTGCCTGAAGCACGCTCGGCCCCGCTCTCGGCCGCCTTTCGCCGGGAGGTGCTCGCGCCGTTTGCCGCGCTGCTGGAAACCGGGCGTGCGGCCGACGGGGCTGCCGACGGAAACATGGAGGAGCCGCCGTATCAGCTACAGCGCGCGGAAATGCTGCTGGCCGCCTTGGTCGGCTGCGCCTCGCTTTCGCTTCGCCGCGGAAGGCTGCACGAGGAGGCCGGGGATATCGCCTGTTTTTTAAAATTATAGAATGGATAAGGAGCGGATAAACAGAGATGATCATTTTAAAATCACCTAAGGAAATCGAAGAGATGAAGCCGGCGAGCCAAATCGTTGCGGACTGCTACCGCGAGGTGACCAAGCTGATTGAGCCTGGGATCACCACCCAGGAGATCAATGACTTTGTTGCCAGACACATCACCAAACTGGGCGGCAAGCAGTTTACGAAAGGGTACAACGGTTTCCCCGCCGAAACCTGCATTTCGGTCAACGATGTGGTGGCCCACGGCATTCCTTCGAACCGCGTGCTTATGGACGGCGACTTGCTGAAGCTCGACATCGTCGTGGAATATGGCGGATGGTTCGGCGATTCCTGCCATTGTTATGCGGTGGGCAATATCCGGCCTGAAGCGCAAAAATTAATGAAGGTGACCAAGGAATGCCTGGATCTGGGGATCGCCCGGGCAATCCCGGGGGGCCGGCTCGGTGACATAACGTCGGCGATACAACAGCATGCGGAAGCGAATGGGTATTCGGTCGTACGTGATCTGCTGGCGCACGGGATCGGGCGAAGCTTGCACGAGGAGCCTAACTACATGCATATCGGCGTAGCCGGCAAAGGCATTCGGCTAAAGGAAGGCATGGTGTTTACCATCGAACCGATGATCAACGAAGGTACGTTCCATATCACGATCGACGACGATCAGTGGACGGCAAGAACGGCCGACGGCAAGTTGTCGGCGCAATATGAGCATACGGTCGCAATCACGGCGGACGGACCTCTGATTTTAACGGCCCAGTAAGAATAGAGGCGAACGGACGGGAATGCGTCATTTTAGGAAATAAGTCGCCACCCGTCCTGCTTGGCCTGATGAAAGTTCGTAATCCGAAACGACGAAAAAGTGTCCGGGCACACTTTTCACTAGTATTTGGTGCAATCGATCCGTATGAGAAAATAACCCACTTAGGCGCCAACCTTAGGAGTGGGTTATTTTCGTTGTTATAACAATATATTTGTTCCCTCACTGAGGATTTACCATTACTTTCAATTTAGACGTATTCTTCAACCGCTCTATGTGTATCCTAGGCAGACCTTCTCCAGTAACAGCTAGCACCCTGCTGTATCAAGAACGAGTAGCAATATGCTCCTCCGGATAGGGTGGTACTCGTCAGCGTAACCTCTCCAAGCTGTTTCTCCTCTATGAGGACAAGCGATGAACGGGACCATAGCCTGCATTCGCCCGCCCTATCAGCGCTAATCTTCACCTCGGTCAGTTCACCTTCCTCCCAGCACATGTCGACCACACAGCCGCCCCGGGCACGAAGCCCCTTCACCTCACCGCTGCTCCACTGCGGGGGCAGGGCCGGGAGCAGCCTTAACTCTCCCGAATGAGACTGCAGCAGCATTTCGGCAACGCCGGCAATCCCGCCGAAATTACCGTCGATTTGAAAAGGCGGGTGGCAATCCAGCAGATTCGGGTAAGTTGAGGAAGCCAGCAGATTCACGAGATGCTCGTGCGCTTCCGCGCCGCGCTGCAGCCTGGCGTAATAATTGATGATCCAGGCCCTGCTCCAGCCGGTATGACCGCCGCCATGCGCAAGCCGCCGCTCCAAGGTCTTGTTCGCTGCCTCGGCAAGCTCAGGTGACTGGACGGGATCAATTTGCTCTCCCGGATATAGGGCGAACAGCTGCGAGATGTGCCGATGTCCGGGATCGGCCTCCTCATAATCATCCAGCCACTCCATGATCCCTCCCTGCCTTCCAATACGCGGTGCCGGAATTTCTTGCAGCGCGGTTTGAAGCTCTTCAAGGAAGGAGCCCTCATCTCCGACAAGATGGCCTGCCGCAAGACAGGCCCGGAACAAGGCCGTCGCAATCTGCGCATCCATGGCAGGTCCCATACAGAGGCTGCCGATGGCTCCGTTCGGCAGCTCAAATCGGTTCTCCGGCGACACGGAAGGTCCGGTTATCCGTCTCCCTTCCTCATCCACGGTCATATAATCCAGCAGGAATATCGCCGCTTCCTTCATGACCGGATACGCTCGTTCCCGCAGGAAAACCGCATCCCCGCCAAACCGGTAATGCTCCCATAGATGAAGGCACAGCCAGGCAGCTCCCATCGGCCATACGGTACAGGTCATCAATATTCCTTCAGGCCGGGTCTCTCCCCAGAGATTGGTATTGTGATGCGCCGCGAAACCACGGCAGCCATACATCTCGCGAGCCGTGTCCCGACCATTCGGGAGCATGCGGTGAATCAGGTCGAACAGCGGCTCGTGGCATTCCGCCAAGCCCAGCAGCTCTGCCGGCCAGTAGTTCATCTGAATATTCACATTGATCGTATACTTCGACTCCCAGGGCGGGGTGAAGCTTTCATTCCATATGCCCTGCAGGTTCGCTGCGAGAGATCCGGGTCTGGAGCAGGAGATGAGCAAATACCGCCCGTACTGCACATATAACGCGATCAAGTCGGGATCGCTGTTCTCCGCAGAGGCTCCTTCAATCTCCACTCTTTCCTGCAGCAGATTCAGCCGCTGATCGGTAGGCAGGGATGACAAATCGTTTTCTGCTCGATATGAAATTTCAACTTGATTTGGACCGACAACACGATCCATCCCATTCGGAATGTCAACTTCTCTTTCCGTTAAGTCCGCTCTATTCGCATCCTTCTTGCTGGAACCGAGAGTTAGCGAGAACCGCTCAAACTTCTCCCGATACTCCTCCAGATGACGGCTTTCCAACTGTTCGAACGACATGCCTGCCGCACGATCCAGCTGCTCCAGACATACCTGGCCCGGCTGCTCACACCGAAAGGTCGTCTGGGCTGACAGCAGCAGCGTAACCGAATCCGCGCCTTCAACCGAGAGAAAATCACCGATGGTTCGTACGCTTCCTCCCCCAGCGACAGCACGCAGTGCCGTGCAGAAGGAAATGCCGTCCGCGCCGCATTCGCCCTTCATCAGCAAGGTATCATGCCCTAACGACTCCGTTCCGCTGTCAAAAGGACGGCGCATCAGGTTTGCCGCAAACGTAAGTGCCCCGGGTTGATCGGCAGTTAGGCGAATCACCATCACGCTATCCGGCGCACTGACATAATACTGCCTGCGATAGCCTATGCCGCTCGAGGAATAGGATACGGTCACCATGGACCGCTCCAAATCCAGCTCTCGCTCGTAATGCTCCACCGCTTCCACGGCATCCAGAAATTTGAGCAGCAAATCGCCCAGCGGCTGATAGGGCTGCTCGTATTTCGGGGATGAAGTCATCGCCATCCGGGCCAGATGTTCGGCCTCGGCCTGACGTCCATCCCGCAGCATCTGCCTAATCTCGCTCAAATATTCAGTGGCGTTAGGGTTGGCTCCCCTTCCCGGACCACCATACCAGAGGGAATCCTCGTTGAGCTGCACCCGTTCAAGCGAGGTCTTGCCAAAGACCATGCCGCCCAAGCGCCCATTCCCGATGGGCAATGCTTCATTCCACTCGGCCGCCGGGGAAGCGTACCATAACCGCAAGCGCCGACTTACAGATGTATCAGGCTCCGGCCATGGAGTTTCATGCCCTGCTGCCTCAATCTTGCCGTGCTGTCTTGTACATTCAGACTCCGTTTGATGCCCGCCATGAGAACGTTCCGCACCTCTTCCTGTTGTCTCACTCTCCACCTTCTCCATCTTCATATATGTCTCCCCTTCTTCGCGAAGAAGGGGACGATCAGCGTCTCCCCTGATAATCCCCTGTTCGCTATATATAATTAAGGCTGCTCCGGTATATCTATCGCACCGCCGCCCACAGGCGTACGGGCCAGATTATCCACCGCTTGCTGACCCAGACGATCCTTCAACTGCTGGACGAATAAGCTCTGGAGCGCTACATGCCGGTCGGCGTATTCCCAATAACCGTCCTCACGCGGTCTTGAATCATAATCATTCGGAACGAGTGGTTTCACATTCAAACCGTCTTCCGTCGGGATATGGCCGATGACATAGTTTTGTGCCGTTGGGGGCTTCTGCGCAACAAGCCCGCCTTCGGTGTTCCACATGACGTAATTCGCCCCCGCCCAGCCATGTCCGCTGCCCAACCATCCGCGGTCGCGAACGCTGATACGCGCACTGACGTTGTCGTACAAACCGCCCGTGGACCAGCGATGGTGCGGCTCGCTTGTATTGTATTCGCGTGTGGCCTTATTGTCGTACATGACATTCGGTCCTTGTACACGGCTCTCAATAACATAAGCATGACGTGAAGTCTCCGTATAATTACGCTGCACCAAATTTAATTGCCCCTGGATGAAAAAGCTGTAACGACGACCGCCGGTAATTACGCTGACCATGTCGTACGTTTCGCTGTCCTGCACGGTGACCCATTTGGCCTGCCGCCCGACCTGCACCAAGGCGTAGGAGAAATGGTACCCGTCCACCTCGCGCACCCAGGCATTCTTCACGCTGTTCATCATAATGAAGCGCTCCGCATGTGCCTCATCAGAATAATACGGGGTATCCAGAACATCGTTATCCATCTTGGTATCGGTCTTGCTCGGATCAAAATCGGAGATGGCGCGCATGTTCTCAATCCCGACCTGTTCGATTCGAGATTCATCCGTCGCCTTGAACAGCTTGCCTCCACCCCATTGACGTTCAATGGCATTCGCTAATGGAGCATCCACCGTAATCCGGTTGCCGTCGATAGCCGTAATGACACGGTCAAAATCCAGATTGAACGGGGACCACTGCTGCGTTCCCTCCGTCCCTGGCCGCATGTAGATATGATCCATGCCGATCTCATGAATCCAGCGGTCATTCCCGATTCTTCGAACAATGACGGAATCGCCCACCTGATAGCCGGAGGCATTCTGGACATGGAAGGATCGGGAGCCTGCCGGAACGTACAGATCCTGGATGTACGTCTCCGTCCCGTCAACAACAGCTGCACCGTTCGTTCCACCGACAACAATCAAATTTCTGGCCGTTGTTCCCGTGCCGCGGATGATGGTGCCATCCTCACTCTTGCCTTCACCCCGCAGCACGACCCCGCTGGCCTGAATGTTCAGGGAACCGCCGACCAGATACGTGCCCTTCTTCAGCAGCACCGCCCCCCGGAAACCATCTGCGTCACGCGGCAGCCGGGACACCTCATCAATCGCCGCTTGCAGCATCGCCGTATCGTCCCCGCCGGTCGGCTGTACGGCAATTCTCGCCTGAACGTCGGGCAATTTCACACCGCCACCCATATAACCGACGTTTGAGAAATCGATAATCCGGTTCCCCTTATAATCGGGAACATACACCATCCTTCCGTCTTTTCCGGTAAAGGCAATTTGACTCTGACCTTCAGGTATTCCTTTCTTGGGCATGACGGTATAAAACAAGCTGTCGAAGTAGGTTCCCCCGTCTGTGGTTTGGAAAGTCATCCGCACCTCGTACGTGCCCGGTACTTTCATCCCACCCGGAAGCGTTATCGATTGCGTTACCCCCGCCTGCAGCGCCTTCGTGCCCAGCGAGCCTCTGGATTGATCGTCCTTGAACCATCTGGCAGTTACGGTTCCATCCTGATTCGGAACGATCGTTACGACTGGCAGCTCCTTGCCTTCCTCCAAGATCGCCGCCTCGCCAATCTTCTGGATCAACGCCTTATGCGCGAACGAACTGAAGGCAATGTATTTCGGATCCTGGAACTCCTGATCATCCTTCACTACAATCCAGAAATCCGGCGTACGTATTGCTTGACCGTTGATGCTGGTTTCCGCATATAACCGGGTGGCGCCTACCTTGGTCCCGATAATCGAACCTTCGGAAGTGACCGCGGCGCTGGTTCCCACCGCATGATATTGAACCTGGCCTTGAGGCAGCGAAATCCATTCCCCGCTGACCCGTTTGCCGCGCGCCTCCACGGCCGATGTGCCACCAATGTCCAAGGTCAGTTCCTCATTGTTGTTATAAGGTGACCCATCCGACTTCACGAAGGCCAGCTCCGTTACATCGGACGGAATCCCTTGATCTCCATCCTGCATATAAAGCTCCAACTCCTTAAGCTGAACATTGAGATTGCGGCTCAGCAGCAGCGTTACCCGAATTTGGGAAGCGCTTACGAAATCAAAAGTCATCACTTCCTGACCGTCCGCTCGAATACCCCCGTTTTTCGTATAAGCTCTGCTCCAAGACTCACCGTCACGGGAGTAATCTATCTCGATACTTCCCAGATTATCTCCCCGATTTAAATCCAGGACAACCTGATTGAAGGACTGCTCACTCCCCAGATCCACCTGTACAAATACACTCATGTCCTCACGGTCTGTGCTCGCCGGCTGCCAGTAGGTATCACGACTGCCGTCAACGGCCTTCCCGGCTTCACGCCCGCTGACCTCGGAACTGGTCGTCGCCTGCTTATTCCATGCCAGGTTGACACGCTCCATCACATCCGGTGCAGCCGTTTCCCCCTGTATTGGCGGATTGCCGAACGAAAACAGCAGAATACCCAATAGCAGTATTATACCTCCTCTTCTTACCTGCCTGTTACGCTTGCGCACCTGTCTCATCAATCATCACCCCTCCTTTGTCATATGTAGTGATTACGATCCACCCGTGATTACATGATGCCCTCCTTTCAAACACCCCTTGATATGCTTCTATGATAAAACAGCCGCGGCTCGCCGGACCATGCCGTAACTTGCGGAATGGCCGTGTTTTTTTATGGAGTAACACAACGTAAGAAAACACAACCTGGAGCGAACGGAGCCGTATGCTAAGCCTTCGCTTTGTCCGTTACAATGAGGCTGCAATGGATACGTCATTCTTGGAGCGACAAGGAAGGAGTTTCGTTTATGGATCACGAGTTATCCCAATCTCCGTCAGCGCCGTTTCATGCACAGCTTTATTCACCTGACGGGAATCTGCAGATCATGCTGGAACAGGAGCATAAAGGCTCCCTCTTTTACACGGTGATGAACAAGCGGGATCGGGTTCTTGAAAGGTCGCCGCTCGGACTGATTACCGACAAATACAAATTTCAGGAAGGCATACGCATTCAAGGGGTTGAACACAACACGATCACGGAGCGTTACGAGCTTGTGACTGGCAAGCAAAAGTCGCAGTCTTACGAAGCAAGCGAGATGGTGCTGCTGACTTCGGTCGAGAATCATCAAGTGCGGATCCGTTTCCGTGCTTTTCATGACGGCTTCGCATACCGGTATGAGCTGCAAGGAGAAGGAGATATTCGTTTCGAGAACGAGCTCTCCGGCTTCCATCTGCCGGAGGACCGGATGCTCAACGTCTGGGCTCAGCCGTTCATGCGGTGTTATGAACGAACCTACGACCATGCCATGCCGGATCATCTTCGGGGAGGACATTTCGGTTTCCCGCTGCTGGTCCAATCGGCAGAGGATCAGTGGCTGCTGCTGACTGAAGCAGCTGTAGACGGCAGTTATGGCGCAAGTCACCTCGCAGCGCATGAGCACGACGGCCGGAAGCTGCGCACCTCCTTCGCCCCGGATCAGGAAACGCCGATTGTCGCCAAGCTTCCGCTCTCGACACCCTGGCGTGTCATGATCATCGGATCGCTTGGGGATCTGGTGTCTTCATCGCTAACGACTCACTTATGCTCCCCGTCCGTGCTGCAAGACACCTCTTGGATTTCCCCGGGCCGAGCAGCCTGGTCCTGGTACGCGGAAGGCGATTCCTGCGGCGACATGGATATGCAACGGCAGCATGTGGATTTTGCCGCCGAGATGGGATGGGAATACAGCGTTGTGGACGGCGGCTGGGAGGGTGTGCTGGATGCGCCTCAGCTCATCCATTACGCGAAGGCGCGCGGCGTCGGCATCTGGCTGTGGACGCATTATAAAGGGCTGAACACGGAGAAACTCCGTGAAGAGAAATTACGCCGGTGGGCATCTTGGGGCGCTGTTGGCATCAAGGTCGACTTCTTCGACAGCGACAACCAAGAGACGCTCCAGATCTATGATGCCATTATGGAATCCGCTGCCAGGCATCGGCTGATGGTCAATTTTCATGGATCCACCAAACCAAGCGGCGAACACCGGACATGGCCTCACGTGATGACAAGAGAAGGCGTTTACGGTGCGGAATACTACCGGGCACAGAGTGAAGGGCCTAACGCGGTTCATCTCTGTACCTTGCCGTTTACGCGGAACGTGATCGGGTCCATGGACTTTACGCCGGTCACGTTCAGCAAGCGGACCACAACGACCCAAGGGCTTCAGCTGGCCCTGGCCATCCTCTTCGAATCCGGCATCCAGCATTATGCCGATGCGATCTCGGTCTTCGCCGATCATCCGGGCAAGCCGCTGCTGGCCGCCGTTCCAGCCGTCTGGGATGAGACTCGGCTGCTGGAAGGTTATCCGGGTCGATTCGTTACGATAGCAAGACGATCGGGTACGGAATGGTTTGTCGCCTCCATCTGTGCCGCCGGAGGACGAGACGTCCAGATTCCGCTGGATTTCCTTGAAGATAATACGGCATACCGAGCGGTTATCTATCGGGAACAGGCGGAAGCGGACGAATATCGATATCGTTGCGTTCTTCCTCCCATTGAGGCTCACACCGAAACTTGCTGCTCCAAGGATATCATCAAGATACGTCTCAAGGTATACGGCGGCGTTTCCATCCATCTCATGCCGCAATCGGAGAACAAGTAAAGTTCATCATTCTTCAGAGAAAAGAAGGGGGAGTCTCTGAAGGTTAACCTTCATTATCTCTTTAAAAACGTAAGGCCTGACCTCCAATCCGGAAGCAGGCCTTACGCTAAACACGCGGCGGACATGGCATGACCATGCGGATCATGGTTCCTTGTCCCTCGCCTGCCGAGATTACACGGAGTCCGTAGTTCTCGCCGAATACCAGCTGAATCCGCCGATGCACATTCAGCAGGCCGATGCCGCCGGTACCGCTAAGGTTCAAGGAGGATTCAGGCACATGATTCACATGGTCGTACTCGTAGGACAGCCGTGCCGAAACCTCGCACAGCTGTTCATCCGTCATGCCGATGCCGTTATCCGTAACGCTGACCCAGAAGGAATCAGCATCGCATCCGGCAGTGATCATAATGTACTGCGATGCTTCAATGCCGTCCGGAAAGGCATGCTGGAATGCATTTTCAATTAAGGGCTGGAGCGTCAACCGCACCATTTTGTACAGGAGCAACTCATGGGGAACCTCAACCCGCAGATCAAATTCTAGATCATGCCGATGCTTCATGATCGTCATGTAGTTCAAGACGTGCTTGAGCTCATTCGCGACCGTGATCTCCTCCAGCGACGTCAGCAAGGAGTACCGCATCATAAAGCCCAGGGAGGACACCATTTCAGTAATCTCCGAAGAGCCTTCAACCTCGGCATAACACACGATGGTCTCCAGCGTGTTGTACATGAAATGCGGATTGATCTGGAGCTGGAGCGCCTGGAACTCGGCATTCTGCCGTTCGATAATCGTCTTCTGCTGCTGCAACTCGGTCTCGTATACCCGCTCGATTAATTCCGACAGCCGGGTCACCATCAGATTGTACCGCTGCATCATTTCCGTCAGCTCGTCCTCACGCTTAGGAAGTTCCAAGGGAATCCACCGCCCCTGCTCCGTCTGGCGCATCCCGCGGATAATCGTCTGGATGGGCTGGGTAATGGAACGGGTGAAGCGGTAAGCAAGCAGACAAGCGGCAATGAGGCTGATCAAGCCGATCGTCCAGACCGTGGACCGAATGCTGGCTACCGGTTTGCGCCACTCCTCCAGCGGCATCGAAGCCACCAGACGCCAGCCGGAATAGGGAGACATCCGCGTCATGAACACCCTCTGCTCTCCATCGGCCGTCGTATATTTGAAGGATTCCTCGTCTGCGCCCATGATGGCGGCAGTTAGCTTCGGATCCTCGGCCGGAGACGAGGCGTCATGCTCCAGTCCCTCAGGCTGATAGACGACATGGCCGCTCGCATCCGCGATATAGAAGTATCCGCGTTCGCCCAGATCAATTCCTTTCCAAAGGGAGGATAATTCCTGGGAACGCACTTCCATGGCTAGCACGCCTTTTTCCGCTGTGGAGGATAGTCCCTTGATCAGTCTCGTCATGCGTACCACGCTGCCGCTGCGTCCAGGTATAATGCTCTCCGTGTGAATCATGAGACCGCTTTCATCTTTTGTGGTATTACGGAGATCCGTCAGCTGCTTCGCCTTCTCCTCTGCACTGAATACCGGAGCGGTAAAATCAGAGCCGAAGCTGTACGTGGCATGTCCGTTGTAAGACAAGAGATACATGGTCAGCAGTTCGGGACCCCGTTCCATGAGGGGACGGAATACCGTATCCTTGATCGTGGAGCTGATGTGATAGTAATCATAATGGTCCGCCGGGTTAGGCAAATCGACGAATTTCTTCAATTCCCGGTTGGTCAATAAGGAGATCATCGTACGGTCGTAGGATTTAATATACAGATCGGTATGGTTCAAGGCATTCTGCACGATTTGCGACATATGCCGGTCCAACTGGCGGTCCAGCTCAGCTGATGAGCGCGCGTAGGTAACGATGCCGATCAACAAGGTAGTCAGCACAATGATGGATACAAAGTACAGAAACAGCTTGCGGTACAGTTTATTTTTCATCCGTTAAAGCCCAGCATCGTCCGATATTCCGTCGGTGTATGTCCCGTTACCTTCTTGAACATTTTCGTAAAATGGGGATAATCCTCGTAACCGACGTTCGCCGCCACGTCGATGATCCGCATATGCGGCAGAGCCAGCAGCTCCTTCGCCCGCTCCATTCGCCGGTGAATCCGGTACCTTACAAAGGTATCGCCCGTCATTTTCTTAAACATTGCGCTAAAATACGTCGGCGTATAACCGGCCATCTCCGCCACTTCCTCAAGGGTGATCTCCTCGGACAGATGCGTGTCGATATACGATTTCACTTCATCCAGCGGGTTCTTGAAATTTCCCCACCGCTGCGTCACCAGATCGGCGGTCATCTGCTTAACCCTCAGCTCAAATTCGTTGAACAGCTGCTCCTGCACCGTGTGGTGACCGATCGATTCAATCACCGAAACCTCCATATACCCTTTTGAGACAAGACGACGGAAAATCATGCCCACCGCATCATCCAGCAGCTGCTGAAGCTGTGGAACACTGAGTCCCGCGGTTTGCAGATGCGCTCTCCAATTCACCAACAGGCGATCGAGCTGTTCGGTCTGCAGCATCCAGATCTCCTGCCCGATATGTTCAATCCAATCGACATAGGAAGCCAGCGAGACAATGCCTTTATTGCGGTGTTTAACAATCGTGTCAAAGGTTTGGTGCAGCACCACGCCGGTGACTGGCTTTAGCAGATAGTGTTTAACCCCATAAGCCAGACATTGCTGCGCATATTGGAATTCGCCATAACCCGATATGACGATAATTTGAATATGCCCATACTGCTCATGGAGCTCCTGACACAGCTCCAGTCCGCCCATTCGGGGCATGCGGATATCAGTCAGCAGTACATCCGGCTCGAATTCCTTGATCAGGGAGAGCGCATGCTCACCATTCACGGCCGTGTCAATGGCATCAAACTGCAGACGGTAGGTCTCCGCCATCTTGACCAGCCCTCTTCGGATTACAGGTTCGTCGTCAGCAATAAGCAACCGCATATCATTTTAGCCTCCTGTATGTAGAAGAATAAGGGATGAGGCAAACATCGAATGGAACAATAAGGTATCCGCAGCGGATACCTGTGATGGTAAGACCGGCGGATACCTTGATTTTTCATTCTTCGCTCATTTGGGTTGAACGCTTACATATCGGATTTATTGTACATGATTTAAGGAACAAACAGGAGATGCCCTACTTCCTATCTTGGATGTTATCTCGTACGGTCTACGACATTCTCCTTGTTCTTCCAGCGCTCCGTCGCTTCCTTGATGATCTCATCCCCGCCCTTGGCCCGGTATTCCTCCAGCACCTTCGGCCAATCGGAGATCGGCTGCTTGCCGTAGATCATTTTCACCATGCTGTCCAGGATGAATTTAGGTCCCGTATCTCCAGTCGAAGCCAGATCCGGGAACTTGGAGAAGCTGTTCAGATTCGCCATGAACGTAATGCCGCCGCGGCCTTCATTGCTCAGCACGTCGCTGAAAGCCTTGATCACGTCCTGGCCATCCTCGGTAAGGGCTGTCTGCTTCTTATTGTAGGTCAGCTCATGCACGAACCACAGCTGGTTGGCCCGGAAGCCCGCCTCATCAACCTCTTGCTTCGTCACAGGCCACTTATAGTTGACATTCCCGTTCTCCATCGTGTAATTCTCGCCTTCAATCCCGAAGGAGAAGAACATATCGGCTTCCTCCGTCAGCATCCAATCCAGTAATTTAATGATTTCGATGGCTTTCTCTTTTCCCACCTTGCTATTGATATAGTACGTAGTCGATACCGAGCTGTATAAGCCGAGTCCGCCCTTGCCGTCCGGTCCGGTCGGGGATGGGTAAATATCCACCTTCATCGAAGGATCCACTTCCTTCAGCTTGGTGCGGAACCCGATCAGCCCCTCGCCGTTGGACGCCCACATCCCGGATTTGCCGGAGTTGATGTTCCGGCCGTAATCCTCCTGGGACAGGGAAGCGAAATCCTTCGGGATCAGCCCTTCATCGTACATCGTCTTATATGTCTGGAGCGCCTTGGTCATGTTCTCGACATCAAAGAACTTCGGTACGACCTCCCCATTCAACTCCATGAACTGGAACGGCAGCACATCGTATGCCCCAAGGAAGGTATCCGCATATTTAAAGCCCTCACGGTACTGGTATGGATGCTCTACACCCAGTTTCTTAAAGGCACGCAGCATATCCAGGTACTCTTCGACGGTTTTGGGCGCTTCCTTGATCCCGGCCTTCTCCATGAGATCCGTGCGAATGAATGTGGCGCGGCGCGACGGATTTTCCAGCCAAGCCGGGATGCCGTAGATTTTGCCGTTATAGGATACTTCCTCCCACGCGGCCGGAGTGACCATTTTCATCAAATTCGGAGCATGCTCCTTGAGGAGATCATCCAGTGGCATGAACACCCCGGCTTCGACCGAGCCTGACATAGACCCTGTTGTTGGACCTCCCCGCATATTTCCCACAACGTCCGGAATTTCGTTGCCTGCAAACATCAGACTCATCTTCTGATCAAATTCCTTGTGGGACATCAAGCGGATATCGAGATCCGTGTTGGTCATCTCCTCCAGCTTCAGCACCCATTTGTCCTTATTGATATCGGGTGACGACTCGATGTAGGTGTTGCCGCCCGTGGAGAAAGAAATCGAGAAGGCCAGCTTGTTGGGGTCTATACCTTGCTTCGTTTCTTCCGGCTTTGGACTGACAGTTCCTTCTTCCGGTTTCCCCCCGCATCCCGCGAGCAGTGACATCATCATGACGCTGATCAATAAGACCGTCCAACTTTTTTTCATCAACCTCTCCCCTTTTTCACAATAAAGTAGACAAGTGGCTCATTCGTGAGGTAAGCGCTTTCGTTAAATCCATTTCATCGTAGCTCATAACCCTCATATGCAGTATTGGCGTTCTTATTATGGGATTGTGTTCTTTTACGATCAGGATTTGATCGAACCGATGAGCATGCCCTTAATAAAATATTTCTGCAGGAACGGGTAGACCAGGATGATCGGCAGCGTAGCGATCACAATCGTGGCCATCTTGATGCCCTCCGGGGACATGTTCGCCAGATTCTCAAACGTGGTGTCCATCTCTCCCATCTGATCGGTAATGACGATCTCTCTTAGACGAACCTGGAGCGGAAATAGCTGACGGCTATTGATATAGTATAGAGCGGACGAGTATGAATTCCAATGCGCAACGGCGTAGAACAACCCCATCGTCGCCATAACCGGCTTGGACAAAGGCAGCACAATGCTCGATATGATCCGCAGCTCCCCGCACCCATCGATCCGGGCCGAATCAATAATTTCGTTCGGCAAATTCATGAAGAAGGAGCGCATAATAAACAGGTTGTACGCGCTGATCGCGCCCGGAATAATCAAGGCCCATACGGTATCCAGCATGTTCAGCGATTTAATGAGCAGATAATTCGGGATCAGGGGCGCGCTGAAGATAAAAGTAACCAGCACGAGCATGAGGATGACTTTTCGTCCCCGATATTCATTGCGCGACAGCGGATAGGCCAGCGAGGCCGTTGCAATCAGGTTGATCCCGGTCCCCACGACAGTCACGAATACGCTGATCAGAAAGGAACGCCATACGGAAGTATCGTTCAAGACGATTGCATAGTTGGAGAGCGTAAACTCAATCGGCCACAGGCCAACGTCTCCCCGTGAAATGGCCACATCACTGCTGAGCGATTGTGCCGCAACGTGCAGAATCGGGAATATCATGGCGGCCGACACAGCGGCCAGGAAGATAAAGTTGAAAATTTCGAATACGGATTCACCTTTTGATCTTTTTATCATGTTTTCGGTCACCTGCCTAGTATAAGGAATTTCCGGTCGTTTTGCGGCTTATGGCGTTTCCGCCCACAATGAGTAGCAGCCCGATGAGAGATTTAAACAGCCCGATGGCTGTGGTGTAGCTGTACTGCTGTCCGAGCAAACCGACGCGGTAAATGTACGTATCTAGAATGTCGCCCTTATTCTCGTTCAAGGCATTCAGGAACACAAACACCCGCTCGAACCCGAAATCCAGGAAATTGCCGATGTTCAGCAGGAACAGAATCATGATCGTGGGCAGAATCGACGGAATCGTTATCGCCAGAGTCTGTCGCCACCGGTTTGCGCCGTCTACGCGTGCAGCTTCATATAGGTCCGGGTTGATCCCGGCCAGCGCCGCCAGGTAAATAATCGTTCCCCAGCCCGCTTCCTTCCAAATGCCGGAGCCGATCAGAATGCTGCGAATATAGCTTTCCTCGCCAAGGAAGTAAATCGGTTCGAGTCCCACCCACATCAGAATCTGATTCATGATGCCCGTGGTCGGAGATAGAATGCCTACCGCAATCCCCCCGATAATGACCCAGGACAGAAAGTGAGGCATGTAGATGACCGTTTGCAGCACCCGCTTGTACAGGACGAGACGAATCTCGTTCAACAGCAGGGCCAGAATAATCGGAATTGGAAAAGCGAACACAATGCTGTACATCCCGATCAGCAGGGTGTTCCAGAAGATCCGCAGAAACTCCTCGTACTGAAACATGCGGTAGAACTGATCCAGCCCCACCCATGGGCTCTCCCATATGCCTTTGAATAAGTTGTACTCCTGAAAAGCCATGGCGCTGCCGAATAAAGGGACATATTTAAATACCAGAAAATAGAGGATGCCCGGAATCGAGATGAGGTATATCGCCTTGTACTTGCGAAAGCTGGATAACCATTCCCGGCTCCGCGCTGACGGTGTTAGCCGCGTGCTTGGGTTGATGTTCGCCATAAGGACCTCCCGTTGTAAGTTTTCCTTCGTATTCATCGTATAAGCGGAGGGCCTCGCCAACAATGGCGGCATTTGTTTGTCGATGTGTTTTTTTACGATATGTATAAGAGGTTATTCAAAAAGTCCGCTTTTGATAAGAAAACCTCTATCGAGGCCACTTCAAGGATGAGCGACCGCGATGTATAGGTAGGTTTTCTTGCGATATAGAATTTCATCAGTTCCACTGATAACTCATAAATTCTATATCTAATCTAACACGAAGCGAATCAGAAAGCAGCTCGGTATCGAATCTTGAATTCAGCCGGGACTAAGCGGATGCTTTCGAAGTCATGTTTCCCTGCGGAAACATCTTAGGTGCTCACGTACCCAAAACAGCAGATGCTTTCGAAGGCGTTTTCTGCGAAAACGTGTAGCTCTGCTCCTGACGTCCCTAGCTTCAACCAACTGAAGCGTTTTGAAAAAACGCACATCGGAAGCATAAGCTTCGGTGCTGAAAATCGGCCTTTTTGAACACGCATTTTAAAATGGGGGATTGGAGGCGGAATAAAGAAAAAAGCCCTTCTGCTAGCATGGTCTATCCGGCCATGGTAAGCAGAAAGGGCTTATGGGAGAAATGAACACAGGCCTACTGTGTCCGCGGAGAACGATCTTTGCAATGACTCCCCGCGCTTACTACTCCCGATGCACCGTGCGGCTTCGTAGGATAACATCCATATCCCTTGCATCGGTAACAGGTTCGCCTTAGTCGTTCTCCGTGATCTCCCGAATCGGAATCGCCATGTTCCAGGTCTCCGTACAATCGTAAAACCCGCGGCTCCCGTCCGAAGTCGCAGCAAACATCCAGGCCGGACGACCGTCCTCCATGAGCAAAAACGGCCGTTCGAGGTTACCCATCAACCGCTCCGTGCCATCATCCCACCGTACTCTGCGAGAGTACACGGGTTCCCCAGGCTTGGTTGTCATCTTCCACTCTTCCCCGTTCGCTGACCACGCATGGACTCCACTATAGCGCTCCCCGCAGATAGAGCCGTCCATGTCCTTGGCAATCATCTCGTATCCGCGTGCCGTACGCCAAATGAAGGGATCTTCAATATGAATGGCTGGGGGAAACAGCGGTTCAGGCTTCCGGGCATAAGGGCCGTATACCGATTCAGCGCAGGCTAAGCCCAACTGCATGTTGCCATAGGAATGCCCTTCATAGGGACGAGATTTATAGATGAGCTTCACCGAACCGTCCTCATGAACACAGGGGGCCGGATTGGACACCAAGAAGCTGTCAAAATGATTCGGGCGGGTCAGCAGTACCGGATGATCCCTCCGTGTCCAAGGCCCGGTTATGGAAGGAGCGGTTGCAACCCCGACCCGTTTGTTCGCCCTGGCAACCACGACGAGCGGATCATTCGGAAGCAGCGGCTCCCCTTCTTCAGGCAGCGGAAACGGAAACGTCGTACCCATATAATAGAGGACGTACGCGCCCTCAACCTTCACGATATGCGGGTTGTGCACACTGCATCCGTCCCAATAGGCCGGGGATCTGGCCCCAAGTACCGTCTCCTCGTATACGTACGGTCCGGCCGGATGGTCGGAGACCGCTCGGACGATCTCCGAGGCCGCAAGCCAGCCGGGATGCATGGGCAAGGATGTAGGCCAGCGCGAAGCAAACATATGGTACCGGCCGTCCTCACCCTTGATAACGCTGCCGCACCATATCCAATACCCCGGCATTCGAAAGCCTCCTGCAACCGGTGCAGGATCAAATACGATTTTCATCAATTATCACTCTCTCTCCATTGGCAGTAGCGTAACCTTGCGCAGATTCATTAAAGAATCGGAAACCAGCGATAGTCCCCGTACTTCAAGACGATGTATGCCTGCCGAGAGAATGGTCAGTTGACCGATTTCGAATTCTCCCCAGCATCCGTCCCCACCCGTATCGTAAGCGGTACAAGTCATCGTCTGTCCATCCAGGGCCAGCTCATAACGTCCTCCTGCCTGATCCGCTCCAGCAGACAAGGTAACGATGACTCGGCACTGGACGGGCACTTCTTCCTCCGAACGGAACGTCCATTGCACAGCCGCATTGGGAGCAGTCCAGCCGGTAACGCCGTCATGACCGCGTTTTCCGTTATCGTATCGCAGGCCATCGCCCTCGATAACACCATCATATGCCCAGAACGTATTCGGCATTTGAGATATAAACCTTGGAGCCAGATTCGTCTCCAGCGCTCCATCCAGCTTCAGCTGGATCACCGTCGCATAGGCGTCCTGAGGCACCGAACGCACATCAATTTGCCAATCCCATGGCCCAAGCTGTCGGATCGGCAGATTGTCCTCCTTCGCTATCGTTCCAATAGGCCTGGCATATTGAACTTTACTAGCGAGACCAGGGAGTACCAATAAACCATCCTGCGGCCAATCTCTCACCAGTAAGTACAAGAGATTCTCCTCCGGCTTCCATGTGCAATAACCCCACTGCGGCGTACCGATCGGACTGCCGCTCGTACCGTATATCGCCTCGCCGTTCCGTTCCAAGAAGCTGCCCACCGTCTCCAGCAGACTTCTTGACGTATCGTCAATCGTCCCATTTCCGAGCGGCCCGACATTCAGCACCAGATTGCCGTTCGTGGCTGCCACGCGCAGGAGCTGTTCGATTAATTCATCCGGACTCTTCCAATGGTCATCGTCATATCGGAACCCCCAGGAATCATTCAGCGTATGAATCGACTCCCAGTCCTGCTGCACCGGATGGAACCGGAGCTGGTTATCATGCGGATTGCCGTAATCCGCAAATCGGTCATCTCGAAGCCGCTTGTTAATCAAGCAGTCCGGCTGCAGCCGACGTACCAGATCATGGAACCACACGGCGTGCTCGTCGCTGATCTTATGACCGCAATCAAACCACATCAACCCAATTGGACCATAATCGGTCAGGAGCTCCTCTACTTGAGGAAGAGCTTTCTCGTCAAGGTAACGCTCAAACCGCTCCCGCTTATCATCATATTCGATCCATTCCTCCAACAGATCCCACGCGCCAATATTCCCCGGGTAATCCAGCGTGTTCCCCTGCGAATCCGGGTGATGCCAGTCCATGGCATGGGAGTAATAGATCCCAAGGCGAATCCCCTCAGCTTGGCAGGCCTCTGCCAGCTCCTTGATGGGATCACTTAGAAAATGGGCGTGACGAGTAATCGAATAATCGCTGACCTTGGAATCATACATCGCAAACCCATCATGATGCTTGGCCGTCACGATAACATATTTTGCCCCAGACCGCTTGGCCAGTGCCACCCATTCATGCGCATCAAAAGCCTCCGGGTTCATCCCGGCTGCGGCCTCCGCATACTCAGCCACCGGAATCTTTCCCCTTAACTGGATATGCTCCGCATAATTGGCATCCACCCGTTCACCGTTCCACACCCCGCCCAGCATCGAATAAGGCCCCCAATGCACAAATAGCCCAAAGCGTGCTTCCCTCCACCAGGCTATCCGACGGTCACGATCATAGTCGGTTACCTTCTTATCGCTTATGAGAGCATTCGACCTTTCCTGCTCCAGTCCTGCCCCGTCCATGTATTCATCCCGCTTCATGTTTATCCCTCCTTACGCCCGTCAGCGGTCCGACAGTCTAATAACCTCCATTATAGAAGGTACGCTGGTGCAGTCTCTTTGTTTTTTTGAGTTGGGGTTGTGTTTTGTTGAGGTGATCGAATAAAGCAGCCATTTGCTTTGCCTAACCTATGTCAAAAAATCACCTCTGTTATGAATAGCCAACATGATTTCAAAGCTAAAGGGTCGCATAAATCAAATACATTAGGGCTGCCGCATGGCAGCCTTTTCTCTACTTAACTAATGGGCAGGATTGCGTAGCTCAAGGGCGAATAGAATAAGCAAAAAACTGTTTTTATCTAAATCAGAAATGGAAGGATGAGCAGTATGAGCCTATCGGCAACAATCAGCAACTTGGAAAACGGCAAACATCAGCACATCGTCGTTTATGGAACCAGCCTAACCGAAGGCGGCGCTTGGGTCAGCGGATTAAAGGAAATTCTGGATCGCCAGTTTCCAGGGCAAGTTAAATTGACCAACAGCGCCAAAGCTGCACAATGGTCGGGCTGGGGACTTAAAAATTTGGAGGAACGTGTAATCGCTCTCGCTCCCGATGCCGTTTTTCTGGAATTCGCCATAAACGACTCATACTTGCCTTATCAGACGAGTGTTACGAAATGCGGTGAAAACCTGAATGCCCTTATCGATCGAGTTCACGCTGCCAACAAGTATTGCGAAATTCTGTTAATGACCATGAATCCACCGGTTCGGGAACACCTGGAAATCCGTCCTCAGATTGAGCAATATTATCAAGTGTATAGAGATGCCGCTCGCAAGCGCGGACTTTTGCTCATAGACCATTACCCGGTTTGGCGGAGATTGTTAGACGAAAACCCCGCCGAATTCGACCGGCTTATTCCGGATGGAATTCACCCTTCGGACGAGGGCTCGACTAAAATTACGCTTACCGAAATCGTTAAGACTTGGTTGTAGCAACATAAGATGTTGATCGTTGGAATAGAAATCATTAAACTAACGGGACACTATAGTTAAACACTGAGCGGAGGGGAGTGATCGAATGATTCCTACGCTGGCAATTGCAAATAGGCGGTTTATGTTGGCTGATTGTAACTCCGTTTATGCGGGCATCAGCCCAATTACTGGACAGGTATTCCCGATTTGATATTATTTTGACTTAAAAATTTCATTAAATCATGACTCAGCTGCATAATCTCATGGTTAGCATTATTCGCATAATCCGGCAACATCATATCGCTAACCATTTTAGTTCGTAGCCATGCCATAAAGAAAAGATCCAAAAATAAGTTTGGAAAGTTAAGCACTATTTTAAGCATGGGTGGATCAATGGAAACGCCAGCTTTTTGTATTGCCCTTAGATACGCTTTTAAAGTGACTGTTATTTTGCGTGCCGTCTTTCTGGTTCTGACTGTTTTTTTGTCAATGATCTTATTCTCAGATTGCAAAACGCTCAACATGGCAATGTCTGATACAGAATGTGTGATTAGATACGCTTGCATATCCTTTTTAATAACGTAGGGAAGCTTTGCTGTTTTAAATAATTTTGCGAGGTTTTCTATGCGTTCTGTCACTACACCATTAATTTCTCCAAATGCAGTTGCCGCTATAATCTTTGGTAGAAATCGAGCGTGCAATACTCCATCTTTAATCTGTCCGCCGAAGCCGGGAAAAGCGGGTAAAAGTCTATCCCCTACGATATCCAGCCACGAAGAAAATCCAATTGAATTACTAGTCATCGTAACTATATTTTTGCTTTGATTATCTTTTAGCGCTAACAACGCTGATTCGGACCGATCATAACGAACGGTAACGAAAATAAAATCGTATACATCGTCATTTTCGAGCGTATCAATGACATTCACTTGTATCGATCTAACTGTACCTTTTTCTTTATATTGCAGGCCATGTTCTCTTAATGATTTAAATCTATTAGAATGTGCAAACAGGGTAACGTCAAACCCTGCTTCAATAAACTTAATTGCGTACATGCTCCCGATGACACCTGCACCAAAAATTAAAATTCTATCTTGTTTTGCTGACATAAAACCACCCCTACTTATTAACATTTTCTTTTGATCATCCGACAACATGTTGTATGATGTGATTGTAAATCTTTATTATTCCTTGATCAACCATCAGTATTTAAGTATTTGTCGGATGATATTCTTATTCGATAGTAGGAGGGAAACATGAAAAAGCAACCCCAAATAACGGAGAAAACAAGACAAAAGTTTGTAGAAGTTTTTTGTGAGTTATATAGCCAAAAGCCGATTGAGAAAATTTCGGTTCAGGAAATTGCGAATAAGTCTGGATATAACCGCAGCACCTTTTATCAATACTTTACTGACATTTACGAATTGTTAGACTCTGTTGAAAATGACTTATTGAATGACATGAAAAAAGAATTGGCGAATAAAGAGCTATCGATGCATACGGTTCAAGATACGCTCTATTGTCTGGACAAAAGAGAACATCTCCTGGTTCTCAATGCCCTTTTGGGTGATTATGGAAGTACCCGTTTTTTAAAACGCTTAAAAAAAGAAATCACTTTGGATCAATTAGAATTAAACGTTCCGCAAAACCATTCCTTAACGCCATACTTCATTGAGTTTTACCTGACAACTTCCCTTTCTTTATTTCGCCTTTGGCTCCAGCGTCAAAAGGATTTATCGTCAGAAGAATTTTTCAAGTTAGTGGAGAACCTATATTCAAGAGGGATTACGCCCTATTTTAAAGAATGAGTCTGTCATTTAAACCAAATCCATAGGTAATAACCAGACTCAAACAGTAGTAAGCCCGCTACTATTCCGGAAACGCAGCCTATTAAAAACCAGTTTCTCCATAAAACTCACCGACTTAATTTCTCTCCTTCTCAAAATCTGAAAGTCTGGACTGTTCCTCATCAAAGAAAAAGGAACTGTAATCACAGTTCCTTAACATACTAAAGCTACATTTCATTTATATAAATAATCTAATATATCCAGTGAAGGGATTCGCTAACAATGATTTGTTACAATATCTGACGACTATCTTTAAGTAGAACATCGTGTGCACTACCCTCAACAATACTTGTAGAAGAAACTAAGGTTATCTTAGCATTTTTTTGTAGTTCAGGAATTGTCAGGTAACCACAATTACACATTGTTGAACGTACTTTGCTTAAAGAAAGTCCAACATTATCTTCTAAACGTCCTGCATATGGTACAAACGAATCAACTCCTTCTTCAAAAGAAAGTTTTTCGTCACCGCCTAAATCATATCTCTGCCAATTTTTTGCCCTTGTACTTCCTTCTCCCCAATACTCCTTCATATAATTACCGTTTATATTCACTTTTTTAGTGGGGCTTTCATCAAATCGGGCAAAATATCTTCCTAACATTAGAAAATCTGCTCCCATAGCTAGTGCCAATGTAATGTGATAATCGTGTACAATACCTCCATCAGAACAAATTGGTACATAGATTCCTGTCTCATTAAAATATTCATCACGAGCCTTCGCTACCTCAATTATTGCGGTAGCTTGACCTCTCCCTATGCCCTTTTGTTCTCGTGTAATACAAATTGCACCGCCGCCAATTCCTACTTTTACAAAATCGGCACCAGCTTCGGCAAGGAAACGGAAACCTTCTTTATCAACTATATTTCCTGCCCCAACTTTTACGGAATCACCATAATTCTCCCGGATGTATTCAAGAACAATCTTTTGCCATTCTGTAAATCCTTCGGAACTGTCAATACAAAGAACATCTACTCCAGCTTGAAGCAATGCTGGAATTCGTTCAGCATAATCTCTAGTATTAATGCCTGCACCAACCATATATCTTTTTGATTCATCAACCAACTCATTCTCATTTTTCTTATTCGTATTGTAATCTTTTCGAAATACCATAGAAATCAATCTTTGTTCACCATCAATGATTGGAAGGCAATTTAATTTGTGCTCCCATATAATATTATTTGCTTCTTTTAATGTGGTATCTTTATTCCCACAGATTAAGTCTTCGAATGGTGTCATAAAATCTTTAATTTTAGTGTCTAAGGTCATCCGACTAACTCGATAATCTCTGCTAGTTACAATGCCTACTAATTTACCTCTAGAACTTCCATCAATTGTTACTGCTACAGTTGAATGATTTGTCTTCTTCTTTAACATTAACAGTTCGTCTAAAGTACCTTCAGGAGATATGTTAGAATCACTAACAACAAAACCAGCTCTATAACTTTTAACACGAGTAACCATTTGTGCCTGACTTTCAATAGATTGTGATCCGTAAATAAAAGAAAGTCCACCTTCTTTGGCTAAAGATATTGCCATTGTATCATCAGAAACAGACTGCATAATTGCAGATGTCATAGGAATATTCAAAGACATAGGAGGTTTATTTCCTTTTTTAAATTTTACTAATGGTGTTTGTAAACTAACATTTGTCGGTATACACTCTACAGATGAGTAACCTGGTATTAGTAAATACTCACCAAAGGTGCGAGATACTTCATTCGTATAAACTGCCATATTATTTTCCCCCTTGTTCTTGAGCTGTTTTTTCCATAAGTTTATATAGACCTTGATACAATCCCATAAGCATTTCATCATCAAAATCAGTAAATAACTCCTCCATATACTGTTCTTCCTTCTTACTTCTTTCCAAGTAATACTCTTTACCTTTAGCTGTTAAAGCAACACGCAAACTCCTTCTGTCAGTTTCATCTTTTCCTACTTTCACAAAACCTTTTTTCTCAAGAATGTTTATTATTTTTTTCACATTCTGACTCGAAGTACCGACATTTTGAGCAATATCTTTTAGGTTAAGAGAGTAATCGTCATAAAGAGAAATATTCCACAACACAAAAGCTTGTTTTAATGAAAGCTCCTTATATCTTCTATCGCCTAAAAGTTGCAAACGGTTAGACAATGTGAAAATTGATCCATAAACATATGCTTTAGGTGTGATTTCTTTTTCGATTGGAAATTTCATTTTTCCACCTCCAAAAAAGGTAACTGGTTATGTATTAAAATATCTAACCAGTTACCTTTTGTCAAGTATCCGAAATAGAAACCGACTAACCCAATAAAAAACTGCCCGTTAGCGCAGAGAGCCTCTCCATTGCGGTTTAGATCAACAAAGAGACTACAATTTATTATTGCAATCTCTCTGTCGTTACTTTACATATTCTTTAAAGGTTGGACCAATGAATATGATCCTATCTGGGTGCAAGAACAGTTGGAGAAGCCGCTGATATAATGAGCTAAAAAAATCCAAGCATTACGAGGGCGATCCCTGTTAATACTTGGGTTTTATAATCATCCATTGAATCATTCATGTGCTTTTAGTTCAGTTACTCTCCTGTATCCAACATATTACCTCATGGGAATTACCAACCGCAAAGACCACGATACTCCAACTGTTCCCATAAATTATTGTATCGTTGCTGAACTTCATCAGATACTGCGTGTCTGAATTGTTCAAATAATTTCACACATTTCAGTGTCGCATTTTCATTGCGGATTTCAATAGCGGATTCCAACCCATCTAAAGCACTTTTAGCTCCCTCATCATATCTTCCTTTTATAAAATAATAACGTGACAGTTCAGCCCGAAATCGCACATATCGTTCTGCCCTTACTAAATAATTATATGTACCGCCGTCCTTTTGATTTAATGATAAAATATGATCTTCAAACTTTAGTAAAACATGATCTATATTGAAATGAAAACGATTTGCAGCTTGAACAATCTTGGTTAACGCAGGCAGGATTTCATCTTCTTTCGTTTCAATAAATTCTACATATTCGGCAATAATTTCAAAATCACCCATCATTACCTTATATAAATATGTATTCGCTATAGCCCAGATTTTAAAATTATCTTTAATTGCAAGCGCTTCTTCCGAGTCCTCTTTAACCCAGCTCAAGTCAGAATACAACGCCACATATCGTAATGCCTGCTCATAATCACCACGCTCATCACAAACAGCCGAACGCATCAAATATGAATAAATGATATATAAAAACAAGGGCTTTTGGGGCTCTTTATCATGATAATAGCGAATGCCATCCTTCCCATATTTAAAAGCATATTGAATCTTTGCCTTTCGTCCCATCTCTTTAGCCAACATATCAACCTTACTCCAATGGCGCAGAGAGCAGTATACATTGGCCAAATCTTTTAGTGCATCAAGCTGATCCACTTCATCTAAACGTTCGACAAATCCTTCAAATTTGGTGGCTGCCCGAAGATTTTTTTCCTGGTCATGACCTAATGAGATTGTAAACAGTCGGTAATGGCACAGGGCTAACCGTTCAGAATGTTGATATTTCTCACTCTCGGCTACTGATTCGTAAATAATTGCGGCAGCTAAAATTTTACCCTGATTAAACAAAGCCTCGGCTGTGTCAAAAAGCATCGGCACATAAGCTAGGTTATCCGTCATGTATCGAACAACCTTCTGAATTAACTCCAACTTATCCAGTTCGGCACAGCGGTACAAAAACGGCTTTAGTCTTCGCCAATTCAGCGGATAAGCAAAACATTCATCCGCATACAGCTCATAAAAGCTGCCTTCGGGAAGTCCCATCGCCGATACCATACGATCTAATTGCTGCATAGCAATGGGGCGTACCCCCTTAATAATAGTGCTTAACGTCCCTGAGTTAATTTTTGATAGTTCTGCAAATTGATTTATAGTTAATCCCGTCTTTTTCAGGTGAAAATCCAATTCTGATCGTATCGTGGTTGTATGTATCAATTCAAACAACCTCCAATAAGAATATCCGCATACCGAACATCCATAATTTAGTATGACTCTATAGTAATAGTATAAATGAGTCTAACACCTGTCAATTAATGCTTAAAGTTGTATTGCACACATAACTCACTTTGCTAAAAGAATACCTTTGTAATCACACGCCATACTAGAATATATTTACAATTTATAACAAAAACCTTATAAGGACAATAATTGATATATAATGAATCTTTTAGTGACTCCAATATTAACTATCTTTTGTCTACACTTCTTATATAAGAGGAGTCGATCATACATGGATAAATCGATTGCAGAGAGATTGGGCATTATCATTCGAGAGATCAGAAAAAGTCAGGAGCTAACTCAAGAGGAGCTTGCCGAAAAAATCGGGTCCTCGTTTAGCTATATAGGCAGGCTGGAAAGAGGAGAAGGCAATTTCACCGTGCAAACCCTCGAAAAAATTACAACAGCGCTTAATCTCGACTTCTTTGACTTTATATCATTAGGTAAAAAAGATAATGAGATCATATTAGAAATTAACTCGCTGCTATTACAGCAAGATGAAGAAAACCAATTAAAAGGATTAAACATCCTTAAAGAGTTGTATCGGAAATAAAGAATGTACATCGCAAAAGATATCTCTCTTCCTTATTCGATTCTTTTAAGGCAGCATTTCAATACGATAACTAACTCCTGATTATACGGGAGTTTTTATTGCTTTACCGAATTGATAATTAATCAAAACAAGCGCTAATATATTGAATCAGATTTTCTAGAACATCGACCCGGCTTGAGGTCCTGAGTTAAAACTAATTGGTGTACGCAAAAAAACAGAGCGCTGATAGTATCAACGCTCTGTTCTATTCAAAAATTATTTTTTAAAAGTCACCTTTTTAGATAACCCATCTTCCAGGTTCATTTCACCTTTATGGCGAACGAATACATTTTGGTTTCCTCCAAATTTCGGAGGGTTCTTCGGATCATAGTCAACCCAGCGACTATTCCCATTTCCATTCATAGAGTATTCCATGTATTGGGTAGCACCAATGAGCTCATTTTTTTCATCATCAGCTTCAACATTAGGTGGCAATTGAGCAACGGTACCATTATGCACACCCAGCTCCTTAATGACTTTATCTGTTTTGTAATCATATGCTTTTATTTTTACATCATTTCCGTTCACTTCAACCTGAAGTCCCTGTTTAAAATCAATGCCTGTTTGCACTTCGCCACCATTTGGACCTGCTGATGCCCACCCCATTTGAATACCGGCTGTGTTCACAACAGTAAAACCACGCTTATCTCCACCTTCTACTACCTTTTTACCTGCCCAATCCGGAAGATTAAGATCCCAGTGACTGTGGCTTGTAAAAAGAATGACTTGCGGATAATCCTTTAAGATGGCTTCTAATTTCCCTTGGTCTAAGTAATCACCTGTATAGGGGGATTGATTGGAGCCTGAAATACTATCCTTCAGCACATGATGACTAAAGAGAAAGATGGGTTTATTCGGATCGTTCTTTGAATATTCTTCAAGATTCTGTTTTAACCAATCAAGCTGCTCATCACTAAGATAAACCTCATCCCACAAAGATTTATCATGGTAGTGCATATATTTTTCGGTTCCTAAGAAAAGGAACGGATATCCGTCTAACTCTTTTTTATGATAGACTTTCTCTTCGCCAGTAAAGTTATAAAAATTTTGGAACATTTCAGATTCCGGCGTATTATTTGGCCAGGTGTTTTGCGCTAATTTGTTCGGGGCTGCCCATTTCGGTTTATAAAACTCATGATTTCCTATGCTGTACCAAACATGTTCTGGATGAGGATTATTATCTAACACCTGTTGTACGGCTTGATATTCAAAATCCCACCCTCGGTCTGTAATATCACCATTCACGATTAATGCTTTTGAAGCAGGGTTTACCTGTTTCATATCGTTAAGTACATGCTGAAAGTCATTGTAATCCCCTTGAATGTCACTAATGACATCAAAAGTAAGACCGGGATTTTTGGAAAATAGTTGTTCATCCAGTTTTGCTTGAGCTGATCCTGAAAAAGCACCTATATTGAAAATAATAGATGTTGCCATAATACTTGTTAGTAGCTTCTTCACAATTATTCCTCCTAGTTATCATCATTTTCAGAATATGATCCGCAAAACGATATAAGTTTCTATTTTATAGTAAACCGGAAATATTAAGGTAATATTCTCCTACAGTAAATAATGCACAAAAAAATGTAAATAAACCAAAGCTGCAACCATTTTTCAGAAAATAAAAACACATTCGAATTTGAATGTGTTTGTGTATCGTACTACCCAATAAAAACAACGATTCCATCCCGATGAGTAAATGCACGGGGAACTTCAGACTCAATTAATTCAATTCTCTCAAATATCTTCAATTGCTTGTTCTCAGGCAGATTATCCTTCGCCCAATCTTTTATTTTTGATAATTCATCTATAATAAGTGGAAAATCTTCTTCAACTAAATCTATTCCAACAGGAAATACCTTAGTCCATTTAAGTCCTAATTCCTCGATTGCTGGCTCCCAACATTCTTGAAAAAAAGACTCAGTAGCTATAGGAATAAAAAACTTCTTTTCGAACTCATCCTTTGCATCTAGAATCATAACACTAATCGACATCACTTTTCCCCTCCAAACAATACATTAAACGTGTAATCTGGAAACTCTTTTTCTAATTGTCTTAAGCTGTTCTCTGCAGCTTGTCTTAATTCAGGAGTATCACCATCGAGTCTAAAGATGAAATTACGAATACCTTTTATTTGATCCAGTGTTGGTATGTTTGGATCCCCATTTTTAGTAGCTCTGGTGGCTGTAGCTTCTGCAATATTTTCAATTCTTTTTCTTGTTTTACCCAATATTTGTTTATCCGTAAATTGCTGAGGTGTTTGAGCAGGTAATCCCGTTTTTGGATTAATAATATCCAATCCCTTCGCTGCTTTATCCTCATAGAAAATACCATTATCCAAGTCTATTTCATCTAATTCACCAATTGGTTTTCCAGTATGGTCAACAATTTCAACTTCTTTTATTGTCTTAGCTTTCGGGTCCCCAATTGTCGGCCCCTTACCCCCATCGCCCCCCGAATCATGCTTGAGATTAGGCATCTTTTTCACCCCGACCCGGTTAAGAGCAAAAGCGCCTAAAGCCATGGCTCCCTGCTGCCCCAGATAGGCCGACTTCCCCATCTCATTCATTCGCTCTTGCTCGGCCTGTATCCTTTCACCGAATTTCTCGCGGGTATCGCCAACATCAAATGCCATTTTGGCACCCCATATGGTCGTATTCACGACCTCCTCAGCAGTCCCTATTGTAACATCGTAAGCCATCTGTTTACCGGTTCCGATCGGGTCTTCGATCAAGGCGTTTGCCTTATCTTCAACAGCTCCCCACATCTCGGTGGCCCCCGATTTCGCACCTTTCGCAAAGTCTTTGGCTTCATCACCCAGATCTTTAAGTTGGTCACCAAACGACTTTACCTCAATGGCCTTACCATAGTGGACATTGCTCATCCCTGCAGAGTTTAAGATCTGTGGAGCCGCACACCTGGGGTCTAAATGGCCCTGTTCATTGTCCACCTGCATGAATTTATATGCGATTCTCTTCAATTCCTGACTGGTCACCTGCATGTGCTCAATCGTCAATTTCATGTCGCGATAGGCCTGCTTGAACTCATAATAAAATCTCGAACATGTCGTACCATCCCAACACGACGCCAGCATCTGGATCTGTTGGTTCAGCGTGTTTTTGTTCGCCTCCAGCTGGTCAGAGGCCCTGTCGAATTGATCCGACACTGCCAGCAGCACCTCAGGAGGTACAAGTATCTTGGACATAGGTCAACCTCTTCGTCATTTGTTAGATAGTCATTCTACTTCATTTCAAATAACTGGAAAAGGTTCCAAGGTCCTCTTTATGTGGAGTAACGGCTCAGTCGAAAATTCCCTAGCGATGCATAGATCTGCAAAAGCATGCAAAAAAGAGCGCCGGTTCAGCCGACACTCGGTAGTCTTGCGCAATGTACGTCAATCTGTAGGCGTTCGCGTAACTTTTCCCATCAATACAGATCACGAGCTTATTCTTGTATCCTTCTGTTTTTCTTCCTTCTTATTTTCGGAGCAGATTAAAAATCGCCTCCAGCCGTATGCTGTGATTGCATGACTCGCAGGAATAGTTCCCTTTCCGGTTTTCCTTGAAATTTTTATATCCCACGCTTCCTTCGTACAACCGAAATATCTTCTTGCAGCAAAAGCATTCCACCTCATAATAAATCAGCATGCTTTCCCCTCCTTGGGAGCGTTCTCATTTGCGCGTGGCGTGATCAAAGATCGTAATCAGTTCCTGCACATAAGCCTTTACGTGAAGATCGGGGTTTCTCATCAATTCCAGGCTGAATCCATCGATGGCATGCCGGATAGCGAGTGCCATGACTCGGGAGGATAACGGGGTGAATTCTCGAAAGCTTCCTTCCTTCGCCCCTGCATGCAGAATCGCCTCAATCGGTTGAAACACACCTTCATCCGTGTCCGCCGAAAACCGAGGCTTCCCATCCTTCGTCCTCATGCCCGTCACGATTTCCACAACAGCAAAAACCATCTTCCGATGATCCGCGATAAACTCCACATTCGCTTCAATATACTTCTTGAGCCTGTTTTTCGGAGATGCTTCGCCACGCAGAATTGGCTGCACAAAGGACTCATAGGCAATATAATACTCCGTTACCACCTGCTCCAGGAGCTCATCCTTGCCCGCAAAATGATAGGAAATCACCCCTTTGCTAACGTTGGCACGCTTGGCGATTTGACCTATCGAAGCTTGGGCATAACCGACCTCGGCAATGGTTTCGATCGCACATGCCACGATCTGCGCACGGCGGGCTTTCTCAATAAACGACATTCCCTTTTGATCAATTGTTTTATTTTTAGTATTCATGATTTTATTTTAGTACGATCGTACATAAAAAATCAATAATAAACCTGCCCATCTTTTCGGGAAATGGGCAGGCTTCTACCTGAACTCATATAGGCTGCTGGATTTCTGACCATTCGCCATGCAAAGTAGTAATTCGCGCTACATGATTTACGCAGGCTCAGTTTTGCTCACACGGTCCGTGATCACGGCGATAGCTCCATCTCCGGTTACATTACAAGCCGTTCCGAAGCTGTCTTGCGCAATATAGAGGGCGATCATGAGCGACGTCAGCGTCGTATCAAAGCCCAGCATGGACTCCAGCAATCCCAAAGCTGCCATGACGGCGCCACCCGGAACTCCGGGAGCGGCAACCATCGTAATGCCCAGCATCAGGATGAATGGGAACATCATGCCGAGGGAAGTCGGCATCCCCGTCAGCAGCATCACGGCCATCGAGCAGCTTACCAGCGTAATCGTGCTGCCGGATAGATGTATGGTTGCGCACAGAGGGATGACAAAATCAGCGACCTTCCCGCTGACCCCGTTCAGCTTGGTTTGACGCAGCGTAACCGGAATGGCAGCGGCAGAAGACTGCGTACCTATCGCCGTAAAATAAGCCGGCAGCATGTTCTTCAGCATGGCAAACGGATTCTTGTGCGCGACTTGACCCGCAACCAAGTATTGTATGATCAGGAACAGCACATGCAGGACAATGATCATAATGAATACTTTGGCAAAGACCGACAGGATCGTGGTCACTTGCCCGCCATAGGTTAAGTTGGCAAACACGCAGAGGATATGATACGGCAGCAGCGGAATGATGATCGAGGCGATCAGCTTCTCCACAATCTCCCGGAAATCAACCATAACCTTCTGCAAGGTTTGTCCCTTAATTACAGCCGCTCCCAGCCCAAGTGTAAAGGCAAGCAGTAGAGCAGTCATTACCCCGAATACAGGCGGCATGTCAACTTTAAAAAAAGGCTCCAACAGCGCCTCTTCCGGATTGGCGTAGGAATTAACCAGACCACCAACCTCCAACATATACGGATACAATAGCGTCG
Source organism: Paenibacillus lautus (assembly GCF_050482385.1). GTDB lineage: Bacteria > Bacillota > Bacilli > Paenibacillales > Paenibacillaceae > Paenibacillus_AQ > Paenibacillus_AQ lautus_B. The sequence continues at coordinate 214,457 of NZ_JBCNHV010000019.1, forward strand.
CTGCCAAGAACGCCAACAGCCCCGCGATAACAGTGGAGAGATAAGCAAGGCCCGTGGTCACGCCCAGCAGGCGACCGGCCCCTCTTCCGAGCTCCCCGATCCCGGGAGCAATGAATCCGATGATAATTAAAGGTATGGCAAAACCAAGAAAGTTTCCAAACAACCCGCTAAAGGTAGCTAATCCGGCAACCAGCCATTCCGGTGAGAACGATCCGATTGCAATGCCGAGCAAAATGGCTATAAGGATTTTCGGCAGCAAACCGAGTTTTTTCATGTTCATGCTGTTATCACCCACAGATCTTATTTTCGTTTTTTGTCCACTCCAAACGGACATAATCCATTGGACATGGAATGAACAAACTTTATCATATTCTGGATATCATTGTCATTATGCAAAATATGACAACGAAACATACCAGTAACAGATCAGATGACAGATATGGACCATAGAAATAATGGAAAGGCGAAATGCCTGCTCCGGTTCAAGCATGCACAAAATTGAAGCCAGCCCCGCTCATTTCTGTGCAGGGCTGGCTTCAGTGGAATGGTTCCATAGAACCCTATTATGATGAGATAATGGCCGGATGAACTCCAACAGATCAGCCATTATCCTTCTGCTATATGCCAAGCTCCTTGGCTACTGTTGCCCACCCAACCAATGGCTAGGTGAAGTCACTCGGCGGCTTGAATTATTGCACCTGATCGAGCAATTGATAGGCCTCTTCCTTCGTTGTCACCGCCAAGAGCGCTTCTCTGAAATCATCATCCATCAGCTTGCGGGACAACATTTGCAGCACTTTCAAATGCGCATTCTGTTTACTATTTCGCGGCACGGCAATCATAAAAATCAATTTGGCTTCACTGCCATCCAGACTCTTCCAGTCGACACCATCCTGCTGGATACCAAAGACCACGCTTGGTTTCAGGACAGCATCCGATTTACCGTGAGGAATCGCAATATTCATGCCGATGCCTGTGGAGCTTTCTTGTTCCCTGGCTAATATGGCCTGTTTAAAATCTCCATCAGCTCTTACCGCCCCATTCTGCTCCAGTACACCAATCATTTCGTCAATAACAGCATCCTGTGTCGTTCCGGTCAGATTCAGATTAATAAGATCCATTGTTACAATATCTGTCAATTTCTCGACGCGGATAGCAGGTGCTTCGGTTGCTGTATCGTTATTGGTCACGGTTGAAGTCACTTCCGCTGAGTCCGCAGCCACGGGTGCAGCTGTGTCTGCTGCCAACTCTTTACGTGCACCGGCCGGTGTTTCTTTCGCTCCTTCTCCAACAACTGCCGGAGTCACACCTGCAACATCTTTCTTGAGCAGACTCACCATGATAATGGATACGGCTGCGCCGCCTATGACAGCAAGGAAGAACATCAAGACATTATCAACGGCACCAAGTACGGCTACAATCGGTCCGCCATGGGCTACTCTGTCACCGACATTACCAAACATTGCAATCATCGAACCCGTCATCGAGCCGACCATGATACTTGGAATGACGCGTAGAGGATCTTGCGCCGCGAATGGAATCGCTCCTTCAGTAATCCCGAACAGTCCCATCGTAAATGTTGCTTTTCCAGCTTCGCGTTCCGCAGATGTAAACTTCTTTTTGTTCATCATGGCTGCCAGTCCCATCGCAATCGGAGGAACACAGATGGCAACGGCAATTTGTCCCATGATCACATAATTTCCCTCACCGATCATGGCCGAGCCGAACAGGAACGCAACCTTATTCACGGGACCACCCATGTCAAAAGATATCATCGCGCCCAGAATAAGCGCGAGCAAAATCGAACTTGTGCCCTGCATGCCCGCGAGCCAGACCGTTAACGCTTCAAACAAATTCGCAACTGGAGCACCAACTACAAAGACGAAGATTAACCCTACAACTAGAGAAGCCAGTACAGGAATAACGATAATAGGCATAATCGGCTGCAACGACCGGGGAACCTTGATCTTTTTAATAGCAAGTGCAACATAACCCGCCAGGAAACCGGCAATAATCCCGCCGATGAATCCCGCTCCCGCTTCACTTCCATAAAAGCTGCCGTTCGCAGCAATGAACCCGCCAACCATACCTGGTGCAAGACCCGGTCTGTCTGCAATACTCATTGCGATAAATCCCGCAAGGATCGGAACCATAAAGGTAAACGCAGCCCCGCCGATACTCTCAATCGTTTTCCAGATCGAATCTTCCGGTATAACCAGCCCACCCGGCGTTTTCACACCGCCCATCGTCAGTGCGACTGCGATAAGCAGCCCACCAATCACGATAAACGGTACCATATAGGATACACCGTTCATCAAGTGACGGTAGATCGGATTTTGTTTAGGTTTGTTCTCTCCTGTATCTTCGACTGACTTGGATTGTGCCTGATAGACGGGCACATCCCCTTTCATCATCCGTTGGATCAGCTCTTCGGGACGACGGATACCATCCTGCACCCCAACGAGAAGCAGTTTTTTACCGACAAACCGGTCCTTCACCACCGTCTTATCCGCTGCGATAATAATGCCATCGGCTTCACGAATATCCTGCTCCGTGAATTGATTCTCCACGCCAATGGAGCCTTGGGTCTCAATCTTCAACTCAACGCCCAGCTTCGCGCCTGCCTTCTGCAGATTCTCAGCGGCCATATACGTATGTGCAATTCCGTTAGGACATGAAGTAATCGCTAATATTTTCATATTCGTCATTCTCCTTTGCTATCATGTTCCCGCTTACATTTATAGTGTACACGCTGAAAACGCTGTTATCGGATGAACTTTTTACCGGAACTTCCGGAAAAACAGGTTTATTTCGCAATAAAATATCCCCACAAAGCGGAGCCTAGGCTACGATGCTTATTCTAATACTTTGCGGGGACCCCAAAAAAATGTAAAAAGCAGGACGTATACGCCCTGCTTCATCATCACAGACTCTACTATTCATGTTACCCTTTTAACGCATTAAGCAATCGCATCGCTTCCGTCTCCTTAGACAACGCACTGACCAATGCCGGCTGCTCACTGATCCGTGACAATTCCCTGAATAGCTGCCGCATCTCTTTCCGCTCATCATGCTGGATTGCAAGCAAGAACACAAGCTCTACTTTCTCGGTTCCCCAGGTAATCGGCTGCTTCAAAGTAACAATCACGATGCAGGACTGTTTAACCCACTCCGAGCTGCCATGAGGGATGGCAATGCCACCCCCTATCGTCGTAGCCGACATGTGCTCACGATCCAGCACGCTTTCCGTATACCCTGCCTCGACATACCCTTTGTCCTCCAGCATTTGCGCAAACTTGGCGATTAACTGTTCTGGACGCTCTACCTCCTGCTGAGGAAAGACGAGAAAAGGTGTCGTATATTTCAAAAAAACCGATTCCTCAGCCGTCCTCCTGTCTGGCTCATCAAGCCGACGGATCGCTTGCTCCAGCTTCCGCTCGTCACTGGCCTCGAGCAGCGGGGAAACGAGGATATGAGGTGATTTCACCTCGGGCAGATCAACGGTCGTAATGATAAGATCCACCTCATGAGCAGCCAGATAATCCTGTACTTCTGCTCTCGACATCGTTGTCTCCACATGCACGGACGGGAATCTACGTTCCACCTTCGCGAGAAGCAATTGGGACATCCCAACGCCCATGTGACACACAATAATCACCTTCTGGGCGTGGCTCTCGTTCTGGTGAAGCCGTTCTACAGACGCCTGAAAATGCAGCGTCAAATATGCGGCTTCCTCTTCGGGAAAATATAGACGGAGCGCTCCCCCTACCTCTTCCAGTGCCATAATGACCCGATCGAACATGTACGGGTACATCTTTTTGATCTCGGCCAGCATCGGATTGGACACAGCCAGACCATAATGAAGACGGTTCATGGTCGTGTACAAATGCACTTTCAAGCCGTTCAATAATACCTGGTCCTTGGAGAAAGGGATCATATTCAGCTCCGACATCCGTCGAATCAGTTGCTCAACCAATTGGGGCAAGAGGGGGTGGCTGTCTGCTAGATCGCTCCGCCCAACTCCTCCATCCTCCTGCGTATATCGGAACTTCCCGCCAAGCAGATGCAGGGTTAGATAAGCGGTTTCTTCCTTGGAAAAAGGGACAGCAAACAGCTTTTGCAGCTGTTTCAAAAAGCCTAACGCCCATGCAAATTCCGCTTTGTTCTCCAAAAAGGCAATGTCCTGCCCGGAGAGCGAAATCGGCTGTCCCAGCTTGGTCCGTTTGACCATGAGCAGAATATGCAGCATCAGGCTTTCAAAGGTTTCATCGGTGAAGTGGAGCTGATGTTGCTTTTGCAGCGCCTTCAACTCATTGTATACGGTTGCAATCTCGTGCGGTTCGTACTGGTTACGCATCATCTGTCCCGTCAACTCCGGACGGTTGATCAACTGGTTCAACCGCGCCAGCGCCATCCGTTTGTTCTTCTCCGAGCCTTCAATCATTAATCCCACACGCTGCTTAGTCACTAAGTTCAGATCAAAGCTGTGCAGCCAGCCCTCAATCTTCTCCATATCTCGACGAATAATCGTCTTGTTCACATAAAACAAAGAAGCCAGGTTCTGAATGGTTACGGGCTTCGCGTTCATCAAGAGCCGGTAAGCCAGATGCAGCACCCTTTCCTCATCGGATACATGCTCGGTGGAACTCTCGTTGGAATACAAACGTTGGAATAAATCAGTCTGATCTGCTTCCCCGATCTCCAGATAAACGCCGAGTCCCGGTCTTTTCACCAGATTACCACTGGAGTGCTTAACTATATATTCATCAATTACCTTCAGATCATTCCGGATCGTCTTCTCCGAGCACTCGGTCTGATCCGCCAGATCCTGAACGAGCCACAACCGGTTCGGTTCCATTAACAAATTGCGAACAATCTCTTTTTGCCTATTATTCATTCCGATCTCCTATTCAACTTATTTGGAGAGCTCTCTAAACGTGGAGCAGGTACATTGTCCTACGTATATCATATCTGGGTCTCTATGGCAATCTGATCTGGGATGTTACACAAAATATATAGATTCGAATGGTTCAAATGAATGGCATGTTGTGGGAAAACTGTGCATCTACCAAGATTTTAAAACTGAAGCAAACAAAACAAGGGTGCCTAAGAAGTCGGCACCCTTGTTCATGATCCGCATTATAATCCTCTTACATCTCAAGAAATTCGTTCGGTTGCACGGCGTATCTTTCCTATAAAAGCCTCCACTACCTCCCGCGCCGACTCCGCTCCCGTCACGGCGGATATCACGGCGACACCATCCGCACCCGCTCCCATGACTTCCTCCACGCGCTCCACGGTGATCCCGCCGATCCCTACGATCGGCAGATGGATTCCAGCTCCGCGCAGTTCACGCAGAATCGCTGGGCCTTGCGCAGCCTTGGCGTCATTCTTCGAGCGGGTCGGATAGATCGGTCCGATGCCAAGGTAATCAGCACCATGGAGGATGGCGCGCCGTGCTTCCTCCACAGTATGGGCCGAGACGCCCAGAATCCGGTTGCCGATCCGCTCGCGGACGGAAGCCGTAGATTCGTCGTCCTGACCGATGTGAACACCATCGGCGTTCAGCTTCAGCGCCAGCTCCACATCGTCATTGACGATGAAGGGTACGCCCGCTTGGCGGCACTGATCCTGGATCCGGCGAGCCAGCTGGATCGCCTGCTCGCCAACTAGCGCACCATGTCCCTTCTCACGGTACTGGACCATGGTTGCGCCTCCAGCCAGTGCTTCCTGCACGACCAAGCTTGGCTCGACGATACAGTTCACGCTGCCGAGCACGAGGTACATCCGCAGATGCCGTCTCATCATCTCGGGTGCTACTCTGCCCGTCATCGCAGCACCTCCTGACGGCGACGATACGCCCAATGATTCGTAGGGCCGTGTCCCTGTCCCAGGTTCAAGCCGTCCTCAATGGCGGCCTGGATGAATAAGCGCCCGCTCTGAATCGCATTGAATGCACTCAAGCCTTTGGCCAGGCCTGCAGTGATGGCGGCAGAGAAAGTACAGCCGGTCCCATGCGTATGAACGGTATGAATTCGTTTGTCATATAATTCGGTGAAGGCCATACCATCGTATACGAGGTCGATGACCGGAGGACTGTCGGGATTACCGAATCTGTCGTCATTCTTGATCATGGGGGAGCGTCCCTCATAAAACTCCCTGTTATAGCTGGCGGTTCTTGTTTGGCCATACGTACTTTCGGACTGAGACAATTCTTCCTGCTGCGTACCCGCCGCCATACCTGATCCCCTGTCTCTTTCGTGATCTGCAACTTCACCGCTGGCGGGCATTCCCTCGTCATGACCACCTTTGATCACAACGATCTTGGGCCCCAGATCATGAATACGTCTCGCCGCTTCCTTCCGATCGTCCATCGTGAGGATACGCATCCCCGCCAATACTTCGGCTTCCGGTATATTGGGGGTGACAATCAACGCCAGCGGCAGCAAGTGTTCTCTTAAAGCCTGCACCGCTTCGCTTCGCAGCAGCTCCGCTCCGCCCTTGGCAATCATCACGGGATCGACAACGACCTTCTCCCAGCCGAATGCCCGAATCCGGTCAGCAGCCAGGCGAATGATCTCCGCGTTAAACAGCATGCCTGTCTTCAAGGCATCTACTCCGAGGTCCGAGCCTACCGCTTCCATCTGCTCCGCAGCTGCTTCGGGAGGCAGCGGATATACGCCGCGAACTCCCAAGGTATTCTGCACGGTGATCGCGGTAATCGCCGACATGCCGTATACGCCGAGCTCCTGAAAGGTTTTCAGATCGGCCTGGATGCCGGCGCCGCCGCCGCTGTCGGACCCGGCAATCGTCAATGCCCGAGGCACACGAGACTTGCTCATCGTGTGCCTCCGGCAGCGGTCGCTTCCGCCTCACGGATAGCGGCATATCCCTCCAGGGAGCCTGGACGTAGCTTCGCCAGCTCATCCAGGAAAGCGAGCTGGAAGCTCCCCGGCCCCAAGTCTGCCGTACGCTCCGCAGCACTCGCCGCCGCAGCCCCATAGAAGGCCAGACCCGCCGTACCTGCAAGCAGCAGGTTCGGTTCCACCGCAGCAAAAGCACCCAGCACGGAAGTCAGCAAGCAGCCTGCACCGGTCACCTTCGTGAGCAGAGCATTCCCGCCGGTAATGATACGCACTCCAGTTCCATCGGTAATCACGTCCTCTTCACCGGTAATGGCCACGATCGTGCCTAATGCGCGTGCAGCCCGCACGGCCAGCTCAGCATGATCACTGCCCGTGCTGTTGCCAGCGTCTACGCCCTTGATCTCGCGCTCCTCCCCGACAAGGTGAGCGACTTCAGCCGCATTCCCGCGCACGAGCGATACCTTCACCTCACTTAGGATCCGCAGCGCCGACTCCGTTCGAAAACGGGTCGCCCCCGCACCGACCGGGTCCAGCAGGACCGGCACGCCATGCACGTTTGCTGATTGTCCTGCTACTATCATCGCATCCACCAACTCGCGGTTCAGCGTGCCGATGTTCAATACGAGCGCGCCCGCGATGGCGGCCATATCCGCCACTTCCTCCGGCGCGTAAGCCATGACCGGCGACGCGCCCAGCGCGTACAAGCCGTTAGCCGTAAAATTCGTAACCACCACGTTTGTCATATTGTGAACGAGGGGGCTCGTCTGCTGTACCTTCGTTAAAAGCGCCGAAACCTCTTTTTCCCATGCATGCATATGAATCGCCTCTCTTATCTATATTGGAATTTATGTGCTTGTTATGACTCCTTACAGCACCGCAGCCTGCAGCGGCACCGGCCATTCCTCCTGCTTATAAGCCATATCCCAGAACATATACTCCAGTTGGCAGCTCAGCATAAAATACTCCTTCATCCGTTCCCGCTCGGCTGCCGTCGCGCGCTCTGCCCATTCATCGACACGGTTGCAGAACTTGGCTGTCGCGTCTTCCCCACGGTTGCCATAGAAATAAATCCAGTCATAGAACGGATGGGATTCATCCGGCTTCACTTCATCCAGCAGCTTGCGGCCAACCTCCAGGTACGTCCACGGGCAAGGAAGCAGTACGGCCATAATCTCGCCCAGAGTGCCCTCGTGCGCCACTGTCAGCATATGACGGATATAATGATGAGCGGACGGAGCAAGCGGATACCCTTGAAGCTCTTCGTAGGTCACCCCGGCGGCTGCGCACAAATTCTGATGCGGATGCACCTCGCTGTGCAGAATAAATGAAATCTGTTCGTTAAAGGTCGCGATCTCTTCCCTGCTGGTCGATTTGGATATGGCGATACCGTAAATCCGCATGTAGGCATTCAAATACTCAAAATCCTGCTTCACATAGTGAATCAGCTGTTCTCGCGCCAAGTTCCCCTCGGCAATGCCTTTTACAAAGGGATGATCGAAGATTGCTTGAAAAATGCCTCCCGCCTGCTGACGGAGCTCTTGCGTGAAACTCATTTTTGTCCCCACCTCCAACATATTGAAGAGCAGGAAGTCCGTAAGACACGACTTTTCAGACAACGCTAAAAAAGCCGCCCCCGAAAACTGGAGCGGCTTCGTCAACAAGCCCGGGTGCGCCAAAAAAGCGCACCGAGACCTCATATACGAAGGCTCCACTTTCCTACGCTAGTACGAACTAGATCAGGTTCAAAGGGTCCAAGATACGCTCTTGTCTCAGCCGCCAACGGCTCCCCTAGTGGACTTCCTATTCTTTTGTCTAATACTGTACATAGGTTTATGGATGCTGTCAAATGTTAACTGTTCGTGGACGGCTACGCCTGAGACCATTCCACTACCGGGTGGTCTCGAAGTACGGGGATGACGGGGGCTGCTGAAGGGCTAACGGACTGAGGATACGTTATTTAGCCAAATGAGTGTTATTTTCGAGTGCTAACGGACACCAGATACGCTATTCATAGAATATGATGGCAAATAGGCCGTTAATTACGGTAATAAAGGATCCTGTGTCCGTTTAGATCTAAGAATCGGGGGTAATCAGTAAAATAAGGGAACTGGAGTCCGCTAACTGGTGGTCTAGGTCCGACTGTTGGTATTGGTGTTACTGCTGGAATTAATGCTTCTGCTGATCTTGGCGCGACTACTGGGCTTGGTGCGACTGTAGGTATTGGTGTTACTGCTTGATCTTGACGCAACTACTAATCTTGGTGCGACTGCTGATCTTGGTGCGACTAACTGGTCTTGGTGCGACTGCTGATCTTGGCGCGACTACTGATCTTGGTGCGACTGCTCAAGGGAAAGCGGACTGAGGATACGTTATTTAGTTGAAAAGGTGTGATTTTCGAGAGCTAACGGACACCAGATACGCTATTCATAGAATATGATGGCAAATAGGCCATTAATTACGGTAATAAGGGATCCTGTGTCCGTTAAGATCTAAGAATCGGTGGCAATCAGCAAAATAAGGGAACTGGAGTCCGCTAACTGGTGGTCTAGGTGGTGCGACTGTTGGTTTTGTTGTTATTGTTCGTCTTAATGCTGCTGCTCGTCTTGGTGCTACCTTTCGTCTTGGTGCGACTGCTGATCTTGGTGCGACTAACTGGTCTTGGTGCGACTAACTGGTCTTGGCGCGACTGCTGTTCTTGGTGCGACTGCTGTTCTTGGTGCGACTGCTCGAGGGCAAGCGGACTGAGGATACGTTATTTTGCCGAATGGGGGTTATTTTCGAGTTCTAACGGACACCAGATACGCTATTCATAGAATATGATGGCAAATAGGCACCTTATTGAGGTAATAAGAGATCCGGTGTCCGTTAGATTTAAGAATTGGGACCGAATCAAGAAAATAAGGGAACTGGTGTCCGTTAACAGATCAGGGGTAGCGGCACGAAGCAGCAGAGTTGGTTTAGCTGTACTGGCGACGCGGCGTTGCATGCGCTGCATAGCAGCGATACTGGCCACGCTGCAATGCGGCGATGTTAGCTATGCTGCGACTGTCGACGTAGTGGTACTGCCTACGCGCGATGCTGCCGATGCGGCGGGACTGGCCACACGGCGATGCTACAAAAAAGGAGGCATCCCTTAAGATCTAAGATCTTTTGGGATGCCTCCTTTTTTGCTTTTTCCTAGCACCATCCGCTATACGATAATACTAGCGTGCTTCATTCATTACTGAATGCCGTAATACTCCTGAAGCTGGTCAATCATCAGATTCGCTGCCAGGATGCCGCCTGCTGTATTCCAGATTGCATCATCCACTTTGTGGGCCTGGCCGTTCTTAACAACATTCAGGTTTTTCCATAGTGGATCGTTGATCCATTCCTGCTCGGTTTGGTTGGCACCGCCATCCCCGGTTTCATAAGTGAAGTAGAACAGTCTGTCGGCATCTGCCTCAGGCAAACGTTCCTTCGTGATCTCGTCAACGAAATCGTCCTTGGCGTTCTTGGTCATATCGTTGCGGGCAATGCCGATTTTATCGAAAATGACGCCCGAGAACGTATTCGTATGGTACACGCGTGTCTTGCCTGCCATGAAACGGACTACGGAGACGGTTTCGTCGAGCTTGCTTCCAGCCTTCTCTTTGAAATCCTGAATCCGCTTGTCGTATGCTGCCAAAAGCTCCTCGCCTTCGGATACCTTGTTCAGTGCCTTGGCATACAGTTCAAAATTGTTCTGCCACTCGCCGCGAAGATCCTCCGCAAAAACGGTCGGCGCGATCGCCTTCAATTGCTCGTATACTTTCTCCTGACGCATCTTGTTGCCGATAATCAGGTCCGGCTGCAGGCCGGCGATCAGTTCGATGTTCGGCTGGCTCTCTTCCCCGACAACGGTAACGCCTTCCATCTGGTCTTTAATATGCGGATACCATGGGTCGCCTGTCCAAGATCTAACGGCACCTACAGGCTTTACGCCCAATGCGAGAAGCGCCTCGGTTCCTTCGTTCGTGAGAACCACCACTTTTTGAGGGGTTCCCTTGATCGTTTCCGTTCCCATCGCATGTGTAACTTCATAGGATTCGCTTGCTGCGCTACCATTGTTGCCATCTGTTGTATTCGTCGTGTCGCCGCCGGCATTGTTTGCATTTTCTTTCGCTGGGCTTGCTCCGCACCCGGCAAGAATCACGATCATAATGAGAGCCAGCAAGCTAAACTTGAGGCCTCTCGTTGGTTTATTTGCCATTCCTTTTCCCATTCCTATCTAAATCCCCCTTGTGTCATATCCCTCTACCTGAAAATCATTATCAATCACTGATTCAAAACTATAAAGGGTTTCCTAAAAAATATCAAGATATTTATGAGAATGATTATCAAGCTCATTGACAGATGGGGTCCCTTCACCTAAAATTCATATGAACTTAATTATTCATGGACTTAAGAAAGTGAGCATATATGCGCGTATTCGGACTATTCATATCGCTATTGGCGCTGGCTGCTGCCGTCATGGGCAGCATCGCATTCGGAGTAACAAACATACCTCTTCATCAGGTATGGGAATCGTTCACTCACTTCAACGGGAGCAACGAGCATCTGATCATTCTTACGGCAAGACTGCCGCGGGCGCTCATTGCGCTTGCCGTAGGAGCATCCCTGGCTGTTGCTGGTGCGCTCATGCAGGTCATCACGCGCAATCCGATTGCATCACCCAGCACGCTGGGCGTAAACTCAGGTGCGGCCTTCTTCATTATTATGTCGGCGGGTTGGCTGGGCATAAGCGGACTCCAATCCCTTACCTGGGTGGCGCTGATCGGAGCCGCGGTAAGCGGCGGTATCGTGTTTTTCCTAGGCAGCATCGGCAGGGACGGCATGACGCCGGTAAAAATCACCCTCGCAGGTGCCTCGATTGCCGCCTTCTTCCATTCCCTGACGCAGGGATTGATGCTCTCCGACGGCAAAATGTTCGATCAAGTGCTGGTATGGCTGGTCGGCTCCGTTGCCGGACGCGATTTGAATCAACTTGCAGCCGTGTGGCCATACATGACCGTTGGCATGTTGGCTGCGCTCCTGCTAGGCCGTCATCTGAACGCCCTCTCCATGGGTGACGACATCGCCCAGAGCCTTGGGCAAAAAACAGCCCTCATTAAGCTGTTAGCGGCAGCAGCCGTTATCTTACTGGCTGGAGGTTCCGTTGCCGCTGCGGGACCCATCGCATTCGTCGGGATCATCATCCCGCATATCGTTCGGCATTTAATAGGAAATGATTATCGCTGGATTCTGCCTTACAGCGCGGTGCTGGGCGCACTTCTGCTGGTGACGGCCGATCTCGGCTCCCGATATATAGCCATGCCGAAGGAAGTCCCCGTCGGCGTGATGACCGCAATCATCGGCGTGCCGTTCTTCGTGTACATAGCCAGGAAAGGAAGACGAGCACAATGAGTAAACACCGCATATTCCGCTCCAGGAACGCTAAAGTATCGTTTATGCTGGAGAGAAAAACACTATGGGTATGCCTGATCCTATTCGTACTTTGCATCGCCGCCATGATGATTAGCACAGGAACGGGAAGCCAGTTTGTTTCGCCGCTTCATGTCATGAAGGCATTGTTCGGCGATGCTCCGCCTATGGAGCAGGTCATCGTCATGCAGCTAAGGCTGCCCCGAATTATTATCGCCGTGCTGATCGGCGCCGCTCTCGCGGTGGCAGGGGCTATTCTGCAGGGCGTCATCCGCAACCCCCTGGCCTCCCCCGATGTCATCGGCATAACGGAGGGAGCATCGCTTGGAGCGGTTCTCTTCATCTTCATATTCACAGGCACCGTATCGATCCATTGGATGCCGCTATTCGCCATCCTTGGTGCTTTTTTCATTACCGGACTGCTGTACGTGCTTGCTTGGAAAAATGGCGTATCGCCGCTACGGCTCGTCTTAATCGGTATCGGGATATCGGCTGCAATCAAATCGATCTCCTATATGCTGATCATATCCGGACCATTGCAGTTAGCCGACCGCTCTCTTACCTTCATGGCAGGCAGCATTTACGGCATGTCCTGGGATAAGGACGTTTTGACCCTGCTGCCTTGGGTAGCCGTACTTCTACCGCTTACTTGGCTGCAGGCCCGCAATGTGAACATCCAAGCCTTGGGCGACGACGTTGCCAGCAGCACGGGGGCCCAGGTTCAGAAACAGCGGCTGATCCTGATCGGACTCAGCGTCGCCCTAGCCGGAGCAGCCATCTCGATCGGCGGCGCCATCGCCTTCATCGGTCTGATGGCACCGCATATGGCCCGCAGGCTAGTGGGTCCCTCCTTCGGGAGCGTCCTGCCGGTCAGCGCACTGATTGGTGCGATTCTGCTCCTTGTCGCGGACTTGGTAGCTCGGACGGCATTTCTGCCGCGAGACGTTCCGGCAGGCGTCTTCACCGCCGCGATCGGCGCGCCGTTCTTCCTCTACTTGCTGTATCGTAACCGCAATCGATTCTAGAACCGAAAGGAGCTGGCGTCATGAAAAATACGCTGGAAGCAAAGGGATTGGGTCTGTCCTATGGGGGAGACTTTATATTCGAAAATCTGGATTTAACCGTGCCTATAGGTAAAATCACCGTGTTTATCGGCAGCAACGGCTGCGGCAAGTCCACTTTGTTGCGCTCCATGGCCAGACTGCTGAAACCGCAGCGCGGCTCGGTTGTACTGAACGGGGCCGACATCGCAGGCTTGTCCACCAAGGACGTGGCGCGTAAGCTCGCCATTTTGCCTCAAGGGCCTACCGCCCCGGAAGGATTAACGGTGATGCAGCTGGTAAAGCAAGGGCGCTATCCGTACCAGAGCTGGCTTCGTCAATGGTCACGTGAGGATGAGGAAGCCGTCACGGCGGCGCTGGCATCCACAGGCTTGACCGAACTGGCTGACCGTACGGTTGACTCGCTATCCGGAGGCCAGCGCCAGCGGGCCTGGATCGCGATGACGCTGGCACAAGAAACGCCGATCATTCTGCTCGATGAACCGACCACCTATCTGGATTTGACGCATCAGATCGAAGTGCTGGATCTGCTGTATGAATTAAATGTTCAAGAACAACGGACTATCGTCATGGTGCTGCATGATATCAATCTGGCCTGCCGTTATGCCGATCATATCGTTGCTATTCGCGACGGAAGCATCAAGGCAAAGGGCAAACCGGGAGATATCATCGATTCCGAGCTAATGCAGACCGTGTTCCAGCTGCCGTGCGAGATTATTCCGGACCCGCTGTACGGAACCCCGATGTGCGTCCCGCGCGGGAAGGGCATACGCCGGCCTTTAGCCGTCAAGCCGGACCCAGCAGAACCCAAACAACCAACAACACCGACTCCAGCTCCTGAGCTGGCACCTGTATAGCATCAATTGCAATCAAGCCGACTCCCTTTCGCATTCAAGCGGTAGGAGCCGGCCTATTTTTATATGGGCTTATCGCGCAATATGGAGCTATTATCTAAAACGGGTTTTCGCAAACCAAGTTATGGGGTAGCTGGGTTGGCGAAGACATCGAATAAGCGTATCGGCTTTAACTCGTTCATCATTCTACAACCATGGCGGACGCGAAGAGACAAAAGACTCATGCAGTGAGACATGAAGAGAGATATCACAGAGACATCAGAGAGACATGAAGAGGACACAAAGAAGACCACCCCAGAACCACGAGGGCAGCCTTTGTATTTGTAATAAACGCTATAAACATAGGTTTCGTTTTCCATTTCTTACATGCAGATCCACTAACGATTTGTTATCGATGCATCATGACCATTTACCTACACGTAGGTCTTTTTTCCTTTGGCGATGCGGGAGTACTTTGAACAGCTTGGACTTTTCACGCTTCCGTTGTTCCAGCAATTTCTTTACCCCTCGCATCAACATTCGGTAGCGCATCTCATCCTCGTGGCCGTATTTTCGCATTTCGTCAAAATACTCGTCTGTCATCCTATCACTCCAGCTGTATAAGTCTATAGAACTAGAGTATAGGACCGAACTATACAATTTCTAAACAAAACTCGGTTACATGCTAAGCCGTCGGCTCTGGCATGGCTGAGCTGCCGGCAGCCTCCACGCGCCGTCTTCGCCGAAGGAGAAGAGCTAAAGGGATGACCAACGTCACCAGCCCGCTTGCCATCAGAAACACATCATCGATGCCCCGTGTGTACTCTATCATCCAACTGTCCCATCTACAGGACCATGCAGGGAAGTTCTATCCTCGCTTCTTGATTCTCTATTAGAGCCCTTAACCCTCGGTAGTCATGGCAGCGCAAAAACCACGATCCACGGATTCGGATCGTGGCTGCCTGCTTTTCAAGATTACGCTTACTTGGGGGCCAATGCGTTCAGACCGCCTGCCCCTGCCGCTCTGCCGGCACAGCCGAATATCGGGCCAGCTCTGCCTGCAGCTCGTTCAGCGCGTCATCCAGGCGTTCTCTCAGCTGCTCCGTGATGTCGTAACCGCCCAGTTCGAGGCGGGTGATCCACTGATCTACGGCAAACACCCCGCTGAGAATATTGGTTCCTCCGAGTGCGGATATTACCGGCTTCAGCGCATAATCTACCGCGAGCAAATGCGCGATGGTACCGCCGATGAATAGCGGGAGCACGACTTTGCCTTGCAGACCTTTTTGGGGAAGAAGATCCAAAATCGTTTTCAACGCCCCTGAATACGAAGCTTTATACACCGGGCTGGCAATGATCACGGCAGCGGCTCCTTCAACCGCCGCTATGGCCTGCTTGATGGCCGGACTGTTGAAATCGGCCCGCAGCAAATCCTCAGCCGGTAGATCCGCTGCCGAGATGAATTCGATCTCGTAGCCGGCAATGATTAGGCGATCCTCTACATATTGCGTTAATCCGAACAAACGGGACACTTGCGTCGGGCTTCCTGCTATAAAAGCGATTTTCGTCATGGTTTTCCTCCTTATTTGTAAACGTCATGTAGGGCTAGGCGCACCCATATTCGAGTCCCATGCACCAGGACAGCCTCATCCAAATCGAATCGGAGCTGGTGAATCGCATGAACGATCCCTCGATCCGGGTTCCCGCAAGCTCGCTGTGCACAGCGATGACATGGATGGCGCTGCCTGCATGAAGTGTACCGAATGCCAGCACGGCCGCTTCTGACGGATCCACCCGGTTCGCCATCATGGCATTGACCTCCGTCACAAAACGGGCTGCCATCTGGAGGGCGTCAATCGCCAGATGGGGAGAACTGTGATGCCCCGGGGTTCCATGGAAATGCACTCTAAAATGGCTTGACGCCGCAAGAGATCTGCCACCAGCTTCGAGGTACGGGAAACATCGTACAATAGCTCGGGTTGTTGGTGGAGATTCCGCCTAATTCGGAATAGCTCTCCACGAAGCTCCCCAGCAAACTCCATCATTTCATCCAGTTCCACAGCTACCGTCATGCCCTCTGCCCCCTTTTAGGAACGGACAGCAACTGCCTGATCCTTGCTGTACCGGTTCTCGGGAACGGGCAATCCCAAATTGCCGCGCAGCGTGTCACTCTCGTACTCGGTTCTGTAGAGGCCTCTCTCCTGCAGAAGCGGCACGACTTGGTCCACAAAATCCTCCAGCCCGTTCGGCACCGCCGCGGTAATCATGAAGCCGTCGGCTGCACCTACTTCGAACCAAGCCTGGATCTTGTCTGCCACCTGCTCCGGCGTGCCGATAAACCCGCCGCGCGGCGTGGCCGTCTGCAGCGCCACTTGCCGGAGCGTGAGCCCCTTTTCCTTGGCGTCCCTTTTGATTTTGTCGGTACCGCTCTGGAAGCTGTTCTTACCCAAGTCGCCCAGCTCAGGGAACGGCTCATCCAGTGGATACTGGGAGAAATCGTGATGCTCGAAGAATCGGCCGAGATAATTTAGGGCATTCTCGATGGTCACCAGGCTGGCTATCTCCTCATATTTGCGCTCGGCCTCCTCTGAGGTACTGCCGATGATCGGGCTGATGCCGGGAAAGATCAGCACTTCATCCGGATTCCGGCCGAAACCAGCCGCCCGCGACTTCACGTCCTGATAAAAGGTGGCCGCCTCTTCCACGGACTCATGACCGGTGAATACCGCATCAGCTTCCTTGGAGGCATAGTTCTTGCCGACCTCGGACGATCCCGCTTGAAAAATGACCGGCTGTCCCTGCTTGGAGCGGGCGATGTTCAGCGGCCCCTTCACGGAGAAGAACTCGCCTTCGTGATTCAGCGTGTGCATTTTCTCGGGATCGAAAAAGACGCCCGTCTCCTTATTGCGCACGAAGGCATCGTCCTCCCAGGAATCCCATAATCCCCGGGCAACCTCCAAATACTCCGTTGCAATCCGGTATCGCTTATCGTGCTCCGGATGCTCCTTCTTGCCGTAATTCAGGGCCGATCCCTCCAGCGGAGAGGTAACGATGTTCCAGCCCGCGCGTCCGTCGCTGATCTTGTCGAGCGACGCGAACTGACGGGCCACGGTGAACGGCTCGCTGTATGAGGTGGACAACGTACCGACAAGACCGATGTTTTGGCTGACAGCAGCCAGGGCGCTCAGAATGGTGATCGGCTCAAAGCGGTTCAGAAAATGCGGGATCGATTTTTCGTTGATATACAAGCCGTCGGCGATGAAGATCAGGTCGAACTTGCCCTTCTCGGCTTTCTGAACCCACTGCTTATACAGCTCAAAATTAACGCTTGCGTCAGGCTGCGCATCCGGATGCCGCCACATGGAGGTTCCTCCGCCCACACCGTGCAGGAGCGCCCCCAATTTCAATTGTCTTTGCTTTGCCATATTCCATTCCTCCTTATCGATCTTAGCGCCATCTGCTCACACGGGGGCTGCAGCCAGTTTAATGCGTTCGATCTGTCCGAGATGACTCTGTACGTGGCGGGTAAACCCGCTGACGATATCCGAGACGCTGACGGTCTCCCCTTTGAAATTGATGCCGGTTTTGGCCGTATCGGCTGCGCTCAAGCGGCGAAGCAGCAAGCTGTTGTAGTGCAGCAGCGCCCGGAATGCTTCCAAAATATCCGCGGCTCTGCCTTCGTTCGAATATTGGCCGTTGACCCAGGCATCCTGATTGAACGCAGGCAGTTGGGCCGTTGTCCCGGCCAGAATGTCCCGAATCCGGAACGAGATCACGATGCTGTGATCCACCAGATGGGAGAGCACCTCCTGTACGCTCCATATGTGCGGTGCCTGCTTCCATTGGAGCTGATCCTCGCTAAGGCCGACGACGGCGTCCAGCAGCTGATCATGCGTATTAACAAAGGCTTCGATAGGGAACTCGCTCATTCGATCTCCTCCATTACAAACTCGATAATGACTTTCCCGATAATAAACAACAACAAGAAGCTGCTCTTCACATCGCGCTACGGTTCATGTTCGGGGCCTCATAACGGTAATGCGCTTGAAACATGAACAGGTGCTTACTTTCAAATGACAACGGCAGAAGGAACTCCTTATGGCGATGGTGATGGTGATGACGATGGTGATGGCGAAGTCTCCTCGCCGGAACGGTAATGCCCGAGCGCCCGCTTCGCTAGCCTCGTGAAAAAATCGATGCTGACCGGAATCGCCCGCTCATCCAGATCAAACGCCGGATGGTGCCACTCCTGCGTGCCTGCCGTCCCCATGAAAACAAACAAGCCGGGAACCTCACGCTGGTACACCGCAAAATCCTCTCCGGCCGGCGAAGGAACCGGTATCACCGCCTCATATCCCGCTTCGGCGGCGGCGACATAACCGAGCTCCGCCAGCTTGCGGTCATTATGGACCGGCGGCGGTCCCTCGATCCAGCGCACGGCAGCCGTCGTTCCGAAAGCTGCGGCCACGCCTTGAACCACCTGGCTGAATCGTTCAAGCACCTGCAGTCTGACGTCGTCATCGAAGGTGCGGATAGTTCCTTCCAGCAGCGCTTTCTCCGGGATCACATTCCACGCGGTCCCGCTGTGCAGCTTCGTGACACTGATGACAGCGCTCTTCAGGGGGCTCACATTCCGGCTTACGATCGACTGGAGCGCCGTAATGATATGCGATGCGGTCACGATCGGGTCATGGCCCGCTTCCGGGACGGCCGCATGGGATCCCTTGCCCGCCACTTCAACCACGAAGCCGTCGGCGGCGGCCATCAGCGGGCCCTCCTTAATGCCGATGGTCCCGACAGGCAGGTCCGGCTTGTTATGCATGCCGAAGATCGCCTGCACGCCTTCGAGCGCCCCGCTCTCGATGACCTGCTTCGCGCCTTTGGCTTTCTCCTCGGCCGGCTGAAAGATCAGCCGCACGGTTCCTCTCAGCTCCTGCTCCCGCTGTTTCAGGGCATACGCCGTCCCGATCAGGGCAGCGGTATGAAAATCGTGCCCGCAGGCATGCATTTTGCCGGGAAGCGTCGAGGCGTACGGGAGTCCCGTCTCTTCCTGGACCGGCAGGGCGTCGATATCCGCCCGCAGCGCAATGATCGGCCCCTCCTGAAGTCCGCCGACTTCGGCGATTACGCCTGTGGCGAGCGGATACTCCGTGACCCGTATCCCTGCTTCCTCAAGCCAGCCCCTGATCAGCTGCGTCGTTTCGAACTCCTCATTCGACAGCTCCGGGTACCGGTGCAGATGACGCCGAATCTCAATAAATCGATTAATGTCTATGTCAGTGGATAAAACATCGCTTGGCATTCGTAAAACCTCCTAAATAGTCACGTGCCTATGACCGATTCCATTACGCCTCGGCAGGAACCTCTGCCAACGCCTCGCTCAGCAGCTCGAATGAGCGGATTCGTTTGGCAAACGGCTGGATATTGCTGGTGACGATGATTTCGTCAACGCCGGAAGCCTGTTGAAGCCGGAGCAGCTGTTCACGCACGATCTCCTTCGTACCTTTGGTGATGAACGGCTCTTGCTCCTCGATCGTATACGACTCACCTGCCTGGCGTCCGAATTCTTCCGCCTGTTCCCTCGTCCCCAGTGTCAGCGTCCGGCCGCTGGCCAAATGAATCTTCACCAGCTTCAGCGACCCTGCCAGCTCTGCCGCTTCCGCCTCCGTATCGGCCACGATCACGGACAGAGCGACAAGAATCTCCGGTTCCCTGCCATGGGAGTAGTCAAACGTGCTTCGGTAAA
Source organism: Paenibacillus lautus (assembly GCF_050482385.1). GTDB lineage: Bacteria > Bacillota > Bacilli > Paenibacillales > Paenibacillaceae > Paenibacillus_AQ > Paenibacillus_AQ lautus_B. The sequence continues at coordinate 234,405 of NZ_JBCNHV010000019.1, forward strand.
CACGAATAGCCTCCAGCGCTGCGGATTCATCCCCGTTGATGAAAAGGGAGAACACATAGGGCAGGCCGAGTCCGGCCGCAATTTCCGCGCTGCCTGCGCTGGCCCCCAGCAGGTACAGCTCAGGGGCGGTCTCCGGCAGCGGAGCGGCACGCAGTCCGGCGAGCGGATGATCCTCCTCCAGCGTGTTATGCACAAATTGGCTTAGCTCGACGATCTTATCCGTTAACGATGCGTGCTCATGCACGTCCCGCTGCAGCGCCTGCGTACTGCGCGGCAAACCTCCTGGTGCGCGCCCGATGCCCAGATCCACGCGTCCCGGCGCGAGCGCGGCCAGCACGTTGAAATTCTCCGCTACCTTGTAGGGGCTGTAATGCTGCAGCATGACGCCGCCGGAACCCACGCGAATGGTTTGGGTTTTAGCTAACAGGTAAGAAATGAGCACTTCCGGCGAAGACCCTGCTACTTGGTCCGAATCGTGATGCTCGGATACCCAGAAGCGCCGGAAGCCGAGCTCCTCTGACTTTTGAGCAAGTTGCACGGTATGCGTGAACGCCTCCGCTGCCGTTTCGCCCGGATATATTGGACTTTGGTCAAGCACGCTTATCGTAATCCCCATATTCATTGGCCTCCTAAATGCTGTAGTTAAGCTCAGGCGTGATCCGCTTCAGGAACTGCTTGGTTCGTTCTTCCCGCGGATGATGGAACAGCTCGGACGGAGTCCCCTGCTCCACGATCACGCCCTCGTCCATAAACACAACGTGGTTCGCCACATCCCTCGCGAAACCCATCTCATGCGTCACCACGATCATGGTGATTCCTTCCTTCGCGATTTTGCGAATGACCGCAAGCACCTCGCCCACAAGCTCCGGGTCGAGCGCCGACGTCGGCTCATCGAACAGGATCACCTCCGGCTCTAGGGCCAGTGCCCTGGCAATGCCCACCCGCTGCTGCTGTCCGCCCGAGAGCTGACTCGGGTAAGCATCCAGCTTATCGGCCAGACCGACTTTTTCGAGCAGGGTGACACTCCTCTCCCTCGCCTCGGCTTTCGGTATTTTTTTGACAACGACCAAGCCTTCCATCACGTTCTCGATCGCCGTCTTATGTTTGAACAGATTGTACTGCTGAAACACCATAGCCGATCGCTGGCGGAGTTCATGGATCTCCTTCTTCGTGGCGCGCTTGCAATCGAGCTGGTAATCGCCGATGGCAATCTTGCCGCCATTCGGCTTCTCGAGATAATTCACGCAGCGCAGCAGCGTGGTTTTGCCCGAACCGCTCGGCCCAAGGATGACCACCACTTCCCCTTTGTTCACCGTCAGATCAATCGAATTCAGCACCGCGTTCTTGCCGTAGGATTTTGAAATATCGGTCAATTGAATCATGCGACGCCCCCCCGATTGTAGAGATTGATTCGTTTCTCGATGACTGCGGTCAGTCTTTCGATGAGGAGTGTAAGCCCCCAGAAAATAGCTGCCGCGGCCAGATAGGATTCGAAGAACTTCCAATTGGTCGATGCCACGATCTGCGCCTGCGCGTTAATGTCCACCACCGACACGGTAAATGCCAAGGTCGAGCCATGAAGCATGCCAATGACCGAATTGGACAGGTTTGGTAGGCTGACAGCCAAGGCTTGGGGGAAGACGATTCTGCGCAGCGCCTGCCACGTCGTCATGCCGATTGAATAAGCTGCCTCCAGCTGCCCTCGATTTACCGCGAGCAGGCCGGAGCGGATCACTTCCGACATATACGCGCCTGCCGTAATCGAGAACGATATGAACGCAAACCAGATCATTGGAATGGAGGATGACGTAAAACCCCAGCCCATCTGAGCGGACAGCGCATCCACCAGCACCGGCAGCCCGAAATAGATCAGCAGCAGATGCGTCAGCATGGGAGTGCCCCGGATAAAGGTCACGTAGGCGGCAGCGATCTGGCTGAGCACCGGCACGTTATAGATCCGGGCAAACGCCGCGATTAGCCCAATCATAAATCCGGCCGTAACCGATACGGCGGTGATCAACAGCGTTGTCGGGATCGCGGACAGCAAGTTTACGAATGCCGTCCATATGAAGGATGGATCGATTTTCATAGCTCCGCGCCTCCTTTTTCGGGTCTCATTCCGGCAATGATGCGGCGGTAGGACCCTTTCTTTTGCATACGGAATCTCTCACGGGCTTCCGACTCCGGAACCTCATGGCGCATCAGGCGCCGTTCCGCACGCAGCAGCAGTTTCTCCAACGTAAAGCTGATGACAAGATAGATGAAAGCCAGCGCCAGGTAAGCTTCGATAAAGTGCTGGGTGATATTGCCCAGCGTTTGCGCTTTTCCTGTCATCTCCATAAGGCCGAGGGTAAACGCCAGCGAAGTATCCTTCAGCAGGGCAATCACCATATTCGAAAATACCGGAACGGCGATCGCAAGCGCCTGGGGGAGGACGATCCGAAGGAAGGCTTGATGCCCCTTCATCCCCATGGCATACGCTGCCTCTACCTGTCCCCTGTCCACCGCCGTTACCGAGGCCCGGATCATCTCCGACATGAAAGCTCCGGTATGAAGCCCGTAGGTCAGGATCACGAATACCATGACAGGCGCCCGTGACATGTCGATATGAACCAGCTTCAGGATCTCCGGCAGACCATAATAGAACAAGAAGAGCTGGATCAGGATCGGCGTTCCCCTGAAGAACGAAATGTACACCTTGGCGAACGCGTTCAGCACCGGGATCCGGTACAGGCGGGGAAGGGCAATCAGAAATCCAACGACGATCCCCACCAGCAGAGAGCCTGCCACGATCAGCATCGTGACGCCTAAGGTCGACAAGAGTTTAGGCAAAAAGCTAAGCACATACGAGAAATCGAACGGTGCACCCATGAATCCTTCTCCCTTCTTGCATCGTTATCTCATCATGGATTCGACGACGTGAAGTCGTCGCCCAGCCATTCCTTGCTCAGCTTAGTCAGCGTTCCATCCGATTTAAGCTCCCTGATCGCATCGTCAACCGCATCCGACAGCTTCTGGCTGTCCGGGTCATCCTTGCGGAATACGAACAGGATGTCGGCCTCCGACAAGTGATCTCCCGTTGTTTTCAGCTTTCCTTGTGGGTCGATCAGCGGCAGCGTAAAGTCCGCCCCAACGGATGCAACCACCCGGCCTGTCGTAATCTGGCTTACGGTATCATTCGCCGCACCATTCTGATAGACAATATGGATCGCATCGTTATGGTCCTTGTTGTAGTTTTCCAGAATCTGAGCAGCCGCACTGGTTGCACCGGTCAGCACCTTTTTCCCCTTCAAATCATCCAGCGATTGAATGGAGTCATTCTCCTTGGCGACGATGATTTTATTTCGCCAATGGGCGTAAGGTTCTTTATTGAACAGGTACTTTTCCGTTCGCTCCGGATTCTTCTCCATCTGGTGGGCTACAAAATCAATTTTCTTCGTTTCCAGGCTCAGCAGCAGATTGGAGAACTCCTGGGTCTGCAGCTCGAACTCATACTCCGGCAAACGTTTATCGATCTCCCGCACCAGCTCAACGTCAAAGCCGGTCAGCTTACCATTCTCGTCAATAAAGCAAATTCTCGGGAAGGCCGTGCCCGTGCCGACAACAATCGTCGTTACTTTTCCTTCCGCCGCGTTCACCGTGCTGTCCTTCTTCGCATCTCCGCTCTTCGTGTCTGCTCCGCATCCGGCGATCACCCCTGCCAATGCGATGACAACAGCTGCTACGATTGATTTTTTCACGACCTCATCCCCTTTCGCTCTTGTCCCCATCCGCAATTTAATAATTCCTATAGATTTAGTAAGAATTATGTTGTCACTAACTTTACCGCGATTTGGGAAACGCGTCTAATAGAGTTTTTCTATTCATCCATGCAATTCATCAATAGGACAATTCACGGCCGAGCTCCAGCAAGGAAGCCAGAAACTCATTATTCTGCCCGTTCAAGGAGATGAGATGGGTCTGCAGGGAAATGCCTGCCGTCTCGGCGATATCCACGGGAATCAGGCTTCCCTCGGCTACCTCCTCCTGAGCGCAAAGCCCCGGTAGAAAGCAGATCCCCGCCCGCCCCAGCACAAGCTTCTTCGCTGTCTCGGAATTATCCACTTGAAACACGATGTTCGGCGGCTGTTCCAAACTCTCGAATACCCGGTGAATCTGCAGCCAATCCAGCGAACCGCACTCGAAGAAGACCAGCGTCTCACGCCGAATGTCCCGAATCGAGGCTCTCCCGGCCGCAGCGAGTGGATGATCCTTATATACATACAGGCGGATGGGATCTTCAAAGAACGGATAGGATTGAAAAGCAGGATTCATCAGCTTGCGGACGAAGGCCAGATCGATGTCCTTGGACGAGAGCCTGCCGGCCAGCTCTTCCGTCGGGCCTGTCGTCAGCTTGAAGTTCATCTCGGGAAACCGGCGGTTGAGCACCATAAGCAGATAAGGCATTAAGTAATTGGATACCGAAACCGTGCTTCCGATTCTGAGCTCATTGGGTATGGAGACTTTGGATTGAAGATGGTGTTTCCCTTTTTGGAAGGTTTGGAGGATCTGCTGGGCATAGGGAAGGAACTGTTTGCCTTTGTCGGTCAGATGAATCTGTTTACCCAAACGGTCGAACAGCCTGCAGTCGAGCTCCCTCTCCAGCGACTGGATGCGTGCGGTCACCGTCGGCTGGGACAGAAATAGAACGTCTGCCGCCTTGTTGAAGCTGCCGTAGTGATTGATGTAGACAAAAGCCTCGATATTTTCGATGTTCAAGCTAACACCTCCGGAAACATGATTATACTCACTATTCCAATGAATATAGATGGTTTTAGAGCCGCAATTTCCTTATAAATTATCCTTATCTTAGGCAGTTGGCAAATTATTGTCAATCCAAATATGCTTATAGATTTTTTTAATGATGACATCAATATTTTTGTTTTCCAATGTGTTTAATGGGAATAAGCTGCTATACTAATCTCACCTTATCAGGATATGACCGTATCCGCTGAAATTATAATGACCTAAAAAAGGAGATGGAGCGATGAATTCAATGGAAAAAGTGATCATACGGGATGCCCATGAGTGGGAACGAGAGGCTGTTGCGGCTGTAATGCTGGAATCCTATCAGCAGTATGCCTTCGATCTGTCTACGGAGCGATGGGAGGAATATCGGGATTCCATCAGGAACTCCGCGTACAGCCATGCGCCGCATGCCCGGATCGTCGCCGAGCTTGGCGGGGAAATCGTCGGCAGCGTCCAGCTCTTCCTCTCCTCGGAGGCCGCTTACGGAAAACCGGAAATGGGGATCCACTCGCCCATTATCCGCCTTCTAGCCGTATCTCCGGGTTCCCGGGGACGCGGCATCGCCACACTTCTGATTCAAGAGGCCGCGCGCAGATCGATCCAGCTCGGCGCAACCACGCTGAATCTTCATACCTCCGACATGATGGCCTCTGCGGTGAAGCTTTATGAGCGGCTCGGCTTTGAGCGGGCATATGACACGGATACATTCAACGGAGAAACCCTTGTCAAAGGATACCGGATCGAACTGCCCGGCTCCCTGCTGCTGCAAAGCGCCGTGTGAAATCCAGGTCATACGCGCATAACCGGACATCTTCTCCTGAATATGGAGAATGCGTCCGGTTATTTTTTATGTACATTTATCCGTCTGTCTTCATAGTCGATTCGTTCCATTGTTGGAATGTGAACATTCGTTTCTTGAGACTCCCACGGCTAAAGCCGGAAGCTGACACCTTCGGTATCA
>NZ_JBCNHV010000020.1:0-170662 GCF_050482385.1 Paenibacillus lautus
TGCCCCCGGATTTCAACGATGTACATCGTGATTCAAAGGAAATCTGGGGGCAACAGCGATCGGAAGAACAATCCGCATGCGGAGTGTTGCTTTACCACTCAGAATTCGCCTTTGAATAAGACTACAAATCGACATCTGCGAATACGCCATCAATAAATAGGCTTCTTACGAATTCTACATCTGCTAATAGACGCCAATGGCAGTTTTTCTTATAATAGAGTAATCATTTTACAAGCGAAGGGAACATGGAACATGACGATACGAAAAGCACTAACAGTAGCGGGCTCCGATACGAGCGGCGGCGCTGGCATCCAGGCTGATCTGAAGACGTTTCAGGAATTTGACGTATACGGTATGACCGCACTGACGACGATTGTCTGCATGGAACCAAAGACATGGGACCATCAGGTTTTCCCGGTGGCGCTAGATATTGTAGAAACGCAGTTGAAAACCGTGCTCGAGGGCATTGGCATCGATGCCATGAAGACCGGCATGCTCGGATCCGTAGAGATCATCGAGCTCGTGTCCCAGTATATCGACCGCTATAATCTGGAACGGATCGTCATCGATCCGGTGATGGTTTGCAAAGGCACGGATGAAGTGCTGCAGCCGGAAAATACGGAAGCGATGCTGGAGTTCCTTCTCCCGCGCGCCGATCTGGTAACGCCAAACCTGTTCGAGGCGTCCCAACTGGCCAAGTCTGGCCCGATCACGACCCTGGATCAAATGCAGGAGGCTGCGGCCATTATTCATGAGCGCGGCGCGAAGAATGTACTGATTAAAGATAGAGGCAAGATCCGCGAAGGCAAAGCGATGGACCTGCTCTATGACGGAAACAGCTTTGAATGGTTCGAGGCAGATACCATTGTAACGAAGTACACCCATGGCGCGGGCTGCACGTCATCCGCTTCCATTACAGCTAATCTTGCTAAAGGCTTAACCGTTCGCGAGTCGGTACAGCAAGCGAAGGCATTCATTACCCAAGCCATCTCCAATGGCTTCCCGCTGAATGAATTCGTAGGTCCGACAAGACATTCCGCGCACCGCAGTTTATCTGCAAATTAAACAAAATACATTTTTTTGCAAGCTTATTCATGGATGAAATTCGGCTTGCAGAGAGTGACCCCAAACCTTTCTTTCAAGAAGAAAGGTTTTTTTGTTGTTAGTCGAACTCGCTGCATATAGTGTATAGGAGCAAAGGCATGCTTCGTTTTACGCGTTTTTTCCGCAGGGATAGAGCGGCTTAGGTCCTTTCCAGTATAATTATGTGCTATACTTTATACAGGGTCTGATAGAAACAGGAAGAAAATGTTTAGGGGTTGAGACATGTTTCAGGACATTTTGGATTTTTTGATCAAGTTTGGTCCATGGGGATTGTTTATTCATTCGTTTGCTGATGCTGTAATCTTTCCGGTTCCCGCCTTTTTTCTGCAAATTTCCCTAAGCATCATGCATCCACAGAATGCGCTGTGGCTTGCAACATATGGCTTTATCGGGTGCTTGTTGGGGACGCCGCTGGGATATTTAATCGGAAAGCTGCTTGGGAAGTCGGTACTATACAAGATCTTGAAAAAAGAGTGGATTGACGCTGCTACGAACATGTTTCAGAAAAACGGCGAGGCTGCTATATTGATTGGTTCTTTTACGCCGGTACCCTTTAAGGTGTTCACGATTCTATCGGGCTGCTTGAACTTCCCGTTATGGAGACTTCTTGGATATGCTGCCATAGGCAGAGCTACCAAGTTTTATGTGGTAGGTACCTTGTTTTACCTGTACGGTAACGCGGCAGAAGGTATGGTTAAGGATGTATCGTTATATATTGCGCTTATTGCCGTTCCGCTTCTGTTGATCGGTGTGTACTTTAATCGCAAACGCAAGCGTAAGAAAATGGAGCAGGAAAAGCTGGCTGAATCTACTCTCGAAACTAGCCCCGCTGTGGGCGAAAAGACGGTACTGGAGCAGACGTCGGACCAGACTCCATCCGCTTAATGCTAAACATGACGCGGGGGTTACCCCCGCGAGGAACATACAAAAAAGCAGCCGGGTGAGAGCCCGGCTGCTTTTTTCCAAGGTGTCAGAGAAACATATTTATATGATAGCTACATATTTCAGGTTTAACCAGTTTTTCCGAATCTGAAGAACTTGCCTCGGCCTTTCGTTGTCACAGGAGTAAACGTCGGTGATGGGGATAGCGGGGATGTCATGTCTTGAGCAAGATACCCGTGGAGAGGTCCACGGTAGACTTCATTCAACTGCGATGAATGGGAGAAATCCTCCGGCGTTACAAGATGGCAAGGCTTGTTCACAGGCCGCAGTCCTGCTTGCTCCAGCACCGTAGCAACAAAGTGGGAGCAGAAGAAAGCATCGTCACGATCAATATGAATCCGAAACAATATACCCAGCAGCCCTAGCAGATTATATTTGTAGCGGTCCTGATCACGCATCATCTCTTTGACAAGGTTGTGCATGCGTTGATAGTCTTCATTACTAACGCGGAAGCGATATACCGCGCATTCCGAAGTGTAGAAGAAGGGGTCGCGTAGATTCTCGCGAACTAAACCGCCGTCAAACGGGTTGTTCGCCTTCTTTCGCCCAAAGCTGTACACTTCGCGTAATTCGGAATCAAACGCGATGGATGCATGGTTGAGTGGGGCCTTCGTGAAATATTGGATCATTCTGCTGAACCAGGTGCCCGTGCCTGTAAGCACAATCCAAATATCTTGTTCCGTGTACATACTCGCAAACTCCTTTGTTAACGGTCCTAACGACTAGCAATTGTAAATGACTTGCTTTCTTTCACAATAAACGAAAAAGCCATAGCGTTCAAGTCAAAAAAAACCATTTTCTCTCAGTTTCACTAGAATAGCGCTGGAATTACCACCAAAAATTAGAAACCTCATCACAATATATTCGCCCCATGTCCAAATTATCCTTTGGTTTGCTTTATTTATATTTTTCAACAGGCGAGAGAAAAGGAGAAGCAAACCGATATCTCGAAATAGGTAAAACGATGGAACAATGAAAGACAGGAGGATCTCCAAACGATGATGAATAGTGAACGTCTCAGCTATGATTTTATGGTCCAAGCGATTGAAGTAGCGCCGATTGGAACCGTATTCATCGATTCAGAGGGGAGCATTATCAAAATTAATCCCGCTGCTTGCGTCATGCTGGGGTATGAGGCGGAAGAGTGTCTGCACCATCCCTATTACGATTGGATTTATCCGGAGGATGTGAATAAGGACAAAGATAGGATGGAGAAGCTAATGTCGGGTAAGAGCGCTTCTTTGCAATTGGAGAAGAGACTGATACATAAACAAGGCGATATCAGGTGGGTATCTTGTATGCTAAGCACAGCTCGTAGCAGGGAAGGAAGAACACTTGGCTATGTGGCGCATTTTATGGATATTACCGACATGAAAAAGGCTGCCCATCAAGAAGAGGAGCGGCTGATCCAGTCCGATAAGCTGTCCATGGCCGGTCAACTTGCGGCGGGGATCGCCCATGAAATCCGTAACCCCATGACTTCCATCAAAGGATTCGTGCAGCTCATTCGCTCCGGCGCCGGCCGGAAGGATGAATATTTCGATATTATCTCTTCGGAGATCGAAAGGATCGAGCTGATCGTAAGTGAGCTTCTGTTTTTGGCGAAGCCGCAAAGCGTAAAATTCGAGCGTGCCGATATCCGGCAGCTCCTGGACCAAGTGATTACTCTATTAAATACGCAGGCTATCATACATAACGTCGAGATTATAACGGATTTCGGAGAGCGAGAGGCCAATGTCGAGGGTGATGTGAATCATCTGAAGCAGGTGTTCATCAATTTTATTAAAAATGCCGTGGAATCCATGCCGGGTGGCGGGGAGTTGACCATTCGGCTGGAGAGAAGCGATGACCATACGGTGGCCATCCATTTTACGGATAATGGCTGCGGGATTCCAGAAGCAATCCTCTCTCGTCTCGGGGAACCGTTCTTCACCACGAAGGAGAAAGGCAATGGCCTGGGCTTCATGATCAGCAAGAAAATGATCGAGGACCACAAGGGACAGGTTCATGTATCTAGCAAGCTTCATGAGGGAACGTCAATAAAGGTAATTCTGCCGCTCAGCATAATCTAGCTTGACCAGGCGTATGGTTCGCTCTACATTATAGAAAGATATAGGAGAGGGGGCGGCCAACATGAGCAATATGCAATTGTTAAAAGAGCCGAAGCGGCGCAAGCTGCTGATCAGTGCGGGTGCCAGCTGGATGTTTGATGCGATGGATGTCGGAATGATTTCGTTTGTTGTTGCGGCATTGGCAGCCGAATGGTCGCTGAGCTCGCAGCAGGTAGGGATTTTGACAAGTACCACATCGATCGGGATGGTATTCGGCGCGGCCATGGCTGGATTCTTGGCGGATAAATATGGACGGAAAAATATTCTGCTGTGGACGCTGCTCATATTCTCGATCGCGAGCGGTCTTTCCGCGCTGGCTACCGGCTTTATCATGCTGTGTTTGATGCGCTTTATTGCCGGCTTCGGACTTGGCGGAGAGCTTCCTGTTGCATCCACGCTGGTATCGGAAAGCATGCCGGTTCATGAACGGGGAAGAGCGGTTGTGCTGTTGGAAAGCTTCTGGGCGGCAGGCTGGATACTATCCGCGCTCATCGCTTACTTTGTCATCCCGGATTACGGCTGGCGGGCTGCTTTTGTTATTGGAGCTCTGCCTGCCTTTTATGCGCTCTATCTGCGGCGTGCCATCGAGGATTCGCCAAGATATCTTGAGCAGAAAACTAAGGCTGCCCCTAAGCTGACCTTCGGGCAGCGAGTGGCTTCGGTCTGGTCGGTTGAACATCGGCGTACGAGCATTATGCTGTGGGTGCTGTGGTTTACGGTCGTATTCTCGTATTACGGCATGTTCCTGTGGCTTCCGACCGTGATGGTCGATAAAGGGTTCAGTCTGGTCCGAAGCTTTCAGTATGTGTTGATTATGACGCTTGCCCAGTTGCCGGGTTATTTTACGGCCGCGTACTTTATAGAAAAGTTCGGACGGAAATTCGTTCTCGTTACCTATTTGGTGCTTACAGCCTTTAGTGCAATCTGGTTTGGTTACGCCAACACGGAAGGTTCGCTGCTGGCAGCAGGCATTTCCTTGTCATTCTTCAATCTGGGAGCATGGGGAGGTTTATATGCCTACAGTCCCGAACTCTATCCGACGAAGGTTCGTTCAACGGGGGTTGGGCTAGCAACGTCGTTTGGACGGATCGGCGGCGTTATTGCGCCGCTGCTCGTCGGGGTGTTGAAGCAAAATGGCACCCGGATCGAATTCATTTTCGTGATGTTTTTCGTGACCATCCTGATCGGTGCGCTCGGCGTACTCGTACTTGGCAAGGAAACGAAAGGGCTGGAGCTTGCGGACTAAGGCTGAAGACCGCGTTTAGATGATTTTTTTCTTGCGATATCAGGGCAGGACATGCTTCGAGTGTATACTTTCTGATATCTGAAAAAAGGGTGGATCCGAAGGTTCAAATGACCTTGGATCCACCCTTTTATGTTGAAATACGGTTAAGGCTCAGAGTGACCGGAGTATTATACTTCCATAATGGAAGGCATAATGTACGGGCTGCGGCCCAGTTCCCTTTTAAAATAACGGTTGAGTGTGTTGTTTGTCATCTGTTCCCAGGCAGCGCGGTTGTATTCGCGCTGTTCACCGGCTTTGTTCAGCTGTTTGCGCAGCATCGCTTCAGCCCGGCGCAGAAGAGGCTTGGAGTCCTGCATATATACAAAACCGCGGGTAATCAGCTCCGGCCCGGAGAGCAGCTTGCGCGTCTCGCGATTGATGGTGATGGCGACGATGACAACGCCATCGTGAGCGAGCTGTACTCGTTCCTCAAGCAATTCCTTCTCATGGGTACGCAGCTCTCCATTGTTGATGTAGACGTCTCCAGAGGGGATGTTCCGGCCTTTACGCGCATAGTTGCGGAATAGGGACAGCGTATTCCCAATGTTCATCAAGTAAACATTGCTGTCGGAAACCCCAACCTGCACGGCGAGGTGACGATGATTGAGCATCATCCGGTATTCCCCGTGGATCGGCACAAAATACTTGGGACGCAAGCTGCTGATCATAAGCTTCAAATCTTCGCGGCAGCCGTGACCCGAAGTGTGGATATCGAGAATGGAGCCGTATTTAACTTCCGCTCCGGCCCGCATCAAGAGATCGATGCTGCGATTGACGTTCTGGGTATTCCCAGGAATCGGCGAAGACGAGAAAATAACGGTATCCTCCGGATGAATCTGGATCGAACGATGGGCACCTGAAGCGATGCGTGTCAGTGCCGCATTTGGCTCGCCCTGACTGCCTGTACAAATAATCAGCACCTGGTCATCGCGATAACGATTAACGGCTTTCACATCAATCATCATGCCGTCCGGCACGCGAATATATCCAAGCTCCTGACCAATCACAAATACCTTCTCCATGCTGCGGCCGACGATGGCGATTTTGCGGCCTGTTCGGATGGCAGCTTCAACAACCTGTTGCAGACGATGAACGTTCGAAGCAAAGGTGGCAAACAGGATCCGTCCGGGACATTCCCGGAACAGACGCAGAATGGAATCGCCGACGGTGCGTTCAGAAGGGGTAAACCCGTCCCGCTCGCTATTGGTACTGTCAGCCATCAGGGCCAGGACGCCACGCGCGCCGATATGAAGAATTTTATGCAGATTGGCAGGCTTGTCCTCCGGCGTAAAGTCAAATTTAAAGTCTCCGGTATGTACGATCGGCCCGTACGGGGTTTCCACAACGATCCCGAAGGCATCCGGAATGCTGTGGGTGGTTCTAAAGAAATGAACGGAAAGATGACGGAATGAAATCGTTTCGTCTTCATGGAATATGCGCAGATCACTCTGATCCAGCAGCCGATGCTCCTCCAGCTTCGCACGAACCAGGCCGATGGTCAGTGCCCCGCCATAGATCGGCATTTGGATTTGACGAAGCACATAGGGAATAGCCCCAATATGATCTTCATGTCCATGGGTCAGGAACATACCCTTTACTTTATGTTTGTTATCCAGTAAATAACGAATGTCTGGAATAATATAATCGACGCCACTCATTTCGGCATCCGGGAATTTCAGCCCGGCATCGATGATAATAATCTCATTTTTGAATTCCACACCGTACATGTTCTTGCCGATTTCGCCAAGCCCTCCCAGCGCAAAGATGCGCACAGGTGGAGCGGAAGGCCTCGGTTTTTTGGCGGGTTTGGCAGTTTGAATCTGATCTGTTAACAGGGGTTTAGACATAATGTGAAAGAATCCTCTCTATGGTAATTAAGGCATAAGCCTGGTCATTTTAATTTCTTCTCTACTAAAGATATCAGAAAGTTCAAGCTTTTGGGAAACGCTTTTCAAAATTCATGTGCATTTCGCACGAGACAGTCACCTATTTTTGCCCACTCTTATATGCTGTAGAAGAGGGGGGCTCGTGATGAGCGGTTTATTGAGGTTGGACGATATGGATGCTGTCCATGGATTGCAGGAGGAATGGCAGCGGAAAGCGATAACCAAGCTGACCGAGAAAATGACGGACCGTTACGCCAAATTCCCTTGTATTCCCGCAGTGCAAGGACATGCACTGAATCATTTTAGATACGGCTTTATTCATCAAGGCGAATCACAGGCCGCGGCGGAACAGCTGGCTGCTCTGCTGCGCGAGTACGGCCTCGGCTCCAGGGACTTCGGGCCATATACTTCACTTGTCGTCATGATCTGTACGGAGCATGGCCGCGATAGCCTGGAAGGCACCCAATATTATGAGCGCTTGTTCTGGCAGCTGTTAAGCCGGACAACCGAATACGATACGGAGCCTTGGCCGGCGGATCTGCCGGAGGAGCCTACGGATCATCTGTGGGAATTTTGTTTTGCAGGCGAACCTTATTTTGTTTATTGCGGCACACCGGCACATGAGCTTCGCCAGAGCAGATACTTTCCCTACATGATGCTTGCTTTTACGCCTCGTTGGGTTCTGAAGCACTTCAATGCCCGAACAAGGCAAGCAGAACACACCAAGGGATTGATTCGTCAGCGGTTAGCCAAATATGATCCCGTACCACCGCACCCTGACTTGAAGTTCTACGGGGCGGAGGATAACTATGAATGGAAGCAATATTTTTTGCGGGATAACACGGAGTCACTATCGAAATGTCCGTTTACAAGGCGGCACAAAGAGATCAATCTATAATAAGAGAAATAACACGTTGCTATCATCATACCCTAAATCCGAGTCAGGGTTAACCATGCTTTCTATTGAAGAGCTGCCTCATTCGCGGTAATCCGCAGTGTGACAGCCTTTTTTGCGTAGAAGAGCTGATAGGCCACAGGGTATAGGATTTTGTCCCTGAATAAGTAAATCTTATCCTTGTTGTACAAAAAATGACCAAGTTACACTTAAAGTGCGTCATATCATTTTATCTGTATGCGTTAGGAGGTGTGTATGGTACGAAGCTTTCACCAGCTTTGAAACCGCTTTAATAAACAAAATCAATTGGCGAAGGAGTTGTTTGATGAATGACAAGGTTGTCCAGAACGATGAGAGGATGGATTCTCGGATTCATCGCCGTGCTGGTACTTAGTTTGTTCCCTGTGTACAAGGTTCAAGCCGCTGAGGTTTGTACGGAGCCTGCTTGGAGCAGTTCTGCCGTATATGGCGGGGGTAATATCGTATCCTACAACGGTCATGCCTGGAAAGCGAAATGGTGGACACAGGGCGAGGTACCTGGAACGACAGGACAATGGGGGGTATGGGAGGACCTTGGAGATTGCACTCCTGGGACACCGCCCGTCGATCCTCCGGTGGATCCTCCAGTAGATCCTCCAGTAGACCCTCCGCTGCCTGGTGACCGTATGTATGTCGCTTACGCGAGCTCTTGGAACACCAGTATTTACGATCTGACGACTGCCAGCATTCCCAATTACATTACCCATCTCAATCTTGCATTCGTAAGGCCGGATACCACGTATACCCAAGGGTCCTACGCGTTTGATCAAGCCGTTGCGGGATTGGAATTTGTGGAAGGGGCGACCACCCCGAACGGCCAACGTAAATTTACAGCCCAGCAGTCCCAGGATCTGCGTAACAATATCGCATCTCTTAGAGCCCGCGGAACAAAAGCATTCTTATCGGTAGGAGGCTGGTCATACAGCCAAGGTTCACAGTGGTCCGGATTCAATGCCAAGAACATAGTGGATTTGGCTCTCGATCTTGGCGCTGCCGGCGTCGACATTGACTGGGAATCCAGCGGCAGCAGCTGCAACAAAGGAACAGCCGCTCAGTTCAGCTGCACTAAGGATGGAGAAATCGCGGGCATTATTACGAGTCTCTATAATGAAATCCATGCAAGAAATGCGAATCTGCAGATTTCCATCGCCGGTTGGTCCACGGGCGCTTATTACGTGAAAGGAACGCCGTTTGAAGAAGGCAAGGTCCAATGGGGGTCTCCTTTTGGCGGTACCATGTACCGCGTAGTCAAGGATCATGGCAGTAAGATCAACTTCATCAATCTGATGTCCTACGATGGCGGTATTTATTACGATCCGCGTGAAGGCTATGAATCGTATAAGGCGATATACAACGGACCTATCAATATGGGCATG
Organism: Paenibacillus lautus; assembly: GCF_050482385.1. Classification (GTDB taxonomy): domain Bacteria; phylum Bacillota; class Bacilli; order Paenibacillales; family Paenibacillaceae; genus Paenibacillus_AQ; species Paenibacillus_AQ lautus_B. The sequence continues at coordinate 9,639 of NZ_JBCNHV010000020.1, forward strand.
CAGATTGCACCGGAGGGATCCGGCGGGGCCGTCCTGCAACTGAATGCCGCACCGGGCACGGTATACGATGCCGATATGATGAACGGTCAGAATAATATCGCAACGCCCTATTATAATGTAGAAACGATGGTGAACTATATTAAGAATAAGGGAAGAGCGAATGATGGATTCATGCTGTGGCAGCTCTGGAAACAGCGGGTTCATCAGCCAGCCCCGTCAGGTGCTGCGAATGAGAACAGCGCGGGCCAGTACGTTTGCCGAAACCTGCCGCTTCCGGGGGATTGCAATCAGACCATACCGAGCCTGCCGAAATTATAGTTTTTTCCGATACTCCGAAGGCGTGCAGTCCATGACCTTACGGAAGACCCGAACAAAATAACTGATGTGCCCAAATCCGACATCGAGTGCGATGTCGGATATTTTATTGTCCGGCTGACGAAGGAGTTCCGCTGCCTGGCGAACACGATAGGAATTCATATAGTCCACAGGCGTTTGCCCGGTCATGGATTTGAAAAAGCGGCAGAACTGGCCTTCGCTCATCGGGATCAAATCAGCCAGCTCACTCAGCCGGATGGGACGGTGATAATGATTCTGGATGTAGAGAATGACTTTCTTCAAGCGTTCCGTTCTCACCATATCCGCTGCTTCGCTCCGGCTCCGGTTGACCAGTCGGCCAGAGGATGCGGCCTGAAATAACATGAGAAACAGATGTCCCTTAATAGCGACCTCATAACCGGCAGGTTGGTGCTTCGACAGCAGCATCATTTCCTTTATATGCCGAAGCAGCTGCTCATCGGTCTCGGATGTCATCCATCTTGGAAAGGTGGCTCTCCGCTCCTGAAAGGGAACAATCATCCCTTCTTGGACAAGATCGTAGCTGCTGCTTGCAAGCATGCCGAAATCGAACACCATCGCACAGAAGCTGCACCCATGATCGCCCCGGGCATGACCGGTGTGAAGGTCTCCTCCATCGATAAATATCGCTTCACCCGCCCGGACAGGGATATATTCCGAGTCGATCTGAAACAGAACCTCGCCTTCGATCACGTAGAAAATTTCCGTTTCCTTATGCCAATGGGAGTCTACCACATGGGCACCGGGGGCAAATTGATGCCAGTAGGCACCAAACGGGAAGCGTTCATTTCCGTGGACGGTGCTTTCTTTTAACGACTGGCGAAAGGATTGATCCATCATATACCTCCTTGGAATGAATAGCCGCTTGAATGATGTCATCTTATATCAAGATTGTGCTATAAAATAACGTAATACTGTTAGAATGGCCTTAAATAGATCAGTATAATGATATTATAACGCTTACATCTTAAAGTTCAATTTTCATCATATAGAAAGGCGGATTAAAAAATGAAATTTACAGACGGCAATTGGCTTATCCGGGAAGGATATTCCGTTTCGGGAGCGGTTCAGGCTTATGATTTTGCGGTAAAAGGAGATACGTTGACAGCCTATGCCTCCACGGCCCCGATTCCAGGTAGAGGAGCAACCATTAATGCACAGCTGATCACCGTGCAGTTTCATTCTCCGGCGCCCGGCATCATCGGTGTAAAGCTGGTGCACTATGCGGGGGTAAGAGATCGCGGACCTGCATTCGAATTGTACAAACAGGAAGGTGACCATACGGTCATTGAAGAGAATGATCAGGAAGCGGTTCTTCGCAGCGGCAATTTGAGCGTTGTGATCAAGAAAGGCCCGGAATGGTCGGTTCACTTCTATAGAGGAGAAGAACGCATTACCGGCAGCAGAGCCAAATCGATGGCACATATCGTGGAAGATGGCGGACAGACCTATATGCGCGAAGAGCTGGATCTTGGCGTAGGCGAGTGGGTATACGGTCTTGGTGAGCGATTCACTTCGTTTGTGAAGAATGGCCAGGTCGTGGATATTTGGAACCAGGATGGTGGTACAAGCTCCGAGCAAGCCTATAAAAATATTCCGTTCTATCTGACGAATAAGGGCTATGGCGTGTTTGTCAACCAACCGGACCTCGTATCCTTTGAAGTGGCTTCGGAGAAAGTGAAGAAAGTGCAGTTCAGCGTGCCAGGCGAGTCACTGGAGTACTTTGTTATTGACGGGCCTGATCCGAAAGGCGTGCTGGACAAATACACGAACCTGACAGGCAAACCGGCACTGCCGCCGGCTTGGACCTTCGGATTGTGGCTTTCGACCTCTTTTACAACCCAATATGACGAAGCAACCGTAAACTCCTTTGTTGACGGTATGCTGGAGCGCGATATCCCGCTGGAAGTGTTCCACTTTGACTGCTTCTGGATGAAGGGGCTCAACTGGACGGACTTTCAATGGGATGAAGAGGTTTTCCCGGATCCTGAAGGCATGCTGAAGCGTTTGAAAGAAAAAGGCTTGAAAATCTGCGTGTGGATCAATCCGTATATCGCGCAGCGCTCGCGTCTCTTTGAGGAAGGCCGTGAGAAGGGCTATCTGGTGAAAAAAGCGAATGGTGATGTGTGGCAGTGGAATCTGTGGCAGCCGGGTATGGCGCTGGTGGACTTCACGAATCCGGACGCGTGCGAGTGGTATGCAGGGTACCTGCGCGAGCTGGCAGATATGGGCGTCGATAGCTTCAAGACGGATTTCGGCGAACGCATTCCGACGGATGTTGTTTATTTTGACGGTTCCGATCCGCATAAAATGCACAATTATTATACTCAGCTCTATAACAAAGTGGTCTTTGATGTGCTGGTGGAGAAATTCGGCAAGAATCAGGCAGCCGTATTTGCACGCTCTGCAACCGTAGGCGGACAGCAGTTCCCTGTTCACTGGGGCGGCGATTGCTATGCCGATTATGAATCGATGGCGGAGAGCCTTCGCGGCGGCTTGTCCCTTGGTCTCGGGGGCTTCGGCTTCTGGAGCCATGACATCGGCGGTTTCGAAAATACGGCTCCGGCGCATGTATTCAAACGCTGGCTGGCATTTGGCTTGCTGTCCAGTCACAGCCGTCTGCACGGCAGCAGCTCTTACCGGGTACCGTGGTCTTATGACGAGGAGGCAGTGGACGTTACGCGCTTCTTCACGAAGCTGAAGAGCCGTCTGATGCCTTATCTGTTCCATACTGCCGTACAGGCATCGGAGCAAGGGGTGCCAAGCATGCGCGCCATGTTCCTGGAATTTCCGGGAGACCCGGCCGTCGAAATGCTGGATCGTCAATATATGCTGGGAGATTCCCTGCTTGTGGCACCGGTATTCAGCGAGAACGGCGACGTGAAGTATTATCTGCCGAAGGGGCGCTGGACGCATCTGTTAACCGGAGAAACGGTGGATGGCGGAACCTGGCGCAAGGAAACGTACGATTTCCTCGGGTTGCCGTTGTTTGTACGCAGCAACTCGTTCCTCGCCTTGGGAGCAACCGACAACCGTCCGGAATATGACTATGCAGACGGAGCCCAGCTTGGCTTGTATGCGTTGGAAGACGGCAGCGAGGCCTCGGTCACCGTTCGCAACATGAACGGGGAGAGCGAACTGGTTGTGCGGGCAGTACGTGCAGGCAGCCGAATTGATTTTACGGTGGAAGGCAGCGGCAAGCCATTCTCCGTGAAGCTTCATGACATGTGTGCCGTTTTATCTGTGGAGGGCTCGGGAGTGAGCCTGCAAGAAGACAGCATTCAAGTGGAAGCCGGACAACATGCGGTGACCTTCACGGCAGCTCTGGAAGGGTAAGCTTGGTGAACGCCTGTTTGATAAAAAGGAAAAAAGCATAGCGAAGATGAGCCCGGACCAGCCTTATGCTGGAGTCGGGCTTCTTCCATATTTTAGCTGGCCTTGAACAAACGGCAATGCTGATATAATAGGCCTGCGGCAGGTTTATTCACGAGTAGTTGTAACCGTTTTCTTTTAAAGGCTTGCCGAAGATTAAAGGACAGGAGCGAAGACGGTCCGATGTTATCTTATTTCATCCAACTTGTGAATGACATGAAAATCCGCAAAAAATTGATATTGTCATTTGTTGTCGTGGTCTTTGTGCCGGTAGCCATCGTGGGGATATTCCTTACGGGCGAGCTCCGCAAATTTGCTTTCAACAATGCGTTGGAGCAGGCTTACCAGAACGTGGACCGGGTCAAGAAACGGTCAACCGAAGTCATCAACGTGGCAGACGATTTATCCTATCGGCTATCCTACGACGAGCGTCTGAGAAATCTTGCTAACCGGCAATATGAAAGCGTATACGACGTATTTGTGGCTTACAGGGAGTATCCCGATTTACAGCAGGCGATACGGATGTACAAGGAAATATCGAATATCCGCTTCTACAGTGAGAACCCCACCATGCTGAACAATTGGGAGTTCCTTTATCCCGAGGATGGAATCAAGAGAACGGAATGGTATCAGCGAGCCGAGGATGATATCGGAGTCATCTACTGGGACTATATTACGGATGAGCGAGATCAGAAGGTGTACCTCAGCTTAATCAAGGGGGTTGATCTTGGAAGCAAGGACAATCGCGGTGTACTGGTAATAAATGTCAATACGGGTATGCTGAACACGATCCTCAGTCAAGAAACGTTTGACACCATCATTGTGGACAGCAATAACAATATTGTCGCCGCTAACCGCCCGGAGCTGTACGGGAAGACGCTAGCCGAGATTCAAGATACCAGCGGGGTCGTCTACAACGCGAGCGGAAGCTTCGAATCGGTCATCCATGATGAAGCCTCCAAGGTACTGATTGAACCGTTGAATACGGAATCCGGGGTGAATGGCCTGCGCATTATTTCCATATTTTCGATTGATAGCATCGTGGCGGACGCCAACCGGATCAGCAAGCTGGCGATGACGGTCATCATCATCAGTCTGCTGCTGGCTGTTCTTTTGATCTACAGCTTCTCCTCACTGATCTCTAATCGGCTGTTGCGCCTCAGCAAGCATATTACGAAGGTAGGTACCGGCAACCTTGGCGTTGCTATGGAAATTGACGGCAAGGATGAGATCGGCCAGTTATCCCGCCAATTCAACTCCATGGTCGGTAACATTAATGACCTGATGAACGAAGTGCAGGAGTCCAATGAACAGAAACGGTTAATGGAGCAGAAGCAGAACGAAATTAAATTCAAAATGATGGCCAGTCAGATCAATCCGCACTTTTTGTTTAATGCCTTAGAGTCTATTCGCATGGAGGCGCATCTCAAGGGGGAGGACGAAATCGCCAGGATTGTGCGTCTGCTCGGTAAAATGATGCGAAGCAATCTCGAGATAGGCAGCGGAAAAACAACGATAAAAGACGAGATTGAGATGGTGCAGTGTTATCTGGATATTCAAAAATTCCGCTATGAGGATCGTCTGAAATATGAACTTCTGGTAGATCCCGAAGCCGATCGGGTCAGAATCCCGCCGCTGATCATACAACCGCTTGTGGAGAATGCGGTCATACATGGGATGGATCACAAGGAAGAGGGAACTTTTATCAGGGTGAGGGTCACGGCCAGCGAAGGGAAACTGCACGTCATGACCGAGGATAATGGAGCGGGCATAACCTTGGAGCGATTGCAGATGATCTATGGTTATTTGAACGATACCGATGAGAAGGACGGAGGACGGATCGGGCTCCGGAATGTTCATGTCCGTCTGCAGCTTACCTACGGTCCTGAAGCGGGTCTGATCATTTATAGCGAACCAGGGATTGGAACGCGCATTACATTCAGTATTCCGACAGGAGGAGAGAGCGATGATGAAAGTGTTAATCGTGGATGACGAACCCAAGCTGCGCGAAGGACTGAAGAGCATTGTGCCATGGACCGAGCTTGGGTATCAGGTTGTTGGTACCGCAGCGAACGGGAGCGAAGCGCTGGAGAAGCATGGGATGTATGACCCGGATTTGATGCTGATTGATATCCGAATGCCGGGAATGGACGGATTGCAGCTGATCGAAGCCATCCGAAACCTGGATTCCGAGATTCACCTGCTCATCCTGAGCGGATATGCTGATTTTGATTATGCCAAGCGGGCGATTTCCCATCGCGTGGACGGATACCTATTGAAACCGGTGGATGAGGATGAGCTGAGCAAGTATTTGCTTCAGATTAAAGAAGCCATCGAGCAGGAACAGGAGAGGAAGGCGCTGAATAGGGCCGCCTCCGATATGAGCCGCGAGCAGTTCATTCAGACATGGTTCAATCCGGAGAGTAAGCCCGATCCGGCGGCTTTACGGCATATCGCCGAGCGGTCAGGACTGTTATGGAACCATTACCAAGTGCTGATTATTCATCATAACGGCTACGATGAATCCGGTGAGGGAGCCGACGACCGGTTGAAAATCCAGCTGATTGAAGCTTTTGAAGAGAACGGCCGCGGCACGGTCTTTTCCATGCACGGACAACTCGGCGTTCTAATGCCCAGCCCGGTACTGACGGCAGGAGGGCGGAAGGAATTGCTTCAGACGGTGGAGGATGCTGCCACACTGGCAGGTAGGTCAATTACGGCTTCATTGGGGCGCCAGGTTCATCGTCTGGAGGATGTAGCCGATTCGTACCGTTGTGCGAAGGAACGGATTCGCGAACGCTTCTTCTATCCTCCCGGCGAGTTGTTATTTCCTGAATCCAAGCGGTTTGCTGGCGACATAACGGATGAAGAGCGGCAACCTTATGATCCGGAGCAGCTGATGAAGCAGCTCTATTACGCCGTAGATGTAGGCAATGTCGAGGTGCAGCGGAAGCTGCTGCATGCTGCCGCGTATGCGATGGTGAATGAGGGATACACGGAGGAGAGGATGAAGGGGGCGTTCGTGGAGCTCCTTACCGGCGTGCACAACAAGCTGATGCAGCATCAGCCAGAGCTGCAATCCCGCACGAAGGAATATTCGGATCGGATTGCCGCGATATTCCGCCAGCGCACGGCCTATGATTTGTGCCGCCATTCGTCCCAATTCCTGGAGGACCTGATCTGGCAGACGGGGGATGGCGGACGAGATCAGGAGATGAAGCGGATTATGGATCTGATTCAGCGCAATTACAATGAGAATCTTAAACTGGAAACGCTGGCCTCCGTATTTAATTACAACAGCGCCTACCTGGGGAAGATGTTCAAGAATACAACCGGAGAATACTTCAATACGTACCTCGATAAGGTCCGGATCAACAAGGCCAAGGATTATCTGAAACAGGGCATGAAGGTGTATCAGGTTGCGGAGAAGGTCGGGTATACGAACGTCGACTATTTTCATAGCAAATTCAAAAAGTACGTCGGTACCTCTCCATCCAATTTCCGCAAGGAGCTGGACCTGTAATTAGTCGTCATTGACGTAACGCTGATTTGCACAAGTGGCCGAGCCCGGATGTGGCCCCGAGGTTATACAGCCTATTGTGACAGAGTATCGCATGAGTAGCCGCAGTGAGCCGGCGCACGGCAAATAGGCTTTAAGCAGCTGCGCATCGTCGATGTCGTATTCTAAAGGTTTATAATTGTTCTTCTCCTGTAGTTTCCACTTACTATACAACCAGACTAAACATAAGTACTTTCATATCGCTGCCCTTTAAGACGCGACTAAGGTACGCGTCTTTTTTATTTCCTCCTACCTCCCCCAAGACATGATTGGGGGAGCCAACTGCTGGGAAGCTCCGAGCGGAGGGGCCGGAATCGTATCGTAGAAGCGCCAGCGCTCGCCTTTAAAGCCGGGAAACCACCTTGCCATATCAACCGAAGTTTCCCGGCTTTAACAGCGATCGGAGATACGATCCGGACACGGAGCGGACGAAAGGGTTTTTCAGCATTTTCTCCTCATGTAATGTCTAATTTTTATATGATTTTTAAACCAATCCTTCGGGTACTTCCCCGCCGCAGCTTGGTTTATCATCAGGATATACAAGAGAGGAGGGGTTGGTTTGAAAGCGGTAACAAAGACGGGGAGCAGCATCCAACCTGCCGCCAAGAAAAAGAAAGGCTTTTGGGCCACTTTCAAAGAGCAGAAAGTACTGTATGGAATGTCGCTTCCTTTCATCGTCATTGTGTTCATCTTCAGCTACATGCCGGTCTGGGGCTGGTTGATGGCATTCCAGAATTACAAGCCGGGCAAAGGGATCTTCGAGCAAAAATGGGTGGGCCTGGACCATTTCGTGACACTCTTCTCGGATGATAAGTTCTATCTGGTGTTGCGAAATACACTCGCCATGAGTTTTATGGGATTGATCGTTGGTTTTACGATTCCGATCCTATTCGCAGTCTTGTTGAATGAGCTTCGTGGAAGCGTATTCAAGAGGACCGTACAGACGATATCTTATCTACCGCATTTTGTGTCCTGGGTCGTGGTAGCAGGTATCGTGACCAAAATGCTGTCCACAGATGGAGGCGCTGTCAATCAGCTGCTGATGTGGCTGGGGTTCATTGATGAACCGATACAGTTTATGGCTCAGGGGAACCTGTTTTGGTATATCGTAACAGGCTCTGATATATGGAAGGAAATGGGCTGGAGCGCGATCATTTATTTGGCAGCGATTTCAGGAATTGATCAGGAGCAATTCGAAGCAGCCAAGGTTGACGGCGCAAGCCGACTTCGCCAAATATGGCATATTACGCTGCCAAGCATCGCCCCTACGATTGCAATTCTAATGATCATGTCCATCGGACATCTGATCAGCATCGGCTTCGAGAAGCAGTTCTTGCTGGGTAATCCGCTGGTGGTGGATTATTCCGAAGTGTTGGATCTGTATGCGCTGAATTACGGCCTTGGGATGGGACGTTTCTCCTTCGGTACGGCAATCGGGATGTTCAACTCCATTGTAAGTATCCTCTTATTGCTGCTCGCTAACGGCGTATTCAAAAAATTCACGAAGCAATCGATTATGTAGGGGAGGGAAGCAGCATGGCACGAACCAAAACAGCATTCAAGCCCACGCTCTCCGACCGCGTGTTTGATATGGTTAACTTTACATTTATGGCACTGGTCATGATTGTCACTCTGTATCCGTTCCTGAATGTTCTTGCGATATCGCTGAACGATTCCGTGGATACGGTACGCGGGGGGATCTATCTCTGGCCGCGGGAGTTTACGCTGGAGAACTATGTTCAGATCTTTAAATACGACGGTTTGATTACCGGCGCCAAAATTACGATTCTCCGTACGCTGTCAGGAACACTCCTGGGCTTGGTCAGCGGAACGATGCTGGGTTATGTCCTCAGCAGGGTAGATTTTCAGGGAAGAAAGTTCATGTCCGTATTCCTGGCCATGACTATGTACTTCTCCGGCGGGATGATTCCGGTCTTCATTCTGATCCGCGACTTGAACATGATGAATTCGTTTCTTGTTTACATCATTCCGGGGATGGTGAGCGCATTTAACGTATTCGTTATCCGGTCTTTCATCGACAGCTTGCCATATTCGCTTCAGGAATCAGCCAAGCTTGACGGAGCTAATGATTTTACGATCTATTACAAAATCATTCTCCCTCTCTGTAAGCCCGTTCTGGCTACTATCGCTTTGTTTCTGGCAGTCGGTCAGTGGAATTCTTGGTTCGATACGTATCTCTATAACGGCAACGCCCCCCATCTCACGACGCTCCAATTCGAGCTGATGAAGGTGCTGCAAAGCACGCAGGGACAAACAAGCGGCATGATGTCCGGGCAGAATATGGCCGAAATCGTGAAGCAGGTGTCGCCGGAATCGATCAAAATGGCGATCACAATTGTGGTTACGGTTCCAATATTGCTCGTCTATCCGTTCCTGCAGCGGTATTTTGTGAAGGGGATGACGCTTGGAGCGGTGAAAAGCTAAGGGCATGTACGGTATCAGCAGTCATTACGTCTGTTATACGATAGATAATTAAAAATCGATTAGGGGGTATATCAATGAAACATAAGAAGAGATTATCGCTGCTGCTCGCGATCATGATGATGGCCACATTCATTCTTGCAGCGTGCGGCAACGGCGACAGCAACAATAGTGCAAACGGCGGCGAAGAAGGGAGCGGCGGCAACGATACGCAGCAGGAAGAGAAGCAGGGGCCGATGACCATGACGTATTACAGCGCGGATTCCAATGCGAACTGGGCCAACATGCAGGATGCGGTCGGCAAGAAGCTGACCGAGAAAACCGGCATTACGATCCAGGCCGAATACGCAGTAGACGGCTCCAATCAGAAGCTCCCGCTGATGGTAGCGAGCGGGGAATATCCGGACCTGGTATTTGCCAAGGGTGACGCCAATCTGTTTGTGGATTCCGGAGCGTTTATTGATCTGACGGATCTGATTGAAGAGCATGCGCCGAACATCAAGAAGGTGTATGGAGAATATATGAGCCGCCTGAAATGGAGTAACGACGATGAGGCCATCTATGTCCTCCCGACACTTGCAGCGGTGGACCATCAGGCGCTCGATGCCGGCGGCACGTTTCAGATCCAGCATGAAGTGTTGAAAGAACTCGGATACCCTGAACTGAAGACGGTGAAGGATTACGAGAAAGCGCTGAAAGACTATGCCGAGAAAAACCCGACCATTGACGGCCAGCCGACGATTCCGCTGACACTGAATGCGGACGGATGGAGGATCATGATCTCGGTAACGAACCCGGCGTTTATCGCGACAGGCGCATCGGATGACGGGGAGTATTATATCGACCAGGAGGCGGTCGAGGCTAAGCTGCACTACAAGCGCCCGGAAGAGAAAGAATATTTCCGTTGGTTGAACCATATGAACGATGCAGGTCTTCTGGATAAGGAAACGTTCGTACAGAAAACGGACCAATACGAAGCTAAAATCTCCTCAGGCCGTGTTCTTGGCGTCATCGATCAGGAGTGGGGCTTCGGCAATGCAACCAACGCGCTGAGATCTTCCGGCAAGGAAAACCGCACCTATGCGAGATTCCCGATCCAGCTGGATGAGTCGACTAAGGATGCAACGTTCCAGGACGCGGGTTACGTCGCCGGATGGGGTGTGGGCATTACGACGTCCGCGAAGGATCCAGTTCGAATCATCAAGTTCCTGGATTATCTGGCTTCCGAAGAAGGGCAAGTTTTGATGAATTGGGGAATTGAGGGCGAGCATTACAACGTTGTGGACGGCAAGCGCGTCATTCCGGAAGACGTCCAAGAGCGCAAAACCTATGACAACGCCAACTTCACCAAGGAAACAGGAATCGGCTTGTACAACGCCATGTTCCCGCGTTACGGAGACGGCGTGAAGGATTCGACGGACAACTACTATACGACGAATTTCCCGGAGACGATCATAGAGAACTATACGCCATCCGCGAAGGAGACCCTGAAAGCATACGGCGCGGAAATGTGGAAAGACCTGTGGCCGAAACAAGAGGAATTTAAAGTGAAGCCATGGGGCGTTGCTTACAACATTCCAGTACCGAGCGACTCCAATATCAATATCACGTACAAAAAGGTGGAAGAGATTACCCGTAAACGGATTCCGGAAATCATTCTTGCCGATCCGGCGAAATTTGATGCGCTGTATGAACAGTTCATCAAAGAACTGAATGATGCCGGCGCCGAGAAAATGGAGCAGGAATACACCCAATTGGTACGTGACCGCGTCGAACTCTGGAATGATTAAGGTATAGGTGAATAGAAGGGGCCGGCAATATGCGGCCCCTTTTGCCGCTATATGAAAGGGTCACTGTTATAGCGGTTGTGCCGTTATTTAACAGAAGAAATACAGCAGCTGATGAAGGATACGAGGGGTTCATCGAGAAGACCTTTATCAATTGGAATAAGGGGGGATTACACTGAATTCAGCTGAGAATAAGAACACAACCTTGTGGTATCGGGAGCCCGCGGACAAGTGGGAAGAAGCGCTTCCGCTCGGAAACGGCCGACTTGGGGCCATGGTGTTCGGAGGCGTTCAGGAAGAACGCATTCAATGGAATGAAGATACACTTTGGTCCGGATTTTCCCGGGACACGAATAATTACGAGGCTCTCCGGCATTTGGCAGCGGCAAGAGAGCTGATTGCGTCCGGGAAGTTTGCCGAAGCCGAGCAGTTGATTGAGGGCAAGATGGTTGGCAGAAGCACGGAGTCCTTTTTGCCTTTAGGAGATCTGGTCATCCGACAGTCGGGAATAGGGGATCACCGGACGGACTATAGGCGCGAACTGGATCTGGATACCGGGATTGCATCCACTCACTTTCGAGCCGGCGGCCCTGATGATCGCTTCAGCAGGGAAATGTTCATCAGTGCGCCTGATCAGGCCGCGGTTATTCGTTATACAAGCACGAACGGCGGAACCATCCAATTGGAGATCGGGCTTCGTTCACCGCTGCAGCATGATACACGCACTGCAGAAGACGGATCTTTGGTGTTGTATGGACAAGCCCCCACCCATATTGCTGAGAATTACAGAGGTGATCACCCCGGGGCGGTGCTCTATGAAGATGGGCTTGGCATACGGTATGAGATGCGGCTGCTGGCCCTGACGGATAGCGGGCAGGTAACGGTGGATGACAGCGGCATGCGCATCAACGGTGCAGGCTCGGTCACGCTGCTGATAACGGCAGCCACGAATTTTGAAGGCTTCGATCGATCTCCGAGCTCTGAAGGAACCGATCCGTCCGATATATGCAGGGGGAGACTTCAGGACGCGATGCGGCATGGTTTTGCAGAATTGCGCTCCCGGCATATCAAGGACCATCAAGCCTTGTTCAGACGCGTGGAGCTTCAGCTTGGCCGTCCAGAGCGTGAGCGTTCCGCACAAGCTATAGCCACCGACGAGCGGATGAAAGCGTACCGGGAGGGACGGGAGGATGCTGCACTCGAGGCGCTGATGTTTCAATTCGGAAGATACTTGCTCATCGCCAGCTCCCGGCCAGGTACACAGCCCGCCCATTTGCAGGGCATATGGAATCCGCATGTACAGCCGCCATGGAACAGTGATTATACAACGAATATCAATACCGAGATGAACTACTGGCCGGCAGAGACGACCCATCTGAGCGAGTGCCACGAGCCGTTGATACAGATGATTCGGGAGCTAAGCGTGAGCGGGGGCCGGACAGCGAAGATTCATTACGGTGCCCGCGGATGGGTTGCTCACCATAATGTGGATCTATGGCGCATGGCGAGCCCGAGCGATGGGAAAGCGATGTGGGCTTTCTGGCCCATGGGCGGCGCATGGCTGTGCCGGCATTTATGGGAGCGTTATCAATTCCAGCCTGACCTTGAATATTTGCGGGGAACGGCATATCCGTTGATGAGGGATGCGGCTCTGTTTTGCCTGGATTGGCTCATTGAGGACGGAAAAGGACATCTGGTGACGAGTCCGTCAACATCGCCGGAGAATCAGTTTCTTACTGCGGACGGCCAGCCTTGCAGCGTGTCGGCAGGCTCCACGATGGATATGGCCATCATTCGGGATATATTCCATAACTGTATTGAGGCATCACAGCTGCTGGAGCAGGATGCTGAGCTGCGGGAGGAATGGAAGGCTGCGGCAGCGCGGCTGCTGCCTTACGCCATCGATGCCGAAGGTAAACTCATGGAATGGAGTGAGCCTTATCCGGAAGCGGAGCCCGGACATCGGCACGTATCCCATTTGTATGGACTGTATCCCGGCTCTGATATTACCCTTCAAGGTACGCCGCAGCTTGCGGAAGCCGCTTATCGTACGCTGATGTCGCGCATCGACCATGGAGGAGGGCACACGGGGTGGAGCTGCGTATGGCTGATCAACCTGTTTGCCCGATTACAGCAACCGGACAAGGCGTATGATTATGTTCGGACGCTGATTTCCCGATCCATGCATCCTAATCTGCTCGGAGACCATCCTCCGTTCCAGATCGATGCCAATTTTGGAGGCACCGCCGGACTTGCAGAAATGCTGCTCCAGAGTCATTTGGGCGCTATTCAGCTTTTGCCGGCGCTGCCGAAGGCGTGGACAGAAGGCTCCATAAGAGGGTTAAAGGCTCGTGGCGGGTTTATTGTGGACATGGAATGGAGCGAAGGCATCCTTACGTCTGCGAGCGTAACCTCTACGCATGGCCGAGTCTGTAGAATTAGCTGTTCCGTACCTCTTGCCGTTAGAAGGGAAGACGGAAGTGTCGTGACGACGGATGATCAAGGCTCGTTTGAAACGGTGAGCGGAGCGACTTACCGGATCACGCCGACCACCGACGAAGGCAGCGTGAACATAGATTGATCGAACAAGGTTTTTTTGAATGGGGAACGGGATACGGAATTTAAGAAGCTAAAGGAGCTGAACCCTAGATGATTAACGAAAAGTTACCCAAAATGTGGTATGGCGGCGATTATAATCCCGAGCAATGGGATGCGGAAGCGTGGAAGGAAGATGACCGCATGTTTAAGCTGGCGGGTATCGATGTAGCCACCATTAATGTATTCTCTTGGGCTTTGAGCCAGCCGAATGAGGACACGTACGATTTTGCTTGGCTGGATGAGACGATCGATCGGCTGTACCGGAACGGGGTATATATCTGTCTGGCAACCAGCACAGGCGCCCATCCGGCTTGGATGGCGCGTAAATACCCGGATGTGCTGCGCGTTGACTACGAGGGCCGTAAACGCAAATTCGGCGGCCGCCATAACTCCTGCCCGAACAGCCCCACCTACCGAAAATACGCCACAATCATGGCCGGCCAGCTGGCGGAACGCTATAAGGATCATCCGGCCGTCCTGATCTGGCACGTATCGAACGAATATGGCGGGTACTGTTACTGCGACAACTGCGCCGCGGCATTCCGGACTTGGCTTGAGCAGCGCTATGGCACGCTGGATGCCGTGAACAAGGCATGGAATACCCGCTTCTGGGGCCATACCTTCTATGACTGGGAGGACATTGTTGTACCTAATGCTTTAAGCGAGGAGTGGTCCGGCAACCGAACCAATTTTCAAGGCATATCCCTGGATTATCGGCGTTTCCAATCGGACAGCCTGCTGGACTGCTATAAGCTGGAGCGGGATGAATTGAAACGGATCACGCCGGATATTCCGGTGACCACGAATCTCATGGGCTTCTATCCGGAGCTGGATTACTTCAAATGGGCCAAAGAGATGGATGTTGTATCCTGGGACAACTATCCTTCACTGGATACCCCGTACAGCTATACGGCCATGGCTCATGCTCTGATGCGGGGACTTAAGGGAGGACAGCCTTTTATGCTCATGGAGCAGACGCCGAGCGTCCAGAACTGGCAGCCATATAACTCGGCCAAGCGCCCGGGTGTGATGCGATTGTGGAGCTACCAAGCGGTCGCCCATGGCGCGGATACGGTGATGTTCTTCCAACTGCGCCGTTCGATCGGAGCCTGCGAGAAGTATCACGGCGCGGTCATCGAACATGTGGGACATGAACATACCCGCGTATTCCGCGAGTGCGCGGAGCTGGGCAAGGAGCTGCAGCAGCTGGGGGACCGTATTCTGGATGCCCGTTCCGACGCCAAAGTCGCGATCATCTACGACTGGGAGAACCGGTGGGGTATTGAGCTGTCGAGCGGTCCAACCGTTGCCCTCAATTACGTGAATGAGGTGCATAAATATTATGATGCCCTGCATCAGCTGCATATCCAGACCGATATGATCAGCGTTGAAGAGGACTTCCGGAAATATGACATTATTATTGCGCCGGTGATGTACATGTCGAAGATCGGATTTGCGGAGCGCGTAGAGGCCTTTGTATCGCAAGGCGGAACCTTTGTGACGACCTTCTTCAGCGGCATCGTCAATGAGCATGATCTGGTGACGCTGGGCGGTTATCCGGGCGAGCTGCGCAAGGTAATGGGAGTTTGGGCCGAGGAGATTGATGCGCTGCTTCCGGGCCAGCAGAATCAGATGGTGCTGCGAGGCCGGAAGGGACAACTGGAGGGCACCTACGACTGCGGAATTCTATGCGACGTGATCCATGCTGAAGGAGCGGAAGTCGTTGCCGAATACGGCTCCGATTACTATCAGGGGACGCCATCGTTAACCGTGAATTCCTTCGGGCAAGGGAAGGCATGGTATGTAGCCACAAGTCCAGAGCCTAAATTTCTGAAGGACCTGATGCAAACCATATGCAACGACCATGGCATTGAGCCCGTCCTGAAGGCTCCGGAAGGCGTTGAGGTGACAAAACGCGTGAAGGAGGGCGTGGAGTTCACCTTTGTACTTAATCACATGCCGGAGAGCAAACCCGTGCCATTGGAAGGGGAGACCTATGTTGACCTGCTGACAGGAGAGGAACATCGAGATTCCTGCGAGGTGCCGGCACGCGGAGTGATGATATTAGAGAAACGGCTGGGGGAGAGATAGCGTGAGGGCTTACACGAAAAATAAATAGCTTGGAGCGCTCTCAAAAAAAAGCAGAGAAGACGGGGAACCCCCAGCCTTCTCTGCTTTAATTTTTAAATACACGCCTGAGGTTACTCTCCTGATCCCGCAAGAAAACTTAGGCTGCATGCGGTCTAGCTGCTGAGAAAATGCGTCGATCAGCATACGCTAAAAACACTCTAGGCCTTAGGCCTTCGGCGGTAAACCGCCGTCCAGCCTACGCTTCCTGCTCATGCAGCTTGCGGAATTCCTTCGGCGAAATGCCCTCTTGCTTTTTAAAAACAAGACTGAAATATTTCTCGTTCTTGAAGCCGACCATCTCGGAAATCGCTGCCATTTTTAGGCCTCGATTTTGCAGCAGGACCTTGGCCTTGGAGATGCGGATCCGGTTCAGATGTTCCGGGATATTAATGCCATGTTTTTGCTTGAATTTGCGGGAAATGTACTCGCGGCTTACGTGAAATCGGTTTGCAATATCATACAGCGACACGTCGTTCTGATAATTTTGCTCGATAAACGTCGTAATGTCATGGATCAGGTCCTGACCCGTTTGCTTCTGCGACTGCACGGCCGAGGCCAGCAGGCTCATTAATTCAATCCAATACTGCTGCCACTCTGCCAGGGAGCACACATACTTGTCCGAGTTTGGCCGCTCGATGGTGGCGCTTTCCTCTTTATACAATTTCAACAAAGCTTCAGACGACGGGTTAGCGGTTTCATGAATCAAGTGATTGGCAAATCTCTCGATATCGCGGTCCCAACGCTCCAGAAGCTCCGGCGTGAGAACGCCGCTTTTTCGAATAGCCGCGATGAATGACTCTACAGCCTCGGTTATGGGAGCAGGTTGGCCGCTAAGTATGGCGAGCTTCCAGGTATCCTCAAACCCGCTGAACTGCACGCCTTTATGATGGTCAACGCCTGATCGGCGCTGCTCCTCTGTATGATGGATAAAGTGATTTAGGACCGTTAAATCCCTCTGATGCAGGGCGGATGAGCTTCGGGCATACAATTCCGGAATGTCTGCCGGGTATTGACCGTCAGGACTAACGCCAAAGTGCATGTGGCGCGACAAGGTGCGGTACATCCCGTTATTGATCTCTTGAAGCAGTGTAGGCAGCGTGGGAAGCTGATCCCACAACAAAATAACAAGTTGGTGAGGTGAACCGAAGTGACGGAAGGCGATTCCGATCCGGTCCTTTTGCAGAAATTCATTGCAAATATTCAGCAGGGCAAACATGAGCAAATCCTGATGATGGCCAAAGCGGCTATATAGCGCATGATCTGACTTGTCCATCTGCATGACGGCCAGGCGTATCGTCTGCGCATGATCCGGTACGATGTCTTCATCCTTGAGGCGATTGACCACCTGGGAATGGGCGCTTTTGTCATCAATCAGGCTGGACAACAGCTTCTCGGAATAGACCGGCCGGTACTCGTTCACCTGAACATGCTGCTGCCGCGCCGCAAGGCGTTCCCGTTCCTCGGCTTTCCAGGCGGCAGTCGCCTTGGCGACCGCTTGGTTGATGACGGCTTCCTCGATGGGCTTCAGGATATAATCCGTGCCGCTGTACCAGATGGTGTTGCGTACGAATTCGAAGTCGTCATGCCCGCTGATGACAATGAATTTGATATTCGGATAATTCTTGTGAATCCATTCCATAAGGTCTACGCCGTTTTTGAGCGGCATCAGCATGTCCATCAGCACGAGGCTCGGCCGGAACGCAGGAATCAGCTCCATCGCCTCAAGACCATTGGCGGCTTCCTCAATATCGGTAATCCCGTGCGTTTCCCACTGGACCAGCAGTCGGATGGCTTTACGCACGCGAGACTCGTCATCCACGATCAATGCCTTCATCCGTTTCACCTTCCACATTTATAGTCAGTACAACACGAAAGCCATGCGGCTGGTTGTTTTCGATGCTGAACTTGGATTTTCCGCGATAATACAGTCTCAGCCTTGTCATGATGTTGATGAGTCCGATCCCGCTGCTGTCTTCCGTTTCCATTTCGGACAGCACCTGAAGCTGTTCCAGATCCAACTCTTCCATCCGAAGCAAATGCTCCTGAAGGGTTTGAAACGGCTCATCCTGCATTCCGTTTCCGTTATCCTCGACCGTGATCTGCACAATGGAGGCTGACAGGCGCTTACTTTTCAGCGCGATGTAATTGTTTTCCGCCAAGGGGTTCATGCCATGCTTGAAAAAGTTCTCGATCAGCGGCTGAACCAGCATTTTCGGGATCAACACCTGCAAAGTTGACTCATCCACATCGTAACGGAAGTCGAACTGATTCTCAAATCGTTCTTTCTGCAGCTCCACGTAATCCTTGATATGATCGAGCTCCGTGGCCAACGTGACCGGCTTGTCCGTATTATACATGCTGTATCTCATCATCCGGGCAAGAGTGGAGATCAGGGTGTAGATTCTCTTCATGCCATGCTCCAGCGCAAGGGTGCCGATGGTTTGCAGCGCATTGTTCATAAAATGCGGGTTCACTTGCGCCTGCAGCGCCCGGAGCTGGTTGGTCCGGTTCGCCAGCTTCAGCTTGTATTCCTGCAAGATGAGATTGTTGATCGTATCCATCATGCTCCCGAATCTGCGGTGGAGAGTTCCGATTTCGTCTTTGCGGCTGGAGGAGATATCCACGGTCATTCGTCCGCTTTTGACCTGGCTCATGAGGCCTACCAATTCCCGGATCGGCGCCGTGATATAGACCGAAATCCAGATCGTGGCGGCGATGATGAGAATCAGGGACACACCGATCAGCAAAATATTGACGAAGGCTGCTTTGTCCGCGCTGCTTAGAATATAGGAGGAAGGAATCTCTTTGATCATCGTCCAGTCGCTTACTGACGTTTTGATATGGTTATATACATAGATTTTGTTGTTATATTCGAAATGGCCTTCCTTCTTGCCGGATTGCTTGATGCTGTCGTACCATTCCGTTTGAATCTGCTGTCCCAGCATCTCGCCATGGCCGGCATACATGATATACCCGGCTTCATTTGTAATATATAGCTGCTCATGTTCGGGCTGGAACAGCTGATCGCTGATCCGGCTCAGGAAATTCATATCCATATCGATGGCGAGTATACCTAATCGCTCGGTAGATGGGACGCGTTCAATGACCCGGTACATCGTGAATACTTGTTTATTGGCTTCATAGGGATAAGCTAACTGAAAGCCATACGTGTGAAGGGGGTGGGGCGGCTGTAATACCACCGTATCGTTATCGAGATCGGGAATTTCGGGATAGAGGTTGACATCACTCGTTTTTCTGGCGATATCCTGAGCGAACAACGTGGCCTCTTTTTTGCCGTCGACATAGAGATAGACTTGTCTGGATCCGCTGATAGCTTTTTGAATGGACTGCAGCGTGGCGGACTGCCTGCCGCTGGCATTAATGTTCTCATGACTATAATAAAGGCTGCGGAAAAAATCCGGATCCGAATAAACCGTAAGGGAATTGCGGTTCATGTCTTCCAAATAGCTCTCCAGATTCAACCGTCCCTGATAGAGAAGGTTCATATTCTCAACAACGGCCCGTTCCTTGAGCGAGTTGGTTGTCATGACATAGCTGATGATCATGGAGATGGTGGTCGGAATGATGGTAGCCATGATCATAAAGGTAATCAATTTCGTGCGAATGCTGTTCCAATTCCAGTTCAATAAATTCACCGCCGATCAATTTTCTATACCATTTAGTTCACATCCTGTGGTAGTCCCAAGGTCTTCATCTTAGCATAATTAAATCATAGAGAAATGAATAGAGAAACGAGAGGACAAGCGGAGGGGGATTTACATGAACAGCAAGAGAACGGCTGCCTTGACGCAGCAGTTGGTTTATATCGGACCCGCGCTGCTGTTTTTCGGTATGACGATCATTATTCCATTTGTGATGGGGATGTATTACTCGTTTACCAACTGGAATGGTGTATCGGGGAATGTTGAATGGGTCGGGCTGGACAATTTCAAACAGATTTTCACAAATGACAGCGCATTCGCACAGTCCTTCTGGTTTACCACCAAGTTTACGATCGTTGGCGTGCTTCTAACGAACCTGGTCGGATTCTTCCTGGCCTACTTCTTAACGAAAAATATTAGGGCGCGCAACTGGCTGCGGACGATCTTCTTCATGCCGAACGTGATCGGCGGATTGCTGCTCGGCTTCATCTGGCAGTTTATCTTCATAAAGGGCTTTGCCACCGTTGGCGAGGCAACGGGGATTCCGTTCTTTAATCTTCCGTGGCTGGGGGACGAAGTGACCGGCTTCTGGGGCATTGTCATGGTCTTTGTATGGCAATCGTCAGGCTATCTGATGGTCATCTACATCGCATCCATTACGAATGTGTCCAAGGAAGTCATGGAAGCGGCCGAGATTGATGGAGCGAACCGGTTTCAAGTGCTCAAGAGCATCATCGTTCCGCTTATCATGCCGGCGGTCACCGTATGTTTATTCCTGGCGATATCCTGGTCCTTCAAAATGTTCGACCTGAACCTGTCGCTCACCAAGGGCGGACCATACCGCTCCACGGAGTCGCTGGCTATGAACGTGTACAATGAGGCATTCCTGAACAACCGGTATGGACTCGGAACAGCCAAGTCCCTGATCTTCTTCCTGGTTGTTGCCGTCATCACGCTCATTCAAGTCCGATTAACGAAGCAGAAGGAGGTTGAAGCTTAAATGAGATCGAAAAAACCTCCTATGTCGGCTTCCACGATCGTATTGCAGATTGTGATGGTGTTCATTGCGCTGATCTTCCTGGCGCCCTTTTACTTCCTGCTGGTGAACTCGGTCAAATCGCTGGGCGATATTATGGTCGACGCGGCCAACTGGCCAACCGCCTTTCACTTTGACAACTACAGCAAGGCTTGGGAAATGACCCGTTTCCCGGAAGCGTTTGTGAATTCCGTCATCATTACGGTCATCAGCAACCTGATTATCGCCCTGCTGAGCGCGATGGCGGCTTACCGAATGGTCCGGTCCAATACGAGATTCAATCAAATCGTGTTCATGCTGTTCGTATCGGCCATGGTCATTCCGTTCCAATCCATTATGATTCCCTTGCTGCAGGTCATTAACTTCCTGGGCGTTAACAACAGTATCGTGGGTTTGATTCTCAGTTATTTGGGACTCGGCATCCCGTTGTCGGTCTTCCTGTTCCATGGGTTCGTGAAAGGCATTCCGCTTGAAATCGAAGAGGCGGCCACGGTCGACGGAGCCTCTCCGTTCAGAGTATTTGGCCGTATCGTTTTGCCGATGCTGAAACCAATGATGGTGACGGTCATCATCCTGAACTGCCTGTGGGTCTGGAACGACTACCTGCTGCCATCCTTGATCCTGCAAAGCCCGGAACTGCGGACGATCCCGCTTGCGACCTTTGCTTTCTTCGGGCAGTATTCGAAGCAATGGGATATGGCGCTGCCGGCTCTCGTGCTGGGCATCACGCCGATTATCATCTTCTTCCTGTCATTACAGAAGTACATTGTTGAAGGTGTCGCTGCTGGCTCCGTTAAGGGGTAAAGGCAGCCTAGCTTCTCCCAAATCGGTTTTTCCATCTTTATATATAAACAATACTAGGGGGTAGTAAAGATGAACAAAATGAAATTATCTCTCGTGATGCTGCTGGCTTTCTCGCTGCTGCTTGCGGCTTGCGGCGGCAAGTCGGAGGAAGGCCAGGGCGGAAGCTCGGATGGAGCTTCCGGCGAAGTTAAGACGGTTAAGATTTTCCAATTCAAAACCGAGATCGTGGACGGCCTGAATGAACTCAAGGTTGAATTCGAGAAGGAATACCCGAACATCAAGCTTGACATTCAAACCGTGGGCGGCGGCGCTGACTACGGTGCTGCACTGAAAACGAAATTCGCATCCAACGATGCGCCCGATATTTTCTCCAATGGCGGCGACGCCGAGATGGAGATGTGGATTGATCGCCTGGAGGATCTGTCCGATCAGCCTTGGGTGAACGATCTGGTGGACATGGCAAAAGAGCCGATGACCAAAGACGGTAAAGTATACGGTATGCCGATGAACCTTGAAGGATGGGGTTACATCTATAATAAAGATTTGTTTGAGCAAGCAGGCATTACCGAGCTTCCTAAAACCTATGCCCAACTGGAAGATGCTGCGAAGAAGCTGGAAGCGGCAGGCATAACTCCTTTTGCGAACGCTTACCAGGAATGGTGGTTGATCGGTAACCAAGGCATTAACCCGGCGTTTGCCCAGCAGGATGACCCGAATGCTTTTATCCAGGGCTTGAACGACGGCACTCAAAAGTTTGCGGGCAATGCGAAGTTCGAAGAGTGGGCCAAGCTGATGCAGCTGACATTGGATCACGGGAACAAAAACCCGCTGACCACCGATTACAATACGGCTATTTCCCTTCTGGCTACGGGCAAAACAGCCATGATGCAGAACGGCAACTGGGCCCAAACCGAGATTGATGCCATCAATCCGGACCTGAATCTCGGCTATCTGCCGATGCCGCTTGGCGACAATGCGGAGCTAAATGACAAGCTGAACGTAGGGGTACCTGCGAACCTGGTCATCAACAAGGATTCCGCATCGAAGGAAGAAGCGAAGACCTTCCTGAACTGGTTTGTCACATCCGATATCGGCAAAGAGTACATCGTCAAAAAATTCAAATTCATCCCGGCTTTGAAGACAATCGAAGCAACACCTGAGGATATGGGCGATTTGGGTTCAGCCGTGTGGGAGTACGTGCAAGCCGGAAAAGTATTGCCAAGACAATCCGCGAAGTTCCCTGACGGTGTAGCCCAGGAATTCTCCGGAGCGATGCAGGCCTTCTTCGCAGGCAAATCCGATGCGAACAAGATGCTTGAGGATATGCAGACATCCTGGGATAGTCTGAAAAAGTAAGGAGCAATGCTCTAATCCAAGTTAGCTAATCGTTCATAAGAGGTATGATCCCTGTCCGACATGACATGGGATGGTGCCTCTTTTCTTTAAAATTCAAAGTACGTCGATAGATACGATTTTCTTAGCTAAAGAACGATGAAGGAGGCAATTCGATGATTAATCAGCATTTCCCTAAGATATGGTATGGCGGGGACTACAATCCCGAGCAATGGGATAAGGCAACGATGGAAGAGGACTTGCGGATGTTTGAACTGGCCGGCGTTGACGTGGCGACCCTCAATGTATTCTCCTGGGCCAGAACGCAGCGCGATGAGGACAGCTATGATTTCGCGTGGCTTGATGAAATTATGGACCGGTTGGCCGAGGAGCAGGTTCATGTCTGCTTGGCGACCAGCACGGGGGCGCATCCGGCCTGGATGGCCAAGAAATACCCGGACATCCTGCGCGTTGATTACGATGGACGCAAACGTAAATTCGGCGGTCGTCACAACTCGTGTCCAAACAGCCCGACGTATCGCAAATATTCGGCGCTGATGGCGCGCAAGCTGGCTGAACGGTATAAGGATCATCCGGCGCTGGTCATATGGCACGTCTCGAATGAGTACGGCGGTTATTGTTATTGCGATAACTGCGAGCAGCAGTTCCGCGTCTGGCTGAAAAAGCGTTACGGGACCCTCGATAAGCTGAATGCCGCATGGAATACCGGGTTCTGGGGCCATACCTTTTACGAATGGGACGAGATTGTGGTGCCGAACGCGCTGAGCGAGGAGTTTGGCGGAAACCGGACGTTCTTCCAGGGGATATCGCTGGATTATCGACGCTTCCAGTCCGACAGCTTGCTGGCATGTTACCGACTGGAAAGAGATGAGTTGAAGAGGGTTACGCCGGATATTCCGGTTACCACCAATCTGATGGGATTTTATCCGGAGCTGGATTACTTTGAGTGGGCGAAGTATATGGACGTGGTATCCTGGGACAACTATCCCGCGATCGATACGCCGGTAAGCTTTACTTCGATGTCGCATAACCTGATGCGCGGGCTGAAAAGCGGACAGCCGTTCATGCTGATGGAGCAGACCCCAAGCGTTCAGAACTGGTCGCCTTACAACTCCGCGAAGCGTCCAGGGGTGATGAGGTTGTGGAGTTATCAGGCCGTAGCCCATGGCGCGGATACGGTCATGTTCTTCCAGCTCCGCCGTTCGGTGGGGGCATGCGAGAAGTTCCACGGCGCATTGATTGAGCATGTGGGACATGAGCATACCCGGGTCTTCCGGGAATGCGCGGAGCTGGGGCAAGAGCTGCAGCAGCTCGGAGACAAGCTGCTCGATTCCCGTTCAGACGCCAAGGTAGCGATCATGTATGACTGGGAGAACCGTTGGGCGCTCGAGCTATCAAGCGGACCTTCCAAGGCCCTGAACTATGTGGATGAGGTTCATAAATATTATGATGCGCTGTATCAGCTGAATATCCAGACCGATATCATCGGCTTCGAGGAGGACCTGAGCAAGTACGATGTGGTGATTGCCCCCGTGATGTATATGGTGAAACCGGGTGTTGCCCAGCGCGTGGAGCAGTTTGTATCCCGGGGCGGAACTTTTGTGACGACCTTCTTCAGCGGCATCGTCAATGAGAACGATCTGGTGACACTGGGAGGCCATCCCGGCGAACTGCGCCGTGTGACGGGAATATGGGCCGAGGAGATCGATGCCCTGCTTCCCGGGCAGCAAAATCAGATCCATATGAAGCAGGATTGGGGATCACTGCGTGGAAGTTATCCATGTGGAATTTTGTGCGACGTCATCCATGCGGAGACGGCAGAGATTCTGGCTGAATACGGATCCGACTTCTATAAAGGCACTCCTGTTCTAACGAAGAATGCGTTTGGCGAAGGGCAGGCCTATTATGTGGCGAGCAGTCCAGATGCGCAGTTCCTCCAGGGATTTCTTGCTAATCTGTGCGAAGAACAGGGTGTGAAGCCGCTGTTGAATACACCTGCCGGGGTAGAGGTGGTAGAACGAGTGAAGGAGGGGAACTCCTACTTGTTCATCATGAACCACAATGCCGAAGAGATGACGTTTGATGCAGGTTCTGCCAATCAATTCGATCTCCTGGGCAGCCGGCAGATTTCAGGCCATGTCACGATTCCGGGAAGGGACGTCATGATTCTGGAACGGACGACCGCCGTAGGGTCTTAAGAAGGACCATGGAGATTTACTCAGACCTTGGTTAGGGGGCAAAAGCAGTGAGTATACATGTTCATGAAGATCTGGGGATATTTCATCTCCAGAGCGAGCGGTCAAGTTATGTGATTGAGCTTGTGCGGGGCGTCTATCCGGCGCATGCCTATTGGGGGCGGCGGATTCGCGACAACCGCATCGGCGGATTGCTGGAACGGAGGGGAAGAGCATCCTTTTCGCCGTCGCCGTTTCGGGAGGATGCTTCCTTTTCCCTGGACAGTTTGCCTCAAGAATACCCGGGCTACGGCAGCGGCGATTTCCGCCAGCCTGCGTACCAGGTACAGCTGGCTAACGGGACCACGGTCACCGAAGCGGAATATGTCCGTCACCGGATCTACAGCGGCAAACCGAAGCTGGAAGGCTTGCCTGCCGTATACGCGGAACAGGATGCTGAGGCGGATACGCTGGAGCTGGAACTGCTGGATCGGGTAAGTGGATTGACGATTTATTTGTCTTATACGGTCATGAATGCGTTCGACGCCATCACGCGCTCCGTGTCCTTCCGTAATGACAGTAAGGAGAACATCACCCTGTTGCGGGCCATGAGCGCCAGCGTGGATATGAATCATAGCCGTTATGATCTTCTGCATCTCCACGGGGCATGGGCGAGAGAGCGCCATGTGCAGCGCAGAAGATTATCCCCCGGCATGCAGGGGATTGAGAGCCGCAGAGGTTCGAGCAGCCATAACCATAATCCGTTTCTTGCGCTGCTGTCCGAAGGCGCCGGCGAAGAGCACGGTGAGGTGTACGGCTTCAGCCTTGTATACAGCGGCAGCTTCTCTGCACAGGTTGAGGTGGATCAATACGAAACAGCCCGGGTGACGATGGGATTGAATCCGTTCGATTTTTCATGGCTGCTGGAGCCGGGACAATCGTTCCAGACGCCGGAAGCGGTAATGGTTTTCTCAGCGGAAGGCTTGGGCGGAATGTCCAGACGCTATCATAAGATGTACCGTACAAGGCTGAGCCGTGGGCAATTCCGGGATGCCACTCGCCCGGTGCTGGTTAACAACTGGGAAGCGACCTACTTTAACTTTAACGCAGATAAAATCGAGCAAATCGCCAGCGCCGGACGGGATCTCGGTATCGAGCTGTTCGTGCTGGATGATGGATGGTTCGGCAAACGAAATGACGATACGACTTCCCTTGGGGATTGGATCGTTGACAAGAACAAGCTGCCGGAGGGCCTTGAAGATCTCGTGAAGCGGGTTCGCAATCTGGATATGCAGTTCGGTTTGTGGTTCGAGCCGGAGATGATTTCACCGGATAGCGATCTGTACCGTCAGCATCCGGACTGGTGCTTGCATGTGGAGGGACGCCGGCGAACGGAAGGCAGACAGCAGCTGATCCTGGACTTCTCCCGTCAGGAAGTAGGCGATGCGGTGGCCGATATGGTTCGGAGCATTCTAATGAGTGCGCCGATCACCTATGTGAAATGGGACATGAACCGAAATATGACGGAGATCGGGTCGGCTGCGCTGCCGCCTGAACGCCAGCGGGAAACAGCCCATCGTTATATGCTGGGATTGTATCGGGTGATGGAGCAACTGACGACTGAGTTCCCGCATATTTTGTTTGAGAGCTGCTCCGGCGGTGGCGGGCGCTATGATCCGGGGATGCTGTATTACATGCCGCAGACGTGGACAAGCGATAACTCCGATGCCGTCAGCCGATTGAAGATTCAATACGGAACGAGCCTTGTGTATCCTCTTAGCTCTATGGGAGCCCATGTGTCCGCCGTTCCGAATCATCAGGTGCACCGGCATACTTCGCTGCGTACGAGAGGTCATGCGGCGATGTCGGGCAATTTCGGATATGAGCTGGACCTGACAGCCTTCAGTGAGCGGGAAAAGGAAGAGGTTCGTGAGCAGGTGAAGCTGTATAAAGAGATTCGGCATCTGGTACAGTTCGGGGATTTCTACCGCCTTCGGAATCCGTTCGAAGGGAACGAAGCTGCCTGGACCATCGTCTCCGAGGACCGCTCGGAAGCGGTGTTGTACTACTTCCGCATATTAAGCGAGGCGAATGCGCCGATTGTGTGGCTGCGCACGATGGGGCTGGATCCGGAAGGGGATTATCAGTGCGTGGAGGATGGAAACATCTATGGCGGAGACCGACTGATGAATGCCGGATTGGCCATTCCCGCGATGCATGGGGATTTCCAGAGCTTTATCTGGAGGTTCGAACGAGTGTGAGCTGAATAAAAGCCAAAAGAACCGCCAGAGATTTAACAACTCTGGCGGTTCTTGCTGTTTCATGCCGGCTGCCCTCAGGTTGCCGTGATGGAATAAGTGCCCCGGTCCGTTGTGAGCACCACTTGACGGTCTTGGATGTCCGCAGCCGTTAACCCGTCCAGTCCGATGACAAAGGCATTGCTTGGCAGCGGGGCTTCATGGCCGGCGGTGATGACCACGCCGGGGCCGTGCAGCAGGAGCGCATGGCGGTCTCCATAGCCGTCGATGGACTGCTCTTGATGCTGCTGGTGTTCAAACCGCTCCAGCTGTATTTCAATCTGGTCCTGATCCTTCGCTTCTTGCTTGGATATGTGCAGGGTGTGATTGCTTTTGGATTGAAGCCAATGGGTGACCTCTTCGATCGATGGATTCATCA
Source organism: Paenibacillus lautus (assembly GCF_050482385.1). GTDB lineage: Bacteria > Bacillota > Bacilli > Paenibacillales > Paenibacillaceae > Paenibacillus_AQ > Paenibacillus_AQ lautus_B. Next base: position 37,586 of record NZ_JBCNHV010000020.1, read on the forward strand.
TGAACACCTTCCTTGATTTTAGGGTGGCTTCAAATAGTCTGTCCATGAAGCCATCACCTTATTTCAAATTCATGGAGTTCCCTCGTCAGAATCATATGAAAAATTAACCCTGATCAAACCCTCTTCATCTATTTACGTGTTAAGATAGTTTAATAATATGGAACAATCGCATGATACATAAGGAGGGGCCATGAGCAAGAAATGGTATTATGTTCTCGCCATCCTGTTCGTAGCCTGCAGCTGGGTCGGGAATATCTGGTATTATGAAGCCAACCAACTGGGAAGAACCGTATTCCTTGAGCATCATGTGGAAACAAGGGAAGGGGGAGGCAGTGTATTTGACTTGTATTATGTAGAGGACAAACGAGCAGACAAGACGCTAAGCTCCATCCGGATCGAAGGTTATCCCGAACAGATCGTAACGCCACACCCTCAATATGCAGAGTATCAGAGGCAGTACCTGGGAAAAGTAATGGTGAATTTAGATAAACCCGCCCATGGGAAAGAAGGGGCAGGAGAGCAGCGGAAGGAGCCGGTTCTCGTTCGAGAGATTACCGCCCTTTATTCTGATGGAACCTCGGAACAAGTGGATATCGGGGAGATTTACGTATGGCCTGGCGTATATGGTCAGGAAAATCAAGATCCGATATCGGGAACGTCCGGCGGATCCTCTTCCGATAACTTGGGCTACGAATCTGCCGTCGTGAGTCGGCCGCTTCAGTTAACGGCGTTCTCATCGAAATTGCTTGATATCGCAGAGGAAGGAGATCTCCGAATCTTTGTCGACATTTCCAGACAAATACCGGGTACTAGTTACCGGTCTCCGCCTTCGGAAGCGCACATCGAGTTAAGAGGTGAACCTATCAATGAGATTCAACTTCCATTCCAGATTAATAAAGGGGATTCCATTAGAGTCAGCCACCAATTTGATATGCCGCCGCTTGAGAAGAGCATGCAGGTATATCAGTTGATATTGAGAACCACCTTTTTGGAGGACGGCCGTCGCTATTGGTACAGAGATACGATGATTCCTTATCATCCAAGTCCGACGGATCGAGAAATGACGGAATTTGTTCGGGAAAGCAGAAGGAAACCATGAGAAGCGCTCATTATCGCATCGTGTGGGGTCTGCTGCTTGTACTTGTCGACTTTAAGCTGAAAACGGTGGATCTGTTGCCGGATATGCTGGGATACCTGTTGATTGCTTCGGGATTATGGCGGCTTCAGGCGTTGAACGGATATTTTAAGGCAGGGCATCTATCCGCTTGGCTGCTGTTGATCTGGTCGGTTCTTTCATCATTCTGGTTTCCTGAGGTGGAGACAGGCAGCGTGCCTATGCAATCGGTGAAGGAGCTGCTGATTCAACTGCCTGCCATCTGCTTGCATATGGTATTGATTTTCGGAATCTGCAGAGGCATTCAAGCCAATTTCGCAGGTGCCGAATCCGGACTGGATCATAAGGCTCGCTTCCGGAGGCACTTGTTTATGGCCGCGCAGCTGCTATGGCTTATCGCCTATCCGTTCATCTTAAATCTGGATTCGGGCGATATGATCCCTGTGATTTTTATATGCTCGCTCGTTGTGATGGTTGCCGAGATCGCAGTTCTGTTTCTGGTCAGGCTTGCCGGACGGGAATGGACAGAGGTAACGGAATAAATCCAAAGATCTCAGTCCGAGGTGGCTAACGGATTTTAGACAAAGTTTAGCTGTTATCTTTGCTGGGATGATAAACAATCGTAACTCCCAACTGGTTATATGTTTCTTCGGTGTAGTGGTGATCCGGGCAATGCTTGATCGTAGCCATGTCTTCCTGTCTGGAGATCAGTTTCTGCTCGCAGTCAGGGCAACGGTCCTGGAAGAGGAATTTCAGCTTATTCAACATGATCACCACATACCTCCTTGATTTCCGATATAAATACTTGGTTTTATTATAAATCAACAATGGGGTACATTCAATAGCAATGTGCGCGGTCACGATATTAAATTGAACGGAGATCGATCACCTTGATAGTGCAACTTGTAGTTATGATCTTTATAGGTATCATCGGTTCTTTTTTCTCAGGATTGCTGGGAATTGGCGGAGCGATCATTAACTTTCCTTTGCTGCTCTACGTTCCTTCCTGGTTTGGACTGGAGGCCTTTTCCTCCAAGGAGGTGGCGTCCATCAGCATGTTGCAGGTATTTTTCGCCTCATTGTCAGGCATGATCACCAACCGGATGAGTTCGCGCGGCGGTGAGTCGTATTTTCACAAACCATTGGTCATTCAGATGGGGGTAAGCACCCTGGTTGGCAGTCTGATCGGGAGTCTGTCCTCGATGCTGATGACAAGCGGAATGATTAACGTGATCTACGGTTTTCTGGCGGTTATCGCGGTGTTATTGATGATTGTGCCGACCCGGGCAACCCTGGAAAATAGGTCGGTTAACGAGGTGACTTATCATTCAGGGATTGCGATGGGAGCCGCTTTTATCGTCGGCGGCATTGCGGGGATTGTCGGCGCTGGCGGTGCCTTTATCCTGATACCCATCATGCTGACGATTCTTAAGATACCGACACGGATAACCATCGCATCCTCGCTCGCGATCGTTTTTCTGTCTGCGGTCGGGGGTGTCATTGGCAAAATCGCCTCGGGCGACATTCCGATCTGGCCGTCCCTGTTCGCGGTTGCCGGAAGCTTGATGGGTGCCCCCATCGGCGCCATCATCAGTCGCAAGATGAACGTCCGACTGCTGCGGTATGCTTTGGCGATTCTCATTGCAGTTACAGCCGTGAAGATCTGGATCGATATTTTAGGGTAAGTAAAGAAGTAGAACCTTATTCATCATAGGGAAGAGGAGGAGATCAAGCATGAGAATCAATCAGCTAGGACCTTCGGAATTGTATGTAAGCGAAATCGGGCTGGGCTGTATGTCACTGGGTACGGATGAGGGACAAGCCGTAAAGCTTATCCATGAAGCGCTGGACCGGGGTGTGAATTTTCTGGACACGGCGGATCTGTACAACGGAGGCCGTAACGAGGAACTGGTAGGCAAAGCGGTTCAAGGTCGGCGCGAGGATGTGATCATCGCCACCAAAGTCGGCAACCGTCGTGTGCCGGGTAAGGATGGCTTGGTATGGGATCCTTCCAAGGACTACATCAAATCCGCTGTCAAGGATAGTATTCGCAGACTCGGTACGGATTATATCGATCTGTATCAGCTTCATGGGGGGACGCTTGATGATCCGATTGACGAGACGATTGAAGCTTTTGAAGAGCTGAAGCGGGAAGGGTGGATTCGATACTACGGCATCTCGTCCGTTCGGCCGAACGTCATCCGGGAGTATGTCGCAAAATCCAATATCGTCAGCGTCATGACCCAGTACAGCATCTTGGACCGGAGACCGGAGGAAGCGGTGCTCGATTTCCTTGCTGAGAACGGAATATCCGCCATTGCACGGGGACCCGTTGCCCGCGGCATATTGTCGGACCGCGGGCCAATCAAAGCCGAGAAGGGCTATCTGGATTACAACAAAAATGAGCTGCTTGATATACTTAAGGGGCTTGAAGAGGTTGGCCGTGGCATGAATCTGTCCCATTTGGCTATTCGATATGCTGTGGCCCCTGCCGCTGTTGCCTGCGCCATCCCTGGAGCTAGCTCGCTCGAACAGCTGCTGCATAACTTGGTGGCGGGAAATAAGGAAGAATTATCGCCGCAGGACATCCAATCGATCCAAGCGATCAGTCGCGCCAACCAATATGAGGCACATCGGTAAGGATCGTGCTTATAAGCATGTGAATGATCCATCCCGTTAATCTTTTGCGGTGTGAAATATTTATGGCCTGAAGGTTTACGGATGAACCGCATCTTCGCATGTTATAATAACTGAATAAGAGCCTGACATCAGGTGAATATAGATCATGCCCGCAATCCGCTTTAAGGATCACGGGCTTTTTTGTACCTTATAAAACGAATTGAAGTTAAAACGTTGGAAATGCCAAACTTTTTAAGACGATGGTTCGTTCCAAGTAACGTAAACCGCGCGGCTTATGCCATAATCGTTAATGGTGAAAGGATTCTAGAATGATTACCATTGAGCATTTATCAAAAACCTATCGCAAGGGTGCATGGGCGCTCTTGGATGTTTCTCTACAATTGGATAAAGGCATGACCGGTCTGCTGGGCCCCAATGGCGCCGGCAAAACAACGCTGATGCGCATTCTGGCGACCTTATTGTCGCCGACCTCCGGCCAGGTGAGAGTGAACGGGATATCGATTGGACGGCCGGAGGAGATTCGGCAGATGATCGGGTATTTGCCGCAGCATTTTCACATTTACCCGCAGTTGACCGGACGAGATTATCTGGATTATGTGGCGGCCATGAAAGGGATCAAGGAACGGAGTGCCAGACAGAAGGAAATCTCCAGGCTGCTCGAGATGGTCAATCTCCAGGGGAAGGCTGATAAAAAAGTACGTACTTACTCCGGGGGAATGAAGCAGCGGCTGGGTATTGCCCAAGCGTTATTGGGAACACCAGATATCTTGATCGTTGACGAACCGACATCCGGGCTGGATCCTCAGGAGCGTGTCCGGTTCCGCAATGTGTTAACCCGCTTTAGCATCGACCGGACGGTCTTGCTATCCACCCATATCGTTGCCGATATCGAGAGCAACTGCCGTCGTATCGCAGTCATGAACAAGGGGAGACTGGCCATGAACGGCAGTCTGGCTGAACTGCAGGCATGCGGGGAGGGACAAGTATGGGAAGCGGTGATGAGTCCGGATGAATTTGCCTTGATTGATCCCATGTCCGTCGTATCTACCCGGACCGTTCCGGAAGGCGTCCTGTGCCGGTTTATCGGCCAAACGGCCCCGGTTACAGGGGCGTTTCCCGCGGATCCGACACTGGAGGATGGATATCTGAGCCTGCTGCGGAGGGATCGTCATGCATAAGTGGTGGAGGCATAGTCTCCTTGAGCTTCGGCTTTTGTTCGGTAATCCCTTGTTTGCCTCTCTTCCGATCATCTATGCGATTCTGTTCATCATTATGATGCTGCAGGCGGCAAGCGGCAGCGGACCGAACCATAATCTGTACACGGCGGCCTATTCATTCCACATGCTGGGTCATACGATGACCCTGGGTCCGGCTATGCTAATTGGCATCTTGTCCATTCGCCGGGATGTCCGCCGTCGGTCCTTTGAATGGAATCACAGCTTGCCTGTTTCTTTCTTTACCTTGGTGTCGTCGAAATATGTGGTCAGTTTGTTGTACTTTTCCCTGTTCACCTTGTCGACTTCGGTTATATTCTATATCCTGTCGGTTAGCCAAGGAATCGCCGGTCATATTGCGATGATGCATACCATGCAATTTGCGGTGCAGTACCAGGTTTCCTATATGGTGACACTCGCGCTCGCCATGCTCCTTGGGGCAAGCATTCCGAACCGGATCGTTTATTTGATCGGTTTCTGTGCATGGATGTTCGGAACGTTTTTCATGGAAATTTATATTATCAGCGAATTAAGATGGATACCGGCTCAAGTGTTTCACCTCAACCAATTCTTCCTTCAATCCAATCGGTTTGAATATGAGAATTGGGGGTACGGTCTGTTTAGGGAAGATTTAATGAGTTCCCGGTGGTTCGTGCTTGCCTTCACTTTCCTGCTGCTAACGGTGTGTTTGTTCTTGTTAAACCGTAAGCGGCCAACGATGTTGCGGAAAGCGGGATGGCTCGCCGTGCTGGGGGCTGCCGTATTGACGATAGCTGCAGCCGTACCCTACGGCACGCTATGGGCGGAACGATATGCCCAAATTGATGAGAAGCTAGGAGACCCCACGGTTTCTTATGTCGATGATCCTGAGAATATATCCTTTTATCATGTTTCTTCTTATGATATCAAGCTGAAACGACTGTCAAACGATGAGCTTCGCGTGACGGCGAAGCTAACGATACCCGCCTCCGAGTTATCAGGCATGAGGCAGCTTCCCTTAACCCTGAACCGGATGTTCGAGCTTGAGCGTGTCCAACTCCAGGGCATTGACGCTCCCTATCGCAGACAGGGAGAGCGGATATCGGTAAGGATGGTTGGCGATGCCAAGGGAGGGGACATTCAAGCCGAGCTGGAATATAGAGGAAAGGTCATGGACTTTATGGCTGGGTACTCCCGTGAGGAATTTTCGGTTTACAGTGTGGGGCCCGAAGTTAAGCTGGATGGATATATCGCTTGGTATCCGCTTCCCGGTCATCAGCATGTATATTTAAAGAGTGATAACGGAGACCGTCCTCCGGAATACGTTTATTTAGGCTGGGAATTTGGCCGGATGCGTTATTCTTTCGGCGAGATGAAGCTGGAGGTCGAAGGTTATCCGGGACCCTTGTATACGGGGATGCAGGAGCTGGAACGAAGGCCCGGCTACCAGCGGTTCGAGGGTAGGGAGATCGAGCAGAATATCTCCCTGTACGGAGGTCAGTTTTGGAAGGAAATCCACCAGATTGATCTCCCGATCACAATCGTGACCACGCCATATCTGGAGAAAACATCCGTATCGATGCTGCAGGATATGAAAAAGAAGTATGACTATTTTTCCAAGTGGGTACCCGAGTTCAAAAGCAACGTCGACAAGATTTTATATTTGGGTCACGGTTTTAAGTATCCCCGGGTGCACCATCGTCTGATTCTGTCCTCGAACCAGTACACATATAACTTTATGAATCTGCCTGGCGAATGGATGAACTCCGTTCTGTTCGGCAACCAGGAGGGGTTCAATTATTATTTTGAGCATCCAGAGCGGGATGTACGCGGCAAGATTAGCAGTCTTTTCTGGTATGTGTATTACGTAGAGGAGAAAGGGCTTAGTGATAAACAACTGAGATCCGCATACGGAAACCTTCGGTCGGTACAGCAACTGTTGTTCAAGAATGGGGACGGGGATGATCCTCAAAATAAATTAGGCATGGGTATGGCTAAGCAAGTCAGAAGGGCGTTGGAAGAAGGCAGAGGGAATCAGGTCAAAGAGCTGCTGGTTCATTTTTACCAACAAGGGCTGATGCTTCCCGATACCGAACGAAATTCGTACTTAAGCCCGGAGAGCCCGATTACGTATAAAGAGTGGCAGCAAAAATGGGATGCCATGATGAATGTCAAATAATGACGACTATGCACCTGCACACGGTCGGTTATAATTGAGAAATAGATATAGCGGGAAGATTAGAATGCACATAGAAAGGGGGGAAAGGCATGATTTCCGATCAGCAGCTGTCCGAACGCATGGCTGCCGGCGACCAGGAAGCGTTTGAAATGTTGGTGACGAGGTACCATGGTCCGCTGCTCAGTTATACGACCCAGAGGCTGGCCGATAGGCAAAAAGCCCAGGATATCGTTCAGGAAACGTTTATCCGGCTCATTCGGCATCTGAAGCAGCACGGCACGCTGGAACATGTTCGCTCCTGGCTTTACCGCGTGGCTCTGAATATGTGCAAGGATTATTGGAAAAGCGCATCTTATAGGTCTGAAGGTCTTGCGGGTGAGGAGATGCCGGATGCATACGACCCTGCACCCGGCGCGGAGGAACTTGTGGAAAGACAGGAAACCTCACTGGAGATTGCAGCATCGCTGGAGAGCCTGCCCGATATACAACAGGAAGTCATATCTCTTCGATTCTTTCATGATCTGAAGCTGCAGGAAATCGCCGACCTGGTCGACCTCCCCCTAAGTACGGTGAAAACGCATTTATATAACGGCTTGAGAAAGCTGAAGAAAACATTATCCATGGAGCATTCCGATTTGGTTCCCGTCCATTCGTCCCGAAGGATACGGGAGAAGAGTCCTCAGGAACAGGTTCGGAACCGCTCCAAGTCGGAAGAGACGGATTCGCAGTGCAAAGTAAAAGAAAGTGAGGTGTATCTCCATGGATCATCCATTCGATAATGAATTGAGAAGACTTGAAGACGAGCTTCGTGGCCCGCTCAGACGCGCTGCTCTTCCATCGCCGTCACCGGATGAGACGGCGCAGCTCATTGCGTCTCTTCAGGGAGAGTTCAATCAGCTCAGAATTGAGCCCGAGTCCCCCAAGCTGGATTTTAATCCGCAGGTCGACCCGCCCTCATTAAAACAGATTCTTCGGAGCCAGATCCGATTGAACCAAAGATCCATTCTGCTCACAGCAGGCGCGGTATTCTGCATGTTGGTTCTGCTGATCGATCCGGAGTATCCACTGGATCAGTTTGCCGGATTGCCCGGCGGCATTTTTCCGTTGATCACCCCTCTGCTGCTGATTGTATCGATGCTGTTCAGCAGCCGAACATGGGATAAAGGAATGCGGGCTGTGGAGACCCTAACCCCCTATCCACCGGCGCTTGTGTTGTATACCCGCCTGCTGCTTGTGACCGGCATCGTCATCGGAATGGCCTTGCTGAGTACCCTCGCGCTCGGGCTGCGATCCATCCAGGCGGAAAGCTCCCGCTTTTTATTTGGACCCTTTATTCTGGAGTGGATGGGAATTCTGCTGGTGACGGGAGGGGCTGCGATGTATATGCTCTTTCGCAAAGGCATGGTCGTCTCACTGATCTCGGCCGTCCTGGTCTACGGAATGTGGATCGTAATTCAGGGACAAATCGTGGATCACGGCGTTTCGATGAGCGGTAAAATGATGACGGACGTGGCCTTGCTTGTTATCGGAGTGATTCTGCTCGTCTCTTCCTACGGGCGCAGCTTGAAGCTGAACGGAGCTTGGAGAATGGCGAATGATTAGGCTGGAAGGACTGGAACGCCAGGCGGGTACGTACCGGCTTGAAATCGACAAAGCGGAGATTCACTCCGGCTTAAACCTTATCGTCGGGGCGAACGGGGCCGGGAAAACCACCCTGATTGAGCTGTTGACCACGCTCCAGGCGCCCGATGCAGGCGAAATTCTGTACAGTGGGCGCAGGGCTGGAGATCATTTGCCGCTGATCCGCAGTCAAATCGGTTATGTTCCGGCGGATATCGAGCTGTATGGGGATATGAAGGTCGGCAAGCTGCTGACCTATATGGCAGAATTAAAGGGCATCTATAACCCGGAGGCCATTGACAGGCTGATGACGGACTTTCGATTGGAGCCCTTCCGCAAGAACAAGGTCAAGAATTTGTCACAAGGGGTGCAGCGGCGCATTGCCGTCGTGCAGGCGCTGCTGGCTTCACCCTCTTTTCTATTCCTCGATGAGCCTTTAAACGGCATGGACGCCGAGGAACGCAAATTCCTTATCACGTATCTGACCAAATACGCCAGGGGCAGAATGGTGATCGTGGCCGCCCATGAGCTGAACGAATGGGAAGAGGCGGTAGATACCGTGATATGGATACATCGCGGTCGCATCCGGTATATCGGTTCACCGACCCAGTGGAAACTGAATGTGGCCTCCAGCTCCAGCGTCTGGGAAGGCGAAGTCAATCTGGAAGCTTTCGAGCGGATACCGCAGGAACTGCTAATTCATTTTCAAATGACGGAACATCACATGAGAGTAAGGCTGATGGGGAAAAAGCAGCCGGGTCCCGAATTTGTGGAGAAGGCGCCTACGCTGGAGGATACCTTTTTCCTACATATGAACGCTTTAGCCAGACGCGGCTGAGTATAGCTCGGATCATGAAAAATCATCGCCATATTTTTGGGCGATGATTTTTGCATTTTCATCGATTGGAAGCAGCCGTCTACTTGACCTTTTTCCCGCTTTTATGCCTCCAATTATAGATCCACGAGGCAACCATGGTGGAAGGCAAGAACATAATTTGCGTGTTGTAGTGTAGCTGTTCTTCTTGAAACGACATCTTGTTGTAATACGTTTCCTGATCGACCCCTCGCCTCCGGGGATCATTCTTTAACGCTGCAATATAGCGGTACTGCACGGGAATCATAAACAGGAATCCGGCGACTAGAACACTTCCAACAATCCACCACTCAGAATTCATAAGTACGCCCTCCTAAAGATTATCGTTTATGGAAAATCATATTAATATTCAATACGTATTTAACCTCGGTAAGGATTCAACTTTTTATAATAACGATGCTCACTTTATTTATCGAGAGCCAATCATCCCTTTCGGAACAGGGTAAGGAAGGGTAGGCACGGTATGCGTATAGGTTGAACAGCGGCGCATTCGTGGTAGGAATGGATGATGGAGAAGGGAGCGAGTTGAATGGGAACCGTAAGTAATCAAGGAATAGAGAAGGTGGCTTTGGTAACGGGTGCAGGCGCTGGAATCGGACGAGGGATTGCCAAGGTTTTGGCTGAAAAAGGATACAGGCTGGCGATGACCTACAATTCGAGCAAAGATGGAATATTGGACATAGCTGAGGATATTCGTCATATCTATGGCAAGACGCCTCTTATTATTCAAAGTGATTTGACCGTTCGCAGTGAAGCGGAGAATACGATCCGAAAGACGATAGAGGAATTTGGCCGGATCGATCTGTTGGTGAACAATGCGGGAATCGGCCTATATGACGAGCTCACGGAGATTGAGGAGGACGCGCTGGACATGACGGTTCATCTCGATTTTCGAGCACCGATGCTGCTTAGCAAATATGCCGTTCGAGAGATGATCGCCCAGGGAATTCCGGGTAATATCATCTTCATTACGTCTTCCCGGGGAGAGAGAGCCTACCCCAAGGACAGCATTTACGGCGGCATGAAGGCAGCGCTTATACGTGCCGCACAATCGCTAGCGCTCGAGTGGGCTCCGCATGGCATCCGCGTGAACTGCGTGGCACCGGGAGCGACTGTTCACAAGCCGGACCAATCGGCAGAGGACGAGCCGCTCGGCAGAAAAATCCCGCTGGGAAGGTTGGGCACGCCATCGGACATCGGGGAAGCGATTGCTTGGCTCTGCTCGGATGCGGCATCCTACATTACCGGCATCAACCTCCGAATAGACGGCGGTTTAATCTTGCCGGGCATGCCGGAGGATACGTCCCCGGAAGCCGGATATGGATGGGGCAGGGTGTATGCAGCGGATGAGGAATAAGATGGTTTCCGGCTGCATGTAAAATAATTTATAATATTCCGATGAAATTAGTTGGTTATAACTCTTTTCAAATGAGGGAAAGTATGAGAGAATGGGAGAATTATGAAGCCATAATACTTTCCATATGAAGAAAAGGGAGGAAACACCCATGTCAGAAGAACGCCAATTTTCCATTGAAACCTTAGCGGTTCACGCCGGTCAGGAGCTTGATCCGACTACGTTATCCCGCGCTGTCCCTCTGTATCAGACGACTTCCTACGGGTTTAAAGACAGCGAGCACGCGGCGAATCTGTTTGCGCTTAAAGAATTCGGCAACATTTATACGCGTATCATGAACCCGACCACGGACGTGTTTGAGAAGCGGATTGCAGCGCTTGAAGGCGGTGCCGGTGCACTGGCGACATCTTCCGGGCAGGCAGCCATCACCTTCTCCATTCTCAACATTGCGGGCGCAGGTGATGAAATTGTTTCTTCCTCGAGCTTGTATGGCGGTACTTATAATTTATTTTCCAATACGCTTGCGAAGCTGGGCATTAAGGTGCATTTTGTGGATTCCACGGACCCGGAAAATTTCCGCAAAGCGATCAATGACAAAACAAAGGCCGTGTTTGCCGAAACGATCGGCAATCCGCAGGGCAATGTGCTGGATGTGGAAGCTGTTGCGGCCATCGCGCATGAGAACGGCATTCCGCTTATCGTAGATAACACCTTTCCAAGCCCATATTTGCTGCGTCCGATAGAATATGGGGCAGATATCGTCGTTCATTCTGCGACCAAGTTCATCGGCGGTCACGGGACCTCCATCGGCGGGGTTATTGTTGATAGCGGTAAATTCGATTGGACGGCAAACAATAAGTTCCCTGGATTGACGGAGCCGGATCCAAGCTATCATGGCGTTGTGTATACGGAGGCAGTAGGCCCGATTGCTTATATTATCAAAGCGCGCGTACAGCTGCTGCGGGATATTGGCGCATCGCTGTCTCCGTTTAATTCCTGGCTGCTGCTGCAAGGGCTGGAAACGCTGCATCTTCGCGTTGAGCGCCATAGCGAGAACGCGCTGAAGGTTGCCAAGTATTTGGAGAGTCACGAGGCGGTGGAATGGGTGAGCTATGCAGGGCTGCCGAGTCACCCTTCGCATGAGCTGGCGAAGAAGTACCTGCCGAAAGGCCAAGGCGCTATCCTGACCTTCGGTATCAAAGGCGGGGCAGCGGCAGGTCAGAAGGTGATCGAGAATGTGAAGCTGTTCTCCCACTTGGCTAACGTTGGGGATTCCAAGTCGCTTATCATTCATCCGGCCAGCACGACGCATCAGCAGATGACGGAAGATGAGCAGCTTACGGCGGGCGTAAATCCGGAATTGCTGCGTCTGTCGATCGGGACCGAGTCTATCGATGATATCCTATACGATCTGGAACAAGCTATTGCGGCAAGTCAGAAGTAAAGCTGTTATGTATAGTTTTAATGACTGAGATATAGGGCACTTTCCTTTTTGGAGGAAGGTGCCTTTTGTTGTTTTACTCTGAGCGACTTGCCAGTTGGGGTTAATCTCTCCTTACAGCTTGTAATAATCTGTTTCTACTCTATTTGTTAGGATACGTGGGAAGAAGGATGGATGGACGTTTCAGAATATCTTCATTAAGTAGGACTATTTTCATGGTTCAGAAACAGGCCGGATCCTGTCGGATCCTGTAGCTGATCGGCTGTTTTCGAGTTGAATAACTTGGCGACAAAAAAGTATAAATGAAAAATCTTAATAGATATTGACAATAAAATACATCTATGGGAGTATGAATTACATAAATTAGTTATTCTATTATTTTCAGGTAAACTAATATAATGCTTCATTATTTTACAAAAAATTAACAAACGAGAAAGAAGTGAGTATTGATTTGGGTAGCAAGGAACTGGAATTGAGTATCCCGCCTATTGTCGGATATCAGTATCTGGCATATCCCTTATGTACGGTACTTACACGAAATGAAGCGCTGCCTTGGATTTACAGCAATTTCATCCACCTCTATTGTCATCAGGATTTTGACGGAGAGGCCGCTTCACGCTCAGTACCCATGACCTTTTACGGTGAAGATTTTATCCGCTGCCCCTGGCTGATCACACAAAAGCTGGAGCGCGAATGCGTGCTCGATTCACCGCCTGGAATTATCGATTTTCTGATAAACAGTATCCGTTCAAACTATACGATCTCTCTTCATGTGGATGAGTTCTATATCCCTCGGAGACGAGTCTATCAACAAACGCATTATGCTCACGAAATTCTGGTTTACGGTTACGATGATGCGAGAAGGACGTTTCTTGTTCTCGGCTACGATGAAGAAATGCAGTTCCAGAAGACCATGGTGCCATACCATGAAATGGAGCAAGGGTTCCAAAACCTCGAATGGACGGACAACTATGAAGAACAAATCTACCTGTACAAGTTCAATAAATCGGGAAGCTACCGGCTTGATGCAGCGTTTATCAAAGAATCCCTGGAAGAATATATGGCGGGCAGCAATATATCCTTGCGCAACCGGGGAACGGCGGATCCACTCGAGGTGGCATTCGGCGTCGATGTTTATGCTGCGCTAATTCGCAATATGCCTGTACTTGTACGTAAACGTGATATCCGGCCCATCCACATTCTGTGGGAGCACAAGAAAATGATGGGGCTGCGAATCCAGTATTTATGCAATCAGGGACTTCTTTCACCGGATTTTACAGAATGCTTCCGGCCAATAGAAGAGCAGGCACATGCTTTGCGTCATTTGTTGATGAAATACGCCTTAACCGGGGACGATCCCATTTTGAAGCAAGGACTGCGCGAAATGACTCACATCATGGAAAACGAAAAACGAGTACTGGGAACGGTTTTGAATGCACTCGACCTTCGGGTGGTTTCCTAGTATCCGTAACATATTCCGATTGGAGGTTATTTCTATGGAAGCATGCCAGCTCTATCCACTGACACATCCGCAAAAACGAATTTGGTATGTAGAAAATATATACCCGGGTACAAGCATACATAACATCGGAGGGCTCATCAAAATTTACGGCCCCGTCGATTTTTCCTTGCTGGAGGAAGCCATTAATCATTTCATTCGGCTCAATGATGCCGTCCGTATGCGGTTAGTCGAACAGGACGGTTCGGTGCAGCAGACGGTGATGGAATACCGCAGGAGAACGTTCCCGTTTATCGATTTTATGGCCCAAGAGTCGGATGTGGATGCCTGGGTGAGTGCCGAGTTTTCCAAGCCGCTCCCACTGGATGGAGAACAATTGTATGATTTTGTACTTGTTAGAATCAGCGACACAGAAAGCGCGTATCTTACGAAATTCCACCATATTATTTCGGACGGCTGGTCTTTTCAATTGATGACGACACACATCAATCAGATTTATACGCAATTGATGCAGGGGGAGGAAGTTCCTCAGGAACCCCGTCCTACCTACCTGGATTACATTGAACAAGAGCAAAAATATTTATTATCCCCTCGTTTTATGAAAAATCAAAGCTATTGGAATCATAAATTTGATCACATCCATGACATTGATTTGCATACTACATCAATCGGCACCGCAGGCAACCGCAAAAAGTTCTTGATAAGCCAGTCTGCTTCCGATGCCATCCGCGACTTTGCACAAACCCATCGTATTTCGTTGAATACCTTTTTTGTAGCAACGATGCTCCTTTATCTCCACAAAGCGAATCAACAAAACCGTCTCCTGATAGGCACTCCTGTATTAAATCGTACGGGGGCCAAAGAAAAAAATACATTTGGTATGTTTACCAGCACGATGCCCTTTCTCATTGACATCAAGCATGAGATGTCCTTCTCATCGTTCATACATAACGTTAACCAAGAACTCATTCAATGCTATTTCCATCAGAAATATCCTTACAACTTGCTCGTACAGGATCTTCAGCTTCAGCAGCGGGGATTGGACCAATTATTTCAAGTATGCGTGAACTATTATAATACGGCATTCGACCGGAACTTCGGTCCTGGTTGGAAAATGCAGCAAATTGAAGTGAATAACGGCAACCAGCTGTACTCCTTGCAGCTCATCGTAACCGAATGGTCATCGAATGAAGAACTGGAGCTGTACTTCGATTATAAAAAAGGCGACTACACGGAGAAGCAAATCGATGAACTACATAGCCGTCTTCTATATTTAACCGATCAAGTCCTGAGCCGTCCGGATGCCGCACTTCATGATTTGCAGCTGCTTCTGCCGGATGAGCGTACGAAGCTTCTATATACGTACAACACAACGGATTGCGAATATCCCTCGCATCAAACGATCTTGCAACTGTTCGAAGAACAAGTCGAGCGGAATTCTGAACGCATTGCCGTTTCATGCATGGGACAATCGCTTACTTACGGCGAACTGAACGAACGCGCCAATCGGCTGGCACGAACACTGCTGGAGAGAGGGATAAGCCCTCACACCCCGGCAGCTATCATGGGCCGCCACTCTCTGTCCATCGTTGTCGGGATCTGGGCGATAATCAAGGCCGGAATGGCGTATCTGCCGATCGATCCCGAATATCCCAAAGAACGGATCGAGTATATTTTGCAGGATAGCGGAGCTAGCCTGCTGCTGACCCATGGCAAGGAGTGGGAGCAGCTTTCTTACAACGGTGAGGTTCTTGCACTCGATGACGAACGTCTGTACGACAAGGACGGGAGTAATTTGCCTGCCATGCTTACGCCAGACGATTTGGTCTATATCATCTACACCTCAGGATCAACAGGCAATCCCAAAGGTGCGATGATCGAGCACAAGGGACTGGTGAACTACATCTGGTGGGCAGGCAAAACGTATGTCCGCTCGCAAAACGATGTATTTGCGCTGTACTCCTCCATTGCTTTCGATCTGACTGTGACCTCTATCTTTACGCCGTTAATTAGCGGCAGCCGTATCGAAATCTACGAAGATGACGGCAGCGACTTTATCGTTAAACGTATTGTGGAAGACAACAAGGCCACAGTTATCAAGCTAACGCCGGCTCATCTGGCGCTCATCAAAGACATGGATTTCAGCGAATATACGGTCCGGACATTCATTGTGGGCGGTGAAGATTTGAAATGCTCGCTGGCTCGTGACATCCATGAACACAGTCGGGGCCGGATTGAAATCCTCAACGAGTACGGACCGACCGAAACCGTAGTCGGCTGCATGATTTACCGGTATGATCCGGCGAGCGACGAAGGGGTATCCGTTCCGATCGGACAGCCCATTGACAATGTGCAGATTTATTTGCTGGATCGGCAGCTGGAGCCGGTCCCAGACGGGTCGATTGGCGAAATATATATATCCGGGGCTGGGGTGGCCCGGGGCTACTTGCACAGGGAGGAGCTGACTCAAGACCGGTTTTTACCCAACCCTTTCCTTACGGGCAAAAGGATGTATCGGACGGGCGATTTGGCCGTACGCCACGATAGTGGCAGCATCGTATATTTAGGCCGGATCGATCATCAGGTCAAAATTAAAGGGTACCGCATTGAAATGGGAGAAATCGAGCATCAGCTGCTTGAAATGAACGGCATTGAAGAAGCCGTCGTCATTGACAGCACCGGAGAAGACGGACAGCAGCAGCTTGCCGCTTATTACATCGCTGCGGGAGATCTTACGGCTCTAGAGCTGAGGATGAAGCTGGCAGAGATCCTGCCCTCGTATATGATACCGGCTTACTTTGTCCGTCTTGATCAATTGCCGCTTACGCCGAACGGTAAAGTGGATCGGCGTCTTCTGCCGGCTCCGGAACAGTACCTCGAAACAAGTGGGACCGGAAGGACCAGTCAAGTTGAAGCACTGTTAATGAATATATTCAAGGATGTACTCCGCAGGGATGAAATAACGGTTCAGGATAATTTTTACCGGCTCGGCGGTGACTCTATCAAGGCAATACAAATTGTATCTAAAATCAAGGCGGCCGGTTATCAGCTAAAGGTGCAGCAAATTATGAGTTATCCCGTTATCCGAGAACTGGCTGCGTTTATTGAACTAAACACCGCTGCTCCGATCGAGCAGGGGCCGAGTTACGGGCAAGTTAAGCCACTGCCGATTACATCATGGTTTTTTTCACAACAATGGAACAATCCTCATTACTACGCGCAGTCTGTATTGCTTCGCCTAACTCCGGCAATAACAACAGATCAGCTTCACGATGCCTTATTTGCATTAATCGACCACCATGACACCTTAAGGCTGCAAGCTGATGAAACTCCCGGCCACCTGGTGTACCGGACGGTCGGACGCGGGGACGTGGAGCTTGCCCGTTTTGACTTGGCCAGCATTCCGGAGGAAGAGCGGGCTGCGGCTTTGAAGAAACAAGCCGAATCTTTCAAAGCAAGTTTACGGCTCGGACAAGGCCTTCTATTCAAAGCTCTTATATTTGATGAAGGAGATCAGGGACAACGTCTCTTGCTGACAGCGCATCATTTGATTGTAGATGGAGTATCCTGGCGAATTATGCTGGAAGACTTGGACCGGCTGCTGCAAGCGGTTTTGACCGGGGCCGTTTGGACCCTGCCGAATAAGACGCATTCCATTCAAACTTGGTCAGATGCTATAGATGCTTACGGCTGCGAGAAGGCGCTGGAACACCTTGACTACTGGCAATCAGTCTTAGAGAACGCAGAAGACAGCCTTGATGCTGATTACCCTTCCAATGACGACCGGATTGCCGTATGCAACACGCTGGTCCGGGAGCTCTCAGAGCAGGAGACAAGCAGGCTGCTGGGGGAGGCGAATACCGCTTTCCGAACTAAAACGAGCGATTTGCTGATCGCCTCGCTGGCCATGGCCGTGAGCGAAATTACCGGCAAGAATAAAATCACGATCGAATTGGAGGGACATGGACGCGAAGAGTTGTTCGAGAACATGGATGTGTCCAGAACCGTCGGATGGTTCACTTCGCTATATCCCGTTAATCTCCAGATGACTGAAACCAGAACAGCGGGAATCATCAAGAGCATAAAGGGCCAGCTTCGCTCCATTCCAAACAAAGGAATCGACTATGGTATCTTGGCATATGGTTCCGCCGGCATTCCGAAGACGGGCGGCAACCTGCTCCGTTTCAATTATATGGGCGAAATCGATAATCAATTGCACAGCCCTGTACTCGCCATTGCCGGGGACGATACCGGAAGAGATACATGCCCGAGCAACAGGTTGTCCTGTCTGGTCGATGTGGTAGCCATGATTACGGATAAGAGGCTCCAGGTCCGCATGACATACAGCAAGGCTATGTTCAGCCGGGATACAATGGACGCGTTCATCCAAGTTTTTATGCAGCGGCTGGCTGAAGTTATTCAGTTAGGCTCAGACAGGGGACAGACTGATTTTACGCCCTCTGATTTTGAGACTGTCAAGCTCGCACAGGAAGAACTTGACGTACTCTTCAATTCATAAAGGGGCGAACAATCGTGGTAAAGAGACTTGCTTTCTACGTACTGATGCTGCTGCTGCTAGTCAGTCCACCAGCTGCAGCCGCCGAAGGCGGAGCCCCTTCTGCGCCAAAACAGCCGAATATAGATGAGATTGCCATCGAACAGTTCGTACAAGCCCAACTGGTGAAGGCGCAAAGTCCGGGAGCCGCAGTTGTGGTTGTAAGCGGGGATCAGGTGGTTTATACGAAGGGATTCGGGCTCGCCGATAGTGCATCGGGGATTCCGGCTACAAACACTACATTATTTGAATTGGGATCGACCTCCAAAGCATTCACAGGCCTGGCCTTGTTAGAGCTGGAGTATGAAGACGCGCTTAGCCTTGATGATCCGGTCACCCGCTATATTCCGTGGCTCTCGCTAACCTATCAAGGACAGCCGGCCAAGGTGACGCTGGCCCAACTGCTGCACCATACGAGCGGAGTGCCGTTCGCTTCGCTAGCTTCCATCCCGATCAGTTCCGAAGAGCAGGCACTGGAACAGACTGTACGGGCATTATCGGGTACAGCCCTGGATGCGCCTCCCGGAGATAAGTATCAATATGCCACCATTAATTATGATGTTCTGGGGCTGGTCATCCAAGAAGTATCCGGTATGTCGTATGAGGCTTACATGTCGGGGTTGCTGCAGCGGCTGGGTATGAACAACACGGTGCCTGCGGCCCAGCTGAAGGACCCGCAGCGGCTCGCCAGGGGATATAAGATCGAATTCGGTTCGCCTCGTCTATACGAAGCGCCCGATTACAGGGGAAACACGCCCGCCGGTTACTTAGTTTCCAGTGCTGACGATATTGGGCAGTGGCTGCTGCTCCAGCTCGGGATGAAGAGCATCTCCGAGGCGGACCGGATCATCATCGAACGTTCCCATATGCCCGATACGAGCGTAGGGCCGGTCGCCAACGGAACCTACTATGCCTCGGGGTGGTTTGTAACGCCGGACGGCAAAGAGCTCTCGCACCAAGGCTCTAATCCCAATTTCTCGTCCTATTTCATCATGCGTCCGCAAGAGCAGCTCGGCGTAGGAGTACTCGCCAACATCAACTCCGCCTATACGTTTCATATCGGCCAAGGTCTGATGAGCCTGCTGCGGGAGCAAGAGCTTCCACCCCCTGAGGCGGATTTTTATCCGCTGCTTGATCGCATCGCGATGATCTCGCTTAGTCTTATCAGCATTCTCATGCTTGTACTGGCAGGTAAAGCCATCGGTATCCCCGGACAATTGCGTCGTCAGCGGCGCACTTTCGTTCCGCCCCAAGGAAGAAGGCTCATCGGCCTTGGAGCTGCGCTTGTGCTGACCGGAGTCTGCTTGTGGGGGATCGGCCTGCTGCTCGAGGCTGCATTTGCAGGTCTACCGCTTGCTGTAGTCGCAGTATGGTCGCCTGCCACGATCATCTGGCTCGTCTATGCACTCTACCTATTCGTCGGAATCGCGTTCCTGTTCTTTCTTGCAGTCTGGTTGTTTCCATCCGTGAAACGACGTTCCGGGCCGATTCTTCCAGCTCCAGCAGAGGAGGTGATCTAAATGAAATGCAAACTGTTCTGCCTGCCCTACGCCGGAGGTTCCGCTACCAACTATATGAGATGGAAACGCCATCTGCACGGCCATATTGAACTGCATCCCGTTGAACTGGCCGGCAGGGGAAGAAGATTACTCGAACCTCATTACGGCAGCATGGACGAAATGATTGAGGATTTATACGGATATTTGGACCCGTTACTGGATGAAGCTGATTTTGCTTTCTTCGGCCATAGCATGGGAGCCCTTGTCGCTTACGAGCTGGCGCACGCCGTAAGGAAGAAGAAGGGGCGCGAACCCATCCATTTATTCGTCTCGGGGACCTATCCCCCTCACGCCCGCCGGAATCTTACACTGCATCTGCTATCTGATGCAAGGCTGCAGCAAGAAATTAAACTGCTTGGCGGAACCGAGGATGAAGTGTTTGAACGTGAGGAACTGCTGAGACTGTTTTTGCCAGGTCTGCGGAGAGATCTGGAACTGGTGGAAACGCATTGCTTTAAGAGCAGAGAGGAGCTTATTCCCTGTGATATATCCGTGCTTAACGGAAAAGAGGATAAAGCGACAGAAGGCATCAACCTGATGGAGTGGTCCGCGTATGGCAGCCGAGACTGTCAACTTTATGAATTCGAAGGAGGTCACTTCTTCATAAACGAACATACCGAGCAAGTAGTGTCGCTCATCAACGATGTGCTAAGCAGCTCTGTTGAACTAATGTCCACCAAAAAGGAGTCGTGAATTCATGATACGAACCGTCGGAGTAGTCGGTGCGGGTGTAATGGGCAGTGACGTTGCTTTGGATCTGGCTTGCTATGGATACGAAGTGGTGCTCAAAGATATTAACGAAGATGTCTTGCATCAAGCGAAGGAGAAAATTAAGACAGATTTCAGGCTGTTAAAGCTGGTCAAGCCTCAGGCAAAACAGCTTACCGTAGAGGATGTTCTGTCCCGGATTACCTTTACCACAGCTTATGATGACTTCGCACGCGTCCAGTTTGTTATTGAGAACGTGACAGAAGAATGGGAACTGAAAAAGGCGGTGTTTATGGAACTGTCCGAGGTGTGCGCCTTACAAACCACCTATGCCGTTAACACAAGCTGTATTTCCATTACGAAGGTTGGCTCGTTAATCCCAAGACCGGAGAATGTCATCGGCATGCATTTCATGAACCCCGTCCCGATGAAGGAACTGGTCGAAGTCATCCGGGGCGAGCATACATCGGACGAGACCGTTGCCTGCGGGGAGGGGTTTTTAAAATCATTCGATAAAGTCCCGGTAGTGGTTAATGATTTTCCCGGTTTCGTAACGAATCGAGTCCTCATGCTGACGATTAACGAATGCGTCTGGACCGTGCAGGACGGAGTTGCAGAGCCGAAGGATGTCGATAAGATTTTCCGCTTGGGCTTCGGCCACAAAATGGGGCCGCTGGCTACATGTGATCTGATCGGTCTGGACACCATTCTCAATTCGCTGCTGGTGCTGCAGGACAGCTACAAGGATCCGAAGTTTCGACCCTGCCCGCTGCTCGTCAAGATGGTGGATGCCGGTTATCTGGGCAAAAAATCAGGAAAAGGGTTTTTCGACTACAGCAAGTAGGGAGGGATAACGATGAACAGAGCAGCGGATAAGCTTAAGGAAGTCAAATGCGTGATCTGGGATCTGGACAATACGATGTGGGATGGCATTTTGCTGGAGTCCGACGAGGTTAAGTTGAAGCCGCGCATGCGCGAGCTTCTCGTGGAACTGGATTCTCGCGGCATTCTGCAATCCATCGCAAGCCGCAATGATACGGAGCATGCGATGGACAAGCTGAAGGAATTCGGCATCGACACTTATTTCCTGTACCCCGAAATCAACTGGAATGCCAAATCAATGTCGATCGATAAAATACGTTTGAACTTGAACATCGGGATGGACACCATTCTGTTCATCGACGATCAGCCCTTCGAACGGGATGAGGTCCTAAGCGTCCATCCGGAGGTAGAGTGTCTGGATGTGACGCGATACGAGACATTGCTCGGTCACCCGCGTCTCAATCCCCGGTTCATTACGGAAGATTCAAGACGTAGGCGGGCCATGTATCTGGAAGACATACTGCGCAAAAATGAAGAAGAATCGTTTGCGGGACCCCAAGAGGCATTTCTAAGCTCGCTCGGCATGCGCTTTGTCATTAGCGAGGCTAGAGAGGAGGACTTGAAACGGGCGGAGGAACTGACCATCCGCACGAATCAGCTGAATGCGACGGGTTATACGTACAGCTATGAGGAACTGGACAGGATCAGACAGTCGGATGATCATCTCCTGCTCGTGTGTGAATTGACGGATAAATATGGCTCTTATGGCAAGATCGGGCTCGCTCTGATCGAATTGAAGGACAGCTGCTGGCATCTGAAAATGCTGCTCATGTCCTGCAGGGTGATGTCTCGCGGAGTCGGTACCGTCATGCTCACGTATATCATGCAGCAGGCGAAGAATGAAGGGAAAGTACTTAGGGCCGACTTTAAACAGACGGACCGCAACAAGATGATGTACGTCACGTACCGTTTCGCTAATTTCACGGAAATCTCCAATGACGGAGAAGGAAACATTCTGTTCGAGAACGATTTAAATCATATTCAACCGTTCCCGCCTTACATTGATGTGCTGGTAACGGTTGCCGGGAGAAAGGGGTAACTAAATGGAAATCAAACAAAAAATCCGCAGTTTTATTGAAAGCAATCTGGTTGTATTTGAAGACGAGGCCGTGTTCACTGACGATGATCATATTTTTCAAAAGGGCTTCGTCAATTCGTTGTTCGCGATGAAACTTCTCAGCTACATCGAACAAGAATTCGGATTCACGGTCAGCAATGAGGATTTGGATATTGCTAATTTCAGCACGCTTAACAATATCGTAAAGCTAATCGAAAAGCATAAGCAGGAGGCCTAAGCGATGATTGGACAGACATGCGCGTCTGCAGCCCAAGTCGTAGAGGAGGCTAAAATTTTTGCCGATCGGGAAATCCGGCCGCTCGCAGGAGAAATCGATGTCAAAGGCGAGCTGCCCCGCGGGTTAATCAACAAAATGGGACAATTGGGATATCTGGCGGCCAGCTGGCCGGTGGAATACGGCGGTCTCGGACTAGATCCTGTGGCATACGGACTGTTTACAGAGCAGATTGGCAAAGCATGCTGCAACACGAGAGCTCTGATAACCGTTCAAACCTCACTGCTTGGAGAGACCATCCTGCGCTTCGGCACAGAGGATCAGAAAAAACACTGGCTGCCACAGATGGCACGGGCGGAGAAGCTGGGCGCGTTCGCCTTGTCAGAACCGAATGTGGGATCGGATGCTCAAAGCGTACAGACCACCTACCGTAAAGAAGGAAGCCATTATATTCTGAATGGCAGCAAGAAGTGGATTTCATTTGCAGCAATCGCAGATTTTTTCGTTGTGATCGCAGCCGATTCTGGCGGGCAAATCACCTCATTTATCGTAGAGCGCGAGCGGGAGGGAGTGCATACAATCCCTATGCAAGGGATGCTCGGCAACCGGGGGGCTCACATTGCGGAGATTCAGCTTAATGAAGTGAGAATTCCGGAGGAGAACGTGCTCGGCATCGTAGGCGGAGGCTTTACGTATATCGTATCCACCGCGCTTGATCATGGCAGATACAGCATTGCTTGGGCAGGAGCGGCAATTGCAGGCGAGGCGCTGGAAGCGATGGTAGCCTACTCGATGTCGCGGTCCCAATTCGGAGAGAAGCTGCATCAGTTCCAATTGATCAAAGGATTGATTGGGGACGCGGTGACCAAGGTTCATGCCGCGCGTACGCTTTGTATAGCCGCAGGTGAAATGCGCAAAGGCGGGGCGGCGGAAGCGGTTGACGAGACAGCGATCGCCAAATATTTCACATCCAAAGTTGCTGTTGAGGTCACGAACGATACAGTGCAAATTCACGGCGGCAACGGCTGCCGCAGCGGTTACCCTGCCGAGCGGTTATTTCGGGAAGCCAAGGTGCTGGAAATCATTGAAGGCACCAGCCAGATTCAGCAGCAGGTCATTTCTCAATACGGACTTCGCAAATATGCGGCAAAGAAGCAGGGGAAGTTCGAATAGAAAAGGATGGGTGAGAGTGTGAAGAAACCTCAGAAGCTGGATAAAAGCAATGTTGAAGATATTTTGGCATTGTCTCCTATGCAGTCCGGGATGCTGCTTCAATACTTGAAAGATCCCGAAACTACGCAGTATGTAGAGTTGATCGCACTTGGCGTCAGCGGAGAGCTGAAGCCCTCGTTGTTTGAACAGGCGTGGGCCTACGTAGTGCAGACCAACGAGGCGCTGCGGTCCTTGTTCCGCTGGGAAGAGGTGAACCAGCCTGTTCAAATCGTACTGCGGGAACACCGTCCCATTATTCGTTATGAGGACTATTCCGATTATGAGGAGAATGCGCAGGCTGGGCTGATTGCAGACCGGATTGCCGCCGATAAAAAGGAAAAATTCCAGCTGGATCAGGTGCCCTTCCGCTTGACGCTGTGCAAGCAGACCGAGCGTAAACACACCATGCTGATGAGCTTTCACCATATCTTGTTCGATGGCTGGAGCACCGGAATCCTGTTGAAGGAATGGCGGAGCGCCTACCTGATGCTGGCGCAGGGACAGGAGCCGGAGCGGCAATTCAAGCCGCACCTGAAGCAGTTTATCTCTTTGCTGCAGCAGCAGGACAAGCAAACACAAGAGAACTACTGGAACCAGTACTTGCATGACATGCAGAACCGGCCCATTCTTACAAGGAGCGTAAAAGCTTCGGGGATACCGGTTATGGCTTCATACTCGGAAAAACGGGATAGCACCTTCACTGCCGGACTTCACCAGTGGGTCCGTTCCGAGGAAGTGACGCAGGCCACTCTATTTTATACGGCGTGGGGGATTCTGCTTCAGCACTATACGAACAGTGACGACGTATTGTTCGGTACTACTGTGTCGGGACGTAATACGATTATTCCCGGAATGGAGCACATGGTCGGTTTATTCATTAACACGCTGCCGTTTCGGATGACGGCGGGTCCGGATAAAATGATACCCGAGCTCCTGGCCGAGGTGAATGCATCGATTCAAGCAAGCGAAGAGCATGCGAACACTTCCTTGACGGATATCAAAACATACGGAGGGCTCCGAGCTGAAGGTAGTCCGTTCGATACCCTGGTCGTAGTGGAGAATTATCCGCTGGATGAAGTGGTTACAAGCACCGACGGACCGCTAATCATGGAACCTCATCATATTGAGGAAGAGACCGAGTTCGATTTGACACTGCGCATTACAGTGGCCGAAGAGCTGGAATTAACCTTCTCTTATAATAAACAGGCGTATCACGAGGATATGGTCAAGAAGCTTGCTCATCATTATCTCTACATTCTTGAACAAATCACACAAGTCCAAGCCCAGGTTACTACTTACCGGGAGACCAGGCTTAAGGATATTGGGATTCTTACCCATGAAGAGCGGGAGCAAATTCTGTTATTCAACCTGACTACTTCAAATTATCCCAGTGAGAGAATGGTTCATGAGCTATTCGAGGAACAGGTGCTGTTGTCCCCGGAGAGTACGGCTGTAACAGATGAGCATATATCCTATACCTATCGCGAGCTGAATGAGCAGGCTAACCGGATTGCTCGTTCGCTGCAGGCGAAAGGCATGGAAAGTGGTCAGATTGTGGGCTTGATGGCGCACAGATCCACAGAATTGATTGCCGGAATCTTCGGCATTCTGAAAGCGGGAGGGGTCTATCTGCCGCTTGATTCCGCGCATCCTGCCGAAAGGATTGCCTATATGCTGTCCGATGGCAATGTGCGCACGGTGCTCGCTTCACCGGGCCTTGAGGTTCTGATACCGGAACATGCCCAGGTGCTGAAGCTGGACGAAGCGCTGCTTCATCTCGGCGAAGCGTCCGAGTTGCCTTCGATAGGCAGTTCGGAACATCCGGCTTACGTCATGTATACATCCGGTTCGACCGGTAAGCCCAAAGGTGTCATTGTCGGGCACCGAGGAATTGTGAGGCTGGTTCGGAACACGAACCACGTCCAGTTCGAAGCGCATGACTGCGTCCTTCAGGCAGGAGCAATCGGCTTTGACGCTCTAACATTCGAGGTGTTCGGAGCGCTCCTGAACGGGGCTAGCCTGCATATTGCGGACAAGCATACGCTGCTTGACAATGCCAAACTGGATGCCTTTTTGCGTACGCGCGCAATATCGGGCGGACTGCTGACTCCGGCATTATTCAATCAGCTGGCCCAGCAGCGTCCAGATATGTTCGCCGGGATGCGGAACCTGGTCGTAGGCGGCGATGTACTCTCTCCGAAGCATATAGAGGCAGTTCGGCAGGCATGTCCTGGACTGACGATTTGGAACGCGTACGGTCCTACCGAAAACACGGTTATTTCGACCTGCTTCCGTATCGACCGTGAATTTAACGAGCATATTCCGATCGGGCCGCCTATCAGCAATTCTACGGCTTATATCGTCGACCGTTATGATAACCTGCTGCCGATCGGCATTCCCGGCGAGCTGATCGTCGGAGGTGACGGTGTTGCGCTCGGCTACTTGAATCGGCCGGACCTGACGGCAGAGAAATTTGTACTGGATCCCTTCCGCTCAAGCGGGATTATTTACAAGACAGGCGATATGGCGCGCTGGCTGGAAGACGGAACCATTGAATATATGGGACGAATGGACCAGCAAGTAAAAATCCGCGGCCACCGCATCGAAATCGGTGAAATCGAGACGATGCTCCTGCAGCACAAATCAGTTCAAGAAGCAGCGGTGACGGTGCAACAACGGGGCGCTCAAACTGAGTTATGCGCCTACGTAGCGGCTTGTGAGAAGGTGTCTGCATCTGACTTGCGGGCGTATCTTGCCGCGAAATTGCCCGATTACATGATACCGTCTCACATTGTCCAGCTGGAACAAATCCCGTTGACACCTAACGGAAAGCTGGACCGCAAGGCACTCCCTGAGCTTGCGGAGACTCCTCGCGTGGTTCAAGAAGCGGCGATGCCTAGGACAGAGCTGGAGAATCTGATCGCAGACGCCTGGAAGACTGTGCTTGAGCTGGACCACATCGGTATCCACGATAAGTATTTTGAAGTAGGCGGCAATTCGATTAGCCTTATCCAACTGCAGAGCAAGCTGCAAAGGCAGCTTAAGCGTGAGATTTCAATCGTCACGCTGTTCCAATACCCCACCGTGTATGATCTGGCTGTGCATTTGGCAGGCGAAACGGAACGATCGGCAGAACGGAAGAGCGAGAGCGCAGCACCCACCAGGAAGAACGAGCAGCCTTCCCTGGCACAACCCGGCCGTGTGAAGCACGAGAATGAAGGTCGCCGGGATATTGCAGTTATTGGTTTGGCCGGCAAATTCCCTGGCGCACGAAATATCAGTGAGTTTTGGAGCAATTTGCAGCAGGGCAGAGAGTCGATCTCATTTTTTTCGGATGACGAACTGGCGGAGTATGGGTTCGATCGCCAGCTTTTGGAACGTCCGGAGTTTGTCAAAGCGAAGGGCGTACTCGATGAGATGGATAACTTCGATCCTGCCTTCTTCGGTTATACTCCCGATCAGGCGGCGATGATGGATCCTCAAGTTCGCCTGCTGCACGAATGCGCGTGGCATACGCTGGAGGACGCCGGCTGTGACCCGCAGCGACACGTTGGGTCTATCGGGCTGTTTGCCGGGGTTACGAACAATTTCCACTGGTTGTCGCAGCTGTCTGACCGCCTGCACGGGAATTTATCGGATATGTTTGAGGTTGATTCGCTGAATGATTCGTATACGGTCAGCACCCGTATTTCGCATAAGCTGAATTTGAAGGGTCCTGCGATCAGTTTGCAAACAGCCTGTTCTACCTCACTGGTAGCTGTACATTTAGCTTGCCAGTCTATTCTTAATGGGGATTGCGATCTGGCTCTGGCCGGAGGCGCATCCATCGTGCTTCCTCATAAATCGGGCTATCTTTATCAGGAAGGAATGGTTAAGTCGCCGGACGGTCATTGCCGCACCTTCGATGCCAAAGCGAAGGGGACGATAGGCGGAGACGGCGTTGGATTCGTGGCGCTCAAATCGCTCGAGGCAGCTATCGCAGATGGTGACCGGATTTATGCGGTAATCAAAGGCTCGGCCATCAACAATGACGGCAGTCGCAAGGTCGGCTATACGGCGCCAAGCGTACAGGGCCAAGAGGATGTTATCGCCAGGGCTCAAGAGGCTGCAGGAGTTCCAGCCGAAAGTATCACTTACGTTGAGGCGCACGGATCGGGAACTACGCTTGGCGATCCGATCGAGATCGAGGCGTTGACGAAGGCATTCCGGACGGACAAGACCGGCTTCTGCCGCATAGGCTCCGTAAAAACGAACATAGGACATCTGGATGCCGCAGCAGGGGTGGCGGGTCTGATCAAGACGGCGCTGGCGCTTCATTATAAACAGCTTCCGCCCAGCCTGCATTATGAGACCCCGAATCCGAATATTGATTTCGCGAACAGTCCTTTCGTGGTCAATACCGGCCTGAGAGATTGGCGCAACGATGACTATCCGCTGCGTGCGGGAGTCAGTTCCTTCGGAATAGGCGGAACGAATGCCCACGTCGTCATGGAAGAGGCTCCTATACAGGAAGCAGCCGGGAAGGGCCGGACCCATCAGGTGCTGGTATTGTCCGCGCAGACACCGGATGCGCTCGATTCGATGACGGCCAATCTGGGCGTCTATCTCAAGGAGCATCCTTCAGTGAATTTGGCCGACATTGCGTATACCTTGCAGACCGGCCGGCGGCACTTCAGATACCGGCGGATGCTCTCCTGCAGCACGGTTGAGGAAGCGATAGTGGCACTGACGCCTTCTGCTGACAGGGCAAGCTACGATGCACGGAAAGTAATCTCCAGCACGACCGGGGAGGAGCGCGGTTCAATCGTGTTCATGTTCTCCGGGCAAGGCTCGCAATATATCAACATGGGGAAGGGTTTGTATGAGACCGAGCCCGTGTTCCGAGAAGAGATGAACCGCTGCTTCCGTCTGTATCTCGACATTACCGGCTCTGATATGAAGGTAATGCTGTATCCGGGCGCAGAAGCGGAGATTGCGGCAGCGTCCCTTCAATTAAATCAGACTAAACATATCCAGCCTGCCATGCTTATGCTCGAATATGCGCTCGCGCGTCTTCTCCTGTCATGGGGAGTGAAGCCGGATGCGATGATAGGTTACAGCTTCGGCGAGTATGCTGCCGCTTGTCTCGCCGGCGTCATGTCACTGGAAGAGGCGATGCGTCTCATCATACTGCGCGGAGAGCTTATGCAGCAGGTGCCGCCAGGCGGGATGCTCAGCGTGCCTCTTTCTGAGCAAGATATCAAACCCCTTCTTAGCGGCTCCTTATCACTGGCTGTTGTCAACGGGCCTTCCTGCATTGTATCCGGCCCAGAAGAAGAAATCGCTGCATTCGAACAGCAGATGAAGGCGGGCAAATTCGTTTGTATGAGATTGCCGGTGTCGACGGCTGCTCATTCTTCGCTTCTTCACGAAGTGGCGGAGCCGTTCGCCGAAGCCGTCCGACAGGTCCGTTTGAATCCGCCCCAAATACCGTATGTCTCCACAACGACGGGCAATTGGATAACGGATGAAGAAGCGACAGACCCGGGTTATTGGACTCGGCACATGACGGATACCGTTCGTTTTGCGGATGGGATTGAGCGGCTTGCAGAGCAGCAGGGCAGGCTGTTCGTGGAAATCGGTCCGGGACAGGATTTAACACTCTTGGCGCGTCGCTACATCGATACAGCGCGCGGACAGCAGGCACTCAACCTTATGCCGCCTGAGCATAGCAGTATACTGGACACCTCCCTGCTCGTTAACCGGATCGGGAGATTGTGGCTCTACGGCCAGTCCGTCGATTGGAGAGCATTTCATGGAGAAGAACCGCGCCGGCGTATCTCTCTGCCTCTTTATCCGTTTGCTAGACAGCGCTATTGGATTGAGTCTGCTGCCGGTACTTCACTGCCGGTGGGCAGCGGTAAAAGCAAGATTCAGGGCGCGGGTGGCAAGGCGGCCAAGCTGCCCGATATGTCCGACTGGTTCTATGTACCGACATGGAAAAAAGAACAGCTGCTTCCTGGCTCCGCCAGCATGAACGCAAACATTGCCGGAAATTGGCTTGTATTCGCCGATGAAAACGGCCTGGCTGCCGATATTATCAAATCCCTTGCTGAGTGTGGAGGGCAAATTATTGTAGTTCGTGCGGGCGAGCACTACGAACAGGCGGCAGCTCATCAATATACCGTGAATCCGCATAATGAACATCATTATACGAAGCTTTTTGCTGATCTGGAAGCTGGGGGAACCTTGCCTGACCTGCTGCTTCATACCTGGGGAATCTCCGCTCCATCTCCTCGTTACAGTGGTGCATCATGGCTGAGGGCCACACAGGAACGCGGATACTACAGCTTGTTATACACGGGCAAAGCGCTGAAAAAACAAGCTTCGGGGCATGAAATGCGCATGTGGGTGCTAACGGATAATATGCATGCCATTGCCGGTGAATCTATCTTATATCCTGAGAAAGCGACAGTACTGGGACCGTGCCGGGTTATTCCGCAGGAATTACCGCACATTCATTGTCACAGCATCGATATTAACCTGCCGGAAGCGGGGAGCTGGCAGAGAGATAGATTGATCCGCCGCCTGCTGGACGAATTTAGCGCTGCCCGGTTCGAATTGGCGGCTGCCTATCGCAACAACGAACGCTGGGTACTCGGTTATGAACCGGTTAAGGTAGCAGAACCTGAAGCGGGAGCGGCGGGAGTCCGTCAAGGCGGCGTCTATTTGATCACAGGCGGATTGGGATATATCGGTCAAGTCCTTGCAGGTCATCTGGCCCGAAGCGTACAGGCGAAGCTTGTCTTTACTAGCCGCTCACCATTTCCGCCAAACGATAAATGGGAGCAGTGGCTTGCCGAATACGGCCCAGAGAATACCGTCAGTATTCAGATCGGTAAGCTGAAACAGCTTGAATCTCAGGGAGCCGAAGTGCTTGTATTTACAGCGAACTCGTCGGATCAAGGGCAAATGAAGGAGGCTATCCGGCAAACCGAGGCGGTGTTCGGTTCATTGAACGGGGTGATTCACACAGCCGGTATGACAGGCGAAGCGGCATTTAGGATGCTGGAGGAGACAGACGAGGAATTAAGCGAGCAGCATTTTCAAGCAAAGCTATATGGACTCCATGTTTTGGACCAAGTGCTGGCTGACAAGGAGCTTGATTTCTGCCTGCTGGCTTCGTCGCTGTCTCCGATGCTCGGCGGATTAGGTTTTACCGCCTATTCGGCAGCGAATCATTTTATGGACGCGTATGTACACGATCGCAATCGCCGTATGCGAACACCTTGGACCAGTATCAACTGGGACGGTTGGCAGCTGGAGAAAGAGCAGATGATTCATGGGCAGGCGGGCGCTTCGATATCCGAGCTGCTCATTGCGCCAGAAGAGGGGATCGAACTGCTGAGGCGTGTGTTATCGGTCCGGGAAGCAAGCCAGATCGTCCTGTCGACCGGCAGCTTGCAGGATCGGATCGACAAGTGGGTGAAACGGACGGCTCAGGAAGAGGCTCCGCTCCCGAAAGGAGACGGCGGTTTCTACACCCGTCCCGCGCTGTCCGGTGAATATATCGCTCCCGTAACAGAGTCCGAACGCAGGCTCTGTGGGATGTGGGAGCAGTTTTTCCGGATAGACCAGATCGGGGTGCAGGATGATTTCTTCGAACTGGGTGGAGATTCACTCAAAGCAATTACGGTTGTTACCGGGATTCATAAGGAAATGAAGGTGGAAATCAGCTTGCCTGTCTTTTTCAATATGCCGACAATCCAGCAGTTGGCCGCCTATATCGATGAGGCGGAACAGAGTGCCTACCAAGATATTGAAAAGGCTCCGCCACGCGAATGTTACGAGCTGTCCTCTGCGCAGAAGCGTCTGTATTTGATCCAGCAGATGGAGAAGGGACATACGGGATATAACGAAATTGTGGCAGGCATTCTGATAGGCAAACTGGACAGGGCCCAAATGGAAGCGGTACTCCGGCAGCTGATAAAGCGTCATGAAAGCTTGCGTACTTCATTTGAATTGGTTAACGGCTTGCCCATGCAGAAAATCAACGGAACCGTCGAGTTCGAGGTTGAATATGCGGACTTCAGCGGCGAAATTGAGCTGGGGGCTTCGGACGCTGGACTCCTTGATGAGGAAGGGGAAACGGCTGCGAAAATCCGCGAAGCAGTGGCGAAGTTCGTGCGGCCCTTTGACTTGACCCGGGCGCCTTTGATGCGCGCCGGACTCATCAAGCTTGAGGATGAGCGGCATGTGTTGATGGTGGATCTTCATCATATCGTGTCGGACGGTTTATCACAGGACATATTCGTTAACGATTTTATGGCTCTGTATGCCGGTCGTGAATTGCCCGAGCTTGAGCTGCAATATAAGGATTTTTCAGATTGGCAGAACCGGATGAAGGAAACGGAGGAGCAAAAGCGGCAGGGAGAATTCTGGTTAAATCAGTTGCAGGAAGTTCCCCGGTTAGCCCTGCGCACGGATTATCCGCGCCCGGAGACAAGAAATTTCGCCGGCAGCCGAGTTCCCTTTGATCTGAGTATGGAGCAGACCCAAGCGCTGAAGTCGCTCTGCCTGAAGGAAGATGTGACGTTGTTCATGGCATTGCTCGCCGTTTTCAATCTGCTTCTATCCAAAGTTTGTGCTCAGCAAGACATCGTTGTAGGGACTCCGATTATTGGCCGCAAACAGCAGTCTTTGCAGCTTATTATCGGCAAATTCGTCAACATGCTTCCGCTGCGTAATCAATTGGATGAAGAAATGAGTTTCAGCGCCCTTCTACAGACAGTGCGAGCCACAACTCTGGATGCATTTGCCAATCAGGATTACCAGTTTGAGGAAATGGTTCAGCAGTTGGGGCAGGATCGTGATTTAGGACGTAATCCTATTTTTGATGTCGTATTCGCGCTCCAAAATATGCAGAACCCTGAGATGAGCATTCCCGGTCTGAAGATGGAACCCTTCCCGTTCGTTCACGACGCCTCTCATTTTGATTTGTCTCTGATCGCGGAGGAGGACGGAGAAAGACTGTCCTTCAAGTTTGAATACAGCACCCGCTTATTCCTGAGGGACACGATTGTGCGTTTTGCAGGTTATATGCAGGATATTATATCCGGTGTTCTGGCAAATCCGGACAAGAAGCTGAAGGACATCACGATTGCTCATCATTTAGCTGAGCCTGAACCTGTCTATCTTGCCGGAGCCCGGGGGGAATTCGGACTATGAGCGAAAGCCGGAGGAAGAAAGGGAGGAATAGGGATGGAGCTTGAAAATCGTTTGGACCGTCTGGCAGTGGCAGCTTCTCAAAAGAGCAAGGAACGGGATTACTGGCTGTCCGCATTGTCCGGAGAATATGACAAGAGCGGGTTTCCTGGCGATTACACGCGCGGAACAGGAGTGACGGTTGAAGAAACTTCGTTCTCCTTCCCGCAGGAACTGGCGGACCGCCTGCTGCAAGTCAGCAACGGATCGGATTCAAAGCTTCATGTCGTACTATCTGCTGCACTCGCCGTTTTGCTGGCCAAAATGTCCAATCGCAGTGTCGTTACGCTAGGGACTCCGATCTATAAGCAGAAGGAAGAGGCGGAATTTATCAATTCCGTGCTGCCTTTGCGGATTAAGATCGATCACTCACTCTCGTTCAGACAATGTCTTCTTCACACGCAAGATACGGTTGTGGCAGCCGTGGATCATCAGAGCTATCCGATGGAGATGGTGGCGGAACAGTTGGCGCTTCAAACGGATGATCCCATCGCCCATCCATTATTCGAGGCGGCATTGCTGCTCGACAACATTCATGAGGAGCGTTATTTCCGGAATGTGAAATGGACTACGTTGTTTTCTTTTTGCAGGAAGCAAGACGGCATCGGCGGTACGGTCCAATATAACGCACAGCTCTACCGCAGCGACACGATAGATAAACTTGTCTCGCGTTACACACTTCTGCTGCGGGAGACGCTGGCGAATCCGGATCTTCCGCTGAACAGCATCGACATTCTGCTGCCTGGGGAGAGAGAGGATCTTCTCGGCCCTCTGGCCGGCAGTCCAGCCGAATTTCCTGAACATAAGACCGTTCAGCAATGGTTTGAAGAGCAGGCGGCACGGACCCCGCATGCGCCTGCCATCGTTAACCGGGGGCAGCACATGACATATGGCGAGCTGAATGAGAAGGCCAACCAGCTCGCCCGGATACTGCGGACGGAAGGAATCGGGGAGGGGGACATCGTAGGCATGCTGTTTGCGCCTTCCGCTGACATGATGCTTGGCATGATGGCCGTCCTTAAAGCCGGCGGTGCTTTCCTGCCGATCGATCCGGATTATCCCGACGAGCGCATAACGTACATGCTGGAAGACAGTCGCACACAAGTAGTGCTGACACAACAGGCTTTTATCGGCAGAATGACAGGCCGCAAGACGCTGTGTCTGAATGATGAAGAGTTGTTTGCCGGCGAAGCAGGTAATTTGGCATTAGAGAGCACAGCGGATGATCTGGCCTATGTTATCTATACATCCGGGTCAACAGGACGGCCGAAAGGTGTCATGATTGAGCACCGTTCACTTGTCAATCTGGCCTTCTGGCACAATCGCACTTTTGGTGTAACAACATTGGATCGCAGCATCAAGTATGCCGGTTTCGGATTTGACGCTTCGGTGTGGGAAGTGTTCCCCTATCTGCTTGCAGGGGCATGCATTTATATCGTGCCATCCGAGATCAGACTGGATGCAAACAAACTGGATGATTTTTTCACGGAGAACGGCATTACCATCGCCTTCCTGCCGACGCTGATGTGCGAGCAGTTTATGGATTTGCCGGACCGGGAACAGACCCCGCTGCGAATCTTGTTAACGGGCGGCGATCGCTTGAAGTGGTATAAGCCGGGCAGCTACAGGCTGTTCAACAATTACGGTCCTACTGAGAATACGGTCGTGACTACGTTCACCGAAATTAAGCCGGACAACGGAGGCCTTCCGATCGGGCGGCCGGTCGATAATGCCAAGGTTTATATATTAGACGCTAATTTTCAACTGCTTCCACCAGGATTGCCTGGCCAAATCTGCGTTTCGGGTGCGGGTCTGGCTCGCGGTTATCTCGGTCGACCGGAGCTGACAGGAGAGAAATTCGTGCCTCACCCGTTCGCTTCCGGAGAGCGCCTGTATTTGACGGGTGATCTTGGACGCTGGCTCCAAGACGGAACGCTGGAGTACTTGGGCCGACAGGACGACCAGGTCAAGGTACGGGGATATCGCATAGAGCCCGGTGAGATCGAAGCTCTGCTGCGACGTCACGAGGAAGTTCGCGAAGCTGTAATCCGCATCATGGAAGATGAGAGGGGGCAGAACTTCTTATGCGCGTACTATACCGGGCCGGATGATCTCTCCGCTGCTAAACTTCGGGAGCATCT
The DNA here is from genome assembly GCF_050482385.1 of Paenibacillus lautus. Lineage (GTDB taxonomy): Bacteria > Bacillota > Bacilli > Paenibacillales > Paenibacillaceae > Paenibacillus_AQ > Paenibacillus_AQ lautus_B. The sequence continues at coordinate 73,052 of NZ_JBCNHV010000020.1, forward strand.
CTCCGGGCAGCTGCCCGCTTATATGATTCCGGCCTATTTTGTCTACCTGAACGAGCTTCCTGTAACGGCAAACGGCAAACTCGATATGAAAGCTTTACCGGATCCGAAAGCTCATGTTCATACTGGCAAGAGATACGTGGCACCACAGGGTGAAACAGAGAACACACTGGTCCGGATCTGGGCCGAGGTTCTGGCAGTTAGCGAAGACAAAGTCGGGGTCCAGGATACGTTTTTCGACCTGGGCGGCAACTCATTTCAGCTGGTCCAGGTAGTCAATATGCTGAAGGAAACCTTCGGGCATGACATTCCAGTACCTGTCATGTTCCAGTACACTACGGTTTCGGCTCTCGGCGGCTATTTGCAGAGGATGGACAATGGGGAGGCTCCAATGCCCCAGGATATGGCCGACAACGAAGAGATGGATGCGGGATTCGAAACCATGGAACAGACGATGCTGATTCTGGAGGGAGCGCATGATGACTAAAAGCAGACATTCACAAACGGCTACCGGGCTGGAAATCGCTGTGATCGGCATGGCGGGCCGGTTTCCCGAAGCCCGAAATATAGAGGAGTACTGGGATAATCTGAGAAACGGCAAGGAATCGATCCATTTCTTCTCCGATAGCGAACTTGAGGCGGCAGGCGTCGATCCCGAACTGATTCGAAATCCCAGATATGTAAGAGCGAAAGGGCTTGTACCGGATGCGGAATGGTTTGATTCTGATTTTTTTGATTATTCGCCGCGCGAGGCTGAAGTCATTGATCCGCAGCTGCGGATCTTCCATGAGTGCGCCTATGAAGCGTTGGAGCATGCAGGCTACGACACGGAGCAGACAAACGGCGCTATCGGTCTGTACGCAGGGGCATCATCGAGTATTTACTGGCAGCTAGTGGCCATGCTTTCGCGCAGCGAGAGCACAGCCGAGCAGTTCGCCGCACTGGCTTTGTCGGACAAAGATTTCTTGAGCACGCGTATTGCCCACAAGCTGAATTTAAAAGGCACGAGTGTGAGCGTGGATTCTGCTTGCTCCACCTCCCTGCTGGCCATTCATCTGGCCTGCCGAGCACTGCTTACGGGCGAATGCAGGATAGCGTTAGCCGGCGGAGTTACCGTAACGGTACCCCGGACGGAAGGTTATTTATACGAGGAAGGGATGGTCAGCTCGCCGGATGGCCATTGCCGTGCTTTCGCTTCAAATGCCAAGGGAACCGTTGGCGGTGAAGGGGCGGGGGTCGTTGTGCTGAAGCCGCTTAAGCAGGCATTAGCCGACGGAGACGCTATTTATGCGGTTATTAAGGGTTCGGCGGCAAACAATGACGGTATGCGTAAAATGGGTTACTCCGCTCCCAGTGTAGAGGGACAGGCCGAGGTAATACGGGCGGCGCAGCGGATGAGCCGGGTCACTCCGGAGAGTATTAGCTATATCGAAGCGCACGGTACCGGTACAGCGCTGGGCGATCCAGTCGAGATCGAAGCGCTTAAGCTGGCTTTCCAGACGGACAAAACAGGGTTCTGCCGGATCGGCTCCGTCAAGACGAATATCGGCCACTTAAACAGCGCCGCAGGGGTTGCGGCGTTCATCAAAACGGTGCTGGCACTGATGCACAAGCAGCTACCGCCGAGCTTACATTTCGATAAGCCTAATCCCAAAATTGATTTTGCCAACAGTCCGTTTATCGTCAATACAGAGCTCACGAGTTGGACGAGCGACCTTCACCCACTGAGAGCCGGGGTGAGCTCGTTCGGTATCGGTGGAACCAATGTGCATGTGGTGCTCGAAGAAGCACCTCCCCGGGCGGAAGAAGCCAAAGGAAGAGATTCACAGCTGCTCCTATTGTCCGCAAAAACGGAATCAGGACTTGAACAAGCTACGGCTCGCTTCCGCGAGTATTTACGGGCTAATCCAGGCCTTTCGCTACCGGATGCGGCCTATACACTGCAGATCGGCCGCAGGGCATATAAGCATAGGCGTATGCTCGTAAGTTCTTCTGTGGAGGAAGCGCTGGAGCTGTTGGACAGCCAGCTTCCTGAACGGGTTTACAACCGTGTTGGCGACAACGAACAGCCCAGGCTCGTATTTATGTTCCCTGGACAAGGCGCGCAATATGTCAACATGGGACTGGATCTGTACAACCGTGAGCCGGAATTCCGCGAAGCGGCCGACCGGTGCTTTGCCATTATCCGTCCGTTGATGGACGTTGATTTAAAAGATTTGATGTACCCCGCCGGCAGCCAAGCAGCCGGTGATCATAGTGATCGCTTGAAGCAGACGGACGTGACACAACCGGTCATGTTTATATTCTCCTATGCGCTGGCAAATCTGCTGATCGGATGGGGGCTGAAGCCCGCCTCCATGATCGGACACAGCGTCGGAGAATATGTGGCCGCTTGTCTGGCCGGAGTATTGACGATAGAAGAAGCGCTGGAGCTGGTCGTGCTGCGGGGTAAACTTATGCACAGTCTGCCGGGGGGAGCGATGTTAAGCGTACCCTTACCCGAGCAGGAACTCATACCGTTGATGAACGAAGGCTTATCGATTGCGGCAGTTAACGGTCCGGCGATGTGCGTCGTATCGGGATCTCATGAGGCGATAGAGCTTTTGGAAGAAAAGCTGACTCGGAAAGGGCAGGCCTGCACAAGACTGCATACGTCACATGCCTTCCACTCCGCCATGATGGAACCGGCAATGGAGCCGTTTCGCCAGAAATTAAGCGGCATGAAGCTGCAGGCCCCGGACATACCCTATATTTCCAATGTAAGCGGAGGCTGGATTACGAAGGAAGAAACGGTCGATCCCGATTACTGGGTCCGGCATTTGCGCGGCACCGTACGCTTTGCCGACGGTCTTCGAGAGCTGCTGCATGACGATAAGGCCTTATTTGTGGAAGTTGGTCCCGGCAACACATTAAGCGCATTCGTGCGCCGTCATCCGGACAAGAAAGAGCGGCACGCCGTCATCAATCTTATCCGGCATGTGAAGGAGCAGGTGCGCGACGACTATTATTTGCAGCAAGAGGTAGGACGCATGTGGCTGGAAGGAGTTCGGCCCGATTGGAAGGCATTCCATGCGCATGAACAGCGCCGGAGGATAGCTCTGCCGACGTATCCGTTTGAGCCCAAGCGTTATTGGGTTGATCCGCCGTTTGATACGGATGTTCTAAAGCAAGGTCTTGTCCGCAAGCAAGCGAAGGAATCAAGACCTCACAGCGTTGCCGGAGTTAAAAAGAATGCTGTACGGGAGTGGCTGTACACGCCAATCTGGGAACGTTCCTTGTTGAACGAAGAGGCGGTTGCGGCTGCGGGCATGAATGCCAAGACCACTTGGCTAGTTTTTGCGCCAGAGCATGGAATTGGTTCCCGGCTGGCAGCGGGGTTACAGGAAGCCGGTCATGGCATCGTTTCGGTTTATCCATCCGATTCGTTTACTAAGCTAAATGACCATGCGTACGGGATCGATCCGGGGCAGCAAGAGCATTATACCTGGCTGCTGCAGAATTTGAAGGAAGCCGGCACCATGCCGGAGCGCATTGTTCATGCCTGGCTGACGGAGGAGAGCGTACATACCGAGGAATGGACCGCTTCCCGCAGCGCAAGGGTACTGGGTAATGGTTATCTCAGCCTTATTGCACTGGCTCAGGCGATTGGGACTTGCGGGCTGCAGGAAGAGCTGCTGCTTACGGTCATAACGTCCGGTATGCAAGAGGTGACAGGAGATGAGCGGCTGCTGCCGGAACAAGCGGCGGTGCTTGGGGCATGTCTGGTTATTCCGCAGGAATACGGCAATGTGCGTTGTCGCAGCATCGATATTGCGGATTTGCCCGGGCAGGAGGTTTCAGAACATCGGCAGCAAGCGCTATTGGGCCGATTACTAGCCGAATTAACCGCTGGTTCTGCGGATATTCTCGTCGCGTATCGCGGTTCGAACCGCTGGGTGCAGACATACGTTCCAATTCCGGTTCCTGCCGCTGTCGAAGAGAATTCCGGCCTCAGGGAAGAGGGGGTATACCTAATAACCGGTGGCTTGGGTGGAATAGGAATGACCTTGGCGGAGCATCTGGCGAAGACCGTAAGGGCTAAGCTCATACTTGTCAGCCGATCGGGAATAGGAGAAGAAGCGGACTGGCGCCAATGCGCCGAACATACGGCAGACGAAACTCAGGTGATTCAGCTGAAAAGGCTCGAGGAGCTGGAGTTGTACGGGGCCGATGTCCTGGTCTGCAAAGCGGATGTAAGCAATGAGCAGCAAATGGAGCAGGTCGTAGCCCGGGCGGTCGACCGTTTCGGAACGATTCATGGCGTTATCCACGCGGCCGGCACGGCCGATGTTGCGCTCATCCAGCGGCGGACTCGGGAGATTGAAGAACGTGCATTGACGGCCAAGGTGAACGGTACGCGTGTCCTTGAGCGAGTGCTGGCGGGAGGGAAGCTGGACTTCCTCGTATTGTGTTCTTCTCTGACCAGTGTGCTGGGCGCCCTGGGCCAAGCGGGGTACTGCGCAGCCAATGCGTTTCTCGATGCTTACGCCTACCGTAAACGCGCACTGGACAATACACATGTCGTCGCGATTGATTGGGACGGGTGGCAGACTGTCGGAATGGCCGCGGCGGCTGAACAAGAAGTCGCCATCGCTGCGGCGCAAGCGGGAGTGTCCGCACAAGGCCCGGACAAGCAGACCCGGTTGTTCCCTGAGGAAGGAATCGCTGTTTTCCGGTATGCACTGGCTTGCGGTCTGCCTCAGGTAACGGTATCGACGACGGATTTGAGCTTGCGGCTGCATGCCGCCCGTACTTCATCCTTGCAATCCCTGGTGGACGGGGAGAGGAGCGGTATAGCCCGCACAACGGCACGTTCCCACGTCAGCAAGCCGTTTGCGCCTTCGGAGGACGAACTGGAGCAGACTTTAACTGAGCTTTGGCAGGACTATCTGGGTATTGATCAAGTCGGCCTGCATGATAACTTCTTCGAGCTGGGGGCTACCTCGCTCGATATTATTCAAATGAACTCCAAGCTCCAACGTTCACTTCAGCAGGAAGTGTCAGTGGTTGACATGTTCAGCCATCCGACCATTTATGCACTCGCTGGGTTGCTGAGAAGATTACAAGCGGGAACCGGTCAGCAGGAAGAGACAGCGGACCGCACAGAACTGATACAGGACGGAAAGCACAGGCTGCAGAAGCGGCTGCAAAAAAGGAATAGAACGTGAAGGAGGTGGCAAGATGAGTGCCGAGAACGAGAAGTACGGAGAAACCGGTTTGGAAATTGCCGTTATTGGAATGGCAGGAAGATTTCCGGGTGCGAAGAACCTCACGGAGTTTTGGGAAAACTTGCGTGCCGGCAAGGAGTCGGTCACTTTTTTTACGGATGAAGAGCTGGAGAAAGCAGGGATTGCCCCGGAAATGCTGAGGCATCCCCAGTATGTCAAAGCAAAGTCTCAGCTAGAGGACGTGGAGTCGTTTGATGCGCCGTTTTTTGAATACACGCCACGAGAAGCCGAGCTAATCGATCCACAGTTCCGTCTGTTCCACGAATGTGCATGGGAAGCGCTTGAGCATGCGGGACACCTTCCCGAAACCGAGGATCAACTCATCGGGGTGTATGCAGGGGCTTCTCCTAACACCTATTGGGTCGCAAGCCAAGTCATGAATGCTGTACATGCCAGTGATCAATTTCAAATTCTGCAATTAAATAATCCTTCGTTTACGACGCGAATTTCATACAAACTGAATCTGAAAGGCCCAAGCGTAAGCGTGCAAACGGCTTGCTCTACCTCTCTTGTATCCATTCATCTGGCTTGCCAGGGATTGCTGGCTGGCGAATGCGATCTTGCCTTAGCAGGAGGGGTTTCGGTCAATTTGCCGCGCACAACTGGCTATCTCTACCAGGAAGGAATGATCCAATCTCCCGACGGACACTGCCGGCCTTTTGACGAAGGCGCAAGCGGCACTTTGTTCGGCGACGGAATCGGAATCGTCGTGCTCAAGCGGCTCGCAGACGCCGTTAGGGACGGCGACGTTATTCATGCGGTTATCAAAGGCTCGGCGGTTAACAATGACGGCAGCCGGAAAGTAGGGTACACGGCGCCAAGCACGAACGGCCAGGTGGAAGTTATTCGCGCAGCCCACCAGATGGCAGAAGTTGATCCGGAAAGTATCGGGTACATCGAGGCCCACGGAACAGGGACTACACTGGGGGACCCGATCGAAGTGGAGGCGCTGCAAGCTGCTTTCGCCACGGATAAAAGGGGCTTTTGCAAAATCGGTTCGCTCAAATCCAATATCGGTCATCTGGACGCTGCGGCAGGAGTCGCGGGTTTCATCAAGGCCGTATTGGCGCTTAAGCATCAGCAAATCCCGCCAAGCCTTCATTTTCATCAACCGAATCCCAAAATCGATTTTGAAAACTCTCCTTTCAAAGTCAATTCGGAGCTTAGCGATTGGAGAAAAACAGAAGGACCTCGGAGAGCAGGAGTCAGCTCCTTCGGTATCGGAGGGACGAATGCCCACGTCATTCTGGAGGAGGCCCCGATTGGCGCGGCAAGTTCGGCGGGACGCGATCTGAAACTGCTCGTACTCTCTGCCCGGACGGAGGAAGGGTTAGAACGGGCGACTCGCAATCTCGGCGAGTTTCTGCGGACTTGTCCCGAAGCCGACTTGGCTGATGCGGCTTATACGCTGCAGACAGGCCGCAAACGGTTCCGTTACCGCCGAACACTGGTCTGCGCTGATGTCCGTGAAGCTTTGGAGCGTCTGGATGCTATCGATGAAGGCAAATTGCAAACGGGCGAGTCGGAGAGGGATCAGACCCGGGTTGTTTTCCTCTTCCCGGGGCAGGGTTCGCAGTATGTGAACATGGGAGCTGATTTATACCGCAAGGAGCCTTTGTTCCGGGCGGAAATGGACCGCTGCTGCGAGATCATTACAGCAGAGGGTGGCACCGATCCAAGGCATGTGCTGTACGGGGCTTCGGACAGTGCGGCAGCTGCTGATAGGATTAACCAGACGGAAGCGGCGCAGCCGGCTTTGTTCGCGTTCGAATATTCGCTCGCGCAGCTCCTGATGTCATGGGGCGTTAAGCCGAATGCCATGATCGGGCACAGTATCGGAGAGTACACGGCCGCGTGCCTGTCGGGTGTTCTGTCACTTAAGGATGCGCTGAAGCTCGTCACACTGCGCGGCAAGCTTATGCAGAGCCTGCCAGCCGGAGAGATGCTGAGCGTCTCCCTTGACGAGGCAAGTTTAGTAGAGCTTCTTCCGGAAGAACTGGCGCTTGCAGCCGTTAATGGACCCGAGCTCTGTGTTGTTTCCGGCCCGTATGCGGCCATCGCTTCCTTTGAAACCAAACTTATCGGGCTGCAGGTGGCGCACCGAAAGCTTCATACGTCACATGCGTTTCATTCGGCCATGATGGAGCCGATATTGGAGAAATATGCGGCTAAAGTCAAGCAGGTCGTCCTATCCGCCCCGTCAATTCCGTATGTGTCCAATGTAACGGGGACATGGATAACGCCGGAGGATATCGCAGATCCCGCATATTGGACCAGGCATTTGCGGGAAACGGTGCGGTTCGCAAGCGGGGCGGCCGAACTGCTTAAGGAGAAGCAGGCCGTATTTATAGAAATCGGACCTGGCAATGTTCTCAGCAGCTTCATCCGCAAACAACAGGGGAAGGACACGGAGCGTAAGCATGAAGTGTTCCATCTCGTCCGTCATCCGCACGAGCAGGCCGCAGATGATGCTTTCTTACTGGAGAAGATCGGCAAACTGTGGATTGCGGGCACGCAGATCGATTGGAAGGGGTACTACAACTCGGAACGCCGACGGCGGGTTGCTCTGCCGACTTATCCGTTCGAACGTCAGCGGTATTCTGTAGAGGGCACACAATTGTCATTGGGAAGCATGCACGAGAGAACAGCCCCGCGGAGAATGGCCCCTCCGGAAACGGAGACCGGAAGCGATACCGTTAAACAAACCCAAGCAGCTGCCCGTATGCGGTCTGCATCCTCTATAGAGCAGACGATTGCAGAACTTGTCCAGCGTCATTTCGGATTCGCGCATCTTGGGATCAATGACAATTTTTTTGAAATCGGGGCAAGCTCGCTCGATATTTCCCAGCTGGCTGATAAACTTGCGGAAGTGCTGGGGAGGGAAGTGCCCGTGGTTACCTTGTATTCCTATCCCTCCGTTCGAAGCCTGGCGGCATTCTTGCGTGAAAACGGGCAGGGAAGTTCAGCGTCCGCTGAGGCAGCGGTTGAAGAGGAAGCAGAGCGCCAGAATGCCATTAACAAGGGAATGGCGCGTTCCGCGCGGATGAGGACCATATCGGTCCAAGAAAGAGATCTGCCGGGAAGGCGGGAACAAACGGAACGTGAAGCCGCCGGGGAGAATGGTCTGGAGATAGCGGTCATAGGAATGGCCGCCAGATTCCCGGGTGCGGACAGCATCGGCCAGTTCTGGAGTAATTTGCGTGACGGCGTCGAGTCCATAACGTTTTTCACGGACGAAGAGCTGGTACAGGCAGGCGTTGACCCGCAGCTTGTATCCCATCCTTCCTATGTAAAAGCCAAAGGTGCTTTGAATGGGATCGATCAGTTCGATGCCGCGTTCTTCGGATATTCTCCGCGGGAGGCTCAGCTAATGGACCCGCAGCTGCGACTGTTTCACGAATGCGCATGGGAGGCAATCGAAGCCGCCGCATACAATCCGGACACCTACTCGGGACTTATTGGCGTCTATGCGGGCGCGACTCCAAATCTGGAGTGGGTTTCCCGCTTTGCGGCTGCTTTGGGCGGAACGGAACGATTCAGCGCCATGCTTCTTAATGACAGGGAATTTTTCAGCACCCAGCTGTCGTATAAACTCAATCTCCGGGGCCCCAGCATCTCTATGCAGACCGCTTGCTCCACATCCCTGGTTAATATCGTTCTGGCCTCGCAAGGATTATTGGCGGGCGCGTGCGACATCGCACTGGCTGGCGGCTCTACCGTCAGCGTACCCGACAAATCCGGTTATTTGTACGAAGACGGTATGATCCAGTCGCCGGACGGGCATTGCCGGGCCTTCGACGAGCAGGCGGCAGGAACTGTTTTCGGAGACGGCGTCGGTGTCGTCGTTCTGAAACGGCTGAGCGATGCCCTTGCGGACGGAGATGTCATCCACGCCGTTATCAAAGGCTTCGGCTTGAACAATGACGGCACCCGCAAGGTAGGCTTTACCGCTCCGAGCACAAAGGGACAAGCCGAGGTCATCCGTGCCGCTCATCGGATGTCGGGTGTGGATCCGGAAAGCATCACTTATGTAGAGGCGCATGGAACAGGCACAAGCATGGGGGATCCGATTGAGATCGAGGCTTTGAAGGAAGCCTTCGGCACGGATAAAAAGGGATTTTGCCGTATCGGATCCGTCAAGACGAACGTCGGCCATCTCAACAGCGCAGCCGGAGCGGCCGGGTTCATTAAAACGGTACTGGCACTCAAAGCGAAGCAAATTCCGCCGAGCCTGCATTATGAACGGGGCAACCCCAACATTGACTTCGCTAACAGTCCCTTTGTCGTCAATACGGAACTGGTGCCTTGGGAAGGCAGCCAGCATCCCCTGCGCTCCGGAGTCAGCTCATTTGGCATCGGTGGCACGAATGCGCACGTCATTCTGGAAGAAGCTCCCCCTAGGGAACCATCCGACGAAGGTCGTGCAGAGAAGCTGCTGATCTTGTCGGCAAGAACGCCAACAGCATTGACGGAGGCGAAAGCACGTCTGGCCGCATTTTTGACAGAGCATCCGCAAGTGAATCTGGCAGATACGGCGTATACGCTGCAAGCAGGCAGGAAGGCTTTTGAGTGGAGAGCCGCATTTGTGTGCAAGGATGCGGAAGAAGCGACCGCCATCTTGACTTCGATAGGGTCCGATAAAATTGCCGAAGGCCAAACGGGGACGCAAACACGTTCTGTCGTATTCATGTTTCCGGGCCAGGGGTCGCAATACGTTGGCATGGGATGGGAGCTCTATCTCAACGAACCTGAATTCAGGGAAGAACTTGATCGCTGCTTCGAGCTCGTTCAACCGTATGTACAGGTTGATTTAAAGGCTGTCCTTTATGCCGTTGGCGAACCGGACCAAGACGCGAGAGAGGAACTCCTGACGCGGACAGATATCGCCCAGCCCGTGCTTTTTATGATCGAATACGCGTTAGCCAAACTGCTGATCCGCTGGGGCATCCGGCCTGAAGCGATGCTGGGTCACAGTATTGGCGAATATGTGGCAGCCTGTCTGGCAGGTGTATTCACGCTGGAAGATGCGCTGCAACTCGTAGCGCTTCGCGGTCGGCTCATGCAGGGGCTGCCGGCGGGATCTATGCTCAGCGTGGCGATGTCAGAAGCGGAATTGCGCCCATTACTGCCTGATCATATTGCGCTGGCTGCAGTTAACAGCTCCTCCTTGTGTGTCGTATCTGGCACGTCGGCTGAGATTGATGCATTCTCACGGCTGTTAGAAGACAAAGGCTGTGCCTGCCGTCTTCTCCACACATCTCATGCTTTCCATTCTCATATGATGGATCCAATACTTGCGGCATTCGGGGATAAAGTGCGCTCGATCCAGCTGCATGAGCCTGAGCTGCCCTTTATTTCCAACGTGTCCGGCACTTGGATCACATCTGAAGAGGCTGCGGATGCGGAGTACTGGGTCAGGCATTTGCGCTCGACCGTGCGGTTTGCGGACGGGCTTTACGAACTGTTGAATAATCCGCGCTCTGTATTCATAGAAGCCGGACCGGGCAATTCGCTCAGCACATTCGTGCGCAAGCATGAAGCGGGTTCGCGTGACCGGATCGTTGTCAATATGCTGAGACATCCCCAGGAAGCTGTTTCTGATATCGCGCACTTGTTGAACAAAATCGGACGCCTCTGGCTGGCCGGCATCGACATCGATTGGACGGGCTATTATGCCCATGAGCGGCGTAGACGCATTGAGCTGCCAACCTATCCGATGGAGCGCCAGCGCTATTGGCTTGATGATGAGCAGCAGCCATTAACGGGAGCGAGGCCACCCTCAGCCCCAAGAGGCGGTAAAAATTCTGACATGGCAGACTGGTTCTATTATCCTTCCTGGGAACGCGCCCTGTTGGAGAAGCAACCGGAAGAAAGTCATCAGAATGGTCATAACTGGCTTGTATTCAAGGATGATTGCGGGATCGCGGATGAGTTGGCTGCAAGTATTCAGAATATGGGTGAGCGTACGGTGATGGTTAAGGCGGGTAACGCATTCAGCGCGCATGAGAATGGAACGTTCACGCTGACTCCAAGCTCTGCAGAGCATTACGTTCAGCTGCTGGAGGAACTTCAAAAGCGAGATTTCGTTCCGGACAGGGTTGCTCATCTGTGGAATGTTTCCTCCTCTAGGGAGGAAGAAGAGGAAATGGAACGCTCCAATATGGAAGCGATTGAACGCCGCCAGCAAGAAGAAGGCTACTACAGCCTGATCTATTTGGCACAGGCACTGCGCAAGCATAAGGAAGAGGATATCCGTATAGCCGTCGTGTCCTCAGGGATGCAGGAGGTAACCGGGATGGAGCGGCTGTCTCCGGGTAAAATGACGCTGCTCGGCCCATGCATGGTCATTCAGCAGGAATACAGCGGAATTACATGTTTGAGTATTGATATTGATGTACAGGAAGAGACCAGGCAAAAGCGACGAATCGCTGACAATATTATCGGGGAATTATCGTCTCCCCCTTCGGATCGGCTTATCGCTTATCGGGGGAATTACCGATGGGTTCAGAATTTCAAGCCGGTGGGACTGCGTCAGGCGGAGAAACCCGCGGCCCCATTCCGGCAGCAGGGTGTATATCTGATTACGGGAGGACTTGGAGGAATCGGGATGCTGACGGCAGAGTTCCTGGCGCGCAATTACGGCGCACGGCTCATTCTCACCGGACGTTCAAGCTTTCCCGACAAGAAAGAATATACGCGTTGTCTGAACGAACATGGAGAGGAGCATCCGCTTTCTCGAAAAATCAGACGTGTATTGCAATTGGAAGAACTCGGCGCTGAGGTTACCTATATGCAGGCCGACTTGTCTAATGAAGAACAGATGCGCCATGTCTTCAAGTTTATTGATTGCGAGTACGGCCGGCTTCATGGCGTCGTACAGGCGGCAGGACTTCCTGGCGGCGAATCTTTCCGAGCGATCGAGAATATTAGCGGAGAGCAGTCCGACGAGCAGTTCCGAGCCAAAGTCCAGGGTTTGCAGACGCTGGGCAGGCTAATTGCCGACAGGGAGACAGAGATCTGCATCCTGTTCTCATCCATCGCCAGCATACTCGGGGGACTTGGATTCAGCGCTTATTCGGCCGCGAATTTGTACATGGATGCCTTTGCCCGCAAACAGAATCGGGCTGGCGGGACGAAGTGGCTGTGCGTCAATTGGGATGCGTGGGAATTCTGGGAAGAACACCGCTCGACGATCGGAGAGTCGCTTGTCGAACTGGCGATAACGCCTGCCGAAGCGCCTGATCTGTTCCGGTACGTCTACAGTCCGTGCGGCAGCAACCAAATTATTGTATCGACCGGTGATCTTCAGACGCGGATCGATCAATGGATACGGCACGCAGGCAAGAAAGAAGACAGTCATGCGGCAAGCGGCGCCTCATTCAGCAGGCCGGATCTAACCACACCTTATGCGGCGCCCCGCAATCGGGTCGAGAAGACGATAGCCGAAGTGTGGAAACAATTTTTCCGTATTGACGAGGTTGGTATCCACGATAATTTCTTTGATCTGGGAGCCAGCTCGCTGGATATGATTCAGGTGACCACCAAATTGAATGAAGCGTTGGACGAGAGTATTGCCGTTGTTGATATGTTCACCTATCCCAGCATTCATGCCCTTGCTCAGCGCCTTACCCACAGCGAAGAAGACGAGGCGGAAGAAGCGGAGATGGAAAATCTAATGATCGACTCCGCCGCGAAGGGAAGAAAGCGGCAGCAGCAGCAAAAAGAAAAAAGACGCAAAGGAGAGGTCTTGCTATGAGCATATCGAACGGTAGAGAGTATAACGGTTCGGAAATTGCCGTAATCGGCATGTCCGGCAGGTTTCCGGGAGCCAAAAACTTGCGGGAATATTGGAATAATCTCTGCAGCGGCAAGGAGAGTATCTCTTTTTTCAGTGATGAAGAGCTGTTGGAAGAAGGCATCGATGTGAAAGCAGTGACTCACCCTAATTATGTGAAGGCCAAGGGAGTACTCGATGATCTCGAGTACTTCGATCCCGAATTCTTCGATTATACGCCTCGCGAGGCGGAGCTTATGGATCCGCAGTTCCGTCTTATGCACGAATGTTCCTGGGAAGCGCTCGAACAAGCGGGTTATGATCCCAAGACATATAGGGGCTCGATCGGGTTATATGTAGGCGCGGCTTTTAATTCCAACTGGTTCATGCGCGCGTTCAAGGGGCTGGGGACAGCGGAGGAGTCCGTCACCCTGGAGACGGCCATGTTGAATTTACGCGATTATATGGCCACGCTCGTTTCTTATAAGCTCAATATGAAGGGACCGAGCTTTACGGTGCAGACGGCTTGTTCGACTTCGCTTGTTGCCATTCATCTTGCTTGTCAAAGCCTGCTCAGCGGGGAGTGCAGCATGGCGCTGGCCGGCGGTGTATCGATACAACTACCCAAAAGAGCGGGTTATTTCTATCAGGAAGGGATGATTAATTCACCCGACGGCCACTGCCGGGCCTTCGACGAGAAAGGGGCGGGCACCGTCTTCGGTGAAGGCGCCGGGATTGTCGCCTTGAAACCGCTGGAGGACGCGCTTGCAGACGGCGACCATATATACGCTGTAATTAAAGGCTCGGCGATCAATAACGACGGCAGCCGAAAAGTAGGCTACACGGCTCCTAGTACGTCAGGTCAGGCGTCCGTAATCCGTGCCGCTCATCATATAGCTGAAGTGGAGCCGGAAAGCATCAGCTATATTGAAGCGCACGGTACAGGTACGACACTTGGCGATCCAATCGAAATCGAAGCATTAAAGACCGCTTTTCAAACGGACAAAAAGAGATACTGCGGCATCGGCTCGGTGAAATCCAACATCGGGCATCTGAACAACGCCGCAGGGGTAGCCGGATTCATTAAGACCGTGCTGGCTCTGACACATAAACAGCTGCCGCCTACACTTCACTATGAACGTCCGAATCCCAAAATCGATTTTGAGAACAGTCCGTTCTTTGTCAATGACCAGTTAAAAGACTGGACCAACGACTCCTTCCCTCTCCGGGCAGGCGTCAGCTCTTTTGGCATCGGTGGCACGAATGCGCATGTTGTCCTGGAGGAAGCGCCGCCGGCTTCCCCGTCCTCTCGGGGCAGGTCGGCGCAGCTCATCTCTCTGTCGGCCAAGACGGAAGCATCGCTCGACAGACTGACGGAGCGGATAGCGCTGCATTTGCAGGAGCATCCGGATGTGAGTTTAGCCGATATGGCCTATACGCTCCATGAGGGACGGGCTGCTTTCTCGTACCGCAGGACACTGGTCTGCGGAAGCGTGGATGAAGCGGCCGTGCTGCTGGCTCAGCCGGGATCGCCCGAAGTTCAGAACGGATTTGCCGCTGCCGATGAGCCGCCGGTCGTATTCATGTTTTCCGGCCAAGGCTCGCAGTACACCGGAATGGGCCGGGAGTTGTATGAACAGGAGCCGGTGTTTCGGGAGGAGGCGGACCGCTGCTTCGAGTTGATGCCGGATGAGATCCGCCATGAAGCGAAGCGGGTTCTATATCCCACCGCCGATGAACCGGATACGTCACTTATTAACCGGACTGACATTGCTCAGCCGGTCCTGTTTACGGTCGAATATGCGCTTGCCAGACTTCTGATGAAATGGGGAGTGCAGCCGCAAGCCATGATCGGGCACAGCATCGGTGAATATGTCGCCGCATGTCTGTCAGGCGTCTTCTCGCTGGAGGATGCCGTGCGGCTCGTTACCCTTCGCGGTCAATTGATGCAGAGTCTGCCAAGTGGTGTCATGCTGAGCGTCCCGCTGACCGAGCAGGAGATTCTTCCGCTGTTGTCCGGCGGCGTATCGCTGGCTGCGGTGAATGCTCCTTCCATGTGCGTTGTTTCCGGCACTTCGGAAGCGGTCGAGTCATTGGCCAGTTCCTTGGAAGATAAAGGAGTCGAATGTCGTCGTCTCCACACGTCACACGCCTTCCATTCCGCCATGATGGAACCGATTCTGGAATCCTATGAGCGCAAGGTAGGCAAGCTTGTATTGAAAGCACCGCAGTTGCCCTTTATCTCCAATGTCACAGGGACCTGGATTCAGGATGAGCAGGCAATCAGTCCGGCTTACTGGGCACAGCATCTGCGTGGAACGGTAAGGTTCTCAGACGGGCTCAGTACCCTGATGAACGAAATGGACGCTGCGTTTGTAGAGGTTGGCGGAGGCAATGCCCTGACCGCATTTGTGAAGAGTCATCGTGAATTCTCCAAAAACTCAGCCGGGACCCCTAAAGAGCGTGTTATGATGAACCTCCTGCGTCATCCGAAGCAGAATACCTCTGATGTCGCTTACCTGCTCCTTCAAGTGGGGCGTCTATGGAATGCGGGGATAAAAATAAATTGGACCCGCTTCTACGGGGAAGGGAAAAGAAACCGTATTCCTTTGCCAACTTATCCGTTTGACCGTCGCCGTTTCTGGCTGGATGAGGATGGAATCCAGATCGTCCACTCCGATTTGCCAGCGAAGAGGGCAGGACAACAAGCTAATACCGAGCGGGATGACCAGAAAGAGACCCAGAAAGAGAACGGGTTATCCGAACCAAGCAACCCGCTGGAAGAGACGCTGGCCGGCATTTGGCGCAATCTGTTCGGCTTGGAGCACATCGGAATTCATGAGGATTTCTTCGAAATAGGCGGGCATTCTTTGAAAGCGACCAGTCTGATCACTAAGATTCACAAGGAACTTGATGTGGAGCTGGCTCTGTCGGATATATTCAACATGCCGACGATAAGTGCGCTTGCCCGTTATATCGGACAGAAAGCTAAAAATAAATATTTTGCAATCGAACCGGCAGAGAGCAAACCTTACTACCGCTTGTCCTCTGCACAGAAACGCACGTTCCTCATTCATCAGCAAATCGGTTCGGTAACGACTTACAACATGCCGATGGCTTTGTGGGTGCACGGAAAAGCGGAAGCGGATCGTTTTGAGCAGGCTTTCATTCAATTGATTCACCGTCATGAGAACATGCGCACCTCGTTTCATATGGTAGACGGAGAACCGGTTCAGCAAATTCATGAGAGTTTCACGTTTACCGTGGAACGCATGGAAGCGGACGAGGAAGATTTGAAGAAAATCATGCGGAAGTTTATCAGTCCGTTTGATCTGGGCAAAGCCCCTCTTATTCGCGCCGCTTTTGTTCGAATAGAGCCGGAGAAACATGTGCTGTTTATGGATATGCACAATATTGTTTCGGATGGCGCTTCAATGAATGTGTTTATTAAGGAATTCAGCGATCTGTATGCCGGAAAAGATCTCCCGCCTCTGCGCATTCAATATAAGGATTTCGCGGAATGGCAGCATCGCCTGTTGAGCGGGGATGTTATTCGGAAGCAAGAGGATTATTGGATGAACCAGTTCCGGCAGACAATCCCTGTGCTGAACATGCCGTATGACTTCGAGAGACCTGAATTTCAATCGTTTGTCGGCAGAGCGCACAAGATCAGCTTGTCCAAGGAAACCGCAGACCGGCTGAATGCTTTGGCCAAATCGCAAAATGTTACGATTAATGTACTTTTGTTTCATCTATACACGATTGTGCTGCATGAATATACCGGTCAGGACGACATTACGGTCGGCTCGCTGGTGGCAGGCAGGCGGCATGCCGATGTGGAGCCTTTAATAGGCATGTTCACGAACTTCCTGCCGATCCGGGTCCGCTTCCAAGACCGGCTCAGTCTTCTCGATCAACTGTTTATTCTGAATGACACGATGATGAACGCCTATGAGAACCAAGACTTCCCGTTCGACCGGATGGTCGAGAAGCTCTCGGCGAAACTACCGCGCGGACGTAATCCTCTGTTTGATACGATGATGATTTTTCACAATGAATTTGATGGTGACACCGTGCTTACCGCCGAAGGACTCACTTTCGAGAATTTTGAAATTACGAAGGGAATTTCCAAGCTCGATTTTAAACTCGATATCGGCTATGCGGATCATGGCGGCTTGCTCTGTGTCATGCAGTACAATACCGCTTTGTTCGCGGAAGCAACCATGGCGGGACTCATGGGGCATTTTACGGATCTGATTGAACTGGCTCTGGACAACCCGGCTATTGAATTGAGCGAAATCCGGCTGTTCACCGAAGAGCAGGAGGCCGAAGCGGCGGCAAAAAGAAGCAGTTCACTGCCGGAGCGTGTCTTTACCGTAACGGCCGTCTCTACCTTTACTGCGGACCCGATCCGCCCTTATGTCAGCTGGTGGGGAGAGCAGTTCGGAACACGTGTCGACATCCGTTTTGCACCATATCAACAAGTGTTTCAGGAGCTATTGAACCCGGACAGCTCCTTCTCGTCCGAAGAGGCTGCCGGACTGCTGCTCGTCCGCTTTGAAGATTGGCTGCGGGATGACCGCTCTTCGGAGGCCCAGCAGATTAAAAAGCTCGAACGGGCACTGGCCGATCTGCCGCAGACATTATCTGCTGGCCGGAGAACGGGCCCAATATTCGCCGGAGTGTTTCCCGTATCCGCTTCTTTAGGGGCTTCTCCGGTCATGGAGAGCTACCTGGAAGAGCTCGGGAATCGTTGGAAGCGCGAATTGGAACGGCTGGATCATGTTCATGTTATCGATTTCAGAGAGCTTGACGCCATGTTCGGTATTGAACACATCCACGATTCCACTGCCGATCAAGCTGCACATATGCCGTTCACGCCGGAATCCTATGCGGCAATCGGGACCCTTGTTGCACGCCGGCTGCTCGCTTGGCAGGGACATCCCTTCAAAGTGATTGCGGTGGATTGCGATAACACGCTCTGGCGTGGGGTATGCGGGGAGGATGGAGCGGCAGGGGTAACAGCCTCGGATCCTTATCGCCAGTTCCAGCGGTATCTGCTGAGCAAGCAGCAAGAAGGCATGCTGCTGGTGCTGGTCAGCAAGAATAATGAAGCAGATGTATGGAATGTACTGGACAATAACCCGGACATGCTGCTTAAAAAGGAGCATTTTGCGGGAACACGGATCAATTGGAATTCAAAGTCCGAAAACTTGCTTTCATTGGCGGAAGAACTGCGATTAGGACTGGACAGCTTTATCTTCATCGATGACAGTTCGCTGGAATGTTCCGAGGTACAGTCACAGTGTCCGGAAGTCCTTACGTTTCAGCTTCCTGAAGAGCGGCTAATCCCGGCATTCCTGGGGCATGTCTGGGCAACAGATCGCCTGCGCGTCACAGAAGAGGATAAACGGAGAACCGAAATGTATGTCTCAGAGCGCAAGCGCAGAGAAATTCGTTTTTCGGCTCCCTCTCTGCAGACTTTTCTCGACGAATTGGAGCTTAGACTGGGCATATACGAAGCAACTGCTGAACAATTGCCCCGCATAGCCCAGCTAATGCAGCGCACCAATCAATTCACGCTGAACGCAGATATAATGGCAGAGCGTGAACTGGAAACCACAAGGGCTGAGCCGGATACGAAATGCTGGGCGATTGAAGCCTCGGACCGGTTCGGACATTACGGACTGACAGGGGCGGTTATAACGCGATTCGAGAAGGAGATTGTTCATCTGGATGTCTTCCTGCTTAGCTGCCGCATTCTCGGGAGAGGGATCGAGTCGGCCGTAATCAGTTCTTTAAAGGCTTATTGCCATGAACGGAAGGCCGAATATATGGAGGCTGTGTGCACAATTACCGGGAAAAATGAGCCGCTGCTCGCATTTTTGAGATCGGGGCCGTGGAGCATCACGGAGGAGTCCGAACGCAAGGTGCGTTTCCGGATTGCAGTAAAGGATATCCCTGATTCCATCAAGCATATTGAAATCCTTAACGAGTCTCTGCCCGGCGCAGGACTGACTCAGTCTCAGCTCACCGGCAGTGAAAATCAAGGAGAAGCCGGCACCGCCGCAGGGACGGTTCGAAGTTTAGAGATAACGGGCTGGGAAGAAGTTCTCAGCGGCCGTGATAATCAGCAGCATCGCCGTCATTTGCTTCCGCTGCAGTATTCTGACGCTTCAAGGCTGCTCCAGATTCCGGTGAAGGAGATAGAAGAGAGCGCAGCTCTGAGAGCTCCGTACCGGGCTCCGTCCAATCAGACAGAGGAAGCCTTGGTACAAATTTGGGAACGGGTGCTCGGGATCGGCGGCATCGGAATTGATGACGATTTTTTCCGGCTTGGCGGAACGTCCCTTCATGCTGTTCGGGTTGAGATCGAAATGGAGAAACAAGGTTTATCGGCAGAAGGACAGCAATTATTCAAATATCGCACGATTCATCAATTAAGTCCGTTCATTCGAATCTCTGTCATGGAATAATACGAGGCAAATCTATCAGCAAGGCATCATGAGACAGGGCTATCGCCTGTCAACGGATGCCTTGCTTTTTTATGGTAAATATAGGATAATGATTAAGTTTCTAGGGAATACAATAATATACAATTATTCATTGTGTTGGATAATATATTTATTAAAGGAGCCGGTGGTAAATATATGAATGAGGAACTGATAGATTACGTTTATTCTCAAGTGTCAATAAAGGAAGGAAAAAAAGTAATTGAGAATATTCTTCTGGATATTTATTTCAAACCGGGCATTTCCACCAAAGAGATTGCCAGAAAAACGCTGCTGCCCTTGCCGCTAGTGTCCGCAATTAAGAAAGAGCTAATCAAGGTTGGCCTCATTGAACAAAAACGGGGGGTGAACTGCACGGCAAGAGGAAGCCGTTTTGTCGAGCAAGTGATGGGGTTCGGCGATTTGGATCATGACTTGTATCAGCGCTTGAAGTACGAGCAGTGGCAGCCTGACGAGTTGAAGGACATGATGACCAAGCTGGAGAGCGTCTTTGAGGGACGGCCTCAGGTCGATGTTACGATTGACCAGTCAAGCTGCACTCTGGCTACGAGCATGAACCGGGCTGTTCTGGCGCTTCGTCACGAGGCTCTAATCGGCAGGGACATCGTTTGTCTGGGGGACGATGATCTCGTCAGCGTGTCGCTGGCGTTTCTGCTGAAGCAGCTTTATCGTAATGATGCCTCCAAGTCGAACACCCGTATTTACGTATTCGAAATTGACAAACGTATTACCAGCTATGTGAACTATCTGGCGGAAACCGAAGATTTGCCGATCGTCTGCTACGAAATGGATTTTCGCGAACAGCTTCCGTCTGAATTTCTGCACCGCTTTGATTGCGTGTTTACCGATCCGCCTTATACACAGCAGGGGATGTCGTTATTCGTCTCCCGCGGAATTCAATTGTTGAAGAAGGATGTAGGACTGCCTATCTTCCTGTCGTTCGCCCACAAATCACCTGACTTCACCTTGGGGATGCAGCGCGAATTTGCCAATATGGGTTTGTTAGTGACGAGTGTCTTGCCTCGCTTCAATGAATATATCGGCGCGGAAATTATTGGTAACACAAGCCAGATGATTGTGTTACAATCTACTGAAGAGACGCATGAAAGTATCGAACGTGAATACAGGCAAGCGCTGTATACCGGAGAAGTCAAACGTACGGTTCGCTTATACGAGTGCAAACGCTGTAATCGCGTGACCGAAGTAGGTTTCCAAATGGAGTGGCAAACGATTGAGCACCTGAAAAAAGAGGGCTGCCCGGGCTGCCGCTATGAGACTTTCGAGCTCATTCAAAAAAAGAACGCATAAGAATACAGATTGGAGTTACAGCACGATGCCGATTAGAGAAATCGAGCCCCAGGATATTCCCGTTATTACAATATTCGAGACAGAAATCTCCATGATTTCATTCGGAGAAGATGCGATTACCGATCCTCTATTTCATACGAAAAAGCTGGAAAAGGCTCTTCGTTATGAGAGGGAAGGAATGCTTGTTCTCGATGTGGATGGGGAGGTCTCAGGCTGGATGTGGATAACCCCGCGTAAAAACTCGGTTACCAAAGAGACGTATGCGAATTTCAAAAGTTTCTATATTGCTGAATCCTGCCGGGGAACCGCCTATGTCGATGAGCTCTTCGAGGCGGGAATGAACTACTGCAGAAGTGAGGAAGTTACGCAGATCGTTGGTAAGGTGCACGTGAGCAATTTGCCGATGCGGCTTCTCTATAAGAAATACGGCTTCAAGCCGACACATTTGACAATGGAGCTATTTCCTAATGGACCCCATGATTAAATGTCTAGTATGGGACTTAGACGATACGTTGTGGCAGGGGACGCTTAAAGAAGACGAAGCAGGCATTAAACTAATGCCGGGGATAATGAACGTCCTCGATATATTGGACCGACGCGGAATTGTTCAGAGCATAGCCAGCCGTAACAACTGGGACCAGGTGAAAAGCAAGCTGGAGGAGCTGGGCGTCGGTCAATATTTTCTGTATCCACAGTGTCATTTTGACTCAAAGGCGCTCAGTATGGAACGGATAGCGAAGGAACTGAACATCGGATTGGATACGCTGGCTTTGATCGACAATGATCCGTTCGAACGGTTTGAAATAAACTATTATGCTCCTCAGATACGTACATATGACGCGCGTCAATACCGGGATTTGCCTGAGTACCCCGAATTTCAGATCGGTCATGCGACCGAGGAATCGGAGAACCGGCGTCAATATATGCAGGCGCGATCTAGGAGAGAAGAAGCCCAAAAAGAGCACAAGGGAAGCCGGGAGCAATTTTTAAAGGAATGCGGTATGAAGCTGCAGATCCGATTAGCGCAGGAGAGGGATTACCCCCGGGTTGTTGAATTGTCCCATCGTACGAATCAGATGAACAGTTTGCTGGAGAGAATTGACATGACGTTCGTCGATTCCTATTGCAAGCAGGACGGCTGCTATTTGTATGTGGCCAAGCTTGAGGATCGGTTCGGCGCGCACGGGCTTATCGGGACCTGTTTTGTGAATATCGTCGACGCAGAGATCAATCTGGATCTCTTTTGCATCTCCTGTCGGATCGAAGGCCGTGGCATCGCTTCGGCATTTTTGTATACGGTTCTTGAACGGCTGGGACAACAGGTGCCGATGGCGGAAGCCGTACGGTGCCGATTGGTGCGCAAACAACGAAATTTACCGGCCAGACTGTTGTTGGAAATGCTGGGCTTCAAGAAATCCGCTGCGGATGACTTGGCATCTACCTACATACTGAAACTGCCGCTTCCGCACAAAGTATTTAATTGGCTTGAGATTGGAGATTGAACGATGAACCGCGATGCGATCGAACAAGAGATTACGGACATCATTAAGAAAATGTTTCAGTTGTCATTTGTTGATAATGATACCGTCTTAATCGGCACGGCCGGCGTATTGGATTCTATGACATTTATTAGACTGCTTGCGGAGTTAGAGAAGCGGTTTGACTTTACGGTGGACGAGGATGATTTGACTCTGGATTCCATCAGCAGTGTTAAGAACCTGACGGAATGGGTGATTAAGAGCAAACGGGAGAACTCCTGAATTTGCAGCAGGCATCAGAAGATAGAATCCTCAAAATACCATGACAAAGCGGGAATTATTCCTGCCTCGTCATGGTATTTTTCATTTTATTGAATAAACAGGTGGATAATCATGCAAGGATCGATCAATTGATAGCACTGCCAATATTCAGTAGATTTTATTTATTATAACAAGTTTTGCCTTCTTACCATAATATTTACATGCTATAATTCTATTATATCTCATACAACTTATGGAAAACTTTCGAAAACTTGTATGTGGTATAAGAGGAAGGAACCCAGGTGTTGTTCTCATCTTATTCATGGCAGGCATAACAGAACTGATTCACGTTTCACGTTGTACAAAGAAAAACTTTGAACTACGGGAGGAATGTAAGAATGTCCAAAGAAGATGTGAAAACGAATGTGACCGATCCGCAGGCGCCAAATCCTGTAACTATTGTCGGGTATTCGAATGAATTCAGCGTCCAGCCCGGTCAAGATCTGCACTTTATGATTGATACCGGAAGCTCGGTATATACGGCTAATGTTGTTCGTTTAACCGAAGGAATGCCTGATCCGGACAACTCGTTTTTTTTGCCGACGGAGCCGGTGACCGCAGATTGTGCGGGTGAATATCCCGGACGGCGACAGATAACGGCTCCAGGTTCCTATGCCGAGCTTCCCCTGCCGGGAAATTGGATGCAGAGCGGCGAATTCTCGGCACAGCTGTGGATTTACCCGACGGTTCCCGTATATGACCATATCCAGACCGTCTGGTCCGCACGCTCTGCAGAGGGCACATCCGGCGCTGCCCTGGCATTGGAAACTGACGGACGTCTGGCGTTATCCCTAACCGGGGGCTGCGGGCAATCCGTTACAGTCCGCACCGATATCCCGCTTAAGGAAAATAGTTGGTATTCCGTAGTCCTCCAGTATGCTGCAAGCACACAGGCAGCCAAGCTTTTTGTCACCAGCTGGGACGGGTGGAAGGCGGATGACGGCCTACAAGTTCATACCGCTGCTGCAAATCTGGATTACAGCAATGTCGCCTTAACGCGCGTCCTGCTCGCTGCGGATTCCGACCCTGCCGCTCCGGGACGCACCATTCATCATTACAATGGCAAAATCGGCAATCCCCGGTTCTGGGGAGAGCTTTTACCCGAGGAGTTATTACCGAACGTGCTGCTTGGCACAGACGGAATTGGCGTTGTTCCCCTTGCGGATTACGATTTCAGCGTCGAGATTGCATCAACACGCCTTGAGGACCTGTCGGCAGGCGGCTACCACGGCACCCTGCATCAGGGGGGCACAAGAGCGGTAACCAGTCACAACTGGACTGGGGAACACCTGGACTACCGGCACGCACCTAAACAATATGCAGCTGTTCACTTTCATGATAATGATCTTGTCGATGCCGAGTGGGAGATTGATATTTCCTGGAAGATCCCGGACGATCTGCCGAGCGGAATATACGCGCTCAAACTTGAAGCTGAAGGCAGCGTAGACTTTATTCCTTTCTTTGTTCGCCCTCTTCAAGGAACCGTAAGTGCACCCGTTCTGTTTCTTGCGCCGACTAATACTTATTTGGCTTACGGGAACGAACGGCTGTTTAAATTTGCCAAAGACTATCTGGGGGAGGACTACGTTCTTCCTTCCCAGGACGTTTATTTGGATGAACATCCCGAGGTGGGCAACTCCATCTACGACCTGCATAACGATGGCAGCGGCGTGCAATTCTCCTCCCGTCTGCGACCGCTTTTGAATATCCGGCCTCACTACCGTAACTGGCGGGCGGTACGCCACTTTTCCGCCGATCTGTACATTACAGGGTGGCTGGAGAAACGGGGTCAGAGCTATGACGTTGCTACGGACGAGGATTTACATCATGAGGGAGTTCATCTATTGAGCCCTTACAAGGTGCTGATCACCGGCAGCCATCCCGAATACTGGACGAGACCGATGATGAAGGCGCTGGAGCAATATTTAGCGAACGGCGGACGGGTCATGTATTTAGGGGGGAACGGGTTTTATTGGGTGACGAGTCTCGATCCGGACCGGCCGTCACTATTGGAAGTAAGGCGCGGTAACGCCGGTTCACGTGCTTCGGACTCTCCTCCAGGCGAGCTGTTCCACAGCACGACGGGAGAGTCCGGCGGTATATGGCGTCATCATGGTTATGTGCCCCAGCGTCTTGTTGGTGTAGGTACTAGCGCTTTGGGTGGCGGGTCTGCTACCGGCTATCGGCGGTTAGATGACAGCTTCAAACCGGAAGCCGGGTTTATTTTTGACGGTATCGGCGACAACGAGATCATTGGTGATTTCGGACATGCTGCCGGAGGAGCCGCTGGCGATGAGATCGACCGTTACGATCTGAGTTTCGGAACACCTTCGCACACGCTGCGTCTGGCGACATCGACCGGTCATGACGATAACTACCAATTCGTGCATGAAGACCTGCTTCATACCGCGCCAGGTCAGGGGGGCACCGCCAATCCGCTCGTGCGGGCGGACATGACTTATTTTGATATTCATGGCGGCGGCGCTGTGTTCTCCGTCGGTTCAGTTAACTGGGCAGGCAGCTTGGGTTGGAACAATTATAACAACAATGTAGTCCGTATCAGCGATAACGTGCTGAGCAAGCTGCTGCTGTAGCAAACAGGACATGCATCAGTCCATTTGAGACAACAGTGTGCAAATGGGGCTCGCATGTGCCCCGTTAATATTTGGGTTCTAGCTTCAGAATACCCGTTAAGGAAGGTGAGGAACTGTGAAAGTTAAGCTTTCAGCTGCTGCCATGTTGGCTCTTGTGCTGGCGTGCTGCATTTTTGGTTTGCAGGTTGCCCAACCGACGGAGGCAGCTGCCTCCAATTCTCGTGCGAAGGCCAAAAACGTAATCTTTATGATTCCGGATGGATTTTCACCTGCTTATGCAGCCAACTACCGCTTGTACAAGGGTGAGCCCTCTGTGATGGACTCCATGTTTGTAGGCATGGTAAGGACATATTCGGCTGATTCCGCGCTCACCGATTCAGCCGCTGCGGCGACGGCTATGGCCACGGGGTACAAGACGAATAACGGAATGATCGGGAGGACTCCCGATGGGATTGAGCGCAAGACCATTCTTGAGGCGGCCCGCGAACAGGGGAAGGCAACTGGTCTTGTAGCTACTTCGAGCATTACCGACGCGACCCCAGCTGCGTTCTCATCGCATGTATTTTCAAGGAAAGATGAAAGCGATATTGCGCAGCAGCAATTGCAAATTGCAGATGTTTTGCTAGGGGGAGGTAAGGCCTTCTTTCTTCCTGAGACTATGGGAGGGAAGCAAAGCAGCCGCAATCTGTTGGAAGAAGCGAAACAGAGAGGTTATCGTGTAGTTGAGAACCGTGCTCAACTGGAATTAGCAAGAGGAAACCGAATTCTCGGTCTGTTCGCGGACGGAGACATGGCGCCTGAGCTGGACCGGGAGCATACGAACGAACCAAGCCTGAAAGAAATGACGGGAAAAGCGATCGATATTCTCCGTAGAGACAAGGATGGTTTTTTCCTGCTGGTGGAAGGAAGCCAGATTGATTCGGCCGGTCACTACAATGATGCCGCATGGGCTATGAAGGACACGGAATCGTTCGAAGAAGCAGTGAAGCTGGCAAGAAAGTTTGCGGAAGATGACGGGAACACGCTAGTCGTTGTAGTCGGTGATCACGACACCGGAGGCATGTCGGTCGGAGGATATGATCAAACGGACGCCAAACTAGAGGTGCTGCGACAGGTACAAGCATCCGGACTCTATATGGCTAAAGAGCTGAAGACGGATAGAAGCAATGTCAAAGAGGTGCTCAAAGCTTATGCCGGCATCGATGCGACGGCTGAGGAAGAAGTCGCAATTATAAATGCTGCTGACGCTATGCAAGCTATAAATAGTGTCATTAGCAAACGTTCCCTCGTGGGATGGAATACCTATCTGCATACGGGTGTGGATGTTCCGCTGTATGTTTTTGGACCGGGATCTGAGCTATTCCGGGGACTACACAACAATACGGACTTGCCGCAGTTGGTCGCTCGGGTAATGAACATCGATTTCGGTGAGGACAAGTATAAAAAGTGAAGCGAGCACTTAAAGCCGAGGGAGAAGCTCCAGGCTATGTGCAGGACGAAGAGGAGCCTGATGAGGACGGATTTTTGGATCTCGTGTATGAGCGCAAACGTGAAACAGGCTGAATGTGAATTCCATATTCTGATAAGGCAATGATATGACAGCGGCTGCTCTCCGGTTATTTTGGCTAAACCATGGAGCAGCCTTTTTTATGGAGATGTGTGTCCGCTCGGCGGCTATAGCGAGGTTGCGATGTAATCGATCCAGGGGTGACCCGATGGAAACTGCTTATGGAGCGCATAGGAAAGCCATGTTTTAGCTTGCGGGTGAAGGAAGGGGAGCACCTTGATTAAATCCTGCTCGTCTTTTTCCCGAATGTTCTTACTGCCACCCTTATATAGAAGCTGTATCTCCGGTTTCAGATAGGGAATTCCTTGGTCAGTTTTTAAGGATATATCTTGGAGAGGTCTTCGGATCGACGGTTCTCTTCGATAAACCCAGCGGTCCTGTTCGGTTTCTACCAACATGATCTGGAATGAAAATGGGGCTTCATCGTTCCGACTTACCCATACATCGCCAACCGAATGCAAATACTCGCCTTCCTCCCAGATTGATAAGGTTCCTTGATCCGCTTTGTACAGCGTCCACTCTTTGGCTAATGCAGCGTAAATGGCGGCCTGCTCTTCGCGAAGGATCAGGACATCGATATCGCCGTGTTCCCTAGTCTGCTCTCCCAAATATAAATCCAAAGCCCAGCCTCCGGCGATATACCAACGGGCAGGGATTTCAGCAAAAATTGTGACGGTATCCGATACGCTGATCGGCTCCCAATGATCATAATCAGTTCTCATGCTCAACTCTCCCTTACGTTTTCATGCGTCTTCGATTCATTTCTCCATTGTATAGGTTTTATCCTGTCCGTGAAATGAGGATAAATAGATAGGGTCAGGCTTTCCCACCTTCGTTGGAGGCAATCTGCATAAAAAGAGTAGGTTGCTTGGTTCGTTCTCTCCCGATATTTCAGTCGGTGTTTATCCCATGCGCTGTATATTTCCAATTGTTTCATAATAGTCTGTAAGGAGGCGTTTATCCAATTCAAGGTGAAAGGGAGTAGAAGGATAACCATGACGGAAAGGCAATGGGGAGCAGGCAGTGAATTGGGAGAGCGTCGATTTGAAGATGAAGAGTTCATCGGAGCAGAGGAGATTATGGCAAACGAGATTTCTCCCGAGACGGATCTGCTGAAGCATTTTGCAATGGCAGGAGGAGTCACCCATGAGGAGGTATTGCTGTTACTGGCATCGCCTGACGATATTGAAGAAGCCCTCAGGGTTTCCGGGATCCGGCATAACGGTACGGACAGACCTTCTTTGACCCGACTGCTGGGGTGGAGTGACAGGAACCGAAGACTGAAAGTCATGAGCCGATCCGCAGACCCTGAATCCATAACACAAGATATCAGGCAAGGTGCTCAGGGAATCGGGCTGATACGCGGAGAGGATGCTGTGCAGCATGGCCTGCTGCAGGAGGTTTACACGGCGTGGTTGAATTCGCGGAGCGCAGAGAAGAGCGCCCTGTTAAGGCGGAGACTTATTATGCTATGGAAGACCTATTGGGTTTCGGTGTTTCAGGCGGCGGGTGGAGCCCGATGTGCGGTCAGCTTGCTGCACGATGCCCGGCTTTCCAACACGATGGAGTTACGAGAAGCGCAGGATGCTCAGCTGGAGTCTCTGTTCCGAGCTATGGAGCAGTGCAGCGAGGAAGGCGTAGAGTGCCAATTAGAGCTCCTGGCTGTACGTCCGGCGCATGCGGATGACTTTATATCGATTCATAATTTTATCGAAGAAGTGGCAGAGCAGACCCTTATGGATCAAAGGCGTTTTGTGCGTATTCGCTATGGGGCGCTGTTCGGAGAAGGGATGAACCCAGTAGCGGCAGCGGAGATTGCCCGTTTGGCCGATGTGATTGTATTCGATTCGGAGGGGACGGAGAATTCCGTATCGTCGGATGAGGCAGGACACAGGGTCTCGGCATTCTCAGAGATCATCCATCGAATTAGGCGAACGAAGCCACAATTAACGCTTCGGATCAATGGGGTGGCTACCACGGATTTACGGATGGTTTACCGGCAGGGCATACACGAGGTGTGCTGTCAGCCCTCAGAGATTGCAGCCATTCGAATAACTGGTGCAAGGCTGGAGATGCGCCGCAGATGTTCGACGATTGTCGATTGATGGAATGGGAGCGCTTTACAAAAATAGGTAATTGTATAAAGAGAAGTCCTTGCGAGAGATCGCAAGGGCTTTTTTACGTGTATAAGGTTCATCATCATCAGGGAACGTCAATAGGCACTCTTTAGCAATTAAAAAATGTGAAAAAATTGTGTTTACAAATCAAGATGAAGTGAGTATGATACATATAAAGTTGTACGAAGGAAAATAAATTGTATAAGTTCAAAAATGATTCTCATTCTCATTTAGCATGCTGCTCCGGCCAAGCCGGGGCAGCATGTGTCATTTTAAGGGTAGTAATAATGGATCTCATTCTCAACTAGGAAGGTGATTGGTTATGCAATGGATACAAAGTCAAACGACGACCGGACGCATATCGACAATAGAAAATGGAGCTGATCCGCGTGAGCCGCGGAAGCCTGGGAAGTGGGATATACGCAGCCTGCTGAGCAACGCAGAAGTCGTGGCTGCACTGGGCAGCGGCCTGCTGATGCTGGTGGCTTGGCTGACCAGCCAATGGTCTGAACCGCTCTCTGTTGTGTTGTACGTGATATCCTACGCCGTCGGCGGATGGGTAAAAGCCAAAGAAGGTGTGGAGACGCTTCTGAAGGAGCGCGATCTGGATGTGAATCTGCTAATGATTGCTGCCGCTATGGGAGCTGCAGCGATCGGGTACTGGAATGAAGGCGCAATGCTGATCTTCATTTTTGCCCTCAGCGGGGCGCTTGAGAGTTATACCATGGAGAGAAGCCGCAAGGATATCTCGTCCTTGATGGAGCTGCAGCCGGAGACGGCCCTGCGCATCGAGAAGGGAGAGATGGTATCGGTATCCATCAGCAAACTGGAGATCGGCGACCTGATTCTGGTAAAGCCGGGCGAGCTTATTCCTGCAGACGGCAAAATTTATCGCGGCAGCTCCTCCGTCAACCAGGCTTCGATTACCGGCGAATCCGTACCGGTCGATAAGTCCATAGGCGATGAAGTATTTACCGGAACCCTGAACGGGGAAGGCGTATTGTACATTGAGGTTACCCAGTCGGCGGAATCTACGTTGTTCGCCAAGATTATCAAGCTGGTGGAAGAAGCGGAGAACGAAGTGCCGGAATCGCAGCGCTTCATCAAGCGGTTCGAATCGATTTATGCCCGTGTCGTTGTCATTGCAACCTTGGCCCTGATTGTTCTGGCTACTCCCGTTCTGGGATGGGACTGGGATACCACCTTCTACAAAGCGATGGTGTTTCTCGTCGTAGCATCCCCTTGCGCGCTGGTATCTTCCATCATGCCTGCGATGCTGTCAGCGATTTCCAATCGCGCCAGAAAAGGCGTATTGTTCAAAGGCGGCGCCCATATCGAGAATATGGCACGTACGGCGGTTGTCGCTTTTGATAAGACCGGTACCTTGACGCTTGGTACGCCAGTGGTTACGGATTTTATCGCAGGTGAGGGCTGGGATCGGCATGAATTGCTTGGCATCAGTGCTTCTATTGAAAGAATGTCGAAGCATCCTCTGGCCTTGGCGATTGTCCAATCGGCTGAGAAAGAGGGAGCTCAATTGCAGCAGGTGGAGAACGGCCAGTCCATAACAGGCTGGGGTATGCAGGCAGATGTAGAGGGCATTACCTGGAAAATAGGAAAAAGCGATATTCTGGATCAACCGACTGTAGATCAGTATTCGAATGAAGCTTTCGCGCCAAATGAATGGAGCGCGCTTGAAGAGAATCGCCAGCACTGGCTGTCCATCCGGAACACGCTGGAATCCGAAGGCAAGACGGTATCCGTTATCCTGAAGGGAGACCGTATCGAGGGCATGATCGCTCTGCAGGATGCGGTCCGGCCTCAAGCGGCGATGGCCGTTAAGCGGCTTCAGCAGCTGGGTATCAAGGTAGCGATGCTGACGGGGGACCGCAAGGCGACGGCTGACGTGATTGCGAAGCAAAGCGGCGTAGACTTGGTGTTCTCCGATTTGCTGCCGGAAGATAAAGTTACACATATTAAGGAACTTCGGTCCCGTTACGGCCATGTGGTCATGGTTGGAGACGGTGTGAACGATGCGCCGGCACTGGCTACCGCGACCGTCGGCATCGGCATGGGCGTTTCGGGAAGCGGAACGGCGCTGGAGGTAGCGGATGCGGTGCTTATGAATGACAACATCGATGAAATTGCCGGCACCGTCAAGGTGGCACGCCGGGTTCAGCGCATCGTGAAGCAAAATATGATATTTGCCATCACCGTGATTTTGACGCTGATAGCAGCCAATTTCATTCAGGGCGTTGCGCTGCCACTGGGCGTCATCGGTCACGAGGGAAGCACCATCCTGGTTATCCTGAATGGGCTCCGTCTTCTGCGCTCTAATCGTTAATCGATCGGTCATTGCTAATCTGTGCTTGTGTTAATGATAAAATCCCCTTCTTTTGCTCTTCGGGAAGAAGGGGATTTTTTATTGGCTCTCAATGGCCGTGGTCGCTCTCGATTTCTCCCAAGCTTCTACGCTGCTAAGTTCGGCATTAGAGCTCGTGCCAGCATTATCCTTTTTTCATCAAACATTCATCTTCCTTTCGTTAAAAGAGTGGGGGAGGCACTTGGTAGCGTTACATTCATCTAACCTCATTTATGTGTACGATTGTTTTCGAAAGTAAGCGTTCCCATAACATCAAGATCGTCTTCTTCATTGGAGAACGGGGTCCATTTCCCAAAGACATTGGATTTCACTGCGATTTATGAAGAATGGATTAACAATATTTTCAGAGAGGGTGTGATGTGGCATATTGACAGACGGCTCTGATATAACCATAATTAATATTAATTTATAATGATTATAATTAAGCGTTCCATATATAGGAGGGAAACGATATGTACAAATCCGTTATTATAGGCACAGGCCCTGCAGGCCTTACGGCTGCAATCTACCTGGCTCGCGCGAATCTGAGCCCACTCGTCATTGAAGGTCCGCAACCAGGCGGACAGCTGACAACCACAACCGAAGTTGAGAATTTTCCGGGTTTTCCCGAAGGTATCATGGGTCCTGAGCTGATGGACAATATGCGTCAGCAGGCTGAACGCTTTGGCGCGGAATTTCGTACAGGCTGGGTGAACAGCGTGGAATTCGGAGAGCGTCCGTTTAAGCTGGACGTAGACGGTATGGGCGAGGTAGTTGCCGAAACGTTAATCATCTCTACAGGCGCAACGGCCAAATACCTTGGCATTCCGGGCGAACAGGATAATGTAGGACGCGGTGTAAGTACCTGCGCAACATGTGACGGCTTCTTCTTCCGCGGCAAAGAGATCGTTGTTGTCGGCGGCGGCGATTCCGCGCTGGAGGAAGCGAACTTCCTGACCCGCTTTGCATCCAAAGTAACGCTGGTTCACCGTCGGGAGGAGCTTCGTGCATCGAAAATCATGCAGGATCGCGCCCGCGCTAACGAGAAAATCGAATGGGCACTGAACCGCACACCGCAGGAAGTCATTGCGGACGAGACAGGCGTCAAAGGCATCAAAGTGCTCAACAATGAGACTGGCGAAGAAGAGACGATCACGGTCAGCGGCGTATTCGTGGCGATCGGTCATCATCCGAACACCGGTTTCCTCGGCGGAAACATTACGACGGATCCGAACGGTTATATCGTAACGACCCCGGGAACATCCGAGACGAATATCCAAGGCGTATTTGCTTGCGGCGACGTGCAGGATACCCGTTACAGACAAGCGATCACGGCTGCAGGAAGCGGCTGTATGGCAGCTATGGATGCCGAGAAATACATCGAGAGCTTGGAACACAACGCTGTCGTGTTGTAAACTGATAGATAGAGATCGAACGGGCTTTAAGCAGAGCCAAATCATGAGTAGAGGAGACTGACCAACCATGGAAAATGTGATTGTATACACTTCGAACAACTGCCCGCACTGCAAACAGGTAAAAGGCTTCTTGTCCGATCAAGGCATTGAATTTGAAGAGCGCAACATCGAGCAAAACGACGAATTCGCGCAGCAAGTATGGGATATGGGCGTTCGCGCAGTACCGCTCACCATCATCGGCGAGCACCGCATTCTTGGCATGAACAAACTCCAGTTCAACAAAGCGTTGAACCCGGAGGGTTAAACGAAATTACCTATCATCGCAAGCCGCTGGCTTGCTTCATGATATGAATAAAAAGCTCCTTCCCCGAATCCAGGGAAGGAGCTTTTTTAGCTTACGAGCCTATGCTGCCAACGTTCGCGCAGATCGTATTCACTTGCTAAAAAACAGACTCATGATGATCTGGAATACGACGTATGCAGCCACGCCGGAGCCGAGAAGAATGAAACCGGCTTTTTTCTTGCCTTGAAAAAACCGCATGATGGCGAGACTGAGCAAAGGTGCGATAACTAGGAGAAACAGCAATACGGTCACAAACATTTCCGCCGATATTTCCGCAGTGCTTACATAGGTCATTTGAGCGTTTCCTCTCCCTTTAGTATAACGATCACACGTTTCTCCACGAGGAGAATCGTGATTTAAATTACAGGACGAGATTAATTATAGCGGAAAATCACGGAATTTTCCTTAATATGCAGGGTGTTAATTACGACAAAATATCGTCAATTTTAATGAATCGGCATGGAAACCCGTACCGGTCCGAGAAATTGCGAGATGGCGGAGTAGGCCGCCCCGATCATGGTCGAGCGGCTGCCCAGCTCGGCAAACCGGATCTCCATCAGCTCACGGTGGTAGGGAAGCGTGCGCTGGGCAACGACCTGTCGCAGCGTATCCTCAATCCAAGCCCGTGCGTCGGACAACGGACCGCCGATAATGACCGATTGCGGATTGAATCCGTTGACAAGATTGGTAATGCCGACGCCGAGATAACGTCCGAGCTCTTCAAAATGCCGGATGGTCTCCTCATGGCCACGCGCTGCATGATGAATCAGCTCGGATGTCCGTCTGGACGGGAGAGCGGCACCTTTGTTGTCGTAGGATTTCTCCGAGGCATACAGCTCCCAGCAGCCGCGGTTGCCGCAGGTGCATTCCCGTCCATCGGCCTCGATGGACATATGGCCGCTTTCGCCGGCATATCCGCGGGCGCCCTTATACAGCTCGCCATTGATGATAATGCCGGAGCCGATACCGCTGCCGGCACTGATATAGAGGAGATGGCGAGCGTTCTGGCCGGCCCCGAAGCGCAGCTCGCCTTGAGCGCCCGCGTTCGCTTCATTGTCGATCGTAACGGGAAGTCCCAGCTCCTGCTCGAGCTGCTTCTGCAGCGGCACCATGTCCCATCCCAGGTTGGGGGCGAAGAGGACGGTGCCGTCACCGTCCACCATCCCTGGGACGCCTACGCCGATCCCGATGATGCCGTATGGGGAGGGAGGGGCCTGCCGCATCAGGCCATGAATCAGGCCGACCATCAGCCGCGTCACCGATTCCACGTCATGCCCTTCAAGGGCGGTATCCTCTTCGGCAAGGATCCGGCCTTCCAGATCCGTAAGCACGGCGGTCATTTGCTTGACGCGCAGCTCGACGCCGACAGCATAACCGGCTTGTCCGTTAAACAGCAGCAGCTGCGGCTTTCTACCGCCGCTGGATTCACCGGGTCCGATCTCCTGGACCAGGTGGTTGCTGCACAGCTCCTGTACGAGATTAGAGACGGTAGCCTTGTTCAGTCCGGTCAGCTTGGAGACTTTTGCTCGGGAAACAGGGGCGTGCTGCCGTATCGTATCGAGAATAATTGAGGTATTTATTTTTTTGACCAGAGCCTGGTCACCGGTAATATTCGCCATGTGTATTCATCCTTTTAGTCTTGCTTTCTGATCATTATAAGTTTTGGAGACTTGATATGCCATAGTCTAGGGGCAAAGCCCGGAAATTGCAACAGCCCGTAACGCTGCCCGGGTGCGCGAAATCCTTGGTCCGGTGGTTTCCATCGTCGTAACATTTGAATATGGATGTACATGAATCATAGGCAGTGCCAAACGGAGATATGTTGAACTTTAGTAGAAAATAATCCGAACAGGAGAGGGCATCGGTTTCGAAAAAGTTGTAAAGGCAATAACTTTGTTTAACCAATAGACAAAGTGGAAATCCTGTGATAGGATAGCCTTGTAAGCGTTAACCACACCTTAACAAGGTATAGGAGGATTTATTCATGGCCTATTTTAACAACATTAGCAAAGTCGAGTACGAAGGCAGCCAATCAACCAACCCTTATGCTTTTAAATTTTATAATCCAACAGAAGTTGTAGCCGGTAAAACGATGGAAGAGCATCTCCGTTTCGCCATGGCTTACTGGCATACATTGACTGCAGGGGGTTCGGATCCGTTCGGCGCCGACACTGCGGTTCGCCCTTGGGGCAATTACTCCGGCATGGACCTCGCCAAAGCACGCGTTGAGGCAGGCTTTGAGTTCATGGAGAAAATGAACCTTCCGTATTTCTGCTTCCACGATGTGGACATTGCACCGGAAGGCAGCAGCCTGCGCGAGTTCTACAGCAACATTGATACAATCGTGGATTCGATTGAAGACCACATGAAGTCCACCGGCAAAAAATTGCTCTGGAACACGGCGAACATGTTCACGAATCCTCGTTTCATGCATGGTGCGGGCACTACGTGCAACGCGGATGTATACGCTCATGCGGCTGCGCAAGTGAAAAAAGGACTTGAGGTGGGCAAACGCCTTGGCGCCGAGAACTATGTGTTCTGGGGAGGCCGCGAAGGTTATGAGACCCTCCTCAACACGGATATGGGCCTTGAACTGGATAATCTGGCTCGCCTGTTCCATATGGCGGTTGATTATGCGAAGGAAATCGGCTTTGACGCCCAATTCCTGATCGAACCTAAACCGAAGGAGCCAACGAAACACCAATATGATTTTGATGCGGCTACAACGATTGCATTCCTGCAGAAATACGGTCTCGACAAGCACTTTAAACTGAATCTCGAAGCCAACCACGCCACGCTCGCCGGCCATACCTTCGAACACGAGCTTCGCGTAGCACGTATCAACGGCATGCTTGGTTCCCTCGACGCGAACCAAGGCGATATGCTGATCGGATGGGATACGGACGAATTCCCGGTTAACATCTATGACGCGACACTGACGCTGTACGAAGTGCTGATGAACGGCGGTCTCGGCCGCGGCGGCGTGAACTTTGATGCGAAGGTTCGTCGCCCGTCCTTCGAGCCGGAAGATCTGTTCCATGCGCACATCGCCGGTATGGATACTTACGCAAAAGGCTTGAAAGTGGCAGCGAAGCTGATCGAAGACCGCGTATTCGAGGACTTCATCGCGAAGCGCTACAGCAGCTTTAATGAAGGCATCGGCGCAGACGTCGTATCTGGCAAGGCTACATTGGCTTCCCTTGCAGAATACGCGCTGAACAACGAGTCCCCGCGCAAGAACGAATCCGGACGTCAAGAAATGCTGAAAGCCATTCTGAATCAGTACATTCTTGCCAATTAATCGATACTCTCTTTAGCGCTTGTACCATGAAATCCAAACCTTCACCGGCTCCCTCCAAGGAAGCCGGTGTACTTATTTCAAACAGGAAACTATAGCGAGCTAGGGTCGACAGTCATCCAAGCATATTCCGGATCACGCACTGAGTGCCGGGGGAAAGTGCCAACGATGTTTTCATGTTCGGTTCATGAGGAGACGAAGGAGGATATAGATGAGTTACGTTATCGGAGTTGATTTGGGGACCAGTGCTGTGAAGACCGTGCTGGTGGACCGCAGCGGCAAGGTTGTCGCCGAGCATTCGGAGTCGTATCCGCTGAGCCAGCCGAAGCCGGGTTACAGCGAGCAGCGACCGGAGGATTGGGTGGACAAAACGGTATTGTCGTTACGGCAATTAATGACAGGAAACAACATTGACCCATCCGAGGTTGAGGGGTTAAGCTTTTCCGGCCAGATGCACGGTTTAGTCTTGGTAGACGGTGAGGGTGCAGTGCTGCGACCGGCCATCCTGTGGAATGACACGCGCACAACATCGCAATGCCGTCGAATAGAGGAGACTCTGCAGGAGAAGCTGCTCGGCATTGCACGCAATCGCGCGCTGGAAGGTTTCACCCTGCCCAAGATTCTATGGGTGCAGGAGTTTGAACCAGAGCTGCTCGAACAGGCTGCCTTGTTCCTGCTGCCTAAAGATTATGTGCGTTTCCGCCTGACCGGGCAGTACGCGATGGACTATTCCGATGCAGCCGGAACGCTGCTGCTGGATGTGGCGGGCAAAACTTGGAGCACCGAAATTCTGGATGCCTTCCAGCTGCCGCACACCTTATGCCCGCCGCTGGTTGAATCCTTCGACCAGTGCGGTACCTTGCTCCCTGAGATCGCCGAGCAAGCCGCTCTGCTGCCGGAGACGAAGGTATTTGCCGGCGGGGCGGATAATGCCTGCGGCGCCATCGGCGCCGGCATTCTCGAAGAAGGGCAGACGATGTGCAGTATTGGTACATCAGGCGTGGTCTTGTCCTATGAGGAACGTCGCGAGGTGGATTTTGAAGGGAAGGTCCATTTCTTTAATCATAGCGAGAAAGACGCTTACTATATCATGGGCGTGACCCTGGCAGCGGGATACAGCCTGACCTGGTTCAAGGATACTTTTGCGCCGACTATCTCATTTGACGCGCTGTTGAGCGATATCGGAAGCATCCCGGCTGGCAGCGGAGGGTTGCTGTTCACGCCGTATATCGTCGGTGAACGCACGCCGCATCCGGATGCCACCATCCGCGGCAGCTTCATTGGCATGGACGCCGGGCATAAGCTGCCTCACTTTGCACGTTCGGTACTCGAGGGGATTACGTTCTCTCTCCGCGAATCCATCGATATCCTCCGCGCATCTGGCAAGCAGATCGACCGCGTTATTTCCATCGGGGGCGGCGCCAAGAACGAAACGTGGCTGCAAATGCAGGCGGACGTGTTTAACGCTGAAATCGTGAAGCTGGAAAGCGAGCAGGGCCCGGCTATGGGCGCGGCGATGCTGGCAGCTTACGGCTGTGGCTGGTTCCCGAGCCTTCAGGACTGCGCAAAGGCGTTTTTGCGGCCGGCACGCTCCTATTCTCCGAACCCGCAGGCGGTTCAGACCTATGATAAATTGTTTGGACTCTATCAAAGCGTATACGGAGCAACGCGTGAACTCGGCGCAAAGCTGTCCGAATTCCGCGGATAACCTTATAGATGTTAAAGAGCAGGTCGGGAAGACAGTTTCCGGTCCTGCTCTTTTTGCGTGAACGCTTCGGACCGCATATACTTGAAGCAGGCTGAAGTTGCGGCCCATGCGATTTAGGAACGTGCCGGAAGTGTAAATAGAAATGGGGGAAGACATTGAAACTGAAAGCAGAACTCAAGCGTGAAAAAATCGTTGCCATCGTGCGAGGCATTACGAGAGAACAGGCGAACTTCGTAGGAGAAGGATTGGCCCAAGGCGGAATCCGGTTCATGGAAGTGACCATGAATACGGAAGGTGCTTTACATATGATCCAGGATTGGCGTACTCGCTATGATGGCGACGTATATATAGGGGCGGGAACCGTGCTTGATGTGGAGATGGCGAAGGAAGCGGTCTCAGCCGGAGCTCAATTTCTGATTTCGCCGAACACGGATCTTTCCGTCATCGAATTTGCTTTGGAGCAGGGAATTGATGTATGGCCTGGGGCAATGACGCCAACGGAGATCGTCGCGGCGTACGCAGCCGGGGCCGAGATCGTGAAGCTGTTTCCTATGGCCAGCCTGGGCTTGTCATTTATCCGGGAGCTTCAGGGTCCGCTGAATCACATTCCGCTGCTCGCGACGGGCGGAGTTACACTGGATAATCTTATGGATTATTTTCATGCAGGCGCGGCAGCGGTTGGTTTAGGCAGCGCGCTGCTTCCGCAGGACGCCCTCGCGTCCGGCAATATGGAGGAGATCAAGCGCCGCACTGCGGCTTTTGTTGAAGCGGCGCGGCTTGGTTAACATGTGTTCGAAAGGGAAATCCCCCTTCGCAAGAAGCGGGATCGAAATAGTTACACTTTGTTCATCCTTAACCATGCAGGTTATGTTTTGAAAGCTTATTACATAAGGAATATATAGACAAGTTATGGTATTATTTAGGTAGCTTGGTTATGTCATTGCTGCCGTGTACAGGCACTTGTTAAGGATATCATCATGTGTAAGTAAGACATGGTTAGGTTCAAGTAATGGAAGGGAGCGAATCAAGTGAATCCATCAGGTAAGAAGAAGGTAAGGGTAAAAAAGACCGTGTGCGCGGTTACGGCTACAGCCATGCTATGTTTGGCGCAGCCGGTATGGGGAGACAATTCCGTTCCGGGCAACCGAGTCGTTGTATCCGATACGGCAACTACCGTGACTAGCAGCGATAACGCCGGTTCGGAAAGCGTAACGGATAACGAAATACCGAAGGGTGCAAAAATTTCATCCAAGCAGGCGGAAGACATCATTAAGAAGGCTTTCCCGGAGCTCAAGAACGTGAAAGTGTCGAACGTGCAGTTCTTGGAGAATGATGGCATGAGATCGAGCGTGCTTGCTTGGGATCTGCAAATGGTACTGACCAAAGGGAACTCAAGCTCCGGCTTTAATGCCCAGGTCAATGCGGTCACGGGGGAACTTCTTAATATTTA
Source organism: Paenibacillus lautus (assembly GCF_050482385.1). Lineage (GTDB taxonomy): Bacteria > Bacillota > Bacilli > Paenibacillales > Paenibacillaceae > Paenibacillus_AQ > Paenibacillus_AQ lautus_B. Next base: position 112,563 of record NZ_JBCNHV010000020.1, read on the forward strand.
TATCCCTCATTCTTTGATGAACCCTGGTAGCGACAAACCGGTGTTAACCCGGGAAGCAGCCAAGGAGAAGGCGCTGAAATGGATCGGCGGCCATGTATCGGATGTGAAGACGAGTGAGCTTAAGGAGAATGAGGCTTATCTCGGGATGCAGACGGCATTGTTTAGCCCGCCGCGGTTTGAGTTTTATTTCCAGACCTCGGTGAACGGAATTGAATCGGATGTGAACAGCATCTCGATCACGCTTGACGGACAGGGCAATACCGTTAACTATTCCCGCAATCAAATCAATGAGGAGTTTCCTTCATCCACACCGAAATTAAATGAGGACTCCATCCGTAAATTGTTTGAAGAACAGTTCCAGGTATCCTTGGCTTATGTGCCTGATAATTTATATAACAACGCTAAAGGCAATTATTTCTTAGGTTACATACCTAATGATCAATCAGGCAATTCACTGGATGCCAATACAGGCAAGTTCATTAGTTTCACAGGGGAAGAAAGTGGGCTTACCTCGGTTGAGGAAGGCACGATTCCGGCATCCAAAGAGATCTTCAAGCCAATGACGGCTCCATTCTCTGGCGGAGAGGAAGCAGCCAGATGGGTGGAATCGCAGATCAAGCTCCCGTCTGGTTTAAAGACCGAATCCAAGAGACTGGGTACAAGATGGAACAACAGCGAGGTTAAGACGTGGAACATAAGTTGGGGCGAAAATAAGCTTTCCGCCATGGGCGGAGGGGAGACGGTATCCGCAGAGGTGGACGCCAGGACCGGACAGATTTACTCGTACAACCGATATCGTTTTGACCGGACCGAGGCTGCGGAAGTGAAGAACCCGATTTCGCAGCAGGCCGCGCAGGATCTCGCATTCGAGACGGTAAGCAAGCTGGTACCGCATGCTGCCGAGGAATGGAAGCTGACATCGGTTGATAAAATGGGCAAAGACACTAAAACCCTCAGCTACCAATTTTCATTCCAACGCTATGTCGGTGATATTCGCGTCATGGGCGATTCCCTGAACCTCACGATGGAGGCCAACGGGCAAATCCAGGGCTTTAGCGTGAATTCGGACGCCGTCCCGTCCAAACTGCCAACGGATGCAAAACCGGCCATCAGTTCGGAGCAGGCAAGAGCTAAATATCTGGAAGAAATTGATCTGAAGTTGAAATACGGTTACTACGGTGGCTACTCAATGGCCGGTAATGAGATTATGAAGCCTTTCATCAAGCTGATTTATTATCCGACCCACAAAAAGGCGGCCTTTGGCGGCATTACGGTACCGCTTGATGCCAAGAGCGGGGAATGGCGCGATATCATGCCCGAAATGAGCCGCAAGGATATTCCGGCGGTTACCGATACGTCGGGGCATTATGCGGAAGCGGCTCTTCAGGAGCTGGTGAAATATCGGGTGCTGGTTCCGGACAAGGACGGAAAGGTATACCCGGATGGCCAGATTTCCCTTGGCGAATGGTATCAGCTGGTGGCGGCTTCGGTAAGCCCGTCCTATGAGCAGCTGTATGGAAGATCTACCATGGATCCATACGCAGGCTTGCAGCCGGACCATCCGTATTACCAGGCCATTCAGGTGCTGATCGGGCAGAACTGGATCCCTTATGATCCGGACAGCCCGCTGCAGTTGGACCGCAAGCTGACAAGGGATGAATTGGCAAGCTCGCTGACCCGCATCCTGAATTATGAGAAGCTGTCCAAAGCCTTTATCCTTCCAACTGACGTGCAGGGGATATCGGATGCCAATGCCATCACTAACAAAGGTGCAGCCCTGATTGCTCTCAAGCTGGGTCTTCTGCCGGCAGTTGATGGCAAGTTCTTGCCGGAGCGTGAGGTGACGCGTGCAGAGGCTGCAGAGGTTCTGGTTCGCATGTCGAAGCTCGCGGGACGCAGCGATTCCTTCCTGTCCTCATTTTATTGGTAGTATTTGATATTCGTGCCCGGTCGACAAAACTAGAACCCTTAAGCCCTGATGTTATGTGTTACAATAATGGTGCATACGGATGAGGAAGATGAAGGGCGGGTGTACCGATGAAACGAAGCCGAGGAACAATCGTTAAATTACTGTTCATAGGGTCTTTGGCGGTAACCGTTGCAGCAGTACCTGAACCAGCTAATCTCAGTGATGTCTATGCCACCTCCAACAAAGCGGTCGTAAAGTCGGTCAATGGGATTCAGCAGAAACTGCTGACAGCGATGAGCGACAGGCAATCGACGGTGCGTTTTGTTTACCAGGGGGAGACCCAATCGCTGAAATCGCAGCTGAAAGATGCACTTGATCAGGCGATGGCCAGTGATCCCTATATTCATTACACCATTGCTAGTTATAGCTACGACTATCGTGGGACATCCAGTTCCGCCAATGTCACGGTTCGGTTGAGTTACCGCGAGACTGCGGAGCAGACGAACTATGTGAACCAGAATGCCGACAGCATTTTGAAGCAGATCATCAAGCCGGGCATGAATGATCATGAGAAGGTGAAAGCCATCCACGATTGGGTTGTCCGGAACTTGAAATACGATACTACGCTTACGAAATATACAGCCTATGACGGGCTCTACACCGGAAGCACAGTATGCCAGGGTTATTCCCTGTTAACGCATAAACTGCTCAAGGAAGCCGGAATCCAGAACAAAATTGTGGAGGGCACGGCTTATGCCTCCGACAATCCGAAGGGCCAGCTCCATGCCTGGAATCTGATCCTTCTGGACGGCAAATGGTACCATCTGGACACGACGTGGAACGATCCCGTACCGGATCGCGACAACGAGGTATCCTATACGTACTACCTCCGGACGGATGAACAGATGGGCCGTGATCATACCTGGGTCAAATCCTATCCGAAGGCGAGCACCCTTTACCGCAACACGCTGTCAGGGCTTGCCGTAAAGGATCGTTCGAGAGCCGGAGTATACAAACAATTGAAACGGGATCTGGAATATCAGCTCTATGATGCCCGATCCATCGTCAGCTCCTACACACAGCTCCAACCATTGGTTAAAGCCGCAAAGGCTGAAGGCAGCCAGAAGCTGGTGTTCCGGTTTGACGGCAGCGAGCGAGAGCTTGTGAATGTGCTCCAGCAATTGCAGATGAAGAGCAATCTCGGCTCCATCAAATACTATCACCATGCGTTTGAGAACACCGGTGATCTGAGAGTGCAGATTATTTGGTAATTAGTCCGCATCAAAAAAAGCAGCTTCCGTTCCCAAGTATGGGAGGGAAGCTGCTTTTGGTATGTCTGGTCTATATTATTTGACGTTCGTGCTTAAATCGCACTCGTCCAATGGCACGACGCGGCTCTTCTTAATCATGCGGTAGCCGAACCAGATGGAGAGGAACAACGGAATGCTGACATAAGTAGCAATGATCGTTAACCAATCGATCTCCCCGCTGAAATTGCCTTGACCGATAATGGCTACAAGACAGAGCAGGAAGGCAAAGATGGGACCGAAGGGGAACCAGCGTGCACGGAACGGCAGCTCCTTCAGGTCTTTACCTTGGGCGACATAGGCTTTGCGGAAGCGGTAATGACTCACGGCAATGGCCAGCCAGTTAATGAATCCGCACATCCCGGAGGCATTCAGGAGCCACACGTATACCACGCCATCGCCGAAGAAGGAGGCCAGGAAGGCCAGCATACCTACGGCGGAGGTTACAATTAGAGCCGCAACCGGTACGCCGCGGTTGTTCAAGCGGCTCAGCCATCTCGGAGCCATTCCTTGCTTCGCCATGGCATACAGGACACGGGTTGAAGCATACATCCCCGAGTTGCCTGCCGACAGCACGGAGCTTAGAATAACGGCATTCATGACGGATGCGGCAAAGGCAAGCCCGGCCTTCTCAAACACCAGCGTGAAAGGGCTGACTCCGATATTATCGACCCCGGATTGAAGCAAGCTGGGGTGGGTGTAAGGGATCAGCATGCCGATGACAAAAATAGCGAAAATATAGAAGATCAGAATGCGCCAGAACACCTGACGGATGGCTTTAGGGACATGTTTTCTCGGATTTTCACTCTCACCGGCTGCGACCCCGATCAGCTCGGTTCCCTGGAAGGAGAAGCCTGCAGCCATGAACACGCCGACCAGTGCGAAGAACCCGCCGTGTACCGGCCCATCGCCTAGGCTAAAGGTGCTGAATCCAACGGCTTCACCGCCAAGAATACCGAATATCATCATGACACCGATAATGAGGAAGATAATGACGGTTGCCACCTTAATGATAGCAAACCAATATTCCGATTCGCCGTATCCTTTGGCGGATAGAACGTTTAAGCCGAACATAATCGCCAGGAACAGAAGACTCCACAGAAATGACGGGCTGTCCGGGAACCAAAATTTAATAATAACCGTCGCCGCTGCGAGCTCGGCGGCGATGGTAACAGCCCAGTTGTACCAGAAGTTCCAGCCGACGGCAAATCCGAAGGCAGGGCTGACAAACCGGGAGGCGTAGGTGCTGAACGAGCCGGAATCCGGAAGATACGTAGCGAGCTCGCCCAAGCTGGTCATCAGAAAGTAAACCATGAGACCAACCGCGGCATAGGCGATAAGCGCTCCGCCTGGGCCGGCAGAGGCGATGGCCGTTCCGCTCGCCAGAAACAGGCCGGTACCGATCGATCCGCCAAGGGCGATCATTGTCATATGACGGGCTTTAAAGCTCTGCTTCAGCGAAGCAGCTGGTGCCTTTTTGCGATTCAAGATCGAACACTCCTTCTATACATTAAGAAATGATATTTAAAATATACCCTGTTAGAACAAAAAGACCGCAGGTATTATACCTGCGGTCTTTATCGTATCCGCATCATACCCTCCATGAAGATAGCTCAACACGGGGAAATCCCCGTGACAGTTCCGTCTCTTTCGACAACGGCCCCAGCACAGAATACAAGAGTATACCCTGCACTTCGGCATTCATGCCTTTCACTGTGCTTCACCGGCTTCTCTTCGCCTCGGCACAACTACTGATCATGTCTGCAACCTCTACCTCATCTTGGAATGATGAGGCTATCTATATATTCAATTCTAACAAGAGAGTCCTAGTATAAATCACATCCCATGTCAGAGGCAATGGTTAAATTTTACGGTATGAAGGTAGTCCTGCTGATACGATTACGATTGATTCCGTTTGGCCATTTGCTGCCAGACGGTTCCGGCAGCTTCTTCGCCGGATTCGATGCGTTCCAGTGCCATACGTGCCTGCAGACTAACCTCGAATTCCGGATCGTTGGCAGCTTCCTCCAGGGCGGAACGGGCTTCCTCGGTACCTACTTCATACAGGAAACGGGCCGCACGCCAGCGTACGATTTTGCTGCTGTCTTTGAGCGATTCGATCATGACCGGGGTAGCGGCAGCATCGCCGATATCGGATAACGTATCCCCTGCGGTACGACGAACGGCCGGTGTTTCGTCGCGCATGGCTTCATATAGGAGCTCCATCGCTTCAGGGGTGCGAAGATCGCCCAAGTAGACGACGACCAGCCGGCGGATCTGCATCTTCGGATCCCGAAGCGCTTGACGGAGAAGCGGAATATGCTTCTCGGATGGCTCCAGTGCATCCAGCGCGGCATAACGGACGCGCCAGTCCTCATTCTGCAGCGCGGCTACGGTTTCCTCGTCAGTCAGCTTCCGGCGCTGCTCGACGAAATCCTCGTCGCTGGCACCGTGGGCAATCGCCTGGGCAACGACCTTATCGAGGCGCTCCTGAGGGAAGGCAGCTTCAAGCTCCTGCTCTACGTCACGGGCGATGTCAGCAAGCTGGCCGTAGCGCACGCCGTACTCCTTGAGTTTGCGCTCTTTGATGAGCGTCGTGGTTCCCACCGCGGCTACCGCTTTGGCGAAGCGCTCCGACAGACCGATGCGTTCTTCCTGATTCCCGCTTTTGACACGAATTTGCATCGGGATATTCCGGAAATACTGCACGAATACTTGAGCCTCTCCAAAAGCGATATCATCGGCACCTTCTTGGAGTCCGGCCGCAAGGCCCTCCTGACCGAATATTTCCTGAACGGCGCCCAGAATGGAAGGCCAATCGGCGTTGCCTTTACGGTCGAGCGCAATGAAATCAAGGGTATGAAAGACGCTCTTTACGCCCGGGATATGGAGCAGCTGCCTGATCCAGGGGGGAGCCGACCGTTCGTTGTCCAGTGTATATGTTCTGCGAATCCCGGACTCCAGCGTTTCGTCAAGGTGAAGCATCATGGAGTTCGGGCTCGGGGTTGGTTCAATAAATGTAATTTTCATGGTATGATCTCGCCTCCTTATCCTCTTATTGTACCTCTTTTCCATGCAGGAAAAAACATCATGGCAAGGATTCAAACAAAATAAGCAGACTTTGGATAAAAAGAGGAAAGGTTTGTAAAACTGATAAGGATTAGATGTATGCCATTTGTGTTTCAAGAGAATGACGTGTGGAAGGGCCGAGCCCTTGAAGAAGGGATGAAATACTTAAAGTGCGTGTTCAAAAAGGTCGATTTTCAGCACCGAAGCTAATGCTTCCGATGTGCGTTTTTTCAAAACGCTTCAGTTGGATGAAGATAGGGACGTCAGGAGCAGAGCGTACGCTTTGGGTACTTGAGCACCTGAAATGTTTCCGCAGGAAACATGCTTCGGAAGCTTCTACTAAGGCCCGGCTGAATTCAAGATTCGATGCCGAGTTGCTTCCTGATTCGCTTCGTGTTAGATATAGAATTTATGAGTTATCAGTGGAACTGATGAAATTCTATATCGCAAGAAAACCTACCTATGCATCGCGGTCGCTCATCCTTGAAGTGGCCTCGATAGAGGTTTTCTTATCAAAAGCGGACTTTTTGAACAACCTCTAAGGGAGGCTAGGCTGACGGATGCACAGGAAACAGGAGCGAAAGCTTGCGATTCTATGCTTTATTGTTGCGGCCATTATGCTATACGGCGCCGTGAAAGGGTATCTGCGCTATATGAAATATTTTGGATAAAGAAACCGAGGAGTGAACCTGATGTCTTCACTGGACCCCGTACTGATGAGCCGGATCCTGACCGGTTTGACCCTGTTTGTACATATAGTTCTGGCAACCATCGGCGTTGGGATTCCGATTATGCTGGCTCTGGCGGAATGGAGAGGGATTCGGACAGGGGACAACCATTATACGTTGCTCGCCAGGCGCTGGGCGCGGGGTTTCGTAATTACGGTGGCCGTCGGCGTTGTGACAGGTACCGCCATTGGTTTGCAGCTTAGCTTGTTATGGCCCACCTTTATGCGTGTAGCCGGTAAAGCTATTGCACTGCCGCTGTTTATGGAAACCTTTGCTTTTTTTGTGGAGGCGATCTTTCTTGGCATTTATCTCTATACATGGGATCGATTCAAAAATAAATGGACCCATTTGCTGCTGCTTATTCCCGTGGCGATTGGCTCCTCCGCGTCAGCGTTCTTTATCACGAGTATGAATGCTTTTATGAATCAGCCCCAGGGCTTCGAGCTGGTGGATGGGGTATTTACGAATGTGAATCCGTTCGTGGCCATGTTCAACCCGGCAACGCCGACCAAGGTGAGCCATGTGCTGGCGTCAGCGTATACGACCAGTGCGGCTGCGCTGGCCAGTATAGCCGCTTTCAGTTTATTGCGGGGAAGCAGGCACATCTACTTTAAGAAAGCGTTGAAGCTTACGGTTGTGTCTACTTTTGTTTTTGCCGTGGCCACCGTGATGATCGGAGATTTCTCCGGCAAATTTCTGGCTAAATATCAGCCCGAGAAGCTGGCGGCGGCCGAGTGGCATTTTGAGACGATGACACAAGCCCCGCTCATTTACGGCGGCTTTCTGGATGAGAATAACGAGATTAAGTATGCATTGAAGATTCCCTATGCGCTAAGCATACTAGCGGGAAACAGTCCCAGCACGGAGGTCGTTGGCCTGAATGAATTTCCGGAGAATGAGAGGCCGCCGATGTCAGTGCATTATTTTTTCGATTTGAAGGTGACCAGCGGCGCCGTTATCGTTCTGATTCCGCTCCTGTATATGTTCCGCAAGAAACTTCCTGGCAAAAGGCCTTATCCAAAATGGCTGCTGCTCAGTATATTGGTTTTGGGGCCATTATCGATGTCAGCCATATGGCTGGGCTGGTTCCTTGCTGAGATCGGAAGGCAGCCATGGATCGTGCGGGGATACATGAAGGTATCGGATGCGGCAACGACTTCATCAAGCGTCGGCTGGATGCTGGTGCTGTTTATTATCCTGTATCTGGTGCTATCCGTATCCGCGATCCGCGTGCTGAGCCAATTGTTCCGAAATAAAAGCGCCGAAGAGGAAATCCGGCTGTTGGGACTCGAAATCGAAGGGGGAGACCGCAAATGAGCTATGCAATGGTAGCAATAACCGTGCTGTGGACATTTCTGTTTGGCTATTTGCTGGTAGCCTCGATTGATTTCGGTGCCGGATTTTTCAGCTATTACAGCGTGCTCACCGGACACGAGAACAAGATCCACAACATCATCCAGCGATATTTATCTCCCGTCTGGGAAGTGACCAACGTATTCCTGATCTTTTTTGTGGTCGGACTTGTCGGATTCTTCCCGGATGCAGCGTACTATTATGGCACCGCGCTGCTTGTGCCGGGCAGCTTGGCCCTTGTGCTGCTGGCGATCCGCGGCGTTTACTATGCCTATCACACGTATGGCAGCCAGACTGGGAACAATATCGTGTATATGGGGCTCTACGGGGCAACGGGGCTTCTCATCCCGGCCGCGTTGTCGACGATATTGGCCATCTCGGAAGGTGGGATTATCTACATGGACAACGGGAAGGTTGAGCTTGATTGGTATACGTTCTTCACGAATCCGTACACGTGGTCGGTCATCCTGCTAGCGCTTGTGAGCGTTCTGTACATCTCGGCGATGTTCCTGTCCTATTACGCGCAGCGTGCGGGGGATGAGGTAGCGTTCGGCGTGGTCCGGGGTTATGCGCTGGGGTGGAGCGGACCGACGATCCTGGCTTCGGTTTTCGCGTTTTTCCAGATCAACCATCAGAATCCGGTGCACTTTGGGCAGATGCTGGATATCGCATGGATGTTTATCGCGTCGTTTATCTGCTTTGTCATTGCGGTGTACCTCGTATGGAAACGAATTCGGCTCGGCATCGCTTTTATCATGGTCATGCTCCAATTTGCCTTTGCCTGGTATGGGTATGGACGCTCTCATCTGCCGTATATTCTCTATGAATACATTCATATTCAAGAGAGTATTACCAACGATACGATGGCGATCGCTTTGATTACCGCATTTATCCTGGGGTTCTGCGTATTGGTTCCTTCCCTGGTCCTGCTGATGCGATTGTTTCTGTTCGATGCGAACTACATTCGCGGCAAATCCGCGAAGAAGGGGTGAGGCAAGTGGAGGACTTCGGCATTTTCATAGCACCGCTGCTCACCGTACTGGCTGCTGTAGCCTTTATGGCGATCTACGTCGTCAAGTATAAAGATCCATCGGATTGATTCTGATCCAAGGCAAATACGGGTTGTTTGGACACGAATCATTCGGTTTAAAAAGAACAACAAACGCAAAGTTGAGCGAAGAGGTCAATACGGGTTAAAATACAGGGTAATGGAAGGAGGAGGCTGCATGCCAAAAATTCGCTATAACAATATCGATAACGTCAGCACCGATAAAACACTTAAACAATTCAAGCAGTGGCGCGACGAACGTCGTCAGAAGAAGAAGGATTACTCCTACTGCATTCCAAACCTGACGCCGGATCTTCAGTATTTGCATAGCAACCGGCACGAAACCTCCGTTACCTGGATCGGGCACGCTACGTTCTTCATCCAATATGAAGGCTTGAACATCGTGACTGATCCCGTATGGGCGCGGAGAATGGGGTTTAATAAGCGCCTTGGAGAACCTGGACTTCCCATTCATGAGATCCCCCCGATTGATGTCATTTTAATCTCGCATTCCCATTATGACCATATGCATGTTGCCTCGATCCGTAGGCTGTACCGTGCGGACACCACGATCATTGTACCGGTTGGTCTGCGTCGCAAAATGATCAACAAAGGCTTTCGCCGCGTAATCGAGCTGCAGTGGTGGGAATCCGCAACCATCAAGGGCGTGAAGTTCTCCTTCGTGCCGACACAGCATTGGACTCGGCGTACGCCATTTGACACGAATACATCCCATTGGGGAGGATTCGTGATGGAGCCCGTGCTGCAGGATGCGAAGAGGGATTCGGGTTCTTCCGATAAATCGCCATGCGATAACGAACCTGTCGCTGAGGACGGCACCCGCCTGCTTCCGCCGAATTTGTATTTTGCCGGAGACAGCGGCTATTTCGAGGGCTTTAAGCTGATCGGAGAACGCTTCAACATTCACCTTGCTTTGATGCCGATCGGGGCATATGAGCCGGAATGGTTCATGACGTCACAGCACGTTAATCCGGAAGAGGCGCTGCAGGCGTTCCAGGATGTGAAGGCCGAGACGATGATCCCGATGCATTATGGCACCTTCAAGCTGGCTGACGATACGGCCAGAGAAGCGCTTGACCGGATGGAAGCGGAACGGGAAAGGCTGGGGATCGCCAAGGAGCGAATTCGCGTATTAAAGTACGGGGAGACCTTCAAGGTTCAGCCTGAGCGGAGAAGCGTGACATCGTAACCGAAACGTACAAGCGATTCTACTCACCATACACCATAGACTGCCCAAAAGAGGTCCGAAAGGTTTTTTTATAATCTTTCGGGCCCATTTTCAGTTGTCTTTTTCTATTAAACTAGAAAAGTAGCCTTTGATCGTGGGCGTCCTGTGCACTTGAGAAAAAGGCACACGCAGGAGGTTATATTTGTTTAAAACCGTTTTATATCGTTCAGAAGCTTCGATAACCGTCGTACTTATGCTATAATGTGCTGAAACCAATAGTGATAAAGGATGGTAATGCTTAATGATCAGTACAAGCGGCGTAACGCTCCGCTATGGCAAACGAGCACTATTTGAAGATGTCAATATAAAATTCACCCCGGGCAACTGCTATGGCCTCATCGGCGCCAACGGGGCGGGTAAGTCTACATTTCTGAAAATCCTCTCCGGTGAGATTGAAGCGAACCAAGGCGAGGTTCATATGACACCGAATGAACGGATGGCGGTTCTGAAGCAGAACCACTATGAATACGACCAGTATCCAGTCCTGGAGACGGTTATTATGGGTCATGCCCGGCTGTATAACATCATGAAAGAGAAGGATGCACTGTATGCGAAATCCGATTTCTCTGAAGCAGACGGCATGCGTGCGGGTGAGCTGGAAGGCGAATTCGCAGAGCTGAACGGATGGGATGCAGAGCCGGATGCGGCAGCGCTCCTGATCGGTCTCGGCATTCCACGTGAGCTGCACGATAAGAAAATGTCGGAGCTGAGCGGTAATGAGAAGGTACGCGTTCTCTTGGCGCAAGCATTGTTTGGCCGTCCGCATAACCTGCTGCTGGATGAGCCTACCAACCACTTGGACCTGGAATCGATTCAGTGGCTCGAGAACTTCCTTATGGATTATGAAGGCACCGTTATCGTGGTATCCCATGATCGTCACTTCCTGAACAAGGTGTGTACGCATATTGCGGATATCGACTTCGGTAAAATCCAGCTGTATGTCGGCAACTATGACTTCTGGTATGAATCCAGTAAGCTGGCGCTTGAACTTCAGCGGGATGCCAACAAGAAGAAGGAAGAGAAGATCAAGGAATTGCAGGCATTTATTCAACGCTTCTCGGCGAATGCTTCCAAATCGAAGCAGGCGACTTCCCGTAAGAAACAGCTCGACAAAATTACGTTGGAGGATCTTCGTCCTTCGAACCGTAAATATCCGTTTCTTCATTTCAAGCCTGAACGCGAGGCGGGCAAGCAGCTGCTTACGGTTGATGGCATCACCAAATCGATGGATGGGGAAAAGGTTCTGGATAATGTCAGCTTTGTTGTAAACAAAGGCGACAAAATCGCATTTGTTGGACCGAACGGTATGCCGAAAACGACGCTGTTCCAAGTCATTACAGGAGAAACCGAAGCGGATGCTGGCGAATACAGCTGGGGGGTAACAACTACCCAGGCGTATTTCCCGAAAGACAACTCTGCTTATTTTGACGGTGTTGATATCAACCTTGTGGAATGGCTGCGCCAATATTCCAAGGATCAAGATGAGACATTCTTGCGCGGATTCCTTGGCCGCATGCTGTTCTCGGGTGAGGAAGCGCTGAAGAAAGCAAGCGTATTGTCCGGGGGCGAGAAGGTTCGCTGTATGCTCGCCAAAATGATGCTGAACGGCGCGAACGTGCTTATCTTCGATGAGCCGACGAACCACTTGGATCTCGAATCCATTACGGCACTCAACAATGGTCTGATCGATTTCGACGGAACGATTCTGTTCACCTCGCATGACCATCAGTTCATTCAGACGATTGCCAACCGAATTATCGAGATTACGCCAAACGGCATCATCGATCGCAGCATGAGTTATGATGAGTATCTTGAGAGTGAAGAGATCAAGGGACTTCGCGAAAGCATGTACCCGGTTGAAGCTTAAGAAATAGGATACGACGGCGGAAGATGATGGCGCGAGCTTTCATCTGGCACGATCCATTAAAAAAATGCTGCACCTTCCAAGGATGGGAGGTGCAGCATTTTTTGCGTTATGTACGGACGGGCTCTTCTACGAACCGCCGGTACGACGACGCTGGTTGTTTGGTTTTTTATTGTTTTGGCTTTTCATTTTTTGCGCTGAACCAGCCTGGAATTGTCCGGGCTTGTTCGCGGATGAGTTTTGCTGTTTCTTTTGTTCCAGCTTTTGCCGGATTGCATCAGCCAAATTCACTTTACGTGACTCATTGTTATTCTCGGGCATAGTATCACCCTCCTCTTTGTGTTCGCTTGTCCTCATTTTATTCGTTTTTAAATCGCCCGGCAAGGGTAACAATGATTAATACCATTTTCTACGCTCCTGGTTCTTTGACCGAAAGCAATTATGTTTCTCTAGACCCACACGAATGACCTTTGCTAGGATTAAATATGGATAATGATGGATATCGCTTGAAGCCTGCAAAAGAGCAAGCAAAGGAGAGACGTGTGAAGTGAATAATGCATATGATAACATCAAACAAGGGGAACGCGGAGCTTGGATCAGTATTGCCGCCTACCTCGTGTTGTCATCGTTTAAAATATTCTGTGGATACTTATTTGCATCCAGTGCTTTGCTTGCCGACGGTTTCAACAACCTGACGGATATTGTGGCATCACTCGCCGTATTGATCGGACTGCGAATTTCCCAGAAACCGCCGGATTCCAATCATGCGTACGGGCATTTAAGGGCGGAGACGATTGCGGCTCTGGTTGCTTCATTTATTATGGCGGTTGTTGGTATCCAAGTGCTGGTTGAAGCCGTTCGTTCATTTTTTGAAGGTGCTAAGGAAATACCGAATTTATGGTCTGCCGGCGTGGCCGGCATCTGTGCCGTTGCCATGCTTGGCGTATACCGGTACAATCGGAACCTCGCACGGCGCATCGATAACCAGGCACTCATGGCAGCGGCCAAGGATAATTTATCGGATGCACTTGTCAGTGTGGGGGCAGCTATTGGTATTATCGGCGCTCAATTCGGCCTGCCCTGGCTGGATACCGTGGCGGCGGTAGGGGTTGGTGTCATTATTTGCAAAACGGCTTGGGAAATATTCAGAGATTGCACTTATAGTCTAACGGACGGATTTGATGAAAACCGTTTGTCGGACTTGCGCAGTACGATTGCCCGTACGCCCGGTGTCGAGGGGATTAAGGACATGAAGGCCCGAATTCACGGCAATCATGTGCTGGTGGATGTTGTCATCGAGGTGGACCCGGATATCAGTGTTCTGGAGGGTCATCAGATCAGTGACCGTATCGAAGAACAGATGGAGAAGATTCACAATATTATGAGTGTCCACATTCATGTAGAGCCTAAGGGATCGTCCTAGGGTCCTACCGAAGAGGTACGCATACAAATGGCAGGCCAAGATCATCTTGACCTGCCATTTAACCTGCTAGGATACATGAAGGATCATGAAGTCCGGCAGTCATACACGATTACGCTACATAAATCCAAGCTTTACCGAGCCATGTATAAACTTCAACCCATTCCCCGCCAAGCACGACACCCGTTCGATTACCGGTTGTGTCGATTTTTTGCGAAGCCAAGGCACCAAGCTTTTCGCCGTTTGGAGCGTTATAGAAGTAGGTTCTTTCCGCAATCTCGATCATAGGTGTAGGCACCAGCACGACTTCTTCCGGTTTGATAATAGCCTCTGTCGTCGAGATTGGAGCCGGTCCTGAAGTTTCAGATACCGTCCCTGAAGTTTCAGGTACCGTCCCGTTAATCGGGTCTGCGCTTGCTACGGCGGTCAGGGACAGGGTGAGTGCTAGGGCTGCAGTAATGCTTAGTGTTTTTTTCATGGAATAATTCCTCCTTGGGACCGAAGTATGATTTTGACACATTATTTTAACACATTATCGTAATAACCACGATTTGGATGTTTTGAACCAAGAAAGTTGGGTACATTTCTCAAATCGTGACAAGTTTCATGGATTCCTATATACTTTGGAGATGGGAAAAGCCTTGTTACTGCAGGAATATCCTATGGGAGGAGGGACTTTGAATGGTACGTCGAAAAAAAAGAGCCGGACGTTTCCTGCTGGGTATATTTGTCCTTCTGCTTGTGATTATCGGTGCGTTGGTCTGGTTTGTTTATCCTACGCAATCGCTGGACATGCAATACCGTTCCATTGATTTTAAGGACAAGTTGATGACCATGGTATCAAATCGGGATACCCGCATGCTACTGAGCACAGAAGAAGTCGGGGAACTCAGCAAGAAGAACATGGTCAAATATATGAGCACCCATGACCTGGGCGTAGATATTACAGGCGCCGATTTCATGATGAATGGCACCACAATGACAGCCCGTATGAACGGGCAGTGGGGGATCCTTCCCTTTGGCGCTGTGCTGCGCTTTCAAATGTCGGCCGAGGGAAGCCATCTTCACCTGACACATGAATCAACGACGATTCGGGGAGCCCAGATCCCTTTGAATATGTTCCGACTGGACCCGATTCAAATTTCGCTCAAGGACTATTTACCGGATCTCGTAACTGTAAAAAATGTGAAGTTTCTGTCCGACGGCTTGGAATTGAACTTCACCATGGATTGGATGTCCATTCCGTCACTATTTAAGTAAAGCAAGGGAATCGGCTAAAGACTCAGACAAGGGAAGAATGTCTGGGTCTTTTTTGTGTTTTTCAATAGATGTCATTATTTTCAGAAAAAAACTATGAAAAAAATACATATGTAAACATTGACACTATAATCATCCGCCACTATAATCAGTAAATGTTTAGAATTAAATGTTTTAGTACTAAAGTATATAGGCGAAGTAGGCTGTCTCTGTTG
Source organism: Paenibacillus lautus (assembly GCF_050482385.1). Taxonomy (GTDB): domain Bacteria; phylum Bacillota; class Bacilli; order Paenibacillales; family Paenibacillaceae; genus Paenibacillus_AQ; species Paenibacillus_AQ lautus_B. Next base: position 127,982 of record NZ_JBCNHV010000020.1, read on the forward strand.
AAGGAGTGCTGGGCTTTTTAAAGGAGTGTAAAAAATACATGTCCATGCGGAATGAAATTCTGGAGTTGGAGATGCTATTTAAGAAAATGGTTCGGACTGTGCATCATGAATGGCAGAAGGAGGGATTTCCTAAACTAGGAAGAACCCAGTATACCGCCTTGGAGATGCTTCATGAACAGGGAGCTTTGAGATTGTCGGATTTGGCTGATTCCATTCATGTGACATGCGGAGCGGTTACAGGCATATCCGATAAATTAATCGAAGGTGGGTTCGCACGCCGAATAAGGGATACAGCCGACCGAAGAGTCATCCATCTGGAGATTACGCCGCTTGGGCGGGAACTGATCGAACAGCTGGCCAATAAACGTGCTGAGTTGAGCGATTTGTTATACGGTTTTCTAACGGACGAAGAGGTTAAGCAGTTGAGTGTCCTATACCGCAAAATTTTGACGAATGTTGAGCACATCCAAGGTCAGATGTCCACATAGAACTAACATGCTATATGTATGATTTTACTTAGAAAGAGAGTGAAGGCTGCACATGAGTACCCATACCGTTGCTCGCCCCGGCGAGCCTGTTAAGAAAGGCCCTATCATTGCTGCACTTATGATTGGCGCTTTCGTCGCCATTCTTAACCAGACATTGATGAATGTTGCTCTGCCGAGCATCATGGAAAATTTGAGCATTAAACCGACAATAGCCCAGTGGCTGACCACAGGCTTTATGCTGGTGAACGGGGTCTTGATCCCCGTTACCGCTTATCTGATCGCGCGTTTCTCGACAAGGCAGCTGTTCATCAGTGCGATGACGCTGTTTACGATCGGCACCTTGCTGTGTGCAATCAGCCCCAATTTTGCGTTCCTGCTTACCGGACGCCTCGTACAGGCTGCAGGTGCAGGTATTTTGATGCCGCTTATGACCGTTGTATTTCTGAATATTTTCCCTATTGAGAATCGCGGCAAGGCGATGGGGATGATGGGGATCGCCATGATATTTGCTCCTGCTATCGGACCTACGCTTTCAGGATATATTGTGGAGCACTATGATTGGCGTGTGCTGTTCTACATGATCCTGCCTTTCTCGATCATTGCTACGTTAATCGGGGTTTTCTTCCTGAAAAATGTTACCGAGGTCAGCCGGCCGAAGCTGGACATGATCGCGATCATTTTGTCCACCTTGGGCTTTGGCGGTTTGCTGTACGGCTTCAGTGATGCCGGGAATGACGGTTGGTCCAGCACGCCGGTTGTCACGACCCTGGTGGTCGGCGCGATTGCCCTCATCCTGTTTGTATGGCGGGAGATGAAGGCCGACAACCCAATGCTGGAATTCCGGATATTCAAATACAACATGTTTACGTTGACGACCCTTATTAATGTCATTGTCACGATGGCGATGTATGCCGGCATGATCCTGCTGCCCATTTATCTGCAGCAGATTCGTGGATTCACGCCAGTGGAATCAGGGCTTCTCATGCTTCCCGGCGCTATTCTGATGGGGATCATGTCACCGATTACGGGAGCGATCTTCGATAAGGTTGGCGCAAGATGGCTGGCTGTTATCGGTCTGGCGATTACAGTCCTTACGACGTGGGAGTTCAGTAATTTGACCGAAACCATGTCTTACAGCCAGATCATGATCCTCTATACGGCCCGCATGTTCGGTATGTCGATGCTCATGATGCCGATCCAGACTGCCGGATTAAATCAGCTGCCGCGGAGCTTGAACGCCCACGGTACGGCCATGTCGAATACACTCCGCATGGTTTCCGGCTCGATCGGAACTGCGATTCTTGTTACCGTCATGTCCACCCAGGCCGAGAGCAAAGGGGAAGCTTTGATGCAATCGGGACTATTTGATCCGAAGAATCAGGCCGACCTGCTCAAGCTAGGGAACGAAGCAACCATTTACGGCATTAATTATGCCTTTGTTATTGCCACATGGATCAGCGTCGCTTCCTTGATCTTGGCTTTCTTTATTAAGAAGACGAGACCGGCGGAAGAGCCGAAGATCTCAGGAAATCAGGAGGTTGCAGGAACGAACGTATAACCCGATCCGATTTTTACGCAGCGCATAACACATAAAAAGGGTGTCCAATCCGTTTATCCAACGGAGGACACCCTTTTTTCCATTTCCTATGTGTATATTCAATGCATGGGCTTTAGTATGTGACGGTGTCACATACTTCGTCTGCGTCCGGTGAAGAGAGAGATCACAAACAGGACAACGAAGATGAAGAACAGCACCTTCGCGATACTGGCTGCAGCCTCAACGATGCCGAAGAAGCCAAAGATCCCTGCAATCAGTGCAACAACTAGAAAAATTACGGACCATTTTAACATCCTATTCACCCTGCTTTCTTTATCGATTTTATTGGATATAGCAAGCAGTCTCATGAGGCTCCAAGAAGTGGCATATACCCAATTTAAAGCTTGGTAGGGAGCTATCGGCCATTGCCACAGCGCCCTTCGTAGTGTTCTTTAACCGGGGCGGCAGGGGATGAAACAAGCTGTAGAACAATGGCATGAATGGCAGGAGTCCCTTTGTTTCGTGAGTTGGGGGATAGGGTAACTATTGCGTATCCGAAACCAACATACTTGAAAGTGAGGGACAACGTATGCTAACCCAAATCAGTGTTGCCATTATTGCCGTGGCATTTGCGGTTCTGGTTTTCTTTTTAATCAAGACATTAAAGGCTGCGACACAATCGCTCGAAAAGGTAACGGAAACACTTCAGGATGTCCAAAAGACGGTGGACGAATTGACTTATGAAGTGAAGCAGACCATTCGAAATACGAACGATATTACGGTGGATGTTCAGCATAAGATGAGACAGATCGATCCGGTACTGGATACCGTCAAGAATCTGGGAGAAGCTTTAAGCGAAGTCACCTATGCGGTGAAGCAGGTATCCTCCGGCATGGTCAGCCGCTTTAAGCAATCCCGGATGGAGCAGAAGAAAGAGCAGCCTGCCCAAACGGAAGTGCCTTTGACGGCCCAGGATCGTACATTCCAGTCCTATGATGCGGTATACCAGCATACGGAAGCAGAAGAAAAGTCACGCGGCCGGAATTGGTTAGCCTACGTGGATACAGCGGTTGGTCTGTGGAACAGCTTTCGTCGTCAAAAAGCCAGATAAATGTAAAAAAGCCAAGCCCGGGTATAGCTCTGCAAGCTGAAGAAAGGAGGAGGTCGCATGTGGAATGTCGCACTGTTGATGGTAGGGCTTTTGATTTACTCCGGAGGTGGAGGTGTTGTGGCAGAGCCGCAACCTTCTGCCGGGATGTCGCCACCGCCTATTATTCATGCCGCATCGGATGTTGGACAAGCACAAACCAGCGACAACTCTACGGAGAGCTATGGAACTTTAAACGGGATTTCGTTAACGGATAATAAGCGCGATGTCATTCGCAAGCTGGGAGCACCGGTTCGAATTGAGCATGAGGAGCTGACCGGAATGACCAAGCTGGATTACAAAGATTTGGAGGTTGGGGTCCGCAACGGCTACACGGAATATGTTCATGTGAAGCCCTCTGCCGTATCCTTTCAGGTTGAAGATCAGCGTATAGGTATGACAACCAATGACATTCGGGCATCTCTGGGTAAGCCGTATTTTAAAGCGGAGGACGGGGATGTGTACCTTGAGAACCATCATGCGCTTAAGGTGTTTATTGACCGGAACTCCGGTGAAATTACAGGAATTGATTTATTTTTCGATTATAGCGAGTAAATTTGTTTCAACCTTAAGAAATCAGGTTAATAACAAATGGACTACAACCTAAACTGAGGTTTTACACTATTAGGGGAGGTTTTCACAATGGAATTTACCAATACGAAGTCATATGCCAAAGTCGTTGAGAACGGTACACAAGCGGTTCAGGAGGTTCAGAACCTGCGCCAGGCCGGTTACGATCACGATCGGATTTATGTGTTGGCTCATGATTCGGACAAGACAAGCCGAATCGTGGATGCATCCGATGCCAACAACGTCGGCATCAAGGAAGAAGGCGTGTTTGACGCCTTTGCGAATTTATTCCGGTCCCGCGGCGATGAGCTCCGCGCCAAAATCGTATCGCTTGGCTTCACGGAGGCCGAGGCTGGATTCTATGAGAAACAGCTGGATCTAGGCAAGGTACTCGTCATCGCTAAAAAAGATGAATGATATAGCATCGAAAGCTCAGCTTATGAGAGCATCAAATAGTAGGCGTTATAGGACTTAAAACATAGATAAGGAATGAGACCTCGGACGTCTCATTCCTTATCTATGTTTTAAAAGAATGTTCCATAAACCTTATAAAGGTGGAAGATTCAAGATACAGAGCCTTTTTCTATGGCAATTGATCAGAAAGTTATTATAGTATAATAGTAGGAAAAGGATTTCTATCGCATAATCCGTAACGTTAAGGGAGAGGGCAATGAGAATATTAATCGTAGATGACAATCCGACTAACGTCATTATTATTCGAGAAATCTTAAAGAAGGAAAACTATCAGAATACTATATCTGCATCTTCAGCCCTGGAAATGCTGGAACATCTGGGGATTGGCGATCGCAGCCGTGAGCTGTATCCCCGGAGAGCGGATATCGATCTGATTCTGCTCGATATGATGATGCCCGAGATGGATGGAATTGAAGCTTGCCGTATTGTACAGCAATATGAGCATTTGAAAGATATACCGATCATTATGGTTACTGCCGTCGGGGATTCCAAGAAGCTGGCGGAAGCGCTGGATGCCGGTGCCGTCGATTATGTGACGAAGCCGATCAACAAGGTGGAGCTTATGGCACGGATTCGCCTGGCGCTCCGGTTGAAGCATGAGAAAGACTGGCATATTGAGAGGGAACAGCGGGTCCAAGCTGAATTGAAGCTTGCGGCCATGGTTCAGAATGCCGTTTTGAGCTCACCAATTGAAGATGATCAATTTGAGATTCATGCGTTATACCAGCCCTCGGCAGAGCTTGCGGGGGATTTGTATGCATGGTACCCGCTTGGCGAAGGCCGTTATGGCGTGATTCTGCTGGATATGATGGGACACGGGATTACTTCGTCCCTATTTTGCATGTTCATCGCTTCGGTTCTGAAGGACACGGTGACAACTTATGTTGAACCGGAGAAGGTGGTTCAGGAATTGAACCGCAGGTTCAATCAGTTAAACCTCGGCGAACAGCTGATACAGTACTATTTTACAGCGATCTATCTTGTTGTAGACACCCGTTTGAAGCGGGTGGACTATGTCAACGCAGGCCATCCCCCGGCTCTTTTCTTTCAGGAAAGCGGGGATGTGATGACCCTGGATCAAGGCTGCTGCCCAGTGGGGTTATTCGACCGGATTGAAGACATGGAGCCAAGAAGCTTTCAGTATGAAGGCGAAGGACACTTGGTCATGTATACGGATGGCCTGCTCGAGCTGGTAGAGGGTGGTCATGACGAGAAGCTGGATTATCTGAAGGAACATTTGGGCGGCCCTCATCATTGGAGAGAAGATGAAATGAAGGAGCAATATTTTGTGGATGATCCATCGCAGGAGCGAGAGGACGATAAATGCCTGGTTTGGATATCTCTTAAAAAAGGAGAGGAAACCAATCAATGAAGCTTAGGAGCAAGTTAGTCATTGGTTTTACGACTTTACTGGCGCTCATGCTGGTTCTGACCTTGATTGGTTATGACCGAATCACTTATATGAACGACCAGATGGATCAGGTCTATCAGGAGCGCTATCAAAAGGTACGATACTCCAGCGCAATGCGCGGAGAGGTCAACGATATGGCGCGTGAGCTTACGAATATGATACTGAGTAATGACCAGTCCACGTACGCTGTGTCCGAACAGGAACTGGAAACGATGACAACACAAACTCAGGCGTATTTTAAAGCGATCAAGGAAAGTGCAAATACCGCCGAAGAGCAGCAATTGTTAGTCCGGATTGATCGTGCGGTGAATCAATATATCGTTTATCAAAACAAGACATTGGAACTATTGGCAAAGAGCAATGCAACAGAGGCCAATCTGCTACGCAGCTCGACTGGACAAGCTGTCCAGGAAGAGATGCTGACGAGTTTGAACGAGCTTAGCAGTTATGAGAACCAGAAGATCAATGATGAAATAACAGCAGCAAAAGCGGCATATGACCGCTCTGTCCAAATGTTCATCTATATCATGGCTGGCGGATTGTTAATCGGAATGCTGGTCATTCTATGGATTCTCCCAAGCATTACCCGGGGCATCAACGTGGTCTCCATGATGCTGAAGAGCTTCGGCGAAGGCAGGTTGAAGGCGATCCGTCGCATTAAAGTTACGTCCAAGGATGAGTTTGGCGATGTGGCTCGGGTATTTAAAGACCTGTCGGAAGACATTATCGAGAAGCAGCGTATCGAGGAAACCTATCTCCAGGCGCAGCGTGATCAGTCCTGGCTGAACTCGAACATGGCCAGAGTCACGGAGCTGCTGGAGGGGATCAATTCCTTGGAGGAAGTCGGTCAGCGGTTCATCAGCGAATTCACTCCGATTTTGGGTGCTCATTATGGAGCTATCTATATCCGTCAAGAAGACAAACATCCGAATAAGTTGGAGATGAAAGGTTCCTACGCCCACGAAGGCGGCGAAGAGCCGAAGATTTCCTTCATGATCGGGGAAGGGCTTGTAGGTCAAGTCGCGTTCGACAAGAAACCGATCGTACTGAAAAGCGCGCCGGAGGATTACATGAAGGTGGAATCCGCATGGGGATCATCGAAGCCGGTATCCGTCATGATCTATCCGATTCTGTTTGAAAATGAAGTGTTGGGTGTTATGGAGTTGGCAGCCTTTGAGGAAACAACCTCACTACAGCAGCAGCTAATATCTCAGCTGAGTCAATCTCTTGGCATCATTCTGAACAATATTACAGGCCGTCTGCGGGTGGAGCAGCTGCTGCGCGAATCGCAGGCCATGACCGAGGAACTGCAGGTTCAATCGGAAGAGCTGCAGACCCAGCAGGAAGAGCTTCGCCGCACCAACGAAAACCTGGAGGAGCAAACCAATGCCCTCAAGCGTTCCGAGGACTTGCTGCAGCGCCAGCAGGAAGAGCTGGAGCATTACAATACCGAGCTTGTTACCAAGACGCGTGCGCTTGAGGAACAGGTGCAGGAAGTGGAAGAGAAGAACGATGAAATCGAGAAGGCAAGAATGCAGCTTGAGCAGCAAGCGAAGCAGCTTTCGATTACAACCAAATATAAGTCCGAGTTCATGGCCAATATGTCTCACGAGCTGCGGACCCCGCTTAACAGTCTGCTGATATTATCACAGCTGTTGTCGGAGAATAAGGATGGAAATCTGAGCAATAAACAGATTGAATATGCACAGACCATATACATGTCGGGCTCCGATCTGCTCAAAATGATTGATGAGATCCTAGATCTGTCCAAAGTGGATGCAGGGAAAATGGAGATCAACTATGAGGATGTTCAGCTTCCGGATATTGAAGCCTTTGTGGAGCAGAATTTTGCCGCCGTGGCATCACGCAAGCATATTGACCTGGGTGTGCATATTAGTGAAGATATTCCGCAGAGCATTGTTACGGACAGCCATCGCGTGAAGCAAATTCTTCGTAATCTGTTGTCGAATGCCTTCAAGTTTACCAATAGTGGCTCTGTCGAGCTGCACGTGGAGAAGGCCGACAAGGAGAAACTTCCACTTTACCTGAATGCCGAAGCTGATTATGTGGCCTTTGCTGTCAGAGATACCGGAATCGGTATCCCGGCTGACAAAACGGATCTGATCTTTGAAGCCTTCCAGCAGGTAGACGGCACAACCAGCCGTAAGTACGGGGGAACCGGGCTTGGTTTATCCATCAGCCGCGAGCTTTCCCGTCTGCTGGGCGGGGGTATTCTGGTTGAATCAGAAGAAGGCAAGGGAAGCTGCTTCACACTCTTCCTGCCAGCTAGTCATCCGGATTTGTTAGAAGGCACACAGGAAGCAGCTGCAGCAGTTGAGGCACCACCGGAAAGTAATCTGATCGTACCAAAAGCGAAGATGATGACGAAAGAGGTTCAGCCATCCGTTCAGGTGGACGACGATCGCAATCAGCTCGGACCGACAGATAAAGTGTTGCTTATCATTGAGGATGACGTGAAGTTTGCCAAAATCCTTCTGGATATGGCCAGAGGACGCGGCTTCAAGGCTTTGGTTGCCTTGCAGGGGGATATCGGTCTGGAGATGGCCAAGTCGTACAAGCCGGATGCCATCATCCTGGATATCCAGCTTCCGGTTATTGACGGCTGGTCTGTCATGGGCGAGCTGAAGAGCTCAGCGGTTACACGCCACATTCCAGTGCATGTCATTTCGGTCGTGGATGAAGTGAAACAAGGATTAATGATGGGAGCGATCGCTTACTTGAAGAAGCCGTCATCCAGAGAAGCGCTGGAAGACGCATTTACGCATATCGAATCCTATGCGGAAAAATCGATGAAGCATCTGCTTATTGTCGAGGATGACGACATTCAGCGAAATTCCATTATTGAATTGATTGGTCATGACGATGTATCGATTACGGCGGCATCGACAGGCGCCGAAGCGCTCAGTGAGCTGCGCAAACAGCGCTATGATTGTATGGTGCTTGATCTGATGCTGACAGACATGACGGGCTTTGAGCTGCTAGACCAGATCCGCGATGACGAGAACCTGGTGGATCTGCCGATCATTATTTATACAGGCAAGGACCTTGATTCGAAGGAAGAGATGCAGCTTCGCAAATATGCGGAGTCAATTATCATTAAAGACGTAAAATCGCCAGAGCGGCTTTTGGATGAAACGACGCTGTTCCTCCATCGGGTCGAGGCTGATTTGCCGGAAGATAAGCGTAAAATCCTGCAGAAGCTGCACAACAAGGAAGAGCTGTTTGAAGGTAAGAAGATTCTGCTAGTGGACGATGATATCCGCAACGTGTTTGCTCTCTCCAGCGTGCTGGAGGGATACCATATGGAAGTTATCTTCGCTGAGAACGGTCGGGAAGCAATCGAGCTGCTTCAGGATCATCCTGATTTTGATCTGGTGTTAATGGATATGATGATGCCGGAGATGGACGGTTATGAGGCGATGCGACGTTTACGCGAAATGCCGGAATTCGAGAAACTGCCGATTATTGCCCTGACAGCCAAAGCCATGAAAGAGGATCGCGCGAAATGTATTGAAGCGGGAGCATCCGATTATATGAAGAAGCCGATACAAACGGAGCAACTTCTTTCGCTTATGAGGGTTTGGTTGTATTCGTAAGCCGATTTTGTGGGTAAAGTACAAGTAGCAAATAAACACGGGGAAAGCGGTGCAAGCGTAATGTCATCTAGTGACCATATGGAATCAGAACAACGGTTGTTAACAGAGGAAAGCGAACGTGAACTGGAACAGATCGAGATTGAGCTTCTTTTGGAAGGCATTCATAGATTCTATGGTTACGATTTTCGTAATTACGCTATTCCCTCGTTGAGGCGGAGAATCTGGCATCATGTTCATGCCGAGGGCGTATCCACAATCTCAGCCCTTCAGGATAAAGTACTTCACGAACGTTCTTGTTTTGAACGGCTCATATATAATCTGTCGATTCCGGTTACGGAAATGTTCAGGGATCCGAAACTATTCCTGACATTCAGGCAGTCGGTAGTTCCTTTGCTCCGTACGTATCCATATATACGGATTTGGCATGCCGGATGCTCGACCGGAGAAGAAGTGTATTCCATGGCCATTTTGCTTCATGAAGAGGGACTGTATGAGAAATCCCGAATTTATGCGACAGACATGAATTCACGTTCTCTCCAGCAGGCCAAGGAAGGCGTATTCGACATCAAACGCATGAAGCAATATACCAAGAATTATATGGAGGCGGGCGGTACCCGCTCGTTCTCCGAATACTATACAGCGAAGTACAATTCGGTTATTTTCCAACCGTTCTTGAAGAAAAACATGATATTTGCCGAGCATAATTTGGCAACAGACCGTTCCTTTAACGAGTTTAATGTGATCTTTTGCCGGAATGTCATGATTTATTTTAATGATCAGCTGCGGGATCACGTACACGGATTATTTCACGAGAGTCTAAGCCATTTTGGTATTCTCGTACTGGGTTCTAAAGAGTCCATACACTTTACGAATTATAGTGAAGCTTATGAGACGCTGGACCGGGTGGAGAAAATATACCGGAAGATTAAATAGAAGTTTTGTAGGAGGATCTCATGGGGTTTCACGAACCGATTCATATTCTGTTGGTAGATGACCGCCCTGAAAACTTACTTGCACTCGAAGCTGTTCTGGACAGCGAACAATACACGCTAATTAAAGCAACTTCGGGGGAAGAGGCCTTGCGATATCTCTTGAAGTATGATTTTGCCGTGATTGTTCTTGATGTACAAATGCCCGGCATGGACGGTATCGAAACAGCAAGGCTGATCAAGGCGAGAGACAAGACTAAGGATATTCCGATTATATTCATTTCCGCAAACAGCAAGGACGCGGAGCATCTTTTTGCAGGGTACTCTGCGGGGGCAATCGACTATATGGTTAAACCCTTTATCCCTCAAATCTTGAAATCCAAGATCGAGGGTTTTGTCGATATGTACCGGACCAATAACAGGCTGAAGATTCAGTCCATGCAGTTGCACCAGAAGACCCAGGAGCTTGAAAAGATTAATCAAGAACTTGTGCTGGCCAAGGAAGAAGCGGAGATTGCCGCCAAAGCCAAAACGGAATTTCTGGCGATGATGAGTCACGAGATCCGCACGCCGATGAATGGCGTCATCGGGATGATTGATTTGCTGATGGACAGCGATCTTCAGGATGAGCAGCGGGAATACGCGACGATTATCCGCAACAGTGCGGACGCCTTGGTTAACATCATTAATGACATATTGGATTTCTCCAAGATGGAATCAGGCAAAATGGAGCTGGAGGAATATCCGTTTGATCTCAAGTCCTGCGTTCAGGAAGTGCTTGGTTTGTTCTCCGGAGAAGCCTCCAAGAAGAACCTGGAACTTACGTATTACATTGAGGATCAAATTCCTGCGATCATATTCGGTGATATGGGACGCCTTCGTCAAGTGTTGGTGAATCTGGTATCCAATGCCGTGAAGTTTACGAATGAGGGCGGAGTGTATTTGGTTGTTTCGCTTGCTCGAACCGAAGAGGACCGTTTAACGCTTGAATTTACGGTGAAGGATACGGGGATCGGCATCTCATCCGAGAAAATCGATCGGTTGTTCAAGCCGTTCTCTCAGTTGGACTCCTCGATGACAAGGCGCTACGGCGGAACAGGACTTGGGCTTGCGATCTGTAAATCGCTCGTACAGATGATGGGCGGAGAGATCGCGGTGGAGTCCAAGGAAGGCAAAGGAGCCACATTTGTATTTACGATCTGCGTTCATACGCATGAGGAAGAGTATCATCGGCTCCGGGAAGCGGAGCGTTCGGCAAAATATCGTGTCCATGGGGAGAAGCAACCGAACATCCTGATTGTGGACGATCATCCGATTAATCGAAAGCTGATGGACAGCATGCTGGAAAAGATGGGGATGAAAGCGGATATGGCGGAGGACGGAAGGCAGGCGGTTGAGATGGTTGCCGGTCCTAAAGTCTACGACATGATTTTCATGGATTTGCAGATGCCTGTAATGGATGGTCTGGAGGCAGCGCGTATGATCCGCCAGATGAAGCCGGAATCTGAGGCTCCCGTTCTGGTTGCGATGACAGCTAATGTGATGGACGGGATTCAGAAGCGCTGCTTCGACGCGGGCATGAATGAATATATCAGCAAGCCGGTCAAGATCAGCTGTGTGAAACATCTGATATCCCGGTATGTACCGGTAGAACAGGAAGGATGGGATATCACCCCAAGCCCTGTTCGCATCATCAACGGTTAGCACAGCAATCGTTTTCCATATATTAGCGTGTCTATAACCCTCTTAACCTGTTTCAACAAGCGAGATAACGGGTTATGTAAAGGGAAAACAAATGATTGGGAGAGAGTGTCTATGAATACAAAAACGAATGATAAGTTCAATGCTAAGACCCACATGAACGAGGGCGTATGCACGGTATTTTTGAGCGGTGAACTTGATCTGTCCGTCGCTCCGGATTTTCGGTTAGTCATGGAGCCTCTTGTCGGCAATTCCGAAGTAGACTTAATCGTCAACATGAAGGACATGACATACATTGATAGCACGGGTATTGGTATTCTTCTGTCGATACTGAAAGCCAGACATGGCATGGAAGCACGCTTTGCAGTCGAGGAAGTTCCGCCGCAAATTCAAAAGCTGTTTGATATGACGGGTATTGCGAAGTTCTTTCAGTCGTAAGAAGAATTCCCAATAGGAAAGGATCGAAAAGAATGAATTCAGATGTACAAAGAGTAACGCTTAATTTGCCTGCCAGTGCTGAATACGTAGATATTGTAAGACTGAATCTCTATGGAATAGCTTCCAAGATGGGCTTTTCCTATGAAGAGATCGAAGATATGAAGGTCGCGGTGTCGGAGGCCTGTAATAACTCGGTTTTGTATGCTTATAGTCAGGAAGGCGGAATGGTAGAGGTTTTATTTCAAGTGACCGACGATTCGCTATCCATTACGGTCAGAGACGAAGGGGAGAGTTTCGACAGTGTGGGAGCGGTTGGCAATCGTACACTTCATGATAAAGATCTCAGCGAGGTCCAAATCGGAGGACTAGGCTTCTACCTGATGGAGGCGCTTATGGATGAGGTAAGCGTGACAAACCAGGCTGGAAAGGGAACCGAGGTTACGCTGACGAAGCGGCTCGTAAGAAGCGAGGAGCCGGTATGAGTGATAAGGCGACTCCCCAAGAGTCCAGAGATGAAGCCGTTCATTTAATTGAACAGTATCAGCAAACGAAGGATAACGATATCGCGACGGTGCTGATTAAGAAATATGAACCGATGGTCAAAATGGCCGCAGGCAAGATTGCCCGAAATCGGCCCGACCTGTATGAGGATTTGTATCAGGTTGGCCAAATGGCATTAATTCGCCTTCTGCAGCAATATGACATCAGCCTGGGGATTCCGTTTGAGCCCTATGCCATGAAGAGCATGATCGGGCATATGAAAAACTTCCTCCGCGATAAATCATGGTACATTCAAGTACCAAGACGAATCAAGGAGAAGGGTGCCTTGGTTCAGCAAGCGATTGATGAATTAATGGTGAAGCTGGAGAGATCTCCCGATGTGAATGAGATCGCATCCTACCTGGATCTTTCCGTTGAGGAAACGGTTGAAGTGTTAGCCGGACGTGAATGCTATCATTATGTATCATTGGATTCCCCTTTATCTCAGGAAGAAACCGGAGCCACGCTTGGAGAGCTAATCAGTTCGGATGTGAATGATTTTGATTCTGTTGAGAAGCGCATGGATCTTCAGCAGGCGATGAGCCAGTTGAAGGAGCAAGAGCAGAAGGTGCTATTGCTGGCATTTCAGGAGGGACAGTCCCAGAGAGCGATCGCTCAGAGGTTAGGCGTGTCGCAAATGAGTGTCTCACGTATCCAGAAGCGGGCAACGGAAAAACTGAAGCAGATCATGTCCAATTCTTCTTACTGATATGGACAAGCCTCGTAGAAACAGACGTATAGCAACATAAGGCACGCTTCCTCCATTACAGGAAAGCGTGCCTTTTTGGAACCTACGATTCGTATTTATAGAAGGGAGTGGCAAGGAAACATGCTGGGGCCGGATAGGATGGAAGGTCAGGATATTTATACTTTTGCAGGGGGATGGAAGTGGTACGATGTTCGAACGGATGACTGGCAATCCTCCTGGATCGGTGAGCTTCGGACGCGCTATCCTTATACAGTCGAATGGTTTGATCTGGCATCAACGTTAAAGGAACGAAACTACTTATCCGTCCGATTCAAGGATGGGGTGGAGCCGGTCATTTTGGGAACCATGCTTTATAAGGTTACGGATGATGCCGAGCATTACAAGCCGGAACAGTTCTATTTCTATACGGACCACCAAGTATTGATCACCATCAATTTGGATGAGCATACCCGAAGCGTGATGGCTAAGTCCGATAGAGCTTCCATGCTTCATCAATGCCAAAAGCCTGTCGACGGCATGTTTGTGCTGGCTCGGGCCATTCTGCATTATTACCATGCGGGAATGGACCAATTCGAGCATAACCTGCGTCTTGTTGAAAGTGATATGCGGACGCGCAACCGTAGGTCCTTAATGGACAGTATTCTGTCGTCCCGGTTTGAGCTGTTGGAGTGGAGTAATCTGTTTATTCCTTTTCAGGAGCTGATCGCCGCAGCAAAGGAAGGGTATCATGGCGAGCTGGATAGCAGCCGCTCGTTTCAACAGCTCCTTCATCGAGTGGAAAGAATAGAAAAGCTGATTCATCATTATGAGCGCGAAATCGATACGCTGGTGTCGATAGACGATGCAATCTCTGCGTTCCGTGGTAATGAAATCATGAAGACCCTGACGATTTTTACGGTCGTGCTCACACCCGCAACCGTGGTTGGAGCCGTATGGGGTATGAATTTTGAGAATTTGCCCGCCATTAAGACGTTCTGGGGATTTACGGCAGTCAGCGGCTTCACCCTGCTGTGGACCGGGGGGATGTATCTTTGGATGCGTGCGAAGGGATGGACGGGGGACTTGCTTCAAGTGAAGTCCAGCAACAAAAACCTTTGAGGCACGAAGGATATGCATGAATGGCAGCACGAATGATCACAACGCCCGGTGACCTCTAAAGGAACCGGGCGTTTTCAGTACGTAAAAGATACACTAGGATCTGGATTGATCAATATATCCTTGTAAATCCGAGATGAAATCCCCAATCATCGGTACGTTGACAAAGAAGCTGAGAATGTAACCCAGAAGACCCAGCACGAGTGCCGTGCCAAGGGTTAAGCCTAGCCCCCGGGATAGTCCGGCTGTGAGGTTGGCGATGATGCGTTTCTTGGGATTCATGTAATGATCGATCATGTCCTTCATCTCGGATTTCTCCAGCATAGCGGCAATTTTGTCCAGACGCGTGTTCAGTTTCTTCACTTCGTGCCGCAGTTCAAAGGGATGCTCTTGGATATCATCCGCCTCCCGGGAGCGCCTTTCCTTACTTGTTTCGGATTCCATTCGTGACTCCTCGCGTCGTGTTGAACGATTGCCGCCCCGGGTCGAGAAGCTGGAGCCGCTATGATATGGGTTCGCTTTACTCATGAGATATCCCCGCTTTCCAGGCAAATGCGCCGTTTCATTTCACTTATCCATCCATATGATGCTTACAAGCTGACTGTCGCGATCTGGCACAAAAATAGCCAGCTGTGTCAGCTGGCTATTTCGTGACCTCACGAATTATTAATTCGTTGTCGATTTCATTTCACGGCTGACTTCGGAAGAAGTGTCCATCGCTTGATTCTTTACGTCTTTGGAAGCATTAGAAACCTCGCTGGACACGTCCGCCGATGCTTCCTTGACGCTGGACATAATGCTTTGGCGGCCTTCATTCACGGTGGCCATCACATCGGAGGCTTTGGTGCCCACGGTTTTGGCCAGTTCAGAAGCTTTATCGCCTACGGTATAAGCAACTTCCTTGGTTTTATCCGTTACCATGCTCAGTTTCTCGGACAAATCCCCGCGCAGTTCGCGGCCTGGCTTTGGAGCGAACAACAGAGCTGCTGCCGCTCCGACCAAGGCACCGATGAAAGCACCTTTGAAGAATGTGGAACCGCTTTGTACTGGATGTTCTTGTTCTGTGTGATTCATAACTTTCACTCCTTTTAGTTAATATAAAAAGAATATAGACACGAGAATCAGGCTGTACGTCTAAATAGCTTGGCAACAAGACCGAGCAAGAATACGAAGATAGCTGTACCGATGATGGCGGGCACAATGGCAAATCCGCCAATGACAGGCCCCCATGCTCCGAAGAGCCATGGTCCGAGCCATGCGCCCACGAAACCAGCGATCATGGACCCGATAATTCCGCCCGGCATTTCATGACCAACCAGTGCATCCCCGATAATCCCGATGATGATTGCCATTACGATGCTAATAATGATTCCCCACATACGATCGCCTCCTTTTTAAAGAGCAATGTTTTTCGAGTGGGCTTGCTTATCTCGTAATTAAACCTAAGGCCACATCATGAAACAGGACAGCGTGAAACGGGGGATAATATGAAATGTCCGTCCCCTACGGAATTAACCCTGCTGTCATTTGCGGTTTTTTGTACTATACTGAATACAGATTGGCGATAATCCTCGAATAAGCGAGGAATACAGGTACCACACATGAAGAGGTTTTTAAGGCAGGAATGCGGTCACAGACGGTTATAGAAGGAGCTATACAACATGGACACTGTATTAGTAAAGGAATATCGGGCGGACATATTGGAGTGCGTCCACAATGGACATATATGTATTGTTAATGAACAAGGAAGTGTCCAGGCTTACGCGGGAAATCCGGAATATGTGGCGTTTACGCGCTCTTCGGCCAAGCCGATGCAAGCGATCCCCTCCATCCGCGGCGGGCTTGCTGACCATTATGGACTGACGGATAAGGAAATCGCCATCATGACGGCTTCACATCGGGCAGAGCCGGCTCACGTAAAAGTATTGGAAGGCTTTGCCCGCAAGGTGAATATTAGCGAAGCTTACATGGTTTGCGCGTCCAGCTGGCCGCTGGATGAGGAAAATAAAGAAGCTCTTCTGCGAGAGCGGAGAGACAAGAGCAAATGGTATCATAATTGCTCCGGCAAGCATTATGGCATGCTGGCCTATTGCCAGATGGCAGGATATCCGCTGACGGGATACGATCAGCCGGAGCATCCGCTGCAGCAGGAGATTCTTCAAACGGTCTCCGATTTGGCCGGACTGGCTCCTTCGGATATCCGGTTGGGAACCGACGGTTGCGGCCTGCCGGTATTTGCCCTGCCGCTTCGTGCTCTGGCTACAGCCTATATGAAGCTCGCATCCCCGGAACTTATTGAGGATGAGCCAACACAAAGGGCGGTCATCCGAATTACGGAGGCCATGCATGCATCTCCTTATATGGTGGCGGGAAATCACAAGGTGGACACCCTTCTTTTGGAAGATGATAATATTGTGGCCAAGGGAGGCTTTAAAGGTGTGTACTGCTTGGGTCTGAAGAAGGAGCGCCTCGGCATTTCGTTCAAAATTGCAGACGGCTCTGAAGAAGAATGGGGCTGGATAGCGGAGTCCATATTGGAGCAAATCGGGTATAACAACAAAATGACCATCGATCGCCTGAAAGCCGCGTACCCCAAGGATTTATACAACGATGAAGGTCTTAAAGTAGGCAGGGTGGAAACCGCATTTAGGCTGACTCATGCGTAAGCATGACTGATTAGACCGGAAACCGCCGGGGTATTGAATAGTAAAAACGGCGGAGGTGACCGGCCATGATTAAGATCATGACGGCAGCGGAAAGACATACGACCCATAAAGACGGGATTCATAGTGAATTCAGCTTTTCCTTTGGTGATTATACAGACCCACATAACGAGCATTTTGGAAGCTTGCTGGCACATAATGAATATGTGCTTAAACCGATGGAAGGTTTTGATCGAAGGTTTCATCATGACTTAGTCATTGTCCATTTGGTGCTGGAAGGCACGTTAACGTATGAAGATGATACAGGGAAAGAAATGGAGCTGACTCCCGGTTCGATTCATGTCGTGAATACAGGCTCCGGCGTGTACCATGCAGAGAAGAATGCCTCAACTTCCGAGGACGTACGCTATCTGGAAATGTGGTTTCTACCTGCGGAGGCGGACCTTGAGACCAGTCATCACCAAGGCGATTTTACAAAAGAACAGCAATTGAATCAGGTGCTTCCGATTATGGGGCCGGGTCACGGTGAGCACAGCTTGCCCGAGTCGCTGGATGTTGTAATATGCAGTACCATACTGGAGACAGGGAAAGAACTGACGTACAGTCTGGCCGAAGATCGGAGAATGCACTTGTACGTGATAAGCGGTCAAGTGGAAATATCATCGGAAGACGGCATGTTTGATATTACAGCGGGTGACGCGGCCAGGATACAGCGCCGTCATGAGCTGACTTTCCGAGGGAACTCCAGTGAGGGGAACTCGGAAGTGGTGATGATCGATATGCCGTAGAGAAGAACAGAATGCCCCCGGAACTTTGCTTAGATTAGCGAAGTTCCGGGGGCTTTTGCTATACAAGATTCTTCTTTTAGATCTTTTCAAGATTTTCGGGCAATGATGATCTACTGGTTCCCGCGCAGCTGCCCGAGCTCCGATACAACAGCTTCGACTTCCGATATACTAAGGTTTTGCTTATTCATGACCATGTCGTACAAATCATAAATATCATCATATTGATTAACCGAAAAGGCGGAGGCTTGCATGGCAGCCCCTGTAGCCATCCGAAGCTTGGTTTTAATCTGTTCAATCATATACTCGATATTGGCTTGGGATTTTTCACTCAAATCCATGGATTAACACCATCCTCTCATTGGCGGATTTACGATTTTCGTCCCTGTATTGTACCATGTTACCGTGCGGCTCGACCAATGTTTTTGCCATCGGAGACAGAGATAGGGTAAAATCAGGAAAAAAAGGTTTTCAGGCTGCGGGACAAGGCTTCAAGCGATGTAATCAAGGAGGGGGTCCGTCATGAGCGAACAATCCGGCAAGACGCCAGGCGTACAGGCTGTAAAAGCTAAAATGTCGGGGTATGAACTAACGGATTTTTTTCGGTCGATTTCGCAGCGGCATGCGTTGGACAGCGTCGTATTTTTATGTATAGGCACCGACCGTTCGACAGGAGATGCACTTGGACCGCTTACAGGAAGCCGGCTCATGGAATACGGTTTTCCGCATGTGATCGGGACGCTGCCCGAACCGTGTGACGCTTTTAATTTTGTGTCAAGGCTTCAAGGTATACCTGAGGACAAGGCGGTTATTGCTATTGATGCATGCTTGGGACAAGCCTCGTCAGTCGGATATTTCTTTACGTGCGAGGGCCCGCTGACGCCTGCCCAGTCCGTTGGCGGGAGACTTCCGGCAGTGGGAGATTACAGCGTGGCAGCGGTTGTGAACGTCCATGGACCGAAACCGTATTGGACTCTTCAAGTGACGTCCCTATACCAAGTCATGGGGATGGCGGAGCAGATAGCAAAGCAAGCCGCTATAGCCTTTGGCCTTATACCGTAAGACACGGCGTTTCAGCCGGGGGTGTTTCTGTTTAATAATAGATCATTCTTTATAAAATAATGGGTGTCTATCAGATGACATCCGCTGAATAGAAAGAAGGGTATCGCTATGGAAAAAGTACAATGCAACGGCAGCACGATTTGTTATGTTGATCAGGGACAAGGTGAGCCAATCATTCTGCTTCACGGTTTCTGCGGAAGCTCCGCCTACTGGGAACAGGTCCTGCCATTTCTTCAAGGCTTCAGAGTCATTGTACCGGATCTCCGTGGTCACGGGCGGTCTGATGCACCGATGGGATCGTATACCATTGAACAGATGGCAGACGATGTGCTGCTATTGATGGATGAGCTCGACATCCCGAAGGCAGTATTACTCGGTCATTCCCTCGGAGGATATATCACGCTCTCCTTCGCCCAGCGTTACGCTTCTCGTTTGAACGCCTTCGGCCTGATTCATTCCACAGGCTACCCGGATTCGGACGAAGCGAAGGAGAAGCGGGTGAAGGCAGTCAGCACCATCCAAGGGGAGGGCATTACGGCTTTTGTTGATGGATTGGTGCCCGGCTTATTCGCTCCGGATACGAAGGATACTAAGCCGGAATGTATTCAGCGGGCGAAGGAGATAGGTTATCTAACGCCACCTCAGGGAGCGATCGGAGCAGCGCTGGCGATGCGCGAGCGTCCGGACCGACGTGATGTGCTCTCGGCGTCCACGCTGCCTATCCTGCTGGTAGCCGGGGAGAAGGACGGATTGATTCCGGCAGAGCGTACCTTTACGACAGACCATGACAACGTGACCCCAATCATAATCGAGGGCGCTGGACATATGAGTATGATGGAGACGCCGGAGAAGCTTGGCGATGTCATAACTTCCTTCATGGGACGGCTTGAGCATGAATAAACGCATGAGAATCTTTCAATAGTTTATAATGAACGGATACCCCCGAAACGGGATATCCGTTCATTTATTTTTGTGCCAGGCGTGCTATACCTCGTATGCTTGGCTGGCCGAAGTAGAGCCGAGAATGGGAGGGGAAGGCCGGATACTGGAATTCTGGCCCCGGATAGCCTACAATTTAATCGTGATCCGGCTTGGGCTTGACCCGGCAAAATTTCTACCTTGTAAGTTGGTTCGCTGAAGGCTGCCCTGTATTCCTTCGGGTTCTTGGCAGCTGAACGCAGCATGGTAACGATTAAGATCAGGAATATGCTGTATCTGACATGGATGCAGATTGGGGGTGGGCGTATGTTTCGCAGGGATTATCTCGTCCGGCTAATTGAGGATATGACACAGATGATTGCCAAGGTGTTTTCGCTGAAGCAGGAGCGCAAGCACACAGAAGCCCTATGGGAGCTGGATGAGCTCTTTAAACGGCAGTTCCGGTTGAATTCAGGGCTTCTTCGCTCATTGTCCGCCGCCGATATTGAACAGCTATTTCGCAGTCATGGTTATCTGGAAGCGGACAAGCTGCAAAGCGCCGTCAGGCTTATGGAAGAGGAAGCATCCCTGCTGCTTGAGCTGGAGCGTGAAGAAGAGGCTGTTATGCTCTATACCAAGGTTTTTCAGCTATATTTGAAGTCGGCCCTGCAAGGAGCGGATCTCAAACTGCTCGGGTTGACGGAACGGATCGGTATCGTGAGAGAACGTTTAAGGTCATACGCATTGCCCGAGACGGCGATGCGGGATTACTATGCATATACGGAGCAGCAGGGGATGTACGCGGAAGCGGAGAACACCCTCTACCAACTGCTGGATAACGACAAGATGGAATATGGGGAAGCCGTACAGTTCTATCAAAGATTGCAGCAGAAGCTGCCCGAGGATTTGGCGAAGGGCGGGCTTCCGCTGGAGGAAGTCCACGAAGGAATGGATGAGCTTAACCGTCGTTTTCCGCATGCAGCGGTGAACAGCGACAAGTCGTTTACCTAAAGCGGGATTAACCTGTCTATCACATAAAGAAAGCGAGATGTACCTTTTGGATGCATTAAGAAAATTGATTCATAACATCATGGAAGAAGAATCGTTGATCACGGCTACGCTAAGCCAGCTTCGTAAGCGGGAAGGCATGACTTACAGCAAAGTAACGGTTAAGCCCGTAGAGCTCAAGAATAAGCTGCACTATCAGTTCGCCTATTATTCCGGAACCAAAGTGACCCATCAGAACGTGCCGGTGGATGAGGCGGAGGCGGTGCTGGTTGACATGTTCGAGAATGTATTCCGGCAAGCGATGATGTATACGCCGGAAGCGGATTATCAGGTTCTGATCTCGAAGAAATACAAGGTTTCGATTCTGACCAAATCCGCCTCCAAGACCAAGACGGATTTGTCCCATAACCGGAAAAAGACGTATATCCTTGAAGAGGGAGAGCCTGTTCCGTTTCTGGTGGAACTCGGCATCATGAGTGAGGACGGCAAAGTGTTTGCTCGCCGGTACGATAAGTTCAAACAGATCAACCGGTTTTTGGAAATGGTTGAGGATGTGCTTCCCCACCTGCCGGAGGACCGTCCACTGACGATCGTTGATTTTGGCTGTGGGAAATCCTATCTGACCTTCGCTTTATATCACTATTTGGCGGTAACCGCGCGCAGAAAGCTGAATATTGTCGGATTGGATCTCAAGGCGGATGTCATCGAACACTGCAGTATGCTGGCGAAAAAACTGAACTACACCCAATTGCAGTTTCTTGTCGGTGACATTGCGGAATATGACGAACTGGAGCAAGTGGATATGGTGGTCACGCTGCATGCATGTGATACGGCAACAGACGCAGCGCTGGAAAAAGCGGTCCGTTGGGGTGCTTCGGTTATTCTGTCGGTGCCTTGCTGCCAGCATGAGCTGTTCTCCCAAGTCCAGAGCCCTGTTATGGAGCCGCTGCTGTCCCACGGTATTCTAAAGGAACGATTCTCGGCGCTTGCCACGGACGCCATTCGAGCCAAGCTCCTCGATCTGATGGGCTACAAGACACAGCTGCTGGAGTTTATTGATATGGAACATACTCCGAAAAATATATTGATCCGTGCGGTTAGCGGTTCTGCCGGAGATCGGGATAAGCTGTGGCAGGAATATACCGCGTTCCGCGATTTTTTAAGCGCCTCACCATATCTTGAGCGGGCGTGCAAGGACTTGCTGCCGGATACGTAAAATCACATCATGTTGATCTCAGAAAAGCGATGAAAGTGCGACCACACTTTCATCGCTTTTTTAGATATCAGACTTCCATGCTGCTTGGTGGCACCACTAAGTATAAACCTCGAAGCTTGGTCTTCCAGATATCGCAAGAAAGTCTGGCATCGAGCAGATAGCTTCACCCTGATTGCTGATAATTCCGCTTCTGCTGGGCAGCATCAGAACGCGGTCCTTCTTCTGAGAATGTAGATCAAAATAGACGATTTTTTTATGATGGCACTCTAAGCCTCAATCTAGGGGATCCAGCGGCTTTCTAGCATCGATGAGATCCCCGACGCTGTTTCAAGAATAACGACGTATGTCCTTGCCCACAATGCTATTAGATGGTTAGTCCCACGAAGGACGGATGCCGTGGAGCAGCTGAGGATGAATGGTTAAACATTGGAACGGGGGCGATTGGTTCATGGCATGGAAGACCCTGCATCGTAATTGCGGAATGACGCTGATTGCGCTTGTCTTTGTGGCAGGTATCCGGAGTGGAATGTTTTTTGATGGGGATATCTATGGGGTCGGAGCCGGTTTTGGGGTGCTTCTGCTGCTTATGATGGGAACTGAACGGTATGGTGGAATCCAAGGTCAGGAGATTCATGGCATTGGCATGATGTCTGGCTTGGTTAATTTGGATAAAGGTTTGCGAGTGGTGCTTGGGTGCATCTGCGGAATGATTCTCATGTATGTGCTTCATGCAATCGGGCGACCACTCTCTCTGGAAGGTACGATGAAAGAGATCATCCTGTGGGGAAGCTACGGCTCCTTTGCAGCCGTCGCCTGGCGTATATGCCGTACAGGTGATGGCTTACGCATGATGCAGGCGGGTTG
Organism: Paenibacillus lautus; assembly: GCF_050482385.1. GTDB lineage: Bacteria > Bacillota > Bacilli > Paenibacillales > Paenibacillaceae > Paenibacillus_AQ > Paenibacillus_AQ lautus_B. Next base: position 151,154 of record NZ_JBCNHV010000020.1, read on the forward strand.
GCATCTGATGGGTGCTGCGCTGTGTGGCAGTGCTTTGCTTGCCGTATATGGACTTTTGGAGCTGCCTTATGGGATCTATCATACGGCAGATGCGGACATCAGCGCGACGGGCGCGAGGCTTGGCGGTCTGCTTCAGTACCCGAACACGTTCGGGGCCGTGATGGCCGCCTTCCTGCTGGAGCGGCTGTTCGCGCTGCCGTCCGTCCTGCGGACCCGGACGGGCACGCTCCGCGCAGCGGCTGCCCTGCTGCCGCTGCTGCCCTACACCGCCGCGCTGCTCCTGACGGAGTCGCGCGGCGCCTGGCTCGCGGCCGCACTTGCGTGTGCGGCCGGCTTCGCCCAGGAGCGGCGTGCCTTCGCGCCGCTCCTGGTGGCTGCCGCCGCGCCATTGGCGAGCGCGGCGCTGCTGTACCGCCAGCTGGCTGAGGCCAAGCTGGCTCCAGCCGTGCTGCCCGGCCTGCTATGGCTGGCCGGGCTTTGGGCCGGCGGCGTCCTCGCCGGCCTGCTGCTGTGCCGCTGGCGGCACAGCGGGGGCCCGCGGCGGCGGTATGCCGCGCCAGGGGCCCTGGGGGCTGCGGCGCTGCTGGCTGCCGCAGCCGGAGCGGTGATCCTGCATCAGGTGCAGGATCGGACTCTGGGCGGCGCGGCAACGCTGAGCGCGCGCCGCCTCATGTACAGCGACGCATGGCAGCTGGCTCGGTCGTCGCTGTGGCTGGGACGGGGAGGGGAGACGTGGCGGCAATCCTACCTTGCCATTCAGTCCCAGCCCTACGTGGGTGCCGAGGTGCACAGCGGATATATGGATATCCTGCTGAATACGGGAGTGATCGGGTTGCTGCTTGTCCTTGTTCTGGTTAGCTTTATGGTTGCGAGGCTCATTGCTGTGAGCTCCCGACTCATGCCCGCTGCCTTTGTGCTGATTGGACACGCGGCAGTGGACTTTGACTGGTGCTTTGGGCTGGTATGGCTGCTGCTGCTGTGGCTTACAGTAATGGGCTTCGCTGCAGCCTCTTCTGGTCGGAAAGTGCAGATTGGCCCTGACACAGCTCAAAGACGCAAACCCTTCAAAATAGAGAAGAAGCTGCCAGCCGTTTATGAAGGGAACGGGGGAAATCGGCCGTTACAATCGCTGCCATTGCTCAGGGTTACAGTGATCGTTCTGCTCGCGGGCTGGGTGCTCCTCGCTGCTGTGCTGGGCATCAGCGAGGTCAAAGAGCGTGGGGCCGCCTCGGAGCCGCCCGGACGGCAGATCGCGCTCCTCCAATCCTCGTTAAGGTGGAGCCCCGTCAACACGGAGGCGGCACTGAGCCTGGTGGATTGGCTTCCCCCAAGCCAGCGAATTCCGCTGCTGATGCAAAGTTTGGTATATGCACCGAATCACCCGGGGCTGAGCTGGAAGCTGGCAGAAGCTTATTCGCTCAGAGGCGAATCGGAAGAGGCGGCAGCCTGGTATATAGCGGCCATCGATCAGGATCGGTTCAATGATGTCAAACATACCCGAGCCGTGCTGAAACTGGCTTCCCTTGCAGATTGGCACCGGACGGGAGGAGATTCCGCCAGATCGGTTGAAGCGGCTCGGGCTGGTTTGAAGATCTTGAAGCGCTATCGTTCCCTTGCGGCCGATCTTCGTGAGATGGATGATCATCGAAATGACCGGGAATTCGATCTGTCTGTGCTTGCGGTACGGCAGGCCAACCGATTGGAAAAAACGCTGAATGGGGGAACACGGAAGCATGTGGCAAGGCAGCCCATGCAAGCAGATATCTCGGCCCGGCGCTAGCGCGATTCATGCTGTACTAGGGTACAAGGAAGAGCGCGTTATCCGCCGAAGGCATCCCGGAAGGCCGAGGCCAACTGACGTTCCGGAACCTCCCACAGCTCGGCCAGTTCGCCGCAGACTTCCTTTTCCCACCAGTCGCACAAAAGTTTCTTATTGCTGTGGTTTTCGTGGATCCAGATCAAATTACCGATCACCTTCCGGTAATACAATTCTTCACCTTGCTTCAAGGTTTCCGGAGGAAGGTACAGCTTGAGACGTTTACTCGTGCGGTATAATTCTTTGCTGCAGGCCCGCCGTATCCCGCGCGGGGAGGGGGGCTTGCTGCCCGGTTGTTTGGCATGGGGAGAATGCATGCGTGACTCACTCCTTTGCTTCACCATATGTCCCGAAACCGGCGAAAGTCACAGCGCCGCCCATAATTGGGCGCAGTAGAAGGCATGTCCCGGGCTGTGTTAGAATAGGCTAGTACAAGAAATCAACGCAGTGGAAAGCGGGGGACAAGCGTGGAGTTCTTCTACGAGGCAGTAGGCCGACTGTTTGAATGGATCCAGCAGCTGGGGTATTTCGGAATCATGCTCGGATTAATGGTGGAGGTCATCCCAAGCGAGATCGTACTCGCCTATGGCGGTTATCTGGTGTCTCTGGGTGAAGTTCATTTTCTCGGAGCCATGCTCTTCGGTACCGCTGGCGGCGTGCTCGCACAGTTGTTTATTTATTGGATCGGCCGTTACGGAGGCAGGCCCTTCTTGGAGAAGTACGGGAAGTACATATTGATTAAGAAGAAGCATATCGATTACGCCGAGGAATGGTTTAGCAAGTACGGCACCGGTGTTATATTTACAGCACGGTTTGTACCGGTGGTACGGCATGCGATTTCCATACCGGCCGGAATCTCCAAGATGCCTGTGGGACGGTTTACGCTGTTGACCACCCTGGCCGTTATTCCATGGACGGCATTATTCTTATATCTCGGATTGCTTCTGGGCGATCAATGGGAGCATATCGACGAGAAGGCAGGGCCATACGTGCAGGAGATTCTGCTGGGGGCATTGGCCGTCATGATTCTTTATTTTTTGATAAAATGGATAAAATCATCGAAGGCGAGGTCGAAATAACGAATGAGCATGAATATGGCAAATCATTTGGGGACAGGGATTTCTCCACAGCAATTTATGGACGGCATGCAGAAGAACCAGGAGGCGTTCAAGGCAGGATATGAACAGTTTGTCTGGGAGAATGAAGAGGATAAAGAGTTCTTCGAAAGTCTGAATTTCCGGGATGATCTGCGGGTCCTCATTCTGGCAGCGGATTGGTGCGGTGATGTTGCACGCAATATGCCTGTCGTATTCCGGGCGATGGAGACTGCCGGGATTGAGACCGAAGTGCTGATTATGGAAGAGAATCTGGATGTCATGGATCAGTTCTTGACCATGGGTGGTCGTTCCATTCCGATTGTTATCATTTCAGATACCGGAGGGCATGTTCTCGGTACATGGGGACCCCGTCCGGCGCATGTGCAGAAGTTTATGATTGAGTTTAAACAGAACAATCCGGATCGTGAAGCATCGGACTATCAGGACAACCTTGCGGTCACACGACAAAGCATTATTCAAGCCTATGGGGAAGGGTATGAGTTCCACGCTGCCATCATTAAGGAATTGCGTGAACTTATGTCAGGGTTCTAATCATGACACTTCATATTGAGACTTTTAATTTAGGACCACTTCAGACGAATGCGTATTTGCTGACAGGGCCTGTAGAAGGCAAAGCAGTCATCATCGACCCCGGCATGAACCCGGGAGCGTTGGTGAAACGGATAGCCGATTTGGAAATTGAAGCGATCCTGCTGACCCATGCGCATTTCGATCATATGGCCGGTGTCGAGGAAATCCGTAAGCTAAAGGGTTGTCCTGTTTACCTGCACACCCTAGAGAGTGAATGGCTGTCCAGCCCGAAGCTTAACGGCTCGATGATGTGGCCACAGGTAACGGAACCGCTGTCCACCGAACCGGCTGAGTACGATTTGGCGGATGGACTTGAGCTGCAGCTAATCGGACATACCTTCAGCGTCTTTCATACACCGGGCCATTCCCCGGGAAGTGTGAGCTTCAAATGTGGAAATGATCTGTTTTCCGGTGATGTGCTGTTCCGTCTAGGCGTTGGGCGAACAGACCTTCCTGGAGGTCGTGAACGTGATTTGATTGATTCCATTCAAAATACGCTGTATAGCTTCCCTGATGAAGTCGTTGTGTACTCCGGCCACGGACCCCGGACAACCATTGGCTATGAAAAACAGCGGAATCCTTACGTCTCTGCCAGCCGATAAGATAGCTTCCGACATAAATCGGGAATTTTTGTCTGGACAAACATAGACAACATTGATACAATACGGTTAATTAAATGTTACCCTTGCGAAGCACGCAGACTGTGGAATTTATCCCGGTTTGCGTTCTTTTATTTTATGGGGAGTTTTTTGGCATGGACGTGATTAGGGGGAAGCGCCAGTGAGGAAAGATCATCTATCGCTGTTGAACGGGAGTGTTACAAGAAGCGAAGCGATTGATCGACAATCGGAGTCCCACCGGCAGGCCCAGACGGAAATATCCTCGGTTGTCTGGGATAGGCTGGTGAAGGATGAAGGGATAGCGCAGCAGCCATGGCATCATCGGCTGCAGGTTATACGATTTAATCAATAGACCGACATACGAACATGACACCCTCATCATGAAGTGAATGTGTTCTTTCTATTGGAGAGGGCAGCCGGTGATTTACCGGCTGCTTTTTTTTGCGTTTTTTTACAGGTATCGATGATTTTCTTACCGTCATGATAGGATTTAATAAATGATATCATTCGGTACACGATAAATATAAATATCCATTTGAACGATTGGCTGTTGTTAATCGTATTACGATTGGAATGCGAAAGAAGGTGATGATTTTTTCATGATCCCTGATGAAGAGGACTTGGTACGACAAGCGCAATTAGGTGATGCAGCGGCCATGGCGCTGCTGTTCAAGCAGCATTATTCCTTTCTTTATAAATATTTGCTAAAAGTGACGATGGACCCGATGGTTGCAGAGGATACTGCTCAGGATACCATAGTGCGGTGCATGGAGAATATAACCCGATACAACGGGGCTTCGTCCTTTTCCTCCTGGATGATAACCATTGCTACCCGGTTGTTCATCGATAGCACCCGGCGAAAGAAACGGGAGAAGAAATGGCTGGAGCAGGAGGCGGTTCAGTCGGCAAGGCGGTTGCGCTGGCAGATGGAGCGGCGGGGAGAAGATTGGACGGATATGCTGAATGGATTATCCCGCTTATCTGAGGATCACCGGATTGCTATACTGCTGAAGCATTATTACGGCTATAGCTATGATGAAATCGGAACGATGCTTGGCATTCCCGAAGGAACGGTGAAATCACGAACAGCTTACGGTATCAAACAGCTGCGAAAGGAGATGGGTGACGATGGTCAAAGGACCTGAGCGTGAAGACGAAATATGGATTGAAGGATTTACCAAAGAAATGAAACGGGTGGATCAATTGTTTGAGGATGTGCCATCCCCATCCCTGGAAGGATTGCATACGCTGGCCGTTCATACCTTGGAGCGCAAGCGGCGACGGATGAAATACGAATTGCTGCTCTTTCTTCTGGTAGCATTCTTTATTGTTGGTGGCGGATTGATGGCTGCCTTGGCGGCGCCGATGATCCTACTGTTTATTCACGGGTTCGGCATGGTTGCCGGGATTTCCGTTCTTGTATTTTCCAAGAGTCTAAGGTCTGCCGGAAAGAAGGGAATCTGATGAATGAAGTTAACGAGAGCCCGCTGGCAGTGATCATCCTTGCCGTTGTGCTTGTGCTGATCCAAGGGACATGGCTTTTCCTGGATGCCCGGAAGCGGGGGCTTGGCAAGATGGCCTGGTTCTGGGGGATATGGGGGTCTACGACAATGCCAATGCCGCTGCTCTTTTACTGGATATTCGTCATTCACAAAGATGACCGCAAGTCTTAAGTTTCTTCATTAAATATGGAACATGGGAGGATTATTATGGAAATTAATTGGGGATTGATCTGGCCGATCCTTGCACTGCAAGCGATTCTTGCGGTGACAGGGCTTGTATCTCTGTTCAGGGCAGAGCCTGCGAGTATTCGTGGAGCGAGATGGATGTGGGTGCTCATTATACTGCTGGGTAACATTATTGGCAGCGTTGCTTATTTCGTTGCGGGGAGGCGAGAAGTTTGACGGAGAAGCTTTTAAGCATTCATGAATTGACCAAAAGCATAGGAAGCATCACACCGGTCAAGGGCATCTCATTTGAATTGCAGCGTGGAAGCTGCACTGCCCTGCTTGGTCCTAATGGTGCCGGCAAAACAACCACACTGCGGATGCTGGCTGGATTGATACCCCCAACCCGGGGGGAGATCCGATATGGATCAGCCGATACGCAAACGAGCGGCTGGCGCAACCGCATTGGTTACTTGCCTCAGTACCCGAAGTTTTATAGCTGGATGTCGGGCATGGAGTACTTGTCTTTCAGCGCCAAGCTGTCGGGATTATCCGGAAGAGAAGCCATTAAGCGAAGCCGGGAAGTCATCGAAATGGTAGGTCTGCAGCAGGCCGCTAAACGCCGAATATCCGGTTACTCCGGCGGAATGAAGCAGCGGCTTGGCATTGCTCAGGCGCTTGTGCATGAGCCCGAGCTGATTATGCTGGACGAGCCGGTATCGGCACTTGATCCGATCGGGCGCCGTGAGGTTATGGACCTTTTGGATCGCTTGCGCGGGGAAGTCACCGTTCTGTTCTCTACCCATGTGCTTCACGATGCGGAGGAAATTTGCGATGACATGGTACTGATGGTAGACGGGGAAATTGCGGAGAAAGGCGCCCTTCGTGAACTTCGCACGAAATACCGCCAGCCGGTCCTATCGATTGAGGTTGAACCGGGGGAGCGGGAGGTTGCTTGGCTCGATAGTCTTGCGAGCCGTCCTTATGTGCATGAGATCGAGCTTGGCAAACGCGGCGCCAAGCTGATGGTGACGGATATGGATGTTGCGCGTGCTGCGTTAATCAAGGAGCTTGCCGATGACAGAATCGAGCTGCTTCGTTTTGAAGCGGGCACGTCTTCGCTCGAGGATATGTTTATGAAGGTGGTGGGCTCATGAAGCCGTTCTGGATTTATTATCAAAAAGAAATGCTCGAGGCAGGTCGGACCTATAAATGGATTTGGGTTCCCGCGGTCTTTCTGCTTCTTGGCATTATGCAGCCGGTATCCACATATTATTTGCCGGAAATCCTTACCATGGCCGGGGAATTGCCCCCGGAAGCGGCGGCGTTATTTACCGTTCCGTCCGCTGAGAACGTGATGGCATCAACCTTGAGCCAATTCAGCACCATCGGCCTGCTGGTGCTTGTGCTGGCGGCAATGAACACGGTAGCAGGGGAGCGGGCCACCGGTACGGCTGAGCTTGTTCTCGCCCGCTCGGTATCCACGATTCCTATGATGGCTGCCAAATGGGCCGCCATGATGACGTTGCTGGTCGGTTCTTTTGCGCTTGGACTTGGCAGTGCTGCATATTACACGTATCAGCTCATCGGTCCTTTGGAATGGGGAGCGGTTACCAGCGGCGGGGGCTTATATGCTGTATGGCTGGCCTGGATCGTCACGCTTGTGCTGCCGCTGGGTGCAATCCTGCGCGGGCCGGCTGCGGCCTTCATCAGCTTGGCAGTTGCCGGCGTACTTTCGCTCTTATCCGGTTTGCTGCCCTCCCGCGTCCAATGGAGCCCGGGCCGTTTAAGCAGCATGGCAGCGGAGCGAATTCTTGGCACAGGGAGCAGCGCGTGGTCACCGATACTCGTTGCCATGCTGATTATGGCGGTGTCGATTATCGTTGCCGCGAGGCTGCTCAGAAGGAGTCCATTGTCCCCGCAATCCTAGTTACCATGGGAGATTCAGGTTTTATCTGAATCACATGGACATCTCTATCTTTTTTTAGTAGACTATGAAGACAAGAAAAACGTCTATCGACGTACGTTATCAGAAGAGAGACCGTATTTAGCGGAAGTTTTTCTTGTGAGATAAGGATGATAAGCCTCTGAAGTTTATATTTTCTTATCTCTTAAAAAAGGATAGACAACTCAGGAGGTAGACGATGCTGCGTTTAGGGGAAAAGATTACAATCGTTGCGGACGCCTTTGAGCAGAATCTTCCAATCGGTCAATACGGTTATATCATCGCTTATGACCGAAATCCAGACAATGCGTTCGATTACGTCATTCGGATTCCGAGCCTCAACCGTAATTTTTTTGTTCCGGCAGATGATGTCGAGCTGGAATCAATCGTGTTGAGACAGGAAGCCGAGCGGGTCGAGCGGGAAGCGCTCATCGATTTCGCCCTGTCGACATATAATGAGAAGCTGTTTCATCAAGTGATGAACGGCGAGTTGGAAAGTGTTGAAGAGGAAGAAGAAACCAAGGAAGCAATATCCCAGGCGGATTTCATCAAACAAGTGAATCTTCGTGCTTGGATTTAGAAGAGTCGGCTGAGGCCGACTCTTTTTTGATGGAATGGAAAAGTAACTCCAAAGCAGCAAGCTTCAAGCTGTTTGGATTGAATCTTGCATGCTTCTACAATATAATGAGAAAAGTTGTCGTGACAGACTTTACCCCTTTAACTGGATAGGGGCATGAAGGAGGATGTAAAGCCATGAGCATTACCGATAAGGATGTTCAGCATGTAGCGAAGCTGGCCCGTTTGAATTTGACGCCTGAAGAAGAGCAGATGTTTACCGGCCAACTGAATGCGATTTTACAATATGCCGAGAAGTTAAATGAATTGGATACAGAAGGTGTTGAGCCGACTACACACGTGCTTCATCTCAGCAATGTCATGAGAGAAGACGAAGTGCGCGAGAGTTTGCCCATCGAGAAAGTGCTGCTTAACGCACCGGATGAAGAAGACGATCAAATTAAAGTACCTGCTGTTTTGGAATAGCCTGAAGGGAGGATATACACTTGAGTCTGTTTGATTACAAGTTAACGGAGATACATAATAAGCTTCAGAATAAGGAGCTTTCCGTAACCGATCTGGTTGACCAAGCTTTTACCCGTATTTCCGAACGTGAGGATCGGGTGAAGGCATTTATTACTTTGGACGAAGAAGGCGCTCGTTCATCCGCCAAGGCTTTGGATGAGAAGCTGGCTTCAGAAGGGACGCGCGGACTGTTGTTCGGGCTTCCTGTCGGAATCAAGGATAATATCGTGACAGAAGGACTCCGCACTACATGCGCTAGTCAGTTTTTGTCCAATTTCACGCCGGTTTATGATGCGACAGTTGTCGGTAAATTGCGTGCAGCGGATACGGTGACGATCGGCAAGCTGAACATGGACGAGTTTGCGATGGGAGGCTCCAATGAGAACTCCAGCTTCTACCCCGTGCGCAACCCATGGGATTTAGATCGGGTACCCGGTGGATCCAGCGGTGGCTCGGCTGCGGCTGTAGCTGCAGGTGAAGCTTACTTTGCGCTGGGGTCGGATACAGGCGGTTCCATCAGGCAGCCTGCCTCTTATTGCGGTGTTGTGGGTCTGAAACCAACCTATGGCCTCGTATCCCGGTTCGGCCTTGTTGCCTTTGCATCATCGCTGGATCAGATCGGACCTTTGACGAAAAATGTGGAGGATTCCGCGTATGTCCTGCAAGCGATTGCCGGTTATGACCCAATGGATTCGACATCTGCCAAAGTGGACGTGCCCGACTATCTGAGTGCGTTATCCGGAGACGTTACTGGTCTTCGTATTGCCGTGCCTAAGGAATACCTGGGCGAGGGCGTTGACGCTGAAGTGAAGGAGACCGTCCTGAACGCACTGAAGGTGCTCGAAGCAATGGGCGCTACCTGGGATGAGGTTTCCCTGCCACATACCGACTATGCGGTAGCAACGTATTATTTGCTCGCTTCTTCGGAGGCTTCTTCGAACCTGGCCCGCTTTGACGGCGTACGCTATGGCGTTCGTTCCGACAATGCAGGCAGCCTGATCGACCTGTATCATGAGTCCCGCAGCCAAGGCTTCGGCGATGAGGTGAAACGCCGTATCATGCTGGGTACCTATGCGCTTAGTTCGGGCTATTACGACGCCTATTATTTGAAGGCACAGAAAGCCCGTACGCTCATCAAGCAGGACTTCGATAAAGTATTCGAGCAATATGATGTCATCATCGGACCTACAGCTCCGACTACGGCTTTCAAGCTGGGAGCTCAGGTGGACGATCCGCTTACGATGTATTTGAATGATATCCTGACGATTCCTGTCAGCTTGGCAGGTGTGCCGGCAGTCAGTGTTCCTTGCGGATTCGCGGGCGGACTGCCCGTAGGTATGCAAATTATCGGCAAAGCCTTTGATGAGTCGACCGTACTGCGCGTTGCGCATGCCTACGAGCAACATACTGAACACCATAAACGGCGCCCTGAACTGTAAACCGGCGGCAGAGAAGGAGGGAAACAATCGATGTCTACATCAAAATATGAAACGGTTATCGGATTGGAAGTGCACGTAGAACTGCATACGAATTCCAAAATATTTTGCGGCTGCTCCACTGCGTTTGGAGCCCCGCCGAACACGCATACATGTCCCATCTGTCTTGGCCATCCCGGCGTGCTGCCCGTATTAAACCGCCAGGCTGTGGAATATGCTATGAAGGCTGCGATGGCGCTGAACTGCACCATCGGCGATATCAGCAAATTTGACCGCAAGAACTATTTCTACCCGGATTCTCCGAAAGCATACCAGATTTCCCAGTACGATCAGCCGATCGGTGAAAACGGCTGGATCGATATTGAGGTGGATGGGAAGACGAAGCGAATCGGGATTACCCGGCTTCATCTGGAGGAGGATGCCGGTAAACTCACGCACGTGGATGGCGGATATGCATCGCTGGTTGACTTTAACCGCGTAGGAACGCCGCTTGTTGAGATCGTGTCCGAACCTGAGATCTCGACACCAGAGGAAGCCAAGGCATATCTGGAGAAAATGCGCGCGATTATGCAATACTGCGATGTTTCGGATGTGAAGATGGAAGAGGGCTCGCTTCGCTGCGACGCTAACATCAGTCTTCGGCCATGGGGGCAAAAGGAACTCGGCACGAAGGCCGAGCTAAAGAATATGAACTCCTTCCGCGGCGTACAGCGCGGCTTGGAATATGAGCAGTACCGGCAAACGGAAATTCTCGATGAGGGCGGCGTGATTGTACAGGAAACCCGCCGCTGGGACGAAGCGCAGGCAAAAACCTTCTCCATGCGCGGGAAGGAGCAGGCGCACGACTATCGTTATTTCCCGGACCCGGATCTGGTATCGGTGCATATTAGCGAAGAGTGGAAAGAGGCGGTTCGTGCGACGATTCCCGAGCTTCCGGATGCCCGTAAGGCCCGCTATGCCTCAGAGTATGGTTTGCCGGACTATGATGCTGCGGTTATCACATCGTCCAAGCTGCTCGCCGACTTCTTTGAGGACAGCTTGAACTATACGAAGGATGCCAAATCGGTATCGAACTGGATCATGGGAGATTTGCTGGGTTATTTGAACTCGAACAATCTGGAGCTGTCTGAAGTGAAGATCACGGGCCAAGGCCTGGGCGAAATGATCGGATTGATCGAGAAGGGAACCATCAGCAGCAAAATCGCCAAAACCGTCTTTAAAGAGATGCTGGAGAGCGGCAAGCTGCCTGCGCAAATCGTTGAGGAGAAGGGCCTCGTCCAAATCAGCGATGAAGGTGCAATCAAGAGTATTGTCGAGCAGGTGGTTGCAAACAATCCGCAATCCGTGGAGGACTACAAGGCAGGTAAACAGAAAGCGATCGGCTTCCTGGTTGGTCAAGTGATGAAAGAGAGCAAGGGAAAAGCCAATCCTGCGCTGGCCAACAAACTGCTGGTTGAGGTGCTGAACGGATAATCAACGTTTATCCGTCATGTTCCCGGAATGTATTTAGATAAGGGAGCTTGTCCCGCATCGGGGGCAAGTTCCCTTTTAAGATATCAGAAATAATAACTTGGTTAGGGGATGAATATATGATAAGAGCATTATCCTTGGAGGATAGGGATACCGTCCAGCAGATATGGAGTCTGCAGCACATGGCGTACCCTTTGGAAGCTGAATTAATCGGATTCTCGGAAATCCCTCCGCTGCAGGATACCTTTGATACGATCCGTACGAGCGGGGAAACCTTTTTTGGATATATAAATGAAGAAGGCGATCTTATCGGAGCTATTGCGGTAGAGCCGGAACAGGAGCAGGTCACCATATCACGGATGATGGTCCATCCTGGTCATTTTCGCAAAGGGATCGCGGGGACTTTAATTCGACATGTGTTGGAATCCTACAAGGAGGCGCCCATGTTCGTGGTCTCAACAGGAACGCGAAATACGCCTGCGGTAACGTTGTACGAGAAATTCGGGTTTGTAAAGAATCACGCTTTTGAGGTTGCTCCGGGCGTGGAATTGACCGAGTTCCATCTTCATATACAATGAAGGATATAGCATAAGCGATGGAAGCCGACGTGAGGGGAGTATCGTTCTTTTGAATAATCCTTGGGTGATAGATAATGTATCCATTTTATTAAGATTGCTGCTGGCTATGCTGCTTGGCGGTTTGATCGGTTTTGAACGGGAACGTTCCAACCATGCTGCAGGATTGCGCACGCATATATTGGTATGCTTGGGTTCTACACTTATTATGCTGTTATCCATTTACGGTTTTTCTGATTTTGTAGACGAGATTAACGTTCGGATTGACCCTGCGCGCTTGGCAACGGCCGTCATTACAGGGATTGGCTTCTTGGGTGCCGGTACCATTCTGTTTACAGGTAAATCCATTACCGGATTAACCACTGCTGCGTCCATCTGGGTTGTGGGAGCCGTGGGGTTGGCGGTCGGGGCTGGCTTTTATTTTGCCTCGATTGTATCAACAGTACTAATTCTTCTTAATCTGGTTGTCTTCAATAAACTGGAACAGCGTTACATCCGCGGCAGCAAACTCCATCTCATCACTGTCCATGCAGCGAATACGCCGAATATTTTGGAGGACATATCCGTTGTTCTGGAGGAACAGGAATTCGTGATCAAGAAGCTTATCGTTAACGAACGAAGCAGTGTGGCATACGGGGAGCTGCAGCCTGCGGTATTAGGGCTCGAAATCTCGCTGCACGTCTTGACCGATCGCAAATTCGAACCGATGGAGATCACCCGGCAGTTGCGGGGAGTCGGCCATGTAACGATGGTAACGGCTGAATAGAATATGGAATGAATCATAATAAACGGCAACTGCTGAACCACCGGCGGTGCCGTTTTTTTGCGGGCTTGCAGGCCTTTTGCAGACGATCTATCCAGTTTTTTGCCAGTTACTTCGGCTCCTCGTTGGGGTACTATCAAAGAAAAAACATCGTAAAACAACGCCTGTCCCAGGATGTTTGGAAGGAGGCGAGAAGGTTATGAATCCAACACCCGAACCACAAACCGAAGTCAGCAAGAAGAAACGGCATCAGGTCCAGATTAAGCGTCACCCGGGGCTGCAGCGAAAAAAGCGGAAATTATATGCACTTCTATTAGCCGCTCTCATTCCGGGCCTGGGTCATATATACCTCGGTATGTACCGCAAGGGGATAACATTTATTATGCTGCTGCTGCTGGATATATCGGCGCTTTTATATTTCTCTTCCATCGGTATGCAGATCAATGTACCGCTGCTTGTCGTCCTGGGTCTTCTGATTCCGGTAGGGTATTTCTATAACGTGTATGACGCGCTGCAGGCAGCGGAATATATTATTTCCCGAAAAAAACGTGGTGAGGAAGCCGCTGCTGCTTCCGAGGACGGAAGAGGACGGAACCATCCGTTCCGGGGTGAACGGGGAATCGCTTTCGGCATCATGTTGGTTGTTACCGGGACCATGCTCATTTTGTTTCACCAGAAGCCGCCTTGGCTGCAGACAGGAATCCGCGACTATGGTGCGGAAGCCTCTGCCATCATGCTGATCGTTATCGGGATATGGGCGGGGATCCGGGAAGCTCTCCGGCACCGAAGAGGCAAGGGCAAGTCCCTATAACGCACACAGTGTACGGTGATAGCTGCCTAACAGATGAGGGAGGAGACGGATGAAACATAAAATTAGAGTGGGGCGATATACAGCCGCTTTACTGCTTGTATGTACAGGCGTTTTATTGCTGCTGGACGAGTGGAGAGGCACGGATTATATTTTTACGCTCCAGCGTTGGTGGCCGCTGTTATTTATCCTGCTTGGCGTTGAATATTTAGTCAGGTACACGCTGTCGCGTCTCTTAGGCAAAGGTAAAGTATTTCGGTTTCGGCCGGACATGAGGGGGATTTTGCTGGCAGTGGCTGTTACGGCCTCCGTATTTGTCATCTCCCAGCAGGAGCATTTTCTCCATCTCTGGAACCGGGTGAGCCTGAACTTGACGGCAGCGGGAGTGGATTACAGTGAAGCTGAAGATAACCAGTTCGAGAAGCCGATATTGGAGATTCCGGTGAAGCTTGAAACCGAGAAAATCATCGTCGATCACTTAAACGGGGATATCTCCATTACGCGGCAGGATGTAGACGATATCAAGGTGGAGACGGAAGTATGGGTCGATCATGAGCAGCCCGGTTTAGCTGAAGCGATTGCCGAGCAGTCGACGATCGAAGTGGGGGAAGGCAAGACGATCACGATTCGTTCCAAGGGGAAGGCCTATGGAGAATCAGGCAAACGGCAGCCTCGTATGAACTTGAACATCGCGGTTCCGGATGATCGACGATTCAATTTTGAGATACGAACGATGAACGGAGCCATTACCTTAAACCGCGTGGAAGCGATTGAGAATATTTTGCTTGAGAGTGGTAATGGGCCTATTACGATGGATCGGATATACGGAAACGTTACGGGCAAGACCTTAAATGGTGAAATTACGGCGCGCGGCGTTACCGGTAATATTAAAATGTCCACTAATCGCGGGAATATGCTGGCCGTCGACATTACGGGCGAAACGGATTTAACTACGCAGGTAGGGAATATGACGGTAAAGCGAACGACCGATCTTATCCGGGCTCAGACGAGAAACGGCAATATTCTGATCAGTGGGGCAGAGTCGCAATTAAGTGCTGAATCTCTCAATGGTGGAGTGGCTATACGTTCATCCCGCATTGGTGGCGATTGGAATGTGTACAGTGCGGTTGGAGAGATGGATCTTCACATTCCGCTCGAGGGCGATTACAAGCTTGAAGGGACGATTAGCTACGGCAGAATTCTGACGACGCTGCCCAATCTCTTGATCGAACAGAAAACCATCTCCGGTGAATCCGGTACAGGCGAACATTCTATTCGTATTGAGGGAAACAGTAATCTGAACATCTACCGAAGCTATCCGGAGCAGGAGGAAGGCCGGAACAGCGGGGGCTGGACGCCTCTGCCGGATTGACAACAATCGAAGAAACGCCGTACAATGAAGTCTAAAGAACGGTATAGGTTTTGTAAAAACCAGTTAAACTTGAAGGCGGTGGGCAACCATGGGAACGTCCGTACAGCATGCGCTGGAACAACTGAAAACGACCGGTGTCCGTATCACGCCGCAACGTCATGCGATTTTAACGTATCTGGTGGAATCTATGGGTCATCCGACAGCGGATGATATTTATCGGGCTCTGGAACCTAATTTTCCTAGTATGAGCGTAGCCACAGTATACAACAATCTAAAAATGTTTATTGAAGCCGGTATGGTGCGTGAGCTGACGTACGGGGACAACTCGAGCCGTTTTGACGCCAACGTATCGGATCATCATCATGTTATATGTCAGAGTTGCGGTAAAATCGAAGATTTCAGCTATCCGTCCCTTGAAGATGTTGGAATACAGGCTGAGAAAAGCACCGGGTTTGAAGTAAAGGGACTACGAATGGAACTGTATGGGCTCTGCAAGTCCTGCCAATAGACGCCGGTTATTATAAATGAACGTGCGGAATGAACTATTCCACACGTTTTTATTTTTAAGGGCGTTATTCTGTATTAAGGGATTAGTCATAAGCAAGAGTGAAATGGGGGAGTAGTTTGGCAAGAAGAAGATATCGGGGAAGGAAGAGGCGTACGAGGGGAAGCTCTTTCTTTCTGGGGTTGTTGTTGCTTGCGGCGGGGGTCTGGTGGGTTGTCGCCACATTATTTCCGAACCAGACCCATACCGTGCCGGACTGGCGTGGAATGGACAAGCCGATTTTTGTTCAGGGGGAACTGAAGGAACAGCCTGCACGGGGCTCCGGCGAAGAGCTGCTGCTGCCGATAACGGTGATTCAGGAGAGCGTGGATGCCAACATCCGTTATGAGCAGGAAACGGAATCCGTCATTGTAACGACTTCGGAATCGGTATTCCGCATGAAGATGGACAGCACGAAGGGCGAGCTGAACGGCAAGGTGGTCACTATTCCCTACGCACCTAGACTAATTGACGGCATTGCCTATGTTCCGATTAAGCCGCTCAAACAGCATTATGGTGTGGTCGTTCACGAGGACACGACGACAGGCGCCATCATTCTGATGCGTGCGGGGGATTCCATTCAGTTTGCCGAGGCAGCACCCGGTAACCCTGAGGACACCATGGCTCTCCGCGAGAGCGGGGAGAAGAGGTCTCCGATTGTACTGGACATGCCGGCCGGTGAACGGCTTCGCGTATGGCGTGAAGAAGAGGGATGGTTATTCGTCCAGGCGGATAACGGGTATACGGGATATGCTCTTAAAGAGCAGATTAAACTTGGGGACGTGAAGGAACTTCCGTTGCTTGCGCAGACTCCTTCGCGGGCAGAGCTGGAATGGAAGGATAAGTCAGTCAATCTGGCATGGGAAGCTGTTTATACCAAAAATCCCAGCACGGATCGTATTGGCGAATTGCCCGGTGTCAACGTGGTCAGTCCGACCTGGTTCAACATTGTGGATGGTGAAGGCACGGTCAAATCCAAAGCCGCTAAGCAGTATGTAAGCTGGGCCCATAACAGGAACATGGAGGTCTGGGCTCTGATGGACAACAGCTTCGATCCTGATATGACAACCGAGGCGCTGTCTACATTCGATAGAAGATCACATATTATCAAGCAGATGCTGGCTTATGCCAAGCAATATAAACTCGACGGAATCAATATCGACTTTGAAAATGTCCACACCAAGGATAAAGATCATGTCGTTCAGTTCGTGAGGGAAATGAAGCCGCTGGCCAAAGCCAGAGGGCTGATCGTTTCTATTGATGTTACGCCAAAATCGAACAGCGAGATGTGGTCGCTCTTTCTCGATCGGAAGCGGCTCGGAGAGACGGTTGATTACATGATGGTGATGGCTTATGATGAGCACTGGGCCGCGAGTCCGAAAGCGGGATCCGTATCTTCATTGCCATGGGCCGAGCAGTCGGTAAGGCGAATCATGGAGGAGGACGCGGTACCGTCGTCCAAGCTGGTATTGGGCGTACCGTTATATACACGGGTGTGGACGGAAACAAACGAAGCGGGAGAGACGAAGGTATCCTCCAAAGCGATTGGAATGGAGAAGCTGCAGACCCTGCTTAAGGAACAGAAAGTGAAAAGTACGCTCGATGCCAGTACAGGGCAGAACTATGTTCAATTCACAGAGGGAGAATCCATCAAGAAAATATGGATGGAGGACGGCACTTCTCTGCAGTCCCGAGTGAATATGGCCAAAAAGCTGAAGCTCGGCGGCATTGCTTCGTGGAACCGAAGCTTTGCTATTCCGGAAACCTGGCAAGTTCTGAAGACGATACATGATTAAGGATGAACAGAACTTATCTTCATATCATAATAAAGAACCCGGTTATCCTCGCGATAACCGGGTTCTTTATGTTTAATCGTCTTACGAGTTGCGAATCCTATTGAATGTGCAGGTTCTGCAAATCTCTTTAGGATTTGGTCTGCTGGGCTTCAAGCTCTTCTGCTGTGATGTTGGCCTGACCTGGATCCAGTGTCAAAATCGTATGGCAGAACATGCAGCGGTCGGTTTTTCCCAACATCTTGGTCAATTTATTGCATTCCGGGCACTGAATTTGGACGGCACTCGTGGATAACATACCTGCCCAGAAGTAGATGCCAAGACTCCCCAGCATCATAATTAGGCCAAACACCAATCCGATTCCGGCAAATATCTTGCCTGCTTGACCGAAGAATACGATTCCGGCCGTACCCAGCACCATAAGGCCCATACCCAGCATCGTCAGCAGCAATCCCCAAGTGCGGAAGGCGTTGATTTTTGCGTTCTTAAAGATCATGGCTCGAAAACTCCTGTCTTTCAAATAGTTGTTTATGAAATAACGTGAACCGAGAAATGAAATCTTGTATTCCGTTTGTCGTCTTCATAAGATCTTATCTCCTAAAAGAAGGAACTTACATGGACATGTAGAATTACATTATAACTGAAATGGTTGAAATTCGCCAAGGAATGTATGGAGGGAAACGTGGAATTAACCAACTTTTCTTTTTATTATGGAAATACGGTTGATGAGGAAGCTGTAGGGGCGATAGCATACCGTAATTCGGACAAAAGGCAGCAAGGATTACTTGTTTATGATTTTGAGGTTAATATTGTTGTCGTGTATGACGGAATACCTGATGAGCCTCCCATCCAGCATTCTATCGTAGGCGGGGAACGCTGCCAGGTTATAAGTATCGGGCTGGACGATTTGCATCGGGAACTCCTGAGCGGCACACACAAAGTATTGATCAAAAGCTTCCTAGAAGGAGATATCATAAAAGACGATCAACATCGTCTGTCCAATCTGCGCCGTGATTTCCTTAGGTTTGCTGAACCGTTCCGGGAGCAAAAATTGTTTATCGGTTTTGCCCACTTTCTACAAAAGTATATGGATGCCAAGATGCACTTGAAGGAAGAGCGGGTTCTGGATGCTTACCATACTCTATTAGAAGGTCTACATCATTGGGGGCAGCTGGAGCTGATCGAGCGGGGGATTCATCCAGAGTCGGCTGTTTGGGAGCAGATTACAGGATTGAATACACCCGTCCGCAAATTATATGAAGAGCTTACGGTCAGTACGGAAACGCTCGGGCAACGAGTGGAGCTGGCCCTGCTGGCCTATGAATTCTCCATGATATCGAAGCTGGAGAGCTCAGCAGCGCTGCTGCTCCGCGTTTTAAGAAGCCGGCGGAATCCTTGGACGATACAGGAGCTTATTCTCCACCCTGAGCTGGCACCTGTATGCAAAGAGCTGCCGATCGTGATGCGCAAGCTGGTGTATCAATCACTTGTGAAGGAAGTTCCGCTATGGAGAGGAATTCGATCTTATGGATCTGAAGCCATCCGGTACTACACCGACTAAGGAAGGACGCGAGTCCTTCTTTTTTTGTGCCGGGGCATTTGATATAACGGTTATAAAACAGCATCTAAGGAGACAGTATCTAACGTTAGTGTAGAGAAAAGATGTTCTTAACCGTGCAAAGATGTCTTAGGACGTTTGTTAAAAGAAGCCTGAAAATAATTTGGCGAATGATGTTGACGAGCCACCTGTTTCTGTGATAAATTATAACTCGCCCCTTCGAAAGGGACTTTGATAATTCGGTTAAGAAAATGTCGAATTAAAAAGTTTTCAAAAAAAGTTCTTGACGAAACGATGGGCACCATGATATATTATAAAGGTCGCCGCTGAAAACGAGTTTTCGGCGAAAGACAAAGAAGTTGATCTTTGAAAAC
>NZ_JBCNHV010000021.1:0-208924 GCF_050482385.1 Paenibacillus lautus
TTCAATTCTCTATTTCAACGTTCCACCGAAGTGGTCCGTTTTACTCACTCGTTGTTCAGTTTTCAAAGATCAACTTCTTCGTTTGTCACCAACAATTTATCTCGTTAGCAACTCTTATATCTTATCACACCGGCTCGATCATTGCAAGCTTTTTTTGAATTTGTTTTTCAAATTCATTTTGGCTTGTTGACCCAAGCGTTTGTTTCGACCGTATTTCTTGGCCGGAAATATAATATACCATGTGCAGAACTAGAATACAAGTCTTTTTTAAAAGTTTTTTTCATAGAATTACTCTCTATCTAATATAAAGACCGCTGAATATAGTATAGGCTGTAACACTCCCACAATAAAAACCAGATTCTTATCGGATATTCACATGTGTTCATAATGAGCAGATACCAATTACAGTCCCATAATATTATAGAAAAGAACTGTACCCGATGTTTTTCGCTCCAGCACCTGATGACATGTCTATTCCGTGACTGAACATTTCTATAATCATATGACAACTTAACCCTTAGCTTCCCAAAGCCCTGTTATCTTAGTTAAGAAACATTTGCAGACGAAAAAAAGCGAAAGCCCCGAATAGATAACCCGGAGCCTTCGCTTTATTTGTTCATTAGAATAGAATTCCGAAACTATTCGGCACCGAGGAAAGCGTACCGGATCAAGATGATCACAAACAGGATCCACATTAGCCAATGCACCTTGGTGTCTGTACGTCCAGTCAATTTTCCGAATACCGCAAGGAGCACGTAGGCAATAATACCAGCAGAGATACCGTTAGCGATACCGCCAGTAAAAGGCATCATGATGATGGTCAAGAATGCCGGGAATGCCTGCATGAAGTCATCCCACTCGATATCGCGTACCTGGTTCATCATCAGTACACCGACAATGACAAGCGCTGGAGCTGTAGCAGCCGAAGGAACAACCAGAGCAATCGGAGCCAAGAACAATGCCAGAATAAAGAGTACGCCTGTAGTAACCGCAGTCAAACCTGTACGTCCACCTTCTGCAACACCGGAGGTACTTTCTACGAAAGCAGTGATTGTACTTGTTCCAAGGAATGCGCCCGCGCTTACGCCGCCGGCATCCACGAGCATCGCTTTACCAAGCTTCTTCTCGCCTTCCTCTTTGTTCTTCAGGAGTCCCGCACGGCCTGCGGTACCAACCAGTGTACCGAACGTATCGAACAGTTCAACGAATGTAAAGATGAAAATAACTTCTAGAAGACCCATGCCCAGAGCGCCCTTCAAGTCCATCTGACCGACAGCCAGATTATCAAATGAAGGAATCCAGCTTGCAGTGCTAAGACCTGACAAATCGGTTACTCCCATTGGAATACCAATCAGCGTCGTCAACACGATACCGATAAGCAAAGCGCCCTTCAATCTGAGAACCATCAGGATGGCGATCAGGAACAACCCGATTATCGCAAGCAGCGTATCTTTGTTCTGAATGAAATTCCCAAGACCAAGATTGAAGGCACCGCCTGGTACCGGATGTGTAATATCCGTTCCTGGGTTAATGGAAGCCGTCACGATGTTGCCCAGCTTAAGACCAACAATGGTAATGAACAAGCCGATACCGACCGTAATGGCAATCTTTAAATTGTTTGGAACCGCAGTCAGCAGCATTTGGCGGACTTTGGTAACCGTAAGAATAATAAAGACAATACCGGAGATGAATACTGCACCGAGTGCGGCCTGCCAAGTAATCGCTCCGTTCGAGCTTAATACAACTGTCATGAAATATGCGTTCAAACCCATACCTGGTGCCAACGCAACCGGAATGTTAACGAAGAAGCCCATCGCCATCGTCACAAGGCCGGCACCTACTGCAGTAGCGAAAAATACGCCTTCCTGCGGAATACCTGCGCCATCAGGACCCAGGAACAGATTGTTGACCAGCAGGATGTAAGCCATGGTCATAAATGTCGTTAAGCCTGCGATAATCTCGGTTCTTACATTTGTTCCGTGTTCCTTTAGTTTAAAGAAACGCTCCATTGTAGAGATATCCCCCTTAAAATTAATGACCGACAACATACAAAAAGACCCTAAGGATAAATCCCCAGGGCCATCGCTTGAAAAAAGAGCCGCAAAACAATCATTCGTATGCTGCCAGGCAGCATCCTTATCGAACAACCGACTGCTGCTTTATGGAGCGCCGCTCCAAAAACAGGCCGATATCTCGAATGCTGGACGAGTCCGCATCATTATATTGCCGCTCTTCTTTTCGTAGCGAGATCATTACGGTGACCTGTAGAGACTCCCGGGCCCATTCCCAGGATTATACGAAAAAGCTCGTTATTTGTAGTTGTCATGTCAGTTTCTACACATATTCTAGGACGAGAAGCCCAACCTTGTCAATAACAAAAGCGAATATTATGCTTGTCAATTTAAAGAAATGTTCGGAAATTGATGCTCCACCACCTATTGATTCTAGTACAACTGAACTACATACGACAAAATACATCATAGAATAATGCGCACATGACACTGAAATCCGTTCGGGAGGTGTTTCACTCGATAGTAGCAGTAGCGGTCGAAACCGAATTGTTTCCCACGCAGGGAGAAATCGGGATCGTGTGCTCCTTAGGAGAAACTTATTGCTATTTTACCGACGGCATGGTGGGTCTCACTTAATGCGTGAGCATCGTAGAGCCCTTTTTGCGAAAAAGGAAACGTAGCTCCCACTACTGCTCTTACTTTTTTTTGCTCCAACAGGTCGGCTATTTCTTGAAGCTGCTGACCATTGGGATCCAGCCATATATTTTTGGCGGTTACGTCGTATTCTCTTACCAGCTCTTCATCAAAATCGCTGACAATCGATATGATTCTCCCGGTGTGTTTTTTCAACACTTTAAAGCTGTTCTTCTGAACGTCACCGCCCATCGTATCGAACACAACATCCACATCCGATAATACATCTTGAAATGGGGTCGTGCGATAGTCAATTATCTGATTAGCTCCGAGTGAGGCCAGCAGTTCATGATTACGCTCACTGGCGGTCGTAATAACGTAGGCTCCCGCTTGTTTGGCAAACTGGATAGCGAACATCCCAACACCGCCTGCGCCTGCGTGGATCAATACCTTCTCTCCTTTGGTCAGTTCACCATGTGTAAAAAGCGCCTGCCAAGCAGTCAGGCCTGCGAGCGGAACGGATGCGGCTTCCTCCCATGAGATAGCAGCAGGCTTACGCGCCAGCAGATGATCATCCACCAAAGTATATTCGGCATAAGTGCCAAAACGAGTCGTTTCCGGACGGGCAAATACTTCGTCTCCCACTTTCCAATTCGTTACCTCGTGCCCAATTTCTGAAATTGTCCCGGCAACATCCCAACCTAAAATAATCGGAAACTCCCAATCCATCATTTGTTTTAAATAGCCTTCACGGAGCTTCCAGTCAATTGGATTTATCGAGGTGGCGGCCACTTTAACTAGGACCTGATGCGCTTGTGGTGTAGGGGTAGGTACTTCTCTTTCCTGTAGTTCCTCCTTGCCCCCGTAATGATCGATGACGATAGCTTTCATTATTTTCCCTCCTCGGTCTTGGTTCAACTTCCTTTTAGGACTTGGTTCAACCTCCTAAACGCTCGCACCTAACTTTCGCACCTTAACGTATTATTGATCTTATTACACAAAAGATGCATACAATAAAACCATGGGCATCTATCCGTCCATTGATTACAGGAAAAAGTTCGTGTGGTACAAACACACATAAAAAAGCCTTCAATCCCACAGATGTGGATTTGAAGGCTTTTTGGTCTAGTACAGCAGTATAAAAACTATTCCCACTCAATCGTTGCTGGCGGTTTGGACGTCACATCATACACGATACGGTTGACGTTCTCGACTTCGTTCACGATCCGTACGGAGATCTTCTCAAGAATATCCCATGGGATACGCGCCCAGTCCGCTGTCATGCCGTCAATGGAGGTTACGGCACGGATACCTACCGTGTAGGAATACGTACGTGCATCACCCATTACGCCGACACTCTTCATGTTCGGAAGCGCCGTGAAATATTGCCAGATCTCGCGATCCAGTCCCGCTTTCGCGATCTCTTCGCGCAGGATGTAGTCGGAATCACGAACGATTTGCAGCTTGTCCTCCGTTACTTCACCCAGTACGCGAATCGCAAGACCCGGGCCAGGGAAAGGCTGACGGTGAACGATCTCATCCGGTAAGCCCAGCTCTTCGCCGACTTTACGAACCTCATCCTTAAAGAGAGCTTTCAACGGCTCGATCAGCGTGAATTTCATGTCTTCAGGCAGCCCGCCAACATTGTGGTGGGATTTGATCGTATGCGCCGTGTCTGTACCGCTCTCAACGATATCAGTATACAGCGTGCCTTGAGCCAAAAATGCAAAATCATCAAACTTGCTGGACTCCTCATCGAATACGTAGATGAACTCGTTGCCGATGATTTTCCGTTTTTTCTCCGGATCGTCTACGCCTTTCAGCTTGGACAAGAAGCGTTCCTGAGCGTCAATCTTAACGACCTTCATATCAAACTTGCCGACGAAGGTTTCCATAACACTCTCAGCCTCGCCTTTGCGCAGCAGTCCATGATCGATGAACATGCATGTCAGCTGATCGCCGATGGCCTTGTGAATCAGCATAGCCACAACGGAGGAATCAACGCCGCCGCTCAGTGCGCACAGCACTTTTTGCTCGCCGACGACTTCACGGATTTCGCGAACCTGGTCCTCGATAAAAGTCTCCATGCTCCAGTTGCCTTCGCAACCGCACACTTCGTACAAGAAATTCTTGATCATTTCGTTACCATGGACGGAGTGACGAACTTCCGGATGGAACTGCACGCCGTACAGCTTCTTATCCTCGTTACTCATCGCAGCAATCGGAGCGGATTCCGTTCCTGCATCCAGCTTAAAGCCGGTAGGCAGCGATACCACATGATCACCATGACTCATCCATACGGTTTGTTTTTGCTCAATCCCTTTGACAAGCGTCGAGTTCGGAGCAAATTCCAATTCAGCCTTACCGTATTCACGCTTCGAAGCACGTTCTACTTTTCCGTCCAGCTGTTGAGCCATCAGCTGCATGCCGTAGCAAATACCGAAAATCGGCAGTCCCAGATCATAAATCGTTGGGTCCACATGCGGTGCATTCTCGGAATACACGCTGGAAGGACCTCCTGAGAACACAATGCCGCGCGGGGAAAGTTCTTTGATTTTCTCAGCGGGCGTATTGTATGGCAGAAGCTCACTATAAACGCCAAGATCGCGAATTCGTCGTGCTATAAGTTGGTTGTACTGTCCACCGAAGTCCAAAACGACGATGATTTCATTAGGCTTATTCATTACCGGGCCTCCCTTGATTAATGAAATTAATTATACGCAACCCGAATTCATACCGTCAAGAAAGAGGGCCCTTTGTTTTCATGCCAGTTTTTTGACAATTCGAATACATTGGCGTAAAAAGAGAACTTTTTCGGTACGGGACCAAGGTTTATTATGGTATGCCGCCCGCTCCCAGCGCTGCGCAAACTGCTCCAGCTCCGCCCTGAATTCGGCATCGGCAATCGACAAAGCATTGACGTATTGACGCATGGTCTGCCCTCTTTCCACATCTCCAAACCTTCGCTGGAGCTTGTCCCAAACCCACACCGAGGCCGATACGAGCCCCTCCCGCCTGCTTATCGCTATCGTTCTGGCCATCCTCATGAAGGCCAAGTTTTGGCGCACGGTCGGCATTTGATAAACAACTGCCACCAGGATGGGAAGAATCAATAGTAGAACGCCCCCAAACATCACAGGACCGATGGCGGCTATCAGAAAGAGTACTTTAACGACGCCGTAAAGCATGGAATTCCACATGCTGTTCCAGTACTTAAGCCCGGCAGAACCGGAATCACCGGCAATCGGAGGGGTGGACATCTGCTCGATGCCAAAGCCTGGGGTCGGATCAAACATCACCCAGCCTTGTCCCGGGAAAAAAACCTCAACCCATGCATGTGCATTCTTTTGTGCCACCTCATAACGGTCAACCGTACCTGCCACCCGCTCACCCGGTGCAAATCCCGTCACATAGCGTGCGGGAATGCCATCGGATCGGAGCAGGACGGTCATCGCCGTAGCAAAATGAACGCAGTACCCTTCCTTCGTATCAAACAAAAAATGTTCCGTAAAATCCCGGCCCTCCGGTGGCACGGATGTTTGCAGCGTATACGTATAGTTCTGCTCCAAATAGGATTCGATAGCTACCGCCTTTTCATACCTGTTCACAGCGTCCAATGTGATCTTCTGCGCTAAATCCCTCACCCTGAGGGGCAGCTCCTCAGGAAGCTGCAGGTATATCTCCTTCATATATTCGGGATCGTTGTCATTAGCCCTGAGGAGCTCTTGCTCCTCAGGCTGACTATATAGCGTTTCTATGGTATAACCGGATACCGCCCTCTCGCCTTGCAAGGATACCGTTTCGGACAGCCTGTCAACGGCAAGCCTCGGTGTACCTCTCTCTTTGGAGAAATGTATCTCCTTCACGCGGGTAATAATGCCTCCGGACAGCACGGTCTGAATGGGGGTATCTTGTTCAAAAGTCAGCGACTGCACAATCGTCTCTCCAGAAGGACGCTCCCAATACGGCAGAATGCCGCTCAGGTCTTCGGATCGTTTGACGGGCTTGCGGATGGAAGGATCTGCATCCCACTTCCGTCCATCATACCAGTTATACGTGTCCCCCCGCCAATAAGTCGGTTCAGGCGATTGCGCGGTAAAATACATCGCATCGCTCAGCGTCAGCGGACCTCCCAAATCTTTTCCCTGGGAAGTGTATCCGGCAACCTGAGAGGCAGGAATCGACGGTTCCGCATTCCCCAGGAGCCTATCCCCCCATCCCGTCAGACGTTCCGCTAATTCGGATACTGTTAATCCCACACCTGCCGAAGGCTCGCTAAAAGCTCCTCCCACTCGGGTCATTCCGGCGATTAGACAGGAAGCAAGTACCACCACCAGACTCCAGCGAAGCACAGGCAGCCCGGACAAGCGGCCGGATCGCACAGGCTCAGGGATGTCCGCTCCCCTAGGGGTTCCCTCGACGGTTTCCTGCTTCAGCTTAAGAATCAGCATCATGCCCTGGGCCAGCAAAATATACAATACAGCCCGCAGCATATGACGGTATATGCTCTCCTCCATGGCGGATTCGAGCACTGCTAAATAAACCAGCGTCGAACCGCCAAACAACCACACGGTTCGGCGATACAAGGCCAGCATATGGACAGCGGATACCATAATAGCCCAGCCGACAAGCAGGATGATCGTTCTCGTCTCCTGGCTTAAGGCAGTAAATTCCCACATATTTCCGAATATCGAAACGTCACCCGGGAGTATAGCCGAAGCATAATCGGATAACCATGCCAGCGGATCGCTATTTTCAAACAATCGGGCACACAGCCAGACCACCAGAACGGCGTTCAGCGGCAGCCACACCCAGCTCCGCAGCGTAAACAACCCTTGGAGCAGCAAGAACATGGCCCAGATGAATAAGGTCTGCAGCATAAGATGACCGCCCATGTCCCCTGCATCCCGAAGCGGCAAGAGCCACTCTGACAGCAGTCCCATAACCGGCAGAGTAATCAATATGCGATGAAGAAGCGTTCCGTGCGACAATCGGGAGACCAAAATATGGGGTACACTCCAGGCTCCGGAAATACCGGTCTTCCGATGGCCTCGATCCCTAACGGGCGAGCTTCCCGGTTCGATCATGGCCGGCACCTCCTATCTGCATTGGCTTCCCATCTGTCGGCTGTTCATGCAAATAAACCAGTCTCCCGCCTTTGCTGAAGAACTCTCGTGCCCACTCCGGCTGCGCCTGATTCTCCATTGGACTATTTGGACTATTTGGACTAACCCATGAGCTTGAATTTCCAGCTGGTTTCAACCCCTTTACACTTTGCGTGCAGAAGATGGTAACCTTTCTGCTTCCTGCATTCAGCAGGTTGATCGCTGCAAGAGCCGCTCCCTGATGAAAAACGCCTGTGATAATCGCCCAATCTGTATTCTTTTGTGAGGGAGAAAGAGACTTCTCGAAACTTCGGTTCGGTACAGGATCCTTCCCGGTTAGCTGGACGGAGGCAAACGGTACTAACGTATCCTGCTGCGCCTTGAACACACCCTTGTATTCGATCCGCCGATCCTCCATCCCATCCCCATCCATACATAGTTGATAGGGAACTTTATAGCGGATGAGCCGGGATACAAATCCTGCTGCTGCAGATACCGCGTCTTCAAATGCATCCTCCGGTTTTAAGGCGCCAAGACCAGCATACCCTTGGAGCGATGTATCCAGCACAACCCCCTGCCTCGATCCATAGCCCTCATGCGGCATGAAGGATTGCAGGCGTCCAAGCTTCGCAGAATTCTTCCAATGAATCCGGTTCATAGGATCACCGGGAACATAGTCGCGCACGCCCGATCCTCTCATTTCATTCCATACCTTGAAGCGTACCCGTTCATCTTCCAGGTCCATATCGCTTCCATGCATGGGCACCTGGGCCTCCGGCCACGCGGCGGGCCTTGGCAGCACGATCATGCCTCCCGTATCGCTTTGGACACTCCGGCTTGTCCTAAACCAGCCGAACATATCGCCCCATTCCACCTCGCTATAGATCGAAGACCAGACTCCGCGGGGAACCTGGTTCAGTCTGTAGGTATACTCGAGCCTTCGCTTCATGCCCGGGAACAGCAGCTTGCGATGCTCCCTGCTGCCGATCCGGTCGGTTATGATAAGCCATGGGACGGGCAGAAGGGAACGATAGGTTACTTGAACCGTCATCTGAGCAGAATCTCCCGCCTGTATGCACGAAGGAAAGCTTGTATGTAATATGGTGATTCGGTTTGGGCCCAACAAGCTTGTCAAAGCCCCGCCAAGCAATAGAATCGTGGATGCCCACCATACAAGCCGCAGTGATTCCCCGCCTAACCAAACATAAAGGCCCAACGAAACGGACCAGATAGCCGCTCCTCTCGACCATTCCAGCAGACGGCGTCTCATGACGGATTTCCCTTGCGGCTTCGCTGGCGCGGCAGATCAAACCTCGTAATGATGGACTCCACCATTTCATAAGGAGTTACGCCGGCGGCACGTGCCTCATGAGACAGATGAATCCGGTGGGTCAGCACCGGTACGGCAACACGCAGGCAGTCATCCGGGATGACATACATTCGTCCTGTCAAAAATGCAGCCGCCTGTGAAGCGCGAAGCCACGCCAATGTCCCTCTCGGACTAATCCCAAGGGTCAACCCCTGCTGTTTTCGGGAAGCATCAGCCACACTGACCATGTAACGTTTTATGGTGTCATCCACGAATATACGGGAAACCATCTGCTGCATCCGGATGAGCTCGGAGCCCATCATGAGCGGCTTCAGATCATCCAGTCTAGAACTGCCCATCCCCCGCTCCAGCAGCTCCAATTCACCTTCCATGTTGGGATAGCCCAGCGATAATCTCATCAGAAAGCGATCCAACTGCGCCTCCGGCAGACGGCTTGTTCCTTCATATTCATAGGGATTTTGCGTTGCCAGTAGGAAGAACGGGGCAGGCAGCGGATACGTATGGCCGTCCACGGTGACGCGCCCCTCTTCCATCGCCTCCAGCAGCGCGGATTGTGCCCGTGGCGATGCCCGGTTAATTTCATCGGCCAGCACAATATTGGACATCACGGGTCCGGGCCTAAATACAAATTCCCCTGTGTGCGGATAATAGACCGATGCCCCAGTAATGTCCCCTGGCATCAAATCATATGTAAACTGGATGCGGCTGAAATCACAGCCAATTAACGCAGCCACCGACTTCACCAGCATGGTCTTCCCGACTCCTGGCACGTCCTCCAGCAGCACATGACCTCCGGCCAGCAAGGCAATCATCGTTAACGAGATTTGCTCTTCATGTCCTACAATGACACTCCCGATGCGTTTGGTAACCCTCCCCAAAAGCTCAGGTGCCCACTCCGGATGATTGGCTTCTTCAGCATGAACGGATGAACTAAACAAGAACATCAACCCCCAACCTATATTCATAGATTATTAGATAGCGGTAACTCGGAATCTTGAATCTATGAATAGGTTTTCCAAGAAAGCAAGAAGATAGACGTCATTTGCTAGAAAAGGATTGGCCCTTCCAGCAGGATGTATAGCGTACGGTCCGCCTGGCCTAATCGGCATCTACACGAAAAAGGCCAGCCCGTTACTCACGGCTGGCCTCCGACTCATCCTACTTACATGCTGGCTTTCATCGTTCTCGTCCGATCACCCTATTAACGATTCACAGCCTTAATCATTCCAATTCCAAATCCGGTCAAGGATCACCGCAGCCTGAGCACGCGTAAAGTACGCCTTAGGCGCAATGCTGCCGTTCATGCCGCTCACGATGCCCGAACCTGCAAGCAGCGCCGCACTCGACTTGGCATACTCGGCAACCTGATCCCCATCAGCAAAAGAATCCAGTGCCCCCTGTCCTTTCAGCTTTTTACCGGCTGCCTCCAGAGCACGCTGCGTCATCACCATCATGTCCTGGCGTTTCATTGGCGTGTCCGGCAAGAAACGGTTTCCTCCGACACCTTGAACCAGCCCAAGCTCTGCCGCGATCTGCACGTCTTCGTAATAATATGCCGAAGACGAAACATCTCCGAATGCTGCTCGGCCTTCGCCTGAACCCTCCAGCTCCAACACACGTACGAGCATAACGAGGAATTCGGCTCGAGTAATCGAGTTCAACGGATTGAATCTCGTTTCGGTCTCCCCTTGAATAATCCCGCGGGATGCCATCGTTTCGATCGCATTGATCGCCCAAGACACATGCTTCAGGTCATGAAAAGTCTTGAACGCTGAGACAACAGCAAACGTGCCGCCCTGCGGCAATGAAGCACGTACGATACCATCTGCGGAATTATACCGGCTGTTGGAAAGCGGAACCCCGCGTCGTCCGTTAGAGTCGATATTCCAAACAACGATATGGTTCAGTTGTGCAAGCTCTTCCTTGGTAGGGGAATAAGGCACCGACCAAATGAGACGATGCTTGCCCTGTTTCCAGGACAAAGCCCGCTCACCGGCAAGTATTTCCACATGAAATGCGGGACGATTGCCAATCCGCTCATGAAGAGCTGCATCCATGTTGCCGCCTGACGCTTTCGCTAGACGAAGCGTAACGGTTTCCGTATCTGTTACACCGGTCCCCTGAATCAACAAACTTGGCATTTCCAGCGTACCAAACTCCGTTTGGACTATGAGAACTGCCTGCGGATTCCCCAGCAGCCACTTACCCGGCAGCTGAATATCATAGGACTGGGCCCCTTTCTGCGCCGGAACATCTACAAGCGTCCGCTTCGTTCCGTCTGTTCCAGCCACTGCCCTTTCCAATGCCTGCTGAAGCATTCGGCTTGAGACTCCAACCGTGATCCGGCCGTTCTGGTTCCGGATATCCAGAGAAGGCCTGCTTAGAGCTGGACTCGTACTGCTTCCGCCACCGCCCGCAGTTCCGCCGCTTCCTCCGTTACCGCCCCCATTTTGTTCTTCTCCGCCGTTTCCATCTCCTCCGCCGGGAGCGGAGCTCTTCGTAAATTCCAGCACGCCGAATCTGGTCGTGTTCTGATAGGATTGACCGGTCGGATCCGACCATATGGCCACGCTGTCTCTTGTACCTTGGCCGTCTTCATCGTTGTTCACCTGAAAATCGAACCCGATCACCGTCCCTTTCTCAGGTTTGATCTTATCCAGGCGGATCGCTGCTTCAACGACATACCCGCCGTCGATCGCCTTCGCTGCAGATGTGAAATTATTCTCGCCCGCATGACCGCCGAAGGAACGCACATTGTTGAAGTTCATCCGGTACTGTCCATCATCTTCTTGGTAAATATCCATCTTTCCATTATTCTGATCCACAAAAATCTCTACCGAATCCTGCTCCCATACGTTGGAACTCGCATCCGATAACAAGCTGTCGCTAATGACAGCATAAACGTACAGGTGATTCTCATCCCATAGCGTTCGGAATTTAGCGTTCGCGCCGCTGTTACCCTCGACCCACACGTCGGTTGCCAGTTCCCCGGCGTCCTTCCAGATTCCGTCGAGCTCGCCGTCAACCGTCGGGGTGCCATAGCGGGCCTGGGCCGATTTCGGCGCGGCAGCGAGCGTAAGAATGCCGAGTCCGTTCTGATCGCTCTCCTGGGCATGCCTTGGATCGCTCCACGATACCATCGCCCCATTCTTGCCATGCTCGGAACCGTCATCCGTACCGGAATCCGTCACTCTGATATCAAAATAAATGTCGCCGCCCAATGCCCCTGCTCCGTTAAGCTGGAGAAGGGCCTCCCCTGCGTAACCTCCCGCGGTCTCTGCCGTGTTGGCGGCTCCACGCTGAAGCCGGGCTTTTTGCAGGGTACCGTTCACCACCACGAAGATGTCAACCTGATCTCCCGGAGATATCGATCCATCCTTCACGTCAACCCTGACATACATATGCTCCTTGTCCCATAATGTCTTAAATTCAGCAGATAACGATCCCAACTGCTCCGTCTTAAGTGCCGGAACCAGATTCCATGCAAAATCCGGTTGTCCGTCGATGACCGCCGTACCTTCAATAGCCGTTCCGGTCTTTCTCACGATCGTTAATCGGGAAGGATCGACCATTCCCCAATAAGCAGGTTTGGCCTGATATTGCTTGTCAAAAGGAAACGGGGCATCTTGGCGTCCCGTCCCCGCGGGACGATCATGCAGCCAGGTATGGTCGTCTGCAATCCCCCAAAGGGTGACATTGCTGATCCAGCCTCCCTCCACGCCTGCATCAACGCCCATTTGGTCCAGCCGCTTCAGCTCTTCAAACAGCTCTTTGTATCGGTAGCCTTGCTTGTCGAGCAATTCCTGAGGGACGGTCTGATACACGTCGGTATTGTTCGTATACACCGAAACGTCCAGCTCGGTAAGCTGATTGTCAAAGCCCGCCTCGCCGAACATCCGGATGGAATCCGAAATTTGCTGAATGGATGGTCCGCTGATATTGATGTGCGTTTGATGGCCCACACCATCGATCGGAACGCCCTCCGCCTTCAACTGCTTCACAAGCTTCAGCAGGTAATCACGTTTCTTCGGATTGTGCGTGCTGAAATCGTTGATGTACAGCTTGGCCTCGGGACCGGCTGCATCACGGGCCGCATGAAATGCCGTACGAATATAATCCAGCCCCGTCATCCGGTACCACTGGCTGTCCCGCATGCCGTCCGGACGTCCTTCGTCAATGACCTCATTCACGACGTCCCAATCCCGGGCGTCATCCTTGTAACGGCCGGCCACTTCATGAATGTAAGCTTCCAGCCGTTGAAGGACGAGCGCTTTATTCTCCGGTGTGGCTTCGAAATAATTTCCCTGATCATCCTTCAGCATCCATTCGGCTCCTTGCTGATGCCACAGCAGCGTATGGAATCGAAGATTCATGCCGTGATCCCTGGCATAGTCCCTAATCAAATCCGCGTTGGTAAAGTTATAGGTTCCTTCTCTCGGACTGACCGATTCCGGTTTCATTACGTTCTCGGCAACTAGTGAATTATAATGATAATCCAGAAGCTCCTTGTGTACGCCGGACAGATGCTTGGGTTCCACGGCTGCCCCGATCTCGAAATAATTCTGATACACATCCTTCAGTGCCGGAATATCTTTCTGAATGGAGCCGGGTAGGGCGAGCTTAATGTCATCGACATAGAAATTGGTCAGATCCGAGGTTTCCACATACAGCTTCAATGTTTCCATATCCGAGCTGAAGCCGAAGGTCCCTTTCAGTTCCACCCACTCCGTGCCGCTCGCCGAGGCAGAGGCGAGGGTCGTATAGGATGTGTCCGCTGCGCCTGCCGCTTTGTTCTCCATCGAAAGCGATATTTTGACCGGAGCGACAGGGGCCTGCTCAAGCCTGGCATAGGCTGAGATCGTATACGTTTTATGACGAATCATGATATCTTTAACGTCGCGGCTAGGCCCGTTCCAGTTGTTCGTCCGATCACGGACCTTTAGGCTGTAGCCGCCGCTATGGGCTATGCCTTGCACAGCCTCGACTTTCTCCGAATCACGAGGTCCCCAATCCATCGTCGTTCCGTCTTCAAAATCCCATACGACCGAATTCTCTCCCCCCGGTATCTCGTTGCCCGGGTCTGGTGCCGGCTCAATCAACCGGACCTTGAATTCGTCCATATAATAAGCAGCGTCCGGACTGCTCGGACTCTGCAAATAAACCTGCAAGGCCGTAGCATTAGCATCGTATTTATAATGGCCTTTCACCTCTACCCACCCGTCGGCGGTTACATCGACCGGGCTGCTAAAGTTCACGTATTCCGGCTCCGCTCCGGTTTGCTGCATGGCAAGCTGAAGCTTCTGAGTCCCTTGGGTGCCCTCCTTCAAATGGACATATGCGGAAATTTCATAGGTAGCTCCCTTGTCCAGCCGATTCGTCGCGGCTAAATTAAACCCCGGTCCGTTCCAGTTCGCCGTCCTTCCCTCCGTCAACAAACTCCCTGTCCCTTCATAGGCATAGGTAGCGGAGGTCACCGTCTCCGTTCCCCGCTTAAACCACCCCTCCGTCCCGCCGTCAAAATGATGATGAATCACGATATCCTGATCAACGGGAGTATATACCGGTTCGGCTGCCGCCGCACTGAAGCCGGACGGAATGAGCAGCATGGACGCGATCAGCATCAGGCTGATCTTCCTAAAGATATTTCTCTTAGACACGGAATGCTTGCCTCCTCATTCGTTGCATATATAGTCTGTCATTTAGCGAAACCTTGGTTACTCTTTGACGCTGCCCACGTTCAATCCGACTACGAAATATTTCTGCAGAAACGGATACACCACCAGAATGGGAACGGAAGCTACGACCGTAACAGCCGCCCGTATGGACAACGGCGTTACCATGGCGGCGGCAGAATCCTGGGTCATGCCTGCGCCCGCGGCGACATTCGGATTGCTGTTGGAATTCATGCTGGACGACAGCAACTTCATGAGCTCATACTGCAGCGTGCTCAGCTTCTGCGTGGACGAAGTATACAGGAACGCGTCGAACCATGTATTCCATGCACCTACCGCTACAAACAGCGCGATCGTGGCAAGCACCGGCTTGCACAGCGGGAAGATGATCTGCATAAAGATTTTGAAGTCTCCTGCGCCGTCGATTCTTGCGGATTCGACCAGGCTTTCAGGTAGCGTGCCGATATAGGTTCGGATCACGATCAGGTTAAAGGCACTTACCATAGACGGCAGGATGTATACCCAGAAGCTGTTCAGCAAATTCAAATCCTTGATCAGGAAATAACCCGGAATCAAACCGGCATTAAAGTACATCGTCAATACAAATACAAGCGTAATCGGCTTGCGGAACGCGTATTCGCGCCGGCTTAACGTGTAGGCCAGCATCGTCGTCAGAAAGATATTCAATACGGTGGAGAGCACGGTTCTAGCGACCGTGATCCAGAATGCGTTATAAATCGTTCCAGAAGCGAATACGGCCTTGTAATTTTGCAGCGTCCACTCTCTCGGGAGCAAGTAAATTCCGCCGCGGATCGTATCGTTCCCCGCATTGAACGACACCGCAATCGTGTTCAGAAACGGGTACAGCGTCACGATCACGAGGAAGATCATAAATACAGTGTTAAACGTATTAAACAGAGCCGGCTCTACGCGCGTTCTTACGATATCTTTCTTCACGGGAGCGTTTGCCGCATTTTGCGGGCTGAGCTGCTGATTTCCCATGTCTATAACAACCTCTCTTCCCCAAGCCGCTTCGCGGTCCAGTTGGCAAGCAGCAGCATGGTGACGCTGACAACTGTCTTAAATATCCCGCCGGCCGTTGCCATCGAGTAGTTCCCTTGCGCAATTCCATACTTCAGTACGAAGATATCGATCGTCTCCGCCCAATCCACCACAAGCCCGTTGCCAAGCAGATACTGCACTTCGAATCCGGCTTCAAGGATGTGTCCGATGGACATAATCAGCAAAATCACGATCGTTGCTTTGATGCCCGGAAGCGTAACGTGAAGCATCTTGCGATAGCGGCTGGCCCCGTCAATTTCGGCGGCTTCGTAGAGAGCCGGATCAATGGAAGCAATGGCTGCCAAGTAGATAATCGTGTTCCAGCCCACCTCTTTCCAAACATGGGAGCCCCCGACGATGCCCCAGAAATATTTGCCTTCGCTCAACCAAAGAATTGGCTCCTGGATGATCTGCAGCTTCATCAACAGATCATTGATGATCCCATCCGAGGCAAGCGAAGTAGCCACGATGCCCGTTACGATAATCCAGGACAAAAAATGAGGCAAATACGAAATGGTCTGAACGGTTCGTTTCCAAAACACTTTTTTGATTTCGTTTAACAGCAGCGCCAAAATAATGGCGGTAACAAACCCAAGCACAAGATTGATCAGACTCATACCTACCGTGTTGCGCAACACGCGCAGGAAATTGTCGTCCGTAAACAGGAATTTGAAGTGCTTAAGCCCCACCCATGTCTGTTGCCCAAAGTCCCTAGCCGGCTTGTAATCCTGGAAAGCCATCGTCCAGCCCCATACGGGAACGTAGGCAAACAGGATAATGTACAGCATCAACGGGACCGACATCATGATCAGCTGCTTCTGATTTTTGATGAGGGTCCATGTGATGGGCTGTTTCTTTCCCCTCTTGGGATTTCGCATGGCTCTTTTTTTCGCTAAGGTCTCATCCATATCAAGCTGCTCTCCCCACCAACCTTAATTTTAGAAAGTGGAAGGCCAATAGCTCGCCTTCCACCCTCTGATCTTCAACCGGTTATTTGCTCCAATTGTCGATTCTCCATTGGATCTGTTCGTTAATTCGATCTTCATAAGCTTTGATGTTGATTTTTCCGATTTCGGCCGTATACTCGCTCCATGCCGATTCAAAATCAGCCGGTTTAGCCAGGATGGCCTTCGGCAAGTATTTGGTAGACAGGTCATTCAGCTTCGTATTGACCACCTTCGCGTCGGATCCTTCAACCAAATCGATGGTCCATGCCGGGTAAGCCACCTCATTCTCCGGCGGCTCGCTGAAGAAGTCCACATAGCTGTCAAAGCCGTAAGCTTCCAGGAACTTCTTGTCGTATTCCTTCAGGCCGGCTTTATACTCCTCAGGCTGAGCCGCCGCATCC
Source organism: Paenibacillus lautus (assembly GCF_050482385.1). Taxonomy (GTDB): domain Bacteria; phylum Bacillota; class Bacilli; order Paenibacillales; family Paenibacillaceae; genus Paenibacillus_AQ; species Paenibacillus_AQ lautus_B. The sequence goes on from NZ_JBCNHV010000021.1 coordinate 17,163, forward strand.
GTGGCGTTGCCGTCACTGAAGCTTCCTTCGATTTTCGGCGCGAAGCCGAAAAAGGCATCCGCTTTGTTTGCCAATTTCCAGGTCCCGTCCGTAAACGCATCACGCTGCTCCTGCGTTTTCATAAAGCGGCCTTCCTCATTCACGATGTAATCCTCGCCTTCGATTCCCCAGCTCAATACTTTCTGCCAATCCTCCATAATCAAGGCGTCGAGCAGCTTCAAGATTTTGACCGGATCCTTGGCATTCACGCTGATGCCAAAGCCATTGTTCAGGTTCAGCGGCCCCCGGTCGCGGTAGTGATCCTTGATGCTCTCGTCGTAGACCAGCGGAAGGCCTACATACGTTCTTTCATCCTTGCCCTGCGTAATCAGGGAATTCTCGGCGTTTTGGAAGTTCCAGTGCTGATCAAACATCCCCAGCACCGTACCGCTGGATAATTTGGCAAGATACTGATCATAGTTCTGCACGAAGGTCTCTTTATCAATCAGGCCCTGCGCATTCATCTCGTTCAGCTTCTGGTAGTACTGCTTGGCATAATCCTTGTTGGCAAACACCTCGGCAGTGCCATCCTTAACCACGACGCCGCCATCGTTCGGATGTCCGATCAAATGCTGCGGCGCGTTGAACAGCCCCCAATTTCTCCAGTCATAATTCAGGATCTCGAACCCGATCGTTGGGCTGCCGTCAATGGTCGGATATTTCTCTTTATACTTGGCGATCAGATCGAAATACGCGTCCAGCGTCTTTACCTTCGGATAACCGAACTCCTCCAGCACCGCCTTCTGAATCCAGAATGCCGGTCCCGAATACCAGGTGCTGTTCAGCTTGCCGTTGAACACGCCATAGTTCGGGAGAATATAGATATGTCCGTCATTCGGGTCTTTCATCATGTTCCAATAGTCTTCATAATGCTTTTTCAAGTTGGGAGCATGCTCTTCAATCAGATCTTCCAGCGGAATATAAGCGCCTGCCGCTGTAAGCTTCGTATTTCCTGTCATCATGTCCGGATAATCGGAGCCGGCAATCATGACACCCAGTTTCTGATTGATATCGCCGGCCAGAAACTCAAAGTTAAAACTGGCGCCGAGCTCATCCTTGATTTTCTTATAGATTTTGTTATCCGGTGTCGGCTGCTGTCCAGCCTCCCCAATAAAAACGCTCACCTCAAATGGTTCGACCTTGTTCCCGTCCGTCCCGGGTGTTGTTTGGTCCGCGGAGTCCTTTGGTTCCGGCTTGGCCCCGTTACTCCCGTTTCCGCCCCCGCAGCCCGTAAGGACGATGCTAAGCGACAACAGCAATACCGTGCTGAGCCGAAGCCATGATTTTGTCTTTCCCCCCATAAAAGCACCTCCGTCATAATGTGGTTACATCGTTGGTTGAAACGCCTCTGCATGTAACCTATCTATATTTTAAAAGCGCTTTCAAAGGCAGACTATACTGGAATTAAAGCATTAACCTTAAAAACTTTAGAACATCCTGTTCTTGAATTCATTCGGTGCCATGCCCCATCTTTTTTCGAAATGTTTAAGGAATTGGTTGTAATGGCTGTAGCCGACCCTTTCGGCGATCTCGCTATTCTTCAGCTTGTTCTGCTTCAACAGCGCGACCGCTTCTTCGATCCGCAAATTATGCACGAGTTCATTGAAGCCGAGCCCATTCTTACGCATCAGCAGTTGGCCGAGATATACGGGATGAAGATAAAAAAGCTCCGCCAATCGCTTAATGGTCAGATTCTCGCGGTAGTGTTGCCGAATATATTCGTTAATCTCCTGGATTACGCCTTGCGATTGCCGGGCCTGCTCCTTGAGAAGAAACTCGATGCTTGCTTCCCCGCAGCGTATCATCTCCCTGAACCAATCCTCCAAATGGGTCATCCCGTCTGTTAACCCGGTTACCTTATTTTTAGATGTCAGGATTTGATCTTCAGCGCCTTCAGCCTCTTTCACCAGGCTCATGATTTTGTATAGAGCATGGATCATCATTTTCTTCACGATAACCGGTGCAATTCGCTGCTCCCGAAGCCTGGATGCCGCCAATATGGCAGCCTCACGGAAATCATTCTTGCTGAGGAGCTCCACGGACCTGATGACATCATCCAACATGCTTGTGGGGTAATGATAACGAAACGGCCGATCCCGTGCCTCCAGATAAGATATAACCCGGCCATCACCCGTATCATAAAATGCATGCTCGACAGCCTCCTTGGCGGTCCCGTAGGAATGATGGATCAACCTAAGAGAAGGCCGCCCCTCTCCTTCACCCATAAGCACCCGTTGGCCTTCATAACGGTGGAGCAGCTCGCGGATCGTGCCTGAAGGTACGCACCCGTTGTCAGGGGAATAGCCGTACACCAAACCAAGCCGGTTCGGTTCCAGATCGATGACATACTCCGAATTCGACTGGGCGGACAAGCGGGCGACGGTCTCCCTGACGTCAGGAAACAAGACGGACTCGGCTTGGATCAGACATACGTTCCACTCTTGATGGACAGAGGATAAAACCTGAAGCTTCGAGAGGGCGCTATCCCGAAGCGGCATCTCCAGAAGCGATTGCTTAATTAGCGAAACGTCCTCTTCTCTCTTAGCAATCGCGCTCAGGCTTATTCTGCGATGCTCTTGCATCAGCTCTGCATGAATCTTACCCAGTTCCTCCTCGGCTTCTTCCGCAATAATGGGCTTCAGCATGTAATGATGAATGCCATGACGAAGAGCCTTCCTTGCATATTCAAATTCGCTGTAGCCGCTCATGATGGCAAACTTTACGCCGCTGTCATGGTGATGCTGCTGCCAGGTTTCAATCATATGAAGCCCGTCCATAAGCGGCATATTCACATCCGTAATGACTAAATCCGGCGCAAGCCCATGAATCATCTCCAATCCTTCCACTCCGTTGCCGGCGGTTCCGCAGACGCTAAACCCCAGGCGTTCCCAATCGATCCACAGCGCCAGCCCTTCCAGCGCACCCGGTTCGTCATCGATCAACAGCACTTTGAATGGCATGGTTCTCCTCCCCTCCGCCTTCCTGCTCACGAAATTCCAGCAGCCGGATCGGAATCTCGAATGAAACGGTGGTCCCTTGATTCGGGGTGCTGGCTATGTTGAACATGACATGATCGTCGTAGTACAGCTCCAGCCGCCGATATACGTTTCGAATGCCGAAGCTGTTGCCCGAGAACTGCTCGTTGCGGACCGTGAGAATAATGTCCCGAAGCTTGCTTTGCTCGATGCCCTTACCGTTATCCGTAATGACGATGCGAAGATAATCACGGGCAACCGAAGCGCTTATGGTCACCAACCCCGCTCCATCCATCGCCTGCAGACCATATTTGCAAGCATTCTCAATGAGCGGTTGAATGCTCATTTTCGGAATTTTATAATGAAGCGCTTCCATATCGATGTTGAATTGATATTCGAATTTATCCCGAAAGCGGAATTTTTCGATTTTGAGATACATTTCGATAAACCTGATTTCCTCCTCCACGGAGACCAGATCCTCTCTCCAGCTCAGCAGTCTGCGAAGCAGTTTGGACAAGCTTTTGATAATATCCGTCACTTCCATGTAACGGTTCTTCGTGCAGACCACCAATATCGCATTCAGGGTATTGAACAGGAAATGGGGATTCATCTGGCTCTGCAAAAAGTTCAATTCAGCCCGGACCCGCTCCATCTCCAGGCTTTTCTTCTGAATCTCCAGCTTGTACACATTGTTGATCAGGGAGTTCATCTTCGCTGTCATCTGATTAAAATTCCGGATGAGTCCGCCGATTTCGTCCCGGCCTTCGTCCAGTTCAATCAGGTCGAATTTCTCGTTGCTCACCTTCTGCATATGACGGGACAAACGCTTCACCCGGTAATTGTAGGAGCGGAGCATAACGGTAATAAAGACCGCCGCAACCAGTGTAACAACCGCTGCCAATACAACCGTAAACAGCTGCATGTCCAGCATGGCGCTCGTGATCCGGCTGCCCCGGGTGATGCCGATCAGCTTCCACCCCTTCACGTACCTGGCCGTTCCGATCGAGAACACATGCCGATCCTCTTCATCGTATTGCTCCAGATCAAACTTCGTATATGCGCTGTACTTCCCTCTTTCATAACCGCTGCTGGCCGACATAATAATCTCATTGTTCTCGTTCACCAAGTACATATCGAGGTAATCGCGTTCCCGCACAATGACGTCATAAATCTTGCTCAGATCGATGTCGATGCGAAGCAGCTTCTCATAGGTGGCATAGCTATCAAAATAATCCATCTTCTCAATGACGCTTAAATACGGAACCGTCGAAGCCGCGTTGTTTGCCTCCATCGCCCTGTATGCCGCCACCAGCACCGGATGGGCCGAACTCCTCCACAACGCGTACCAGTCGCTCTCGAGCACATCATCGTTGATCACATGATAATTGCCTCCGGACACAATGGTGGAATTTTCGGTGAAGATGCTAATTCGCTGAATTTGGTTGTTAACCGGTATGTAGCTGGTTACCCGATTCCGGAGCTGCTCATCAAAGGTCTCGTAGAAGTCCAGCTGGGACTCATATTCACGGTCGAGCATTTCATAAAGGGTCTTATCCGTGCTAAGTGCATGACTTACAGCCACCCCGCCGTCGATGAAATTATGAATATCCTTCCTAGCCCGCTCCATCGAAATATCGAGGTTCTGCTCTTCTCTCTCCCGGATCAGCTCCGACATCCGATCCATAAAGACGAGGTTGACCACCAGAATAGGCAGCAATACCCCCATCACAAAAATAAGAAAAAATTTAGTTTTCAACGGAATATCGTTCACGAAATTCCCCAGCCTGAACTTCCTCTTCATGAAGGCACCCTCCCGGATTAACGCAGCTTGCTTTCAACATGATTCTTGTAACTTGTGGGCAGCATCCCGGTTGTCAGCTTAAACTTATGGATAAAATAGTCTGCGTTCGGGAACCCGACATAGATCGCAACCTCGGAAACCTTCATGCCGCTCCGCTTCAGCAGCAGCTTGGCCTCCTCGATCCGCTTGTCATTCAGATATTCCTTGAACGGCTTGCCTGCATGCTTCTTGAACAGCTGTCCCAAATAGGTGGCGTTCATATGAAAATGCCGTGCCAAATCCTGTAGCTGAAGCTTGCTCCGGTACTCCCGGTCGACATACTGAATCACTTGAAAAATGGTGTTGTGCTCGTTAAGCCTGCTTAACTCGGCCAGCTGCGAAGCAGCCTCAAATGCGAGCAGCCGCATATAATTCTTTAACGCTGCGTTAGGACAAGCATCGCCCAGATGACCAAGATTCCCTTGCAGCCGGTTCATGAAAAGATCCGGATCCCCATTCATCTCCGCGATTCTTCGGCACAGCTTCAATTCCAGATCGGCCACATCGGCTTGAAGAGCCCGAAGGTGGGGCAGGTGATCAGTCATGGCTGCAAAAATCCGCGCCAAGCATGACTCGATGGACGCATGCTCTCCCGCCATGATCATGGAAAACAATTCGTCTATCCATCCGAAGGGGAGTCCCCCGAGGTGCTCGACCCTCCTCCATTCTTGATAACAAAACACACCGCTTCTATCTTGGCTCCGTTTAACATCGCGCACCTCCGCGCTTTGCCTGTAAAGCTCTCCGATCGCCTGAATTCCTGCCCCCGTTCCGCTTATCGCTACGATTACCGGTTCTTCAAGCTCCCGGGTCAGAGCAGACTGCAATTGCAGCGCAGTCTCCATAACTTCATCCGGGGTCGAATGCTCGACATGCAGCACCGCTCCGATGCTCCCGCTATTGTCCTGGAAGCATCCCAGCAAGCTCGGAGGCCCGTAATCGGCCATCCATTCGATCCAATCGACTCCCGTTTCAGTAATCCCCGTTTCAATCAATAGGCACTGCAGCAGCGGCTCGCCCTGGATCTGCATCGCTTTTCTGGCTTGCTCGGCCAAATCATGGCTTAACTCGTCCCGAATTAACCGGTTCAACAAATAATGGACGGCAAGGCCCGCCTTCTTCCGGTAGCTGCATTCAGCGTCTCGTTCGTCCTGGATCTCATGGCTGAGCTTGGCAAGCATAGCCTCGATCTCCTCGTCATCAATCGGTTTCAGCAAATACTCCGCGACCCGTTGGCGCATGGCTTGATGCGCGTACCGAAAATCATCATATCCGCTCAAAATAACGAATTTCGGAGGAAGAGTCAGTATCCGTTTGCTGTGCTCAATCAATTCAAGGCCGTTCAGGACTGGCATGTGGATATCCGTCATCACCAGCTCGGGCTTCAACTGTTCCATTAGCTTTAGCGCTTCCGGAGCGCTCAGAGCTTCTCCGCATATTTGAAATCCAAACCGGTTCCAATCGATCATGGTTCGAAGTCCCTCCAGGACCCATGGTTCATCGTCCACCAGAAGTACATTGAACAATACCTTCATCCCCCTTCATGAACTGTTAGTTGTAAGCGCACTCATTTTACCTCATACTACCATACTAGTATATCTGTGAGAATATACTACAGCTCCTCTGCTTTATATTGGTACAGTTCCCCTTCCGCCTCAGCCATGACCCTCTTCAGGAGCAAAAGCCGTTCTTCAGCTGGCAAATCATCAACATAAGGCGTATTTGTAACTTGCTTGTACTCCCCGTCTTTATCCCGGTCAGGACACAAATAACCCGTAAGAGGGCTCCTTATTCAAGGACCCCCGCTTACGGGCTGATTAAGCTCTCACCTATCCCTTAATCCCGGATAAAGTAACGCCTTCAATAATATATTTCTGACCGATGATATATACGATGAGGACCGGGATGAGCGCAATGGATGCTCCGGCCATCATGAGCGTCCAATCCGTTGAATACATGCCCCGGTACAAATTCAGCATCATCGGCACGGTAAACTTATCCGTGCTGCTGAGAAAAATCAGCGGGTTAAAGAAGTTGTTCCACATCCCGAGGAAGGTAAAAATCCCGAGTGCCGATAAAGCCGGTTTGATTAGAGGCAGCATAATCCGGGTGTATATCGTCCAGCGGTTCGCGCCGTCCACGATGGCCGCCTCCTCCATTTCTTTCGGAATGCCTCTGAAGAATTGCCGGAGCAGAAACACCCCGAAGGCGTTGAGAAGTGCCGAAGGGACGATAATCGCCAGATGTGTATCCAGCCATCCGATATTTTTCATAATCAGATAGAGCGGAATGATGGTCACTTGTCCCGGCACCATCATGGTAGCTAGAAACAGAATGAACAGCGGCTCCCGGAACGGGAACGTGATTTTGGCAAACGCATAGGCCGCCATGGAACAGGTAATCAGCTGTGAAACCACAACGATCATATTGATGTAGAAGCTGTTAAAATACGCACGCCCGAACGGCAGCGCCGTCAGCGAATCCTTGTAATTGGACCAGATGAACGGGTCAGGAATCCATTTGGGCGGCACGACGAATACTTGTGACAAATCCTTGAGCGAGCTGAGCACCATCCAGACAAACGGCAAAGCCATCATACACGCGCCTATGATCAGCACGATATGCAGCACTACGGTGGACATCCTCAATCCCCGATGTATCATTCATTTTCCCTCCTTCCTAAAGGTTCGACCGTCAGTCTTCATAATGCACCCACCGCTTGGACATCCTCATCTGGAACAAGGTGAGCGACAGGATCATCACGAACAGGATGACCGCCGACGCCGTGCTCTTGCCAAAGGTGAAGTCCGCAAAGGCCGTCTCATAGATGTGATAGACAAGCGTATAGCTGGCCTTCGCCGGTCCGCCGGAAGTCATGACAAACGACTGATCAAACACCTGGAAGGAACCGATAATGGACATGATCGTTACGAAAAAGGTCGTCGGGGACAGCAGCGGAATCGTAATATGGATCAGCTGCTGCCATTTACCGGCACCGTCAATCTCGGCCGCCTCGTAATAACTTCTCGATATGCCCTGAAGCCCGGCAAGGAACAGCACCATATTGCCTCCCAGCCCCATCCAGACGCTCAGCAGGGCAATCGAAGGCATCACGTACCTGGAATCCGTCAGCCAGGAGGGGCCCGTTATCCCGAACCACTGCTGCAAGTACATGTTAATAAGGCCAAAGTCGGCGTTGAACAGCCACATAAACACGACGGCGACGGCAACGGACATCGTAATGTTCGGCATGAAGTAGATCAGCCGGTACAGGATTTTCCCGCGAACCCGGTTTAAGCCTACCGCCACCAGCATAGCCAGAACGATGCCTGTCGGTACCGAAAGAATCGTGTAATACACCGTGTTCACCAGTGCGATGTGGAACTCCTCATCCTGAAGCTGGGACACGAAATTTTGGAGACCGATAAACTTCTTGGCTCCCATGCCGTCCCAGTTCATCATGCTGATGACAAAAGCCGAGATGAGCGGGATCAATGAAAAAGCGATCAAGCCGATCATCTGGGGAAAGATAAAAAAGTAGCCCCATAAACCATCGGACGTCTTGCTCTTTAGGGTCGTTCTCCTCTCCGGAAACCGCTCCGGAGAAGGAGCGGCGCCGGAGCTTCCTGCAGGCTGCGTGTTCATTTCATCTCACCGTTCCTCCCCAGAGCTGGATCAATTCTTGCCGCTCTTGTAATCTTGAATTTTCTTGTTAGCCATATCCTGAATGTCCTTCATCGAGCTTTCAAGATCCTGATCTTTCAGCCATAGTGCCTCGAACTTGGACGTAATATCCTGGCTAAGCCCGGGAATGCCGGCCTCGAACGGAGTCAGGGAATACCCGATCTCACGCGCGTCCAGGAATAACTGGGCATGCTCCGGCAGATTCCCTTCCAGCACCACCTCATCCGTTCCCTGTACCGACGGGACAGCATTGCCGCCGCCCTGCAGGCGAAAGCGTTGACCCTCTTTACTTACGTACTCGGAGAAGAAGGTGTATGCCGCTTCCTTATTCTTCGATGCCTTGTTCATCACCATGTATGCGGTCGGGATACCGGCCGGCTCGATCTTATTGCCGGAATTGGTTGGCCATGTGACCACGTCATATTCAAGTCCTTGATTCTTCTTGAACAGCGGCAAGTACCAGCGGCCTGCAGCAACGAATCCAACTTGGTTGGACATAAACATGGCATCCCCGCCCTGCCCTTTAGGAAGTGTGCCGGAGAACGTAATGTTTTTGGACTTCACGTTGTCGTACAGGAAGCGGAACGCCTCCATCGCCTTCGGATCCGAAGCCGCCACGAAGTTCCCTTCGTCGTCATACACCCGGCCGCCGTTGGAAGTAACCCAGCTGTGGTAGCTGTTCCAGGAGTTATCCAGCACGTAGCCGTACTTTTTGCTGTCCCGGATCTTGTCCGACATCTCCTTGAATTTGTCCCAGGTCCACTGTCCGCTCGCCTGAAGATCGGCCGGCATCTCGGTGATCCCTGCTTCCTTCAGCACCTTCTTGTTGTACCACAGCACCATCGGGTTACAGTCCACCGGTACCCCGAAGGTCTGATCATCTCGCACGGCCGCTCCCCACAAGCCTTCGAAATAATCCTCTTTCTTGATCACGCTTTCCGGGGCTTCCATATACGGCGTCAAATTCTCAATGCTCTGATTCTCGATCAGTTTCACGACCAGGGCGTCCCCTGCATAGAAGATATCCGGGGCCGTCCCACCTGTTAATTGGGTTAATATTTTCTGATCATACTCGCCCGGAATCGGAATAAATTCGACCTCAATGTCCGAGTGATTCTTATTAAAGTCCTTCGTGAGCTCCTGAAAGCGGCTAAGCTCCCCGGGATTTCCCCAGGTCGCCCATTTAATCTTGACCTTCTCGCCGCTTCCGGGCTTCACGCCTTCTGATGTTCCGCCGCCTCCACACGCTTGGAGTATGGATGATAGTAGAAGAATGATTGCAAGCAATGACCCTCTCACCTGTTTCCTTGTCATTTCATTTCCTCCATTCAAACCAGATTTGGACTCGCTGGCACAGCTCTTGTAAACGCTTTAATTATAAAATTTCGGCAAAAAGCTTTTGAACGGATTATGTTCCGAAAAAGTGGATTCTTTTCCGATTCTATGAAATTCCCCTTATCTTCGATGCTGTCCCTGGTACTCCGCAGGCGTCATGCCTACCATCTTCTTGAACAGCTTGCTGAAGTATTTCACGTCATTAAATCCGGAGCGGTCCGCCACTTCATACACTCGCAGCGATGTCGTGGAGAGCAGCTCCTTGGCCCGTTTCAGCCGCAGATCAATCACATAGTCAATGAAGTTGTGCCCCGTGACGCGCTTAAACAATTCGCTAAAATAGTTGCGGCTTACGGCCACCTCGTCCGCCACCTCCTGCAGGGAGATCGGCTCAGTGAAGTGCGCCTTAATATATTGGACGGCCTGCAGCACGATTCGCTCATGCAGCGTGGATTCCGGTACGGGGTGACGCATGGCTTCATCCCGCAAAGTATGGAAGCCTTGGAGCACTAGCTCTTTCACTTCCTCCACCGAGCGAAGCTTGCCCACTTCTCCGATTTGCGGAAACGGCGGGCAGCCGGGAAGATGAAACATAGCGAGCAAGCTCAGAAGCTCCTCTGCTTCCCGGAGGACCGCCCGTTTCTTCATCCTTCCGGGCTGCCAGCGCAGCATAATGGACTGCAGGCGCTCTTCGCTGATATCCATGTTCCCGACGGTCAGCGCGGCTCTTAGGGCATGCAGCTCAGCGGCCGGCCTCTCCTGAGCCGAATCGGCCTCGGTCAGAGGGAGCTCCTCTGCCCGAAGAATCTGTTGATCTTTATGAAAGAAGAGGCCTTCCAGGCACTCGCTAGCTTCTCGAAACGCTTCTTGCAGCTTATCCATGCCGTTATATCTCCTGCTGAGCCCCATCGCGCATCGGATCGGCAGACGGATGGCCGCTTCGTGCTCTGAAGCTGGCAGCCTTCCTGCATGCCGTAGGGGCACGTAGACAGCGATCCGATCCGTCTCCAGCCGAGCTGCCAGCGCCTCCGGCGCCTGGTCATATAACTGTCCCATCAACCCCTCGATCTCGTCATGCCAATCCTTGTGCTGAACCCCGGCCGCGCCAGCCCCTGGATCAGAATTAAGCTGGAGCACGGCCAGCAGATAAGGACCGTTATGATTCCATGCTTCCAGCTTTGCGAGCGCACCGGGCTCCCCGGACAGTGCCTGAAAGAGGACTTTTTCCGCGGCCTTCTTCTGATTCAAACGCTGCTGCTGCTCATGCTCGGTCAAAATCCGCTGCATCTGCTTCTCCTCTTCCAGCTTCAAACGCATGTGATCAAGCACAGCACCCAAAGAGTCCGCATCCAGCGTCGGCTTGAGAATATAATCCGATGCGCCAAGCCTGATGCCTTCGCGCACGAACTCAAAATCGCTATGACAGCTGAGCAGCAGCACTTTCACCCAAGGACAAAGCTCCCTTGTCCGGCGGGTCAGCTCCAAACCATCCATGACCGGCATCGCGATATCCGTGATCAGAATGTCCAGATCCCCGTTCAGAATCCATTTCATGGCCCGTTGTCCGTTGGAGGCCTCGCCCACAAGCCGGTAACCATATTTCTCCCAATCGAAGGTCGATCGAAGTCCTGTACGTGCGATCGCTTCGTCATCCACGAGCAGCACTCTGTACATAATCGTCCCCCCTTTGCCTCGCAAATGTTATCGTGACCCGAGTTCCTCCGCCTTCCGGGCTTTCTACCCATACCCCGTAGCGACTGCCGTAATACAACTGGACCGTTTGGTGAACATGACGCAGCCCGATGTGGGTCATGCCTTGCTTGGAGTGATCCTGCTCATACGACAGCAGTCCCGCTATTCGTTCGGGCTTGATGCCGATTCCATTGTCCTCGATCCGAACCATGACATCCTGCTGGTGCGATGTTATTCGAATCGTGATAACGCCAGGATCATCAAGCGGGGCGATCCCGTGAAAGATCGCATTCTCCACAATCGGCTGCAGCAGCATCCGGGGAACATAGAGATCCTCCATTGGCTCGGGGCAGTCGATCCTCAGCTCAATTTGATGGTCGTACCGGTAATTCTGGATGATCATATATTTCCGAAGCAGCTCCAGTTCATCTCCAAGGCGTATGAATACCCCATTGCGCTCCAGGCTCCCCTCCAGCAGCTGAACAAGGGCCGTAACCGATCGATCTACGTCATTCGTCCGGTTCAGCTTGGCCATCCAGCGAATCGAGTTCAGCGTATTGTAGAGAAAATGAGGGTTGATCTGATACCGCAGCGCGCGGATTTCCGCCTTTTTTTTCTCGGATTCCTCCGCGGCGATTCGCCGGATCAGCAGATCGATCTGCTCAATCATTTTGTTGAAGCTTCTGCCCAGCTGACCGATTTCACTGGGACCCACATTCTTGCTGCGGACCGATAAATCGCCTGCTTCGCTTCTGCGCATCAAGCGGCTTAAATGAACGAGCGGATTGCCGATCCTCCGCGTCATGAAATAACCGATCCCGATCGCTGCCAGAATCGATCCGAATACAATCCAGACCGTGAAACTCCGGATGCTGGCGGAATCGGCCGTCAATTCCTTAAGCGGCACCATGCCGACCACATGCCAGCCGTTGTTCAGGCGCGAAGGGATCATCAGCGTTTTGTTATTGTTCAGGTTGTATTCCGTCAAACCCGAGGGCAGCTTGATCCGGGACGGCTTCCCGTACATGGAAGGATCGGGATGGTAAAAGTAACGATTCTCGTCATTGGTCACGTACATATACCCCGTGTCGCCGAATTGGACATGGTTTAATTCATCGATCAGGACATCCCCCATAATCTCGATGAACATCACCCCGACGATCTCCCCCGTATCCCAGCTCCGGATTGCCCGGCCCAGCCCAAACACGGGAAATCCCATTCCCGTTTGCTTCAGGTAGGAGGTATCCGACAAGCCGAACCATACCGCCTGCCCGTTCGCCTCCAGTATCGCTCGATACCAAGGAGAATCCCACTGGTCCGGGATGGACATCAAAGAATCGGCGCTCAGGACCGAATTGTTCCGCTGCACGTCAAACACGTACACGTCCAATATCTCCGGCGAATTAATCATGATGGAGGTCAACAGATCCTTTCCCTCCTTCACCTTCAACGTCAGGTCGTATTTACTGATATCCTGATCCTCGAGGATGCCGTGAACCACTTTGCTGTTCAGCACCATCATCGAGGAGTCATCCAGTTTCTTGAAGAACATATTCAGCTTGTCACTGACTTGGGTGATGGTGAGGGAAGCCACTTTACTGACCTGCTCCTCCACGATTGAGGCTGATTTGTGATACGACAGGAAACCCATAATGAGAACCGGAAGTGTTGTACCGATGAAAAAAAACAAAAACAGTTGAATGACAATGGAATAAAGACGATGATATCCCCGCATACATGCTCCCTCCGTTTCATAAAATGAAAACTGCGAACCTTTTGTGACAGCGCTTACATAAATGTTCGACCTTCTTTCTTCTCCCTTTTGGACTCTACCTTTTTGCCTTTCCCTTTACCTCCTTCTCTAACATCCCGCTCCGGAGCACGCGTGTGACATCCCCTTGCATCCCTTGCTCCCGGGTGTAACCATCGTATTATGTTTTCATGTCGATGTCCCTAAGTCCATCTGCTTATGTTTGGGCTGTACAATAAAAAAAAGAGATGGACCCGGAAAACTCAGGGTCCATCTCTTTGTATGTGAATATAATGCCGCCTTCTAGGCTTAGTAAGCCAGTGTAAACAAACCGTTGATGTGGGACAGGTAACGCATGTTACTTGCTTCTTTCATCAAGGTTGCAGGCAGACCCTTCAATTGGGTCTTGTTAGCACCAATGGTACCGATGGCATCTTTACGTCCCAAGCTGCCGAGTGTACCGGAGAATACCGGTGTGAACGAAGCTGGTACGCCGCCATTCAATTGAGCGAAGATGTTGTAGCCGATCAGCTCGCCCATTTGCCATGCCAGCTGAGCTGTTGGCGGGTATGGACGACCTTCCGGTCCCATAACAACCGCGCTATCACCAGCAACATATACGTCAGGGTGGGATGCGGATTGCAGGAATTCGTTAACAACCGCACGTCCACGGTTAACTTCGATGCCGCAGTTAGCCACAACGGAGTTGCCTTGTACGCCGCCAGTCCATATCAATGTGCTGGTTTCGATTGTGCTGCCGTCTTTCAGTTCAACGGTTGTGCCATCCATTTTGGTAATCGGCAATCCGGTCAGGAAGTTCACGCCGCGTTTTTGCAGGCTTGTTGTTGCGCGGTCAACCAGTTCTGCAGGGAAGCCCGGCAGAATGGAAGGAGCTGCTTCAACACAATAAAGCGTGATTTCTTGTGGATCGATACCGTATTTGCGAGCTAGCTCGCTTTTCATATCGGCATATTCACCAACAAGCTCAACGCCTGTCAAGCCGCCGCCGCCAACAACGATGGTAGCGTCCGCTTTGTTTTTCGTTTTGCTATATTCCGCAATGCGGGACTCCACATGAGCACGCAAGCGGTTAGCATCGTTCACGGACTTCAGGATGAAGCTGTTCTCTTGCAGTCCCGGAATGCCGAAGAAGGCCGTTTCGCTGCCCAGTGCGATAACCAGGGCATCATATGTGAAGCTTCCGCCGTCATCGAGGGAAACCGAACGCTCATCCGGCTTGATTTCCTTAACGTTGCCGATGCGCAGGTCAACGTTCGCGCCGCGCAGAAGCTTATCGAGCGGCAAAGCTACTGCTTTCTCTGCAATGTTGCCTGCTGCCAGACGGTGCAATTCAGTAATGATCTGATGGGTTGGGAAACGGTTGATCAGCGTGATTTTTGCTGCAGCACCAAAATGCTCGCGTGCAGAAAGCGCACTAAGCAAGCCGCCATAGCCTCCGCCCAAAATTAAAATATGTTTAGACATGACCATCCTCCGTTCTTCGTATGATTTATGGATTAACGCTTGTTTTGTTGGTCGCGCTCGTTAAGAACGTCCAAAAAAGCCTGAGCATAGCGAAGACCCTTTTGAACCTGAGGATCTTTCAGCATTTTCATCAGACCAAATACGCCGATCTGAGCTTGGTCGCCTTGAGCGTGTACACGGTCTCCGGCTTCGATGGCTGCAGATGCAACGCTTTTTGCTGCTGTCGTGACCGGCTTCGCGAATCCGCTAAGGGAAGCCATAGTGTCTTCCGCAAGCACGGGATCCGTAGCTACGGATTTACCGAAGTCATAAGCTTTAGTCATGACGGTCAGCATTTCCGCAAGTTTTGGAAGATTGTCCACGAGAGTTGTGAGGGATTCCTGAACCTCGGGCTTGAGCAGTTGTTCGAGCAGCACATCAGGACGGCTGGACGCCGCAGCTTCTTGGTTTCCTACAACATTTTCCGGATTTTCGGACGGCTGTGGAGAAGATGTTTCTGTCATAAAGAATTGCCTCCTTTTCTTTAAGTGAATTCCCAAGATGGACTTGGCGACGATCGAACCGGTTAGCTTTAATTTTGGGATAACCGGTATCTATTATGCATCACTTACAAAAGTGCGAACTTATGGGTGACTCACTATCGCCAAAAATAAAGCAGGGGGAAGCGTCCCCCTCCTTTATTCTGAAACAATCTTAGGGATTGTGATAAATATCTCTAAGTACTAGTCTATAACTTGTGAAGCATAATTACAAACATAAAATGCAATTTTCGACTACAAAGTTAGAACGCGATACTCGCTTTCTTCATATGTCACTCTTGTAACAGGGCGGCCGGAAAAGTCAAGCGCTTCCCGAAGCGGAATCCAAGCGGTACCGCCGATTAAATGAACATCCGAAGGCACCGGTTTGCCCCCTGTTTGCATGGGGAATAGCAAGCCGCCCACCGGGTCTGCTTCCCAGCGATTCCCTGCCAGCGTCACCTGCACGGTCTTATTGTGTGACTTCCAGGACACGCTTCCGCCGAGCCGCTCCACCAGGGCGCGCAGCGGTACCATTAACCGGCCGTCCACCGTTTTGTATTCCCCTGCCGCGAACGCAGTCTCCATTCCTCCGAATTCCACGGCCAATGTTCGCCCAGTCTCAAAAAGCGCGGCGTTAACTGCGACATGCTCCTCAATCCACTGCTTTGAAGGCTGCGAAACCTTACGCGCGCTCTGCTGGGCACGAAATTGAACGGGCTTGATTTCCGGAGATAGTACGTCAAAGGCATAGCCTTGCTTTTTATAATAAGAAATGATGTCCGGCAGAGCCTTTACGCTTTCGGCATGCCCTCTACCGTCATGAAGAAGCACAATTGCCTCATTGCCGTTCACTTTCGTGGTTGCCCCTTTAACGATGTCTTTAACCGGGACGCCTCGATACCTGGAGTCGCCGCTGTCAACGTTCCAATCGAATACATGATATCCCCCCTGCTTCATGAATTGAAAATAGGCTTCGTCAAAATGGCCGGCCGTTCCCCCGGGAGCTCTGACCAGCTGCGGCCGTTCCCCCGTAATTAAACGAATGACTTCCTCCGTTTTCTTAATCTGTCCCCAGAAATCCTGAAAATGCCCGTAGAGCTCGTCATAACGATGATCATATGTATGATTCCCGATCACATGGCCTTCCTCATAGATGCGGTTAATAATCTCGGGACGGGTCTCCGCTTCCTTACCCAGTACAAAAAACGTGCCTTTAATTCCTTCCCGCTTCAAAATATTCAGCACATCGAGCGTCAAATCCGATGGCCCGTCATCAAAAGTCAGGTATACCGTTTTGTCACTTTGTTTCTTATATTGAACAGGTGCGGCGTTCACGGCCGATGTATTCTTGTATGCAGCTGTGACGATTGGCTTGCTTGCCTCTTCCGGCTTCACTTGTATCTCCTGCCCAGTTACTGTCATTGGCGCTGCTGCCAGAGGAGCCTGTTCGATATATATGTCAGTCGGCTGCTGGACCTTAAGCCCCATACCGATCATGCATAGCACTGCCAATACGCCGAAAAATACCGCAATTGATGTTACCCGCACCATATTTTTCATTATCAACTCTACCTCCATCGTTTCTATGAGTTCGGCTTCCTAATAGATTATATGGAGGGTGTTTCAAAAAAAGACTAGAATTTGAGTAAACTGAATCCATTATTCCTCTGGTCTTATTTCTCTAAAAAAACGGTCCCTTATCATGCCTTTCCAGGCATGCTGAGGGACCGTTCTTCATATAGCTATGACAGCACGGCTGCGAGAACCGCTTCGACATGACCTTTCACTTTTACTTTCCGCCACTCGCCTGCAAGCTTCCCCTGCTCATCAATCAAGAAGGTAGAGCGTACAATACCCATATACTCGCGGCCGAACATCTTCTTCATCTGCCATACGCCAAACATTTCGCTTACCTTGTGCTCTTCATCAGAAATGAGCAAATAGGGAAGGCTATGCTTATCAATGAATTTGGCATGGGATTTTAGCGGATCCGGGCTAATCCCGATCACCACGGCACCAGCTTGCTCCAACGCACCATAGTTGTCCCGGAAGCTGCAAGCCTCCTCGGTACAGGTTGGGGTCATATTTTTCGGATAGAAGAACAGCACGACTTTACGTCCGCGAAAATCGCTTAATGCTACCTTCTCCCCGTTCGAAGCCGGAAGTGAAAAATCCGGCACCTGGCTTCCAACTGTCAACTGCGTTTGATCTACGATAAGGCTCAACTCCTACTATACGGACTTTAGTCCCGAAAATTGATTGTCTTTTCGAAAAAAATTATAATAGAATGAATGTCGAATGTTCAAATGTTCTATCGAATTTATTCATCAGCGTAATCCGAAAGGAAGAACACAATGACCAAAAAAACAAAGAAGACGATTATATGGAGTGTCAGCCTCATCCTCGCCGCTATTATTGGTTACGGCATTTATTATGCGGCGTCGTTCTACAACGGCTTGCAAAGTCTTCAGAAATCAGGTGATTCCTCCCCTTTTCGCGAAATTGAAAAGGTAGACGCCAAGGTTCCTGCGCCACCCGAGTGGGAAGGAACGGAGACGGTTAACATTCTGCTGATGGGCGTTGATGCACGCGGTTTTGAGGAAGGCGAAATTCCTCGTTCCGACAGTATGCTTGTTGCCTCGATTGATCCGGTGAAGAAAAAAATGCACTTATTCTCTATTTTGCGCGATACTTACGTAGAAATACCCGGATATGACCGAAACCGAATCAATACGGCCATCACGCACGGCCCGAATACGGCCATGAAGGCTGTAGGCGATCTGCTGGGCATTCCGGTTCAATACTACGTCTATACGGATTTCCAGGGTTTCATGAAGCTGGTTGATTCCGTCGGCGGGGTTGATTTCTATGTTGAGAAGGACATGAATTATTCCAGTAAAGCAGACAAAAACGAATACGACATTGAATTGAAGCAAGGCATGCAGCATCTAGATGGCAACACGGCGCTGCAATATGTCCGGTTCCGCTATGATGCGATGGGCGACTTTACCCGCACCGAGCGGCAGCGCGAGCTTCTGAAGGCCGTGGCCAAGAAAATGCAGACCACCACGTCTATCATGAAGCTTCCGGACATTCTGAAGTCCGTCAGCCCATATATTGATACCAATCTCGATGTCGAGGATATGTGGAAGCTTGCGAACGTTGCCTACAAGAGTAAAATGAGTGGCAGCGAACAGGTTCCTCCAATGAAGCTCCTGAAGGAAGAACACATCGGCGGCGCTGCCGTTCTAACGGTCGGCAACCCCGATACGCTGAAACAGTATATCCAGGACATCTTAAATCCGCCAACACCTGACCCTGAGACAGTAGGCAGCGAAGGTACGGAAAGCCATTCTGAGAACCATGGTTCTGAGAACAACGATTCTGAGAATGGTAATTCCGAAAGCTCCACTGCCCCATCTGCAACAACGGATCGTAACTAATACACTTACAGCAAGCAGGACAGGACGCTACGTCATTTTAGCTTCCTGTCCTGCTTCATGAAGAAAGGAAGTTTTACTATCATGGCAACATCAAGAAACCGTTCCGAAACTCTGTATCAAGAAGCGCTGCAGCATATCGTAGGCGGCGTAAACAGTCCCTCCCGTTCCTTCAAAGCCGTAGGCGGTGGTGCCCCCGTCTTTATGAAACGCGCAAGCGGAGCCCACTTCTGGGACGAGGACGGCAACCGTTATATCGATTACTTAGCGGCTTATGGTCCGATCATAACCGGACATGCCCATCCGCATATTACGGCTGCAATCACAACAGCAGCTCAAAACGGTACTCTTTACGGGACGCCAACAGAGCTTGAGATCACCTTAGCCAAAATGCTGAAAGCCGCCATTCCGTCCATGGATAAGGTGCGTTTCGTCAATTCCGGTACCGAGGCGGTCATGACGACGATCCGGGTCGCCCGCGCCTACACCAAGCGCAACAAGATCATCAAGTTCGCCGGCTGTTACCACGGCCATTCCGATCTTGTCCTTGTGGCAGCAGGCTCCGGCCCTTCCACGCTCGGCATTCCAGACAGCGCCGGTATCCCGGCCAGCATTGCGACGGAAGTCATTACCGTTCCGTTCAACGACCTGGATGGCTTACGGGCTGCCCTCGATGCATGGGGCGATGATGTGGCTGCCGTTATGGTAGAGCCGATCGTAGGCAACTTCGGAATGGTGATGCCAAAGCCGGGATTCCTTGAAGGCCTATGCCAGATGACGCACGACAATGGCTCACTGGTCATCTATGACGAAGTTATCAGTGCTTTCCGCTTCCACTACGGATCTACCCAAACCTATGCGGGTCTTGCCAATCACGAGGCGATTCAGCCGGATCTTACGGCTCTTGGCAAAATCATCGGCGGCGGGCTGCCTATCGGCGCCTATGGCGGCCGTAAACATGTGATGGAACAGGTCGCACCGCTCGGTCCTGCTTATCAGGCAGGAACTATGGCAGGTAATCCTGCCTCCATCGCCGCCGGAATCGCTTGCTTGGAGGTTCTGCAGGGTGAAGGCGTATATGAAGAAATGGAGCGCTTGACCATCAAGCTGACGGAAGGCTTGCAGGCATCCGCCGACCGCCATGGCATTCCGCTCACAATCAACCGCATCCGTGGCTCCTTCTCCACTCATTTCTGCAATCATCCAGTCACGAACTATGACGAAGCGCAGGATACGGATGGCGAAGCCTTTGCCGCATTCTTCCGCCATATGCTGGACCGTGGCGTGAATCTGGCTCCTTCCAAGTACGAGGCCTGGTTCATGACCACCGCCCATACGGATGCCGACATTGAGGCTACGCTGGAGGCTGCGGAGGAATCTTTTAAGGCCATGAAGAATTAATATAAATAAATGCAAAACGTGCGAAAGGAGATCTTCTCATGAAAAAGCTGTTGAACAAGTTATAACCTGTTCCACATCCATGCCATGCTTCTACGGTCCGGATTCGTGGACCTCCTGATCCGTCCGATTCCTATCATGATTCAATCAAATATGAATACGGAGGCTGGAAACATGAGAAGCGAGCAAGAAATGATGGATTTGGTATTGGGCTATGCAGCCCGCGACGAACGGGTTCGGGCCGTGACCCTCGAAGGCTCCCGAACGAATCCCAACGTGCCGAAGGATATTTTTCAGGATTACGATATCAGCTTTCATGTTACGGACATGGAGAGCTTTATTCAGGATCCGAACTGGATTGACGTCTTCGGGGAACGGTTGATTCTGCAGACGCCGGAAGATATGGCCTTGTTCCCTCCGGATCTTGGAGGCTGGTTCTCGTATCTGATGTTATTTACCGACGGCAACCGGATTGACATGACCCTGATTCCCGTCGAGGAGAAGGAGAAATACTGCAAGGAAGACAAACTGATCCAGATCCTAATGGATAAAGATCAGACCTTTCCCAAGATTCCTGCTCCGTCCGACGAGGATTTCTGGGTACAGCGTCCGTCCGCAGCCTTCTTCGAGGATTGCTGCAATGAGTTCTGGTGGGTATCTACGTATGTAGCCAAGGGCTTGTGGCGGGAAGAAATACTGTATGCCCAAGACCACTTCCACAACATCATGCGGCCGATGCTGATGAAAATGCTGGAATGGCAGGTGGGCGCCCAAACCGATTTCTCGCTCAGCGTGGGCAAGAACAGCAAGTACTTGAAAAACTACCTGTCTGCGGACAGCTGGAACGAGCTGATGTCCACCTATCCTCGCGGAACCTACGAAGAGGTGTGGGAGGCACTGTTTACGATGGGAGCGCTGTTCCGCAGAACCGCGTTGGATGTCGCTGAACAACTGGGCTTTGAATACGATATGGGGCAGGATCGACGTGTGACGGGCTTCCTGCAGCATGTCCGGCAGCTGCCGGCGGATGCGAAGGCGATTTATTAAGATTACGGAAGCTACGCTCCCTTAATTCCAAATATCGAATCAGGCAGCCATGCTCGAAGAGATTGACCACGGGTCCAAATCAAGTCCCGATTCCAAGGACATGAATCAGCAAAGAGAGACGCCGCTCCGGCGTCTCTCTTTTTTGCGATGCAGAATTCTCTCCAGTTCCATCCGGGAGCGCTCCCTTACTCCAACCCGATTTTCGAAATGCGCTCTCCTGCAACCAAGATTAATTGAATCCATTTGTCACATTTGTGCTCTGCCCAAGCGTAATACAAATTGTAAAGGGGTGAAACCACTTGGATGAACCAGCATTCCATCAGATCGTTGCTGATGTTTTGAAGGGAGAGATCGACAAATATGAGCTGATCATGAACCGTTGCCACAAAGCCATCTTCAACTATTGCTATCACATGCTTGGCGACTATGCCGAAGCCGAAGATTGCACCCAGGAAGCTTTTTTGAAAGCTTATCGCAATCTATCTAAATTCAAACTGGACAAGCCCTTCGAAGCCTGGCTGTACCGCATCGCCTCCAACCAGTGCATCGACTACCTCCGTAAGCGAAAGCTATCCCGATACTTCCCCTTTCTGTATCAGAAGGATCAGGATAACAGGCATGTCGATCAGGTCATCGAGCACAAATACTACAATCCGTCCGTGCTCCGGGCGCTGGCCAGGCTGACCGCCGAGGAACGGAGCCTGCTCATCCTGCGCTGCGTCGAGGACAAGAGCTATCACGAGATCAGCCTTATTTTGCAACAAAACACGACCTATCTTAGGAAAAAATTTCAGCGGGCCGCAGCCAAGTTCCGCAAACATTATGCCATGTCCGAGGGGGAAGAAACGAATGAACATGGACAACGACCAGGACCTGGAACCACTCTTTCAAAGGGTTGAGCCGCTCGGGACGGCCCTCCAGGAACGCGTCATGAACCAAATTCGGGAAAAGCATCTTAAAAGGGAGCGATTTTTCGTGAAAAACAAAGTAAGCATTCTCTTAATTGCCGGCATGCTGCTTACCGCATCGACCGGTTTCGCAGCAGTAAAGTACCACTCTTTAACCAACGGCCAGGGAGAGGTTGTCTATGAGGAGAAATCGAAGGCAGAGTCGCCTTCGCCTAAAGACTATTCAAAAGAGGAACTGAACCGCATACATCTGATGAACACCATCTGGGACGAACAGATCAAGCCGGGCGAAGCCGCCATCATTTATGTCGTACCGGATAATCCGAAGCATGCCATTGATATCAAATCCACTCCACATGCCGTCAAGGATTTCGCCAAGCTGCAAAGCATGGTGAACGTGCCCGGTTTGCCGCTGGCCAAGGAGCTGTCCGGTTCGGGCACATACACGTTCAATAACGCCAGCGTGCACATGGAGCGCGAGACTGACGTGAACCCGCTGACCGAGCAGGAAAAAGCCAACATCGCCAAAAAGCTGCTTCAGAAAGCCAAAGCCTCCGGGAAGGACTACGCCCTGATGCCGGTGAAGTTCACCGATAATTTCTGGATTTCAACGGTATATTATACCAGCGACAAAAAGGAAGTCTCCCTTACCATCCTGAATAACGGGGACCACGGAAGCGTGACCTCCTACTGGGACGACAATAGTGACATGATCAACCGGAAGATCAAGATCAATGGGCAGGACGTTCTGCAAAAAACGTGGAACGGCGGAAGCTCGGCGCAGCTGGACTGGGCCTATGAAGAACCAACGACCGGGCACCACTACATGCTTAGGCTTAGTAGCTCTGCCCAGGGAGAGATCGCTGCCGAAGAGCTGATCCGCATCGCCAATACAATCATTCCGAAGGCGGATTCCAAGTAAGCAGCGTTATGTCTCTTGGCTTAAAAACATCATAATCGCCAATCATTATACCAATTATGGCTCTTTTCTCGTAGAAACACAGTAAAAATGATAGATAATACAGAAAAAGTCGCCTGTGGCGGTCTCGGGACCCGGACACAAATCTGGCGGCCATGCTTGGGAAGGGCTGACCTTTCGCCCGGCTTTTAGCAGCTACTGCCAAGGATATGAAAAAGCAAAGAGAGACGCCACTCCGGCGTCTCTCTTTTTTGTGCTGCAGAATTCTCCCCAATCCCATCCGGGACAGCCGTCCCCTTACTTCTGTTCGATCTTATTGAAGAAATTCTCCTGAACCAACTTGGCTGTTTCGTCCAGCTGTTTCTTGGAATCCGTGCCTTCCTTCGAGAACGATTCCTGCACAATGTTGGACATCGCCGCATAATAATCCTGCGTGCCGAATTGCGCTTCCGGTTTGCCTTCCAACAGGCTGAAGAGCTGCGGATCATATTTATAGACATTGTCGTACTTATCGTAGATGGCTTTCACCTTCGCGGCATACTCGGAATCGTCGCTGAAATATTCAAGCGGCGTCGGTACAAAGTATTTGCCTTCGGCTTTACGGGCATTAATCGTATCTTCCACCGATTTCAGCGCATCATCCGTAAAATAATCAAACGTGATGTAACGGAATGCCATTTCCTGCTCTTCCTTCGTGGCATTCGGGTTGATGACTAAATAATTTCCGCCCAAAATGCCGTGATGCGCTCCGCCTTTCTCCATGGCAGGCATCGGATACGCAAGCACATCCTCAGGCTTCATGCCGCCCTCATTCAATGCCGGCTGGATCACGTCAAATGCGCCAGCAATGACCATCGCCGTACGTCCCTGCTGGAACGAGCTGACGGCATCGCCCCAGCCGAGGGCCCAGTCCTGCGGAATAGCATTCGCTTCCCATCTCAGCTTCTTGTAGAAGTCCAGCGCCTTCACGCCGGCTTCCGAGTTAAACGCCGCTTTCACTTTGCCATCCTCGTTCACTTCGATATCCCCGCCGGCTTCAAACAGGAAGTTGGTCCAGTTCCAGCCGGCTTCATTGCCCTTGCCCATCGGCGCAATCCCGGATATGCCGGCCTTTGGATCCGCAGCGCCTTTTGCCGTGTTGTACATGTCGTCCCACGTCCAATCCATCGGCGGAACCGATACGCCCTTCGCATCCAGCAGCTTCTTGTTCACGATCGTTGACGTGATATAACCGTTCTGCGTAACGCCGTATACTTTGCCGTCCACGATAAATTGATTTTGCAGCACGGGATTCATGTCGTCCTTGTACTCCCAGTCGTTCCAGAACTCCGTAATGTCGGCCACCCAGCCCCGCTCCACGAGCAGCTGTGCTTCCGTAGCCCAAGTGTTATAAAATGTCGGCGCTTCGTTCGAAGCCATCTTGACCCCAATTTCGTTGACACTGTACTGCCAGTCGTCCTTCACGATGGTCACGTTCGGATATTTCGCCTGGAAACGGGCGATTTTATCATCCTCCTGCTGACGCAGCGTTGTGTCATCCGGCAGCGGATAGTGGATCTTGATCGTTATCTTTTGATCCGCGATATCCTCCTTCGGTTCCTCCGTCTGCGTCGTGGTCGTTCCGCCCGAATTGGCGGTCCCTCCGTCTTTATTGCCGGCCTCCGGCGCTGCTTTGCCGCCGCCGCATGCTGCGAGCAAGGAGCTGAACAGCATAAGGCAGATCAGTAGTGCTGAGAACTTGCGCATGGATACTCCCCTTTTCCTTAATTGAAATGATGATGTCCTTTCCTATCTCCATCATAAAAGCCAAATCCGGAAAGGACGATGTGCATTCATATGACGATCATGTGCAGGGCTACGATGGTGTACACGCTGCCCTACCCTTTAACGGCCGAGAGACTGACGCTGCGCATAATGAATTTCTGGAACACCAGAAATACGAAAATCGGCGGCACCATGACCATAAACAGAATCGAGAATTTGATGCTGCTATCCAGGCTCCTTGCGTTAATGACATACTTGTAGATGGCCGTAGCCAGCGTGTACTTGTCCTGCGTCTGCATGACAAGCGACGGCCAGAACCAGTCATTCCATGCCGTAGAGAAGATAAAGATCGCCAGCGTTGCAAAGATCGGGACGGACAGCGGAACGGCAATCCGCAGGAAGCTGCTCAACTCCGAAGCGCCGTCGATGCGCGCCGCCTCGAAGATTTCCGGATGAATGCCATCGAAGAAGTTTTTGATCAGCAAGAAGAAATAAGCATTCGCTCCGGCGGGCAGCCAGAAGGCCCAGTAGGAATTCAGCAGCCCAAGCTCCTTTAAATTAACGAAGTTCGGAATCATGTAACTCGACGCCGGAATAAACAAGGTCATGAGAATGAAGAAATAGATGGCCCGGTGATAGGGAACCCGGATACGGGATATGCTGAATGCCGCAAGGCCCAGTACCAGAATCGTCACCAGCAGATTGCCGCCAAAAATAAGCAGCGTATTCTTCAGAAACATCGGCAGATCGATGTATTCCCACCCCTTCGGGAAGTTGTCCCAATGCCATTCCGACGGGAGAAAGCGTGGCGGAAACGTGTTGATCTCCTGATTGCTCTTCAGCCCGTTGAACATCGTCATGCCGATCGGGTACAGCATCGTAAAGACCATCACCGCGATGCACAGCACCATAAACCCGTATACGGCCTTGTTCCACGGTTTTCTCAAATCCGATGCGGACAGTATGCCTCTCTCTTTCATCCTAGTACTCCTCCCTGTTCATCTTGAATTGCAGGATGCCCAGCAAACTCAGCACCAGAAACATCAAAATGCCCATGGCGGTTCCTGCCCCGTAATCCAGCTGGTTAAAGGCGTATTTTACCGTTAGAAGAGCATAGGTGAGCGTGGCTTTGTTCGGTCCGCCATCCAGCATCGCAAGCTGCGACTGATACGCCTGCGAAGTGCCGATCAGCTGCAGAATCAGCATGAGCATAATCAAATTGCGCATCGAAGGGAGCGTAATGTATTTAATCCGGGCCCATACGCCCGCACCGTCGATCTCGGCAGCTTCATACCAATCCTTCGGTATGCTGAGCACCCCGGCCAGATAGATCAGCATCGCCGAGCCGAATTGCTGCCATGTCTCCATCACGACCAGCGACACCATCGAGAATCGGCTATCCGATATGAACGACACCGGGTCTGCCCCAAAGAAGCCGAACAACGCATTGACCGGACCCACCGGATCGTACATCCATCTCCACATGCCGTAGAGCACGACCCCGGGCACGACAAACGGGAGATACGCCGCAATCCGGGCAAAGCCCTGGAACAGCTTCAGCTCCGAGATGGCAATGGAGGCCGCGATGGGCACCCAGAAGCCGACGACCAGCGTTAACAGCATGAAATACAATGTATTTCGAACGGAAAGCAGCAGGTCGGGATTGCTCAGCACCTTGGCATAATTATCGAACCCGACGAAGGTGTTTCCTTTTACGAAATCGATATGAAAAAAGCTGTAAAAAATCCCTTTAAAGATCGGCACCCACAAAAAGACGATAAAGATCGCAATCGCCGGAACGAGGAACAAATACCCCCATATGTACTTCTTCCATAGCGGCTTGCGCTTGTGCTCTTTTCGGGTGCGATGACCGGGCTCTATCCGAGCCTGGCCTTGCGGCATGGCCGTTTCTTCCATCTGACTCCCTCATTCCTTTATTAAATGTCCAGCTTTAATTGTAGAAAGGCAGAGAGTCTTCGAACATGTCTAAAACTATGTGAAGTATAACCGTTCTTACTTCTTTAGCTCGCTTGGGCTGACACCGTAATATTTTTTGAAGATTTTGCTAAAATGCTCCGGGGATTCATAGCCGACCCGTTCGGCGATTTCGTAGCGGCGGAGATCCGTGCTCAAGATCAGAGACCTGCTCTCCTCCATCCGCAGCTTCACGACGTACTCCCACAGGCTGCTGCCGGTATATTTTTTGAACAGATAACTCAAATAGTTCGGACTCACGTGATTGTTCTTGGCTACCTCGTGAATCGTCAATCCCTTCTGGCGATAATGCTCCTCGATATACTGCCTCGTATTCTCGACGATCCGGTTGCTCTGGCTCGAGAGCACCTCTTGCGACGTCTCCTGGGCATAGTTGTGCCAATTGAAATCCCCGTAATAAAACACGTGGAAATCATGCAACTGCTCGCTCCACAGCATCGCTTTGTCCGCCTGACGGCTGAGCACACTCAAAAATTCAGGCCCTCTCAGTATTTGACTGATCCCCACAGTACAGCTACGTTTCAGGTACAGCTCCTCATGGTGGTGCAGGCTCCGGCCAATCATCTCCAGATGGTGGATCTTGCTGCTCGCATTCTCCTCCATTTCCTGCTCGCTCCATTGGAGAATGATGTTGATGTCCCGTTCCGGCGAGTAGAACACGAAGGTGTGCGGCTCCTGCTCCAGCAGCTCCTTGGCGATATTCAGCGCGGCATATTGAATCAGATTTATATCTTGCCGGGAAAAAGAAGCGCTGCTGTCTTCCGTTAGGCCCAGCTTCATTTTGATGACCGCAAAATAAGGACCGATCAGACCAAGTTCCGATTCTTCTAGACCGGCCAGTTGCGGCTGATCCGGCTCCGTGGAGAGCCGCTGGTTCAGCCGCTCTATTCGTTCGGACGGAGGCTCCTCCATCCGAAAATGCTCGTTATCGGCCAAGAGAAACGACTCCACCTGAGGCGCCGGTCGGTCCATCTTGAGCAGCACGCTGCGGACCGAATCCAGAAACTGCTCACTGTTCAGCGGTTTGATCAAATAATCCTTGGCTCCGAGCTGAAGCGCCCGCTGCGCATATTGAAATGTTTCATGGGCTGAAATAATGATGGTCTGAACCCAAGGCTTCACGATTTTCGCCTGCTGCATCAGCTCGATGCCGTTCATCTCGCCCATCTGGATATCGGTGACCAGCAGATCGATATCCCCCATTCGTATGTAATCCAGCGCTTCCTGCCCGCTGTAAGCCGTGGTAATTCCATCGATGGCAAGGCCCGAGGACGTTAACAGGCCGGCTAAGCCCTTGCAGATCAAAGGTTCGTCATCTACCACCAAAATGTTATACATCAGGAAACCTCCTGTCCGGTTGCGGTAATGGTTGCTGCTTCTATTTGGGGAATCGTAATTGTCACGCGGGTTCCCCCTTCTTCTCTTGGTTCATATTCCAGCCCATAGCAGTTCCCAAAATGCAGCCGGATCCTCTCCTGGATATTGCGAATGCCGTAGCCCAATGAAGGGTCCTGCGCTTCATTATGGAGCAGCCTGTAAATGGACTCGTAGTTTACGGGGCGGAAGCCGTTATCTTCGATGACGATCCGGCAGCATGTATTCTCCAGATGTCCTGAAATCCGGATGATTCCGTCCTCGCCCATATTTTTAATGCCATGAATAATCGCGTTCTCCAGCAGCGGCTGCAGCGTAATCTTCGGCACATGGTTCACCAGCAAGGACTCGGGAACTTCCCAGCGGACGGTAAACTGATAGTCGTAACGGTTCAGCTGGAGATTAATATAAGCCCCCGCATGCTCGAGCTCTTCTCCAAGCGTGATCAGATCGCGGCCCCGGCTAAGACTGATCTTCATCAATTTGGACAAATCCTTGATCATCTCGGCTGACTCGGTATTGCCTTCCATCGTGCTCTTCCAATAAATGCTTTCCAGGGTGTTGTACAGCAAATGGGGGTTAATCTGCTGATAAAGCAGCTGCAGCTGTGCTTCCTTCTGCTTCAGATCCATACGGTATTTATAGTGGATCAGATCATTCAATCGGCGGGCCATATCATAGATCGTGGAGATGAGGACACTGACTTCATCTTTTCTGCGCCGATAGGGGGTTTCCGGCACGACGTTCCCCGGTTCGTACCTTCTGACGAAATGCGCCAGCTTCTGGAGCGGCGTCATCAGCGACTGCCAGAAGTAAAAAACGATAATGAGCCCCACGGCAAAGTAAGCGATGGAGATGACCTGGATGACGCGCTTCATCTCGCTTTGCTGGGCGAGCAGCGTTTTGACAGGCACCTTGTAGACCAACTTCTGCTGGAGCACGTAGTTATAATCGATGACATAGATAAAATCCGACGTGATCACGTCCATGACGCCGATGGTGGAATGGCCCGGGTCCGCTTCAGGGGGCAATTCAAGCCTTCCTGCCCTGTCTTGTACCGACGAAGTCAGGATATGGTCGTTCCAATCCGTAAAATACAGTTCCCCATCCGGTATCGATACCGTCGATAACGACTCGCCGATCCGCGCGTCCAAATTGGTGACCACCAGAACGCCGATGGTCCCGCCCCTATAAATATTGTTAACGGCCCTCACATAGCTTAAGGTCTCTTGATCCTGCCGCCCTTGTACCGGCGGGGACAGATTTGCTATCCGCTTGAGATACCCGTTCCCTTTCATCGCCACGGCCTCGTCGAACCATGCCGGCTTCTCCTTCTCGTCGGAGAAAAAATACACTCCCGCTTTTCTGCGATCAGGATAATAGGGAGCAAAGAAATAGCTGTTGTCCGGGTCATACACATAGAGCGAGTAATAGACTGGTTCGCGTTCATCCGTCTCTTGAGAGAAGGACAACAGCATCTTTTCCAGCCGCTCGTAGTTTTTGACGCGTTCCAGAACGGTGCCCTCGACAAAGGGATCCAACTGCTGGATCTGCGAGTTTTGAATGACCGTGGAGGTCACTTTGTTAACGGTTTCAATATCACGGTTAATCAGCTTAAAGTTCTGCTTGTTCAGTTCGATATAAGCATTGGTCACATGACGCTTCAGGATTTGACCGGCCATGGAATTCCCGTAGGCATTTAGCGCAAACAACGGGATGACCAGCACCAGAAACAGCAGAATCATCTGCTGTTTGATATTCATGCGGCCCAGCGGATTTTTGAAGCGGCTCTTCATCGGTCCTTGCACCTCCGGCTTTATCCAGCATAGCAACAATCCAGCAGCACCAGCGTAGTCATTTCTACGGAAATGATGCGTATTTTTACGATGAGGCAGGAAGTTACAAGTTTAACTATTAGCCTCGGGGCGGGGGATTTCCTGCTTACTACCTTAGGCGTACCAAGTGTGAACGGACTGATCTGGAGCAAATAAGTGCCCGATCAAACAAGTCCGCTCCAATATGCCATACCGCCAAATTGAATAACACCCCCATGCTGGATCCTACAGGACCCAACATAGGGGTGTTCTATATGCAAATCCCCTTTCCTTTAGAAAGGAAAGAACATTGGCAGTACCGCCATCATAACCAGGCCGATCACGAGTTGAAGCGGTAATCCGACCTTCACATAGTGGCTGAATTTATAACGGCCTGCGGACATGACGAGTGCATTCGGCGGCGTAGAGAACGGAGATGCAAAGCACATGCTCGCTCCAATGGAGACGGCAAACAGGAACGGATACGGACTGGCTCCCATCTGGATCGCAGCCGATAGGGCAATCGGCGCGAATAATACGGCGCAGGCCGTGTTGCTGATGAACATCGTCAACAGCGAGGTGGTGAAGTATACCCCTGCCAGCAAGGCAAGCGGACCATAGCTGCCCAGTGAATGGACCAGCATATCCGAGATCAGCGAAGCGGCTCCCGTTTTCTCGATCGCAATGGACATCGGAATCATG
The DNA here is from genome assembly GCF_050482385.1 of Paenibacillus lautus. Classification (GTDB taxonomy): domain Bacteria; phylum Bacillota; class Bacilli; order Paenibacillales; family Paenibacillaceae; genus Paenibacillus_AQ; species Paenibacillus_AQ lautus_B. Next base: position 47,845 of record NZ_JBCNHV010000021.1, read on the forward strand.
CCGCCAATTAGCACAATGCTCTCCCAGTTTACCGTCTTATAGGCCTCCTCCATGTTACGCACGCATCCAAATACAACCATCAATACCGCAGCAACCATCACGGAGGCGACCGCCGGAATCCATTCCGTCACCAGCAGGATCACCATCAAGAGCATGATCCCGGCCGCAATCGGCGCTTTATGGTCCATCGTCAATTTGCGAGACTCCTCCACGGGCTGCCCTACCACCACGACATCCGTTTGCTCGGCTGCCAGGAGGGCTATATCCTTCCATGTGCCCTGAACGAGCAGGGCATCGCCAAAGCGCATTTTCTCTTCCTTCAGATGATGCAGAAGATACTGTTCTTTTCGCTGGATGCCCAAAATGTTCACCCGATACTTCTCACGGAAGCCCGAATGCTTAACGAGACGGCCAATCAGCCGCGAAGACGGAGTCAGCATCACCTCGGCAATGCCGACGTCGCTCGTGGCGTACTGCGACTCTTCGGCGCGTTTCCGATGCTCGGGTGCACGCTGATCCAGCATGATAAGCCCATACGTCTCCGCAAACTCCGCCGCCCGCTCGAACGGGCCGTTCACATACAGAATATCGTCTTCCTCAATCACAGTCTCAGGACCTGCAATCTCCTGGTTGATCGTCTTGAAGAATTGATTCTTGGCCGACATTTTACGGCGGATTTCAATGACATTCACTTCGAACTTCGCCGGAATGTCCAGCTCCCGCAATGTCTTGGATCGAATGGAGGAATCGGCTCCAACCTGAATACGATACAGGTTCTGGGTCAGCCGATACTGTTTGGCCAGCTCTCGAAGCGAGCGCCCGCCCTGTTTACCTGCTCCCCCTTTTTCATTGCTGGGAAGAAAACGGCGAAGAAACAATATCGCGATGATCCCCGTTGCCAAACACACCAGCCCGATCGGCAAAAAAGCAAAAAACGACAGCCGTTCGTATCCTGCGTTGATCAGCGTCTCCTGAATCACGAGATTCGGCGGCGTACCGATTAACGTGAGCATGCCGCCCAGGCTGCTTGCAAAAGCAAGGGGCATCAGCAGCCGCCCCGGATTAATCTCGGCGCTGAACGCCAGACTGACAACGATGGGCAGCATCACCGCTACCGTGCCGGTATTGCTGACGAATCCGCCAATGAGCGACGTTACCAGCATGATCATAATCAAGAGCCGGGTCTCGCTTCCGCCGCCAAGCTTCAGCAGTTTACCGCTGGCCATCTTGGCTAATCCGGTCTGAAAAATTCCGCCGCCCACAACAAACAAACCGATCATCATGATGACAACCGAATTGGAAAAGCCCGAAAGGGCTTCAGCCGGACTTAAAATGTCCGTTAACATAAGTACCATCAACACGCCGATCGCGACCAAATCCGACCGCACTTTTCCCGACATGAACAATGCGGATGCCACGGCCAAGACAGATAACGTAACGATCATCGGTCCATTCATTCCTTGTTCCCCCTATAATGCCATATCTATGTTTCTTCCAACATTCGACATTCAACAATTCTTTCCCTGCCGCTTTCAAACATCCCCACTTTCCATCATGTTAGGTAATGGGTTCAATTTCTGATCTGATGTCAAACCATGCATGAAAGGAAATGATGTCGTATTGTACCACCTGTTTGGAGTTACTAATGTTAGAAACATCACACCGCTGTGCAAAGACATCTGTAACCTATACCCAAACTTGTTCTCTATCGAGCCGTCAACCAAACGGGGGGAATCAACAGGATTTCTTTCATAGCCCATCACTACAACCGGTAATCACAAAAAAAAGCTGCATCGGCTCCTTCCAGCCGGTGCAGCTTGCTTATGGGATTACAAGTTAATGAATGCGGTACGCAATTTGGTGCTGTATTGAACATCAAAACCAAGACCAGATGCAATCACCGCGAGCGGAACGTAGGTTTTATCTTCTTTCCCAACTTTTTGCAGGAAAGCCGGCGTATCGATCGGTACAGCCGTTCCGTTAACTTGAACGGTTTTGGCACCGATCTTCACGACCACCGTCTGATCTCCGAACGTAATCGTCGCACTGGACGTTTTATTTTCCCATGTGGTCGTCGCCCCCACTGCATTTACGATATCCTGTATCGCGACGTAATTCAGGTTATCGCGAAGGATCGGCTTATATGGCGTGTTCAGCTCCTGCCCCTTCACGATGATGCGCATCGGCTGCCCCTGTTCTTGAACAGCGGGATTCTTGTAACTGCCCCAGATCGTCTCTGCGAACACGCCAGCCATGGTCTCGTATCCATATTGGTTCGGATGAATATCGTCTTTCAGGATATGGGTCATCGTCAGCTCGGAGCCCACGAATTTCTTCGCAACATGGGCTACCTTGATGTTCACACCCTGAGTTGCAAAACTGTCAGCTACGCCTTCCACCAGCTTCGTGAACTCTCCAGATGCTGCAAGCAACTTGGCGTATGCGACCTCGTCAGCGACTTTAGGCACCGGATTGTACTGGTCCGCCACCACGATAGAGGCATCAGGATTGATGGCATGCAAGTTGGTAATGACGGATGAGACATTATCCGTATAGGTCTTGAACAGTTCCTGCATTTTGGCTTTCAGCTGTTCGTCACTTAATGTTTCCACGGTACTGACTAGACTCATCATGTCATTGCCGCCGATGGTAATGGTAATCAGATCCGCACCCGCGATAATCGGCTTGGCTTTCGCTGCGTCAGCGCCCATCTGTTTGGTGCGCGGATCGATGCCGCTGAGCCCCGGCTGCAGCTCCTCCGCCGTAATCGCGCGTTCATCCAAGACGGCCTTGACGTAATGGTTCAGCCCATCGGTTTTCAGGCCGCCGATCCCCAGATTCGTTACTTCGGTCCGGCCGTGGAACAAACCTTGCTCATACAGCCGGTCAACAAATCCGTAAGGCTTGCTGTTCAGATCCATTCCCGGTTCATACCCAACGGTCAACGAGTCCCCCAGCGCTACAATATGATATGTATCCTTGGCTGTAATCTCATCGGCATAAGCCGGCGCAACGCCCGGCCCAACCAGTGCCACCGCGAGCGTCAAGGTGCCGGTTACCGCCGCCAGCCCCTTCTTCCATTGTTTGAACATGCCTTCACTCCCTTAACGTCAATTATCTTGATACAGCCTTATTTTACCACCGGCAACCTGTGAATGGTACCGACCTTGACTAGTGATCACAAAAAAATGGACAGCTCGCTCTATGCTGTCCATTCCTGATTCGGGTCTTTCATGAATAGAGATGTCCCGCTTCGTAAACATCCCTTAAAACGCTATCAAGCTTCTTTACCTGAATCCTCAGGCTTATCCTTCTTAACTGTCTTATCCATGTACTTGTCATAGCGATCATCCAATTCCTTCGCCATGCTGCGGTACTTCTGCGTCTCTTCCACAATCGGATCGAGCTGCGTCTGAATCCGGATCTCGTATTTCGGAGAGAGAAGCCTGCGCTCCTCCTTCTCCCGATCCTTCTTCTCCATTTCACCGTCCGTTAACATCTCGCTGAGCTGGCGCTCCAAATCCTGATCCGACTTCTCATTCATCGTAAGCACACTCCTTTATCAAGCGGTTGTAAGTGACCTGCATTTCTCTGCTGTCCCGGGCCTTTAGCGAACCAAAGCTTCGCCCGCGTCCTTTAGTGTATCCAGAAAACGCTGATGAATCAGCCCGTTGGTTGCCGCCAAATGACGCACCGACAGATCGTATGACTTTCCTTCCGTATCGGTTACTTTACCGCCGGACTCCTGAACCAATAGCGCGCCCGCGGCAACATCCCAAGCGCTCAAGCCGTGCTCCCAGTAGCCGCTGAGCCGGCCGGCAGCTACATAAGCAAGATGAAGCGCAGCGGAGCCGCCTGCTCTTACATTGCGGACCATCGGCAACAGCGCCTGCAGCTCAGCCATATTTAGCGGCAGGTTGACCGTGCTGTCCAGTGGGAAGCCCGTGGCCAGCAAGCTGTCCGACAATTGATCTTCCTTGGAAACATAGGTAGGGTTGCCGTGAACGTAGGCCCCCTTTCCTTTTTCCGCAACAAACAACTCGTCCCGGGAAGGATCGTAAATAACGCCGACAATGACTTCTCCATGATGAGCCAGTGCAATCGACACAGAGTAGAACGGAAATCCGTGAACATAGTTCGTCGTTCCGTCCACCGGGTCGATAATCCAAAGATACTCTTCGTCCTTGGCGTCCTCGAGTGCCTTCACGTAGGCATCGGTACCTGGGGCAACCCCTTCTTCTCCGAGAATCGCATGATCCGGAAAGTGCGTCAAGATCAGCTTGCGGATCATCTGCTCCGCGCCTTTGTCCACTTCGGTTACGATATCCTGTGCCGAAGACTTGGTGCTCAACTGCTTGACGGTACCGAGTTTGCTCTTAATCCACTCTCCCGCTTTGGCGGCGCAATTAATCGCAACGGCGGTGTAGCTCTTACTGCTGACAACATAAGGAATCTTTTCATTCTCTTTCAAAGCATTCACTCTACTTTCTATATAAATCTAGTGATTTTTGACAATCCCTACATCCTATTCAGCCATGGCGGTAATCGAAAGGGCAACCACGCGAAATTTCCGCCTATTTCAATAAAAGTCCGTCCTATGCTGTGCACCTGAATGCTTGGCGAGAACGAACTTTTTATCCAATGTCATGTATTAAGGGGAATCTCTGTTTGGATACTTCCAACGTAACCCAAAATCCATCAACTTGCAAGTGTTAACAAACTCATTTTCTCGGGTTAAGGGTTAACTTGGATGGAAGCACCGTCGAGAATGGTTACGCCCTCTTCCGTATAATCTCCCAAGTCCTTCATCAGATCAAACAAGGCGCCGTCCTTCATCTTCGCTTCAATCATGACGTCCACCTTCGACGTAACCCCCGCAATATTCCGTAAAAACGCCAACAAAGGCACGACATCCACCCCATCCGCATGACTGCGGATATCGGTAGGGCTCTTGGGACTGGATACATGAATCTTGGGCGGCAGCGGGTTCGTCCGATCCGAATCCGCCTGCGCAAGCGGCGTCTCCCAGGTGCGGAGGATATCCGGCCACAGCTCCCAAGGCGTCTCGCCATCGTTATTGACCCACTGATGATGGATATCCAGCACCATCGGCAGCCCCGTTTGCCGGCATACGGCCAGCGTTTCCTGCGCTGTAAAGGTTTTGTCGTCGTTTTCAAGGGTCAGCCGTTCCTTGATATGCGGGTCAAGATCATGAAAGTGTTCCACGAATCGTGCCGAGGCCGAAGGCTTGTCTCCATAGGCGCCGCCGATGTGAATGTTATTTTTCATAGAAGCAGGCAGCTCCATCGCCTGCAGCATATGGACGTGCGACTCCAGATCACGGATCGAGTTGACCAGCACCTCAGGACGCGGGGTGCTCAGCACCGTGAAATGATCCGGATGAAAAGATACCCGCATCCCGTGCTTTTTTACAAAATCCCCAATCGCCTGAAAGCCTTCCCGCAAAGCCGGGAACGGATCCCAATCCTGCATATCTTGATGCGTAGCCAGAGGAATCAGCTTGGACGAGAAGCGGTACACCTTGATATCGTGAGCCGCATTATGCTTCAAAAGCCGTAGGGTATTATGTAGATTCTCATTCCCAATCCGCTCCAGTTTGTGTATACCGGCCTCGCGGTCATTCAGCTTCATAAAACTTTTCATAGTCATCGTCTTGGAAGGAGAAGCATTCTGCACCACCGTGGACATGGCTACATAACCGAAACGAACAATCATGCATGATCTCCAAAGAACATTTCGTGAGCGAGGGCTGTCTGTACGCGTGCTTCCTCATCGGTCAATTTGCGAATCAGCTGCAGCTCGACCGAAGTGACCTCGCGGCCCTGGAAGTTAATCTCCGATACGCATGCGGTGATCAGAACGATTGCCACCGCCTGGTTATCCGGCGTATAAGCAATGACCTTCTGTCCTGTTGGAAATACCCGAAGCCCATCCTTCAGCATTTTACCGCGGCCGTATTCCAGCAGCTCATAGAGCTCCTGCTCACTCTTAAACTTACAAACGGAATTGAACTCGGTTTGAAATCCCATATTTCGTATCTTCCTTTCATCCCAAAATATTAGACTCAAGGGGAGCCGTAATGAATAGCGCGGACTCCCCCTGGTGTTTCATATCCTATTGTGACGGCTTACGCCTGGTTCTCATAAATTAGGGATTGCTTACGGTTGTACCGCTCAAGACCCAGCTCGATCATCCGGTCAAGCAGCTCGCGGTAGGACACGCCCGTTTCCCGCCACAAAAGCGGGTACATGCTGTACGGTGTAAAGCCAGGCATCGTGTTCACTTCATTAATCAGAATCGCGCCGTCCGAACGGCGGACAAAGAAGTCGGCCCGAGTAATGCCGCCGCCTTCTATTGCTTTGAACGCGGTAATGGCAAGGTCGCGCAGACGGTCAGCCGTATCCGGCTCGATCTCGGCCGGGATTTGCATCTGTGACTGTCCATCCGTATATTTGGCCGCATAGTCGTAGTATTCACTGGAAGAGACGATTTCACCCGGAACGGATGCCATCGGCTCATCATTGCCAAGCACGCTGACCTCCACTTCGCGCGCATCCACGAACTCTTCTACGATGATCTTGTCATCGAACCGGAGCGCGGATTCAATCGCCGCTTTAAGCTGCTCCCGGTTCTTAGCCTTGGATATCCCGACGCTTGAGCCCAGATTAGCCGGCTTGACGAAACTCGGGAATCCGAGTTTGTCCTCGATATCCTTCAGCACTTCATGCTGGCTCCGCTCCCACTGGGTACGAGTGAAATAACAGTACTCGCATTGCGGTAATCCCGCTTGGGCGAAGAGCTTCTTCATCACGACTTTATCCATCCCCGCTGCCGACGCAAGTACACCGGTTCCCACATAAGGAATGTCCGCCATTTCGAATAACCCCTGAATCGTTCCGTCCTCTCCAAACGTCCCGTGAAGCAGCGGGAACATAATGTCCACCGCCTGAGTCTCTTGGCCATACAATCTGCTAAACACGGCGTTCAGCGCTGTTTGCGTGCCTTCCCCTTCAGCCAGCTTCAATTCCTCCAACTGGGCAAAAGGAGCCGACAGCTTGCTGCCGATTCTCCAGGTACCCTGCTTGGAAATATAAAACGGAACAATCTCATATTTATCATAATCAAAAGCGTTCATGACCGCGAATGCCGTGGATAGCGACACCTCATGCTCGCCGGATTTCCCCCCGTATATTAAACCAACCGTCAATTTATCCTGTCCCATGTTAACCTCTCTCTTGTCCGTATTGCAGCATGACATGCTGTCATCTTAAAAATAATCGGGGATATGGTAAAACCGGTATTCGGTGTTATCGTTCCAAGCGTAGGAATCCCGGTAGTCCCAATAGCGATGGCGGCTGGACACCGTATGCGCATTAACCAGCGGCATGCCGCCCGCGTCAAACGCCGTCACGATGGTGCTGTGCTGAAACGCGCCGTCACCGTCCCAGTCGTACACGATGACATCCCCCAGCATCAGCTGCTCGGGACGCTCCACCCGCTCGGCCCGCAGTCCCGAGGTACTGGCGTTCAAATAATGCGCAAAGCTGTTCGATACCGCCCAGCTGTAGCTCCACCATTCCCGTTTGTTTACGTACCCCTTGTACCACCATCCCGTTTCTCTTTTACCAGTATAGAGGATTGGGGCTTTGCCTGCAAAGAGGCACTGGGAGATATAATTCGTGCAATCCACGTCAAATTCCTCAAACTCCGGATTCCCGGAATCCCACCAACGGTCGGCATAAGCAGCTGCGGCTTCACGCTCGTACCGGCCGGACCGCGGGCTGCTGCCGGCGGCGTATACGCGGCCATTCATATAGGGGGTGGACGGCTCTCTTCCAGCCCCATCCGCACCTGCTGCCGGAACATCGGTTCTTTGCAGGGGATGGCGTTCATCCTGCAGACGTTCAATGCCAACGATCAACCAGGCATCCCCGTCCCGGATCAGCGTCAGCCGCTCCCTAAAAACCGTATCTTCACGGTGCGTCATCCCTCTTTTTTCATAATAAATTACGCTGTGAAGCCGCACGTCCGCGACCACATCATCCTCCGTCTCCCTCAGGATGCGCAGGAGGCGGGCGCGAGTCTCGCTCTTAAGCGGCAATGCCTCCCGCTGCGCATACCACGTCTGCAGCCGAAACTGCCTTTCTCCTCTCTCTACCAGGAAACTCAGATCCGCTACAATCTGCTCTTTCAGGCCTGAAGAATAGTCCACGCGATTTTGGTTATATTGATTGACGTAAATATATAGAGCTTGCTTCCAAGGCTTCTCTGCTTGTTTCAGACTGTTCATCTACTCTCCTCCTCTAACCTTGCCTTTCACGCTGTTCCCTATCACAACTATATGAAGAAAATCTTCAGGCTATGAACTTCGGCCAAGAGAATCCAGAAACACCGGGATCACAGCGACTGCATTCGGGTTAAAAACGGGCTTGTTTTCACCTTTTTGAAATACTTTTCTTCTATAAAAAATGCTTTACGCAGCGAGTTGAAAACGGTATACTTAAAGTAGTTAATTTATGAAATTAGGTTTCATCTAGTGAAACCGCAAGGGATTTAACTCAGATTTATTTATTCGATTTATGAAATGACTTAAGGAGGTTCATCAATGCCAGCAAAGGATCAATTCTCCATCTCCCGCAACCTCGAGGTGGGTGGTAAAAGTTACCGTTATTTCAGCCTGCAGGCGCTCGAAGAGCAAGGATACGGCAATGTATCCAAGCTTCCTTTCTCCATTCGGGTACTGCTGGAAGCTGCCGTGCGTCAGTTCGACGGACGCGCAATTACCGAAGATCACGTAAAACTCTTGTCCAAGTGGAATGAAGGACGCGACAACAACAAGGAAATTCCGTTCATTCCTGCCCGTATCGTGTTGCAGGACTTCACCGGCGTTCCGGTTGTCGTTGACCTTGCAGCTATGCGTGACACCGTTAAGAAATCCGGCGGCGACCCTAAACAGATCAACCCTCTCGTTCCGGTTGACCTCGTTATCGATCACTCCGTCATGGTTGACGCTTTTGGTACCGACCAAGCTCTTGAAACGAATATGAAGCTTGAATTTGAGCGTAACGAAGAGCGTTACCGCTTCCTTCGCTGGGCTCAAACGGCATTCAATAACTTCCGCGCAGTTCCTCCGGGAACGGGTATCGTTCACCAGGTTAACCTGGAATACCTTGCTTCCGTAGCAGCTACGAAGACGGTTGACGGTGAAACGCTTGTCTTCCCTGATTCCCTTGTAGGTACGGACTCCCATACAACCATGATCAACGGCCTTGGCGTTGTGGGCTGGGGCGTAGGCGGTATTGAGGCGGAAGCCGGTATGCTCGGCCAACCGCTGTATTTTGTAACACCTGAAGTTATCGGCTTCAAGCTGACAGGCAGTCTGGCGGAAGGCGCAACAGCGACCGACCTTGCCCTCACGGTAACCGAGCTTCTCCGCAAGAAAGGCGTTGTAGGCAAATTCGTAGAATTCTACGGACCGGGTCTTGCTAACATCAGCCTGGCTGACCGTGCAACAGTTGCCAACATGGCTCCAGAATACGGCGCTACCATCGGTTTCTTCCCGGTTGATAGTGAAACCTTGGCTTATCTCCGCAATACGGGCCGCACCGACGAGCAGGTTGAACTCGTGGAGAGCTACTATAAAGCGCAAAACATGTTCCGTACGGCAGATACGCCGGACCCTGAGTTCTCCGATGTAATCGAATTGGATCTCGCTTCGGTTGTACCAAGCTTGGCTGGACCAAAGCGTCCGCAGGACCGTATCGAGCTGACCAACATGAAACAAAACTTTAACGATATCATCCGTACGCCAATCGACAAAGGCGGATACGGCCTCAGCGATGAGAAAATCGCGGAAACCGTTAAAGTCAATCATAAAGACGGCTCTACCAGTGAAATGGGAACGGGTGCGGTTGTTATCGCAGCCATCACCAGCTGTACGAACACGTCAAACCCAAGCGTTATGCTCGGCGCAGGTCTCCTGGCGAAGAAAGCCGTTGAACGCGGCCTGACAAAGCCCGGCTATGTGAAGAGCAGCTTGACTCCAGGTTCCCTTGTCGTAACCGACTACCTTGAGAAGTCCGGTCTCTTGCACTACCTTGAAGCTCTCGGCTTCTATGTTGCAGGCTATGGCTGCGCAACTTGTATCGGTAACTCCGGTCCTTTGCCGGATGAAGTGAGCGAAGCGATTACCGACAACGACATGACGGTAGCCGCCGTATTGTCGGGTAACCGTAACTTCGAAGGCCGCGTGCATGCTCAAGTCAAAGCCAACTACCTGGCTTCGCCGCCGCTGGTTGTGGCTTACGCCCTGGCAGGCACAGTGAACATCGACCTGCAGAACGAGCCGATCGGTTACGATCCGAACAATGAGCCTGTCTATCTGAAAGACATCTGGCCAACGAGCGCGGAAATCCGCGAAGCGATCGGTCAAGCCGTTAGCCCTGACGCTTTCCGTGAGAAGTACGAGAATGTGTTTACCGCCAATGAGCGTTGGAACAAGATTCCTGTTCCTGAAGGCGAGCTGTACGAGTGGGATGATCAATCCACTTACATTCAGAACCCGCCGTTCTTCGAAAACCTCGGCAACGGCTTGAACGACATCCAGGACATCAAAGAAGCGCGCGTGCTTGCTCTCTTGGGCGATTCCGTTACAACGGACCATATCTCCCCTGCGGGTAACATTGCAACCAACAGCCCTGCCGGCAAATATCTGAGCGACCGCAACGTTGAACGCAAAGACTTCAACTCCTACGGCTCCCGCCGTGGTAACCACGAAGTCATGATGCGCGGTACCTTCGCTAACATCCGGATCCGTAACCAGGTAGCTCCAGGTACGGAAGGCGGCGTAACCACTTACCTGCCAACGGAAGAAGTGATGTCCATCTATGATGCTTCGATGAATTATCAAGCAGGCGGACAGAACCTCGTCGTTATCGCAGGTAAAGAATACGGTACAGGAAGCTCCCGTGACTGGGCGGCAAAAGGTACCTATCTCCTCGGAGTCAAAGCTGTCCTGGCTGAAAGCTTCGAGCGTATTCACCGCTCCAACCTTGTGGGCATGGGCGTTCTTCCGCTCCAGTTCCAGGAAGGTCATGGCTGGAAGAGCCTTGGTCTGAACGGCCGCGAGACATTCGATATCCTGGGCCTCAGCAATGACGTGAAGCCAGGCCAGGAATTGACGGTTATCGCTACGCGTGAAGACGGAACGCAATTTGAGTTCCCAGCCATCGCTCGTCTCGACAGCATGGTGGACGTGGACTACTACCATAATGGAGGTATCCTCCAAACGGTACTGCGTCAAATGATCGCATCGAACCAATAAGACACTCCCTATGGGCGCTTTGGCCTTAGGAACAAATCCCCATCATCCGCTAGTGGATGATGGGGATTTTGCTATGATCCGGTACTTCTTTCCTGAATATTGGAAATTTCGTTTCGAATGATGCCATGGAGGTTAATGGGTAAAAAACATTCGCGGAAATCCAGACCTGGGAGGAAGGTACCTATGATCAAAATACATACGATGACATCGCTCCATTATCAATACCAACGGCCGCAGCCGGTGGCTGCACCCAAAAGAGAGGAAGCGAAGGATAAACCCCTCACCTTTCAAGAAATCCTCAATCAGAAAATGAAGGAAAAGAATGTGAAGCTGACCTAAGCGACGCTTTCCTATTATATAGTTGAGCCGTCACAACAAAAGGACCGTGTCCCCAATCGCCAAGATTGTAGGGAACGGTCCTTTTTATTGGAATGAGGAGTGAAACCCATTTCCTTCATATTCTATGGCCTTGCCATATATCCTATCGTATCGTTTCGTTTCAATTCCCGTTTTTGAACGGTTGACCCTCGCATAAAAATAACCGGACAGCTGTATCACATGGAGCCCCCCGGTCATTCAATAACTTATAGTGATGCTGTCCGCATTCCGGCAATAGAATGAATTAAATCATCATTCCCATTTCCCGTGCCGCCTCCATCAGGATTGGCGCATGTTCGCGGAGCGTTTCCGCTGACAGACGGGTGACTGGCCCTGACATTGACAGTGCTGCCGCCACTTGACCATTCCGGTCAAAGATCGGTACGGATACCGCAGCGGCCCCAGGCTCGCGCTCTTCGATGCTGATCGCGTATCCCTTCTCCAGTATTTCGGCCAGCTGCTGCCGGTAAACGATCCTATCAACTGACTCCGGCCAATCCGGCGCATTCAGCAGCTCCTCCTGATCAGCCGGTGGCGCAAAGGCCACCAGAACCTTGCTAGAGGCGCCAACCGATAACGGCAGTCGTACTCCGACCTGGGCGACCCGCCGAATGCCCTGGTTGCTCTGAACCGCTTGAATCCGAAGACGGTCCGAACCGTCTCTTAAATACAAACTCACCGTTTCCCCAAGCCGATCCCGTAAGGCTTCCATCGCGGGCAGAAGGCGAATCGCCGGGTCGTCGCTTTGGGACAGATGCATAGACAGCTCCCATATTTTCAAGCCGAGCCGATATTTCTCCGTTTCTTTATTACGCACAACGAATCCTTTGTCTTCCAGCGTTGTTAACAGCCGATGAACCGTACTTTTATGTAAACCGATAAGGGAAGAAATCTCCGTGAGGGCAAGTTCACTTTCTTTCGTAAAACACATCAATATATCAAGCGCCCGCTCTACAGCACGCACCGTTAATTTGCGATCTTCCATCCCGACCAGCTCCTCTCCTGTTTCATTCTATGAAACCTGGTTACAAGAATTATATGAGAATTCTTCTCAAAAGTAAACCATCGAGACAGGGACTTTACAGTTGTCTTACAATCTATGGATTTGCATTGACTTTATAGGCATCCGGGCATACGATTATTATAATTTCAACTCTTTCATGTTAACGAAAAGTATCCAGACTATATGGTAAGGAGGGGCCACTTATGAGCACAACGACTGGTAGTAATGCCCCACTCTCCCAATTAAATGACACGCCGGCCGAGCTGTCGACGGGCTTGGTTCGTTTAAAGCATATTATATTAGCGTTGTTATTATCTGTCGTTTTTTTCCTTGTTTTCTGTTTTATTGCTCTTCATGCCTATATTGCTTGGGTTTTGTCGAATCCAACGGTTGCTCCGCTCTATTCCAATCCCAAGCTTGCTAAAGATATGAATTACGAGAATGTCACGTTCCACTCGATTGACGGCAAACGAAATATAAATGGATGGTATATCCCGGCCGAAAATTCCTCCAAAACCATCGTGCTCAGCCATGGTTACGGCGCTAACCGGGAGGAGACTTGGGTTCCGATGTACGATATCGCCCATTACGCGCACAACATGAATTTTAATGTGCTCATGTTTGATTACGGTTTTGCCTCCCAGACCAGCAAGGAAGTGGCGACCGGAGGCAAGGAAGAGAAGCGCCAGCTTCTTGGAGCCATTGAACATGTGAAGCAGCGCGGCGCGAAGCAAATTGTCGTTTGGGGTTTTTCCATGGGGGCTGGCACCGCACTGCAGGCAGGGCTTGAGACCAAGGATGTGGATGCCATGATTCTGGACAGCGCCTTTTTATTGGAGCCGGACACGCTTTACCATAATATTCACAACCAGATCAATCTCCCGCGTCATCCGTCCCTGGAGATTCTGGAGCTGCTCTTCCCGGTGCTCAACGGCACAAGCCTGGATCAGATCCCTTACAATGAGGTGAAGAAGCACGATTATCCGTTCCCGATCTTATTCATCCACGGAACGAAAGACGATAAGGCACCTTACCCGATCGCCGAAAAGATTGCTTCCAATCAAACCCATACGGATTCGGATTCCTGGATTGTCGAGGAAGCGCATCATGAGCTTATCTTCCGTGAGCACCCTAAAGAATATCTGCGTAGAGTATCCACCTTTCTAGGCAAGCTTGAGACTCCGGATGAATCCTGATGCTTTTACAGATGCACTCATTATATAAAAGTCATTCATCATATGATCCATCTCCCCCTGCTGCTTGATGCAGCGGGGGGATTTTTATTTTCCCCTCATAATACAGGCCGCTTGATGAATATAGTGTGTTTAGTGAACCTGATACTGGAGGGAACGGACATGTTATTTATTTATGGAGCGAAGCTCCCGGTACGATTACTTGAAGAGATTCGCTATTGGAAGCATCAGGAAAGAAAGCATACCGGACTCATCAAAGCTATTGTTCCGGATCTGGAGCCGGTCTATGTCAAGATGCTGGATCAATGGGCCGTGGTGTTCGCTGACACGGAAAAAGCGGCAGACGAACTTCTGCGCCACATTCTTCGTTATGACGCACCTCCTTCGCCTCAAGTGCTGGCCCAGGTCGAGCAGCTGTTGCGCGCTTCCTGCGACCAATCCAGAGAGTTCATCCGCCAGCTTCACGGATTGAAGGAGAATAGTGAGGCTGTTCGGAAAGTACCGCTCGCCGGCACGGTCCTGCACCATGTGATTCGGGAGTCCGAATACTTCCTGAACACGCTCGAGACGCTCAACTCCGCCGGAGCGCTGGAAAGATTCATGGATGTGGATATGCCGATGCAGTCGATGACGCTGCACGAGTCCACGTCTCCTCCGCCGTCTCACCCCGAGGCCGAGCTATCCATTCAAGGCATGGGAGACAGCGACGGCAAGGCTGTTCCGATTGGCGGGCACCGCCTTCCTCCACTGCCTTACGCTTATAATGCGCTGGAGCCTCATATTGACGAGAAAACCATGCGGATTCACCACGACATCCATCACCAAAGCTACGTCGACGGTTTGAACAAGGCAGAGAAGAAATTGGAGGAGGCCAGAAAAAGCGGCGATTTCGAGCTGGTGAAGCATTGGGAACGCGAGCTGGCATTTAACGGTGCAGGCCACTATCTGCACACGATCTTCTGGTACATTATGAACCCGCGGGGCGGTGGCGAGCCTGGCGGGGAACTGGCTCAACAAATCAAGAAGGATTTCGGAAGCTTCGATCGTTTTAAAAAGCATTTTAGCGAGGCTGCAGAAAAAGTGGAGGGCGGCGGCTGGGCAATCCTCGTCTGGAGTCCGCGCAGCCATCGACTTGAAATTTTACAGGCCGAGAAACATCAGAACCTCTCCCAGTGGGATGTTGTCCCTCTACTCGCTCTGGATGTATGGGAGCATTCCTACTACCTTAAACATCAAAGTAAACGCAAGGATTACATCAACGATTGGTGGAACGTGGTCTACTGGCCGGAGGTTGCGGAGCGCTTCAAGCATGCCAGCAAGCTGAAATGGAAGCCTTTTTAATTCAAAGCCTTACTGGGCTGCTTCACATTGGTTAATACTGGGTATGATGTCTATAGCCCTCCTTACTTCATTTTGGAGTTTAAGGAGGGCTTATCATTATTCAAGGGGGTGACTCTCTGTACACTGGAGCACATGGGATAAAGGGATCGGGATTGTTTATATTACTCATCTTCCTTTTTGTATTCGTAGGATGCGGCCATCCGTCTTCCATCAACAATGACGACCGCCTTGGCCATGAATCCGCTGATGTTGCAAGCGATGCTGCAATTCAATACTTCAAGGAGACGTACCATCTAGAGGTTCAAATAACGAACCAAAATAAATTACCTACATATGTCGCCGATGAAATTGATGTTGAAGGTTTTGTCATAGGGCATCCCGATCAGACTTTCAATATATCTGTAAACCATAGGACGCTTGAAACCGGGCACTTGGTCATGAGTCCAGAATTAAAAAAAGTAATTCAAGCTAAGGAATAACCCGATCCTATTGTTAGGTCTTTTTTACCATATATCTGGTTATTTATTCGGTTGAACGCTACCATATGCTGGATTATGATATGACAGTGAGCTTCATATGTAGCTTCTACATTGCCTAGGCAAAAGGAAGAGAATCTTATGCGATCCATGCTAAGACTGCAAGATTCAGTTTCCCTGTAAGAGCAGAACATCACCACTGAAGGGATGGGTCAGTGTGAACAGTAGGTTCAAATCACGTGTTTTTATTTTTGCTTTTGTGCTAATCATTTTAATTGTTGGAGGATGTCAGCCAGTGAACAATAACCAAGCTACAACAGACGACAGCTCGGACGAAGTCATAACGAAGGCTAAAACCACAGCCGTTGAGCATTTTAAAGAGAAATACGACTTGGATGTAGAGATCACCAAAGAAGAGATGATGCCTTCGATCGTAGCGGACAAGGTCAACCTTGAAGGGTTTGTCGTAGATCATCCTGAACAAACCTTTAAAATATCCGTTGATTTCAACACAGGCGAGACATCCAACTTCGTGATGAACCCAGAGCTCAGAAAAGCGATTAAGGGCGAGTGATGGGTTGTGGCTGCCTTTTGGCTGTAACTACAGGTTCTAATCCTGCTGAGTCATGTTAAGGAGGGAGTATATTTGAGTTCACCACAAGTGGATGACGAGACATACCGATTGATGTCAGAAGCGGCTTATCTCGATCTAAAAAAAGAAGATACGGTTGAGGACTTGCCTGGATGGGAGGTCCTTGAGGACTATAAGAGCAACAGCGTATCAGGTTTTGATGCGGTAACTTTCTACAACAAGGAAACGAACCAGGCCGTTATCGCATACCGGGGCACCGAGGCAGGCAAAGATTTATCCCATGCTCTCCCCGATTATTTGGCTGATGCGGATATTGGCATTGAAGAGATCAATCGAAAAATCCCGGAATTTCGGCCACCTTGGGCGGACCATGTGGACAAAGTCAAAGAAGTCACCGGGATTAACGATGTCACGGATTGGTTCGGTGAACAATCGAGGAAGATCGATAAAAAAACGGATATATGGGGAACTAACCAATTGTACCAAGCCGAGGATTATGCGCTGGAAATGAAGGAGAAATACAAGGGCGTTGATTTCACCCTCACGGGTCACTCCCTAGGGGGAGCTAACGCGCAATATGCTGCCGCCTATACGGGCATGTCCGCTGTCACCTTCAGTGCTCCATCGGTTATCGGAAGCCTCTCCCCTGAAGCCAGAAGAAAGGCAGAGAACGGGGAATTCGACTCTCAAATCATAAACTTCGCCCATCCTGGCGACATTATTGCCAGCGGTGCGCTCGGCGGCTTCGATGGCCACGTCGGTTCTACCTATTACATAGACTCCAGTTATAAAGACGCCAATGATGGGCTTAGCATAAAAGAAAAAATTGATAATACACTGGGCGGCCCCAATTATCATCAGCTTGACCGCTATCGATTCGAGGATGGCTACATCTCAAATCCTCTGTACGACGGCGCTACGGACAAAGCCGCTGATTCGCCCAGAATACCTGCCCATAGCAGTCTTTTGTTCGGCCTGGGTGGGCCAATGAGCGGTTTAGGTTTAGGTTTAGGCGGCTCGCTGGCAGCTGTAGCCGGTTCCGCAGGAGGCTCAGCTGGAACCATTCAGGTCAGCCCTGCCGAGCTGCGAAGCGTAGCCGAGAAATGGAGAGCACACGCCCATCAAAGTGACGCCGAAATCCAAGGGATCCGGCAGCGCCTCTCCAAATACATGTTCTCCAGCCACAGCAGACGTCTGCAGCCGATTGTCCAGCAGCTAGATACATCCATCATGTCGATGAGTCAATGGCATCTGCAGCATACCACCGACATCGTTCAATATATTAAATTCAAGGCGGATTTATTTGAACGGACAGACAACAGCGGATAAACATCAATACGCAACCACCGGGAGGGATGGAGATGAGTCGAGAGATTCTGCTGGAGCTTGATGATTTGCTTCAAGCCGAACGCGAGCTGTCAGGACTGCTGGCAGCCATTCGGGCCGATGAACAGGAGGCACGGGTCATGTACGCCCGTCTGCAGGATTGGAAGGGACAATCCGCCAATGTGCTGCGCGATCAGATTGAAACCTTCTTTATGGAGATGTCCCGCCGCATCCGGGATATCGAGGAGCAAAAACAGGCACTCATCCAGTATGTGCAATATATGAAACAAGTGGATGGGGCTTCTTGAGGAGCCCTTGCCCTGCATCGATTAACATATGAGCTCACATTCTTGTTGAGCACAAAAAAGGCTTCGCCTCCGTGGGCGAAGCCTTTTTCAATTGTCTGAATCCTATTTAGTCTTTAATCAAAGACAAAAATTCCGAACGCTGTGCAGAATCACTCTGGAAGGAACCGCGTACAGCTGACGTGACCGTCTTGCTGCCCGGCTTCTTCACACCGCGCGCGCACATGCACAGATGCTCGCCTTCCACAACGACCATTACGCCGTTTGGCTGCAGCGCCTCCACCATAATGTCCGCGATTTGCGAGGTAATGCGCTCCTGCACCTGAAGACGGCGGGTAACCGCCTCTACCAGACGTGCCAGCTTACTCAAGCCGGCAATTTTGCCGCTAGGGACATAACCGATATGGACTTTGCCAAAGAACGGCGCCATATGATGCTCGCACTGGCTGTAATATACGATATCCTTCACGATAACCAATTCCTCATGATTTTCGTCAAAGGTAACCCCCAGAACATCCTTGGGATCCACTTCGTATCCGGCAAAGATCTCTTCATACATCCGCGTTACACGGGCCGGTGTCTCAAGGAGTCCCTCACGCTGGGGATCTTCACCGATCAATTTCAATATTTGCTCTACATGATACTCGATCTGCTCCCGGTTATCGCCGACTTTATTATTTACATAATCCTTTACACCCGCCACATTACATCCCCCTTTCCGTTCCATAAAAAAAGCAAACGGTTAACTTATAGCCGCTGTTAGCGGCCTTTTTAAATAGAAATGCCCCTCCGTCATTCCATTTAGACGGGAGCGGGCTTTTTTTCATTATGATTTGCGTTTACGGCCTTGCCCTTTACCCGGCACAGGCTGATTCTTCATCATTTGCTGTGCGCGCTGCATTTGCTTGCTGTTCATGTTATAGCCCATTTGTTTGGCCATCTTCTGCAGCATTTGCGGATCATTCTGCATCTTCTCCAATTGCTTGCGGAGATAGAATACGCCGATGAAAAATCCGCCAACCAGACCCACGATCAATGTAATAATCGGAATGACTATATCCATCACTTGACCACCTTCTACTATACTAATATCTACCATTTAATGGCGCATACACGAACCTATCATAGCATGTCCTTTTCGCCACAGCAAATGAAAATAACGGATACATGGTAGCAAGCGGCCCTAGGCATGCATATTGGATCCATTACGACCCTTATCGGCCTGGCATAGCTCCTTCAATCGATAACAGAGTGCGTTTGATCTCCGGCCCGCCGGCATAGCCGATCAAGGCTCCATCGGCCCCTACCACCCGGTGGCACGGCACGATGATCGGAACGGGGTTCTTGTTGTTCGCCCCGCCTACGGCACGAACCGCTTTAGGACGCCCGATGGATTCGGCTACATCCTTATAGGAACAAACCGTTCCATAAGGAATGGACTTCAGCGCTTCCCATACCTGCAATTGGAATGAGGTCCCGCGCATGTCCAGCTGTACGTCGAACGCCTTCAGTTCCCCTGCAAAATACTGCTTCAACTGCGTGATCGCAGGAGCTAATCTTGCCTCGTCACGCTGATAGCCGCCGTTGCCGGCCCAGGTCCGTGACCACTGCTGGATGACCGCTTCCTTCACATAGAAGCTGCCAAATTCAATAAGACATAATCCCTTCTCCGTTGCGCAGACCGTCAGCGGTCCAATCGGAGATTGAAGTTCATCGTAATACAGCATTTCGGGCCCTCCCTCAGGGACGGCCATCGGCTCGACTCCCTGAATAACAGGACTTTCCTTTCCCGGCTTGTCCCCATTAGAGGAACCTGCAACAGGAGTGCTAGCGGAAGAAGCATCAGCCGCAGCCGCAGCTCCGGCAGGCGCTTCTTTCTCACTCGGTTCATTCAGTTTATTCAAGGCTTGCTGCAGCATATCTCGTACTTGGGAATCCCCTTCTGATTTCATGCTTTTCTCTAAGTTGTTCAACGCTTCTTCGCCTCCAATACGGCCCAGAGCCCATGCAGCGGTTCCCCGCAGCTCCGGGCGCGGGTCTTTCAGCAGTACTTCGCTCAGCTTCGGTACGGCTGAAATATCTTTAAAGTTGCCTAGCGCGATGACAGCATTGCGCTGAATCGGCTTTCGGCCGCGCCATGCGGCTGACGTATCTCCGAATGCCTCCTTGAATTCCCGGTTGCTCATATCCAGGATGGGCAGGAGCAGCGGCTTGGCTTTTTCAGGATCGGGCTTGAAGTCCTCTTGATGAGTCCAGCTCTTGCCCCGGTTCTTCGGACAAACAATTTGACAGGTATCGCATCCATACAGCCGGTTGCCGATCTTGCGCATGGCCTCTTCGTCCAGAAACCCTTTGGTCTGGGTCAGAAAAGAAACGCAGCGCTGGGCATTCAGCTGCCCGGGACCGACAAGGGCGCCGGTTGGGCAAGCATCGATACATTTGGTGCACTCCCCGCAATCTTCGGTTACCGGCGTATCCGGCGGAAACGGAATGTTCGTTACCATTTCGCCAAGGAATATCCAGGAACCGAATTTCGGGGAGATAATGGCGCAGTTTTTGGCGCTAAAGCCAATCCCGGCGCGCTGCGATACCGCCCGGTCGACAAGCGCGCCGGTGTCCACCATGCTTTCAAGCTTCGCATCCGGCACGCGTTCTTTAATGTACTCCTCGAGACGGCTCATGGCCTCCCGGAGCACCTGATGATAATCCCTTCCCCAAGCCGATCGCGCCATAATCCCCCTGTACTTGCCGGGCTCCGATTTGGGCGGGTTCTCCATCTTGGAGTGGTACGTTATTGCGATGGCGATGAGGGACTTCGGCTCCGTTCCGGGAAGGGCCGGAGTAACCCGCTTATCCAGATCTGACTCCTCAAAGCCCGACTCATACCCTTTATCCCGATGGTTTTGCAAAATCCCCTTCAAGGATTCGAACGGCTCCGCCGAAGCGAAGCCGATATCATCAATGCCAAGCTCCGGCGCAACGGCCTTGAGCTCCTGCTTGAGCTCCTCCCATACCGAAGGCGGAGGAGCGTACGAGCCGAGTGTGTAGGTCATTCTCCAGCGCCTCCTTTCCTGGGATGATGTTCTGTCTTTCAGTTACAGCTTTTTGATCTCGGACAACGGCCAGAAAATAAATTCGGCTCTGCCCACAATGTCGCTTTCCTTCACGCTGCCGAACATGCGGCTGTCCTTGCTCTTTCCAAGATGGCGGTTATCTCCCATAACGAAGTAGCGGCCCTCTTCCAATACTATAGGCTCAAAGCCAGGATCCTCTATCGGAACATCGGTATATCCTTCCTGCTTTGCAACCCCGTTAACGTACAGCTTCTGGCCCTTTACCTCAATGGTATCTCCAGGTACGCCCACGACACGTTTTACCAGAAACTCCTTCTTATCCGGGCCATCACTCGGGTCCTTAAGTACAATTACATCGCCATGGCTCGGTGCTGAAAAGCGATATACCACTTTATTAATAAATAGCCGCTCCGATGCTACCAGTGTCGGCTGCATAGATTCACCTTTAACCATTGACAGGTTGAACACAAACATATTTAGAAGCACCATAATAACAAATGCAATCGCAATCGTCTTTACCCAATCCCAAAGCTCGGCAGCCCAGCCGTTTTTCTTGCCAGGTTGATTCTGAGGTTCGTTGTTCTCGCCATGTTCAGTTGAATCCGGAGAAATCACTTGTCCCATGCTACACCTACTTTACTTCGATTTCACCTCCGGAAAACGAAGGCGGTACCTTCAAAAAAGGTACATTAATAGAAAAGCATATCTCCCACCCATTTGCAACGGCTGAAAGATATGCTTCATATCGAAAAAATGTCGTTTCTTATCTCTGTCGAAGCTTAAAGCCGCCGTTTGCGTCGCTCGTATGTACCGCTTTTGTCATTACGACTATTGACCAAGGATACTGAGCTTCTGGAACGACCGCAGGATTTGGCTGGCACCGTATCCCATGGCTTCATAAAATGGCATGGCTGCGGCGTTGTGCTCGTCTCCGGCTACCATAATCCGACTGACTTTCCGTGATTGAAAACGCTGTTCCATTGCCGAAATCAAAGATTTGCCAATCCCTTTTCTACGATAGTCGGGATGAATGGCAATGCGGTAATAACAACCATGATTGCGTTCGATCGTACCGATTAAGGCACCAACGATTTCACCGTTTTCTTCAGCCACCATAATCAGATCGGAGTCCCAAGCAAGCTGCCTGGAGAAAGGCTCCATCGTGTTTTCGTAGCATTCTTCCGATAAAGCAATCTGAAGTAGCTCGGTTACGGGGTTACAGTCACTCAACTGAAAGGAACGAACATGCATTTCAAAATCTCCCTTTTCGTTAGCATGATGCGGTTTACCCGGTTTACAAAAATCCAGTATTCCGTTTACGCAAACCTGACATTTATATTACTACAAAAAACCCGAAAATCCTCTTTCCTTGTCCATTAAACCACATCTTTCTCGTAAATTCACGAGTTTTCTTCTGAAAGCGCTTTATAGGAAGCGTTTTCATTATTTTGGATGGATAAAATTCCATATTTTTGTTGAATCCTAGGTTTGTTTCCTGCTGCTAAACCATTAGCTCACTGTAAAAACAGGCCCATTAATTCCCAGGTATTTTCTTTCTTATCTGAGAATTATATTTCGATAAAATAACCAAACTTTCCTAGTTCTACCGAGGATAAAGACAAGCAGTAAAAAACAACAGCGTCCTCTCGGCGATGTGCCTCTGAGGAACGCTGTGTTTTTTGATCATGATATTTACTTACTGGAGAACGACGGTGTCGCCCACTTTCAGCCCTGACAAAACCTCGACTTTATCCAGCGTCTGCAAGCCGGTCTCGATATCCTGCCGTTCAATCTGGCCGCCTCCCTTGTCCACCATGACATAGGAGGTGCCTCCGTCTGTCATAACGGCAAGTTTAGGAACTACAACCGCCTTATCCTTCCGTTTGGTTACAATGTCTCCGTTTAGCGTCAGCCCACCGATCAAACGCTCTTCCTTCGGCAGCGAGATGATCACCTTAAACTGCGGTGCCTGGGAAGTTTGCTTCTCCTGGGCCGTCGTCTCGGCGAATTTAGCTACTTCCAGCACCTTTCCCTTCAGCTTTAGATCCTTGATGGACGGCATCTTAACCTCAACCGCCATGTCCGGCTTAATACTGAATATATCGTTTTCGCCGACAAGTGCCACTAATCGAAGGGAATCCAGGTCGACGATTTTGCCGATATACTGGTTCGCCGTCACCGATTGCGGCCGCTGCTGCGTCGGGTCGAACAGAAACAGGCCTGTTGCAGGTGATAAGTATGTAGCTTTCTTCAGCCTGTCATTCAAGTCGGCCATCGTCTGGCGCTCAATATCGTTAGTAACCTCGTCCAGCTGACTGCTCAGCCGAGCATTTTCCTGATCTGCCAGCATTTTAAGGCGTTCGGCCTCCGTCGCTAAAGCCGGGGCGCTGTCGAGGTCCTGATTTAACGTAAACTCCTTCAGCTCCTTCTCCAGCTTCCGCTTCTGCAGCTCGGCTTCCTTCTGCTGAAGCTGTTGTCGAATGGCCGTTTGCTCTAATTTAAAAAGCGCATCGCCTTTCTTAATCTGCTGACCGTTCTCAACGTTCCAGGACTCCACTTTCGCTTCAAAAGGTGCGTACACATTGGTCTCCCGCCCGTATTCGGACGTTCCCTTGACCTGCACGGTCGAGACGATGGTTTCCTCCGTTACGGGAAATGTGATGACCTGCGGCTCTTCCATCATGGGAATCTCGGGTTCTTTCGGTTTTACCTGTCCGTATCCCCAATATCCCACCAAGCCCAGCACGGCAACGATAACCGTCCATTTTATGATTTTTTTTATCATACCGATTTAGCTTCCTTTCCGATGCTCATTATCCTAATCCCGCTTGATGGCCAGAAGTGCATTCGTTCTTGCTGCGCTGATCGCCGGATAGATCCCCGAGAAGATTCCGGTCATCACAGCGAATGCGATGCCGATGGGCAGCGTCTCCAGTGTAACCGCAATTTGCAGCCCTGACATGCCCGCCGAAGCCAGAATGAATGAATTCAGTCCCTTGATGATCAAAAATGCGAATACGATGCCAAGCAATCCGCCAAGCAAACCGAGCAGACTGGCTTCTACGATGAACATGTTGCGGATTTGCGGCATATTCGCCCCAAGGACCTTCATGATGCCGATTTGCCTACGGCGCTGATGCGTAGACATCGTCATGGCTACGATGATTGATATTGAGGCCAATAACAGGATAAATACGCCTATGCCGAGAGCGATCGCTTTGAATGTATCCAATTGGGAAGCGACTTGATCACGCATAGCCAGATTGTCGCTCGCATTCAGCGCAAGTTTTGAGATCAAATCCTCAAGCGGTTTAATACTCTGCAGATCATCCACTTTGATGGTTAGACTATCGTATACCCGCTGTTTCGAAGTTGTTCTATTTTGCAGGTTCAAACTGTTTGTTAGCCATTCCGCCGTATCAAAGGAAATATAGGCCTGACGATCGTAGAACGCAAACTGGGCATCTCTCCCCGTAGGCACGTCCAGCACGCCTCCAACATAAAGCTGTGGGCTAAGCTGTTTCTTGTCTGCGTCCATCGACTCCAGCTGAATATTTTTGCCGTTCAGTTCCGAAACGGTGCTCTCATACTTCTGATATTCTTCCCATATCTGCGGGTTATTAGGGTCAGAACTTATCATATTCATCAATCTTTCGCTCGTCTCTGCATCCTTCCATCCGGTTGTTGCTCCGTAATTGAGCACCATGGCACCGATCTGTCCAAGCGCGCCACCTTCCTTGAACCTGTTGCCCTGCTCTTTGAGCTTCGACAGGTCCACGGCCACGACGTTGAAGCCGTCGTTGATCAGGTTATCGGACGAAATGGCTCTAAAATACCCAAGCTGCTTGGAGGCTATAACGGATTTGACATGATCAAAGCCCTGAATCACCTGAACTTTATCATCCGTCAGCAATCCCCGGTCAGCTCCGGCCGCGGGGCCGCCGCCTTCTCCTTGCCCGCCTGAACCCTGTGGAGTCACCGTAATTTCGTCAAGCTTCATACCGCCTATAATTTCCGTTTCCAGATAACTTTGGGCGCCATTGCCAATGCTGATCGCTACGATAATAGCCGCGCAGCCAATTGAAATACCGGTCATGCACAGGGCTGTCACCACTTTACGGCGTTTGATCTGTCCCCATGCCAGCCGTATGCTGTCTAAAATTATCAGCTGACCTCACCTGCCCCCTCCGTATGAACCGGGACCCCTGGCAGGGACGAGGGGCCGTTTGGCCCCCGTTGACCTGCTGCTGGCGTTGTATAGTCCTCCGGCTGAACCAGATAACCGTCACGGAGCATAATCGTTTTTTTCATTTGGGCAGCGACTTCCATCTCGTGAGTAACGATGACAAATGTCGTTTTCATGGACTCGTTTAGCGCCATCATAATTCGGATGATTTCTTCTTCCGTTTTGGTGTCCAAGTTACCCGTCGGCTCGTCCGCAAAAATAACGGAAGGCTCGGTAATCAACGAGCGTGCAATACTAACGCGCTGCTGCTGTCCGCCTGACAGTTGGGACGGGTACAGTGAAGCCTTATCACCGATCCCCGTCATCTCCAGAAGCTCCATCGCTTTCTTCCGGCGCTTGGACGGAGAAACGGATTGAAAGACCAGGGGAAGCTCCACATTTTCACGAATCGTGAGCGTCGGGATCAGTTCATAGGCCTGAAAAATAAAGCCGATATGCTTGCGCCGGAAGACAGCTAGCTTGTTTTCCCCGTACTTGACAATATCCTGATCGGCAATATAAATATGGCCTTCCGTTGGCTTCATCAGTCCTGCCATCAAGTTGAGCAGCGTGGACTTGCCCGACCCGGAGCTGCCCAGCAGGGCAATCATCTCTCCCTTCTGGACTTCGAACTGGATATTATGGAGCACCTTTAACACTTCGTTACCGTTCTTAAAGCTGTGCGATACATTTTCCAAACGCAACATGTTCGCTATTCCTTTCCGGTTCTTAATTTAACTCTCCTCGTCAGGAACTGCTGTAGGCGTGAATATCAGATTGTAGCTTTGACTGCCCAGCGTGATCCGCTCATTCTGGAATTCATCCACCAGGGTCAAGTTAAACCAACCGCCTCGAAGTTTTTTGTATTGCTCATCCGACAGCTCGATCGACATCGACCGGGTGCCTGGGACCTGGATATCGGTTCCTGGCGTGAGCGTGCGCTCCTGTGTCTGCCCGAGGTTGTCCTTGATGATTAAAATCAGCTTGTGGCCGGAGTCCGCCGCAATGATGCTCTCGCTGCGTTTCACATCAATCGTGATATTCAGCGGAATGGAAGAGCTGCCTTCTTGCAGATGTCCTACCGCTTTCGTAACCGAAACGTGGTAAGGATACCAATCAAGGTTTGTCAGTCCAGAGCTTATGGCAGGTCTGATCGGATTCAGCATCAATTTTTTCATACCCATGACACCGGTAGCATCTTTACCCGTTTCAGCAAGCTTGCCTCCAGTCATCGCCGTACCCAGAGCAAGCCCCAGTTCGCTTGCAGCCCCCTTCGGCACTCTGGCCCAAAAGACGATCGACTGCTTGGACCCCGGCTGAAGCGAGGCTTCAGGCTGAATGGTTTCCGCTTCATAGATCTTTCCATCCGCGCTTTGGAAATACCCCTTCAGCACCGCTGCTTGAACGCGGCGCTGTTCATTGCTGGTCAGCAAGAACTCAGAATAGACAATATCGGAGTCCACACCTTCATAGATGACCGTCCGCCGTTCCTGCGCCTCTGCGCGCTTACCAATCGCGGTAACGGTATACGGCTTCCCTTTCTCCAAAGTGCTGATCGACTGCGTCATGCCGGACGTGGTCATGGTTAGGAACGACGTTTTGGCCGTATCCTGCTGCGTAAACAGCTCGAAGCGAAGAGAACGGATATCCTTGGTATACGGGATCCGCGCCATGACATATACCTCGGTTGATGACCCCGGGGAAATCAGGGAACCCTGCTCCTCCGCAATAACCTCCGAACCAGCCAGACTTGTTTTTTCGTCCGCTGTGACATTCACTTTAAGCTCAGGCAGCGGCAGCGATTTGGATTCCTGCGTATTCCGCAGACGCAGCTTCGCAACGATTAGATCCTGATCCTGCCATGGCAGGCGCTGGATGGATTCCAGCGTGTACGCAAATCCTTTGGCCGTCTGCGCGTCGTACTCCACACCGATAGATGATTTGCGTTCCGTTTGATAAGGGATGGCAAAGTATGCAATCGGCAGGGTCAATGACTCCTGGACCTCGGTGGTCGGCTCACCGGCCGGTTCACCCGAGCTCGCCGGCGGTTTAGATGAGCTGGCTGGTCCAGATGTCCCGATCATTTGCAGCTTCAATCGGTCCTGCTTGAGATCTAGAGGGAGCGTTATTTCCATCACCATCGTTTTCTCTTCCCCGGGACGCAGCGTCAAACCCGCTTTGTTATCCGGAGTGTAAGGATGGAAGGAGCCTTCGGATGCTTTAATCGCAAATTCGTAGGCCGGAACCTCCACCGATTTTTTTCCTTTATTCTTGAAGGCCATCTCGATATTCCATATGCCCTGCCCCCCTGAGGCACGCAGCGAAGCTTGGCGGATTCTGGCATCGACCGGAATCCCCTTGATGGTCAACTTCTTGGCCGCGCCCGCCGCAACATCCCACTTTGGAGCTGTTGCTGCAGGCAGCTTGAAGGATGCGACCGGCAATGACAGCTTCAGCGTTTCATCGTTTTCGGTCCACAAGAAATGCAAACCGGTCGTTTTAAGATAAGAGGGAACTTCTGTTATGTAATAAACCAGTTTCTTCTCTTTCGGCTGAACAGGCACACCCTCAGCTCCTGCCTCATGACGCAGGAGGAACGAACTGCCGCTTGCTGTCGCCAAATACGGTTCGAACCCCCGATCATTCCATACCTTTCCACCATGGTTCGTCATATACATCCCGACTTTGGCGATGACTTTGCCGTCATACTTGATGATCTCCAGAGATTCAGCCTGTACGGTAACCGGAGTGCCGCCCAGATTCAGCTTGGAGCTCGAACCAGATGGTACGGCTGCTGTATAATTGGCGGGCATTCTGTACGTTCCGACGCGCTGCAGGTAGCCTTTGACTTGCGGATTCCATACGTCCATCACCAGCTTGATGCCGGACAAGGAGCTGCTCTCAGTCTTCGCATAGTAGGTTACACTCAGGCTTTGCCCAGGCTCTACCTTCTTCTTGGTCAAATCCTTGGATATGGGATTGGCCGCCGTCACGGAACCGCCGGGAAGCACCACCTTGGGAAAATAAGATACCAGGCGCGCTGCACTTTTCCCCCCGTTTTTATAAGTCAGTGTAAATACCGCCACATTCGTGCCGGTTTGCTGCCATACGTCGGCATGGTCAAGCTTTGCCGTGACGTTGTTCCCAAGCTGCACGCTCCAGGCCAGCGCTGCACCCTTCTGTGCAGTCGACTTCGTGATTTGCGATGGCTGGGTCTTAGTTGCCGCAGCTTCCACTTGCGGTGCCGCAGCCAGAATGGCAGCCATCAGAATGGCAGTCACTCTGAGTTTTGTACTATTCATGTTATGTACCGACTCCTTTCTACCTCGACATATCCCTTCTATATCGACGTTTCGATCATAGATTTGTTCAAGACTATATATATAACGACAAATTTCACAGAAAAGTTTTCCATTAATTTTCGATGTCACAACTTTCCTTCATGCAATAAATCAGCCCTCTTGGACTTTTCAAACATAAAAGTTGATTTAATCACCCAAAACGGTTTAATATATGTATGTAGCCGGAATACATATACGTCTCCGGGATGATAAAGACTTCCTGATGAAGGAAGACCCTTTCATCATAACCAAAAACTAAATTTACAGGAGGTTTTTACTATGGCATTTCAATTACCAGCACTTCCTTACGCAAACGACGCGCTCGAGCCTCATATCGACGCACAAACGATGGAGATCCACCATGATCGCCACCATAATACCTACGTAACCAACTTGAACGCTGCTCTTGAGAACGCTCCTGAGCTTCAAGGCAAATCCCTTGAGGATTTGATCGCTAACCTTGACGCTGTACCGGAAAGCATCCGCACAGCGGTTCGCAACAACGGCGGCGGCCATGCTAACCACTCCCTGTTCTGGGAAGTTATCGGACCAAACGGCGGCGGACAACCGACTGGCGCATTGGCTGATGCCATCAACAGCGAGCTGGGCGGCTTCGATAAATTCAAAGAAGATTTCGCAAAAGCGGCTACAACCCGTTTCGGCAGCGGCTGGGCTTGGCTCGTTGTTAAAGACGGCAAACTGGCAGTAACCAGCACACCGAACCAAGACAGCCCGATCATGGAAGGTCAAACCCCTCTCCTCGGCCTGGACGTTTGGGAGCATGCTTACTACCTGAAATATCAAAACAAACGCCCTGATTACATCTCCGCATTCTGGAATGTAGTGAACTGGGACGAAGTCGGCAAACGTTACGATAACGCGAAATAATATCGCTTAACTAAAAACCGATATCATACCAAAAAAGGCTGCTTTCAGCTGTAGACCCTGTCTACTGCGAAAGCAGCCTTTTTCTATATCTATATCATGCTGTTACGTGTTATTTACCGCTGCTGAAGGGCCAGACTCATAATACCGGACCTTGGATGGTGCATAGATGACCACCAGCAGAATGACCGAGATCAGGACGGCTGCACCTGCACCGATCAGGCATATAGCCTGCAGCGGCCAGACATCGGCCGCAAAACCGAGAAGTGTTAAGAGAATCTGTAGCATCCCTTCCAACAAGCGGGTCACACTCGTAAAGCGCCCACGGCTTTAAGATGAGAAATACGCGTTTAGAATCCGAATGAACACATTCGGAAATGCGTAGCGTTCCATGTCATGAACGTGAATCCAGCGAAAGTTCTCTTCGCCTGTCTCATAAGCCGCTGCACTTTCTGCTGCTTGCAGGGCTACCGGCGGCACATCCTGCCACTTACAGCGGTACACGCCCATATTCCATTGAATATGGCTAAAGGTATGCTCGGCGTCCATCACATGGCCGATCGGCAGAACCGGAACCCCTTCTTCCAGTAGGGCATCCCTCAAGCGGCTCATCGCCGTCTCCTCGGTCATCACGGCCGGTACGCCGCTCCCTTCGGACGATACGATCACATGCGGCAGCTCCCACATCCCAGCCAATAAACCGGTGGATGGACGCTTACGGATTAGAATCTTCCCTTCGTGCACGCCAGTGCCCTCTACAATGGCCGTAAGGCGGTATTCAGGACGCGGCGGCTTGGCCTTCGTCTTAATAGGAAGGGACTCCTCTTTGCCCTCAAATCGCGCTGTACAATGCTCCATCACCGGGCATACCAGACATTTGGGGGACTTCGGCGTACAGATCAACGCTCCCAGTTCCATCAACGCCTGGGTGAAATCCGATGCTCGCCCATCCGGAACCAGCGTCAGCACCAGCTCCTCCATCTTGGTCCGGGTTTTCACCTTCATAATATCTTCTTCAATCAAAAAATAGCGGGACAGCACACGCATGACGTTACCGTCCACTGCTGCGGCAGGAATATTGAATGCAATGCTGCGAATGGCACCCGAGGTATATGGACCAATGCCCTTAAGTCCCGACACTTCATCTTTGCCGCTCGGCATAACGCCCCCATACTGCTCTGTCACCTGCCTTGCGGCAGCCTGAAGGTTGCGTGCCCGGGAATAATAGCCAAGGCCCTCCCAGCACTTCAACACATCGTCCTCCGGCGCATCCGCAAGCGACTGAATCGTTGGAAACCGCTCGATAAACCGGTGGAAATATGGGATTACCGTGTCCACCCGGGTCTGCTGCAGCATAATTTCAGATACCCATATATAATAGGGATCACGATGCCGGCGCCATGGCAAATCTCTTTTGTTGATCTCATACCAATCCAGCAGCTCGTGGCTGAAGTATTGTTTCTGTTCCGTATTATGCATCTATAAGTAATCTCCTTCGTCATCCTTACTTTATCTTCTCAACCACGGCGAAAGCGGAAGCCAGCGTGGCCTGATGCGAAATCGTCAAATGAATCGCATAATGAGCGGACTCCTCCATTCCGAGGCGATCCCAGGCTTCCTGGGATAAACGGGTCTCAGGCCTGCCAAGTGCACCCGGCAGCACTTCAATGTCACGGAACCCGATTATACCTCCGATTCCGGAGCCAAAGGCTTTGGATATCGCCTCTTTGGCAGCAAAGCGCCCGGCAACAAACTCCGTCCGATTCGCCCCCTTACCGGCGGCAATGACCTGCTCACCCTGCGTAAGCACGCGCTTCATGAATCTTTCTCCATGCGGGCCTGTCATCAACATCTCCATTCGCTTCATGTCCAGCACATCATGTCCGATTCCGTAGATCACAACCGTCCGCTCTCCTTCATGGATCCAGTCTTCCTGTCCCAAAAATATATTCCTACTTATTGTATCAGTCGATGTACATCAACGCGAGACCAACGGTGTTACAACAACATGAATTAAATAAATTTGTTGTATTTCAAATTTCATCCATATAGACTGTACAAAATAACATGATGAAAGGGGGAATCATATTATGGGCTCATTGATTTATCACGTGGCCGTTTCGCTTGACTATTTTATCGCCGATCAAGCCATGATGGATGGAAGGATCGACCGCACTCTCTTTTTATTCGATGGGGAGCATGTTCCGGACTTCTTGGCTGAAATTCAGGAGTTTGAGGCTGTGCTGATGGGCGGTAAAACGTATGAGTTTGGATTTAAGATGGGGGCTAAGCCGGGTGAGCCTGGTTACAAAGGACTCAAGCATTATATATTCTCACGGTCATTAGAATTCGAATCCAATGATGAAGTTGAATTAGTCAAGGAGGATGCCATCCCGTACATCCATAATCTTAAACAACAGACAGACGGCAAGCTGTGGCTGTGTGGCGGCGGGGAATTGGCAGGAAGCCTGCTTCAGCATCAACTGATCGATCAGCTTGTATTAAAGGTGAACCCGGTAATGGTTGGTGACGGCGTTCCGTTGTTCGGCAGTGTCAAGCCGCGGCTAAGGCTCGAACTGGTCGATATGAAGCAATATGCCAACGGCGTTCTCAAACCGACCTACAACATCATGTATACCTAGTGCCTCGATAAATAAATAGCCTTCCGGAGGGTATTCCTCCAGAAGGCTATTTGCCTGGATATTCGTATGTTAGATGCCTGGAATCGTATTGCGCTTGTGCGCGGTTTTGACGTAATAACTCTCGAGTTTCTGCTGAACATCAGGATCGATCGTCTTGCCTTCCAGATAATCGCTGTTATCCTCGTAGCTGATTCCGAGCTCTTTCTCGTCTGTCTGACCTTCCCAAAGTCCGGCAGAAGGGGCCTTGTCCAGAATCGATTTCGGAACCCCTAAATAGGATGCAAGCATACGAACCTGGCGCTTGTTCAGGGAACTCAGCGGCGTAATGTCCACTGCTCCATCGCCCCACTTGGTATAGAAGCCGGTAATCGCCTCGGAAGCATGATCCGTACCGACAACGATCAAATTCTGTTCGAATGCCAGCGCATACTGTACCACCATACGTACTCTGGCCTTCACATTGCCTTTACCGGGAATACTCATATGCTTATGGACACCGATATTTTTCAGGCCATGCTCAACCTCCAAAGCAATTTCGTTCACCGTTTCCTCGATATTCGTCTCGACGGTATGTTTCAAATCGAAGGCCTTCGCTGTCGCGTAGCTGTCGGAAATATCAGCCTGCTCGCCGTATGGCTGGAACACCCCGAGTGTCTTGTATTCCTTGCCATTCTCCTCCGTGAGCTCATCGGTGGCCCGCTTGCACAGACCGGCAGCCACGGCCGAATCAATCCCGCCGCTAATGGCGATCAGCAGTCCGGAAGTGCCCGAGTTCTTTACATAGGTTTTGAGAAAATCAACGCGCTTGCGTACCTCTTCCTCCACATTAATGGTAGGTTTGACACCCAGCTCTGCGATAATTTGTTCTTGTAGGCTCATGATATATGACTCCTTTCAGTATGTTCTCTCTATCTGAAGTACTTCCTTCCTAAAACAAAAGCCCCGCGGCTTCGGAATATGCCGAATGCTTCGGGGCCTATGTAACTGCCGATTACTGGCAGTAGCGATTGAATGCGTCGGTCAGATCCGCCGCGATTTCTTCTGCAGAACGATTCTCCACTTGATGACGCTCAATAAAGTGCACCAATTCCCCGTCCTTCAACAGAGCAATCGATGGGGAGGATGGAGGATACGGAGCAAAATACTCACGTGCTTTAGCCGTTGCTTCCTTATCCTGTCCGGCGAAAACGGTAAACAATTGGTCCGGCTTCACCTGGTTCTCAAGCGCTATGGCTACACCAGGACGCGCTTGCCCTGCTGCGCAGCCGCATACGGAGTTTACAACGACCAGCGTTGTCCCTTTCGCTGTAGGAAGAACCTCCTCCACCTCTTCAGGTGTTGTCAGCTCCTTGATTCCCAAGCTGGTCAGCTCATCCCGCATCGGTTGAACCATATCGCGCATATATCGGTCAAAAGACATACCCATAACTCTTCACTCCTTATATAAACAAGATTATTCGAATTATAACAGCTCATCGATATCTATATTATACAATCCTAAAGAGTGAAAGCAAGAAAATACAAAACGAGCAGCATCACAAAATAGGATACCGCCCGTTTTTCATTGTTCCATTGGTTGAACTAGGTAGCAGGATAGTTTACCCCATCTTTTTTCTTGTCAACGATGGGCTCTCCACGGCGATCTTTGTTTTCACGCTCCTGCTGCTCCTGTTGCTTGGAATCATTTTTACTCATCCGTATCCCTCCTTTACCCTAAGCTCTGGCTTATGATGCCTAATTACCAGTCTGTTTATTCGGAAGCGGCAGCGCTCTGGGATTCCGTCAAGCCTTGCGGGTACGAGTGAAGAGGAAGAGAAATAATGAAAACTGTTCCCTCGCCAAGCTTCGACTTCACATCAATGGTTCCATGATGACGCTGTACAATGCTCATGCACAGGGCGAGTCCAAGCCCCGTTCCCTTGCTCTTCGTCGTAAAGAATGGTTCAAACAAACGCTCCAGCTCATTCTCCGAGATGCCGATTCCGGTATCCGCAACGTACAGCTGCGCCCGATCTCCTACCATCCGAGTTTCAATTGTCAACGTTCCCTTATCGTTCATAGCCTCCATCCCGTTTCGGCATAAATTCAGAATCAGCTGTTTCATTTCCTTGGTATTCAGGTACAGATGGGGAATTTCGGTTCCGAGTTTCAGCTCAATGCTCTGTCCGCGCAAATTCGCATCGGCCCACAAGAGCGGATTGAGCTCATGGATAATGTCATGAAGGTGACACTCTTCTTTTTCTGCCACCCGGTTTTGGGCGAGGGATAAAAAATCGCTGATGATACCGTTGGCCCGATCAAGCTCCTCCATGACGATCCGGTAATAATGGTCCAGCGTATCCGGACTCTTCTCCTGCATCAGCTGTAAAAATCCGCGCACGACAGCCATCGGATTGCGAATCTCATGGGTAATGCTTGCCGCCATTTGGCCAACCAAACTTAAACGCTCTACATTCATAAATTCCGTGCGAAGCCTCTCCAGCTCCGTAATGTCTTCCATAATGCCTACCGCACCCAAGATGTTCCCGTTCCCATGATGTATAAGCGGATAGATTCCGGTGGAATACACCCGGGTAGCACTTCGCATAATCTCGCCGGTGCTTTCGATTCCATCTATGGCTCTCTGAAACCGGCTGCGCAGATGCTCCTTTTGAATCATGCCGTCCAATAAGTCGAATAATGGTCTGCCGATGACATCCTTGGTCGTCAGATTAGGAAAGACGTTTCGAAAGCTGCGGATAAGTGGTTGATTAAAGGCAATGATATTGCCGCTTCGATCCACCGCAACCATTCCTAAAGGAATCATCTCCATCATTTTTGTTAAAGATGACCACTCTTTGACCTTCACATCGTATTGACCTGCGCCTAGGCGCTCACATGTTAATTCGATCCAGTACACAATCATTCCAGAATAAAAAATACCGATCAGCATATACAGAATGGTTACCAGAATTGTATCCGGATTCAGAGCATCCTGGTTAACCTTTCCTTCAATCGCGTGGGAGGCTACAATAATCAGCATGGCCGGAATAAGTGCGCTCCACAGCCAACAAATCTTTTCGGTCATGGAGCCTTTCTTGAAATTGGAGGTAATCCAGGGTAATAGCGAGTACCCTAGAACCAGCATATACAGAATGAGGCCGATCGTGGACCAGCCGTTCATCAGCCCATAGCTTGTGATATATATAGCTGCAAGACATAGACCTGAACGCCGACTTCCATATAATATGCCTAAAAATAACGGGATTACGCCAAGATGGATCGGAACGTAATAATCGTTCATAGCCGAGATCAAGACGCATAATACAGTACTGATTCCGCATGCAATGACAATATGTTGGCGAAATCGAAGCAGATCATCCGGATTCTTCTTGTTCAGGCACTTTAGATGTCTGTCGAGGAGAAGCGGCAGATGAAAGATGAGTGTACCAGACAGCAAAACTTGCAGCAAAATATCTTTCCATAGGCTCAGCACAGCGATCGATCACCTCAATTGGACAACGCATCTAATATTTCTGATTAAAGCATAGGCGACATCATATTACAATATCTTGTAATTTCTCATTCGAAGCCTGGGGAAACTCCATCCTATGTCCTATTCATGAGGTTTGGGATAATTCGCAAATATCCTATATAATAAGATTTATCTATTAATTGATATACCCCCAAAGGAGCTATGAGCAAACATGCTTGATTATGATATTATTGTCGTCGGCGGCGGACCTTCCGGATTGATGTCCTGCGTTGCTGCTGGGGAAAGAGGAGCTTCCGTTCTGCTGATCGACAAAGGAGATAAACTAGGCCGTAAACTTGGCATATCGGGCGGCGGAAGATGCAATGTGACGAATGCCAAAGATCAGGATGAATTGATTGCCAACATCCCGGGAAATGGCCGTTTTTTATATAGTGCTTTTCAGCATTGGAACAACAAGGATATCATGTCTTTTTTCGAGGGGCTTGGCATTCGCCTCAAAGAAGAGGACAATGGGCGCATGTTTCCTGTGACGGATAAAGCCTCAAGCGTTGTGAATGCCTTGATTGGCAAAGTGAAGGAGCTCGGTACCGATATCCGGACAAACAGTCCGGTGAAGAGCGTTCTCTATGAGAACGGCCGAACGGCCGGGGTCGAGCTGAAATCCGGGGAAGTGATCAAGTCTTCCTGCGTGATTATTGCAACGGGCGGACAATCCGTGCCTCAAACCGGTTCCACGGGGGACGGCTATCCATGGGCTGAGGCGGCAGGACATACCATCACGGAGCTATATCCAACTGAAGTGCCTATCGTCTCAACCGAGCCTTTTATTGCCTCTAAAGAGCTGCAGGGCTTGTCACTGCGGGATGTGGAGTTGTCCGTCTGGAATCCGAAAGGGAAAAAAGTAATTGCCCACCGGGGAGATATGCTGTTCACCCATTTCGGGGTGTCCGGACCAATCGCGCTGCGCTGCAGTCAGTTCATCCGCCAGGTACAGCGGAAGTTTGATATCGTGAATGTGGACATGGGCATCGACATGTTCCCCGACCGCTCCCAAGCGGAGCTTGAGGCCGAGCTCAAAGGGCGACTGGAGGATGAGCCAAGAAAGAGCATCAAAAATGTGCTTAAGGGCATGCTCCCGGAACGAATGATCCCCCTGCTGCT
The DNA here is from genome assembly GCF_050482385.1 of Paenibacillus lautus. Taxonomy (GTDB): domain Bacteria; phylum Bacillota; class Bacilli; order Paenibacillales; family Paenibacillaceae; genus Paenibacillus_AQ; species Paenibacillus_AQ lautus_B. The sequence goes on from NZ_JBCNHV010000021.1 coordinate 84,606, forward strand.
ATCCAAGTCGTCCATCGACAGCGACATGATCTGCAGCGGTATCTCCAAAACAGCGCTGACCACTTTTGCCTCCATTCTCAAAAAGTTCACGTTCCGCGCTTCGGGCACCCGTTCGCTGAAGGAGGCCTTCGTGACAGGCGGCGGCGTTAGCCTCAAGGAAGTGCAACCCAAAAGCATGGAATCCAAGCTGATGCCCGGGCTCTTCTTCTGCGGTGAAATTCTGGATATTCATGGATACACCGGCGGTTACAATATTACGGCCGCCTTTGCAACCGGTTATACGGCAGGCAAGCATGCAGCCGAAGCCGCAGTGATAAACAAATAATGAATAAAAAGCGCGCTGTATGCCCCATCCATTGGAGCATTCCAGCGCGCTTTTATTATTCTTCCGGGTGTCTCTCCTCCTTGTAGACCGGCCAAGACATGAGCGATGGTGCGACCATAACAGCCAGCACAGTCAATACAAGCGCAGCGAGCCATCCCATTCCCCCTTGTAAAAGCGTTAGCCCTGTCATGAGCGAATAAAGAAAGGCGGGAAGAGCAAGTAAGGTTCGGACCGCGAGAACACCAGCCGAACGATGCTGCTGATTCGTAAATGGGAGCACCGTCATAAATTCGGCTTTGGCGAACAACGCCCACCTTGTATTCAGCCAATACGACATCATCAATACCAGAGCAAGATATACGATGATTTTGATGATCGGCGGGGGCAGCCAGACGGCCAGGATGCCGACAAGCGTAATCTGAATATATAATAACAAGCTCTCAGAGTGGCGCAAAATCGCCTTTAACCCCGCATCGGCAAGCCTTTTCTCCGCCGTACCTTTGAACAATCGGCCGGACTTGCGCATAAACCAGGTTTTACTTCGTACGCTGGGAGGTTTACCGACAGCTTGAATGAGCAGCTTCTCCGTCAACTGGATCCTTGTCTTCGCATCCTCACGCGCATCTGCGATGAAGGTCCCTTGCATAGCAAGACGCTTGCGGCTAAGGAGAAACAGGACCAAGAGCAGAATCAAGGAAGCTGCCCACAGTACAACATAGGACTCTAGCCAAAATGTAACCAGCAGCGCCAGCAGTCCGAATGAGAGCCAGCGTACGATATAAGTCAGCACATGTTTCCGCCAGCCTTTATAGCTGGAGCGAATCATAGCGGTTAATAGGTTCGCGCACCAGGCGCATACAGCCGTAATCATCAGCAAGGTCACCAGGACAATACCGGTTATCCCATGTTCCCTGACCAGGATTGGCAGCGCAAGCACTGTAACGACCAATCCCTTGATTGCTGAGACCGTATGGCTGTATACCATGCCTCTGATCATTAAGCCCTTCATCCATTCCCCCTGCTGCCGAAGAAACAACACGTCAGCCTCTTCCAGGAACAGCAGCACTCTGCCGGAGAACATAAGGAGCAGGATGCCTACCACCGCCTGCAGCGGGAAGAACTGTGCCCATCCGGGAAGCGGGCTCGTCCATAACTCGCGGTAGAGCCCGCCTCCCAGCAGCAGACCCGGAACAATGATGTACAGCATCACGATCCAGTCGACCACGGTTGCCAGATTGTCGCGTTGATTCTTCCAATGAGCAGTTACCCTGCGCCAAAAGAGGGCGCCCGGATGGCTAAAATGAGAGGATCGATCCATATCCATCACCTCCCTCATGTGAGCGCATCGAAGCAATCAAACAACGATGCGCCGGGAAGATCAGCGGCCTGGCGGATTTGATCCAACGTGCCCTCCGAAGCAATCCGACCTCCGGATATGAGCACAAAGCGATCGCAAATTTTCTCTGCGGTATCCAGCACATGGGTGGACATCAATACACCGGCTCCCCGACGTCTCTCCGCAAGCAGCAGATTCAAAAAATCTCGGGTGGCCCGGGGATCCAATCCGATAAACGGTTCATCTACAATATAGACGTCTGGCTTGGAGAGAAAGCCGATCATCAGCATCATCTTCTGCTTCATTCCTTTGGAGAAGCCTCCCGGCAGTTCATTGCGCACCGACTCCATTCCAAACTGACGGAGAAGCTGATCCGCCTGTGCTTCGAAATGTTCATCATCCATTCCAAATGCGGCAGCTGCCAAATCCAGATGCTCCCATAACGTCAATTCCTCGTAAAACACCGGCTGCTCGGGAACGTAAGCATATCGGGGAGGATGGCCTGCAATAAAGACGTCGGCTTTACTATCTTTAAGCAGCCCCAGCACCGTCTTAATGGTCGTGCTTTTTCCGGCTCCATTCGGTCCGATCAACCCCAGCAGTTCGCCGGGTACCACTTGAAACGATATATCCCGTATGCGTGGGCGACCTGGTTCGTAACCCGCCTGCTGAATATCCACCTTCAGCACCGGCTCGGGCTCAAGTCCATTCTCTTGAATCCTATGCATCCTAACACCCCATCCATTCATCCTATTCTTAGTATTACGCAGATGGACGGGGATTCGTTGCATTTAGTGAAACACTCTTACATTACATCGTAGAAGTTTCAGGGACCCTATGGACTCCATCCCCTATGGTAGAGGCTTCATCCTTCCGTTCGATTCTGCCTTTGAACAGCAGCAGCACGGCACCCACTGCAGCAGTTCCAAGCCCTGCAACAATATAAGTTGGTACAGGTCCCAGGCCTGTAACGAGCGCGCCGCCGAGCGTAGGCCCGATGATTGCCGCACCGCTGGTAAGACTATTGACTGTTCCGAATACGCGGCTCGTCATATGCTCCGGGGCCCTCTTCATCAGCAGCATCTGGAACGGTACAAGCACGAACCCTCCGCCTGCACCTGCTAGAAAGAAGGATCCGAACAGCACCACGCTACGCAGCAGATGCGGCATTTCGGTCACGACGACTACGGCACATACGGCAAACACCAAACCCGCTGCGGCAGCGCCTATTCCCATCTTGGCAAGCGTGCTCCAGCTCAGTTTGCGGACAAACATGGCTGCGATTAACGTGCCCAAGCCGCTGGCGGAAATACAGTAACCAAGCAGATCTTCGGATACATTAGGAATCAACCGGAACAAGGTGACAATCTGAGAATCAGCCATTTGCAGCACCAGTACTACTGCGCATATCGTAACGACGCCTCCCAGCAGCAGCGGTATGCCATAGATCAGCTGCACTCCTTCCCCGATTTCCTTGAAGAAGGATTTTTTTCGTCCGTCATGTCCACTTCGCCCTTCATTTGGCGACTCACCGGTCAGTCCTTTCTGCTTAAGCTGCTTCCGACCCGGCACGCCAAGCAGAAACAGCGCCGATATAACGAAGGCCCCGGCATCGATAATGAAGCATAACTGAATGCCGAACAACGCCATTAATAAACCGCCCATGGACGGCCCGATGATCTTGGACAACTGCTCGATCGATGAACTGATTGTCACCGCCTGATCGATGTGCTTCGGATCTACGATCTCTTTGATCTTGCCGCTCTTGGCAGGAGAGAACAGGACATCCATCAGGCCTTTAACGATCAGCAGTATATAAATTTGTATTAGATTGCCTGCAAACAAAACCCCAATCAAGATAAAAACTCTGACCACGTCCGATATCACCATGATTTTTTTGCGGTCATACCGGTCACCGATCCATCCTGCCACAGGGCCGCCAATCAAGACGGGAATGGCCATGCATAATGTCATCGCCGTTATTTCCCAGGGCGCGGCCTGCCATTTCAATCCGACAAGCGTCAAGAGCGCAATGATATACAGCCACTCTCCCAGGTTGGACACCAGCTGAGATCCCATCAATAACATATAGTTCCGATTGCGCAGCAGCGGCTTTAATCCCTTTGATTCCACGGTTTGTGCTTGATTCATGTTCCCCACCCTTTTCATCCCATCTGAATAATTTCATTATAAAATCGGCGTTCAGAAGGCGTATCGGTCTGGAGGTGTAGTTGATACGGAGCCGGAGAATGAAAATGTTTCGGCTGCATTGTGACAAATCACATGTTGAATTTATTCATTTCAGCGTAATCTTAGATTTGAAGTAATTCAGGACATGAGTCCATATCAAAGGCGGGAGAATGTATGAAGGTCTCACATGAACGCGATACACAGCTTGCTATGCACCTGTATCGGGTGTTTGCCAAGTCATTCAAGAGCGTCAACGAACATGTCGTGAATGGCAGTAAAATCGAAGGCTTTAATCCAACTTCATTTGCCGTAATGGAAGTACTGTTCTATAAAGGCCGCCAACCCATCCAGCAGATCGGGGCACAGCTGCTCCTGCAGAGCGGAAACGTAACCTATGTGGTTGATAAGCTCGTCGAAAAAGGATATGTACGCCGCAAACCCTGTCCCGAGGACAGAAGAGTGATTTACGCCGAGCTGACTCCGCCCGGAGAACAATTGATGCAGAAGCTTTACCCCCTGCATGAACGTCACATCCAGCATGCCCTGGGTGGATTGGATGAGGAAGAGAAGTATCAACTGATTGGGCTTCTGAGTAAAATGGGCAAACATGCGGAACAGGTGCAAATCGTACACCAGCAAGGCTGAAAAAGCAAAGAGAAGAACCCTTCCTCCTTCTCGGAATCAGGGTTCTTCTTATTATTAATAAGAGTCTATCCATCATTTCATTGAAGTCTGCGCCTCTTCCGTTTCCGCCTCCGGTTCAGGAGGAGCATTGCGGAAGGCGGCCACGATAAACAAACAGATCACGGCCATTACGGCCATCACCACAAACAGCGAATTCAGACTGCCCTCCAGTATTCCGCTCAGCAGACCGCCTGACCCTTCAGGCAGTTCAGCGATTCCATGAGGAGAGAGCAATTTGTTGATGTCATCGCTGGTAATGCCTGCAGCATCCGGCTCCGCCGCAAGTCTGCCCGCAATTCCCGCGTTGACCCATAATCCGAACACCGCTACGCCCACGGTCTGACCGAACGTCCGAATGAAGGAGTTCAGCGCCGTGGACGCTCCCCGAACCTGATAACCCACCGAGGATTGTGCAATGATCTGGAACAAAGTCGAGATGTATCCGAAGCCGACGCCATAAATGAAAGTAAAGACCAGCAGCACGCCCAGCGCCGTATCCTTATGCATATAAGCCAATCCCACCGCTCCGATCATTAGGAATACGACGCCGATAATCGCCGTTTTCCGGGAGCCGGATTTAACGATCAAACGGCCGCTGATAATCGAACCGATGAGCCATCCGATCGACATCGGGGCCAATGTCAGTCCCGACAAGGTGGCGTTGCCGCCTCGCACGCCTTGAATCCACAGCGGCAAATACGTGGTCAACCCGATGATAAGCGCACTGACCAGAATATTGGCCACCGTCGATACCGTAATATCCCTGATCTTAAACAGATGGAGCGGCAGCATCGGTTCCTTCACCTTGCTCTCCACCACCAGGAACGCAACCAGCAGCACCACGGAACCGATGATCAGACTGAGCATGAATGGAGACGTCCACGAATAGGTCTCTCCGCCGCCTACCGCGAGCGCAAATAACAGCGCCGTCATCCCTACGGTAAACAGAGCCGCTCCCCCGTAATCGATCGACACCTCGCGGGTGGTGCGTTCCTCTTTGAAATAACGGAAAATCAGCCATATCGATAACAGCGCAAACGGTACATTAAAGACAAAGATCCAGTGCCAGGACAGGTAATCGACAAAATACCCGCCAAGCAGCGGGCCGATCAGAGAGGAGATTCCCCATACGGAGCTGATCATCCCCTGAATTTTTCCACGCTCCTCCAGATTGTAAATATCCCCGACAATCGTGAAGGTCACCGGAATGACGGCGCCCGCCCCGATCCCTTGGATCGCCCTGAATATGATCAGCTGCGTCATGTTCTGCGACAAGCCGCATAGCAATGAGCCAACGAGAAAGATCAGCGAGCCGTATAAAAATACGGGCTTGCGTCCATATAAATCGCTTATTTTACCGAAGATCGGCGTCGTCACAGCCATCGTCAGCAGATAGGCTGTAAAGATCCAGCTCATCAGACTCACGCTGCCGAAGCTGCTGATAATCGCCGGGCCCGCCGGACCGACAACCGTTCCTTCAATCGCAGCCATAAAGGTGGATAACAAAATACCAACCAAGATATAACCGCGTTTGTCTTGTTTTAATACACCCACGTTCCTTCGTCCCCTTTACTCTAGACAGCCCCGGTATAATCCCAGCCCTGCTGCAACAGGTTTCTGGTATGTATCCTTTATAGAGAAAATAAGGCGCAACCGGGGCCAACAGCATAAAAAGCGCCTCCCGATACCAGGAGCGCTTTCATATCATGTAATATTTCTATTATAAAGGTTACCTTGAAGGTTGCACAGTCACTTTTTCCCGCTCTTCAGATGAATGAACGATGTAGCATGTTCCTTCATCAGCTCGGGATCGTGTGTAATCATCAATATGGCCGAGCCTTCCCCAATGACAAAATGACACAGCTCGATCACCTTATCGATGGCGGCATAATCCATTCCCGAGGTTGGTTCGTCCAGGATATACAGCGATCTCTCCAGCATCAATTGGCTGATGATGCTTAGAAGGCGCTTCTCACCCTGACTGAGCAGGTAGGGTGACATCTGAAGCCGGTCCGCAAGTCCCGCCTTCTCCAACAGGAACCTCGCTCGCAGCTGCTGGCTGGGGGACAGCTCCGGACGCTTCATCACGGGCAGCCCTCCATGAAGACTGTAGATCAGCTCCTCCCATACATTCGGGGCGGTAAACATATATTCCGGCTGCTGGAACACATAGCCGATCATCTCGGCTCTGCGGTAGACGGCCATTCCCTTCGTATCTTCCCCTTGCCAGCGTATACTGCCTGCCGGAGCGGGCAGCAGCCCCATGATCAGACGGCTGAGAGTCGTTTTGCCGGAGCCGTTCTCCCCCGTTAGCAGCACCCAGTCGCCAGGGTAAATATTCGCATGGATATCGCACAGCGCCTCACGGCCCCCGGGATAGGTAAATGTTAGCGAATCGACCTCAAGCAATGGGGAGGCGGCAGACTCCCTCGCGCCTTCTGCATGGGGTACCGCGGCAGGCACGGAACCTGCAGCGATCGGCTTGCCCGCATGGCGTTCAGCCGGATGCGGAGGAGTTGCCGCCGGGACAGGGTTGTCCCCGGCGGCGGCACCCCCTGCCTCGCCTGCGGGACGAGGCAGCAAGCCCAGCTGCACCAGCTGCTCCCCGCAGCGGTGCAGAAGCTCATCTGGCGGCCCGTCGAGCACGACGGTCCCGCCGTCCAGGACGATGACGCGCTGCGCTGCGCGCGCGACATCGTCAAAGCGGCCGGACGCGGTGATAAGCGTCCGGCCCTCCGCCTGCAGCTTATCGCACAGCTGCAGGAAGTTCGCCTGCGCCGCGGCATCCAAGCTGGCGCAGGCGTCGTCGAAGACGAAGAGCCGCGGGCGCAGCGCCAGCACTGCGGCAATGGCCGTCCGCTGCCGCTGTCCGCCGGACAGGCTGCGCACCGGGTCCATCCGGCGTTCTAACAACCCGACCGCCGTAAGGGAGTGCACCACCCGCTCCTCGATCTCCGCGGGTGAAACCCGCATATTTTCAGGACCGAAGGCCGCCTCGTCCTCTACGATGCCCGAAACGAGCTGCGCATCGGGATCCTGAAACAATACTCCTACCGCCTCAGCCACGTCGGCAATTGGCGCCGCTGCGGGATCCATGCCATCCAGCAGCACTTCCCCTGTTCTTGTGCCTCCGCCGCTCCGCGGAAGAAGACCGCACAGCAGCTGGCAAAGCGTCGACTTCCCGCTGCCGCTTGCCCCAAGGATAGCGACCCACCCGTTCTGCTCGATCTCCAGATGGAGATCCTGAATAACCGGGCGCTCTTCTTCATCATAGATAAACCCGAGTTCCCGGCATGTTACCGTTGTTCCCGACATGGAACTATCCCTTCACGGCGACGGCAAACCGGCGAAGCAGGCCTGTCTTCACTAACGCCTCTCCTAACACTTTGGTTAACAGACCGCAGAGAAGCACGCCGCTCAGAATGCGCACAACCAGCGCGATGCCAAGCACTTCAAGCGGCCAGGACGTATATCCGAACATATTGGCCGCGAACAGGAACCATAACGGTACCATCGCGCCGCCAACCAGCATGAGCACGCCGGCACTCCACTTTTTGTGGCGGTAGATGGCAAAAATCGTCTCTGCCACGATCATATAGCAGCCTGCGGCCACAAAACACGAAGCGATGCCGTATACCGTGCCCGTCAGAGCCTGTATGGTGCCGCCGATCGCAAACGTGACAACCGCCGTTCCCGGTTTACGAATGATGTAATAGGCCAAGAGCCCATATACCATGTAGATGCCCGTCGTCGTCGAGGTTGCGATGGGTCCGCCAAGACTGTTCAGCAGTTTGTTAACCGGCCCTATGTATACTGTTAGAACAGCATTGACGGCAGCGAGCATCGCCATCAGGATAATTTCCTGCGTCGTAAAAGCAAACCATTTTTTTGGGGATGATGATGAATTCAAATGTAGTCCTCCTTATTTCCAGCCATGGGCGGCTGTACTAGCTTTCGAATGCTTCATTTCATATTTTGCATGCTTCCGCCCTTAACGTCAACCTAATTTTTATTGTTATTGGTTGACAATTTAGACAATCCACCACACGAAAACCGTTGCCAGTATATACATGACAGCCGATATGACCGCCCAAGTTGGAATGTTAACCTCCGTACGGTACGTTCGGTCCGGATACGCGCCAAAGCCTTTGGACTCCATGGCACCCGCCGTTTGCTGCACACGCCGTAGCGCATTGAGCAGAACAGCCGATACAAACTTCAAGCCGTAGCGGATACGGTTACCGAGGCCTTTTGGCGGTCGATGGCCCCTTACTTGCTGGGCAGCCAGAATATGAGTCCCCTCTTCCTCCAACAGCGGGATGAAGGTTAGCGCAGCAGATATGCCAAACGCAAACCGGTAAGGGATTCGAAGACGTCGGGTTAATTCAGCTACCAGTTCTCTCGGATCTGTCGTCAAGATATAAGCCATCGAGGTTAGAAACAAGGTAAACATCCGGAGCGTCATGGCACCCGCAGCGTTCAGCGCCTCCACCGTCAGGGAGATGGGTCCCCACTGCAGCCATACCGTCTCTCCTTTGACCGTCAGGCTGGTCAGAATGAAATAGGGCACCGCAACCATCGCAATCAGCCGGATCCCACCCAGCAGCCGATTGCCTGATACCTGGCCTGCAAATCGGGCTTGTCCGATGCATAGCAGGAGGAATACTGCCTGCTGCCAGGCCTGATCAAGCAGCATGGCTATCACAGCGGTACAAAATAATATCACCAGCTTGCTTAGTGGATCATATCGATGAAGAAGCGTGTTACCCTTCTCATATTGAATCAGCATATTACAACTCTCCTGCCTCTCTATCGCCAATCTTTTCTTAATCGTGAAAAAACGACGGCATCCACATAACCGCTTGGCGTATGGCGATATTCCCGCAATAGTCCTTCGCGCGTATAGCCGATCCCCGTAAACCATCGACATGCCCGTTCATTTCTCGGATCAACAAAAGCCTCGATCCGGTTTAGTCCCATGGATGTGTACCCAAATGCCGCAACCATTTCGGCCGCTTCCGACATGAAGCCCTGCCCCCAATAAGCGCTTGTGAGCTCACAGCCGAACTCGCCCTTGAATGCGCCCTCCAGCTGCCAAATATTAAACCCGCAGCTGCCGATCAATTGGCCGGTGTCGATGACTTCGATGCCCCAGCGGATGGCTTCGTCCTGCTCGGCAAGCAGATGCAGCCAATGAATCAATGCCTTCGCGTCCTCAGCAGAATGCATGGCGGGCAAATCCAGAAAAGCGGTCGTCTTTGGATCGGACCAGCAGCGAAGCATCGCTTCCGCATCATCGGCCTCCATTCTTCGCAGCCGTATCCGCCCGCCTTTTATTTCCGGAATGATTCCCTCGCAGACGTACATGGTTTTTGCACCTCCTTGCAAAAAAACTGACTTGTATGCGCTGTTTCCGGTGATACTATGTCGTGTATAAAAGAGTATAGCGAATATTTAATCCGTGTCCTGGTCATCCATCTGCATCTTAGAACCTAGATGTATCTATATTGATGGATTCGGGAGGCTTCCGTCAATATGCATGTTACGGCCCCCCTTGTACAGTACGGAAGAAGGAGGAAAATCATCTGAGTATGTATATCGCGATTGTCTTGCTGTTCACCGTCGTTTTCATTGCCACTGCCATTACACAGATCGGATATCTGCAGATTACAAGGATGAGAGTAAAGAACGATCTCAAGCTGTTCACCGTTTTGGAAAAAGCCGGACTATACAGCAGAAAGCAATATGAGTCGCTTCAGAAGAACGAAGTGGTTATCACGAGTTTTGACGGATTGAAGCTGTGCGGCGCAGCCATTGAGAAGAATCCCGGCTCCAAGCACTGGATGCTTCTCGCTCACGGCTATACCGGATCCCGAGCCGTATCCACTCAATTTATCGATTTGTTCACAGAAGAGGGCTACAATGTACTTCTCATCGATCAACGTCGGCATGGACGAAGCGAAGGTCGTTATACTACCTACGGGTATTATGAGAAACACGATGTGCAAGCGTGGGTGCGCTGGCTTATTCGGCAGTATGGCCGGGATGTAGCCATCGGACTGCATGGTCAATCACTGGGAGGCGGAACCGTGCTTGAATATTTGTCCATTGCCGAGCCGCAGGTCAAGCTTGTCATCGCCGATTGCCCGTATTCTGATTTGACGGATTTAATGCGGCATCAGCTTACACGCATTAACAAAATCCCTTCGGTGCCGTTCCTGTCTTGGGTGAACGCCAGAATTCGGCGCAAAGCCGGGTTCAGCCTTGATCAAGTCAGTCCGATCCGTGCTGTTCGGAACAGCACGCTGCCGGTTATGTTTATCCATGGCACCAAGGATAATTACGTGCCTACCCGGATGAGTATCGAGATGTTCGAAGCTAAACCGGACCCGAAAAAACTTCTTCTTATCGAAGGCGCTATCCATGCGAACGCTTATCATATTGATCCCAAGTTATATCGGGAAGGCGTGCACTCTTTCCTTCGTGAGCATATAGATCAACCCATGAGAGCACCGCAGCCGGAAGTTGAACGAGTATCACAGCCGGAAACGGAAACTGCACCTGCACCCCATCCTTTCCAGCTGGAGTTGGACGGCTCGCTTGAAACGATATAGACCGCTGGCCCAAACCCTTTCCTTATCTCTTCAAAAAAGCCCCCGCCTGCACGCATACAAACCAGCGTGAGTCGGGGGCTCTTCTCATGTTATGCTGTTATCTGCTTACGCCATGGAGTCTGCCTTCTTCGGATTCACCGGTTTAAGCACTTCATCGCAAAGCTCCTTAAGCCTGCTCTGAATTTCCTTGAATTCCTCGATCCCGGCTCCCGTGAGGCTGTATCCTTCACCGTGCGCCGTCAGGAAGTTCTCCTCGGTCAAGCGTTCGAGTTCACGCTTAACCTCCCGGTCGCCAACCTTATATCCATGACGCTCCAGCTCGGGCTGCATCTCGCTGATCGTTAGGTCCCGCTCATGGGCGTGATAAAGCATATGAATACCGATAAACAAATTCTGTACATCTGCCCGCATTAACGTTCTCTCCTTCCACCTGATTAAATTGATACCTGGTCATGTCATACATTACCCTTGCGCCTGCAAGAGGAATCAGTCGGCTTTACTTGGAGCTTTCTTCCTCATGGCTTGTCCCTTGACGAATATCATATACTTATACTAAGGTGATTGAACCAACGCGAATAAAGGAAGGGCGGTTGACCACATGTTTCAAAACACACCCTATGAAGGCACCCGGAGCGAGCAATACGCCCAGGTCCTGAACCAGTTAAAAGCACTTATACACGATGAGCCCAATGCCATTGCCAATTTGTCCAATGCCTCGGCGCTGCTCAAACAGTTTCTGTCCGATACGAATTGGGTCGGCTTCTATCTGTATGATGGCAAAGAACTGGTGCTCGGGCCGTTCCAGGGGCTGCCCGCTTGCATCCGGATTCCGATGAATCGTGGCGTTTGCGGCACGGCTGCGGCTGAACAAACGACTATGCTTGTTGCCGATGTACATGAATTCCCCGGGCATATTGCCTGTGATGCAGCTTCGAACAGCGAGATTGTTGTGCCGATGATGGTCGACGGCGCATTGTATGGCGTTCTCGATATCGATAGTCCGCTGAAGAACCGTTTCGACCAGGAGGATCAAGCTTTTCTGGAGGAGTTTGTCCACATATTGGAAGGGCAACTCACTTTATAATCAGGATGTTTTTACGTATTCTTCCGTACACTAACCAAGAATTTGAAACCACAATTCTTAGGAGGAATACAAGCTATGTATCAAATGAATAACAACAACTCGCAAATTTCGCAGCAAATTCGTCAGTGCGAGCAAATTCTTCAGCAGTTAACCCAGCAAACGCAGCAGGGTTCGGCTATGTACCAGCAGCTGATGCAGCAAGAACAGCAAAATGCAGCCCGCTTGGAGGAGTTAGCTCAGCGTGAGCGTCAAGCGGCACAGATGATCCAGTCTGCCCTTCAAGGACATCAACAGGCGATGCAGCAGTATCAGCAAATCTCCCAAATCGTTAGACAAGTCGAGAATTCCGTGCAAGCTCACAACCAAACACAGCACATTCAGCCTTCGTTTGGCCAACAGGGTTTTCCTAACACACATCAAGGCCAAGGCTTCCAATAAAAATGCTAAAAGGGGTATCTCATAGGTCGATAAGACCTATGAGATACCCCTTCTACATTATCTACTTCTTCTCTGCCCTTACTCTGAATTCGATCTCAGCTTGTATCTTATACCTCTTTGGCTCTTCCCCGTTCGAACCGCCCTCATCCACGCCTTGCGACTGTGAATCCATCACGAAATCCGCGGATCCATAGACGACGTAGTCCCCAACCGGAAAGCCATTCTCCAGGGAACGGATAAAATCTTTGAACCTCTTGTCGTCACTGCTGTCGTAACCACCTCCGATTTGATAATATTCGCGCAGCGGCTCGCCCTTTTTCAGCGCGGTTGTAATATAGGGCTCATTCATGGCATAACTGATGTTGTAGTCCCTTGTGAGCTCTTTCATCGGGAAATAAAAGGCAGAGGCCGCATGGCCGATCGTAACCTCATCCAACTCGCCGACATACTCCAGCTCCGCGTATACTCGAACCTGATCTCCATGCTCGTACTGCCCCTTCTCGCTAACGAGGCGATACACGAAGTCCTCATCAGGAACTTCCGCATGATGTCCCCTGGCAGCTATATTCAATGGAGGATCAGACGGAGCCGCCCCTAGCGTCTCCTGCTTCACACAACCTGTTAGCATCAACATCAAGATAAACCCCATATAAAGGTATCTTTTCATCTTCATTTTCACCTCAACTTCCAGACGGATGGTCAGAGGGCAATGTTGCACAGAACTGCAAAAAAGCCGCATCCAAAACTCCTCAGCATTGCGAAGTTTTGGATCGACTTATAGTCAAACTTTCTATTCATGGCAACCTGAGTTGTGACCGCCACAGGACTGCATCGGATTTCAAGACTCGTAAATGTTCTTTACCCGTCCCACCTGGCCATCTTGAAGGCGTACTTTAATGCCATGCGGATGGTTCGGGGAATTCGTCAGAATATCCTTGACCACGCCGCGGGTTAATTTGCCCGTTCGCTGATCCTGCTTCAATACGATATCGACCTCAAGTCCCGGTTTGATATTGGAACGCTGCCCACCGTTCATCGTCGTCCCTCCTGTCCATTTCTTGATGCTGTCCGTTCTCTATTGTCCACCTTACTGAAATCAAGGTTGAAAAGCAAATTCCAAACAACAAAGGACTGCCCGTTAAAAGATCATTCAGATCTTCAATCGGACAGTCCTTCTATCTCATTCTAAGTATAGATATACACTCAATGAAAAATGATGATGCGCTACAGGACGCTTCCGCCATGCATGAAGCGATTTTTCCAGGAATCACCGAAGGTACCTACAAGGACACCACCGGATTGTTTTGAGTACGTATGCAGCAGCTTATTGTCTCCCAAATAAATAGCTACATGGGTGATCCGCTGTTTGGACTTGTCCAATCCGGCATAAGCGGATGCCGATGAACCTCTGTAACTCATAAAGAATACAAGATCCCCGCGTTTTAATTGATTCACGTTATAAACAGCTGTTCCTTTGTCCTTGACGTATTGCCCTTGCGCACGGGAATCGCTTGGCAGCGTAATGTTAGCGCCTTCCATAAATGCGCGGCGAACAAAGGCCGAGCAGTCAAAGGTTTTCGTTGAATTACGGTTAGAACCGAATTCATATGGCGTGCCCAGATACTTCATACCTGCACTGATTACTTTTTCAACGCTGGCATTGGCAGAGGGCGCGGTACTTCCCGAATTGCCGGAATTGTTAGAAGAGCCATTACTTTGGTTAATATATTTAGACGAAGCATAACCTTGCTTGCCGTTCGAAGTTTTGATCTTATACCAGCCTGAGCTGCTGCCCAGAATTTGAACGCTGTCACCTTTATACACACGGTCCAATACTTTACCCGAAGTCGAAGGCTGATTGCGCATATACACATTCGAGGCTGCTACACCCTTGGTTGTTGATTGCACGCTGGCAGCAGCTACTTCATTCACAGACCCATATCCGTAAGAGCCAAGAACAGCTGCTGATAGAAGCGCTCCGGCCATCAATTGTTTAAAGCTTTTTTTCGAGAAAATAATGATCTCCCCCATCTCGTTAGATTGTGGAATGACGAAATTGTCATTTTCGTGATCCCGCAATCATTATAGACAAGCCATGTCTCGGGACGCATGCAACCATCCTCACAAAAACGCATGCCAACTATTGGTAAAGAGGGGGACTATAGTCTCTTTTTATGCTTGAATTTAGTATAAATAGATTATTATAGAAATAAAACATGCCAAAATAACCCAACCAGCCCGGTGTAACGAACGCCGGAATTCTCTGTTGGGTCTTTCTACTTACCATATATACCTATTTTTTCTTACTATTGTTGCATGGGAGTATATATTCCGATCCTTCCTACAGCTAAAAAAGCCTGTCCAGACGGGTATCCCCATCTGACAGACTTTAGTTTATCGTACCTCCTAAATTTCGTTCCACTACATTTTTGTAAACTTTTGACCTTATGGCCTCTTGGAATAGAGCGGATACCCAGGGTTTTCCGGTACGTCAATGAGGATGACCCTGACATTGTCTTGCGCCTTAAGGCTTAACGTCTCTCCCAGCTTTGTATCCATTACCATAAAGTCCCGCTGACGAAATAGAAGGCTTTCCTCTTCGGCACAAAAGCTGCCAGCCCCCCTTACGGCAAGCACAGCCGCTCTCCTGCCGGACTTCAGTTCATACTGAGCTTCGTTACCAGCCAGAATCTGAATATCCAGCATCCTCACATCTACGGATAAATCGGTCGGTGCAGAACCGCCAATCATCGTTTTAACCAGTCCACCCTGTATGCGGGTTACCGGGAAGGAATCCGGTCGATACTGACGACAGGCAGGGTTCTGTTTCAATGAATCGCGAAGATACGGCTCGAACCAAATCTGAAATCCTTCTGCATCCGGTCCAGTCAGACGTTCCTCGTGTGTTAGCCCGGAACCGGCCCTCATCAATTGCAAGCCTCCAGGCCCCAACTCACTGTGCGTGCCATGCGAATCCTTATGAACGCCGTTTCCTTGAATCATATAAGTCACGATTTCAAAACCCTGATGGGGATGAGGCGCGATATAACCTTCGACGGGCGAACGGAACCAGGACCAATAGAAAAGCGGCCCCACCCGGGTCACGGCAGACCCTTCTCCGGAGAAACCGATCGGTTTCTGCTCCGTTATCCTTCCTCCATCGAGAGAGCCCGCGCTCTGATTCTCGGGTGGATATACATTTCCTATCATGTCCAGTCTCCTCCTTTCACCCATCCATGATGGACCTTGAACAGGTGCTGCATTGATTATCTCGGCTTTAAGATAGTATCAACGATAACAGAATATATATCAACATCCTTAAATTCCCTTCTTGCGGATGCATATTTGCGAATCACTTTTCAGTTTATTTTCAGTTCACGTTCAGTCTTCATTCAGCTAGAGCACGTATGATGAAGTTGAAGGAATGAGATAAGGGGAGTTTTGTGCTATGGAATCAATGCATCGTATTCGCGTTTTGCTAGTGGACGACGAGCCGCATATCCTGCAGTTTCTGGAGCTTGGTCTCCAAAATGAAGGGTTTGAGGTGCGGACGGTCCCCGATGGGGAACGTGCGATAATGGAAGCAAGCCGCTTCGAGCCGCATATCATCGTACTGGATGTGATGATGCCGGGAATGGACGGACTTTCCGTATGCAGACGGATGAAGGAGGAGGGGCTGGATGTCGCGATCATTATGCTTACCGCGAAGGACGAGATTGATGACCGTGTAAAGGGCCTCATGATCGGAGCGGATGATTACATGGCCAAGCCCTTCAGTTTCGAAGAGCTGCTTGCCCGAATGCA
This sequence comes from Paenibacillus lautus, assembly GCF_050482385.1. Classification (GTDB taxonomy): domain Bacteria; phylum Bacillota; class Bacilli; order Paenibacillales; family Paenibacillaceae; genus Paenibacillus_AQ; species Paenibacillus_AQ lautus_B. Next base: position 101,081 of record NZ_JBCNHV010000021.1, read on the forward strand.
AGCAAGGCTGCGCAATCAGTTCCCGAGCCTGCTGGGTGAAATCCGGCTTGGCCCGTTCACCATCGATGACCGGAAGAAGGAAATCGCATACCTGGGGGAGGCCCTTGAGCTGTCGCCCACGGAATATAAGCTGCTTAAACTGCTTGTGACCAAACATGGCAGCGTTTTGAGTAAAACGAACATTTTGAATATTGTGTGGGATTATGATTTTGGCGGAGAGGATAACATCGTTGAGGTTTATATCCGATCCCTGCGCGAGAAGCTCGGTGATAAAGAACACCGGGTCATTCGCACGCTTCGCGGAGCCGGCTATCGGGTCGATTTGCCATGAGTTTGCGAAACCGTACGCGTTCATCCGAGCCTACGTCTCTACGTACGCAGCTCCTGTCACGATCCCTCATCGTCTTGGCGCTTCTGCTCGTGCTGATCGGCGCATTGCAATATGTGTTAATGAAAAATGCCCTGTTCCGCAATCAAGCCGAGGCGCTTTCCCTTCAGGCTCGCTCGATCCCTGTGGAGTTATGGGAGCCTGATCGGGAGCCGCGTAACCGGCCTGCAGGGCGAAATAACGAAGCCCTTCCGGAAAACCCGCGTCAGGGAGACAGACCTATGTTCTTTCTGCCGAATATGTCGCTTGCCAAGATCGAAACCGACGGAAGCTACACCGACCTGGCCGCTGACCATGGTCTGTCCGCGCCAAAGCTGACAGCAGAAGCTTATTCAGCCATTCTGGAGAAATTCCAGGAGCGTCAGCCTATTTCGTATGAAGTGATCGACAATGCCGAAGGCACCGAGCAGATCATTGTCTTTCGCCTTTACGGCAATCCAAGCAGCCCCTCGGGTGTGCTGCAGCTTGGATTGGATACGCAGCCGCTGCATGCTGTTCTGCTGCGGCAGCTGCTGATTTTTGCCGTACTGGCTTTACTGGCCATGGCTGCAGGCGTTGCACTGTACCTGCCTTTGCTGCGCCGGACGCTCCACCCGCTGAACCGAATGGTCGAAACGGTAGAGCGCACAGACGCTGGAAACTTGGCGGAGCGTTTTCCTGCCGTGCAGGGTCAACGAGAGATTGACCGTTTGGCCGAATCGTTTAACGGCATGCTGGAAAGGCTCGAAGATGCGTTTGAAACGGAACGCGAAGCCAAAGAGCAGATGCGGAGGTTTATTGCCGATGCTTCCCATGAGCTGCGAACGCCGCTCACTTCCATTCACGGCTTTCTGGAGGTGCTTGGCCGCGGCGCTGCCGACAACCCGGAGCAGCTGCATGCTGCACTATCCAGCATGCACGGGGAATCCAAGCGCATGAAGAAATTGGTCGAGGATTTGCTTCTGTTAGCCAAGCTTGACCGCAAGCCGGAGCTCCATCTACAGGAAACCCTGCTGGATCAGCTGCTGCTTGAAATGGAACCCCATCTGAGGATGCTTGCCCAAGGCAGGAGTGTAACGATTCAAGCGATACCGGTACTATGCCGGTGTGACCCCGATAAGATCAAACAGGTCGTCTATAACCTGTTTCATAATGCGGTACAGCATACTGACTCTGCCACAGGGCGGATTACTGTAACGGTTCATCAAACCAAGGACCATGCCGTACTGCTGGTTGGTGATAATGGAGCCGGGATTCCGAAGGAGCATCTGCCCCATCTGTTCGAGCGGTTCTACCGCATCGATGAATCCCGGACCAGACAGCATGGCGGTGCGGGTCTTGGATTATCCATTACCCAATCCATCATTGCCGCGCATGGCGGTCAGATGAGTGTGGACAGTACGGTCAACCAAGGAACGGTTTTTCGTGCCGAGTGGTCGGGTATCATTCATTCCTTAGCCTGAAATCTCCTTCACAAGCCCCGGCAGGACCACCGTCAATGACGAAAACATCCGCCGTCCGTTTGACCCACTGTCTTTACTAACGTATTTTTTCCTTATATCCTGACAATTTGGTACAATACAGTCGGTACTAGAATGTCAAATGAAGGGGCTATGATCGATATGTTCAAAATCTTTATTGTCGAAGACGATACCGGGCTAGTCAACCTGCTGAAAGAGTATCTTCATAAATTCGGTTACATGACGCAGTCCGTTCATGATTTCGAGACGGTACGCGATCAATTTGAATCGTATGACCCCCACCTTGTGCTTCTGGATATCAATCTGCCAAAATACGACGGCTATTACTGGTGCCGCCAGTTCCGAAGTCTCTCCACCTGCCCGATCATCTTCATCTCCGCTCGCGACGGGAAAATGGATCAGGTGATGGCGCTGGAGAACGGTGCCGATGATTATATAACCAAACCCTTTGACTACGAGATTGCCATGGCCAAAATCAAGAGCCAGCTCCGGCGTGCCTACGGCTCTTATGCTGTCGCTCAGAATGAGCGCGTGCTCAGCGTCGCCGGACTCACGCTGGACGTTGAACGTCTCTCCCTGTCGCTTGGGCAGAACCAGACGGAGCTCAGCCATACTGAAGCCAAAATATTGGACGAGTTAATGAAGAAGCCCGAGCAGATCATCAGCAGGGACCGGCTTCTGGAGAAAATATGGGATGATCAGGCCTTTGTGGACGATAATACGCTGAACGTATACATCACCCGCGTCCGCAAGAAACTGGCTGCCCTCGGGATCGAGGAGGGTCTTCAAACCGTGCGCGGTCGCGGCTATCGACTGGTACCGAACTGGGGGGACCAAGCATGAGGCTATTTCTGCAAGAACAGCGTCCCTTAATGATTGTCTACATAGCCCAGCTTCTCGTGATAACACTCATTTACAGACTGGATGGCTATCGCAATTTGATGGTCAGTCTGTACGCAGGCATCATCAGCTTGCTGCTGCTTCTCGGCTACCTGTCCTTTCGATTTATTGCCAACCGTTCGTTCTATAAACGATTAGAGCAGCCGCTCCCGGGAGAATCCCTCACCGGCGAATCCTCGGAAGAATCCTCCCATACGCCGCTCGCCGAAGCGCTTCATCAACTGCTGAAAACCCAGTTCCGGCATTACACCACGGATCTGCATAACTATAAGCATAAGATTGAAGGCCATCTTCAGTTCATCAACCAATGGGCCCACCAGATGAAAACGCCGATTTCGGTCATTCACCTGATCCTTCAGGATGACGATGATCCCCGTTTTGCCGCGATCGGCGACGAGCTGGATCGACTCAAAAAAGGGCTTGATCTGGTGCTGTACACCGCCAGGCTTGATACGTTCGAGCATGATTTTCACGTGGAGAACCTGCCGCTTCAGCGAATCGTCCGAAATGTCACCTCCGAGCAAAAGCGTCTGTTTATCCGGCGGAGAATGTACCCGTCCATCCGGATCGATTCCGGATTAATGGTGGCCACAGACGAGAAATGGCTCTCTTTTGTGCTGACGCAGTTGCTGACCAACGCGGTTCGATATACGCTAAAGGAACAAGGGACCCTCTTTTTTAACGGCTACACCCGGGAGAATCAAGTTGTGCTTGAAATCCGGGACGAAGGCATCGGCATTCCCCAAAGCGACCTGCCGCGAGTGTTCGACCCCTATTTCACCGGAGAGAACGGGCGCAGGTTCCAGGAATCGACAGGCATGGGGCTGTTTCTTGTCAAACAAATATGCGATAAGCTTGGACATGCCTTCGAAATCCAATCCAAAGTAGATGAAGGAACGACGGTCCGGATCATTTTTTCGGATTACTCAGGGCACATTGCGAATTAAGTTCAACGGCTAGGCAGGGCAGCGCTTTTTGCCTATTCGGAAACGATAACAGTGGCAGTCCCTGAACTAACTTACGGCAGTTAAAGAAACCTTACAAGGTTGTAAGGTAACTGTAAGTTACGAATATGGCATGAATGCGAACGAATCTTTTACAATGATATCATCGTTATAGAGGAGTGAAGATATGCCCATCCTGAGCGTCAAGCATCTATCCAAAATCTATGAGGGCAAAGTGGCGTTCCAAGCGCTGAACAATATTCACTTCAACGTCGCCAAAGGGGAATTCGTCGGCATTATGGGTCCTTCTGGCAGCGGAAAAACCACGCTCCTCAATCTGATCGCAACCATTGATCAGCCCACAGCCGGAGAAGTGATCATAGGCGGGCGCAATCCTCATCTTCTCAGCAGAAGTGACACCGCTCTGTTCCGGCGCCGGGAGTTGGGCTTCGTCTTCCAGCACTTCAATCTGCTGGATACGCTGACCGTCCAGGAAAATATCGTTCTCCCGTTGACGCTGGAGGGCATGCCGCTTGACGAAATGGGCATCCGGCTAAGCCGGATCGCAGATCGACTCGGCATCGGGTCCATTCTGCACAAGCATACCTATGAGATTTCCGGCGGACAGATGCAGCGCACCGCTATTGCCAGGGCGCTCATTCAGGAGCCCTCCCTGATCCTCGCTGACGAGCCCACCGGCAACCTGGACTCCAAAGCCTCCAAAGAGGTGATGCAGACGCTTTCCGCTTCGAGTAAAGAGGCTTCCGTAACGATTCTCATGGTCACTCATGATCCGGTGGCAGCCAGCTACTGTGACCGCGTCTTGTTCATCAAAGACGGACAACTTTATAATGAAATGTACTGCGGTGACAACCGCCAAGCCTTTTTCCAGAAAATCATCGACATGCTGGCTTTACTGGGAGGAGGCAGTCATGACCTTTCGACAATTCGCTTTTAGGAATGTCCTGAGGAATAAGCGGACCTATGCTGCCTATTTCTTAAGCAGTGCATTCTCCGTCATGATTTTCTTTGTATGCGCGCTGTTCCTGTTCCATCCTGCGATAGCAGACGAGATGTTCTATCCGGTTGTTATCCAGGCGATGCTCGGAGCCGAACTGATCATGTATGTATTCTCATTTTTCTTCGTGCTGTATTCCGTGGGGGCTTTTCTAAAGACGCGCAAGCGCGAGTTCGGCATTCTGTTCATGCATGGCATGACGGATCGCCAGTTTAACAAGATGGTTTTTCTCGAAAATATGATCATCGGCGTAAGCGCCATTGCTACAGGCATCCTATTCGGCATCATTACAGGCAAGCTGTTTCTGATGGCAGGCTCGGCCTTTCTGGGAATCCCGCCCCTGCCGTTTCGATTGCCCCTGCGTGCGCTTGGACTGACGGTTGCAAGTTATGTGCTGCTGTTTATCATTATCTCGCTGTGCACCTCTAGGCTGCTGCGTCCTAAAGCGTTGATCGATCTGTTTCAATCCGGACAGCGGCCTAAAACCGCGCCCAGGACAACGCCCTGGTTATCGATATTGGCAGCCGTGCTGCTGGTGGTCAGCTACAGCTTGGCCGCCACGACAAGCGCGTCAACCCTCGCGCTGCGCATGTTCCCGGTTACCTTAATGACGATGATCGGCACCTATCTGTTGTATACGCAGCTAGGGGTTGCTCTCGTGCGGAGGTTGAAGCAGAGCCGCCGGTTAGCCTGGAGAAGGACCAGGCTGGTCTCGCTATCCAGCCTGCATTACCGGCTTAGGGATCATGCACAGATGTTCTCGATGGTAACGATCGTGCTGGCTGTTTCCTTTTGCTCGGTAGGCGTATTTGCCTCCATCCCCGTGCTCACGAAGCAATTCAACGAGGATTTCCCTGCTGCCATCGGTTATCTCGCCAAAACGGGAGACACCTTAGAGAAGCAGCATTTACATGAAATCCGACAGGAGCTTGAATCGAAAAAAATACCGTTTGAAACGCTATCGTTTCGCGTGAAATATACGGAAGTTGAGCCAACTTCCGCACAGGTCGGGCAGTTGCAAAATCCGTTGGCACTGATCTCCTTCTCCGACTATAAGACGGCGGTGCTGATGGCGGGGTTACCCTTTGATGAGCAGCCGCTGAGCGGTGAGGATGCGCTTGTCCTGATTGCTTCGCAAAATGACAGGGCTTATATCCGCGATCGGGAGCACGCTTCATACCGGATTAATGATTCCGAAATCCTCCTGCATGAAATCGGTTATTCCGATCATGTCGGCGTACCGGAATATTTGCTGCCGGAAATGGACAACGATTCTCGTTTCGGCGGGCTTGTGGTCAGTGACGAAGACTTCGCCGCCATCACAAATCCGGTCCGGTTAGAGCGGTACACCGGCTTCTATGTGGATGATTTCACAGAGACCGAGGGCATCGTCCCCCATCTGGCCCCGCGCGGGGCGGTGCGTTATGAGATGGGCCAGCCTTATGCGCTGGCGGTCAGCGGCACGCTCTTTGCCCTTCGGGACAGCCTGTACAATATGCTGCTCTTCGCGGCACTGCTTGTGGGCACGGTGTTTTTTATCGCGGCAGGAAGCTTCCTGTACTTCCGCCTCTATGCCGATCTGGATTATGACCGCAGGCATTATGCCACGATATCCCGGCTTGGAATGACCGATAAGGAGTTCCGGCGGATCGTCACCGGACAGCTGGCGCTGCTGTTTTTTGTACCGATCAGCCTTGCAATTGTACACAGCATCTTTGCCTTTATCGCGCTGCAGAGCTACTTCTACTTATCCATTGCGGCTGAAATGGGCATCGTACTGATCAGCTTCCTGATGATGCAGGTCCTGTATTTCTTCTTCATCCGCAGTCAATATCTGCGCAAGCTGAAGCAGACCCTTATATAAAGGATGACAGCAGCATCCTTATCTTTGAAAGAGGTGTAACTCTTGGAAAACTGGATTACGGATATAATGGAGCAGTTCGGCTATATCGGCATCCTGCTGATGATTGCCCTGGAAAACGTGTTTCCTCCGATCCCCTCCGAGGTCATTCTTACCTTCGGCGGATTCATGACCACCTACACGAAACTGACGGTGCCCGGTGTCATTATTGCAGCTACCGTCGGGTCTGTGGTCGGTGCCGTCATTCTGTACGGGATTGGCCGACTGCTCGATGTCGAGCGGCTTGAAAAAATCGTGGATCGCTGGGGTCATATCCTCCGCGTCAAAAAAGAAGACATCCGCAAGGCGGATGCGTGGTTTGATAAATACGGCTACTGGACCGTGCTGTTCTGCCGCATGATTCCGCTGATCCGGAGCCTGATCTCCATCCCGGCGGGGATGTCCAACATGAAGTTCGGCATGTTCCTCCTCTTCACGACCATCGGTACCCTGATCTGGAACGTTATTCTGGTATGCGTGGGAGCCGCTGTCGGTGATTCATGGGAAAATATCGTGGCCTTCATGGACGTCTATTCCAATATCGCTTATGCTGTAATAGCTGTGGCCGTGATTGCGTTTCTGTTCTTTTTCTTCCGCAAGCGGAGAAAGTCAGCTTAAAGTTACGCATTTCATGCCACTTATCATTCATATCATTACATTTCACATTTTTTGTAAGGGAGAGACTATAGGTCATGGATTTTTTAACCATCCTCAAAGCAATTATTCTGGGTATCGTCGAGGGACTGACCGAGTTCGCTCCTGTATCCTCTACCGGTCATATGATCATCGTTGATGATATGTGGCTGAAATCCGAGGAGTTTCTGACGAAATACGTAGCCAACACGTTCAAGGTCGTGATTCAGCTCGGCTCCATTCTCGCCGTCATCGTGGTGTTTAAGGACCGCTTTCTGGATCTCTTGGGACTCAAGCGCAAAAAGCCTGAAGCCGGCGTACCGGCGGTTACGGGCAGACTAAAGCTCAGCCAGGTTATCGTCGGTTTGATTCCGGCCGGTGTTCTGGGCGTCTTGTTCGAAGACTTCATTGACGAGCATTTATTTTCTACCGAAACGGTGCTGATCGGACTCGTGATCGGGGCCATCTTCATGATCTTTGCCGATAAAGTCAGCTCGAAAAGAGAGCCGAACGTGGTCACCGTCGACCAAATTACGTACAGACAGGCATTCAGCGTCGGCCTGATTCAGTGTCTGTCGCTCTGGCCGGGCTTCTCCCGCTCCGGCTCCACCATCTCCGGAGGCGTCATGCTCGGCATGAGTCATCGCGCGGCGGCTGACTTTACCTTCATTATGGCCGTGCCGATCATGTTCGGAGCCAGCTTACTGTCGCTGCTGAAGAACTGGGAATACTTCACGGTGGAGGCTCTTCCGTTCTTCATCGCCGGTTTCGTGGCCGCCTTCGTCTTCGCCTTGGTCTCCATCCGCTTCTTCCTGAAGCTGATTAACCGGATCAAGCTGGTGCCGTTTGCGATCTATCGGATCGTGCTTGCCGCTGTTATTGCGTTGGTGCTTTATCTGTAAAACCGTTCTATAAGTACCGTTTACAATCCTAGATGCCCTTGCGCATGTAAAGGGGCTGTCCCAAAGTCATCTTTAATGACTTTTGGGACAGCCCCGTTTTATTAAAAGTGCGCGGATGGATATGGTATTAACAGACTACATTAAACAAATGTTCCTCTATCTCTCTTTTGTTATAGAGCTTCGTTTACCTCATTCGAGAACCATTTCGCGATGATTTGCGGCCTTGTTATGGCGCTGCCTACAACCACACAATGAGCCCCCATTTTGATCGCTTTTGCAGCCTGTTCCGGTGTGTTGAAGTTGCCTTCTGCAATGACTGGTTTCTTACACTGCTTAATCAATTCTTCCAGCACGGTGAACTTCTCCACATGCTGAGACTGCGGGGTATAACCAATAAGTGTCGTTCCAATGTAGTGGAAACCCAATCGATCTGCTCGCAACCCCTCTTCCGTGGTGGAGATATCCGCCATGAACTTCTGCGAAGGGTATTTTGTAAAGATCGATTTCAGGAATGCCTCATCCTGATCCATCGTCGCTTGCACAGCAATAATTTCAACCCCCGTACCAACAAGCGCATCCACTTCGGTCATGGTCGCTGTAATGAACGATTGCATACCCGGATATTCTTTTTTGATAATGCCAATAATGGGCAACTCCACTTGCTTCTTAATCTCTTCGATGTCTTCAACGCTATTCGCACGGATCCCCACCGCATCGGCTTCGGCAGCCGCAATGGCCATACGTCCCATAATAAATGAACTATGCAACGGTTCGCCTGGCAAAGCCTGACATGATACAATTAATCCTCGATTCACAATATGTTCCCTCCATGCCCTATCCTGTTTTATTCTTCTCCAATAGCCTCATTTATCTTTTGTTTAATTAAGTCGGCTTTGGCGCCAAATACAGCCTGAACCCCACCTTTTACTTCCAATACCGCGGTAGCACCCAGTTCTTTGATTGTATCCTTATCTACTTTCGATACATCTTTGACGGCAACACGAAGTCTTGTAATACATGCATCAACATCTTCCAGGTTCTCCTTGCCGCCAAGCGCACTCAGCACTTTCATCGCGGTCTCTCCAATACTGTCCTTGGATTCGACCGATACGCTCTCCCCTTCACTTTCACGTCCAGGTGTCGCCACATTGAATTTCGTAATTAAGAAGCGGAACACAAGGTAATAGATGATCGCCCAGATGACCCCCATAATGATGACATAGATCCAATTAGTCCTGGCATTCCCCTGCAGAACCCCGAAGAGCAAGAAGTCGATGGCCCCGCCAGAGAAGGTATTCCCGATTCGAACGGATAACATATCCGCGATCATAAAGGATAGACCGTCCAGAGCCGCATGAACCACATATAACCAAGGAGCAACGAATAAGAACATAAACTCAATCGGCTCCGTAATCCCTGTCAGAAACGATGTCAGCGCTGCACTAAAGAACAAACCAAACACAAGTTTGCGGCGGTTCTTCGGAACGCAATGATACATCGCAAGACATGCCGCAGGAAGACCAAACATCATCGTAGCAAAACGCCCTGCAAAAAAACGGGTTCCTTCGGAGAACATTCCAACATGATTCGGATCAGCCAGTTCGGCAAAAAAGATTTTCTGCGCACCCACCACTTGCTGACCTGCAACCGTGGCGACACCGCCCAGCTCTGTGAACCAGAACATCGGATAAATCATATGGTGCAGACCGACAGCACCTGTAAGGCGAAGCAAGAATCCGTATAAATAGGTTCCGAAATATCCCATTCCGGCAATAGCAGTCCCTGCCGCTACCAGCCATCCTTGAAACGTAGGCCAGATTAAGAAGAAGATCCCGCCAACAAAAATAGCACTAAACGATGAGACGATCGGAATAAACCGCGAGCCCCCAAAAAATCCTAGAAAGGAAGGTAATTGAATCCCCCGGTATCGATTGTTCAAATAAGTAACCAGGATACCAATGACAATAGCCCCTACAACCCCGGTGTCAATGGATTCAACGCTTGGATTGAATACCGTGATCATTGCACCAATCGATGCATTCATAACCAGGAACGATACGGCTGCTGCCAGTGCGGCAGTACCTTTATCTTTTTTCGCTAATCCCACGGCAAGGCCAATACACATGATTAGCGCTAAGTTGGCAAACACAACGTTGCCGGCTGCTGACATAATTTGAAAAATAGCTTGTAAAAACGGCGTATTCAGAATCGGATATGCCGCAATCGTATTCGCATTCGATAAGGATCCGCCAATCCCAAGCAGCAAACCCGCAGCAGGTAGGATTGCAATCGGTAACATAAATGACTTACCAAGCTTTTGCAGCTGTTTAAACATGGATGTTCCTCCTATTAGATCAATCATTGTACTTCCATCGCGATATGTCAATTCTACATCATGAAATTATTTTAGTAAATATATTTTTATTAAAATAATTTCATTATTACTTGGAAATTAATCCATGACAAGCCTTAGTATATGAACAACTCACAATAAAAAAACCTGTGTCCCTCCAGTAGACGAAAAACACGTCAACTTCTGAGGTTCACAGGTACGATGAAAGCTTTATTGTTAATCCATTCGATTATGTTCAAGAATCGTATTCACTGTAATTTGCATCCGACTATTCAAATCCGGATCCGCGAGTAAGATCATACATAAAATATCGATCGCATACATGACGGAAAATTGACTATTTACAAACCTTTCTTTATCAACAAACAATGTATTGGGGACCAGAATAAAAGAGTCCACTTGCTGCGCCAGCGTACTCTCGGAGAAGCTGGTCAGACAGATGACTTTGCACCGATTATTCTTTGCAATTCTGGTTGCGTCGACAATGACAGACGTTTCCCCTGAACTGGAAATCGCAATAACGAAGTCATTCTCATTCACTATCGAACTATTGATCAGCATTAAATGCGAATCCGTAATACTCTGCACATTGAAGCCCATTCGCAGCAAACGAAGCATCATTTCTTTCGCTGAAAGTCCCGAGCTTCCGATCCCGTATATGAAAATCCGTGCTGCGCCCTTAATCGCTTCAGCAAGCCGATGTAAATATGTAATGTCCAGCAATTGATTCGAACGCTCAATGACCGTCTGATAGAAGTTAGATACTTGAATGAGAATATCGTCATCCACCGAAGGAGCCGTCGCAGTACGCAGCCTGCCCAACTGAACCTTTAATTCTGCAAAATTATTGCAACCAATTTTCTTGCAGAAATGTGTGATTGTTCCATTCGAGACACCAACATGGTTCGCGAGCACAGATATATTCATGTTATTAATCGATTGACCTTCTTGAAGAATATAATTCGCTACCAACTGTTCTTTCTTCGAGAAACTCGGATATAACTGCTGAATAACCATATAAATATCCATTGAATCCACCACCGCCATTTGGGAATTATAACAAAAAAAGCATACGGATTCAATATGGTTGCTATGGGCCTGAATGCTCGTGAATGCTCGTGTATGCTCGTGCCCATCCTGAATCCTAGTTGGTCAGTGAATATCGGGAATGCGGGGACTTTGAGGAGCAGCTTACTACAGTTGGTCCTTTGAATAATACCGCACCTTTTTACCACGACAGCTGGCGTATTCAATCTCACCCCGTGTGCTATCTCCAATATAGCCGTTCACATCAATTATAGGATACCAAATGGGAGAAGAGCATTTTTGATCTTTTTTGCCAACATCAAAAAGCCCCTTCGATTACAAAGATCGAAGAGGCTTATGCAATGATACTATTTCGTTATCGATCACAGGAACGACTCCCTGCCATGAAGAAGATAAAACCGTGCCCCTTACTGCATTCATCTTTAGCGACGTTCCCATCTCCGCGACGAGCGCAGGGGAGCACAAGCCGGTCAGGTTATTCCACAAAGAATTTGCCCCTAGTAACCAGATAACCTAAGTCGCCCCCATGAACCCCCTTGCACTCCCGCCTTACATGGCCGAGCCGAACCTGCATCCTGCTATACGCCTAAAGCCGCAAAAACCATTACCCCAGCGGCTTCAGCTGAACGGTGCGCTTGGTGCTTGCGGATTCGTACGCTGCAATGGCGACCCGGGCGGAGAGGTAGCCGTCTTCCCCGGTAATTTCGACCGGCTTACCGTCGCGGATGCTCTCGACAAAGCTGTTGATGAGGCCTTCGTCCATATCATCGCCCCAGAAGCTCCACGACGCTTTCCCGGTCACATCGCTGTATACATCGTTCTTCTGGGCAAAAGAATCAATATTCAGCACACCCTTGGTGCCGATGATCTCAAGCGTTACGTCCCCCCATGTCGGGAAGGTGCGGTTGCGGGACCAGCTTGGGTCCAACACGGCCACGACGCCGTTTGCGAACTTGACGTGGACCATGCCGGCATCGTCAATCTCCGTGTCATGGAAGAGCGTTTCCGCATGGGCGTATACTGCCTCTGCCTTGCTGCCGGTAAACCAGTGCATCAGGTCCATCACATGGACGGTATGATCCAATACAGCTCCGCCGCCCGATTTCTCCCGTTCGATAAACCAGCCACCAGGCATGCTTCCCCGGTTGGTTCCCTTCATGGCCAAAATTTCGCCGATCTGCCCTGCGTCAATCGCTTCCTTCGCCTGACGAACGGACGTAATATAACGGCAAGGAAAAGCCGTCATAAGCTGCACGCCATGATCCTTGCACACTTGAATCATCTCCAGCATCTCGGACTCGGACAAACCTAACGGCTTCTCGCACAGCACATGCTTGCCCGCCGCAGCGGCAAGTTTGGTAAATTCCGCATGACGCGCATTTTCCGAACAGATGACGACAGCATCCAGCTCCTGTGCCAGCAATTCATTATAGTCCGCATAATACGGTATACCTCGGTCGACAGAGTATGGACGCACACGCTCCGCGTTTTCATCGGCAACTCCGACCACTTCGACATCATCCCGCTTCAGCATGCCTAGGAGATAGCTCGCTGCATGCATATGGGCAAAGCTGATAAAGCCTACTTTAACTTTCTTCATGAAACCGTCCCTCCGATCATCACGGGCTGTCCAGTCTGAGCCGATTGCTCCGCTGCCTGAGCGATTTCAACGGCATAGCAAGCATCCTTAATACTTACGAGCGGCTCGCTGCCGTTTCGAATGCACTCGATAAAATGCTGCACCTCGTTATAATAAGGGTCATACAGACTTGGGCTTGAAGGAACCTGCACGGCTGCTCCCTCCCCTGCCTCCGCATTGACCAATCTAATGTCCAGAGACTGCACCTGATTGCTATCAAATCTTATAATTCCTTGATCTCCCGAAATCTCGAACTGCGTCGTAAACGGTCCGGGATACCCCCAATAGCCGGTTAGACTGGCGATTGCGCTATTTTTAAAATGAAGCGTAAGCTGAGCATACTCCATCTCAGGCTCATCCCGCTTAACGATGGAAGCATATACCGACTCCACTTCCCCGAACAGCCAGCAGGCAAAATCGATATCGTGAATCATGAGATCCATGATAACACCGCCGCTCTTGCTTGGGTCGTTATACCATCCATCCATACCCTGCGGATAGGAACCGTACCGCTTAAAGTGAGCCATCTTCGGCGTTCCGATATTTCCAGAGTGAGCCTGCCGGTACGCATTGTGATAGTTCGGGAAGAAACGGACGACATGGCCGATAAACAACCGGACTCCGTGCTTCTCGCAGGCCGCCTTCATCTCTTGTGCATCCTCCAGGCTCAATGCAGCCGGTTTTTCGCAGATGACGTTCAGCCCTTTTTCAGCTAGTTTCAATACAAACGGTTTATGGAGATAGGTGGGCAGACACACCGCAACCGTTTCCAAATCTTTTTGTTCAAACAGCGACTCTACATCCGTGTATGCCTTCGCCCTGGTCAAAGCTGCAGCCCGCTCAGCCCGCCCGGCGTTAATATCGACCACACCCGTCACCGTTACTCCCGGCATTTTCGCCAAATTGTGCGCATAGGCTGTCCCCATCGTTCCGCAGCCCAAAATCGCAATGTTCATGCTTATCCCTCCAGTATACCTATAATGACTTGGACCAAAAAGTGATACCGTATCCGTTATCCGCGAATACTACCCACCCTGTTACATTCTTCATATAACATAACATTCCTGCCTCTTTTTCGCATGATTCGTGCTTTTTTGAACTTATGCCGCTAACTTGGTAAAGTGTATATATAGAGTAGTATAAATCTTCTATATGGCGCCTCAGCCATTTAGAAATAACATTCGAATAGGGTCGGCAGCCATCCAAGCCTTGGAGCATGCGCACAGGGAGCAGGGCTACGCTGTACATAGAAGCGCACTGCAGATTCGAAGAATTTCGACATTCCAAGAAATATCCACAGAGAGAAAGGGTGTAGAGAGAACATGTCAGAACTTGTCGTTCAAACGAAAGACGGGCGCATTCAAGGCAGTTCGGAAAACGGAGTACGTGTATGGAAGGGAATCCCTTATGCGAAACCCCCAGTAGGCCCACTTCGTTTCCGTGCTCCTGTTCCCCCCGATTCATGGGACGGGATAAAAGATACCACCGCTTTCAGCCCCATGTGCCTTCAGCCACTAGAATCCACGTCAAGCATGCTGGGCGGAGGAGTGACCAAAACGGTGTCCGAGGATTGTCTCTACCTCAATGTGTGGGCACCCCTGAACACGCCAGCGGAGCCGCTGCCCGTCATGGTATGGATTCACGGGGGCACTTTCATCACGGGCTCCGGCAGTTTGCCAAGCTATAACGGTTCATCTTTCGTACTCCGAGGCGACGTGATTGTGGTCACCATCAATTACCGTCTGGGTCCGCTAGGCTTTCTCCATCTCTCCCCATACGGCGAATCCTTTGCCTCTAATACCGGTTTATTGGACCAGATTGCCGCCCTGCAATGGGTACGGGATCATATCTCGGCCTTCGGCGGCGACCCCAAACGGGTTACGGTATTCGGAGAGTCGGCCGGCAGCATGAGCATTGCAGCTTTACTTGCAATGCCGGCAGCCAAAGGGTTGTTTCAGCGAGCCATCATGGAAAGCGGTGCTGCCCAGGTGATGGCTCCGGAGCAGGCACAGATGATAACGGCTGGTTTGCTTAAAGAGCTGGACATCACGCCGGATAAGGCCCATCAGCTTGAATCCCTCACAGGTGAGCAAATATTCGAAGCCGGGGAACGGCTGAAGAAACGGATCGGTCCCGGGGTCAGCATGATCTTCCAACCAGTGCTGGAACCCCACACGCTGCCTCATGATCCGCTGCAGGCTGTCCAATCGGGCTGGGCAAAGGACGTGCCGATCCTGATCGGAACGAATCTCGATGAAGGCGCCTTGTTCTTCCGGCCGGACATGCCGCTTGTGAAGGAGGACGATCTTGTCCGCACCGTTGAAATGATGACCGGCATCCAGGATGCAGCACCCATCACCAAGGAATACCCGTACAGCATCGACGGACATGCCCAGATTATGACCGACCTGTATTTCTGGCGCTCGGCCCTGCAATTCGCTTCCGCTCAGAGCAAGCACGCGCCGGTATGGATGTACCGATTCGATTGGACGCTGCCGAATCATCCGGTTCTCGGCAAAGCGATGCACGCCCTGGAAATACCGTTTGTATTCAACACGCTGGCGCTGTTTCAGAACATCGGTGTTCAAGTCGATGCCGCCACGCAAGCCCTGTCCGACCGGATACAGGATGCTTGGATTGCATTTGCGCGCAATGGCTCACCGGATACGGAGGCGCTGCCGTGGCCTGCTTATGATCCAGTATCACGTTCAACGATGATATTTAACAACGACAGCAGGATCATCGAGGACCCGGATGCGGAGAAGCGCGAAATGCTGCAATTATAAAATGGTCAAGCCATAAGCAAGTTCCCCTCTCGCAGGAGGGAACTCTTATGGAAGCAAAAAAGCTGTATTTCCAGACATGACATCATGGATATCATGCCGGAATACAGCTATTTGTTATGAGCGGCAAATCCATAAACAAAAAAAAAGCCAGCAGATCAGGGTCTTCGTCCTGATCTGCTGGCGAGGATCGGCTATCATTTCATAGCCCGATTCAACCTACTCCAACCATTTTTTATGAATGCCTGCAAACTTGCCTTGCAGCTTCATTTCATCAATCCACATTTCCAGATAGCTTGCATATTCAAAATCACCGCGAGGAATCATGTAGCCTTTTTCGCTGTTCGTGAAAGGCTTATCCGTCAATGCAGCGTACAGTCTGGAGTCTGCTTTTGCATACGTAATCGCTTCGATCGTATCGGTAATCATCACGTCATACGTACCGTCCGCTACCAAATGCGGGATATCCAGGTTATTGGGAACGACAGTCACATTAGCTTTCGTCAGATGCTCGCGTACGAACACTTCGTTTGTTCCGCCCGGATTCACGCCAATGCGAACCGAAGGTTTGTTAATGTCTTCAATCGTCAGGTATTTGTTCTTGTCTTTGGCACGGATCAATGGTGCTTTACCGAAGGAAATGTAACCTTGGGATACATAAGCCGTTTTTTGTCTTGCCGTGTTGCGGGTAACGCCGCCCACTGCGATGTCGAATTTATCAGCCTGCAGATCCTTCATCATGTTGGACCAAGTGGTGTTGACGTAGCGAACTTCCACGCCTAGATCTTTACCAAGCTCTTCCATGGCGTCAACGTCATAACCTTCATACTCTTTTGTAACAGGATTCAAATATGTAAACGGTTTGTAATCCCCTGTCATCCCAACCCGGATGTAGCCTCTTTCGATAATTTCGTCAAGCTGGGAAGCTGCTTGTTTCTTTAGTTGCCCGGGTGCATTGGTCGAAGCCGATTTAGCGGATACCTCCGGCGATGTGAGCACTTCGTTTGCAGCAAAACCCGTTGCTACCAATGATAAGCTGACTACCCCTGCTAGTAATACCTTTTTCCAATTCTTAGCCATGTCTTCGTTTCCTCCAGTTTTCTTCTAGTTGTACATCCTAATGCCTTGATTGGCGGTGGCATTGTCTGCCTTCCCACTCTGAAAGACCTTAGCCTTTCCCTTGCTGCTTACTACCTCTTACTTCCTTGCCTTCACGTACTGCTCGATCCTCATTCCTTCCAGGCATCCCCCCTCTCAAGTACCCATATGTGCGGTCCATAAGATGTAGGGAATGCTACAGACTGAATTTGGCAAGCTCTTTGCTAAGCTCCTGGGCCACCGTTTCCAGCTGTCTAACGGAGTTGGAAATTTCCTTGATGGTTGAGATTTGATCTTCCACAGCGGTAGACACATTTTGTGCGTCGCTTGAAGTCAGATCCGCGATGGATTTCAGCTCTTCCACCGAAGCGCTGACCTGTTCGGATCCCGCCGACATTTCCTCGGAAGCCGCCGATACCTCCAGAATGTGATCAGCCACGTTGCGTGTCGCACTCAGAATGTTATCGAATTTCTCGCGCACCTCTTCAATCAACGCAATTCCATTCTGTACATCCTTCCGGCTGACGTCCATGACCTGTACGGCATTAATCGTGTCCTCGCGTATTTCTGTGATCAGCTTCGCGATCTGATCGGTCGATACCTCGGACTGTCCAGCCAGTTTCTTGACTTCTTCAGCTACGACTGCAAATCCGCGTCCATGCTCGCCAGCTCTGGCTGCTTCGATGGAAGCATTCAAGGACAGCAAGCGAATCCGGGAGGTCACTTCCGTGATGAAGCTCAGAATCTGCTCGATTTCGGAAGAACGCTCATTCAAACGCTCAATCGCCGTTCCGACCTTGGTTGTACCCACCCCGATGTTGCCGATCTGCTTCACGGCTTGTTCAACGACAACCGATCCGGTCTCTGCTTGACTTGCCGCTTCCTGTGCAGCTTCGGACACCATGGAGGACGTTTCGGCAATTTTGACGATCCCGCTGGCCATGTCACTCATGGATACTGCGATTTCGTTGGAGCTTGAGGCGTGAGCATTCGCACCGCTTGCAATTTGACGAATGGAGGAGCCGATACGATCCACGCTGTCCATAGCCGTCTCTACCCCGCTCGAGACAATTTCCGTGACCGACATAACTTGGCGGGAAGAATCGTTCACCCCGACGACCAGATGCTTCAGATGTGAAACCGTCTGGTTAAAATCGTTGGATAGGACCGCAACCTCATCCTTACCCTCAACCTGGATCGTTTTGGTTAAATCGCCTGCTGCAACTTCTTTAACAGCCGTATTAAGTCTGCGGATCGGCCGGACAATCTGTGCCGTAAACCAGACCGCAGCACCGGCAGAAACGAATAGCGCAACTACGGATATAATGACTAACGTGACCGACATCTCCGTGATCGGAGCATTCAGCTCCTTGGTCGGTGCCGTTACGAATATTCCCCAATTCAAATTGGATGGAGCGAAGGCTGCCGTGTATTCGACATGATCCAGATCATATTCGAATTGTCCCATCTCTCCTTGACGCACCTTGTCAAAAGCTTGCGATAATTCCGTGCTTTCCACATCTTCTACCTTCTTTTGAAGGACGAAGTCCTCGGATGGATGCCACATGAACGTCCCCGCTTTGCTTAGAAGAAAAGCGTATCCGGTATCTCCGAAGGTTTGGGAGGATACCTTTTTCTGCACCTCGTTGATCGGAAGGGTAGAGCCCATGTAGCCGTACTGTTTCCCGCCCTTCATCAGCGGAATGATCATCGTTACGATGTTGTTGCCCGTACGCTTGGAAAGCACGGGCTCCGATACAACCAGCTTGCCTTCGCCCTTCCCGGCCTCCTGATAGTGAACGCGATCGGATACGTCGGTCACTTCGCCCAGAAAGTTAATGACATTCTTCCCTGTCAAATCGTACGAGAAGAAAAAAGTTTCAAATTCCGGGTTCACTTCCTGCGCCGCTTGTATCAATTGCAAATCTTGCTCTTTATTCCCTGTAACGAATTTGCCCACGCTTTCAACCTTCGCAATTTCCACGTCCAGAAATTGGTCGATCTGAAGCGCCAGCTTCTCCGCGTTAAGCTGTGCCTCCTTGTCTAAGCTCTCCTGCAGCAAGTCAGATGACCGGTTGTAAGTTACGGCAAAGACGGATCCAAGACTGACGAGCAAGAGCAAACAAATCATTGTAATCATTTTTTGCTTGAGACTCTTAAGCATGCTGTAAACCCTCCCCAAAATAGTTCTTGGGTCCTATCCGATCATTCATCCAAAA
The DNA here is from genome assembly GCF_050482385.1 of Paenibacillus lautus. Classification (GTDB taxonomy): domain Bacteria; phylum Bacillota; class Bacilli; order Paenibacillales; family Paenibacillaceae; genus Paenibacillus_AQ; species Paenibacillus_AQ lautus_B. The sequence goes on from NZ_JBCNHV010000021.1 coordinate 120,365, forward strand.
TTTTTGCAAGTGCTCTTTTTTCTGTAAGGACTTTCTCTCTACAAACAAAAACGAACAAATTATGTCGAAAAATTATGGTATAAAATGGTGTAATAAGACTCCACTTTATTAGTTATCGGTAGGGTATGTTCGTTTTTTGAGAGGTTAACAAGACATTTTACACAATTCGACATTAACCTGGGAGAGCGAAATATTTAGGAGTTTATCTAGTTCAAAAGACTCAAAAATATATCATCTTATTCATATATCTCTAGTCCCTTACAACATGTTGCAGGAATTTCTTGAGTTTATATGGAACAGAAGACATAGAAGCACGGCTGGATAAGAGCAAATAAGGCTGTCCCTATTAAGCAGAATGATCTGCTTAATAGGGACAGCCTTATTTCATTGCATATGGACCCTTAGTTTACGAATAGGGATCCCTGTTCATTATAGGCATGGAGCAGCGTGTACCGGCTGTTTCGAACCTTATGAGCTTCACCCAGGCTTCGCTTCAGCAATTCGCTCTTGATCGGAAGCTCCGATACTCCGGCCGGTCCGCCAACCGAGCGCATCAAATCGGCCAGCTCTGCAGGTTCCGGGATTTGCATTATATGCGACCGAATTTCGTTCCAATGCTGCGTGATCCGAAGTGCAATGTCATTCGCACCTCCGGAGGCGCCTCTGTTCGCCTCTAGCCCCTGTTCCCCGAGACGGTGATACAGCTTCGAGATTTCCACGCAAGCGGCCCCCACCTTGGCACCATGCAGCAGCTGCTTCTCACCTAGCCGGATAAACTCCATCTCCCAATAGTGGGACAGATGATGCTCCGAGCCCGAAGCCGGATGGGATTGACCGAACAGCAGCATGGCTAAGCCGGATTCGACGAGCGCACCCATTAAGATGCGTACCCCCTCTTCGGTTCGCTTCCCAATCTGCTCGACCCCGTTCACGCACTGGTTGAGCGCGGATCGCGTAATATCCGCCGAGATCTGCAAATAGGGTTCATCCGCCACCAGGCTGCTGAATTTCCAGTCGAACAGGGACGTATACTTGCCCAGCATATCCCCGAACCCGGCGGCGGTAAGCTGCGGGGGAGCCGACATGAGAATATCGACATCCGCAAAAATCGCGCTCGGTCCAATAGCCGGAATCGTCTTCTTCTCACCCCGTATAATGATGGGCGCTCCCTTGGAATTAAATCCATCCACCGAAGCGGCCGTGGGTACCGAGATGAATGGGATACCCGCGGTATAAGCGGCGTACCGGCTAATATCGTGAATCGTTCCCCCGCCTACCGCAAGCACCGCCTTCGCCCTGCTTTGCTGGATATTCAGTATGACCTGAATCAGGGAAACCTCATCGGCGATAACATCTCCCTTCCGGTCAGGAAGAAGCTTGGTGACTTGGACCTGAATCGAGGATTTCGTGAGCAGGTTCGCAAGCGGCTGGCCCGCTATTTCATAAGTATTGCCGTCTACGACCATCACCACCGAGGTCCACTGTTTCGTCTCAAGATAACCCGCGACCTCGCGTAGAGCTCCCGACTGGATCTGAATCGACTCCACTTCGTCCAGATTCGAAAGCTGCCTAGCAGGTAAATGCGCCGCCAAACCTCGGATATTCGATAAAATGGAGGTCATATCCGCGTGCCCTTCTTTCCGATCATACCCAGCGCCGGAAGGGGGTTATTGCAGGTCATGCCGGTAACCCCGCATTCCAGCGAATAGCGGACACCCTCCTCATCGTCCGGGCAATAGCTCCAGACCAGCAGCCCCTGTTCCTGGAACCGGGTAACGAGCTCCGGCGTAAGCAGTGACATCTCTACGCCGATTGCCCACATCTTGGAGTAGGTTCCATCCTCCTCGAAGTCAAATCGGGACATTTTCTCACCCGGGAAGCCCTGTGTTTTCAGACCATGCGTATCATGAATATGCGTCAGAACTTCTGCATCGAAACAGGTGAATACACAGCGCGGCAGGTACCCGTATTGGTTCAGCATATCAACCGCCAGGTCTGCGGTTTCTTTGGCATCAGGGCTTGGCTTAATTTCCACGTTGCACAGAACTTCCGGATATTCCCGGAGAAGCTCGCATAGCTCCGCAAGCGTCGGGATCTTCAATCCTTCAAACTCCCGAGCGAACCAGCCGCCCGCATCCAAAGATTTCAATTCCGCAAGCGTAAAATCACTTACCTCGCCAGCACCGCTAGTCGTACGCTGAACCGTTGCATCATGGATAATCACCACTTCCTTGTCACGCGTCAGCCGGAGATCAAACTCTAGCATATCTACGCCTAACTCCAGCGCCTTGCGAAAGGCAAGCAGCGTATTTTCCGGATAAGCTGATTTATACCCGCGGTGTGCAGCCACCATCGTACAGGATGGTTCCCGTAGTCGTTCGATCATATGTCCTGCCACTCCTTTACCAGTTGTTATTGGGCCAAAATCCGTTCCGTCTCTTTCTTGAAGGTATCCAGCGTAGCCGGAATATCCTTGCTGTCGTACATGATCGCTTCCATAGCCGAGAAGAACTCATGCATAATCTCCGGCCATGCCACGTCCTTATTGGTATCGACGGCAAATTCCAACTGATCATAAGCGACTTTGCGGTTCGGTTCTTTGGCCCACAGCTCTTGGATCTGCTCCGACTCCACCATCTTCTTCGTGAATGGCAGGTAGCCAGATTGCAAAATAAATTCAAGACCGCCTTCCTCTTCCATCTCCATCCACCGGATGAATTCCCATGCCGCTTCCTTGTTCTTGGAAGAGGACAGCATCGTCACATTCGCGCCTCCGGTCGGATTCGCATACACTTCGTCCTTAGGCAGGAACGCTGTCACGTAATCAAAATCCACCGCGCTGGACAACCCGCCAATCGATCCCGTAGATTGATACATCATTCCGACCTTGCCTTCCACAAACATGCTGTTCACAATGTTGCCGGAATCCTGAGCCGGCGGATAATACAAGGCGCCTGTGCTCTGCAGGTCTTTAAGGTAAGTGAACATCTTGGCGCCGGCGCCGTTATCCCCGAAACCGATCGACGTATTGTCATCATTGAAGAAAGTGCCGCCCGCCTGCGAGATCATGGCAATCGGATACCAAGTGTCATAGGGCATCGTAACGCCGTATCGCTTATACTCGCTGCCTTCCTTGACCACAAGCGCATTTGCGACCTCCTTCAGCTCCTCCCATGTCGTCGGAATTTGCAGCCCCTGCTCATCCAGCAAGGTTTTGTTCACATGCAGAATCGGGGTGGAACGGTTCAGCGGCAGCGATACCAATTGCTCATTGAAGACGGAGTGTCCCATCAGCCCCGGCGTAAAGTCATCGGCGCTGATGCCAGAGCCCTCAAGATAAGGCGTCAGGTCCTCAAGCACTTCCGAATCTGCGAACATCTGAACATAGGCTCGCTCCAGCATGCTGACATCCGGACCGGTATCGGAGGCTATCGCTTGCTGCAGTTTGGTTACCGTCTCGTCATAACTTCCCTGGAAGGTGCCTACCACTTCGATATCCTCATGGGATGCATTAAAGCGCTGAATAAGCGCATCCATGTATTCCCCGTTCTTGCCTCCCAGCGAGTGCCAGAACTGAACTGTAGTTTTCCCTTTATCTCCGGACGGGGCTTCGGTTCCCCCGCTTCCCGGCGCTTCGCCCGTATCACCGGAAGTTCCCCCACCACCACACGCAGCAAGCAAACTGAACAGCATAATGACGGATAGCAGTGTATACCATTTGGATTTCATATGACTCATTCCTCCAATAATCATTCGATTATGAATTGCCGAACCCTGTTATTTCCTGTAATTATTTAATGCCTGAATAAACAAAAGCCTTCACGATGTGCTTCGAGCAAAATACATATACAAGCAGGATGGGCACCACCAGCATCACATTGCCGGCCATAATGATATGCCAGTTGCTGATGCCCTCGGTCTCCCTTAGCATGGCGATCCCCAGGGTCAGCGGCCGGACGGCAGCTGAATCGGTCATGACGAGCGGCCAGAAATAGTCATTCCAGTGACTGACAAAGCTGAACAGCGCGATGGTCGCAAGTGCCGGTTTCGACATGGGAACCATGATTTTCCGAATGATTTTGAATTCGCTCGCATTATCAAGACGGGCCGCTTCAATGATTTCCTCCGGAATCTGCATGAAGTACTGCCTCAGCAGGAAGATGCCGAAGGCATTCGAGATGAACGGGATGATCTGCGGCAGCAGGGTTTTGACCAATCCCCAATCGGCCATCATCAGATAGACCGGTATGAACGTAACCTGGCCCGGGATCATGAATGCCAGAAGGATCATGCCGAACAGCAGCGTTTTTCCCGGAAACTTATACTTAGCAAATGCATACGCGGCCGGAATCATGATCAGGAACTGCAGAACGATGATGGATCCGGTAACGACAACCGAGTTCCTGAAATAGGTAAGAAAAGGACCTGCATTCATCGCCTCCGCGAAGTTGCCCCATTGCGGCGAGGCTGGAAACCACGTCGGTGGAAACGTCATCGTTTCCCGGAATGTCTGGAGTGATGTGGAGATCATCCACATAAACGGGAAGATGAAAATCATGAGCACAACGGCCTTCAGCAAATAGCCCAGCACCGTCCATACGATGTTTAAGTCAAAGGTCTTCACACTGTGCCTCCTTTCTGCATGGCCAAAGTCTTATTGATAATGGACCTTCTTGGACAGCAGCCGGAAATAGACGAACGTAAGCAATCCGATAATGGCCATGAGCACGACGCCTGTCGCAGCCGAATAACCGATATTGGTCGTTCGGAAGCCGTATATGTAATACACAAGCGTGGTCGTTGCATTATTCGGTCCTCCGCCTGTCATCACCTGAACGGTATCGAATACTTTGAAGGAACCGATCGTCATGATGATCAGGATAAAAAACAGCTGCGGCGAAATCATGGGCAATGTGATTTTGTAAAACACCTTGAACCTGCTGGCATTATCCAGCGCCGCCGCTTCATAAATGCTTGGCGATATGCTCTGCAGGGCCGCCACGATAATCAGGGTGTAATAACCGATAGCCTGCCATACCGATACGATAATGACGGATATCAATGCGGTCTTGGAGCTTTGCAGCCATGCGGAAGGCGGGAGCCCCATCAGCTTGAAGAGGTAGTTGAGAAGTCCTTGATTCGGCTCCATCAGCCACAGCCAGACCAGCGAGATCGATACAATGGAAACGACATGCGGCGTGAAAATCCCGGCCTGAACAACCGAATTGAAACGCCCCTTCTTGTTCAGCCATACCGCAATCAACAGGGACAGCAGCATGGTTAGAATCACGACGCCGACTGTATAGATGGAAGTGTTCCAGAGCGCTTTGTAGAAATCCCCGCGACCCAGAATCTGAGTGAAATTGTCCAGTCCGACAAACTTGCTCTTGTCTTTGTTCATCAGGTTGTATTTGAACAAGCTTAAGTAAATCAGATAACCTACCGGATACATCACAAATAGCATGATACCCGCCATCGCCGGCGCGATTAGCACGTAGGGCCTGATGCCTTCCCAAATCCGCTTCTTATCCATGGACCAGCCCTCTCAGCCGCTCCATAAACTCCCCATACCGGACGTCCTTCTCTTCGACCCGATTCTCATCCGCCCCGAAGAAAAATAATTTATCCGCTGGCACGCCGAGATACACCTCCTGATCGACATGGAATTTGTCATCCTGGCACTTCACCATGAAGGCCTGGTCCTCCGTCGTCCTCACCTGATAAATGGTCTCGGAGCCCAGCATTTCGCGCGTGATGATCTCACCCTTGGTCGTATAATGAAACGACTCCGGTTCTATTCCGATCACTACGCTCTCCGGACGAAATCCGAATGTGGTGCGATCGTCGCCCAGCGGCGCAATGTTCATGGGGGGAACCCCGATAAACTGGGCCGCAAACAGATTGCTAGGCTCGCGGTACACCGCTTCAGGCGGCGCTTCCTGCTGAATAACGCCTTTGTTCATGAGCACGATGGTGTCTGCCATCGACATCGCCTCGATTTGGTCATGGGTCACATAGACAAAGGTCGTTCCCAGCTTCTTGTGCAGCTCAATCAGCTCGATCCGCATCTGAACCCTCAGCTTGGCATCCAGATTGGACAGCGGCTCATCCATCAGGAATACGGACGGATTCTTAACCATCGCCCGGGCCAAAGCCACTCGCTGCCGTTGTCCGCCAGACAAAGTGGAAGGCTTACGATCCAAGTAATCGTTCAGTCCCACGGTTGCCCCAATGGTCTCCACCAGACGTGTACGCTCGGCTTTGGGAACCTTGTTGTTCACGAGACCAAACTCGATATTCTCGCGGACCGACATCGTCGGGTAGATCGCGTAATTCTGAAATACCATGGCCACGCCGCGCTTACCCGGTGCAATTCGCGTAACATCCTTGCCATCAATAAGAACGGAACCGGAGGTTTGAGGGTCAATGCCCGCGATCATCCTTAAGAGCGTTGTTTTCCCACAACCTGACGGACCGACCAGCACGGTGAATTTTCCGTCTTCGATGGTAAGATCCAGGTCCTGGATGACGGTTTGACGATCAAACGACTTGCTTACTTTCACAAATTCAATGGATGCCAAGAGCGATCCCCCTCACGAAAGTGTAATGATGCTGTCATGACAAGCGAAAAATCAATGAATCCATAAAAATGAAATCCCTTACATGCGCCTCATAATAAGTACGCATCAAATGCACATGTAATGATCACTTTTGCTCATTTTTATTTAATTTGATTGTAGATGTGCAATATTAGGAGAGTGTTAGACCTTCGTACGGATTTTGTAAATTCGCTTCGCATCAAGGGATTTAACATGGAATTAACATAATGGGAGTACACTATTAAGACATGGAATTCTTAAGCATAAAAGAGCAAAAGTGCGCATTCTATGTACAAACGCCTCTACAGCTCATTGTCCGTTTAGGAAGGGAGAAATTATCGATTGCTGGCACATGAACGAAAGAAAAGGATCATTGATTACGTAAGGCAATACCGAACAGCAACGGTTGCTGCGCTGGCATCGGAATTCGGTGTTCACACGGCCACCATTCGCCGTGATCTGGCGGAGATTGAACAGGAAGGTGCTTTGAAGCGCACACATGGCGGGGTCATCATGGAGCAATGGACGCATAACGAGCCATCCTTTAATGAGCGAACCAACTTTCACCGGGACGAGAAAATACGCATCGGTCAGCTTGCGGCTTCGCTTGTGGAAGACGGGGAGAATATCATCATTGATTCGGGAACAACCACCCTTCATATTGCGATGCATCTTGTGCACCGCTCGGACATTACGGTCATTACGAACGATATGAACGTCGCTGTTGAGCTTCGCGATGCTCCGGGAATCAAAGTCATTCTGACCGGCGGGGAGCTGTACCCCTCGAGTTATATGCTAAACGGCATGTTTACCGATCATGTGCTGAAATCCCTGCATGTCGAGAAAGCGTTCATCGGTACCCCTGCCCTGCATCCTCAGCATGGCCTCATGCACCCGGAAGCGCTGCTCGTCCCGGCCAAACAGAACATGATTCAAGCCGCCGGCGAAATTATTGTAGTCACCGACCACAGCAAGATTGGCAAGCTGTCTCTGCACACGGTCGCTCCCAACAGCGCAATACATACCCTCGTTACCGGTACTGAGGCTTCCGACTCGGATATCAGGCCGTTTCAGGAACGGGGCATCACCGTGTACAGAGTTTGAGGCTTGAGGCTTGCGCACTTTGCATACCTTGGCATACCATTGCATACCTTTGCTTGCCATTGCATGCCATTGCGTACCTTGGCATACCTTCACATACCACTGCGTACCTTGGCATACCTGGACATACTCCTTGCAGAAAATACAATAGGCACCCCTAGGGGTGCCCCAGATCAAGCTGCGGCTTGCTGGCAGCTTATTTATTTCTATTCCATGGCTATGTTTACCATCCAAGTAACAACAAGCTCAGCTGCCTTTAACTCTCAAGGATAGCTCTTCAGCTACCATTAAGACTAGTTGGGGAGCGGACTTCGATTCCCCTCGCTTAGACCAAAAGGGCATAAGCAGAAATTCACTGTACGTCCAAAAATACGATCGCCATATCATTCAAGATGTCCAAAACTCAACTTGTTCTTTGGTGTGAGGACTTCCTTACGGACTCAGAATACCTTATTTCATAGAAAACAGCCCTTTTAGTAACTTTAGCGGACCCAGCAAACCTTATTTGCTGTTTTAATCGGTGTTTGCTCCCGTAATTCTCATAATAGCGGATCTGGAGTCCGGTACATTGTGAAAAATCGGGTTATGATCTTAAATAACGGAACTAGGGTCCGTTAAAGTTGACGAAGGCCATGAAATCATCGAATGAAGAACATCGACAGTCAGTGAACCCACAACATTTCGATAGGTAATTCCAAGAGCCACCAGGGTCAATGCGTAGCCGACGGGAGCTATTTCCTCTACACATATTAATGAACCCCACTCTCTCATTCCCTCCCCGGCTGCTAAAAAAAATCCGGCAGTCATAAGACGCCGGATCCTCTCACACTATTCGATTAAGGGATGACCTTCCAAACATCGGCAGATCCAGGAGTTTCGCCTTGAGTCCACCATTTTGCCTCATAGTTCACGCCATTGTAGCTGACTTTGCTGCCACCTAAGTAAACGGCTGTTGCATTCCATGCCGGATAGGTCGCTGAGCTTCCGGATGTTGACACGGTAAGCGGGGCGGATGCTGATGATTTGCTGCCCGTACTGCTTACGGCTACCACAGTATACGTATAGGAGGTTCCTTCGGCTAACCCCGTATTGGTATAGGAGGTTGTTGTGGATGTACCCACAAGAGATCCGTTACGGTAAATTTCGTAACTGGAAGCACCAGTGGAAGCTGCCCATGCCAAGGAAACACTGCTGTTGGTTTGGGATGGGGAAGTAAGTCCTGTCGGTGCTGGTACGCCTGGGTCCGGAGTTCCGCCGCCACCGCCAAAGTCCACGTCGATGACGTTATAGAAAGCGTTAGGTGTGTCAGCTACTTCCCATACCGCCAGAATGACATGGTAACCGGATTTAGCAGGAACGTTACAAGTGGACGCATAGTTTGTCGGAGGTTTTACACCGCCGTAGTCAATGGAGCAGAAAGGCGTCAGATCAAACGAAGCTCTGCTCAGCGGAGCATTTTGATTCCAGCCGTCTTTCGTAATGTAGTATTTCCAGCTTGCCGTTGCATGGTTGGCAGTCAAATGCCATTGGAACGTTGTAGTTCCCGGGGAAATGCTTACTTTGCTCCAGCGAGTTGCGGATTGCTCGTCAAGTTTAGGGAACGCGCCGCCTGCACTGGCGATTTTGCCATCGGCAGGGCCTGCGTTCGGCCAACCTTTAGGAGCTTCCAAGCTTTGAGGCTCATACACGATTGCGCCGCAATCGGTATTTTGCCCCTGCTTACACAGAATGGCGCGGCTGCCTGGAGAATCGACATACCCGTGGGCAAAAGCTTTATCTGCAAATAAAATCATAAATAAGGTCATCAACAACATCGTGGAACCGGCAATGATTAGATTCTTGAGCCATGCTTTGTTCGGCAAACTTAAAGTCATACAATTCTTCCTCCTTTAATATAAATTAATAATTAAAGCGTTTACACAACTTCAGGGCTGCTAGGCCACCTCCCTTCCTTTGAGACAAGTGTTGCTATCTGACTCGACTGAACTTGGAAATCATCAAACTGCATCGTCCAAGCTTTACCAGTACTATCATTATTTTAAAGCATCCGGAAGCCGTATCCCATAATACTAATCAACGATTTGTTACACATTTCAACGAAATTGGATATATATGTAACATGAACTGTTATGAAAATGCACGGAAATTGCTGAAAACAATCAAAAAAACAAAAAATAAAAAAGCAAGAATCCCTGGGGATTCTTGCTTTCATCCAAACGTTTTATCCGTTCTGTTCGGCAGAACGACTCCTATTCCACGCCATCCTTAAAATGCTTCTTATAATGTTTATCCCCTTTGTGCTCCAAATCCTCAATCGTCAGCTCCAGGGTATGCACAATTTGTTCCTTAACCTGATTCAAGGTGTCGAAATAAACATGTTCCTCCGTCCCTACAATGCGTGTACCGCTGAGTGCCTGAACGGCCTGGTAGACCCGGTGCTGTTCGGCCAAATCATCAACGGCTTTCAACGTATGTTTCATCTGAAGAAACAGATCCTTATGATGCTGGGTCGTCAACCGCTTTTCAAGCTCCTCGATTCTGGCATTCATGGCAGCTCTCTCCTTCACAATAAGATGCTTTCGATTATACTTCCCTGGCATTCGCATTTCCAATAAATTCTTCTTATATATATCACGGTTTCTTTCCAATGAAACAGGAAATTGACCACTGCTCAGCGAACTATGATAACGTTAACATTTTGCACAGCTACATACACTCAGAAGAACGAAATCGATCAAACATTTGGAGGTAGCAATGGAAAACAACGGACTCGGAGGAAAAAGCATTATCCTCAGACTAGAAATGAATACACAAGAAATCAAATTCGGTCAAGTTGCATCCGCCATATTTGAAGCGGGGGGAGACATGGTCGCCATCGACGTCATTCAGGCGAGCGGCCACATTACCGTACGCGATATTACGATTACGGTTACGGACAGCGTGGATATCGGTAAAATTACAAATTCAGTAAAAAATCTAAAGGGCGTCCGGCTCGTCAACGTTTCGGACCGCACCTTCCTGCTGCATCTCGGCGGCAAGATCGAAACCCAGCCCAAAATCCCAATCCAAAACCGCGATGACTTGTCGCGCGTCTATACGCCAGATGTTGCCCGCGTATGCGCAGCCATCCAAGAGGACCCAAAAAAAGCCTTTACGCTTACAATTAAAAGAAATACGGTGGCCGTCATCTCGGACGGAAGCGCCGTGCTCGGTCTGGGCAACATCGGTCCTTATGCGGCCATGCCGGTCATGGAAGGAAAGTCGATGCTCTTCAAACAGTTTGCAGGCGTAGACTCCTTTCCGATCTGTCTGGATACCCAAGATACCGAAGAGATCATTGCCTGCATCAAAGCAATGGCTCCGGCTTTTGGCGGCATTAATCTGGAGGATATCTCCTCCCCGCGCTGCTTCGAGATTGAACAACGACTGCGGGATGAGCTGGATATTCCCGTGTTTCACGATGACCAGCACGGCACGGCGGTGGTTCTGTATGCGGCACTGATCAATTCGTTGAAAATTGTCGGGAAATCAATCGATAACATTAGGGTCGTGGTATGTGGAATCGGTGCTGCGGGCGTAGCATGCAGCAAAATCCTCCTGTCCGCCGGTGTCAAGGACATCATTGGCGTAGACCGCGAGGGTGCACTGGTTGGCGGACATGCATACAGCAATAGTATGTGGCAATGGTACGCAGAGCATACGAACCCGAATAAAGTCGAAGGTTCCTTGCGTGAAGTGATCCAAGGTGCCGACGTGTTCATCGGCCTCTCTGCCGGCGGCCTGCTCCGCCGTGAGGACGTACAAGCCATGGCCGATCAACCGATCGTATTTGCAATGGCAAACCCTACGCCCGAGATTAAACCGGAAGAGGTCGAGGATATTGTAGGCGTCATTGCAACCGGACGTTCGGATTATCCGAACCAGATTAATAACGTCCTCTGTTTCCCGGGTATTTTCCGTGCGGCTCTGGACTGCAGAGCGACCACGATTAATGAGGAGATGAAACTGGCTGCAGCCGAAGCTATTGCATCCGCCGTATCGGACGAAGAACGCAACCCGTCGTATATTATTCCAAGCGTGTTCAACCAGAACGTTGTGAAAGCCATTCGGGAGCTTGTCGTGAAAGCAGCTGTCAAAACCGGCGTTGCCCGGAGAATTCCGCGTGAATAAGAAATCCCTCATTCGGAAGTTCAATAAACAGGCAGCGATATATGAAAGGAACACCAGGCAACGGAGGCTCGGTGAATGGAGACAGCGGCTGCTTCAGGATGTAGAGGGTGACGTGCTTGAGGTAGCTGTTGGCGCCGGCGCGAATTTCCCCTTTTATCATCGCGATAAGGTGAACGTAACGGCTGTCGATTTCAGTCCTGAGATGCTAAGCCGTGCGCGGCGGATGGCCTCTGAGCTTGGCATTCGGGCCAATTTCCTGGAACGGGATATCGAGACGCTGGAGCTGCCGGAACGTTCCTATGATTGTGTTGTATCCACCCTGTCTCTATGCGGCTATGAGGATCCGGTCAAAGCTTTGAATAAAATCAACCGCTGGGTCAAACCCGGCGGCCGCGTATACTTGCTGGAGCATGGCATGAGCACGAACCGGCTCCTTGGCGCCATGCAGCATCTGATCAACCCCGCAGCACGGCGGATATCCGGCTGTCATTATAATAGGGACATGATCCAGATCGCGAATGCCTCGGAACTGAATATCGTGAAGACGGAACGCTATTGGAACGGCATCGTCCATCTAATCTGGGCACAAGCTACCTGATCCATTCATTGATTTTGACCTGTCGGCATCATTTTAACGTAAACTCTTATTAATTGATCTGGAGGAACTTGTTATGAATACAAGGCCTGATTCTAATGAATATTTGCTCCTCGCCGAAAAATACGTCTCTCTTGTCCCCGAAGGCCATATTGCCGAGGTATTACAGCGGCAGCATGATGAAACGTTGAGATCGCTCAGCGATCTGACGGAAGAACAAGCGAATGTTCGTTATGCCGAAGGGAAATGGAGTCTAAAACAGGTGGTCGGACACATTGCCGATGTAGAGCGCTTATGGAACTACCGCATTCTCTACATCGCGCGTGGGGATGCCCGTGAATTTTCGGGATACGACCGGGAGATTTTTGTCCAGAATTCTCCCTTCAGCCATCTTCCGTTACGGGAAGCCCTTAAGGATTATGCTGCCGTCAGGCAGTCTACCATTACACTGGTTGGAAGCTTGACGGAGGAAGCGCTGCTGCGTCAAGGCACTTTCAATAATTACCCGCTCTCCGCCCGGGCAGCCGCCTATGTCATTGCTGGGCATGAGCTTCATCACCTGAATATTCTGCGGGATAAATATTTAACGTAATTTATGAAGGTGGCTTAGCAAAATGGTTTAATATCACTTCTCTTTACCAAAAAAAGGCCTCAGTTGGGGCCTTTTTTCTATGTAATATGTAGAGGTTCAGACATAATCTGCCCTAACTCCAGTTCCATACCTCGATGCGGCCCAAACGGAATTCCCAGAATTCCGATTCCTCCTTTAGCTTCTCCAGCTCCCGCACAGGTCCCGTAACGGTCGCTCCGTAAACTTGAACTCCATTTTTCTTCAAGTAGGCCAGCCGGTGTTTGTCATCATCCACACCGTTATATTTGATATTGTTGGTCATCCATTCAGCGTCGGTGATCAGTTGCTGCTCATGATCCGTTATCCCGGCATCCAGCGAGAAGAATGTGTGCCAACTAGAAAGAGCATGGGTATCGCTAAACTGAACTTTGGGCCTCAATGTAAGATGGGGAATCGTATGACCAGCGTTGCTAGAGCCATAATTACGCGGATAAAATTCCTTCAGTTCACCTGCATAAACTGCCATACTGGTTGCCTTAACATCATACTTTGACAAGAGCTCCAAGACCTGCTCCGGTGACTTAAGCGTTCGAAGCGAGAAGAATAATTCCGCTACGTTGCCGTCTTCAAGTTTCTCTAACTGGTCCATTACACCATTCGGACGAGAGGAGTCTGTAATCTTCCCACCCCCCAGCAGCGCAGAGTGCAGGTAAAAGGAATCTCTTTCCTCCACGTTCAGATAAGGCCCCCGTTCTTCAATAGAATAGGTAAGTTCTCCCCATAGCCTCTTCTTCGCGTGAAGCTCACCGACAATCACCTGCCATTCCCCCACATCCTTATACACTTTCAGCGTTTTCTTCTGGGTGAGGAAGGGCGTCACTTCTACCGAAGAGAAGCCGCGTTTATTTACCATAAGTCCACTCTCATGCAATTCAACCGTTGTTATGACAGACCTTAAGAATTTATCGTTCAGGCCGGATTGTTCATGATAGATGTAGACGGCTGAATAATACATGCCATAAATCAAAAATACCATCAACGCGGCTGATAAAATTTTCGCAAACAGCCTCAAGGGCGTTCGCCAGATCATCCGATTCATCACTTTCGTATCCATCTCCTCTCTACCTTCTCATGTAGACAACGGTTTGATCGCGCAAATGTTACGGTAAAATAAGAAAAATCGCTACAGCAGCTAAAAACACGCAGCTGCCGTAACGATTCCATATCACATAAAATTTTATATTATTTTGCTTCAGTGGATGGGTTGTAATGTCCATCCCAGCACTCCACATCATCAAGCCCTTTGATGCTATCTTTGGTGAAGACAGGGTTCACGCCAGCCCGCTTCTGCTTCAAGTAATCTTGAAGCGCTGCAAAGGCCGTTCGGGAAAGCAGCGTAATGGCCACAAGATTCACAATCACCATCAATCCCATGAACAGGTCGGCCAAATCCCACACCAGCTTCACGCTGGTAACGGAGCCGAAGATGACCATAGCCAGCACAGCAGCCCGATAGACCCATATCCATGCCCGACTCGACTTCAAAAATTCGATATTGGTTTCCCCGTAGTAATAATTGCCGATCAGTGTGCTGAACGCAAACAGAAAGACCATGATCGCCAGGAAGTCGGACGCCCATGCCCCCATCTCCATGCCCAGGGCAGCCTGAGTCAGGGCGATTCCATCAAGTCCGGTCTGCTGGTAGGCACCGGTAAAAAGAATAATGAAGGCGGTGCTTGTACATATGACCAGCGTATCAATCATTACGCCCAGCGCCTGCACCAGCCCTTGCTTGGCAGGATGGCTTGTTGTGGCGGTAGCCGCTGCGTTAGGCGCGCTCCCCATGCCGGCTTCGTTGGAGAACAGCCCTCTTTTGATCCCGTTCATGAGAGCGGCACCGATCGATCCGCCAACGACCTGCTCATAACCGAACGCGCTTTTGACGATAAGAGCAAAAACTTCCGGCAGCTTGGTGATGTTGGCTAATACGATAAACAGCGCGGTACCGACATACACCACAGCCAATACAACAACGATCAGCTCCGACATTTTGGCGATCCGCTTCACGCCGCCAAAGATGATGACGGCGAAGATAACCACCATGATAATTCCGAGGGTTAAACGGTCGGTTCCGAATGAATTCTCGAAAGCAATCGTAATCGTGTTGGACTGGACCGCATTAAAGACAAGCCCGAAGGACAAGGTGATCAGGATCGCAAACAACACGCCCATCCACCGTTTCTTTAATCCTTGCTGCATGTAATAAGCGGGACCGCCGCGATAACCGCCCGCCCCATCTTTTACTTTATAGATCTGGGCCAGCGTACTTTCGATAAAGCTGGATGCCGAACCGATAAGCGCAATAATCCACATCCAGAATACGGCCCCGGGTCCGCCAAGCGAGATGGCCAGAGCAACCCCGGTTATATTCCCTGTCCCGACACGGGCTGCCATACTGATGGCAAATGCCTGAAAAGGCGAAATGCTGCCCTTCGCTTTACTCTTGGGTTCGCGGATGACCCGAAACATCTCGCCGATTAGGCGAAACTGCAGAAACTTGGTCCCCACGGTGAAATACAGCCCAACGGCAATCAGCAATACGATGAGCAGCTTAGACCATAAAAAATCATTAAAGATATTCACTACATGCTGTACAATTTGATCCATACTCTACCCTCGCTATATAAGTCATCACCCATGGTGTAGGTTTTGTGTAAAATAGTCCACGTTTCATCTAACCATTACTTCCCCTTCAAATACAAGAGGTTAATTGTGGAAATCGATCCCCTAACTTAGGCGGGGAATCTCTCTGGTCATTCCCGGCGCTTTTTTGTCGAGCTCATGGCGGGGCTTTCGGACATTCAGTTAAAAAAAGACCCTCTCCTCTGCGTGTTAAGCGCAGGGAAAGGGTCCCGTATCATGTTCAGGAGGCTGTACCTACAACCAGCCTTTCTATGATGAAGAGTTCATGCCCGTGTAGATTAGAATCGCATCGCGGAGGAACTCTGCCGTTCCGGGCTGCTTCTCATCGTAATGGGCGGTAAAACGCTCATCGTCAACGTACATCTGAGCGAGGCCTGCGTGGGCCTCTTTGCTATAATCGTTCCAATAATAGGTGAGCCAACGCTTGTGAAGATCGGCCGCCTTCTGGGCCAGCTCACTGGCAGGATCGCCTTGCTTAAACGCTTCAGCCAGCGTCTCGTACAGCTCATCCGCCAGACGCGTTACTTCCTCATGCTGCGCTTGCGTCATATTTTTCAGCTTGGCATTGGATTTATTTATAGTCTCTTCGCCATACTTCTCGCGAATTTCCTTGCCATATTTCTTCTCATTATCATCAATCAGCTTCTGCTTGAATCCTTCGAATTTCTCTTGGTCACTCATAGTCTTTCTCCCTTCGGCGGAGGCAATTGTGTTCTCCACATTGGTAATCAGCAAATCCAATTGCCTTCTTTTGTCTAGGAGCTGCGCATGGTGTTCCTGGAGCGCCTGAGCTCGGTTGAAGGATGGCGAGGTCATAATCTCTTTGATCCCGTCCAATGGAAGTCCGAGCTCCCGGTAAAACAAGATCTGCTGCAATTGATCGACCTCCTCCTGCCCATAGATCCGATAGCCTGACGAGTTGATTCTGGCCGGCTTCAGAATGCCAATCTCATCGTAATAACGGAGCGTCCGGGTACTTATTCCTGCCAACTTTCCAAGCTTCTGCACCGTGTATTCCATGGTTTCACCTCCTAACAACATCAATGTACACCTTTACGTAACGTTAAGGTCAACACTTTTCGCGAAAAAAATGATACCCGCCATCCTCAGCATACAAAATAAAAAAAAGAAACTGAATGCATTCTTAACAGAATAACATCCAGTCTCCTAAGCGATCCCATTCAGTATGTTAGTTTGCTTCCTCTTCCGTTTCCGCTGCAGCGGCTGCGGATTTATCGGCAGCCGTATGCTTCTCGTTAATCCACTGCTTTAAGGGCTCGGTCATTTGATCCTTCAGCTTCTGAACCAATTGATCCTCAGTAATCCCCTTCGTGGCGGCTATCTCGGCTAGCGATTGCCCTTCCTTCATTTCCGCCTTCAGCTCGTCCTCTGACAATCCGAGCAAAGCTGCCATTTCCTCCGGATTACCGAATTTGCCGAAGCCTCGGCCGCCTTTGTCATGACCTTTTCCAAAACCGGCTTCGCTGCTCTCTACGATTTGAGTAAGACGGTCGCTCAGAGACTCTTTCCACTCGGCTGCTTCGGTTTCCGTGATGCTGCCTTCACTCAGGCGTTCATCGATCTTGGCGGTTTCCAGCTCGGTCAGCTTCTGTACGAATACGGATGGGGTCATTCCTTTGCCTTCGGCAATTTCAGCAAACGTGCTGCCCGCTTCAAGCACCGTCCGGATCTCTGCCTCCGTGAGCCCAAGGACCTCGGACGTCTCTTTGACGATGTTACCGCCGCGAGGTCCGCCCGCTTTATGATCCATCCACTTTCCATTTCGGTTCTTCGCTGCATCCGCAGCCGATGAGCCTGTCCCCGTCTGTCCATCCTCGGATACCGAGGTGGAAGCGTCCGTGCTCGCCGTCGCTGCAAAAACCTTACTCTGAACGTACCCGGCTCCTCCCAGGACAATCGCTGCTGCCATGCTGCTTGCTAATACTTTTTTACTTATCGGATTCATGGTCATCTCTCCTTTTAGAGTCGTGGTTTGTCTTACAATTTGAAGTATAGAGGAGGAATCTGAAAGTAAACTTAGGGGAACGTTATGCCAGGCTTAGGCTCAGCTGAAGGTTTGCTGAAGGCTAGACACAAAATACCGTGTTCACCAGGATCGCGGACACGGTTTGCAGCTATTCCGAATCAAAGAACAACGTAAAAAAACCGCCGGAGGCAGCCTCCCCAGCGGTTCCTGTCTGTGTATTCCTTCACCATTCCATAAGCAAACTATTCTCGAAACGGCCTCATCTCATCCTATCGAGAGCTTTAGTCTCCCTTCTCCTCCGCTTCCGAAATGGCTCGATTAGCCAGATTCGTCAGCACGACATCGTCCATAGGCGGATTATGGAGACCTGCCCGGACATCCCTGTACATTCGTTCCAACGGGAGCTGCCGGGAGAGACTCAAGCCTCCAACGATCCGCATGGCGTGATCGACAATCCGAACCGCTGCATTGGTCACGACATATTTGGCAAGGCCCAGCTCGGGCTTGAGCGCAGCGCGGTTCTCCACTTCCTTGTCCCAGCGGTCGGCAGTTTGATACAAATAACTGCGGACCGTAAGCAGATCCACTTCGATTTCAGCGATGTGCCTTTGGATATTCGGCAATTCGGCAATGGGGACCGTCAAGGAATTCGGTTTATGATAACGGGCAAAATCGATGGCAAAATTGCGTGCGGCATAAGCAATCCCCATATAACATGCCGGGATATGAAGCAGAATGCCTTCCGTCGGCACGGGAAACTCAGGTTTCTCATAATCGAGTCCCCGAATCACTTCCGTCTCCGGCACGAAGACATCCTGCAAAATCATGTCATGACTTCCCGTTGCCCGCATGCCCATCGTATTCCAGGTTTCCTCGACCTTGACTCCGGGTCCACTGCGAACGAGGAACGCACCGACCTTCTCGCTATGCTCGATACCGGCCGTAACCACAAATTGCTTCAAGATCGGGCTTAACGTGCTGAAGGTTTTGCGTCCGGTAATGCGCCAGCCGCCCGACACCCGCCGTGCCGTGGTCTCCGGCCTTCCGCCCCGGCTGGGACTCCCTGTCGCAGGTTCGCTCGCCAGTTCATTAATGAGCACGCCTTCAGCTACAACGTCCTTGCACAGCCTCTCAAATAACGGCTCCGGCCAAGCCCCGGATAGGCGCAGCTGAAGGATTTGCCCGATATGCCAACCGACTGCCAGCGCCGTAGAGCCGTCGCCTCTGGCGAGTCGTTCCTGGGCAAGCACCATTTCGTATACGGAGGCTTCTTCTCCTCCAAAGGATGCCGGTACGGTCAACTTCAGATAGCCCGACTCCTTCAGGTCATCAAAATTCTCGAACGGAAACGACCCCTCCAAGTCGTGCCGTGGAGCTCTTTCCGCGAATTTGGCCCCAAGCTTATCCGCCCGAGCTGCGATCATGGCTTCGCGTTCATTCCGTATGAATGGATCTGTGGAACCGGATCGTTTCAAGTTCGTCCCCTCCCTCACTAACCCTTGTATTCCGATGGATATATACTCAAAATTGTAGCAACCCTATTTTAAGGTGTCAATGAAGGGGCTCACTGATAGCCGCTCCCCCTTTAACTCGGATATATCCAGTGTATGAATTCCGAATCCTCGTGACTCTTCCGGAATCCTAGTTTAAGCAAAACATGCTGAGAAGCTGCGTGTCCGGGTTCACATCTGGCTGTGATGGACTTGACGTTTCGATGCCGCAAAGCCCATATGAAGTCTATGTGCTCATTGCATCCATAAGAAAAACATCAATCGACGCACTTCAAATAGGATAGTCTACATCGCGTTCTCTGTCAGAAATGAAGCGATGGCTTCATTGACTTCATCCGGGTTATCCAAATTCGTTGCATGGTGAGCGTTCCGGATGATTCTTAATCGCGAATTCGCAATTCTCTCCTGCATGTATTCCTGCTGCCTTCGGATCATCGTGTCGCTCTCTCCTTGAAGAAGCAAGGTTGGACAATGGATCTTATGCAGATCCTGCGTGCTCTCCATCCGGGTCACCGCATCCCATATCCGAACCCAGTTGGAATGCGGGATGGAACGAAAGGCTTTCTCTATATAAGCTTGATTGCTCTTATTGTACTTGGATAGCATTTTCCCTTGCATTTTTCCCGATAAGGACATCGGCATCAAGTAACTTGACCAGCGATTTAGCGCCACGAACATTCGCTCATACCAATTGAACGCATTCGTGAACGGAGTGCCGATCAGTACCAGGGCTGCAACCTTGTCAGGATAGCGAACGGCAGTCTGCAGCGAAATATGCCCACCCAGGGATAACCCGCAAAGGATCGCTTTCTCGATGCCCAGATGACTTAGCAGATCCGCCAAATCCCTGCTAAAATCCTCCGAATCCACCTTGCCGCCCGGCAAGGAAGACGAACCATGTCCTCGAACATCCCACACCACGGTTTGGTACTGACGAGAGAAATAATCGACTTGCGGCTGCCATTGTTCATGATTCCATGAGGCCCCATGCGTAAAAACAATCGGCTTTCCTTCTCCCTTTACTTCATAATACAGATCGACTTCCCTTCCTTTAAAAATCGGCATATAACCATCCTCCTTGCTATATTTGAAATGATTCCGTACCGACATGCCATAACGGAGCAAATATCACCTGAAAGCACTCATCAAACAGTTCATCCAACGTTCGGTTTGATTCTTTAATCCAGATCATCATAGCCCCGCTGATGGAGGCTTGCAGTACCCTGCTAACCATAGCCACGTCACATCTAGCGATTTCTTTGTTCGTAATCGCCTGTTTCAGCATCTGCCGGGTAAACTCATCGATGAGCTGCAGTCGGTACCGGGTCTTCTCCAACAAATCCGGATCATTTGTCCCTTCCAGATAGAAGGAAGTGTGGTTAGCCAATTCAACAGGATCTTTCATATGTAAAACTGCATGCTGAAACACGGCCTTTAGTGCATCAATTCTGGATCGATCGGATAGGCTGGCCTCCTGGAAGGCATGCTTGGTTAATTCAATAACATAATCGCTGTAGGCCAGGAACAAATTCTTCTTCGAACCGAATCGCTTCATTAAGGCTGCCGGCGAAATATTCACTTCATGCGTGATGTCGGTTAATGCTGCTTGACCGTATCCTTTTTTGCACAGTGCCCGGTAGACACCGTAGAAGATAGCCTCATCTTGAAATTCGCGAGGTCTTACCATAACGTTATCTCTCCTCTCCTCAGTTAGTGAATGACCATTTACTAACTATTGTTTCATAAACCTTCTCCAATGTAAACCGTGAAATGCCTGGAGGCGATCACGCACATCAAGATACAGCCTGACTCCTGCAAAAAGGCTTTGTTCACCTCTGCTGACCGCTCTGGTGTGTAATCCGGCTGTCGTTTTTAATAGAAAAACGCAACTTCCTTATACTCTTGGACCGAGTTAACCTCTATACTGGCAGTAGAAGGAAACCATAATCTAGGAGGAGCTGAGCACATTGCGTACCAAATTCATTTACCAGTCACCTGCAAACGGTTATCCCGAATGGAATAATAATCCGAATGTTTTTCAGCTAAACCGTCACAAAGCCCATGCTTACATGATGACGTTCCCGTCGGAGTCTGAGGCGCTAAGCCGTGTCCACTCCATGTCCCCCTGGTATCAGTCATTGAACGGGATGTGGAAGTTTGCATTTGCCGAAACCCCTGACAAGCGCATCCAACATTTCTACGAGACCGATTATGATTCTAGCAGCTGGGCCGATATGCCCGTCCCTTCCCACTGGCAGCTTCAAGGCTATGACTATCCTCAATATACGAATGTTAGATACCCCTGGTCCGATTCGGAGCCTGAATTGAAAGCCCCCTTCGCGCCAACGCGATACAATCCCGTGGGCTCCTACATCCGTAAATTCACGGTGCCGGACACATGGAAGGAACAACCCGTGTATATTAGCTTCCAAGGTGTTGAATCCGCTTTCTATCTATGGGTGAACGGCGAACTGGTCGGATACAGTGAAGATACGTTTACGCCGGCCGAGTTCGATTTGACGCCCTACTTGATCGATGGCGAGAATAAATTGGCTGTTGAAGTGTATCGCTGGTGTGATGCGAGTTGGCTGGAGGATCAGGATTTCTGGAGGCTTAGCGGAATCTTCCGCGAGGTCTACCTCTATTCCGTGCCTGCCATCCATATCTCTGATTTCTTCGTGCGGCCGGTTCTGGATGACGAATACCGGAATGCCGAACTGCAGATCGATGCAACCGTTACGAATTACTTTCATGAAACCATCGATAAGGATAAGCTTCAGCTTGAGGCGCTTCTTTACGACCAGGACCGTCAGCTGGTCCGGAAACAAACGCTCACGATAGCGGATTACATTATGGAGGATAGCACCTTCACCCTCCGTATGGATGTTCTCGAACCCAAGAAATGGAGCGCGGAATCACCTTATCTGTATACCGTCGTTCTGGCATTAAAGGATACGGACGGAGCATGCTTCGGAGCCGTAAGCTGTCGCACCGGCTTTCGCCGCTTCGAGCTGAAAGACGGATTGATGCGGATTAATGGTCAGCGCATTCTGTTCAAAGGTGTGAACCGGCATGAATTCTCCCCGGATACCGGACGGGCACTTAGCCGCGAAGACACGATCACTGATATTGAGCTGATGAAGACACATAACATCAATGCGGTACGGACTTCCCATTACCCGAATCAATCCGTATGGTATGACCTCTGCGATGAATATGGCTTATATGTGATCGATGAGACGAATCTGGAGACGCACGGAACGTGGGAATACGGGCAGCAGGAACTGAAAGAAACAGTCCCCGGCAGCAAGCTCGAGTGGCGCGACAACGTGTTGGACCGCTGCAATTCAATGTTTCAACGAGACAAGAATCACCCCTCCGTCATCATCTGGTCGCTTGGCAATGAATCCTTCGGAGGCGACAACTTCATTGCGATGCACGATTTCCTGAAGGAGGCCGATCCGTCACGGCTCGTTCATTATGAAGGGATCTTTCATTACAGGGCATCCGAGGCGGCTAGCGATATGGAATCCACCATGTATGCAAAGCCTCAGGAAGTGGAGAAATATGCAATGAGCAACCCGAGCAAGCCTTACATCATTTGCGAATACAGTCACGCGATGGGCAATTCCTGCGGCGGGCTTCACCTGTATTGGGAGCTATTTGAGAAGTATGACATTTTGCAGGGAGCCTTTATATGGGATTGGATCGATCAAGCGATCCGCACCCAAACGGCCGACGGTATCGAATATTTAGCGTATGGCGGGGATTTCAACGAAACGCCGCATGACGGCAATTTCAGCGGAAACGGTCTGATCTTCGCAGACCGCAGCAAAACCCCCAAGCTGGACGAAGTGAAAAAATGCTACCAGAACGTCAAGTTTGAATGTTTGGACCCTGCCGTAGGCCGGATTCGGGTCAGCAACTGTTTCTTGTTTACCAATCTCGATCAGTATCTTGTAAAATGGGAGATCCAACGGAACGGAGAAGAAAGTCAATCCGGCACGCTCCAGCTCTCGCTCCAGCCCGGTGATCATACCGAAGTCGAAATTCCGTATTCCCCTATAGAGGACGATGGAAAAGAAGCGATTCTCACCGTCTCCCTGATTCGGAAGGAGAGCGCCAAGTGGGCACCCGCAGGACATGAAGAGGCTTGGGAGCAGTTCGCGCTAACGCCCTATATAGCGAGCCAATCGGAAACAGACACTTTTGCAAACGCGAAAGCCTTGGAAGTTACCGAAACGGATGAAGAACTTCTCATCACAGGTCCTGCCGTTTCATTACGCTTCCACCTTGGCACTGGCGATCTGACATCTTACGCGCGATCCGGCAAGGAATACCTGCTGGCACCGGCCAGACCGAATTTCTGGCGGGCCGTCACCGATAACGATCTGGGCAACCGGCTCCCTGAACGCTGCGGCGTATGGAGAACGGCCCACGACCGGCGGAAGCTGCTGGCTCTGCGCTGGCATACGGAGGGCCCTGCCGTCGTGGTCTCCAGTCACTATCAGATCGAGACAACTCCTATATCCGGACTGACCTTGGAGTATCGAATCTTCCCGGATGGAACCATCCGCGTGCATGAAACCTTCATCCCGGGCAGCGGCTTGCCTGACATTCCGGAAATCGGCATGCTGTTCCTGCTGGATGAAGGTCTCGATATACTCAGCTGGTACGGCCGGGGGCCACATGATAATTATTGGGACCGGAAGACAGGAGCCAAAATCGGTCGATACACGGGAAAAGTAGCCGATCAGTTCGTTCCTTATCTGAGACCTCAAGAATGCGGGAACAAAACCGATGTCTACTTCGCGAGCCTTACCGAAGGAAGCAGCGGGGAAGGTCTACAATTCGAAAGCTCCTCCCTCATGGAGTTGTGCGCCCTGCCGTGGACGCCGGATGAACTGGAGGGGAGCGACCATGTGTACAAGCTCCCGCCAAGCGATAAAACCGTCCTACGCATCAACTACAAGCAAATGGGCGTAGGCGGCGACGACAGCTGGGGAGCGCCAATCCATGAAACGTTCACGCTGCCCTCCAACCGTTCGTACAGCTTCAGCTTTACGATAGGGGCAGCGCGCTGAACCCATCTATAAACAAATACAAAGAGCAGCTTCTAAGATTAGAAGCTGCTCTTTCCATGATTCAAGATCTTGCTCTCTCCCCACCGGATGGGTAGCTAAAGAGCATTTTCATATTCTTAGATCGTGCCCGATGCTAGTTCGCCATCACTTAGGCCTGTGCACCCTGCAGTTCGTGACGATCCGATTCGTCCCGAATGTCGCCCACGATTTCCTCCAGGATATCCTCCATCGTCACCAGCCCGATCGCCGTGCCGGATTCATTCGCGACAACGGCCATATGCACGCGGATTTGCTGCATCTTGATCAGGACGTCCTTGATCGAAGACGATTCCGGAAAACGCGGCATGTCATGAATAAAGTCATTCACGCTGCAGTTTCTTCCGGCCGCTATGCCCGTCAGCATCTCCTTCGTATGGATAAAACCGATGAAATCCTCCGCCCGTCCCGCTTCCGTCACCGGGTAACGGGTATAGTCGTACTCCCCGAGAACTTCCAGGATATTGGCAAGGGGCCACCCTCGTTCTACCGTGACGATGCGATCTCTCGGGACCATGATTTCCCGCAAGGTGCGCTCCTCAAAAGCAAATATATTGGTCAAATAACCCATCTCGGTTTGGTTAATTTCGCCGCTCTCGTAACTCTGATCCACGATCCACTTCAATTCCTCTTCGGAATGGACCGTTTCATGCCCTGCCGGCTTTACGCCGAATAATCGAAGCAGAAGACGCGAAGCTCCATTCAGTGCATAGATAAACGGATACATGATCTTCCCGAACCAATACAAGGGAGGTGCCAGCAGTAACGTCATTTTCTCGGCAAATTGAATCGCTAGTGTTTTAGGTGCCAATTCCCCGATGACAACGTGCAGGAACGTAATGATCCCAAGGGCAATGGCATAAGAGAGTACCGTTGCCACCGCCGCCGGCACGTCGAATCGATCAAACAGCGGATGCAGCATTCTTTCGACGGTAGGTTCGCCCAGCGCGCCGAGCACGAGGGCCGTAATAGTGATTCCAAGCTGGCAAGCGGACAAGTAGTAATCCAGCTCATGGGCTACCTTCCTGGCCGTGACCGCCCGTTTATTCCCCTCTGCGATCAATTGATCGATTCGGGACAGCCGCACCTTCAAGATGGCGAATTCGGCGCCCACGAAAAATGCAGTCAGTCCTATAAACACAGCTACCAAAAATAAATTTAACACGATTATTCCGTCCAATGATTTCCCTCTTGCGAGGGATTCACCTCCAAAAAAGTTATGGTCTGAATGTACACGGGATCACGCTATGCACTTGATCACCCGTGTCTGAGAATGACGTGTTTGATCTGGAAATTATCCGTTTCGGCTACGGCCCATACATGCTCGCCATGCCGGATCTCATCGCCGTCTTGAGCCGTCTTGAGCCGTCGTGCCTTTCTGATACTGTATCCAGCCGCCGATCGTATCCATCTCCTCGTTATCCTCGAATACCAAGCCGAAGCGCTTCTCAAGCTCCTCCAAGAGAACCCGTCCGCTTATCAGGTATTCGCGTTCACCGATCATGCGGATATCCGCTACTTCATCTTCATCAAATTCGTCGCGAATTTCCCCGACGATCTCTTCCAAGATATCCTCCAGGGTCAGAATCCCCGCCGTACCGCCGTATTCATCAATCACCAAAGCCATATGCATCTGCTCTCGCTGCATCTTCAGCATGGCATCCTGGATCGGCGTAATTTCAAGGACGACCGGGAGATCCCGAACGAATTCTTCCAGCTTGCGGTCTCGTCCGGCCACGATGTGGGGCAGCATCTTTTTGACGTTGACGACGCCAACCACCCGATCCTTGCTGCCGTCCTCGATGACAGGGTACCGCGTATAGTTATGTTCATCCAGGATGCGGACGATGTCCAGGTGTTTCATGCCTTTATCAAGTGTGATCAGATCCGTTCTCGGTACCATAATGTCTTTGGCCACCCGCTCATCAAACGAAAACACGTTTTCCATGTAAGCCAACTTGGTCTCATTGATCTCGCCGCCCTGAAAGCTCTGCGCCATGACGATGCGCAGTTCCTCTTCCGAGTAGGCCTGCTCATGGGGCGTAGGTTTCACGCCGAACAAACGAAGGAGCACGCGCGAGGCTCCATTCAGCGCCCAAATGAACGGATACATCAACTTTCCGAACCAATACAGCGGGGCTGCAAGGAGCAGCGTCATCTTTTCCGAGAATTGAATAGCCAAGGTCTTAGGTGCCATCTCCCCCACCACGACATGCAAAAATGTCACGAGAATGAACGCAATGGCGTAAGAGGCAATCGAGGCCGTTGAAGCCGATACGTCAAACCAATTGAATACCGGGTACATGAAACGTTCAACGGCAGGCTTGCCGATGGCCCCGAGCCCCAGCGCGGTAACCGTAATGCCGAGCTGACAGGCCGAGAGATAGTAATCGAGATCCCCGGCTACCTTTTTGGCAACAACCGCCTTCTTGTTTCCTTGCGTTATCAATTGATCGATCCGCGACATGCGGATTTTAACGACAGCAAACTCGGACGCTACGAAAAAAGCGGTCAACGCAATCAGTATGGCAAGTATGATTAAATTAGTGATGGTAATAATGTCCAATGATTTCCCTCTTCAGAGGGATTCACCTCCAGATTGAATTAAAGGCCATAGGTTATGCATCTGAACAGGTCATGTCGATATACGATATTTCCATGAAAAAGAGGTAGTTCGCCGAAGAAAATATTACCGCCTAATTCCGCAATTTGATCCATTTGCAATAACGCCTTCCCAATGCACTACCTCCTCTCCTGGAATCTATTTTTCATATTTATGAAAAAATTATATCATGGCAGCACTCAAACCATCCAGTTGTACGTTATGGTTTGAAGGCGGGTTCCAGCACGAATTCACATAATTCTCACTTGTTTGATGAGGTATATTCCTACGTGATACTAAATATGCCCTGTTATGTATTAAAATGTACGCTTCATCTATTGTTCATCCATTCATAACCATAATGGCATTCGTCTGGAGGGATCCGTGCAGGCTGGTTCAACTTACAGGGAAAAAACCGCAGGATCGTGACTGGATCCTGCGGTTTTTTCATCATCTTGTTACGTATTTCGTTATCCATGGAGATCTACAGTTTTATTTATATCCGAGTCACCTTTCGGTTCTTGGCCCACCATTTTCTTGAAGAAAGCTTTGACCGTTTTGGTTTTGTTTCCGGTTTCCCAATACTCCGCGGTATCCGTATCCACCTTGATCAAAATAATGTTGGGATCGTCGTAGGACGTTTGCAGAAACTTCTCGTATGCCGCATTCCAGAGCGCTTTTTTCCGCTCAAGGTCATCCACGACCTGGGCCGTTCCCCGAATCGATACATAGGAGTTGCCGACATAAGCGACATTGACGTTGGGATTGGCCATAATTTCTTGATATTTGCTGGTATCCCTCTTCGTTAAAAACCACAAATCGCCGTCGAATTCGATATCCTGCGTTTGCATCGGTCTGGAATTGATCCCGCCCTCCGATATCGTGGAGAACATCGCCGTTTCGATATCCTTGATAATATCCTTCACGGTCTCGACCGCTTCCTGGTTCACTACGGTTCCGTTTGACATCTCAATCACCCCATCCTTATATTTAGTCTGTACTTACACTTCCCATAATGAAGTTAAACGATGAATCCTTTATAATTCCGTTTTCCTTTGCTGAGTCATCTATCATAATCCAGGCAGAGCCTAAACCATCCGCCTGCACCAAAAAAGCCGGAAACTGCCAGCGCAGTCCGACTTTTTGTGAACCATTCGTTATGAAGCTTACTTTATTACTTTGTACCTTTGCCACACTATATGCTCACTTTGAATTCAAGTGCGTAAACAGAAAAAGGTTGTAATCGATGCCCCCGCTCCCATGCTACTGCCGGAACCCTGCTTTCCTTGCACACGATATGATCCGGTTGGAATACGGAGTTAATATCATCGTAAGAATTGCCGGTGATTTCATAAAGGATCGTTTCCCCGGAAGCCTCGAAGTCCCGCAAATCCAGCACGGCTGTTACCTCCTCCAAGCTGCGGTTAACGATAAATACGGTGACTTTGCTGCCGTCGTCATTCGTCCCGGCCACTATGTCCAGGTCCAAAAGCGCATCTAGCTCCATAGGCGTCTTCTTGCTTGATGCTACGGAGAAAGTTCCGCATTCCGCTTGGACCGGGAGTAGACGCCGGACGTCCCGATTCGCGTAAAGCTTTAACACTTCGTAAGTCGGCGTCCCGTATATCGTGAGCGGAAGCCCGCTCCATCCGGGCTCTTTGCCGCAATACTGATCCGCATAGTAGTCCCCGACCCGGATGCATCCTCCAAGCCAGCCATTCACAAGATCGGAAAAGCTGCCGATATGCACCATGTCGCTGCAGCGAATCATTTCATTCAGGTTGGCGGCATTGGCGACCGCGGCACCTAACGTGTGCTCGTTCGGCAGCCCCTTTCGCACTGTATTCGGATAGTACATCGTGTTATATTCGGTGATCGCCAGCTTCACGTGGCTGTGCTTCGCCTTGGACTCAATAAGCTCCGTTGTCTGCCGGATATGGTGCCGGGTCCACTCGGGATAAGAGGCAATCGCTTTATATCGTTCCTCTGCCGGCGTATCCCGGTTCATGCCGAAGGGGCCGTAGCCGTGGTACAAATGCAGCGTCAAATAATCCATATACTCCCCTGCAAGATCCAGCACGGTTCGGTTCCATTCCTGCTCGTAATGGCCGCAGGCCAGCAGCACGATGGAATCGTCCGCCTTCTTCATCGCCTTGGCAAACGAGATCGTCCGCTCCGCAAACTGGTCTGCCGTACAAGTGCCGACCTGCCATTGACCCCATACCTCATTGCCGATCTCCCAATACTTGACGTTGTACGGCTCAGGGAAACCGTTTCGGGATCGTAAAGCGCCCATCGGCGTATCCACGCTCCCATTGCAGTATTCGATCCATTGCGCAGCTTCTTCAGGGGTACCCGATCCATCGTTCACGCATATCAAAGGTTCCACCTGCAGCTCGCGGCAAAAGCGGATAAATTCGTCCGTGCCGAAATATTTGCTGGTCCATCCTCCCCAAGCCTCGTTGTACATGACTGGTCTCTCCAGAACCGGACCGATGCCATGCTCCCAGTGGTATGCGCTGATGTAATTGCCCGCGAGCCTCATCATGCCCGCATTCAGCCCTCTAGTCATCTCGATCACTTCACGCTTCACCATGGCGATGCTATCGATCGGCAGCAGAGACACGTGATCGATCCAGAGCATGCCGGTGGATACGTGATCGATCCACCTTGGATGCTCGACCGGGACATATACCCGGATCTCGGCATCGCTGCAAGCGCGTGATATGGAGAGTTCTCCCTCGTATTCCTGCCAGTTGTGGCTGCCCAGCTCCACGCGAAGCTGACCAAGCGTTTCCTCCGTGCGCCGGTCCACGGCTTCGACCCTCACGTATTGAAGCTCAATGGAAGCGCGGGCAACAAGCCGGACCGTATACTTCATCGGACCCTTTAATGCCGCTTTCTGCGCGATGCCGGCGTAGGCTTCGTCATCGCTCAGGATCCGGATACGCTGGGCGCGTCCAGAATGCCGGGGTGCCGCCGCTTCCATGGCGTACCTGGTGTTCCGCCCGTTGGTATAGGCCCGCCAGCTTCCCGATACCGGCGTCTTGGTCTCCGCCTCGCTTTCAAAATCCATGTCCTTTAACGGAAACGCAAGCATCGCCTCCATATGGTCCCGAATATCCTCCACGAAATGCCCGAACAAATAAGGATTGATCGTATGCTCGCTCTTTCGACTGCAATCAATGGTAATCGTTGCGTTCGTTTTCAACATAAAACCTCCCAAAGGAATTTTAGGCTGACCCGTGCGATCGATATTGGAAATCAACCTTTAATCGAGCCAATCATGACGCCTTTAACGAAATGCCGTTGCACGAACGGATACATCAGCAGTACAGGTAAACTGGAGACGATAATCACCGCGTATTTGATGCTCTCGGCAAGTAAAATTTTATCCTCCAGTCCAACGCTGCCGTCCACGGAAGCGGATTGGCTGATCAGCAGAATTTCGCGCAGCACCAGCTGAAGCGGGTGCAAATTCTCGTTACGAGTATAGATGAGCGCATTAAAGAATGAATTCCAGTGACCTACCGCATAAAACAAAACCATGACCGCCAGGATCGGCTTGGATAGAGGCAGAATGATACTGAAAAGCAGCCTCCAATTGGAGCAGCCGTCGATATGGGCGGCCTCCTGCAGCTCCCAGGGAATGCTCGATTGGAAATAGGTCCTCATCACGATCAGATTGTAAGTGGCGATGGCACCGGGAACAATCAGCGCCCACATCGTATCGACCATTCCCAAATCCTTGACCAGCAGATATGTTGGAATCAACCCTCCGCTGAAGAACATGGTCAACGTGATAAACACCATGATCGCATTGCGCCCCGGAAGGTCAGGTCTCGATAGCGGGTAGGCCGCCAAGATCGTCATGATAATATTGATCACTGTGCCGACGATCGTATAGAAGATCGTGTTGCGATATCCTATCCAAATCTTTTCGTTTTGCAAAATATTCGTATAGGCATCCAGCGTGACGCTTTTCGGCAGCAGCCAAACTT
This sequence comes from Paenibacillus lautus, assembly GCF_050482385.1. Classification (GTDB taxonomy): domain Bacteria; phylum Bacillota; class Bacilli; order Paenibacillales; family Paenibacillaceae; genus Paenibacillus_AQ; species Paenibacillus_AQ lautus_B. Next base: position 151,325 of record NZ_JBCNHV010000021.1, read on the forward strand.
CGCCGTTCAATACCCTTGTCGGATCACTGAACGAAGCGCTGACAATAAAGATCAACGGGTACAGCACAATGACGATAATGATCGCGGCGATCACATATATGATGACATCGAATACCCGCTCATTCGCGGCCTCTTTTACTGTCGACGGCTTAGACATGGCGCACTCCCCCCTTTACCATAAGCTTGTCTCTGACGTCTTGCGTGCAATCCGGTTTACGAATAGCAGCAGGATCAGATTGATGACCGAATTAAACAGCCCGATCGCTGCCGTGTAACTGTATTCTCCCTTTAAAATGCCTGTCGTGTAGACAAACGTGGAAATGACGTCGCTCGATTCCAGATTCAAGTTGTTCTGCATCAACAATATTTTCTCAAAGCCAATGTTCATGAAATGGCCGATATCCAAAATAAGCAAAATGATAACGACAGGCGCGATTCCCGGCAAAGAGATATGCCAAATACGTCGCAGCCTCGACGCCCCGTCCATCTTGGCCGCCTCGTAGAGCTGCAGGTTCACCCCGCTCAGCGCCGCAATATAGATGATGGACTGCCACCCCATGTTCTGCCAGATGTTAGAGCCGATAAAGATGGTCTTGAACCATCCGGCTTCCTCAAGAAAACGGATCGGCGTACCGCCAACGGCCTCAATCAACAGATTGATCGGACCGCTATTGGGCGAGAGGAACACGTTCAGAATGCCAACAATCACAACCACCGAAATAAAATGTGGAATGTACGTAATGTTCTGCAGCCATTTGCTGAAAGTCTTGTTGCGTATTTCATTGATGATCAGCGCCAGCAAGATCGGAATCGGGAAGGCGATCAACAAGGAAAACAAATTGATGGACAGTGTATTCCACAGCAGCCGCCAAAAATAATACGAATCAAAGAAGCGTTCGAAATGCCCGAAGCCCTCCCAACTGCTGCCGAGGATTCCTTTTGCCGGATTGAAATTTTTAAACGCAATCTGCAGCCCGTACAACGGACCATAATGAAAGACCAGATACCAGACGACCGGCAGAAGCAGCATGAGATACAGGTCATATCGCTTGGCCATTTGCCTTAAAAGGCGGGAACCCCGCCTCGAATCGCTTCGAGGCAGAGCCATCGATGTATCGGCTTTGACACGCTTCATGGGCATCCACTCCTTATCCATGATGTAGCAGCATTATTTCTGCATCTTGTCATAGGCATCCTGATACAATTTCTCCAGCTCGCCTATTTTCATCTTCTTGAGCGTGGATTGGAATTCTCCCCACTTGTCGAAGCCAAGCGCGCCAACAATGAATTTCGTGCTTTGCTCTTCGTAATATTTGTCGATGTCGTTGCGCAGTATGTTGACCTGCTGTGCGGTTTGCTCGTCAAACATCGGAGCCGCATAACGAACCTCCGGCATGAACGGATCCAGCTTCTGCTGCGCCTCCTGCACCTGCGGCGGATTGATGAAAGAAGCAACCTGCTCGCTGATGAGATGAGGTGCCCCTCCCCCGGCGTAAGGGGTGATCTTGGCCTGATTGGTGATATCCTTCAGGAAATCTTCTGTATAGAACGGAATCCCGTCCTTAAGCTCATAATGCTCTCCTTCCCTGCCGAACCTCAGAAGCGTCGATCCTTCGTCACTATAGAAATAGTCGATCCAGCGCATCGTTACTTCCGGATACTTATTAATGGACGTGATGGCAAAGGCTCCAAAATCCCGCGCAATCGGCAAGGCCTGGCTTTGCATCCGATCTCCGTTCGGGCCAGCCGGAGGCGCGATTCCCGTATACTGGTCCTGGATCGACAGGAAGTTATTGTTGGTCTGGTCAAAGAAGAATCCCGCATTGCCCGACCCCTGCTTGGCCAAATATTGGGCTTCAGTGTGCGAGAATATCTCGGGATCTAGAAGCTTCTCCTTGTACAGCTTGTTTAAGAACAAGAGCATCTCTTTATTCTTGTCGCTGCCCATCCAGATGCTAACTTTGTCATTCTCGATATTGACGTTATAGCCAAGCTGGGAATCCAGTCCGAATGATCCGCTCATTGCGGCCACAACCGGCAATCCGAGCCGAGCCGTCATCGGAATTTCGTCCTGTTTACCGTTGCCGTTCGGGTCCCCGTCGCGGAAGGCAAGCAGCACATCATACAATTCGTCCGTCGTCTCCGGCACCTCCAGATTGAGCTTCTTCAGCCACATCTGGTTGATCCATTTCTTATCCGTCCGTGCCGCGCCCAGCGTTACAATGCCCGGAATCGCATAGATATGCCCCTCCGGCGTTGTGATGCCCGAGCGAATTTCGGGATATTGCTCCATCCATTTTTTCAGATTCGGCGCATATTCATCGATAAGGCCTTCCAGCGGAATCAATTGCCCTGCCGATCCGTAGCGAACGGCCTCAAGCGGTGATAGGCCGGAACGGAACAAGGCATCAGGCAGCTCGTTGGAGGCGAACAACAGATTTTTCTTCTCCTGGAAACCATCTGTCGGCGCTTCAATGAATTCAACCTTCACATTGCTTAATTTCTCGTAATCCTGAAATACCGGCATCTCTTTGAACGGACCGTTCACGGGTGCAATCCGGGTGAACATCTTGAGATCCACGGGCTGCTCTACAATCGGAAACCCTGTAGCATGAACCGCATTCTCTGTACCTTCGGGTACAGCTTCTTTCTTCGAACCTCCATCGGAACTGCATCCGGCCAGCATCAAGCTGGAAGCGATCATCGTGATGACCGCGTTTCTTCCCCAGCGTTTACGCATAAATAAGCGACCCCCATATGTCTTCATTCACCAAACGCCATTTGTAAGCGTTTACGATTGGTGTGTGATTATTATAATTCACCCTTCAAGACGGCCCGTTACAAAAATATGACCATTTACTCCACATATTTTACGGTATGAAAGCGGCGGCCTCCCCGCACGGTTCTTCTGCCGATCTGAATACTTGGTTTTTGGCCTATTCTCTTCCCAAGCGGTTCAAATACTCCTGTGGGGTTACTCCCGTTATTTCCTTGAATACTTTAAAAAAATAGTTATGGGTCGTGAAGCCCACTTGATTGCTGATTTCCTTGATCGAGTATTTGCCGCTTTCCAGCAGCTTCCGCCCTGCGTCAATTCGAACTCGATTCAGATACTCCGAGAACGTCCGCTGCGTCTCTTCCTTGAATATTCTGCTTAAATAAGAAGAGTTCAGACCGATTGCGCCTGCGGCAAGCTCCAGCGTGACATAACCCGGATACCTCTCCAGAATAAAATGAACGGCCTGCGTGACATGCCGGGAATACGGCCCTCCCGCACGGTGCTGCTTCAGCAGGCCAAGCAAGCCCGCATAGTAGGATTGCAGCCATTGCACCAGCTCCCCGACACTGCCGATTCTTCCGAGCTCGCTTCTTGAAGGAAGCTTCTCCTTCGCGGCTTCCGCAGATGGCATCCATGTCTTCCATGCCTTATCTCCGGTTAACATGAGCTCGCTGACGATCATCTGGACCGTATGCGAATGGATTGGCAGATGGCGGATTGAAGCAAAGATGGAGAAGATTAACCCGTGCACGTCTTCAATGTCCAGCCTTTCAATCGATAGCAGAAGCTGTTTGTGTTCCTCAATCGTCAAAGATACGCGCTGATGGTTTCCGCCCGCAAGTCCCCCGGCCCGGCCCGGTATCCTTGGAGCTGCACTGCTTCCGGACGGCTCTGCAGTGGAAGCGTCGAGCACCCGCTCAGCGGAGATATAACTTGAGCCGAGTTGTGACAAGCTGGTGCATACATGTCCGACGGAGACCACGCATTTTAAATTAAGGAACAGCTCAAGCGCATGCTGGAGCTTTCTCATCCGTCCGGCTATCTCGTTCTTGATGGCATGCTCGCTCCGCTCCTTGAACGCAAACACGACAATAAACCGTCCATCCTCCACGTAAGCCGCCGTCCGCTCCTGAATATCACCCAAGCTCTGCTGCATCATATCGACCACCTGCTGAACCAGCCGGTTCGTTTGCACGTCGCTGTATGACTCCGTCAGCAGCAGAAACGGAACAATCTGCACAGCCGCTGCCGCATAGCTTAACGCGTGGGTGTACAGGCGGTTTTTTTGTGAAAAAGCCTCCACCTCCATAGTTGCATCCTTCCGCCCATTAACGAGATACACGATATAATCGCGGATCAGCACGGGACTCGGCCTCTCGGCCACGGCCTCGTTAGCCATGCGTTCTTCCAGCAACCGATCCTCCTGCCGCAATTCCAAGACCGCTTTATTTAACAGGGTGACCAGCGCTACTCCGTCCAGCCGATGCTTCAACAAATAATCGATGGAGCCGTTCTTCAGGCACTCCCGCACGTAGTCATAATCATCATAACTGCTGAGCATAATCGTCTGAATGAACGGAAATCGTTCTTTGATCGCCCGGTTGAGCTCTACGCCGTTCATTTCGGGCATATTCACGTCAATGATCGCAATATGCGGGGGAGACTGCTCAATCATGGCCAAGGCCATCAATCCGTTATGCGCTTGGCCGCATAATTCGAATCCATGCTCATTCCAGTCCAATAACGTTCGCAGATCATGCCGCACGAGCGGCTCATCATCAACGAGCAGCACTTGAAACATGGCTTTATATCACCTCTTGTCGGGATTTGTCCGAACTCTCCATTTTTTTGGGCAGCCGGATCTCGGCCTTTGTATATAAACCCGGCTCACTGTACAGCTTGACGCCGTACGAATCGCCGTACATGTGAACGATCCGCTCATGCACATTGCGCACGCCCATGCCGCTAAAACGGGAGGTTTCCCCCTTCTTGCCCGCCTCGCCCAGCAGGTGCGCCCTCTGCCCTTCCGTTATGCCCTTGCCATTGTCGATCACTTCAATCCTCAAATCGCTGCCCTCATCGCATACGCGTATCAGCACGAGTCCTTCCTGCTCCATCGCTCCGATTCCATGAATGATGGCATTCTCCACAAGGGGCTGCAGCATCAGCTTCAGCACCCGGCATTCCAGCAAAATGTCGTCCTCGATCTGGGTAACCATCCGGATCGGCTCCATATACCTGTACTTCACGATCGAGATATAGCGTTCAACATAATCCAGTTCCTCCCTCACCGTCAGAAATTCACTCGAATTGCCCAGAACACCGCGCATAAGCTCAATCAGCGATCCGGACACCTCTTCGATATTCGGCACGCCGTTCATCTTGGCCAAATACTTGATCGTGTTCAGCGAGTTGTATAAAAAATGGGGATGAATTTGCGCCTGAAGCGCCGTTAACTCAGCCTCCCGTTTCTCCTTCTCGCTGACCCGGATCCCTTCCAGCAATCGCTTCAATTCCTCCACCATGCTGATAAAGACGCGGTACAGCTGCCCGGTCTCGTCTTCGCTTGTTATCTCTTTTCTCGGAAACGTCAGATTCCCTTCCTTCACAAACATCATTAAGGACTTCAACCTCCGGATATTAAGGGTGATTCGGGAAGAGACCTGCAGCGAACCGATCAGGACAACGATGAAGACGATAACCGATACCTCGGCCAACAGTTTACGGAGCCTTGTCGATTCGCTAAGCAGCGAATCCATCGGTATCAGAGCCAGGGTGGTCCATCCCGTATAACCGGATTGGCGGCTGACAACGATGTAGTCTCTGCCGTCAATGGTTTGCTTAATGGCATCCCCATTCCCTGCGAGTTCTCCATGGATGCTGAGGATCTTCTCGAACGACGGAGCAAAGGACGGCGCCGATTCGGCCTCATAGACAAATCCGCCCTGCTTGTCCAGCACATAAACCATACTATCGGTGGTCGGCTTCACGCCGTATGTTTTTTGGATGAAATCATAATTCAAATCCACCATGACAACCCCGATCGGTTCCCGGTTATATCGGATCTCCCGCCCAATCGTGATGGCATCCGACACCCCGGTCTGCTTGAAATATGCATGACGCGATCCATTCTGGAGCATGTAATCCATCATTCCGGTCCCTAAGACCGTCTTGTCCAGCCACGGACCACCCGAGAAAAACACCTTGCCGTTCAAACCGACCACGGCAATCCGTGAAATATAAGGCTTGTAATCAATCAGAACGGATAGAAACTCATCGATCCGTTTCTGCTCTTGAAACCATTCATAGCTAATTTCTTCATGAGGGCTCAGTAAGGTGTCGATCACCGTGTTTTTGTTGGTCACCACGACGGTATTCAGCCGGTCGATCTCTTCCAGCATCATATTCAGTGATTCATCCGCCTGCCTGATGCTGTCCGAAACCGAGGTGATCGCATTTTGCATGATCGTCTCGCGCATGCTCATATACACGATGACGGTAATGGAAACAATGGACACGAGCGTAACCGCACTGAACGCAATGAAGATTTTCCCCTGAATACTTCGTCTGGGTGATATCCACCTTTGAATCGTAGAGAGTTTCATGGTGCGCGTCTCCTTTTTCCAGATCAGAAGAAATCGATAGTAAACGTTTACAAAAACGTATTGCCGTCCGTACGGTCAGCAATGAGCTCCGCGCATGGTTATGGGAGGCACCTTATAATAGATCTTGAAAGCCCTGGTGAACGAATACAAATTCGGATAGCCGAGAGACAAGGCAATCTCGGTAATCGTTGCGTCCGTTTCTTGTAACAACCGTTTCGCCTTTTCCATTCGTATGCGCTGAAGGTATTTTAACGGCGGCATTCCTACCTGATGGGTGAACATATTGGAGAAGTACGACCGATGCACACCCGCGAATTCGGCAACCTGCTGTACGGAAATCCCCTCGGTGGCATGCAGCTCCATATAATCCAAACACTCGTGAATCCATCCCGCTAGTTCCGTCGGCTGTGCGTAAGCCATATCCGGGACCATGCCGGCGAGCAGTCCATAAATCAAGCCGTGCAGTTCCAGCGATACCGCCGGTTTCCAGCGCTCGACTGCGGCCAGGGCATCAATCACGTGTTCAGAGGATTCTTTGACCTTAGAGGATATCATTTGTTTGCCGAACGGGCTTTCCGGAAATAAGCCGGCCAGCGCAAGCAATGGCTTGACCCTGTTCCCGTCCACTGCCAACCAGCTCATCTGAAGCGGTGTTTCCGCAGGAAGCATGTGATAATAATAGGTCCGACCCGGAAACAAGCAGAACAGATCATTCTTCTGCAGATCCACTCGTTTGTCATCGAACTCTAGCCGCACCATGCCTTCATGTACAAAATGCAGGCTATAACACTCGATTCGCTTCGGTCCGACCCTGTAATTGGGCTTGGCAATGCTTCGCCCTGCCCGGACAGGCCAGATCTGTTCCTCTTTATCCAAATATCCCGGCGTATAATAGATGAACTCCGCATACTCATATTCGTATTCCTGCATCATGACTCCCTCCTCTTCCTTCATTTTTCCATCAAGAATAACAAAATGACAACAAAAATATAACACCTCGCTATTTTTATAACCCGTTATTTTCAATATCATCATACTAGGAGGGGATTACACTTGTCGAGAAGACCTAACATTTTGCTAATCACAAGCGATCAGCAGCATTGGAATACAATCGGAGCCTTTCAACCTGAGATCTCTACACCCAACCTGGACCGCCTTTCGCGTCAAGGGACGACGTTCGATCGGGCGTATTGCCCCAATCCTACCTGCACACCGAGTCGAGCCTCCATCATTACGGGAATGTACCCGAGTCAGCATGGAGCATGGACCTTGGGGACAAAGCTGCTGGAAGACCGCCATACCGTGGGAGAGAGCTTCCAAGACGCAGGCTACCGGACCGCGCTGGTGGGAAAAGCGCATTTCCAGCCGTTGAAATCAACGGAAGATTACCCATCCGTGGAGGCCTACCCGATTCTTCAGGATTTGGAGTATTGGCGGAATTTTAACGGCCCTTTTTACGGATTCGATCACGTCGAGCTGGCCCGCAACCATACGAATGAGGCCCATGTCGGACAACATTATGCCCTATGGCTGGAGGAGCAAGGATGTGCCAATTGGCGCGAGTACTTCCTGCCGCCTACGGGAACCATGGATCCTTCCCAAACATACACCTGGCCCATCCCGGAAAAATACCACTACAACACCTGGATCGCCGAGCGCACCAACTCTCTTTTGGACCAATATAAGAAGGCGGATGATCCTTTCTTTATGTGGGCGAGCTTCTTCGACCCGCACCCGGAATACCTGGTGCCGGAACCATGGGATTCGATGTATGATCCGGAAAAACTCACGATCCCATCCTTAACGCCTGGTGAACATGACCGCAATCCGCCGCACTTCCGCTTGACGCAGGAAGAAGATCCGGATTTTTCGCATCTCGCTGAAACCGGGTTCGGCATTCACGGCTACCGTTCCCATCATTATTACGAATACGGCTCGAAATCCAGGTTAACGGAGTACGACAAGAAGAAGCTGGTCGCCGTCTATTACGGCATGATCAGCATGATGGATAAATATATCGGCAGCATTCTCGATAAACTGGATATACTGGGACTGTCCGAGGATACGCTCGTGGTCTTCACCACCGATCATGGACATTTCTTCGGCCAGCACGGCCTTCAAGCCAAGGGCGGGTTCCATTACGAGGATTTAATCAAGCTTCCGTTCATTGCACGATATCCAGGGCGGGTGCCTGCCGGAATAAGGACAAATGCAATGCAGTCCTTGGTCGACCTGGCCCCTACCTTCCTCTCCTTCTGCAATATACCGATACCGCCAGCGATGACGGGCATCGACCAAAAGGAAGTGTGGCTCGGTAACGCGGACGCCACCCGGCAGCACGCTATCTGCGAATTCCGACATGAGCCTTCGACGATTCATCAAAAAACGTACATCGAGCAGCGATTTAAGATCACTGTTTATTACAATCAAACCTACGGCGAGCTTTTTGACCTTGTAGCGGATCCCGGCGAGCTGCGCAATTTATGGGACGAACCGGGGTACGAGCAGCTGAAGGCGGAGCTTCTGCTCAAGTATATCTGGGCCGAGCTTGGCAAGGAGCCGATGCCGATGCCGAGAATTCATCACGCCTAATGGAAAGGATAAACGCGTACTTTAGCAGTCTGAAAGAACGGTTAACGCTGCTGGCCCAGCTATTTTGGACCTTCTTTCGCATCGGGCCTTCCACCTTCGGAGGCGGATATGCGATGCTGCCCATCATTGAGCACGAAGTGGTGAGTAAGAAAAAGTGGGTAAACGAGGAGGAAATCGGTGAGCTTATCTCGCTTGCCGGTTCCGCTCCTGGCGGAGTCGGCGTGAATGCGGCCGCGATGATTGGCCACCGGCAAGCCGGTATCGCCGGGGCTGTTTCGGCTGTGCTTGGCGTGACGTGCCCTACGTTTTTGATCGTGATCCTGATCAGCGCAGGCGCCGTTTTTTTTCGGGATCAACCCAAAGTTGAAGCTGCTTTAAAGGGGATGCATGGGGCTGTTATTGCGTTAATCGCCGTCGCCGCTTACCGGATGGCCAAACATGCCGTCTTTGATGCAACGACAACGATATCCGCCCTTGCCACCGTATCCGTGATGCTGTTTACAGGGGTGCACCCCCTCTATCTTATTGCGCTAAGCTTACTATGCGGAATGGCCGTCATTCAGATTAAAAAACGGCTGGGCCTTCAAGCGAATACGGAGAAGAAGGCTGCGATCAACAGCTGCCCGGAACTGGAATATTACATTTGAGCGAAACGAATCGGGGCGATTGAAACATGTATTGGGACTTGTTCATGATGTTCATAAGGGTAGGCCTCGTGTCCTTTGGCGGCGGTTATGCGGTAATCCCGGTCATTCAGAAGGAGGTAACGGAAAAAGGACTGCTGACTGCCGCGGAATTCCAGCAGACCGTGGCGCTGGCCGGCATGGCGCCCGGTTCGATCGCCACCAATGCCGCTACGCTGATTGGCTATCAGTCCGCCGGCTATATCGGAGCCGCCGTCTCAACGGCGGGCATCATCCTGCCGTCGCTGGTCGTCATCGTGCTGCTGTCCGCCCTCTTCTATCGCATGCGGGGCAATCCATATGTACAATCTTCTTTATACGGCCTGCGTCCCGTAACGACAGGACTCATCGTATATGCAGCTATTCATTTTGGGTATCCCAATGAGGGTGAAGGGCTCATTCAGGGCCTCATTCCTACGCTGCTGATTTGCGGAGCCTGTTTATTTCTCCTGCTAAAGTACAAACTTCACCCGTTGTTGATACTCCTCATGGCCGGCGCTGCCGGTATTGTTTTATTCTAATAAGTTGGATGGCTGTCGGCCGTGCGTGAATGATTGGACTAGGTTGCCTTTCCAAAGCACGAATAACAAGCCGGAACCTTCATGGTCCGGCTTGTTTTAGTTTCTTTTTTATGATGTCATCCGTTCCGAAATCCTCTTGGCCATCCACTCGTTTACGTCCCATAGATCAGTAACAGGAGCTCCTGTGAAGGGCAGCGTATGCATGTAACCGGAATTGGCAGGCCCGAATTCAGGCGTTATGCTGGTATAGCTGAACCCTTGCTCTCTCCGGTATTGGACAATTCGTTTCCACCATGTTTCAAATGCGGCCAGTTCCCGGCTATATTCGGGCGCTCCGGGATGGGGAACCTGCGGGCCCTGAGCGTAACCTACGCGCGCGTGTATGTGAACGGCGCGTCGAATAGCGACCTCCAGGTCTTCCGCATAATCCTCCAGCATGGTCTCCGTCACACAGCACCAATGGCTGAAATCAGCCGTAATGCTCAGCTCGGGGAACTCCTCCAACAGGGTGCGTGTCGTCCATGGCGTGAACATCGCCCGTGATCGGTGGGTTTCATGGCCGATGGTAATGCCGACCTCTTGCTCAACCTTCAACGTGGCTTCGAAAAAAAACAACTGGTCCTCTATCTTCATGCCATCCCGGGCACTATGGGACACGATCAGCTTCGGATCGAAATCGGCAGCCCGGCGTACCTGCTCGGCGAAGGTTTCTTGATGGGGAACGGAAGTGACCACCTGGGCAATATAGTGAAGCTGCAGCTCGGCAAGCAGGTCTTTGAATTCGCGTTCCAGATCCCGAGGAGGCAGCGGGGCTTCAATCCCCGCATAACCGGCCTGTGCAGCCCGCGTCAATTGGTCCCTGTAGCTTCCTTCCATGCCCCATAGAGCTTTATACAGCTGAATATCCATTCGCGAATTCTCCTTTTTCCCTTCAGGTTATTCGTTGACGAATTTCGTTCCGGCTATATTCTTTCCGCGGGCCAGCCACACTTTAAAGCCCGGGTTCTTATCCGGATAGACCAGCGCGTCCGTCGAGAAATACCGCATGGTGTAGCCGCAGCGGCGGTACGGGCTAGTATTCGGCGCTGCTCCATGAATGATCCGCGAATCGTGAAGCGAGCACTCTCCCGCTTCCAACTCGAAGTAAACCGCTTGAGACTCATCGACGGAACCGCTCTTGATTTGGGTGTCGAACAAATTGCTCGCCCGGTCCACTTCCTCATAATCCGAGAAACCGTTACGATGCGTACCCGGAATGACCCGCATGCATCCGTTTTCCTTCCAGCTGCGGTCGATCGCCAGCCATACGGTGATAATCTTGTCGAAGCTGCTTAATCTGCCATTCCAGTAGGCCGAATCCTCATGCCATGGCGTAGCACGTCCGACATGCGGATCTTTACAGATAAAATGGCTGGACCACAACCCGATATTCGGACCAATGATCGGTTCAACCAGATCCAGTACCTCATCGGATAATAGAAAGTCGAGCAGCCTTTCGTCACGGAAATGCGGCGTATCCAGCTCGTCGGATAATTTGCTGCCCTTCTCCTCCAGCTGCTCTTCAAAGATCGATGTCAGAACCTGCATTTTTTCGGCACTAAAGAGCGGCTTCTTGTACAAGTAGTACCCATTTTCCTTATAAAACTCAACTTCTTGCTTCGAAAGGGCTTGCGTTGTCATCATCATAACCTCCAGTCAAGTAGGGATATCGTTAACTGTGGTCATTATATCCCGGACGGTCAGAGCCATACTGCGCATTCGTTAGGATAAATGCTGCATATCTTCGGTTATCTCTGCCTTGTTGCGGTACTGTCGGGGGGACATTCCTTTTCGCTGACGAAACACCCTTTCAAAATGCCCCAATGTATTAAAGCCGGAGACGTAACAAATTTCGGTAACAGGCAGCGAGGAGGCCTGAAGCAGCGATTCGGCGAATTGCATTCTGACATTTTGCAGATAACGTTGAAAAGACTGCCCCACGGATTTCGAGAAACATTCGCTGAAATAAGTAGCCGAGTATTGGGCCTGGCTCGCTGCATCCTCCAATCTCAAATCCTCACGGAAATGATGATGAATGTAGATTAGAGCCTTTTGCAGGTTTAAGTTGAGCTGCCGATCTCTCGTTTCGTTCGTGGGCTGGATGCGATTTGCGGAGCTGCCACGATACAGATCCACCAACAGCCGCTGAAGTGTAGCCCGGATCACGATCTCGCTGCCTTCCCGCCAGGCTCCGTTCTCCTCCCTCATCCGTTCGTAGTCGGCGAATACCCCCGGGAGCTGCTTCTCCTCAAGCTGTGCTTGCAGCAGACGTTTCCCGCCGAATAACCAATGGTAGACGTTATCCTCCATCATAGCCTCGGTGAAAATGACATTATAGATTTCAAGAGGTTCCTCTTCCAAGGAAACCAGCTCATGAAAATCGGCTGGTGTCAGCAAGAAGATGGTTCCGGAAGACAGCGGATACGCGGAACCGTTGAGCCTGTGCTCGCCTTTTCCGGAAACCACATAACTCAGCTCGTAAAATTCATGCCAATGCAGCGGAATCGTCCCCGGATGGATGCCATGAAACACCTGAACAGGCGCGTGGGGCTGCAATTGGTAATCTTCATTGGTTAGCCTGGGAGGCTGCTTGGTTTCCACTTAAGTCGCTCCTTTTCGCTTTTGATTTCACAATAATTCCAACACGGATAAGACGAGCAGGCTAGAATCCTCTTCGAGCGATGTCCTGCCGGTGCGATTCGGCGAGCCTCGCAAAGTATCGAATGATGAAATCCCGGAACAGTACCGCAGTTTGCATGAGGTATCGGTCCTCGGGCCAAGACAAGGAGATTGAGCGTTTGCACCAGCTTTCTTCGAGCCGCAGTTGGACGACATCAGGTCCGGTTGATCCGCCCCACGTAACGGCTGGCAGGAAGGCAACTCCCTGACCGGCTCGAATTAATCCTCGGACGGTGGCGGGATCGTCGCTCTCAAATCGGATACGGGGGGTAAATCCGGCAAGGCGGCAAAAGGCATCGGTTGTTTCACGCAGCGATTTACCCGGAGGCAGGGTAATGAAGCTCTCTTCCTTGAGCTCCTGCAAGCTGACCTGGTTCCGATCCGCAAGCGGATGCTCGGCGGGAACAGCAACCACGATATCCTCTTCGAGCAAGCAGACCGATGCGGTTCCCTTTGGTGGTGTTGCGCCATCGGATAGGCACAGATCGAAGCTCGGCATACCTTCGAATGACGAAACATGCTGCTGCAATTGAAACTCTGCATTCGGCCATTCTTTGCGGAAATCGGCCAATAGATCCGGCAGTAAATGCGAGGAGACGCGAACATCAAGTGTGAGGACGGCGGAGACACAGCCATTAGCATCCTGCAGCTGCAGCTTTCCATCCTCCAGCGCTTGCAGCGCGATATCCACTTGATGGAGAAACAGCTTGCCGTGCTCGTTCAGCCGTATCGTTTTACGCTCCCGTTTGAACAGTTTGGTTCCCAGCTCTGCTTCAAGCGACGCGATCATTTTGCTTAGTGCCGGCTGAGAGATATGTAGGCTATGGGCTGCTTTCGTCATATGTTGCATTCGGGCGGCAGTCTGAAAATACTTTAATTGCAACAGTTCCATTCCGATCCCCACTTTCTACAATACATAACTCAGAAGTTATAATTAATATAAATCAATATATATTAGGGTTCATGAAATATACAAGATATAATAGTCTCAAATCGTAAGGATAGGAGACGATCAACTTGATCGTACAGACATTATCAGGAAAAGTCGCAGGCGTAAAATTAAAAGGTTCGTATGTATTCCGGGGCATCCCTTATGCCGCCCCGCCAATCGGTAAGCGAAGATTCAAGCCTCCGGCCCCTCCGCTCTCTTGGCTGGGCGTACGGCAGTGCAATCAATTCGGACCTATCGCACCGCAGAAGCATAATCCGCAAGGCTGCATGCCGGAGCTTGTACAATCCGAAGATTGCTTAAACTTAAATGTGTGGACATCAGGCGCAAGTGAAAAATTAAAGCCTGTCATGGTCTATATTCATGGCGGCGGGTTCGTGGGGGGCAAGGGGGCGGAGTGCGACGGATCTCGATATGCAGCAGAGAATGGAATCGTCTACGTATCGATCAACTATCGGCTTGGCGCTTTAGGTTTCTTGTATTTGGGAGGACTGCTGGGCAAAGATTATGAAACCTCGGGCAATAATGGAATGCTCGATATCGCAGCTGCACTGCAATGGGTTCAGTTTAATATTACCGCTTTCGGCGGCGACCCGTCGCGAGTAACCGTCATCGGCAATTCTGCCGGGGCCAAATGTACGGCCGCACTTTACGTCATGAAGACGACACGAGGCCTTTTCCACCGGGCTATTGCCCAGAGCGGCGCGACGCAGTCGATACGAGATTGTCAAACCGCTAATGTAACGAGTCTTCGGTTGGTAGAGAAACTTGGACATACGCAAGCGAATTCGAATCAACTGCTTGAATTCCCTGTGGAGAAAATAATCGAAGCGCAGTCAACGATCGGTTCCGATACCTCGCGCAGCCTGCACATGTTCGGTCCGGTAGCCGATGGCCATGTTATCCCCGTGGATCCCCTGGCGAGCCTAATCGGCAGCAACGGTCTGCCGCCGCTGCTGATCGGCACGAATGAGGATGAAGCGGCCATCTTCATTCATGATGATCCCATGCTTCAATCACCGGCCTTCGAGACGCTCGAACGATTCTTCGGAGCGAATGCTGCTGTCGTGTGGGATGCTTATGGTCGTTATAATCAATCTATGTCATCAAGTGGTGCATGGAACAAAGCGTTAACCGAGCATCTATATACGATTGGAGCGATGCAATTCGCAGAAGCCGTGGCATCGTCCGGAACATCGGTATGGATGTATCGGCTTCAATGCGGCGGCACACTCGGCGCGATACACGGTTATGAAGGCAGTCTCATCCATGCGGCGTTAACCCACAATCCTATGTCCACATTGCCCACCAATGAGGATCCATATGCTGTAACAGCTGAGCGTTATGCACTGGCAGGCGCCATGCGGGAAGCATGGGTTGCATTTATACAAAGCGGAGATCCGAATATCCGTGCGCTGCCGGCTTGGCCCGTATATGGAAGCGGGCACGCCACTATGGTTCTGGACAAGATTTGCTGCGTTCGCGAAGACCTGCCGGTTCCGGCTGGGATCGGCGTTCCCCATCAGGTTTGGAGGATGGTCTGATGCAGTTGGTCGATATTGCCCTCGTTATGGTGCTGCTCGGACTCCTTCTCGGTTTCGTAGGTGCAGGCGGCTCAGGTTTCATTATCTCCATCCTAACCGTTGTATTCGGTTATCCCATTCATACCGCGCTGGGTACCGCACTGGCGGCGATGTTCTTCTCGTCGCTTTCCGGTTCTGTCAGCCATTACCGGGAAGGGAACATGGTACTGAAGACGGGGGCCGTCGTCGGCTTGGCCGGTGCGGCAGGGGCATGGGTCAGCTCGGGCTGGTCCTCGCTTATTCCCGAGGATAAGCTGGGCTTCATGACATCCGGTATGCTGTTCGCCTCTGGACTAGCCTTATGGTTCAGGATGCTGTACGTCTCACGTCGGTCGAAGGCTTCCGGGGACTCGGTGCCATCCGTCGTCCATGACTTCCGATACTGGCTGCAGGCGCTGCTAATCGGACTCATAACCGGCGCCTTATCGGGGCTGTTCGGAATCGGCTCCACCCCTTTCATCCAATTAGGGCTTATGCTGATCCTCGGCATGTCAATGCGTTTTGCCGCCGGCACGACCATGCTGGTCATCATGCCAATCGCACTGGCCGGAGGAGCCGGGTACTTCTCGATCGGGTACCTGGATGTTCAACTGCTCGTCGCTGTTGTGATCGGCACGATGTCCGGCTCGTATGTCGGGGCAAAGTTTACGAAGCGGGTTCCCGTTGTCTGGCTGAAAACCTGCATGGTCCTCACCCCAATGATTGGTGCTGCCATTCTATTGCTGTAGAGGTTGCCCAACCAGTTAGGGAGTTGAATGAGCAAACATAGCTTGATTTGATTTATCGGGAGAGCGGATGGAAAAAATAAGGATTATAGTGAGTATTGAAGTGTGCGTTTTTTAATGAATGGATAGATTCAGATGGATTCAATTACATGGAAATATCCACGTCCACCCGCTCCGGTCGGATAGCAGATTCAATTTTTTTATAAGCGACAGCCGCTGTAAACATAAACAAACAAGTAAACACTGTTGTCAGCGGGAGTAGCAGCACGACATCATGCGTGAAGATGAACGGAAGCAGCGGGAAAGCATATATCGCGGGCATACGAATCTTAACCAACCACTGCAATAACAGCATCAGCATCATATCCAGTACCGTTACGATGACCAAAGAATCCAAAGTCAGAAACAGCAGTGTCCCTATCGTCGCGGATACAGTTAATGCAGCTCCCTGCTTCAATGCCAGCTTAGCGCTATACTCACTTTTTTGAATCGACTCATACACCACGACAATAATGGGCGGAATGACGGCCAGCTTCCCGAAGCCGGTGATCCAGCATATTCCGATCCACACAAAGATCAGGCACAGGAAAAAGTACGTATATTTATAATGGATCTGCACCTTCTTCTCCAGGGATGCATGCATCTGAAAGAATATGACCACCAGCATTAATATTAAAGTGGCGAGGAAGATGATCAGGACAAGCTTCCAATCATGCGCGTTGGTGATCAGAGGCAGTAAGCCGGTCGCAAGGGATGGAGCGAAGTTGGATTGGATCAAACGCAAACAGGCCATAATCAAGATGAAATCGATACCCACTTTAAAGAGATATGCAACAGGAAGATGATTGACGGTAAAACCGATCACGGATGTGAGTGTGGGAGCAAGGCAAATCTGAAGCGGATGCCTGAGCCAATTCGGATCCCGATAGACCCACATGGCGATCACCATGGCCGCGATTTCGGGAAGGATAAACTCATGATTATGACGAAGTTCCGAAGCCGCGGCCATCAGGATAATCATGGCGAAAGCCATCGTGTAAGCCAAGAGAGTTTTCCTTTTCTTCGTGTTCATGCATCCTCCCCTTATTTCAGCAACACGTCTGCGCTTCCCTCGTAATGAGAGGTGTCTCCGTACAGCTCGATGAATGGATGAGAATCATGAAATTTTAACGGAGAGTCCATATGCCCCTGCATCTTCTGTTCCACGTTCCACTGGGTCAGGCCGTATCTTACGAAATAAACGGTGGTCGTCATGTTGCTCCCTCCTTTGTTGGTAATTGAAGTATACGTCCACAATGTATAAAATAACAATATATGTTTTATATTATGTATTAACAAAATGTATAGAAGGTGATGGGATTGTCTATCAATCTGCATGCATTGATGCTGTTCTATAACGTTGCTCTTGCCGGAAGCGTTACCGAGGCCTCCAAGAGGCTGAATATCAGCCAGCCTGCCATCTCTACCCAAATTCGGAATTTTGAAAAGCAGTATAACGTCATTTTATTTGAGAAAAAAGGAAGAAACCTGGTTCTAACCTCCTTTGGCCAAAAGCTGTTTAAACCCACCGAAAAACTGTTTCTTCTCGAAGAGCAGATCGAAACCATGATTGAAGACCATCATAAACATCCGCAGGGAAAACTTCGGATCTCCGGAAATTACCTGGCGACTAGCGTTCTGATCCCCAAATGGGCTTCTTTATTCAAGCAAAGGTATCCGAAAGTAGAAGTGGAAATTACGACGGTGAATTCACAAGTTGCACTTGAAAGATTGACGAATTACGAGGCGGATATCGCCATCTTTGGAAACAGCGAAATTACAAATCAAAATGACCATTCCTTCCATTGCCTGGAATTATATCAAGACGAATTCAAATTTGTGGTTGCGCCGAATCATAAGTATGCCAACAGGCAAATTTCCATGGAAGACATGGTGAAAGAGCCGTTTATTATGCGGGAGGAAGGCAGCACGACCCGAAGGAGGCTCCTTGAGCTGTGCAGCGTTCAAGATGTCAGCCCGCCAAAGATCGAACTGCAATTTAACGGTCTTAACGAAACCATCCAAGCCGTAGTCGCCGGATATGGCGTCAGCTTTGTATCCTCTCTTGTGGCCAGTCCCTTCATCGAACGGGGAGAATTAGCTAAAGTGAATGTCATTGGCGTCCGTTTTACCAACAAAATCGTGCTCTGCTCTCATGATAAAGATGATCTGGAGGGATACATTCGCGATTTTATTTCGATCGCAAAAAAAGTTAGATCCACACTGTAATGGGTCTAATGGGTCCATGGTCGTCTATCGATTAAAAAAGGAAGCCGGATTTTCCGGCTTCCAAAGCGTTGGTTATGACGATCATCGCCTTCTTCAGCCAGTTGAGCACTGCATTCAAATTCATGTACGTGCCACCAGGAGTTCTAATAATTATCCATTTTCCGGGATATCTGATTTTCTTAGCTCATCTCATCGTTTTGAACAACCAGTTTCTTTTCACTCGTCGTTACCGATGCCCCTTCATTTTCCACATGGGCTTTGACGAAATACTCCCCGCCTTCAGAGAACAGCGTTTTAACACGGTAATTCCCATCCTGGTCTTGAATGGCAGTGATCATATCATGTTCGGCGCTGTCTTTTTTCCATATTTCGAATTTGACTTGCGCGGTATCGACGATTGAATCGCTTCCCTTCGTTATATGGGCATCTATGAGAATTGCACGGCCGGACACGAGGACGTCTTGAACGGGATTCACTTCAACTTCCAGCTTTTCCGATTCTTTGGCCTCTCCCCCGCCAACGCCGGAACAGGCAGCAGAGATCAATAAACATACGGCTGCAATCAAGAGCAGCACACTTCTTCTCACACGAATCATCTCCATTTCTCGGATAGCCAAATCTCGTGGTGCATCCTAAGTATACAGAGACAAGTCATTAAGAAATAATATATTATATGTCCGATATATAAATAATAAGTATATATGGTAATGGAAGGAAGCTTTCAATTGCATCAGTAGCTATTACGCATGAATCTAAATTGAGCTAACGTTTTAGAACCCCATAAAAATGTAACGATTAAAGCTGCTAATGCTGTAACGATAAAGATAGAGAACAGGGTGATACTTGAATCGTAATTGGGAAGCAAAAATGAACAAACGTTATTCATTGCATGAAATATGGCTGCTGCAAGTACACTTTTGCCTGTATTTTTATAAAACCAAACAATCAGTATCCGCAATAAAACGGAACCCGCGCACTGCCAGAGGATCCATGCTGGCGAATGATGATTTTGTAAATGGGGAATGACGTGCCATAATTGCCAAATAACCCCCAGAACGATGCTGGCCCCCAATGCGTGCCAACGTTTTTCCAGTATGTCGAAAACATAGCCTTGCCAACCGATCTCCTCGCATATAGCTGCGATGAAAAACACCGCGAAAAAGGTCAATGCCGTCAGGATGGAAAAGTGCAAGTCAGGGAGTGGTTCTCCCATTAATTTGATCAATCCATGTGCACAGATCGTAATGACAGGCATCAGGAAGAAGAGAGGGACAAACCAGATCTTGTTCTTCATGCTCATATGAAATGACTTCTTCAATAGTTGTTTGATGCCGCCTGGACCGTGATTCCTATAGACGAGGATGAAAGCCGCGATCATAGGGCAAACAAACATAAGAGCACTAAAAGGGAGATTTATCGGAATTTCTCGTTGCCAATGTTCGGCTGCCATTCCGATCAACCAGAACGGAATGGAGAGAATGAAAACCAAAAAGAAAAAGATCCAAGGAGTATGATTTGAGAATTTATTATTTATGTCCATAATCGATCGAATTAAACAGGCTCATGGTAATCATCGTAAAGACTTGACGTTCCAAGTCATCGCGGGAATATTCATTTTGATGGCTAAGATAGTACTTCGAAGTGCTCTCCAGCGTACCGATAATACTGACCGCAGCCAAATTCGAGTCAAGATCACGGAGATAATTTTCATCGCACTTTCCTTCTTCTAGGATCTTTGCCAAGAAGTTGAGATGCTCCTGTCTGAGCAGTTTTAATTCACTCAGAACGTCTTCCTCAAATCCGTTGGAAGTATCATTGAAAACAACATGTGACAAATGACGGGATTCCAGAAACAAATCAAGATGGTGACGAATCGTTTGCTGAATTTTATCCTTAAGCGGGATGAAAGACTGTAGGTCAGCCTCAATCCGCCGAATAAAGTCCTCAAAAGTACTCTTGACAACCGTTTTAAACAATTGGGATTTCCCTGGAAAATTGTAGTATAAAGTGCCTTTGGCTACCTGCGCACGCAGGGCAATTTCATCCATGCTTGCAAGGTGATATTCATTCTCAGAAAACACCTCAATGGCAGCTTTAATAATTCTATCTTTACTCAAATAGGATCTACCTTTCACTGTAAATTAGGAAAATTGAAATCATAAAACAAACTGACTTGCAAGTCTAAAAATCAGGTTAGCATTCCAGGAAAAATAAGTCAAGCGATATTATTTTCATTTGGTTTCGCTTTGGGAATCGCTGTACAGATAACCAGAATAGCAGTTAATAACATACTAAAGCCTAATTTCTCGGTGTTATAAACGAGAAATTAGGCTTTATATATTTGGGTTTTCTTAACGTTGTATATTCACTTCTTCCTGACACTACCACAATAAGCAATGTCCAGATTTGGCCTTTGTTTTTCCTAACGATACTTACGATCCTTAGTTCATTCAATGTTTGAAGCAGCCATTGAATACTTAATCATTTTGTTGTGCTGTTCTATCCGTCTTCGCCGATCATTTGCAGCTCAATTTGTTTCATTTCATAGAAATATCCCTTTTGCTCCATCAGCTCTGAATATGTGCCCGCTTCAACGACTCTGCCTTGGTCCATGACCACAATCCGGTCCATCTCTTCCAAGCCGGTCAGCCGATGGCAAATCAGAAGAAGCGTATCGTTAACCGCTTGCGCCAGTAGATGCCGAAAAACACGCTGCTCCGTAACGTAATCCAGTGAAGACGTCGGTTCGTCCAGAAGCCATAACCGTCCTTCTCGGAGCATCGCCCGAGCCAAGGCTAAGCGCTGCTTCTCTCCATCCGACAAGTTCTCCCCTTTTTCATATACCATATCGTCCAGGGACTTATTCGGCAGCTGTACTTTATCCAGTATAGCCGACAACGCTTCGTCGGAATGGTGTTCCTCATTCAACAGCAGGTTGTCCCGAATGGTACCCCGAAAGAAATGACTGTGCTGCAGTACTACCTTTGAGGCTTGCCAAATGCTCGCTTCATCCAGTTCCTTAATCGAAGTATCATTTAAACGAATCTGGCCGTCTGTCGGTGCGCGCAGCTTGAGCAGCAATTCGATGAGGGTTGTTTTCCCTGATCCACTGGGCCCCACAATAGCGGTTTTAGACCCCGGTGGAAGAGAGAGGGAAATGTGCTTCAGCGCTGGGCGCCACTCATCTTCATATTGAAATGAAACACCGCTTAGCTCAATGGAAACGGCTTTCTCGATAGGGAGGACGCCGCATGGCTGCGGCGGCTGCTTATCTGCGGCATGAACCGTTTCCGCAAGCCGAGCTGCCGCATGTTCACTATCCAGCTTATAAGCAGGCAATGTGGCCATTGGTGCAGCTTCTTCAAACACCGTCTGCGAAGCCATGACCAGCATGGCAAGAAATACGCCAGCAAGCGAGCCATCCATAACCAAATAGGCGCCAAGCATCAGTACGCCCCACGAAATCAGATACGTTACAAAAACATGCAGTGATTGCCCGCGCAGCAAATGCCGAGCTGCCGCTTGCTGTTCCGCTGCCAATGCGACGGAGGTACGCTGCAGCTGCTGCTCGCGCTTTTTCATTTGCCCGTATACTTTCAAATCGCGGAAACCGTAAAGCAATTCGGTCACTTCTGTGGAAAGCGCCGCTCGCTCTTGGCGAACGCGGCCATATATCCTTCTCTGCCCAAGAAGAACAAGTGCGGGAACCACAAAAGCCGTTGCCAGCATCCCCAGCACAAACAAACAGGCAATCCAGAATGAAAAGGCGGAAGTAAACAAAACCGTAGCCAGAAAGACCATGACAACAATGACAGGCGGATAGGCGACATGCAGAAAGTAATGCTGTAAGCTCTCTACATCCCCGACGATCCGTGCGAGCAGTTCCCCGCTCCGCTTTTTGCCCAATATCCCTGGCGTCAAGGGAACAAGCTTGGCAAAAAAGGATGTACGCAAACGGCTGAGCAGAGAGAATGTCGCCCGATGGGAATACAAGCGTTCCGCGTAGCGGCTTGCCGCCCGCAGCAGACCAAGTATTTTTACCAGGGACGTCAGCACAATCAAGGTATAGAGCGGTGGGGCAAATACAGTCTGGGAGATCAGATACCCGCTTGCGGCGAAGAGGCATACACCTGCGATGCCGGCAACGAATCCTCCGATGATGGCGATGGCAATATCCTTCCGTTCCTGAATCATCGCCTTGGTTAAAATAGCCAGCTCATTCATGCGAGTCCCCCTTTCCGCTGGGCATCCACCATTTCAGCATATTGGGGCAGACGCGCTAGAAGCTCATCATGGCACCCGCTGTCCAGCAGCGCTCCGTTGTCCATAAACAATATCCGGTCGGCATGCCGTATCGTGTACAAGCGGTGCGCCACGGTAATCATGGTCGCCTTGCTTGCAAGCTTGGCAATGGACCGCTGTAAGACGCGTTCGGTTTGCAAGTCCAATCCGACGGTGGGTTCATCAAACAAAATAACGGCGGGCTGCTTCAAAAAAGCACGTGCCAGCGCCAGCCTCTGCTTCTCGCCGCCCGACAATCCCCGGCCCCCTTCACCGACAAAGGTGTCATAGCCCTGCTCCAACTCAGCTGCAACCGCGGCTAGTCCGGCGGCCTCCGCTGCCTGCACGACTTCGTCCCTGGAGGCGTCCCTGCCCGCACCAATTGCAATATTGTCGGCAAACGTGCCGGCAAAAATATACGGATGCTGGGTAATGTAGCTAACATGATCAAACCAGTGAGCCTCATCGTATTGCGCAAGCGGACGTCCGTTCACCAGCACTTCTCCCGACGTCGGCGCAAGCAGCCCGGCAATCACATGCAGCAAGGTGGTTTTGCCGGATCCGCTTTTACCGACAATGGCGATTTGCTCCCCTGGTCCAAACGACATGGAGCCGGCTGCAAGCTCGAACGAATCCGGCGCATACCGAAACCGGACATCCCTCAGTTCGATGGATGGCGGCATCCGAATCAAACCCAAATCGGCTGTCTCAGGCTTATCCGCCGTATCCATCTGATCGCCCCTGTTTGTTCTGTCCTTTGTCCCGGCGCCCTCTTGCCCGTCTGCCACTGCTCCTGCTTCCCTTGTTTCCGTAAGCATCTCCTCTACTTTTCGGACAGCCCCCATGCTGGTACGACCGCTGTGAAAAGCAGTTCCCGTGTTTTTTAGCAGGCTATAAAACTCGGGCACCAGCAGCAGGATCAAAAAGGCAGTGTGGAAGGAAAGCGATTTGAAAACTAGCAGCTGCAGCGCCAGCTCAAGCGCGACAACGCCAATGCTAAGCATAACGATGGATTCCAGCATGAAGGTGTTGGTAAACGCAATCCGTAAAATGCCCATCGTTGCATCCCGATAGCCCAGGCTGCTGCGTTCAATTTCCTGTTGCTGATGATCCGTCCGACCAAACAGCTTGAGCGAAACCAGCCCTTGAAGAGAGTCGAGAAACGTACCGGAAAACTCGGCCAGCTGTGCGAATTTCTCCTCCGATTTGTTCTTTGTTTTCAGCCCCACAAGCACCATAAAAATCGGGATAAAGGGGGCGGTAGCCAGCATAATCAAGCCGGAATTCATATGCTCAGTAAAAACAATGACCAGAATCAGGACGGGAATGATGGCGGCTTCTATCATACGCGGTATATATTGGCTGAAATAACTGTCCGCCTCATCCACGGCATCCAGCGCCACACTGACCTTTCCGCCCGTTTGTCCACGAAGCGTTGAGGCTACGGAAGCATGGGCCAGCTTACGCAGCACCGCTGCTCGCATCTCCGTCTTGGCGCTTGCAGCCATGTGCAAGCCAATGATCCCGTTTCCATAAGACAGCAGCGTCCGCGCAGCCATCACAGCCAGCAATGAGCCGAGTATGACAACAACCGAGGAAAAGGAAGCCCGCTGCACAAAAATCCTCTGGACCGCTTCGGCGAGCAGCGCGGCCTGGCCTATCATGGCTGCACCGAGCGCAAGCGACATGAACCCCAAGAGAATAATACGTTTCCTTTGTGCGGACATTTGCTGAGACAGCAGACTGGTTTTCCCCTTCAAGTAACTCCCCTCCTTTATACCAAAGTGCTGCAAGGTACTCCTAAATGAAGTGATACCCACGCACGATTATTATTTTTTGCCTTTTACATAATCCGCATCAAACAGGAATAGCCTGAAGACCAGTATAAGGGACGGAATCAGCAGGCATAGGCCGCCGATAAAGGCTGCCACAAGCGCAGCGCCCATCGACTCATGCGTGGCTCCACTTTGAATGGTAATGTACGGGTCCAGAATATAAGGATATTGCCCGATACCGTATGCAAAAAATGCACAGAAAAATTGCAGCATGACACAAATAAAAGCGAGTCCGTAGCGGCGTCCTTTGTACAGCAGCCATATGGCTATCATGAAAAAACCAACGGAAAGCGCCAGCAGCCACCATAAATCCATCATGTTTTGAAAATGCCGCTCATTATGTTGACTGAGGAAAATAAATGCCGTGAGCGCGGCAATAATGGTTGGCGTACTCCAGAACAGGGCATATGTCCGCACCAGCTTTAGTGCTGGCTGATCGTCCGCACGGGAGGCGTAGAAGGTTAGGAATGACCCGCTTATAAACAGTACCGATACGATGGCCAATGCAACGATGCTCCACGACAACGGACTCGTCATTAGCGTCCAATATTCCAGAGAAACAGCGCCGCCTTTATCCACAATAAAGCCGCCTTCGGAAAGCGTTAATGCTACCGACAAGGAAGCCGGAATGAGCAAACCTGTGGCCCCATATAAAAACAGATACACGATGTTTTCTTTGGAGCCGTAATTTTCAAACGCGTAAAAGGAGCCGCGGATCGCCAGCAAAATAATGGCGATGCTTCCCGGTATAAGCAGCGCAGAGCCATAATAATAGGCCGTGTCCGGGAAAAAACCGACGATGCCGATAAAGAAAAAGACAAAAAACACATTGGTAATCTCCCAGACTGGCGATAAATAACGGGATATCAATCGATTGATTAGGTGGTCCTGCTTCGTCAGACGGGCATAGAAGGCAAAAAAACCGGCGCCGTAATCAATGGAAGCTATAATTAAATAGCCGTATAAAAACAACCAAAGAACGGAGATGCCTATCAACTCGTAATTAATCATACCGGCTCACCCTTTCCCGTGGATTGATCGCGTTTTTCTTTCACGAACTCGTCCAGCTCGGCTTCTGCCGGTTTGTTACGGAACAAACGTCTCAGGACAAAGACACACATGGTCCCAAGAACAATATACAGTAGCAGGAAGAGGAAAAAGAGAATCCTCACATTCGGTGAAGTCGTAGCCGCCTCCTCTACGCGCATATATCCGCGGATAATCCACGGCTGCCGCCCGAGCTCCGCATAGAACCAGCCCATTTCAACGCCCAAAAATGCGAGAGGTGCACTAAAAACAATGGCCCGAAGCAGCCACTTGTTGAGCTCATTGCGTCTCTTCCAGAGCAAAAACAGGAAATACAGGGCCGCAACGGCCAACATAACAAAACCGATCCCGGCCATGAAATCAAACAAATAATGGACAAGCAGCGGCGGCCTTTCATCAAGCGGAAACTCCTCCAGCCCCTTTACCTCGGCATCAAAGTCCCCAAAGGCCAGGAAGCTGAGCGCTTTCGGAATATGGATGGCTCCCATTACCTTCTGCTCCGCATTAAGCCAGCCCAGTAATATCAAATCCGCACCGCTTTCCGTTTCAAAATGCCATTCTGCAGCGGCCAGCTTCTCCGGTTGATGCTCCGCCAAAAACTTGGCCGACATATCCCCGGCTAAGGTTGTGAGCAAGCTGAACACCAGAACAACCGCCATCATGAGCTTCAATGCTTTCTTGTAATATGCCGAGGCCCCTTTTCTCAGAATAACGTAGGCTGCGATTCCTGCCAGCAGGGCAGCTCCCGTTAAATAGGCCGAGGTTAGTACATGGAATACTTTTGAAGGCGTTGCGGTATTCAGCATCGCTTGCAGCGGATTAACCGCCGTAAAGTGGCCTGCCTCCATGACGAAGCCTCCAGGCTGATTCATGAATCCGTTCACCGTCGTTATAAAAATAGCGGACATGCCTGCCCCGGCGACAATCGGAATCGTCAGCAGCCAATGGATATACGGGTTACGGAATCGATCCCATGTGTACATATAAATCCCCAGGAAAATGGCTTCAAAAAAGAATGCAAAAACCTCCATAAACAACGGGAGTGCAATGACATTCCCCGCCACTTGCATAAAGTTCGGCCAAACAAGCGCGAGCAGCAAGGAGATCGCCGTTCCAGTCACCACGCCAACCGCCACCGAAATCACGAATCCTCGCGTCCATCTTCTGGCCATGAGCATGTAATGGGGATCCTTCTTACGTATACCAACAAATTCGGCAATGGCAATCATTAACGGAACACCGACGCCAACCGTGGCAAAAATGACATGAAACGCCAAGGTTAGCCCTGTCAGCCATTTGCTCCACAGCACCGTATCTATAACCACGAGATACTGCCTCCTTTCAAACTCTGTTCATTCGTTGATCGGGATTGACCCTAACTATACTTACCCGATAATTAAACGTTATTATAACGAAGCCATGTCTCAAATGAATCACGAAAGCCTCTCGTTCAAAAAACAATCGTATCTTTCCGACAACTCGGTGAAAAACAAGAAAATCACTCCATCGAGTCATTGATCTATTAACCGATGTATGGTATTTGAAGCTGCATGCTTATCTACTCATACATTCGATAAAAAGAAAAAGTCCCCGTCAATACGGGGACTAGGCACTCTTCTCTGAATGAAACAACTGACTATTCTGCAGGTATGACCGTAGATTCTCTCACGATAAGTTCAGGATCAATCCGAACATTGCCCCCACGTTTCATCGTACCATCCATACGCTTCAGCAGCATTTCCGCTGCGGCAAGCCCAATCCGGTCAGTAGGCTGCCGGACCGTTGTCAAATGAGGGCGCAGCTTGGATGAGATATACTGATCGTCATAGCCGACTATGGCTACCTGTTCTGGAACCTGGATGCCTTCTTCCAGAAGAGCGTTCATGACCCCGAGCGCGATGTTGTCATCGCCTGCGAATACGGCAGAAGGAAGTCGCCCTTCCTGCAGCCATTTGCGGCAGATATCATAACCAAAGTCGATTTCGAAATCGCCCGTAATCATTTCAAACGGCGTCAGGCTCTTTTCCTTAAGTGCCTGCAGAAAGCCGCTCCGGCGTTCCCTCGTACTGCGGAACATATCCTGCCCACTTAAATGCGCAATGGACGTATGGCCGAGATCGAGCAGGTGCTTCGTTGCGGTA
This sequence comes from Paenibacillus lautus, assembly GCF_050482385.1. Taxonomy (GTDB): domain Bacteria; phylum Bacillota; class Bacilli; order Paenibacillales; family Paenibacillaceae; genus Paenibacillus_AQ; species Paenibacillus_AQ lautus_B. Next base: position 179,052 of record NZ_JBCNHV010000021.1, read on the forward strand.
TAACCGCCTTTGTAGTTGTCTATAGTGACGGAAAAAGCGTCATTATCCGGCTTCTGGTTATCAATCAGGACATAAGGGATATTGCGCCGTTTCAATTCCACGATATAGTTGTCTTCTTCCATTGGCGAAAGCAGAATCAGTCCGTCCACTCGGTCTTCCTGAATCAGATAATGGGCTTCGTCAGAGCCTATGCCCGTAGAGACCGAAATGGCCAGGAAATAACCGTGAAGTGCCAGCACTTCATTCAACTCCTTGACCACAGCGTCGAAGAAGGAGTCCTGAAGGGTGGTCACGATCAATCCGACAATCCCTGTCTTACCGCGGGCTAAACTCCGAGCGGCAGCATTAGGACGGTAATCAAGCTCCTTGATGGCTTCCAGAACCTTTTGTCTGTTTTTCTCTCGAACAGATTCGGCACCGTTTAAGACACGTGAAACCGTTACGACGGACAGGCCTGATTTTTTTGCTACGTCAAATATACTAACCTTCATTGTTTATACTCCTTGCGGCGGATTTTCCGTACGTTTACATTGGCTTAACACTAGTATACATGGACGGAGGCCTGGCCGCGAAGCTAAATTAACAGATGCACCGCCCTTTCGGGGCGGTACCATAGTCTGCATTAACGTTTGATAATTTCCATGACTTTTTTCTGAATCGTTGGCATCACTTCTTCAACAGTCTTGTGTCCGGTATCGATCGGCTGCATTTCGTTGATGAACATGTCGTTGATTTGCGAGTAGTTGGTGATCAGGTGATTATAGGATTCAAAGCCGTATTTCACAGCGCCTTCATAAACCTTCTTCACATCTTCCGGATCGATGCCCTCAAAATGCTTGTAATAAGCTTCGGCTGCCTTCGTATTGACAGGAGGATTGCCGCCGCTCAGGTCAATGGATTTTTCCTGAACTTCTTCGCTGACCAGATATTTGATCCATTCAAAAGCTTCCTTCGGATGCTTGGAACCTTTCAGAATAAAGAGTGGATCGACGAACAGCACGCTGCGGATCTTGTCGTTGCCGCCGGCAGGAACTGCAGCCACGCCGACCTCGAACGGAAAGTCATTGGAACCTGCAAGGCTCCAGGAGCCGCTGACGGTCATGCCAACCTTGCCGGTTACGAACGCATCGCCATTTTGCCCCGCTACGCTCTTACTCCATTCCGTCGTCGGGGAAACCTTATCTTTCAAAATCAGGTCAAACAGTTTGTTGTAGGTTGCCATCACTTCAGGAGAATCAAAATGAGTCTCCGAAGGCACGCCGCCATTGGTCCAGGTATCCTGGGAGTAGGGCTCAACGCCGAAATACAGCGGGCGCATATCGCGTTCGGACCATGTGAAGTCGACGCCATACTGTGTTTTAGCGATATCGTCGGATACATGCGTCATTTTCTTGGCTTCTTCAACCATTTTGTCAAACGTCCAGCTCTTGTCCTCGTAATCGCTTGGAGGATAAGAAACATTGGCAGCATCAAACATGTCTTTGTTATAGAGCATGAGGGTCACATACATATTGACCGGAATCCCGTATACATGGTCTTTGATGGTATAGATGTCCATGAGGTCATCCGGGATGCTGTAATCGGATGCTTTAAATCCGTCTTCCTCTATAATGTCGTTCATGTCAAGCAGCATATCTTTGTTGAAATATTCCGCAAAGCCGCCGTAGCCATAGTGGCTTGTCACGTCAGGCGATTTGCCGCCAGCGATCAGCGTTTGCAGCTTGCTATCAAACTGCTCGTAAGGAGCCTTTTCTATTCGGACCTTGATGTTAGGGTGCTTGGCTTCAAAGTCCGGAACCAGCTTTTCAATAAAAGTCCGGTCTTCCGAATCCATCGTGTAATGCGTGATGGTTACTTTCTCGCCTGAAGAACTTCCGCTGTCGCCTTTGCCTTCGGGAGCCACTTCTCCCGCTGATTTGCCACCGGTGCAGCCGGACAATGCCAATACGACGAGCATGCTGAACGCAAGCAGAAGTGCATAGGTCTTTTTAATCCTTCTTTTTTTCATGAACTACAGTCCCCCATATACTCAAGTTTGTTTGCCGCCGCTGCGGCGGGGTCTTTACTTGATGCCTGTAAGTACAATTCCTTCAACAAATCGTTTCTGGGCTATCGCAAATAAGGTGACAATCGGCAGCATGGCGAGCACGGAGGCAACCATGAGCAGGTGCCACGGCGGAATGCGAAACCGTGACGAGGTGAAGGAAGACATACCGACCGGAAGCGTAAATTTATCCGATGAGCTTAAGTAGAGCACGGGTGTCAGCAGGTCGTTCCAGCTGTAAATGAAAGCAAAGATGGCAACGGTTGCAAGTGCCGGACCAGACAGAGGCAAAGCAATCTGCCACCACATCCGCAGCTCGCTGCAACCGTCCATGCGTCCTGCGTCAAACAACTCATCCGGCAGCGTGGAAAAGAACTGGCGCAGCAAAAAGATGTTGTATGCCGAGCCGAAAAATGCAGGTACGATCAGCGGCAAGAATGTATCGATCCAGTTCAGCTTGGAAAAAAGAATGAACTGCGGGATCATAATCGCTGGATAAGGAAGCATCATGGTGCTGAGCATCAGCATAAACCACAGGTTGCTGCCCTTGCCCCGGTATCTGGCGAAGCCGTAGGCTGCGAGCGCCGATGACAACAGAGTGCCGACCACGGTCAAAGTGCCGATAATGAGACTGTTCATGTACATTTGGCCGAAGTTTAGCGTTTCAAAAATTTCCTTGTAGTTGCTCCACTGCCAGGAATCCGGCAAAAAGGTCGGAGGAAACTTCAGGAGTTCCTTCTTCGATTTCAGCGAGGTCGAAACCATGAAAAACAAAGGCAGGAGCATGAGAAAGGTAGTGACCACTAAGGCAATAAAGCTGGCAATGCTCACGACATCGATTTTGCGCCGGCGTTTATTCGTAGAAGGTGAAGCCGAAGGACTGGCTGTCGGAATGGTTCTCATTTGCGTCCGCCTCCTTCATAGTGAACATAACGGTTCGAGAATTTCATAATAAGTGCTGTAAACAGCATGACAACGATCAGCAGAACCCACGCGAGAGCGGATGAGTATCCAGCCCGGTATTCTTTGAAGGCGCTGGTGTACAGGTTGTAAACATAGAACCATGTCGAGTAGTTAGGACCGCCTTGGGTCATGACGTACGCTTGCGTAAATACCTGGAAGGAGTCAATGACACCCATAATCAGTTGGAACAACAGCACCGGTGATATCATGGGGAGCGTCACATTCAGAAAAATCCGGAAGCGTCCCGCACCGTCAAGCTTGGCGGCTTCCACAAGACTTGCAGGCACGCTCATGAGTCCTGCGAGGAACAGAATCATCCCTGAACCTACTGTCCAGAAAGACATAATCATCAGAGCGTAAAGCGCATAATCCGGACTCATAAGCCAGGACGGGCCACTGATGCCGAACCAGGACAAAACGTAATTGAACAGACCAATCGATGGATTGAAAATCCAGTACCACAGCAGTGACATCGCCACGCCGGATACCATGCTCGGAAAATACATGGCGGTCCGGAAAAATCCGCGGAACGGTATTTTCGTATTGAGCAGGAGTGCAAATCCGAGTGCCAGCAATAGTTGGATCGGTACGCTTATAAACGTATACCGCACCGTTACCACAACGGATTTCCAAAACAGATCATCTTGAAACATTTCGGTGTAGTTCGCCAGGCCGACATATTTCGGTGGGTGGATAATGTCATAGTCCGTGAAACTGTAATAAAGGGATGACAGAATCGGATACAAGGCAAACACCAGGAAACCGATAAGCCATGGAGCGATGAAGAGGTACATGTATAACGTCTGTCGCCGGCTTTCGCGATGGGTCACGGAAACACCAACCTTTCTTTTTTTGAAAATTATAACGCTTTAACTTTCAATATAAGGTTTCCCATATTTCCAGGGTTTCGCAGGATGATGTATGTATAAAAGTTAAAGTGCTTTAATTTTTATATCCGGTCTGATGACATTATCATAGAGGATGATTTCTCAATTTTCAACTGTTTTTTTGGAAAAATGAAAGCGCTGCATTGATCCCCGCTGCTGAAACCATTTGGCGGGAAGTCTGCCAAAGGCTGATGTAGAACGGTTTACAGCCGATATCCAGACTCTGAAACATCATGAAATTTTTGGCTGAGAAAATGCTTGAGGGAAGGTAATAGCCACCCTACAAGATCCAATTTAAACATGGAAGGACGCATTTTGCTTTGCTATCATTTGTTCAGGGTATACTTCCTTCTGATGCTATATTTAATGTATTTGCAAAACACAAAAGGAACCATTTAAAAAACCTTCCAATGATCGAATAACGATCATTGGAAGGTTTTCGTTTCCCGAAGCCCACTGCCCTGTATCTATTTACTTCCGAACGACAGTATAGCCTTTATCCTTAAGCAGCTTCACAATGCCATGCTCACCCAGATAATGGGCTGACCCTACCACAATGAAATACTCTTCGTTTTTGCCGTTTTTCAAATATCCGTCGATTTTGTCTGCCATGCCGATGTTGCGGTCGATCAGCATCGCTTTGTTATATTCCTCGTCACCCGATATGCTGTTTGTAAACTCGAGCAGCTGCTCGTCATTGCCCGTTTTCCACATTTCGGCCATCTGGTTCACGCTCTCATCCAGCACGTCAAAGTTATCGAGGGCGGTATTGAGGTTTTTCTCCTGCAGCTCTTTGGAGAAGTTATCAAACATGCCCAGCTGGGATTCATAAGTTTCCAATTCCAAGATCGGCACTTTGCTTCAATAGCCTTCTGGATGAAATACAGGTCGATTCCAGCTGATGCGTCGTACCCGGCTTTCACGGATTTCAGACTACTGATTGTGGTTTCGGCAACCCAAGGCTTGAATGCATCGAGTGCATTCGGCTGCATGCCGCTTTGCTTCAGAATTTCGCCAAGCTTGGCATAGGTCTCACTGGATACATGGTCTTTCAAGGTTGTCCCATCCTGATACATTCCCAGATCCATGATCAGTTTCTGCTGCTCCTCATCAGCCGCTTTGCTGATATCAATCTCGACACCAAGATAGTCTGCCTCCGCAAATGCTTCTTCAAACTCCGGTCGTAGCGGGTAGAAGCTGTCATCCGCGATATGCATGGAGCCTACGAGGTACACTGTATTCCCGTTGCTCTCCACTTCCCACATGAAGCCGCGGCCACCCGCTTGTGCGGTTTCTGTTTCCTTGGAAACCAGCAGAACGGCGCGAGTTTTCGAATCCCAGCTAACCTTATACCCCGCAGCGTCCCCAACAACTCAAATTGGCGCATAGGTTACGCCATTGATTTGTTTCAGTTTGCCTTTTAGGGTAATGGTTTTGCCATCCACAACGACATGGATCGTGTCATTTGCTGTACCCTTCAGTTTCACGTCCAGAGCCTGAAGCGTTGTTCTGAGCGGAACAAGCGTTGTGCCCTTATCTATAATCGGTGTGCCAAGCGAATATTGAACAACTTGGTTATCCACTTTTACTGCCGGCTGCTGTGGAGCAGCTATGGCAGGCACTGCCGAAGCGAGCAAACCAACCGAAATCGAGAGGGAAAGGAATATTTTTTTCCAGTTTTTCATTTATGTAATCTCCTTTATTTTCGTGTAACTTTATTTTCGTATAATCATGAAAATTTCATCTTGTAATTCTTGTACCAAAGAATAACTGCCAGTGCGCTTCATTCATAATTAATGATGGTTCGCCATACCGATGGCCGGTATGGCGCCCACTAGTCTTCTACTTTTTTCTCCAGCAGCCCACAACTATTTGTGCTGCCTATGCTTACATCTTATAAGCCTTCATTGCTTTTCTAAGCTCCTTAAATGTAGGGCGCTTGCCGTACATCAGGACACCGGTGCGATAGATTTTCGCAGCCAGCCAACCGAACACGAGGATGGATACGATCAGGATCGCCAGCGAGAGCAGGATCTCCCAGAATGGGATACTACCAAGGCCGATACGAACCAGAATCGTGGTTGGCGAGATGAACGGAATGTAGGTGGATACCTTCATCAGCATCGAATTTGGAGCGTTTAAGCTAAAGATGGCGATATAGAATGCCACCAGGGACAGCATCGTAATCGGCATGACCGCCTGCCCCAAATCCTCGGTACGGCTGACAATCGAACCGATAGCCGCGTAGAGCATCGCATACAAGAAATAGCCAAGGATGTAGAAGATTAAACCGAACACCAGCAGCATCGGGTCTATGGCTGTCAGGTCGAGATTCATGTCCTTCAATGTATCTATATTGTGCGGCAGTATCAAGTTCACAACAACTACAACTCCAAATGCCGCGATCTGGGACAGTCCCAGCAGGAACATGCCGATAACCTTACCAAACATTTGGCTCAGCGGAGATACGCTTGTAATCAAAATCTCCATAATGCGGGAACTCTTCTCTGTTGTTACTTCAGATGCGATCATGTTACCTGTCCCCATCAAAGTGAAGAAGAAGAGAATAATCAGTGCATACACAACAATGTAGTTAATAACCTCGGAAGCCCCTTCCTTCTCTCCGGAAGCTCCGCCAGCGTTACCTGTTTCTGTAGGATCGATACTCCTAGCGTCGATTTGAACCGGTTGATTCAGTTCATTAATTTGCGCATCGGACAAATCAAGTCCGTCTACAATGCTGCGCGTCTTCGCCACTTGCAGAGCTGCTTGCAGATTGGATTGCAGTTCCGGACTCATCGCCTCATCTTCAGAGCTGTAGACCACGGTCGGGAACGTATTGCCTTCTTGCGCTTCGAATTTCAGATAACCTTCGATTACGCCATCCTTAATGTCCTTATTCAGAGCAGCTTCATCAGCCGTATCGTATTTGACGAATTCATAGGAGGTTGACGGCAGGTTACTCCAGGTAGTCTCCAGTTGCTCAGCGAGCGTCTGCTCCTGTCCGTATACCAGGCCGATGCGGGTGGTTTCTTCGGATCCTGCCTTATCTCCCGTAAACAATTGGATCAGAAAAGGAAGATTGATCCCGATCGTAATAATGAGTGCAAATATCAAAGTTGAAACGAGAAAGGACTTTGTTCTTATTTTATTCATGAACGTAAATCGGATAACGGTCCACATATTATTCATTGGATTCACCTACCGCCTTTATGAAGATTTGATTGAGTGTCGGCTCCTTCACTTCAAACCGATGGATCGTGCTTTGCGACATGGCTGTATTCAAAATACTTTGCGCTGCATCAACCTGGCTGATCCGGATGGAGTAGCCGTCTTCTGTTCGCTCCACAGCCGTTACGCCTGGCAGGGCTTCAAGACCCCGGACTTCACCGGACGTACCGAGCAACACCTCTTCACGAGGATACTTGGATTTGATATCCTTCAGATTTCCCTTCACTACCGTATTGGAGCGATGCAGAATGGTAATGTTCTTACATAACTCCTCGACATGTTCCATCCGGTGGGTGGAGAACAGAATGCTTGTGCCCTTATCGCGAAGTTCTTTTACCGTTGATTTCAGAAGTTCGACGTTCACCGGATCCAGCCCGCTGAAGGCTTCGTCCAGAATCAGAATTTGCGGGTCATGAACAACCGCTGCGATAAAGCCCATTTTTTGCTGGTTACCTTTGGACAGTTCCTCAATCTTCTTATCGTAATAGTCAGGTACTTCAAACCGTTCCAGCCAATATTTCAGACTCTTATCCGCGTCTTTCGCGGACATGCCCCGCAGCTGCGCCAAGTAGGAAATCTGCTCGCTGACTTTCACTTTCGGGTATAACCCGCGCTCCTCCGGCAAGTAACCCATAATGTGGCGCAGTTCCTTGTTGTACGGCTTTCCGTTGTACAGGATCGTTCCGTCATCCGGGTAGATCAGCCCGAGCACCATCCGCATGGTGGTTGTTTTGCCGGCGCCGTTCGCACCCAGCAGTCCGTAGATTTCACCCTCCTCAACCTGAAGCGAAATCCGGTTTACTGCCGTTTTGTCCGCATAAATCTTAACTACATTGTCTAATTGCAATCGTTGCATCTCTTTAAAACCCCTCTCTATCCTAGTTCTGCACATTGGCAGGAATGTTTCCATCAATCCATAATCGAAGCACTTCATCCAGTTCCAAGGAACGGGTCTGAATAAACGGTATGCCTGCAGACTGCAGGATCTTCTCCACTTCCAAGCATTCCGTCGTTATAAAAGAAATCGTAGTCGCTGTCTCTTGTTTGAAACTCAGAATACCCGGCAGCTCTTCGACAATGGAGGCATCCCCTTGGATCCAGCACTCCTTCCAGTTATCCAGCAGCGAATCCTTCTCCACCATGCCGAGCATCTTCCCGTGATGGATGAGAACGACATAGTCCGCCAGGCGCCGGATTTCATCCACCACATGGGTGGAGAGCACGATCGTTGTGTCCATGGACTTCATCACTTTGTGCAGCTGATCAATCATCAGCTTCCAAGCGAAAGGATCAAGACCGGAAGAAGGTTCATCCAGCAGCAAAAACTTAGGTCTTGGCGCAAGTGCAGCTCCAATCTCGAATTTGCGTCGTTCCCCTTTGGACATCTTGCGAAGTTTGACGCCCCGCGGGACATCGAACCGGGATAGCAGCTCATCAAAAAAATAACCGTCCCAAGTGTCATACCAGGATGCGCGAAAGCTTGCCGCTTCATCCACCGTCATATTCTGTTCCTCTACGCTCAGCTGTTCAGGTACGAATCCCATTTGTTTACGGATGGAGACGGGAAGCTCTCCCCGGTAAGACTCGCCGAACCAAGTGATCTCCCCTTCGTCCGGAAACACAGTCTGCATCATCATGTTCAGCAAGGTGCTTTTTCCCGAGCCATTAGGCCCCACCAGAGCAACAATATATCCTTGAGGGATCGATAATTGTATCGGACCGATGGTTTTCGTTTTCCGTCGTTTAATGACATTACGAAACTCAATAACATGCGGTTCCATGGAATGTTAGCTACCTCCTTTTGCGTCATATTTTTCTCGGACAACTTCCATGAACATCTCTTTCATCTCATCTTCATTGAATTGAACGGCAAGCCCTTTATCTACAGCAATCCTTAATGCCTCTATAACCGCATCGCGTTTATATTGTTCTCGGGCCTGGTCGCCGACACCAGCAACAAAAGTTCCCGTACCTTGTCTCGTTCGCAGCAACCCTTCATTCTCAAGATCCTGATACACCCTGCGCACCGTAATAACGCTACACTTCAAATTCCCAGCAAATTCCCTAATGGATGGCAATAGCGTTCCCTCCTCGATCTGACCGCTAATAATGAGCGAGCGCAGCTGTGTTTCAATCTGGTGATATAAAGGCTCTGCGCTATTTTCATTGATCTGTATCAGAAGTCGCACCTTTTATCACCTCGCATTTCATTTGTACATAAACCCGTGCCATTGCTATGCCATACGGATTCAACTTCATATCCTTCATGATAAATCCCGGGTCTGCTGCCGAATGTAAGTTAATTTGCTCATAAGCATCATAGACGCCAATCCCGCAATCAACGAGCCCCACATCACCGGGGATAACAGTCCCCATTTCATGGCGGCGTCCGCTACGAATTCGAAAATGCTGTATCCCAGAAGGCTTAGTACGGCGACCGATCCGGCAATGAGCGGATTCAGAAGAACGGTGTTCCTGAGATACACCTTGCCGCTGCACATGTTTTCCCAGTAAATATAAGGCCCCGTTAATAAAAATCCGACACCGAGCCAAGTCAGCACAAAAGCGATATATTCGGGAATAGCCATCGCACTTCTTATGTGATTCCCCATTGCGTAGATGAATCCATAAAACACGATACTATTAATGGCAAAAGCGATCAGGCTATTTATGATCCGACTAACAAAAATCGCGGAAGCCGGCACCGGTAAACTCCGGTAAAAGTACAGCATTCGGGTGTATGAATCCTCGTTCAAATATTTGAAGGACCTCCTGTTAAATACAAATCCTACAAAAGGAGCAAAAAGCACCATGATAAAATCGACAAATGGGTTGTTGTATTCCTCTAGATGCTCAAACTGAACGTTTATGACGAAACTCGTGGAAAGCCCCATGTACAGCATGAACAGTATCGTCCATATGAGTTGGAACTTATCGCTTGCGAAGTCTTTCTTCACGATCTTCATCGCATTATGGAAAACCTGTTGCAATGCGTCTCATCCTTTCATTCCTTCATATATTCATTTCGTTTTATCATCGCAGTCTAAGTTTCACTGTGCTTAGTGTGATTACTGTGCTCACTGTGTATATCTTTATACACAGTATATAGTGTGTATATAAACAGTGTCAATAGAATTTGTAAAAAAATGCCCCGCAGAGGTTTTCCTGCCGGGTGTCACCCTCCCCTGCTGCGGCTCATTCAACAGCTTCCCTGCACAAGGGGAGTGTAGCCGTGGAGGAGACCTGGCGTTCCGCCTTTGAAACCGGGAAACAACCACCTCGTCTCATCCAGTTTCCTGGTTTCAACAGCGACCGGAGCGGGTACACTCCCCCCGACCCCCATCACAGTACACCCGACGGAGAGAATTACCAGGTGTTCACTCCCCTGCTGCGGCTCACTCAACAGCTTCCCGCACAAGGGGAGGGTAGCCGTGGAGGAGACCTGGCGTTCGCCTTTGAAACCGGTAAACAACCGCCTCATCTCATCCCAGTTTCCTGGTTTCAACAGCGACCGGAGCGGGTACACTCCCCTCCACTTCCCTCACAGTACACCCGACGGAGAGAATTACCAGGTGTTCACTCTCCTGCTGCGGCTCATTCAAGAGCTTCCCTGCACAAGGGGAGGGTAGCCGTGGAGGAGACCTGGCGTTCGCCTTTGAAACCGGGAAACATCCACCTAATCTCATCCAGTTTCCTGGTTTCAACAGCGACCGGAGCGGGTACACTCCCTCCACTTCCCTCACAGTACACCCGACGGAGAGAATTACCAGGTGTTCACTCCCCTGCTGCGGCTCATTCAAGAGCTTCCCTGCACAAGGGGAGTGTAGCCGTGGAGGAGACCTGGCGTTCGCCTTTGAAACCGGGAAACTACCACCTCATCTATTCCCAGTTTCCTGGTTTCAACAGCGACCGGAGCGGTTACACTCCCCCTCCTCTGCCCTCACCATCCTTGAATAAGCCGCCCTGCCCAATTAAAAAAACACCCGCCAGATCTCTCTGACGGGTGTTCTCCCACGCTTACATTCCAAATATCACTTTCCATACAGGCTGGGTATGCCCGCCTGGATATAACAGGTACAGCAAGGTATACACGGCTACACCGGTAATGGCGGTAAAGAACCAGATGATCGACGTAACTCTGCCCCACTTGCGATGCTTGGAATACTTCTCCTTGAAGCCGAGAGTCAATGTCGTGATTCCGAAGACCGCTGCTACGGTAGCCAGTACGATGTGGAAGACCAGGAATACCTGATAATACGGTTGCAGATTATCGGGACCACCCCATGACGTGTTGCCGATGAATACAGTGCGCGAGGAATAGATGATAAAGAAGATGACAGCCGCGACGGCCGCCCAGATCATCACTTTCTTGTGGGCTTCGCGCTTCCCCTTAATAATAAGACCCCAGCCAATCGCTACCAGCACGGCGCTGATGACAATAAACGTTGTACTGACCGTGGGAAATATAAAAAACCAATCCATATGGATCCCCCTTCAATAATCCTGTTACGCCTGATTGAGCTTGCCGGGAGGAATCTCGCCAGGCAAAGGATCGTCTTCCTGATTTTCTCGTTTGTACCAATGAAAGAACACATAGGCCAGCATCGAGGCAAAAATAATCTCTTGGAAAAACTTCATGATGATCCCGCCCACTCGCTGGTCAATCGAGGGCTCCAGATAACCGAAGAACTCCGGTCCACCAAATTTACTGAGCAATGCGGAGGTATCACCAGCTACACAGTATCCCATCGCCTTTGCCCATACCACCGGATCGCTATAAGTTGCGTACATCGGCTCGCTCGAGAAAATAATGAGCGCACATGCCGGTGTCAGCAAGACCATATTGAGAAAGATATACCCCATTTTCAAAAGCCCTGAGGACTTGTCCTTCTCCGGGATCGGGTTAATAATGGCCCACCACATCAGCAGTGAGGCGATAAACAGGATTGAATAGTACAAACGGTGCACCCAGAAATTCAACATAACAAAATCATGGATAACCGGGATGTGATAAAAAGAAAACAAGCCGTTAAACAGAACCGCGGCAACAATCGGACGTGCAAGGAAACCGAGCTTCTTAAACGGATTGACCTTATCGAAGGCACGCCACATCCAAACAGGAATACCCAGAATCAAGAGCGGCATCGCCATTAAATAGGACATTGCCATACTGACCATGTGAAACGAGAACATCGTATGCCCCAGCAGTTCAATGGGTCCACCCTGTGCAAGATAGAACGTAAGCATACCGCCTACAAACAGTGTTTTCCTTCCTGTGGAAACCGGAGCACTCCCTTCGAATCGACTGCTCAGCGGCCCGGTCAACAGGAAGTAACCTGCTGTTACGAGCAGCATAAATGCCAGGAACAAGGGACTCCATTTATCTGCAAAACTAAAATATTCTAAGCCCAGCATGCAAAAACCTCCCCATAACGGGTTAAATTCTGTCCAAATTGTGACACCTTCCTACGATTTAAAAAAAGAGGGGGCTGAAGTAGCCCACCTCTTTTTCATTTTACCACCAAACCCAGAACAGTGCCATGACAATACAGGTACTAGCTACGAAGAAGCCGCCAATCATAAACAGGATTGGCATCAGATGCCCTTTGTCCTTCAAGTGCATCCAGTAACCCATTTGCACGAACACCTGCAACACAGCCATAACCAGCAAAATGATGATCGTAAATGCTGTGTTGATGCCACCGGCTGCGACAGCCGCAAAAGCAATCGCAGTCAGGACAATGGAGAAAATAAAGACAACAATGTGTTTCTCAGGGCCTTCCACACGATGGCGGTGTTTAACTGTAGGCCCCTCATTAGATTGTTGATTCGCAGTCATTCCTTAGCCCACCTTTCCAAGAAGGTATACGACCGAGAAGATGAACACCCATACAACGTCGATAAAGTGCCAGTACATGGCAGAAACATATACCTTAGGTGCTGTAACCACGGTTAACCCTTTTCTGTACAGCTGAGCGATCAACAGGCTGATCCACACAACCCCGAAAGCAACGTGGGCACCGTGGAAGCCAACCAGCGTGTAGAATGCAGACGAGAATGCACTCGTCTTCATGTTAAACGATTCATGCACAACATATTCATAGAACTCATAAATCTCAAGGCCAAGGAACCCGAGACCCAGAACAACGGTTACGATCAGCCACAACTTCAGCTTCTCGATATTGTGACGGTGGAGCGCCTGAATGGCGAACACACTGGTCAAGGAACTGACAAGCAATATCAGCGTGGCTGCTGCCGTAATTGGCAGAGAGAACAGCTCGGCTGCGGTTGGGCCTTCGTTGTTCTGGCCGCGAAGCGCCAGGAACGTTGCAAACAACGTACCGAAGAGCACGGCCTCTCCACCGAGGAAGAGCCAGAAACCAAGAACCTTATTACGGCCTTCGAGTGTTGCCTTCTCCGGCTCGTGAGGAAGTTCGCCGTTTACATGTTCAGCGTGACTCATGCTTTCCCCTCCCCTTCCAGTTCTTCAACTTCGATGTGGTATCCATGATCATCGTACAGGGAACGAGTAATCATTGCCGCGAACGTAATCAGAAGACCAACAATCAGAACGATATATTTATTGAAGATTAAGCTCATGAACGAATTCGAGAAGTCCTCCGTGCTAAACATGAAACCTAGACCCGCGATAAACAGACCCAGTGACATCACAAACGGAAGGATACTTGGCGAAGGCATGTGGATCGGACCAACCGGTTCGGATGGTGTCATCTCTTTATTGCCTGCCATCTTCTCTTTCCAATAAGCGTCAATGCCGCGAACAAGCGGAATTTGCTTAAAGTTGTACTCTGGCGGCGGAGAAGGAATACTCCACTCGAGCGTACGGCCATCTTCCCATGGATCGTTCGGAGCACCAACCGGTTTTCTCGAAGTGACAACAACGTTTGCCAGGAAAGCCAAAACGCCGATACCCATTAAGATTGCGCCGATGGTACTTATAAAGTTAAGTTCGTCAAAATTCTGGTTCGGCAAGTATGAGACAATCCGCCGCTGCATACCTAGCAGTCCAAGGAAATGCTGTACGAAGAATGTCATATGGAAGCCGATGGCAAACAACCAGAACGTCCATTTGCCAAGTGTTTCGTTCAGTACGCGACCGAACATTTTTGGCCACCAGTAGTGCAGTCCTGCGAACAGACCGAATACCAGACCACCAACGATAACGTAGTGGAAGTGAGCTACAACGAAGTACGTATCATGGAACTGGAAGTCTGCAGGAGCAGATGCCAGCATGACACCGGTAACCCCACCCATTACGAACGTCGGTACGAAACCGATCGCGAACAGGTTTGCACTGGTAAAGCGGATTTGACCGCCCCACATCGTAAAGAGCCAGTTAAAGATTTTGATACCGGTAGGAACAGCGATCAACATCGTTGCGATAGAGAAGAGCGCGTTCGCTACAGGTCCAAGACCTGTCGTAAACATATGGTGAGCCCAAACCATGAAGCCCAAGAAGGCAATCAGGATGGTTGCAAATACCATGGAGCTGTATCCGAACAAACGTTTACGGGAGAATGTAGGGATAACTTCTGAGATAATACCGAATGCCGGCAAAATCAGGATGTAAACTTCAGGGTGACCGAAAATCCAGAAAATATGCTGCCACAACACGGGGCTACCGCCAGCTGCAACATCAAAGAAATTGGCACCAAGCAAACGGTCAAAGCTGAGCAATACGAGACCTACAGTAACTGCAGGGAATGCGAACAGAATCATGGCCGATGTGATGAACGCCGTCCATGTAAACATTGGCATTCTCATGAAGGACATTCCAGGGGCCCGCATCGTAATGATAGTGGCCAGGAAGTTGATACCACCGATCAACGTACCGAGACCCGCTATCTGAAGACCTATCGTATAGAAGTCTACACCATGTGTAGATGAATAGTCCGTTGTGGATAGCGGCGTATAGGATGTCCAGCCCGCGTCAGGCGCTCCGCCCATAATCCAGCTAAGGTTAAGCAAAATTCCACCGAACAAAAATGTCCAAAATCCAAGCGAGTTCAAAAATGGAAATGCGACGTCACGTGCACCGATCTGAAGCGGAATGACCGCATTCATCACGGCAAAGATTACTGGCATTACGCCAAGGAAAATCATTGTCGTTCCGTGCATGGTAATCAATTCGTTAAATACTTGAGCCGATACCAGATCGTTCATCGGCTTGATCAGCTGCAAGCGAATCAGAATCGCTTCAATACCGCCAATCCCGAAGAATAAGCCGCCCGCTATCAGGTATAATATACCGATTTTCTTGTGGTCAACGGTTGTTAGCCAATCCATTATCCCCGTGTAGCGTTTGACGCTATGGCTAGAAGCATGAGCGTGAGCCAAGGTTTGTACCCCCTTTTAAAGTTCTTGCTGTATTAATAATCCAACTTATAATTGGCCAAGTAATCGGCGATCTGCTCGATTTCTTCGTCACTGAAGCCGAGATCCTTCGGATTAGGCATCGTGTTGCCAGGTTTTACAGCCTGAGGCTCCATCAGCCATTCCACCAAGTTGTCTTTCGTCGGCTTTGTGCCTGGTTTGCCGCTTATGTCGTTCAGCAAGATACTCGCTATCGTCTCACGTGATCCAATGCCGGTCAGGTTAGGTCCCATTGCCCCGCCTTGGTCGCCCACAGCGTGGCAAGAAAGGCAGTTGGTTTTGAATTTCTCGGCGAGTGCCGCATCCGCAGGAAGCACAGCAGGATCTTTAAATGCCGCTACCCATTTGTCAAATGCTGCATCATCAACCGCTTTCACCCGGAATTCCATGAAACCGTGAGAAGGACCGCACAACTCTGCGCATTTACCAATGTATGTATCCGCTTTGTCAGCAACCAGAGTCATGTAGTTAACGCTGCCTTCTGTGTTTGTATCCATCTTGCCTCCGAGCGATGGTACCCAGAAGGAGTGAAGCACATCATTCGTTTTTAATTGGAAAGCAATTTTCTTGCCTACAGGAACAACCAGCTCTTGAGCGGTTCTTACGCCGTAGTCCGGATAATTGAACTCCCACCAGAATTGGTGAGAAGTAACTTCCACCTTAACTGCATCTGGATTGTTCCAGTCGTTCTCTCCATAAGCAAATACCTTTTGAATAGTAGGAACTGCAAGCACAAGTACCAAGAGCAGCGGAATCGCTGTCCAAATAATCTCAAGCTTATGGTTACCTTCTACTTGCTCAGGAATTTCATCTTGTCCCTTTTTTCTACGGAATTTAACAAGCACGTATGCGGCAATTCCAAATACCACAACCATTACGACGATCATAATCGAAATGGAGAGCTTAATTAAATCCAGTTGACCTTGTGCTACCGGACCTTGTGGTCTTAAGACCGACAAATCCTCTCGGCCGCAGCCGGATAACACCAAAGCAAACATGGCCATCAAAGGAAGAAGACGCTTTACAGCCTGCCACCGTTTCATCATTGATCTACCCCACTTTTCCGATTTTCGTAGACTACCATCCGGCGCAAACAGCGGTAATCTACCTGCACAATCACGGATGAAGTAATCCTGTCAATTAAAGCAATCACTTATTAAATATAAGTTCATGGGTTGCTTTTGTCAATCATTCACAGGGAGTTCACAAATTGTTCGAAAAGTCGTCAAAGTCGCGCCGTTATTGATTTTGCAATCGCTTTCAAACGGTATCTCCCACCCGACGACCTATCATTCGACATCCTCTGCAACCCGTCAGCGACAGCCTTCATAGCTATATATACAGTCATTTTAGCCTTTTTGAATCTGTATGCAGCCACACCCCGTTCATCTGAGCCCCATGATAAAAGAGGTGTTCTTCGCAAGTCTAGGCAACATCGCGAAGAATACCTTCTATTATTATGGTATATTTTTCGCGATCTTAATCCGTCAGAATAACAGCACCTTCACGGGTAACCGCAATGGTATGCTCATACTGTACGCCTACCAATCCATCCGCACTGGATATGGTCCAGCCGTCATCCCCCCAGAATACGGCACCCGAAGGTCCTAGGGTGAACACCGGTTCGATGGTAATCACCATTCCTTGTTTGAGTTTCAGTCCCCTTCCCGGAATTCCATAGTTCGGCACATCGGGCGGCTCGTGAATGGCCCGGCCAATGCCATGACCGACAAGCGATTTGACAATCCCGTAACCTTCCCTTTCGGCAACCTGCTCGATCGCATAGCCCACGTCACCCAAGGTTGCCCCATGCCGTACCGCCTCGATTCCTTTAAACAGCGCTTCATGCGTATGTTTCATCAGCTGCTTTACTTCTGGGGAAACCTTATCTACCGCATAGGTCCAGCCGGAGTCCGCCAGCCATCCGTTCTTGTTCACCACCATATCTATGGTCGCAACATCCCCCGCTTTCAACGGCCGCTGGTCGGGAAATCCATGACACACCACATCGTTTACGGATGCACAAGTTGCGTATGGAAATCCTTTATAGCCTTTTTGCTCGGGAAAGGCTCCGTTCTTCTCCAGAAATTTCTCGACCTTGGCATCGATCTCGCTCGTTGTGATCCCCGGTTTAATGACTTTCGCTATTTCACGGTGACACGCAGCCAATATACGTCCCGCCTCGCGGATATGCCCGATCTCTTCCTTCCGTCTCAGCTGTATCCTCACATCTGTCCACTCCCTTATATCCTAATCGGATCGATTGCTAACAATATATGTAGGGACAGTTGCAAAATGCCCCCAAGAAAATGGACTTTCTGAGGAAGTATGAGCCTGTTGACTATACGGGAACTGACAAACGCAAAAAAACCGCTTTCGGGACATTGATCCCAAAAACGGTTTAACCATAGACTCTAAATGGTTCATATCATTAGTCATTAACAAGGTGAAGATGCGATGCGTGTCGGTGATATTTCTATAGACCAGGTGCTATTACAGGTTACGAAACGGAGGAATTCAGCTTGCCAAGTTCATGCTCAACAACAAGAGTAAGCTCTTCTTCATAGCCCCCCATAATATGGTACTTCCGGACATACTCCTTTACAAATTTTTTCGGATCTTTAGGCCGGAAAATTCGTGTCATTTCCCGCAGACTTTCCTTAACCTCATTGTGACCTTTCGTTGCCATGATGGATCCCTCCTAAAACGTGTGGAATAAAATTACTCCGTTTAAAGAGAATGCCGAAAAGATCTACCTCATTAAGTTGAAGCCATATTGCAGTTCTTACGGTGATGATTAGGTTGATATTCAGCAACTTACCAATGCACCTGACACTATACATACCCTAACAGCATGCAAATGAATCATTAATATATTATATCATATTCTTCTGTTTGTTTCATCTTTCCCAAAAAATGTTTTTTTGTCCTATGTTTTAAGGCCATTCTTTGTGTCCGGAATTGGTTAAGATACATTCAATCGAACCTCCCGCCAACTCTAGAAATCAGCGAATATCACAAATTGATAACTCAGAATAACATATTCAAGATACAAGGAGGCCTTGAAATATGATGTCGAATACCCAGTCTTTTTTCCACTCACCTATTGATATAAGCTCGCCTATTCCTGTCGCGGAGCCTGAAGACGCAGGCCTTCAGCGAGATGTGCTCGACCAGGTCGATCAGATTATCCAGAAACAATACACGAAAATGCGCAGCTTTCTTCTGCTCCATGCTGGCAAACTCATCTACGAACGCTATTACAACGGTCATGACATTACCTCGCTGAATGATCTCAGGTCCGCTACCAAGAGTTTTACGTCAGTATTATGCGGCATCGCCCACTCACGCGGCGAATTACCTGACCTGAATTCCTCTGTAATTGACATCTTCCAGCGATATGTTCCCGAACGAGCCCATCCCCTATTGCAAAAGGTTTCCCTTCATCATCTGCTGACGATGACCTCAGGCTTTGCGTGGCAAACCGGTAAAAAGCTCGGGGAACCGCTCATTCACCGGTTCCACCGCAACCGAAAATGGACGAGCTTCGCGCTATCCCTCCCTGTCATTGAACAGGAAATGGGCCTCTTTCAATACCGGAGCACGGATTCCCATCTGCTCTCCGTTGCCATTTGCGAAGCTACGGGAATGGATGCTTACGCCTATGCCAGACAACATGTATTCGAGCCGCTCGGCATTCATCATACCGCCTGGTCCCCAAGCCCCGAGGGCCATAGTATGGGGCACATCGGCCTATATCTTACCTCACGCGACATGGCCAAATTCGGTCTTTGCTGCCTGAATGGGGGACGTTGGCAAGGCACCACGCTTATCCCGGAATCATGGCTTAAGAAAGCACTCGCTCCGCAGGTTGAGGGCTATCCCGCGTTTGGAGATTACGGATTCCAGTGGTGGACCGGGGTTCAGAACGGGACTCCCTTCGCGCTTGCTCACGGCCATGGAGGACAGCAAATCTACCTTTTCCCCCAATTGGAAACAGTCGCCGTATTTACGGCCGACAGCAAGGTCAGCCGCTGGAAGAACCCGCGGTTTCTGCTGGAGCGCTATATTCTAGATGCTCTAAAATCAAAATTCACAACGTCTTCGCCAAATAGCTGACAAATCGCCAGCGTCGGACTCTGTGCAAGAAGCATTCGATTCGTTGGCAAGCCTATAATCTGACCTTTTATGCAAATTTCAGCGGATAGTACCTCCTCTTTCTGGTTACTTTATGCGATATGAATCATTTCTAAAATCAAGCCTGAGAGGAGCATGCGACATGTCCGGTAAAGACAAGGATCTCCACCCTATTTCACGAGAAGAGGTTGAAGTAGACGGAACCTACACGAATGAATGGGGACGGGAGGAATATTTGAAACGCGGCGAGGAATTTCCGTTCGATCCCCAGAAGGGCTCCACGGAGTGGCGGCTGGCGGAGTATGATTTTGAAAACCACCATCGAGGCATGACAGATGAGCGTCTGGTTCCGAAGGAAAAAGGCCCTGATAAACAGGTGAATGCCGAATCTCCGCTGCGGCATGATGTGGAAGTAGATTAAAACCCTTGCATATCGGCAGTGAAGAGATGATTCATCAGACCTGCTTATAAAAGGGTGATATGACATGCGAAAATCGAAGCGTCTTCTGCTATGGCTGATCCCGATCGCCATCGTAGGAGCCATATGGCTTGCAGCTTCTATCGTGGAGCCGGAATACGCCTATATACCACCGGCACATAAGCTTGAGAATACCACGCAGCTCCAAGCCCAGCAAACGGGTTTCATTCGTCAGTATGATATCTGGGGCAAGACGCTTACGGTTCCCGGTACCGCCTTGAAGGATCAGGACCCCAGATTAACAGCCGCCCATGGCGCCGTTGAGGTAACGAAAGAGCTGCTTGCCTTAGGGCGCCGTACACTGTATGAGGAGTCCTTTGGCAATGAGGTGTTTTTAACGGATATCTTGGGGATCGTCGATGGTCCGATGAAGCTGAAAAACGTGGCAAAAGCGCTCGCCGAGCTGAAGGGACGCGGAACAACCAATCTACGCGTTGAACTCGATCAGGATGTTACAATCGGCGACAAATCCTTCCGCAAGGGAGATAAGATTGATACCGGCTTTGACGTAGCCAAAGGCGCCTATTCCCCCATTGGCGTTACGATTAAATATGCCGAAGGCAAAGCCAGCATCGGTGTTAGCTGCATGGCCTGCCATGCGACCGTAAACCGGGAAACGGGAAAGGTTGTGGAAGGTCCCCCCAATTCCGATTTGAACCTCGGTTTAATGCTGGCACTGGCCCCGAATAGCGCGGCGTATTTTACCCATACCGACATCACGAGCCTGGTGGATTATGTCAAGAACGAGCAGCGTACGGTTGTAAACTCTAAAGGAAAAACCGAAGCGCTGCCGGATCCCGTCCTGCTAGAGAAAGCCGTTGACGAAAATCTGGTCAAATGGATGCCCGGCACTTTCGATACAACCGTGGATTTGGTGAGCGACGTGACCCAAATTCCTGATATGTTTACGAAGGGTGATCACCCATACAGCTGGAGCGGCTTCGCTACCGCGGGTCCCTTCAAGGGACTTAGCACCTTTAGCAACAATGTTAACGCCCAGAATACGGATACCTTGAGTCAAACCGAGGTTAGCGAATCGTTATGGGGGATCGACAAAGAGATTTATGTGGGCACCATTCTGCAAAATGCAGCCCATCGCAAGTTTCGCTATGATCCGAGCAGCGGGCTGAAGCCAACCGAATTCTTCAACCGGCTGGATCCCAATCCCGGAACCCCCGGTGTGAATGAGGTTGTTAAGATTCCGAATTTCCCGAAAGTTTCAGCCATCGCCCCGAACGGGCTGTACATCAGTTCGCCGGGATTCAAAGCCGGGGAGCAGGTTAACGCCATGTCCGCCTATCAAAATACCATCCGTCCGCCCGAAACGGACCCCAAGGAAATCCCGGATGCCAAGACGATCAACCTCGGAGCGGAAGTGTTCAAAAAAGCACAATGCATCACCTGCCACGCTGGCGACTTCTTTACGAATAATCGCATTATACGCGCGGATGAAATTGGCACCGAGCCGGCAAGGGCCAAGGCTTTCAGTCGTACGCAGAACGCTTTTGGCGAAGCAGAGTTCTATCCACCCGACACTCCAGTGCCGATCCCTCCGGATGCCAAGGTAACCAAAATACCGCTGGACGATATCGACCCCGAGCAGATCGAGCTGGGCTTCGGCCATAAACAGTTGGGCGGCGGTTATAAGGTCAAAGGGCTGATCGGTCTCCGCTGGTCCGCACCGTATTTGCACGACGGCGGCGTAGCAGTCGGGCCTAAGCTGACGCAAACCGGCGTATCGGAGACGCTTATGAAAGGGATTCACCCGGACCCATACAACAGCCTGAAAGCCCTGATTGACCGCAAGCTGAGAGTGCAGGTCATCGAGGCGAACCGCAAGGATTCAAGGATGAGAGACACCCATGTTACCGGTCAGGGGCATGAGTATTGGGTGGACGAAAGCAGCGGTTTCACGCAAGAGCAGCAGGATGCTCTCGTGAAGTATCTGCTGCAATTAAAAATGAAATAAGTTCGGGATTTAACCATCATACTTTGTCCCATCGGCTCATAAGGTAAGGTATAAAGCTTGCCCTACCCCAGAACCGGTCTAAGACAAGGAGTTGATGAGATGTCCCCTTTCAAATCGTCCACAGGACTTCCCGAGAATCTGGCGGCTACGCTGTGCTATCTTTTTCCCATGGTCGGAGGAATTCTGTTTCTTTCATTAGAAAAAAGAAGCCGCTACGTCATATTCCATGCTCTGCAGTCCTTGCTGGCCTTCGGCATCCTGGCCGTCGCTCACCTGCTGTCGAGCGCGGTGCCCATCATCGGCCTTCTGGCCTCCGCCCTTCTGGCGCTGGTCGGCGTCTTGATGTGGCTGGTGCTTATGGCCAACGCCATTCAGGGAAAATGGTTCAAGCTGCCCTGGATCGGCAATATTGCAGAGAAACAAATGCAGCGTGTTTAAAACTTGGTGCCTCACGTAAAAACGGCTACCTCCACTCTTTGGAGGTAGCCGTTTTGTTGGGTTGGAACCTAGGGACCCGATCAAAAGAAAAACGTCTAACGTGCTTCTCACAGAAGACAGACCGCTTATTGCGAAAGCTTTTCTTGCAGATAAGGAGGTTAATGCCTCTGAAGTTGATACTTTCTTATCACTAAAAAAGCAGCCGGATGTCGTCCGGCTGCTTTCATTATACATGAATTGTAGAATTCTGAGGGGCATTTGTTAAGCAGCATGCCCTTCTGCTGTATCACCTTGCTCTGTGGAAGTGGGCTTGGTATTTCTCAAACCATTGAAGATCAGGTTCAGCACAATCGCTGTCAAGCTGCCCGCCACAATGCCGTTATCGGCAAGAATACGCAGGTTGTCAGGCAGACTGGCGAACAGACCCGGTACGGTTGTCACACCAAGGCCCATGCCGACGGAACATGCAATAATGAACAGGTTCTCGTGTCGGTTAAGGTCTACTTGATCCCCTAACATCCGAATACCGGAAGATACAACCATCCCGAACAGGGCTACCATGGCTCCACCGAGAACCGATGTTGGTACAAGCTGTGTCATAGCGGCAATCTTCGGAACAAATCCGATCAAGACCAGCAAGCCGCCTGCCACAACGATCACGTCACGCGTCTTCACACGGCTCATCTGAATCAGACCCACATTTTGAGAGTATGTGGTATAAGGGAACGAATTGAAAATACCGCCTACCACAATCGCAAGACCCTCCGCACGGTAACCACGGGACAGATCCTTGGAGGTAATGTCACGATCCACGATTTTGCCAAGCGCCATAAATACGCCTGTCGATTCGGCAACACTGACAATCGCCACCAGAATCATTGTCATGATGGGAACGATCTTAAACTCCGGCGTACCAAAAAAGAAAGGCTGCGGAGCACGGAACCAGCCGGCTTCGCGCAGCGGGGTTAAATCCACTCCACCGTATAATGCCGCTACCACGGTGCCTAGAATAAGACCCAGAAGTACCGATATCGAACGCAAGAAACCTTTGGCAAACCGATTCATGATAATAATGAAGGCAAGAACGCCGAAGCCAAGGGAAATGTTGAGCGCACTGCCAAAATCCTCGCTGCCTTGACCGCCTCCAAGGTCATTCAAAGCTACGGGAATCAGCGTCAAACCGATAATTGTAACAACAGAGCCTGTCACGACAGGCGGGAATACCTTAATCAGCTTACCGAATAAACCGGAGAACAGAATGACAAATATACCGGAAGCGATAATCGCTCCATAAATTGCCGACATCCCGTGCTTCTGTCCGATAATGATCATCGGACCTACGGCCTGGAATGCGCAGCCGAGCATGACCGGAAGACCGATACCGAAGTACTTGTTGCCGAATACCTGCAGCAAGGTTGCAACCCCGCAGGCAAGCAGGTCAATGGCGATGAGATACGTCAGCTGCTCCGTCGTTAAGCCGAGCTGCCCGCCAACGATAAGCGGTACGATGATAGCCCCTGCGTACATTGCCAATACATGCTGTAAACCCAGTGAAAAGGTTTTGCCCGGACTCCGATTTTTATCAAAAATCGGTTCTTGCACCGCTTGTTTCTGTTGTTCCATGGCTTCTTGATTCCCCCCAATTAAATTGTTAGCTTTCGGTCTATGCGAATGTCACTACGCCATCTTCAAGTGATGCAATCCGTACGAGCGATTCTACCCGGTAGCCCGCTTCGGCTAACAAGCGTCCTCCTGGTTGAAATGCCTTTTCAATGACGATCCCGATGCCTACCACCTCGGCACCCGCCTGTTCTACGATTCGGGCAAGCCCGAATGCCGCCTCGCCGTTGGCAAGGAAGTCATCCACGATCAGCACTTTATCGCCGGGCTTGATGAATTTCTTCGCGACCGTAATCTCGTTCGTCTCCTGCTTGGTGAAGGAATACACCTTCTCCACGAATATATCCTCACGGAGGGTCAGCGACTTCTGCTTCCGTGCAAAGATGAGAGGCACTTCCATCTCAAGGGCGGTCATAATGCCGGGCGCGATGCCGGAGGATTCAATGGTCAATACACGAGTCACGTTCGCTTCCTTAAACAATCGCGTAAATTCCTTTCCCACCTCTTTCATCAATACCGGGTCCATCTGGTGGTTCAGGAATGAATCCACCTTAAGTACCTGTCCGCTTAATACAATGCCTTCCTCTTTCACTTTGTTCTGCAGTAATTGCATGATGCTCCCCCTTAAATTTGTTTACATTCCAAGCAAAAAAAGCCCACTTCCTCCTTTCACCGAATCGCCGGGAAAGAAAGAAATGGGCATAAGCAACAAAAACGCACCGTGAGCCACCTGAGGTCAAATGGAATTGACCTGGCTTGTCCGCTGCTGCTATAACCCGTAGTCCAATCATTTCCGGTGATCGGGTAGAGACATGCAGGCCAATTCCTGCACCTATACGAGAAAATGTATAAAATCCAAATTCCTTAGAATGCTTACGTGTAAATGTTATATTTCCGAATGAATGAAGTATAACGCATTCCCTATGAAAAAATAAAGTGAAAATTTACGGAAATAATAAACTGCTGGTCAATTAAAGGAAAAAAGCCGCCCCATAAGTTTCATGGGACAGCCTGCAGAGGCACTAAATCAGCTGGAAAACCTCAATAATCGATTCCATAGGATCACCGATGGACACGGATACATAGCCGTTTACATCAATCAGCTGGATATGGAGCGTATAAGTTCCACCATGAGCTTGCTGCCAGAGGAATAAGATATCACTCCCACTCCCATTCCCTTCCATTTCCATGTCAACAGCGGTTAAACTGCGTTCACTCGGTAACCCATCAATATCATCTATTGAAATGTAACATGGATCTGTACGATCTCGGAGCGGGAACCCAGACGAATCGGCGGTCCCCAGAAGCCGTAGCCCGAGGACACGATGGAATGCATCGGGCCCTTTTGCAGATACCCCCAATCATTCTCGAACATGGCTTCCGTAATGAGATGTGCCGGGAATACCTGCCCACGGTGCGTATGCCCAGAAACGATAAGGTCTACGCCCTGCTGCTGTGCTTCCTCCAGCGCATTCGGTTGATGATCAAGCAGAAGAATCGGCTTGGATAGATCGGTCCCAGCCATGATCGTGGACAATTCGGCCCGCTCCTGATCCTGTTTATCCCGTCTGCCAACCAGCGTCAGGCCCTCCACCGTCAATTTCTCATCATACAGCACGGTCATGCCGCTATGCTCAAGAGCCGCGATCAGTTCCGGAATTTCTCCTTCGAATCGGTCATGATTGCCCAGTGAGGCATACACACCATACGTTGCCTGGATACCGGTCAGAATCTGATCGATCCCCTGACGTAAATAAGCATCCAGATCGTCATCGATGATATCGCCTGGAAACAATACCAGATCCGGCTTTAAGTCATTGATCTCCTTCACCATGCGCGCAGCATGGGCTTTACCTGACAGGACGCCGAAGTGCATATCGGAAGCCATAACGATATTCAGCTGCTCAAGCGTGCCGGCGTCCTTGTCCACCTGAATATCATAAGCTCGAACCGTTGGACTATAAGCATTAAAAGAGCCGAAACCGATCACAATCACCATGAACACCAACACGATAAAACCCGCCGCCTTCTCCAGGCCATCTCTTCGCAATGCCGTCAATCTCAGCAGCCACAACATGATATGCATCAACGGGAGAAGGATGATCAGAACATAGAAAATAGCCATCCAATACGATCCTATCACACTCAGCACGGTGAGATTACCGAAGAACCGTCCTGAAATAAACGATGTCGATACCACCGTCAGCACGACTATGTATGTCCATTTGAGCACAAGGGATGGACCCGGTTTCATCCAGCTCCAAATACTTCGACCCATATAATAAACCAGCAACCCGTAAATCAATAATGCGACGATTCCTGCAAAAATAAACATCTCCATCCCCTTCCGTACATCCATTATAACAAGCGGATTTTATGAATCCCAGTGGACGTTACGGAAGGCAGATGGGGTTATTCATTTCTTCGCAAGTATCATGATGTCTCCAGCAGGCCGTTACAAGCCCGTGCGTTGTTTAGGCAGCAGCTCGTTCAGCAGCGATTTCAGATTGCGGTCTTCCGTATATTTTTCTTGACCCATGTCGAGTTCGTTCACACGTATATAAGTATAACTTTCCGTAGGATTCTCCGGTTTAAAAAGAAGTTCATCATGCGGGTCAGGTACCACCTTATACTCCATTTCATGAAACATATCGAGCAGCTGCTGACCTGTAGGATTCTCTCCTTTATCCACAAAAATCAATCCCCGAAGCTTCTTAGGTTCTTCCTTATGTCCCACTGTAAAATGAACGATGCATTCCATGCTCATTCATCCCCCTTCTCTTGGTTGTCATGATTGCGATTAAAAACCGCCTCATTCATGCTCTCCTGCCAGCCACTTCCCGCCTGTTGCTGGATCTTAAGCAAATAAACGCCAAGATAAATCCCGGCGTTCCTTATCTTTATGTTTATTACATTGTACGATGAACCATGATGCCTAACTGTGATAAAAGTCACTTCTAGGAGCCTTCCATGAGCTGAGCCTAAACCCTAGGCCGTATTTCGATTGGTATCCCCGTCCATTGAGTCAGAATCAGCTTCATATTCTGCGAGTTTGGATTTCGATTCCGCAGCCTGGTCTTCCTGAGTTTCAGCGTCGGCTTCCGCATTAAGATACTGGCTCTGGATCAGACCAAAGTGCTCTCCATAACGCGTTTCCAGCTGCTCACCCATGTCCTGTTCGAGCTGGAACAATACCATCTCCTGCGTAAAATGGTGAAGCAGCAGCTCCGCCAGTACCGGATGCTCCGTGATGACCGCTCCTGTATCATATTCCCCGCCGCGCATCCCAAGTATGCACCACTGCCGATCCACAACAAAAGAAAATTTCCGGCCGCCTCCTCTACGCTCCGCAAGGCCGTTCCACCCAGGCCACGCCAGCGTTCTTGAGAGTCCCTGTTCCGGGCCGTCACAAGCCCACAGCACCTTGACTCCCCTTGCCTCCGCTTCTGCCAGCGGTTCACGCAGAAGCGATGCCTCTTCACGCCAGACGTCAACCACGATCTCCTGTTTCGCTCGCTTCAATTCCCGGACGAGCACATCAAGCACCGCCTGATCTCCTTCCATACTGAGGAAGGGAGCAGCGGTACCGCTTCCTCGCGGCAAGCTCTTCTCAACAAAAGCGAGTGATGCCTCGACACGGCCGGATATCATCCGCGTCAGTTCCTCCGGTTTCAACGAACGGTAACGGACGGGTTCCCCGTCCATTCGCTCAAGTGCCCCTTGCCGCTCCAAACGCTGCATGGCTGCATAGACATTAGAACGCGAAGCTCCAAGTCGTTTAGCTACCTCATAACCACCCGCCGGCCCATACTCGGCAAGGTCCACCATAATTTTCGATTCAATCTCCGTAAATCCCAAATTCCGCAAATGATGCAGCAATTGTTCCATATTATTAGTCCTCCCAAGATGCTCGAACGCTTGCTCTATCATTCATACTGTCATATTAACACTCGCGCAAGGGCATGATCGTCCGAATCCCTATATCTTAAATCTGTTCAGCTCCGCAGCGCGGACACCATTTCGAGCCTTTAGGCAGGTCGACACTGCAAATCTGGCACTTCACCATATCGCGCGTTTCCTCATCATCACCAACATAGTCCTGACTTTGGTTATTCTCCTGCCAGAAACGAATGCGGCGGTCCAGTTCCAGCTGCCTCTCCCGCTCCCGCTCGAGTTCTTCCCAGTGACGGCGCTCCTTCTCCTGCTCCTCCTGCTCGATACGAAGATGTTCCGGATCAACCTCCGGTTCAGACAGCTCCATTTCCTCGTGCTGCCGCTCCGGCTCCGGTTCATACATATCCGGCTCGTATGGATCCGGATTCGAACGGTAATCATAGGTATGCAATTCGTCCTGCTCCTGTTGTTCTTCAGCCGCTGCATATTCATGTTTATCAAACATGATTTTACGCTCAGGCTCCCTTGGTTCTTCCGCTGTTGACTTCTCAGGGTGAATTAAATTATCAAGCTTATTCCCGCAGTACGGACAGAAATTTGCATCCAGTGCGACCACCCGCCCGCATTCACAGACCCGCTCATTCTTGAGGACCGCAATGCGATTCCGAATTGCTTCGATTTGCTCCTGCAATCCATCACAGGTTTGCGCAAGCTCGACCATTTCTTTTTCTGCCATCGTCATGTCCTGCTGACGGTAACCCTCATAGAACACTTTACCCATCTGCAAGTAATATGAGTTCTTCTGCTGTTCGATTTCGGAAATTTGGCTGTTGAGCTTATTCACTTCCACCACGTGCTGGGCCTTTTCCGTTGCGCGGTTGGCTCCATCCTTGAGCTTTTGTAAAATATTCATTTATGAATCCTCCTCTTTCTCATATCCCGATTCACCGGCGAGCCGCCGGCGCATTGTCCTATTACTTCATTAAGGTTATTAACGATTTTTAGCTAGCCATAAACCGGCTATCCCATGTTTTTTACCGTTTCGCATACTACTCATTGTGATGATATGCTCCTCATCGTCCAGTATACTGCCACCATGGTGATTCTATCATACCAAATTCCTTGCCCCATGTGAAAAAGGAAGCACCTTCCAACCCCGCTGCTGATTCATCCGGGTCCCGAACGTGTATATGATTAGAAAACTGGATAGTACAATGCCGCGTCCTATTCCGTGCAGCCCTTAGCTGCCGAAGTCTGGAGGGATTTAATATGAGAAACGATAAAAAGACGTATTATGTTTCAGTCAATCACAATCTGATCCAGGATGTACCGAACGATACCAATGAATATGTCGTATATATGGATGATGAAGAGGTCTCCAAACTGAGGGGGCTGCTGTATGAAGTCAGCAGCAGCGATCGGTATGCGTTTAAGCGTACATTCGTCCCTTACAAGTCGGCAGATCATGACGATGCTGCCGAGCAATACGATGAACGAACGATGAACCTCTACCACTTTCTCCATGAACATGGAGATGAGCGCACCCGCAAAACCATTGAGGACATGAACATCCTCGGCAAGCTGACCGACACCGGCTACGATGATCCTGGTTATGAGGACTCACCATTAAATAAGTAAAGACTGTCAGTCCGTAAGAAAAACGTATATCGACGTACCTTCTCAGAAGACAGACCGCATTTAGCGGAAGTTTTTCTTGCGATTATAGAATGGTTCAGCTCCGCTAAAAACTTGTACATTCTAAAATCTTAAGAAAAACGTATATCGACGTACCTTCTCAGAAGACAGACCGCATTTAGC
>NZ_JBCNHV010000022.1:0-384558 GCF_050482385.1 Paenibacillus lautus
TGACGAAATCAGACTCCCCCATTTCTGAGCTCGCATCCGAATTCGCTTGAATATCAAGAAAGTTCCCCCGATCTTTAATGATCGAATAATGATGGGATCGGATAACTTTCCCCCATGAGAAATCAGGTACGCCAAAATAAACCCGAGGCGCATCCATGACGATATCAGGAAGGATGACCGTACCGATCCGCGATGCCAGCCTTTTTAAGAACTGCCAATTCGTCTCTTCATACTGAACAAGGAGCTGACCAATCGTCGCTTCAGGGGGTGTAGCTTCGTTCTGGGCATCCCCTCCGGGATACAGATTGGCAATCTGTCGAATCAAATCCGTATACGTCAGGGACTTGTTCTGAAAGGAACGACTCTCTAAATGACGATCCATTTCATAAGTCCTTGACAGGCCTTCTATGGTTACATGGGGAATACCATCTTCCATCTGAATATCGATATTGGAGATTCCACCTGCGAACAGGTACTCATTCCCCTGTTCAGTAGATTTACGAATAAGCAAGCTATCTCGGTATGTACCATTTCTTAAGCATATATCGGCTTGTTCCTCTGACATGGTCGTTGAAATATAACAACGGGTATGATCATTAAACTTGCGTACAATTCGAAAGCTACGAACGGCCGAAAGTTCATATGGCAATTCAATTTGAAAACCATCTATGTCACGCCATCTCTTCATCTTAACTGCCTCCTTCCTTTAAGATCGTTATCTTTCTAGAAATTCGGGAGGCGTTGGTTCCATTCCGTTAGTTAAGAGCTGAATCTTTCCCCCATACTTGCAAGTTAAGCATGATTTTGTGGTAAGAGCGGGGACTCCGTCGATCATGACATTTGAACTTCCGTTGTCCCACTCTACTCCATCCGATGGTTTAGCTAAACCCGCCATCATTGCTGCAAAATTAGGAACCCCGCTTATCGAAGTTAAGCTGCTATTATTCATGCCCATGGCATATCCCATTGGCGTTGGCTGTAAGTGAGGCATCAATTTAGGAACGCACGGGAAAATTTTATGTTCTTCGCCGTATGGCAGCACTTTGGTATCGGGATCATAATTGTATATATAACTTGGTCCCGAATCTCCTGTCGCCACATGAGCAATTTTCATAGGATTTAGCGCGCTCCGGCAAAAGCCAAAAGAATAAAAGTTTCCATTCATTTCACCCTTAAGTTCCTCAATCGGAAATCCCAAAAAGGTTTTTTCTTCCGAACTTGATGGCACACAGTCCTTCACGGTCATCATCTTATTGTCGTTAATATACACGCCGTTTGGTTCAAGCTGATTCAATACTTCTTCATGGGTTCCCATCGTACAATACATGTAGGCTCCCCGTGCAACATAGGTTTCCCGCTTGCTTTCCGTCCTCCATGGAGCATTCATTATTTCACTTATGGTGCTTTGTTTTAGAAAACTCGTATAAAGTTTATCCACTTCTCATTCACCTGCCATTAATAAGAATTCGTCTTACATTTAATCCGTACAGGCTAGTCCGCAGCATCCCTTCCGCCACATCAAGTCGTACAACCAAGTAGGATTTGCGGTAAACATTCAGCTTGAACATGCATAAACCCTCAATAAGCTTTTCATCTACCGAGTCTGCCGTTCTGCTTGGTCAAAAAACTGATTTACTGTTGTCATTACCTTTACATCTGTTCGTCCTGATTGTTTCACCTTGTCTGCTTGGTTTCTTAACTCTCTGGCTTGCTGGTAATGCTCAGCAATTTGTGCTCTAATCGCTTCATACTCTACTTGAGCCTGTGCAATTAATCCGGTCTCCTCTGCTGATGACTGTGCTTCTTTTGCCATTCGTTTCGTCCTCCTTTGATTCTGAACATGCAAAAAAGCTCATTCCTCCTCATAAAAAAAGTTGGAAAGAGCTTTTGAAAGTTTATCAAGTGTTTTTTTAGTTTTTTAGTGTTTGGTTTGTTGGTTGTATTGTACGATCTTGTTGGCGGAATTGTAAACCAGTAGTTGCTAGTCATGCTCTACCAATTAAATAGCCTTGAGTTCGATTTTTTCAATTAGACCCCAATCTATGCCTTCTTCAAGTTGGTAGTCTATCTCCTCTAACAGTCTAAATCCTTCTTGCTCAATCCCTTCATCATGTCCGTACACTTCAAAATACCGCTCTTTAAACTGCACAAACCAAAAGTACATACTGTAGTAATATGTGCTTTGCTTATCTAATGTGACTGACCCAGCGTTACTTTTAAAAAACGTATAATATGCTAACAACTCATTTAAACGATTGTCATCGATATTCGCATTGTAGAATTTCCGTAGTTCTTCATTGGTAATAAAATTCATCAACTCGTCTTCTTTTATAATTTTCATTTACAACACCTATCCTTTATTCTGGAAAGTATTTGACATCAATATCAATATTTTTTGATTTGAATAAATTTCCTCAATTGCTCTACAGCCTTCTTATGAGAAACTAGCCATAACACCTTATATCCAGCAGCTATAGCTGAATTGTTGTCTAATGCCTCTTGAATAACTTTGTTTTTAGCGAATTCCGGGAGTTCGTCCACATGATAAAATAATTTTGGCTTTATTATCAACTTGCCGTCTTGGAAAACGTATCTACTAAATTCTCAAACTGAACATATCCTCCCTTTGGATGAGGCAAATAGTAGCTTTCATTATTAGGATTAATTTTTAATTCAAATGCATCAACTCTTGGATTACTTTGAGGTATCCTCTCCCCGAAGAATCCATTACCATGTGGTCATGCATTAATATCATAAATGCCCATTTAATTTTTGGGTTGTAGTTAGGAGCTTTTGGCGTCCCCTAAATAGTAATATTAAACTCTACTAAAGGAAAGGTGATAACTGTTTTACCAATAACCACCATTATATCATCCGGCTTATAGTTCCGTTAGAGGACTCGCCACCCTGCATTCGGTTTTGTTCTTCATCATGCTATAGATGATGTTTACAAGCCTTCTCATGACGCATATCAGGG
This sequence comes from Paenibacillus lautus, assembly GCF_050482385.1. Lineage (GTDB taxonomy): Bacteria > Bacillota > Bacilli > Paenibacillales > Paenibacillaceae > Paenibacillus_AQ > Paenibacillus_AQ lautus_B. The sequence continues at coordinate 2,978 of NZ_JBCNHV010000022.1, forward strand.
CTTGCTTCTTGGTCTTGCCTTCTGTAGCTTCCGTTGGTAGAACTCGTAGAAGACGGGATTCCGTTGCTTCTTGTTGTCACCTTTAGCCACTCGCCCTTACTATAGTTGTCGCTCTATCTATCTTGAAAGATGTGATTCATGTCTTTCTCACCCTCACTATCGCTGTAGGGTAATCTACAGTTGCGAATAAACTTTAAAAAACCACAAGAAACGAAGATAACAAAAAACAGGTCAATCATGGTGGTATCTGACCATAATCGACCTGTTATATGTAACGAACTAGCGTAATTTAGGTAATAAAATTAAAGTGTTGATGTGCGTACAACCTTATTGGCAAAATCTTTGTACGGGTACTGCATGGGTTAAATATGTTATTGGTTGAACGATGAGTTCATTCGGCAATGGGGAGGGGCTATTCATCAATCACGTGCTAACATGAACTAGAATAACCTTACTCTTTTAGCATTTCAAAAAATTCTGATATATTTAGGGCGACACTTTGTGTTACAGGAGAAAATTCCTCTGACTCTTCATGAAACCAAATAACTACAGTAGGCTCTTCTGTTTCTCTAAAATCCAAACAAATAAAATCTCCTGAAAAAAGCACCGCAATAGGAACTACATTCATCCCCACTAAATCTTCATTATCTGTTAATCTATCACCTATTTGTGTAATAATAACTTCAACATCATACCATCCATTGATAGGGTCTGACTCACTATCATTCAATATACAAAGAAATTTTTCAATTATATATTCATGCTGATTAAAATTAAACATATTTGTGATTGGTGCAGCTCCATTATTATCCTTAATAAAATTCCTATAAGTTTCAGGAAATGAAACTCTCAACCTTCGCTCAACTACATCTAATAATTCATCGGTTGGCAATGGAAAGACAATCGTATTAACATCCAATCTCATTTCTTTCACTCCCTATTCTTATCTTTTAGCATGAGCCCAACCACCTGGAGCTCTCCCACCCTGATGACTTTTGGAATTATGTATACCAAAAGGTACTAATTCCATTCTACTGTCAATTTCAGAATGATGCCATGTTGTGCCAGGTGGGCGTTTGCCACCTGGAAGTTGTGAATCAAGCCATTGGAACTGTCATCTTCTTTTTGGCAACTGTAAAATAACAGGTTTCCCATCAATCTTTATGATTAAATCAGCTTTCTCAAAATCAGGATGTTTTGTACCAGGCTTCATAGGAACATCTGGTATTTTCTCTAGTTCTTTCGCTCGTTCTCTGATCAACTTAATTTGCTTTTGTGTTAAAGTATCTCCCCCTGGTACATTTCTCCACTTCCAAGTAACTTTCTCTGCATACACTGTAGCATAATCATCTCTTCAAACTTCATTTTACCTAGAACAAAGTCATTAATATTATCTAAGAAGGCTTTCTCAGCATTACCCGTCCCCTATGTTGTAAAGCTAAACTATTGAAAAGTAACGGTGGTTGCTAGATGCTATACCTCCGGTTAGCTTGCTTGTTTTTCCGTTTGTTCTGGGAGACGGAAGGCCGTCTTGTGCTTCATCATGCCATAGATGATGTTGACTAACCGCCGCATCACACAGACCAAAGCTTGTGTTGGTGTTTTGCCTTCTTCTTTCTTGCGGTTGAAGTATTCGTAAAACAGCGGGTTGCGTGGCTTTTTGCTACCTTTTGAAACTTGTACCTGCTACACAGCCAGATTGTAAAATAGCCCATGCAGCATCCGATTCCCCTGTCTGCTTTTCAGGTTGACGTGCTTGCCGCCTGAACCGACTTTCACTGGCGCAATTCCAGCAAACCGAGCCAGCTTATCTGCGCTGACGAAGCGGTGTATGTCGCCTACTGAATCACATCGTACCCGGCATAAGCTTTCAAAACGCTTTTAACGAGTCTTGGTTTTGATTCAATGACAGCAACGTTCGCAATAAAAAAGCTTGTTTCTACCTCCTGAATTTAGGTAGAAACAAGCTTTTAGTAATTATAATTTTCTGGTCGCACTATGATATGAGACAATTTAACACCTAATATTCATTCCGTGTTGTATATACCTCTGTCATCATTAGTGCACCAAGCTGAAATCCATGAATAAAAGAAACTTCAGCATGCATTGAACCTGATTTACTACGTAAATCAAGTAATTCTTCAAGCTGACTGAATTCTGTTGCCGATAACTTTTTCTCCCATATTTTCATGACTTCGGATATTTTCCGGTTTAATGCATGGTATTCGGGGTCTGTCGGTACAATCGTTTCTTCAGGGCGAATGTCTCCACGATATAACACTTCTAAAATACCTCTCATTTTCCTCTTCCCTTCGACTGGATTACAGCCCTTGAAGGAAAGACTGACACATGATAAAGTAATTGTGCAGTCTGTCCATCAGGCAGCTGCGCAGTGGAAGTGGCGATTTCTTTTGCGAGAGTGCGCCACTTCCTTTGTTTATTCATCTTCATTCAGCCTCTCGATGCCTCGTCTTACAGCTTCGTTCTTTGTCACCTTATTTTTCTTAACGTAACGTTCAAGAATTTCATTATGCTTCTTATCTAGTCGTACTGTAAGTCGTATTTCTTTAGGGTTATCTGAGTATGGCCGACCAATCCTTTTGGTGATTCGTTTCACCTCCTAACTTAATTATTGGCTGACAATAATAACATATTAAATGTCTGCCATAAAGTCAAGTTTCTTTCCCAGGCTATGTTTCCCCTTCATTTCATAATCCTCATACACAGACCACTTTATTAATCGTTGTTGAATACTCTCTGACATACAATACGCCCCTTTTTTGAATTGTTTGTTAGCACTAGGAAGGCGGCTAGCACGAAACGTATCCTTACCTGTCATTATGTCAACTGGTCGTCACCAGGTTGTTCGTTCTCGATTACCATCACGGGAAGTAGCCCATTCGTTGCGGACAATTTGCAGATAAGTCCTGACAATATTAATGGTCGGGCTATCTATCTCAAAAGATGCTTTGCCTTTTCATCCTCCCTATCGAGGCGGTGTATTCTACAGTTGCGTATCACATTGAAAATCCTGTGAGAAAGCGAACATAACAAAAAACAGGTCAATCATGGTGGTATCTGACCATAATCAACCTGTTTGATGTAAAGGAATAACGATAAATAGGTTATAAAATTAACGCATTTGATTTGCGTACAACCGAAAACGGAGAAAAATTTATACAGTATTACATGGGTTATTTCTACTTGAAATCAACCACCCGACTCATCGGTACTGGGTGGAGTCTAACAGACTATCAAGCTAAAATGGCTGATTTCGTTATTACTAAGATTAGTATTAAGAGATTTTACTGTAACTCTGTAAATAACTCTCAACATGCTCATAACTATTGTAATCTTTACTTTCCTGCCTCTGTTTGTATCCATCTCCTAGCTTCTTCTTCACGTAGAATAACTGGAGTATCGAGAGTACCAATATTAATACTAGATATAATTGCTTCTTCTACCCCTCTTAATCCTGATAAATCAGCTCCATGTAGGACAACATTTTTAAATGAAGCAACACTGATATCCGCATTTTTTAATATGGCATTCTGAAAATTGGTGTCATAAAACAGACAAGCTACCAAGTTAGCATTTGTTAAATCAGTATCACGGAAAATTGCTTCATAGCAATCTGCCTTAGCTAGCTTTGTACTCTGCATATATGATTTTGAAAAATTAGTGTACGAAAGGTCTGCTTTATAAAAATTTGCCCCCTCTAAGTTGGCAGAGATAAACTTCGAAGAACATAATACTGAATTATGAAAATCACTATTCTGTAAATTCATAGAGTTAAATATACATTCCGTAAAATATGCTTGATCTAATGAATAATTTCTTAAATCAATGTTCCTTAGATCAATTTCATCTAACCCTAACTTCTTCCCTTGTTCTCCGACAGTATCCACCCATAATTTATGTTGCTGGAGTTGGTCAATAATGTTGTTAAAATCACTCTCCAAAATGATCATGCCTCCTCACGTAGGATACCAAATAATACGATCAGCAATTCCATCTTCCTCAATCGCCTTTCTTAATTGTTGAATATGTTCAGGAACTAACTCTCTCGTATCAATTATGACACTATTCCCTTTTTCAAACTCACCATAAATCTTATCCATTGCTCTTTTAACTGTAAACGCTCCTTTTTTAGGACTAGTATGACCATGGGGATACGATTCAAAACTCTTAACGTCCCACTTTATTCCTGTAGTGATATCAATAAGATCACTGCCTTTATCGGCTTGAGGATCACGAACAATGCGTCCTAAAACACCCTGCTCTTCTAAATCGAGTCCCACTTCTCTTTCTTTTATTCCTTGTTCTTCGATCCTACCAGCATGAGATGGGTCACGAGCTATGTCATCCAACTCTTCTTGAGTTCTTCCTCCAGTATATTTTCCGTTCTTATCATAAAGGTCAGATTTATTAACTTTTCCCGTCCCCCCAGGAACCTCCGGCCCCTTCCCTATCTTAACACCCATCTTATCAAGCAAGCCAGGCATGTCGTCAATCTTATTAATTACCTTGCCGTTTGCATTGATCAGCTCGTAGGTGCCGTCGCTCAGCTTCTTGATGATTACCGGATTGCCGGCCGCATCTACGATTCCGCCGATTTTATTGATCCCCTTCACCAAATCATCAAAATTGCTAGCTTGTTGGGCTAGTTCTAATACTTCATCGGAGTACTTCAGGTTTTTGAGTGCTCCAACAAGAGGAATCAGCGAGATGGAGTTCAGAAGCGTTTCCCCTCCATGCCCCCAGCTCCATTCCCAGTGCGTAAAGTTATGGTACAGGTCGCGAAGATCTGCTGGCAGGTCAAGTCCCGTTAATCCTAGAAGCACGTTCGCTCCAATGCCTAGCCCAGTAGCTTCCTCCGCATAGTTCCCTTTAATAACGAAATCTACGCTTTTTTTGTTATATTCCCGGTTCTTCTCCTGCTTGTCCATTCCATAGTTCGCTTGCCGCCATTTCTCATATTGCTTGTTGAGTTCTATGGCTTCTTTAGTGGTTAGGCTAACCGGCAAGTCTTGATCCATCACATACTTCATAAAATAATTCAGCAACAAATCCCTATCATCCGCCGTAATTCGGGTTCCATCCGACTTGAACACGGGTTGCGTACGCAGCCGCGATTCCTCGTATTCGGCAAGAAGGGCTGCCACGGCGTCCTGGGACATAACCTGGATATCCTTTGGATTTTCGGGGCTCTCCAGCGTGATCTTATCGGACACTACATCGATGCTTTGGTCCGCTTCGCTCATCATCAGGGTGCTGCCCTCACACAGGAGCGCCACTGTTTTGCCGGCCGATAAGTTCACATTCACCCCTTCGCTCGAAATCGTCTCCTCTGCCCCAACGAAATCCGGGTTGATTCGGATGTTCTTGGCCGTCAGATCCAAACTCCCCTTACCTGTGACCAAAATTCCGCTACCATCCAATAGCGTAATTTGCGCTGCGCCGCCGGTCGCATGCAGCTTCACCTGATGATCGTCCAGCAATAATGACTTGTTTCCCGGTGAAAACCACTGCTTGCTTCGAGTAATGGTTTCCTCCGTCATCGCCTTTCCAGGATTTCGTGTTTTGGTTGGTGCGGATGTCATATTCGTCATACCCGCATTTGCTTGAGCCTTTTTGCCTGGCTTGGGCGGTTCCGGATTCACCGCAGATAACTGGATGCGGCTGGAAATTGCGTCGTAATCGTTGCCGTCCGAACTGATCACGTAATTCGCTTCCTCATAATTCATCGGGAAATGCAGATAGAGTACTTCTCCTCTTTCGGGCATGGTTCCGTACCCTTTTCCCTCTCCTCCGGTAAAATACGTAGGTTGAGGAAACCACACCGCCGCAGCCGTATCCTGCTCCTTGTCGATATGCAAATGCAGCTTGGTGAAATGGCTTTTGACATCAATCACCGTTCCGGCTATCGAATTCCCCCTCAGTCTCTCATTAACCAGCTTTTCCTGCTGGCTTCCCCGGAGCGTCCTCAAGGTATAATGGTGCCGGAGAATCCCGTCCCGTTTGGATAAGTAACTGTATTTCTCCACTACGTACAATGTACGTTCCCGAAACCGCACCCGGGCGCCAAGCTCATAGTTGGCAAACAAATCCTTTAATTCATACTGCAGACTGTCCTGTTCGTCGATTTGAGCAATCGTGCAATTTCTCATTACTCTTTGCATCCTGGCTAAATCGCGGCTCACTCGATAGGCTGCTTTTGGAATTTCAATTTCCTCCTGCTCTTCGGGCAACCCAATGTAAAATTTGGCTCCCTCCTGCCGGACATCCGCTATCACCCCTTTATTGGCACGGGACACTACCCGTTTGATAAACTCCCAATCCGTCTCATCGTATTGGAGAATAAATCGCTTGATTGGCTCTTTCCTCAGTGTATCTGAACAAATAAAATCCGAATGCGCGTAACCCTGTAAAACCCGTTCAAATAGCTCTTTATAAGTCACATTCTCGTTTTGAAAAGAACGCTGTAGCCGCTCAATATCCAAGTTGTATGTATGTGATGTTCCTTCTATTTTTACAGTATAGACGCCATTAATCTGTTCAACTTCGCTATTTTTAATGATTCCATTAAATAAAACTCGGTGCTCGTGATGCCGATCTCTTAAAACAAACTTTCGATTGCATAAATTGGCGGTCAAGAAGCCTTGAACCTTGTCCTCGTCCATGACAACCGTCAAGTTCACCATTGCGTGATCATTCATTTTCTGATTAATCGTCAATTGTTCGATATATAAAGCTCCGTCGATGCCTTCCAATACCATATTGTCATATCCCCATGTTTCTGCCATGAATCCCTCCCCCCTTTACCTGCCTCTCTCTTCCGACAACCCTTGGCGAACCTTACCAAGAAAGGAAGTTGTCAGTTCGGAAGCATATTCTTCGTCAGTGCCATGCTGTAACCGTCCACTAATCATATCGTTTAATCGAATAAACTTCTTTTCTTCATCAGTAGCCTGCTCGTAAGCGACCAGATTTCCTAAATAAGGATCGTCAAGTAATGGTGTAACGTAGTCAACAAAGTCACGATATCTCTTCTGTGTTTTTCCGCTAGGTGTCCCGCTTAATCCATAGTAACCATCAATAATTTCTACCAATGACTTATCCTTGATGTCATCATAGTGCACTTGATTCAAATTGGCCGCATCAAGATAAGCATTGAGCACGCTCTCATTTTTCGTTATTTCCGGACTGATCGCTTCCAATGGGTCGGTATGATCCTTGTCGAATCCTTTCATCATTCCCATAAAATAAGTCAGGTCCACATCTTTGCCGGTCGCTGTATCTTGAATCGTAATATTTCTCTCAAAGAAGTTAAACAACGCCGGATTATCCTTCCTTAAATATTCTGAGAATCCTGTCGTATGTTCATCGCTTGTTCTTTCCCAGAAGGATTGGTCATAATCGTCCCAAAGCAGAATACTCTCCAGCAGCTTATCTTTATATTTTGATTTTATGCCGTGTTCCTTCATATAGGCTTCTACCGCTTGCTCCAGCTCTTTTAGCTTTTGCATAACCAACTGGTTATTGGTCTCTGCCGATTGCCCTGAGGCTATAACAGAAATGATGCCAAATCCCTTTTGGCAAACGGTCCAGCACCCCTCTATCAAGGCCTGGTAATGTCCTGCAAAAACATCCGGCTTAGGATTTTGCCAAGGAATAACTACTTGAGATATACAACTGCTGTCACCGAGAAACTTCCTTGCCTCTTGTACTGTGTCAATATCAAACAGTTCCATCGTTGGCACATCATAACTAACCAGGTAGGGACTGCTGCATGAACCAAAGCACTCGATACAGGAGGAATCAATGTCTGTAATATTGGATAACTTCTTTTCATCCGCATAAATATGTCTATGATCAGGGGTTTTTAGTTCAATAGGTGTGCTTCCGTACTCACAGGAGATCATCGCGCTTTCAACGACATACTCTTTGGCCAAAATCATCACCTCTTATCGGTTCTTAACTGATATAATTTCGAAGGCATGAATCCCTTCTCTGAACAATCTTTCCAGGACTTCGGTATCCACAATCAAATACTCCCCGCGCAAACAATCAATCTTAAAGATTTTATTGAAGCCGATCTTATTCTTGTTAAGTACAATCTCTTTCAGTGTGCCATCCGGATAAAACTCCGTGCTTTCATCCAAGCAATCCAGTATTCTAGGCTGTAGCAGCCAGTACACTTCGATTCTTTGCTGCTCTATACTTCCTATTGCACAAGGTTTGAACAGCATTTTACTCTGGTACATTTCAATGATGCCCTTTACTGCATCTGAAACCATCAACAACGGCTTCTCTACCAAAGGAAGAAAATCGAGAGGCGACTTTTCGTCTTTGGCCACAGCCCGAAAAAAAGCCGGTTTATCGGACTTCCAGATGCCGACGGGATCGGGAACTTGCGGTATGATTGCGTTATTTGACCGATCATCTTGCTTGATTTGAAAATAATCCACAAACATACCTCCATAGCGCGTCATTCCTGTCGTTTTTGATAAACAGAATATCCGTGGTACCTCTATACTCGCCAATCCTAAACTGGATTTCTTCTCCATATGGCAAACTTTGATATTCTTCCGTGTCCACCAGGGTTTCTATAGCTTCCTTGGCTAAAAATTTGATAACCTCTTCGTACTTTTTTAGTTCAATGAGGAAAATTCTCTCAACCTCGATCGGAGTGACTCTTAAAATATATTTTTTAGCCTCTCTCTGGATCTCCTCATAGAACGCATGGAGCGGCTCAAAAAGCCACGTGGGATTATAGTCAGCTTCGCTGATTACGTTGCCCAAATAATAATCCTCATCGAAGGCCTCTAACCGGTATGGTGCCTTCTTCAACAGTACATGGCTAAATAATAAGGAATATTGGATATAGGACACTTTGATGGCTGGGTTTAGACGTTGATTTTGCTTTATGTCCAAGCATAAATTCTGGAATGCCTCGACATACTCGTCAATAACTTGCTGTTTATTTTGGATTAAATGTTCCATCGCTCGTTTGTATTGTTCATCCGCCTTCTTTAATACCGTTTGCTGGAGAAAAGTATTAAAGTCCTGCGCTTTGCTCATCCTATCCACCTTCTCATTGCTTGCTTTTATAGTGCTCGCTAATCTGTGCCCTGATATTTTTCATATACAATTTATCGGTTATCTTTCTTTGAGTCAGCTTTGCGTTGTGGACGGTCAATCCGTTGACGAGTCCTCCGGAAATGCCGCCAACCGCCAATTTCAACAAAATATTTTGTATCTCATCCGCACGTTTGGCGCCTGTGACAAGCATTAGTTAACACCTTCTCATTTATTTAATTTGATATCCGTGCCTTTGATTTTTACTTCCTCCGGAGTCAACTCCAGTAAACTTTCACCACATTCGAAGGCAATACTTTCCTTGGCTTTCATATATATCATTTCTTCTGCAGAAAAGTTAATGTCGGCTTTGGATTCGAACGTGATATCTGATTCCGTAAAGATTGAAATGTCCCCGGAGTCGGCCAATCTAATATAGGTACTATCGTTACAAACAATAGAGACACTGGAACTGTTGTCATCCAAAATGATCATTTTTCCGCTTGGTGTAACGATCATTTTCACCTTTTCATTCTGGGATAAATTTTCAAAATCAAAGTTTTGCTTCTTCTGCGCCGTAGGTGTTTGGGCGTTTGGTATTGAAAGCCCTGCTTGACTACTTCCACCTCTCGAACTGCCAGCGGCCGTTGTGCTGTTTCCGTCGTTCGATTGTTTGAAGCTGCCGGATGACGCATGTTTAATAGAATTTATGACTATCGCATCGGATTCATCTTTGGTGGGAAAATGAACATTAACACGGTCACCTACCTCGGGCATGCAGTACCATGTGGAGTAAAATGTTGAATATTTCAGCCAATAAGCCTTCTCCGCCGACTGCTCCGGATCAATATCCAAACGCACCTTCAATAAATTTCTGGACACTTTTATGACGGTTCCCTGAATCGTTAACCCGGCTATCGTTTCGTTAAAAATAGGAGGAGTAAAGAACCCGTTTGACGCGGACAAGGTGTAGATATGCGAAAGGATATGGTGTTTAACCATAGCTTTGGCAGATACGATAAAAAAGGTTCTTCCTTTATAGAGAACTGAATCCCCGATCTCTAGGGATTTCGTGTCGTTCCCTTTTGTCGTAACCTCGTAAAACATATAATCCGATTCAGTTGAATGAATTCGGTAATTATGAACATTATTTCTGAAAGTATCCACATTTTTGACAACTTTATAATTTAAGTTTTCCAATTTAGTAACTGTTGACGCGGGCCTCACACCAACGGTAAACTTGGGCGAGTCCGACATATGGTTTGCAATAATGGGTGCATAGAATCTTGAGGCCATTCGTTTAATAAACTGCCAATCCGTCTCTTGATATTGCATGAGAATGCTATTTAAGGTTTCCTTTTCGGTTGCATAATCCAGACAATCCGAACCAGAATATTCCTTTATTACTGTCTTGATTAGATGATAATAGGTCATATTTACATCTTGAAAGGAACGCCTTTTATGCTGAATGTCCATTAAATAGGTGTAGGAGAGGGCTTCTATCTCCAAGTAGTAAATTGCATTTTGCTCAATACCTTCCGATTCGGATTCGATTTTGACGATAACGCCATTAAACAGTAGGATCTTATCTTCCCCAACTTGGTATTCTATGACAAGATTCGTTTCAGCGTTGGTAGTTAGAACGAACTGATCAAAGTTATCCTGTTTAACTCTTCCCTTTAATCTGGCTAAGGTATGTTCATTTAACTTTTTTTCAATTGTTAGTTGGACATTTTCGATGGCCAGCTCCTCGTCCTCATATTTGACAATAAGTTTGGTAACTAGCTGCTTTTCAGATGTCTTCTTCCCCAGTGCTGCTGTCGCATTTCTCATCAATTAATACCTCCTCACTTAATTAGATGCTATAGAAACTCACTGCAACTCTCTTCCCCTAATCCACAATCACCCGCTGGCCGCCGCCCGGGATCATGCCCATCTTACCGCCACCACCCCGGACACCGTCCAGGATACGGCTCAGATACTTGTGGATCTCCACGTTGGTGTACTCCCTGCTGCTTATGCCAAGACGGTTCGCCATATAGTGCAAAATGACGTCCCGAGCGAGGGTTCCCTCGTTCATGCATATCATCGTAAACATGAAATCCTGCGGATCGCCGCTTCCCTTACGCATCATTTCCTCTGCGAAGCAGCGCAGGATAACCGGGGACAAGGTGCTTTTGCCGTAAGCCGCATAGCGGACATGCAGAACATTCACGGTATTAAATTCAGTCGCCAGGTCCCGGAAGCCCTGGTAGTCCTGCCGCAGCCGGGCGCCTTCCTTCAGCTTGAAGCGGCACAGCTCGAGCTCGGAGGCACCCGCCTCCATCTGTTCGTCAATCACGATCTCACTGCGATATGTCCGCCAGTCGCTGTCTTCTTCGCCTGCATGGAAACGAATCTTCAACGCGGCCTCCCGCCCTGTAGCGCGGTACTTGGTGCTCACAGCATCTTTCAACAAATATAAACACCCTTGGTGCTTGACGATGCCGGGATGAACGGTCAAGGAATCCGCTCCGACCTCAACATGGGCACCTGTAATGATGCCGTCCGTATATTCCTGATAGTAGACATCCACATATTCGCGTGGGAAATCCCGCAGATTTTCCAGCATCGCCGTCTTTAGGATCCGGCCCTTCTCAAACTTCGGTGCGATATGGTTAAACATTGCCTTCCCCTCCTTCCGGCTGTGACGTTTACGACTCTTCCGGTTAAGTTCTGTATGATCGATAACCTACGAAGCTTGCTGCCCCTCATATGAACTCCGTGTAGGTGCAGGACAGAATGGAAGTAAAGATCATAGCGAGTGCAGCTAGAGCATAGCGCATAAAGACAGCATCCTGCGGACCTTCACAGGCTGCATTATGGTTAGCCTTGTTAAAAAGTTCACCGCTCTTCCCCTACTTCATCCCGTCAAAAAAGTCCAGGTCCGACCGCTCGTTCTCGAACGGGAACAGCTCCTTGCGGCCGAGCAGCAGCCCTTCGTCCTGGCGGGCGATCGGCAGCACGTGAAAGCCCCAGTGATTGTCATCCGCAAAGACGAAATACTTCGTCTCTCCGTTCACGATAGAGTCGGTATCGTCCTGCGGAATTTTATCCTGATAGACCGCTTGGATATCCTCGTATTTCACAGATTCATAGTCCTTGATCCGGTTATGGTACACATAGCTGTGCCGCAGCACGCCGTCCGATCCCCGCAGGAGGAACTCCACTTCCTGTGTGTGGTAAGGCCGGGAGATGAAACCCAGCACCCGGTTCGTCCGTTCCAGGCTGGAGATTAGCTCCAGCTCGCGGCGGTCATGGGTGTATGCGCTGACCGAATACGGGATGACGGCGGCATGATTCGTAATGCTCGTCTCAATGACGCCGGCCTTCCGGGCGTTCAGATAGCGGATTGCTCCGCGCAGGCAGGCCAGCTTCAGCTCGGGAACACGGCCTTCGACAGGTTTTTGCCGGAATTCGATGCTCCGTCCCGGGACAAACTCCTTCAGCGCCTCGCGAAACACCTCGATCCGGCAGGATTGCCCGGTCAGCTTAATAATCGAATACTCGCCCAGTACGCCGTCCTGGTAGAATCCATCCAGAAATTTGCGCAGCACCTCGTAGATATCCCCTTTGATCAGTTGGGTAATTTCCTTGATATTGAACACGACATTCGGAATTTCATATTCATCCTTCAATTCACCGCCCCGCAGCACCGACAGGAACCATCGCTCCATCGTGGTTATCTGCAAATCGTTATCCCGGCTGTCGTCCTCCTCTGCATCGAAGCGGTTCCTCAGGATTCCGGTCTTGCGGAAAAACTGTTCCTTCATGCCCTCGGCAATCTCCCACAAGAAATAAAAATTGCCGCGAACCCGGTAATACTCGTCCCGCGAGCGATTCTCGTACATTGCAAAGGCGGTCGGAATCATCGCCTCCGCCTCACGATAACGTCGCTCCAGTTCGGTATACACCGCGGCCACGCCGTTCTCATCCACTTCGCGGAACAAATCGTTTGCCGGAATATCGATCAAATCATCGATATCCGTCACTCTGCGCCGCCCGCTTGTGTAATAATCGGCGAATACGATTTTCATAAACTGCATAATGCGATATGTAATGTTGTTGCCGCCAAAATGCGTATCCCCGTTCTCATACGTCGCATCCATCACGATGCGGTAGGACATATGCCCGTCCTCGACGCGGAAGCGGCAGGAGGATAAATCCGTCGTTCCGCCCCCGCAGTCGATCACGAGTGCTTTATACTCCGTCCCCTCCATGAATATATTCCGTTCCAGGCCGTCCGCAATCGTGTTGTACAGTACGGCCATCCCCTCATCCAGCGCCTCCTGCTGCTCAATTCGGTAATCCGGCAAAATCTCGGCGAACATTTTAAGGAACGGGGCCTTCATCTTGACGGGACTCGAGAAATGCAGGTTCTTGAACTTGCATTTGAATTGATGCTCCGCCATCTGGATTACGTATTTCAAATACGCCTGGATGATATCCCGCCGCAATATGGAAGCCGTATTTCCTTCGCTGTCCATAATCTCGACGGGCTGGTTATAGCTGTTCACCCAGCGCTTAAGCCCCTGAAATACCGAGGCCCGGCTGCTGTAGCTGCTGCGGCGGATATTCAACAACGCCTCATGGCCGAACTGGTATTTTACCGCTGCCGGGTCTGAGCAATCGGCTACGCTAACTGCGGTAGGCAGCGCCTCGAGCCATTCCGTTCTTCGGTACGTCGGATCGGGAAACTTCACGAAATTCACTTCATTGGAGCGAATATGACCGTTTAACACATCAAGACTGCTCGGAGACTGCGCGTACCCGTGGTATAAAAAAGCGCCGGCCGTCGTATTGGAAGTACCGAAATCGATCGCCAGCACAGCATCCGTCTTTTGCAGCTCCCGTATGTCCAGCTCAGCCAGCGGAATTTTATAATATTGGATTTGAATGGGCGGCAGCGCCTGCGCCTGGTAATACGCCTTATACACGTACTCCGAATCACGCTTGCGGAGGAACAACAGGCTGTACTGGCGATTGGACGTGCGCTGCCATTCCATGCTGCTGTCCGCCGCCAAATAAAAGCTGCCCGCCTCGCCCTCCTCTTTGCGCAAATGAAGAATGCCGCAGAGCTCCATCCGGTCGTTGACGAGCAGTACATTGGACTCCGCAAATACCGCAGGGGCCTTCACCTTATAGCCGTCGCTTTTATCGATGGCGATGTTCGGATAAATGACGATGCGGGCTGGAACACGAATGCCCCCGTCCCCTTGAAGGGATGCCTGCATGTATTTGTGCATCACCGTCTTTACGCGCTCGAAGCCGCCTTCGCAGAAAGGGCCGATGAACATCTCTTCGTCCGCGCCCAAATACTTCAGGATGACGCGGATCATTTCTTCCCGGTCCAGCCGATGGCTAAGCCCCTCTACGAGCCGTTCCCGGTAGCAAATATTCCGCAGTTGGAAGGTGGTCATCTCCGTAAGCTCATCCTGCGTATATCGAACCTTCCCGCGCACCCGCTGTTGGCTGGTGGAATCCGTGTACAGTTTATAGCCCTTCATGCTTGATCAATTCCTCCTCCAAAATGGTTAGGGGCATCCTTAAAAATACCTGTTCAAAAAAGTCAAATTTTCAGCACCGAGAAGGTTGAGTGAAGTCAGGACTGAGGAACTACCTCTCTAATACATGGCGATGCGATCCTGAATCATTGTATCCGCGGCATCGATAATCCCCACATGGCAATCCCAATACACCTCGGTGCGGTAGCGAACCGGGAGGAACAGCTCCATCAGCAGCTCCAGCTTCCGGCCGGCAAGCTCCGTCTTCTTCTGACCGATGTAGAACAGCATCTCATCCTTCTCCTCGCTGTTTACATAAATCGTCGAGCGGCGAAACATTCGGCTTACCGTGCTTCGAAGCAGGTTCAGCGTCTCTCCGGTGTCATACATGCGGAGGATTGCGCAGGCAATCCACTCCCGTTCATCCCGCTCGAACAGACCGATCCGCTCCTTTACCCGCTCGCCGAACGCCCCGGCTTCCAAATCCCGCAGGACGAATCGTATGTGATATTCCCGCTTATTCATGCCCTGCATGAAGTCCAGCTCCGCCAGGAAATGAATCAGAATATCAAACAGCGTATGGCGGATCTCCTCATCTTCCGTCAAATTGATGTTCAGCAGATCGCGGAACACATCGGAGAATCGATAGAACGGGTTGACCTCAACCTCGACCTGCTCGCCCGCTGCGGCATTTAAATCCTCTAAGCTAAGCTCCATGTATGGCGAGTACACCTTGGCCGGAAGGAAAGTAACATCCCGCTTATGAATTCCAGATTCCTGCGCCTGAACGAGCAAATCCCAAATGTAATTCAAGCCCATTCTCCTTCACAGCGATATTCGGGGAATGACATCTGGACTTGGGACACCAAAAAGCTCATCATATCTTCGGCTAAATAACCCAACTCCTTGCCGGATTCCCGGTAGCTGAATTTCAGGCACATCCTCCACTTTCCGTTATCCACCCGAACTTCATCCGTAATGAACCGGTTCAACTCATAGGTCAGCGCGTTATTGGCGGAAGGGGTCCGAATCTCCACATCCACGAGCTCCAGCCATTCCGATACGGCAAAAGAATGGATAATCCGCACGATCTCGCCCTTGGAGCGAACGACCTGTCCTTGACTGCGACCATAATTGCTGATGAAATCGTCCCGCTGCCGGTTCGACATCAGTGCGTAACTCAGCTTGCCCATGCCTGTACTAACTGGCTCCACCACCATCAATACCTGCCAGGAATCGGATTTATCACGCGTCGATACAACGGTCAGTTCCTCCGGCGAACGCTTGATGTAACGAATGCTGTCGTCATTGGTGTCGACCAGATAGCCATGCTGCAGCCCGCTTTTGCGCAGAGGCAGCACGTGCTCGAAATTCACGCGATCAGCCGCCGGAACCGGGAAGCCTCCCGTCTTCAGTTCCAAGCGCTGAATGTTCCAGAGCGGAACTAGATCCGTTCTTTTATATGCTTCGTATTCCTCGAGATGAACGGTGATCTCCTGAACTTCCTCTTCTACCGCCAGCTGAACGTCCCCCCCAATCAATACAACGTTCACGAATTTGTAAGCGTAAGGATGATTGATCGTTTTCCAAGGCAGGCCATTGCTTAGAAAAACATGATACAGCTTCTCGATTTCTCGTATGTATGCGGTATCTCGCTCCAGCTTGACTTGAATGACATGACGGCCTATATTTGTAACCAGCTCTCCGCGAAATGTCCGGTCACTGTAGAGCAGCTCCTGGATCATTGGATATTTGCATTCCAGAAACAAGGAGAATAACGGCTGCTCCTCTCCTTCGTTTAGACGGGCAACCAAATGATGCAGATCAATCCTGCGCGGCTCCGTATCCTCTGGAATCATCGGGAACAAATACTCGTGCAGGGGATCCCATTCCTCGCGGCGGCACATCCCCACATACACATCGTATTTGCTGTCCTGATTGCCGACCTCCTCGAATACTCGCCGCTCAATCTGGCGATTCAGCTCCTCCTGGTATTCGACCAGGCCGAGGAACACGCCGCTCATCAGATTACGAAGCACCCGCCGCTGCTGCAAATCCTCCATTTTACTAAGCCGATCCATCACGATATCCTTCATGATCCCCCGCCTCCTTCCGGCGTAGCTGACCGCTCCTGCCTGTCGGTCGTAGAACTTGCTGGGCCTTCTCCTGTCTCCTCAGATCCAGCGGTTGTACCCTGATTCACCGAACTTGGCCCTGATGAAGTTGATCCATCAGGCGAAGAAGTGCCTCCTGAAGCTTGATCCTCGCTTCCTTCATGTCTAGTGGCTCCGTCAATGCTCGATCCTGAAGCACCGTTCCACTCGGAAGCCCCGCCGGATCCATTGCTCCCATTCGATCCGTTATTTCCACTTGAACCATTCTGTCCGTTCATTCCAATCGAACCGTTCATCCCGGATATGTCCGAAACGGGCAACCCTCCCGCCGAGAGCGAAGCCGAATCCGATTGTCCCGTCGCAGGCACGATGGGATTGCGCTTCTCGTCGGCTTTGGCAATTTTCCGCTCCATCGCCAGCACTCGCTCCAGCTTGTCGATCTCCTGGTAAATTTCCTGGGCCAGCGCATAAGCCTCGATAGCGGCGTTATAATCCAGTGCGGCTAGCGCGCGGTCACCTTTTTTCTCCAAATTGTCGGCCTTAAGCGTTTTGGTCTCCCGATAAATGGTATTGATTTTCCCCTCGGCCTCTTCCATCTTCGTCTCCAACTGCTTCTGACCGCTCGGATAATTCGCTTCAATCGCTGCCCTGTACGCCTTCTTGTATGTCTCCAGCGCACTGGTGTAATCCTGATTCTGGAAGTGGATATCGCCTTCCTTTATGACTTCCGTCAGCTTGGCGACCGCCTCGCTTCGCTCGATTCGCGCCTGAATATCCTCTACCTTGAACGGCTTGTACTTCTCCGCCTCACCCAGCGCTTTCGTATAGCTGTCCAGTGCCATGTCGAAGCTGCCGTCCTTCACGTATTCGTCGCCGTCCGTCAATGCTTGGGCCACGCGCTGCTTGTTGCGAAGCAGTTGAAAATGCAGCTTGTCTTTCAGCTTGCTGGCGGCGTTCTTCGCTTCACTGTATGCCTTAAGCGCCTTCGGGTAATCGCTGGCGGATGCGTATTCGTCACCCTCTTGCTCAAACTCGGTCATCTGCACAACCGTCTCGGCCAGTTTAGCCGCCTGCCTAGCCTTCGCATACCAGATGCCTCCCCCGGCGATCACCATGGTGAGCAGCAGTATTGCGATGCGTATGATCCATTTCTTCCGGTTTTTAGGTTTCTCGGTAAACGTCTTGTTAGCGTAAACAGCGGCTGCCGTATAATTGTTCACCGTCTGCTGCTGCTTGCTGAGGACAATGTCCTCCAGCGTATCCGTCAAGCTGTCGGGATCACTCGATTCCGCCAGTGCATCGAGCATTTCCGGCAGCTCGACCTCTTCCCAAATTCCCGGTGTGCACAAGAGAAGCACATCTCCATCCGAAAGCGGAGTTTTTTTTGAAATATAGGGTTCAAAACGATCTGGCCGCCCCATATAGCTCAACAAATTCCCTCGCTCCTCATGGCCGGAAAATCCTTCCTCGGACACCCTTCCGTCCTCCAGAAGCAACTGCGCCAGACTCTGATCTTTGGAACGCAAATTCAGCCGTCCGCCGCGAAAATGGTATAATCGCGCATGGCCACAGGTCGCCCACACCATCCGCGTATAATTCGTCACGACAACGAGCACGCTGGCTTTAAGCCGCACTCTGCGGCTTTCAAACTTCAACCACTCATGAGCTGTCTCCAAATCCTGCCGAATCTTTCTCCGTGACAAGGAAGGCTTCTCCATAAAATTCTCCAGGATGACACTGACTGCCATTTTCGCGCTATGTGCCTCTCGATCCGTATCGAGACCATCCGCAATAACGTAGCAAGCCATGTCCTCAAGCTCCACGAAGGCAAAATAATCTCTGTTGTCGATATACGAACCCGCTTCGGAGACAAATGCGGTCTTGAAATCGCTGTTCTCCTTTCTCATGTGTTCCTCCGTTTCCCCCGGCCTGCTGCGAGAATAATGATGTGTTAATCCATTTTCAAAATAATGACCGTAGCATTGTCCTGATGCTTGTAGCTCTTGCGCTCGATCAAGCTGATCATCTCTTCCGCGGCATCCTGCGGCGGCAAGCCCTGCATCAATATCTGCTCCATCTCTACCTCGGTCAGCGCATCATAAACCCCGTCACTGCACAGAATGATTGTGTCATTTGTTTGCAAGGATACCGGGTCGCCAACCTCCATGCTTTTAAAACCGCCATATCCCAAATAGTTAACCAACTGGTTGCGATTCGGATTCTCCTTGGCTTCCTCCTTGCTGATTTCGCCGGATAGATACTTTTCCTCCAGCACCGTCTCCAGGGTATGCTTGGAATTGATCGGAATAAATTCGCCATCCCTAAACAGAATAATCATGCTGTCCCCAACCGCACCCCAATGCAGTAATCCTCCGGACACAATGCTCACGACGAGCGTCGTTCCTCCGGTTGCCCCGCCAAGCTGCTCCAGAATTGCCCGGTTGCTGATCAGCGCCGCTTTGTGAAAATACTCGGGAATATCCGCCGGATCATCCACCTTCAGATACTCTCTCGAGAACACCGTAACGGCCAGCGTACTGGCCATTCGTCCATGCGACAACCCGCTAATGCCGTCGGCTATCACAGCCATCGTACCGATTTTCGTTGTCGAGCTTGAGAAGTAATCATCCTGCTCTTCCCGCTTGCCGATCGTCTGGGCATTCCCAATGTTGTTCGTTTCCATAATGTCTGGAATATACAGAAGTTCGCTATTCTCGGGCGTAGTTTCTACAGCGGGGCTCGTACGCAGCTTTTGCCGCATAACAAGCAATACGGCGACGGCGATCAGTGCAGCCGCAACGATTCCGTACGATTCGAAAAAACTCCAATCCTCCATCGTTACCATCCGTTCTTAACTGTTATCCCACTCAAAATGTGGTCCGCATAAAGGCACAAATACAAATTTACTGCGCCCGAGCTGGATTAAATCATAGGCGTTAAGCTCAGCCGGCGTGTATACTGCTTCGTTGTTGTGATAAGCAAGCCCTGAGGCATCGCCCGGCAGCAAATAAAAATTCCGCTTCTTCGGATCGTAGACAATCACGGCATGATTGCGTCTGGACACCGCGTTATCCCCGATAAGCCGAATCTGCATTTCCTCCGCGCGGCCGATGAAATTTTTCTCAGCCATAATACGGTAATCCTGTCCCATCTGCGGGCCCTCGACACATACCAACCAGCCGGTTACCGGCTGAATTCCCGTCGTCTCCCCCAGATATGGCATCGTCTTCTCTTCCATATCCTCCGCGACCTGGGGTCTGCGTGATTCGTTCCGCGAAGGCTGCTCTAGCGTCGTATTGCAATATGGACAAGTGTTGCCATGCTTTCTCGTACTGAACATGTGTCCATTCAGGCATCTCGTCAAGCTCATCTTCGATTCAATCCCCCATTTGTAGGTAAGTGTGTTCTCCGTTATTTCACTAACAACCGCGTATTAGCAATAAAGATCATATCCCCTGTACCAATCTCTACAGGCTCTTCGACAACAAGCCGATTCGCCTCGCTGCGTCCTGCTTTACGAATGCCTGTCCCGCTGTGGGAATCCGCATCTTCAATGAACCACTGATCGCCAACGCGATTCAGGACAGCATGCTCGGAGCTGACAAGCGACGCATACTCGCAGTCCGACAAATCTATGTCAACCTCGCCGCGCTGCGTGTTTTTTCCGATCAGGACTGAGGTTTCTCCCTTGACGTACCATTCCTTTACGCGCTCTCCGTCATCATCGAGCAGCACGATCTTCGCGACCGCTTCCCTCGCGACCTGTGGCTTATCATTGGAACGACCACTGGTCCAAATCAACACGCTGGCAATCACGGCCGATACCGCGACGATGGACATTTGCAATGTATAATGCAATGGACGGAGCAGGGCATACAGCACCATACCGGCTAATATTCCGTATATCAACAGATCAATTCGTGTAATCCATTTGTGGTTCTCCGGCTTCAAGTGGCTCCCCCCCGTCAATGTATGTAGGCAATATCAGTTATTTTTTATAGCCAAAAAATTGATTGAACATCGCTGAAGTATCCAGCGGATTTTTATCATTTGTTTCCTTATCTTGCGAATCTGACCGCCCCTTGGGCGACGCCATGCCAAAAAACTGCTCAAATTGCTTGTGTATCTTAGCCGGATCCAAGCCTTCCGACTCCACCTTCGCCGACGATGTGCCAGACGATTTCCGTCCGCCCTGTCCTGCCTGCGACCTGCCATTTTGCTGCCCTGAGGATGGATTAGCACTAGCCTGCCTCTCGTCGTAAGCTGCACGAAGCTGCTCATCACTTAAGGTCTCGTAAGCCTCGACAATCAGCTTGAACTTGGCTTCCGCTTCTGCATTCCCGGGATTGACGTCCGGATGATAACGCTTGGCCAGCCTGCGATAGGCTTGCCGAACCTCGGCTGTCGTGGACTGCCTAGAAACTCCGAGCTCTGTGTAGTAATCGGTACCATTCAACGCGTTTCCCCGCTTTCGCTTACAAGGTATAGTAAATCTCAAGGGGCCAGGCCCCTTGAGATTACTTGCTACCCTGGTACTATGAGTGCAATGAATTAATTGCTTGCGTCGTAACCGCCGTTAAGCTTAGCCAACTCGGTTTTGTCTTTCTTCTGCTTCACATACAGCTCGAAAGTACCTACACCTTCGGTGTCGCCGAATGTTTCTTTGTAATCCACCACAAAAGCGTTAGGGAATGTAATTTCCCGAACCACTTGATCCGCTGCAATCACTTCAAGCGTCAGCTTACGGTAGCAATCCGCCTTTTCTGCAGGAACCAAAGACCACAGCGCCAGCTTCAGCGTGTCATCCGCTTTGTCGCCGTCCGTAGCAGTGATGATTTTACCGCTGATTTTCAAAGTGGAACCAACATCAGTTGATCTAGCATTTGAATCATCCGGTGTATCCGTGTCATAAACCACTTTCTGAATGTTGTCCAATCCGAGCTCGATCGTTTCGGCTCCTTCTACCTTCAATCTAAATCCCATACGTAAATCCTCCTTAGCATAAGTAAAATATTTGTTCGGGCAGATGTACTTGCCCAAAATTTATGTAACGAGACGAACCGTTGAAGGATCGTCTCCCACATACAGATTAAGTTGGTGCTTCAGCACCGAGAAGATTGGATGAAGACGGAACTGAGGAGCGGTGTGTAGGCGAAACCTACATGAGTACCGGAAGGCCCGGGTGAATTCAAGATTCGACGCCGAGTATTCCCTCAGTTCCCGCTTCGTGATCAAACTCCCCTTTGAATTTCCTCTAGGCAACTTTTCAGCACCGAGAAGGTTGAATAAAGCTAGGGACTGAGGAGCGGAGCGTAGGCAAACCTACGTGAGCACCGGAAGGCCCGGCTAATTTCAAGATTCGATGCCGAGTATTCCCTCAGTTCCTGCTTCGTGATCAAAAGTTGTTTTTTGAATTTCCCCTCTTAGGCTTTGACTGGACTTGTGCCTTTGGTAATCATGACTTCCAAATTCTTCACATTGCCGTTATAGATCAGATCAATGTGACACAGGTTGTTCTTCTCGTCGATCACATAATTCATGTCATCGCCATCATGAATAATTGAATTTATGAAACCGCGCTTGGCCAGCCACATGCTCTTCTGGCTGCTCGGATTGTTACTGAAAAATTTAATGATGTTCTCATGCTTGAAGTCGGCCGTCTGAAAGCGAAGAATCCGCTCTATGTATGTGCTGACCAGTGTTTTGTAAATGGAGTCGAATCCATCCTCCGACGCAGCCAGGCTTCTCGCCTTGTACACCGTAATCCGGCGGATATCCTTGCCTTGCAGCTGAGCGTTCTCCGAGGAGAAAATAAAGCCGAAGTTCTTCCGGTTAATCGAATCCTTGATCGTATTCGTAAATCCGGTAATTTCCTTCGCCATCGTCGTGACCGCCCGCAAGCTGTTCTCGCCAGCTTCGATGTCAAAACGAACGCCAGGGAACTCTTTGCTCGTGTTCTTAAAGGATTCCTTCAAGTACTCCGGACATTGATAGGCTGAGACGATACCCGCAGCCACATACGAGGCCCCAACATAAACACCCTCGATCCATAGCTTGAGAATGTCTTCCTTTTCCTTGGAGAGCTGGGCTCCGTTCTCGGTCTGAACCATGCGGCTATCGATGATTACGCCCGACTTTTCCTTCGGAATGACCGTAAAGTTCGGAATACATGGAATTGCATATTCACTGTACTCTTTACGGAGGAGCGGCGTGCATTTATCGATGTATTTATCGATTCCTGCAGTAGCCATATTGTTGAACGTCGTCTCTTCTCCCGATTCGAAGCTGAAGAAGATTTGCACCTTGAAGTCTTTGACAACCTGCATGAGCATCGACAAGGATTCCATGGTGTTGCCATCCTGCTTGGCAATTTTCTCGTTGCCCTTGAAGCGCTCGCGGGTTACCTTCACCTTGCCCGCACTCTCCAGCTCTACGGAAGGGACGATGCCGAACCAGATCGTATCCGAGAAATCATTCTTGGAGTTGACCGTGTTCAAATAAGTCTCCAAACGAGGGATATTGGCGCTTTTCACGATCATATCCAGCTTCGTATTCGTCACGAGCAGCGAAGGTGCCATCCCTTTGTTCTTGACGGCATATTGATCAAAAAACATTTTGACGCCGAGAATTTTCTCCACCAGCGGCTTCACGGTTTTGACGAAATCATCCTTGGCCGTTTTGTAGAATTCCAAATACGTGTTGTAGTTCTGTACCTCTGTCTCAAGATTCACTTCCGTGCTTACCGCTGGCAGCGGACTAAAGGTTCGTACAACCAAATCCTTAACATAACCGGATGGAGTTTCCGTGATGGAGTTGTAATCGTCTTCGAAGACAACCGCCAAACCATTGGAGCTGCTCTCGTCCAGCAGCACGAGTTCCGTGCTGTCCCCCTTCGGAGCCTCGATGATTTTTAACTCCCCGCTCTCCCCGATCGTCAGCATACCGATTTGCACCGCTTCGGAATCGCTTTCTTCGTTGGAGCTGCCGAGCAGCAGACGCGTCTTAATATCCTCGATCGCCAGTGGAAGCATAGCCATCACGTTGTTGTAATTGGCACTCGCCTCTTCGAACATTGCGTTCAGTTTGTCGCCCATATCCAGCTTTTTCGGATCCTCGTCATCCAGCTTCTCGTATTGTCCGTACATGTAATGGATTTCCTTACGAACCTGGCGAATGTCATCCATGACCTTCTTCGGCGAAATCATGTCGAGCAAATGCTCAAACTTGAAATCGACGTTCGTCATTCCTTGGCTGCGTTTCGTGTCGATCAGTGTGAACAGCATTTTTAAGAAATCATTGTGTTGATCAATCCGGATTTCGGAAATCGCCTCCTCGGCGATTCCTTCGGGCTTCTTCAGCATGTAGACGACTTTTTGGTTAGCCGCATTGAAAAATGAGTACACCGTTGGCGAGAACTTGTCCAAAAATTCATCGAAGCTTCGCACTAAAAGCTGGCTATTGATCTCCTTGATTTTGTCGTCGCTCAGACTATCAATGCCTTTAACATCGCCCACAATGGTGATCAGGTCCAGCTTCTCGGGATTGATCTCTTCGAACAGCATCGTTCGATTGGTCTGATTGATAATATCCATTGTCGTTATTCCTCCTCCCGTTTCTAAAAAGCGCAGCCGGCCTGATGAAGACCCCGGATTCTTTCCCATGCCGGACGCTTGCACTACTTATTTTTTCGACAGTATCCGACTATTGTACGGGATACCTGGGTCGTATGACCGGGACGAGTTTCACTGTACCCGGGTCTCGAGGGTAATATTAAACATCGCTCATATCAATTGTCAATATCTTCAATTGATGATGAATATAGGGACTTAAGAACCTTTCATTCATTTATACGAGGTAAATATATCCAATCAAAGACCTATTTTCTGGAATAATATACAATAAACAAGGCCCGATTCCGATATTAGTTTAAATATACATATTTGAGCGACTATTTCCGCTCCATTCCAATACTATATAGTACATAAGGCGGGTATCAGTAAATGAGGAAAAAAAGGGAAAAACTGACTCCAGGCATTTTTTTGTTTACTAGGACTTTTATCCTGATTTTTGTTTTCGGGTTTTTTGCGACAAATTTTCACAATCCATTCCCTGTTTCTGCAAATTCCTTAGAAAAAAATCACACCGACGCTTTTGATGCGGTTTTTGTTCTGGATACAAGCTATTCTATGAATCATGCTGATCCCAACAAAATGGCGAACGAAGTGATTCATATGTTCATGGACATGAGCGAAGCGAGTCGTACGAGAATCGGCTTTGTAGCCTACAATCATCAAATTGTGGATTCCAAACCGCTGACCTCCATTTCCGTAGCGGCAAACAAGACAGAGCTCAAACAAAAAATAGCCGGACTCCGCAGAAGCGGATATACCGATTTGGGATTAGGACTAAACACAGGCGGGAACTTGATCTCATCCAAGTCGTCTGAAGGAGAGGGCAGCGGACGTAAGCCGTTCGTCATTCTTCTTTCTGACGGAGAAACAGATTTCGGGCCAGCTTCCCGGTCTCAACGAACGGCTGCCGATTCGGCTAAGGACGTAGACAAAGCTATATCAAAAGCGCAGAAGGATGGATACCCGATCTACACGATCGGACTGAACCACGATGGCACCGTCAATCCTGAGGAATTGGAGCGCATCGCGAATGAAACCGGCGGCGCCTCTTATATGACCAGCAGTGCTGACGATTTGCCAGAAATTTTCAACCGGATCTTCGCGGCGCAAATGAGATCCGTACTGCTTCCGGTAGCTGGCGTTACGGCGACGGGGCAGCTGCAAGAGGTACAAGTCGACATTCCCAATTCAAGTATGGGAGAAGCCAACATTATTTTGCTTTCTGAGCATCCACTCAAGGAGACGCAACTTTTCTACAGCTCGGAGAATATACGTATGTTCAAATCAGGGAGCTACACGCTGATCAAGGTATCTCAGCCCAAGAAAGGCACGGCCAAGCTTAAATTTAGGGGCACATCGGGGGATCTTGTAAAAATAAATCTGCTCGGAAGCTATGAGCTGGAAGCCAAAGCGGCAATCACGAGCAACGCCGCCATCAAGGGGCAGCCTACGGGTATCGAGGCTTATCTCATCCATCCGACTACAAATGAGCAATTAATGGAGCAGGAAGTGTATCAGTCTTTGCAAGGCCAGCTTGTCGTGACGAATCTGGAGACGAAGAAGGAAGTTCTGGTAGATATGAAGAACGAGGGCACACGCTTTTATGCCGAATACATCTTTTCCACCTCAGGTAAATACAAATGGCAGGTGAAGATGGACGGTCCGAACTTCTATCGGCACAGTATCGTCCAAGATCAGAATATTGTGAATATAGCGCCCTCCGTCCATGGCAGTGAACAACTTGAGGTCATCAAAGAAGAGGGTCAAGTCGTTCTGAACATGAACGATTTATTCCATGATGAGAATGGGGATGATTTAACTTACACCATGCACAGCGGCAACACCCCAAACAAAATGCTGACCCCTGAGCTTAAGAACGGGGAACTGTTTTTGTCTCCGCTTCAAACGGGGCAGTCCCAAATTACGGTAACTGCTGCCGATTCGGAAGGCGGCTCGGCTTCGGCGATATTAACCGTTAACATCAAATCGAAATACACCGTGCTTAAATGGTCTATCGCTGGAGGGATTGTTCTTCTTGCCATTGCCGTCGGCTTGTTCATGTGGCTGCGTCCGAAGCCGGGCTTTGCCGGCAAGCTGGAAGGATATTTTCTGGCAACGGCCAGCGGCAGTGAAGTGCCGGTCAAATCATGGCCGCTCACCTCTTTTGGGGGACGTAAGGTAAGTCTGCTGGAGCTGTTCGTGAGCCTTGATGTACATGAGCCGCTTCCTGAAGCGCAACACATTGTCTTCACCCCAGGCAAAGACGGCAAGCTGATCGTAAAGAACACATCACGTTGTTCACTCGTTCGTAACCGTACGCCGCTGCCGATGAATAAAAAAGAAACCCTCGAATATAATGACAAACTGTACATTACATTCGAGGACGGTATAACCGAAATCGAGCTGCGTTATAAGGCCATTAAACCGACTACAAATATTTTTATCCGGAACGACTCCTCCGGGCAGCAGACGGGCTAGTCATATATTCCATCGTGATCGCAGCCTTGAACCATTTAAGAGAAGAACAGCGCTTGTCCGGCGCAACGATCAAGCCGCGCCGGATGGCTCGGGACAGAAATGGCCAACGGCGCTTCAAACCCGTGCCTACCGGCTCCAACTGATCATCGAACAATCGCTTGCGAACATCTATAGGTGCCGTGCCGCGGCAGCAATAATACAACAATGCAGCCAAGCTGTATATATCGCTTACCGGCCCTTGACGAGATTGCTCGGAATAGAGCTCGAGTGGCGAATACCCGGCTGTTGTCAGAATCGGGTGGCCGCCGCTGGCGTCAAAACGTATGGCTGAACCGAAATCGAGCAGCTTCGCGCGCCTCTGATGATCAATGATAATATTGCCCGGCTTTAAATCACGATGAATGATTCCTTGCTTATGCAGATATTCCAGCGTCTCGATCAAGGGAAGCATCGTCTTGTACAGGAAGCCGGGCTCAACTCTATCTGGACGTCCCTCAATCATTTCTGCCAATGTAACCCCTTCTATAAACTCCATAACAATATAGACGGTCTCATTTTGTTCAAATTGACCCACAAAGCGGACAATACCGGGATGCTCACAGTCCTTCAAAAACTTTCCTTCATTAATAAATGCATTCCTTAAAGCTTCATACTTATCATCCGGCACTCCCGATAACCGGCGTACAGAGCTGCCATCTTTCCCTCTACGCACTAACGATTTAGGAAAAAACTCCTTGATCACAAACTTCATATCCATCTCTTCGCATCTGACCGCGTATACGATGGCCAGTTCGCTAGCAGAAATCTTACTGCGAACCCGGTAAGTCAGAGACGATCCTGACTCCCTGCTGTACAATCTCGAATTGCGGCGCAGTCCGTTCCCCTCGTTTTCCATCATTGCTTTACTCACTGTCAACCTCCACGAACGTTTTAAAGAATAACCTTGTTGTTATGTTTTTTGCGATTAAAATCAAAACAACCTATGTATGATATCCTCATCTTACCAATTTCTCAACAAATTGACCATGCATGATCTTGAGATATGTTCTCAAAAAATGCCCCTCACCGGCGAGTAAATATATTGAATTCTTCTTGCGCCCTCAAGGGTTTGAGTCAAAATTCTAGGTGCGAAAGTTGAGTAACCATATACTCATTATTTTTCCTCTTGTAAAACTTATAATTCCAAGTATAATACTTGGTATAAAGATGATTAGGAGTTTGCTAAGGGGGCTTTCAACTTGGATCCATGCGATAAAGAACCGACATCTCTGTCCCTCGATGATTATCTGGATCTTCTCAGTTTGGCTATGCGCTTAGAAGATCGGGAGTGGCAAGCAGACATTACTCGTATACTTCATCACATGCAGGAACCACAGGGCGAGAAACAAGTGAAGTTGGAGGAATGCACGGAACAAGAGCTGTGGCAATGCGTGAACCAAATCAATGACCGCATGTTTGCCCTGTACAATGAACTGAAAGCAACAGATGATAAAGATATGCAGCGGAAGCTGCTGGACCAGATGTGGGAACTTAAAATTGCCCGGGTTGAGGTTTTCCGCAAAATACGCTCGATATATCAATAACAAACAAAGACGATGACTCCTTCTGGAGTATCGTCTTTGTTTGTTATTGATGACCCTTCATTATGATAAATCCAAATAAAAATAAGCAAATTCTTCATCCTGCACATACCCTGCGGATGCATACAATTGCTGAGCAGCCACGTTATGAAGCTGCGTGGACAGGGTCAACCCCTTAGCTCCGGTCTGAAGGGCGTGCGCTTGGGCTTGATGGAGCAATTTCCTTCCGATACCAAGCCCGCGATACTCGGAGTCCACATATAGATCATTCAAGATCCACAACCTTGACATCGATAGCGATGAGAAGGATGGATATAACTGTAGAAAGCCAGCCGTGGCCAGGGTTCCCCCACTATTGTAATCCGCTAAATAGATAACAGAATCGCCTCGAGTCAGCCTCTCCTTGATATATTCCTCGGCTCCGTTTAAATCATCTTCACGCTTATAGAATTGACGATACTGATTAAACAGAGCGGCTGCCTTACCCACATCCTTCAGCTCCGCTTGATATATATGAATCTCGGCATTCAAATCACGCACATCCTTTACATCTGACGTTACCCCGAGTTTACTGGATGCCGGTCAGGGTTTGGAATGCAGAAATTCACATATGGTTTGCACGCAACTTCATTCTCAGGCAGCCAGGATGCTATTGCCCTTGGTAATACAGCGCCCTGTATTCCTCCTCCAGCATGCTCATCACTATGGAGTCATGGTAACGATGCTGGTAGTACAGTGCGTCTCGCTGAACCCCTTCGCGCTTGAAGCCCACCTTCTCATAAGCCTTGATGGCACGCTCGTTATAATCAAACACCTGCAGCTCGATCCGGTGAAGATGAAGGATTCCGTAGGCGTATTCGAGCAAGAGCTTGATGGCTTCCGGTCCGTACCCCTTGCCGAGATGCTCACCCTTATCAATGGCGATGCGAATATTCGCATTCCGGTTAACGTAATCGATATCCTGCAGCGCGATATCGCCAATCATCTGATCGCTATCCGATAAAGCGATCAGCAGCAGGATGGTGTCGTGATTACCGGATTTCTCCTCGATATACCGACGTACCACCTCCAGCGTAAAAGCCTGCTTCGTCCCGGTCAGCCGCCGCATTTCCGGATTAAACAGCATTTGAAAATACTCTGCGGTATCCTCTTCTCCAAAGGGACGCAAGTAGATCCGCTCGCCTTCAAGAAACCGTACCGGCTTCGTATTTGTTATCGATGAGTTCATATTGATTGTAACCTCCTGTTTCCTCTGGAACTAAAAATCCCTTATACTATATCAAGAAATTGACCATATCCAAATATGCAGATTCGAATATTTATAAAGGACAGATGATATGAAACAGGTTCCGGTAAATCAAACAGAAATCACATTATTACTGGATGATTCCAGTCATCCCCTGTATGTACAATTGTATCGATACATGAAACAACAGATATCCGCCGGGCATTGGCTTCATCCAAGCCGTCTCCCATCGGTTCGAAGGCTTGCCGAGCTGCTTGGCATTAGCACCACCCCCATTGAAACGGCTTATCAGCAGCTGCTTGCTGAAGGCTTCATTGCGAGCAAGCCACGGAGCGGATATTTTGTGCAATGGCTAGCCGATGTTCCTTTTGCGCTTCCCTTGGAACCAGCTTCTCCCAAGGGACCTATACTCAAACGACACCATTACTTTAAATATGACTTTCATATGTCCAAAAATGAATACAACTATTTCCCGATGACCGAGTGGAGAAAAGCCTATAACCGCTGCTTGCAGGAAAACAGCACGGCCGACATGCTGTTCTACGGGGATCCGCAGGGCGAAGAAGGGCTGCGCTGCCAGATTGCCAACTATGCCAAACATTTTCGCGGGGTAGCCTGTACGCCTGAACAGGTGATTATCGGCTCTGATCCTTTCCCTCTGCTTGATTTGATCAGCAGACTGCTTCTTCCTTACGGAAAGTCCATTGCTGTTGAGAACCCTTGTTATCCGCAGCAGCCGGAGGTTTTTCGGCAGAAGGGGTATGATGTCATTCCAATTCCCGTGCTGGAGGATGGGATCAGTCTGCTTGCATTGCAGAGCAGCGGGGCATCATTCGTAACCGTCTCGCCCTCCCACCAGTTCCCCACCGGTGTCATTATGCCCATCTCCCGCAGGTTGGCGCTGCTGCAATGGGCACAAGAAACTGGGGGGTTTATTATTGAAGATGATGCTGACGGTGAGTTCCGATACTATGGAAGACCGATTCCGAGCCTCCAAGGGCTAGTGCCCGACAGCCGTGTAATATATCTAGGCGGATTCTCGCAGGTACTGTCCCCGGCCCTTGGAGTCCAATATATGATATTGCCGAAAGTTCTGCTGCCGGATTATCACCGATTAAAGTTCCAGCTCTTTCTCGACTGCACGGCCTCTAAGCTGAATCAGATGACACTGGAGCGCTTTTTGCGGGACGGCTATGTTGAACGACATTTGCGAAAAATGAGGATGATCCTCCGCAGGAAGCATGATCGCCTGATCGGTTCTATTCAACGTCACTTTGGTGATCATGCTCAAATATCGGGTACAGGCTCCGGGTTTCACCTCATGCTTCGTCTTAACCATGCATTATCCGAAGAGGAATTGGAAACGTTAGCCGAAGCAAGGGGGATCCGCGTAATCTCCGCTGCCTATACGCGAATGCTTCCTGCCAATGAGCCCAACGAATCGGATCGTAGAGCATTCATTCTTGGTTTCGGCGGACTGAAGGAAGACGAGATTGAAGCAGGCATAAAACGGCTTGCTGACTGTTGGCTGGGAGCTGTCCCCCTCTAAATATCATAACAACATGAAAAAAGCTGTCCTCTCATTTACCAAAAGGGACAGCTTTTTGATATGTTAGTCTGTAAGCCCTTTATGGCAAACTATAAATCATCCATTAACGTATCGACACTCAAACTGCACGACCGACAATGACCAAATCCCGCTTGATGCCGTCAAGCTCCGCAACCCCGGGGAGAAGCCCCCATTGATCAAAGCCGAACTTCTTCAACAGCTTGAGGCTTGGTTCATTATGGCCGAATACAAATCCGACCAGATTACTAACGCGAAGGCGCGGGCACTCCTCGATTGCCTTCTGAATCAATATGCTGCCGGCACCAATGCCGCGATATTCCTCGTTTACGTAGATGCTGATCTCCGCTGTACCGTTATAAGCCGGACGACCATAAAAGGATTGAAAGCTCATCCATGCAACCATCCCGTCATCGGACCGCATGACCCACAGCGGACGAAAATCGTTGCTGTGCTCTTCAAACCAGCGTATACGGCTTTCCACCGTGACCGGCTCCAGATCGGCGGTTACTTTTCTGCCTGAGATGGTCGAATTGTAAATGTCCACAATAGCCGGCAAATCCTCTTTGACGGCATAATCGATACGGTATTGTTGCGTCACGATGTCCTACCTCCGAATAGATGCGTAATCTTTTTGTACGAGATCTATTGTACAAGAGGCAGCGGAAAAACGCTTCTTTTTTTTCATAGGAAGACCAGGCCCATAATAAGGAAAACTTTACTTACGCGATTGAACGCGATACCCTAGCATTAATGATATGACAACCGTCTTCGGATAAGAAAGGAATGAACAGGATGAACGAACGATTGCAAAGTTTGCAACAATCCATGAATACACAAGGCTGGGATCATGTCCTTGTGACAGATCCCAAGCATGTTTACTATTTGACCGGATTTGCGAGTGATCCCCATGAGCGTTTTCTGGGCCTGCTCCTCTCCTCAGCGAATGATCCGGTGCTGATTGTGCCCGCATTGGATGCAGACGCAGCCGCGGCCGCTTCAACGGTTAAGCATATTGTCACGCATCAGGATACCGATAATCCGTATCTCTTGCTGAAGCAGCAGTTTCTAGGCGCAGTCGGTACGCTGGCCGTTGAGAAGGATCAGCTCACCGTATCCCGTTATGAACAGCTGCAGCAGCATGTGAACGCGAACCGGATCGAGGATGTTGGCGCTGTGCTCCGGGAGCTCCGAATTCGAAAATCGGCCGATGAAGTGAAGATCATCAAGCATGCAGTAAAACTGGTTGAAGATGTGCTGACGCAAGGCCTGGCCCATGTAAAAATCGGCGTCACCGAGATTGAGGTTGTCGCAGAGCTGGAGTACTTAATGAAAAAACTAGGTGCGGATGCTCCGTCTTTCGCCACAATGGTATTATCCGGCCCCAATACCGCCTTGCCTCACGGTGTTCCCGGCACGCGCCGGATTGAAGCAGGAGATCTGCTCATGTTCGATTTGGGCGTGTATGCGGGTGGTTATGCGTCGGATATTACCCGTACCTTTGCCGTAGGGGAGCTGAAGCCTGAAGCCGTCAACATCTATGATACGGTTCTCGCAGCGAATCTGGCCGGTATTCAGGCCGTAAAACCCGGCACAACCTATGGCTCGATTGACCAAGCGGCTCGCCAAGTGATTGATGACGCAGGATACGGACATGCTTTTGTACATCGCTTGGGTCACGGGCTTGGCATGGATGTCCACGAATATCCATCCATCCACGGTTTGAACCAGGATATTTTGCAGCCTGGGGCGGTATTCACGATCGAGCCCGGCATTTATCTGCAAGGCGTAGGCGGCGTACGAATCGAGGACGATGTGATCGTAACCGAGGATGGCGTCGAGGTGCTCACCTCCTTCCCGAAAGAACTGACCATCATCGGATAAGCAATTTTCAGCATGAGAAAAAAGCCCGGATTACCGCTTCACTTACGGTATTCGGGCTTTCTCTATGTACCAGAAGAGCCATCCTCCGGCAGAAACAATGCCTTCAAGATGGCTCCCACAGATATGTTATGCTTGAACCATATCCAGTTCAATATTGTCGTCGTTGTACACGTCTTTGTCCACTTCATTCATGACTTTCCCTGTAATCACACCGGCTGTCATGGAGTCATTCACGTTCAGTGCCGTCCGTCCCATATCGATCAGCGGCTCAACGGAAATTAACAGACCCGCCAAGGCAACCGGGAGGTTCATCGTGGAGAGCACGATGAGCGATGCGAAGGTAGCTCCGCCTCCGACACCCGCCACGCCGAAGGAACTGATCATAACGACCACGATCAGGGTAAGGATGAACGACCATGAGGTCGGGTCCACGCCAGCTGTCGGGGCAATCATGACAGCCAGCATGGCAGGATAAATGCCCGCGCAGCCGTTCTGACCAATCGTGGCACCAAATGATGCCGAGAGGTTCGCGATGCCTTCCGAAACGCCCAGCTTTTTGTTCTGGGTCTGCACGTTAAGCGGGATCGTGGCCGCGCTGGAACGCGAGGTGAAGGCAAAGGTCAATGTCGGGAACACCTTTTTCACATATTTGAGTGGGTTAAACCCGAATATCGCCAGCAGCACCAGATGGATAATAAACATGACGATCAAAGCCACGTACGAAGCCAGGACGAAATCGATCAGATTCATGATCACCGCAAGATCGGTCGTGGCGATCGTTTTGGCCATGAGTGCCAGAATCCCGTAAGGGGTCAGACGAAGCACCAGCGTCACGATACGCATCACCACGCCATAAACCGCAGAGATCATGTTGCGGAACGTTTCCGCCTGCTCTTTGTTTTTTCGGTCCAACCCGAGAACGGCGATCCCGATGAATGCCGAGAAAATGACGACCGCAATCGTCGAAGTTCTTCGTGCCCCCGTCATGTCGGCAAACGGATTGCTCGGAATGAAATCCAGGATCTGCTGCGGCAGCGTACGGCCCTCAACATCGCCGAGCCGTTCTTGCAGCAGTGCACCCTGCTGCTCCTCCGCAGCACCGCCTTGGATATTGACGGCGGACAAATCGAACGCCAGCGCGGTCGTAATCCCGACGGCAGCGGCTACGGCTGTCGTCAGAAGCAGCACCG
Organism: Paenibacillus lautus; assembly: GCF_050482385.1. Classification (GTDB taxonomy): domain Bacteria; phylum Bacillota; class Bacilli; order Paenibacillales; family Paenibacillaceae; genus Paenibacillus_AQ; species Paenibacillus_AQ lautus_B. Next base: position 37,292 of record NZ_JBCNHV010000022.1, read on the forward strand.
TAATGATAAGCCCGCTCATTTTGCCCAGATTCTTGCCGCCCTTCAGCTTCATGATGGCCGATATGATCGACACCATGATCAGCGGAATGACCATCATTTGCAGCAGCCTAACGTAGCCGTAGCCTATCAGATTAAACCAATCGGTGGATTTCACCACCACATCGGAGGTCGAAGTATAGATGAGCTGCAGTGCCACTCCGAACAACACACCCAGTCCAAGTCCAGCAAACACGCGTTTAGTAAACGAGATATGCTTTTTCTGCATCCAATATAAAATACCGACCAGCAGAATCAGAACAAGGATATTGATGATAACCCAAAGCGTTTCCATCCTAATGATTCCTCCCATTCTTTAGATAAGGATATAGGTGCTCCATCCTCATGTCATAAGTGCGCTAGTATGTATTCATATCCATTACTGCCCACTCTAAACATATCATTACCCGATTGAGAAAATTCCTGCCGAACAATCGTTGTGTTCTCATCGATGCGGATTATGTCGACTATGCTGATCGGATTACCACCGATATTGCTCTACTATCATATCATGTAAACTTCAAAAGGAGAACCACAAATATTAACACAACCGTTTCAATCAGTTCATTGAGCGCTCCGTAAGTATCCCCCGTCAGTCCTCCAAGTCTTCGGCTCATCCGTTCTGCCGTTAAACTGCCAGCCGCCCAGGCTATGAATGGGATGACAAGGATTCCTCCGACTCCAATCATCCCAAGATTAGTCTCGCCTGCCGTGATCCATAGCAAACCTACAATAACTAGCGTTAACAGGGCAGCCATTACGCCTGCCAGCGATCTCCTGCCGGCAGTCAATCCATGAAATAGAGCGGCAAGGCCCTCACTTCCCCGTGCCATCGGCCAACGATACATCGCATGGACCATAAACCAGCGGCTCCAAACCGGAGCAAGTACCAGCAGCCATGCCTCTTGTTTCCATACCCCAGCTGACAGATCCCATATAGACATGATCAAGGAAGCTTTCAGAAGGAGCAGCAGCATACACGCCGTGACCCCCATGGCACCTACACGGCTATCCTTCATGATTTCCAGCATCTTCTCACGCGACCGATGGCTAAGCAGCGCATCAGCACTATCCATCCAGCCATCGAGGTGCAGCCCTCCCGTCAGCGCAACCCATACAACCAGCAGGATGACGGCAGCAGGAAAGGAAGGCAGCACAAAGCTTACGCCCAGTCCCAATCCGGCAACGATTATACCAATAACCGCCCCCACCAATGGATAAAAAACGACGCTCCGTTGTTGCACTTCCGGCGTAAAAGGAATTTCCCTCCGCACCGGCAGCCTCGATAGAAATTGAAAAGCGGCCGCAGCCGCTTCGATCATCTTGCTCATATAAGATACTCCTTGCTCTTGATTTCCATCGGTATTCCCGCAGTCACCAAAAATACTTCATCACATATCTGAGCCAGTCTCTGATTCATGATCCCGGCCCAGTCCCGATATATTCGGCCTAACGGATATTCCGGAACGATCCCAGAACCCACTTCATTTGTTACCAGAATGACCATTCCCGGATAACCCTGTACCGCTCTTGCGAGCCTGCCGATTTGAAGTCCCAGCCGTTCTTCCATTGCAGCACTTCCTTCAGGCTCAGCTTGCAGCAGCACATTCGTAAGCCACAGCGTCAGGCAGTCCACTACCACCGCAGGTGCATTGGGTTGCGATTGGCCCAGCGTATCCAGCAGTTCCGGCAGGGCGACAGGCTCCTCGACCGTCTCCCAACCGTAGGCTGAATCATGCCGACGGTCTTGATGAATTCGGATCCGTTCCCTCATCTCATCGTCATAGGCTTGCGCAGTCGCCACATACGTTCCGGACTCCGAGCGCTTCATGCACAGCTTCTCCGCGAATGAGCTCTTTCCGCTTCTGGCCCCACCCGTGACCAACACGCTTCCACGATGACTCATACGGCCCCTCCGCTGATTCCGGCGCTCTCAAACGTCGCCATCTCATGCATGATCCGGCACGCCGCCTCGACCAGATGCAGGCACAGTACTCCGCCTGTACCCTCGCCAAGACGCATGTCCATTTGCAGCATCGGATGCAGCCCCAGCTCTTTCAACAGAAGAACATGAGCTTGTTCATGCGAAACATGAGAGGCAATCATATAGGAGAGAGCGTCCGGGCAGATGCATTTGGCAACCAGGGCAGCCGCACTGGATATGAAGCCGTCAATGATAACGGGACAACCGTGGGCAGCCGCACCCAAAATCAATCCAGCCAACCCACCGATTTCATATCCTCCGACTTTGGCGAGTACGTCAATGGGATCATCGGCATAAGGTCTATTCACTTGTATAGCCTGTTCCACAACTCGAATCTTATGTAGCAGCCGTTCATCGGTTACGCCCGTTCCCCTTCCCACGACTTCAGATGGCTGATTGCCGGACAGAACGGAGAAAATCGCCGCACTCGGTGTCGTGTTCCCAATGCCCATCTCCCCGGTCACGAACATTTGCGTTCCTTGCGATACCAACTCGGCAGCTACCTCTGCACCGGTTACAATGGACTGCAGTGCCGCTTCTTTTGTCATCGCTGGCCCTTTGGCCATATTGGCGGTTCCTCTGCCAACGTTTCGCGACATCAGCATCTCATGCTTCAGCTCGATGGCAACACCGATGTCCACACAATGAACGTCAGCCCCCGCCTGACGGGCCAGCACATTCACAGCCGCCCCTCCATTCAAGAAGTTCATGACCATCTGGGGCGTTACCTCAGCCGGAAAGGCGCTAACTCCTTCTTCACAGACTCCATGATCACCAGCCATGACAACGACGGATTTTTTGGTGAACGACGGCTTCATATTCCCTGTGATGCCCGCTAATTGGATCGCTAGCGCCTCCAGCTTACCCAGGCTGCCCGGAGGCTTCGTCAGCGTATCCAAATAAACAGCGGTTTCGTTCTGCACCTCGACATGCAGTGGTTTAATGTTAGCAATGATGTGATTTAAACGATTCACGATTGTATCCGTCAATGAAACACCCTCCCTTGTATCTTGTTCCTAAATCTTACATCCCAGCAGAACATGCGGCAACATCCGTCAGGACCACGTGCGATTTGCCGTTAACAGCACCTGCGGGGCACCATTCTCGGGATGGGCCACAATCGAGGGCTCCACCCGGAAAATTTGGCGTATATACGCCGCAGTCAAAACGTCCTCCGGTTTGCCAACCCCGGCGATCTTTCCCTGATCAAGCACCAGCAGCTTATCGCAAAATTGAGCCGCCAGATTCAGATCATGCAATACGCTGATCACCGTAATCCCGGAGGAGTTCCGCCACTCCGCCACCATATCCATGAACTGAAGCTGATAATGGATATCCAGATAGGTCGTCGGTTCATCCAGCATCAGCAGCGAAGGCTCCTGAACCATCACCTTGCCAAGCGCGACACGCTGGCGTTGACCGCCGCTTAATTCGGTAAGCCGCCGTTCTTCCAGACCATTCAAATCCAGCTTTCGGATAATGGCCTCGATGAGCGGGGCTGCATCCTTATCTTCACGGCCAAGCCAGTTCAGGAAAGGGAATCTTCCCATCTCCAACACTTCCCGGACGGTAAAATCAGTAGGATCAAGCCCTTCCTGCTGAAGCACCGCCACGATCCGGGCCAGCGCCTTGCGAGTATAGTGTCCAAGCGCCTTGCCCCGAAGCGTTACGCTTCCTTGCGTAGGACTCTCCACACCGGATAACAACTGCATAAGGGTGGATTTACCGCTTCCGTTCGGACCGATGATCCCCCACCATTCCCCTTCCGCAATGTGAAGGTCCACGCCTTCAAGAATCAGCACGTTGCCATATGCTTTGCCAAGTCCTTGAGCTGTAATCATGATAGACCCTCCCTGCGCCGTTTTTTGTTCCGGTATAACAAATACGCAAAGAATGGAGCGCCTATGAATGCCGTAACTACACCGAGCGGTATTTCCGTTGGTGCCAGCACGGACCGTGCCGCCGTATCGCACCAGACCATGAATATCGCGCCGCCCAGAGCCGACAGTGGAACAATGACGCGGTAATCGGAGCCGGTGATCATCCGGATCATATGCGGTACTACAAGTCCCACGAATCCAATCACGCCGGAGACCGACACGGCTGCGGCGGCGAGCAGGGTTGCAACGATGAGCACGCTGGTCTTCAGCCGATCCACATTCAAGCCCATATGGGCGGCCTGCCGTTCCCCCAGCGACAAAATATTAAGCGCCCGCGACCTGCTCCATAAGTATATAAAACCTGCGATAAAATACGGGAAAAGGATGGCCGTATACGACCATCCACGCATGCTCAGGCTCCCCATCGTCCAGTACAGGATCTGGTTTACCGTATCTTTGGACATAACCGTCAGAAAGGAAACGACGGCGCCCAGAAACGACTGCATCACCACGCCGGACAGAATGAGCCCGTGGATCGGCAGTTTTCCTTGATCCCTTGCCAGCAGCAGAACGACCCATAGAGTGCCTGCTCCGGTTAGAAACGCTACAAGCGGCAGCGTGTAACCTCCGGCAAAGGAATATTCCATCCCGAAAAAAATCAGGGATGCTGCGCCAAGCGCAGCACCCGAGGATACACCGAGCGTAAACGGATCCGCAAGCGGATTGCGCAACACGCCTTGAAAGGCGGCTCCGGCGACGGCCAGGGAGGCTCCTACGAGCATCCCCAGCAATATGCGCGGCAATCTCACCTTCATTAAAATTTGCTCGGATGAGGCTTCCCAGCCTGGAACGATGGAATCGCCGATTCCCGGCAGCCGGTGCAGCAGCATCGCCCCAATCTCTCTCACAGGCAGGTGCACGGAGCCGATTCCGAGACTGACAACCAAGGTTAACAGTAATAGGATGATGCCGACCACACCGAATCCTGCAAGCTTTTTACTCATCGGTTCATCAGTTCCGGATAAACGGCCTTCGCCACTTCAATTAACCCTTGCGTCACACGGGGACCGGGACGGCTCAACAGATTCGCATCCACGGATATGACCTGATCGTTCTTGATGGCTTCGATCTGATCCCAGCCGCCGCGCTCCTTAATTAGCTGATCCAATGTTTTCTTGGTTGCTTCATCAACGACATCGTCCGTGTACAGAATGACGTCAGGGTTCGCAGCGATAATATTTTCCTCACTGATTTCGAACCAGCCTTCCGCATCGCCAGCTGCGTTGATACCGCCAGCTAAGGCGATGATCTCATCCATAAACTCGCCCTTGCCGACGGTCCATCCCGGAGAGAATTCCACATACACTTTCTTCTTGTCTTCATCCTTCACGGCTTTCACGGCTTCCGTAACGGTAGCCAATTCCTGCTTCATCTGATCCACGACCGCTTTCGCCTCCGATTGACGGTCCGTAATTTGTCCGATCAGTTCGATGTTCTCCATCACGGCATCAATGGTTTTCGGATCATTAACGAACAGGGTAACGCCAAGCTCACGCAATTTCTCGGCATTCTGGGCATTCATCGAAGCGGTAAATACCACATCGGCATCGGCTGCAATAATAGCCTCTTCATTCACTTGGAACCCGCCCAATTTAGGCTTGGATTTGGCCGCTTCCGGATAATCGTCATTATCGGACACGCCAACGATTTCTTCATCCAGGCCTAAAGCGAACAATTTTTCCGTCTCGGACGGTGACAGGGATGCAATTTTGGCCGGAGCTTTCTCAAACGTCATTTCAACCCCGGTTGAATCCTTAATGGTCAGCGGATACGTCGTTTTAAGCTCTTCGCCGGAATCCGCAGGTGCTTCGTTATTCTGCTCTTCCTGCTGTACCGGCGGCGTTGCATCCTTCGGCGCCGCTTCTTTGTCTCCACAGCCAATCAAGGCCAGAGCCATCAGTATAGCTACGAGAAGTACGGACCATGTTTTGTTTAATGCTTTCATCTCTTGAAATCCCCCTATACATAATTGAGAACCTGGCGCTGCGAGTTTACATTCCTTCGACCGATCCTTACCGGGAGAAAAACATCCATCGTCATACTCCAAAGAAAGCAAAAATCCCTGACTCCTCGTAAACAAGGACTCAGGGATTACGTTTTAACATAAGGACATCTGGCTAACCGTTCACAGATAGCACCTTAAACTTCCGCCCACACATGCTGCATGGGTCCGGCAAACGTAATCCTCTCCTCGAAGGACCGTCATTCATTCGCCGAGGGCAGGTCTCCTGACTTGCAGGCTGTAACGACTTCTCCGCCTTCCCAAGCGCTATGGCTCAGTGGCATATGGAGAAGTCCCTGCTTCACAGTGGCGGGACCGTGCCGGACTTGCACCGGCTTCCCTATTAACCCGGCAGAAAACAATAACGCCTTCTGTCCGAGACCCTCGCAAATAATATGAATTTATGTATGATAGGCCAAGCATGGTTTCTCTGCCCAAAATTATAGGCGATAATCCTTCCTCTTACAACCGAAGGTTTCGGTCATTTCACATGCGTTATGATATGGATTTATCCCGTTATCGCCCGTTCCTCACCGATATCATACGATTTCATTATTCGCTTAACCGCACGCCTTGCCAGCGTTCTCCATCCCATGTCAATTGCAGCTTGATCTCCTCGCCTGGTGACACCTGCGTCTCCCAGAATTCCGTATCCGGAAGGGTTGCAGCTGCGATCTGCCGGATGACGCCCCCATGGGTGACCACAAGCACATCCAACTCGGCCCTCTGTGTCCCACAACCAAAGCCAACTTGCTTTGCTTCTGCGTGGTCCTCTGCCTCTGCCTGCACAAGGGTATCCGGATCTTCCTCCACATGCAACAGTTCCTCCAAATCCGAATACAATCCGGTCAAGAATGCCTGAATCCGGAAACGAAACGCTTCCCAGCTCTCCCCATTCGGCGGCGTAACTTCTGCGGGATTATCAATCCAGCACCGATAGGAGATATCCGACTTCAAGTCCTCGTAGGTGTTCCCTTCCCAATCCCCGAAATCGAGCTCGCGCAGCCGCGGATCATACTCGACACCTGGAATAAACCTGCCCGAATCTTCATCATCAGGAATAGCAGCCATTTTTGAATCCGGTAGGATAACATTCAGCGTCTGCCTGCATCGAAGGAGATCACTGCAATAGATCCGGATAAACTGCTGGGTACAAAACCTTTCCCGCAGCGGGAAGAGCTGCTGTCTTCCTTCCATCAGAATCCCCTGATCCTCGTGACCGAGATAACGACGCTCCTCGTTCCACAACGTGCGGCCATGACGGACCAGATGCAGGGCAATCCTCATATCCATAACCTTCCCCCTGCTGCGGCAACAACTCCAAGCACCACGGTACCCAGAATCGTAAATAAAAGTGATACGCCCAGCAGCAGACGGTTTGTCACCCGAATATCCTCCGCTTCAAGCGGGCGTTCCGGATCCCCCATGTAAGCCCGGAACGAGATCACGCCTTGATAGGAATTCTCGCCTCCCAGACGAATGCCAAGGGCACCGGCAACGGCCGATTCCGGGAAGCCGCTGTTCGGGCTGGGGTGCTTTCGCGCATCTCTTCTAACCATCTTGATCGCTTTTTTCCATTGCAGCGAAAACATGGCAGCCACCATGGTCAACAGTCCTGCCGTCAGGCGTGCCGGTATCCAATTGGCGATATCGTCCAGCCTTGCGGATGCCCAGCCAATATGCTGGTATTTGTCATTTTTATAGCCGACCATGGAGTCGAGCGTGTTCACGGCCCGGTAGGCCATCGCCAGCGGCGCTCCCCCGATCAGGGCAAAAAACAGCGGAGCGATGACCGCATCCACGATATTCTCTGCAACCGTCTCCACCGTTCCCCGCACGATCTCCGGCTCATTCAGATGGCCGGTGTCTCGCCCGACAACCATGCTGAGCGCGCGCCTGGCCTCCGCGATATGGCCGGAACGAAGATGGCCGTAGACTTCCAATCCTGCCTCACGCAGCCCCTTGATGGCAATTGTAGTCGCAATAAGCACGATCTCCACTCCCCACGCAAGCCAAGGATGAATCGCTGCGCACAACAACAGCAGCAGCCATGCGAGTACGAAGGAGCCGCCCGCCACGATCACCGGCAGCAGAATGCCGGCCCGCTTCAGGCTCTGAGCGGAAGTCGCCCGATGGCGTATCCAGCCTTCAACCCGGCGGATGGCTTTTCCCATGCCAATGACGGGATGGGGGAGCCATCTCGGATCTCCGATCAGCAGGTCCAGTATGACCGCTGCCCAAATGACCCACACGGCGGTCATATCCGGCCCTCCCTTTCGGAGACGATGCTTTCCGTAACACTCTCGTAGACAAGACGGCCGATCATGCCGCCCAGATCGGTTGCGGTTCCGGCATAATGGTGGTTCACACCATAGGCTGTATTGCCGCTGACCCCAAGGACCATCGCGTCCGTCGTCGTACCGGTCGCGACAGCTCCGGTTTCATGATCCTTCACGCCCAGATCATGCAGCGCCGCGGCTTTCGCTTCCGTCGCCGTCAGCATGGCGTTCACCATGCATGCCGGCGTCATCATCCCGTCGATCAGTAACATGATATTAATCGTGCCCGGCTGGTAAGCCGCAAAGGTCGTACGACTCGACCCAGCGCAGGCTGCATTGCCCACGCCGGCGGTAGTGCAGCACAGGATGGAGGCCTGTTCACTCCGCTCTTCCCGGATGGAAGCATATTTCAGTTTTACCGCCGTCATCAAACCAGCTGTGGATTCAGCCGGGTAATCGTGAACAGCCATAAAGTTAGACATATCGTTCACGGGGTCGCTGCAATCGTAATGCTTGTCCACATAACGGTTCACGATATGATCCAAGCTTACGAATCCGCCGCCGGATATAGCGCTGCTAATGGACGCAGCCTGCTCCGGAAGCGATATCCGGATATGCGGCTGTTTCAGCTCCGATTCGAGGGACACCACTACTCCCGGCCATGTATTCGAACGATATAGGTGATTGTTGCCTTTCAGAAAAGGTACTGCCATGTTTCTCTCTCCCTGCTCTCTATGATCTAAATCCGCCTGATCCCGAACATCATTGGTATGTGCCGTTTAATACCCTTAAGTTGGGTCTTCAGAAGAAATGCCAAGAACCTCCGCCATAATGGCAAGCAGCTTGTCGTTATCTGCGGCATGTTTAACGGCTAGCCGGATATGACGCTCACCAAGGCCCGGGTACATGGCGCAGCTGCGGACAAGCACGCCGCGTCTGCCCATCTCCGACTGAAACATATCGGCACGCCATGGCCGCGGAAGCTCCATGAGTAGAAAATTGGCCTCGCCCGGCGTAACGTCCAGCCCCAGCGCTCGTAAACCATGTATAAGCTTCCCGCGCTCTGCGCGAATCAATTGCAGCGTATTCTGCTCGTAGTCTCTGCCGCTGCCAAGACAAGCCTCGCCCGCAAGCAGCGCCAGTCCATTGACACTCCATGTGACCTGCTTGCCTGCCATCTTGCATATCACATCGGGGTGCGCGGCTGTATACCCGAGCCGCAGACCCGGAATCGCATAAAACTTGGTCATCGATCTGACAATCACGGTTCGAGGATAGTCATGAAGCTCTGGCATCAGGGTCTGTCTGTCTTCCAGCGGAATAAAGTCGATAAAGGCTTCATCCAGCACCAGCCAGGTCCCTTCTTGCTCTGCGCATGCCGCTATTTCGCGGATATCCTCAAGGCTGTACTGAACTCCGTTCGGATTGTTGGGCTGTCCCAAAAACACGAGATCCGTGCAAGCTATCAGCTCCATCACATCCGCCTTATCTGCACGCCAGTCCCTCTCCGGATGTCCGCACACGGATCGGATGTCCGAACCGAATTTTAAGGACAATTCCCGGTATTCAGAAAAACATGGGTCAACCACACCCACAGTCCCTGGCGATAGCCCCATTAACAACAGTGCCATGCACTCTGCCGCCCCATTGCCGACAAGGATTCCCCGCGGATCGGTGCCTAACTCCGCTGCGAGCAGCTCCTTGAACTTGCGGTGTCCCGGATCCGGATAACGAATGACCGCACTCATTCCCTCTTGTAAGGCCGTAATAACCCCTTGCGGCGGCCCGAGCGGGTTAATATTGGCGCTGTAATCCAGGAAAGCCGAGGCTTTCCTTCCGTATGCGGCAGCGGCCGTCTCCACGTCTCCTCCATGGCCGTACACTTCGATCAAGGGTTGTTTTTTGTCGTTCATAAGGGCTCCTCCTGTTCCATGCCCTGGACTCTTGCAAGTCCTGCCGTTATGTAATGCCATCATTATGTCGCTACCATCCCTGACTCGTCAACATGGAATGCTTTGTCTCTGTCTTAAAATTGGTTTACAATAGTCTGGAAGCACCACATTTTGAATTGTGACAACGGAGGATACTATGCTATTTATCGATAATCAGGGGATCCACGATCCATCCATTAATCTAGCGATTGAAGAATATGCCTTGAAGCACTTGTCCATGGACGAGAGCTACCTTCTCTTTTATATCAACAAGCCTTCCATTATTATCGGAAAGCATCAGAATACGATCGAAGAGATCAACCAGGAATACGTTCGTGACAACAACATTCAGGTTGTACGCCGGTTGTCCGGGGGCGGAGCCGTATACCATGATCTCGGGAACCTGAATTTCAGCTTCATTACGAAGGATGACGGCCAGTCCTTCCACAACTTCCTGAAGTTCACGCAGCCAGTCATCGACTTCCTGCAAAAGATGGGCGTACCCGCCGAGCTGAGCGGCCGGAATGACCTGCAGGTCGGCGAGAAGAAAATTTCGGGGAACGCACAGTTCTCGACGCGGGGACGCATGTTCAGCCACGGCACGCTCATGTTTGACCTAAACCTGGATGATGTACAAGCCTCGCTTAATGCCAATCCGGAAAAATTCAAATCCAAGAGCACCAAATCCGTCCGCAGCCGCGTGGCGAACATTAAGGAGCTGCTTGGTACGGATATGACGATTGAACAGTTCCGCGCCGAACTGCTTCGCTCGATTTTCGGTATGGAGCCGGATCAAGTACCGCAATATGTTCTTCAAGAGAAGGACTGGGAGATCATCAACCAGATTTCAAAGGAACGCTACCAGAATTGGGATTGGAACTATGGACTCTCCCCTGAAAGCAATGTAAAGCATGCCAAGAAATTCCCGGTGGGCATTATTGATATCCGTATGGACATCCGTGAAGGACATATCGGAGAGATCAAGATTTATGGCGACTTCTTCGGCGTCGGCGATGTCGCTGATATTGAGAACCTGCTTCGCGGCAAACGGTATGAAGAAACTGCGGTGCGCACGGCGCTATCCGGCATCAACGTCAAGCATTACTTCGGCAACCTTGAGCTCGACGATCTGATCGGCTTGATTTTTCTTGAGGAATAGAGCCGACTCGTATTAAATAAGCCTCCCGCCCGTATGCTGCATGCATAAGGGTGAGAGGCTTTTTCATTTCAAACAGGGTATACCTCGGATCAAGATGAGGCCATAAACACATACCAAACAAGGACCAGTGTTAACACAATGCATGCGTTCTCTACCGTGCGTCCCCATTTGCTTCCGGTACTCATGATTTTCAGTTTAATTCTCCATTTGAACGGAGGAAGCGGACGGATTCCGCGATTGGTCAATGCATCTGCAAGCAAATGGATGGAGTAGGATAAACCGCCGGCAAACCATAAGCTTTCCCCACCGATCTTGCCCTGCGATGCAAAATACAGCAGGCCCGTCCATCCGGCAGCGGCATAGACGGTATGGGTTAACCCCCGGTGGGTCACCAAGGAGCCTGCAATGAGCACGCTGCCTGCGATTGTGTTCCATGGGCTGAAGCCCTGCCCGAAGGAGATCAGTCCGAGACCGATCAGGAACATGACGATATGGCGCAGGGTCCGGCTTGGCAGGTACGAAACAACCCCGATCAGCCCGGCCAGGGCGATGTTCCATGGGGCATACTCCTTGCCGTAGAAGACAACGAAGATGGCTGCGCCGATCATCGCTAGCTGGAGGATTCGCAGCAGCCCGGAAGGAATGGCTTTGCGGACCAGCAAGGAGTTGGGCTCGTCGATGTCGGGAAGCAGTGCGCTAACCAAAGCCACTGCGGCAGCCGGCAATGTGACAGGCACTTCGCTCATACCCATGACGGATAACGTGACCCCTGTGCTAATAATCAAATGAGCTCTGCCCATCATGATGACAATCTTCCTTTCTAAGCTCAATGCTGACTATGGGATCGATGGAGTTGCCCGTCTTCACGTCCGATAGCCCAGGGTCATGAGAATATACGTTCGGTTCATTAGTATAGCAAAATCATCCTCTTTTTGTCTACCCCTTCCACTTTAGTTAGGCTTAAAAATGGTTGTCCGATTCTCTGATATGGGATACAATTTGATCACTTGCCTCAAGGTTACGACCGGGGACGAATGCACGGGAATCTCATCAGGATTTTCACATCTTCAAGAAAGGATGACTACCGAGTGAATCGCTCACGAATTGCCGATCTCAGCCTGCTTCTGGTGGCCATGATGTGGGGATCTACGTTCCTCATCGTTCAGCATGCGGTCCGCGTGCTCCCGCCGATGGCTTTCAATTCGGTCCGCTTTCTGGGAGCGGCCCTGCTCCTTGCATTGATCATTACCCTTTTTTACCGGAGCCAGTGGGAGCTAATATCCGGCAAAATGCTGCTGCATGCTTGCCTGCTAGGTCTTTTTTTATTTATAGGGTATGCCTTTCAAACCGCGGGTCTTCTGTACACAACCACATCCAATACAGGCTTCATTACCGGCTTATCCGTCGTGCTGGTCCCTTTCATATCCTATGCCCTGTTAAAGCACTCCATCTCCAGATTCACCTGGATCAGTGCCTTGCTTGCGGTGGCGGGTCTGTATCTGCTTACCTTTACCGGGTCCGGCATGAGCCTGAATCAAGGGGATTTGCTTGTGCTCGTGTGCGCCATCGGTTTTGCGCTCCATATCGGTTATACGGGCGTTTATGCCGGTCGATACCCTGCTTTGCTGCTAGCGGCGCTCCAGATGGCTGTCGTGGGGATATTGAGCTTAGCGGCATCTGCACTGACCGAGCATGTCGGCAATGTGTCCGACCTGATGGAGAAGCTGACCCAGCCGAACGTGCTGTGGGCGCTGGCTATATCCATCGGACCTACCAGTGCATTCGCCTTCTGGATCCAAACCGTCTGTCAAAAATATACGACGCCATCCAGGGTGGCCATCATCTATGCAACGGAGCCGGTATTCGCCGCGCTGACCGGAATCCTGTTTGCGGGAGAGCGGCTTACGCTCATCGGAGGCTTTGGTTGTTTATGTATTTTGGCAGGAATGGTGATTGCGGAATTGAAGTCTGCGCCACAGAAGGTACAATAGAGTTAAAGACAGAGACAGAAACAAAAGGAGAGATACCCATGACAACTTACAAATTGATGGCGATCGACATTGACGACACCCTGATCAATGACGATAAAGAAGTAACCCCCGGCGTCCAGCAGGCGCTTGAGCAAGCCGTAGCGCACGGTGTCGTTGTGACCCTGGCAACCGGACGTGCCTATGCGTCCGCTCAGGCTATTGCGCGTCAAACCGGACTCAATGTTCCCATTATTACCTACCAAGGTGCTTTGATTAAAAATCTGCTCGACGAGAAGGTTCTCTACGAACGCTTTGTACCGGTTGACGCAGCCGTGAAGCTGTTTGAATACTGCGTAGAGCACAATCTCCATCTGCAAACCTACATCGATGACAAGCTGTATGCCCGTGAAGAGAATCAGAAGCTGATCGATTACTGCGCTCTGAACCGGACGCCCTATTATATCGAGCCTGATTTTATGAAGATGGTTAAGAAACTAACCCCGAAAATGCTCATTATTGACGATCCCGACTATCTGGATGAGCTGATCCCTGTATTCCGTGAGCTGCTGGGCGATGACATGCATATTACCAAATCCAAACCGCATTTTCTGGAGTTCATGCATAAGGAAGGCACGAAGGGACATGCCCTCACCTTCCTTGCCGATCATTTCGGCTGCGATCTCAAGGAAACCATCGCTGTCGGGGATTCCTGGAACGATCACGAGATGCTGGAAGCCGCCGGTCTTGGCGTCGCCATGGGCAATGCGATCGAGCCGCTTAAAGCGATTGCCGATTACGTTACGCTCGGGAATAACGAGGACGGCGTGAAACATGTCATTGATAAATTCGTGCTCAACCAAGATTAATATACGTGAAAAATAGATCTGCACAAACAAGCCTCCATGATATCCATGGGGGCTTGTTCATGTCCATAAATTGGGCACATGCTGCTCCTTAACAGGTAATTGCGCAGATTAAAGCCGTCTTGTTCTATGCCATCATTCCCGGTCCGGGTTAAATGTTAGAATCGGCTTCAGAAGTGCTGCATCGTTGAATTCCAGCAGGCCAACCTCCATGCACAGCTCCATCAATTTATGAATGCCGTTGAATTGCTGCAGATTCCGCTGATGAATGACGGATAACGCTTCGCGAACCATTTTTTGGGCCTGCTCAATGCTCTGATGCTCCACGGCCTGAATAATCTCCTTGATGCTCTCCAAGTAATATACAGTCCGCCTTAGCGAGCGAATCAGCAAAATCTGCCTGACTTGCGACGGGGTGTACAGCCGATATCCATTCTCGGGGTTTCGGTCTGGAGTGATCAAACCTTCCTTCTCCCAGTGACGGATGGCGGACGACTCCACGTTGGTCAGCTCGGCGACCTCGCCGATCGTCATATGGGCTTTGAGCTTTTTGTCCTTGATGATATTAAGTTCGGGATTCTCAAGCAAGGCAAGCGTTTCATCCGCAATGTTTTTTTCCTGCAACAGTTTGACCTGCTCCCCATTCACGACCCAGAGGGCTTCATCCATCTCCCTCTTCTGAATGTGGCGAATCACATCATAAGTCACCGCGTAACCAAAGCCCGGAAACATGGCGCGCAGACAACGGAAGTAGGCCATATGCATTTGCGTGTATAAACGGTAGCCTTTCTCGCTCCGGGCAGGAGGGGGTACCACTCCCCAAGATTCATAATGCCTTAAAGCACTTGTGCTGATGTGCAGCTCTTTGGCGATATCTTTCGGCTTGTAGTAATGCATGCCGTTCCCTCCCCAATCACGATTGAGAACCTACTTTACCAGAATCGCAAGCCATTGGCAAACCTTAAATTAAAACATTAAAGTGCTATGAGAAGGTCTGTGGGATAACAACCTTGACTTGGTTAGATTCGCTACAAGAGATCTTCTCACTTGCATCAATGTTGTATATTGAGTGGTGTAGAGGCAAGTTGAACTTATCTTAACAGCGGAAGGGTGATTATGATGAACGTGCACATAACCGAGGATGTTCCACAGAATCAAGAATACATGGATCTAAGATTAGATGCAGGACTGCCTGAGGTTGAGATTTCGGCCATAGAAACGGCGCTAAACCACAGCTTGCTGTCCCTTCTGGCCAGAGATGGCAATGACCGGCTAATCGGGATGGGAAGGGTCGTTGGTGACGGCGCTTTCTATTTTCAACTGGTAGATATTATGGTTGCGGCCTCTCACCTTGATCAGGGGTTTGAAGAGACAATCGTGTCCGAGCTGCTCTCCCGCCTGGAAAAAATAGCGCCAAGCGGAGCCGAGGTCACCGTCATCACGGACGTGCCCGGAATCAAGTTGTACCAACATGCCGGCTTCAAGCTGCTGTATCCTGATCGATACGGCATGGCCAGGTCTGTGTAAGAGAGCGGGGCCTTCAAACCTGTGTATGGCATCTCACTGTGCTGCGAATTCGTTTCCGCAACATTTTCACGCTCCTAGTCACAAGAACTCATAATTTTCTTCACTTGCTCAGCTTTACTGTCATCCCCGCCATCGCCACACGGACTCCCTCTGGAAGAGGCAGCTCATTCCGAACGTCGACGTCGTGCGACATATGGGTATACACCGTTTGGCGAGGCTTCACCTCGGCGAGCAGCTCTGCCGCTTCTTTCATGTCATAAACGGAGCGCGTCTCGAATTTGGCGGTTTCATGAACAAAGCTCGTTCCCAGCACCAGGAGATCCACGTCCTTCAGCGGTTCCTTTTCCGCAGAACTCAGATTAATCGAGTCTGAATTGTACACCCATGTGTACCCTTCCTTCAGGAACCGGTATGCGTAGGAGTACCCGTTCTGTCCATGGTTTACTTTCCAGCAGGAAATCTCCCAGCCGCCAAGCGTCATCCCATCGTCCACGGCCGTCATCTCCATCTGACGTGGAAGCCATGGATACTGGCGTACAATCTGCTCCAGCACCTCGGCAGGGGCGTATAACCGACCTTTTTCCCTCTGCCATCTGCAGGCATCGCTCCATTCCGGAAGGCCGCCGATATGATCAAAATGGGCATGCGTGATCAACATCTCCCTCATCATCCGCTTCCCCAGCCCCTCCATCATAGAGCGCCAATCCGGGCCGCAGTCGATCATGAAGGACGTTTCTTCGCTTTCCACCATTACGGAAGAGCGCAAACGCCGATTGATTCCCGTATTCCGGGCTTCCGTGCATACCTCGCAATCGCAATATACCCGCGGAACGCCCATGGCATCTCCCGTTCCCAAAAAAGTCAATGTATCCCCGCTCACATGACATCCCCCATTTGTGTTTATCGATTCGTTCTTGGTTACGCAAACCTTGTCCCTATATTGTATAAGCGCACGAAGAAAAAACAAAGACCGCCCGGATCATCCCGAACGGTCTTTTGTCATTCCTGCCTAAAGATACGGTATCATAGCCATTCACTAAGCAAAAGAGGGCTTATTATCGTCAACAGCTCCGCTGATGACCTTGACGTATTTCTTATCTACACCTTCCACGGAAGGACCAACATATACACTATTCTTGCTTGGGCGTCTAACCGAGCGCTTCCGGGATTTCAGCGTACTCATCATCGGTACGGGTCCCCGAACCACCCAGCTGCTATTGGCGGACCCCTGCGGATGACCTGACGTTCTCTTCTTCTCATTCCTGCTCACGACGAATCCCCTCCAACTAAATGCCTGATGGTACGAAGCAGCTCACGATTCTGTTCTACAACCTCCGCGAGATCTTCATCCGTAAGAATCTCATGTCCCGTAAAATGCACGGACAATACATGATTTACTCCTAAAGGATAGCAGAACACATACACCTGCGCAACTTCCTCTTCGTGATAAAATGCCCATTTTCCACTATTATAGACATCTATCACGTAAATCGACTGGTTACTTGGCGAATGTTCCGTATTCCCATCGAACGGGAAATACCGTCCTCTACCTACATTACCCCCAATTTGGGCAATGCCTTCATCTCTTCGGCCCCAGAAGGCGGCGCCGGTCACCCTGAAATCCCCTGCAGCCGGTGGGAGCAAGGAGTTTCGGACAGCTTCACTCAGTGCATGATATTTTTCCTCTTCATCACTCACATGCACGTTACGGTTATATTCCCAGAAAAAATGCAGCACACTTTGCTTACGCCTCAGCTCCGCATCCTTCTGCTCAATCACGGTGCTCGGGTTGTTGTAGAACCCTTCGGTTTCGATCGCACTCAGAATATGCCCGCAAGCGACATCGACCGCTGATTTGTAATCATCATCGCTTCGCAGTTCGTATTCGAGCAGCGTTAAGCCCTGCAGGTCGGAGAGTAGATGGTAATCCTTAACGATAACGTCTTGAACGGAACTGCTGTCTGCCTCCACTTGATCCGGGATGATGCAGTACACCCTTCGCCGCCCGAGTTTTCCCCAATACAGCCCCATCTCGAACAACGTGTTATCGCGGGTAACAAATACATGTTTGCCTCGAATGAGTGCAACATCATCCGGAGAAAAGACGAACACACCAAAATCACTGGACGCCAGCTGCTTCTCCAAAGCTTCCATCGTATACATGTTCGCCCCGAACGTTCCGCCGTACCAAGGTGTCACTTGAGCGGATCGTTTGATCTGTTCGTGGATCGCCCTTGCATACTTGATGGCCTCTCTGGAAGAACCTATGAATAAATTCGGCTTCGGTATGGTCATAGGCACATCCTATTCTCCCTTTGTTATACATTTTAGTCTTATTCGACTATTATAACAAAGTTGCCTATTTTTGGGTGAAAATTATGGCAGGCGCATGTTGGTACAGTATATGCTAAGGTTGCAAAACAGACCCCATAAATAACCATGTACCCGTGTCCCGATCTTCAATGGCAAAGAAAAAAGGGCGGTCAACATTCATGACGATCGGCTCGGTAAGCTGAACGGCTCCTGTCTCAACCATAACCGCTGTAATCGCGGCGGCCTCCGTGCCCTTCTCACTGACATCCACCACCGTTTTGTGTCTTACCTTGTCAATCCAAAATTTCTCTCCACCCACTGCCAATTCACTAAAATCAGCTGCATTCCTATCGAATGCCTGGACCATGCCCAGATCTTTAAGTGCATCCGGAAGCTCGAAGCTCTGCTCCGCCTTGAACTTGGGCAGACCGAGCTTAACCGTCTCGAACGAGTAATCGTCTTTCCAGACGGACGTATCCTTCCACAACTGCTGCTGCAGCTTATCCATCGACGAGGATTCCTTCGGCAAAATGACCAGCATGTGCATGCGGCCGTCTCCATATGGAATGCGAATGGCCTGCCAGGACTCCCCTTCTTTGTAACTGTATCGTCCTTCCCGCTTCATCATTGGAATGGACTTACGGGTTCCGTCTGTCAGCGTGAACGGTTCCTCTACGGTATTCGCCGGATCAAATTCATCCATCCACCCGCCATTAAAATAAATGGCATTGATCAGGACTGCAACGCCGCCTGGCGGCTCATCATAAATCGCAGGGATCATGCCGCTCGTCTTGTCGTTTACCCACTGGTTTATCGCATTCATTGCTTCATCCTGCTTAAGATCCGTCTCCCTGACCTCCGCGCCATAACCGTCCTTTACGACCTCCACGTAGGCCTTCTTCATCTCAAGGCCTCTCTGGTGCCACACGGAATTCGCCACATTCAGCACGACGCCTCCCCCGTTCTCCAGCAAGGAACGCAGCTGGCGGTTGCCTTCGTTGATATCCGCATCATTCATGCCCTTCCAGCCAAGCATATCGGATATCTCAGCCGCCGTATCGCCGGCTGTCCCGTTATAAGCAAGTGCCAAAGCTTGCGTTATGCTGTATGGAGAAATAATCAGATTACCGCTCTTGTACTCAGGGCTATTCGATAACGCTTGATGCAAGCGTAAGCCAAAATCATTCTGCGCTTCCACCATGCCCGTATCAACCTTGGTCAACACCTCTTTACGTTCCTGAGCCGACAACTCCTTCACTTTGGGCTGCTTATGCACAATCGCTGGCGGTTCCCCTGACTGGATCTCGCTGCCCTGAGCGCAAGCGGTAAGCCCAATAAGCAAGCATAGGCCTGTGAGTACCTTTCTTTTTCGCATAACCTTGTCCCCCTTCAATGTCAGATTCTTTGTCTATCTGCTATTGACGGAATGCTCCCACCTAATGTTTCATATAAAGGATCAATTATCCAAATTTAGTTGGCAATCAACTTCATCACCGTTACAATGTAGAGAACCCGCACCGTACTTAAGGCATATACAGAATACAGAGCGAAAGGAATTTCTACATATGCAAAAAATTCATCTTGAAGGCAGCAAAGTCACGCTAAGATCCAGGAAACCCGAGGATACCCCTGGTTTATATAATTTGATCTATGGCACCGAGAATCCGGAATGGAAAAAATACGACGCTCCTTATTTCCCGCTTAAGCAGATTTCCTATGAAATTTTTGAAACGCAGTGGAACGCCGACTTCGAAACCGACCAATTTCCGAATGACCTGCTCATTGAAGCCGAGGGAAAGACGATTGGCATCGTCACGTTTTATTGGGAGCATGAAGCCTCACGCTGGCTGGAAGCCGGAATCCTGATTTACGATCCGAGCCATTGGAGCGGGGGCTACGGTACGGAAGCACTATCGCTGTGGATTGAATGCCTATTCCAAAATCTCACCATTGCCCGTGTCGGCATTACCACCTGGTCCGGCAATCCGAGGATGATGCGGTGCGCGGAGAAGGTTGGCATGCAGCTTGAAGGCCGCATGCGGAAGTGCCGATATTACGAGGGCGTCTACTACGATTCCATTCGTATGGGCGTTCTGCGAGAAGAATGGGAAGCGCGGAAAGCGCGCGTGTAGGGCAAGATTGTACGGTATAATCCATATACGTGGAATATTTGGAGCGCATGAGGCGTTATTCGGACGATTGCTAATGTTCTATAAATACCAATAAAGCGAGCCGGCCAGGAGATCCTGAACGGCTCGCTTTCTCTCTTTTTTTGATCGACGGGTCATTTACGAAACGCAGCTCACACACAACTCTCTCTCATGAACCCATCAATCGCTCCGGTTGCCATCAAGCATCATAGCCCGGCCAGCACCTGATACCAGACTCCACGCTTGGAATACAGCGTCTCGCGCACCTGATCCCATCCACCCAGATACTCGATATCGAATAGCCCCGGCGGGTTGAAAAACCGATCCTTCGTCTGTTCAAACACCGATTCTTCAACCGGACGGAACCCATACTTCACGAAGATGCTCTGCGCCTCCGGCGTACGCAAGTACTCCACAAAAGCGGCCGATACATCCTGAGTGCCGTGCTTTTCGGCGAAACGTTCGACGACTGCAGCCGGATTCTCGATCAGCATCGTATGCTTCGGCACAACGATATCATACTGGACCCCTTGGGCAATTCGAGCAAGCAGCTCATTCTCATACGTTACGATGACATCTCCGACCCCGTATTCAAAAGCCGCCATGGAAGCCCGCCCGCTTTTATCGAGCGACTCCACATTGCGGTGAACCGCTTCAAGGAAAGCTTTCGCTTCGGCAGGATCACGCTTTCCGTTCTCTTCCGATTGTTTCAGCCCCGCGCCGTAGATCGCGTTAATATCCCACTGGGCGCCGCCCGAGGTCTTCGGATTCGGATACAGCACCTTGACGTCCGATCGGGTCAGATCGTCGAAATCCCGTATCCCTTTCGGATTTCCCTCGCGCGTGCCGAGAACGACAATCGATCGTGTCACCATGCCGTTATACGGCTGAGATTTCCATTCCGGGTCCACAAGCCCTTCCCTGACCAGCTTGTCGACATCCCCTTCCATGGCAAGCAGCGTTACGTCGGCCTCAAATCCGCCCGTGATGGCACGAGCTTGTGTTCCGGAAGCCTCGTAGGATTCCTGAAACCGAATCGTTTCCCCCGTCTGTTTCTTCCACTGCGCTTGAAAAGCAGGAATGATCTCGGACAGGGCATCTCTGGCCACGCTGTACGCGCCCAGAACGATCGTTCTCTCTCCGGTTGGGGTTATCACTTCTTCGCTATCGGGCGGGTCACTCGCGCATCCTGCCATAAAAAAACTGAAGAGAAGGGCCATGCCAACCAGCAGGAATGAGATACGTTTCATATTCAAGATCCGCATGAATGAATCCACTTCCCTTCGGATATTTAGAACCATCAGATCATAATTGGCATCGGGTCGACCTTCAGTCGATTCTCCTCGATCCAGCTGTGCTCCTCATTAAAGAGATAAGCCCGGTGAACGAGGACGCGGACCTCTTGACCCGGATACAGCGTTTCCTTCTCCAATGAACGGTAGGTGATCAGCTTATGTCCCTTAACCTCTACCTCCACCAGCCATTCGCTGCCGCGAAAATGCAGATGACGGACGATCCCCGTCTCCGTTGCGGACAGCACGCTGAAATCATGCTTGCTTCCAATCTCGATATATTCCGGGCGAATCAGCGCACGCGTCGCATTCTTGTTAGACGCTGCCTCAAATCCCTTCAGCTCGGCTGCGCTCGAAATCACGGTGGATTCTCCTATGAACGAAGCAACGAATGGCGTCTTCGGCTCCTTGTAAATATCCCAAGGCGTTCCCTTCTGCTCAACGCGCCCCTGATTAATAATCATAATTTCGTCCGCGACTTCAATCGCCTCATCCTGGTCATGCGTAACAAAAATCGACGTAATGCCAACCCGCTCGATCAGCTCGCGAAGCCAGGAGCGCAGCTCTTGACGGATCTTCGCATCGATAGCAGCAAACGGCTCATCCAATAAGAGCAGCTGCGGCTCAGGAGCGAGGGCTCTGGCAAAGGCTACACGCTGACGCTGCCCACCCGATAATTGGTGCGGGTAGCGGCTCTCGAAACCTGTTAAACCGGTCAGCTCCACCAATTCCATCACCCGGTCCTTAATTATGGCCTTGGGAGTCTTCTTCACCTTCAAGCCGAAAGCGATGTTATCAAACACGGTCATATGCTTAAACAAGGCATAGTTCTGGAACACAAAGCCGATTCCGCGCTCCTGTGGCGGCAGATCATTGACCACTTGACCATGAAAGGAGATTTGCCCGGAGTCCGGATTCTCGAGCCCCGCCAGCATGCGTAGGATAGAGGTTTTACCGCCTCCGCTTGGCCCCAGAAGTCCAATCAGATGTCCCTTCTCAATCTCGAAGCTGACATCCTTGACGGCATGAAACGTACCGAAATGCTTGTTCAGATCGCGAACTTCCACATGCATATCAATGCACATCCTTTCTTTTTTTGGCCCATTCCATCAACAGCAAGAGTCCTACCGAGAAGGCAGCCAATACCAATGCGACGCCATTTGCCGCAGCCACGTTAAAATTCTCCACATCCTGATATACAAGCGTCGTCGCCGTCTGAGTTTTATTCATGATATTACCGGACACCACCAGCACTGCACCAAACTCGCCCAATGAACGGGCTACCGTGAGCACCAGGCCATATACGACAGCCCATCGGATGGAAGGCCATGTTACCTTTCGGAACGTTGTCCATCCGTAAGCCCCTAGCGTCGCTGCCGCTTGCTCCTGATCATTCCCAATTTCCTGCAGGACAGGCATGACCTCGCGAACCATGAGCGGAAACGTGACGAAGAGTGTCGCGATCACCATGCCCGGGAAAGCATACACCACCTTAAAGCCGATCCCTTCAAAAAAACCGCCCATAATGCTGTCGGGTCCGAGCAGCAGTACAATCATCAAACCGCCAATGACCGGCGATACCGCATAAGGCAGATCAACAACGCTGTTCAGAATGCCTTTGATCTTGCGGCTCAGCCAATTCGCCCGTACCAGGTACAACGCCATCATGATGCCAAATAACGTATTAAAGAACGTAACGAATACCACAATAAGACCCGTCATCATCAGGGCATGCAAGGCTTCCGGCCTAAACAGACCTCCGGTAAACCCATTCAGCCCTTTATCAAACGCACCGATTGCAATTTGGGACAAGGGGATGATTAGCAGAATGATAAATACGGCGTACGTAAGCCCGATCCACAGACGTCTCAAACTCGTCTCCCCCTCTGCTGTACAACATTGATCACCCAGAGGATGATGAAAGAGAGGGTAAGGAGCAGAATAGATACGGCAGCTGCCCCCGCAGGATTATCGCTCTCGACTTCACCAAAAATAAAAACCGATGCAATCAGCGTTCTTCCCGGGATGTTGCCGGCCACCAAGACAACGGCCCCGAATTCGGCCAATGCTCTTGAGAATGCCAGCATGCCTCCGCTTATAATCCCTGGGAGCATCGACGGCAGGATAACTTTAAAAAAGGTTCTCGTCCTGGAAGCTCCCATCGTATATGACGCTTCTTCCTCCAGCGGGTCGAGCTCCTCCAACAGCGGCTGAACAGCCCGGATGACAAACGGAAACGTGACAAACATCATCGCTATCACAATCGCGGGCTGGTGGAACACAATTTCAAAACCCAATTTCTCTGCCATGCCACCAAGGAAGCTCCCGGGGCCCAGCAGCAGCAATATCATCAGACCGCCTACGGCTGTCGGCAGCGCAAAGGGCAGGTCGACCAGACTGTTCAGCAGCGTCCTTCCCGGAAACTTATAACGTATGAGCACCCATGCAATCATCGTTCCGATAAGTACGTTGATGAAAGTAGAGATGACGCCCAGCTTGATGGTAAGCAGCACAGCCTTCCACGCTATCGGATCCATAATGCTCTCCGTAAAATGACTCCATCCTGCAGAGAATGATTGCACATATACCCCAAAGATCGGCAGTACGATCAAGGCAAGAAAATAAAGCAGCACGGTACTTCGAAAACCCCAAGTCCAACCTTTATGACGAATCCATGTTGTCATATCGTATCCCTCCCGCCTCCGGATGGCATCCCGGTCGACACTTTCACAAACCATCTTTATATTTCCTATTTGTATACTTGGTTTTCTTTACACATACTTTACCAAAAGCTGAATCCCATCGTCAATCCATCTTTTGCATTTTATCGGGTAAAATAATAGAAATGGTAAGAAAAACGTCTATCGACGTTTTTTCTCAGTAGACAGACCGTATTTAGCTGAAGTTTTTCTTGCGAGATAAGGAGGCTAAGCCTCGGATGTTTATACTTTCTTATCTCTAAAAAAATGAGGAGGTATTGTACATGCTGTATACCGGTGAATTAGATACGCAAGGCCGCGATGAGATGAGGGATATTACAAGGGAGATCCACTCCTACGTGAAACAAAGCGGGGTCCAGCAGGGAACGGTCCTGATCTATTGTCCGCATACGACGGCGGGAATTGCCATCAATGAGAATGCGGATCCTGATGTGAAACGGGACGTCCTGATGTCCCTGGATGAAGTCTATCCATGGAATCATCCCAAGTATCGCCATGCGGAGGGCAACACCGCTTCCCACCTCAAATCGATCACCTGCGGCCCTTCCCAGACCGTGATCATTCAGAACGGGCACCTGCTTCTCGGACGTTGGCAGGGCATTTATTTCTGTGAATTTGATGGTCCGAGGCAGCGCCAATATCATGTGAAGATCATGGAAGGATGATCCCTTAAATAAGATTTATGTTGACGCCAGCACATGTATAACAACACAAAAAGCAGACAGGCACATGCTAGGGGGCGTGGGCCTGTCTGTATTTTTATTCATTAGGCGATTGACGTTTCAACGCTAGATCGTTGTAACGGATTGAAGTATCAAACTACACGTCTTGGCAACATTTCAAAATCAGACCCTGCTGTACAAACTCCGGCATAACACTTTGACATGGGTAAGAGCGGCTGGTTTGATCTCATCAAAGCCAATTCGGTCCTGAATATAATAGGATATAAATCCATGCAGCGACAAAAACAAGGTCAGCGGAACGGTACGCCGCTCTTCCTCACTGTAATTCTCCTCAAGCAAATACTGACGGACCAGCATAGCAAACATTTCAAAACAGCGTCCCTGCTCAGAGCGACAGTAGGACAGCAGCTCTTCGTCCCGAATCATGAACATGATCTCGTACTGGTACGGATTATCCAGTCCGAAACGAACAAATTCCAGCATCAGCTGCTCCAGCTTCGATACCCCGTCACAGGGAGGCTTTCCCGATACTTCCAACAGCAAATCATTTAGATCATTAAAGTCCTTCATGACAATGGCGTAGAAAAGCTCCGCCTTTTCCTTAAAATGATAATACAAGGAGCCGTGGCTATAACCCAGATGCTGCCCGATGCTTCGCATCGAAATGGCTCGGTATCCTTTGGTTATAAACAAATGCCTCGCTGCTTCCAGTATCCGCTCTCTCGACAACTCGCGTTCTACTGCTCTTCTTGCCATATTATTTTATTCCCCTTCAATAAAATAAAGCCGCTCTCCCTCTGTGATCAAGGACTGCCCCTGTGTCAAATCCACCATCCAAGTCATAAAGCTCTCCGCATCACCATCGAGCGGCAAGCAGGTCAAGGTCACCGTATCGGCAAAGTTTGTCTCTCCCATACGAACGCCCCGGTTTCGAAGCTCGTTCTCCACCTTACCCAGCCAGGTATAATCCAGCTCCACGAAAATCTCCCGGTGCAGAACCCTTGTAATCGGTTCGCCTGACTCAATTGCAGCCACGGCTCCGTCGGTGTACGCCCGGATCAATCCGCCCGCACCCAGCATAATGCCGCCAAAATAACGCGTGACCACAATGGCTACATTCTTCCGCCCCTGATTGCGGATCACCTCGAGAATCGGCTTACCAGCCGTTCCGCTCGGTTCCCCGTCATCCGATTGCTTCTGAATCTCATCCCGCTCTCCGATCATATAAGCGGAACAATTATGGGTAGCATTCCAATGTTTTTTCTTGATCTCTTCAATAAAAGCGACAGCTTCCTCTTCGGTTTCAACCGGCATTACATGCCCGATGAAACGCGATTTCTTGATGACGATCTCTTTGGAGCCCGTCTGACGTACCGTTTTGTAACGATCCAGCATGAAACTACAACCACCTCTATATTGCCAAGAAAGCAGTCCACGGCATGATATGCCAGCGGACTGCTTCCTTCAGCGTCTTACGTCTAATCTAATGAAAGTGTCAGGTTATTCGGAAAGTCTAGCTTCCAATTCGGCCTTCTCTTTCTCATACCCAGGTTTGCCGAGCAATGCGAACATATTTTTCTTGTACGCCTCTACGCCCGGTTGGTCAAACGGGTTGACACCCAACAGATAGCCGCTGATACCGCAGGCCTTTTCGAAAAAGTATACCAGATATCCGAACGAATAGGGAGTGAAATCTGGAATTGTCACAATCAAATTCGGAACTTGTCCGTCTGTATGGGCCAGCATGGTGCCTTGGAAGGCCTTTTTGTTGACAAAATCCAATGTTTTCCCGGTCAGGAAGTTCAATCCGTCCAGATCATCCGGATCCGATTCAATCGTAATATGCTCGGATACATTCTCAACCTGAATGACCGTTTCGAAGATGTTGCGACTGCCTTCCTGAATAAATTGACCCATGGAGTGCAGATCAGTTGAGAAGTCTACGGAAGCAGGATAGATGCCTTTGTAATCCTTGCCTTCGCTCTCGCCGTACAACTGCTTCCACCATTCCGATACAAAATGCAGGGAAGGCTCGTAGTTTACGAGGATCTCGATGCCTTTGCCTTTACGGTAAAGCGCGTTACGAACCGCCGCATATTGGTAAGCTTCGTTCTCGGCTACGTTCGGGCTGCTGTATTCCTTGGATGCGTCAGCCGCGCCTTGCATCATTTCTTCAATGTTGATGCCTGCCGTTGCAATCGGAAGCAGACCCACCGCTGTCAGCACGGAATAACGTCCGCCTACATCATCAGGGATGACAAAGGACTCGTAGCCTTCCTCGGAAGCCAGCTTCTTAAGGGCGCCCTTCGCTTGATCTGTCGTAGCGTAAATACGTTTGCGAGCTTCTTCCTTGCCGTATTTCTTCTCCAGTTCCGCACGGAAAATACGGAATGCGATAGCCGGCTCCGTGGTTGTACCGGATTTGGAAATGACATTCACCGAGAAGTCCTTGCCTTCCACCAGTTGAAGCAGGTGGGTCACATACGTGGAGCTGATGTTGTTACCCGCAAAATAGATTTCCGGCGTCTTGCGCTGGTCCTTCGACAGCTCATTATAGAACGAATGCGACAGCATTTCGATGGCCGCGCGTGCCCCGAGGTAGGAGCCACCGATTCCGATAACGATCAGAACGTCCGAATCGCTTTGGATTTTGGCAGCCGCTTTCTGGATGCGCGAGAATTCTTCTTTATCATACTGCGTCGGCAGGTCGATCCAGCCCAGATAATCGGAGCCGGCTCCCGTACCGTTATGTAACTGTTCATGAGCTGTGCGGATCGGCTCAGCGAAATAATCAACTTCGTGCTGATTAACAAAAGTCAGTGCTTTACTGTAATCAAACTTGATTTTTTTAGACATGACTTAAAACCTCCTGTGAATTTAGAAATAGGATACTTTAATTTAATAACGACCGCAAGTTTCACGGGCCAACTGTCATCTATTCTTCATGCGCGGATCTCCTTGCGCTTCCATTCCTCACAAACGCTGGCTTCGTTTCGGGAACCCATGCTAAGATAGAGTGGATCAGGAATCCATAATCGAAGGTGATATAGCTATGAAAAAAATCGGGTTTATCGGACTGGGCACCATGGGCGCTCCCATGGCCTCCAATCTGCTGAAGCAGGATTACGATGTGACCGTGTATAACCGCACCCACGAAAAATGCCGTCCGCTCGCCGAACAGGGAGCCTCCATTGCGGAGACGCCTCGCGAAGCGGCTGAAGGACAAGATCTTGTTATTACGATGGTAAGCAACGACCAATCCATCCGCGATGTATTCTATGGAGAGAACGGTCTGCTTGGCTCTCTGACAAGCGGGATGACCGTCATTGACTGCAGCACGATCTCCGAGAGCCTTGTCAAGGAAATTGCTTCCGCCGTATCCGGTCTCGGCGCTTCCTTCCTGGATGCCCCGGTAACCGGCAGCAAGCCTGCAGCGATTGATGGAACCTTGGTCTTCATGGTTGGCGGCGATGCCGCGGTCATCGAAGCCCATGCGGACGTATTTGACACCCTGGGCAAAAAAGTCATCCACATGGGACCTAACGGAAGCGGCGCTGTCGCGAAGCTTGCGCATAATACCATTGTGGGCATTAACAATCTGGCGCTTGCCGAAGGCTTCGCCATCGCCGCGAAGTCAGGCATTCCCGCTGACAACTTCCTGGAGCTCGTGCAGCTGGGATCAGCTGGCAGCAAAGCGGCAGAGCTGAAAGGACGCAAGATCATCGATGGCGATTTCAGCAACCAGTTCTCGCTTGCGCTCATGCTCAAGGACCTCAAGCTGGCCTCTTCGCTCACCGATGGCATCGGAATGCCTTCCCCTATGCTGAATCTGGCCAAGAGCCTGTTCCAAGCCGGTGCCAGCGAAGGCTATGGTGAAGAGGATCTTTCCGCTGTCGTGAAATGCTACGAAGCCTGGATCGGCCAGAAAATCGGCGAACAGCAGAAATAATACCAGCGAAGCCATGCTTTACCTTACACTGGCTCCTTTATACTGGTTCCGGATCATCCGGACCAGGAGAAGGAGCCATTTTTTTGGTCTTTTCATGATTTTTCCTTCCAGAAGAAACTTTTTGCATTTCATTTCGTCTACTATTCGAAGGGAGGAAATACAACATGAAATGGACCAAAGGTTTAAAAGCAATGACAGCCGCCGCCCTATTAACCACCGTTCTATCTTCGGTAACAGCTGTATCACCGGCTTCTGCGGCAGCCAAACCAACCGCTTCGATTAACAATGTGACCGCGAGCGGTGAAGTACTGATTAAGCAGGGCTCCACCTTTGTTACCCTAACCGATCTCAAGCCTCTGGGTAACTACGTCATGAAGTACGACAACAGCAAGAAACAGGTGACGATTCAGGGTGACCACCGAACGGTGATTCTCACGGCGGGTAGCACCCGCATGGAAGTGAACGGCGTTCAGAAGACGCTGCCTGCAGCCCCGCTGCTCCATAAAGGCAAGACCATGATTCCCTTGAGGGCCGTAGCCCAAGCTTTTGATGCCGACATCGACTGGAATGGTTCTCTAAAGACGGCTTATATCAATAAAGCAGATGCCGTTATGCTTGCTGACTTAAAGAGCTCCGATCTGGCCACCGCCCGGAATGCTGCAGCCAAGCTGCCTTATTCATCCCAACTGCAGAAACCTGAGCTGGACATGCTCCCTGTGGAGATGCAGGGCGTGGATTATTATTTTCCAAAAGGCAAATCGAATCGCTTCTTCCTGGTCGATAATGACATCGCCGAATATTACGAGATCCAGGGTGGCGTCAAATATTTGAAATGGCAAGGCAAGCTGGACTACTCCGCCAAAGCGGCTGCAAACCAGAACCTGTTCTTCCTGCCCCCGATTCAAGCCGAGGTCGGTAAACAGCCGGATGTCAAGAACTGGACTGTAGCCAAATTCGTATTCCGTTATCCTTCCGGCGTCACCAGCTACCGACTGCTCGACCGCGGCAAGGAATGGGGCGAAGGGTACGTAGAGCTTGATAACCACTCACCAGGCTACAAAGGCGAGATCGTGACGATTCCGGAGGAATAAGTCCATTATAACAACCGCCGTTAACCGCATGCGTTGACATCCAGCATTGACAGTAAGGGTTCAAAGCCAACGGCTTTGAGCCTTTTTGTTGTGTATTTACGGACACGAAATCATGTGCAGCACTTAATCTATTACATGGTCGGATAAGAACAGCAATAATCCGTAACGGTGCGGATTTCCAGCTTAAAGCTTGAATTGCCCGGAACGTTAAAGGTCGCGGATCCTTGAATCTCTAACCACTCCTGCTCGCCGGGCAGCAGGACACGCAAATCGCCCGACAAAATCTCCATAATCTCAGGGCCATCCGTTCCGAATTCATAGCTTCCCGGAAGCATGATACCGAGCGTTACCTTCTCGCCATTCTCCAGCAGCACCGTACGGCTGGTTACCTTCCCCTCATAGTAAACGTTGGCTGCCTTTGTAACGGTAGCATTCTTAAATTGTGACATCGACAAACTCTCCTCCTCCAACATCGTTATGGCTTGATATATGGACGGCACCCGCATGATGCGGGTGCCGGAAAATCAATATGGAGTTACATCCGCCTGGATTACAGCAAGCCTTTTACGCGGCTAACCACATTCTCAACGGTAAATCCGTACTCGGCAATGACACGGTCGCCAGGAGCCGAAGCGCCAAATGTGTTGATGCCCAGGATGTCGCCTTTGTCTCCGACATAACGCTCCCATCCGAACGGATGAGCCATTTCAATAGCCAGACGGGGTTTTACGTCAGGAAGCAGCACGGAATCTTTGTATGCCTGATCCTGGCTGTCGAACAGATCCCAGCTCGGCATGCTGATGACGCGTACGGCGATGCCTTCTTCAGCCAATGCTGCTTGCGCTTTAACGGCAAGCTGAACCTCGGAACCCGTTGCAATGATTTGAGCTTGCACGTTGCCATCCTTCGCATCGGCAACAACATAAGCGCCGCGTTTGATGCCTTCACGTGCATGATCCACAGTGCCTGGAAGGATCGGCAGATTCTGACGAGTCAGCACCAAAGCTACCGGACGGTCGGTGTTCTCAACCGCATAAGCCCATGCCGCGGAAGTTTCGTTGGCATCCGCAGGACGGATCACCGTCAGGCCTGGAATAATGCGCAGGGAAGCCAATTGTTCAATTGGTTCATGCGTAGGACCGTCTTCACCGACAGCGATGCTGTCATGAGTCAGCACATACGTAACCGGCAGCTTCATAATCGCAGCCAGGCGAACAGCCGGACGCAGATAATCCGTAAATACGAAGAACGTACCGCCGAAAATCTTCAGCCCGCCATGGAGAGCGATACCGTTCATGGCACCGGCCATTGCGAATTCACGAACACCATAGTACACGTTACGGCCTTCGTAGCTGTTCGCTGTGAAAGAGGCCAGGTCGTTCAAGTGAGTCATCGTGGAGCTTTCCAGGTCAGCCGATCCGCCGAGCAGCTGCGGTACGCCTGCAGTCAACCCGTTCAGCGCTTTACCGGAAGCTACGCGAGTGGAAACTGCTTTGTCATCCGCGCTGTATTTCGGAAGGTCTTTATCCCATCCTGAAGCCAGTTCACCGGATTCGCCGCGCTCGAATTGCGCTGCCAGTTCCGGGTAAACCTCTTTGTATTTCGCAAACTGATCAACCCAAGCTTGATAAGCCGCAATACCGCGCTCTTTCACTTTGCCAAAATGCTCGCGCACTTCCTCAGGCACATAGAAGTCCTCTTCATATACCCAATTATAGAAATCCTTGGTCAGCTTCGCTTCATCAGCTCCAAGCGGAGAACCGTGTGTACCGCCATGGCCGCCTTTACCTTGTTTGTTCGGGCTGCCGTAACCGATGACGGTCTTCACTTCGATCAGCGTCGGACGGTTCGTATCGGCTTTCGCCTCCTCGATCGCTTTCTCGATCGCAGGCAAATCGTTACCGTCTTCTACGCGCAGCACTTGCCAGCCATAAGCATCAAAGCGCTTCGCTACGTTCTCGGAGAATGCCAGGCTGAGTTCGCCGTCAAGGGAGATATCGTTGGAATCGTACAGCATGATCAATTTGCCAAGCTTCAAATGACCTGCCAGGGAAGCTGCCTCGGAAGCCACGCCCTCCATCATGTCACCGTCGCCGCAAATCGCATACGTATAGTGATCAACCACATTGAAGCTGTCTTTATTGTAAGTCGCGCCCAAATGAGCTTCAGCCATGGCCATACCTACAGCCATAGCCACGCCTTGTCCAAGCGGACCTGTCGTTGCATCAACGCCGGCCGTATGGCCGAATTCCGGGTGACCCGGGGTTTTGCTTCCCCATTGACGGAACTGCTTCAGATCCTCAATGGACAAGTCATAACCGCTCAGGTGAAGCAGACTGTAGAGCAGCATGGAGCCATGGCCTGCAGACAAGACAAAACGGTCGCGGTTAATCCACGCCGGCTGGTCCGGGTTATGGTTCATCGTCTTCGCGAACAGTTGGTAGCCCATAGGTGCAGACCCCATCGGCATGCCCGGATGACCGGAGTTAGCTTTTTCGATCGCGTCGATCGCCAATGTCCGGATCGTTGCGATGGACAGGTTGTCGATCGTTTGGTTATGTTCAGTTGTCATGATTCGTCCTCCTCAAATCTTTTCCATAGTAAGCTTCGAAAATGAAGGCTTCTTACGTCCCTCCAGCCCCAATCCACATGGTATCAGAGCAGTTAGGAATGTTGAGAATATCATTTTGACTCTTATTGTATCACCACACGTCTTTCATTTCCATAACGTAATTGTCAAAGTTGTGTAAAGGCCGTCAGGGTTCACGACATCCCCCTTGCATTATTTCCCTTAATAGTCCGGTTATAACCGGATTCGACATCCGCTAAACGATTTTATGGACATCGGCGGAATGGAAAAAATTAATTCATTCAATTATTAAAAAAACTTCGGCCTAAGCTGTACATTAGACAGCTTAGGCCGAAGCGTGAGGCGGCACATCAGCGCGTGCCGCGTTTTTTGGCTTTGAGGAGGCGATCCATGGAGGAGCCTCCTTCCGGAGCCGGCCCGTTCTCCCCGGGCCGGCCGTTGCCATCCCCCTGCGCCTGCGGCGACGGGGGCGGCGGCGGCGCGCTTCCTTGGCGCGCGCCCTGGCTTGCGGCCGGCTTCGCCCGGGCCGGCCGCTCTTCCCGCAGCGGGGCATCCGCCCGCTGCGAATCGCGCGCCTCCGGCGGGGCCTTGCGGCCCCCTGCCGGAGCTGCGCCGGGTGCCGGGGCGGGGTTCCCGCCCTCGGCGCCATGGCCCGCGCCGCTGCGCTCTCGCGCGGGCGGAGCCTGCGGCGGCTTCGCGGAGCTGCCGCCGTAGAAATCGGCGGCGCGGGCTTTGCGCGCCGCCAGCCGCTCGAGGCCGGCGTCACGCGTGGCCTCGCCGGCAGGTGCCAGCCGCCTGCGGAGCAGGGCGGCCAGCCTTGCGCCGATGGCGCCCCATGGCAGAGCCAGGCGCCGCACGGCGATGTCGGCGACCCACAGCAGCAGGGCCGCCGCCAGCAGCGGATAGCTCCAATCATGGAGATTCATCCGCGAGGTCGCCTGCCGGTCGAACACTTCCGCCGGGCTATCCCAGGATAACACGCGGCCCCCGGTCACCTCGGCCAACCTCTTCATGGCTTCCTCGCCGCTCCCGGAAGATAGCCGGTACTCCGGCGAATACGGCACAACAAAACCGGTGCCCGGCGCTGCTTGCAGCGCCTCTTCCCCGCTGGCATCCTCAAGAGACATGAGGAATGCCCCGGGCTTCGTGACGTTGACGAGTCCGGTATAACGGCCGGGCGCCTCCTGGATAAGCTCTACCGTCTGCTCGCCGGCTTCATCATCCCCGATCACCGCATTCAGCTTCTCCGGCGGATTCTCGCCCTGTGCAATTACTTGGAGCTTGACTTGGTTGCCAGCCGTCTCGGTAGTCACTTCATAAGGCGACGACGTAAACTGCGGGAATGTCCACTTCACGATTTCGGTCAACGTGTTGGCAAAGCCGGACCACGATACCCATTCCTTGGACCACTTTCCGTTTAAATCGCTCGTCCATGCCACCGTTCGCCCGGATCCATATTGCCAGCGTGAC
The DNA here is from genome assembly GCF_050482385.1 of Paenibacillus lautus. GTDB lineage: Bacteria > Bacillota > Bacilli > Paenibacillales > Paenibacillaceae > Paenibacillus_AQ > Paenibacillus_AQ lautus_B. The sequence continues at coordinate 71,241 of NZ_JBCNHV010000022.1, forward strand.
AGGATCGGGTCCGGCTCCGGACTGGATAGAAACGTCTGGGCGGAAGACTTCGGCGTTGTCGCTACATAACCATACAGCCCCGGTACCCCCTGCTGGAATAGACTCGCCCAATCGCCCGCATTCTGAACGGCCGGGATAAAAGGTTTATCCACGATATAGGATTTGGCCAGCATCACGGCCTCCCGGCTGAATACCGCCGGCAGCGTCGTTTCATCCTCAACGAAGTAATAACGGCCTTTGGCCGCATCCGCCAAGGATTGAAGAAGGTTGGTATCGGCATCCATCCCGACCGCCACCGAAGACATCGTGATTTTGTTCTCCACCATCGTATCGGTCAGGTCCTGATACCCCGAATTCATGGCGGATTGTCCATCGGTCATTAGAATGATATGTCTGCGCTGGGCGTTAATCTTCAGCATTTCCTCAAGCGCCGAGGAAACGGCAGGATAGATGTTGGTTCCTCCGGCGCTCGGAATCGACTGGATGCTGCTAAGCACCTCTTCCTTGTCCCCGAGCTTCTGCGGCGGAACGACCCACCACGGCTGATCGTCAAAGGCGACGACGCCGACCGTATCCTTGGCCCTCAGCAGTTCCACCGTGCGCATCGCCGATTCTTTGGCCAATTCGATCTTGTTGCCGTCCATGCTCCCCGAACGGTCGATGACGAGGATGAGACCAAGGGATGGAATTTCCCGCTTGCCTTCCAGCTCCATCGAAACCGGCAGTGCCTTTTCGATCGGGGTTTTAAAATATCCGCCCATCCCGAAGCTGTCCTCGCCGCCCGCCATCATAAACCCGATGCCGAAGCTTCGGACCGCCTGCTCGATCAGCTCCATCTGCTTGCCGCCGACGTCACTGCCCGAGACGTTATTAAAGATGATGCTGTCGTACACGGCATACTTGGCCGCTTCCAGCGGCAGCAGCTCCGGCGGAATCACTTCGGTGCCGATCATTCCGGATTCGAGGGCTGCCGTGATATTCCCCGACGTTCCCGGGGTTCCTTCCACAATCAGTACATTCGGCGGACCTTCCACCCGGGTGAAATCGAACGCTGCATTATTGGCGGATGCCTCATCCCCGTCCATGAAGATTTCGGCACGGTAACGGTGAAGTCCTGGACTCTTGGCCAGGCCCTTCACGGCATACCGGTTCTCGCCCGGGGTGACGTCCACGCGTTCCCGGCCAATCTCGCGGTTGTCCTCGTAAATGCGCAATTCACCGGAGGTCTTAAACGTGCTCCGGATCATGACCTCCACGTAGAAAGACTCCGCTTGATACAGCTTATCCGGTACCTTCAGCTCCTCCACCGCAACATCACGGATGGCCTGCTTCGGAGTCGGAAGCACATCAACCGCAATGCCCCGATCCTTCAGCAGCCTTCCGGCCGCTGCCATGCTGCCCACATTCTCTTCCCCGTCCGAGATCAACACGATTCTGGAATCGCTGTTGCCCTCGAACAGGCTCCCCGCGAGCTGAAGACCGGACTCCAGCCCCGTAAACTGCTGCTCCAGCAGCGCATTGAGAGAGGCTCCTGCATTCTCCGCAGAGGATAAACGCCGTTCCACGGCGCCCTCAAGACCTGTAGAAACAATAGCGGTGCCATCCTTCTCGCCTTTTGCCCCAAGGGAATCGTTAATCCAGTTCGTGATCCGGGCCGAATCCCCCATGCTGTCGGAACGGTCCGCCAAGTACACCACCTGTTTATCCCGTAAGACGGTATACCCGTGCAGACCCGAAATCATAAGAATCAATAACAAAATGACGCAGGTTCTAAAGAATAAGGCCAATTTCTTGCGAAAGCCGCTGAGCCGAAAATCCGATTTGTATGCGTAATAGAGAAAGACTCCTGCCGGGATCAACAGCAGCAACAACCATGGTTGGCTAAATTGAACGCCCACGCTGGTACACCCCCCATTCCGCTGCGATCACAGCAAGTGCCAAGGCTGCCAGCCATGGCATTAACGAACCGGCACGGCTTGCCGTCTCGCTATGCCCGGACGTCCCGGCACGTTCACCAGCTGCCGGATCATCCGAGTTCGGTGACGTTTGACTCACAACCGGGCCCTGATCGTTGCTCCAATCCGCCTCGTACGGGTCTGCCGTTACGGCCAGCCAAAACTTTAGCTTCTCGCCCGCTTCATTCTGCTGTTCAAAAGCGTACAGCCCCGGATATTCCGGCACGAGCTGTACCGGCGATATCCCTTGCTCGTTCCGGAGGACCTCCACAGCAGGAAGGCCGTCAGCAAGAGCAAGACCGCTCTTAGGCACCCATTTTGCCGCTACCGTATCCGCCGCAATCGGTATATCCGCTTGCGCGCCGGCCATATATCGGCCAAGACCGCTTCCCTTGCCTGAGGTCATCCACTCCAGTGCATTGCTGACCATGACCGGGAATTCCGGCGATAACGGAAGATCGCTATCCTGAAGCAGGAAATTAAACGACAATCGAGGTCGCCCGTTTTCGCTTCCGGCATAGACGATGGGTTGATCTCCCAGCTTGATTACAGGTTCCCCCCAGGCAGGGGCCTGATCCACCAGCGTGCCGAAATAGACGCCCGATAAGGTTACATAGGCGGTCACCGGATGCTTGGCAAGCACGGCGCGTCCTCCTTGGCTTCCGACTTTGGTGCCTTCTCCGCCGATCGTCCAGAGCGGCGTTTTGGCGGTTAGTTCCGCCCACTTCCCTTGCTTGAACCCTTCCGGCATGCTCCCGTCTATGACGAGCAGATCAAATTCGCCATCAGGTAAGGGTGGTACATCCGATGCTGTACTGCCCTTGTCCGTATTTTGATCTGTGCCTGGATCCTCATCCTTCCTGTCTTGGGATCCATCCCAGACAACCCGGGTGACTTCGGCTCCGCTTAGCTGCAGGGCCTTCTCCAGAAACAAATTGCCCGAAGTCAGCAGAAGTACGCGCGAGGAGCCGTGACCCAAACCGAATGCGAAGGAATAATTGTCTGCCGCATACCCGTCATCCTGGGATAACTCAAGCCGATACACCTCCGCAAACGGGAGATTGGCAAAGGATTCGGTTAATTTTTTCCCCGGCGTAAGATTCAACACCTTGCTGGCCAGCAGCTGTTCATCCCCGTAAAGATTCACTTCGGCCGACATCGCTTCCTTGGCATTCGTGCTGAGGACAGCGACCGCCCCATAGGATGAACCTGTCTCACCCTTAGGTGAAATGCCGAATTGGTCGATGGAAACGTTAAGAGGGAGCTCCCCCTGTACCTTCTCTATGGATACCGGAACCTGAAACGTTATAGGAGCCGTATCCTGCTTCCAGTAGCTGTCCGTAAAAATAACGACCTCTGCATCACGCTCTTCCCGTGTCAGAGCAGAAGCGAGCGATAAGGTTTCCCTGTAAGATGCCTGGCCGTAATAGGGCCGCAACCCATCCACAGCCTTATCGATGGCGGCACGATCGCTTTCATGGGAGACCAGCGTCGTGGGACTTGCTCCCACGGACAGGAGGGTGATCTCGCTCCGTCTCCCTTGGCCCTTCACGTACTCCTTAATTCGTTCCTGCATCATTTGCAGCCTGGATGCGGCTTCGCCTTCTGCCGAAGGCTGAATCTGCGCGCTCATGCTGCCCGAGGTATCGGCAACGATGACCACATGGGCGCTGCCTCCGCCAGACACCTGCATAAAGGGCTGCATCAGTGCGAAGACCATCAGCGCAGCAGCAAGCAGCTGGAGCCACAGCAGAAGCCGGTTCTGCAGCTTCTGCCACGGCCTGTTGGCCTCCAGGTTCCGAAGCACCCGCTCCCACAGCAAGTGGCTGGGAACGGTTGTATCCACATATTTTCGTTTGAACATATACATAAGCACGATAGCCGGCAGCGTTAAACCGAACCATAGACTCAGCCAAGATTGAATCCCCAACGTGTCCCCTCCTTACTCCCGTGGCCCCTGACTAACACGACTTGGATTTTTTCTCAAAGCATCGGATGAAGGTCGTCCATCTTTTCGTATTTGAATGAGTTCTCTTCTTATTTGTTCTAAAGATCACAGACAGGTGCTCGTGAAGCCTGCATTTCATAGTGTATATATTTACCGGTGTTACCCTGTCTACAAGCTTCCCATAGCGTATGAAGTCCGGCAGATGCTTGGAACACTGCGTCCTGCATGAGGCTTGCCTTACCCAGTAACCAGATCTTATCCAGTAACCAGACGACCTTACCCAGTAACCAGTCCTGCTCCTGCCAGTACCCCGAACATCGCGTCCGTAAGCGGCATGTCCGCCGGAATGAGCACGTAAGACATTCCCCGCTCCGCGCACACGCGGGACAGCATCGTCCGGTACCGCTCCAGCTCCTCTTTGTAAGCATCGAGCACTTTACCCGTCAACGCCACTTCCTTGCCGCTCATCGTTTCGCTGTCGACCAATCGCAAATCGCCGGTCAATTTAGGCTCCAGTTCTTCCCTCGACAAAACATGCACCAGCACCACTTCCTGTCCGGTACCGGACAAAAGGGAAAGCGCCCTGAACAATTCCTCCTCGCCGCCCTCCAGCCAAAAATCCGAGAACACCCAAGTCATCCCCGGCTGCCGGGGGAGTGCGCCAGGAACCGCAAGCGCTGCGCCCAAACTACCCTCACCTCCCGTTTCTGCCCCTTGCAGGAACGAAAACAGGCGATGGGCCGAGCCCTTTCCTCTCATGATCGGAAGACGAGCATGAATCGAACGGCTGTAACAGGCGACCTGCAGCCTGTCGTAGGAGGACAGTGCCATGTAGCCGATGCTTGCGGCGAGTTGGCGTGCGAGCAGCCATTTCGGGCTTCCCTTCGTTCCTGCCGGATCCGCAGCGGATGATTCGGATGATGATGACATGACAGCCCCCATCGATGCGGAGCAATCCACGAATAGGCTGACTGTCAGCTCCTGCTCGTCCATAAATTGACGCACGAACGCTTTTCCCGTACGAGAATAGACGCCCCAGTCAAACCTGCGGACATCATCCCCGGGCGAATACACTCGGTAATCGGCAAACTCAAGGGATGAGCCGAGCCGGCGGGATCTCCTCTTTCCCTGCAGCGTTCCGGCAACCCGTCGTTTGGCATCCAGGCTCAAGCGCTCCAGACGAGGGAGCCATTCCGGAGGAAGCAGGTGCGCGCCCCCGCTCACGCGGATGCCTCCAGCGCTTGCAGAACCTCCCGAATGACATGGTCTGTTGTAATGCCAAGCGCTTGACCTTCGAAATTCAGGAACAAACGGTGGCGCAGCGCAGATAGAGCCACGGCTCGAATATCCCCTGTCGATACATGCATCCGCCCGCTGCACAATGCACGGACCTTACTCACGGATATGATGGACTGAATGCCCCGCGGTCCGGAACCGAACTGGACGTATTTTCGTACTGCCTCCGGGGCTGCTGCCTCTTCCGGATGCGTCATCATGAGCAGACGAACCGCATAGTCCAAAATCTCCTCGGCAACCAGCACTTCCCGGGCTCCGCGCTGAATTTCCAGCAGCTCGTCTCCGGTCATTTGTCGTTCCACCTGGAATTCGTGGGAGGACGTCGTCCGCTTCACGATTTCCTTCAGTTCATCCGCACTCGGATACGACACTTCGATCTTCAGCAGAAAGCGGTCAAGCTGGGCCTCCGGCAATGGATACGTACCCTCGTTTTCTAGCGGATTTTGCGTCGCCAGAACAAAGAAGGGTTTTGGCAGCTGATGGGTTACCCCACCCACCGTGACGGTCTTCTCCTGCATGGCCTCCAGCAAGGCACTCTGGGTTTTGGGCGTGGCCCGGTTAATTTCGTCGGCAAGCACGATGCTGCTGAACAGCGGACCCTTTTGAAAGGTCATCCCGGTGTCCCCATGCTGCCCGAACGACAAGATGTTGGTGCCCGTTATATCACTCGGCATTAAATCCGGCGTGAACTGAATGCGGGAAAAGGACAATTCCAACGCTTCCGACACCGTGCGGACGAGCATCGTTTTACCGAGACCCGGAATCCCCTCCAGGAGGGCGTGCCCTCCTGCAAAGATACACCAGAGCATCTGCTCCACAACATCCTGCTGCCCGACAATCACCTTGCCGATATTTTCCCGCAGGCCCGATATTTTCTCCATCCATTCCTGTGGTCTCACTGCAATATCCGACATGGACGAAACCTCCATCTTCTTGGTAAAGTTCAAGTACTCATTCTATATAAGTTGAACTAAAGATTCTTAGCCTGAGCATCACTACGCATGCGGATTATTCTTCCGATCGCTGTTGCCCCCAGATTTCTTCTATACATCCATATCATGGTTAAAATCCGGGGGCAGTATATGCTTCCGATGCGAGCTTTCCTTTGGAAAGCTTTCGGGTGACCACTTCGTTTCTCCAGAATAATTCCGCCTTCTCCGTTGAAGTTCATCTTTTCTTTAGTTCAATCTATATAGCTTCCGTTATTGGCTCTTCGATCCCCTACGGATTCGGATTGATTTGTATGAAATACTCTTCAACCAACCCTTGCATCTGGTCAGGCAGTTGATTGCGATCTAATGTTTTACGCGCTTCGGTCTCATAATCGCGGTACACTTCCTCATAAGGCCTGGACATGCCCGGAACGGTCGGAGAAACGCCGCCCTTCTGAATATCTCCGCCGCTGCCCTTGATCTCGCCGGAATCGTTCTGCACATTGCCGCTGCCCTTGTAATCCCGAGGGATCGTTACAAGCTCGCGACCGCCTGAGCCAAATCCGGCTCCGCTGCCGGTTCCGTTTCCCGATCCTCCGCTGCCACCTGAGCCGGAGCCTGCTCCTGAACCGGAGCCACTCCCCGAGCCGGACCCACTGCCGGCGCCTTGACCTTCACCGGCCCCGGAGCCGCCTTCCCCGGAGCTTCCCTCCGAGCCTTCGCCTTCTTCTCCCGAGCCTCCCCCGGATCCAGCCTGCGCCAACGCCTCGGCACTGCCGCCGTTACTCCAGGCATCGGATACCGACATCCCAGCAGCCGTCATCTGATCGGCCAAGCTCAGTCCTTGCGAAGCAAGGGAGGACGCCAGCGAAGCGGCGGATTGCGACTGACTGTCCGACGCGGCTTTGGCTTGGGCCGCTTTAGCCAGCTCCTCGGCCAGCTGCTGGAGCGCTTCTTCCAGCTCCTTCGGCAGTTTGCCTTCCTTCAGCGAGTCAGCTGCTTTCTTGAGCTCTTGCTCCAGCTTCCCGTCCTCCAGCTGCTTGGCAGCTTCCTCAGCCAACTTTTTCAACGCATCGGACAGCTCGTTCTTCTCTTCCTGGGACATCTTTTTCACCTGCTCAGTGAGTTTCTTCATTTCCTGCTTAAGCTCATCGGCCATGCCTTCGGCAAGCTTTTTCCCCACCTGGGACAACGCCTTCTGCTGCTGCATTTTTTGGGCCAGGTCAGACAATGCCTTCGCTTTTTCCTCCTGCTGTTTCGCCATTTTCTCCAGCTCTTTCATGGCTTCTTCCAGCTTCTCCAGCGCTTGCTCGGGATGCTTCTCACGATCCAGCGCTTTTTTCAGGGCATCCAGCTTCTCCTGCAGCTTCTTCCTGTCGGCAGGATCGAGCGATTCTTTCTGGAGCTCCTCCGCAAGCTTTTCGGTTTTGGCTGCCTGCTCCTTCATCCAGCTCTGCGCCTCTTTTGCCGCTTCCACCTTCTTATCCATCGGGTTCGGAACAAAAACAAGGATGAGCACGGCAGCCAGCGAAGCGCCACAGATCAAAAGATGTCTTTTACGATTAGGGTAAGGAAGACGCTCCGGCAATTGCTCCGCAAAACGTGCACCATAGCGTTCCGCCTGCTCACGCTGCCATTTAGCGGCCTGCGATTCCTGTTCTTTGAACGATAGTGCCGTGACCATCATGTCGCTTCGCTCCGCTCCGTCCGGAACATGATCCATCGCTGAAGCGGCCTCTTCGATCGGAACCCGGTGCAGCCATCCCCATAACAAGCCTACGAAGCCTGCTCCGACAGGAACGGCCACGGATGCGACGGGAAGCCAGGCAATGGGTACGAATCTCCCCAGCACCAGGAGCAGCAGCAGCGCGGCAAACCCTGCCATCAGCCCGTATAAAACATACGTTATGACGCGAAATCGCTGCAGCCGCCGTCTCGCAGCTTCGATAAAACGCATGATGTTGTCCATTGCTCTTCCTCCTTACCGTACTCTTATGCTTTTACGCTTCGTCCCGCGTCATTTCCGGTTCTCGCGAGAGCCGCGCTTCGTTCTTATCCTTGCGTTTCCGCCTTGCGATAGGACGTATTTTCCGTATGGCAACCCACAGGGCAAGAACAATCACAACCGAATAGACAATGAAAAATTCCAGCCACAATTCAATGGGAGCCTTGCTATTCAAACTCCCGCCGTGCAGCAGGAATACGTCTTTTGAGAAGGACGGGTTAAACAAACTCATCATCGCCCCAGCCGGATTCAAACCCAGCAAGTATCCGACCCAGGAATAGCTGCCCGGCGCAGGCGCTTGCCCGCTTTGATACATATTCCGCTGCTCAATCCCCATGAAAAACAAATACAGCAGTCCTGTTATAAGGAAGATCATAAGTCCCGCACCGTAGGTGACAATTATCGCGACGATGGTTCTTTTGAATAAAGTCGAGAACATCACGCCAAGCGAACCGAGCAGCAGCATCACGAATAAATAAAAAACAAAAACGGATATGAGCTGTTTCGGCGAAATCCCCCCATACAGGAAAACAATGCTGTATACCGGCAGAGTGGCCAGCACGATCAGTGTCATGAAGCTGAGTGCCGACACCAGCTTGCTCAGCACAATCGTGGCCGAGCTCTGCTGCGTCGTCAGCAGCATGCTCAGCGTTTGCTTCTCCCGCTCGCTGCTGATGACGCCGGCGGTTAGAGCAGGTGCCATAAACGCGATGAGGACAAGCTGAGCAAAACTCAGTACATAAAACATCATTTGGCTCATCTGCGGATCGAATCGCTGAGGTCCCCGCTGTCCCAAATATAAGAAGAGATAAATGAAGCCCATCGCAACAGCTCCGAGCGCCAACACATAAAATAACACCGACAGCATAGAACGCGTAGAACGCATCCGCAGCCGAAATTCCTTGTCAATGACCGGATTAATTAGCTTTCTGCTCCAATTCATTCGCGGGGTCCTCCTTTGGTAATTTCGAGGAATACATCCTCCAGATTGCTCTGCGCTTCCTGAAACGAGACAATCGGAATTTCCCAGGAGACCACCTGCCGCAGCAGAGCGCTTTGCTGCGCATCATCCCCGCCGTAATGAACATGGACGCCCGTATTATCCGTTAATACCGACGAGACAAAGGGTTCGTCCCGCAGCTTCTCGGCCAGTTCCTCTTCACGCTCGAGCGTGCGGATATGGATGACTTTTTTCACGCGGAGACGGCTCTGAATATCAGCCACCCTGCCTTGAGCAACCATCTCGCCGTGCTCGATAACGCCGATTTCATCCACCATCTCCGCCAGCTCAGGCAAAATATGCGACGAAATGATAATCGTCTTGCCCATAAGCTTCAATTCCTTCAAAATTTCACGCATCTCGATCCGCGCCCGCGGATCCAGCCCCGAAGCCGGCTCATCCAGAATCAATACATCCGGATCATGCACCAGACACCGGGCAAGGCATAGACGCTGCTTCATGCCGCGCGAGAGACTGTCGACGTAGGTATCCGCTTTGTCGCTAAGGTTGACGAGCTCCAGGAGCTGTGGAATGAGCTGCTCCCGCTCGGCGCGCGGAATGCCGTAACTTGCCCCGTAAAAATGCAAATATTCGGTAGATTTCAGCTGGTCATACACACCAAAGAAATCGGGCATGTAGCCGATCCGCTTGCGGACCTCTTTGGGATGCTGGGTCACGTCAAAACCGCCGACTTTGGCAACGCCCGAGGTTGGCAGCATCAGGGTGGCCAATATAGACATCGTCGTGGATTTGCCTGCACCGTTCGGGCCGACAAATCCAAATACCGTCCCTTTTTCGATATGAAGACTGATGTCCTTCAACGCGTGGAACGTTCCGTATTTTTTACTCAGGTTTCTAATCTCGATCATGGAGTGGCCTCCCCCTTCACAGACAGCTCTGGCATCATAAAGTTGGTCTGATCCTTGGCGGTGATCATGAAGCGGATCCGATTCCCCACGATATACTGCTCCGGATTTTTGGAAATGGTAAACACATTGTTCGCGTCTGTAACAGACTCCCATTCGCTCTTCTTCGAATTCCAGATTTCCATCGTAACGTTGTTGTTGAATTTGGTGCCTTTCAAGGACAATTCCGAATACTTCACATTGCCTTCCGATATTAACGGGAATTCGGCGATCAAGCTGCCCTGTCCCATTTCAACCCCATGAGGGTAAACCCCAAACATCGGCGCATTCACCTGCGAAATCTCGGGAGACAGGAAGCCGTAAGGAATGTTGATTTCCCCGTTCAATCCCCAATCCATCTCCACGGGCTGTATCCAGAAATTGAGCTGATCACTGTCCACCTCAGCCCCTTTCAGCGTATAATTCGTCAAATGGTCCTTGCTCCATCCCAAAATGTAAGCATCCCTGTTGACCATTCTGTTGGAATATCCGTATTGGGACAAAATATCGCGCTCACGCTGTTTTGGATCATTCTGCGAATACGGGTACAGCATCCCAGACAAGTCACCGCCCGTAAACTTGATGATTTGTTTCGGGTCCTGAGGAACGGCAGCAGCCTCCCCCTTCTTGATATCTCCCAGCTTATAGGCTTTGCCTCCAATAACCAGTGTTACCTCGGTCAAATCGTTAATCGTGTCATTGGTAACCTTACCGTTTAATTCTCCTTTGGCATCCAGCTTCAAATCCATGCCCAGGCGCCCCATCTCCTCGGTTCCTTGACGGTCCACCCATACCTTGGCTAATGACCATTGGGACATGTCGCGAAGCTCCAGCGTCGTGGACGCCTGCTCCACTCGGACAAAATTCTTATTCTCGCCCATTCCCCCAAACGTGTTTCGGGACTGCCCCGTTCTCAAATACGTATTCTCCGGAAATTCCAAGGCATAGTTCCCGCTTCGAGGCGTGAAGAATGCGGAAGCCGTTGATTTAACCGCATCCCCCTGACCGTTTAGTTCAACCAAGTTGATGGTGTGTGCGAGTTCCCGCGTCTTGTCCGATGAACCGACCACGTAAACGGAACCGCTCGCGATGACGGCAATGATCGGGATCAAGAACCAAGCCCATTCCCGCTTGTCCGCCTTTTTCAAAATATAGTAGAGCAGCGGCGCAACGACGACCGCATAAATAATGAGCATCCACAACAGCAGTGTGAAGGAAGGCATCTTCAGCGATGGGAAATACTCCAGAACGTAATTCAAATTGTCCATAAGCGAGTTGTAATACATGCCATTCTGCGCACCCATCATGGGAAGATTATTGCGCAGTATCGATGCCCAAGCATCCGGATGGCCTGCCCATGAGCTCACCGGTTCCATAGCTAGATCATAGGCCGCATATTGAACACTTCCTTGGCCATAGGTCTTCGAGGCAAACAAAGGTTGTCCCTCCGCTTCAATCCCGATTTGGGCGCCTTCCACCGCTTTCGCTGTAGAAATGGTAAATGCCCCATCCAGTTTCAGCGGTTTCCCGCCAAGCTTCTCCAGCTCGGCCAGCGAGTTAACGGTGGTGGTGCCATTCGCAACGACCGGCGTTATGTCGGCAAACGGCGCCGCTGTTTTGGTATATCCCGCGCCTCCAGCCAGAATCAGGGTGCCGCCGCCATTTACCCAATCTGTAATCGCTTTGCGCTTCGGCTCTGACAGCGTGTCGGAAGCAAAATTGTTGATAACGATGACGTCCAATCCGTTCAGCAGCATTCCATCTGATGGAACGCTGGCATTCTTTAGCGGGAACACGTTCACGCTGTTGCCCTTGCCGTTAAGGACATTCATGAAATTCATCGTATCCGGATCATCCGATAACACGGCAATAAGTGCGCCTTGATAAGGAGAAGCCTGCACGTAGTTTTTACCTGTGGCAAACGGAATCTGCTTCCCTTTGGTATAAGATCCTTCATAGAAGAGGATCTGGTTATTATCTTTATTCAGCATGGCTCCTGGAATGCCGATCACGACTTCCTTCGGCGTATCCTTCGGCAGGTCCACCTGCTGGACGTAGGAAGTTTGATATCCGAAGCCATTGTAGTTCTGAATCTGCACGACCACGTCACCGGATATATCCCGGTCACTGGTTAAGGTCAGTTTGAGCGGATTCCATTTATCATGTTTAATCTTGCCTTGATAACCCATCTCGGATTGAATGCCAATCTTCGCTCCGTCGGCGTAGACGTTCCCGGCCGGAATCGACAAGGATAACGTGGCCACAATCAGCAGCGCCACCATCGGCAGCAACATCCACGTTTTTTTTGTATAAAACGACAACTGATGATTCCCCTCTCCACATATAAATTGCTTTCACATGAAAAATGACACATATGTTCTGAAGACGTATGTAAAGGTTCTCTTCACAAGTTCAACTATATTGACGAGTCGAATTCATGAAAAGTTTGACGTTTCCTTCCATAAAGAGATATATTGGCCTGTATTTTCAGCATCCCAGAGTTTTTTGGTGTTTTTTACCAAGTCGGCTATAAATAAAAATCCCACTCCAATAAGAGGAGCGGGATCAAGGGGTAATCCATTGCAGCGTTAAAGTGTCGGGCTGCTCCATTGTACTATCTATGATGAATCGTCCGAATACAGCCTCATAATCCTTACTTGAATCTCAGGCATAGGCCCGGTTACTCTGGCATCGCTCGCCATCGTGTTTGTTCCGTTTCCGAACCTGCTGGCTGTCTTCCTGTCTGATCATACGTACGCTTGCAAATCTTTTGCAGACCGTTAGTTGAATACAACCGTTTTGTTGTTATGCACCAGAATCCGGTCCTCGACATGCCATTTGACGGCTCTTGCCAGCACCACGCGTTCGATGGTACGGCCAATACGCTTCAACTCGTTAACATCATCCCGATGGCTAACGCGCTGCACATCCTGCTCAATAATCGGTCCGCCATCCAGCTCTTCGGTTACATAATGGGCGGTTGCTCCGATAATTTTCACCCCGCGGTTATAAGCTTGCGCATAAGGCTTGCCGCCGACAAAGGCCGGAAGGAAGGAATGGTGAATATTGATAATCCGGTTCCGGTAATGTTCGATAAAGGTTGGCGAAATAATCTGCATGTAACGCGCAAGGATAATCACGTCGATGTCATCGCCGATCACATCCAGCTGACGTTGCTCCGCTTGAGGTTTGGTATCTGCCGTAACCGGAATGTGGTGATACGGAATACCGAACGATTCTACGTACTCCTTCATATCCAGATGGTTGCTTACCACCAGCGCGATATCCGCATCCAGATCGCCAGCCTGCCATTGCCACAACAGCTCTACAAGGCAGTGATCTTCTTTTGAAACAAAAATCGCCAGTCGTTTCTTACGGGCTGCATGGTAAATATTCCATTCCATACGGAATTGATCGGCAACTTCCCGGAAGGACTCTTCCAGCTTGGGAAGCTTCGCATTCAATCCTTCCAGATCAAATTCAACCCGCATAAAAAACATGCCGCCGGCCGGATCCATTGTATATTGGTCAGACTGGACAATGTTGGCGCCATGCTGGTACAGAAATTGGGAGACCGCCGCCACAATTCCCGGTCCATCCGGACAGGAGATCAGCATGCGGGCACGATTAGGGTACTGACCTGCCGCAGACGGCAGATCCTTCTTGATGTGAATTTCCATGAGACTCGGTGATCCTCCTTTTAAATCTGCAATTAACATAAATCGGCCTCTCAGGAAAACATGCCGCGACATGCGGACTTTTCCCTGAGAATGCCTTAGTATTCTTAATATAAAGCCAGTTAATGAAGCTTATGATGTCAGGGAAACACCGGACAGCCAAGCGATCAGACGCTGATTGATCTGCTCCTCCGAAAGGTCGGACAGCAGGCCCGCTGCCATGACCATATCGTACAGACGCTCCATCGGTTCGCGAGGATCCGCCTTTTTGGCTTTGGCATCATTCTTCAGAAGTGTCCAGGTATCCAGCACAAACGAACGGGAATCAATGCCTTCCTTCGCAAAGAAAGCACCCAATTCTTCTACTTGCTGAGCAAAAGCTGGCCCAAAGCGGCCTTCCACATCCCCGCGCAGAAGCGCAATCTCGATCTCATACATCGGACGCTGCGTCTTCGGATCCTTACCGATCCACGGCGTCTCCAGAATGAACGGTCTGCCCTGGAGCTTCTCATGATGAACCACTCTTTGAATGGCTTCATAACCGATCCATCCGGTTCCAATCGGCGTATGACGGTCTTTACCCGCTCCACGCGGATTCTTGCTGTCATTCACGTGCACGACCGTTAACCGGTCGAGTCCGATCAGCTTGTCGAACTGCTCCAGCACGCCGTCCAGATCATTTACGATATCATACCCCGCATCATGAATATGGCAGGTGTCGAGGCAGATGGCCAAACGGTCATTGTACTTCACCTTATCAATAATAGAAGCAATTTCTTCAAAACTGCGTCCCATCTCAGTGCCTTTGCCGGCCATCGTCTCCAGCGCAATCTTCACTTCGGTCTCATCCGTACCGCCGAGCACTTCATTGAGGCCTTCGGCAATTCGGTCGATGCCGTATTCCGCGTCCTTATCGGTATATGCACCCGGATGGAGAACGATATTCTTCACGCCAACCGCATGTGTGCGGCGAATCTCCTCTTGCAGAAAGCTCACCGCCAGCTCAAACGTATTGGGCTTGTACGATCCAAGGTTGATAATGTACGGCGCATGGACCACAATCTCCTCAATGCCGCTTTCCTGCATAGCGGCTCTGCCTTCTTCGATAAACATGGAATCGATCGGCTTGCGGCGCGTGTTTTGCGGCGCACCGGTATATATCATGAACGAGCTTGAGCCATATGACGTGGCCTCAGCCGTCGCAGTCAGCAATCCCTTGTCCGAAAACGACACGTGGGAACCAATTTTCAACATGCTGCATCCCCCTTTTTTAACTCACAATTACACCTATTTTAGCTTGTATATCGAAATAAATCTAGAAATGCGTTATAATTCTCATGAAAGTGTCATGTGACAATAATCATTGAGGTGATTTACAAATGAAGAGCACAGGGGCCGTCATGGGCTATTTGTCGTCCAGTGCGCCGCCGTCATGGTTCATGAACTCCATTGCCTTCTGGGGATGGGTCATGCTTGGGCTGATGGGCATCGGCGGATTTTTCATGTTCCGCAAGTTTCTGAAAGTGCTTCCCAAAGCCGACGGCAAATCAAAGCTCGATTGGCAAAATTACTGGGTGGAGCGAAGCCGCCCGCTCTGGAACGAAGACTCCAAGGCCTTTCTGGGTGAGCTTGTAATGCCGGTTCCTGGCCCGTTCCGGGATATCGCCAAACACTCCATTGCAGCCGAAATCGGCAAAATCGCCGTCGAATCCGGCGCAACCGAAGTAACCCGGGATCACTGCATCAAAGGTTACATCGTGGCTACGCCGAAGCGGGATTACAAATTTTTAATGAACTTTCTGCACAAGAAAGGCATTGATTATACGCCTTACGAACACCTGATTAATAAGTAGAAGTCTGTTGAGTTTAATGGATCGGCCAGGCTTACAAAAAAAGAGAAACAAAGCCCAGCCAGCCCGCGGTGCATGGCGGTTGAATTCCGCACATGCCCCACGGGCTGGTTTGTTTTCCACATCAGGATATAATCCGAACCGCAGGTATCATGCCATTCTTGTACTAATTTTAAGACGGAAAGATGCGGCGTTCCGCCTGCCCCATCCTTATCCCTCCAAACAGAGCCGGATTAGATCGTCCACATGAGCGGTAGCCAAGCATTCCACCGTGTCGGCGGCCCCGTAATAGATTTTCACTTCTCCATCCTCCTCCAGCACCATGCCGCCGGGGAAAATGACATCATTGCGGAAGCCCCCATCCGTCTCGTACAGTGCCTCGGGCGCAAGCAGGGGCGATGCGCTCATGCCAAGGATCTTCTTCGGATTGTCAAGATCGAGCAGCATAATGCCGGCAGTATACCGCTTCTTCCAGGTCGGCTCCCAGCCGTTCTTCCCTCTAGCGGAATCAATATCCACCGCATGGAACGTAGTGAGCCAGCCCTTCTCTGTCTTCACCGGCGGTGCGGCCGGACCGATCTTGTCATTGGCGAACGGCACCTGCTCCACCGCCAGCAGGAGCTCGGAACGGCCCCAATAGATCAGATCCGGCGACTCCGAGATCCAGGTGTCGAACCTGTCCACTCCGCCGCGGCTATACACCGTGAACGGCCGTTCCAGCCGGACGTAGTTGCCGTTGATCCGTTCCGGGAGTAGCACCATATTTCGCAAGTCTGGCGTTGACATGCTCAATACCTCAAAGGATTCAAAATCGTCCGTTACTGCGATACCTCCCCGGATGCCGTGCCGCGTATCTACCGCGAAGCACATGTAGCAGCGGCCGTCAATGACCGTCAGACGCGGATCATAGGCGCGAAGAATCTCTTCGTCGCGCAGCTTGAAGATCGGCTTTGGCCCCGCTGTCCAGTGAATACCATCGTCGCTGAAGGCGATGCCGAGATCTGTCGTATGATGCGGATCAATGATCTGCTTCTCCAGCGAGCCATAGTCATTGCGGAATACCATGATGTAGCGGCCGTTAAACTTAACGACGCCTGCATTGAAGACAAGTGCGGTGGGATACGGCACACGTGCTGCGTCCAACACGGGGTTGGCGGGATGGCGGCGAATGAACGGGCTGGACGCCAGCGTTCCAATGTTGGGCATATTCAAGGTTTTCATCTATTAATATCCTCCTTGTAAGCTGAAAAGTACAATTTCCGGGTTATCAACGTCCTTCGCGAGTGCGAATTCCCCCATGAGCTTCTAAACAAGAAGCCCATGCTTTGCGAAAGGATAGTCGATCGTAATGCGTCCTACCTGACAATCACTAAGACCACTGTAAAGATCAGCCTTGCCGTCCGGGCGCATGACAATGCCTGAAGAAAAAACACAGTCCACCAAATACGGTGCTTTGGCAGGTCCTGCCGGGTAGCAGGAACGACTACCGATCACATGAAGGTCCGATGACTCACAGGTGGTTGGATCGAAGACGAAGGCCATGTTCAGGTACACCTTCAATTCCCCTCCGTTCTCATCCTTATCCAGGTAACAAATGTGGCCAATGATTCCGATTTTGTCACTGTCGAGGAGATACGCCTGATTGACGCCTCCCCATTCGCCTTCCCCGAAGATGCCATGAATGTAAGGTGCGTTCTCGATGACGTCCGCAGTCAAATCTTCCAGTCTGTCAACGACCGTATAGCCGATCATGGATTCGCTCCCGTATTTGCCTCTCATCTCGGCGCTGCGCGGACGCGAGAAGACGCCGATCCTTCCGTCCGACAACGACACAAGGCGAATATCCTTCATTTTGTTAGGTCCGGTCGTGAAGTAGTACAAATTATGGAGGTCGGTGCCCCGAAAGAAATAGCCGAAAAATGTGCTGTATCTTCCACTTTGGTATTGCACATGAGTCCCGCCCATTACGAGCTCATCACCGATCTCGCTGATGTAAGGGTCCTCCAGAGTATAGATCATGCTATCTTCCACCACGCTCCATTCATCCTGTCCCGTTTCCTCGAACAGGCGGACCCAAGAGCGGGCCCATTCCTCGCGACGTTCTACCCGCCCGAACAAATAGCGCTTCCCATCCCGTTTGAATGGAATCGAAATATTGTAGACATCAAAACCATCCACGCCATGAAATTTCAAGGTTGCACTTTCATAGATCGTTTTTGTCGCTTCAAATTCAATTCGTTGCTTCTGCAAGGTCAAAATTCCTCCACACCTTCCTTTTGTTTTTCAACTCGTTTATTTAAGTGAAGCTTGATACTCCTGGAATTGCTTCTGGTATTCAGCAACCACTTTATCCAGACCGGCTTTCCTCATTTTTTCTAGTGCAGCCGGGAAGGCCTTATCGTATTCTTGAACCCCCATATAAATCGGAGTGATGCTTGCCGAAGCTTCCGACAAAATATTGGTGTATTCAGCCCTTACATTCGTCGGGTCAAAAATAAAGTTCGCCGCGATACTATTGATTGCATTCGGATTTGGCTCAAACAAGACTTTGTTGTTATCTGGAATGCTGTTCTCCAAGTCAAATCGCATGAAGTTTACGTTGCCGTTTTGCGAATCAGAACCTCTAAACCCCGGATTATTATTGTTATTCGGATCTTTGATCGGCTTAAAGCCCGTCTCACCGTCCTTTGTGTAGTGCTTGCCTTCAATGCCATATTGTACAAGATCATAATTTTCTTGACTTGCCAGCATCCAATCCATGAATTTGACGGCCGCTTCCGGATTTTTGCTATTTACCGGTACGGCATTTCCGTTCTTGAAGGTGAGCGGACGCATATATTCTTTCTCCGGGTTAAACCATACAACGCCGATATCGTTTACAGTGGCTTCTGGATTGTACTTCTTGAGCCCGTTCAAGCTTCCGCCAGTTCCCAAACGGACGAACCATTCACCGCTGTCGAGTTGTGCATCTACCTGCTCCTGCTTCATGACCAGGATATCGGGATTGGTAATACCCTTTGTGTACAGCTCGCGCATGAAAGACGCATCTTTCTTGAACTCTTCGGTCTCAATCCAAGACTTAACCTCACCGCTTTGATTCACATAGAAGAACTTATCCTTCACGGTAAACGGGAACGTGTCATAAGTCCGGTGCAGGATGGACGTATGCAGGTAGATCGGGTCAAAGTCAGCGCGAGTGCCAAGATAGGGCTTATTGCTTCCCTTCCAGTTCTTCATGACAATCTCCCAAGCGCTGATCAATTCAGCTGGAGTCGTCGGCTCTTCGAGATTATTCTCAGCGAGAATGTCACGACGAATATTGAATTGACCTTCACTCGCCATTTCAACCCAATAAGAGGGAACGGCATAATACTTGCCATCTATTTTAGCTCCGTCGAAGATATCATCAGGAATATATTTCTTCAGATTTTCTCCATGCTTTTCGATCGCATCCGTGATATCCGCCAGTGCACCGCGGTTATAGTAGCTCGAGAACGGCGTGCGGTCCTGCATGACGTGGAACAGGTCGAAATCTTCCCCAGTGGACAGCATTAAGTTCAGCTTCTGATCCCACGCATCCCACGGTATATATATTTTTTCCACCTCAACGCCGACACCGTCCGCAGCCAGCTTCTCATTGACCTTTTGGAACACTTCCTTGTAGTCTTTCGGCTCTGTGCCTGGAACTAAATATTTGATTTTGACCGTATTGGCAGGCTTGTCATTATTCTCTGAATTGGAGACTGAAGAATTGTCTCCCTTACCGCATCCAATTAAAGTCGAAAGGACAAGCACCGCAGCCAATAGAAACACACCATACTTTTTCATATAAAATATTGACCTCCTTCTATAAAATGCTTAATTTATGTTAACCCCGAAGGGAATATATCAGCCTTTGACAGAACCAATAACCAGGCCTTTCACGAAGTACTTTTGCAAATACGGATAGAGTAAGACGATCGGCCCGATCGTCACGATCGCTGTTGCCATCTTGACTGATTCTGAAGGAAGCGTGATGTCGCTTGTTCCGGCCAGCATCGTCATCTCGTTCAGCATGCTGATCTCCGATTGCATTTGCAGTAGCATAAATTGCAGCGGGTACAAATCCTTGCTGTCAATCAACATGATTGCATTCCACCAATTGTTCCAGTAATCAAGTCCGTAGAATAGCGCAATCGTCGCCAATACCGGTTTGCATAAAGGAAGATAGATCCGGAAGGCAATCGTAATATCGCTGGCCCCGTCAATGTTTGCCGACTCTCGCAGCGAGTCGGGAATCCCGCTCATAAAATTCCGCACAAGGAAGAGGTTGAACGGGCTGAACAGCAGCGACGGAATGATCAAAGCAAAGATGTTATTGGTCAATCCGAGCGAACGATTCATCAGATACCAGGGCACAATCCCCGCGGAAAAAATCATGGTAATAAAGAAATAGAGCGCCAGTAGATTGCGGTTTTTCACATTTTTGTTCGCCAACGTGTAGCCGGCCATAGAAGTAATCAGAATAGCCAGCACCGTGCCGACAATCGTGACGAAGATGGAAATACCGTAGCTCTGCATGACTTGGGAACCGCCCGTAAAGATTAACTTATAGGCATACAGAGAGAACTCCTCCGGGAAAAGGCTGTAGCCGTTCTTTAATATGGCATCCTCATCCGTGACCGAGATCATCAGAACCAGAAGCATCGGAAGCAAACAAAGCGCCGAATAAACCGTAATGAGAGCATACATGATCGTTTTGCTGAGTGAAAACGCCTTCATTTCTATTCCTCCTAAAGCCTTCCTTCGGGAAGCTATTGCCGAAACCGGATTTTAATACAACGCCCCATCTTTAAAAAATTTGCGGGTAATGGCATTTGTGCCGAAGACAAGGATAAACCCGATGACGGACTGGAACAGTCCGACAGCCATTGCTTCGGAAGGGTCGCCAATCTGACGCAAAGAGCGGAATACATACGTATCAATGATATCCGTGGTCGAATACAAGGTGCCATTGTCGCCAATCAAGGCGTAGATCATCCCGAAATCACCGTACATGATTTTGCCGACCGAGAGCAGCATCAGTATAACCACCGTAGGCATCATCAACGGAATCGTAATGCGCATGCACATCTGCCACCGGTTAGCCCCATCAATCTCGGCAGCTTCATACAAAGTCTCATCAATCCCGGTGATGGTAGCCAGATAAATGATGGCGCTCATCCCTGCTCCTTTCCACACATGCATGACGGTAAGAACAGCCGGCCATACCTTCGGCTCGGTGTACCAGTTGACCGAGGCGAGGCCAAGCTGGTTCAGCAATTTGTTCACGATCCCCATATCCATAGAAAAAAACGCATACAGCACATAGCTGATGACGATCCAGGAAATGAAGTTCGGAAACAACATCATTGATTGGCTGATTTTGACGAACAGCTTCTTGCGCAGCTCGTTCAGGATCAGTGAAATGGCCAGTGCCGTCAGCGTTCCAAAGACAATAAAGAGCAAATTTAGAAAGATTGTGTTAAAGGTGATCGTAAACGCCTTGCTCGACCCAAAAAAGAACTCGAAGTTCTTTAATCCTACCCACTCGCTATGAAATATGCCCTTTGTATAATTGAATCGTTGGAAAGCAATCAGTATATACGGATACGTCATATACCCGAAAATAAACGTGTAAACCATCGCCGGAAGGACCAGCAAGTAAGATGTTCCATTCCTACGGATATCAGAAAACATGCCGAATGCCGGTCGCTGTCTCTTTTCCAATTTCTTATCCTCCTTCTTTGCAGTGTACATTTTTGGACTGCGTTGACGCTTGCTCTAACTCTATAGCAGCGGGTCAGCGTTTCCAATTTCAAATACCGGATATCGCTTTCACGATTCGATTAAAGGGCTTTCAAATTTCGAATTGATTTTCATTTTGACCGAAAAATTCAAAGAGATCGATCACAAGAAGAAATTCGTCAGACGAGAAGGGATCATCATTAAGCGGAGCCCACACCTACCTCGATCGCGCTTAAGCCGCTGAATCGAATGGCTGGAACACGCCCACTCCCATTTTGTCACCTGACAATGTGACACATTTTCGTCCAATTTTTCCGCAAAGGTCTTAAGAAACACTTGAACACGAGCACAGGCACAGCATAAGGAACTTATCTGTTCCTACGCTGTGCCTGCTGATAGCTCTGTTTTAATGTTCTGTACCAAGCTCCAATATCCGCACCAATATGGTCACTGCTTCCGCCCTGGTCGCAGTACCGTTCGGAACGAACTTATTGTCGCCGCGGCCGCTCATGACGCCCAGCTTGCGAACCGCTTCAATCGCGCCTTTCGCCCATTTCGGGATGTCCTTATCGTCCGCGAAGCCGGTCGTTGCGCCTGCTTCATCAGACAGTTTAAGCGCTCTAGCGATCATCGACGCCATTTCCGCGCGGGTAATACGCGCATTCGGCCGGATGCTGCCGTCCGCGTACCCGCTCACAATACCTGCTTCAACAGCATTCGCGATCGCTTGCTTCGCCCATCCGCCGATTTTGGCCTCGTCCGTAAACGCAGTCGCTGAACCTGCTCCTTCCAGCTTAAGCGCATGGGCCAGCATGACCGTAAATTCGGCGCGGGTAATGGCGGCATTCGGCTTGAACGTTCCGTCGGGATAGCCGCTGACAAGCTTCATGCCCGCCGCGCTCAGGATGGCGCTCTTCGCCCAATGTTCCTCAATGTCTTTGAACGATGGCACCGGCTCATTCGGTTCGCCGCTGTCGTCGTTCTTCTCGCCTACAGCCATGACCGCAAACTTGGTGAAGTGATCCACCTCGGCCGTAATTCGATCGCCGGTCACGACGCCGCCTATTTCAATCCATACTTTCTTTGCTTCGTCATAGTAGAAGATAGCGACTCTTTGATTGTCTTCTATGAGAGACGGGTCGAACTTCATCGAGATGATGATCGGCTTCTTGAAGTTTCCTGCCATATTTTTCGTCAATTCAAACACGTTGCTGACAAGCGTTTCCTTATCGAATACGAGGTTTGCCGTACTGAGCAGCTTCTTGATCTCGATGCGCAGCTCTTGCTCCGCCGCCCCTGCGCCGATCGTAAGGATAACTTCGTTATCGATACTAACCTCGCCGGTCCTGCCGCTCGGAATAAGGATGGTGCCGTTGGCCGATTTGATAATGGAAGTATTATTGCCATTGTCATGATCATTGTTATTGTTATTGTCATTGTCATTGTCATTGCCTGTGCCGCTGCCCGGTGTCTCCGGTTGCGGAGCCTTCGGGGTCGCCGTTACGGCATTGGAGAACTTGCTCTCGCCCCCTGCTCCCACGGCTTTCACCGAGAACGCGTATCGCGTGCCGTTCGTCAGGCCGGTTACGGTGTATGCGGTGTCCGTGATGTTCGCCTGCACTTGCTCCCAATCGGCCGGATCAACCGGAGCCGCAGACCCTGCATACTTGTAAACGACATAGCGATCCGCTCCAGCCACGGCATCCCAACTCAGCGAAACTTTCCGGTCGTCCGCCAAAGCGGCAAGATGAGCCGGCGCGGCCGGAACCTGCGACAATGTCGAATTCGGGGTCGCCGTCACGGCCATGGAGAAATCACTCTCGCCTCTCGCATCTACGGCTTTCACCGTGAACGCATAGCTCGTTCCGTTCGTCAACCCGGTTACCGTATACGTGGCTTCCGTTACGCTGGCTTGAGCCAGCTGCCAGTTGCCCGGATCGGCCGGCGCCGCCATGCCTTCATATTGGTACACGGAATAGGTGACGCTTTCCGCCGAAGCGTCCCATCTTAAGGTTACGGATCGATCGCCGGGCGCCGCCGTCAAATTCGCAGGCGAAGCCGGAACAGAAACTTCATCCGGCGATGGGATCACTTCGTTCGACGGCGCGGACGAGGCCGATTCCCATGTGGCGTTCCTTGCGATCACCGTAAAGGTATACGCCGTACCGTTCGTCAGACCGGTGACGGTGATTGGGCTGTCCGAACCTTCCGCCGTCGCAACAGCTTCTCCGTTTGCCCACGCGGTCACCTGATAGCCTGTAATTTCGCTTCCGCCGGTATGAATCGGCGCGGCAAAGCTTACCTCAGCGGACCCGTCATGACCAACGGCATGCACATCGGCAGGTGCGTCCGGTGCGGTAGCAAGAGCCGAATATACTTTAAATTCCCAGAGCGAGTAGCCATATGTGGTCCCTCTTTTCGTGCCATTCATCTGAACGTATCTTGCATTCACGGGTTCGAAGGAAATTCTGTCGATTCCGCCGTCTCCGGTTGTGGTGCTGTAAACGGTGGTCCAATTCGTCGCGTCATCGGAAACCTGAATTTCGTACGCCTTGCCATACGCGTCTTCCCAATGTAGAGCGACCTCCTGAATGGACCTGCTAGAGCCAAGATCGACATAGATCCACTGCGGATCGGAATAGTTAGATCCCCAACGGGTACTAAGTGAGCCATCGACTGCATAACCGGGCCCCACATTCGCGGCTTTGGACGAGCTTGCCACTACCGGCTTGCCTTCTGCAAGATTGGGCGGTACTGCTTCATACACGTTAAATTCACGAAGTGAGTAGCCATTTCCGGTACCCTGCTGAACTCCTTGCATACGAACGTACCTGGCACTGACCGGACTGAAAGAAATGTCTTCGATTCCGCCTTCACCCGTCGTCGTTGAGTAAACATCCGTCCAGGTGACAGCATCGTTCGATACTTGAATTTTATAACTTTTCCCGTATGCTTTCTCCCAATTTAGCCTAACTTTATGGATCAAAAATTGATTTTGCAAATCAACATAAATCCATTCATGATCCGCATCGTTTGAACTCCAATACGAAGTTCTGTAAAGATCCGAAGCCTTCGAGGCATATCGGTTGTCTTTGCTGGATGAAGCGGTCGCACCTTTATCATAAGCGAGATCGAATCCGCTGTCGTCGATGGAGGCTCCCTCATTCAAAGTAATGCTTCGGCCTGTGAACGTATCCTTGCCGAGCGTATAGCTTGTCGTGGATGTTTCTCCGTTTCGATCCAGCGTCACGTTCACTGTAATCCCCGGTGTTTCGGGATTGGCGACTGAAATACGGACAGGTGCTGCGGATTCGTCAACGATAACCATGGCGGGTTGATCTACGGTGACAATCAAACCGTCTCTCACCGTCACCGTTCCGGGTTGATAAAACAGCAACTCCGCAATTCCCAGAGACTTATGCCGGACAGCCTGGACGGACGATGTATTCGCAAGAATACTTATCGGGTTGTCGCTCGCGTAGCTGCTGACCTCTTCGGAGGTTTTGTTCGGCAATACAATGTATTGATAGGAAGCGTTTGTGGGTTTCACGCCATGATCGAGCCAAATCGAAAAAATCGGCTTGGTCATCGCCTCCGTTGAACTTCCCGAGATGACGTCGCTCCAGCTTCCGGTTTTCGTCTCCCGTTTTACTTGAAAGGTCGTCGGATTCGGGAATATATAGCCGATATGATCGTTATAGGCCCAGCGTCCGCTGGTTTGCATCGTTCCGTCTGCTATCGGATTGCCATCTACGAGAACTTCGCCTATCGCCTGACTTTGGTTCAATGTCGTGTGGATCGGCGCGGTATTCGTCGAAGCGATTCCTGCACCAAGCGCCACCATTTCATCATCGAAAAAGAAGTAGCCTTTCTTTCCGCTTGTATTCAGCTTGTTAAAATCAAATGCGGTGGCTCCATAACGCTCGTTTGTCACTCCGCCTACAAATGTTTTGGGATTGTTGAAATTCCCATCTTTCGTGAGTGCGTACGGGGCCGTCGTACCGGGAACATGGGCCCAGTCCATCAACGGGTAAACGGGTCTGTATTCGTCGCCGGTTCTCTGAATGGCAGTGGCTCCTTGCGGCGTCCAGTACAACAGGTTATATCCGCTGGGATGAATCGTTCTCCATTCGCCGCCTTTAACCGTGCTGGAGGCCATCTTGACCGTAATTCCGTAGTCAGATCGCATATGGGAGGAGACAAGCGTCTGCCATTGCGTCATATTGTTAGCGTTCAGTCCGTTGCTCGTGTTCGTGCCGATCATGCGAATATTGTCAAGGAAACTGGCAAACTCCGCAGCCCGCTTCGGATTGGCCGTCTGCATCCATTGCATCGGATCTTCATAGAAGGTCAGAGCCGCGCTCGCATAATCCGGCCAATCGGGTCCATTCATCCCCATACCGAGATCGGCAACATCGCCTTTCACGAGATACCTGGTGCCGTCCAACAAGTATGACGATAACGAATCAATCGCCGCCTCGCTGTACGAGAACGCGGTGCCCGAGGTAATGTAGGCCCAGAAAGACATATCTCTGGCAAAGCTTCTTCCATAGCCCGTCGTATAATTCGTTTTGCCATGCATGAAAAAAGACATGTCCGACTGGATTCCCGTCACCGTCGTCGTCACATTCGACAGTTCGTTAAACGCATTCACGGCGTTCCGGACGATCTGGGCATCCTCCAGCAATAAGCCCCGGTACATATAATTTTGATTGTACCAGGACGAATTGGCTCCATCGACAGTGTGAGGGCTGCTGTCTAACGTGCCGATAATATTGGAGACTTGCGTTGCCGTTAAATAGCCTTCACATAGAAGCGCAATTTTTTCCAGCCTTAGTTGTTTGCCGATTCCGGTCTCCCACCAGTTGGTTGAAGTCGGCTTTACCGTGAACCAATAATCCAGCCCCTTTTGAATACCACCTAACAGCGTTGCACTATGATAGTTCGGATCATTCGGGTCAGCAAACGCCTGCGCCATCGACTGCATCCGGTCTAAGGCAAGGTAGGGCGACCAACCTCTCCCATTGGCGGCGGAAGTTGTACTCTTGTAATCGACATCGCCCCAGCTTCCATCCGGGTTTTGATTGGATAAATAAGTACCTGCTTGTGATTTGAAGGTCCATTCGACCCGACCGTTCGTTCCGTCATTTATGATATCTTTGGAGATGTAAAAATCAACCATACGCTTTTTCATCATTTTCATATCAGCGAGCTCTTGAGAAGCATTCGTCTCCTCGGAAGTGCTCGCCGATACGGGCGAGTATAAAAATATCGATGACATCATAAAACAAACCATAGCAAGACATATCCACTTCTTTACAAACCTTTGCCTTTGGTTAGCCATTCTCATGCTCCTCCTTTGTTAAGCTCAAAAAGTTATTGATAACGCTTTCAAATCAATGGATTGAAGAAGGCAGCAAACACTGCCTTCAACCCTTCAAAAAAACGTATTATATATATCCTCCAAGGGGATGTCCACTACAGCCATCACTTCGTCCGCGGCACCGTAATACATGCGGATCGTTTGATCTAGTAAAATGGCTCCGCACGAAAACACGACCCCGCCGAAAAATCCATTCACCTCATAGGCGGTTTCCGGCTCCAAAACGGGTACACGAGATCTTGCTATCACCTTGGCCGGATCTTTCAAGTCGAGCAGCACTGCGCCCATACAATAGCGATGCTTGCTGTCCGCGCCGTGGTACAACGCAAGCCAGCCGCGTTCGGTTCGAATCGGAACCGCGCCGCCGCCCATACGAGCTGAATCCCAACCTTGTTCGCTAAGCCCCATCAAGAAGCGATGGTTCCCCCAATGTATGAGATCGGGCGATTCGGCAATCCACATCTCGGGGGAACCGAACGACTTCGGCACCGGACGGTGCAAAGCGTAGTATTTGCCGTTAATTTTCTCCGGGAATATCATGACGTCCTTATTTTCGGGAGCGAGCATAAGCCCGTAACGCTTGAATGTTCGAAAATCCCGGGTCTCCGCCAGGCCAACGCCAACGCCGCGAGCGGAGGCGGAACTGTAAGTGATATAATACATGTCCCCGATTTGGGTCACGCGCGGATCTTCAATCCCCCACGCTTCCGGAGCGTGTTCCGGAAACAAGGCCGGCTGCGGCTCGATGTCGAAATGAACGCCATCCTTACTTCGCGCCACCCGCAGATGGGATAAGGATGTGAGCATGACCGTTCGTCCGTCCCTTGCTACGAAGCGCGAGTCGGAGAAATCATAGCTCGGATCGGCCTTGTCGTAACGTTCTATAAGTACATCGGTACCCGCTTCGTTAAGCCGGGGGACGAGCACTTCGTCCCCCCGGTCCGATACCGGCGCTTCCGAAACGCGCAGCAACAGAATAATTTCATCTCGTACTTGCGCAACGCCTGCATTAAACGCTCCAAGCACTCGAAAGTTGGGGCGGGAGGGTGCAACGTCCCGGGTCCGTATAACAGGATTTTGCGCGCAGCGTTTTACGTTCATGTGAGATACCTCTTTCCGTCTTTCAATGATTGTTATTTACCGGATGTAACGGCGTCGATTTGTGCTTGAATTTCATCGATCACTTTTTGTCCGCCGAGGCTCGCCATTTTTTCCTCCAGCGTCACCTTGCCTTCATCCGCAGACAGCACACCTTGACTAAGCGGCAGGAAGATCGAATCGTGAAGTGGCGTAATTTTGGCATATTCCGTCTTCACCTTTTCAGCGTTAAAGCTGAAGCCTGCCGTCGGACTAAGCATGAAATTAGCCGGGTCGGCGGAGAAGTCGAACCACTTCTTGTCATCCGGCATCATCGTATCCGGCGTGCGGTTTAGCGTTGGCCGCCAGGTCAACACAAAGCCCGGGAACGAATAGTTGGACAGCACCTTATAGCTCGTGTCGCCGACAGGCTCCCAATCCTTCCCTTGAATGCCGTATTCCATCAAATCGTGGTTTTCCTTAATGGACAACCAATTGACTACGTCCAGAGCCAAATCGCTGTGCTTGGATGAAGTCGGAATGCAAAGGAAATTCCATTGCTGGAAAGCGGTATACGGCTTGGCCTTATCACCGTTCGGAACGAAAACCTCAAGCTTGTCGCTGCCATCCTTCAGCATATCCGAATATTTCAATCCCTCCACACCGTCAGCCGCATAATAGGTGGCCGCATATTTGCCTTGTTTGAACAGCGTTTCCGCATTTTGCTCCTGCGCAATATTTTTAGAAATGATGCCGTCCTTGTAGTATTTGGTGACGCGTTCATAACCATCGGCAATCATCGGGCTTGCCCATTGACCGACAACTTTCTTGTCCTTGGTTGAATAGGAGAACATGCTGACGCCGATTTCCAGCACTTCATCAAGCGCCAGATTAGCGGATTCGCTCAGGATAAACGGAAGTTTATCGGCTTTGATGCCGTTAATGACGAAGGGCCTGACATCCTTCTCGTTTTCCTTGACCATATACAAAAATTTCTCCAGATCTTCGAGCGTTTTCAACTCGGGAAGTCCGTATTTCTCGCGCAAATCTTTGCGGATAAGCAGGCCGTATACCGGGCCTTGGGTGGTGCCGAGCGGAATGCCCATAATTTTGCCGTCGAATTTGTTATATTCCCACATTTCATCAGGAATGGACGCTTTAAGCTCCGGACGCTCGGCGACCATGGCATCCAGTTCCAGCAAAGAATTGCTGGCGATCATCTGATTCATCGACAACCATGGGGCATCCAAATACATATCGAAGTCTTCCCCGGCAGACATCTTCACAGATACCGCATTCCCGTAATCGGACCACGGCAAGAAATTG
Source organism: Paenibacillus lautus (assembly GCF_050482385.1). Classification (GTDB taxonomy): domain Bacteria; phylum Bacillota; class Bacilli; order Paenibacillales; family Paenibacillaceae; genus Paenibacillus_AQ; species Paenibacillus_AQ lautus_B. Next base: position 100,361 of record NZ_JBCNHV010000022.1, read on the forward strand.
ATATTCAAGGCCGCTCCGACGTTGTCCGCTTTCAATTTGTCGTTGACCGCCTGCAGCACATCGTCAAAGCCCGCCGGCTTATCCCCCGGGAAATAAGCTTTCAGGGTCACCGTTTCCTTCGGTGCGGATGTAGTGCTTTCCGTATTCGTTGGAGCATTCCCTTCATTGCCGCCAGTCCCCGTTTTGCCTCCGCAGCCCGCCAGCATCAATGACGAAGCCAATACTATGGCCGTCACCGCGCCAAACCATTTTTTCAATCTCATTTCGTTAACCTCCCTTTATATAATGAAAGATTTAATCCACGATTACCCTTTGACAGCTCCTACCGTTAGACCTTTGACAAAATATTTCTGAAGCAAGGGATACAGCAAGACAATCGGGCCGATCGTCAGCACGGTTGTCGCCATCCGCACGCCATAGGTTGGTGGCGTCACAGCAATGGCTGCGGCGGCGGGAATGAGATTTCTGGCGGCCTCCATATTGGATACCATCCGGCGCAGAATCAATTGCAGCGGGAACAGCTTCTCATTATCCACGAACATCAATCCCATAAACCAGTCATTCCAGTAGTTCAGGGCATAAAAGAGACCGACGGAAGCCAGAATCGGCTTCGAGATCGGTATCATAATTTGAAAGAAAATTCTCATCTCATTCGCTCCGTCAATTCTTGCGGCTTCCTCCAATTCCTCGGGAATTGTACGGAAGAAACTGACAAGCAAAAAGACGAGGAACGGCTGGCATAATAATGTTAAAATTAGCACCCAAACGGTATTCTGCAAATGCAGCCACTGACTGACCACAATATAAAACGGAATGATGCCTCCGGAAAAAAGCATAGGCAAATAGCAAAAAATCAGAAAAGGCGTTTGCAGGACATTCCGCTTGTTGGCCAGAGAATAGCCAAGCATTGCGGAAATGCACAGCGCGCTTAATGCGCCTACGGCAGTGATAAAAATCGTGACCGCATAGCCATTTAGCAGCACATCCGATTTCAAAACGGCTTTATAAGCGTCCAGCGATAATTTTTGCGGAAATAAAGTATACCCGTGCGCAATCAGTTCCCCCTCGTCCGTAAACGATCCGATAATCATCAGCAGAAAAGGAAACAGACAAAATAAGGTGAACAATAAAATGAACGTATAGGCAAATACCGTAAAAGTCCGATCCGCAGCACTCTCTTTCTGTCTCATCGTTACCTCCTAGAATAAAGCGGATTCTTTAGACACCCTTCGGGTTACCCAGTTGGCGGCAATGACAAAGATCAGACCCATAACCGACTGGAACAGGCCAACCGCCGAAGACATGCCGAAGTCATGCAGCTGTCTCATGGAGCGGAATACGAAGGTGTCGATGACGTCGGTAGTCGGATACAGCAAGGAATTGTCTCCAATGATGGCATAGATCATGGCAAAGTCCCCGTTGAAAATCTTGCCTACGGCCAGCAAAGTCATGATCATAACAGTAGGAACGAGCAGCGGCAGCGTAATGCGCAACACAATCTGCAGCTTAGATGCCCCGTCAATCCGGGCAGCCTCGTACAAATCCTCCGATATGCCGGTAATCGCGGCCAGAAAAATAATCGAAAGATAACCGGCTCCTTGCCACACGCGGATAACCGTCAGAATGAACGGCCACAGCTTCGACTCAAACATCCAGTTGACCGGTTCCAAGCCGAAATTTTGCAGCCAAGTATTGATCATCGGCTCTTCCCCGCCGAATAATGATTGGACAATCATTCCTACCACAATCCAGGACATAAAATAAGGAAGAAAAATGAGAGACTGCGAAATTCGTTTGAAATACTTATTGCGAATTTCATTGAACATTAGTGCGATTAATACAGCAGCCGCCGTAGTAAACAAAATGAACAGCATGTTCAGCATCAGTGTGTTGCGCAGGATGACCCAGAAGTCATCCGAAGTAAAAAAATAGTTGAAGTTTTTTAAACCGACCCATTCGCTTCCCGTAATTCCCTTGGCAAAATTATAGTCTTTGAAGGCAATCATAATCCCGTATATGGGAAAATAACTGAACACGAGAAAGAACAGCAGCCCCGGTACGGCCATAGCATAAAGAAAAGGATTACGAACTATATGCTTCACCTTGGACCGTTTTCTTGCATTAAGTTGATATTGCAAAGTTTTACTTCCCCCTTTCATCGAAACAGGCAATCGCATCTGCGTCCCGTTATTTAAAGTGCGAGTTCAAAAAGTCGGGTTTTCAGGATGACTTTTTGAACAACCTCTTATACCGTTACCTTACCGAGCCCTCACCGCAACGGCAATTCCGGCAAGCTCCAATTTTTCCTGCAAGCGCAGATTTACGAACTTCCCAAAAACAACACTACCCTCGAAAATAACCGATTCTGCAGACAGGAATGCTCGTTATGCTATAATTAATAATCTAAAAATGATAAGAATCGGGAGTTATAATAACGGGGGATTTAGAGCAATGAAGTTCAGACTTCCACTTTTCACATCGCTGAAGCGGCATCCTACTTATATGAAACTTATTTTTTATTTTGTCAGTGCAAACGTTCTGGTTCTGGCTTTATCTTTTGCGCTGCTCTATGGGCAGTCTTCCCAGACGCTTCTGGAAGAGATCGGCGATCATTCCGAATCCTTGCTAGTGAACAGTGCCCGGAATACAGCGCGACTGATGGAATGGTCTTTAGAATTCAGCTTCTCCTCCAGCGATGACAGTACCCTCAAGGTGAATGCCCTTTCGGATCAATACAGCGATTTTGAAACTTATGAGGTATGGAGACGGCTTATCGAAATTAAGAACGCCAATCCGTCTATCGATTCGGTATACCTAATCAACGATTACACAAATACTGTAGTAGATTCCAGACTTGGATTGAGTGATGCGGAAACTTTTTACGACCAGGACATTATTAAGCGCTTACAGGATCCGGCTACAACGGATCACAGCGTTCTCATTCCGAGAACCTTGTCCATTCCGCTTGTCGGGATTAAGGCCAAAGAGGTGATTAGCATCGTAAGATTTTACGAAAAAGGCAGTTCCATCTCGGCTTTCGTTCTGAATATAGATACTGATAATTTAATGACCTTGCTTCAGAACAATTCGAATTATGCGAACAGGTCGGTCACCGTTCTGAATGATCGGGATGAGACGGTTTTTAGCAGCATTCCTTTGAATCAGGAACAAATTGCGGAGCTCAGGAGCCAAGGGAATAAGAACGAAAGCGGATGGAAGCTGTTTCGGCCCCGCAATCAGGAAGAGCAACTGATGGTTTACGCAGGTTCCTCCATCAAAGGCATTCAGGATTGGACCTTTATCGAAACTATACCGAAGTCTGTCATTTTGGGAAAAATCACTGTTCTTCGCAACACAAGCCTGATCTTGTTCCTCATTCTGTTCATAGCATCATTGACCGTTATCGTTCTGATTTCCAAGCGGGTGTACTCGCCTATTCAAGAACTGATTAGCAGAGTGATGCGGCAGCATCAAGCGGAAAAGCCCAGCGAAGGAAATAGCGCAAATGAACTTGACTACTTATCCAATGTGTTTACAGCCCAACACAATCGGATTTATGAACTGACCGAGCACTGGCGGCATACTAAAATTCTGGGTAGGGAGCGGTTTTTACGGGATTTTCTGGGGGGTATCTACCATACGGCAGAGGAAATATGTTCTCAATTTCAAGAATGGGGAATTGCTCTGCCGGAAGATCAGCTGTCGGTGGCCATCTTCCGGATCGACCACTTCTCGGAATTTACGGAGGCCTACCCGGAGAAGGACCGGCGTCTACTCCGATTTGCAATGTCCAATATTATCCAAGAGTCGCTGCAATTTTCCAAGCACAAGCTGCAAACGGTGGACATGGGGAACGATCACGTGGCGGTTGTCTTATCGGCTCCATTATCCGAAGAATTTGCGAAGAAGCTGCAAGTATCTAAGCAGTTAATGGAGCAGTATTTGTCAATCGGCACGACCGTCGCTTGGGGTAGGACGTTGCCCAGCCTGACCGACATGCATGAGGTATATATGGAGACGTATGAACTAACGCACGAACGGTTCCGATTCGGGCACGGAGCGCTCGTCATGAAAGCATGGCTGGCCGACGCGCCAGGAGAATTGTATCATTTGCCTGTGGACAAAGAGCGGCAGATCGCTCAGGCCCTTCCTAAGGGTAACGCGGATACGGTGCTGGAAATCATCCGCTCAGCCGTGGTCAAGCTGCGGGAACTGCCCTATTTTGAATGTAAAATGTCGTTGATTACCTTGTTTATGGACATACGCCGGCTCATGCAGGAGCACTCCAGTCAGCCGCTGCCCCATTCATGGGGGCTGACTTCCATCGAGAATCAGATCATACAGCAGGAGACGATGGAAAACGTAGTGCTATGGATGGAAGCGCTTATAACCAAGACGCTTGAAGACATTGAGGCTGCCCGCAGTCTGTCCAAAAACGCGGCCCTGATCAAGCAGGCGGACCAGTTCATTGAAGAACAATTAACCGATTCGAACTTGTCCGCAAAAATGCTGGCCGACCAGTTGGGTCTGTCCGTGAACTATTTCCGCAGTTTGTATAAAGCGGAGACAAACCTGTCGATTACGGAAAAGATATCGGAGAAGCGCCTAAATTACATTTGTCAGGAGTTGCTTGCCTCCGACTCGCCGATTGAGCCGATCATCCAGAAATACGGATTTTCGTCGCTTAACACGTTTTATTCCATCTTCAAAAAGGTGTATGGAATGACGCCGGCCCAGTATCGGAGGATGCATAAGAATGGACAGTATTGACATGCGGCTCAAACCTTTCAAATAAACGGACTGACTTTCATTTTTGCGTGAAGGAGTACCTTTTTAGCCATATATGTCCTATAGTGAAGTGGTTATATTAACGGCATTGGGAGGAATTCTTCATGCGGACCACCATGAATCGGCTTGTTCGGTACAAGGCGTTTCAAAAACTTACAATTTCATATTTCCTGCTCGTTCTACTAACCGTCAGCCTGCTGTCCGGTGTCCTCTTCCTTCTCTTCTCCAGAAGCGCCGTCAAGGAGATAGACCGCAATTCCAGAGCCATGTTGTCTCAAATCACTTACGCCTCGGAGGTCGTCTATAACCAAGTCATGACAATTGGTAATGCGCTGCTCATCCAGCCGGAGATCACCTCATTCCTGAATGACACGTTGGAGGACAAGACAAACAATTATCAGATTTTCCAACAAATGAACCAGATTATAAGTGTGTATCCTTATATTTACAGTGCCGGGATCTACCGGCCTTCTACGGGAACAACCGTCGATACAGCCGGGCTTCCATTTGACTCCTCGCTCACCACCCTTAGCGCGGAGCGGTACATGGAATTCTATCCACGTAGCTTGACCGTTGCCGACCGCAACAACGATGCGCCACTGCAGCTCCTGACCTTTCTGTTGTACCCGGATTTTTCATTTAAGACCTCCGACAACCAGCTTATCTATATCAATGTGGAAGAAAAGTCGATTCTGACGACGATCCGCAAAATCAGCAAAGCGGATTCCGCCAACAACGTTTTCGTCATCAACAAAGAGGGCAAAGTGCTCTCCCATACCGATTCAAGTTTATTTCTGAAGGATTGGTCCGAGGAACAGTATGTGCAACAAATTCTAAATCAGGACAAGGAAGAGAACAGCTTCACAACAAATATTCTGAATAAAAAGCATCTTGTCACTTATGTGAAGTCGGAGAAAATGGACTGGTATTTTGTAAGCGTTTCCCCTTACTCCGGACTCATCTCCAACATTGACCGTCTCCGCAACGTTACGCTGCTTGTGACAGCCGGGATTGTACTGACAGGTCTGCTGATCTCTATTTTTCTGACCAAGAGCATTTATAGACCGTTATCGACGCTGTTTGAGAAGATCATGCCGGACACGGATTCTCCGGTCTCCGGTTCGCCGTTCATAGATGAATATAAGATGATGGCCGAGGTTTTCCATTCATTGGAGGAACGTGAAAAATCGATGCAATTCGTGATCAACCGCTCTTCCCGAACGATTCGTGAGCATTATCTGCATTCATTGCTCCGGGGTCATCCGCTGGAATATTCAGTTCCGAGCGAATTAATTCGGGATATCGACAAGAAAGTGTCCGGGCCTTATTTTTGCGTGCTTGTATTCAAAATCAATGAGCTGGAACTAACAAGAGGGAGGATGGAGGTGGAACAGCAGCCGCTGATGCTCTTGCTCTTCGCTCTAGGCAATATTGCAAAAGAGATGCTGGAGCATATCGGGGAATGCGATTACCTGATTAGGGGGGAGAATGAAGCTGTCGCAATCCTTCAGTGCACGAATAACCAACCGCCAGAGGAGCTCAAGGCTGCCTTGCGCAATATTCAGAGCTTTCTGAACCGTTACTTCAAGGTGACGGTATCCATAGGCATAGGGGATATAAGCCATGGCAGGAAGAATGTACCTTCCTCCTATACTTCGGCGCAGCAGTATGTTAAATACCGGCTGATCTACGGGAAGGAATCGATTCTGGATGCCATAGCGACACGCCCCCATATGATGGCGGCCTTGAGTTATCCGAGCGCCTTCGAGAAGAAGCTAGTCGATGCTGTGCAGTGCGGCAAGCCGGAGCCGATCCAGGATGCAATCGAACAATTCGTAGAACAGATCTCTAACGGTTCAATCAATCAGGTGATTACATACAGCATCCAGCTCATGCTATCCTTACTCAAGCACTTTGACTATTTGCAGCATGTGCCGGATTCCAATTTCAACAAGTATCTGGATGCGGTGACCGATATTGAATCCGCCGAACATTTGACGGAAATCAAGGAAACTTTCAATCGCTATTGTTTAAATATCTGCACATTAATCGAAGAGAAGAATCTCTGGATGAATGCCCAGAAGCACAATGTTATCATTGAAAAAGTACAGAATTACATCCAGGAGCATTATGCCGAGCCAAACTTATCCCTGGAGCTGATGTCCAACATCGCCGGCCTGTCGCCAAGCTATTTGGGAAAGCTGTTCAAAAAAGCAACCCGCCAATCGTTCAGTGAATACCTGAATCACACCAGGCTGGAGAAAGCAAAAGATTTGCTTGCTTCCACCCATGAGACTGCAGCCAAAATCAGTGAATCGGTCGGAATGTACAATATCACTTACTTCTCCACTCTATTCAAGAAAAAATACGGCCTGACTCCTTCCGTCTTCCGCGAGCAGGAGGCGATAAGAGGCAATGAAAGGGCTGGAGAGTAAACAAAATAGAGTTTTCGGTTTGCGAGAAAAAACTGGTGTTGCAGCTAAATTTCCAGCTCCAGCTATAACAGTGACCTCAATGAGAGAGTGCTGTTCTCAAGGTACAATACAAAAAGAATTCATTTTTACCTATAGATGATTCTACACAAAAAAGCATCGACTACACGCCATACCAGCATCGCTGGACGAGTTACTCTTGTTGGAGCTTATAAAGCCCCATCCGGGATTGTCCATCTGGGCTTCTGGCAGGGGCTATTTACCTTACCCAGTTAAATTAAATAGATACACCATTATCCCTATAAGCAAAGGTCCTATCACTAAAAAACCGAATATCAGAGCAATAACTTTTAGAGTTCCTGATATTCCTTTTGACGAGTTCAAGGTGTCTAGTTTATTATTGATTTCTTTTAGCTCTTTCAATATTTCTCTATTAAGATCTTCAGACACATCAAAATCCTCCCTAAACATATGAATCAAAAAACACAAGATATTTTTTGAAATTAATCGTTAAAAAATACAAACTTAGTTATATATAGTTAGTTAGTTAGTTGGTACATTTCACCATAATCATCATACCAGATGTTTTTATAGATCTAGTAAAAAACAAAAAAACCAAAAGTCCCTCTAAAAATTAGGGTGCACCTTTGGTTTTCTGCAATAATCCGAATTTTCTCTAAACTTCATAGAATAATAGCTTCGCAAATCTTACTTCTACTATAATAATCCCGATTAATAATTAACCCCTGCGCAGGGTAAACGACCAGCCTGCAATAATAAAGACATCCCCCTCCATCAAAGGGTATTCTTTATAAGGCACCATGGGCTCCCCCTTCAACACCGTACCATTCCTGGATCCTAGATCCTTCAGGACGTAGCCTCCACCTTCACGCGAAAGTTCGACATGCGCCCTTGAAGTCCCCACACCCTGTGCTACGAATTGAGCTACGTCAGGGGACCGGCCGATGATGAAATGGGGCTGATGCAGTTCAATCCGCTGCGGGGCTGATGCATTCGGTTCGTTTAGCTCGAGGTAAGCACCTGCTGAATGTTGCACGGCTGGACGGGCTGCAGCATCCGGATTAAGCAGCACCGTAGCTCCCCCGCCTCCAGGGAACGAAAGCACCTCCGTCCGTTGGGGTAACTGGGCATAATAATCCCCCTCTTCCCCATATGGATCCGCAGCCGCAGCTGCTGCCTCAGATGAACGCGAATAAACATGGCCCTGCGGAGATTGTGCGGGATATCCCGCTGAATGGTAATTTCTCTCGGAGTTAACTGGAGATTTAGGGACCCGCCATCTCCAGTTCTCTTTCCCCTCTTCAAGCTCTGCTTCTACTTTTCCAGCGTCTGTTTCCGAGTTATCCCCAAGAAGACCCGATAAGGGATCCGCCTGAAAACGTGGGACAGACTTCCACTTGGAATCCTGCGGACTAAGCTCTGTTGACTCGAACATGGGCAAGGAACCGGACCAATCGCCGGATCTTCGTGAGAGCAGCTTGAGTTTACCTGTCCAGCCAAGCCAGGTTACTGCAGCAAGCAGAATCGTAATCCCTACCGACAACCCCAGCATCAGTGAAGTAGGCTGATTCATGTACAGCAATCTCCACGCTCCCGCTGCGGCGAGCAAACATCCTAACAAAATATAGGTACGAACCGGCGAAGTCTTGTCGTTGTCCGAAGCTTCTGAATTTGGATCATCCGTATCAGGCAACCACGAAGGAGTAGAACCCAGGGGGCTTCGATCCGCATGAGAATTCATTTCCTCGCTCTTGCCCCTCTTCCCAAACATCTCATTCGTACGTTCCGTCAGACCTCGGATTAAACTCTGTTTATCCGTGTGGATGTCACTCTCCGTCTGCGGCCCTGCTGTCCGCCCGCGAGCCGGTTCTGTAAATGCGAATACAGGCTTGGAACCCATGCTGCTTGATTGACTACCGGTATAGGGCGATCCTTGATTTAGACCTGAAGGCACTGCTGCATTTGCTGGAGTTACAGCACGATGGTCTTCGCCCTCTCCAGCTAACAGATCGACCACAAGCTTCTTAAGTCCCGGCAGATTGAAGCTCTGTTCACTGCAGAACGACATCAGGGCCTGTATCCCTCCCCCTTTTAGCTCCGTCACGGATGCGAGCAACCTTGTCATTAGCTCTTTGAGCATAATCGGAAGACATGTGCCGCCTGCTTCGGTAGCTGCAACGGGAACATAAGTTAAATATAAAGTGCCAAGATCCAGGGAACCTTCAATAAACAGATAATCCTCATGAAGTATGTAATTCTCCGGCTGAAGCATGTACAGCTTGCTGTCCTCCAGAGCGGTGACGATTTGCAGCAGCAATCCAAAATATTCGGTCAGCGTCATTCGCTCGCTCTTTAACGCTTGAGAGAGCATTTTTTTGCCGGTGATATCATATTCCAGCGTTACCTTATAATCGACTTCTTTCATATGCAGCTTCAAGAAATGAGGGATTCTCGAAGAACGGATCATTCCCAGCTGTACATGATTAAGTTCTGATGATTGGATTCCTTCAGCACGGTCCAGCACCATAATGGTTCCACCGTTCTGCATAAAATCCGCCTTTAATCCGAGCATAGGCTCCCCCTCCTACAAATGAAGTACTACATACGTGCTGATTATGCCAGGAAGGACAGCAATCATAAAGGGGAATCGCAAGTGATCCTCCTGGCTGTTGCGCCATGGCAACCAGCTCTTCATAACAAAAACGCCGGCGATACTGCCAATAACATTGCGTATTCGCTTCATCGTTTCCCGGCGCCAGAGCAGGATGAGCAAACCGATGACACCGGCAAAAAGGACAGAATACATAATGCCCTGTAAGGTAAACCATAAGCCGGTCCAGGCACCAATACCTCCAAACAGCTTAACGTCACCCGCTCCTACAGCCCCTATAAAATACATGATCAACAAGATGAGAAACCCGGCTCCAAGCCCCTGCAAAGAAAAGAACAGCCCCTCCCATCCATCCTGAACGCCATGATAGACAGGACCGGACAGCATAGCGGAAACCGTTAAAACATTCGGTATTTTCATGGAACGAAGGTCTGTAATGAATGCTGCGATCAGATAAACGGCACAAACACCAAAAGCAACGGCCATACGCATCAACCTCTCCTGCGCGACTATTCAAAGGAACAGCCTTAATAGAACATTAAATGGATGCACAATGAATTGCTTCTTTGGAAGGACTTTTCTTGGATATTTCTTTGGAACCCTTCTCTTAGAACGATTCTTAGATTGCTTCTCTTGGACACTTCTTTAGATTGCAAATCCTGGACACCTCGATATGCGATTCTTCTTTGGAACCTTTTATATCATAACCTTACTTTCGAACCCCTCAAGAACCTGACCGCGCCACCACCGTGAACGGAACCTCAATCCGCTGTCCGTCTGCTGTCTCAACGACAAACAGCCACGTTCCCGGCGTTGTATTAAAGCCTACGTTCCATTCCCACTCGATATAGCCATTCTCGTCCGCGGTCTCCCAGCCTAAATACTTAGCCGTGCTCTGACCGCTTTTGTAATAGACTGACAATTGGGCACTGCTTCCCGGCTTCACTTTCACTTTTACCTTAGCCTGCTTGCTAGCAACGGCCGGATTCGGCTTCTCCAGCAGCTCTATAGCCCCGTTTGTCTCCGAGCCATCCCCTGAACCCGTTCCGCCTTCGCCGGTGTCGCCAATCCATAATCTCTCCTGAGCCTTTGCCTGCAGCACGATGCGTTTGTTCAAGAACGGAACCCGGATCGGAAGCGCGTAATTCACCTCAATGCCGAAATAGGGACTCGCTCCGCTCTTCAAATTCGGAATGTGAACATTGGACACATGGATTCGATCATAGTCTAGAAGACGTTCCGGCATAAATGGCTTCAGCAGCGGCTTGACCACAGGGTCGAGTACAGCTTCCACGGTTTGGTTCTTAAGCTGCTGCAGCGGCTCTTCGCCTGACGCTACGGCTTGCGTGATCCACTCATTAACAGGAGAAGGAAGAGAGTCGCTGTAATTTGAAACCCAATCAGAAAGTGACAATTTGGGAATCTCCCAATGGGATGTGCTTGGTGAGCCTTCTCCTGTTCCACTACCATCAGCATTTGCCTGCACGGCCACAGAGACAGGATACATATGAGCCGCTACGGTTTTGACCGTATCCGAAACGGTACTCTGAAGCGCTGTCGATATCAACGTCATTTGCACGATATAAATGAGAAAGATGACAAAAAACATAAACATCGGCAGCACAAGTGCAGCTTCCACGACCATGCTTCCTTGTTCAGATGACGCTTTACCTTTATGGAGAGGTTTCCGTATTACCGATAATCGTTTCATTCAAGTACCCCTAATCCTAATAGGAAAAATCCGCCTTACGCTTTACCATGTAACGACTTCCCTGAACTTCATCCCCATCGTTTCCAAATACAACGCCGATCGCTTTCGCCACCCCTGGAAGAAACCATAAACGCATGGCCGTCCTGACCTCTCCTGAAGCGTAGGTAAATCGCTCCGCAGGATTGGTGCCGGTGTTCAATCGAATCAACGCCAACATGCGCGATAGCTTCTTCTCGTTATTGCTGTGAATAAACAGAAATATTCGCAAATGATCCCTGTAAGTCAGCTCTATTGGGACATACTTGGATAGCTGAATGCTCCCCTTCTGACACAACTGGATCATATCCTCAATGGCCTTCTCAATCCCATACAGAATGGCTGCCGCCAAAATCGCCAACGGATTTCCCAATTTACTATTCACAATAAATCCTTCCATCGTCCGGATCGCGAGTCTGGAACCAAAAATCTCTGCATAGGCCGCTGATATATTCCCGGCGGGGTTATGAAATCCGTATAGAATGTACTCCACTTCCTGGTTCCCAATGGCGAATTCTTGGATGATATCCCCGCCCGTATTGGAACCATCAACCATTCCGGTTAATTTCCCAATATCAAAATGCTGATAATAATGAACGGCGTACTCATTTTGAAACAGTTCATCCCTGACACCGCCCAGCACGTTCCCCATAAATCCAAACATACCGTCCATATTATCCATTGCTTGTTTACCGGCATCATACGGATCATCGTCCATAGGCTTTCCCTTATTCATGCTGTCCGCTTCGGCATTAAATTGAAGGCTTTCATCATAGTACTGCTGGAGTTCACGGAACTCATCCATAATCGCCTGATGTTGTCCATTCAACCCGTTAATCGCCTCAATGACTTTGGATGCCTGCTTCAGCTTCTGACTGGCCTGCTTCTCCATCGCCTTCCGTTCCTTATCGGATGTGCGGAACTGTTCCAATGACGCCTGTTGCCGATCTATAATATTCCCACTGCCTGATACTCCATAATTAGACACATAACTTTGTAATGTGCGACTGGCTTCAAGCACCGTTCCCTTCATCCCCTCTCCCCCCAGAGAAGACTGAAGGTTGCTGACCGCTCGGGCAACCTGTTGGTATCGACTCTCCTGGCTACCAATCTCTTGCCGGAAGCCGTTCAAGAATTCATCGCTATGAATTAATTTGTCAGCTTGCTTCCGTATAGATTGAATCATCTCCGCTTCTGCCCCGGAAGAATCGTTAGATCCTGGTGTTTCGTCATTCGTGACCTGATCATATCCCCTATTAGATGAACGGTTCTCGGAATCCTTGATGACCTGCTTCATCTCTTCATTCAGATTCCTTGCTTCCTCCCATAATTGATGCGCATCCGAGAGCAGCTTGTCATTCTCCTTCTGAACTCGGCTGGCCTCCCTCGAAATCTGTGAGCCAATGGAAGAAATTCCGCTCCGGTAGGCCATGAGCAGCAGCGTATACTGTTGTTCCTTGGCAGGCCTGCCCGCATCTTCCTGTTGTTTAGCCTTATAATCCTCGTATTGTGATGCCACATCAGCGGCGGTATACATACTACCCCCCAGCGAAGTGTCGGAGATCGATTGTCCCGGCGGATCCATAACCAGCTTCGAAAGCCGGATTGCATGCTCCCCTGCTTTTCGCTGCTTTGCCAGCATTTCATCCAGCGCCGCTTCCCGCTTGTCATACAATTTGCGAAGCTTCTTAAGGACATCAACTGTATTGGAAGCCTCCTTCATGGACTGCGATAACGGTTTGAACTTGCCCACTAATTCCAATGTGAAATCAATCGGCGCTTTATACTTCATATCCTCGATAATCTGCCGGTTAAATATGTCATAAGTCCCCAGCGGACGCTGCAGCTCAAGACCCGAACTATCGAGCTCCATTGCCATTAACCGGAATGCATCGCTACGTTCTCCCAGATTCATGCTGTCATTCAGCACATTGCCCATAATGAGATCGCCGCTGGTGTTCCCAAGGCCATATAATCCATATTCCTTCTGCAGTTGCGGATCATAGGAGGACATCACGGAGCGTACGGCTGCTCTAGTCAGCCTTTCGCTTTGCACCTTCATCGCCGCTATGCGGGAATAATCAATAAAGATAGCTACAAACATGAATACAGCAGCCAGGGCGATAATCAAAAAAACAGATACAGATCCATCGGACGATCGGCCCCCCTCTCTCCTTCTCCGACTCGATCGTGCTTCCCTATGCTTCGTCATGACTATCGCGAACCTCCGAACTTTTGTAGAACTTCTCCAGCGGCAGCTTTATCCGTTCCATTTCTCCCGCCTTGAAACTTCGATCCGTAATATCGCATTAAATCCACCGTACGAATAAACTCAACAGGATCCACTACGATCGATTGTGCGCTGACCTTAATCTGGCCTCCATCGTACAATATTCGGTTCAATGGCGTCAGAGATACCTGTTCATTTAACGAAGTCGTTACCTTTCGAATGAGCAGCTGATTGGTATAACTCATTTCTCCCGCCATGCTAGCGGGCACAGCCGTACCGCCCTTGGACATTTTGAGTTCGGGCAGCTTCCCTACGCCTTCTTCACTATGCGGCAATTGTATCGACTTCGTGCCGTCTCCACCAGCCATGCCGAATAGAGTTCCTAGAACATGATCATCCGTCAACCGCCAATATAGCGAATCATATTGGCCCTGCTCTACGGATCCCGTGGCTGCAATCTTATGACTGTTATCCCAGCTATACGCAGTCCTTTCGGAAGCCGCGGCCGATGCCTGAACCAGCATGGACTGCTGGTAGATATACAAGCATAGGAACAGCAGCAATACCGTCACCATCAACACGATGGGAAGCACCAGGGAAGCTTCCACCGTGAAGCTCCCTGACTCGTCCTTCCATCTTCTCTGAAACCCTTTACTCAAGAAAACCTTTGCTTTTATTGTCAATATTACGAAACAAATTATTAACCAACGCCGTAATCTTATCTTTAAATATCAGCGCGATAATCAAAATAACGACTAGGATTAGGATCATCTCAAGCGTTCCTATCCCTTTCTCATCCTTCCAAAAAGCTTTCAACCCGCTCTTTACCATGGACAACATCATCATTCGTACACCGGTCCCTTCTACATGTTCATCATCATAAATGCAGGCGCTCCGAGCAAAACAATCACGATCATGAAAATGACCACCATTGGCAGCACCAGCTTCGAGGAGGCCTGCTCCCCCCTTGTTCTTCCGATGGCCTTACGCTTCTCCCAGAGCACTCGGGACAAATCGCGCAGTGCCAAAACAAAATCATTCCCGCCGCGTCGAAAATTAAGCAAAACAGTTGTTGTAAATATCGATACTTCCTGAACACCACATCGTTTATTGAACTGTTCGAAGGCTTGCTGAAATGAATGGCCGCCTTCCCATTCAAGCACCATTCGCTTCAGCTCGACATACAGAGGATGGTTCATGTCCTCATTCCGCTCTACACAATGAATGACAGCCCGCTGCACCGTCTCACCGGCGCCAACAAGTAACACAATCTTGTTTAGAAGCTCCGGCAGCTCCATAACGATATCCTGCTCGCGCAGTATTACCTTTTTGTGGAGATCCTTTGCCAAAGCGACAGGCAGCAACACCCCTAATCCCAATCCGGCCAGAAGTCCGACAACATCTCCCGACAGCAATGACCATATACAGCCACCGATCAAAATGAGCCATGTATATGCAAGTGCTTCGGCCATAAACAACAACGTCATTTCTGTGCAATGCCGCAAGCCATGTATCTTCTGGACGGAGCCCTGCATCCGATAGAAAACGATCGGAATACGCATCGGAATCTTTCCCTGCTCCAGCAGGAACAACAGAGGCGGTGCTAACCGTTGCAGCCTAAGACCTTTCATTGGCACTTTGCTGAGACGATAGTATCGTTCACCGCACATATGATTCAGCACCACCCAACCACCCACAAGCAGAACCACCAGCGTGCCCGCTACCCATGGCAACATGCCCGCCTCACCTCCTTACACCTTGATATTCATCATTTTGCTGATCCACAAGAAGCAGCCTCCTAGAGCGGCCAGCGCAACAGTAGAGATCATAATCCCCGGTCCGCTATACATCGTTTCCATATAATCTGGAGACGTCAGGTTCATGAACAGCAGCAGCAGGAACGGCGCAGCCAGCAGCGCCTTGGATTCGAACCGTTTCTGGGCGATCATCACGGATATCTCCTGCTGAATATCCAGCTTTTCTCCGATGACAGAAGAGGTTCTGCGCACGACTTCAACCAGGTCCCCTCCTGTTCGCTTGCAAGTCGAGAAGACATCCGCAAAATTCGCCATATCCTCCATCCCTGCCCTTCGGGCAAAATCCTGCAAAGCAGTTTCAATAGGCTCGCCGTACTCCAACCGAGACACAATGACTTTGAGCTCAAAGATCAGATCACTATGGCCTCCGGGATCAAGCAGCAGCAAATCCTGTACCGCGTCCCTGAACCCATTCTCCACGGAGCGGCCAGCCGACAGAGATGAGGACAAGGAATACAAAGCTTGCTTGAAGTGAAGGTTCAGCGTCTTGCGCCTGCGTTCCAGCATAAACCGTCGCCAAAATTTAGGGACCGTGAGACCACCCGTTCCAAGCAGCAGCGACAAAATTAGATTGTGATAAAACAGATAACCGATGGAGAAAAACACAAGACCGCCAAGGATGACACATCCCATTCTCTGTCTCATCGAGAGATGATAGACGCCGTAATCCGGGAGAGTGTTAGTTCGAGCCGGGGCAGCATGCTCACGCTTTCCAGCCCCCTTACTCCTCTTGATCACCCGCTCACCTTGACCCTCTTCCGGAGTCAATACAGAACCGCCAGGTCGCTTCATGACGTCACCTCCATCATCTTCTGCAGCGGCCAAGCCGTAATCCCGGCCATATGAAGCTTGTCCGCCGATTGAAGTGGGTTACCGCAAGGTTCAAGACACCCAATCACCCGGTCGCCTGATTCACCCGTCTCGCGGAACCGGTACAGCGGATTCAACAGCACCTCGCCGCCGCTCATCCCAATCACTTCACTAATCTCCGTTACGCGCCGCGATCGATCTCTAAGCCGGGATAAATGTACGAAAATATCAATCGCCGAGCTAATCTGCTGACGGACTACGCTAATCGGAAGATCCGCACCGCTCAGCACCATCGTTTCCAAACGGCTGATCATGTCCTTTGTGCTGTTAGCGTGCCCCGTCGACAGACTTCCGTCATGCCCGGTGTTCATCGCCTGCAGCATATCCAGCGCCTCGCTCCCCCGCACTTCACCCACCACGATCCGATTGGGGCGCATCCGCAGCGAGGAACGAATCAGATCTCGTATCGCGATTTCCCCCCGGCCTTCCGTGTTGGCATTCCGGGTCTCCAGCGACACAAGATTCGGGACCGTCACGATCTTCAATTCCGCCGAATCCTCAATCGTGATGACACGTTCATCAGGCGGAATATACTGCGATAATGCATTCAAGAAAGTCGTCTTCCCCGAACCCGTCCCTCCGCCTATAAAAATATTGTATTTACCCTTGACCAATATCCGAAGCTGCTCTGCCGCGTCCTCTGTCAGCGCACCCCTTCCTACCAGGTCATCCATCGTCATCGGTGATTCCGGAAACTTACGGATCGTCATGGTCGGCCCTTTCAGCGCTATGGGAGGAAGCACGATATTTACCCGCGAGCCATCCTTCAATCTGGCGTCAACGATGGGCGTTGATTCATTCACCACCCGGTTTACCGTACCGACAATGCTCTGAATGATGTCCTCCAGGCGGCTCTGCGATTCGAATTGGAGCGGCAGCTTCTTCACCTCGCCATCCTGCTCTATGAATATGTCCTGGTGGCTGTTAATCATAATCTCCGTAATTCGAGGATTATCCACTAATGGTTGAAGCACATCCAAACCGCGAAAAGAATCAAATACCCTGCGCACCAGCCTCCGCTTCTCAGCGGCTGTCAGCTCCATAAGTTCGCGTCTTCTCCACACAAGTTCTTCGATGCGGGCCATCAATTCCGAATTGTTAATGCTTGCACTCATATCAAGCTCGGAACGAACCTGGTCACGAACCGACTTGAACGGATCCTCCATCATCACTGCCCACCACCCGCTTGCACCGGTGTGATACCCGAGCCCTCCAGCAGCTGCTGGCAGAGCTTCAATACCTCTCTCTGATAGATGGGTGAGGACAACAGCAGTTCTTCCCGATGGAGCTGTTTCCATGAAGGAATATAAGGTAGTACGCTGTCTATGCTTATATCCTTGCGGGGGAATCCGTTAACAAGTTGGCCTGTGTATCGATTGACAATGAATCGGCTCCGCTTCTTCACGCTTCCGAAAAATGCGGGATCCTTGACCTCCAATTGATCCATCCATACACCGCTTTTATACATACTCATTAGATCATCCAATAAAACCCAGAATAGCACTCCGGCCTGTTCAAGAACCGCCTGCATTCGTTCCTCCATGTATCCCTCGGTATCCACGACAATGGCATCATATTGATTACACGATACGAGGGAAGTCAGCAGCAAAGCGGTGTCCTCCATGGTCATCTCCGTGATTTCCTTTACATTGAAGCTGGGCTCAAAGGAATCGCACTTCAGGCCATGATGTCTGATGATATAAGGGGTTATCGACAAATCGGTCCCCGAAGCCGATTCTTGTGAAGCCTTAATGTCATACAACAACCTTGAAAAGCTGCCCTCCATGCCCACCGAACCGGAAGGAAATAATGCACTGCTGTTCACCGTCTCCAAATTGAGATAAAACACCTTCAATCCCAGCACGCCCAGCTGCTTCGCCATGTTCATTGCTATCGTTGACTTCCCGCTCCCGCTCAGGGGGGATACAATGCCAATCACCGAGGTTGTTCCGACATTCAGTTTCTCCAGCGCCCCACCGCTTCGCTTACAGTGGGTGATGATGACTTCCATCAACTGAGGCAGCGGTTGATACTTGAATGTACTGTTGCCCCCCTCTACAAGAGAAGATGATGAATGGCCTTCACTTAGAAGCAGCCAAGGTACCGAAGTCTCCCCCCGGCTAAGCCAACTCTCCAGCATTTCCGTATCCCCCACGACCAGATTCGGTACATCCCCCACTTCCATATAATGTAGAAATGAATCGGTGCGGGTAAATGCGGTCACCTGAAGAGCCGATCCGTAAGAACTTCCATGCAAATAACTCAGCAGCGGTTCAACATACCGGGAATCCTGCACTGCCAGCACAAGTCGGGCCGGTATCATAAAGCCAATCCCTCTCTTCTGTAACAACGCCAAAAAAGCACCGTCAAAGGCCGCATAATCGCGGTCAATGAACGGTGCTTCCGTTGCCTGTTATAATTTGACATTAGAATATCACAGTTGCAGCAGAACGGCAAGATTTTTATTTTGATATACAGATAGCTCTTATTCACTATTGTCAAAACAAGGATATATGTCCTACTATATAGGCTTAGAACGAATGTTCTCTATATAGGAACTACTTATATAGAATCAACATTACATAAACTCCTAAACCATCTGAACTAAACTTCCAAGCCAGGAGAGTGACAACAAGTGAACAAACGAATGTTAACCGCTATGCTGACCGCCTTGCTGCTATTGTCAGGCTGCAGCCAGCCGCTGATGTCCCCTACGACATCAAACAATGAAATCGCAACAAACGTTAAATCCGAAGCCAAGTCAAACACCAGCACGACGAATTCCAAACAAACGACCTATCCAACCGATGATCTGAATCTTCCGCGGGTAGCCGTGGAACTGGTTAAAGCCGTTGACGGAGACACCATCAGCGTCATGTTCGAAGGTAAAAAGGAGAATGTTCGGATGCTCCTGGTCGACACGCCCGAGACGAGTCATCCGAAGCTGGGCGTACAGCCATTCGGGCCCGAGGCCAAGGCTTTTACGAAGGATCTGGTGGAACAAGCCAATCAACTTGAATTGGAATTTGATATCGGTCCGAACCGCGATAAATACTCTAGGCTTCTTGCGTATGTATATGCCGACGGAAAAATGGTCCAGGAATCGCTGCTCGAAGAAGGACTCGCCCGGGTGGCCTACATCTACCCGCCCAACACCCGCTATGTAGACAAATTTGATGACTTGCAGCGGATCAGCCGGGACAAGGCGCTTGGCATATGGAGCGTAGAGAACTATGCCCAGGAAGACGGCTTCCATCCGGAGGAGCAAGATGACGCCAACAACAAGAACAACAGCATCCGAAATGGCACAGCAGCAACCCAAGCTCCGAAAGAGAACAGCCAAAAGTCAAAGCAAGGCTGCGACATCAAAGGCAACATCAACTCGAAGGGCGAAAAAATCTACCACACTCCGGAATCCCCATACTATGAGCGCACAAAGCAGGAGCAGTGGTTCTGCAGCGAGGCAGAAGCCGTCCAGGCCGGTTTCCGGGCCCCGAAGTAAACTCATCTGATATATGAAATGAACGTTCATGTTCATCTTATATAAATTTTAGCCGTAAATGAAAAGGAGCCACCAGCCATGGGGAAAAAGAAACCTCCAGCAAGCAAACCAAATGAAAGTCAACCGCCAAATCCGAGCCCTGCCGCATGGTACAAAACCGTATGGAGATGGCACTTCTATGCCGGCATCATTTTCGCTCCCTTTCTGATCATCCTGGCTATCACCGGCTCCGTTTACTTATTTAAGCCTCAGATTGAACAAGCGCTATATCGGGACTACTACACGGTAACCCCTCAGGTTGAACGGGTAACGCCCAGCAAGCTGGTCGGACAAGTTAAAGAGCTCTACCCTGACGCTACGATCACGAAGTATCGCCCCGGCGAGTCGGACTCCCGCTCTACGGAGATTAGTTTGACCTCAGGGGACGAATCCATGACCGTCTTCATGGACCCCTATACGGGAGAAAAGATGGGCGAGCTGAAAGACAAAGACCGCATCATGGACAAAATCGAGGAGTTCCACGGCGAGCTGATGGTCGGGACCGTGGGGGACCGGATCGTGGAGCTTGCCGCCTGCTGGGCGATCGTGCTGATTATTACCGGAGTGTATTTGTGGTTTCCAAAAAATAAAAACAAAAGCAAAAAGAAAAGAAGCCTCGCGGGCATCCTGTACCCGCGTCTGGGCAAGGGCAAGCCAATTCTTCGTAGAGACCTGCATGCCGTTCCCGCATTCTGGATTGCAGCAGGCATGTTGTTTCTTATTATGACCGGATTGCCCTGGTCAGGCCTGTGGGGCAGCAATTTTCAAACCGTGGCGACCAATACCGGTGCCGGCTATCCGCCTTCCATCTGGTCGGGCAGTGCACCATCCTCCCATGTCATGCAGACCAAGGAAGTGGCCGAAGTACCTTGGGCCGCCGAGAATCTAGCGGTTCCCAATTCGACCATCTCCGACTTTACCCCGCTTACAATCGAAGATGTGATGTATGTTGCCCGAAGTGAGGGGATCCATCCAAGCTACACCATCAGCATCCCGCAGACAGCGGACGGGGTATACACATTATCGGCCTATCCGCCCAAAGCACAAGACGAGGCTACCATGCATATCGACCAGTACAGCGGAGCGGTGTTGGCGGATTATCGCTATGATCATTACGGAATCGTCGGCAAAGCCGTTGCCCTTGGCATTACGCTGCATAAAGGAACGCAGCTGGGCATCGTCAACCAAATCTTCAGTTTGCTTATATGCATAGGAATCATTTTCATTGCGGTAAGCGGTTTATACTTGTGGTGGAAGCGAAAACCGGATCATGGACTGGGAGCACCGAAAGCGCCCGAGGTAGATGCGAAAAAAATGAGGCTGTTTCTTCTGCTGCTCATCGCTTTGGGAATCTTATTCCCGCTTGTGGGTTTGTCCCTCATCATCGTGTGGATCATCGATTATGTCATCGTTCGGAGGGTACCGGCGATTAAGACATTTCTGAATGCCTGATTCGGTTCTATACTCAAACTACAATAAGGGGTGGCGGTTTCATGATCATGAAAAGCCGTTTTATATTATCCGTACTGCTATCGGTCCTGCTGCTGAGCGCTTGCTCGGCCAGTCCCGATGCAGCCAACCGGTATGAAAAAGAAATCCCGCTGATCGCCGAGGTGAACATTCCGGATGTTTTATCCGTACATCAACCGGAGACCATCGAGATTATCCTTACCCAAGATGGCAAAAGAGTACCCGGTGCGGATTTTGTCCACTACGAGCTGTGGAGCCATGACGGCTCCCTGCGGGATCCCATGACGGATGCGGTAGAGGTCGGTGACGGCGTATATACGGTAACCAAAAACTTCGATAAAGAGGGGCTGTATTTCATCAAGCTGCACAGCGGCAACAACGGTTCCATCATCATTCCCCAGAAACAGTTCGCCGTCGGCAAACTGTCCGAGGAAGAGCTTGCCTATCTGCAAGCGGGAACCCCCACATTTCAAGAAGGTACGACAGAACATCATCATTAAAACAAGATCGCATTAGGACAAAAACCGGCGCCGAATCTCCGGCGTCGGAACCATGCATTCAGTGGATTGTCCGAACCACCGGTAACGGTTCTTCGCTACCCAGCGGTACACCAGGTTCCGTAAAAAAGGGGGAATCAGGATCAGAATATACGACAGCGGCCAAGGAAAACGAAGTCGTCGCGCAATCCGTAGAGCGCCCGTCGACCTTGTGTAATACTTCCCCTGTTCAATCAGCACCATCGTCTCCGTTGTATCTCCATTAAGTCCCCCCTGCCTCAACAGCTCCTGCCCAATCTCGGATTGCAGCGAAGCAAAGCGAAAGGCACCCGCAGGATCTCTCTTGATAATGAACTGCGTCAGACCCTGGCACAAATGGCACACACCATCAATCAGCACAATGGCATATTCCTCATGATTTTCCGTTGCACGATCCTTCATATACTCCTTCGCTCCCTTCCCATACCCATAAACAAGAAAAAACGCAGGAGCCCTCTCCTACGCTTGATCAAGTACGCTTATTGGTTTATTACTCAGCAGCTTTGTTCAGCCACTCGCCGTCTTTCATCTGCTGGTCGAATTCGTTTGAGAATTTCTCCATGCATTTGCATATGAAATCCTTACGACAAACCGGGCAAGGTACTTTCCCAAGTCGGCTAAGCGCAGTCAGTTTCCATTCCGGGAAGCGGTTATAGAATACGCGAATATCCGTTCCGTCAGCCGTGTGGATAATGAATTCGTAAAGCCCTTCTTTTTCATTGCTTCCAGCTGTGGTCACATTTGCAATCTGCGGTCTGTATGGCATGTTCATCACCCGTTTATTTTATTTAAATTCCCTATGACTGGTTTGTACTTTCTGGTACTTAGTCATATTAAAGAATTTTAGGGGTGATGTCAACCGAAGAACACATCCAGGATCGAGCCAAGCTGCCCCCTCTTTTTACCTTCTAATATATCCGGGTTGAACACTTCCACATATCCGCAGTTCGTGCAGGAAACAAATAGGAAATGATTGTGCTGAATATCAAACATCTTGCTCAGCCCGGCCCCTGACATCGAGACCTCTTTCGTCTGGCAGTGATTCCCTCCACATTTGCTGCATACAAACCGTTCCTCTATCATTTGTTCAATACGCATCTTAAAGCGCCCCTTTCCAATTCATAGCTTTAACTGAAATACGGAGTATCATGTAAAAAGTTTCATATTCAGCAGCATAAGCCGACAAAAAAGGATGACCCTCCATTGTCAGAGGGCCACCCGAATTCTTCCTTTATGGTCAGCTTACGCTTAACTCCACGTCGATGTTGCCTCGGGTTGCCTTGGAATAAGGGCAAAATGCGTGCGCCTTCTTCGCGAGGTCCTCCGCCTGGCTTCGTTCGATACCCGGCATTTCGATCTTTAGCTTCACTGCAAGCTTAAAGCCGTCAGCGCCTTCGTCCTTTCCGATCATCACCTGGGAGTGTATCACAACGTCCTTGAGCTCGACGCCCTCTTTACGGGCGATGTTAGCCAGGGCGCTTTCGTAACAGGCGCCATAGCCGGCCGCAAACAGCTGCTCCGGATTGGTTCCGTTACCGCCCGGTCCTCCAAGCTCCTTCGGCATGCTTAATTTGTGATTAAGCACCCCATCCGTAGATTCAACAGAGCCTTCACGCCCTCCAATGACTTTTACATCTGCTGTGTATAATGGTTTCATGCTCGTTCATCTCCTTCATGCCCTATTATGGTCTCTACATGTATTCTTTAAACTTACAGCACAAATTGAAACGATAAATAGGGCAACTCGCAAAAGAAACAGCATGTTCCCAACTCGGGAAAGGCAAACAAAAAAGCTGTTTATCAAAGGAAGAATTCCTCTTGATAAACAGCTTCTTCATAAAGTATGCGGTAGAGAGGACTCGAACCTCCACGGGTATACACCCACTACCCCCTCAAGATAGCGTGTCTGCCATTCCACCACTACCGCATGTTATAAGGGATGTTCTGTAGCGAACATTCCCTATTATACTGTCCCATCATACAAAAGTAAAGAACCAAATTATGGGTCATTGGCTTAGGCGCAAGAGCAGCTAGTTCTAGTCGTTTCGCTTTTCCTTACGGTAGGCTGAAAACTCAATATATTCACGGATAAACTCCTTCTCATTCTCTGCCAATCCGGACATTAAGGGAAGATCGGATGATTCCGAGTCCACCCCATACTCCCCACGCGCCTCCTTGACTCGGGTAGGGTTGCCCTTGCCAATAATCAACCAATCCAAGCTTACGGAAAAGAATGCTGCAATCTCAATTAATTTATTCGTGCTCGGCGTTGTTTTCCCCCTTTTCCAATCACCAAAATTTCCTGTGCTGATCCCGAGGGTTTCACAAAACGCCTTCTTGGTCATACCTCGGCTTTCTATGAGATGTTCGATTCGTTGGTAAATAGACTGCATTAAACAACCGCCTTCCTAGTTCTCTTTGAAAGAAAATTACTTATGTACGTATTTTTATCTTGCAAAACCACTTAATTAAGTGTATAATCAACATATATTGCCTAAATTATACCATAGTACTCATGGAACGTTGTATCTTTTAGTCATGAGTCTATTTAGTATGAGGAGCGAGTCATTTGCCCTACGATACCATGATCACATCCTGGAATAATGCGGTTCACTCCTTGAATAAAGGACTGATGATCATTTCCCCGGATGGCATCATAGACAAAGTTAACGATCCACTCATTACCATGGCCGAAAGATATGGTGTTTCCGCTGAGTTTGGGTGGGAGGGGGCATCTTTTTTTAAGATCTCTTCCCAGCCCTTGAGTTTGGCTTCATTTGATCACTTTTTCCATGAGTTGGATGTGCCCTCCGTAAGAGATGTTATGCTGGGTAAGCTGTCTGATTATTCCTTTGAATATGCGGTGCAATGGAACGGCCAAGAGAATTGGGTTTTATGTGAGGTACTGCCGCTGCTTATCAACAAGGACAGCCGTATTCACGGAGCTATGATATTATTTACGGATATTACGAAGTTCAAACGCAAGGAACTGCTGCTGGAACAAGCGCTGGCTCACAGCTTTCCCCTTCCTGGGCATATTCCGATCTGCGCCGTATGCAAATACGTTCACCATGCGGAAGAGTGGGAACCTGTGGAGAGCTATTTGGAGAGCCGCCTCCCTATTGAATTCACCCACGATATCTGTCCGGGTTGTATTCGCAGATTATACCCGAAGTACTCTTCCATCCTTGACGATCCGGAATTAATCGATTAACTCTCTCTACATGCAACAACACTGAAGAAGCAGCTTCATGATCCGGCTTTATCACTGGATATGAGGCTGCTTCTTCATGCTTAAGGCATCATTCTCATATTACGCGTTCACAAAACGAAGCAGAGGGCTTATCAAAGCAGGCAGCACCGATACGTGGCCTTCTCCCTCAATTTCATCGAACGTGGTCTCCAGCACCTCATCATGCCCTTTGAGGAATGCATAGAGTTCCCTGGCGTCTTGCACCATGGACGGCTTCTCCTCGGCACCCACGTACAGACGCAGCTCTTTGCGCTGTCCACTCTGCTGTATACGGGCTTTTCCCTCTTCCCATCGTTTGTACAGCATGTAGTTTTTCCACCACACCGAGGGACAGGCCGCAATATACCGCGAAAAAGTCTCCGGTCTGGTGAATAAGGTATACAAGGTGAAAAAACCACCGAGCGAGTGCCCGAACAGCGTCTGCTTCGAACGGTTCACCGCGTATTGCCGCTCTACGGCCGGCTTCAGCTGAAACTCGATGAACGCAAGGAATGCTTCAACGCCGCCCGTTTCCGGCCAATCCGATCCGTTAGGACGGACCGGCAGTTCATGGTCTTCCGCATATTCAGTAAAGTTATAAAAACGCTCGCTGCTCACGATGGGACTGTCACTGTCAAAGCCGATCCCGACGATAAGCGCCGAGGGAATACCGCGGGGCGTCCGGGATTGCACTCGGATTGCCTCCGCAAGCGATCCGAAAGTCGCATTGGCATCCAGCGAATATAACACAGGATACCCTCCTTCGGGTGGCGGTCCCATCGGTTCGGCAATGAAAATACGGTATTCACGGCCTGTGACGTCGGATTGCATGGACCATGTCACCGTTCCCGGTATGTAAAACAAAGGAGCCTTATGGTTATCTTGGTTGTCTTGGTTGTCTTGGTTATCTTGGTTATCTTGGTTATCTTGGTTATCTTGGTTATCTTGTTCATTGTGCTTTTCGTGATAATCCGTATCCTCATGTTGAGCTTGCCCCTTCGCCGACGCTTGCTCCTCTGCTTCCCCGACAAACAACCACCGCAGCGCATCCGGAAATCTTCTGGCCATAAAGATGGGATCATGGGTCCCATCGGGATCTACCGCCAGTTGGATCCGCTCGGGGCTCACCCCTTGTTCGATCCAGAACCGATGGGCCTCGATGTTATTGGAAAACATATGTTTCTGCGCATTTTCCTTATACGCACCTTCCAACTGTCCAACAGACATATAAACCCTCAGCCCGGCAGGCAATTCTCCCTGCTGTATGATGTAATCCATAACCCCCTCATACCATAACGAAGCCGACAGCATCCCGATTCGTCCGAAGGTCTCGGCGCGCCAATACCCTGCGAACATCGAGATCAAACCGCCAAAGGAACCGCCAATGATTGCGGTATGCTCGGGTGCTGCGAGCGTACGGTAATGTCTGTCTATGTATGCCTTGATGACATCCGCAACCTCATCGACATAAGCTCTGCCCTCCCCGCCGAAAGGCGGATTGCCCTCCAGCAGCGGCTCAGCCGGCCAAGGCGTATACTCACGATTCCGGTTCGTAGACGATATGCCGACCAGGATGACCTCGACCAGTTGGCCTGCTGCAAACAGATGATGCAGATAGTTGAGGCAGTCCGTAAACATATCTCCTTGATCCTGTACATAGGCAACAGGATAGGAACGATCCGACTCATGATAAGAAGGAGGTACATACAGTGTGAGTTCCCTGTCCTCAACCACCAGCTGTTGATAACGATTCATGTGATCCTCCCGAAAGCTGCTTTTATTTTCTCATGCGAATTAATAGATAGATAAAATACGGAACCCCGATCACGGACACCACAATGCCAGCAGCCAGCTCGGCCGGAGCGAATATCGTTCTGCCGATGAAATCGCCTATGACCACAATCGCCATACCTGCTATACCGCTGATCGGGATGATATGCCTGTGCCTCAGCCCAACCAGTTGCCTCGCCAGATGCGGAGCGATCAGACCGACAAACCCAATGCTGCCGGATACGGCAACGCTCGCACTGACCAAACCGATGCTGCATAGAAGCAATACCTTTTTCTCACGCTCGACGGATACCCCGACACTCTTCACGCTTTCCTCGCTCAGCTGGAATAAATCGAGCACTTGAGAGCGGAGCCAAATGATAGGCGGCAGCATAATGAGCCAAGGAAGCATCGTGACCACGAACTTCCAGTTGGCGCTGTGAAGGCTGCCGGCCAGCCAAGCTACGGCCATCTCATAATCCGATGGATTCATTTTCAGCGAGAGGAACATCGTAATAGCACCGAAGCCCGAGGCAATCGCAATCCCCACAAGAATTAGCCGCTGCGGGTCCAGCTTTCCGCTTTCTCTGGCAAACATAAATATGGCCGTAGTTGCCGCCAAGCCGCCAGCGATACCGAACATCGGCATCATCATAACCCCGAGCCAGCCTGTCATCGTGATCTGCCCTTGCAGCAGGAACATAAATAACACAACCGCCATGCCTGCACCTGCATTGATGCCGAGGATACCCGGATCAGCCAATCCATTGCGGGTAACCCCCTGGATAACAGCACCAGCCATACCCAGCGCAAACCCGACGAGAGCGCCAAGCACAATACGCGGCAACCTGAACTCAAACACAACAAGATCAAAATCCGAATTGGGATTCAACCGGAGCAAAGTTTGAAATACTTCTTTGATGGACATGTCAAACGTCCCGTTGGTCAGACTGAAATATACGGCAGTCAATACCACCAGGATTCCTCCAGTCAGAACAATGGGAAATCGATAATAGGTATTACGCACGCTGAGCCCCTCCCCTCGTCTTGATCAAATAGAGGAAGAAAGGAACCCCGATTAATGATGTAATGACACCGACCGGCGTTTCAAACGGGAAATTCACAAACCGCGCAAGAATATCGCATAGCGCAAGAAACATGCCGCCTAGTACTCCCGAGACGGGCACGATCCATCGATAGTCGGAACCTGACAGGAACCGGGCTATATGAGGGATAATCAAGCCTACAAAGGCAACCTTGCCCGCCAGCGCCACCGACACGCCTGTCAGAATAACAACCGCCAGCATCGCGAGGGCTTTGATCAGCCATGTATTCACACCAAGCCCCTTGGCCGTCTCATCCCCGAGCGATAGCAGCGTGATCGATTTGGATAATACAATGGCAAGGCACAAACCGACGATTGCAAACGGAATGCTCAATTTAATCAGTTCCGGGTCCATTGCATGCAGTCGGGCATTGTACCAGAAGCTGATATTTTGCGATATTTGAAAATAAGCCGCCAATGCCTCCGCGGTACCGCTCAGAAACGTCCCAATTACGGTTCCGAGTATAGCCAGTCGAACCGGACTGAGTCCGCCAGGAATAAGCCATGCCAAGCCGAACACGACGGCTGCTCCGATGGCGGAGCCGATCAACGAACTGACGATGTACATATTGGAGCTGGCGTTCGGGATAAATACCATAAACAGTGTCACCGCGAACACCGAACCGTCGGATACCCCCATGATGGATGGGGACGCCAAATAGTTCCTTGTCATTCCTTGCATTAACGCACCTGATACCGCGAGAAAAGCGCCGATGAGCATTGCGCCGACGACTCTCGGCAATCGGGAACTCACAATGATCTGATGATCGATGTTCTCCGAATCAAAAGCAAAGATGGAATCCCAAACGGTATCCATCGTAATATTTTTGGCTCCATACAGGATGGAGGCCGCTATGAGCAATAAACAGACTGCCGGGGCCATCACAAGGATGACAGCCGGCAGTGATTTTTTGAACCCCATGAACAACACGCCTTATAGGTTTATACTGAAATGTTTGATGTTACTTAGTCAGACTTTCGACCGCAGCTTTCAGAAACTCGATTTTGCTGTACGCGGTTCCGCCTTGAGCGAGTGGATCCACCACGTTGACAAAAGCGGTGCCGTTCTTGAATGCATTTAAGTTCTTCATGATCGGATCACTCTGCAGTTCTTCTAAAGCATTCGGCGTATCTTTATTCTCATCTGGCGAGAATTGGACAAATACGTAATCCGGATTCATCTCTGCAATTTTCTCTTTCGAGATCAGTTCCTGTGCTTTGGCTGCGGCTACTTCAGCCGGTACTTCAATCCCCAAATCCTCATACAATACCGGGTTAAAGAACACCCCTGCCGGATAGATGTACATCTCACCTGCACGAATCCGAAGCGCCAGAACTTTCTTGTCCTTGAGGCTATCTCCAATCGTCGCTTTGACTTTTTCCAAGTCCTCTTTATATTTCGCGATTTCCTGTTCCGCTTGTTCCTGTTTGCCGCTTAACTCGCCGAGCAATTTGAGGTTGCTTTCCCAGTTGGTCGAGATATGGGAGTACGGAATCGTGGGAGCAATTTTATTCAACTGTTCAATCACTTCAGGCTTGGCTTTGGACGATGCCAAAATCACATCCGGCTTCAAAGACAGGATCGTTTCGAAATTCGGCTCCATTTTCTCACCAACCGATTGGGCGTCCTTCGCGATCGACTCAAACATCGGCGGGAATTTACCCGAGAAGGTAATGGCCCCAACCGGGTTCACTTCCAACACAATGGCATCCTCCATGGCTTCGACGGCACCCGTGATAACGATGCGCTCCGTTTTGGCCGGAAGCGTATATTCCTGATCAAGGTATTTCACAACTTTAGTATCGGACGATGTGGGGGTCGCTTCTTCTTTTGCTGCGTTATCCTCCCCGGCTGTATTCGTGCTTGCTGCTGCATTATTCGTACTTGCTCCGTCTGTATCTTTAGCCTCGTTACCTCCACCACAAGCGGAAAGTACCAACGCAAATGCCAGCAATAACCCCAAAACCCATTTCATTCGTTTCATTTCTCTTCAAATACCCCTTCCATGATCTATGATCACTCAATAATTGATAATGATTATCATTATTGATCATAGTATAAGATTTGCTCTCTTAGTACCATGGACAAATAACCGGATTCCTCATGGACAATTTCCGGAAAACAACCGGAAGGCCTCTTCCGCCATCTGCTCCATCGCAATGGGAGAGTACTCGCGCCAAGGGTAAGAGGATAATGGATGGAACGTTCCTTCTCGCACCGCGGGAATGGTCATCCACTCCGGCGTTGCTTGCAGTTTTCTCCAATTCGCCAACGTTTCAGAATCCTGACGGATCAAGAGCAGAATGTGGTCTGCGTGGCTCTCCTTGATCTGCTTAATCGTTAAACATCCAGCCTCCTCCCCGTCCACAGGCATCGCCGGCTGAAAATTGAAATAATCAAATAATAGTTCCTTCATGCCCGGATGGCTGTAAACCATCAGGTCATCCTGATGCAGGCGTGCGGTCAAAAGCGTGCGTGCTTCCATCATTTCAGTCGGGAACTTCTCACGATAAGTCGATATTTTATGATGAAACGTTTCAATCCATTGCTCTGCCTCAGGCAGCTTGTTCAGCAATTTAGCTAGACCTAACAGAATAAACTGCCACCCTGCCTGCTCTGCCGGCATTTCGTAGAGGGGGGCAATCAGCCGAAGCTGCTCCTTCTCCCATTCCTCCACCCCCTGTGCACAGACGATGAGCTCCGGGCGTGCCGAGGCCAGCTTCTCCAGATTGGCATATTTATTATGATTCTGGCGGTATGCATCCAGATGGACCGGGATATCCGGCCCAAGCAAGTTATAGTAATGCTGTGACCACTTCGGATGAAGGGGAGCCGCATACGGCGTGAAGTCCAGCGGCATGGCGTAACCCAGGAGGGCTGTGGAGCCGTACATCGCCAGTTTATTTTTCCTTGTCTTCATATACACCGAGGGGGAAATCCCGAATGCCTTCTTGAACTTGCGGCTAAAATAAAATTCATCCTTATACCCCACCATATGCGCCACCTCACGCAGCAAAGAATCGGAGCCCAGCATCAGCTGTTTCGCCTTGTTCAAACGGACATGGGCCAAATAATCCATTGCGCTGTGCCCATACGTCTTCTTATATACTTCTACAAAATATTTAGGACTCAGCCCGGAGAGGTTCGCCAATTGTTCAATCGTTAAATCTTCATCATAATGTTCCTCGATATACTCCTTCACCCGCTCCAGCGCTTGCCGCTTATCATTCTTGGAGTATGGGCTGCACTCGGCAATCATCGTATATAACAGCTCTTGAAAATCCAGCTGAACCCTCCACTGCTTCATGGGCTCCTTGCTGTGAAAATCCTTATACATCGACCTGCAGACGAGATTCAAGCGGTCCGGAGAGCTGATGACAAAGATGCCGTCATAGGGCATGAAAGCAGCGCCGTCCACCTCATGCAATCGACCGCAGCCTGATACACCTTCCATGAAACTAAAATGAAGTATTGCAACCGAAGCTTGCTCGTGTTCCTCGGAACTCTTGTGATCGGCACTCGTAATTCCGAAAGTAGACCCTGCTGCACAAAAATAAACACATCCCTTATGCATACGGGTGATTTGCTCTGCCTGTTGTAAACAGGTTTCTCCGCTCAGCGGGATGATCAGAGCTGGCTGCACTGCCAACTGCTGTTCCAAGGAGAGTTCTTGTCCATGAACAATATCCATATTCCATAAACGGGCTATGAGCCCGCTGTATTCACGTGGTGCTTTTTTGCTAATACTGCTCGTCGATAGGTTTACCATATGTACAGACCCCAACCTTAAATGAGAATGGTTATCATTATCATATAATTATCACACACCATCCCAAAAGTCCAGCACGATCTTCTCTTTTCCACCTTATCGCATGACGATGTAAGGCAAAAAGAAAGCAGCTACGACTCCCTGTCAGGGAGTCGTAGCTGCTGCTTTTCAAATGGTGTGGATGAGGCGGATCTTTTGCATGTGAGCAATTCAGTCCCCTCCAAGGGAAACTTTTTCTCAAATCCGCCGGATTGTCATTAGTTCCCCCGTTGGCGCTGCCTAGCTCTTGCCTCGCCGCCCTTGCGGCCCGCTTCTTCACGGCTCATCTTGCCGTCCCCGTTGCTGTCGCTGCCGCTTCTGGCTTCGCCGCCCTGCTGCCCAATCTCTTGATAGAACTCACGTCCGTGGGAATCCGAGGTAGCCTCGCCGCCTTTGCGCCCGATGTCCTCATAGAACTCTCTGCCATGGGAATCGGAAGTCGCTTCCCCGCCCTTCTGGCCAATTTCCTGATAAAATTCCTTATCATGGGAATTTGACGTGGATTCTCCGCCTTTTTTACCTATATCCTGATAAAAGTCTTTGTCATGGGAACGGGAAGTTGCTTCGCCGCCCTTCCGTCCGATTTCTTGGTAGAATTCTTTGTCATGTTTGTTCGCAGTTGCTTCTCCACCTAAACGTCCTGCTTCTTCACGGCTCATCTTTCCATTGTTGTTATTAGCCATTCTGAATCACTCCTTATAGGTTATTTGAAGTTGTTGCTCGTCCACGTTATGATATTAAACTTCTGATCAGAGATGAAACACCCGTTTTGCATAAACGCGCACTAAAAATCGATAAAAACCGTGATAAATCCTATGTAAACCTTGATATAAGAAAAACGTCTATCGACGTACTTTCTAGTGAAAACAGACCGCGTTTAGATGTTGTTTTTCTTGCGGTCTCTTAAACGCAAAAGAAGCCCCGCACAAAGTGCGGAGCTTCTTCTTCATGTTCGTATGCGGTAGAGAGGACTCGAACCTCCACGGGTATACACCCACTACCCCCTCAAGATAGCGTGTCTGCCATTCCACCACTACCGCATAATATAAGGGATACATCATTTCGTTACTTCATAAAAATGGTGAGCCATGAAGGGCTCGAACCTTCGACACCCTGATTAAAAGTCAGGTGCTCTACCAACTGAGCTAATGGCTCTCGATGACAATCGTGCGGCTGCCATATAAGAAAGTGGTGACCCGTAGGGGATTCGAACCCCTGTTACCTCCGTGAAAGGGAGGTGTCTTAACCCCTTGACCAACGGGCCACTTTAACCACGTCGCCGTGACGACAAGATTGAGTATAGCATAATTCCAAAAATGCTGGCAAGCTTTTTTTTCGTAAATTTCAATATTTATTTTCGGGGCTTTTTCGGCTTATAAATCAGCCTAAAAAATCCGGCGTTAACTTCTCTTCTTGAACGCGATTTCCTTCGAGCTCCGCATGGTATGCATGTGCATTTTTCCTTGAGCTTACGACTCTATGCAGCTGTCCGTCCATAAAATGCAAAGCAACCCCATCATCAGCAGCATATCCTGCTTGTGCCTCACCTTGAAGTACAAGTTTATGATAGGCAGGTCTTCTTTTGCTCTCTCCATCATAATGCGGGCAATGACTGCCTTGTAATATACCCAAACCCTCAAGCTTGTACAAAGGCGCGTTCAACGGGTCCGTCACCCCTTGCTCAAACCAGCAAATGGAACCAGCGCTTAACCCGGTTAAGATGACACCCTGTTCATACGCCTCTTGGAGTATCTGATCCAGGCCCCATTCCTTCCACAAGACCAGCATATTCCGGGTATTGCCCCCGCCAACATAGATGATATCCTTCTCGAGCACAAAAGACCGAAGATCGGCAAAATTCGGCTGGAACAGCGACAGATTACTGGGAGTACACGGCAGTGTTCGGAAAGCATGATAGAAACGTTCAACATAACCATCCGCATCCCCGCTTGCCGTCGGGACAAAACACACCTCAGGCATTTCTTTCGGTACTTGCGCCAAAACATAGCGATCAAGCAGCAGATTATCCGGTTCCATCGAGAAACCGCCGCCACCCATGGCAATTATCTGTTTCATTGTTCTCTTCCCCTTTGCAAAAAAGCCCCCGATCACTTCTGTGATGGGAGCTTTCTTCGATGTAACGCTCAACGAAAGAGAGAGGGATACTCTCCCTTCGGTCGAGACTGCGAAGTATGCCTAACGCTGCTTATGCTCCGACGAACCCTATCCAGGGTTATCATCCCTTTGCAAAAAAAGCCCCCAATCACTTCTGTGATGGGAGCTTTCTTCGATGTAACGCTCAACGGAGAGAGAGGGATTCGAACCCTCGCACCGCTTACGCAGTCTAACCCCTTAGCAGAGGGTCCCCTTATAGCCACTTGGGTATCTCTCCATATGGCTCCCCGAACAGGACTCGAACCTGTGACAACTCGATTAACAGTCGAGTGCTCTACCAACTGAGCTATCAGGGAACGTGAAATTCAATACCAATAATTTATCATGACTTCTGAGGGGAGTCAAGTTTAAGAAGCGTGAGACGTCCGCTGCACTTTCCGCATCGATACCGGGCCGGATTCATCTTCCGTTTACGAAGGTATTCAGTCCCGCAGGCACTGCAGCAAAGTTTATATCGATAAGGTTCCGGTTGACGACGGCCCGCAGCCTTGCCCTTCGGTAAGGACTTGCAGAAACGGCTCCCTCCAACGGCTTGCAGCAGGGTTTTGAAATCAGCGTCCCGATGCCGATATCCCCTGCCCGCGATATGCAGATGATAATGGCACAGCTCATGCTTGATGATCTTCTCCACCTCTTCCCTGCCGTGCGTAGCCAGCTGATGCGGATTGATCTCAATATGATGGCTTTTCATGAAATAGCGGCCGCCTGTTGAGGACAAACGCCGGTTAAATGTCGCCTTGTGCCTGAACGGAACCCGGAAGCTCTCCAGCGAGACTTTCTCAACCCATGCCTGCAGTTCTTCATTGCTCATCTCGTTCATCGTCACTATGTCTATCCTTCCTTTTGCCTTATAAATGCTACTTGAATTTTAACTTCTCTCTGGGCTACACTGTCAAGTAGAAAGTATGGAGGGAGAACCTGCAATCATGCCAAACATGCGCTACGTTATTTTAAAAGGACAGGACGAGCTATTATTTGTCGAAATGCCCAGTGACTATGCTTACCAGCTCAGTGCTTTAAATTTACGCCTCAATAAGGAAATCGATAAACTCACCGCCCCAGGCAAACCTCAGCTGCCACTTGCTGTAGCCGAATGCGACAATCTGGATCTGCTGCAGGAATCACTGAGCATTCAAGGTGGTCTGGAATACATAAATGAGCTTGAGCAGGCCTTTGCTTCCCTTAAGGAAACGGAATATCCACTCATCTCGCTGCTTACCGAAATTCGGGCTCTCCAAGCGCAGCTTGAGCAATGGTACGAGGAAGAAGCGCAATAATCGAGGTAGACCTGCACGCTTTGGGCTTTTTCCCCATATGCTATCCATACAGATGGAATTAGCAAGAGGAGGAGATACCCTTGCCGCAATGGCTCTGCAATCAATTGACACGCGCTTTTCGCAAAAAGGACCGACGTCAGATCAAGCTGCTGAACGAATGCTGGTACTTTTACCGGAATTCCCCGGGTGAAGAAAACTCGAATGCCCGTTAGGGTACAACAACCGATCCATAGGTATGACAATAAGCCGGACACCCTGTCCGGCTTATTTTTGCATTGTATTATGATGGCTGAATGGTCGAATTGTGCACTAAAGATCGCTGCGCTTAGCTGGCCAGGAGCCATGAAGCTTCCGGAGAAAAACAATTTGTCCCGTATGATATGCATCATGCATGATTAAGCTAAGTATTCGCTGCGGCGATTCGATGATCTCCGTCTCCGGCATCTCCTCAATCTTCTGTCTTAAAGCGGCATGAACATCCTTAAGCTGCTCCCGAGACGTATTCCATACCTCCTCACTTGTGTCATGAATGAGAAACGTCTCGTCATTGCCGATCCCTTCATTAGGAAGCGGCGTTCCTTCCAATCTTGCGAGCAGACGCTGCTTGTAATACAACAAATGCTGCACGTTCTCCCAAATGGAATTTGCCGCCTGTCCTTCCGGTTTCCACAATGCCTGCTCAACCGTCACATCCTTCAGGGCTGGAAGAATCGGCGGATACCAATCCTCTTGCCCCATCGCATAATCCCAGTTTTGGAGCAGCAATTCCTTCATGTTCATGTCCATCGCCTCCGTTTTTATTGTAACTATCATAAATAAAATAGAGCGTTACATAAAAAATAACACACTTCAGATCCCATTACAAGTAACTAGCAACATAAATATTTACTTGTTACAATGATGAGACAAGAAAGGATGAGCTTCATGTTATGGGATGATTTTATAAACAGCGAATGGCATGACTGGAGAGGCAGCGGCCGATCCGAGGACCGGCTCGCCCGTGAAGATTGGCTCACCGAATTTATTAGCGAGCATGATCTCCACATCGCCGTTCCGCTGACTTCGGATGAACTGGAACTTCTCCGGCAGCTTCGATCCTTCCTGCGGACATGCGTTCAGCACATCGTTGCGGGTACCCTCCCCTCCCGCCAGCAAGTAGAGGAATTGAACCGCTGGATGGCTGCTGGACCCGTTATTCGCCATCTGGACATAGATGAGGATCAAAACCTGGAACTGTCTTATATCCTCCAAAACCCTGGCCTGCAAGCAGCGGCTGCCGAGATTGCCGGCTCCTTGGCGCAAGCCATCGAGCAAGGCGAGTTATCCCGGTTCCGCATCTGCACGAATCCCGATTGCCTCTGGGTATATTACGATGATACACGTAACCGTTCCAAACGTTATTGCGACGATAAAATGTGCGGCAATCTGATGAAGGTCAGACGATTCCGGGCGAAGAAAAAGCAGCAATCTTCGGACAGCGAGGGTTAAGCACGAAGGTTTATGCTGCGCGCAGCA
Source organism: Paenibacillus lautus (assembly GCF_050482385.1). Lineage (GTDB taxonomy): Bacteria > Bacillota > Bacilli > Paenibacillales > Paenibacillaceae > Paenibacillus_AQ > Paenibacillus_AQ lautus_B. The sequence goes on from NZ_JBCNHV010000022.1 coordinate 137,307, forward strand.
TTATCTCAACCTATATTTTAAAGAAACTGAGGTGAGTGGTCATGAGCATCAAAAGAGTGACTCAAGCAGAATTGCCTTGGGTCAATCAACAATACGAACACATCGGCTTTCAGCCAAGTTCACTGGACAATGAAATGATTGCCATCGTCATGTCGCAAGACGACTACGCAGGGATCGGCCGATTGGTTAAACTTAATGACCACGAGGCGGAGCTCGGCGGTATTTATATTCTGGACAAGTTTAGAGGACAATCCCTCGCGCACGAAGTCGTCTCGTTTTTGGTGGAAGAATCAAAAAGATTGGGCCTAGATACGGTATACTGCATTCCGTTTGAGGAGCTGCAGCATTTCTATAAGAAGTTTGGTTTTCATGAATTCGATGTAACTGCTCCCTCAGTCGAACCCAAAATTCTAACAAAATATCACTGGTGTCTGGAAAGTTACGATAAAAACGTCCTGCTGCTAAAGCTGAACCATCGCTAAACCAACCGCCAGGATGCCCCATTAGCTATTGCTATAGACCAAGAATTTTGCAAAAAAGAGCCGTTCTCCCCAAAGTGAACTGCACCTCCGATTGTTAGGTCATGTCTAACAATTGGGGTCACTTCAAAGGAGGCACGGCTCTTCTTCTATTACGCAGCAGTTCCTATGACTGATCTTTCGGCTTGCGCATCGTCAATCCAACGCGGCCTTTTTTCAAATCTACATTCAGCACCCACACGGTAACGTTATCCCCCACAGAGACAACATCCATCGGATGTTTGACAAAACCATCGCTCAACTGGGAAATATGTACCAGGCCGTCGCTCTTGATGCCGATATCCACAAAGGCGCCAAAATCGATGACATTGCGTACCGTTCCCTGCAGCTCCATTCCCGGCATAAGGTCCTCGATCTTCAGCACGTCCTGGCGGAAAATCGGCAGCGGCAATTCCTCCCGCGGATCGCGTCCCGGACGCTGTAAGCTGTCCAGAATATCGCGCAGCGTCGGTACACCAACCTCCAGCTTCACGGCAAGGCTCTCCGGCTGCTGGGCATCCAGCAGTTCAGCGAGCTCCTTGCTTCCGAGCTTGTCCAGACTTACCTGAAGCTCCTGGAACAAACGGTCAACCACCGCATAGGATTCCGGGTGAATCGGGGTACGATCCAGTATGTTCTCGCCTTCCGAAATCCGCATAAAGCCCACGCACTGCTCATAAGTCTTGGCACCGAGACGCGGAACCTTCTGCAGCTGCTTCCGGCTGACAAACTTCCCGTTTTCTTCCCGGTATTTCACGATATTTTTGGCAATGGTGGCATTGATGCCAGCCACATAGGAGAGCAGTGACGGCGATGCCGTATTCACATCCACCCCGACATGGTTAACCGCAGACTCCACGACGGCTTTCAGGCTCTCCTCCAGATGCTTCTGGGTGACGTCATGCTGATATTGGCCCACACCGATCGATTTCGGATCGATCTTCACCAGCTCGGCCAGCGGATCCTGCACACGGCGTGCAATCGAGGCCGCGCTGCGCTCGGCAACATCCAGATCAGGGAACTCTTCTTGAGCCAGCTTCGAGGCCGAGTACACGCTTGCTCCCGCTTCATTGACGATAAGGTAAGCCAGCTCAGGGTCAGCGAGTTCCGCAATGACTTCTTCGGCTACGAACTGCTCCGTTTCACGGGATGCCGTACCGTTTCCAATGACAATAAGCTTGATGCCGTATTTTGCAATCAGCTCTTTAATCTTCGCGGCCGCCTCCTGCTTCTTGTTGGCCGGCGGCGTCGGATAGGTTACAGCTACCTCAAGCAGCTTGCCTGTATCATCGACCACCGCAAGCTTACAACCGGTACGGTAAGCCGGGTCAACGCCCAGCACACAGCGACCCTTCACCGGCGGCTGCAGCAGCAGGCTGCGCAGGTTCCCCGCAAAGATGGAGATCGCCTGGTTCTCCCCTTTTTCCGTCAGCTCACCCCGCACTTCCCGTTCAATCGATGGGGCAATCAGACGTTTGTATGAATCCTCGATCACCGCTGTAAGAATGTCCGTCACAGCAGATGGACCTTTAAGCACCTGCTTGCCGATATACGCGTGAATGGAATCGGAAGGAACATCAAGCCCCACCTTCAGAATATTCTCGCGCTCTCCCCGGTTAATGGCCAAAATCCGGTGCGGCGGCATTTTCTTCGCCAATTCCCGGTAGTTGTAATAGTTCTCGTATACGGATTCCACTTCGGTATCCTTCGCCTCTGAGGTCAATATGCCGTGGTCCAGGCTGTATCTGCGTACCCAGGAACGAACGGTTGCGTCATCGGCAATGTTTTCAGCCAATATATCCATCGCGCCTTGCACAGCCTCTTCTGCCGAAGCCACACCCTTCTCCTCATCAACATACTTGGCTGCCTCAACCATCACATCAGCCTGCTTCGGCTGCGACCATATCCACTCCGACAGCGGCTCAAGTCCTTTTTCCTTCGCGACGCTTGCCCGGGTTTTACGCTTCTGCTTATACGGGCGGTAGAGATCTTCTACCTCCTGCAGCTTAACGGCGGCCGTAATCGACGCCTTCAGATCTTCCGTCAGCTTGCCTTGCTCCTCTATGATGCGGATGACTTCCCGTTTACGGACTTCCAAATTGCGCAAATAGCCTGTCCGTTCTTCAATATCACGTAATTGGTTCTCATCCAGTTCGCCTGTCATTTCCTTACGGTAACGCGCAATAAACGGTATGGTATTGCCCTCATCCAGAAGTTCAACGGTCGTGCGCACCTGTTTTTCGGACAATTGAAGCTCCTTCGCGATCTGCTTCACGATCCGTTTCGATTCTTCCTTGCGGATCTGTTCCTCATTTACTTCCACAACAGCTTCTAATTCAGACAATGATATCCCTCTTTCTTCAATGAAACTATATTTGCTATTATCCCAAACTTAAGCGCTCATTTCCACTACATCGCTCATTTCATAAGGCTTTAAGCTTCTTTTAATTTCAATTTCATCTGATCTTAAGATTTCATTTATATTCTTATTGTACGAACATGCTGCTGCCGGATATCCACATCTCATTAAAATCAGGGGGGTCACCTTAAATGAATGACAAACATGCGATTGCTTGGTCCGTTGTCTGCTTTTTGATTATCGCAGCGGCGGTCACGACGGCCTACATCCTCATACCTACACACATGTAATCCACCAATCTCCAGTCTCATGCAGCAATTGCCGAGCCTTCATACATACCATCCATATAAAAACCCTCAAGGAATTACTCCTTGAGGGTTTTTAGTCATAACATTCTATGTGGAAAACGCAACACTTGAATGGAATCAAAAATCAATCAAGCCCAGACTTATTTGCAGGGAATCATCCACCTTACTCATCATTTCATCATCAAGATGGGTGATTTTGTCCGTTAGCCGCTGCTTATCAATCGTCCGGATCTGCTCTAGCAAAATGACGGAATCCCGGTCAAATCCATGCGACGCCGCGTCGATTTCGACGTGAGTCGGCAGCTTGGCTTTTTGAATCTGTGCCGTAATGGCTGCAACAATCACAGTCGGACTAAACCGGTTGCCGATATCGTTCTGAATGACAAGGACCGGCCTTACGCCGCCCTGCTCAGAACCGACAACAGGTGATAAATCCGCAAAAAATACGTCGCCCCGTTTAACGATCACTGTCTACACCCCGCTTACTAAGCGGTCTAGAGTGTTGTCTGCATCTTCCTCCGCGTGAAACGCCTCAGAAGCCATGGTCAGGTTAATTTTGGCCATTTCCATATAACCTCGCTGCATGGATTCACGAATGTAACGTTTCTTCCGTTCATTCAGGTACAACTTCATGGCTTGCCTAATAAGCTCACTGCGGTTGGAATTTTCCAGCTGAGCGATCCCGTCCACTTCCTGCAAAAGATGATCCGGTAAACTGATCATGATTCGTTTGGTGTTCTGCATATTGGCCACCCTCTATTACACCCCCACAACCTTCTCGCCCTGTGCACCAGTATTACTTTATTCAAGGAAAATTATACAAAAGAATATATATGCCGAAGGTATATCAAGTATGCTGCATATCATTATAAACTACAATCGACACTTTCGTACAGACTTTAACGACAATATTCCTAATTCGGGAAGGTCTGTACTTATTCCTTCTTTCCTGAATAAATTACTTAGGGTGCACATGCCTTTTTAAAGGTTGCTCCAGAGTGCGTTTATGGTCTTCACGGGTATATCATTACGTATATACTGACGTGGTACCCGGTGGGCAATCATGCAGACGACCTCGTAGTGGATCGTCCCCAGCTTGGACGCCAGCTCATCTGCCGTAATGCATTCGCCAGACTGCTGACCGATGAGTACAACCTCTTCACCAGCTTTAATTTGTTCCGCCTCATCGGCGAAAGGTTTGAGCGATACCATACATTGGTCCATACAGATCGTTCCGACTACAGGGACGCGGCGGCCGCGTATCAGTACTTCCACTTTACCGCTCAGCATACGAGAGAAGCCATCGCCGTAACCGATGGGAAGGGTTCCAATTTGCTCTTCCTCCTCCGTTACATACTTCGTCCCGTAGCTGATGCCGGAATGCGGAGGTAAATTTTTGACGTAGACAAGCTTTGTCTTTAACGTCATGACAGGGCGGAGGCTCACTGTCTTTCGATTCACCTCATCCGAAGGATACAGTCCGTACAAGCCGATGCCGACACGAACCATATCATAGGATAATTCGGGTGTATCAATCGCAGCAGCACTGTTGCCCGTATGTATGATGGGGATATGGTGGTCCTTATCCCGAAGAGCGTCCGCTACGCCCTGAAAACGGCGGTACTGTCCCAACGTATAGTCTTTGTTCTCTTCATCCGCTCTTGCAAAATGGGTAAACATTCCTTCGACAACAACCTGCGGCAGCGAAAATACTTCTTCTATAAAAGAAATTGCATCTTCGCCTGGAAGCAGGCCCAAACGACCCATTCCGCTGTCAATCTTGATGTGTACCTTGAGTGGCTTCTCCGGCTGGACCGGCAGTGCCTTTATCGCTTGGAGCACTTCCGAACTGAACAGGGTTATGGTCACATCATGCTCATAAGCGATCTCTACAGCCTCCGGTGGTGTATAACCGAGCACCAGGATCGGGCTAGAAATGCCTCCTTGCCGAAGCTCGAGCGCTTCATCCAGGAAAGCTACGCTTAAGTAAGCCACCCCCAGTTGCTGAAGTTCGCGTGCCACTTCTACAGCTCCGTGACCATAGGCGTTAGCCTTCACACAAGCAAGCAATTTCATGTGGCTTGGCAGGGCCTTACGAAAAGCGTTATAGTTGGCGCGCAGATGGTCCAGGTTGATCTCCGCCAGGGTAGGTCGATATATCGCTTGCAATTCCAGTCACCTTCTTACCATTTTGAAAAAAGCATTATGCTCTACAATAGATTAATGGTAATGTTCCCAGGGGCAACTGTCAATTGAGGCGAATTGCTTATTTATGAGGCTCGTGGTTCCCCCCAGGTGGCGAAACTTGGTGAAACATCGGAATATCTGCAAGAAATAGCGATAGTTCCACGGACGGAGTTCCTTTATTTGGAAAATAGGCGAATGGCCTCATTGTCGGAATTTTGCCCTCCTTCAATGCTCGGTATCCGCCTACTTCGTATTATTTACCCGATTCTCCCTGCATGGAAGCAGCGACTTTCTTCATTTCTTCGACAGGCAGATTGGCGCTCGTAATTCGGTACTCCACGCCTTCCGAATTCCAGGTCAGCGTTCTTTGCTGATCGCCGGTGAGCAAACCTACCGTCGTGAAATCGATATACACCGCCTCGCCTGGTACGAGGGAGACCGCACGATCCACCGGTCTGGATTCCATAATTGTATATTGGTATACACCGTCATACTTCAGAATAACCGCATGATCCTTGTTCTGCGGAACTTCCATCGTGTCTTTGTTCGTGACCCCTGCAGGCACATATTCCGGATAGATGATGCCGAAGGATCCCATATCGCGCCCGGAAGCCGCTTCTGTCAAACCTTCGGTTCCCTGAGTGCCATTACCTTCCGTACCGGAAGCCACGGGTACCCCGTTCTCGTCCACTTCGGCCATGGTCCCCTTCGCATCGCCCATCGCACTTAAATTCTTGTTCGTATCAAACGAATCCTTCGTCAGGTTCGTATCGAAGGTAAAGGTGTTGAATTTCACCTCAACAACCACATTCGCTTCGGAGTCCGACACTTGTACCTGTTTCGGCGTGTAGTTGTCCTTGGCGAGCCAGATCTTCTGACGAATCAACGAATGGCTGTGGTAATTGGCTGCTACATCAAACACGTAACTATCCTTATCCTCAGCAAACTGACGGGTGTTGTCGCCCAGAATGCTGCTGAGCAGCGTTTGGTACAGATATACCTGTCCCTGATTATCCGGCCAATCGCTCTTGAAGCGGAAGCTCTTGTTCAAGCTAGGCGTCAGAACGAACACGCCGTCATCGTTGCGAAGCACGATTTGCGTAATATCCTTTTGCCCATTGGTTAAGCTGATCCGGTAGTAAGATGGAGATTGGTACCATACCTCAACCTGATACTCCTGCGGCGCCGAACCGGTATGTATGGTCATAACGCCCGCTCCCTGGTAAGCGCCCTTGGCACTTTCCAGCTTATCAGCCACCTTGCCCAGATCCTTCACAACGCTGTCTGCATTCTTCTTCCCGCATCCCGCCAGTATTGTTGTTAAGCATAATACTACCGCGAGCAGCACCCATGAAATCCGGCGCATGTCATCATCCCCTTCAACACTTGTTTTGACTTGATTGATACATGTCTATGAGGGACTTGGTCACATTATGCAGACTAGCCTGACAAGCACCGCTGCAGTGGGATGCGGCAGGCGTTTACACTTCGCTTAAGTGGAAAAAGAGCCGTGATGAATCCGTCGATCGCTGATTCATCCTCGGCTCGGTTATTTGAGAAATTTCCCAGTACGGGCGATCTTCTTCAGCCCTCTGTAAAGCATGGAAGCTTATCGAAGTTAACCTTTAAGGGGCTGTATGCATAGAAATGGACTTCTCAGGAGTTGCATTCGTATAAGGCGCAAACCATTCCTCATCCACATTGTCAGGTGATGGAAGACTGCGGGTGGTCGAGTCAAAAATCCAGAAGATCCCTACGATGAATACGGCGATTCCGCATCCTGCGATAACGGATGAGCTTGCAGCTACAACGCCAAGAGCACCTCCAATTAGGCTGCCAAGCGGCATGGCAATTCCGCTGAGTCCGCTAGCTGCCGCGAACACCGTGCCCAATCTTTTCTCGGGTATCGCCTTCTGAATGACCGAATTGATGATAACGTTCGTAATGCCTCCGGGAAACCATGCCAAGCCGTACACCAGAACGACAAGCCATGTCCATGGGGTGAATACGCTGAGACACCAGGCAGCGCCAGATAAACAAAACGCTCCGGCAAAAAGATATCCAAGGGGTAGGCGCTCCAGCTTCAAATACGGAACCAGAATCGCGCCCAACAAACTTCCGCAAGCCTGGGCCATGAGCAGAACTCCGTATACACCCGCTCCGCCGAGGCTGTCCGCAAAGGCAGGCATAACCGTAAAGGTAGCCCCGCCTGCGGCATTAATGACGATAATCCCCATCTGTACCCGTGCGAGCGGGGTTGCCAGGATGTAGCGAAGCCCCTCTTTCATGTCTGCCCAATAATTTTTAAGGGCATTTCGCATAGATTTTGAAGTTACGGCGTTTTTCATCGGTGTTTTATTTACGTTGTTATCGGAAGTATTGATAGGCTTTTTGATTTTCAGTTGCGAGAATAACAGCGCTCCGATGAAGAATCCTATGGAATTCCATAAGTAAAGGGATACTGCGCCCAGCACAATAATCAATACGCCGGATATTGCGTTGCAAGCGACATCGATGCCTTGATAGGCTAAGGAGAACAGCGAATTGCCTTGCGTCAGCTGCTTTTTATCGAGAATTTTAGGAAGAGCCGACATTTGGGCCGGATATACCCACATATTCAGCGTGGATAGAACCGGTGTAATGGCCAGCACAACGCCTACCGTCAGAAAGTCGAAATAAAATGCAAGCGGAACGATCAACAGAAGAACCGCCTGAAATAACTGGGTGTATACCAGAAGCCCCCGTAAAGGAACGCGGTCAATCATCGGACCGGAAAGCAGTTGAATGATTCGGGGAAGAATCGAGAGGAATCCGGCAAGTCCCGTATACAGCGTCGAGCCTCCAAGATCGTACACCAGCCACATGGCCGCTACCGCGTACAGGCTGTCGCCGATATTCGTAAGAATTCGGCCAACGAACAATAGCAGGAAATTGCGATTTTTTAATATTTCCACTAGAGAAACACTCCTTGATTTAAAATTTAGTAGTTTTAGAGAGAAGAGGCTAAAGAAGCCCCTTCCTATTCAGACGTTTCCGTCGAAACCACGTTGATCCCCACTGCATATTCCTTGCTGTCGTCCCCTTTGGTCGCGAGGGTCTTGTTCACCCATTTTTCGAGCAGTTCCCTGAATTCCTTTGTCATCTCTTCATATTGGTCTGCGTTCAACTGCAGCCTCAAGCTGATTCGGGTTCGGGTCGCCGCTGCATAATCTTCGGCAAGAACCGGGTCCATCGTTTGCGTTCCCTTGGTATTAAACCACTTTGCTTTGGATTTATAATATTTCTCGACGATGCCGCCGACCGTCCGTGTCTCCACCAAATCTATCAGCCCGCCGTCGTATAACTTCTGTATATGATAGTGAATGCTTCCTGGCGAATCTCCCAATTCATCCGCTACTTGCTTTGAGGTTTTGGCCGTATCCAGTATGGTTCCGAGAATCTTCACCCGCTGAGCACTGCCGAGCAGCTTCGCTTGTTCCACCGAGATTTCGATGCTTTGATTTTGATCTTGTTCCATAGTGCAACACTCCATTCTAGATTAAATAATTATTCTAACCAATCATTCTAATTGCGTAATTCATACGGTTATTTTGGTTCGTACTAATTTAATTTATCATTCTAATTTTCTAGATCGATATGACACAATAATAAACCACCTATTACCATTTGTAAATAGGCGGCTTATAAATTGTTTATTTTTTCTAAACGGGTTTGACCATATGATAATATACATGCCCGTTAATCATGATTTCCTTATCCGTTTTATATCCTCTTCTGTCGTACAAAGAATGGGCGCGATGATTGTCCGTCACCACAGCGAGAGCAATTTTCCGATACGTAAGTTCCTTTGCCCGGTTCTCTGCATGATCGATGAGCGCCGAACCGATCCCCTTACCTCCAAACTGCGAAGACACAGATAACGTATCGATGTAATACTCATCCTCGTCCGCCTCTTTGTCCAGCGCTACGGAAGGGTCATTCTTGAGCTTCCGCAGACGATCCAGAATCGGACGATCCAATTCGGCCGCTTGATCGCCGCCGTAAGCAACGATAATGCCGGCGACCTCGCCGTCGATCTCTTTCACGGCAGCCTGTCGGTAACTGAGCCTGCCCTCGTCCGCTCGGAAATATTGCTCCAGCACTTCAAGTACTTTCTCTTCACTGTCTTCCCCTGTTAATTGATGTGCTACGTCGTGCAGCGCATCATACAGCAGCCTTATCGCTGCAGCTGCATCTTGTGGTCTTGCTGATCTGATGGTCATGCTCATTCATCCTCCGATTACAATTCAATGCAATTTCATAATTCAAGTATCCCAGTCCTCAACCTCATACAACAGCTCCATCTCGGACGATGCTGTAAAAGAACGCCGTTTCACTTCAGGATCCCCGATCTTTTCGTGCAGTCCAAACCCTCTTGATACCTTGAACGTAAAAGACAAGCCATGAGGTACCATCGCCCTTCCCCTATATAGGCCATCTCCGCAGTACGGAATCTCAAATCCGGCATAGATTGTGGGGGAAACCGGCGTGGAAGGCGGTACCTTCACCTGAATCGTGATTTTCACAAGCTCAGGCAGCTCTTCCACGATCGTAATCTCTTTATCTGCGCTCAAACTTCCCATTTGCAGCGTAACCCGGGTGCTGCCAGGAGTTCTAGGCTTCAGCGTTCCGTCCGGCAGCAGCGTAAGCCATTCCGGCTCCTCAACATGGTAAGTTCCGTTCATCAACGTTTGCACAAATCCGCTGTCGTATGTAATGACCGGATTCAATTGTTTGACGGGGCCGCTTACCCCTACGATGCCATCACCATGCAGCTTAATCGAGGTTGGTTCTCCAATGTCGCCGAAAAAATACAGCAGGGGTGATTGCGCTCTGCCTGCCCAGTCGCTTTGACTGTGGGCCGCTCCCGGATCAAGGAACAGCATGAGATCTTCTCCCGGCACAAAGCCGTCTTGAATCAAGCGTGCTGCTTCCTCCCGTGCGTATTTTTCCATGAAGACCCCTTCCGCGCCGCCCATATCAAGCCATACCTTAAGATTCGGATGCGTACCGTATCTTTCATAAAAAGGATACTCCTTAAGCTCTCCTTGAGCATCAAAATAGGCTTTGACGAAATAAGGCGACATGACCGCTATGCTTCCGAACACATCCGGCCTTCTAAAGCCGATATTGTAGGTGACGATCCCGCCCGCAGACGAACCCATCATGGCCGTGTGCTCCGGACCCTTCAACGTGCGAAAGTTCTGATTGATATATGGTAAAACTTCTTCAATAATAAATAACTCATACCGTTCGCCGGCAAACGGGGGATCGAACACCTGATGCATCCTTGGATTGTCATGGAAATATTCATTCAGTCTTTGATGAGGAACCGTTGCGATGCCAACGATGATAATCTCCTGCATCCGTCCTTCGGACACCAGCCGATCTGCGGTAACATGCATATCCCACGAACCGCCTCGCTCATCCGCTGAAAATACATGCTGCCCGTCATGCATATAGAGTACGGCATAATGCTTCTCCGTATTCTCATGATAACTGGGTGGAAGGTATACATACAAACTTCGGGTATTGCTTAAGTTAACCGATGGAAAATCTGCAATTTCTACCATTCTTGAGGACATACTGACCATTTTAACCCCTCCTGACTATTTTTGCACCCTATGCACTTGCATTCGGTTCTTCACACCAGGCGATGCTGGATAACAAAAAAAGGCACAACCCGATAAAATCAGGTTGTACCTCTTAGGTAAGCATTGCCTTACTCCACATTATACTGGGGAAATCCCCCATTTTCAATATCAGGATTTGTCCTCTGGCGGCTCTTTCGGCACATAATTAAAGATCTCGCCATCTACAAAAGTATCAATCAATCGCTCCAGCCATTTATAATAAGCAACGGCCTCACGCATCTTTGCCTGATCCTCTTGCAGCACCGCTGTCAGTTCTTCGTCATCTTCATGTGCTTTACGGAGCTTCTCCGTTTCGTCCAACGCTTTGCGCAGGACCAGAATGTTGCTCTCCACCGATTTTCTCCATTTAATATCAAAGAAATCCACGAAGCTTTGGTACCAGTCATACTCCACTTCATACAAATCCTTGCGGGAACCCTTCTCCCACACCTTGTTTACCATTTTATAATCGAGCAACGTCCGCACGCCTGTACTCATGCTGGTCTTGCTCATCTTCATTTCCTGTCCCATTTCATCGAGGTTCATCGGTTTATCCGCAAAATAAAGCAATCCGTATAAATGTCCCGTTGAGAGTGGAATGCCGTACAAATCCATATTCCGTCCAATATTTTCAATGACACGCTTACGAATCTTATGCACGGCTGCCTGCCGTTCATCATCTAAATGGTACAAGCCCATGCTTGCAGCCTCCTCTATCTGTAACCATCCAAGAAGTCATGTCAATATAACAAAACTAGGTGGACTCGAAGTGTAGTGTGAACGATCTCCATGAAATTTAAACAGGCCCTGATCCACACACATTCTCTGATCTATTGTAGGGAAAGCTATTTTAAAAGTAAAGAAGATCGCTCTAGAGGATATCGGAGCATATGGGAGCATTTCAAAGGATAACTTTGTACAGTTTTTACTGTACGTACTTTACGTACGGATATAACGTTTGATACTTTACGTATCGGTTGTTACAATGGGTGACATGGGTTTACGAGACGACAGGAATAAGAAGACTCGGTCAAATGGACGCGTCTCTATACAATAAAAAGGAGGAGTACTTTTGGCTATTCTGCAAGTTAACAAAGTCAGCAAATTGTTCGGCGCGAATCCGGAACAAGGGATTCAATTGCTGGAGCAAGGCTGGAGTAAAGCGCGAATTGCGAAAGAAAAAAATATAACGGTTGGCGTTAACCGTGTCAGCTTCGATATCCATGAAGGCGAGATTTTTGTCATCATGGGGTTGTCAGGCAGCGGTAAATCTACATTGGTCCGTTTGCTAAATCGGTTGATTGAACCCACATCGGGCGAAATATTGATTCACGGCAAGGATCTCCGAAAAATGAACAAAGAACAGCTGCGGGAAGTACGACGCAAAAAAATAAGCATGGTGTTCCAGAAATTCGCCTTGTTCCCTCATCGTTCGGTTGTCGAGAATGTGGAATACGGGTTGGAAATCCAAAAGATAGACAAAAGCAAGCGGCACGAAGCGGCCATGAAGTCACTTGAGCTTGTAGGCTTGAAAGGGTGGGAGGAAAAAATGCCCGATCAGCTTAGCGGCGGCATGCAGCAGCGTGTCGGGCTTGCCCGAGCACTCGCCAATGATCCGGAAATTCTGCTGATGGATGAGGCTTTCAGCGCACTGGATCCACTCATTCGCCGAGACATGCAGGACGAATTGATCGAGCTCCAGGACAAAATGAAAAAAACGATCGTGTTCATCACCCACGACTTGGACGAAGCTCTTCGGATCGGCGACCGCATTGCCTTGATGAAGGACGGTTCGATTGTACAGATCGGTACGCCGGAAGAAATTTTGACTCAGCCTGCCAACGATTATGTTGAACGGTTCGTGGAAGATGTCGATCTGTCCAAAGTTCTTACCGCTTCACGGGTTATGCGCCGTCCGGAGACTATTACGATGGATCGCGGGCCTCGCGTTGCGCTGGAGCTTATGCGTGAACGGGGGATCTCGAACCTGTTCGTCATCGACCGTTCCAAGAAGCTGCTTGGTGTCATTACGGCCGAAGATGCATCCGATGCCATGAAGAATAACCGCAAGCTTGCGGATATTCTCATCACAGACGGTCCGAGTGTTGGACCTGATACATTACTGAATGAATTGTTTGAAATTACGAGCATGGCTAAAGTGCCATTGGCCGTTGTGGATGAGACCGGCAGGTTGATGGGCGTTATCGTCCGCGGTGCTGTTCTTGGTGCCCTGGCTGGAGAAAGCAAGAGCGAGGAGGTGACGCAAGATGCCTAAGATCCCTCTCGCTAGCTGGGTTGATTCCTTGGTCGAATGGATGGGAGACGTCTTCTCCGGTTTCTTTGACGCCATCTCCTTCATCATCGAAAACGTCGTGCAGTTGTTTACGGATTTGTTCTTGCTTCCTCATCCGTATCTGTTCATTGTCATCTTGGCTGTCATTGCCTACCTATTAGGCCGTTTGCCGTTGACTTTGTTTACAGCCATCGGTTTTCTGCTCATCGATAACTTGGGCTACTGGCCACAGACCATGAACACGCTCAGTCTGGTTATTACAGCAGCCTTGATCTCCGTTATACTGGGTGTTCCGCTGGGGATATGGGCGGCCTACAGCAAGTCGGCATCCCGCGTGATCATACCGATTCTGGACTTTATGCAGACCATGCCGGCGTTTGTATACTTGCTCCCTGCCGTCACATTCTTCAGCTTGGGCGTAGTTCCAGGGGTTATCGCTTCGGTTATCTTCGCCATTCCGCCAACGATTCGCTTGACCCGTCTTGGCATTATGCAAGTATCAGGTGAACTGACGGAAGCTGCGGATGCATTCGGCTCGACTTCCGGACAGAAATTGTTCAAGGTTCAGCTTCCGCTGGCGATGCCAACCTTGATGGCCGGCATTAACCAGACCATCATGCTGTCCTTGTCAATGGTCGTCATCGCTTCGATGATCGGTGCCCAAGGTATCGGTGCCGAGGTCTACCGGGCCGTAACCCAGCTGCAAATTGGTAAAGGGTTTGAAGCTGGCTTGGCTGTCGTCATTTTGGCGATTGTCCTCGACCGCTTTACACAAAATATATTTAAAACGAAAAAAAGGGGTGCTTAATTTTGAAGAAACAAAAGTTTTGGTTGCTGCTAAGCTTGGCTGCTATTCTGGTTCTGTCTGCTTGCGGACAGGGCGGAAAAGGCGGCACGGATGGAACGACGGACAAAGGGGCTGACGGCGGTGCTACTGCTTCCCTCGGCGAACAAGTGAAACATGAAATCATCGGTATTGATCCAGGTGCAGGTATTATGAAAGCTGCAGCGGCAGCGATTGATGAATATGGATTGACCGACTGGAAACTGATCGAAGGCTCCGGTGCTGCCATGACCGCAACCCTCAACAAAGCCATCAAGAACGAGGATCCGATCATTATTACCGGTTGGACTCCGCACTGGATGTTTGCCAAGTATGACCTGAAGTATCTGGAAGATCCAAAGAAAGTATTCGGTGAAGCGGAAGAGATCCACACCATTGTCCGTCTTGGACTGAAAGAAGATCATCCGGAAGCTTACAAGTTCCTGAGCAATTTCAAGTGGACATCCGACGATATGGGTCAGATTATGACGGCAATCCAAGAAGGCCAAGACCCTGAGGCTGCCGCTAAGGAATGGGCAGATAGCAACGCAGAGAAAGTGGATGCCTGGCTTGAAGGCGTTCAGCCGGTTGACGGCAAAAGCTTCAAATTCAGTTATGTAGCCTGGGATTCCGAGATTGCCAGCACCAACCTGCTGAAAGTGATCATGGAAGAGAAGCTCGGATACAAAGTTGACGCGCTTCAAGTAGAAGCAGGCCCAATGTGGACCGGCGTTGCCAATGGCGACGTGGATGCAACCGTAGCAGCATGGCTTCCATTGACGCATGCCGACTACTGGGATAAGTTCAAGGACAAAGTCGAAGACCTTGGCGCTAACATGGAAGGCGTAAAAACCGGTCTCGTGGTTCCGTCTTACGTGGAAGCCAATTCGATTGAAGATTTGAAGTAAAATTAGGCCATCCCATGGTATATGGGGTGGCTTTTCTTTTTTTGTGATCAAGATTAGTCGGCCTGTTCTAGAGAGGATGTATCCATTCCGGTCGCTGTTGAAACCAGGAAAACAGGATGATATTTTTGTGGTATTTTCCCGGTTTCAAAGGCGAACGCCAGGTCTCCTCCACGGATACATCCTCTTTTCTTGGGCTCGGCCTCCAATCTTTCCCACAAAAGCGCCATCCCTTTCATCAGGGATGGCCTTTTGGGGGCTGGGCGGGGAAGGGCTAAGCTGACCAATTCGACACGGTCAGCTTGCCTGATTTATGGCCGGGCATGCTGTGAATCCTCTGGACTCACAGGCTTGCCAGCTGGGCTTGAGGGGCTGCTGGTTCCCCCAGGCAGTCTCTCTTAATCAAGATTGTCTGCCTGTTTTAAGGAGAATCTATCCGTTCCGGTCGCTGTTGAAACCAGGAAAACAGGATGATTTTCTTGCGGTATTTTCCCGGTTTCAAAGGCGAGCGCCAGGTCTCCTCCACGGATACATCCTCTTTTCTTGGGCTCGGCCTCCAATCTTTCCCACAAAAGGGCTCCATCCCTTTCATCAGGGATGGCCTTTTGGGGCTGGGCGGAGAAGGGCTAAGCTGACCAATTCGACATGGTCAGCTTGCCTGATTTATCGCCGGGCATGCTGTGAATCCTTTGGACTCACAGGCTTGCCGGCTCGGCTTGAGGGGCTACTGGTGCTTGGCCCTGCCTCCAATCTTCCTACACCCGGATTGCCGGGCATGCTGTGAATCCTTTGGACTCACAGGCTTGCCGGCTCGGCTTGAGGGGCTGCTGGTGCCCTGCGCAGCCCCTCTTAATGATGCCTGTCGGCCTCCTCTCCTCCACCCGGATTGCCGGACAGGTTGTGAATCCTCTGGACTCACAGGCTTGCCGGCGCAGCTTCCTTGGCCTTTCGGGGGCATGCAGCCTTCCCCGATACGGCCTCGTAACATTGTACGAGCAATGTTACAGCTCGTCCTTCCCTCACAAAAAAAGATCATGCCCAAATGAGCATGATCTTTTTTCTACTATAATAACTACTACTCTTTTATCGTAACCGTCACGGGAGAGTACTCCGCAATAACGGTTTGTCCATGCACGGATACGCTGCCCTGCGGCGTAAGATCTTTTTCGGTCATGATCCCCAGAGCGATGGTGAATTTATTGAACTTGATCGGGATGTTCTTCTCCCGGCGGATCTCTTCGCCGTTTACGTAGAAGATCGCTTCGTCCTCGGCACGGTTATACGTGATTTTGTACGTGTTGAATTCCCGCGGCGTGAAGTGTGTATCCTCCTCTTTGAAAATGCAGAAGTAACGGGTCTTGTCCGATTCCGGCACCTGCACGCCCGGGAACGGCAGAACGGCATACACGCTGGCGTATTTGTCATTCGAAGCAAAAAAGTCCAGTGCTGCGCCCGTGCTGAAATCAAGCAGATTCAAAGATACGTAGCCGTCATACAAGTCGCCGGGAACCGTACCTTGGGTGCGTGCCCGAATTTGAAGCTCGAAGGTCACCTCGCCGGATTCCGGCACGTCCACTTCTTCGTTGGAATAATACATATGCTTGGCATTATCAAGAATTTGGATCTGATCATTCTGGCGGCTCAGCGGCGCGCGCACGTAGAGGATGCCGTTGCGGACGATGACGACCGCATTCGGCTCGCGATATTCCCAGAATGAACCGTCAGGCAGCGGGAACCCGCCAATTTTCCAAGTCTCGCTCTCGGACAGGATAGAGTGAAAATCACCAAAAACACGTTGTTGTTCCATCTAATTCCCCTTCTTCCTTACAAAGTCTGAATCATTCCCTGGATAAGCAATGACAGGATCAGCACGCCGCCGCAGCGCATGGTGGTCATCGTTGAGGCGCCCATCAGCGGTAAATAGGCTTCGGAACGGTTGCTGTCCTTCAGTCTTCCATAGACAAGATACAACGGAATCATCGTAAGCAGTGCAATTAATGCGTAAGGCGGGAGCGCCCCAGCCAACACACAGGCTATCAAGGATAAGCAGGCTAGCAGTAGCAGGACCCGCGAGAAGCTCAGCGCTCTTTTTTCACCCCATACCACCACCAGAGTCTTCTTGCCAGCCTGACGGTCTGCCTGCCAATGCAAAAAGTGATGATTGAACAAAATCAGCGTTGTCAGCAGCCCAATGGGCAGTGACAGCAGCAGCGCCCGAACATCCATATGTGAGGTTTGAACGTAGTATGCGCCCATCACCGGCAAAATACCAAAGGATAGCAAAATCGCAATCTCACTGAACCCCTTACCTCGATATCCGAATTGAATCGGCGGTGCGACATAGAAATAAGCGATCAGCCCTCCAAGTCCGCCGAAGATGAAAGCCCACCAGCCGCTGAACAAACTAAGGATAATGCCGCTCAGCGCCGCAATCCCGAATAGCGTCCAGGTAACAATCTCGAATTTGCGGAGCGACCAGACGCCCTTCGTAAGAAAACCGGAGTTCGTGGAGATCGCATCCACATGCTCCTGCGCTTCCGTGTCGGTTCCGTTCTTATAATCCCACAAATCGTTCACCATATTGGAGAACAGATGGGCAGCGCCGCTCCCGATCAAGGTTAATAAAAAGAGGCCTACATGAACTTCACCTGTCCATACATAAGCCCCGAGTGCTCCCAAAGCAACCGGAATCAGCATAACAGGAATTACTTTGATTCGGGAAGCTTTTTTAAACTGTTCAAGGGCATCCACTTGGTTATGCTCCTTTCCTTCTATAATACAGAATAGAACGCCTGCAGACAGCTGCAGACGTTAACGTTGTGAAACATGGAACTTTCAATAAGAATATCATAATTGTCGAACTTTGTAATCCGTTTGTTAGAACTTGGTTATGCAACCATTATACCGATGAACGTTCGATCAGCTCGAAGGCAAGCTCCTTGCGAATCGGCTCTTTCTGCTCCCCTTGAATATGCGCATACAGCATCTTGAAGGCCTCGGAGCCCATATCAAACAGCCGGTTATCAATCGTGGTGAGACCCAGCATTTTGCCGATCGGCTGGTTGTCGAATCCGATGACAGCGAGCTCTTGCGGAATGGACAGTCCTCTCTTTTCGGCTTCATAAATCAAACCCGCAGCCACGTGGTCACCCGTTACCAATAAACTACTTGGGCGTTCCTCCATAGTGGACAGCCGATCCATAACCGCCGCACCGTCTTCCAGATCGATACAGCCATCCAATATCCATTCCTGTCGGTAAGGCTCTCCGATCTCCTTAAGCACTTCTTCATACGCCACTTGGCGTGCTCTCGTGCTCGGACTGTCCAGTCTCCCCACCGTGAAGCCGATGCGTCGATGTCCCCGCTTTATCAAATATTGCATGGCACTGCGAAATGCCTCCGCATGGTTTATATATATAGAAGAAAATAATCGTTCGCCCGCATCCTGACAGCATACAATCGGTCCATAAGCGCAGTAGGCTTCGATCTGTTTTGGAGTCACGGCCGATGATAAAATAATGATGCCGTCAATCTCGCGGTTACGCAGCATCTCCAGCACTTCCACTTCCTTATCCGGCGCATAACCGGTTTGGCACAGGATCAGGCGATAGCTAGCAGCAAGCGCTTCTTGGCCGGCTCCCTCCATCAGCAAGGAGAAGTAGGCATGGTTAATAAACGGCAGCATGATGGCAATATTCATCGTCTTCCCTGTAATCAGATGAACCGCATTCATATTCCGGGCGTATTTCAGTTGTTTCATGGTCTCCAACACGCGTGTCCGCTTATCTTCTCTGACATAGGGATGGTTGTTCAGCACCCGGGATACCGTTGACACCGATACGCCTGCCAGCTTGGCAATCTCTTTAATATTAGCCACAATCCATCAAGCCCCCTTCATCCACTGGTTCCTTCCTGATACTATCATGATTGCTTTCCCTATTCAAAGAAAGGCAACCCCGGCAGCAAAAGGCAGTTGTATTCACGTGTACATAAGCTAATCTCAGCGCACTGAAAGATTACAAGATGAATGCAAAAGATGAACAACGATAAAAAGAAAACTTGATCTGGTATGCTTTTCATACTTTACACTGAGATTGGGTGGAAACCTTCATTCATTGTCAGCGTGACCGCAAGGGCGTGATGGCAAGGGCAAGGCTTCTGCCTTTTTATCATGATTCGTGAAACTTAGACCTTGTCCATAACGTTATCCTTGTCAAAAGGAGCTGATGGATGATGGAGACGTTCGGCAGAGGCTGCCTGTACTTGATCATTGGCATGGTGGTATTGCTGCTGCTTGCCCTGCTATTGGGGACGACGATTACGATCCCTTGGTTTATCTTCATTCCGCTTATCATTATTGCCTTTGCTGTAGCTGCATCCAAGAGCAAGCACAAGGATGATGATTAAGCGAAACCGCAGGTCACGTCACCGGATGCTAAATGGGTTGTTTACACCAAAAAAGACTCCCTTTCCGGGAGTCCTTTTCATTCCGTATGATTCCGATCGTTCTGTATCAGGTTACCTATTTATTTCGAGATATTCTTGAATGCCTCTGTCTGCTGCTTAATGCCAACCTCGGTGGCAAAACGCTCGATGCTGGAAGCTCCGAAGAATCCCTCGACACCCTTGGTTCTGGACAATACATACGCCGCATCCTCTGGTTCGGCAATCGGACCGCCGTGGCACAGAATCATAATGTCCGGGTTAATGGTTTTACCGGCATCGCAGATCGCTTGAATCTTTTCAACGCAATCGTCGAGTGTCAGTGCTGTTTTCGCACCTATGGTTCCTTTCGTGGTAAGGCCCATATGGGCAACCAGAACATCGGCTCCGGCTTCAGCCATCTTCTTCGCTTGATCGACATCAAACACATACGGGGTAGTCAGCATATCCAGCTCATGCGCCTTCCGGATCATCTCAACCTCCAGATCATAGCCCATTCCCGTCTCTTCCAGATTCGCCCGGAATACGCCGTCAATCAAGCCAACCGTCGGAAAGTTCTGTACGCCGGCAAAACCTTGCTCCTTAAGCTGCTTGAGGAAAATATCCATGATCCGGAACGGATCCGTGCCGCAAACACCCGCCAACACTGGCGTATGCTTCACGACCGGCAGCACCTCGTTCCCCATGTCCACCACAATCTGGTTCGCATCTCCGTAAGCCATCAGTCCAGCGAGCGAGCCGCGCCCAGCCATCCGGTAACGGCCCGAATTGTATATAATAATCAGGTCCACGCCACCGGCTTCGGCGCTCTTGGCCGATATGCCTGTCCCTGCTCCCGCTCCCAATAATACTTTACCCGCTGCTACTTCCGATTTTAATTTTGCTAACACTTCTGCTCTTGTTGTCATTGCCATGATCATGTCCTCCTTCAGTGTGAATACTTGAGTGTGGGTGTGTAACCTGCGCCAAACTTATTGCCGTTTCATCAGTTCCATCAGCTTATCGGCCGCAGCCACGGCAAAAGCTTGATCATTGATGTCGGTATTCATCTCGATCAATTCAACCGTTTTACGGTCTATGCGTTGTCTTAACGTGTCAAACAGCATCTTATCCTCTTCCGGTCCATGGAATGATTCACCTTCCACGTCGAGCATCGATACGCCCTGCAAAGGAAGCATCAGCACGGTAGGTCCTTGCGACATATTCAATTTGTCTGCAATCAACTCTCCAAGCTGCTGGTTCTCCTCAACCGTGGTCCGCATCAGCGTAACCGAGGGGTTATGCTTGTACAGATTCCGTTCCCGAAATGCCTCCGGCACGGAATCATAAGGACCGAAGTTGACCATATCCAGCGCTCCGGTTGATACCACCTGCGGTACCTTGCAGCGTCCGGCTGCTTCCAGGCGATGCGGACCAGCCGCTAAAACGCCGCCCACCAGCTCATCGCACCATTCCGTTGTCGTCAAATCCAGCACACCGTCTATATATCCGGCCTCAATGAGGCTTTCCATCGTTTGTCCGCCCGTACCTGTTGCGTGAAATACAAGCACTTCGTAACCATGCAACTCCAAATGCGCCCTGGCATAATCAATGCACGGGGTCGTAACCCCAAACATCGTTGCTGCAACCAGCGGCTTTTTATCCATTGGGGGCGCCGATTCGAACTGAACCATACCGGCAATCGCGTGAGCCGCGTTCGTGAATATTTTGGTGGAAAACGAATTCAATCCGGATACATCCACGATGGACGGGAACATGATAATGTCACTTGTCCCCACATAAGGTGCCGTATTGCCGGATGCGACCGTGGACACCATCAGTTTCGGAACGCCGATCGGCAATGCCCTCATGCCAGCTGTGACGATCGAAGTACCTCCAGTACCGCCAAATGACAGCATGGCGTCAAATTTGCCCTCCGCATACAGCTTCGGTACGATTTTTTCCATTCCTTGAGCCAATGCCTCAGTCCCTGCGGAACGATCCTTCCGAGCCGCGATCTCGCGTATATCCACACCAGCTGCCGCTGCAACTTCGATGTTGGATACATCCGGCGTGAACATCGGCTCGAACACACCGCTATGGATCATAAACGTCTTTAACCCCAAGCTCTCGATAACGGATTTAACGTATGAAAACTCGGCACCCTTCGAATCAAATGTCCCCGCAATAGCTACCGTCTTCACCGTGTTGACCTCCTCCATATCTCATCTCAGGATCGCTTGCACCCGCCCTGACAGGTCCGGCATAGGATCCCTACAAGACCATAATACAGCGCTTTCAAATAAAAAGGATCGTATCAATGTACGATCTTTATGTATATTTGTCTTTCATATGCTGACGATAGGATTGGGGAGAAGTTCCCGCGTATTTTTTGAAGGTTTTGCTGAAATGAACATAGTCAGGGTAGCCTACCAGCTCGGCTATTCTGCCCAGGGACAGCTTGCTGTGCTTCATGATTTCCTGGGCTTTGTGAATCCTGTATTTGGCTATATATTCCGGAAAGCTGCACCCCACTTCCCTGTTAAAAAGCGCGCTCAGATGCGTTCTTGAGACATGAATCCGTTCGGCCAGCTCTGTCATTGAAATCGGGCCCGCGTAATTCTCGGCAACATACTCTTTTACAAAAGCAACATAATCCAGCGGTTCTTCGAGCCGCGTCAGCTTCTTCATCAACTGCCGATCCTGCTCCAAATGCCCCATTGCCTTAAAACGATGTGTTGCATCCACAATGGCTTCTTCCGTCGGTGTTCGTTCAAAGCTTGAACCGCCTACGTAACCCATGGCTGACGTGTTATCATACATATACTGAACATCGATCGGCGTATGGACCGGACCGCCATACACCAGCTTGATCGGCCGCCTGTCCGAAGCGTCACATACTTCAAATATGTCTCTGGCGATTTCCGCCCCCTTCTCCAGCGACCATGCTTTCGTGGTGCCCATCAACCCGCCTGTCGTGACACCCAAATGGGCGCAGATGATATCGGCTCCCGCATGCAGCATCCACTTCGACTGCTCCGGAGTAAAAACAAAGGCCATCGTCAACATATCTTCCGCATGAGCAGCCCGGATGGCCTCCACCTCCTGCTGATAGGTGATGCCTTCTTCCTCCAAAGCTTCGCGGAACTGTCCATCAATCAGTCCCACGGTCGGATAGTTGATGATGCCGGCAAAACCGCTGCCGCGGATGGATGCCAAGTAATCGGGAAGCTGAATGGTTGGATCCGTTCCGCATAGACCGAAGATCACCGGTATGTCACGGACCACCGACAGGATCTCCCGCGAGCCGAAATCCATCACCATTTCATTGCCGTTCGCATAGGGCATGAAACCCGCCAGGGAGCCGAGCCCCATCTGCCGAAAACGGCCTGAATTCAGGGCCAGTATCAAATCAGCCCCGCCCTTAACCGCATATTTTGCCGAGATTCCTGCCCCTGCCGCAACGCCAATCAGTCGCTCCTGCGTCTGTATTCCTTTATGTAATTGATCTAAAATTTGTTTTCTGGTCGTTATCAAAGCAATTGGTCCCCTTATCTTCAATCTGACCGTCATTATATTGTTTCCTTATATCGCTACACCTATTATAAATGAATATCAATAGAGACGCTTGTCGTAACTGTCCTGTAATCCTTGAGTAACCGATTCCTCCGTCACACGATCTTGATTCACATGATCCGCGATGATCCGGGACGGATTCGGCAGTTGTTCGCCTGGTATCCAGGAATCGGGATTCCATGCTTGGGACCGTATAAAGGCTTTTGCGCAGTGCATATAACTTTCCTCAACCCGTACTCCGATGCCAAGCCATGGCCGTTTGCCTTGTACGCTGAGCTGCTCCAAAATGTTTTCGTCCCTGATCAGAACGGCACTGCCGTTGACTCGCAGGGTCTCCTTCAATCCCGGTATGACAAACACGATGCCGACCCTCGGGTTGGACAGGATATTGCGCAGCGAATCAAAGCGGCGATTGCCCGGACGTTCCGGAATAACCAACCAGGATTCATCCATCACATGCACAAACCCCGGTGCATCTCCCCTGGGCGAAACATCGCAATAACCGGATCCGTCCGAAGTAGCCATAAATAGCAACGGACTCTTGGCAATGAAATCTTTACAGTGATGATCCAATCGATCAATCGCTTTATGTTTGACCACGTGATTGGACTCGCCGAACAGGTCCCGAAGCTCCTCCTCCGATGTAATGATGGACTGAAAAGGACATTTTGTCATCATAACCACTCTCCTTTTAGTTACTCCTCAAACCTTCTTATATCCAATCGGATTCTGATTCTTGTCCTCTCCCAACATATGAAAAGAAGCCCCCCGCAAGTTCAAAGAACCTATGGGGAGCCCTACTCCATTCTATAAGAAGACAAGCAGTAAAATACCGACGACAAAGCAATAATAAGCGAAATATTTCAGATTCCCGCGCGCCATGATATTCATGAACCATTTCATCGCAAAATAGGTACAGATCAGTGTAGCAATGAACGCGATCAAATAAGGGATTAGCAACGAAGAAAAGTTGGGATCCGATGTGATATCCGACACGCCCAGCACCATGCCACCGAGACTTATAGGGATATACAGCATAAAGGAAAACCGAAGTGCTGTCTCCTGCTTCATCCCCACAGCGATTGACGTAATGACGGTCGAACCGGATCGGCTAATACCCGGGATCAGCGCAACCGCCTGGGCCAAACCTACGATAAGTGCATCCTTGAATGACAGGTCATTGTCCAGCTTACGGCCACGAAGATTCCGAATCAGCCAAAGGGCGACCCCCGTGAACAGCAGCGCAACGCCTACCGTACGTACAGAGGCAAATATTTCTTCAATCTGATCCTTGAACAACAGACCGATAATGACGGCTGGTATCGTACCTACAATAATATACAGAATAAACATGAAGTCGGATTTATACTCCGATTTTCGTGTGCGCAAATAACTTAGGCCGTTCACGATCAGTCTCTGCAAATCCTTGCGAAAGATAAATACAATCGCAATTAATGATGCCGTATTAGTCAGAATTTCAAACGACAGCCCGTTCTGCTCCATACCCATGAGTCTCTGCGCGACAATCAAATGACCGCTGGAGGATACCGGAATCGGCTCCGTAACCCCCTGCACGATACCCAGCAGCAAGTACTTCAACCACAAGATGAAATCTTCCATAACTCTCCTACTCTCTTTACAACATTTGTATTGCTATAAAAAATACTAGTCTATCATAGCCCAAAAAAATAGCAATAATCAAACCATGAATGAACAAAAAAGATATGTAAACAAGAGAAGCCCCTCTAACCACGGAATTAGAGGGGCTCCTAATCTATTGTTAAGAGGTGATTCCATCATAAGATATGTAGCTTAATAAAACCTTAAAGCTTCATTAGGGGGACATAAAAAGTTGTGAATCCCCCATTGATCACTATCGACACCCATTGGAGTGGCTTAATATTCATAACTAATAGTTCATTTTCCCCATTAATTTCTATAATTCTACAATATCCTTACTCTTTCGCTTTAAATATAGAAATATATACCTAGTTCTGATAGACTATTCTATAATATTCCTGTTATTACAGGTTAACAACAAGCGGAATATTTCCGTTCAAGCCAATCCCCTAGCCGATAGGGACTCAAGAAAAGAGAAGAAGAAATGAAACGCCTAGCAAAATCAACCCTGTTCATCCTGTTGTTATTGGTCATGCTAACTGCATGCAGTTCAGGGAAAGACACAACCGAAACTTCCTCCACCCCTTCAACCCCAGAAAATGAAGTGGCGAAAAACGCTGCCTCTGAAAATACGGAAAAGAATGAAGAACCTAACAAAACTCAACCATATAAGGGGGAGAATTTCTCCTTTTCCTACCCTTCGACATGGAAGGATGCAGAGCTTAACATCCCTCAAGTCATTGCGGCATTCGTAAATCCTAATCCCCAAGGAGCTTTTGTTGATAATTTAAATGTCGTTATCGAGGAATCGTCTGCTACTCCCGAAGATGCAGCTAATGTTGCCGTACAAGGTTTAACCAATGGAGATGGGGGACCATTAATACAAAACTTCAAAAAACTGAACTACATCGACGTTCCCAAAAAGGCAGCGGGGATACTGGAATCTGAATACACTCATGGAGAGTCCAACGCCCAGGTCATATTGACTCAATATTTTGTCTCAAACGGCAATGAGCTTTACACGCTCTCCATTTCCTATTCCAAGACAGCCTACGATAATGGAGGAAAAGCGATTGTCCACAACATAATGGACTCGTTCGAAATCGTTAAAGTTAGTCATCAGGTGGAAGAAGCGAATGCTAACGCTGGCAGTAATGTCGAAGGATTAACGGAAGAAAACCTTTTTGCTGAAATCATGGCTTATGTTATCCCTATTGAAATTGAAGGCGGAGCTCTAGACGAGCTCACCTATAACTATTTTGTTCAGCATTATGAGTTATTTCCAGCGCTTACCCCTAAAACTCAAAAGAGAGCGAAGGCAGAAGTCGATCCAAATATCACGTCCCGTCACCTCAACAAAAATCTGAATCCCTATTTGGACCAGATGATCGAGGTCAGTGGATACGTTGTTGATATCATTGAAGATGAAGTCGAAGAGGGTATTACCCTTGCCGAAATACACATCATCGATGATAACGATAACTCCATTATCGGTTTTTATGCCCACGCTACCGGCGATATTCTGCAAGACGATTATGTCACGATGCGAGGAGTGCCGGCAACATTTTATTCATTTGAAAATGTAAGTGGCGGAACCACGAATTCCGTTGTTATCGGTGTGTCCACGCTTGAGAAGACGGAATAGTTTGTTTCTTATATGATACTCTATTACCCTAAGCCCATTTGTGGGCTTTTCTTTTTGCATAAGGCCCCCCGAAGACATCTTTACCATTGGGAGTCGGCGATTATCACGCACAATGGCCATGGACTTCTTCTCGCTTACTAAAACATTTCCTTGTTTCTTTTATTTGTGGAATTTACTGGGCAACAAAAAAAGTAACTACCCATTAAACGCCTAGCTAGAAATTCGGGTTGGTTACTTTTTTCTAACCTATTTGAACGAGTTGCATAAAGCCCTCTACTGCAAATATTGAGATGTTTTCAATTCCGAAAAAATATTTTGTTTGTTTTCGCTTTCATCATACACATCGTCTGGATCAGTCCCATCCAAATTGAATTTACCAGCTTGCAAATTAATTACGCTGTATTGTCCATAAGTATTTTTTTTCATAAATATAATATAACTGCTGCCGCTCTTCATTTCAGTATAATCTCCAATTGCTAATTTTTCTTTACCTGACAGCGTTTGCTTCAGAGCAATGGGTTCTATTACTTTCAGGTTACTCGCGTCTTCCTCAGAGCCTTTCAAAACCTTTTCAACCTCAATCTCGGTTAACGTATAAAAATCCACAGGTATATCATTCTCAAGTGTTCTAATCGTCATTTCACGATCTTCAAAGTCCTTAATGGGCCTTCCGATAACAATCAACTGGGCATCAGAAAATAGTGCTTCTCCCGTTGAGTACCCCTTATAATCTGGGTGAGTTCTTACATCGCGAACAGAATTATAAATGGCAAAATAATAATAACAGGCTGCTGCAAGGATAATAACCAAAGCCAGTGAAAGAATTATGCTTTTCTTTTTTAGCAACATCTTCATTTCATAATCCTCCTATTTTTTAATTTCCCCATTTGTACTTTAATTCACCTTTATCATAGGTTGAAGGAGAAGTAATATTACGATTTTTAAATGTGTCGGTTCCCGCAGTCATGACTGAGGAAGCTCTTTCGGTTGAGTTAGAGATATTGGTATGAGCCAAAGCAAGTGAATGCCCTACTTCGTGTAAGGCACTATTCTTTATATTGGTGTCATTTTTCAAGCCATCTGAAGCCAGATTATTGTCGTATAATATGACAACGTAAAAAACGAGTGTTAAGTTCAGTGGAAATCCCTCCTCCAGATCCATCCCACCCACCGCAAATTTACCAACTTGCAGAATTACCATACTGTCGCAACAAAAAAGTAACCACCCATTAAACGTCTAAGTGTGTGTCTATTTTTTTCTGGACAAACTTAAAAAGCGTGCGCCGATTGAGTATCGGCACACGCTCTCTCGTAAGCAAATTCTTACGGTAATGTATGTAACTGAGTTATAAGTAAAATATTCCTGTTTACTTTTTTACTGTTTTTTTGCTTGTTACATAACCTATAAAAGAACCAGTCAAACTGACAGCATACATTACACAAAATGTATCCAAATGCTTCGTATGAAACCGAGGGTAAGAAGTATCTTAGCAAGCAGGTCCTAAGATGATTATTCCTACCGGTATTGAAAGAAGTATGGAATCAGCGAGATACATTACAAAAACACTGCAAAATCGTCAAGCGGAATTCACTTTAAGGTGTCTGACTGCACACTTTCATTCGGAACGGATGAACGAACCACCAGCACGTTGGCCGAAGTGATGCTTCCCTTATATTGGGCATAGATCTGGGTTTTTCCCGGCTTATGTCCGATCAGGTTTCCTTCCTTATCCACCTCGGCTATATCCGGATGATCACTGATGAATGTTGTTTGCCTTGTGATGTCGATTTCGTTTTGGTTAATATAGTTACGCAATATGACCTTCAAGTCGAGCATCGTGCCTTCCGCAAGCGAATACTCGTCAGAATCCAGCTTGATATAGCCAGAGACAGGTTCGAATTCGTCCGAGTCTTCCGGGAACACGGTAATGCTCAATCTGGCCGTGAAACCTTCGTAAGCTGCTTCGACATAGGTGTTCCCCGGCTCATGCCCTGTAATCCGGCCCAATGCGTCGATTTCCACGATGGCGCTGTCCGCCGATACATAATCCGCGGCGCTGGACAAATCGCTCTTTGTGCCGTCGGAATAAACCGCTTGAAGCACGGTAAAGACGCTTGTACCTGCTTTCAATTTCTTTTCCTTTTCCGTAAACGAGATGCCCGTCAGCGTACGTTCGACTGGTGGCTTGTCCGCTGAAGGTGACAGCTTCATAAGCTGGAACTTCTTAACGTCCCCCCGTACAACGGTTCCCGGAAAAATAAATCCGCCGTCAGGTGTTACCGCCGCACTTCCGACAATGTAGATGGGAGGGCCCTTAAACAATTCCCTGCTGATAAACTGGCCGTTCCCATCGACACTCAGCACATCGTATTGACTTTTCGAATCCAGACCGTTGTTAGAAATATGTTTTCCCAGCATGGCATAGCCGTTTTTTGTGCGGACAAGACGTTTGAAGAACTCAGAATTTGTCCCGTCACGATATGTTTTTTCCCATTGTTCCTGTCCGTTCAGGTCCAACTTGGTAAGTACATTCACACGATTGCGGTCGATACGTTTTTCACTGCCAATGACATAACCCCCATCTTCCGAAGCAGTAATGGAAAATGCAATCCAGCGGCTATCCGGGTCCTTGAATTGTTTCGACCAGACCTCTTTGCCCTGATCATCAATTTTGACCATCAGCATCGCATCCAGGTCTCCCGTTTCATATTCCGCCCGGCCTACGCCGCCAACGGCGATGTACCCTCCATCATTTGCCGGAATAAGGTCGTTAAACTCTACGCTGTCTGTATAATTGTATTTGTTATACCATAATGTCTCACCATTTTTATCGATCTTTAAAATATAGGCTTTTTCATAGGCAACCCAGCCTACGGACCCACTCCCGGCTATAAGAAAATCGCCGTCCTCCGTTTCGACAATGGCAGTTGGGGTACTATGAATTGTATCATCCTGTACCTTTTCCCATAATACATTGCCCGATGAATCCAGTCTGATCATATACAGCTGACCAACAATCGGTGCGTCTTCTGAATTCGTGTTACCCGCAACGAGATATCCGCCGTCCTTCGTCTCAATGACCCGGTATGCCTTACTATTCGTAGTAGGATACATAGGCTTCTGTTCCCATTCAACCTGGCCTTCCGCATCAAGCTTTAAAATGTAGGCCTTTTGATCCTTTCCAGCCTCGAAGATACCTCCAACGGCTATATAGCCGCCATCAGAAGTCGGGATCACTCCATTCCCTGCGGAGTTACTCCCGTAATCCCTGGACCATTCGACAGTTGACTGCGCCGAATCGGCAGCCGCGTGGCTTAATCCGGGCATTAATCCGAACATCAGCAGCAATCCGGCAAAACACGCCATCAATAATCGTGAATATTTTCTAGACACAATCCTACCCCCATTAGCAAATGATATTTGTGAGATTGTCAATTTCTTCAATTCCTTTTCATTATTCATTGAATTCACTGGAAATGGTATCCAACAAATCTCATAATTTTCTGATGCAATGGAACTGGTTGCCAATTTATGAGCGATGCGCACCTTGGCGATCACCATACTAAAAGAACCCCGTTAGCCTAAGCCAACAGGGTTCCTTATCGATGCGATCATATTACTTATAATGCGAAGATGGATAAACAACTGCTTTTCCTTTTACTTCAACTTCAACTTGTTTCATTCCTGTTATGTTTATTTCGATTTGTTCAGTGATGTCTTGAGAGACAAACAAGGACTTTAGCTCTTCTTTTGTGTCTTTATTCTTGATCACAACCGTTGCGTCCTTTTCGATCGCGCAGATGTCTAGGACTAACGTTTGATATTGACCTTGAGGAAAAAGGTACACACTTGGCAAAGAACCTTTAGTGAGTATAACTTCTTTAAAATCCCCAGTGTATGCATCGTCTCTAGTTAATGCAGCATCGTAGTACTTCACCTGTTCATTCAAAATAGGCGTTTCCTTTAATTTCTCACCGATATGTACTGTCCCTTTAGCTTTGTCAATCGTTATGTTGGTTTTAGTTGCTTCTTTAACGGTACTTACCGGCAGATAATACTGACCATTTACCAAAATTGGTTTCCCAGAATGGCTCCATGCTTTCCCGTTTAGAACATACTTAAAGTTCTGGATCGTTCCCTTGATTTGTGGAGCTGCTGCATACACGGCAGTACCTCCCAACATCAATAGTGCAGTCATTGCTAAAACAATTTTCTTTTTCTTCATTCCTCTTTCTTCCTCCCCTTCTGTGATTTTCCTAAACCATTAAATTATCGGACATTATATAGGAATAATCAATAGATAAAAGAAGGGATACGGAATAGAATGGGCAAATTGTTAATGTAACTGCTATAAAGTTATATCCAGATTTTGCCGTAATAAGTGTTATACTTGACAAAAAAAAGGAGTTGTATCACTTGAAGAAATCGTTTGTTAAAACTATGACCACTCTAGCACTTGGCATGATGATTGGATCGGCAACAATTGCAGCTGCAGCACCCGGTACAATTCAAGCAGTTTTATCAAAATTCACGATTATCGTAGATGGACAAAAACAAAATCTCAAATCTGATCCGATTATATACAAGGGTACAACCTACCTTCCGGTTCGTGAGGTTGCTGAAATGCTAAACGCTGAGTTATCTTCTTTTGATAACAAGGCTAAGAGAATAGAATTGAAGACTGGATCACAAACACCAACAAATCCCCAAGTAAATTCCAATCAAAGCAATGCACCACAGACACCACTAACACTCAAACTTAATGAAACCGCTACTCGAGGTGATATGACACTAAAAGTTAACAGTGTAAGCTATACAAACTTCATCCCGTCTGGACCTGGATCGACATCGGGTATGATTGCTGATAAAGGAAACAAGTTCGCTGTTATTGAATTTGAAGCCACGCTAAACGAAGAGCCGACAAACCAATTTGCATGGAGTGCATTAGATTTTTTTGATAGCGCTACTATTGGTGGCAAGAAGATCAGTTCGGCTACTTCTTATGACCATACCAATCTACTAAAAGGGGAGACAAAAACGATTCAAGTTACGCTCAACCTTCCAGAAAATATGGATATCAGTTCTATCACCTTTAGAGATCCAAGTAAAAATTCGATTTTCGGAACGATCAATCTTAAATAAACGATGCCAAGTGCGGCTCCCCGGATACCGATATTCGGGCCGCCCACGCCAGAAACGCGACCTTTTGTGATTCTATATATAGAAAAGAGACCCCTCAAGGTCTCTTTTTCATTTTTTAAACTTGCGAATAAACTGAACCGCTTTGGAAATATCATGTTTCGGATTTGATAACCGGTACTTTCAGGACAGTTTACTTGTAAAGTCAATGGTCAAGTTAACGAAATCTTACCTTTGAACAGCTGATGCAACACCATCGTGGTTACGCCGATCACATAATTTCTTTTGCCTAAGCTCGCAGGGGTAACCCAATTCGAGTCATATAAACCATCCACCGCAAATTGGGCTAGATGATCGTGAATCTTCTGAATGCATTTCGGTGATGTCATGAACCACCCGTCCAAAATGGTCTTTTGCGGGCCAAACAGGTTCATCATGACCGCAACCGCCCTGCTCAAAAACAGCAGGCTTCGATTCATCATCGTCTCAATCCAAACTTCCCCGCGTTCATACGCTTGTACAACTTCTTCTATGGTTTGAGGTTCAGGGCAGCCATGCTTGGCTGCCCTTTTCCGCGCCTGCTCCAGCACAGAGGTACTGTTAAACCAATTATCATGCAGTAGGGCGACCTCGCCTGCTCTTCCTTTGTACCCCGAATAGACCTGACCATTCACGATAAACCGGGCTCCGACGCCTTCATATATCCATACATATAGCACGTTCTTAACGCTAGGACTCGTCTCCAGATAATATTCCGCAAATGCAGCGGCATTAGTGTCGTTCATGACGTAAATAGGCAGATTATAATAACGAGACTGAAGCAGCCTGATAATCTCAAAATCCTTCAGATTCAGATAACGCGCGTACGATATTGTCCCGCTACCCTCATCAACAATACCCGGAGAAGCAATGCCGATTCCTTTGATTTGGGAGAAGTCACTGATACCCGCAATTCGGACAATCTCGCTGATACAGTGAAATATCGCCTGCAGAACCTGGTCATTTCCTTTTACGGCCGAAACTGTAAGCTCAGCGACAATTTCACTGTGGAAATTGGACAATGTGCAGTAAAATGTGTTGTTTCCCAAACCGACCGAAATGACAAACCCTTTATCTTTGCTAATCTCCAGCGATATGGCCTTGCGCCCCGCACCAACCGATGACTTCTCGCCCGATTCGACAATGTATCCTTCAGCAATCAGCTCATCAACCAGGGAGGACACGGTCGTAGCGCTCAGCTGCGTAACCTTTGCGATATCCGCGCGCGACATCGCTTTTTCCCTATGAAGTAAGCTTAAGATGGTCGCTCGGTTGATTTCTTTCATTAGATATACGTTACCTCTAATATGTTTCATGCATGTACCTTTCTCCAGGGTAATGTGTTCTCTAGAAAAAGAAACCCCCTAGTTTCCATTGTTCTTATCCATTACTTCATTAATTCTTTATTCGCCTCATACGCTTTGTTCTGGATAGCTTCCAGTTCATCAAAACGCATGGATCTCACTTTCTCAACGAATGCTTCAAATTGGGATAACGGCTCCTGCCCGATAATAAACTTGCTAATCATCTCATTCACATAGGTATCGATCTGCGTTTTGATCTCCGTACTCGTCTCAAAATCATCTTCGGTATACTTCAAGGCAGGTACCGGATCCCGGAAATAGTTTTGTTCGACGTAATAGAACAGTTGCTTAGCAGCATCCTCGCTCACCGCAGCAGCTTTCTCATAACGTGCATCTTGACGGAAACCGATCCATGGCTGCGCTCCGATTCTACTTAATGCCTTCGCGGCCCCGTCCGGGTTTTTCATAATCTTGTCGGTATATTTGAGCGTTCCATCGGATTCCTTCGTATATGTATCGCCCTCAACTCCGAAGTTAAATAGCAGTTGGCCTTCGTCACTGTAAGCATACTCGAAAATTTCCATTGTTTTGTCGACGTGCTCGTTCTGGCTGCTGATGGCCCAAGCAACAGGCACCACGATTTGCTGCTGCCTGCTCGTAAGTGGTTTGTCGCCTTTGTTCATGACTGGAGGAGGCGTAACCTGGAAATTAAATCCTTTAATATTCTCGACTTCAGGTCTCGCATTGAAGCTTGCCACATATCCAACCCAATGACTGGTTGCACCGACTTTATCATTGAAAACCATCGAAGTATAGTCTTTATCTTGTCTGGACAGGATCTCTTGATCAAACAATCCTTCGCTGTACCATTTGTTCATCGTAGTAAGAAATTCCTTGGCGCGCGGATCGATTGGCGTATAGATCATCTTGCCGTTTTCCTCCATCCAGCGGCCATCCTCGTTCAAGTCAATGCCCCAAGCATCGGCAAAGTTTAAATAAAAAGTGCCGGCAGTAGAAAACGGTACTTCATCCTTCGGATCACCGTTTCCGTTGGCATCCTTCTCTTTGAACGCTTTTAAAGTATTATACCAATCATCCATCGTTTCCGGTACTGGCAGGTTCAAGCGATCCAACCAGTCTTGACGAATCAAGGGGCCTTCGGATGTACGAACCGCAGACAACATCGGAACTCCGTAAATATTGCCATCTGCATTAACAATCTGGGATTTGGCAATTTTGTCGTCTACTAAATATTTTTGCAGATTGGGCTTATCTTTAATCAGATCGTTCAGCGGGATGAACACGCCCTGCGGACCGTATTTGTTAAAGTTGCTAGGTGCATCCGCGACGATATCCGGATACTCATTGGAAGAAATCATAAGCGGAAATTTGTCACGCATCGTTTTGGCATCACCTGTAATAAAATCAAATTCCACGTTAAATTTTTTTCCGATTTCCTTCCATACCAGTGTTTCGTTGGTGTACATTTCATCCGTTGCCCGGCTCGCAATAAAGATCGATAATTTCACCGGTTGATCATCACCGCTCGTATTATCTGACGGCGACGATTCTCCCTTTGACGCTCCGCCTCCGCATGCCGATGTCAGAAGAGCCATAATGATTACAATGATTAATAAGGATATCCCATTCTTTCTCCATTGTCTGTTCATTCTTACGACCTCCACTTTGGATTATTCAATTTACGCACATCGCTATTTCAAATCTACTAACTCTTAACGGCGCCGATCATCACCCCTTTCACGAAATACTTTTGCAGAAACGGATAGGCCATAATAATCGGCAAAGCAGTAATCACGATAGCCGCATATTGAATGGTGATCGGCAGAACTCCGGAACTTTGGACTAGCGCCTTCTCCATTTCCTTATCAAATGAGCTGTCGCGGATTATTCGGACCAATAGCACCTGAACCGGCATAAATTGCTCCTTGCTGAGCAATATCAATTCCCAGAAAAAGGAGTTCCATTTGCCGACCGCATAATACAAGCCGATGGCTGCAAGAACCGGTTTGGACAGAGGCAGTGCCATTTGCAGGAATATTCTGATATCGCTGGCACCGTCGATTTTGGCCGATTCCTCAATCTCTTTGGGAAGACTCTCAAAATAGGTCCGTACAATGATGATATAGAACGTGGAAATAGCTGCGTAAAGCAAGATACCCATTCGGGAATTGAGCAAATGAAGATCTCTCATGACCATATAAAATGGAATCATTCCGCCACCGAACCATAAGGGAATCGCCAAAAAGATGGCGGCAAAATTGCGCAGCTTCCAATTTTTCCTTGACAGTGGATAGGCCGCCAGCGTCGTCAGCAGTAAGCTGAGAAATGTCCCCACCACCGTGTAGTAAATCGTATTTCCATAGGCCACGATCATTCCCTTGTAATTCAAAACCGTCTCATAAGCTGACCAATTGATTCCTTTTGGCCAGAGAAGCACTTCATTTCGCATCACACTGTCCGTGTCGCTGATAGAAACAGATAGAATATAAATGAATGGGTAGAGCATCACGATACAAGTGACGATAATAAACAGATAGATGAATACAAAATAAATGACGTCACTGGCGTCCACTCTTTTTTTGGTCTTAAACATGTTCTCTCCCCCTTTTACCAAAGCGAAGTCTGGTTTGCCTTTTTGCTCAAGTAATTAGCTCCGTATACCAGAATGAAACCAATCACAGCCTGGAATAGGCCAACCGCTGTGGCATAGCTATAGTTATTGTCAATGAGTCCTTTTCTGTACACGTAAGTATTCAGGACATCCGCGGTGTCATAAATCGTTGGATTGTACAACAGCAGGATTTTGCCGAAATCGGCCGTTAAAATCGTACCTAGGTTTAACAGCAGCATAATAATAATGGTCGGGACCAGACTTGGGAATGTAATGTAACGGAGCTGGCTCCACCGGCCCGCCCCATCGATCTTGGCTGCTTCATAGAGATCGGGACTAATGCCCGAAAGAGCGGCGATATAAATAATGGCGGAAAATCCAGCTCCCTGCCAAATTCCCAACAGCACATAAATCGTTCTGAAGTAATCCGGATCTTGAAAGAAGAAAATACTCTCAATTCCAAATTTATTTAAAAGAATATTGACGATACCCGTACTCGGCGAAAGGAAGGTAAGAGCCATCCCGCATACAACAACCGTAGAAATAAAATACGGTAAATAGCTTATCGTCTGTGCAATTTTTTTGAACAGGAGATTCCTTATTTCATTGAAGCAAAGAGCTAAAATAATCGGCACAGGGAACCCGAAAATCAAGCTGTAAATATTAAGGAGCAGCGTGTTTTTGATCAATCTAAAAAAATGGGGGTCATCCAAAAATTGTTGAAAATATTTAAATCCGACCCAGCTGCTTCCGGATATCCCTTTGACCACGTTGTACTTCTGAAATGCCATCAACAAGCCATGCATCGGCCAATAGGCAAATATGAAATACCATATAAAAACAGGTAGAAACATAATGTAAAGCCATTTGTTGTATACAAGCTCCTTGGCCATTAACTGAAGTTTGGAGCCCTTCTTCTTTTTCATATCGATCTGAATTATCGGTTCTAAACCAGCCATGTATAAACTCCTTTCAACGCACTCATTCTTTGCTGCCAAACGCCCCTTTGTTGGATCCATCCATGTACTCCAAGTCCATGAATCGCCTATTAAACAACCCCTTCCACGAGTTTCATATCACTTCTTGATTTGGAAACGCATCCATTAAGCGCTTTCAATTTCATTGTTTACATGATATTTCAACTCCATTTTCCAGCCGTTTTTAGCAAGCTTTTTATCACATTATAACTGATTCAATTAATTTGTACAGTGTCTTTATTAATTATTTATATTAAAAAATAATTCGTGGGAAAGCTACTCCTTAATAGCTTTGGGCTGCTCCGCTACCTTTCTATGAGAATGCCGCCTTACTCATATCATACCGAACCATATTTGACTATAAAAGCAAGTTCCTTATACCAGCTGCCCGGTCAGCACCTCAATCTTACGCTGTGTAATCTTTCCTTTACGATCTACGTAATGATTTCGATAACATTTCCCATGCAGCTCCTCATCACTACTCGCCCTCATTCGAAGGCCACTTTGCAAGTGTATACCCATGTCACTGAAAGATACGAGAAAAACCGATGAGCAAGATGAACATTCAATTTTCAGACATCCTGGCTAGCCTCTCCTTGCAATGAATGTGACCTTTTTGTGACCTTATACAAGAAAAGAGACCCCGAGAGGTCTCTTTTTCATTGATATGACAGGCTTTTGGGGCCTATTATTACATCATGCCGCCCATTCCACCCATGCCGCCCATGTCAGGCATAGCTGGTTTTTCTGGTTCTGGCTTGTCAGCGATAACCGCTTCAGTTGTCAGGAACATAGCCGCAACGGAAGCTGCGTTTTGAAGAGCGGAACGCGTTACTTTCGCAGGGTCAACGATACCTGCTTCGAACATGTTCACCCAAGTATCTGTAGCGGCGTTGTAGCCGATACCGATATCTTCTTTTTTCAGACGCTCAACGATAACGGAACCTTCTTTGCCAGCGTTTGCTGCAATCGTGCGGATTGGCTCTTCCAGAGCGCGCAGAACGATGTTCACGCCTGTTTTCTCGTCGCCTTCTACTTGAACAGCAGCAACAGCGTTGTATACGTTAACGAGCGCTGTACCACCACCGGATACCATACCTTCTTCAACCGCAGCGCGGGTTGCGTTCAGGGCATCTTCGATGCGCAGTTTGCGTTCTTTCAGTTCCGTTTCAGTAGCCGCGCCGACTTTGACTACAGCTACGCCACCAGCCAATTTAGCCAGACGCTCTTGCAGTTTTTCTTTGTCGAAATCGGAAGTGGTTTCTTCCAATTGGTTGCGGATTTGCTTCACGCGAGCCTCGATGTCTTCTTTGTTGCCAGCGCCATCCACGATAATGGTGTTCTCTTTGGTTACGCGCACTTGACGAGCGGTACCCAATTGATCGATGGAAGCTGTTTTCAGGTCGAGACCGAGCTCTTCCGTAATCACTTGGCCGCCAGTCAATGCAGCGATATCTTGCAGCATGGCTTTACGACGGTCACCGAAGCCAGGAGCTTTAACAGCAACAGCATTAAACGTTCCACGCAGTTTGTTCAAGATCAGCATCGCTTGCGCTTCGCCTTCGATATCTTCAGCGATCAGAACGAGTGGTTTGCCTTGCTGTACGATTTTTTCAAGGATCGGCAGGATCTCTTGCGTGTTGGTAACTTTTTTATCCGTGATCAGGATGTATGGATTCTCAAGAACAGCTTCCATTTTATCCGTATCGGTAATCATGTATGGAGAGATGTAGCCGCGGTCAAATTGCATACCTTCTACAACTTCCAGCTCTGTCAAGAAGCCGCGGGATTCTTCAACGGTGATGACGCCGTCTTTGCCCACTTTATCCATAGCTTCTGCAATCAGTTGACCTACTTCTTCGTCAGCTGCGGATACGGAAGCGACTTGAGCGATTTCCTGGTGGTTCTTAACTTCTTTCGCGATGACTTGAAGCTCAGCCACAGCTGCTCTAACCGCTTTGTCGATACCCTTACGGATGATCATTGGGTTTGCGCCAGCTGTTACGTTCTTCAGACCTTCACGGATCATAGCTTGTGCCAGAACCGTTGCCGTTGTTGTACCGTCACCGGCAACATCGTTGGTTTTGGTAGCTACTTCTTTAACAAGCTGAGCACCCATGTTCTCGAATGCATCTTCCAGCTCGATTTCTTTAGCGATGGTTACACCGTCATTCGTGATGAGCGGGCTTCCGAATTTCTTCTCAAGAACCACGTTACGGCCTTTCGGTCCGAGTGTTACTTTAACTGCATTTGCCAAAGCGTCTACACCGCGAAGCATTGCGCGACGGGCGTCTTCACTGAACTTAATGTCTTTTGCCATGGTATTACATACCTCCCTAGTGGATTATGAAATAGTAAATCAAGGATATATTCAGGCGTTCATTAGCCTAAGATCGCGTGGATGTCGCTTTCTTTCATAATCAAATATTCTTTACCTTCGTATTTGATTTCTGTTCCAGCGTATTTGGAGAAAATGACGCGGTCGCCTTCTTTAACTTCCAAAGGTACACGTGCGCCGTCTTTCAGTGAGCCGCTGCCTACAGCAATAATTTTACCTTCTTGCGGCTTTTCTTTAGCAGAGTCAGGAAGTACAATCCCGAATGTCGTAGTTTCTTCTTGTTCGATCGGTTCTACCAATACGCGTTCACCTAAAGGTCTGATCATGAAAAAATAGCCTCCTTTAAATATGTTGTGATGCTTTTTTCAAAGCTTTATGTATTAGCACTCGACAACCCTCAGTGCTAACAACCAATTTTATGATACTCAAGTTGTGTTAAAATTTCAAGTCCTTTGCATGATTTTTTGATCATTTTTTTGCAATTGAGACTCTATTCGGGGTTGTCCCTAAACTCCCTTCTCCATTGTATCCATGACCAGCCAAAATATGCCTGAGTCTTAAGGAACACTGTACGGCTAAATACCAAATGACGCTCCCCGTTCGTCAAACCGTGAATGACTGCGGTCTGCCGGTTCCCCATCCTTCAACCAGCGCGCTCCGAAACAAAGC
The DNA here is from genome assembly GCF_050482385.1 of Paenibacillus lautus. GTDB lineage: Bacteria > Bacillota > Bacilli > Paenibacillales > Paenibacillaceae > Paenibacillus_AQ > Paenibacillus_AQ lautus_B. Next base: position 176,734 of record NZ_JBCNHV010000022.1, read on the forward strand.
ATCCAGTCTTTGATCCAGATCCGCGTCTTGGTGCTTCTTATCCTTGACCAGCTGATCATATTCGTTCAATTTCTCTTCGATGAATACGTTAATGATGGGAAGTTTAGGTTCATAATCCATCTCTTCACCCGAACGTTTACGAAGAAGCAATTGATCGATCTCCTGTTTCAGTGCACTTCCCTGATCTAATAGGCCATCCGTAAGCAGCTCGAATTCCATGGGAGGCATCTCGTTGTAGGATTGAATCCAGTCGCATGCCAGGATCGGACGCAGTACATAGAAATACTTTTTGATCTTAACGTCCCCTCCTTGCAAATACATCCGATAATTTCCTTTGGCCATGTTCAGGTAGTGATGCATGCAAGATTTAGGCGAGAACGCGAGCGGAGATATGCTGCGGATTTGCTGGGCGATGCCAAGCGTCTCCTTATACTTGATGGGGGACTCCAACCACTCGAGCAGGGGCGGATTCGACTTGCGAAAAAGCCCCAGCGCTTTTTTCAAATCCCAACCGCTCATATCCAGCCTGTCGCTGATCGGCCGCTCAATCACATCTCGCTTGTCGAATATGGATAAATACCATTCTACAGGTCTGATATAGATAAACCTTACGTCATAATCGCTGTCTGTCGACGGGAAGCCCCAGGCCCTGCTGCCTGATTCGCATGCATACAGGATAAGAACCCCTTCCTCCCGCTCAATCCGCTCCAGTTCTTGCTGAATCGTCGATTTCATTTCCTGCGTTATCTTCATATCCGGAATCTCTCCTTCTGTAGTGGCCGTTTGATTTCCGATATGCTTATTGTCTTCCAAGCGTTCATATTTCAACAGGGTGAAAGTATGGGGATAACCAATAGATGTTACAGTATCCTTCATTTAATTCGATCCTTTAACAAAAACAACCCGCAAACCATACTCCCGTGGAGTGAGTTTAGCGGGTTGTTCTCATTCTCATTCGATCCTATGTTGCAAAACAATTGTCATCACGATTAATCCTCTTCATCTACCTGTAAGTACCGCTTGTCCCGTTCCATGTCTGCCTCTAATTGCTTGCGATAGACCACGGAGGACAGAAACATGCTGAACTCGTACAGAAGCAGAAGTGGAATCATGACCAGGATATCCGATATGAAGTCCGGCGGCGTAATGACAGCTGCAATGAATGCAAGCACGAAATAAGCCACTTTGCGCATTTTTCTGAGCCGAAGCGGATTCAGAATGCGGATTTTCGTTAAGAACATCACCACAAGCGGCAGCTCAAACAGCAAGGCCAGTGGCAATACGAGATTGAACATGAAATTTAAGTAATTGGTAATGCCGTAGGTTTCCTCGAGCCCCATGCTCTGTGTAATCGTTGTCGTGAACGACAGCGTCATCGGAAACACGATGTAATATCCGAACGTTATCCCTACAATGAACAGAAGAAACGCATACGGTACGTAACGAATGGCCGCTTTCTGCTCTTCTTTGCGAAGTCCCGGTTTGACGAACGCCCACAGCTGATAGAAGATCAGCGGAACGGAAATGACGAGCGAGAATACGGCAGCGATTTTCATGTAGATCCCGATACCATCCCAGAAGGAGAAGGCGTGCAGTTCAAAGTTCTTGGCTTCTTCGGCTGCCGTCAAATAATGATAGATCGGCTCCGCAACAAAAAGCCCTCCGATCAGCCCCGCTACGAATACCACGAGCACGACTATAATTCGTTTGCGAAGCTCGCCCAAATGCTCTACAAGCGCCATATCTTTCACTTGCTCCGACATGTTAACCACCACCCTATATGTGACCCTGACAAAACAAAATCCCTCCCGAAGGAAGGGACTTCAAACCTTACATTATTCCGGAAGACGCTTATCCTCAACCTTGGTTGGCTCAGCGGCAACGGCTTGCTGGGGAGCCTCTTCTTTCTTCTTCGCCGGTGCGTCGTCAGCAATAATCTCGCGCGCACCATCCTTAAACTCACGGAATGTTCTTCCGACCGCACGTCCCAGTTCAGGAAGCTTGTTCGGTCCGAACAAGAGTAGCGCCAAAATGACGAGCAAAATAATACCCGGCACTCCAATTGTACTCATATCTTTTCTCCTCCTTGTCCTGCTTAATGCCTTTAAAGGACCTCAGGATGGTCTATATCCGTCACGCCTTGCACTACAACAGGTGTTAACTAAAGACCATAATCCGACTACAGCAGTTGAAACAAGCTCATATACCGCCATCATACCATAATGTAAATCACATATACAGTATAGAATCGTGACAGATTGTTTACATAATTATCTAATGGAGTGCCCTTTAGAGCTGCTCCCGATACTGGCCCGTTACCATCAGCAGTGCCTCCGGAAGCTGATCCATGACCGCCGCCAGATTCTCGTGTACGCCTTTAGGCGAGCCCGGCAGATTGACAATCAAGGTACGGCCGCGGACGCCGCATACACCCCGAAACAGCATCGCGCTCCGATTCTTCTGCATGACGGTAGCACGCATCGCTTCTACGATGCCGGGCACTTCGCGTTCGATGACCCGCTTGGTTGCCTCCGGGGTAACATCTCGGACCGCCAGCTCCGTTCCGCCTGTCGTGAGTACGAGATCCACTTGATAATAATCCGTCAGTTCGATCAATGCCGCGATAATTTCATCCGGCTCGTCCGGTACGATCCGGTATTCAATAATTTCTCCGCTCAGCTCTTCCTCCACCAATTCCCGGATCACTTGAGCGCTCGTATCCTCGCGTTCCCCCCGCGAACCTTTATCGCTCGCCGTTAGGATCGCCGTTTTCCACACCATCTGCCCTCTCTCCTTCCCACTCGTTCGAATCTCCTGTCTCTATGCAATGCTATGTTGTTTCTTGTATGTAATCCCCGCTCTTCCCACCGGTTTTGCTTACCAGGTAGGTCGGGCCGATGACCATGTCCTTTTGCAAGGCTTTGCACATGTCATAGACCGTTAGCGCAGCTGCTGAAGCTGCTGTCAAAGCTTCCATTTCAACGCCGGTTTTGCCTGTGGTCTTCACAGTCGTTTCTATATATAACTCATCTCTAGCATTATCGCTGAACTCCACATTCACGCCGGTCAACGGCAGCGGATGACACATCGGAATCCAGTTTGACGTGTTCTTGGCCGCCATGATAGCCGCAACCTGTGCTACGGCAAGCACATCCCCTTTGCCGATCTTCCCCTCCTGGATGCGAATCAGCGTATCCGGGTGCATACGAACCGTAGTCTTTGCTACCGCAGTCCGGGCCGTTACATCCTTATCACTGACATCCACCATGCGTGCTCTGCCTTGGCCATTAAAATGACTCAATTCCATCTCTTATCCCTCCGCTGCAGGTCTGGCCTTCACAGTATGTCCCCGTTCCGTAACCAAACCGTCCAATACCCTATCATGCTCTTCCATGGGAACATGCTCCAAGACCTGAACCTCGTAACCGATTCCCACCCACAAAGGCTCACCGATCTGACAAGAATTGTCTTTTGCTTCCAGACTAAGCCTGTCCGACAGCCGGTCATAATAACCGCCTCCGTATCCAAGTCTTCCGCCCTTCCTGTCAAACGCAAGCCCAGGTACCCAGATGATATCAGGCCCATGATTCATCCATTTCTGCGATCGCTGCGGATCAGGTTCCAGAATACCGTAAGCTCCGGGAATCAGCTCACTCCATGCGTGAAGCTTATACAATTCCAGCGAACGGTCTTGGGGCAAACTCCGGGGAACGATAACCTGAATCCCCTGCTTCCACGCCCATTCAACAAGCGGCCGGGAATCCAGTTCGGAGCGAAAGGGGACATAAATCATCATGCTCTGAAGTTGAAGCCGATTCATGACCTCCGAAGCATACTCGCAGGCTTGCTGCGATCGCTTCGCCCGCTCTTCCTCGGATAACTCATCCCTGCGTGATAGCATCATTTTGCGCAGGGCATCTTTTGCGGATACCCGCTTCAATTCTTCCTCAGGGTTCAACACGTGATCTTTCCTCTCACGCTTATAATTAAGTTTAGTTTACCATTGTTCTTTCCTTTAGCCAAGAATGCAGGAAGTCGCCAATCATAGTCGATTGTTCGGTCATTTTCATGTACACTTACTTTAAGATATCAGAACGCATAAACTTCAATGCATGAACATCCTGATATCAAAAGAAAAACAACTTCTAAACGGTCTCTCTTCTGAGAGTGTACGTCGGTAGAGGTTTTTCTTATAATGAAGAATTAATCGAACAAACATATAGAATGATGGAGGTTTCACATAATATGCTGCTGCAAGCCAATGGCATTACGAAATTATACGGAGTTACGCCCGTGCTGGACGGGATCAGTCTACAGGTACTTGAACGCGAAAGAATCGGCCTTGTCGGAGTCAATGGGGCCGGGAAATCGACCCTGCTCAAAATTTTGGCAGGCGAGATGTCTTATGATGGCGGACAAATCTTCAAGGCTAAGGAAACCACCGTCGGTTATCTTGCCCAGAACAGCGGGCTTCAGTCGGATTCGTCGATATGGAACGAGATGCTGGATGTCTTCACTCCCCTTCTGGAGATGGAGCGCGAGCTGCGTCAGATGGAGGAACAAATTGCCGACCCGAAGTCGAGTGAGGATCCGAAGAAATACCAGGAGCTTCTGGATCGTTATGCGATCCGTTCGGACTGGTTCAAGGATCAGGGCGGTTATGAGATCGAAACACGTATCCGAAGCGTCCTTCACGGCATGGGATTTGGCAGTTTTTCGCCGGATACCTCCATTGCCACTTTAAGCGGCGGGCAGAAGACAAGGCTGGCCCTTGCAAAAATATTGCTGCAGGCACCCGACCTGCTCATGCTGGATGAACCGACGAACCATCTGGATATCGCGACCCTCACCTGGCTGGAGGATTATCTGCGCGGCTATTCCGGTTCATTGCTTGTCGTTTCCCACGACCGCTATTTCCTGGATCGTCTCGTGACGACCATCGTTGAAATCGAACGCCGTCACTCCAAAAAATACACGGGCAACTACAGCCGGTATATTGAACTGAAGGCAGCGGAATACGAATCCCAGCTGAAGCAATACGAGAAGCAGCAGGATGAGATCTCCCGCATGGAGACCTTCATTCAGCGAAATCTAGTCCGGGCCTCTACGACCAAGCGCGCGCAGAGCCGTCGTAAAGCGCTGGATAAAATGGAACGGATGGATAAACCGCTGGGGGATCTGAAGAAAGCACACTTTTCTTTTGAAGCCGAGTATATGTCAGGCAAGGATGTGCTTCATGTGCGGGATCTGGCACTTGCGTTCGAGCAGGACAAGCCATTGTTTAGGCAGGTTTCCTTTGATCTCAGCCGCGGGGAAACCGTAGCATTGATCGGTCCCAACGGCGTTGGCAAATCGACGCTCCTTAAATGCCTGATCGGTACATTGAAGCCAACGGCCGGATCGCTTCAATGGGGGACAAAAGTGAAGATCGGCTACTACGATCAAGAGCAGTCCGAGCTGAATCCAAGCAATACCGTTCTGGAAGAGCTATGGGGCACCTATCCGCATATGGAGGAAGCCCGCATCCGCACCGTTCTGGGCAACTTCCTCTTCAGCGGCGAAGATGTGCTCAAGAAGATCAGTTCCTTAAGCGGCGGGGAAAAGGCACGCGTCTCGCTTGCCAAGCTGATGCTCCTGGAAGCCAACATGCTCATCTTGGACGAACCGACGAACCATCTCGACTTATTTGCAAAAGAAGTTCTGGAATCGGCACTAATGGATTACGAAGGCACTTTATTGTTCATATCCCATGACCGTTACTTCCTCAACAAAATGGCCGAACGCATCATCGAGCTTCATCCGGACGGCATTCAACATTTCCTGGGTAATTATGACGACTATACGGAGAAAAAGCAGGAAATTCTCGATATGAATGACGAACCTTCCGAGCCGTTTGCTCGTCACACGCTGAAGCAGGAAGGGAAAGTCGAAGCTACCGTCGAGAAACAGGGAGCCGTTTCTTTTGAAGCCGAGAAGCAAGCAAAGCGGGAGGAACGAAACCGTCAGCGCAAACTCACAAGTCTGGAAGAACAAATCCATGCTTTGGAATCGGACATCTCCGAGCTTGAGACCGAGATGACGCTGCCGGAGATCTACCAGGATTATATGGCACTCCAAGAACGCCAGCAGTCGTTAGAAGATAAAAAGAGTCAGCTTGAGCAAATTTTTGCCGAATGGGAGTCATTACTGGAAACTTAAAAAAATTCACAAAAGTGTTTCAAATGGAGTTTTGCATTTATACACAAACTTATCCCCAATAACGGTGCATAAGTTTACCATGGAAATGGCCGAAATGGCCATTTTTTTGTTGTTATTCGCGCATCTTCGGTCCTATATCCAACTTTATCCACTAAGTTATTCACATTATCCACAGTTTCCACCGAAGAAATTGAAAATCCTGTCCCCTCTTTTCATCGTCTTGCAAAAGACCGATTTATCGACATTTTTCTCGCTTATGCACATTTTCCGGCGAATATGTGGATAACGTTGTTCACAACTTGACAGAATTATATGTCTTATATAATAGGCTTCTATATAGGCTTACCTCTTGTTATTTGCCAGTTATATTGAACTAGATTTTGAAAAAAGCGACCTTCCTCAGCGCAGTTCGGAAGGTCGCTTGTGCCAACAATTATCGAAGTGGAGACGCTAAGGTTCCCTGTTCAGCTTCCTCGCCTAGACCGACATCAACGCCGAGTTGCATGCAGCAACGTATGCCAGGCCTGCGGCCATCACGATATCCTGGTGCACGGCCGTGCCGCGGAAGTTCTTGCCGGCCTTCTCAACCGTGACCGCTGCTTCGGCATGCGCATCTTCGCCGCTGCTTAAGGAATGAAGTTCCAGATCGCCAAAGCGGATGTCGCTGCTAATTCCTTGGCTGATCGCCGAAATAACGGCTTGCACCGGACCGTCCGCCACGCTGGAGTAGGTGGCTTCCGTTTGCTCGCTCAGATGTCGCAGCGTGACGGCCGCAACCCGACTGCTGCCCGTTCCCGAAATGACCTGCGCCTCGGTAAGCTCATATACTTGGGCCGGTTTGCCTAGTGTGCTGCTCACCATCTGCAGCAACTGATCATCGCTGACCACCTTCTGACGGTCAGCCGTCTCCTTGAAGGTATCGTACAGGGACTCCATCTCGGCTCCATCGAGCTGGACACCGTACCTGGCAAGGCGATCCTTCAGCGCATGACGACCGGAATGCTTGCCCAGCACGATCATGCTCCGCGGAATCCCCAGCTTTTCCGGGTCCATAATTTCGTAGGTGCTTCGATCCTTCAGCAGACCGTCCTGGTGGATGCCCGATTCATGCTGGAAGGCGTTCCGTCCGACCACAGGCTTATTGAAGGCCATTGGAAAATGCATCGCACCGCTAACGAGACGGGATACTTCATACAGCTTCTCGGCCGTAATGCCCGTCTCCGCCCGCAGCATGTCACCCCGGGTAGATAGAGCCATGACCAGCTCCTCCAGTGCGCAGTTGCCTGTACGTTCGCCCACCCCATTCACGGTAACCTCGATCTGGTTGACGCCGTTCTCGATCGCGGCCAGGCTGTTGGCTACAGCCAGACCGAGATCATTGTGGCAGTGGGCGCTGTAGGCGACCGTCTTTCCGCCACGGGCGCCTTCCCGCACGCGTCGGAACATCCGACCATATTCATTCGGAAGCGCATATCCAACCGTATCGGGCAGATTGATAACCGTTGCGCCCTCTTCGATGACGGCCTCCACCATCTCAATCAGGTCGTCAATGCTGGTACGCGAGGCATCCATCGCCGTAAATTCCACCACGTCGCTGAACTGCTTCGCATATGCTGTCATCTCACGTGCCCTTGCGACCACATCCGGACGGCTCATGCGCAACTGGTGGCGAAGATGGATATCGGAAGACGAAATAAACAGATGAATTCGCCTTCTGGCCGCGTCGTGGGTGGCCTTGACGGCAGCATCAATATCCCCTTTCACAGCACGCGCGAATCCGCATATCTCCACCTGCTGCAGCTGTCTCGAGATGGCCTGCACGGCGGCAAACTCCCCGGGGCTGGACACCGGAAACCCAGGCTCCATGACGTCAACGCCCAGCTCCGCCAGCTTCCCGGCCAGCACAATCTTCTGCTCAGGCTGCAGGCTTGCTCCCGGTGCCTGTTCCCCGTCCCGCAATGTGGTATCGAATATTTGGATGGTTCTCATGGATTCATTCATTTTTGTATACTCCTCCTTGGTTATGGTATGATCCGATTTCCTACGGGCTTGTTATCCCATCTGCTCGATATGTTCGCTTTACGTCCGCACGTCGACCTGCGTCCGCATCCCACCCTGCTGCTGCCGACAGCAAAAAAGCCCGCCATCTCTTCCTATAAGAGACGACGGGCTAACACCCTCCGTGGTACCACTCTAATTGACGCGCCTCGTTCGCAGCTGTTCTGCCGCGACATATACACGTCCACTCACGTCCATGATCTCCTCATACCGGCCGGACATGAAGAGAATGGACATCCCGATCACGGAGGAAACTCCGTAAGAGAGTACGGCTGCATTCATCGTCATTGGTCTGTCTTGCTCCATCAACCGATGCGTGCTGTTCCCCTCTTCCGCTCCCGGGTGAGATTCAAAGCTTGCTGCCGCTGCGTTACACCAAATCCGCAGCTCTCTGTAGACAGCCCTCTTTTACTGCTCCCGTTCATCGCGTTTATACGATATGCTGTTATGCCGAATCTCATGATATCCGGCACTTCACCGAGTATCTCGCCTCTTTTGTACTGTTTCGTTGTCATATGCCTACTTCTGCTTGATCAAAGCATTAGCTGCCTAATAAGAATGCAAAAAAGCCTGCCATCTCTTATTCAAGAGACGACAGGCTATCCTATCGCGGTACCACTCTTGTTGACTCTAAGCTCCCGGGTACATGCTGTTCCCGGACCTTAAAGCCCCCTTCATCGCCAAATCACAAATGATTTGTGCGCAGCCGCTCTCACGGAGGCCATCCCGTAGCAAGGTCAAACTCCGCAATCCAATCCATGCCTGATCGGCATTTCATTGCGCAAGGTTCCCCCGCTCCGCTCCCAGGTGAGTTCAGGTTCCTCTCGTCTGCGTTGCACCGTCCCGCAGCTCTCTTCATCCAAGGTTCACCTTACTGGTCCTGTTCTTCGCGTTTCAACATTCTGAAATTTGATCAAGATTATACGTCCTATATAAAGACGTGTCAAGACGTTTTAGCTTAATGGCTCCGCCCAAAGTTCCAGCGACATTTGCGGGTCGGCCTTCATATCGAGCGCCGTAAAACTCCCCTGCTTCCATTTCAAATGTGCCGCGGCAGCAATCATCGCTCCGTTATCGGTACAATACTGAAATGGCGGGATCGTCAGCAAAATCCCTTCCTGCTTGCAACGTTCAGCCAAAACTTTACGGAGCCCGCGATTAGCGGCAACGCCTCCACACAGCAGCAGCTGTTTGGCATCATATGCTCTGACTGCCCGAACCGCCTTTTCCACGAGCACTTCGACCACCGATTCCTGGAAACCCCGGGCTATCGCTTCCGTCCGGACTTCCTCTCCACGCATTTTGCTCTGATTGACGACATTTAATACAGCCGATTTCAGACCGCTGAAGCTAAAGTCGTAGGAATCCGGCTCCAGCCATACACGGGGAAGCTCCACAACCTCTTCGGCCTCCAATGCCATACGGTCGACATGCGGGCCCCCGGGATACGGGAAGCCAAGCGCCCTGGCCACTTTGTCGTACGCTTCGCCAACCGCATCATCCCGCGTCCTGCCGATCAACTCAAAGCTGCCTTCATCTTTCATGTAGACCAGCTCGGTGTGGCCGCCGGAAACAACCAGCGCCATACAAGGGTAAGCGATATCGCCCACAAAGCGATTAGCGTAAATATGACCCGCAATATGATGCGTGCCGATTAGCGGCTTGCCAAGCGCAAACGCCAGGCTTTTAGCAGCCATGACGCCAACGAGAAGCGCTCCAACCAGACCAGGACCCTGCGTTACGGCGATCGCCGACAAATCCTTCATTTCAATGCCGGCCTCAGCTACGGCTTGTTCAATAATTAGCGTGATGCTCTCCACATGCTTGCGGGAAGCCACCTCGGGGACCACCCCGCCAAAAGCTTTATGCGTTTCAATCTGGCTGGCAATGACGCTGGACAAAACCTCGTAGCCATCCTTTACAACGGCAACCGAGGTTTCATCGCAGCTCGTTTCTATCGCCAATATGCAGCTGTGCTGTCGGTCTACTCTTTCTTCATTCATGATAGCCTTTGACTTCCTTCCTCGCCATCGTCCTCCCGATAAAGGGGCAGATCTGCCCACATGATGAGTGCGTCTTCCTGGTTATCGGAATAATACCCCTTCCGGACACCGGCTGGTTTAAACCCTTTTTTGGCATATAAGTGCTGGGCAACGTGATTGGATACCCGAACTTCCAGCGTCATTTTCTCCATTCCCATATAGGCAGCGGTCTTCATCAGTTCTGTAAGCAGTCGATCGCCCCACTTGCGTCCCCGGTACTGCTCCAGCAGCGCAATATTCGTAACGTGTGCTTCATCAACGATCGTCCACATGCCCGCATATCCAACCGTCTTGCCTTCGTACTCCATAATCATATAACGTGCAAAATGATTCAGTTTCAGCTCATTGTGAAAAGCTTCCTCGGTCCAAGGCACGGTGAACGCTTCGCGCTCCACCACGAGGACCTCCGGAATATCCTCCAAGGTCATCAACCGAAAGGACAAACCGTCTTCACCATCTACCGGCTTCTTCTGCTGATCCATGACGAATCCTACGCTCCCTTCACCGCTTACGCAGCAGGTTCGCTTCCGCTTCGGAAAGCTGTGTATAATTGGGTACCAGTGTATGCACATCATCCGCTTCCCCGGCGAGCAACCTGGCTGCTCCCAAGTACCCCATCCAGCGGCCTTCAAGCGAATACGGATGAATATGCAGCCCGTCTCCAAACCCAGGCTCAAGCCCGCGGGCGGTTTCGGCATGAAGCTCCACTTCCCCAGTAAACCAAAGGCAAACCGGGCGCTCCTCTTCAGGCAGCTTACTGATGCGTTCCTGTATGGCTTCCACCCAGGATTGCATCAGGCGAATACCGTCTTCTTCCATACGTATCGGCGCATCCTCTTGACTCTCTGAATCGGCAGCGAATAATGCCGTGTACACTTGTCCCCGTCTTGCATCCAGCAGCGGAATGACCCAGTGGACGCCCTTCTTCGGCTCGGCTTGATGCCATCCGGACTTCAAGCTCCCCCATGCCAAGGCATGCAGGCTGGATACTCCTACAACCGGGATGTGATTAGCCCATGCCAATGTTTTGGCAGCCGTTACCGCAATCCGGATCCCCGTATAAGAACCCGGCCCTACTCCTACGGCAATGCCGTCCATCTGGTCCATGCCGAGGCCTGCTTCCGCAAGCGCCTGTGCCATCACCGGGTGCAGATGCACCGAGTGGTTGCGGTCCGCATTCGTGTTAACTTCCGCCAGCAGCTTGTCCTGCTCCATCACGGATACCGCCAGCGATGCCGTAGACGTATCCAGCGCCAAAAACCGCTGCTGCGGCTTCGTGTCATTGTTGTTCATTCCAGCTACCCCATTTTTCATTCAAATCCCGGCACCACTCGCCATAGGGCTCGCCCTGGCTTGAAAGTGTGATGATCCGGTGAGTTTCGCCTGTCGTTTCAAGCTGGATATGCAGATAACGCTCCGGTAAAAGCTCGGTGATCAGGCTGCTCCACTCCACGAGACAAACCCCTTCGCCAAAAAAATACTCATCCAGCCCGAGCTCATCCGCTTCATCGATCGACAAACGGTACACATCCATATGGTAGAGCGGCAGACGCCCCTCATATTCTTTAATAATCGTAAATGTCGGGCTATTCACAACCCCGTTCACACCAAGGTGCTGTGCAAATTGTTGGGAAAATGCCGTTTTTCCTGCTCCAAGATCTCCGTCCAGGCCGATGACAGTCCCTGGCTCCGCCCTAGCGGCCAGCCATGCAGCAAGCTGCTCCGTCTCCTCCAGACTGCTTGAATTCATTCGAAACCGGCCCTCCGTACGGCCATTGTTCACTGATAATCCACCCTTTACTAGTTTGCCCATATCTTAAAATACTTGATCTTCATTATATCGGTCCTCCCAAGCCGCTGCAAGAACATGAGTTTCGCTTTTAAGACTGGGATGAGAAAAGAAACTCAACCCAGGTTTCAAACACTGACACGATGCAGTCAAAGATCAAGCCTTAGCCGGCAGATCTCCCTGAGGATGCGGTTGATCTCGATCTCCTTCTTACAAATGTCTCGATCTATTGGCTCACGGCTACAGCAGGCTCCTCTGCAAGAATCTGTAAAGAAAGCTCCAGTAATTGGAGCGCCAGCACCATATTCCTCGGTGCCCACGGGCGTGGCGGTCTTCCCCTAGGACCTTTCCATTCGGAGCATGGCTCAGCGCCAGTACAACATACTGCATTGGTCAGAATTCGACCGAGGCGGCCATTTCGCCGCATTGGAAGCTCCTGGTTTTGCTGGCTGATGATATCCGATTGTTTTTCAGAAGGTCGTTAACGACGTAGTCAACACAAACACACCTTATCCGGTTTCCGACGACATGGGACCCGTACAAGGTGTGTTTTTCGTGTTTATTAATGGATTAGACGGAGCTAAAGAGCCCCAACAGTAAGCTATTCGCCTTCTTTCAGCCGGTCTACGTTCACAGTCAACGTATTAGTCGGGCGGGAGCCAACCTGAACGGTGGCCATCCCGTTCTGCTGATCCACATGCTCGATCCACACGGACTCCCCTCCCAGGTTGACCTTGAAAGTATCCTTAGAGTTAAAAATCTCCACGGCTCTCTGTATCTCCATACGTTTAGTCCTCCTTCTCCATATTTCTTGGCGATTCGTCCACGACGTCCATCGTATCGGTTGTGGAAGGGCCGATCAGCCCGTTATCTAGGGTGACATTGCCTCCGCCAAGGCCTTCGTTGATCATCCGGTCAATATCGAACATCGTAGATTCCCGAGAGATCTCGCTCTCCTTCGAGGTTAGGCTGTTCCAATCCACCATCTCCCCGTTCACCGATTCTGCAGCGGAATGATCCGAGGCTCTGTCCTTCTGTATCTCTTCCGACGTTTCGATTTCTCTAGGCTCATTCATGACGAAAATTACCTCCTTATACAGGCAGAGTTCATCGTCAATATGCCACAAACAGGTTCTAATTATGCAATCCCGAGCTATAACTCATACTAGAGTCTTTTTTTGGGCACACTGATAGAGGTAGTTCAAAAATTTATATCGTCGTTTATAGCGTTTACTACACGGTCATACCCAACATATTAGAATTTGATAGGAGGTTTCATAGAATGCATACGGTATGGAAGGGCGCGATCAGCTTTGGTCTGGTGCACGTGCCCGTCAAGATGTTCTCGGCTACGGAAGATAAGGATATTTCGATGCGCTACATTCACAAGGAGTGCGGCAGCCCGCTCTCATACATCCGCAAATGTCCGGTATGTGAAGAGGAAGTGGCCTGGGAGGAAATTACGAAGGGGTACGAATATGAGAAGGGGAAATTCGTGCTGTTCGAAAAAGAGGAGCTGGAGCAGCTCGCGGAACAGAACAGCAAAAACATTACCATTCTGGACTTTGTGGATCTGACCGAAATTGACCCGATTTATTTTCAAAAGACGTACTATCTCTCGCCGGATCAAGCAGGTGCAAACGCATATCGGCTCCTGCTGGAAGCGATGAAGCAGTCCGGCAAAATCGGCATCGCCAAAATCGCCATTCGCTCGAAGAGCAGTCTGGCCGCGATCCGGGTGCTCGATGAATGCTTGTCGATCGAGACGATTTTCTACCCGGATGAAATCCGGCCGATCTCCCAGGTCCCGAATTTGCCTGAAAGAACCGAGGTCAACTCCAAGGAGCTCGATATGGCCAAACTGCTGATTGACCAGCTATCGACTCCCTTTGACCCTGAGAAATATACGGATGATTATCGCGAACGTCTGTTGGATCTGATCAACAGCAAAGTGTCCGGCGAAGAGATCAAGATTGCCCCTGCACGTCAGGAGACCAACGTTGTCGATCTGATGGCTGCCCTCCAGGCAAGCATCGAAGCGGTAAAGCCAATCGGAACGGATCCTGGCACCAAACCAAAGCCGCGTAAACCGACCCGGAAGACGGCTGCCAAAGAACCGGCTGCCAAGGTGAGCGGCGGGGAAGGCGAGCTTGACACACCGAAGCCGAAGCGCCGGACAACCAAATCCAAGAAATCCGACTCGACATCCTGAACCGTATGGGACAATTGCAGAATCTGCTGCCCAAAGAGCCGATGGCACCGATCTCGACGGATCAGATCACGACGGGTGAGGATTGGGGATATCAGCTAAAATGGGACGGCGTGCGCATTCTGGCCGGACTTGACCAGAACCGTGTATCGCTATACTCCCGCAAGCTGCTCGATAAAACATCTCTATATCCCGAAGTCGTTCAGGCATTATCCGGCCTTCAGGATCGGCGTCTTCTTTTGGATGGCGAGGTTGTCTATTTTCATCCGGAGCTTGGTCGCCCCGTATTTCAGAAGGTTCTTCAGCGGGAGCGTTCACGTGCGGTCAGCACGAACGCTCCTCTGTTTACTTATGTTCTCTTCGACATTCTGGTGGACGGCGACCAAGACATGCGTAAGCTGCCCTATCTTGAACGTCACCACCGCCTGAAGGAGATCGTTTCCGACACTCCGGGCTTGCTGACCGCGGATCTGTTTCTGGAGGGCGAGCATTTATGGAATTGGGCCGAAGAACGGGGATGGGAGGGCATTGTGATGAAGCGACTCTCCTCTCCTTATCGTGAAGGCAAGAAACATCGGGATTGGTACAAGAAAAAGATTGCCGTGAACATGACAGCCACCGCCGTCGCCATGATCATCAGGGAAGGCCGAGTGGCCAGCCTCGTCATTGCTGATGATGACAGCAACTACATTGGCCGGGCTTCCCTAGGGCTAAATGAGCAGACGAAAAAGAAGCTGCTGCAATATGCCGAAAGCCATCGTGCTGATGCGAGATGGGGTACGCTCCATACCGACTTGAAGAAAGAACAGCTGGCCTGGCTAAGCCAGCCGCTTTCCGTTCAGGTCACATTTCTCGAGTGGAGTCAGGATGGCATGATGCGCCATCCCAAACTCGTATCGATTGAGGGGGTGTAAACCATATGGCTCGTACCGTCAAAGGGACCCTGATGATCGAGGGACAGGAGATTCAAATTACGAATCCCGACAAACCGCTATGGCCGGAAGTCGGCATTACTAAAGCGATGTATCTGCAAAAGCTTGCGGCCATCTCCCCGTTCCTGCTCCGGTATTGCCGGGGCAGGCTGCTCACGACCATCCGGTACCCACACGGGGCCGAAGGCGAATCCTTCTATCAGAAAAATGCGCCGGAGCCGCTGCCGCCTTTTGTGCAGACCTATGTGCACGAAAATATTAACTACGTGCTGTTGAACGGACTGCCGGAGCTGCTCTGGCTGGGAAACCTGGCTGCGCTTGAGTTTCATCCTTCACTGCACCTCGCAGGCAGCAATCTGCCCTGCGAATGGATGATTGATCTGGATCCAACGCTGCCGGAAGAGCCGAGGATCATGGAAGCGACGGCCATTGTAGGGGACGTGCTGAGCTCCTTGGGCCTGTCTTCTGTCCCGAAAACCTCAGGCGCTACCGGGGTTCAGATCATCGTTCCGATTCCGGAAGGCATTACGTTCGATGAACTTCGCACGGTTGGCCAATTCGTGGGGCAATATGTGACGGAGAAGTTCCCTAAGCTGTTCACCATCGAACGGCTTAAAAAGAATCGCGGCGATAAAATCTACTTCGATTATCTTCAGCACTACAGCGGAAGGACGCTCGCCGCTCCTTATACCCCGCGGGCCCGGCGGCTGGGGACCGTCTCCACGCCGCTCACTTGGGACGAGGTCCGTCAGGATGTTTCTCCCACGGATTTTCATCTGCTGAACATTGAAGAACGGCTAAGAGAGAAGGGCGACCTGCTTCAGACCTTGCCTCCGCAACCGATAGAGAACGTCATCCGACATCTGAAGCCCCAAGGAAAGGGAGCCTCAAAAAGGAAAGGATAGCTGTTCAATATCCGGCATAAGCTCCTCCCCCGAGACCGGCGCTGCCGGTTGCGGCAGCTTCCTTGGCTGTGCAGGAGCAACCAAGTCCCGCGCTGAAAGAAGATGATCGCAAGCGCCTTCAACCTGCGTCCCGTTCTGTTGAGAAGTCCCGCTTGCGATCGTCCCGGACTTGCTCACGGCAGCAGCAGATGCTCCCGTGGTCAGTCCGTTCAGATTATATTCGTTCAGCAGCCTGGCTGCCATCGACTTGAAGGAACGCACGTAATGCTCTTCGGCATATGCGCCCTGTCCATATAATTCGCGGTACGGTTGAACCACTTCAGGAAACTGGTGTTTAAGTGTTTCGATATACCATTTCTTCACGTCGCGCGAGAGTCTCAATAACGAGATCATGGCAAAAGAAACGCCCCTTACCTTCGCCTGCGCCAAGAGGTCCTTCAGCTCTGACTCCTTATCCGTCAGAAAGGGCAGCACAGGCGCCACAAACAAGCCTGTTCTTATGCCTGCAGCCGATAATCGGTGGATCGTATCGAGCCTGCCCTCCGGATGAGGCGATGCCGGCTCCAGCTTCCGGATGATGTCCCCATTCAGCGTGTTGAGACTTATGTTGACGGACACATTCTCCATTCGGGTCAATATGTCCATATCTCTAAGCACGAGCGGAGAACGCGTTGTTACGCTTGTGGAGATGCGGTATTTAGCCAGCAGCTTCAAACACTCCCGCGTAATGCCCTCCTTGCTCTCGATCGGCTGGTACGGATCGGTTGCCGTACCGATCGTAACCTGTCCAATAGATCTCCGCATCGCTTCAATATCATGATCAAACTTCCTTGCCGCACTCGATAACTGCTTCTCAAGCGCTTCGGCTGCATTCGACTTCATAAAGATATGGTGCTGAAACTCATCTTCCGCCTCCATGCCGATAAAGGATTGGAAAGCGCGGGCATAACAAAAGCTGCAGCCATGCCCGCATCCGCGGTACGGATTGATGGACCAATCGAAGGGCATCCTCTCTTCCTTCACTCTGTTTAAAGTCTGTTTGGTCGTTATCCGTTCATATTTCGTACGAGCCACTCCTCTTCCTCCCCTCTGATCCTGTATTGCTGTATCTTGAACTATTTCATATTTTAACAAACATATGTTCTTATTATAAGTGGGTTTTACTGGATTTACAAATAACCCTCCAGCAACCCCTCATAAGAAAAGATTGAACCCGGTCCAATCAATCTTTATAATCCATATATATCATGTGATATGTATCAATGGTTCCACATATAAATAATCTAAGGAGCTGCAGACAGCAATGGCACCAAAAACGAAGTTCACCAAACAAGATATCGTGCTAGCCGCATTTGACATTGCTAAGACGGATGGAATCGAGTCCATTACGATTCGAAAAGTAGCCGAACGTCTGGGAAGCTCCATCGCGCCAATCTATGTCAATTTCAACGATGCTGAAGAATTGGTTCAACAGGTCGTCGAAAAGGCCTTTCAGGTGGCCAGAGGATTGATTGCAGAGCAGCAATCCGGTCAGCCGTTCCGGGATATCGGCATGGCAAGTCTGCGATTCGCGAAGGAATACCCTGTGCTCTACCGGGATTTGACCATGAAGAACAATCCCCATATGAAGAATACCCCGGAACAAATTCGTGAGGTGATCGGGTTAATGAAGTTGGACCCGGAGCTTGCGGGATTTTCTGATCAGGAGCTGCAATCGATTTTATTGAAAATGCAAACCTTCCAGACAGGTCTCTGTGTCATGCTAGCCAATGATTTGTTCACGGAGAGCGTGGATGACGACAGGATGATCCATATGATGGACGAAGCCGCTGAGGATTTCATACGTGGTGCTCGTTTGCGGAAACAGCAAGAGACATGAATCTGCATAAGGTGTCGATAAATTAGGATCCATGGGAGGTATATGGAGAATGGGAAGAGCCCTGGAGCAGTCGCTTCTGGATGAATGGTTGGCTCAGGTCGCCAATAAAAGAAATGTGTTTAGCATGGTTTTGTGCGTCGAGGACCAGAAGCAATCACTCTCCCTTGTCAGCAGCGGCGGGGAGATGCAATCTGAGGACCGCTATTTCATTGCCAGCGTGACTAAATTGTATGTGACAGCCGTAATCTTGAAGTTACGAGCGGAGCAGCGGCTTGGGCTTGATGATCCCATCAGCGAGTACCTTTCAAAAGAGATCATCGCGGGACTCCATATGATGGAGAACAGGGATTACACCGAAGAAATCACCGTCAAACAGTTAATGTCCAATACGTCAGGCATCCCGGACTATTTTTCCGGAAACGTCTTCTCGGAACTCATCGCCGGGCATGATCAGGCTTGGAGTCTGGACAAAACATTGAATGCAGCGAGACGGGGAAAGCCTAAATTCAAACCGGGACAAGCGAAAAAAGCCCAATATTCCGACACCAACTATCGGCTGCTTGGGCAGATCATCGAGAATATCAAGGGTGACTCCATTCAGAACGTATTCAAGGAATGCATCTTCGACAACCTGAATCTGACACAAACGTATGTCTATCATAATCCGGAGGATACGACTCCCGTTCCATTCTATTATAAGATGAAGCGTTTGGACCTTCCTCAGTATATGGCGTCAATCGGAGCGGAAGGCGGCATCGTCTCAACGGCAAGGGAAACGATGATTTTCCTGCGGGCCTTTTTTAACGGGGAGTTGTTCCCGATAGGTGATTTGGAGGAACTCCAAAGGGAATGGAACTTTCTCTGGGCACCTGGCCCCTTTTTCTATGGCATCGGCATTTCAAGACAGCCGCTTTCTCCATTTGGCTTGAGACGAGGACTCATCGGTCACTGGGGTCAATCCGGCGCATTTGCCTTCCATCACCCTGAATCAGGACTTTATTTCACCGGAACCGTTAACCAGGCTGTTGGTCAATCCGCGGCTGTGCAGGCGATGACGAGAATTATCCGTCAATATGGGCGGGAGAAGAAGGCACTACGCTTGCACGCAGATGTCCCTTAAACAAAAAATGTTCCACCCGCGTTAACTCTCAACATGGGTGGAACTTAGGAATATTGGTGTATTAATGAATGGCCTTCTTCTTAAAGCGGCCGCCCTTCACATCATGGATATTCCCGATGGCAACAAAAGCCTGGGAATCCCAATCTTCTACGATGGATTTGAGCTTCGCTTCTTCCAGACGGGTAATGACAACAAAGATAACTTTCTTGCTGTCGCCGGAATAAGCGCCCTCTCCCTCCAGATAGGTTACACCGCGCCCAAGACGTTGGGTCAGCGCATCACCGATCTCCTTATGCTTATCACTGATAATCCAAACCGATTTGGATTGATCAATGCCTTCAATTGTAATGTCAATCAGTTTAAACGCCAGGTAATAAGCAATCAGCGAGTACATGGCATGATCCCAGCCGAAAATAAATCCTGCGCTGCCCAGAATAAATACGTTAATGAACATCACGATTTCACCGACAGAGAACGGCGTCTTTTTGTTGATCAGAATAGCCACGATTTCCGTTCCGTCCAAGGAGCCGCCGGACCGGATAACAAGACCAACCCCGATTCCGAGTAGAACGCCGCCGAACACGGCCGCAAGCAGCGGGTCAATGGTGATCGGATCAACGGGATGTAGAAAATAAGTTCCCACGGACATGATCACTACGGCGAACAACGTGGATAATGCAAAGGTTTTCCCGATTTGTTTATATCCCATAAATAAAAATGGAAGGTTGAACAAGGTCAGGAATACACCTAGCGGAACATTGGTGATATGGGAAACCATAATGGATACACCGGTAATGCCCCCGTCAATAATTCTGTTAGGTACCAGAAAGATCTCCAGCCCTACGGCCATCAATATCGCACCGAAAGTTAAGAACACCAGACGACGGAGAAGCTTCAAGGTGGTTGAGCCTGCCTTGGGATTCTCCGGCTTCTGCTGCTCCGCTTTCACTTGCGCAAGAATCTTCACATCACTTGACATAAATCTCCCCCGTTCAACTTATGAAAAATAAGCTAATTTATATTTATAAGTGAAACCCTTATACATATTCTATCATACAATAAATGCTGGACATAGAACTTTCAGGTTTCTTCCTGAATTCCACTTGCTTTTCCGACATTCTGACATCTGATGTAAGATATTACACTTATAGTAAGGGTGATAGCATCCTGCATAAAATTTCGGCTGCTTTCTGCCATCTTCCGCGCTGACGAAACCTCTCCTCATCAATCCGCCTGCTCTGTTTGAGATCCTCCTTAAAATCCGCAACCAACTGCTCTATCGGCAGTTGGTCAAACAGTACGGCTGTCAGCTCAAAATTACAGAAGAAACTCCGCATATCCATATTCGCCGTACCGACTGAACCGAGAAGTTCGTCCACGATGAGCACCTTGGCGTGGATGAATCCTTTTTCATACTCGTAGAAGGTAACGCCAGCTGCCAGCAGCTCTTCCACGTAGGACAAGCTTGCCATTTTCACAAAACGGGAATCGGCACGATCCGGAATAATGATCCGTACATCCACTCCGCTCACCGCTGCCGTCTTCAGCGCCTCATATATCCCTTCATCGGGAATGAAATACGGCGTTGTGATCCATATCCGTTCTTTGGCTACGGAAATCGCCCCGAAGCACATCTCCTGAATGGCATTCCAGTTCAGATCCGGTCCGCTGCTCAATATTTGCACCTGCTCATTCCCGGTGCAATGATGCTCCGGGAACAGCCCGAAATCCGCAATTCGCTCTCCGGAAGCAAGCTTCCAGTCATGCAGAAACACATTTTGCAGGAAATAGACCGCATCTCCCTTAACTTCCAGATGTGTGTCGCGCCAGTAGCCCATTTTCGGATATTCGCCCAGATAGTCGTCCCCGACGTTAATCCCGCCAAGAAAACCGATCGTGCCATCCACCACGACGATTTTACGGTGATTCCGGTAATTGATTCTGCGGCTGAACATCGAAACCATGGCGGGCAGGAAGAAATAGAACTCCACTCCCGATTCCTTAAACCGCTGAATGAACGTTTTCTTGAGTTTATAGCTGCCAAGCCCGTCACAAACCAGACGTACCTTGACGCCTTCCTGCGCCTTTCGAATCATGACCTCCTGAAACTTCGTGCCGATCCGGTCATGACGAAAGATATAGAACTCCACATGGATGTGGTCTGTGGCCTGTTCCATCGCGCTCAGCATAGCAGCGTAAGTCTCTTCCCCATCCGTCAACACGCGGCTCTGATTACAACCTGTAATCGGACTCTCCGACAAATGATTAAGCAGATTGAACAAACGATCATTGTGATGGAATCCGGCGTTGTTCATACCTTCCTTGCGCCTGATAACGGCGGCCTGATCCCACAGGTGCCCCCTGATTTCCTGAAACAGTCTGGAGCCCCGTTTGCGAATCTTCAACCGCTTCTGATAGTCCCTCGCCACAAAGAAATAGAGTACAAACCCGATCAATGGGAGGCAAAATAAAATAAACAGCCAGGCCACGGCCTTGGACGGATTCCGAAACTCCAGCAACAGCACTGCAACCATCTGCAAAATAAAAGTAATAAGTGCGACCAGAAGCCATACCATATCGACAGCCTCCTCAGCATGAATAATAGTCGTATTTTGAACCGAATAACTACACTACATCATTGACCAATTCCATATGTATTTATTCAATTACCCAATGACGCACCATACTGAATAAGTTCTCTTATCTAATAATTTTTGACATGTTCTTCGAGAGAATAGAATACATACTAGATAAGGAGCTGGCCGAGTCTAGCGGGTACCCTGATTCATAAATGATGTATGGAAGGGAGATGCCATGAAAACCACACACCGTAAACAACGCTTAACCCTGCTGGTGCTGCGGGATGCCCAGCATTCAGTCAGACAGATCCATCTGTCCAAACCTCTAATGATAGCGGTACCCGCGGCCGCTATTTTGTCCATCGCCGGACTGATCGTTTCCCTGCAGATCCAGTCGGCCCAAACGATCTCGGGGCTCGAACAGCAGCTGATGCTCAGAAACCTGGAAGCCTTAAAGATGGAAGTGACGGTCACCGACAAGGAGGAAGCGATAGAACGACTAAACAAAGCTATCATTCAGCTGTCGGGTGAAGCAGAGCAAACGAAGGTCCAGATGGAGCGCGTTCAGCAGCTGGAGCAGGAGCTTCAACAGTTTATTCAGAAGCACGGCAGCTTATCAGGACAGACCTCCTCCATCACAGCTGAGGATAAGCAGCATGTCGGAGGGGAATTCATTGCCGTTCATGAGAATGAAATGTTAAGCCTCGCCAGGGAGACCCATGATGATTTCGAGGAGATTCAGCAGTTGATTTCACGTATGGAGCGCCATATTCCGCGTACGCTGGATCAAGCCCAGGAGACCCAAGAGAAACGTGAAGGCACACCCTCACTGTGGCCAACCACTTCTAAACGGCTGACTTCGAATTTTGGTTATCGGAGTGATCCTTTTACCGGGCGTTCGGCCTATCATGCCGGCATCGATATTGCCGGTAAAACCGGCGATCCGATCTATGCCGCAGGCGCTGGTGAGGTGACGGCAGCGGAACGCGGCGGAGCCCGGGGGCTTTATATCGTAGTCAAACATCCGAATGGTCTAGAGACCTGGTACATGCATCTGGACAGTCTGGCCGTGTCGGTAGGCGATCATGTCGAGCAAGGTGAATCCATTGGCAAGCTGGGATCCTCCGGGCGAAGCACAGGTCCTCATCTTCATTTCCAGGTCGTCAAAAACAACCAGACGATTGACCCATTGCCTTATCTGCAGTAAGCACCATCCATTCATGATGAGGAGGAATGTAATATGAAAAAGAAAAACAAGAACAAGCGGGCTTCCCAGCGAACAGATACGCTGATTGGACCAGGAAGTGAAGTTGAGGGCGTGCTGCAATGCGAGGATAATCTGCGGATTGACGGGCGCTTTAACGGCTCCATCGAAAGCCAAGGCTGTGTGACCATCGGCGAAGAAGCGATTGCCCGCTCCAATATCTCCGCTCGGGAAGTTATCGTGGCCGGCAAGGTGTATGGCGATGTGACGGCGGAAAACAAACTGACCATCACACCTACGGGACAGATGTACGGGGATGTTTACGCCGCTTCCCTGATCGTAATGGAAGGCGGACTTCTAAATGGAGCAAGCCGAATGGAGCATCAAACCTCGACTCAGGAAGCTGCGAAGTCAACGAACAGCGCACTGCCGCTTCAGCGCTCGGAAGCAGGTTAACCTGGCGTATGGACGACCACCCGAACCCGGCAGTTTTAGATCGATCGGCCCGTTCTTTCAGCCGACATCATCAAAGAGCCCCTTCCCATCCATGTGATTCACACGGGTAGAAGGAGCTCTTTTCTTATCCATAAATTAAGCTGCAACGTCTCTCTTCGTAAAGGCCAACCAAGAGATGAGCATAAACAACAAGCAATAAACAACCAGAATCGTGATGGAGAAACCCAGCCCCACTCCTCCCGGTCCGACAGCCGACTGAATATAGCCGCTTAGGTCGATGTGGAGAAAGAGTAAATACTTCGCCCATTCAAACCGCTCCGGATTAAAGATAAACCCGAAAATATCTTTGGTGAACAGGAGCATCAGCGACAATCCAATCGCCAGACCGCCAGAACGAAACACCGTAGAGAGCATAAACGCAATTAGCGAGATGACCAGCGCTTGGATCGTATCGGTCAGCAGGAGAAGCAGCGAGTTGTTCATCGATGATCCCGCCAATGCGTCTGATAATCCGGTATTGCCGGAAAACAACAGCAGCGAGATAGTGATCCCTGCCACGGCCGTAATCCCCGCACAGAGCAGACCGAATAGAACCAGGGAGGTGAATTTGGACAACAGAATCTTCCCTCGGCTCCACGGCCGGATCAGCAGCAATTTGATGGTGCCTCCGGCAAACTCCCCGGCCACGATATCCGCAGCGATAATTACCGTAAATATCGTACTTAGGTAGATGGTGAAACTCTCCGTCCATGTAAATACGGTCCAGACATCCATCGGCGCATTCGTATAGTACAGCATGATAGGCATGGCCGCATTAAACAAGAGGAGAATCGCCAGCATGACCCATGTCCGTACACGATAGTAAATTTTCATATTCTCATTGGCAACAAGACGGGTAAAGTTATTCAACAACGGATCCCCCTCCCGTCATTTCCAAAAATTGATCCTCTAGCGAACGGGTCACCGGCTGTATGGCATATACGCGTATGCCTGCCCCAACCAATGCCGCGTTGATATCCGCAATCATATTCTCGTCGCCGCGAACAATGATTAGGTGATCGCGGGCTGACGCTTGATATTCCTGGAGCAGCGCTACCGCTGCATCCGCATCATTGACGGTAAATGCGGTCTCTTCAAACACCCGCTCTCCCTCAGCCGTCCGTAGCTGACGGATATCAATCAGCTTGCCGTGACGTATGATGCCAACGGTGTCACACATCAGCTCCATCTCAGACAGCAAATGACTGGAGACGAATACGGTCGTCCCTTCCTCCTGCGTCAATCTGCGCAAATAATCACGCAGCTCCCGAATGCCCTGCGGGTCCAAGCCATTCGTAGGCTCGTCCAGGATCAGAAGCTTCGGCCGGTGCAGCAGCGCCTGTGCCACGCCAAGCCGTTGGCGCATCCCCAGCGAATAGGTCTGCACTTTCTCATGAATCCGATTCCCGAGCCCGACAAGTTCCACTACCTCATCGATACGTTCTTTGGTAATGCCCTGCATCATGCGCGCAAAATGCTTCAGATTGTTATAACCAGACAAAAATTTATACATCTCAGGGTTCTCAACGATCGCCCCAATCTGAGCGGCTGCCTGTTCATAATTCTTCCGTATGCTGTAACCCCCGATGGTAATATCCCCTTGGGTAATGGACATCAGCCCAACCATCATGCGAATGGTCGTTGTCTTACCTGCTCCGTTCGGCCCAAGAAACCCGAAAATTTGTCCAGGTGGGATATCTAAAGTCACATGATCTACCAAAACCTTGGACGAGATTTTCTTCGTAACCCCTAGCAGTCTTACCAGCGGTTCCTGCTTCATGTAATCTATTCTCCTTTGCCCTTGTATCATGTCAATCTCCACAATTATACAATACTAGAGCAAAGGACAAAATTGTTGAAATGCATGACCCCTACACTGCATCGTAATGGAGCCGTCTACTTGCGATGCACCAACAAAGCCGATTGACACTCCTTGCAGACTCCCGCCGGAACATTATGCTTATAGAAGCCGGTTTTATACAAGCTGTGGCTTTGGGTAATGGGAAGCATCCGACAGCAACTGACGCAATACATCATCACTTCTTTCATCCCGTCATCTCCTCTTTCGGGATTGATGCATCTATTCTATGTACAGCATGATACAAAATGTATCCACTACAAAAATTCTATATAAATTGTTACTCCTTGTCAAACGTAAATAAATCAAATCATGTTAAGACTACAGGACCTAAAATGTCCATTATATCAGAAGGTTAAAGATACATTTTTTTCTAAATTTTAAATAATTGCTACAATATGTATTGACGATAGGCGGAAATTAAGATACATTTTGTATCATATTAGATGTTTTTATATGATGTATGTTTATTTATTCTAAATTAATGGAACTTGTAGAGAGGTGAGTATGAATGTCATATGGATCTCGCATTGCAAAATTGCGGGAGCAAAAAGGTTGGACCCAGGAAGAGCTATCCGAACGTATTGGAATCAGTCGGGCTTCTTTATCACATTATGAAAAGGATCGCCGAGAACCAAATCTGGAAACGCTAACAAGATTAGCGGACGTATTTAAAACCACGATTGATCAAATCATTGGAAGATAGTCTGTTCAATCCCCCCACTCCATAAATAATCAAAATGACCTAAACCTTCGTTATTCAACTTCACACACAAAAACCCCCTCTACTCAAAAAGGGGGTTTTGTGTTCCGAGTCATTCCATATACGCTTGTAAAGTAGACGTTATCTTTTCTCTTTCTTGATCACCGACGATATAATACCAAACTCCATTCATTTTTTGTCCATGGCCAGCAATTTCAACCTGCTCAACCTTTTTCAGTTTTTGACGGTACTCTGTTACAAACACCTTCATCTCTTCAAACGAAATATCCGTTTTGACATTGTTTCCAATGTCATCTAGAAGCGATTCCAATTTAAAAACAGTCGAAATCCTGATTAACTTATTTAAGATCCCTTTCAGAATCTCACGTTGCCTTGCATTTCTGCCTAAGTCTCCCTTAGGATCTTCAAACCTCATACGCGAGAATGCCAGTGCTTCCTCACCGTTTAAGTTTAACTTCCCCTGATCAAAGTTATAGCCTGCATAATCGAACCGCATATTGTTATTTACGGCGACTCCGCCCAATGAATCTATAATGCTGGAGAAGCCCTCCATGTCCACTTTAATGTAGTAATCGATAGGGAATTGCAAAAAATGCTCGACGCTGCTGACCGACATCTCAACGCCCCCAAAGGCATAGGCATGGTTAATTTTATCCACCGTACCATGTCCGACAATATCAGTCCTGGTATCACGAGGAATATTAAAAATCAATACTGACCCCTTTGCAGGGTTTACTGCCATTAATATCATGACGTCGGATCGCCCACGATCATAGGGCCTTTGGTCTACGCCCAAAACCAGAACAGTAAATGGATCAGCGTCCTTCATATTTTTTTCTCCGACCTGAATTGTCGTCCGATCCTGTACGAAGGTTGGGACTACAGGCGAAGGCTCCCGTTCTTCGTAAATCCGATTTGCTGTCGATTTAATGGATTGATACGTGTACAGAAGATACGCAGAAGGCAGCAGTATAAGAATAGCTAGAAGCCACAGGACCCATTTCCTTCTCATTTTCATCCAGTGATGCCCTCCATTGCATTGACCTTATCCTGTTCCGTTAAAGGTCGATGTTGAATCATTAAATACATTGAATTATTGAATTCATAGTGAACAAGGGTCAGGAGAATAAGAACTCGCAGAAATATGTATCGAGGAGGCTTCATGATTACAATGAACTAAATATACAACTCCAATTCAAGATTAAATATAAATCTACATATGAAATCATATAATCAAGTTCATTTATAGTAGGAGAAAAACAACGATATTCTAAACCCGTCCCGCATCATGCACAAGGATTTAAGGTAAAAGAACTAATGACCAAGCAACATAAATATAGTAGAATATCAATAAACCATGATAATGATTCATCGTGAATACCTGTTCGCTGCAGGCTATCCATGAATTACGTTTCAGTTATAGAGACTCATTTTATTCGACTCGCTGTGACCGAACATCATTCGGTTCAACATACCCACGATACGGGTCTTTTTATCGCCGTCTGTATAGAATTCCGTATGATACAATTGGCGTCCATAAAAGAGTCCCCTTGATTCAATGTGGCCTGAAAGCAGAATATGATCCACATTATCATCAATTTCGTAACCCAATATAACATTAGAATGAATCGGTATTTCCCAAGGACATAGGAATACAAGACCACTTGGCAGCAACTCTAGCGGTGTAACGGAATGACTTTTCCCATGAATGGTTAATTCCCCGATCTGCATGACTCTAATCCTTACTGTAATTTGGTGTTGCCGTTCTCGTAACATTGGAGGTAACTCATCCGCTCCTTATTATAATTTTTTGGTATGGGACATTTCCGCACTGGATAAAATGATACTAACTGTACCCAAACCTTTACATTGCAGATACAATATGTATCTTATTAATGTTTATAATACGATACATATTGTATCTAGTCAATAAAAAGTAGTCTTTTTATGTATATAATAAATCGGCAATTTCAACTTATAGATCTATTCAATTAACTTCTATAGATACAAGCCATTCGAAAGGGGGATCAATGCGTGAACTACGGAGAACGAATATCTGAATTACGTGAACAGCATGGGTGGACTCAGGAAGAGCTCGCTACCTCTGTCGGTATTACACGTGCTGCACTATCCCATTATGAAAAAAATCGGCGCAAGCCCGATTTCGAAACATTGACCCGCCTGGCAGATCTGTTTGACGTATCCATAGATTATCTGATCGGGAGAACGACACAGGAAAAAACGGTGCTTGATGCGGAGGTTCGATCGTTTGTGGACGGACTTGAACTATCCGATGAGGATTTATTGGAACGCTTTAACCTTACGGTGGACGGCCGCAAGCTCACTGAAGATGAAGCCAAGCGGTTCATTGCATTTGTTCGCATGGAACGGGCCATGAAATAACGCCTTTACGCCCAATAACTACAAATCCCCGACGTGTAGGATACTACGATCACAACATGTCGGGGATTTTCTTGTCACCATGAGACCCTATCTAATCTTTTCGTAATTCCTCCATTTGCAGCCATTTATCAGGATGGATTCCCAATTGAGTCATGAGCTTATTGATGTCGATGTTCGTTTTCTGTTGGTCAAGCCGCTGCTCGGTGCTTCCGGAGCCTCTCTCCTTGTCCACACTCATTTCCACAACTACCTCGCTTATCTATAATTTCCTCTCCATCCCAGCTGCTCATACTTGTTGAAATTACATGTATACAGCAACAACCTATTAAACAACTTACTTACCAATATTATAACCAACGAATCCACATGATGCTGTCGTCTTGTGGAGCCTTTGTCCTATGCTTCCGGTTCTAATTTTGTCGAATTTTCTTTTGAAATATTTTGTTGAAAATACAAATTTCTTAATTAGACTCATCGTAACTTATTTATATATGAAAAAAAACCACATTGCATTCATTAAAGAACACAATGTGGTTTCCGATAACATAACATCAGATGTTAGTTCCCTGTACGAGCCAATTCTTTCATATTCGCCTCAAATGCGGCGAGAAGTGCAGCTTCACCCGCCAGGCCTTGATCTTGAGCCTTCTCGATATGCAGCAGCATGCGCTTGTAATCCTTCGGAATGATACGGACAAAGTGGCTGAGCGCCTGATCCCAATCTCCTAGAATTTGCTGTGCCGGCACACTGCCGGTGTACTGCTCATGCTGCTGGACAAGATGATGGAGTGCTTCCGCTTCTGTTGTATCCTCCACCCGCTCAAGGAGCACCATCTCCAGATTGCAGCGATCCACAAAAGTTCCTTCAGGATCATAGACGTACGCTACACCGCCGGACATCCCGGCCGCGAAGTTACGTCCGGTTTCTCCGAGCACGACTACCCGCCCGCCGGTCATGTATTCACAGCCATGATCGCCAACGCCTTCAACCACAATGCTCGCACCCGAGTTACGAACGGCAAAGCGCTCGCCGGCAATGCCTCTTACGTAGGCTTCACCGCCTGTAGCACCATAGAACGCGGTATTACCGGCAATAATGTTCTCCTCGGCTTTGAAGGTTGCTTTCGGTGAAGGCTTCACGATCAGCTTGCCGCCGGAAAGGCCTTTACCGATATAGTCATTCGCATCCCCTTCAACCATCAGTGTCATCCCTTTCGGCACAAAGGCACCAAAGCTCTGTCCTGCGGAACCCACGAAGTTAAATTGAATCGTGTCTTCAGGTAGTCCAGCCGCGCCGTATTTGCGCGTGACTTCACTGCCCAGAATGGTACCTACTGCACGATCCACGTTCGTGATCGGGAAGGTCCCTTCCACCGCTGCTCCCGATTCCAATGCAGGTGCAGCGCTGCCGAGCAGTGAACGCATATCCAGCGTTTCTTCCAGGCCATGATTCTGTCTTTGCGTACGGTAGCGAGTGCTGCCTTCCGGAAGCTCCGGCGTATACAGCAACGCGGAGATATCCACGCCTTTCTTCTTCCAGTGATGATCCGCTTTGACGGCATCCAGGCAATCGGTACGTCCAATCATCTCATTAATAGTGCGGAAACCAAGCTCTGCCATCAGCTCGCGCATGTCTTGAGCGACAAAACGCATAAAATTGGCCACATGCTCCGGATCTCCTGTAAAGTTCTTACGCAGCTCCGGATTCTGCGTGGCTACGCCAACCGGACAGGTGTCCATTTGGCAGACACGCATCATGATACATCCGACGGCAACCAATGGTGCCGTAGAGAAGCCATACTCTTCGGCTCCAAGCAGAGCCGCTACCACCAAGTCGCGACCGTTCAGCATTTTGCCATCTGTTTCGAGCACCACGCGGTCACGCAGATTGTTCATGATGAGTGTCTGATGGGTCTCGGCAAGGCCAAGCTCCCAAGGCATACCCGCATGACGGATCGAGCCTTGCGGCGAAGCACCCGTACCGCCATCGTAACCACTGACCAGAATGATGTCCGCGCGGCCCTTCGCAACACCTGCAGCGATCGTACCCACACCCACCTCGGATACAAGCTTCACGTTAATATCCGCACGCGGGTTGGAGTTCTTCAGGTCGTAAATAAGCTCCGCCAAATCCTCAATGGAGTAAATATCATGATGCGGCGGCGGCGAAATCAGACCAACACCTGGCGTCGAACCACGAACCTCGGCTACCCAAGGATATACTTTACGGCCCGGCAGCTGTCCGCCTTCGCCCGGCTTCGCCCCCTGCGCCATCTTGATCTGGATTTCGTCCGCGTTCACCAGGTAGTTGGAGGTTACGCCGAAACGTCCCGAAGCCACCTGTTTGATGGCGCTGCGGCGGGAATCGCCGTTGGCATCAGGGATGAAACGGGCCGGATCCTCTCCGCCTTCACCCGTATTGCTCTTGCCTCCGATGCGGTTCATCCCGATCGCAAGGCTCTCATGCGCTTCCTTGCTGATCGAGCCGAATGACATCGCGCCCGTTTTGAATCGGCGCATAATGGATTCTACGGATTCAACCTCATCCAGTGGTACCGGTTCGCCGGCCGGCTTGATTTCGAGCAGTGAGCGCAGCGTAAGATGCTGCTCATTCTCACCTTTCACAAGCTCTGCATATTTTTTATAAGTTGCATAGTCATTGGTTCGGACAGCCTGCTGCAGCAAATGGATGGTTCTTGGGTTGAACAAATGCTCTTCCCCGTCAGCTCTCCATTGATATTCGCCGGCTGAATCCAGCGCTTTATCGTTCCCATCCTTATCGGTAAAGGCGCGCTCGTGATGGGCCAGCGTTTCCTTAGCCACTTCTTCCAAACCGATGCCCCCGATACGGGATGGCGTCCGAGTGAAATAGCTTTCCACGAAATCTTCTTTGAGGCCGACAGCCTCAAAAATTTGGGCCCCGCGATAAGATTGGATCGTGGAGATCCCCATTTTCGACAACACTTTGACAACGCTCTTACTTGCCGCCTTAATGTAATTCTTCACGGCTTTCTCATGCGAGATCCCGCGAAGCATGCCTTCCGAAATCATGTCATCCAGTGTTTCGAACGCCAGGTACGGGTTGACCGCACTCACGCCGTAACCGAGCAGCAGGGCATAATGATGGACTTCGCGAGGCTCGCCGGATTCAAGCAGGATCGCCACCTTGGTCCGGGTTTCCTGACGGATCAGGTGATGATGGAGCGATGAAACGGCAAGCAGCGATGGAATCGCAGCATTGTCTTTATCCACGCCGCGGTCCGACAAGATCAAGATGTTGTGTCCCTTGGCAATAACCCGGTCCGCTGCCTCGCAGAGGGTATTGATCGCCTGGCGAAGTCCTTCTGCACCTTCCGCTGCCGGAAAGAAGATCGGAATGGTCATGGACTTGAAGCCGGGACGGCGAACGTGGCGCAGCTTCGCAAAGTCTTCATTCGAGAGCACCGGCGAATCCAGACGGATGTGACGGCAGCTTTCGGGCTCCGGCTTCAGCAGATTACGCTCCGGACCGATTGTTGTTGCCGTTGAAGTGACCAGTTCTTCACGAATCGCATCAATCGGAGGATTCGTCACCTGAGCGAACATCTGCTTGAAGTAGTTGAACAGCCTCTGCGGACGATCGGACAACACCGCAAGCGGTGCATCATATCCCATGGATGCAACAGCTTCCGCACCCGTGATCGCCATCGGCTCCAGCACTTTGCGCAGCTCCTCGTACGTGTAGCCGAACGCCTGTTGCAGCTGACGTACATTTTCATGCTTCGGATCCGGCAGTTCCGGCGCGTCAGGAAGATCATGAAGCTCTACCAGATGTTCATCCAGCCATTCAGAGTACGGAAGTTCGGCGGCGATGCTTGCTTTGACTTCTTCGTCGGAGATAATCCGTCCTTCCTTCGTGTCGACCAGCAGCATCCGGCCAGGACGCAAGCGGTCCTTATACAGCACATTTTCCGGCGGGATATCTAATACGCCCGCTTCGGAGGACAGAATGATCAGATCATCCTTCGTGACATAATAACGGGATGGACGCAGTCCATTCCGGTCCAGGGTAGCCCCGATCTGGACACCATCCGTGAACGCCATCGCAGCCGGGCCGTCCCACGGCTCCATCAGTGTGCTGTGGTATTCGTAGAATGCTTTTTTGGTCTTATCCATGCTCTCATGGTTGCTCCACGGCTCAGGGACCATCATCATGGCCACATGCGGCAGGGAACGACCGCTGAGATACAGGAATTCAAATGTATTATCGAACATCCCGGTATCGGATCCGTCCGGGTTGATGACAGGTTTTACCTTCTCCAGATCGCTTCCGAACAGTTCATGCTCAAACAGCGATTGACGGGCGTGCATCCAGTTGACATTCCCGCGCAGCGTGTTGATCTCGCCGTTGTGAATCATGAAGCGGTACGGATGCGCGCGTTCCCAGCTTGGGAACGTGTTCGTACTGAAACGGGAGTGAATCAGTGCGATAGCGGATTCCAATCCCTCTTCCTGCAGGTCCAGGTAAAATTCCCCCACCTGCTCTGTCGTTAACATGCCTTTGTATACGATTTTCCGGCAGGAAAGGCTGGATACATAGAAGCTGTCGCCTTCGGGCTTGCCGCTGTAACGGATAGCCAGCTCGGCGCGACGGCGGATGACATACAGCTTGCGCTCGAACGAGAGATCATCCAGAATGTCGGCGCTTCGTCCAATGAACACTTGGCGGACATACGGCTTTGCCGCTTTTGCTGATTTACCCAGCATTTCATCATGGGTTGGTACATCACGGAAACCAAGCAGGGTCTGACCTTCTTCTGCAATAATCGAAGCCAACTGGTCCTCATGGGCCAAACGGACAGCAGGATCATGGGATAGGAACAGCATGCCGGCACCATAATGCCCGGCTTCCGGAAGCTCAAAGCCCAGCTTCGCTGCTTCGGAGGAGAAGAAGGAGTGAGGAATTTGCAACATAATCCCAGCACCGTCACCGGAGTTCGGCTCGCTGCCCTGACCGCCTCGATGCTCCATATTGGCAAGCATGGTCAGCGCGCTGCTGACGATTTCATGGGATGGCTTACCCTTGATATGGGCAACAAAACCCATACCGCAAGCATCTTTTTCAAACTGCGGATCATAGAGGCCCTGCTTCTGGGGAAAATCAGTATGTTTCATAAGATGCAACCTTTCTTTGTATAGAATAAAATGCTGCTGATCAATAACAGGAAACATAAAATGCGTGTTCAAAAAGGTCGGTTTTCAGCACCGAGAAGATTGGATGAAGCTAGGGACTGAGGAGTGGAGCGTACGTTTTTGGTACGTGAGCACCGGAAGGCCCGGCTGAATTCAAGATTCGATGCCGAGTCGCTTCCTGATTCACTTCGTGTTAGATATAGGATTTATAAGTTATCAACGGAGTTGATGAAATCCTATATCGCAAGAAAACCTACTTCTGAATCGCGGTCGCTCAGCCTTGAATTTGCCTCGATTGGTTCTCTTATCAAAAGCGGACTTTTTGAACCACCTCTTAAAGGTTGGACATCAATCCTCTCCTGCAGTGAACACACTGTCATGAGGCGATGCAGTATTGTGCAAAAGCGGCAAGGGGTAACATTTACCTAACACGTAAGATTTATTAGTTCTATATATTTTAGCACCGTCATACAGTGCAGGCAATTCAAAGTTTTTATGAATTTGATAAGAATTGTTTTTATGAGAGTTATCACAAGACATTGTTAAAACTTATGTAGAATAGTGCAAAAAAACATGCAAATAAAACATTCCGAACAGGCCGTTTTGTTCACCTTCTCTCCTTTCCACAACCATCCGCTCAGATTTTACCC
Source organism: Paenibacillus lautus (assembly GCF_050482385.1). Lineage (GTDB taxonomy): Bacteria > Bacillota > Bacilli > Paenibacillales > Paenibacillaceae > Paenibacillus_AQ > Paenibacillus_AQ lautus_B. Next base: position 210,951 of record NZ_JBCNHV010000022.1, read on the forward strand.
TTCACCTTCTTGTTCGAAAGGGGGCTTTTTTTCTTTTAACCCCCCTCCCGCTCCCAACATCTCTTCAAAAAAAGACTTCCCCGAGATCTGTTCGATCTTCGGGGAAGTCCTCTTCCTTCATATAATAGCTATTTTACTTATGCAGTCAACGCTGTATCGGTGTCTGCTGCTTTCTTGCTTTTTCCGGTAGCCAGGAAGTACACGGCGGTCAATGCCAGGAATACCAGACCGAATCCGGCCAGTACACCCACATTGGCCCACATGCCGTCGAAGCTTCCTGTGGAAATGACGTCCTTGTAGCCTTTTACGCTGTAAGTCATCGGCAGAAGCGGATTCAATGCCTTCATCCAGTTCGGAATCAGCTCTACCGGGAACGTGCCTGCGCTTGTTGTCAATTGGAGGATCAGGATAACGATGACGACGAAGCGTCCAGGCTGATCCAGCCATGTGACGAACATTTGCACCAAGAACATGAACGACAAGCTCGTAATGATGGAGAAAAGATAGAAGAGCGGAACGCTCTGTACCTCAAGCTTCAATCCGTACAGCATGACGACTGTTGCCAGCAGCGCTTGAATCAATCCCATACCGGCAAAGGACAGCGTACGGCTGACAAACCGGTTCCAGCCCGATGCATTCGGTACCGATGCACTGCGGATTGGCATGATAATTGTACAGAGCAGAGCTCCGACAAACAAACCGAGCGACAGGAAGTATGGTGCGAATCCCGTACCGTAGTTCGGCACTTCGTTCACTTTGTGCTCTTCAACCTGTACCGGTCCGGCAAACATGGTAACCGTTTCATCGGTTGTTTTGATATCGCCTGTCTTGTCGGCAGCCTCGTTCAGCTTGTCTGCAAGCTCTCCGCTGCCTTCCTTCAATTCACTCATCCCGTTTACCAGCTCACCAGCTCCGGAATCCAGCTTTTTCGAGCCGTCGGCAAGCGTTGTAACGCCACTTCCCAACTTGCCCGCTCCTCCTGCAAGCTGTTCCGTCCCTTTCGAAAGGGTGGCTGCTCCGCTTGCGAGCTGTTTGCCGCCAGCTGCCGCTTCGCTCAACTTCGTGCCGAACAGCTTCATGCCGTCAGCCAGTTGGCTTTGGCCAGCGCTCAGCTGTTTCGCACCAGCCAGCAGCTCTTGACCGCCAGCTGCGAGCTGTTTGCCGCCTTCAGCCAGCTGATTCGCTCCTGCGCTCAGCTTGCCGGCGCCTTCCTGCAGCTGCAGCGTGCCTTGGTTCAACTCGGCTGCGCCTTGTGCCAGCTGTTTCTGGCCGGCATTCAGCCCGCTTGTGCCGTTGGCAACGGATTGGCTCACAGCCAGCAGCTGCTGAACCTCCGGACTTTGCGCCAGCTCCGGATTGCTTTCAGCCAGCTTCTTCAATCCGTCTGCAACGGCTTTGGCGCCTTGCTCCAAGGAAGCCGTAGCCTCCAGCGATTGATTCAGTCCGGCTTTCAGACTGCTGCTGCCTTCATGAGCGCTTTTCGCGCCTGCCGCAAGCTGGGAAGCCCCTGCCTGGTTGGCTTGCAAACCGTTATTCAGAGTGGTACTGCCGGCTGCGGCAGATTCAATCCCCGCTTGCAGCTTGGCACCACCCTTGCTCGCCTCTTCAGCTCCCGCTTGCAGCTTGCTGTGACCCGCTTTAAGCTGATCCAAGCCGGAAGCGAGGGTGCCCGCTCCTGTGTTCAACTCGCCTGCACCGTTATTCAGTTCCTGCACGCCTTGGGTCAAAGGCGCGATTCCATCCTGAAGCTCCTGTGTGCCGCTGACGAGTTTAGCCAGGTTTTCCTTCAGCTTCACGGCGCCATCATCCAGCTTCACGGCACCTTCGGATATCTTGGTCGCGCCGTCTCCCGCTTCGCTCAAACCATCGGATACTTTAGCTACTTGATCGAACAGGGTTTCCGTATAAGCTTCCGTCACTTTCGCGGACACCTTGGCCTGAATCTGCTTCACCGCAGATCCACCGATCTGGGCCGCCAGGAAGTTATAGCCTTCATTCGGCTCAAATACGATTTGCGCAGGCTGCGGATGTTCATCCATTAAAGTTGTCGCCTGCTGTGAGAAATTCTCAGGAATGCTGATGGTCATGTAGTATTTGTTATCCTTCATGCCTTGCTCAGCTTCTTGCCGATCAACGAATTGCCAATTAAAATCTTTTCCCTTCTTCAGCTCGGCAACCAAATCCTCGCCAGCGTGAAGCGTCTTTTCTTCAAAAACAGCGCCCTGGTCGTTATTGACGACCGCAACGGGCAAATCCTCCATCTTTCCGTACGGGTCCCAAAAGGCCCCGAGAAACATACCGCTATACATGACCGGTATGAACAGCACCGCGATGATCGGAATCAATATTTTTTTATTCCGAACGGCAGCGCCAAGATCTTTTGCAAATACAGATAATGACTTCATCCAGTCTCTCTCCTTTTTTTCTCTAGATAACCAGCCGACATGAATCTGCATCGTGGCAGATCATAGTCCAGTACATAATGACCAATATCCTCATTCAGTCAGTTCAAGCCAAAAAAAAATGATCTCTGGCAAGGAAGACGAGCCCTCATGCCTAGAGAGTCCGCCTTCCTCATCACGAAGGAGGTTCCTATCTCCTTCTTACGAAGTGGCCTTCAACCCGTCAGCCAAGAACACCATCATATATTCCTTGATCTGTTCCTTGCTCAGCGACTTGTGAAGCTGATTGAAGTCCGTCGTGAGTGCAACATACAGCTTCAGCATCACGAAGGATACCACTTGAGCATCCAGCGGCTTAAGCTCACCGATCGAAATGGCCTGCTCCACAATTCCCTTGAGATATCCGACGATTCCGTTCTCCACCTTCGTCAACCCTTCATGCGCCTTCGGCGTGCCGATATCCCGCACTTCTTGCGATAGCTTAATGAACAGCTCATGCTCGCTTCGGAATTCAAGCAGTGCATCCAGCACCCGATACAGATTGTCGAAGAAATCTCTGTCCTTCTGTATCTCGCGCTCGGCAATACGTTTCATCTCCATAATGGCCGACAGCAAAATCTCGTCAAACAGTTCATCCTTATTCGTGAAAAACGTGTAAATCGTACCTTTCCCTACATTCGCAATCTTCGCCACCTGTTCCATCGTCGTCGCTTTATATCCGAACAAAGCAAACGACTTGGAGGCAGCATCTAGCACCTGCTTCCGACGGTCCACAGCTGACATGCTTACCCCTCCTTCTTGATCTTTTAAAATTGGCCTTCGTTTCAAAACTGACCAAAATACTTTTTCGGTCATTCGGTCAAAAATCACTTTACCAGATAATCGGATGCATTGCAATATCTTTTCGTTAAATTTTTTAATATTTTATATGCAGGGTTCAAATCTGATCATGACGTCTAATGTAAGGGTACACTCTGACTCCCTGACGTAAAATAATTGAAATGCTTTTCCCTTTCGCGCGTATACTTATGATGCATACTCTTTTTTTCGCGCCGCTCTTCAAAAAATGATTCCTGTTTTGTAAGATAGAGGGAGAAAGAAGTAGGTGAAACCATGCGATATACAAGAGTGCTCCTCTTTTCCGAGGGTTTCGGCACAGGACATACGCAAGCAGCGTATGCGCTGGCTGAAGGTATACAACGGATGAATCCCGGCATCCACTGCCGTGTCATTGAGCTCGGCAATTTTTTAAATCCAACCGTGGGGCCGTTAATTTTATCCGCTTATCGAAAAACCGTCAGCACCCGCCCGCGCCTTGTCGGCATGCTGTACCGTTCGCAATATAAGAAATCGTTAAACCGTCTGACGCGGCTCGCGCTGCACCGCATATTCTATGCGCAGGCCCAGCAGGTCATCGAGCAGTTGAAACCGGATCTCATCATATGTACCCACCCCTTTCCTAACGCTGTGGTCTCCCGCCTGAAGCGTCAGGGGCTTGAGGTTCCGCTTTATACGCTGATTACCGACTATGATGCCCATGGCACCTGGGTCAATCCGGAAGTGGATGAATATCTCGTATCAACCCCCCATGTGAAACAGCTCCTGCTGCTGCGGGACATTCAACCCGAATACATTCATGTGACCGGCATTCCGGTGCATCCCAAGTTCTGGGAAAGGGGCAATCGAGAGGCGCTTCAAGCCGAGCTTCAATTAAAGAATATGCCAACCGTGCTGATTATGGGGGGTGGATGGGGTCTCGTATTCAACAAGGAGCTGCTCAGCAAGCTGGCCAGCAGGGCCGATGATATCCAGCTGGTCTTCTGTATGGGACAGAACGAGAAGCTGGTTGCCAGCATGCGCGAAAACCCGATCTTTCAGCATCCCAACATTCATGTTCTCGGGTATCGTGACGATATACATAAACTTATGGAAGTGTCCGATTTGCTCATTACCAAGCCAGGCGGGATGACGTGTACAGAGGGAGCTGCCAAGGGAATCCCTATGCTGTTCTATGAGCCTATTCCGGGACAGGAAGAAGTGAATTCCCATTTCTTTGTCAGCGAAGGCTATGCGGAAATTTTAGACTCTCCTGCCGTGATCGACAAATGGCTGAATCTGCTGTCCGATCATTATGATCAGATAAGTAAGAAACGTAACGGAGCAGGCCGGCGACGCATACCGCATCTAGAGCCCGACCACTGTGCCAGCCAGGTGATGGGACTGCTGACCGAAGGACACATGCCCGGTAATCATGAAGATCCCGTCAAACTGTTCGCGGACCAGCCCTAATATCTATAGCATTTTCTTATAATTTCCCGCTTTTGAACTTTTACCCAAAAAAAAGCTTCCCCGTCTTCGTGACAGGGAAGCTTTTTCCATTGAACAACCATCTATATTTCCAGCGTTTCTCCAGCCTTCAATGGATGACCCTGAATGCCTGTTTTGGCGAGTTCGCCGCAGAAGGCCCCAGCATCCTGTTTAATGCCCGGGAACGTGTCATAATGAACTGGGATGACATGCTTCGCACGAATCCACTGTGCGGCCAGCAGGGCGTCCTGTGGCCCCATCGTCAATAAATCTCCAATTGGCAGCGCAGCTGCATCAATTTGGTTCATCTCTCCGATTAAGCGCATATCGCCAAACAAACTCGTATCGCCTGCATGATAGAACGTTTTGCTGCCCATCGTCAAAATGACGCCGCCAGGCTGCCCCGCATAAATCCAGGTGTCCCCTACCGAAATCGATGAAGAATGAAAGGCTGGGGTAAACTTCACCTTAAAGCCCTCGAATTGCGCGCTTCCGCCGATGTTCATCCCATGGGATTTGGCACCCAGGCTGCCGCAATACACAGCGAGTTCATAGACCGCGATAATCGGGCAATCATTCTGTTTCGCAATCTCGATGCAATCACCAAAATGATCGGAGTGCCCATGCGTCAGCACAACCGCATCCACCTTTACGTCTTTGGGCTCGATGCCGGAGCCTGGATTCCCTGATAGCAGCGGGTCGATGATCACACGAACTCCGCCTTCTTCCACCAAAATGCTAGAATGGCCGTAATACGTAATATTCATGCTTAAACACACCTCCTACATACTAGTTTACCCATACGGGCACTACTTGTAAAAAGAGTGATTTCCTATTTTTTTAACGAACGTTCTTGAATGATGTACTGTCAGGTCCTGAGCCAGCTTCAAAGACAGGAAGAAGTACGTATCGTCCTTTACCTCTTTTTGACCATGAAGTGCCGCATTCACGGATTTAATCGTCTCTTTGTTCGGCTTGACACGTTTAAGACGCCCGTTCGCTACAGGACTAAATTGGTGTTTTTGATAGATGACATCGGTAATCGTATCGGGAAAATTAGCTGACCGCAGCCGGTTTAAGACAACGTTAGCAACTGCTACTTTGCCTTCGTACGGTTCGCCTTCCGCCTCTGCCATGACAATCTTCTGGAGCAGAAGCAGTTCTTCAGCTGACAAATCATAGGTCCAGGTCGCTTTGGCTTTCTGATCCTGGGTTAACGTATTTGTTCTTGTGAAGAATAAAGTTGTGGGGGGTGATAAGCTCTCAGTCTGAGATTTGACGACATGCGTCCCCTTTTGTTTTGCCGGTTTCCCGCCCGCAGTCTGAGATTTCGATGGTTTCTTTTTCTCATCTGCAGTCTTCAATGCTTGTTGCGAGTTCCAATATCCGTTTTTAGCCAAATCTATGCCTTTTGCGTTTGAAAAAGCATGACTCTTGCTCCCCGGCTTATTCCACTCTTGGAAAACAATTGAAGGCAAAATATTGACAGGTTCCCTATCCTGCTTGGTACTCGCGTTTTTTACGAATAGATCAGGTTCATTTACAGGAGCCGGGGCAGCCGTCACGAACTTCGGCATATCCTGCAGCTGTTCTTCCCCTTCCGTTGTCTTTGTCTGCATTCCAAGCAAACTTATAAGAGACAAACTCACAAAGAGCGCTCCGATGAGCAGCGCAACCCAGCGATTTTGCCGTAGCACTTTCATAACCATATTTTTCCTCCTATGATGTCGGCACATTCCTACACTATGTAACCACATTTTTAGGCGTTGAAAACATGGTAATTTTATGAACATTCTATTCTCAATTTCAGAAAAATGTCGAAAGCCGCGCCACACCTACTGTTTCGTACATCGGACTTGCATGCAAATTGGTTCGAAAAAGAACGAGCTGCAGCACTTCCCACTGGATAGGTTTGGGTCCTGTTCCGATAACATCCAATGGAAATTTTTGATTTCCATGAAATTTCCGGCCAACCGTAATGTGCGGACGAAACGGTCGCTCTTCCGGCACAAATCCGAAAGCCTCCATCCTCGATACCACCGATTGCTGAAGCTGAGCCAGAGCGTTCAAATCCCCGCCGACTCCCGCCCATAAAATTCTTGGCGAGGCGCTTGCCCCGAACACGCCGGCATCATAAAGGCCAAGCTTGAAGGGCTTATGCTCCTTGGCGACTTCCTGCAGCGCCGCTGTAAGCTCCGCTATGCGATTTGACGGCGTATCGCCTAGAAACTGTAAGGTAATGTGGTAATCCTGCGGATGAACCCATTTTTTGAAATTCACTTGCTCCCTCAATGTTTCCGTCCAATCCTGAATCCGGGAAGACACCTCGGAAGGCAGATGTACGGCAACAAATAAACGATCCATAGCTTCCTCAGCCGAATGGCTCAACTAAGACACTTCCTTCCAATCCTCTTTTATCCTAAGCAGCCACCGGCTGCTATAAGCACCATGTTTTCACGGTTCGTTTATAGTTTGAGCAATATGATCTGAAAATAGTATGAGGGTACATCAAATTCGCCTAAAAATATGATGAAGCTTCAATTTACCATAAAACGGACAATAATTCATGTACAAATTTACCGATCTCGATAGTTCGTCCATGCGCAAAGTTATGATTTCTGATAATATGTTCCCAAAGAGCGTTACGCTTTTATTCTGGTTTATATCACATTCCTTAGGAGGTAGCACCATGCCGAAAATCGTTGCCATACACGACTTAACCACCGAACAACAGCAAAAAATCAAGGATATCGCCCCCGACTACGAGCTGCTGGTCACGAAAGCAAAAGAGCTTACGCCAAGCATCGTTCAGGATGCCGAAATCATGATCGGCTGGTCACGCTCCATACAGGAAGATATATTGTCTGCGGACAGCAAACTGAAATGGATTCAAGCATGGTCAGCCGGTGTCGATAAAATGCCGCTCAAAGAACTCGAAGAAAAGGGCATCCAGCTTACCAATGCCAGCGGCGTACATAGCGTTCCGATCACGGAGCATATTTTTGCGATGATTCTGGCCTTCACGCGCAACCTTCATCTCGCAATTCGACAGCAATCGAACAACAAATGGGATACGTCCGGCACGTTCACGGAATTGGCAGGAAAAACCATCGTCATCGTTGGCGTCGGCCAGATCGGCAGTCATACGGCGCGCGTAGCCCAGGCGTTCGGTATGCGGACCGTCGGTGTCCGTCATTCTGGCAAGTCCGATCCTTATGTGGAAGCGATGTATAAGGTCGATCAGCTCGATGAAGCGCTGGCTGAAGGTGATTATATCGTGAACATCCTCCCGCTCACCGATGATACCCGTGGACTATTCAATAAGGCAAGATTCTCGGCGATGAAGGACTCCGCCTTCTTCGTTAACGTAGGCCGGGGTCAGACCGTGGTAACGGATGACATGATTCAGGCACTTCAATCCGGGGCCTTGGCAGGTGCGGGACTGGATGTCTTCGAGGAAGAGCCCCTTCCGTCGGACCATCCACTGTGGAACTTGGACAACGTCATCATGACCCCTCACATGGCGGGCGATACGGATCGCTACGGCGAGCGTGCCGTGGATATTTTCCTGGAGAATTTACAGAACTATGTAAGCGGTAAGCCGCTCTCGCGAAATGTAATTGACTATAGCAAGTCGTACTAAGACCAGGTAACAAGTCCTTAGATCAGCTTTTATCATGCTCTCAAAGGAGCCAGGGATCTTGCAACAAAGACCACAGATCATACAACAAAAAGGAACGTCCCGAGGTTATCTACCTTCCGGGGCGCCCCTTTTTATTTTTTACTACTTTTATACGCAATGGGAGAGAGAATCGATGCAGCCGTATACGGAACGTGTAATTGAAGTGATCCGGAGCATTCCGGAAGGATATGTCATGACGTATGGACAAGTGGCCAGACTCGCTGGTAGCCCAAGGGGCGCTCGTCAGGTCGTCAGAATACTTCACACCCTCAGTCACATTCATAAGCTGCCGTGGCACCGGGTCGTCAACGCAAAAGGAGAAATCGCCATCAAGGACGATGAGTCCAGGCTCATGCAGGAGTTGTACCTACAGGACGAAGGTGTTGCCGTCAATCACAAAGGTATCATCGATTTAGAGAAATATCGTTATGATCCTGGGGAATAGATCATATGCCCCATTATTCGCACAACCAAATATCCCTCACAAAACTCCCCTTGCTGGTCGTGCAATGACGCAGGATTTTCCAGCCCGTACTCATCAGCTGCTCGCGTAATGGCTCTGTGCTGACAATGACAGCCCGATCTGACAACCGACGTAAGCTATGCAGCATCTGCAACTTCTCTTCCTCCGGGAAAACGGAACACAGATTATACGGCAGATCCAGGATTGCGGCATCATAATGCCCTTGCAATGTATTCATATCCTGAATGGCAACTTTATTATCATCATAACCGTAGTGTCTCAGATTCACCCTCGCTCCCCGAATGGCAAGCGGATTGATGTCACGACCCTCGGCCGCGATGCCCATCGAGAACGCCTCGATCAATACATTCCCCATGCCGCAGCAGGGATCCAGGAGCGTCACTTCGCTTAACCGAGGAACTGCCACGTTGACTAGTGCCCTAGCGATCCGCGAGCTGAGGCCTGTAGAGTAATTTTGCGGCTTCTGTTTATGATTCAGCCATGCACGTTCAGGTTCATGAAGGATTCCCAATCTCCAGATACCGCCTGTGGACACCATACCGAGCGTAACATCCGGAGCTTTCATCTGTGCGGTTCCTGTTATTTGGCAGCCTACTATCCGTTCATACCCGCGTGATTGTTCATAACTGAATCGATCCCCCGCCTTGAGTGAGACGATTTTGAAGGTCGCGTTATTAAGGTGAATGTTACCTGCTTGCTCGGCGATTCGTTCGATGGATTCTCCAGTCATCCTGACATCGATGCAGGCCGATAAGAACGGGCTCCGATCCGGATCAACCCATAACTCGCTTTCCAGCCAATCCTCACCGTCAGGCTCATGACCGAACAGCTCCGTCAGCTCCATCAAGCACAGCTCCCGCTCCGTTTCATGACAGGCATAAGTGTAAAAAAACGATGGCTCACCGCTTGTGGAAGACGGACCAAAGGTAATGTCATACTCGTTCGTATTTATCATGTATTTCGTCTCTCTTCTATTATATATGTGCAGCAGTTGACTACTGCTCCATTAACAGCCGATAGGATTCCAGCCGTGCATTGTAATCACTTACCGGCGTGACGATCAGGAATTCGTCACACCGGTACTGCTCTGCCATATGCTGCAGTCTGTTTCGCACATTTGCAGGCGTGCCGATAATAAGTCGCTGGGATAAGCCGGAAGAACCGGAATCAGGCGAGTCCGTGGGCATGGTGCGCTGCCCTGGTCGGGGAATTTGTGTTGCAAGCTTCTTTGCCTGCTCCTCCGTCTCCGCGCATACCACGCTTACCGCAACCATAGCGCGCGGTTCTTGCAGATGAGCGCTTGGCTGATATGCTTCCCTATAAGATTGGAGAACTTTCGCCCCGTCCGTATCGCTCATAAACTGTCCGAATACATAGCCCGTCCCGAATTCGGCCGCATAACCCGCACTTTTCGTATTCGTGCCGAGCAGCCACATCACGGGCGGAATTACAGGCACCGGTTTCGCTGCTACCGGCACGTCTTCATAGCGATACCGATCCTCCAGCAGTTCGGTCAAAGCCCGAATCCGCTGCGGCAAATCCGCCACATGCCCCAGGAAATTTCCGCTAAGCGCCATGCTCGTATGCGCTGAACCTCCCGGCGCCCGCCCGATCCCGAGATCGATGCGTCCAGGATACAGCGCTGCCAGCATGCGGAAATTCTCCGCCACCTTCAGCGGGCTGTAGTGGGGCAGCAGCACGGCTCCGGAGCCAAGCCGGATGCGCGTTGTCCTGGCGCCGATATGAGATAGCAAAATCTCGGGCGACGCACAGGACAGATGCTCCAGATCGTGGTGCTCCGCCGCCCAGTAGCGCTTATATCCCCATGCCTCCACTTTTTGGGCCAGTGTCACTGCCTGCTGCAAGGCCTCTTCGAACGAGCTCTCTCCTAAACGTGGAACCAGATCAAGCACGCTCAGTTTCAATTGGCTATTCATGCCATCCCCCTTTCTCCCGCATGCATATTCCGATGGATGAAATATCAGGTTTATTAATGGCATTAGTACCGGACTTCAACACTATAACCGCACTTATCCGCCGCTGCTAATCCAAATCGTAGATTGAGCCCACCTTTAGGCCATACAACTCGTTGTATATTTTCTCGGCAAAAGCGTCCGTCATCCCTGCGATATAATCAATCACCATATGCTCCCACGTCCAGATTGGGTAGGCCCGCTTCTGATCCGCCTCATAACGCTGTAGCCAGTCGGACGGAATGATCGCCGTTGAGGCGACAGGATCCAGAAAAGCATCCCACAAGCGCTTGATGATCCATTCGCTGCGTTTTTGCAGGCGCTGCACCCTCAGATCGCGAATCATGGTCACCCAGGCAAAACTTTTCAGGACGCTGACCGTGCGCAGCATATCCTCATCTTCCACGCCGTCTTTAACAAACGTCACCTTTTTCCAATCCCCGTTCGCGATCACGCCCAGACTGCCCACAAACAGGCTGACCCAATAGGCTTTTACCTCGCGGCGGGTACGGGAGAAGTCATTTTCACAGGTCGGCATTTTCTCATTCCAGATTTTCAGGAACTCATCCAGCACCAAATCCACCTTCGGTTGGATCTGCTCCTTGGTCCAGCCCTTCCACACCTCGTCTTCCAGCGTCATGATCTTCTCCACGATCAGTTTGTTAAGATGACTGTCCCGCAGAAAATGCTCATGTACCTCAATCTTTCCTGCCTTAATCCCGTCCTCCAGATCATGAGCGGAATACGCGATGTCATCGCAAAGATCCATCAGCTGCGCTTCGAGCGTTCGGTGCGTACCGGGAATTTGCCACTCCTTCCGAATATGGGAGATGTATTCCCATTCATGCCGGTACATCCCCTTGGGATTGGCCAACCCGGAGAACGGATATTTGTTGATGCCAAGCAGCACCGCATCGGACAGATTGAGTCCGTTGACGTTCTCTCTTTTCTCCAAAAACATGATCAGCCGAAAATTGTGCGCATTCCCCTCAAAATGCTCATATTTACGGCGCATCGCCTGCTGTACCTCGGCAGCCTGCTCAGGCGTCGGCGTACCCGGCTGACGCGTCAGCTCCTGCTCGGTCCTGCGGTCAATTAGCTTCTCCAAAATTCCCTGCAGCACCTCTTCGCCCTTATGGCCGAATGGAGGATGCCCAAAATCATGGGCGATCGCCGCGCATTCCACCACCTCGGGATCAATCATCAGTCCGGCGTTTTCCGCCTGATCCGGCATCACTTCGGGATAATGGCGGCTCAGACTTCGTGCCGCTTCGCGCGCAATCTGCGCGACCTCAAGCGAGTGCGTTAAGCGCGTCCGGTAGTAATCGCCGGTGCCGGCACCGAATACCTGTGATTTTCCTTGCAGCCGGCGGAATGTCGGCGAATGGATCAGCCGCGAATAATCCCGCTCGTATACCGCGCGTGAAGCATCGGACTTCGTTTGCTCCGGATATTGGCGATGCTCTCTAAGCTCCTTCAGTGTCATTTGTCCCACTCCTATTTTTATCTGTTTAGGGTCGATTCGGAATCGTTCGTTCTTTAGATTATATGCCATCCGGCAGCTGAAAGAAAAATATGATTCCCAAGTATCCCCGTTCCTCCTTGTATACCCGAATTGTGTCATCCGCTATCCGTTAAGCATGATCTTCCCGGCAGGGTTATGGGTGGAGCAAATCATAAAACATAGAAAGGAGTGAAATGATTTTTCGAGGAGACAAGCACATATAATATACAAATGAAAGAAATCAGTTTTGTATTGATGATATTCTCCATTCTTCATTCTCTTTGACCATATAATAAATTTTATCGATGGTATTCAGGTTCTTGTGGGGATCAGCCACAGTAATGTTTGACTGTATAATAAATACCTCTGCACTTTTTTTCGACGCAATTAGTAAATTAAAGCATAATAAATAGACTGGATCATTAAATGAAAGAAGCTGACACTCGTTGAGCACCGATGCCAGCTAACCGAGGATCATTAATTTCGATATCTATGAGGTTCTAACCACTTATTAATTGCAGTTCAGTCAGCTTGGCTTTTATATACGTACACTGAACTTAAATTTGCTATAAGTCCGTTATTCACTTGTTCGGTTTATCGAAGATCCCCAAACGATGCAGTACGGTCATGATTCGGTAAAAATCAAAACTGCCCTTAGGATCATGCAATACTTCTGCCTGCTGCGCAGCTTGTACTGCCGGTTCCGCCCAAACTGGGAGTTTAGCCGGTTTCTCCGTCTCAACTGCCTTAAGCCTTACGTTCATCTGCTGAATGGTATTGCTTTGCTCCGTTAGCAGTTTCATCGCAGAAGCATATTGCTTGCTAAGCTGCTGCATCTGCTCTTGTGTTTTTTGCAGCTCGGCCGTTAATTGTTCGATTTTCATACGTTCCTCCTCCTCTGGACTAGACACATCATATTGATAGAGCAAATTCTGCTCAATAATAGAAATTAGCTTTTTCGGATAATTGGGATCTGTGGCATAGCCCCCTCTCCAAATCTCGGTCGCAGCCGTTTTATAATCCGCCCACAATACGCCATGGTAACGCTGCGGCTTGTCGCGTGTGCCATTCAGGATCAGCCGGGTATGATCGGCAACCGATTCACTCCAGCTGTTATACTTACGAAACTGAGCTTGGGTCGTGTAGGGCGTCTGCCCCCGGTATTCGGTTGTCTGCATGGTGACGCTTCCCGCCGGACCGGTTCCTTTAATGCCAAACAGATTGTTCGCTTTTTGCGTTAGACCGCTCAATCCCCAATTGGATTCCAGGATCGCCTGAGCGAGCGTAAGCGAAGCAGGCACCCCGTACTGACGCATGTCCTGATTGGCTATAGGTGCCAGCTTGGATATAAATTCAGAGGGTTTCATCCTTTTTCTCCTCCTTTCGTGCAGTTGGCTTATCCCCTTCTTCGGATTTGATCTGGAATACCTGTACCACATTACGCAGGGATTGGGGGATCGGTACCCCCATTCTCCCAACATTCTCAATAATAGACAGCAGCTCATTCGCGAGATAGAAGAAGATCACCGTATTCTGAAAATAATTCATCTCCCCCAGCACCCGGTCCACCAGATGCATCAGGGCGATGATGAGAAAAATGGTGATTTTGCGTGCAATCCCAGTATAACCAATACGGCTGCGCAGCTCGCCGTTCATCCAGGCCGCGCCCCATCCGGTCAACCAATCGATCACCACGAACCACAACAACAGATGCAGCGGCAGCGACCATCCGCCCCAGACGTAACCTGTCACGGCCCCCGTCCCCGCCACCAGCATCTTAAACAGCTGACCGATGTGCTCATACATGATGGTTCCTCCTTTTTATATGGTTTTGAAGGTGTGAAAAAGCCCTCGGTGGAGCCGAGGGCTTTTGTTGTTGATTTACTTGGTCGTTCTGTGCATGATATCTCATAGCTAAACATCACTCCGCATGCGGACCATTCTTCCGATCGCTGTTGCCCCCAGATTTTCTTGTAACTTTATAGATAAGGTTAAAATCCGGGGACAAAGGCGAACGCTCCGCTTCTCCAGAATGATTCCGCCTTCTCCGTTGAAGCCTCATTTGTTGTAGTGTAATACAAGTAGAGAGTTTAATATGATTCTCCAGTAATGACTTCATATTCTTCCGAGGTAATCACGCCAAACGCAGCATACTGTCTCAATTGAGACTTCTGCGCCCACTTCTTTTCATAGTAGTACTTCAATCGTTCAAAATCGTTCTCGAACATCGTCTTCCGCTCCTTTCGATCAGCTATTTTCAAGTGACAGCAACCGTAATTCAAGCCCCACAATTTGAGCGCCCTGCGCCTCGTTCTGCTGACGTAGCTCCAAGGCCTCGAGCTCCCGTGCAACCAACTCGGTACCTAAGCGATCCACTTCATTGGGTTCCTGGGGTTGAGGTCTAGTTAGCTCCTCAATTTCTTCCGGGGTTAGACCTTCGATCCAAAGAGTGGGTTGAGGCGGTGACTCCAGAACTGGCATGTCGCCGCGTTGCTCTTCTGGGAGTGCGTGCCACTCCGACAGTGCTTCGTGATATGAATTCTGAGCTGCACTTACGGTAGACTCGTATGCATTCCAGGCTGCGAGATCAAACCGTGGGCGGAACAAGCCGGGAGGCACCGTGATGCCGATGATGTAGCCAGAGATATTGGATTCAGGTTCGTTGGGTGCTTCACCATTTGGTTTCTCAACGTCTTCTGTTGTGGTTAGAACATTTGGGATTCCTTGTTCCATGTAGGAATAAAAAGGGACGACACCAGTAAAGGTATCGTCCATTAATGTGTCCTCTAAATAGAGGCCGTCTGTATTTACTTTGGGTACGGCTTTCATGTGATACCTCCTTATTGTTCAGCTTGAAATGGCGGCAAAAAAAGAGATAAGAACTCGTTAGCCTCCGCACGAAATATCCATACATCTCCATCCGGCGAGATATTAACCAGAGCTGAATAGACATTATTCCCATCGGAACATGCTGTGTCAAACGTTACACGTGTCTTCGGTCTATAGCCTGCTGGTAATTTAAATAAAAGTGCTCCCGGCGAAAATGCGCCACCTTTAATCATACCACGCATCGAGACCATATCACAGCTATCTTTAGAAAAACTAAAAGTCGGATAATCATTAAGACTGTAATCAAACCAACCATTCACCAGTGTAGGTTTAATCCATTCTGGCGGATTCTTATTAGCCTTCTTATTAAACAGCATGGATACAGCTGTCGAATTCTGCTTCACAGAATCAGTCAGCTTTTGAAACATGGCCTTTTCGTTGACTGCGTATGTTCCACTGAATGAGACAATAGGTGAATTGCCCAGCATCAGGTATGTGACGGAATAAGCTGCTGATTGATCGAACTGTCCCCACGGTAATGCCATATATTCATTACCGTAGGATGTAACTTTGCTACGAGTTGCAAAGTACCCCGGGTCCCTCATACCATTTTTATAGACCGCCATAAACCTATCTACTTTGTTCATTACCAGCGCATGAGAGCCGTCGTAGGTGTAGTTTATTACGTAAAAGTCCCCATACCTTACGGGTTCCACACTCTCCCGCAACACTATTCCTGTTCCAATCTCGATCTGATTATCTCCCTCGTTAAACGTCAACATACCTTCGGAAACGATAGGCTCGATAGTTTCTTTAGCTAGACGGTACAAGAGTTGGTAAGGCGTCCAATTAGGAGCTTGAGTTGTAGGATGTTTATCTGTCCAGCCTAACCACGATCTAGTCACACCGTCCGCCCGATAAGCCCACGCTTTTACCCCTATTCCGTTGTAAAAGTTATTAACCGGATTATCAGGCGTTGCGTTACTCCCTGATCCGTCGTACATCGTCCAGCCCATAAAATACGCCTTAATCTCGTCGGCTGTCGGCGTATAGTTGTCGCCCCAGCCGCTGTCTGTATTGGCTATTGAAATATAACAACGCTTTGCGTTTCCAGAATCAATTGCACTAATGTCGGGGTTATTGGTGATCTGATTCGATTGGAGTTTTTTGCCGTCATATTTTACGACTATTTCAGAATACGGTCCAGATGTGTTACTAAGTAAATCAAAGAAAGTCTGTTTCCATCCGGCTCCCTTCCCACCAATACCAACATAGTTAAATTTGTCGGTTAAATTAGCTTTCCCCCACTTCGCTAACCTGAAATACTGTCCGTCTTTTTCGAACACTTCGTCAGCATTCGCACCTGTCAGCGGATCGGCGTATAAGTCCGTTTGCAGCGCGAGTATGGCGTCTTCGCGCGGTTTGAACGGCTTAGGCGTGGAACGGAGAGTAAGCATTGGGTTATTTACCTGTCCAACAATACCTCCACTAATATATACACTAACAGTAGTATTATCTCCACTGTTAAAGGTTCCTCCTATATCTGTTAAATCTAAGAGGACTGACAAAGGCGTTTTATTATCAACAACCCTTAGTTTAGAGCCTCCAATATTTTCAAATGAAATTACGTAGTTTGTAAATGGCATGACCGGGATAGACACATGGGACCATGCCCCATCATCATATTCAGATTGAAGATATGAATAGTGTGAAAGTATTTTTCCCTTGTTATTAATCTGGCTCCACTCGTAAAATGGCGGCAGCAGATTCTCCCCGTATCGGATCACATATGGGTTTCGTACAGGCGTTACACTATCGACATAGGGGTACTTTTCAGATAATTGTTTCTCAGAAATATTACGCAAATTACAATATTCAGACTGCGAGATCTCATGAAGCGCTACATTTCTTACATCAAAATTAGCTGTAGCAAAAACCCCTTCAGCATAACAAGTTCCGACAAGAATATTAAAAATACTATCAGAAGTTAATGAAAATCTATGGCAAACTCTCTGCCATACTCCAATCTTAGTTTTATCGGCATTATATGCACCAATGGCTGGAGCGCCTGATCCGCCTACTTTAATAAGCCCATTTCCGGAAATGCTGTTTATTTTTACATCTGCTAATATTACGTAGTACTTCCCGGCAAGAGCAATAAAATCGTATCCTCCTACTTGTCTATATACGATGTATCCTTCCCCGGTATTATTAATATCCACATTTACAGTTTGAGTATTACTTCCAGTACTACCTAATCCAACGTCTATAGTTGTTGATGAAGTGCTATTTACGCTTCTATTAGTTTGCCTTCCAGCTAAATTCACCAACGTCCGCCCTTTAATCCCGCTTAACTTAAAAGGCGCGCTCCGCTCCGCGTTCACGATCTGAAGCCCCGGCTGCAGCACGACTTCCCTGCGCTCTTCCGTATCCAGGCGCTTTTCCAATGCCCCGATTGCATCACTGCTTTCACCCGCGAACCGATCTACGGCATCCGCGTTCTGATCAATATACTTCTCCAGATCGAAATACGTCGTGGACGGCGAGGTTCGATCAATTTTGTTCAACCCGATATTCGGTGTAACCGGATTCGTCATTTAGGCTCCTCCTCCCAACAATCTGTCTTGTGTCGTTGCTGATATTTCCTCAAAGGTCATGCCCTCCACTTCAGCTATGGTGAGATAACGCAGTGCGTAATCGACCGCAATATGCGCTGGTTTGATCTCCTCAATGGCCGATTTTAAATCACTTAAATTCGGCGGAATACCCAGCGTATCTCTAAAATGAATCGTCACTTTATAGTCCGCTGGCTGGACGGATACCTCGATGCTGCCCCGCTCATAGGCTTGCGCCACATTTTTGAGCATGCTGGCAGACACCTTGCCGCTCCCCCGCATCTTCGAAATGATGACCGAACGACGTTGCTCGATCGGCTTGGAGAGATTCACCGGAATGTTCAAGTCCTGCTCGAACCGGGATAGCGCCCACGTAGCGGTTTCGGGATAATACTGGTCCACCTGATCCTCCAGTTCCTGCGCCAGCTTGTCCAGCTCGGCCCCTTCGGCTCCGGCAATGGCTTTCATTTCTCGAACATCGTGATAAAAGGACGGCAAGTAACCCAGCCAGGCTTCGGCTTTACTCATCGGACTGTCACCGTCCCCAGGACAGCTACCGCTTCCGGTTTGATCAGAAGGCTGTCCGTACCTCCGTTTACGGTCAATACCTCGTAATCGATGACTGCCGGAATATCCAAGATCACATTGGCAATTCGGTTATATCGGACCAACGGATCGGACATTGCCAGGTCTTTGAGATACTGACGAACCCCCTGCTCAATGGCTTCCTGCACGCCATCCATGCCGGCTCCATCCAGCAGCGTAACCTGTACTTCAATATTGACTGGCACTTCAGCTGCCCCAACAACGGTGACAACCGAACCGACAGGAGCTGCGCCTTCCCCCATGCCATCCATGGTCGGATCGATATACTGCTGCACTGATTTCACTACGGAAGGCGTAGGCGATCGCATCTCGTTATCCAGCAGCACCACCTTGACGGTGCCCGGACCATCCCATAACGGAAAAACCTTGGCCTTGCCAACCCCGGCTTTCTCCCTCGCCCACAGTTCATACTGATTCCGGTTTGCACTGGTCACGGGACGGGAGATTTTTTCGCGGTATCGGTCATACAACGCTTCATCCGATTCGGTATCTTCGCCAGGTACCCAGAGCTCCATCAGCTCCGCCTTCACCAAGCCTTCGACGTATTCCAGCGGAAGCAGCGAGCCGAATCGGCGGTTGCCTTCCTTCCCGCTTGTCTCGCATTCCAGCACATATTGCCCTGCATCCAGACGGGTGATGACTTTGTAATTCAGCGGATCCAATGAAAAACGACTCCCTAGAGGCACATCTACCGCGGTACCGTTATTGCCTGAGAAGTGTCCCAGAAGCTGTGCTTTTGTAGCCTGCTTCCGGGTCAGACCCGACCATGCAATACTCCGATCCAAAAATTCGCCCGAGGCCGTAGCGGCAAATTTCAAATTCATGGAGTACCCCAATTCCACATACATCTGGGCAAGCTCAGCTGCAGAAGGTGCCAACGCATCGTAGATGATGCTGCCTTCCCTTTTATCCATTCCATCCGGAATACGGTCCATCATCCGCTCCAGAATGGCTTCGTACGTCTGTTCCTCAACCATCCTCTCTCACCTCCTTGGTCATATTGAAAGCCCCATACACGCTTCGGACCGTAAATTCCGCCACGGCCTGATCGCCCACAAAGGTAATATTCATATCATCCACCGACAAAATGCGGTCATCCTGCAGCAGCGCTTCCTTGATATGCCGCTCGATTTCAGCATAGGCCCACAGCGGGTCACGGCCAATGACGGAGTCCAGCTCCTGCCCATAGTTGCTGCTGTAGATCAGATGTTCAAAACGCCGCGTCTGAAGGATTTTTACGACAGCCTGTTTAACGGCCTCAAGACCGTCAATGTGACCGGATATCGTACCTTCCTCCAGGTTCAAGTTATAGGTTAGGCTGGGCTGCTCCAGTGTTTCCACGATCTCGCTACCCGGTTGAAGCGTTCCTCCCTGCGGAATCATGATGGCTTCACCAACCGATCCAGCACGAGATACGTTTGCCCGCCCTGGTAACGAATGAGCAGCACCGTATCACCAATCTCCAGCCCTTTTCGAATTACATACTCCACGCCGCCAATGTTCAACTTGTACTCGGTCATCGATTCTCCGATAACTAAAAAATCCTCCGTCAGGCTGAAACGCTGATCCACGTTCACCTCGAGAGGATGTGTTGATGTGACTGTGCCATACAGCACCGCCATCGGGTTTGTGCTTCCCACGGCGCTGAGACTGGCTTTTTTGATAATATCCAGCATCACTGCTTACACCACCTTCATATTCAGCGACATCGTGTGCTTACCATCCGAGAATTTATGCGTACACTCATCGATGAGATACGGCTTCAAGCCTTCTTCTGGAAGATTTACGTAGATCGTGTTTCCCGCACGCACTCGCAAGTCTCCAATAGCCTCGATCGACAACGTCTGCTGCTCCCTGTTCTTCAGCTCCAGCAAGTTCTGCGCTAACTGCTTCAATTGAGCGGGGTTCATATTCTCGTCAGCAACCTCATACAGCTGGAGCAGCCCCCACTGGGCGATGTTCTGCCCATGCTGGTAAACATACACGTCCCTCTTCCCCGTTTCCTTGTTGTCCCGCACGACTTTGACGCGGTTGTACGTCTCGTTGTCGATGCTTTTTTTATATGAAAAATCCGTCATCAGGCTGTCTTCTCCCACCGCGAGCATGAGCAGCATATCGTTGATATTGGTCAACGTCAGTTCACCATACTGGTCGTAAAACATATAGTACTGCTTGGTGGCAATCAACGTGGACTCCAGGGCCTTGCTGATTATATCGATCAGTTTTTTGTCCGCTTCCAGCATCGCAGGAATCGTATGCACGGTATCGGCAAGCGTGCCTGTCTTCAGATTGAAATCCTTGGCAATCTTCCGGATGATATCCTCCACCTTGGCATTCGTGAACCGGTAGGTGTCGTTGCTGGACAGGTAACGCAACTGGTCATACGCCATCACCTTGACCTCAGCATCCATACCCCACTCCTTGGAAAAAACATAGCCATAAAACAGATCCTTATTATCCTTCCGAAAGCGCACAATGTCGCCGTTTTCCACTTCGAATTCCTTGCTCTGCGCAAGACCATCGTTCACATAGTTGATATCCAGACTCGCCGGCTTCGCCTGACGGCTTGTTTTCCACGTGATGTCGGTTACGATCTGCCCCAGATCCCACACGCTTCCGTTCTTACGGTCAATCATCAATTCAATCATGGCGCCACCTCTTTAGGGAATCTTGAGAACCCGGCCGATAGCCAGCTTCCGGACCTCATGGTCCTTAATTCCGTTCAGTTTTTGGATGTCGGTATGACGGGAACCGCTGCCGAGCAGCTTTTGAGCAATGCTCCACAGCGTGTCGCCTTTGGCGACCGTATAAGAGGTTGGTTTTTTGCGGTCATCCGGCCTGTCTTTCTTCTTCACGGCTGCCGTTTTTTTGTCTTTTACCGGTACCACCTTCCGAGCCCCATAAAACACATATCGTTTGAGCGTAATCGAGAACTCGATATCTTCCGGCGATCCGGACATCGTATTCCAGTTGAAACTTTCGATGGATGCCGCCATGTTGATGCCAAAAGACTTCATGGCCCGCACCACATTCTTACCGTCCGTACCGCTCAGCGGATCGGGAACGAGCCCCGTCATAACAAAACGCACAGGTCTCCGGCTCTCCATCCAGCCCTTAATGGTATTTACGTAATCGATCGGCAGCTTCAGTTCCTGGTCAGACCCTAGATGGACAAAGGGATACATCCTACCCGGAAAAAAACTTTCAAACGAGATCTCCGTCAGCTTCGGATGCAGAATCGCATTCACTTCGCCAAGCCCCGCTACCGTATAGGATTTGCCTTCTCCGCTATCCTTCACGTCAATCCGCTCGGGGTTCACAGGAAACCGAAAAACCTCCTCCTGGTTATTGAAGCTCAGAAAAAAACCATAATCGCTCATGCTACAGATACACCCCCTCGGCACTGGACACAAACTGCTCCTCCAGCGTTCGGTTAATTCTCGACATGATGGTATCCAGATCATCCCCGGAGTTAATATCTCCTGTTGTCATCTGCACGGTAGGCGTCAGGGTAATCATATTGCTGATCGCATTCACTTCTGCTAAGTCGCGCATGATTTTCAGATCCTCGCTCGCCACGTCCACCGAGTTATCCACTTTACCAATGGAATCGATGCTGCCGCCCGCAGGGGCTACCGGGATTGGAGCCGTTGGCATGGCGGGCATGGACGGAGTTGGGGCTGTTTTTGGAACGGGAACATCGTATCCGGTTTTTCCGTTGTTAAACTGCTCAAGTAGATCTTCGTTTGCGCTTTTGTCGATATCAGGCATGAACTGTTTCTTCAGATCATCCATTGAAAAGTTTTCGATCTTGTCTTGCCCGAACTTCTTAAACCCCGAATAGTCGGCTTGGTACTCTATTAATGCAAATTGCTTTGCCTCAACTCCTAGGAGATTTGCAAAGAATCCACTGACTCTGTTGATTCCACTCAATATGCCGTTAATGATTTTTATGACCGTATTGACCGTATCCTGCGCCACGTCCACGATAAATCCAAACGCATTGCTAAACGCTTGTTTCACTCCTTGACTGGCCGACATTAAGGTTAAAATGACGGTAACGATCACAATAATCAAAGAAATGATCCTCATAAACGGATTCGCATTCATCACAGCCCATAATCCTTTAAACGCTGAGGACAGGAACTGAACTCCGGCAGAAAATAGCATCGAGATTACTTTCCCTATAGCAAAAATGCTAAGCAACAGCAAAATGCCCCCGATTAACGGATACAGCACAAATCCTACGGACGAGATCGCATTTTTTACAAATTCCCAAGCTGGAGGCACAATCTGTGCAATCCATAAAAATAATTGGGCTACAACAGATAATCCCATGGAGATAATCTGAATAAACAGATCAAAGCTTCCTGATTCAAAAGCAGAATTAAGCATATCCAGAATGGGCGTAAGTGAAGCGAGTGCTCCGCTTCCCATCTGGGCAAAAGAGTCATCAACATGTCCAATGAGCTCCTGCCATTTGTTTACCGGAGTATCTAACATCGTGTTTAACCCTTCTTGAGTCATTCCTGATTTCTGAAGAAGCTGATCCATGGACCCCAAGAACGAAACAAAGTTGCCTTGGGATGCCTGGATTTCACTATTAAACGCATCCATATGAATTTCAGGAATATTGAAATCCTCTGCCAGGCTGTCCGTGTCACCCCGCATGGCACTCATTATGGCCGCTGTTGCGTCAGAGGTACTTTTTCCGCCCGGTGATAATTTGCTTAGACGTGCCGCAAAGTTGTTAAGCTCGGTGATCTGATCCGAATTTTTGGTCATTGACATGAAGGTTAAAGCATTCTCCATCGTTTCTTTAACTTCCATGCCCGCGTTAAGCGCGTCTTGTTTAAACTTCTCAAACATGGCCGTCCCCACCTCAGGGTTGCCGACTCTGACTTTCATTAAATCTTTGAGCGATTCTTCTTCAGCGGCTGGAACGATTGCCATCTCGGCAACAAATTTCAAAGCACTTTGTATTTTATTTAGGCCGGCAAATACGTTGCTTAAATGATTGGCCTCCTGAGTGCCCTCTTGAATGGCTTCATTCAAATTTTGCTGCTCAGCAGCAGCATTTTCAATCTCAATAATCGCGTCATTAAAATGATTCTGCATCATCTCAACCTGCTGGTTGACCTGAGCAAAATTGCTCAGAATACTTGTAAACCCTGCTAAGGCGGGTGCTAAGTTCGGTTCAAATATTACAGGTTGAACTAGATTTTGAGACGGGACTAGTGCTGCTGCATTTCTGGCTGCTAACATTCCTTCACCCCCTTTTCTACAACCTATCTCCGCTTCCGGACTCGCTCACGCTTCTCCTTCTCCACCCGCATCGAGATCATGGCATAGATGGCGGCCCGTTCCCGGACCGTCATCGCCATGAGCTGGTGAGGAAGGATGTGCAGTTCATGGAGGGCGTAGTACGCATAGTTCGCATCACCGTCGCCCTCTTTGATTAGTTTTTTACGTCATCCACCAGATCGTTCATATCCCGGTCAAAACCGTTCAGGGCTTGTACCCGCTCGCCAAGCGCGGCGAACTCGCCGGGCAGCAGCATTTTGCGGAGCAGGGATTCTGCACCAAGAACGCTGTAGGATTTTTGCAGCTCGCTGTTTTTCAGATCCGGGTAGATGACACTCGATACCATCAGCTTCGCCATATAGTCATTCGGGTCGACTTCCGGCGTGAAGACGCCGTTCTTGCCCTTGACCTTACGGGTAGCCGCTTTGCGGCATTCCTGGTTCTCTTCCTCCGTAATGCTGCGCAGCTTCCAAGGCACAGGGCTCCCTTCAGCATTCTTAAAACGAACAGAGACTACGAATTCCTCCGTGATCTCCGCAGACGACTGTCCAGCAAAAAACATACTAAAATCGCTCATATTCCTTCCTCCTCATTATTGTTAAGTATTAGGCCAATGGGTTAAACGGCGTCTCAATCCGCACATTCTCAAACGTGAAAGCCACTTCTTCCTCCAGCGCCTCCGCTTCGGTGTCGAGAGATGCCATAATCACGCTGTCGAGATTGACCCCTTCCAAAATCACCGTCTGACGTCCCGTCGACGAACCCGGATCCTCATTGCGCACTTCGATCATGAAGTAGGCGTCTTTCCCTGTCTGGATGTATTCCATCATCAGCTCGCGGAACAGTGAGGTCACATAATAAATGGTCATCGTACCGCTGCCCTTCCAGCCAATGGCTTTGTGCTGCACGGCGCGTTGGCCCATCGTTTTCAGCTCGGCTTTTTCCTTCTCCACCGTAGCTTCCAGTGTTTTAATGTAGAACATTTCCTCCATACGCTCGCCAATCTTGACAAATGCCTTGCCCTCTTGCCCGGAAATCGTGTCGTTTGCCCGCAAAAATGCCATCTTAGACCACCTTCACTTTCATGTATACTTTTTCAATTGCATCGACTGGCTGTACCTTGATGTCCACAAACAGAACGTCGCCTTCTGTGCCCGGCGTGACCACAATATCCTCATTCGCATCGAAATTCTGGATAGCCCCGATATTCTGCAAAGATGCAAAATACGCCGCACATTCCGCCCAGAACAAGGTCCGACCATCTACATTGTTATCTACCTTACCGATATAGGACTTCTCAAATATCAGCTTTAGATCGTTTGCAATTCCATCCAGCACGCGGACCACCCGGTTTTTAGAAAAATGCCGCGCCTTGGCCGGCTCAATCGATGTAAAACTATTAATATCCTGCTCGACCACGGCCTTGCCGCCGCTGTAGTTGAACAGAAACTCGCCTTTTGTCAGTGAAGCTTCAATCTCCGTATGGCTCAGGCGAACATCGGTATCCACCGCTTCATCGTAAGCTGCATACGTGAGGGATTCGTTAACGGCTGCTGCAGCCGTAGCGCCGGTAACCCAAGCAACTGCTTTCACTTTATCCACGACGGTGCCGTCGGTGAGAATAACGCCGTTTTTCACGGAGATGACTCCTTCATAATCCGCAGCCGAATAATCAGACAGCACAGCTTGAACCTTCTTGCCTTCCTGCTCACGAAGACGTTTGACAAATGCGGTATACAGAGACTTAAGCGTTGGATCACCCGACAACAGACCCAAAGTCTGGAAATCTTGGACCTCAAGCGCGGCAAGAAAATCCACATGCTCTTGGTTCGTTACGGTGCCATTCGCACCCCCTGTGAGAGCAAACCCAGCCGTTGCAGTTAGATCACCGGTATCCGGTTCGAAGGCTACGTACAAGTTCGGTTCCAATTCCGCCGCACTGGCTACTAGCTGTTTATCTACGACTTTGCCGCTCAGCAGGGTGCTGACCACGAACTTGCCGGGATCATCCACGGCGTTCTCAATGACGATCTGAATGTCATTTCCGCGTTCGCCGCCATAAAGTGCGGTTACTTTGAGACCGGCAACCGAAGCTGCAGCCTGAGTGCCGTTGTTCAAACGGTAAAGCAAAAGCGTGCCTGCGCGCTTAAGTACTTCTTTTACCGAGAGCAACTGTGGAGATGTGATATCATAACCCAGCACCTCCACCAGATTGGTGCCTGGTTTGATCGTCAGGATTTTTTGCGGCTCTCCCCATGGAAGCGACAAGCCCAACGCCGCAATCCCCCTTTCACCTACGCGCCCGATCGGCTGCTCCTGCGATGAGATTTGGGTGTATACGCCTGGTCTTACTTTGTTTGGTGTTGTCCATGTTCCTCCGGCCATTTAGATGACCTCCTTTTTCAAAAATGTGGTTAATTGGTCTTTCGCTTGCTGAATGGTGTACGTCTTGCCCTCTTCGAGAATGGCGCTCAGCACATCCTTCTCCCGATTACTGAATTGATTGGATTGTGCCAACTGTTGCTTGTTGAACGCTGGTGCTGTTTCTTTTTTACTCATTTCAATCCGCCTCCCTGTTTCAATGTTTGCATCTTCATATCGTTCTCTTCCTGATCCGTTGTCATCTGAATGACATACTCTGCGCGAAAATATCCTTCTCCCGCTACCCCATCATTCCCCGTTGGTCGCTCCCACGCCACTGATGAAGCTCGACATGGCCGGCCGCCAACACCTAGTAATGTCAAGCTCTCCAGCATTTCGTCCATGATCGTTGCCACTGGCTTCCCTTCCATTGGCACGTAAGAGATGTGGAAACGAAAACGAGCCGCATATCGACTTGTCGATATCAGCTCGAACTCGGCTAGGGTTAATTCAGTTTGGAAGTATGGAGCTGGTGGTAGTGGTGCGTTGTCCTCTTTGGAGATAAAGGAGATGTCTATAAATTTCGTTTTCAAGACGCTTTTCAGAGAAGTTTGCATTTCATGAACAATCATATCTATTGTTCCTCTCTTAAATGAATGTTTACTATCTCAAGAAGACCCGGCGATTGCACACTTAAGCCATTTTTGATTGTCTTTAATTTTGTCTAGCCTTTAATGTTCTGATTTTGATTTAACTAAAGCTTCGCTTGCTGTTTGATTTGCATGGATCGCTCAATTCAGATTCAAGTCCATGTTATCAACTTTGGTCTCAACGCAGGTGATCCGCTGAAGCATCTCCGACTGAACCCAGGCCATACTCATCCCTTTCTTTTTTGCAGTACCTCCAACCAATCCCTTTAATGAAGCCCCACTAGGTACGGAGGTGGGCTCTTAATGTTACTGTGGTATTATTCGTAGGCCCTCCAATATACTGGAGAGCTGGTTATAGCAAAATACGGTATAGGCAACTGAAACCCACCATTTGTAATATAAGCTCTGTTAACGCTTGCGGCTTCTAATCTGAACTGCCCCCATATAGTTGAGCCGTTTTCATATCTGAGTCCATTGTAGGTCGGATAACCTGAAACGATCATATTGGAATTGTACCCTAGTATAAAATCACCATCAGTTGAATAGGAAATAATGATAAGCGACGGCAGAAAGCCGAGACCGCTAACATTTATATAACCGCAAGTAAACGAAGTACCATCGGTATGAAGAAAGCTTTTATTCCCTAAATTAGATGCGATACCAGCATTTTTCCTGTTACCAGTAAATGTCCCCTGTACGTTGACAACATTAGCACCGGCCCGCAAGTTCTCTGGCTTTAGACCCGGCACTGCTGTCGTCACCCATGTCCCCCCGTCATAGTATCCGGCAGGTGGTCGTATGAAAAAACGATCCCCAACCCAAACAGTCGATTCAAGTCCAGGCATGTGATTATTTTCGGCGCTTCGGTTTGGCATTTTACCCAAAATATTATTACCACTTGCATTGCTAAACCTCTTTCCGATCAATACGTCTGCTGCTGTTGCGTCGCCCAAAGACCGGATGATAGCCGCTATCTTAGGAATGAGCTGCGCCCATGTTTCGCTTGTGGATGCCGTTACGCCTATGGAGTTGAGCGCGGCAACCACATTGTTTTTTTGCTCAACTCCAAGTTGCTTTCCCTCAAGAGCTTCATCATACGCCGCCTTCACCGCTTTCTCCGTAGCCGCCACATTCTCCCTCGCACCATTCGTTGCATTAGACAACTGCACGATCCCCTTTTGAGTCAAAGATGCATCCGGAAGTTCCACATCAATATTCCCCAGGTCCTCCAGGACCTGCCCCACAGCCTCATCAACCTTATCCCAGTTCTCATTCAGCATCGTCTCGATGTTAAAGGTCTCATTGCCATCCACCATCGGGTCTTTCTTCAATAGTCCTAAATTCGGTGTGTTACTGGCCAATTCAAACACCTCCTGCAAATTTATTTAATGGCGTTAGGCCCATATCAAACAGGGTCATCACGTCATGAATATCGCGTATGAGCAAGTAGTTGAACGCATACGACACTACCAGATGCGCCGGCTTGATCTCCTCGATCGCAGACTTCAAATCCTCCAGATTCGGCGGGATGCCGAGCGTATCCACGAATTTAACCGTGAAGCCCCATTCCTCGGGCTGGAAGGATACCTCGACCGTGCCCCCATCGTAAGCTTCAGCCACGTTTTTCACGAGAGCACCGGAGAAGGTTCCCGCTCCGCGCAGCTTGGACTCCAGCACCGCCCGCCGCTGTTCGATCGGTTTATTCCGATCTGTCGGAATGCCGAGCTCCATCTCCCAGCGTTCCAAACCCCAAGTCGCTGTGCGGACAAAAAACTGGTCTGCAGCTGAGTTCAGTGCCTCATAAAGCGCGTCCAGCTCGCTGCCCTTGGCATCCATATCGGATTGCATGACGCGGGAGGTCTCGTAATAAGCTGGAAGATAAGAAAACAGCTCGCGACCGCGCAAGCTGTTCATTCGGGCATTATTCACTTACGCTCACCGTCCCCAGCACCGCTACCTGACCGGAGCCAATTTCGATATTTTGCTGCTCGGTGTGACCGTTAATCGTCAAATCCGAGTAGTCGATAATAATTGGAATATCCAGCAATACGGCGGCTATCCGCGTATATCTCACCAAAGGATCCTTCCGGTTAAAAGCGATCTGCTGTAAATACGTTCGAACACCATCCTCGATCAACTTCCGGATTTCGTCCATCGTCGAAGGCTGCTCCTGCGTACGCTGCACTTTGACGGAGATATCAATCGGAACTTCCGCCGCTGGCATCACGGTAATAACCGGACCCGCTGGGGCAACGCCTTCGCCTTGTCCATCCTGGGACGGGTCAATGTGCTGCTGAACGGCATTCACGATATCCTGGCTTGCCGCACGCTTGTCCGTATCTATGAGATACAGCCCGACGGTACCGGGTCCTTTCCACAACGGCGCTACTTCCACGCCACCAACACCGGCAATCTCATTGGCCCACTGCATGTACTGCGCTTTGTTGCCGCTCGTTCCCTGACTTCGGACTTTGGCGTAAAAACGCTCCAGGAGCGACTGATCGCTTTCGGTATCCGTCCCGCTACGCGTGGGTTCCGGGTTCGTAACCGATGTCACACCGCTGACTGACGTCATCATGAGCTGGATGACGCCTGCGGGAACATTGCCATTACTGCCCGGCGTGACAGCTCGGATCGGCGCCGCGCCTGTACCCAAGTCACTCAGGGTAACGCCTGATGTGGTCACATACTCCACGGAGGATTCGCCGGAGCCCTCATCGGCTGGCGTAGCGACATAGGTTCCGGCAGGCACGGTCGTCCCTGGCTTCCCCGTAAATACAACGCTGCCGGACGAAGCGACCGCTTCCCGCCTAGTAATCCCATGCTCTGCCGTCCTCAGATCGAGTTCGGCAGACCGGATATCCGGATGATCGCTTGCCACCGTGCTTGCAAAGCCTCGACGCAGCAGCTCCTGTGCCCACAAGGCTGCCTCAGACAGCATAAATGCCACCGGCGCCTGCGCATCCCAAATAAAAGAGCCTTCCGACTTGTCGATGTCCGAAGGCACTTTGTTCAACATGCGGTTCATAATGTTCTCTTCCGTCTGATCCAACAAATACAACGGTAAATCTGCCATCAGATCACCACGCTTTCTATAATTTCCGTCTCATCCCGAACGCTCGTAATGCGACAGCTGAAACGGCAAGCTTCTCCTTCCCAGGCAAAAAGGAACTGATCCACGCTCTCCGTCCGCGCGTCCGTAAGCAGTGTCTCGGTTACCATGCGCTGAATCTCGCTCTCTTGCAGAGATCGGTCATAGCCTTTGCCGACCAGTTCCTCCAGCTCGCTGCCGTAATCGCGCGTATAGATCAAATGACGGTAACGCGGCGTGCGAATCGCTTTTTCGCACCAGATGACCCAGGCTTCCTTCTCGTCCGCAACCGGAATTTTCCGGGTCGGGGACATCACGAACTCGCCGGCTTCAAAATCATACCGCCAGCTCCGTCCAAAAACAGCTCCGTCTCCTTCCAGCACCTCCGGATCGGTTGCATCCGTCCAGATCATGTCATCGCCTTCCGGGAATAAATTAGCCACCACTGCTCACCACCTTACACACGACCACCACGTCGTTACCGCTGTTGACTCTAACGGCGAGCACGCGGTCTCCCGGTTTCAGACCTTTTCCCAATTCAAAAAGGGTATCTTCAACTTCGTTCTCTTCGACATCAAACGTCATATCCTGCTGCTGGCCCCCGAAAGTGACGGTGCCCTTTGCCGTATAACGGGGCAAGGACAGCATTCCCGGCAGCTCCGCTACCATATAGTCCTGCAGCTCATGCTTGAAATCATCCAGCTTGAGCCCCGTCGAGGTTATCGTACCGAGCACGGCCCCTACACCGCCCATGGCTTGACGGGTTTGCTTATTCATTGAGGCATATAAGGAGGACGCCAATTGTCCATAGGGGTCTTTATTCAAGGTAAAACCTCCTTTTTACATCGTCATAACTCCCCAGCTCCAGCATCATGCTTCCGGGAGTGCCCAGTTCCCGGCTGACGGAAATCACGAGCAGCTTCATCGCGCCTAGCATGACCGCATCTCCGGCGCGGATCGTATTGACGTCGGGTGCATTCAAGGAAATGGTCTCCCGAATCCCCCTCAGTTTGCTCCGGGCCAGCTGGCGGGCAGCCGCAGGCGACTTCACTTCATCATCCTGAATGATAGCCTGGAGTTGGCCGTATTTTGCGATATCCTTCTCCTCAATGGCCATCACCTTGGAAGGAACCTCTTGTCCGGTCTCGCTTGCGGCTGTCGCCAGCACTTTGACCTTGGTCGCCGCACCCTCCAACGTCCGCGATTGCGTAGTATCCGTGATGGCCTCCAGGATGTAGACGTCTTTGTTCGTTCCTAACTCATACAGCTCAAGCCCTGAAGAGATCATCCGCGGATGATACAGCTTGCCGCCGGCTTTGGCCGTCTCCCGCAAATCAGCGAACATGCTCGCATAAATCGACTGTGTCCGGTAAACGGAACGCCCCAGCTGCTTCTCGGTATCCGGCAGTACCGCAATTTTCAGGTTCCAGTCCGCCGCGTACTTTTTGAATCGCTGGGTAGCCGTCTGCTTTGCCGGGAACAGATATTCATCCTCCGATTTGTCCAGATATACCGTCCGATCGTACAGCGTGAGGGTCATCCGCTTCACCCCGTTGTTGGAGGTTTCCACTTCCCACACGACAGCCGGATGCAGCAGGGGGACATAATCTTTTTTACCATACGGAATTCCGCTGATCCGGATCGCCATTCCCGGCGAGATCGGCGGCATATCCGGCGTTACGACCAGATTGACAGTTCCCTGATAAGCGACTTGTTCAAGCGAATCCCGTAGACTGATAGCTTCCACCAAAGGGGATAAATCGTATTGATCCTGCAAAATCACCTTATAACTCATGACAGCACCAGCTTCTGGCCAGGCTTGATGGCGTTCGGATCTTTACCGATCATCTTCTGATTCAGCTTGTAGATCTGGTTCCATTTCGAGCTGTCCCCGAGCTCCAGCTTGGCGATTTTGGAAAGTGAGTCCCCTGGCTTCACGGTGTACGTCTTGTTCTGTTCCTTCATGTCGGCCCGGGGCTTTTTATTCGTTCCAGATGTCCCGCTGCTGCTAGCCGTTTTGGCCACCTTCATTTCGCTCCATGTCCGGAGCGTGATGTCAAAATACACATCCCCGACCTCCCCACCACGGAACGTGGACTGATGGGAAGCGACATACACCGGCACATTCACCGCCGTCTTGGTAATGACGAATTGCAACGGCGTTTTGTATGCCAGAAACTCGTTAAGTTTATTCATCGCGGTTTGCGGTTTAATATGATCCTTCTTCTGTCCTTTGCAATAAGCTGCATCATACTCTTGTGGAAAAAATGAAGAGAACGATATCTCCTTAATCCGATTGCCTTGCGGAAAATCAAACTCCCCATAGTTGAGAATCGTAGCCGTTTCCAGTCCCTTTTGGCGTGAGATGGTCACCTCTTCGGGATTGACCGGGAATAGGAACGTCATGCCTTTTCCGTTCTTCAAAAGAAACTCCACCTTGGGCCCCTCCTTTCTGTATGGATGCCTTCGGACCGACTTCATGCCTGCTGTTAACCATTATTTTCAATAGGCCATCGGAGTCGGCTTCCGGTTCTGCGCCGCTTTGCTGAATTCGGCTCTCAGCCGCTGCCCGATCTGAAGGATCAATCCTTCCACATCAACCGGGTGCTCCTCATGCACCGTAACCTGCACCGCTCCTGGAGGTAGATTGTAATTCACGGTTGTCTCCGTTTTAAAGTCCGTCAGCAAGCCGGATATCGAACTCATCTGCTCCGGACTGATCTGAACGATCTGAGGCGACATCGTCTTCCCTGTAAAAGCTTGGTTTTGTGCAGCGCTCGCAGGGGGACCAAATGTACTCATGCTTGTATAGCTAGGTGGCACATACGAACCATACATAGATGGATTCGGCAGCAGCGGCTTGCTGAAATCAGACGGCGCTGGTTTCGGAATGATGGGAGCCGGAAGAGCAACCGCACTGGAAGGTGGTGTCTTCGGAACATCCTTCGGTTGAGCGGCTTCCTTGTCTTTTTTCCCAAAAGAAAACGTGTTAGAGAACCATTTCGACACATTCTCCTTGGTCTCTGTGAATTTCTCACCAATACCAGTTATCGCACCGCCCACCTTCTCACCAATAAAGCTGCCTACGGTGCCGCCGATCGTTGATCCAACCAATGTCCCTGCAACAGGCACAACAGAGCCAAGGAATCCACCTATCGCCGCTCCTACGCCTCCACCAACGGCAGAGCCTATCGCTTGATTACGCTCTTTCCCGGGTTCGGCAGAGGCGATTGCGGTCGCATCGGCTATATATCCCAATGGTCCAAGGGCACGTTTGCCAAGCCTCTTCATCAAGCCGGAGCCTAGGCCCTTTTTGCCTGCATTTTTTACTGCACTTGCTCCAGGGCTACCGTCAGCTGCCTGTTTTATTGCATCTGAACCTGCAGCGGTCTTGGCAGCGCTTGCCGCACCTCCGGAAACGATGCCGCTAGAAGCGCCGCCGCCAAATATACTCTTGGTAATATCCAAAACACCCTTGATTGATTTCACTGCTCCAGATCCCGTATTGCCAGCGGTTTCTATAACGTCTCCCAATGTTTCTGCCTTCTTAAAACGCTTAGCCCATTTGGTTAGTGGCTTTTCCCCTTGGCTATTCGGGGTCGTGGCAGCCTGGTTTTGATTGGAATTGGATCCACGGCCGCCCCCCCTTCTGACCCCATTGGGCCTAGGTGCCGCCCTAGGTGCAGGTGTAGGAGCTGGTTTATCTTTACTCCATGCTTCGCGCATCTTACTTCCTTTACCATATAGTTGGCCCCCATTTTTCATAGTGAAACCAATCGAGGTTACGATCCCAATAACATTCAGAGCAGTATCCCATCCAGATTTTTCTCCACCACCGCCACCTCCAAATTCAAGCGATCCAAGCGTATTCGTAAGTTGATTCAACGCCCCGGTATTCGTCTCCAGCGCCTGTATCAACGGAGAAAAATCAAGCCCTGACGCCCGCAAATCCACCTGTACGCTCGCCTCGATCTGCTTCTGCACGCTTAGATTCAGATTCGTATCAACCTGCTTCTGCACATTCAGCTTCACATTCGCCGAGGCTTGAATGACTTGCGATTTCACTCGCTGCATTTTAGCAAGCAGGTTGTCCAGCCCTTTCGAGGCACTGTCCTTCAGTACGATTTCAGGTGCCATGCGGGTTCGTCCGATTCGCAGGACGCGTCCCTGGATCCGCTCAAAATAACGCTCCATCGCCCGCAGCTCGCGGTTGGCTTTAATCACGTTTTTCGGATCGATGACCAGATTCATGCGGTAGTTCATGGCTTCAGCCATTTCATTTCACCTCCTGTTCACTTCAAACTCTGACCGGCCATGCCCTCGATCTCCTCCTGGGAGAAAGCGAGCAGCAGCAGGCGCTCGCCTCGCGGGAGCCGCCAAAAATCTCCGGGACGAAGGTGATGCCGGACCCACAGATGATACAGCATCGTCGTCATTCCCCCGGAGCCGATCAGTTTTTTAGGTCAGCAATCTCGACTCCGAAGCCGGACAGTTCCAGCACTTTATCGCCTACGGCATCCAACTCTCCGGCCAGCAGCATGCGGCGAACCGCCTGCTCTCCGCCCGACAGCTTCAAGCGGCTTGTAATCCGCGGATCGCCCCAGCCGCTAAGCGTCAACCCCTTCACCGACAGACTGCTTGTGGCCTCGGAAATTAGCAATGCATTAAACGTCTCTGTATCCACCTTCTCATCCACCGCACCCTTTACCGTACGGCGAACGGTGCAGCGCTCGCGGATGCTGTCCACCTTGCTCGAAGTCAAACCCTGAAGCACCATCTTCATATCCAAGCGCTTAATGCGTACCGTTTCCTCTGGCAGCCTCTCGGCTGCCTCAAACAGACTGTCCAAAATTTGCTCTTCGCTCATGTTCTCGTGCAAGCTCATGCGTATATCTCCTCTGCTCATTAAATAATAGATTCCATTTCCTATTGCAGCGGGCGATGCTCGCCCGTATGAGGTACACCATCCCGGGCGAACCCCCGCTTTTTGACGTACTCAAGCACCGCTTAAGCAGAAACCTCTAAACCTCTTAATCCCCCCGAATAGGATCCAACAGCTCGTACCCCTCAAAGGTAAATGAAGTTTCCTCCTGTACTTCTTCACCCGCTGTCCAGTTAGCCAGCTGGATTTTGTCCGGCATGCAGCGAATCAGACGAACGCGCTCATGGCCGTAGGATTCGGGATCATCCAGCTTGGAGATGATATCGAATTTCGTGAAGCCACGGGCGATCATATCGGAAGTGACCTTGTAACCGCTCATCGTGCCGGTTCCTTTTTTGCTGCCGTTTTTGTGCACCGTCCAGTCGTTGCCGACCAGCTTCAACTCGCGCTTCTCCAATTCCACGCTGGCTTCCAGTTTGTTGATGTGCGTCTGCCAAACCCCGTCAATATATGCCTGGCCGTATGTCCCCATAATGACTCTTGAAGCATCCAACATATTTAGTTCCTCCTCGATTTCTTTAAGTTTTAACGAAAAAAAGCCCTCTTCAGGCAGTCTGTTTCATCTTTAATAGTTGATCGACGTTCTAGTTATTGCACGTAGAATGTACCGAACAGCTGCTCCATCACGTCGGTCAGCTTCACATTCCACTGCAGGAAGACCTGATCCGGCTCCGGCGTGTTCACGGCGGAATCGCCATAGTACGCCGGATCGAGAATGACGTCATAGCCGTCCGGCTCGATGACATTGCTCAGCGACAACGAAGCGAGGTATTCCTTCACGGCGCCGATCAGCGCCAGGCGACCTTCCTCCGTGTTGTTCACCTTGCCGATGTAGGTCTGTTCGGCGGCCAGCTGCAAATCCGCATGGATCGCATCCATCACGCGGATGGAACGGATTTTTTTCCAGGCATTGTTTTGGCCTTCCGCCGGATTCACCAACGTGTTGATGCCGCGCAGCGCCTTCACCTGGCGTCCGTCATAGAAGAGCACGAACACGCCGTTGCGTACAGCCTGCTCTTGCTCGGAGCGCGTCCAGCGGCGAGTCACATCCTCGAATGGCGTTACCGCATATGTAGCGGATTGGTTCAATCGCTGTCCCGCAATAAGCCCGGCCACATAAGCAGCCGTCTGGGCAGAGCTATAGTTCACACCGGACAGACGCACGCCCGTACCTACATTGATAATCCCTTCATGGTTCAATGCAAGCGAGCGGGCTGCCGCCAGTTTGGCTGCATCCTTGGAGGTATCGTCCGCAGCGCTTCCGCCGAATACGGCCATCACGCCGCGTCCTTCTTGACGAAGACGCTTCACCCAGGCCGCAAAGCTCTGCAGCAGAGCCATATCTGCAGCATAATCCAGGGCGAGTACGTTGAATTCCTGGCCTTCGACCGCATCCTGCATCTCGATATAATCTGCATTCGTCAGGCCGCCGTTGCCGCTTTTGCCTCCGGACAGCACAGCTCCGTTCACATCAGCCGGAACGCCGGCCGCCTCCAGTGCAGTAGCCGTTACCCAGAGGTTCTCATCGTCTTCATTGATCTGCGCCGCAATCGACGCTGCTGTCCCGTCCAAGCTTGTATAAGTGCCAAGCAGCTTGGCGCCTTCATAGAGGCGAAGCTCGCGTGCGGCCGGGTCGATCAATGACGGCTGCACGGTTACGGAGAAGCCGTTGCCTCGACTGCCGGGATATTTCGCATGCAGCTTCAACACGTCGGAAGGCGTGGCTTCCGCATTTTGCAGCGTTACACTAGCCGCTGCCGCCGTTTTATCTGCCAGGCGATAAGCCAGCAGCTTCTTCGGACCGCCAAGCAAAGCCAGATAGAGCGTTTCGTAAGCTGTAGCCCCATCCTGGCTATCCGCAGAATACAGCTCGGAAATCGCGAACTCGCTGCCGATCTCCACGAACTCGCGCACCGGTCCCCAATTGGCTTTAACGGGCACGACGACCGTCCCCCGGGATCCGCCCTGAATAGCCGACGCGGCTGCCGCCTTGAAATTCATATACAAACCCGGAAGTACCGGTTTATTTGTGCTTTCCCATGTTCCACCTGCCATGATTAGACCACCTTCGCTTTCATAAATTGTTGGATTCTTTCTTTGACTTCGGTTACCGTGAACAGCTCTCCGTCTGTCCCATACATGGCACCTGCGAGCACTTCCGCCCGAACCTCGAACAGTTCCTTGGCGTGTGTTTCGAGTTCATCTAGCGCATATCGCGGAGCGCTGATACTGCGAGCTTCAGTCTTGAGTGTTTTTTTCACAGCCATTGTGACCACCTCACTTTAAAATTGGATGAACGTTAATGCGCCTGATCAAGGCGGCTTCCTCCGGTGAACGCATCTTCCGCTGCGCTAAGGTCAGCTTCAGCTGCCCGTCCAGAATGGGGTCGGCCTGCATATCAGAGGAAATCTCCGCAACGGATAAATAGCGGCGATCCTGCGAATCCAGCCTCAGCTGGACCTGGATACCCAGCTCCTCCACCAGCCTTGCAGCCGTGAGCTGCTCGTCTGCGGAATCAAGAGCGGCGATATGCCCGGTAAAGGTTTTGCGGACCTCGAACATCGAAGCTCCCGCCATCTTGGTTTCGCAGCCCGTCATCCTCCATAGTACGGCGTGATCTTCCCGTCCCGCCGGCCATGCCGTATGATAGATGCGCCAAGGATCGCCCAGCACATCTCCTGTCCAGGCTGTCAGTGTATGCAGCCACTCGTCAGCCTGTCCGGTGGAACCGTCTCCGGATGCCTGGGGCACATAGACGCCGAATCGCATGATCCGGATCATTTTGCCTGAAACAGCATCGAACTTGTCGGCTTCCGGAACACCCAAATAATGCAGCTTGAATGCTTTCCCATCAGCTCCGATAACCCGCTTGCGATGAAGTCCCGGAATTAGACTTGCAGCCCAGCGATCCAACTGAAGCAATTCGGAACGATCCGCATACAGCTTCAATCGCACCACCTGCCGGTACCCTGCCCATGAGGATTTCCAAACGTCCTCTCCCAGCGTTATAACGCCATAAAAAGGATCGCTAACCCCATCCGGCGAATGTACGTCATATATTTGGCCTTCAAGCTCCGGAACGATATCTAAAACGGCCTGTTTGACCGCCCCTCTCATTCCGCAGATGGCCGGTTGGCTTCCGGTCGGTTATGGGATAGCCAGCTTCTTGCGACGGTCGCATGCTTGCGCAACACGGCCCCCTCCTTTCTATTCATTTATAAAGAATCGAAAATGAAGCAATCGAAGCCTAAAGCCGCAGCAAAAAACCGGTCCTTCTCAAGGCCGGCTCACATCTACACTGTGTGTGTTCGGTATGCTTTGTTTAACTTCATTTCCGATAATACAATCTTACACCCCTAAATCGGATGCGTTGACGTCTTATAGGACGGATAATGCGGAACTTTAAGTGGAGTGTCGGCGGAAAATAGTACGAACTTATGTTCGCATTTTTAGGTTTGTTCCCAGACTTATCTTGTATTTTCTCATAGAACGCTGCCTTTTTTATTAGAAACAAAAAACCGGAGGGACTCTGATATGAGGTCCTCCGGTTTTGCTCGATTTGATGTTCCACGCTCGTGCTTGTCAGCTCATCTTGCTCTTTGCAGCTTTCTCCAGCTCCTGCAGCTTCAACAGCCCCCGGTCTGCTAAAGCCAGTGCCAGTTTATAGAAGGCTCGGGTTCGGATCTTGGTATACGTATCCTTGCTGACCGGCGGTTCGAGGATATGGTTGTACACCTTGTAATCGAATACGTCGTCCTGCTTCATATACCGTTCCTGAATGAGGGTCTGTTCTCGGTCGCCAAGCCGTTCCACGATCGACTCGATGATCTCGCAATACTGTTTCCTTGCTGCTGGCATATCTACATTATATATGGCAACCGATGCCGTTTGATCCGAGGTGACGTTGGTCGGTCCGTGAAATCGTTCCGTGTAGGATGCAGTGACGCTCGTCTCCCTGACTTCAAATGTAATGGTTTTATAGATACGATATTTCTCGAATATCGCTTCAACAGCACTTTGGGTCTTTCTGCGATCCAATTCCGGTAAAAATGGATTCATTCGAAAAACACTCCCCTTTTGATTGTCGTTGTCGAGGTTTGCTTTGCCATTTGGCAGAAGTTTGTCTCACCCCAAATGTTCGCATCTTGTTCGTATTTTTCATTAATATACCACTATTTGGAGACCGGCGTAAACCTTCAAAAGGGCGAACTATTCAGAGGAATATGGATCATACCTTTCATATTCTTGCCTTTTGGCAATATTACTCTCTTTTATTTTACCTGTTGGCAAAGGTGGGGGATGTGTTTATACTATACGTAGATGTTTCAGATGGACTATGGTGAGGAGTGGCCGGAACGTGGATCACATATTTGGATCATACTTGAAAGAGATGAGGGAGAACAAAGGCTGGAGCATCAATCAGCTGGCCCAAGCCGCCGACATCAGCGGATCGCAAATCTCCCGGATCGAGAATGGGCTGCGGGGCATCCCCAAGCCGCAAACGCTTCACAAAATAGCAGAGGCACTCGAGGTTCCCTATGAAGAGCTGATGAATAAAGCAGGTTATCTGCAGCAGGATGCTGCCAAGCATGAAGATATCTCAGCTCCCGCTTGGGCAACCTCCAGGGATAAACGGGATTTCAAGAAAATGCTTGAGGATGACGGTGAGCTCATGTTTGACGGCGTCCCTCTAAACGAGGAGGACAAGCAGCGCATCAAGGATGTCCTGACCGGACTGTTCTGGGAAGCCAAGCAGATGAACAAACACAAGAAATAATTCTACATGATAAGGAGTTACATACCGATTACAACGATTCAACCAAAACCAATATTGCAGGTGAACCGGCATGGATGATCAATTACAACCCTTAATCCGTCAGTTGATCAAAAAACATCATACCAACTGCCCTTTTGAAATCGCGACTTCCTTGGGCATACATATTCGATTCGCAGATTTAGGCCAAACGACCAAAGGGCTGTATTTCCGTAAGCTGAGGCGGAGATTCATCGTCATCCACAATCAGCTGCCACCGCCATGGCAGCGCTTCGTATGCGCGCATGAGCTCGGGCATGACCGTCTCCATAAGGGAATCAGCCGCTTTTTTCTGGAGGAGCATTCCTATTTCAGTCCGGGCAAACTGGAGCGGCAAGCGAACCGCTTTGCCATTGCCCTACTGACGGCGGATCTGGCTCCCGGACCGGGTGAGTCCTTACACGAGTTCTATCTACGAGCTGGCATTCCACAAGAAATGCTATATTTTTTTAGATTTTAAACGAACATACGTTCCCGATTTATAATGAAGGATTCCATATGGCTAGCTCCCTCCTACGAGTAAAAAACAACCCGCTCTTGACATGACGTCAAAGGCGGGTTGCTGTGGAAGCCTCTATTAATGAAGAGTTCATACAAGAGGTTAGCAGCAGGGGGGGACGAATGTTCTATTGTTCGGTCCCTTATCCTCCATTCGAAGAGGTTCAAAGATGGCTACCTGTCGTTTGCCCACCTTCACATGCTGAATCCTTTGAAACCGGTCATGCTTTAATTTTTGCCCTTTGTCGGATATGACGGCAACCACGGAACGAGCAGGATCCAGGATGGGATGAATGCCGTTAAAGAAATCCTCCACCGGCTCATTGCTTCCGCCACCCCAGCTAACCAGGTCACCATAAGGGAGGTCGGTCATGACGATATGGGTTCCCTTGCAGGATGCCAGACACTCCTCCGATTGAGTTATGTCGGCTTGAAAACAAACCGTCTCTTCCACACGGGACGACCTTAGCAGCTCCCTCAATCGGCCAGCGCTTTGCAGTGCATCCTGGTGGGACGGCTTATGATAGAGCGCCAACAGTTCTTTCAGCTGTTCGGTGCGTTGTCCCAGCCCCTCTTCACGGAGCAGCGACAGGTTCTTCCCGGCTATTCCGAGCACCTCCGCATGAATGTCGGAGCCGATCACGCGGTGAATGCGCTGCCCATGCAGCAGCCCAACCACCGTTAACAGATACGCCCCGCCGCAGCAGGGATCGAACAAGGTATACGGCCCCTGTACCCCTTTTTTCTCCAATAGTTGAAAGCACCGCTGGGCAATCTCGCTGGCTAGTCTGACAGGAAACGAAGTCGTTCCCTGCGCATTATACAGAACCCGGCCGCTGGCGAAATCCTCGTAGCTGCGCTGGGCTGATTCATAGATATATTCCATTCGAATGATTCCTTCCATCCGGCTAAAGCCTGAGTATTTTCAAATAATCCAAATACAGATTAACATCCCTGAGCCATATATCAAAATCCGTACGCTATACGAAATAGCCGATGAAGTGAATTGAATTTCTGGAGCCATGATCATTTTAATATTACACGCATCATCCAACCCGGAAGCCTTTTGAAAGGTCGCTGCGCGAATCATGCGGCTTATGCAGCAGTTCATCGGCGCGGACGCATTCATACCCTTGGATATGGACCGTGTCAATCACTTCCTCAAGGCTTGCGATCATTCTGCTTGGGGCATCAGGCTCCGCCCCCCAAGTATCTCCGCTGTCATGCAGCAAAATAATCGAGCCAGGCTCAAGCTGATCCAAGATCCGTTCTTTGAGCGGTTTGTTCTTGCTCCCCTTGCCCCAATCCCACCCCATGATCGACCACAGCACGATCCGGTATTTTCGCAAAGCAAATAAATCGCCTAAATTCAAAATCCCCCATGGAGGACGGTAAAATGCCGGGCGCTCGCCCGTGATTCGTTCGATGATATCGGCAGACCGGTGGACATGCTTGTTCCGGATATGGCGAGGACTCATTAGCCAATTGGGAAGATGGGAATAGTTGTGAATCCCGATTTGATGCCCTTCCATGTGGATGCGTTTCATAAGCTCCGGGTATCGCTCCGCTTTGCTGCCCAGTACAAAAAAGGTCGCCTTGATCCTTTTTTTCTTGAGAAGATCCAGCAGTTTAGGAGTATGCAGCGGGTCCGGGCCATCATCAAAGGTAAAAGCGATCTGCCGGCCACGCCGGCCGCGCAGGGTTACCCCAAATCCCCAGATCCGTGTGATAACATATGGAATGATCATATAGATAAAGACAAACATCAGCAGCAGATTCAGCATCACCATACTCATGCCGTTTCCTTAGAATAACGCAAAAGCAATGATTTTCTGGTCAGCATCAGCATTTTGGGCACAAGCTTGGGAGCATTTTTCTTCGTGCGTTCCCGGCCCGCCGGATGCAGCACCTTGAGTAAAAGTCGCAAATAATAAGTAGAGAACACGCGAAACCCCTTGGATTCCAGCGGATGCAGCTCAAAACCGAGCCCGTGAATAATACCGCGGTGCAGCAGCGTTATTCCAGTCAAAGCTTTGACCTGCGCAAGCTCCGGTTCCGTCTCCATCGCCTCGCTAATTTGCTTGATCGATCTCCGCAGCATTCTTGCGGTCAAAAGCGCGGCCCGGTCAGCCCCCAGCTCTCTGGAAAGCTCCAATACCTGCCGGTTGTCCAAATGGAGTTCACCGACCCAATCCCCCGAATAAATCCACTCTCCGTCCTGGCACTTCAGGTTTTTTCCATGATGCCGGCGGATGACCAGCTTGCAAATCCCGTATCTTTTTATTCCGGCGCTGCGCAGTTTCGTGATTTGATCAAAAACCGCTTCCCAAGCCATCCATACCGACTGAGCGCTTGCCTTCGTAATGGTAGCTAACATGTTCATTATCGGTCACATCTTTCCTTTTCATTTTGAAACGGTCTTCTGCAGTTAGACCTCGCCCTTATTCCCTGCAGGAAAGGCATTTGTTTAGTTAGATGGCGGAAAACCAAAAGCCCATGCCATTATTTTAAAAAATGATTCTATCTTTTCCCTTTCTTGTTTCTTAATGTTTTCTTAAGTCTTAACGAAAGTGCAAGCTTTTTCGACCCTATGAGCTCCAAACAACAAATAAACGAGGAAAGGATGCACAATTGCAATAAATCTTTCCTTTATGTTTAAAGGTGTGCTGCTCAATGACATTTGCCGGATGGCAGGAACCTCGCGCGTCACCTTTTTCAAATTTTCCGGTAAAAAGGAGGATTTGCTTGTCTACTATATGCGGGTCCGGCTGACCTACCGTATCATCGAAATCGGGCGGCAGCGCCTTCGGGGATTCGATGCGATACGCTCAGTGCTCCGAAGACTGGCGGAAAATACGCGCACCAACAAAGGCATCATGCCCAGCCTGATCGCTTTTTTATCCGAGATGGATATGCACTGCAAAATGCCGGAGCTAAGCCGGGCCGAATTCCCCGGAGATGAACACCAAATTCATGTAGGTATCTCCGTAAAAAAGCACCCTTCTTTCAGGCGAAGCTGCCGTTAAGAAGAGTGCTTTTTTAGTTAAGCTACGTCCACCTTATCTACGTTGCGGAACGAGAGATAAGCAATCAGGAGACCGATAACTCCCAAGATCAACGGTATCGTTATATTTGTGCTAAGCGAAAGGCCCTGGCTGTTGTTGCTGACTAAGACCACGATAATGATCGAGGACACGATCGTTGTCGGTACGGATTTTTTTCGCATCCCGAAGAATAAAGGAATGAGGCTGAGGCACGCTGCTGACAATGTTTGGATCAACAATTGGATCCCCGTATGCAGTAGTACGCCAGCCTCCGGTTTTCCCGGAATAAACTGAAAATGGCTGTTCAGAGCCAGAATGGATATACAGGTAATAAAAGTCGAGATGAGCATCGCTCCAAACGTAAGAGCCAGAGCCAGCAGCATTTTCGCACTGATCAGTTTTTTACGCTCGACCGGGTACGTAAACAATAAGCTGATCGTTTTATTTTTGTATTCCTCAATAATAAATCTGCTTAGCAAGACTGAAGCAAACACGATAAATACCGCACGGCAAAGTAGCCCCGCTATCGATAACGCATCGGCGAAACTCGCGAATGCAGGACCTCCGCCCCTCTCCGTGTAGGCTATATCGGCGAAACTCCCGAAATCAGGATCTTCGCCCCCCATCGTGTAGGCTATAAGAAACATGAAACCGGCGCATAGGATCGTTGCAATAACCGCCCCTTTATAAAACCAGGCTAACTTCTGCTTTTTTATCTCCATCCGGATCATCTTAAGCATACTGC
The DNA here is from genome assembly GCF_050482385.1 of Paenibacillus lautus. Lineage (GTDB taxonomy): Bacteria > Bacillota > Bacilli > Paenibacillales > Paenibacillaceae > Paenibacillus_AQ > Paenibacillus_AQ lautus_B. The sequence goes on from NZ_JBCNHV010000022.1 coordinate 254,801, forward strand.
TCACCTCCGCTAATCTGATGCATAAAATACTCCTCGAGCGAAGTATGCTTATGGTTTATCGATTCAATCGCCACATCATTCAGTACCAGCGCCTTGGTCAATTCCTGCTGCGTAAATTTGGACTCGTAAATGCGTATGGCTGAATCACCGACGATTTTGAAATTGCTGACTTTCAGCTGATTTTCCAGTACAAATACAGCTTGTTTGCATTGTGGGGTCACAATTTCGATATAATCTGTGTTTTCGCTGCGCATCTCATCCATAGACACTTCGCGGATAAATTTGCCGCCCTGAAGAATGCCGATCGTATCTGCAACTTGTTCGATCTCACCAAGCAAATGGCTGGAGACCAGCAGCGTCATCCGGTACTCCTTGCTCAACATGCGCAGCAAACTTCTAAAATCCTTAATCCCGACCGGATCAAGTCCATTGATTGGTTCATCCAGAATGAGCAGCTCGGGTTTGGTTATAATGGCGCGGGCCATGCCCAGGCGCTGCTTCATGCCAAGCGAAAATTCGGATACCGATTTGCCTTGGATGGAAGTTAGATCAACCATCTCAAGCGCTTCTTTAATTGCATGTTTGTTATAATAACCCATATATTCCGCATGCATCTCCAGATTTTCCATCGCCGTCATTTTATCGTAAAAAATCGGATACTCGATGATGCTGCCAATGCGTTTAAACATTTCAACCGATGAAGGCGTAAGCTTCTCTCCGAATATTTCAATTTCACCGCTGGTTGGTTTGACCAGATTCAGCATCATTTTCATTAGCGTTGTTTTACCGGCTCCGTTTGGACCGAGCAGTCCGTAAATCTGCCCCTGCTTGATATTCATACTGACGTCAGAGACAACATCTTTGCCTTTATAGATTTTGCTGACATGGCGGGTACTGATGACATAACTCATTTATATTTGCCCCTCTCACTGATCTCTTGATCATAGTATAACCGCCAACATTTTCGTATTTCTTGCGCAAATCTTACGAATCTCTTAAGTGTGGAAAGGAGATATTGAATGGCAAGAAGAATAGCACAAGAGTTGCACTATTCTTCATCAACCTCAATCTCGTCTGATTCATCTAGGATTACGGCAAGCCTGGTACGATGATGGCACTTTATTTTTTGAACAGAATTTCGCCCACCCGTGTGGAGATGTTGAGCGTTGCACTTTCGGATTGAGCCTTACCAACATATCCATGGAGTTCTTTGGAAACAACCTTTGTGGTATTTGTTGTTTTTTCAAGAGCAACCTGGTTATAGATAGTTCCTATTTTTGTTGATAGATTTACATATAGAGATGCTGGTTGATCAGGTAGAACGAATTCGACGTTACCAACGTTAGTAGATATGTTACTGCTTTCCATACCAATTACATCCGTTATAGTAATGTCGCCGGCACCGCTGCTCACATTTAAGTGTTGGACCGACAATTCTGACTCAACGGATATGTTGCCATATTTAGTATCTATCTCAAGGGATTTGAATTCTTTATACGGAAGACGAATCGTTAAAGATGGCAATGGCCCCGTATTTATGATCTTTTGTTTATTTTCAAGTATAATCTGTAATGTTCCATCTTGGATCGACGTAGTCACGTTGGTATCCTTTCCTTTTGAATTGCCCTTGCCCTTGGATAGTTCCCATTCTGCTTGCTTGATTTGTTTGTCACCTATGACTGTAACTGCAGCAGCGTTACTCTTGATTTTTAGGGAATGAATGTTATTTACATCTATTTGAGAAATATCCCCTTTTACTGCATTCGAGACATTTCTAATGTCCGATGTTTCTGAATTTACAATTGTGTTTGTCGATATAGAAGAATTTTGCTGGGACGAACTTGGTATACTGGTGACGGAAGATTCTTTCGTACATCCGGCGAGTCCGATACTGGCAGCGGCCAGGAGAATCATAGTTAACTTCATATTGTTGTTCAAGCGTTTATCTTCCTTTCTTCTGTATTAGATAAGTTACCTATTCCCTAGCAACTCTTACCTTATTTGCTCTGCGGCTTCAAATTTTTATCCAAAAACTTAATCATTGTATTGAAGAAATCGTTCAAGTTCTCTTCGTTGGTGAAGCCATGTCCTTCATCATCCTTAACCATATACTCCACTTGCACACCGCGTTTTTTGAGTGCTTCGACAATTTGGTCGGATTCTGCTTTGTTCACCCGCGGATCATTCGCCCCTTGAGCCACGAATAATGGCGTTACGATCTTATCGACGTGGAACACTGGCGAAATTTGCTTCAGCATTTCTTTGTCCTTTTCGGCATCACCGACACGTTCGTTTAAGAGATTTCTCATGGTCTCCCAATACGGTGGGATCGTTCCCAAGAACGAGAACATATTCGATATACCTACATAATCAACAGCAGCAGCATACAATTCCGGCGTTTTCGTAATACCCGTCAAGGTTGAGAATCCGCCAAACGACTGGCCATAAATACCAACTCGTTTCGGATCAGCAATCCCTTGCTGAGTCGCCCACTTCACACCGTCAGTAATATCATCTTGAATTTTCAATCCCCATTGTTTATTTCCTGCATTCATAAAGGACTTCCCATACCCCATTGATGCACGGAAATTCACTTGAAGTACGGCATACCCGCGGTTTGCGAGCAATTGTGCTTCCGGGTTGAATCCCCACGTATCACGTGTCCACGGCCCACCATGCGGATTTACGATCATCGGCAGGTTTTGAGGTTTTTTATTTTTCGGTAATGTTAAGTAACCGTGAATCGTCAATCCGTCTCTGCTCTTGTAAGAGATCGGATGCATATCAGCCATCTGATCTGGTTTAAGCCACGGACTCAGATTACCTAAGGATGTTAACTCACCGGATACGCTATCGTAAAAATAATACATCCCGTTAGTCTTGTCATTCGAAACACTAACGATCAGCCTCGTCATTTCCTCGTTATAATCGTTTAGCCCGATTTCACTTTCACTAACGCCAAGCTTCTGCTGCAGCTTGCGGTACATTGCCTCGAATTTATCATCGAAAAACTCCAAATGCGTTTTATCTGTCACATAGATAGCCGCCAGCATTTTATCTTGATTTTTGTCGTAATATGCTCCAGTCACGTCAACTTCCGGATGCTGATACAGAACTTCTTCCTTACCCTTTAAATTCAGCTTGACGAGCGCCGTCTTGTCCCGATCGTTATTGGAGACCGCATAGATCGATTTACCGTCTGCCGAGAAACCAAGCGGATTTATCGTATCCCCAAAAATTAACGTAGCCAGCGGTTTGAATGCTTCTTCCTCCGTATCGCGGTACAACAATGTACTTACGACACCGTCGCTCTCAGAAGCGAGTCGAATCTTACCTTGGCGATCAGCTACCCATGCCATAATGTTCCCTGGGTTTTTGGCGATCAGCTTCGTTTCCCCTGTCTTTACATTCAATTTATATACATCGAAAATGGCAGCATCTTCTTTATTCATCGAGATCAGAATTTCGTCTCTCACACCAGATAATTCGCTCACGAGTTGAACATTTACCTTATCGTAAGGCGTCAAATCCACTTCCTTATTGCCATTAAAACTGGACGAATATACATGGAAATTCTCGTCTCCGCCCTTATCTTTGCGATATAGAATGTTATCGCCTTTCCAGAAGAAGCCGGCGATATCGCGATCTTTTGAGCTTGTCACGCGAATAGGCTCGCTTTTCTCTCCGATTTTCTCTACAAACACATTGGAACGGTTCTCCCAAGTACCCGCATAAGAAAGATACTTGCCATCTGGAGAAAGCTCATACCCAAAGCTGCCCGGACTCCGAAAGAAGTCTTCCACGGAAATTTGTGACACACCTCTGTCGTCCATCGTTGATAGCATTTTATTGCTGTAATTTTTAAGCACAACAGCTGCTTGAGCTACAGTCACTGACTGCTCTTCGTGTAAACTTCCATCTGCATTCCCTTGAATGAGCCCAAGTGCCTTGGCGCTTGCCGCATATTCAGCCAAGCTCGTTTCTCCCTGTTCCTTGCCGAGTGCCCGCACCATCATGCGTGCCATCTCGCCACGTTTGATCGGAGCGTCAACGGAAGTGAATTCTCCTTCCTTCAACCACCCGTTCTCGGAAGCAACCTTCATCGGATCGATGCCATGTTGATAGGTAAGCGATATTACCGCATAGCGGATAAAGTCTTTTACAGAAATCTCTTGATTTTGTTTTACCCCTTTGTCAACAATCCCCTTCGTTACGAGTGCCTGTACTCCATCTTGATACCATGGTGCTGCTTGTTTCGCTCCATCCTGTGCCATGACTGACACGGGAACGGATACGGCCATAATAGCCGCAATCGCTGCGGAGACTAGTCTTTTTTTTGCATTCATGCTTTAAGTTTCTCCTCTCTACAGGAAGCGTTACCCTGAATTTTTAGGGAATACGCGTAAAAATATCAAATATACTCTACCAAGTTAACGAATATCGATTTGATCAATTTTGCGAATCACCATGTATTCGACCACTATTCCAAGCACGGCTAGCAGAATCGTAGAGTTCGCTTTTCTTCATATTCATATTGGCATTCGAGACGACTTCCTGCCCTTGAAAAGCCTTGGTCAATCGAATTGTTCGTACTATATGCTCCATACTCTTTCCTCCTCTCGCTCTCTCATAACTAAATCTTACAGGACGTCATCTTCTTTTTTCTTTCTTTATTCTTACGAATTTCTTAAGCTGACTCTATGTGCGATGATGCTCATGAAAAACTTTTTCAATTGAACGGTAAACACCGTTTCAAATCACATCCAAAAACCCTAATCTCGAGTTATACGATTTCATCGATCGGACTCCGATAAACCTTCTATGATCAAGCGCATTTTATTAAAGTTTTCAAGAAGTATGCGGGCATGACACCCAAGCAGTACAGATCCGCGTCAATAACGGAAAGTTATTGAAATCCCTTATATCAAACAGAAAACCCTCTGACGCCAGCCATTATAGCGTGACATCAGAGGGTTATTTCACTATTTATTTACAGCTACGATTTACGCTTGGTTCGCAGCTTTAGCGAGCTTCTTCAGATTGATTCCGTCTCCTCCGCTACTTTCGCTTTTTGTCTAGCACTAATATGATGTTAAGAAGCCACGCTACGATAGCTTTTTTAACGAAATCGTAAAAATGGTCCGTTCATACGGCTTGCTCGCCACCCGGATTTCCCCGCCCATCAGCTCGATGAGTCTTTTCGTAATCGTCAGACCCAAACCGCTGCCTTGAAATCTTTTATTCCTTGAATCCTCCAGCGTATACATCCGCTCGAAAATAAGCTCCTGATCCCGTTCATGAATGCCTCTGCCTTTGTCCCAAATATCGATAAGCACCCGGTCCTGCTCTTCCCGCAGCCTCATGCCGATCACCTTGCCTTGTGACCCGTAACGGATCGCATTGCTCAGCACATTGTTTAATGCGCGGTTTAGTCCTTCTTCATTGCCCCATGCATAAAGCGGCGTTTCCGGAATATCGATGTCCGCCTGCAGCCCTTCGGATTCGATCAGATCATAAAACATCAGCATGCTGTTTCTGGAAATTTCATTGATATGTATGCGGGTTAGGGGCATCTCCTTATCCCCCGATTCCAGCTTGGCCAGGTCAAAGAACCGGTTGATCAACTCTACGATCTCCACAGTCTTCGTATGCACCTTATCCAGCAGCCGCTCCTTTTCCTCCAGTGGCATGTCTGCCTTCCGGTTCAATGTTTCGATATATCCGAGCACCACGGTAAGCGGCGTCTTCAAATCATGTGATATGTTTGCCAACATCCGGCGCATCGCGATTTCTGTACGCATAAATCCTGTCTCGGACTGCCTGGTTTGCAAAAGCAAATGATTGATGGCAATCAGCAGTCTACGATATTCAGGATCCTCCGTGAAAAGCAGCAACTGCTCCTGCGAGGACGAATCCACAATCGCATTCAGTTTATCAATGATGTATCCGAGCTGCTTAGCTCTTTTTTTCCGACCCATCCACTGCATCACATTCAGCAACGCCAACATGATCACAACAATCAGCAGAACGGCAACCACTAAAATTCCCCCAAACGGTAGCCGATGCCCCACAGCGTTTTGATGTACTGCGGATCGGAGGGTTGATCTTCAATTTTGTCGCGCAAACGGCTCATATGCACATTAATGACATTTTCATCGCCGAAATAGTCGTCATTCCAGACGGATGTGAAAATGTGCTGCTTGGTGAATACCTTTTTCGGATTCGTCATAAACAGCTTTAAGATTTGCAGTTCTTTGGCCGTCAGCTTGATCTCCTCGCCGTTTTTGGTCACGGTCAAATGATCCAGATCCATTTCCAATTGATGGACGCGGATGATTTTATTCTGCTGGGTTGGGGTTGTCTGGACATATGCCGTCGCGCGACGGATAGCGGCTTTCACTCTCGCCGACAGCTCTATCATGGAAAAAGGTTTCGTAATATAATCATCCGCGCCAAAACCAAGGCCAAGCGCCTTGTCCACTTCCCCATCCTTTGCGGATACGATCAGTACCGGCACATGGCTTTTCTCCCTGATTTTTTTAAGAAAATCCATACCGCTGATCTTGGGCAGCATCATATCCAGCAGTACGAGGTCATAATCTCGTTCGGCAAACCGCTCGAGCGCCTCCTCTCCGTCTTTGGCAAGCACCACCTGAAAACCTTCCATCGTCAAATAGCTCTCTATCATTTCGCCAATCGAGCTGTCATCCTCTACAAGAAGTATGTTCGAAGCCACGTCATTCACGCCTTTCTTTTTACGTCCATAACTCTAATATACTGGAAACAACGGCCCCGAGGTATATTCAGATGGAAATGGAATTACTGAAAACCATTCCAGGGATTGATGAAATGGCAGCCTCCCACATTTTAGCGGAAATGGGACCGGACATGTCCCAATTTCCTTCCGATGCTCATGCCAGCTCTTGGGCGGGGGGATGTCCAGGCAACCATGAGAGTGCTGGCAAAAAGAAAAGCTCTCGCATTCCTAAGGGCAAACGCATGCTCAAAGCGGTTTTATGCCAATGCGCATGGTCGGCCTCCATGACCAAAAACTCTAGAATGCGGGCATTTTTTGACCGGATCGTCAAACGACAAGGGAAGACGGATTGTAGTATGAAGTGCGACACCTAAAACAAAATGGCCCATGCTGGTTTCGTGTAATATATTCCATTCGACTGATTCCTTCCATCCGGCTAAAGCCTAATTAGTTTCTAATGACTCCAAATACAGATTAACATCCCCGTGCCTTGTATCAAAAACCGCATGCTGAATACGGCGAGTACCGAAAATGTACCAAACATTGACGCTAATGATTTCATTCGCGACGCTGGTTGTGTTAATACTTTCGTTCCATTAAAAGAAATAGACCGCCCTTGGTCAGGATCACGGTCTATTTCTGATCGAATTCCTATAGTAAGGCCGCTCTTATGGCGGTACGTTGTACTCGGGGATCGTGTTCGCGCACGGCCCCTCTTCCATTCTATACACAATTATAACGGAGTTTATTCACAAATGCCAAGCATGGCTTGAAACATCGCATGTTACCTCCGCTCCTGCCCGCTTTTACTTATCCAGATGGGACATATAATCAAACGCCGTCGTGCCGTACACGTTCTTGAAATGTCGATTCAAATGGGCAAGATCCGTGAAGCCGCACTGGGTAACGGCCTGATATACATCCCGGCTGTCCTCGATCAACTGCTTGGCGTGCTCCACTTTGCAATTCAGATAATACTGATACGGAGACAGACCCGTATTCGCTTTAAAGGTACGGATGAACTGATACTTCGACATCCCGAACTCCCCGCTTAATTCGTCCAAACGGAGAACATGCTCCAGATGATCCTGCATCATGTCTTTGGCCTTCCGCATAAACTTGCTGTCCTTCCGGCTATCCGGGTTCAGAATATCCTCATTAAAATGTCCCGCCAGACCCAGAAGCAGCTCGCTGCTTCTAGCCTCCGGCTCACCGGTGAAGATGGACCTCGTCACATCCAGGATGCTCTTCCGAAGCCCGGCATGATAGACAATCGGGGATTGGAACCGCACGATATCTTTTTTCTGAATCAATTCCAGAAATAGCTCCGGATGAATGTAGATCATCACGTAATCGATGCCCGTTCGTTCCTGGGACCAGCCATCATGATTCTGCTCCGGATGGAACAGCATAACCCCGCTTTGGTAGGAAGCCTGCTGACTGCCGTCCAGCGAGTACTTCTGAATGCCGCGCAGCGTGACACCAAGGGCATACTCCTCGTGATAATGCTTTTTATATTTGAAATCCGTCAGGCTCGCGGACAGCGCCGTAATGCCCACCGCTTTTTTATAAATAAACTGCTCCATCTTCCATCACCCCTTTATGAGTTCCGGTATGCCGGATACGACGATTGCCGAGTACAGCAGAAACAAAGCCAGGATCGTGTTGGTCGTTCTCCGATATTTTTGCATAATTCCTTGAAAAAGGCTACCGCACACGGCCCACGTCATATACGCGGACAGCCCGATTAACGATACCGCAACAACAAACGCCGAGATGACAGGGCCTGCCGTATAATACGGCATGACGTAGCTGGGAATGACCGTCAGCGTGAACAATACCACCTTCGGATTGAGAAACTGCATCAGAAAGCCGGACGTGAAGGACGCCGTTTGATTAGCGCCGGACCGGGATACGTCCATGGTATATACCTGATACGTGAGATACAGCATGAACAGGCAGCCGACGATCCGCAAGATTGGCAGAATGACCGGCATGCCGCTAGACAGCAGCTGGCCTAATACCACGGAAGCGGCGATTAATAAGAAAAAAGCGATAGAGGCTCCGGCAATGTAGCGCAAGGTCTTCTTCATGCCGGAGTTTTGAACCGAGGACAAAATGACGATATTGGATGGCCCCGGCGAGAAAGCCACGATAAAACAGTAAATAAAAAACGAAGATAGGTTCATGATGATAGCTCCTAACAAAGGAATTTCCTTTGTCATTATAGAGCCGGATGCGAAGTGGGGCATAGTACATTATTGCAGCAGAAAAAGAGCCGCACAAGTACGGCTCTTCCGCAGATTCCGGTTCATTCTAACCCTTAGTGACCGGACTGGTGCGTCTTCGGTTGTTCCTGCGCATGTGCGCTGCCGGATAGATTCAGCAGAACGACCCCCGCGATGATCAGCAGGATCGAGAATATTTTCAGACCATTAATCTGCTCCGCAAAGAACATATAACCGATGACGGTAATGATCAAGATGCCAAGTCCCGACCAGATCGCGTAAGCTACGGATATTTCAATCTGCTTCAAGCTCAGCGTCAGGAAGCTCAAGCTGCAAATATAGAACACCACCAGCAGCACGCTGGGCAGCGGTTTGCTGAACCCCTCCGACAGCTTCATGTTCAGCGTCCCCGCCACTTCAAACAGAATAGCCAAACTTAAATATAACCAATGCATAATCTCACGACTCCTTCCGTTCCCCTGCCGCTATGCCGAACAATAAGATGTCCATGACGGACTGCAGCAGCTCCCCTAGCGGCAATTGATGCTTCACCGTCGCCCTTGAATCGTAAATTTGATGGAGCGAGCCGAGATACAGATCAATGAACAGCGGCATATGAATTCGTTTGATGCTTCCCTCGGCCATGCCCTGCTCCATCAGCTCCGTGACAATGCCCCATTCCTCTCTGAAAAAAGTGTCCAGCTTCTCCCATTGCGCATAATGCGAGCGCTTCAGATCCGGCAGCATTCCCAAATCCATCTTCTCCATCTCCTGTGGCAGACAGATTAGAATCTGATGAATCTTCTCCAGAACAGTAAGCTCCTCATCCCCCGCAATTTCACGTTCGCGCTGCTGGATGTGCCGGATCATTCCGTCGATGATATGTTCGACAATCTCTTCCTTGGAGGAAAAGTGCTCATAAATCGTCCGTTTACTAATCGCAAGGCCGCGGGCCAAATCACTGACTGTAAACGTAAATCCCTGCCGCTGAATTAAGCGGATCGTTTCATTCAATATTCGCTCGCGCAAGTGAACAAACTCCCCTTCTGGTACTGCAAATACGTTTTCGGTACCAATAGTATTATAACGCCCCAATTGGCATTAAATCCAGACATCATTAAAAAAATTCTTACTAAAAACCCCTTTGGCTACTAAAACCAAAGGGGTAAATCATTATGGTCAAGCTAGCATAAAATTACGATCGATTTCGATTTTCAACTTGATGAATCCAGTTTAAATCTGCTTCTAAATGCAAAAGTGTACCCGAGATTAATAAATACTTATTCTCATCACCTTGAAGAAGGAATTCCGTTTTTAACTTAGTCAATTCCATAACATCCTTCATGATCATTGCTTTTTGTTGATCAAGCATGACCTTTTCCTGATCAAAGCAAATCTTACGGGCACAGCTCCATTTAAATTGAAAATCTCCTTTAGAGGCATGATAGGGTACTGGCTCCAGTAACCAATGCTCCAACTCCTTTTTACCTTCTGCATTAATTTGATAAAGCTTTCTATCTTGGTCATCGATTCTAACAAATGAAACATGTTGATCACGGATTAGACGATCGAGAGTCGTATAGATTTGGCCAGGATTAATTTTTCCTTTACTTCCTAGGAGAGCTTCTATCTCTACTTTTAGTTCATATCCATGATTTGTTTGATGAAATAGTAATGTTAATAATCCGTACCTAACTGACATATGACTCAACCTACTTTGAGTGAGGATACAATATCAATTTTACTAGCCGTAGCACTTGAAATCCATGAGGCAAAAAGACTTAGTGAAACACCAGTAATCAACGCCAGTATACTATTTCCTAGAGGTATTTGAAAAGATATAAATCCTTCTAAAAGCTTGGATTGACTAGTGACATAAAGTAAAATCACACCTGATGCGATACCTCCAATAACTCCTGAAAGCCCTATAAGTAGACCTTCTCCAACAATCATTTTTCTAACCTGCTGTTTAGTGAAGCCAAGCGCTCGCATCGTCCCGATTTCAGATGTACGCTCCAACGTGTTCATCAATAGAGTATTAGCAGTACCAATACTAGCTAGCCCCACGATCAAAACTAGCAGGGTAATGATTAACTCGTTCATTCCGGTTAAGGCTGAGGTCGTTGATTGAATTTCATCTTCAACCATTTTAACCTTAGAGAGGTGGCTGCTAAAATCTAGCCACAGTTGATCCCGTAACGCTTCCCCAGTATACCCTTCATTTAAAGTTACTAGCATGTCAAAGCTATTAACCCAACCAAAATCATCATTTAAATGCTTTTCATCCATAAATGCCAAATAGCCTGAGTAATGTGATGTATTGACGACATCAATGACTTTATATTGTTGTATTCCTGAAGGAGCATTGATATAAATAGATTCCCCTACATTCCCTCCCCATTCATCAAAAGCACGTTTTCCTAGAAAAATAGAAGGTTCCTTTGCTAACTCTGCATGTACGCTCTCTTTTTCAGATCCCTCAAAAAGGATAGGACCCTCTTTCTCTACAGCAATGATGGAAAATTGTCTCTTCTCTCCATCACGTGTTTCCCATGTGATAGGTGTAGCTTCCGTTAAAGGCTCAACATTTGCAACAGATTCATAGGATTGTAGAGTTAGCCTATCCTCATTAGACCAAGGCGCTTCTGATGTAACCCTTAAATCCCCTCCATACGTACTTCTGATCTCATTTTCATAGCCTTCAGGAGCCGATTCTATCACAGCGCTAAGTAAGACTATGACGGCTATCCCGACAGCCAGAATAGCTGAGGTATTGGCATTTCGATTTAACTGTTGGGTCAGACTTTGGGCTGCCAGAGTTCCGGCGTAGCCGAAGACTATCTTCAGAATGGGCTTAAGTATTGTGCTTAGACCTAGTAAAAGGAATGGAAACAACAGAATGACACTTACTAAAATAGCTAAATAAGAGACAGGATGATTAATAAATACAAAAGTAAGTAAACCAAGCCCTACTACAGCTCTAAGGATAGATGACCTTTTCGATGAAGATGTTTGATTGGCCATTTTTAAGGTCAATAACACTGATGTTTTTCCAGCATTATAAATAGGAAATAAGGAAAAGACAACAGGAAATAGAATACCGATAGCTACAGCAATCAACGTAGACATTTGCCAATTTAACGTGTAAACTACGTCAAAATCGAACAGTCCAAGTATAGCTTGCATAAACAGATCTCCAAGCCATATCCCTAGGGGGACCCCAATAGCTGTACTTATGAACGACAAGAGTAGTACTTCAATAAGAATAAGTCTAGAAACCGAGCTTTGTAGATAACCAAAACTCTTCATGATGGCAAATTCCTTTTTCCGCTCCATCACACTCGTATAAATCATATTAAAAATAATGAATCCACTAATGAACATAGATAACCCAGCAACGATGTAAAAAAATTCGTAAAGTCCCCCAATGTCATTGCTTTGTCGATCATCGGCTACAACAGGTTGGACATATACATTTGAATGATGAAATTCTTGTTGAAGAGCTTGAAAGAGTTCCTGTCCTCCTTCATTCGTTTGAAATCTTACATAGGAAAGCTCGTCATCCATACCTGTCCACTCTCTTAACAAATGAAGTGGAGCCATGACGCGAAAGCTAGTCGATTCAGCACTTTCCCATTTACTAGGGCTTGCTAGTAGCTGAGTATACTCAACAACGGCGGAAACCTTCGCTTCTCCCAAATTGGCAAACCGAATGGTATCTCCTACCCTTTTATTTAATAGATTGGCAACAGCTTTGGGTATGACCAACCCTTCATTATCTAGCTGTCCTTCAATGACAGGAAGTGTGAGTAAAGAACTATTTTGATCATTCACACCTGTAATTCTTACAGACCTTTGATTCAGGGATTGTTTCCCCTCAAGCTCAAAGAAAGCTTGTTTATCAAGAGCAAGCAGTGTTTCCGTGACTGCTGGACTATTCTTGATTGACGAAATCGTCTCTTCTGAGTATGTATGCGTATCACTCAGAACCCAGTAATCTGCATTTCCTACATACATCTGTTCATAATAATCGAAAACATCATTCGTTGTTCGATCTGCTATTAGCATAGCTGTTATAAAAGATATACCAAAGATCATGCCAAACAGTGAAAGGAAAAACCTCTTTTTATTTTGAGTGATGCTACGCCATGAAATTCGCCACATATTGAGCATAATCATCATCCTTTCTAGCTATCACTTGATCAATAACCCCATCTTTAAAAAGAATGATTCGATCAGCAAATCCAGCGGCGAACATATCATGCGTAACCATGATCGTTGTTTGTTTGTTTTCTCTGTTAAATTTGGACATGAGGACGAGAATTTCTTCCGCTTTATATCGATCTAAATTCCCTGTTGGTTCATCAGCTAACAGAACAGCAGGATTGTTAACTAGCGCCCTAGCAATAGCTACCCGTTGTTGTTGACCACCACTGAGCAAATTAGCTCGCTTTCGACCAAGTCCTATTAATCCAACCGAATCAAGTAATTCTAAAATCATTTGATTCTTTTCTTTAGTCAAGCTCCCATCTGCATGTAAAGGAAAAGCTACATTTTCCTCTACAGTTAAAGTAGGTAGGAGTTGATAGTTTTGGAAAATAAACCCTATGTATTTTCTACGGAATATTGTTCTTTCCTTTTCCTTCATCTGAGCTAGCTGTTGCTGATTGATTACTATATTTCCTTCTGTAGGTACGTCAAGACCACCTAGAAGCTGGAGTAATGTACTTTTTCCAGACCCACTCGGCCCCATAATCGCCACGAATTCTCCTTCTTCGATGGTCAAATCAACACCTTTTAACACTTCGGTTCTTTCTTGTCCTTGTATAAAATCTTTTCTTAGATTACTGACTTTAATCATTTTATCTGTTCCTCCTATTTCTTACGTCGACCATTATATACTAAGTATATAATGAATTAAAGTCAAGTTATCTAATTTATTCGTAATATTTAAATAAAAAGAAATATAAAACCTCTGAATCATATATACTTAGTAAGTATATATTTCAGAGTTTTATAAGTTTTTTTCAGTTACACCACTTTTTTAAATCCACTACTTTGGATTTTTTGACCTAAAAAAACCTGAGAGACTATCGAAAGGAATGGCTTCCTCCCATGCCTTTAACCGTTCCTTCGCTTCCTCGCTGAGTTCTTCGATCAGCTTGAATCAGATGGAAGGCATCAATCACAACGTACACGTGAAGTAGGGTGGATTCGATCGCCAATTTGTAAGGTTCCCACATATCGATGGCGATGCCAATGGTGCGTTCGGGCGAAGAAAATGGCTGCAGCAAGGAAACGACTTCGTCCTTCTTTCGAGACGTATGCATGCGAATCAAACTGCGGACGCCAAGGCACGGTGAGATCATAGACAACCAGCCTATAGCTTCCTTTTGCCAAGCTAATCTCGTCGGTCCCGAGAAAAGCGGGGGTGGGCTGCGCCTGACGGTTATCGTTCCCTGTCTCGTCGTAGTTTCGCCGGACATGAACCTTGACATTTTGCCCGCTGCGTCCGAAGTCTTCACCCACGGCTTACCTCAACTTGATGTAAAATGGCAAAGGGCTCTGTTTTCGTTCGATTTGTCGATTTATGCTCCCCGGACTTTGTTACTGAGCCAAAAAAATTACGAGTTGGCTGCCCCTACATCCCTGTGCAACGTAGAAAACCAAAAAAAAGAGGATATCCCAAGAGGTCCATCAGACCTCCGGGAAATCCCCTTCGTTGTTATTGCAAATTTCGCTTATTCCTAATCAAACCGTACGTCGCCAATGCCGAACCAAGGAAAATATCCGGCTGCCGCATAAGCGCAGCAGGCGGCAGCTGCGAGTAATCCGATGACGAGAAGGTCATAGCGCGAGTAATGCGACGGATAATAATACGTTCTGGACTTCGCCTGATCGCCGTCAAATTGCTTGGCCTCCATCGCGGCGGCTACCCGATGGGCCCGGCGGATGCTCTGCGCCAGCAGCGGCACCACATACAGTCCTGCGCGGTTCACCATGCCGCGAACTCCGCGAATCGGGCGGACTCCTCGTACCTTCAAGGCTTGGCGGCGGATCACATATTCCTCCCACACCATGGGCAGCAGCCGGATCGAAGCCATGAAGCTGTAAGCATACTTGGGTGCAAGCCTCAGCTTCTGCATCAGGCTGTAGAATAAATCCACCGAGGATGTTGTCGTAACGAGCAGCAGCCCCTCCGAGGCAAAGGCAATTCCCTTAAAGCCCAGATGCAACCCCCGGTAGAAGCTTTCTTCCGATACCCGGAATAGCCCCCACTCCCACCAGATCGTCTCCCCCTTACCGAACAGCATCATGGAAGAGGCGGACGATATGAAGGCAAGCAGAAACGGAATGAAGAACAACAGCATTTTCCACGGCCTCACCCCGCTGAGTACCACAAGACAGACCATAAAGATAAACGCTTGATACAAAACAAAATCAAGATCATGGGTTAACACCGTCATGAAAAACAACGCACAGATCAGACCCAGCTTCACCACCGGATTCGCCCGGTGCAGCCAAGTGATCCGCACGGGATTCCATATATTCATGCGTTCACCCCCGTGTGAAGATGATTAGCCACGGCGAAGGTATCGCGAGCGTTGGCAGCGCCATTCACTCCCTTAGCCGCCTGCTCGGATGCAATCCCGCTAGACCAACGCGGGGAAGGCAGGCATGAGGTTAGCTGTCCCTCCCTGATTTCCCATATATGCGTGGCGACCCGCTGCGCAATCTCCATTTCATGCGTCACCATGAGAATGGCGGTTCCCGCGCGGCGCAGCTGCTCGCACATCTCCAGAATAGCGAACGTATTCCGCGCATCCTGTCCGAAGGTCGGTTCATCCAAGAGCAGGACGGACGGCTGTCTTGCCATGGCAGTAGCCACGCTCAAGCGGCGCTTTTGACCTGTCGACAGCTGGTACGGATGCCTGCCCTCCATGCCTTTCAGTCCAAAGCGTTCCAGACAGCGGTCGGCCTGCGCCTTCGCTTCCTCCGGCGGCATATGATCCACCAGCAGGGAGTAAACCACCTCATCCCCGATGCGTTCCGTCAGGAATTGAAGCTCCGGATTCTGAAACACAAATCCGATTTGGCGCAGCTGCTGTTCTCTCTTCTTCCGCACCTTCCTGCGCTTGCCCTGAATGACCTCTTCCCCGCAGAGCACATAGGTCCCTTCGGCGCGAAGCAGCCCCATCAAACTGAGCAGCAGCGAGCTTTTGCCTGCTCCGTTCGGCCCTACCACCGCAATGAATTGTCCCGGAAACACCTCTGCCGATGGGAGGGTGATGACAGGTTTATCCCATCTCATTCCCCTGAAATCCGCCAGTTGAATGACAGGCTCCCCACGTTGAGGGTACGGCGGAGCAGCCTCATGCAGGAGATTACCCAGCTCATCGCCAAGCGCGTTGACCGGAGCAAACAACTCTCTGCCCGCCCGGGTCTGCGCGTAATCCTCCCATACGCCGGGATACCAGATTCCATAGGCTTGGAGTTCCCGCTCATATTCAGCGAATATCGCTGCTGGTGGACCTTCGCCCAGAATCACGCCATCCGGGCTGAACAGCACGACACGATCCACGTATTTGGCCATTTCTTCAATCCGGTGCTCCACGATGATCAGCGTACGCCCTTCCGATACGGCCTTCACCGCGGACCAGATTTGCTCCCTGCCTTCCGGGTCGAGCAGCGCAGACGGCTCGTCAAGGAACAGCACCTCCGGCTCCAGCAGCAGAGCCGATGCCAGCGCCAATCGTTGCTTCATGCCTTGGGACAGATGCCCGATCGGCATATGAAGCTCCTCAAGATCAAGCCCCACCTCGCGCAGGGCCGCCTGCATCCGCTCCTTCATCTCGTCGCGGGGAACACTTAGATTTTCCAGTACGAAAGCCAGCTCTTCATCCACGTACGGCATACAAAACTGGGTATCCGGATCTTGAAATACATAACCCCAAGAGCGCGGAACCAACTGTGCCTCGCATTTCATCGGCACCTCCGTTGCGCGGGGAATCATCCCGCTAAGCACCTGCAGCAGCGTGGATTTGCCACACCCGCTCGGTCCGAGCAGCAGCACCTTCTCCCCGCGGACAGCCGAGAAGGAGAGGTCTTTGAACATCAGTCGCTCCTCGCCCGGATACTTCAGACGCAATCCCTCCACATACACGGCCGGTTCCGGAAGCATCTCAGCAGACTGAGCCGAAACCGGGCTAACCGTGGCATTAGACATGGCTTGGATCATCCAGTGCTTCGTAATCCTTCTTCGACGCGGGACGGAGCAGAGAGGTCACGCCCGTACGATCGAGCGCTTTGGCCAGCAGGAGCATAAGGAGACCTGCAATGACGGCGCCGCTGAGTACCCGCATACCGTATTTGGCCAGAAACATCCACGTCTGCAAGTCATCAGTATAGCTGTAATAGAAGTCCATGATCATCGAGCCGATGGCCGAGCCGGCTCCGGCAACCGCCAGCGTCCACGCCGAGGTGCTCCGATAACGGAACGCCGCGAATACCAATTCAGCCCCCAGTCCTTGAATGAGGCCATACAGCAGCAGGGTCAATCCCCAGCCGCTGCCAAACAGCACTTCCACGTGGGCCGCCGCCACTTCCGCGATAATGGCCACTCCCGGCTTCCGGATCAACAAGTAAGCAAGCGTCGCTGCAGCGAACCACATGCCGTATAACAACTCATCCGCTTCAAAGAACAGCGGTTTTAACAGATTGTAAACCGAACCCCAGAAGTGATAAATGACGCCAAGCACCAGTGATACCAGCACCGTCACCAAAATATCGCTTAACCGCAGTCCTTTTCGGGGCTGAACCCCCAACTTCTCTTGCACAGACGTTCCCATAACAACACATTCCCCTCTCCACCTCTATTTTTGTGTAAACACAACAAAAAACCGTCTGGAAAAACGCGCAGACGGAAAAATAGGCCCTATGTAGGCAGGGGCGGATATTCTCTACGCTGGCATTACCCAGTTCAGATTAACGGTCAACAGCGGATAGCAGCTGCAATCTCAGCCTGATTCACTCAAGCCCCCGTATTCCTATTCGGTTTTATGTTAACTTTAAAATACACATTCACTCCTGAATAAGCAAGAACCTTTTTTCAAAAATGGCTATTTATTGATTTCCATCTCATTCTATGTCAATATCAGAGTGATTGGCTTTTCCACCAACGTTTATTGCTGACACCTATGCAAAAAGGAGAATGACATGGCTAAACAATTGCTGCGTCTGATGACTGAGCTGTCTTCCCGCAAGTGGCTGTCCCGAATCATGGGGCATTGTTCCCACAGCCGGCTGAGCCGTCATCTAATACCTGCATTCATACGAATTTATCAAATTCCGGCGCATGAAGCGGAGAAAGAAATCCACGAATACCGCTCACTGAACGAGTTCTTTTCCCGCCGGTTAAAAATAGGACTCCGCGCCATAGATGACACCGCCGACGCCATGGTAAGCCCAGTCGATGCCACAATTTCGGCAATGGGCGTCGTTAACGCCGGCACCATTCTGAGCGTTAAGGGACAGGATTATACCTTGAGCGAGCTGCTCGCCAAATCACCGAGAATGGAAAACTACATCCACGGCTATGCATTCGTATTGTATTTAAGCCCGACCGACTATCATCGCATTCATTCCCCGGTAACCGGTGTTCAAGCGGAAAGCGAGCATCTGAAGGGACGCGTTTACCCCGTGAACGATTTTGCGATGACCCATATCCGGAATGTGCTCTGCCGCAATGAGCGCCTCATTACCTATATTGCGCATGAGTTCGGCGAAGTTGCCGTCGTGAAGGTCGGAGCCATGAACGTAAGCAGCATCCGTTATGCTGATGAGAACGTGAAGAAATACGAGATCGGTGGCGAACTCGCATACTTTGAATTCGGCTCTACCGTCGTGCTTTTGACGGAGAATGGCACGTTTACTCCGCGTGGTGACCTGGAACCCGGCTCCAAGGTAAAGATGGGAGAACTGCTCGGTTTGCTTCACCCGTCCCCAGCCAGAAAAGGGTAATTCTTTTTACCTTACCAAACATCGCATGACAAGTTACGGCCATGAATCATTCGCTGCATGCATGATTAACGCCGGCCCAGCATCCGATAAATAATCCGCTGAAACAGCCGATCCGGCAGTACGCCCTTGATCCATGCGGTCAGCCGCGTGCCTCGGGGCAGCATATAGCGGAATCTGGGCTTAGCCATGGACGCAATTTTTGCCACAAGCCTGGCTACCTCCTGCGGATCCCCGCTTCCCCTGGCTGTCCGCTCGGAATAGTCCAGCACGCCCTTCAGCAGACCGCTGTAGGGTGATCCTTCCTTTACCGTAAGCTCCCCAAAGCTTTTGTTCCAGATCGGCGTACCATAGGCACCAGGTTGGATCAACACGACATCAATGCCAAAGGGCATCACTTCCATGGACAAGCTTTCGCCAAACCCTTCCAGCGCAAATTTGGAGGATGCATAGGGTCCATAACCCGGAAATCCGACCACGCCGCTAATGCTGCTCATGAGAATGATTTTGGATTTTCCAGTTCGGCGGAGCAGCGGCAGCATATGCTGCGTCACCGATACGGTCCCGAAAAAATTCGTCTCCATTTGCTTTCGCCAGCCGCTGAGCGTCACTTCCTCCACCATGCCGCCTACCGCCTCGCCGGCATTGTTCACCAGCACGTCCAAGCGGCCATACCTCTGCTCTAACTCCAGAACAACGGCCTTGACTTGTTCCTCAATGCAGATATCCAGCTGGAATACGTGTACACGCTCGGCAACATCGGCTTGCTCGGCTCGAGCCAACAGTTCTGCAGCCGCCTCAGGCCTGCGCAGACCCGCTGCCACGTCATAACCTGCTTTTGCCAACTCCAGACTGATGAGCAGTCCGAACCCGCTCGAAGCGCCCGTGATCAGCGCAACCTTCCCTGTTCCCGCCGTTACCATCGGATCACCGCTTGCTCCGCCAATGCCTCACTATCCTTCACTCCCATCACCCTTCCGTTATCCGAAATGCTCACCCGTCTATTTTTCGTCACCCTGCGTTTAGCGCTTTATGCGTATTCCTAATATAACAAAATTAAATTTTGCAACGTAACCAGAGTTCCTATCTGCATATGATCCTTTTACAACGTAACCAGACAGAGTCCCTATCCAAATATGTATCCATTAAATAACCCCACAAAGTGGAGCCTATGCTTCGATGCTTATTCCAAATACTTTGCGGGGACCCCAAAACATATCGAAAAAAAGGGAGCCATTTAGCTCCCTTTTGCGTTCATCCAGAGAAAAGCGTATATGATAACGGGATTCAACGTCACCCGTATGTAGGCCAGGTCTCATTTAAAACCACACATCCTGATGATCCTGAGTCGTTGTCTTCATCCGGCGCAAGCGATTTCTGAAAATAGCGCAGCCACCACGACTGAAGAAACGTCCACGCACCCGTCTTCTTGGGCTCATTCCTCTCTCCCCCCTTCTAAAACTGTATCTCATTTATTACCCTAAATTGCTTGCTATGAAACCATTAACCCCTCCCACCAATCAGGTAAGTTATGGAAGGGCGAGGGAATCACCGAATCTCGGATGGGCTCTTGCCCGTATACTGCTTAAATTGCCGGCTGAAAAAGAAAATATCCCGGTAACCCAGCGCGTCGGCTACCTCCGTTACGTTCATGCCTTGATGCAGCAGCAGATGCTGCGCTCGCTCGATCCGCATCTGAATGATGTAAGATTGCACCGGCGTGCCGATCAGTTCCTTGAACTTGATCGAGAAGTAACGGGGGGACAACCCCGCTCTAGCGGCCAAATCCTCTACCCGATGGGGAACCCCCGGGTGCTGACGGACATAATTCGCGATTTCATGGATAGCCTCTGACAGCTGGTTGCTTGCTTTTTTGACCACCGGCTCAGCAAGATCCGAACGCAGCAGATGAATCATCAGCTGTTTCAGAATAAGCTGCCCCTCCTCCAATGATCCGTAGGGCTTGTCCAGATACAAACGCACGTAGCGCGCGAGCAAATATTCAAAATCCATCGTTTCCGTCAGCTTGCGATAGGATGCAGGGATATGCTGCACCAGGTCGGCCACATCAAAATGGATATATGTCAATACGAGCGGTTTCTGCGGATTGTGCGTCGCACTCGTATGATCTCCTGGTCGGAACAGGAAGCAGCTTCCTTTTCCCACAGCAAAGGGCTCGTCATTGAGCTCGACCGTGCCTTCGCCGCTCCATACATAGAACAAATCATAATTCTGCATGGGTCTTTCGCGTTTTTGCCATTTCCAGCCTGGCTCACATACGATTTTGGCAAGCGCAGACATGATTATAAAAGAAGACGGCGATGCATTTAGCATCACGTCATAACCCCCTCATCTCATTCAAAAATTGACCTCTTTTCCATCATACCCGTTTTTTATGTTTTTTGCATGTCCAGCCATGCCTGCGCAATCCGGGCAACTCCTTCTTCGATGCTGGATATGTCCAGATGTGAGAAGCCGAAGCATGCGGCAGGCAATCCGGGTGTACGATGATATACCGATGCATTCCGAAACATGACGCCGCGTTTGCGGGCAGCTTCCTGGAACAGGGCATACTCTTCCTCGGAGCGCAGCCAGTTCGCATAAACATGCAATCCGGCATCGCCGGGATGAAGACGAAACAGGTCGGAGGCATGGGTAACCATCGCCTGACGAAGCGCCTCATACCGTGCACCATACAGCCGGGTCATTCTTCTAAGATGCCGACCGTAACCCCCTCGCACAATAAAGTGCGCCAGCGCGCGCTGCTCCAATACGGCTGGTGAGATCGGCTCGTACAGAGCCTTAGCCTGCACGACCGCCTCAACCAGGCTTGGGGGCAGCACGGCGTACCCGATGCGGAGCCCGGTGAACATCGTTTTGGAGAACGAACCGACGAAGATGACACGTCCCTCGTTATCCAGCATCCGCAGGGGCTCAATTGGCTTGCCGCCCCAGCGGAACTCACTGTCGTAATCATCCTCGATAATAAAGGCCTGACGGCTTCGCGCCCAATTCAGCAGCGCCCGTCTTCGCTCCAGCGGCAGCACCGCTCCCGTCGGGTATTGACGGCTGGGGCTTACGACAAGCAGACCGGCGTCCCAGTCACGCGGTATCAATCCGGTATCGTCAACTGGGGATGGCAGCGGAATCCCGCCACTCAGGCTGATGCCCCGATAGATTCCTTGATAGCCCGGATCCTCCATGACCACCTGATCACCAGGATCAACCAGCAGCTGAAACAGGAGGACTAGCCCCTGCATGGATCCGCTGAAGATCACGATATGCTCGGGGTCGGCCTGTATTCCCCGCGTAAAACGCAGGTGTCCGGCTATCGCCTGGCGTAGTTCGAGATCTCCCTCCGGCGGTGCTCCGTTCTGCAGCTCGACTCCCCCGCTTCCACCTGCATAGGATAACGCGCTCCTCCACTCCGAATACGGAAAATCCTCCATGGGCATCCATGCATTCGCGAATGAAATTGTACCTGGGGGAGGTTCTCTCAGCAGCATCTGTGCCGAGGTATAATCCCCGCTTTGGCCAACCAGTCGTTGCCCCCATGAGGAGAGCACCGGCGCTCCCTCGACCAGCGGCGGCTGTTCTTCCATAGCTATCCCTTCCGCCACGTAAGTTCCGCTGCCCTGCCTGGACACAACATAACCTTCGGCCATCAGCATGTCATAACTCTGCGCGGCCGATCCTCTGGACACACCATACAGCTTTGCCAGCTCGCGTGTAGCGGGAAGGCGGGTTCCTTCCGGCAGCTTGCCGCTATGAATGGCAGCGCGAATCGCGTGGTATAGAGCCAAATATTTATATCGATATTGTTCCACATACGTCTCGAACGGCAATCCCAGCTCCATCATGACGACTCCTATCATTCTTGATATAAAATTGGACTATATAAATTACTCTAAATTGGTGCTTTTTCCTTGTCAATATTCATCATAAACTGTTATTCAAAATGATAGGGGGAGCGTTTAACCATGAGAAGAGACGAGTTTGCGATGGAGGATCAACAAGAGATCGAGGATTTCCTCAGCGGCATGAGCTTTGGTTTCCTTGGAACAGCCGATGAAGAGGGGATCCCGCGTGTAACGCCCTTGAACTTCGCCTATGTTAACGGAGCGTTCTATTTTCACGGCAGCCGGATGGGTGAAAAAATGGATCATCTGCGCCGGACGCCCGCCGTGTGCTTTACCATAGCTGATGAGTATGCACTGATCCCTTCCTATTTCTCCGATCCGGAGATGGCCTGCCCGGCTACGGCCTACTTCAAAAGCGTAATAGCGATCGGCGAGGTGGTGATCGTGGATGATCTGGAGGAAAAGGCTCTTGCGATGGAGGCACTGATGACAAAACTGCAGCCTGAAGGCGGATACCGCGCCATTGACGCGAATGACCGGGCTTATATCCCCAGACTGAAGGGGGTAGCGGTCATCAAGCTAACTCCACAGCGAATGAGCGCCAAGTTCAAATTCGGCCAGAACCTGAAGCCGGATTCGCTCCAGGCCGTAGTCGAAGGGCTTGAATGCCGCGGCAAAGAGCGGGATAAAGAAACCGCCGGACTGATATGCAAGCATCACCCTGGACCGCGTTAAAGCATTACAATTATCCGTGACGGTTACTGGGCTAAGTGGTATAATGTTAGGCAATGAAAACGTAAAGCAACTTGTCACCTACACTTACCTTAACCAAAAGTATTCGGAAGGAAGGAATCAGTTCATGAACCCATTGGTTGGTCAATTGAATGGAAAAATGCACGCCGGCAACCCGCATGTGTACGACATGCTCTCCACACTCGGCAAAGAAATCTACTTCCCGAAAGAGGGCATCCTGAGCCAATCTGCGGAAGCGACGAGCCATGCGAAAAAATATAACGCTACGATCGGTATTGCAACCGAAGGCGGAGTCCCGATGCATCTGGGCGTCATCCAGGACAAACTTTCGGCTTACCAGCCGAAGGATCTGTACCCGTATGCCCCTCCGGCAGGCAAGCCGGAGCTGCGCTCTGTATGGCGAAACAAGATGCTTCAAGAGAACCCTTCGCTCGAAGGCAAAAGCTTCAGCAATCCCATCGTCACGAATGCGCTGACGCATGGTCTTAGCATCGTAGCCGATTTGTTCGTGGATGAAGGGGACGCCGTGATTTATCCCGATAAAAACTGGGAGAATTACGAGCTGACATTCGGCATTCGCCGCCATGGCATTCATGTAACCTATCCTCTCTTCACGGACGATATGAAATTTAACGCCGAAGGACTTCGACAGGCTCTGCTCAGCCAGAAGGATAAAGGCAAGGCGGTCGTCCTGTTGAACTTCCCGAACAACCCGACAGGTTATACGCCTGGTGCTCAGGAAGGGGCTGCCATCGTGTCCGCGATCCAGGAAGCCGCCGAAGCCGGCATGAATATTGTCGTTGTTACCGATGATGCGTATTTTGGATTGTTCTTTGAAGATTCGCTGAAGGAATCGCTCTTCGGACGTCTGGCAGGCCTTCACCCTCGCGTGCTTCCTGTGAAGGTCGACGGTGCGACCAAGGAAGAATTCGTATGGGGATTCCGTGTCGGCTTTATCACGTATGCGGCAGAAGATAAAGACGTGTTGGAAGCACTGGAGCAGAAGACGCTTGGCATTATCCGGGCAACGATATCCAGCGCCTCCCACCCTTCGCAAACCTTTGTTCTGGAGGCGCTGAAGGCTCCGGAATTCCACGAACAGAAGGAAGAAAAATTCATCATCATGAAAGGCCGCGCGAACAAAGTGAAATCCATTCTCGACAGCGGCAAATACGGCGATGCATGGGAATACTATCCGTTTAATTCCGGTTACTTCATGTGCCTGAAGCTGAACACGGTAAACGCCGAGGAACTCCGTTCCCATCTCATCCATGAGTATGGCGTAGGAACCATCGCCCTTGGCGAGCATGATCTCCGGATCGCCTTCTCTTGTATTGATGAGGAGTATTTGGAGGATCTGTTCGATCTGGTCTATAAAGGGATTCAAGACCTGCAGAAGGCTTGATGATCGGCTGTATATGAAGAAGATATAAGCTCCAGATAACGAGAACATCAAACTCTTCAGCCCTCTCACTTCCCTGTAGGAAGTCGGGAGGGCATTATTTATGTTCTGCGACATTCCTAAAATACACCGTTCATGCCGCCAAATATCCGACCTAAAACATTAAAATAGATCATGATAAAAGACAATATAAGGGCTATAGGTAAAACGACTACAAATTGCATTTTATTTTTAGGAATGATAAGTAATAAAACCAAGATCATCATTAGATATACTCCCATAAGCCATGGGATTAAATAGTAATGAGTGTGAATGGGTAAGTAAGCATGACGTAATTCAAACCCTTCTGACAGCAAAGCTGTGATGGGAAGCGCCGAAACCATATGAGAAAACAATCCATTTCCACGCGCATACCACATAATATAAGCGCAAACAGGAGATATCACCGCGCATATACCCCAAAAAACAATGGCTCTCTCTGGGAAAAAGTGTAGAAAAAGCACGGTGTAAGCATAATAAACGGTAAGCATAGATCCAAAGAAGACGAATACTTTTACAGCTGCTATTTTGGGCGAGTAGCTGAAAACCGATAAAAGCGTTCCAACAAAGACCCATATACCAAGACGTCCACCGATATTGTCAAATACGGGGTTGATACCTGGAGTATCCACAAGTTTTGCTGCTAAACCCAAAATTACTCCGATCATTATTGCATTTACTATGGAAAAGACTTTTTGTTTTGTAGTTGATTTGTTCTCTTCTCTAATCTGATTCAACCTATTATGTATTTTCATCTCATCCCCCCATTTCCCCATGATTATTTTCCATCCTAACATAAATGAAGGCTCCCTTCTTGCTGTTAGAAGACGCTCCATGTACAAATCGTTCCTCCCATCGCTGTTGCCCCCACATTTCTTGGAATGGGTTCTGACCTAGGACGAAATGTGGGGGCAAAGGCGAGCGCTGACGCTTGTCCGGAATCGATTCGTCCTCTCCGCTGCGCCGTGCAGATTTCTTACATCTGGTTCGCATCATCAATGAAGCCATTAACCGTTTGGACCACCGAATCTTTGCGAGTGCCTATCCCGGCGGCGGTCGAGACAGCTACCATCCCAAGATGCTCACTAAAGTCAGTCATCGTCTACGGCTTACACACGACGGAACTACTCTTCTCGTCAGATCGCCAAAGCCGTTCACGAGAATGTCATGTTCATGTGGATTGCCAGAAACAGCGTCCGGATTTCCGAACCATCAATCGCTTTCGTCCCGAGCGTATGAAAGACGTACTGAAGAAGATTTTCACGAGCGTGCTTCTGTTTCTTTCCCAGGAAAATTACGTCAAATTGGAACATTACTTTGTGGACAGCACCTTCATTTTTTCTTCTGCCACAAGTAAACGCTCGCCCATACACATAGACGATTAGCCACATACAATACCGTGTACTACAAATCAACGAACTGAAAGGGGAATGAACATGGGTGCAGTTGAAGAAGTAAGACACGGTGGATACGGCGGATACGGCGGTGGATACGGAGTTGGAGCAATCCTGGTTCTCTTTATCCTGCTCGTTATCATCACTCGTTCTTTCTGGGTGTAATGACAACTAGATAACAGCCGAACAGAAATCGCAGCTCGCCACACCACGCACTGCGATTCCTGCAAACGGAATAACCCATACTATAAATGACAATAGAAGGCCGGGACGCTAACGTCCCGGCCTCTTCCCATTTATTCGTCGTCATCGTCTTCACGCCGGCTCTTCCGAGCAGCAGCGCTTCGGAACAGAAATACAAGCACGATACCTGCAACCAGCGTACCCAATATACGCCCGGGGGCACTAAGAATGCCCGGAATGAGCGGGAGCCACAGCAGGACAGCCCAGAACAGCTGCACCTGGAAGATGAGCTTCCCTTCATTGTCGCGGCGCGTTCCTTCCGGAAGCGGGTAGACATGCAGCCAGAACGATTCCGGATGAAGTTTTCGGAGTGCAGACAGTTGGAGTCCGATAATCATCAGGCTGACCAAATACACAATCGCCGATACCAGACTCTCCCGGGTTGCCCACACAAGAAAGGCACCCAGCAGTCCGACCCGAATCAGTATACCCAGAATATCACTGCGCGTCAGGCTCTTAATGAGAAGAAAGCGATAGGCGCTTTCCTTCTTCCACGCCAATCCCTTGCCCCAACCTGACAGCCATTTCCGCGCATGGACACGCTGCCCGCGCTGAGGCACATTCACGAACCAGCTCAGCACCATCATCACCCGGCTCGCCTGTCTCTCATCGACGGCGATTAATCGCTCCCAAGCGACCAAATGCTTGACGGGGACTGACAAGGCGGCAACATACGTAAGGCCGAGCAGAGCCATAAATAGGAGGGCGCGGCCCGGTGGATGCCATAACCAGGCGGCTAAGCTCAGCGCCGGAACGATCCAGCGGAGTGCCCGGTAGGCTGCTGCCGCGTTCCTTGACACCATGAGCTGCTCCTTCCAGCTCCCATAGCTGGACAGCAGTTTAAACAGCGTCAGAACAACAAACGTAGCGAGCAGCGGTTTTGGCGAAACATCGCTGCGTATGTATAGAGGCCATAGAATTAACATCACCAGTCCTAAACCGATGATTTTATAAATGACGCCGCTGAACCACGCTTTACTGAAGTATTCCTTCATCCGGGATTCCTGCGGAATGAGGAACACCGTGTCCGCCGAACGCAGATACGTGCGGATACTGCTGTTGATCATGAGGGGTACAAGAATAATCATCACGATCCAGCGAATCGGCAGATCTGGCGGAACTTGCTGCAGTAGAGCGGTGTACCAGGCAGCGAATGCAATCAGCACGAACAGAAATACGACGGCTACTCCGCTCTGTATGACATAACCCAGATAGGGGAAAATTTCACCCCAGAACTGCCCGCGTCGTTTGACATACAGCTCACGCAAATTCATTCGCCGTTACCGTCCTGAATCAGCACATTAAACAACTCCTCCAGCGACATGCCGGGTCTTCCGGCTTGATCCTGGATCTCCTTCAGCGTCCCCTGAGCAATGATGCTGCCGCGGTGCAGCACGATGAACCGGTCGCAATAATTCTCAATCGTGGAGAGAATATGGGAGCTCAGCAAGACCGAAGCCCCGGACGCCTTCAGCTCCAGCATGAAGTCAAGCAGCGAACGTATCCCGAGCGGATCAAGCCCCAGGAAGGGCTCGTCAATGATGTACAGCGACGGTCTGGCTACGAACGCGCACATGATCATCACTTTTTGGCGCATACCCTTGGATAAATGCGTGGACAGGCTGTCCATCTTCTCTTCCATACGGAACATCTTGGCCAGCTGCTCCGAACGCGCCTCATAATCTTCATGGGATACGCCATAGGAACGTGCCGTAAATTCCAGATGCTCGCGTACCGTCATCTCCTCATACAGCAGCGGGGATTCAGGAACAAACGCCAAGGCGCCGTGATAAGCTTCCGAATGCTCCGTGCGGCTCTTCCCTTGAACCTGAATACTCCCTTTTTGCGGATTCATCAGCCCGAGAATATGCTTCATCGTGGTACTCTTGCCCGCGCCGTTCAGGCCGATTAATCCTACCATCTCACCCGGCTCAACCTGAAAGGTTACGTCGTGAAGAACCGGTCGATTCATGCTATACCCGCCGCTTAATCCTTGAACAGACAATACCGGCTGTTCACTCATTATCGATCACCTCTTATTCTGAAAAGTCCGGTCCTTATGGATTTTGACCATATCCGCTGAATCGGACCCGAAAACAACCTACCGGTTACAAGCTCCGCGTTTATGGAGTATTAGCTCCGTGGAGGCTTGTTCTTCAACCATTTCGGAGCGCCCTTGTTCTTGCGATCCCGGTCCCTCTCACTCTGACGCTGACCCGATGCCTTTCCGCTTCCCGCCTTTCCATTGGCGCTGGTGGAAGCAGGCTTTCGGGCTGGTTTGTCTTTACGGGCAGGATCCCCGGCTGACCCACGTGGACCGTGTCCTCGATCGGTTGGCGTTGAACGAGGGGTTCTTACCTTGCCGCCATAAAGGGCGCGTTCTTCGATCGATATGCCCAGCTCGCGATTGAACTTGCGCATGATAAACGTCTGCCGGTCCGTTACGAGTGTTATCGCCATGCCGCTCCGCCCCATGCGTCCAGTACGTCCTGCGCGGTGTGTATAATGCTCGGCATCAATAGGAGGATCGTAGTTGATCACCATACCGAGTCCTTCGATATCTAGTCCGCGGGCAGCGACATCGCTAGCGACCAAGAGCTTGGTACGCCCTTCTCTAAACGCATTCAAAACCCGGCTTCTAGTCATCTTGTCGGCATCACCATAGATGGCAGCCGCATTTAAGCCGAGGTAGTTCAACTTCGCTTCAACCTCTGCCAAATTCTCGGTGGCATTGACGAAGACAATCGCACGGTCTGGATTGTAATGCCGGACCACGCGGCGCAGCATGTCCAACTTGTCACGCTCTTCCGTCACAAAATAATAATGCTCCAGCGCGGACGGCGTCCGCTGCTCCGGATCAATCCCGATTTCGACCGGCTGATCCATCTCCTTCTTAACGAGCTCTGCCGTTTCCGGACTTACCGTGGCAGATAAGAACACCAATTGGCGGTCACGTAATGCACTGCGCAGAATACGATCCACATCGCCGGCGCCGCCCAGATTAAACACTTGATCCACCTCGTCCACTACGATCGTAGTCACTTGGTGCATCTTCAGTTTCCGGATTTCGATTAGTTCCCGAACACGTCCCGGTGTCCCTACAATCAGCTGCGGATGCAGCTTAAGCTTTTCAATCTGACGCTTGGCCGCGGCACCGCCGATGAGACCGAGCACACCGATTCCGCGGGCCTCTCCGTAACGCTCACTCTCTCTCACAATCTGTACGGCAAGCTCTTGGGTCGGCGCAAGAATCAATTTCTGAGCTCCCTTGATCTCCGGATCGATGCCCTGAAGCACAGGCAGCAAATAGGCAAGCGTCTTTCCTGTGCCTGTCTGGGAAGTCGCAAGCACGTCCTTGCCTTCGAGTATGGGCGGAATCGCCTCAGCCTGAACGGGAGATGGCGTGACAATGCCAAACTCCGTTAACCTGGAGGACAAATCCTCGGCTATTCCTAATGTATGAAATGTAGTTGCAGTCATATGTTAGTCCATCCTTTTTTTAGATATCAGAAGTCTATCATTCCAAAGCGCGTCTGCCTGATATCGCTAGAAAAACCTTCCGATACATGTGGTTTATTTACTTTCATAGTGGTGGTAGCAGGCGTGTTTCCTAATAAGTGTTATTCGCTCTTTTTCATTATATGCCAAAACAGGAGTCCTCACCAAATCAAACATCCTAAACGGCTGTGAACAGCACTTCATACATGGCCATTCGAATAGGCTCGGTCCCCCACCTGTTTAAGGCAAAAGAGAAAGAAACGACTTGGCGGCAGCAGATAGCGGAATACCCCGAAGCGTTGCAATTCCTATGCTGCGCTCGGGAATTGGCGGATGGAGCGGCACCTCGATCAGCTGACCTGCTTGCAATTCCTCGTTAGCATAGTCGCGAATGACAAAAGCCAAGCCAAAGCCGCTCCGGGCAAACTGTACCAGCAGCTCAATGCTGCCAAGCTCAAACTCGGGTTTCAGCGTGACACCCTGCAGCTCAGCGTACTGATCGACATACATTCTTGTGCTCCCGCCCCTCTCCAGCATAAGCAGTGGGTAGCTCCCGATATCGCGAAGGGACAATGGGTGTTGTAACTTGGCCCGCTCCGCAAATGACTTACCGGCAACTAAACAATCATGAATCGGGGAACTCGCGCGAAAGTCGATTTGTTTATCGGAGGCCGGTAAATGAACGATGCCAAAATCAATCTTCCCTTCCTTGAGTAGGGACAACGTTTCCGGGGTTGTACGGTTAGTAATGCGGATGCGAATATCCGGATAGGCGGCGTGGAAATACTCCAAATGCGGCAGCAGGTAATACTTGCACAGCGTATCGCTTGCTCCGATATTGATTTCACCACTGTGCAAATTATGCATGTCCGCAATCGCCTTCTCGCCGATCTCGATAAAGCTGAAGGCCTGCTCGATATAGCGAAACAGCACATCACCCTCCGACGTGAGTTTAACCCCCCTGGTTGTCCGGAAGAACAGCGGCCCTCCGATCGTTCCCTCTAAATGTTTAATGGTATGGCTGACGGCCGGCTGGGTGATATGCAGATGCTCCGCTGCCTTCGATAAACTGCCGAGCCGGGCAGTCCAATAAAAGACACGATACCACTCCATATTGATTTCCATCATGATAACCTCGATTTTATCAAATGATAACGGGAACCTGTATTGAAAGATATAGCTAAAAAATTCATCCGTTACCCGTATTCTTCTCTACAGAATCGTATAACATAAATTAATCTAATGTCTACTATTACTAATATCAATTTTATTTATAATGTTGTAACTCATATAATGAGCCCTGTAAAAGAAAAAGACCGTAGGAGGCGAACACGTTTTGACAGTCACAGCCATTGTAGGAGCCAATTGGGGAGATGAAGGCAAAGGAAAAATGACGGATGTTCTTGCGGCGCAATCGTCGTATGTCGTTCGATTTCAGGGAGGGAGCAATGCAGGGCACACCATTATTAACGATTATGGGAAGTTTTCGCTGCATATGCTGCCATCGGGTGTATTCTATCCCAACGTAACGAATATCATCGGTCCGGGAACGGCTTTGGATATTGAGGTATTGATCAAAGAGCTGCAGGAGCTGGAAGCAAGGAACGTTCCCGCCCCCAAGCTGTTTATATCGGAGCGCGCCCAAGTCGTGCTTCCTATTCATCGGCTGTTGGATGAACTGGAAGAAGAGCGGCTAGGTGCCCGGGGATTCGGTTCTACGAAACGCGGGATCGCGCCATTCTATGCGGATAAATATGCCAAGCTGGGCATCCAGGTCGCTGATCTGTTCCACCCCGAGCGACTTCGTGAACGGCTCGAGCAGATGCTCGCCATTAAGAACGTGCAGCTGCAGCATCTGTACGGGAGAGATCCGCTAAGCGTTGATGAGATGGTCACGCAACTGCTGGAGTCCTTCCAGTTCCTGTCTGCGTATATCGAGGACACGACCACGCTGCTGCAGCAGGCCTATATAAAAGGCGACCCCATCTTGGTTGAGGGCCAATTAGGAGCACTGCGCGACCCGGATCACGGGATCTACCCGTTCTCGACGTCATCCTCCACGCTGGCAGGCTATGCACCGGTCGGGGCAGGACTGCCGCCGTACGCCATCAGCCAAGTCATTGCTGTTGTTAAGGCTTATTCAAGCTGTGTCGGCGCTGGCCCCTTCGTGACCGAACTGCATGGGGATGAAGCGGATGAGCTTCGCCGCCGCGGCGGGGACGCAGGAGAATACGGTGCAACGACCGGCCGGCCAAGACGAATGGGATGGTTCGATACGGTAGCTACACGTTACGGCTGCATGGTGCAGGGTGCTACCGAAGCCGTTCTCACCAACCTTGATGTCCTGGGGTATCTGGATGACATCCCCGTATGCGTTGGCTACGAATTAGAGGATGGAAGCATCATTGACCATTTTCCGGTAACGGCCGATTTACAATCAGCGAAGCCTGTTCTGAGAACGCTGAAGGGCTGGAAATGCGACCTGTCGCATATCCGATCCTTTAAAGAGCTCCCAGAAGCCGCGCGGCAATATGTGCAATTCATTGAATCATCCATTGGCGTCCCCATCAAGACGATCTCCGTCGGCCCGAGACGGGATCAGATTATGATGAGATAACCGGGTGATGGCTTGCTTTCACTTGATTTACGAAGCCTTCCAGAATCCTCCGGACTCCACGGGGATCGCTCAGCATTGGCAAATGGCCGGTGCTGAGGCTTTCCACCCCATCCGCAGACAGATTGGCTATCATGCTTTCCTGCATGGATAATCCGAACTCTTTGTCTTGGATGAGCTTCACATAAAGCTTTGGCACATCGGGAATAGACGCTTGAACGCGATCCGTATAGACTCTGCGCGCTTCCGGAACAAACTCCGCTGCGATTCGGGAGGCCTGCTCCTCCGGCAGATCACTGCACAGCCCAGTACGGACTACGGATTCGGGCGGCTTTGTGCCAGCCGTTTTTAAGAGGATCGGCATAATGATCCTCTGTGGAAACGGAAGCGCCGAAACAAACGAACCACCGCGCTTAGGAATGGCCGCACCGATGGCAATAAACCCGGCAACACGGCCTGTGAACCGGGATGCCAGTTCGATAGCCAAAACCCCGCCCAGGGAATGCGCAACAATGACAAACTTGTTCGTCCCCCACGCTCTCACCTGCTCCGCCATATGGTTTACGTAATCCTCCAGTCCCAAATGATGTCCGGATATCTCAGACCCGTACCGCAATGGGTAATCCACTTTCAAACACGGATGACCCAGCCCTTCCACAACGAAATCCCATATGCCTCCGTTCAATCCTGCTCCATGAATAAAAACAAATCCTAGCTCTTCTTTAAACTTGTCTTGTTTCATCCTATATTCTCCTCCCATGATAGCCCCTGTCCCAAGGATTCATCGTGAACCCTTGCTTCTTGAGAACATCATATCCTTTAAATAAGACAAATCTTGTCTTGTTTAGAGAATAAGATAAAATAAATGATACGAGATGGAGGTCGTTCTATGCAGAAATCCCAACGTCTGATTCAATTAATGATGATGATCAATGCAAAAAAGTCATTTACCGTAAAAGAGCTGGCCGATGAATTCGGTCTGTCCGTCAGGACCCTTTCGAGGGATTTGGATGAGCTGAGCGGGCTCGGCGTTCCCATCTACTCTGTGCAAGGTCGAGGCGGCGGCTACAGATTGCTGCAGGAACGGATGCTGCCGCCGATCAGTTTCACGGAAAGCGAAGCAATCGCCATCTTTTTTGCCTGTCAATCCTTAAGCTATTTCAGCACCCTGCCATTCGGTGATGGAGCCGCCACGGCACTCCACAAGTTCTATCATTATTTGCCGGCAGATACGAAGGAGCAGATCGACCGTCTTAAGGATCGCGTCATGATTCACAGTCCATTCCGTGCGATGTCGACCGAGATTTTACAAACGCTAATGGAAGCCGTCATGGTTCGGCAAGCGGTCACCATCTCCTATCGTGCATCCGCCGGAAGCAGTCAGCGGCATATTCAGCCTATCGGTTTGTATGCAAGCTCAGGCTATTGGTATTGTCCGGCCTACTGTTTCACTCAAGAGGATATCAGACAGTTCAGAGTCGACCGGATCATTGCGGCCAGTCCCAATGCGTCCATCACGATCCGTGAAGATATCGCTAACCAAACGCTGCGTGACATACCGGAAACCGGGAATGGGGAAATGAAGCCGTTTGAGGTACAATTAACTTCTAAAGGGGTTTGGCTGCTTGAAACAGATACTCGCCTCGGTCCCCACATCCATAAGAACAAAGATGGCAGCGGAGTCGTTCAGCTCGAAATACCAGCAACCAACGTCACCTTCTATTCGGAATATGTGTGGCGTCTCGGAGAGGAAGCAACCATCATCTCCCCAGCTGAAGCGGTTCAATGGACCCGAGAGAAAATTGAATCCATGAGGCTGAGATATACATAATGGTAAATCGATTCCGTATAAAATATATAAAGAAGGAGAACATACATGACTTCACAAATTGATTCTTTAATCCAGCGAATAACAGAAGAACTTCAAGAGGTGCCCGGCGTCATAGGGGTCGTACTGGGTGGATCCAGAGCTAAAGGAACCGCCAAACCGGATTCCGATATCGATATCGGCATTTATTACGATGAATCATTAGGATTCAAGGTGGAGAACATCGCTAGGGTGGCGAAGAAATTAGATGACGAGCATCGGGATGGGATTATCACTTCATTAGGTGAATGGGGTGCCTGGGTTAACGGGGGTGGGTGGTTAGTGATCGAGGGGTATCATGTGGATTTCTTATTCCGTGATGTACACCGCGTGTCCAGCATCATCGACGACTGTTCCGCAGGCTTGGTATCCGCTCATTACCAAACCGGACATCCGCATGCTTATCTGAATGTGATGTATATGGGGGAAATCGCGATTTCTCGCATACTGTGGGATTCGGATAACCGAATACAGACTCTGAAAGCCAGAACGGCTCCTTATCCAAAAGCATTAAAGGATGCAATGGTCGGCTTCTTTACCTTCGAGGCATCCTTCTCCTTAATGTTTGCGGATAAAACAGCTGCCAGCGATGATATCACCTATGTAACCGGTCACTGCTTCCGCTGCATTTCGTGCTTGAATCAGGTGTTATTTGCCAAAAATGAGTTGTACTGCATCAATGAGAAGCGTGCGGTGGCCATGATCGAAACCTTTCCCATCAAGCCGGCAAATTACAAGCAACGCTTGGACCAAGTAATCACACTGCTCTCATCAGATACAGAAAAAACAAAACAAGCCACTGCGCTGCTTCAGGAGCTTGTTGCCGAAACGGAAGCGTTATAGCTCTGCAGCCGTTATTTCTTATTCATCCATTTGTAAGACACGCGGTCTGCAAACCTTGGAAACAGCTGATACAGCCTGATGCCAAAGGAGGCAAGCCTCGGAAGATTGAGTTCTTCCTTGCGCTTTCTCACCAGCTTCACAACCTGATCCGCAACATATTCGGCCTTCATCATGAACCAGCTCACATTGTTGACATAACCGCCTGTCGGATCTGCCAAGGAAAAGAACGGGGTATCGATAGGACCCGGGTTTACCGTAGACACGATTATGCCCGTATTCCGCAGCTCCTGCCGGAGTGAATTGCTAAATCCAAGTACAGCATGCTTGGTAGCCGAATAGGCCGTGGATTTGGCCGTTCCGATTTTTCCGGCCATGGATGCAATGTTCACGATGTGGCCGTCAGCCCGCTTCAGCATCCCTGGCAGAACGGCTTGCGTACAGCGCACGATGCCCATATAATTAACGTCCATCATGTCTTGAAACTCTTCTTGGCGCATGTCCATAACAGCTTCGAACTTGCCGTATCCGGCATTGTTAATGAGCACGTCGATTCTGCCATGGCGACTAAGAAGGTCCTCCATGACAGACTGCACCTGCTCAGGGCTCTGAACATCCATGGTTGCAAGCTCATGGGGGCCCGGCATTCGCGTACCCACCGCCTGCAGACGTTCTACCGAACGGGCGCACAGCACCACGTATGCTCCTTCCGCAGAAAGCTTCTCTGCGATCAAAGCGCCAATTCCGCTGGATGCTCCCGTTACGACGACAACTTTATTTTTCAGCATGATTTCATATCCCTTTCTTTGCCGGCACAGCTCTTGATTCCTCATCAATTACAGAGCCTTATATACACGGCCATTGGGTTCATTACTCCTATTTTATGAAATCATGACTTGAATATCCAGCTCTCCGATTCCTTCCATTCTCAGCGGAATACAAAGTGCCTTCTTCTGAATAAGAGTAGATGTGCTATCCGACTTCATGACTTTGGGAGGTGTAATATCCACGCTGACTCCCTGGTTCGATAAAATGGTGCTGGCATTGCCGCTGATCATGTTGCCGAGCTCTGAAATTGCACTTTGTCCCATTTCATCCATCTCGGTAATGACATAGCCGCCCATCATCACTGATACCATCTGCAAGGCTACCTGCTCCTGAATCCCAAATACAATGTCACCGTTCATTTGGCCTGTCATGCCGATTTGGATCCAGATATGATTCTCCAAATATCCGATCTCTTTGACCCCAAGATTCCCCGTGGAAGGTGAAACCTGTATGACTTGTTCGATCACGTGTCGTGCGGACTCTAAAAAAGGATTGATGACTTCCGCTTTCATTCCTCATTACGCCCCTTTCACTGGGTTGTTGGTCAGGGTCCCAAAGTCCCACCTATATATTTAAACATTATAATGGATACCTTGTAATAAATCATCACAAAATAGCGACAGCCCTCATTCCAACAACTGTCTTGCCATGTCAGCTATCGCTTGAAACGCTTTAGTACGAAGATATTCCTTTCGCTTAAACGGGCCTTTGGTCTCACCTTTGTTCTATGTCTACTTTACTATTATCGGAAGGATTCCCCATCTTTTAATAATAATTAAATGGAAATTAAAATGTTTTTCATTTTTTCGGCCGAAAACGACCAGGTTTGCTCCCTTCGTTGCTCCACCGGGAAGAATAACCTATAATTTAAATAATACAGATTGCACGCGATAGATGAGCGGAAGAATATATCAAGTAAGGAGGAAGGCTATGAACATCAGCCAATTGGAAACACTTATTACCATCTCCAAAACGATGAGCTTTCGCAAAGCGGGAGAGCTTCTTAATCTGACACAACCGGCGGTATCCGCCCAGATCAAGAGCCTAGAAGAAGAATTTAAAACGGTGCTGGTGGACCGGAGTCAGCCCGTAACGTTAACCGACCGGGGGCAGGTCTTCGTGGACCATGCCGAACAAATCCTCGGGATCGTGGATGAGCTGAAGCAGCGGCTATCCGACCTTGATCAAACTCCCCAGGGTCATATTCAGCTGGGTACAACCACTTCCATAGCGATTCAGATCCTGCCACGGGTACTTTCCTACTTTCAGGATCAATTCCCTCATATTAAAACAACCATTCAATCCATGGCCTCATCACAAATCTATCACAGCGTAGAGAACGGGCTCATCGACATCGGGATCGGTTATCTGATTGAACGCAATCCCAACTTGAGCACATCCATTCTGTACTACGATACCTTTGAGCTTGTCGTATCCCCTCAACACCCACTAGCCAAACTCTCTACGGCAAGCATGGATGTGCTAGGTGGAACCCCCCTTATTCTGCTAACACGTGACACCGTCGGCCGCCGCTTCGCAGATGACGTAATGAAAAAGCACGGCATTGAGCCGCAGGTTGTCATGGAACTGTCAAGCAGTGAAGAAATTAAACGGATGGTCGAGATCAATTTGGGCGCAGCCATTATATCGAAGCAGTCCGTCGCGACGGAGCTTCGCAACGGCACCCTGCAGATTGTTCCCCTGAGCGAGCTTGAAGTTAGCCACCCTGTCGGCGTAATCTATAAGAGCGGACGATACGTCAGCTCCGCTATGCGTCAATTCCTCAGTGATCTGAAGGGCATGCCCGAGACACAGTTCATCAGCAGCGAATAACGCCCCATCAAACCTAGAATAATAACCAATCAAGCGATATGAAGGAGGTCAACATGAAATTTGATCTGCACACCCATCATTTCCGCTGCGGCCACGCAGACGGCAACATTCGAGATTATATCGAGGCTGCGATTGCGGCAGATTTACAGGTGATTGGAATCTCGGACCACACTCCATACTTCGGGAGCCCGGAAGAGCAGCCCTTCCCAGCCATCTCCATGGCAAAAGCGGACTTTGCGAAGTACGTACAAGAAGTTCTGGACTTAAAGCGGGAATATGAAGGTAAAATCAAAGTCCTGCTGGGCATTGAGTCCGATTATTTTCCGAATCATGCTCAGGTGTATCAGCAGGCGTTAACGGCCTACCCTTTTGACTATATCATCGGCTCCATCCATCACGTCAGGGATGTCAGCATCTTCAATAAAAACCGCTGGAAGAACCTGACGCCGCAGCAGCAGATTGCCGATAAAGAGGAATACTTCAATCTGATCCGCCAATCCGCACGAAGCGGAATGTTCCAGATCATCGCCCATATGGATGCCATGAAGGGCAATTATCCGCTGTTCTCCGAAATCAAGGCCGACGAAGCGATCGAGGAAACGTTGAAAGTCATCGCGGAATCGGGCCTGGCGATTGAGATCAACACTTCCGGCAAAACCAAGCTGTGCGGCGGCTGGTATCCATCGAGCGCCATCTTGGAGGTCGCGCACCATCACGGCGTTGACGTCACCTTCGGCTCCGACGCCCACAAGCCGTCACGGGTCGGAGATGAATTTGACGAAGTGGCCAAAGTGCTCAAAGAAATCGGATACACGGAATGGGTATATTTCGAACAAAAACAGAAAGTGACCGTACCTCTTTAAGAGGTTGTTCAAAAGGTCCGATTTTGATAAGAAAACCTGATCGATGTCAGTTCAAGGATGAGCGACCGCGATTCAAAGGTAGGCTTTCTTGTGATATAGAATTTCATCAGCTCTGCTGATAACGTATAATTTCTATATCTAACATGAAGTGAATCAAGAAGCAACTCGGCATCGAATCTTGAATTCAGCCGGGCCTTCCGGTGCTCACGTACAAACTACGTACGCTCCGCTCCTCACTCCCTAGCTTCATCCAACTCAAGCGTTTTGTAAAAACGCACGTCGGAAGCATAAGCTTCGGTGCTGAAAACCGACCTTTTTGAACACGTACTTTAATGGGGTACTTCCTTCTGTTTTTTTGCATTTACGTACGGGGTGCAGCAAAAAAGGGCAAAAAAAAGTGGACCCGTTACCGGGTCCAAAACATAATATATATTCTCAAAAGGGGGTCATGTGATAAGTTTAACCCGCGGCTGTTAGAGTTTGATAACAGGTATATTTCATTTGTGTAACAAATTCCAAGTGAGCCTTTCATCTTGACATGTTCAGATCACCGATTTCATTCCCTTCATGCCATTGAGCGCAAGGTGAGCACGGTAAGCTCCGGTTTGCATAAGAAACGAAAAGGCAGCTGCGTCATGCCAATTCCCCTGTTTACATAGAGCAGCATTCCATCCGAACCGATGGTATATAGACCTTGCACATAACGCTTTGCCCCGGGCGGCGTGATCACCTCTCCTATCCAGGGCAAACGGATCTGGCCCCCATGGCTGTGTCCCGATAGCTGGAGATGGAATGAATGGGCTGCCGTTGTGTCAGCATAATCCGGCTCGTGCATCAGCAGCAGCTTGAACATCCCGTCGGGTAAATCTTGAATGGCCGCTGCCGGATCCGGCTTGCCCCAGAAAACATCGTCCAAACCTGCCACTGCGATAACAGCACCATCCCGCCTTAGCTTCACGGCGGTGTTCCGCAGCACCTGAAATCCGGCCTCTTCCTCCATAGAAATCAGTGTCTCCACATCTTTGTAATCATGGTTACCCAATATAGAGAATAAGCCGAGAGGGGCCTTCAACTCGTTGAACGGTTGAATGGCAGCCCTCATATCCTCAGTGTTACCGTCCACCATATCCCCTGTGAAACAGATCATGTCCGGTTTCTCATGTTGAATCGCTTGTACCACACGGGCCACGTCTTTTACCCCGGTGTGAAAGCCCAGATGCAAATCGCTAAACTGAACGACCTTCATCCCATCAAAAGCCTTAGGAAGTGAAGGAAGCGCCAATGTCCGTCTCGTAATGTCCAATTGATGAGGCTCCCATAAAGACGCGTAAGCCCCGCCTGCAGCGCCAACACCAACCACGGCGGAAACACCGATCTTCAGAAATTGGCGGCGTGACATCTTCGTCTGCATGACGTCTCGCTTTGCCGCGTCATGGGCTGTACCATGGGGAGTCGACGAGGATGGATTTCTCATAGGTGGACTTCCTCCTATATAATAATAAAAGTGTACAAGTTTTAACGGCCTTACGGTTATTCATATATATGGAATAGCAAGAGAAAGGGGTTTACGTATGACTGATAACGATTCAATCACAGCATTAGTTTCAGCTCAGCGGCGTTTTTTTCATAAAGACATCACCAAGGAAGTGGATTTCCGACTGCAGCAGTTGACCAAGCTCCGCCAAGTTCTGATTGCCAGGGAAAACGATATCATGGAGGCCCTTCGCAAAGACTTGAACAAAAGCGAGCAGGAGGCCTTTACAACTGAGATCGGGATTGTCTATAAGGAGCTTTCCTTTGTCATAAAGAATCTGAAGCGCTGGGCCAAGCCACAGCGTGTCAAAACCGCGCTGACGCATGTAGGCAGCAAGGGAATGGTCTACGCTGAGCCCTACGGGACGGTACTGATTATTGCTCCCTGGAATTATCCTTGGCAATTGGCCATCTCTCCGCTGATCGGAGCTTTAGCCGCTGGGAACACCGCGATTGTGAAGCCCTCCGAGCTGACACCTAACGTATCCGGACTCATTACGTCCATCATCACGGAGACGTTTGAGCCGCAATATGTGGCTTCGGTGGAGGGAGGACCCGAGGTAAGCACGATCCTGCTGGAGCAGCCGATGGATTATATCTTCTTTACCGGCAGTACCCATGTCGGCAAAATTGTCATGGAAGCCGCCGCCAAGCAGTTGATCCCGGTAACGCTGGAGCTTGGAGGCAAAAGCCCCTGTATCGTCCACGAGGATGCCCCCCTGGCCCTGGCGGCTTCACGTATCGCATTCGGCAAATATACAAATGCCGGCCAAACCTGCGTCGCGCCGGATTATGTTCTGGTACACAGCAAGGTCAAGGAGAAGTTCATCGCGCACCTGAAGGACGCCATCACTTCGTTCTACGGCGAGAACCCGCTAACCAATCCCGACTATGGGCGCATTGTTTCGGAGAAGCATTTTGACCGGCTGTCCGGCTTTCTGAACAACGGAACCCTGCGCCATGGCGGGAACAGTTCAAAGGATCGTTTGCTCATCGAGCCGACCGTGCTGGACGATATCACTTGGGATATGCCAGTTATGGAGGAAGAGATTTTCGGCCCTCTGTGTCCGATCCTGACTTACGAGAATGTACACGAAGCTGTCCAGGCGATCAATCACCGCCCCAAACCGCTCGCCCTTTACTTGTTCACGGAGAATGAAGACGTTCAGGATTACGTACTCTCCTCGGTTTCTTTTGGCGGGGGATGTGTTAACGATACGCTGATGCATCTGGCCACTCCCTTCCTTCCATTCGGGGGTGTCGGTGAGAGCGGAATGGGTGCTTACCACGGGGAATACAGCTTCCAGACCTTCTCCCATAAGAAGAGCGTGCTGAAGCAAACCAATCGGTTCGATTTTAAATTCCGTTACCCTTCCAAGAATGGGCTCGGCATTATGAAAAAACTGATGAAACCGTAGCTGGAACTAAGACTTCACTGACTTGCCGTTTACTAAAATAAAGTTGGGGAACCACTCTCATGGCTTCCCCCTTATCGAACCGCACGTGCCCTACTGAGGCATAGTCCGGTGGGCTCTGAATTTCTGAGATTTCTTTGATCTGAATCTGATAAGTTCTGAACTTCTGAGGCATTCTTTTCTGGTTCATGGCTGCTACATCCCTAAAATTCCCGATTTTGCAGCTCTCGCTTAGCCGTTTCCTGAGAAAACACGCCTTCAGAGGTGATGATCTTCATCGGCAGTTCCTTGCCCTCCATTAAATCCCGCACGGCTTTCATAAGCTGGGGTCCGAGCAGCGGGTTGCATTCGACAGCCATATTCAATTTACCCGTAACCATCGCTTGGAACGCCGGACGCGTCGCATCGATAGAAATGATGACCATGTCCTTTCCCGGACGAAGCCCGTATTCTTCGATCGCTTGAATGGCACCCAGCGCCATGTCATCATTATGCGCGTACACGACATCAATAAGATTGCCGTGCTCACGCAATGCGGTCTCCATCATCTTCTTGCCGTCCTTGAAGGTATAATCTCCGCTATACGACTCCAAAATTTCGAAATTGTCGTACTGACGGATCACTTCCTCGAAGCCTTTCTTACGGCCTACCGCGGGTGCAGACTTCTCTGTGCCCTGCAGTTCAACGATGTGATAACGTTGCTGCCCAGTCAGTTCGCCTGTGAGCCAGTGTGCCGCCCTTCGTCCCTCATCGATCATGTCCGAGCCGATATAAGCCGTCCAAAGCGTATCGTCGCGTACATTCACTTCCCTGTCGGACAGTATAACCGGAATACCGGCTTCCTTCGCTTCCTGCAGCACTTCCTCCCAGCCGGTCTCGGTCTTCGGCGAGAAGGCGATGACATCTACTTTTTGTTTAATGAACCGGCGAATAATCTCGATTTGCTTCTCTTGCGACTGCTCCGCATTATCGTATATCAGATCAATCCCCGCCTCCTTGGCGGCGGCAATTACCGATTTCGTATTCGCCAGCCTCCAGCTGCTTTCGGTACCGACCTGGGCAAAGCCAAGCACAATAGACTTCCCCTCATCCTGCTTCTTCGTTTCACGTTTCTCCAGATTACTTCGATCTTTAGCCGAATCTGAATTTTTTGCCGACGTGGGTGTCTGGGCGGTAATTTT
The DNA here is from genome assembly GCF_050482385.1 of Paenibacillus lautus. Taxonomy (GTDB): domain Bacteria; phylum Bacillota; class Bacilli; order Paenibacillales; family Paenibacillaceae; genus Paenibacillus_AQ; species Paenibacillus_AQ lautus_B. The sequence continues at coordinate 297,966 of NZ_JBCNHV010000022.1, forward strand.
CTGGCTCCGCAATATCACTTTCTTCGGAATTCCTTTCTCTTTGTTCAAAATGTCAATGCCATAATTAACTGCTTCTTTGCCTCCGGTAGGACTTGTGAATGTACCCGTCAACCGATTTTCCGAAATTAACTTGAAGCTGCCATTTTCTGAATTGACTCCGTCGATCCCTATGATATCCATATTTCCCAGGCCTGCATGATGTGCGGCGCGATAAGCGCCTAACGCCATCGCTTCATTATGCGCAAACACCATATCGACCCCGCGATTTGCAGCGAACCACTCCGACAACAGATCCTCAGCTTTGTCGCGCTGCCAATCCGCATTAAATGTTGCGATGACGTCGATGTTCGTGGTTTCCTCCAGCGCTTCGCGAAACCCTTGGCTGCGCTCCTCAACGCTGGGCGATCCTTTTAGCCCCTGCACCTCGATGATTTTCCCGCCGGCCGGGCCCAATGTTTCAAGGGCAAATTCCCCCGCTTTTTTGCCAATCATCTCGTTATCCGTTCCGATATAAAGCGTATAATCGTAACCGGTTACTCCCCGGCCCATCACAATGACCGGGATTTTGCGATAAACATCGCTAATCGTCGGCGTTAATGCCACCGGATCGTCAAGCGAAACGATGAGCAGATCGATGCCGTATTCGAGCAGATTCTTCACATCCTCGGCCTGCTGACTGCTGCTCTGGCCGGCATCTGTGAAGATCACGCGAACATCGCTTCGCTGTTCAACCTCCTTGCGGATTTCATCATTCATTACCACACGCCAGGGCTCGGATAGATTCGGCTGGGAAACGCCGATTAAGTATCGAACATCGTTGCCTGCTTCCCTGCCGCTTACCTGTATGGAGTGCCAGATTAAAATACACAACAAAACGATCCCAAACCATATGCCGCAGGTCCACAAAGAAAGTTTCATCAGCGCTTCCCTTTCCGGAATATTAGCGGTGTGGATCCGGTCACTTTTTTAAAGGTATTGCTGAAATAATGCTGACTGCTGTAACCGACCATTTCGGCGATCTCGTAGACTTTTGCCGCAGGATCGTTCAACAACTGAATGGCCTTTTTAATCCGGACTTTGGTCAAATAATCGATAAAGGACAATCCCAACTCCCGCTTCAATTGTTTGCTTAAATACGCAGGACTCACCTGCACCCCGTTCGCCACTTCACTTAAGGACAGCTCCGGCTGGTGATAATTGCGGTCAATGAACTTTTTTGCCAGCACAACGACCGGAGATAAACTTCCTTTCGTTGTTAACTCATCGCACAGTCTCCGGTATGCTGCTGGAACTCCGGCAATTCCATCGTCTACTGCAGATTGATCCAACAAAACCACCTTTTCGAATATCGCTTCGAGCCTTTGTTGAATTTTATCGCCAAGCTCAGACCAATCCGTTGTTTCGGTTATCGTAACGAGTACGACGATGTGACCTTTCGCATCGTTGAAGACAGCTGCGGAATCAGATCGGACCACGTCTTCGGCCACATTTCTCGCGGCAAATTCCAGCAGTTCCCGGTCCCAAGCTCGGTGTGTGCCGCCGGTATCCAGATGGCTCATCACTTTCAGCAGCACGATGCCGAGGGTTGGTCTGAGCTGCAGCCCGAAAAAATCAAGGTTCTTCCGCACCTCATCCTCATCCATCAAATGATCGATCCATTTCACCAGAAACTTATCGCGAATAAGGATGGAGTTCGATTTCAGCTGATCATCCACCCATTGGTGATGCTCCTCATATTGCCTGGTATTCTCTAATGTTTCAATCGCCCTGGCTACTACCGATTCCAGTTGGTTCCTTACCACTGGCTTCAATATATAGTCGAACACTTTCAGCTTTAAAGCCTGCTGGGCGTAAGCAAACTCGTCATGGCCGGTAATTACGATCACTACGCAGCGCTCCAGCACTTGCTTCATTTTCTCTAACAGATCCAGTCCGTTCAAAAAGGGCATATTGATATCGACAAACAAAATATCCGGTTTCTGCTGATGGATCAAATCGAGTGCTTGCCGTCCGTCCTCGGCTTCCCCAACGACCTGGATATTCAGATCCTCCCAGGGCAGAACTTTCTTTAATCCTCTGCGAATTTTCGGTTCATCATCGGCGATTAACAGCTTCCACACGACCCTATCCCCCATCTAAATATTCACTAATGGTAGCCTTACTTCAACGACAGTTCCTTGTTCAGGAACGCTATGTATGGATATTCCGTATTCGGGACCGTGAGTCAGTTTGATTCTTTCGTTCACATTAAATAGTCCATAACCCCGCTCCCTTTCGGTTTGCCGCGTAACTCGCATATCTTCCCTCAACTGGATCAGCTTATCTTCCGGCAAGCCCACCCCGTCATCCTCAACAATCAATCGCAAAGCATTGTCATCCCTGAAGCCGCGTATCACGATTTTCCCCTTGCCTGGTTTGGTCTTGATGCCGTGGTAGATTGCATTCTCCACAAGCGGCTGCAAAATAATTTTCAACACACGGTATCGTTTGATTTCATCGGGAACCAGAATCTCATAATCCAGCTTATCTTCATACCTCGCCATCTGGATCACCAAATAACTTTCGACATGCTGCAGCTCATCCGTTAACGGAATAATCTCATTTCCTTTGCTAAGGCCAATCCGAAAAAGATTCGTTAGCGCAACGATCAATTCGACGATATCCTGGGCGTCTCGATCCTGCGCCATCCATTGAATGGTATCCAGTGTATTGTAGAGAAAGTGTGGTTTAATTTGGGCTTGAAGCGCTTTCAATTCTGCTTCACGCTTTTCTTTTTGTTCCGTATAAACCATGTTGATCAAATTTTCGATTTCTTCTACCATTTTGTTGAAACTGTTGCCGAGCTGTCCAATTTCATCATTTGTCTTAAAAGGAAATCTTAAATTCAATTCCCCTTCTTCAACTTTTCGCATCAAGCTGCGCAGCTTGCCGACAGGCCGTACAATCGAATTGGTAAAAAACCATGATGCGATAAAAGCCAAAAACAAAGTCACCATCGCAATGATCACGGTAACGGTTTGTAAATCAGACACGACTTTAAGTGATTCGCTGAGTGGAATGACTCCGACGATTCTCCAGCCGATATCCGGGAACGTGTTATAGATGATTTGATAATTACGGCCAAAGATCGGTTTGACCAGACTGCCTGTCGTACCACCCAGCCACTCGCCTGTAATTCGATAGACGATTCGGTTTACCGGTGAATATACGACCCCATTTTTTTCATCCATAATAAAAATAAATCCGCTTTTGCCAAGAGACACTGACTCGACGATACCCCGGATGAATTCAAGCTTCATATCGATCATCACGACGCCGATGATTTCATCCGTTACCGGGTCCTTCACCGCCTTCGCAACGGTCAGTACCTGATCCGCGCTTATGTTTTGCTTGAGTTTGATATTCCGTCCGATCGGATGGCTGAATAAGTGAAGGGTATCGGGATTACCCACCGCGGCTTGATACCAACGTTCTTCCGTCAGCGGGTCGCGCTGAATCCGCTCCATCGTATTGCTGGCTGAGGCATTATTCCGATTGACGGCCAGGATACCCGCAATCTCGGGACGTTGTCTTTCGAAAATCGCTTCCCTCCGCTCTACCTCGGCGCCCGTTTCAGCCAATGTTGCCCGATCTTGTTCGCCTGCCCGCATAAATTCAATAACGGCTTCTTCGGCTGCCAGATAATCAACGATGTTATCCATCTCTTTCAAATAGACCTCGATGTGATGTTTGACTTGATTCATCATCTGGATCGTATGGGAATTCGTCTCTTCTTCAATCGATTTCTTATAGAGATAACTCCCCAAAAAACCTAAGGTCAAGATAGACAGTGAAATAATAAAGATGAAATAAAGGAGCAGTTTGAATCGTATGCTTCGATTGGCAATGAAACCAATACGCAAAAGCATCAGCCCAATCTATCAAAATATGTAAAAAGGTTTGATCCTTATCATAAAGCAAAATGTGAAAATGCAAAAGAGTCAATCGCTCTTTTGCAGCTTCACATAGAGATTATTCATAAATAGTAATGAAAGAACGCTAGTATTTGCGGTTTGGCAGAGCATCGATCGCCTTTTGTCCGAAATATACGTCTTCTTCAGACTTAATCCATCGTGGAAGTTCTTTGCCTTCTTTATAATCCAATATCGCTTGCTTCAATTGCGGTCCAAGCAGCGGATTGCATTCGATCGTAACGTTCATTTTCCCTTGGGAAATCGCTTCGAAAGCCCCTTTAACGCCATCGACGCCGATGATCTTGATGTCGCTACCCGGCTTCAGACCTGCTTCTTCGATGGCTTGAACCGCGCCAAGCGCCATATCGTCGTTGTGTGCATATACGACTTGAATGTTCTTATCTTTTTTCAGATAAGCTTCCATCACTTCCTTGCCTTTGGCCCTGGTAAAATCACCGGTTTGGGAGTAAACGATTTTGTACCCTGCATGGCTTGCAATCGCCTCTTCAAAACCCTTTTTACGATCATTCGCCGCACTCGCGCCGACGGTGCCTTCAAGCTGTACGATATTTACTTGCGTGTCTGCGCCTAACTCGTCAAGCATCCATTTGGCCGCGTTTTGGCCTTCAAGCACAAAGTCGGAGCCTATAAAGGAGGTATACAAATCTTCATGACCTGCCGTGATGCTGCGGTCGAGTAGGAATACCGGAATACGAGCGTCTTTGGCTTCTTTTAACACCGTTTCCCAGCCGGATTCAACAACCGGAGCGAGCCCGATGGCATCTACTTTTTGAGCGATAAAAGAACGGATCGCCTTGATTTGATTCTCTTGTTTTTGCTGCGCATCGGAAAATTTCAATTCAAAGTTCGGGTCATTTTCAAACGTTTCCTTGATAGATGCCGTCTCGGCGTCACGCCAGCCGCTCTCTGCACCAATTTGTGCGAAACCCAGGACGATCTTTTTTCCCGCGGGTTTATCCGCTGGCGCTGCATTCGCAGGCTCGTTCGCAGGAGCACTGTTCCCTCCATTGGCGTCTTTCCCCGAATTGTTACTGCTGCAGCCCGCAAAGATGGAAGCAACCATTACCATCATAAGCAAGGTGAGCAGAAGGCTTCTTCTGTTTGTTTTCATATTCCAAGTTCCTCCCCTAAGATTAAGTTCTGATGCAACTTCACTATAACGATTTGAATTTGGGGTGTATTTACATTTTCGCGTCATTCTTTGCAATTTTCCGATCTATCTTGATCTTGCCTCCGGCTGCCGTTTCCTTCTTCATCACAATCAGTCTTTGCAAGGCCATGAAGAGAAACAGGAGGAACCCGACGGCAATTTTCGTCCACCACGAGCTGAGCGTTCCCTGAAAGATAATCATCGTCTGAATGATACCCGTACAGAGCACGCCCAGCGTTGGACCGACCAAATAACCGAATCCGCCGGTCAGTAAAATCCCGCCGATGACGCAGGCCGCTATGGCATCCATCTCCATCCCCATCAAATGCAGGGAGTTGCCTGACAACATATAAAAAGTAAATACGATGCCGCCAAGCGCAGAACAAAAACCGCTTAACGTGTAAACTACGATGGTAATACCGGCTGCTGGAAGGCCCATCAATACAGCCGAGCGTTCGCTGCCGCCAAGCGCGTAAACTGCCCTGCCGAAACCGGTGTAACGGCCGACGAATATTGCTATAAGAACGAATAACAGCGCGAGCACGACACTGATCGAAATAAAACTGTCCCCCAACAAGCGAATTTTATAACTGGAGATTTGCGTATAGATCTCGTTGGAAATGACGATACTTTTCGTCCCAATCAAATAAGCGATCCCACGGCCCAAAAACATTCCGGCAAGCGTAACGATCCACGGATGGAGCTCAAATCTGCTGATAAGATACCCTTGGCCGGCGCCAAACGCGATCCCGATCAAAAGCGAAATGACCATGACCAGATACGCGTTCATGCCTTGATTTAGCAGTGTAGCGGATATCATACTGACCAGCGCGACGACGGAGGCTACCGATAAATCGATGCCGCCAGTAATAATGACGAAAGCCATACCAGTGGCTATGATGATTAAGTACGCATTATCAATAAACAAGTTTAGAAATACTTGCAAGGAGAAAAAACCGTTATACATCATCGATCCTGTGCCATACAGCATGACCAGAAGGAGCAGCGTCGCCAATACAATGACATTGTTGCTGCCGATACGAAACCGGAACGAATTCACGACGCTGTCACCTTCCTTTTGACCGAAGTAAGCTTCTGTCTGAACACATCGGATTGGATCAAACATACAAGAATGACGACGATCGCCTTGACAAGCAAGATCGATTCCGGTGGAACGCCAAGGGAATAGATGGTCGTCGTCAAGCTTTGAATAAAAATGGCGCCCACCACGGTGCCGCCGAGATAAAATCGCCCACCGCGCATGGAAGTGCCGCCGATGACAACCGCCAGAATGGCGTCAAGCTCGTACCATAAGCCAGCGTTATTCGCATCTGCACTGCTCAGGTTGGAGCTGTAGATGATACCGGCTGCGGCCGCCAGTAATCCGCTAATTGCGTAAGCCGTCATAAAAATCACCCGCGGTTTGACACCGGCAAACTCGCTGGATTTCCGATTGGCCCCGGTGGATTCCAAAAATAATCCGAACGCTGTTTTTGTTTTGAGCAGGTACACCAGAATGAACACAGCGGCAGCAATGTAAACTGCAAAGGGAATGCCAAACAGATACCCTTTGCCGATGTATTCATAACGATCATTTGTCGTTGATAGAATTTGTCCATTGGTAATCAGCTGCGCGATCCCCCGGCCGACCGTAAGCAGAATGAGGGTCGCCACCATCGGCTGGATACCTAGAATCGATACCAGGATCCCGTTCCATAAACCGCACAGCAATCCAATCCCGAGTGCAGTCAGTATGGCCACCCATAGGGGACTGCCTTCCAGCATGAAGATGGCCATGGAGCCGGCGATAGCCAGCACCGAACCGACGGAGATATCGATCCCCTCTGTGGCAATCACAAGCGTCATTCCGATAGCCATAATGATAAGCGGCGTACCACGATTAAGTACGTCCACGAGATTGCCATACAGGTGGCCGTCGATGATATCAACTTTGAAAAAGCCGGGCATAACGATCAAATTGATCAAGTACAGGATAACAAGAGCTAAAAGCGGCCACATGATTTTGTGGCGTGTCGCTTTACGCGCCGGCGCTGCCAGATTTCGCAAATACTTCAGCTCCTTCCGCGATCATTTGCATAATTCGGTTCGCCTTCATCTCTGCACCGGTAACTTCGCCAATTTGAACGCGGTCGCGCAGGACCATAACCCTGTCACAGCAATTGACCAATTCTTCCAGTTCAGCGGAAATAATTAAGATAGAAATGCCGGAAGCGGCCAGCCGGAAGATCAGTTTACGAATTTCTGTTTTCGAACCCACATCGATGCCCCGGGTCGGCTCATCAAGAATAAGCAGCTTGGGCCCAGTCGCCAGCCATCGCGCGAGAACCACCTTTTGCTGATTGCCCCCGCTCAAGGTATCGATCCTTTGCTCCGTACCAGGCGTTTTGATATTGAGCATGTCGATGTACTCCTGGGCAATCTCTCTTTGCTTTTTGACCGGGATAAAAGAGAACAATCCTTTTTGGGCTTGCATGGCCAAGGCGATATTCTCACGAATGGTAAGCTCCCCAACGATCCCTTCTACCTTGCGGTCCTCCGGCAAGAACCCGAGTCCGCGTTGAATCGCTTTCTGGGCATACATCGCGGTGATCTTCTCTCCTTCGAGTTCCAGTACCCCGGTGTCGCTCTTGTCGATCCCGAATATCAAACGCGCTACCTCCGTCCGGCCTGATCCAAGCAATCCGGCGAGACCAAGCACCTCTCCTTTATGAATGGTCAGGTCAAACGGCTGGATAGAGCCCTTTTTGCTAAGTCCCCTCGCCTGAAGGAATACGTTAGTCTGATTTGGTTTATCGGCTTTTTCCCCTGACAGTTCCCCTGGATCCCATTCCCGGCCGATCATATGAGAAACGAGCTGTGTTTTGGGCAATGCCTCCGTCTTGAATTCTCCGACCAACGTTCCGTTTCGGAGAACCGTGATGCGATCCGTTACTTCATAAACCTGGTCGAGGAAGTGGGTGACAAACAGGACGCCCATACCTTCCTCTTTCAGCCTGCGCATAGCGGCAAACAACTGCTTCACTTCGTTCGCATCCAAGCTTGAGGTCGGTTCGTCTAAAATCAAAATGCCGCTGGAAATATCCACTGCGCGGGCAATGGCCACCATCTGCTGCACGGCAACCGAATACGCAGACAATGACTGTCTGACATCAATATGCAAATCAAGCCTTGCAAGCAGTTCCTCGCTAAGCCGGTACATCGTATTCCAGTCAATCCTGCCCCATTTGCGGGGCTGCCTTCCAATAAAGATATTTTCCGCAACGGACAAGTTCGGGCAAAGATTAATCTCCTGATAAACCGTACTGATTCCGAGCTGTTGAGCTTCCAGTGGGGATTTGGGATGAATCTCCCGTTCCCGAAGTTTGATCGTCCCGGCATCCTTTTTATGAACCCCGGTCAGCACTTTGATTAAGGTGGATTTACCCGCGCCGTTTTCTCCCATCAGCGCGTGAATCTCCCCTTTCCGCAAGAAGAAGTCTACATCCGATAAAGCTGCCACGCCGGGAAATTCTTTCTTGATTCCTTCCATTGCTAAAAGAATATCGGAACCCATATGCTCACCCTCTTTCTATACTCACGATCTAATTTTAGAAAGTCAGGGGTCTGATTGTATTTAGATTAATGAGTCTTTTTTTAAGCATTTCGGTCTTTCGTCGTCTTGTATTGCATACGGAGCAAAAGTACTGAGTGAAGGCTTTGCTTACCCAAATGCAAAAAAAAAGGAACCATGCATAAAAAGCATGATTCCATCGCATTGCATTATGGATTTTGTCCCTTCTGCGTACCGATTAATTTTTGATGTGCTTGCGCAAGACGTTTGAAATCCGCTTTCTCCACCTTGCGGTCATAAGAGAGCAAGCCGTTAATCTCCATTTCAACATCGGTGATTTGGGTATACACCGCAGCGCTAAGACCCGATTGCTTCAGTTCTTCCAGCTGCTTAATGAAGCTGATATAGCGATTGGTCAGTTTTGCTACGCTCTCCTGCTCCTCATAATTGAATACATTGGAATTCCATTCATGTCCAGGCACTTTCAGACCCAGTCCCCCGTATTCTCCGAGCACGGCTGCCCGTGTATCTGTTGGCTGCGGCATCGTCGGTGCCGGATAATTATGCGCGTCGATGAAATGACCCACGTTCTTATCTGTCCAACCGCTTGCATTATTAATGAGACGTGTCGGATCGTAATTCATCGCCCAATTGGTTAATCGCTCCGTATCATACTGCCCCCAACCCTCATTGAACACCGTCCAGACGACGATCGAAGGGTGATTGCGGAACTGGTCCATCATTTCCTTGAATTCCTTCTCTAAGTGGGTGCGGTTGTCTTCTGAGTCTCCAAATTTGCTCACCTGGTCCTGCCACACGACAACACCCAGCTTATCGGCCCAATAATACCAGCGATCCGGCTCCACTTTCATATGCTTCCGAATCATATTCATGCCGAGCCGTTTCACCGCTTCAATATCGTACTTCATGGCCTCATCGGTCGGCGCCGTGTATAACCCGTCCGGCCAATAACCTTGATCCAGCGGTCCAATTTGGAAAATAAACTTGCCATTAATGAGCGGACGTGTGACGCCGTCAACTTTGCCCAGTTTCATTTCCCGCATACCGAAATAGCTGGACACTTCGTCGACTTTAGTAGTCCCTTTCACCAAGTTCACCTTGAGATCATACAAAAACGGATCATCCGGCCACCATAGTTTCGGATTCGGAATCTGGATGGAGAATTCCTCACCGACGGCTCCGGACGCACGGGCTACTTCCTTCCCACCCTCCAAGACAATGGCTTCAACCGCTTCATCGGTGACCCCTTCACTTCCCGTTATCTTCATTTTCAGCGAATTGCTCGCAAGATCCGGCGTCATATCCAATTTATCAATGGACGCAGGAGCCACGGGTTCCAACCATACCGTTTGCCAAATTCCGGATACTGAGGTGTACCAGATGCCGCTTGGATTGTTTCGTTGCTTACCAATCGTATATCCGCCATCATCCGTCGGATCACTGACATATACGATTAATTCATTCTCACCAGCCAAGAGTTGCTCCGTAATATCGAAGCTAAAGCCTGTGTATCCGCCGCGGTGTTTTCCAACTTCGTGTCCATTAACATATACCGTTGCATCAAAATCAACCGCACCGAAGTGAAGCTGAACCTGCTTGCCATCCCAATCGGATGGCAGGGTAAACTGACGTTTGTACCACATCTTGTCTTCATGGCGCTCAAGTCCTGACAGCTGAGACTCGACGGCAAATGGCACAAGGATTTTCTCGCTTAACGTCTTACCCGTCGGAGGCGTCGTTTGCTTACTGGCGCTCTCAAACTCCCATTCACCGTTCAGATTGAGCCACTGGTCACGGACCAGCTGCGGACGCGGATATTCAGGCAGTACATTATTTTTGTCTACTTCGTCTGCCCAAGGGGATTTAATTAAAAATTCAGAGTTATTCGTCACCTTCGTCCCGACGAACGCGGATAAAGACTGACCGCCCGCATTCTTAATTTTGCCTTGCCCGTCATAGGTCACGATGATGGATTTATCCGGCTTATAGACAGGAACATCCCACTTCAATTGAAGAATAGACGGGTCATCTGATTTCAAGGTGGCACTCGTCGGAATATGACTGCGGCGACCTGCGATCATCGTGAAGTGCTTCGCTGCCCCCTTAGGAACTTTCTGCAGCTTACTGTTGAACTGCAGCTCAGCTTGCAGGCCGTCTTGCAGAATCATGCTGTGCTTCGGACTGTGGTTCACATATCCTGTTGGTAATAGAAAGGCCTCCTCAGGTACTGCTTGCTTTTGTAACGTGGAGTTGGACCATTTCAATTGGATATATGCCCCACCATAGTCCTGAAAGTACTCTAATTTAAAGCTAACCTTCTTGCCGGCCTCCAAATGAATGGGGGCACTCACCTGCTCGTTGTCCCAATCATTCACCCAATGGTCGATTGCCAGCTTATCATCTACCCATAAGCGGAATCCGTTGTCTCCCTTAATATAGAACTTGTAATCATCCGTTGTCGGTGCCATTAGTTGCCCTGTCCAACGGACGGCATTATATTCCTCCTGCCCTGTAAGCGCTTTTAAGATCGGTGTGATATCATCAAAATCAATATTGGCATCAACCGTTGTCATCTTAAGCTCTTTGAAATCAAATTGTCCTCTTCCTGAGGTTGTGTAATACTCCGCTTTTAAACCTTGGCTTTCCGAATTATCGCTTGGTTGATCGTTTCCTGCAAAAACCGAGGACACGCTGAAAACCTGCAAGATCATGATCAAGGACATCATAAGTGAAACAGTACGCTTTCTCATATGTTTCAGCTTCCTTTCCTGATTCTTGATTTGACGTGCAATGCCAATAACATGACGCTCATCATTTGGCTACGTTGATTCCCCCCTTCCTGTAAAAAGTATTTTACTAGGAAACGGATGGAATGTATTTGTAAAATTAGGTTAATAGTTGCAATTTTCCGCAGTGTTTTTTAATCGCCTACAGTCGCCGACTTATCCTGCCGCTGTGCTTCACGCTTACGCATTTGAGTCTGCTCATCCGACCTATGGGTCTCGCGATTTTTGCCCTAGATAAAGCTTCTCAAGCCGCACCAGAATGCTTGAGGAGGGAATCTTGTCCTCTAGGAAACATCCTTAACTCGCTAAAGTTACGACTGCCCGTCGCACATAAAAAGACGCACCGAAATAGTGCGTCTTTTTCACATAGAAGAATGTTTTCTTCGATGCGGTTTATTGGCCTTCGACTTCTCTTCCTTGTCATCCATCTCCAAGCCGTCATCGCCGGGCTTAAAGATCCGGCGCAGCGTCCCCAGCATGGACAGCGCATACGCAACGGTAATGAAACTGAAGGCAATCTCCATCACCACGACAAGCCGGGACGTATTATCGATTGGGGCTACATCACCATACCCGACCGTGACAAACGTCGCCATACTGAAATACAGGAAAGTAATGAACTGGCTCAGCAAATCCTGTCCGATATTCTCGCCTTCGAAGGAAGTGCCTCCGAACAGCTTATAAATTGACATATATACCATCGTGAAAAACAAAATGCACATCCCTGCGGCCATGCTGATCCGAACCAGGGTTGTTTTCATATCAACATGCTGATGGACGGAGTCTGCAATCTTGTCGAAAATATACAGCACATAGAAAATAACGGAGCATAATGCAAACAACAGGATCAGAGCGCGCATGCCGCCTTCGCCGGGCACCACGTTCATCAGATCGATCCACCCCAGCAAATCTTCAACCGATACCAGGACATAAATGAGCAGTGGAGCAAGCAGCAAAGGCCTGCTGGACCACTTCTTGTCCATACTGTAGAACAAATAAATCAACAGCAGGAAGCCCGTCAAATTGAGCAGCCACATCCACCATGACATCTTCAAGTCCCTCCTTTGGCTTGTGGCCCTCAAACGGCAGCCCGTACCATTACGTCTTTATTACCCTCGTAACGGTATTTATGCACCTGAAGGTCGCTGGTAGTCGGCCCCTGCTCGCTTTAAACTACATTCATCTCCACCTGATTTTTTGTTAAAAATAGCCCCAAAACACGTATATCGAGTCGAACGAAAGCTGTCCGACTGCTTGCTTTAGCATCTAACGGTTCTTCTCCAACCACTGCGCGGCATGATCCACCATGGCCCGTTGTTCTGCCAATACGCAGACTGCCTTTCCTACACGACCATGCTGATATGCATCGGGGCATTGCGCTTCAAACGAGGCTCCAATCGCTTCAAAATCGTCGGAATGATAGTTGATATCCTGGAATGCCTCCCACTCTGTTGTTCCCTGCAGCCTGCGTACTGGCGCGTGGGCCGTTACCACCTTCTTGCCTGCCCAATCCGCGCGGTATTCGCTAAGGTGAAAGGAAGTATTATTGCCATAGCTGCTGCCCAGCATAAGCACGTAAGCACCCGCTTCATATAATCGTGCTAGCGGCGAGGCTTCGCCCAAGCTATGATCGAGCGGATGGGATTGCATAAGTACCTTTGCGTCCCTGCCGCGAGCTGCAAACGAAACATGCGGATGACGGCTTCGGATAACCCCTTCTTGTTTACGAAACACTTCCGGAATAATCCCCATCCCTGATGTGATGGTCAGATCCGGATCATAGGGAGGCATGCCCTCACGGATCAAATCCCACCATTTCGGGTCGGCCGGCGGATTTCCCCATGTCTTCGGATCGGTTAAGTTCGCGGACTGCGTTGGCATTACCAGCGTCCCTTCTTCGCCTAACACGTCTTCCAGCGCCAATATAACCGCCTCAGGCCCCCCGACAATCCATCCGCCCACGCTCTTGAGCGAGGAATGGACGAGCAGGATCATTCCCTTCCGTACGCCCAGAGCGACCAGGTCATTACTTATATCCTTTATCGTAATCGGTCTTTCGATGATCAAGTGACTCATCTCCATTTTTAATTTCCTAATAAACACATGATTTATATCATACAACAAAAAAAAGCGCCTGTCCGAAGCCATGCCCCGGTCAGACGCCCTGGTGTTGAAGCTAAACCGATTAAACGCCAAGCCAGCGCTTAAACAGATGTTTGGTTGTGTCCTTGTTCATTTCCGCAATGGACGTCGTCAGCGGAATGCCCTTCGGACAAGAACGCACGCAGTTCTGCGAGTTGCCGCAGCCCTCGATGCCTCCGTCCTGCATCAGCGCTTCCAGACGCTCTTCCTTGTTCATCTCACCTGTCGGGTGAGCATTGAACAAGCGAACTTGGGAAATGGCGGCGGGTCCGATAAAGTCCGTTTTTTCGTTGACGTTCGGGCAAGCCTCAAGACATACGCCGCATGTCATACATTTGGACAGCTCGTAAGCCCACTGGCGCTTCTTCTCCGCCATTTTAGGTCCGGGGCCAAGGTCGTAGGTGCCATCGATCGGAATCCACGCCTTCACGCGCTTGAGGGCCGTGAACATACGACTGCGGTCGATAACCAAGTCTCTTACAACCGGGAACGTCTTCATCGGCTGAATCCGGATCGGCTGTTCCAGCTTATCGATCAGTGCCGCACACGCTTGGCGCGGCTTGCCGTTAATAACCATGGAGCAAGCTCCGCACACTTCTTCAAGGCAGTTGGAGTCCCAGCATACAGGTGCGGTGGTTTGACCCTGTGCATTTTTGGGATTGCGCTGAATTTCCATCAGCGCACTAATGACGTTCATGCCGGGACGGTACGGAATTTCGAATTCCTCAGTATAGGATTTCGTCTCCGGATTGTCCTGACGTGTAATGATAAATTTAACACTCTTTGAGGCGGCTGCCGTTTGAGACATCGTAAATCCCCCTTCCTTCTTACTTGTCTTTCGAATAGTCACGAATACGCGGCGGGATTAAGGAAACATCCACTTCTTCGTACGAAATCTGCGGTCCATCAGGCGTCCAGGTTGCTTTGGTTGTCTTGAGGAACTCTTCATCGTTGCGATCAGGGAAATCCGGCTTGTAGTGAGCGCCCCGGCTTTCGTTCCGGAGAAGCGCGCCCAGCGTCATGGCCTCGGACAACTCCAGCATGTTCCACAGCTGGCGTGTGAACGCCACTCCCTGGTTGTTCCAGCGGGAGGTATCCGTCATATTGATATTGCGGTAACGCTGCTTCAATTCCTTGATTTTGCCGATGGTAGCTTCAAGCTTGTCGTTGTAGCGAACAACCGTCATGTTGTTGGTCATCCATTCCCCGAGCTCTTTATGGATCACATAAGCATTCTCGGTTCCTTCCATTTTGAGCAGGCCTTCGTACTTGGTCGTTTGCTCTTTCGCTACGCGGTCAAATACGGTGGAGGAAACATCCTCAGCGGACTTCTTCAAGCCTTTGACATATTCAATCGCCTTCGGTCCGGCCACCATACCGCCGTAAATGGCGGAGACCAGGGAGTTCGCTCCCAAACGGTTCGCACCGTGATATTGATACTCGCATTCTCCGGCTGCAAACAGCCCGGGAATGTTCGTCATTTGGTTGTAATCGACCCACATGCCGCCCATGGAATAATGGACTGCCGGGAAGATCTTCATCGGGATTTTACGCGGATCGTCGCCCATGAATTTCTCATAGATCTCGATGATACCGCCAAGCTTTACGTCCAGTTCTTTCGGATCTTTATGGGAGAGGTCCAGGTAGACCATGTTCTCGCCATTGATCCCAAGTCCCATATCGACGCAGACGGAGAAGATTTCACGTGTAGCGATGTCACGCGGCACCAGGTTTCCGTAAGCAGGGTATTTCTCTTCGAGGAAATACCAAGGCTTGCCGTCTTTATAGGTCCAGATCCGTCCGCCTTCACCACGTGCCGATTCCGACATCAAGCGCAGCTTGTCATCGCCTGGAATAGCTGTCGGGTGAATCTGGATAAACTCGCCGTTCGCATAATGAACGCCTTGCTGATAAACGGCACTGGCCGCTGTTCCCGTATTGATCACCGAGTTGGTCGTTTTTCCGAAAATAATACCAGGACCACCGCTTGCGAGAATGACGGCTTCAGCTTTGAACGCCTTAATCTCCATCGAGCGCAGATCCTGGGCAGCGATACCGCGGCATACGCCTTCGTCGTCGATGATCGCATTCAGGAACTCCCAGTTCTCGTACTTGGTCACAAGACCCGCGGTTTCCCAGCGGCGAACCTGCTCGTCAAGCGCATAGAGCAGCTGCTGTCCGGTGGTTGCGCCGGCGAATGCCGTCCGGTGACGCTTCGTTCCCCCGAAACGGCGGAAATCGAGCAGACCTTCCGGCGTACGGTTAAACATAACGCCCATGCGGTCCATCAAGTGGATAATGCCTGGAGCCGCTTCACACATCGCTTTGACCGGAGGCTGATTCGCAAGGAAGTCGCCGCCGTATACCGTATCGTCAAAGTGCTCCCAAGGAGAGTCACCCTCACCTTTCGTATTGACGGCTCCATTGATGCCGCCTTGCGCGCACACGGAGTGAGAGCGTTTAACAGGTACAAGTGAGAATAGATGAACGTGAGCTCCTGCTTCTGCCGCTTTGATGGTTGCCATCAGCCCGGCGAGGCCGCCGCCCACTACAATAATATTAGATGCCATTTTTCGTTCACTCCCCTTAACTTAAGACTGTCTTAACTACATCGATCGCTGCTGTCGCCGCCTCGAATTCGGAACTGCGGAATGCTGTCATCGCCAGAACGAACAACACGCTCATCAATACGAACAAGCCCATGCAGATGTAAGTGGATACCTTCTGCGCGCGCGGACCGACGGTGATGCCCCAGCTAACGAGGAACGCCCACAGGCCGTTTGTAAAGTGGAAGACTGCCGACACAACACCGATTACGTACAGAGTAAACAGAATCGGATTGTTCATGATGCCGTGCATGGTCGCGCCCAAATCGTCATGCGTGATTTTGCCGATCATGATTTGGAAACGCGTATCGTACATATGCCAGATAACAAAAACGAACGTAATAACGCCGGTGATCCGTTGGATGGTGAAGCGGATGTTCCGTTCATAGTTGTAATTGCCTACGTTGTTATTCGCCTGGTAAGCGATGTATAACCCGTAGACGCCGTGATATAGCAGTGGCAGCCAGATCAGGAACAGCTCGAGGAAAAATATCAGCGGCATGCTGTTCAAAAAATGGACCGCGCTTGCAAAGCCTTCCTTTCCACCCTCGAAAGCCTTAAAGTTGGAAATCATATGGCTGAGCAAAAATGCTCCAAGCGGTATGACACCGAGCAAAGAATGCAGCTTTCTGGAATAATACCCTTTCATCAGTTGACGTTCCCCTTTCCAATGTGCAGCGTTTTCATTTTCAATCTTTCCTATTTTCAGAACAATTACACTTACCCTGTCCTAAAACCGATGCAACGACAAAAAGCTGCCTATTTCGGCAATCGTGTGAACAACTTGTGTCATGTTTCATGTTACTCCTTTTTTTCTTATAATGGAATTGCAATATAATTATTAATCGTTATAATCTATACGCATAAGCAATGTTTTGCACGCATGTCTATTTTATATAGGAGGAATTCCATGTTTGAAGAACTGGACATGTTCGCCGTCGTTGTAGAGCAATCCAGCATAAACCAAGCCTCCAAGCTGCTTAACTTGTCACAGCCAGCCCTGTCCAGGAAAATAGCCAAGCTGGAGGACCAACTCGGGCTGCAGCTGTTCAACCGCCGCGGCAAACGGCTGGAGCTTACCTCCATCGGACAGATTGTGTACACCTTTGCCTTGGAGCAGCGACAGCAGCAGATCAAATTCATGCAGACTTTGGCCCATTACCGGGAGGGGGATCAGATCTCGATCAACCTGGGGGCCAGCCTAACCACCCTTCAGACCACCTTGCCTCCACTCGTTAACGCATTCATGGAGCGTCATCCCGCGGCCGAAATCAAGCTGATCACGGGCAAGACCCATGAGATCGTTTCTTATGTAAGAGATAAACGGGTCGATGTCGGCATTGTCGCCTCCTCCATCAACCAGCCCGGTTTAAACTGCATTCCGCTGTTTGATGACCATCTTGAGCTTGTCATCCCATCTTCACACCCGCTGGCGGAGATCGAGGATGTCGGCATCGAGCAGCTTCAAGGCTTGCCGATGATCATTTTCTCAACCGGAACCTGGTACCGCAAGTTGACGGATGACCTGTTCCACCGCTGGGGCATTATGCCGGATATTCGGATGGAGATCGATTCCTTCGAAGCGATCGTCAGGCTCATCCCGACCTGCAAGGCAGCCGCGCTTCTGCCCAAATCCTATCTGAGGCCGCAGTTATTGTCCGATAACGGGCTTGTCGACATCCATATTCCGGCACTCATTGAAACCCGGCGCACAACTTCGCTGATCTACGGCCAAGCCTCGGAACTGAGCAAGGCGGCCAGCCGCTGGATTAACGAAACGGAAATCCTGTTCCGTAAGCTGGAGGAGGATAAAACGAAGAAAACCTGACGATAAACATGGGGACTGACCCCATGACCGTCAGGTTTTTTTCTTCTATATTTATTAGTTTTCGAGCATATTCACGACCTCAGACTCAAAGCGATCCACATTATCATTGGAGCCGATAACGACCATAATGTCGCCGGAGTTCACCACATCCATGGCTGTCGGCGCTACGATGATGCCGGATTGTTTATTCAGGGCCACCACGCTAACACCGTAGCGAACCCTCGTATTGAGCTCGCTAAGCGTTTTTCCGTCCATGCAGTCTGTGACCGTCATCTCCACAATCAGATAGTCCTTGGATAATTCGATATAGTCGAGCAAATTGGGCGTGACAAGCTGGTGAGCTACCCGGATCCCCATATCCCGTTCCGGAAAGATCACCCGGTCCACGCCCAGTTTCTCCAGCGCCCGGCCGTGCAGCACCGAAATCGCCTTGGCAACGACCATGGTGACACCAAGCTCTTTCAACAAGATGGCGGATAAGATGCTCATCTGAATATCGTTCCCGATCGCCACAATTCCGCAGTCGAAGTTACGGATACCGAGCGATTTAAGCACCTCTTCATCCGTAGCATCCGCCACCACCGTGTGCGTCAGCAGCTCGCTCATATCCTCAACCACCTCTTCACTTCGGTCGATGCCGAGCACCTCATATCCCTGTTCCATCAGTTCAAGCGCCAGGCTGGCGCCAAATCGTCCCAAACCGATGATTGCAAATTGCTTTGGTTTCATGTCTCTCCTGTACTCCTTATCCAATAATCATTTTGCCTTCCGGATGACGATATAATTCTTTACCCTTTTTTGGCCCTAATGCATAAGCAAGCGTCAAAGGCCCCAATCGCCCTGCAAACATCGTAATGCTGATCAAAATCTTCCCGAACCCCGTCAGATCAGGCGTTAAACCCATGGAGAGACCCACCGTACCGAAGGCGGATGTCGTTTCGAATAGGATCTCCAGGAAGCTCCCTTCCTCTGTCGTTGACAGAATCATCGATACGGTTAGAACGAGCAGCAAGGCCAGTAATGCAATGGTCAGTGCCTTCAGCACCCGTTCCTGGGCCAGGCGATAACGAAACATAACGATATCTTCACGCCCGCGCATCATGGCAATGACCGCCCCCACCATAATGGTGAAGGTTGTTGTTTTGATACCGCCCCCGGTTGACCCTGGCGATGCTCCGATAAACATCAAAATCACGATAAAAAATTGCGTGGCCTGTCTAAGCCCCGTAATATCTATAGTATTCGCGCCAGCTGTACGCGGCGTTACGGACTGGAATAACGCGCCGAAGAATTTTCCGCCCCAATTCAGGGAGCCGAGCGTCCTCGGATTGGTGAATTCAAATATAAGAATGACGATAAATCCAACCAGCAGCAAGGTAGCCGTCATGGTGAGCACCACTTTGGAGTGCAAGGAAAGTCTCCGCTGTTTCCGGAAATCAATCAGATCGGATAATACGATAAAGCCAATGCCGCCTGAGACAATCAAAAACATCACAACAAAGTTGACTACAGGATCGTAAACATACCCGGTCAAACTCCGAAAATCACCAAACAAATCGAAACCGGCGTTGTTAAACATCGTGACCGCATGAAAAGCGCCATAATAAATCGCTTGGCCGATCGGCATATCAAACGCCCAGCGGATCGATAGAATGACGGCACCGCAGGCCTCGATGATGAGAGAGTACAGCAACACTCTGCGAATCAGCCTTACGATTCCTTCCATCGAGGACTGATTCATCGCTTCTTGCAGAATGAGGCGATCCTTGAGCGATATGCGCCTTTTCAGAGCCAAGGCAAATAAAGTAGCCATCGTCATGAATCCGAGCCCGCCGATCTGGATCAGCATCATGATCACGACTTCTCCGAAGGAACTGAATGTCGTTCCTGTGTCCACCACAACCAGACCCGTTACACATGTTGCCGATGTCGAAGTGAACAAGGCATCGATAAATTCCAGCGGTTCACCTGTACTTGTGGAAATCGGCAGCATTAACAGCGCCGTCCCGATGAAGATAATAGCCGCAAAACCAAGCACGAGAATCTGCGGCGGAGACAACCTGAGCCAGTTCAATTTAGAGTTCAATCGGTCACCTTCTTAAAAAAAATCAAGAAAAAAAGACACTGGAAAACGCAGTGCCCTTTACGGTCTGGTTCCTGTGCAACAGCCTACGAGGTTAGCTGACGGATTCGGGCATTTCCACAGGTCGCCCTATTCATTATTCTAGGAATAATGAAATTCACCCCAATTACATGGTTCCCCCATTTTCAGTACGAAATTCGGCTGGAATATTCGGTTCCTTGAAGCATGATGTGATTATAACGCAATCCGGTACGTAACCCAATGCCGTTTTTCACCCAAAAAATCTTTAAAAGAGCGCGAATTGGGCATATTCAAGAATACAAGCATAGGGTTCTCTAACGTTTTCGAAACCTTTCATTCATTTTCATCGATTTGTTTCATTATTCCGGATATTGGGATAAGCTGCTTATGACTTTCATAACTATGTTATATTGACTCTATGCGTTCTTAATCAGGCATATCGAATACCAGTGGGAGTATAAAACTTTCCTAGAGGAGGAATTTCATGAATCGTGCAAGAGAGCCCTTGAAGCTGAAGCCCAATCTGAAGCAGCTCATCGCGCCTGCCGCAGTCGGCCTGATTCTGTTCCTATTATTTCAGGTGTTTCCGTCAACGAATCCGGATTCCGAGATGGCATCTCCGAATATCATATCCAAGGAGCAGGCTCGGCAAGCGGCTTCAAGCTTTGCTCAGGAGCATTTGCAGTTTACGGCTGCAAAAACGGATGACACATTGGTTACATATCAATCCAAATCGGAACTTTACGGATATCTGGCGAAGGAAAAGAAACTTTCGGAATACAACAAAACCTATGAAGCCAAATATCCCTATGACGTATACCGTGTTCGCTTTAGCGATCCGGGAGGCGATGCACTCAATGTGGACGTGCACATGCAAAATTCAGGCATCGTCGGCTTCTCTTATGATTTTGCCCGCTCCAGTTATGACCGGATTGAACTGAACAAGGGTAAAGTGCAGAAACAAATGCTCCTTGTCGTAGAGGACGGCATGACTTTGGCCGATAAGCAGCAGCTTGCCGAGCCTTGGCTCAAGCGTGCAGGCTATGACCTGTCGAGCCTTGAGCTGGTTACGCGGGAAGGGGAACCCCGGCTCCGATATGTGGACCCGGAATCCAAGATCGGCGATTCCCGATTGGAGCACCGTTTCACCTTCGAACATGGGAAATTACGCTCCTATGAGCCATCCTTCTCAGTCCCAGCCGCCCATTCCGCCTATGTCAACAAGCAGACTCAGGATGCAACGCTGCTGACACTCGTAGGGTATGGCCTGTTCACCCTCATCCTTGGCATTCTTGCGATTGTGTACAGCGTGAAGACCAGAGCTTATACGTCGTTTAAGCGCGGCCTGTTCCTATCGGTGCTGCTGTTTATCATTCAGATGCTGAATACGTATAATCTGATTCCCGTTTTCAAATCCGAGGGGATGTCGCAAACCGGTATACTCGGGATGATGATTTTCTATGCGGTCTATTCGCTCATCTTCTCTGCCCTGCTCTATTTCTCCCTGGTCGGGGGCAACGGGCTATGGCAAAAAGAAGACGGGCTCAATCCATGGCCACGCGCCAAAGAACCCGGATACGGACATTATGTACTGGACAGCATGAAGCTGGGATATATGTGGGCTTTCATCCTGCTTGGGGTCCAATCCATTATCTTTATCGTTCTGGGCTTAACCTTAAATACATGGTCCACCACGGATGCCACACAGTCTCCTTACAACATGCTCTATCCTTGGCTGTTTCCGCTGATGGCCTGGCTGGCCGGCATATCCGAGGAGGCCGTCTATCGACTGTTCGGTATCAAAATGGTGAAAAAGATCGTCCGCAATACGTTTGTGGCCAGTTTGATTACCTCGCTCATCTGGGCGCTCGGGCATACGCTTTATCCGATATACCCTGTAATTTCTCGGCCCATTGAACTGGTTATCATCGGCTTGCTGTTCAGCTACATCTTTTTGAAATACGGGTACTTGGCAGCCATGTTCTCCCATGTCATCTTTAATAGCATCTTGATGGGCATAAGCCTGGTCCTGCTCAAGGACACCACCAACTTGCTGATCGGTGCTTTTTACATGGTGCTTCCTGCGCTTGTCGCCTATGCGATTTACCGTTTCAATCCAACAAAAAAAGAGAAGCCGTATGTCACGACTCCTCCTCACGAAGTGCCTTAAGAATTTCCGTTGCTAATTTCTCACCGATTGAAAGGGGCTTGAAGTCTTCGACTGAAGCCTCTTTTATTTTTTTGACCGAGCCAAAATGCTTCAACAGCAGCTTCCGGCGCTTCTCTCCAATGCCCGGGATGGAATCCAGCTTGGAGGATACCATCGATTTGCCGCGCTGTTCGCGGTGGAAGGAAATCGCAAAACGGTGAACCTCATCTTGAATACGCTGCAGCAAATAGAACTCCTGGCTGTCCCGGGGCAGCGTAACCGGCTCCGCCGGGTCTCCGACCATGAGCTGCGCTGTTTTATGCTTGGCATCCTTTACAAGCCCGCAGACCGGGATAAACAATCCTAGCTCATTCTCCAGCACGTCGATGGCGGCGGAAATCTGTCCCTTCCCTCCATCGACTACAATCAGATCAGGAAGCGGCAAGTTCTCCTTCAAGACGCGCTCGTACCGCCGCCGAATCACTTCACGCATCGTATCATAATCGTCCGGTCCCAGCACGGTACGGATCTTGTACTTCCGGTATTCCTTCTTGTCCGGTTTCCCATTGGTGAATACGACCATGGCCGATACCGGGTTGGTCCCCTGGATGTTCGAGTTATCAAAAGCTTCGATCCGGTTCAACGACTGGAGGCCGATCACTTCGCCCAGATTCGCTGCTGCGACCGAGGTGCGTTCTTCATCGCGCTCAATCAAGCGGAATTTCTCGTCTAAGGATACCTTTGCATTATCCGACGCCATGCCTACCATCTGTTTCTTCAAACCACGCTGCGGCACATGCACCTTCACGCCGAGCCATTCCTGCAGGGCGGCAGCCCCTCCGGCTGCATCCACGATGCCCGCAGCTTCGGCCTGCTGCTCCTGTGCCTGGGCAAGGGCTGCCTGCTGCTCATCAGTTGTTCCTGTGGAAAGCGTATTCGCCGAATCCACGGCTTCCTCTGCGCTTAGCACACCTTCATCCGCAGCCGTTCCAGCAACCGACTCTGGAGCAGCCTCGTCTATCGACAGGGGCTCAGGCAGCAGAATTTCCTGCGGCAATGCAGGATTATCACTGTAATACTGGGCAATAAAAGACATGAAATCACTGTGCGCATCACCGTAGAACGGAAAAACGGACTTGTTGCGCTGTACCATTTTCCCTTGGCGCATGTACAGAATCTGTACGCACATCCAGCCTTTATCCACAGCATAACCGAATACGTCGCGGTCCCGCGTATCCGTCGTCGTAATCTTCTGCTTCTCCATTAGCGTATCGATATGGATGATCTGATCCCGCAATTCTTTGGCACGCTCGAAATACAAATCCTCCGCGGCCTCCTGCATCTTGCGCTGCAGTTCCTTCTTGATCTCCTCATGCCCACCGCTCAGGAATGAATTAATCTCCCCCGTGATCTGTTCATAAGCAGACTTTGGAATTTCCTTCACACATGGAGCCAAGCATTGTCCCATATGATAGTACAAGCACACTTCCTTTGGCATGACGCCGCATTTGCGTAAAGGGTACATCCGGTCCAGCAATTTTTTGGTCTGCTGTGCCGCATACGCATTCGGGTAGGGGCCAAAGTATTTGGCTTTATCTTTAAGCACCCTTCTGGTTACTTCCAGACGGGGATGCTCTTCATTCGTTATTTTAAGATATGGATAGGTTTTATCATCCTTCAGCAGCACATTGAATCTCGGCTGATGGGTTTTGATCAGGTTGCACTCCAGAATCAAGGCTTCCATGTTGCTGCCGGTCACAATATATTCGAAATCGCGGATTTCCGAAACAAGCATCTGGGTCTTCCCGTTATGGCTTCCGGTAAAATAAGAGCGTACCCGATTCTTCAGCACTTTAGCCTTGCCCACATAAATAATCGTGCCTTCATCATTCTTCATCAGGTAACAGCCGGGCTGGTCTGGCAGCAATGCCAGCTTGTGGCGGATATTCTCCATCGCCTTCTCCTGCTCCTGAAGCTGCTTGGCAAAATCGTCCATGCTATTCCTCCTCTCCAAGGAGATTATATAGTATTAACCATAAATATAAACCATTATAAATAACCACACAAAGCGCCTCCGGGTTTCACCGAAGGCGCTTTATGAAAGCAGATTGCAGTCTCTGACCCATCCTGCTTATTGATGTTTTGCAATGATGCCCTTCAAGGCTTCTTTGGAGTTCAAACCTACCACTTTATCGACAGGCTGGCCGTCTTTAAAGAAAATCATAGTCGGAATGCTCATCACGCCGAAACGTGCTGCGGATTCCGGATTCTCATCCACGTTCACCTTTGCAATTTTTACAGCATCACCAAGATCTGCGGACAGCTCTTCCAAAATCGGGGCAAGCATTTTACAAGGACCGCACCATGGCGCCCAGAAATCAACTACAACCGTTCCTTGACCTTCCACTTCACTTACGAAGGATTGATCGGTAACGTTTACGATAGCCATTATATTCTCCTCCTCACGGATAATTTTACATATAGTACGAACATCATTGTCGAACGGGTCGACGAATTTAGTATACCACAATCGGTCGGAAAAAGTGAAATATACTCACCTAAAGAAAGAGGATTTCAAGGGTTTTTTATGCAATCTTTACAAATGATTTGCGCATTGGGTATACTATCAGTAACAAGTCGGGTGACTGTCAAGTTTTTCGTGTTGGCACGGCATGTTCACCTTTTGAGGAGGCAAGCACCATGGATGTAAACGTACGCGTTAACGATCCACGGGAGCACATCAATGAAGAACCACGCAATGACTTTGGCGATTTGATGATGGGCTTCGTGGGGATGTTTGGTTTCATGACCATCATCTTTTTCGGATTCGTCATTATCAAGTTCTTGGTTGGCTAATTATTGATGACTCCTTGTGCGCAAATAAAAAGTCTGATCCTGCAGCGTTCCATACGCTAACGGGATCAGACTTTTTACAATTCAGGGAAAGCTTGTCCATAGGAAGTTTGCTTGCCATGCTAGAATTTCCCTCTCTGGTTCTCGCCGAATAAATGAACGACATCGACAAAAGGCGCAATTCGGTTCATCAACCGCTGCCCTTTGTGAGCCTCCTCCCCATCCTTGCTCGTGAAGCTCAGATGCTGTTCAAGCCCGTCGAGCGGGTAGTTCGACGTATAGAAGGTCGGCAGCCGGTTCATCCGGAAATTCAGAATGGAACCGAGGACATGATCCCGAACCCACGGATTCAAATTCTCCGCTCCGATATCGTCAAAGATCAGGAGATCGCAATGCTTCATCGTCTCCACCATGTCCTTCAGCTTCTGGCCGTCCTGCATCATCGTCTTCAGATCTTCCACGAAATCAGGCATATACACGATAACGCCCGAATGGCCCGCTTTCGCGAGCTCATGCATCAGGTAGCCCATCAGGTAGGTCTTACCCGTACCAAACGAACCGGTGAGATATAGACCGCGCGGGGACAAGCCATTCTCCTTCGTTTCCCGGATGTACTTAAAGACCTGGTGCACCGCCGGTGCCCGCAAGCGGTCCTTCGCCATAATCTCCATGTTGTCATAACCTTCGTTCAAGGCATGCTCATCGACATAAAAGCTGCGAATCCGTTTTTTGATCTGATCCTCATTGGTCTTCGCAATCTGCAGGGAACAGGGCGCCTTACGCTCATAGATCTCCACGGTTCCGTTCGTCCGCTGGATATCCAGCTTGCTGAAATGTCCTTGGAAATCATTCGGACACCGGTCCAGACCAGGACACGCCTTGCAGTGGGCCTGATCTCCCGCATATTGATACAGTTTGCTTAAATTCAATCGTATGACCCGATCATCGATCTCCGGGTATTCGCTCCGCAATGCTTGAATCAGAGGATTCCTAAGCAAATCTTCCGTAATCTGTTCGGTTCTGCGCCGCAGCGCAGGACTTTTCATGCTTTCCAGCAGTTCACCAAGGGACTCCATCTCTTGTTCCCTCCTCTCTTCAGCAGGATTTCTTTATCCGCCCTTCTTGTTGCCAGCCTGCATTTCTGCCGCAAATCGCATCATTTCTTCGAATTCCTCATCCGATACGGCTTCCGCCTGATCGGACTCCAGAGCCACTGGAATTTCCGGCTTCACCTTTCCGCCTTTAGCGTATGTACGCGTACGTTGTGTGGTTGCCTTCTGCTTGCCTTTCATCTTAGCTTGATCACGTATATACTGAACAGCTTTCTCATAGCTGTTAATCTGCTTCAGCAGCATATTGGAAGCAATGGCCTCCACGAAATTACGGTTGATGCGCTGCTCGCCGCCTGCGGCCATGAGTGACATTAAATAATGAATGAGCACGTTGATGACTTCACCCGGCAGCTTATAGCTCAGGTCGATCTTTTCGAAGATGTCCAGGAATTGCGCTGGGACCGAGCCCGGAAAGAAGGTCTGCAGCAGCCGGGTATACGGCTCGTTGCGGAGCATCATATTATATTGGTGAATATCGCATTTCGATTGGAACTGGGCAGGAACTTCTACATAGTATTCCATCTCTACCGCATGCTCCTGTGCAGGCTCTTCCGGATCAGTCGTCATCTCCTGATGCAGGGCAACGACCTTGCCCGCCGTAATCTGCCGCTTCTCCTGCATCTTCATTCCCTGCCTAAAGTGAAGGCTGGCCTTGTGCTGCAGATCATCCAGCACGACCTCGCCATGCTCGGTAAATATGCCGTCCTCATCCAACAGGCGGCATAAATCTTGCGTGCTGAGATCGTATTTGCGCACCACGTAATTCACAATGCCCATCTGTTCATGGTCGTAGCGAAGACGCTCCACAAAGACCCGATTACGGGATTCACGCGGGAAACGGAGAATAATGTCCGCATAGTTCAGACCCTCTCCTTGCGGATTTGGCGGCACCACGGACTTTCGTGACACCGCGACCTCTTCCAGCGCTTGCTCCAGTTCATAATCAATGACATGCGTGTTCAGCTCAAAAATATCATAAAAGGGAACCGAAATGTTCTCCTTGTTGAAGGAAATACCGGACCATTCATGGGGTTCCTTGCTCCAGAGCTCTTCTCTTAACGATAGAACGGCGAATTTCCCCACCTTGTCGCGAAGCAGAAGCGTCAGATGCTGGGTGTTGAAGAACTCCGCTGGACTGAGCGGTGCTTGCAGCTCATATTCATAGATATGGTCGTCCGTTTCCGGGACAAACATCCGGCTTGTCTGCAGTAAACCTACCGCTTCCAGCTTGGAGGTTTGCTCGATGAGAAAGCGGCGTCCTTTTTCACTAGGCTCAAGTCCTAATGTCAGAAATAATCTTCGCTGCTGTTCAATAGCCGAGTAACCCACCTTCTCCACCGGCACATGCGATACGAGAAGACGGTACAGACTGATCGCAAACGCGCCAACCATCGGTTGATATATCGAACCAAGCATTTTGTCATCCAGGCCGCTTAAGCAGAAGTCACGGTATACGCAGTAACGGTGGTTCTCGGTAAAATGTAAAAAATTAGTCATGCGCATCGTTTATGCTCCCCCTGTCGCCCAAAAATAGACTTCCTCTATTCTATCATAAATCCGTCGTTTCGAAGTCGGTTCTTTCGCATCAAAAATTCTGGAATTCATGCGCCTACCATTTGCATGCTTTCACAAAATAATAAATGACGGCCCCCAGATATTGCAGAGCCGCCATCAACACTACATTCAATTTGCGCCAAGCGCGTTAAAACATTCTAAAGCCTTTAATACGCAATGTCTTAATGGTCCATCCGCTCATGTAGGCACCAATCAGACCAGCAACTCCCGTTAAGTAATCCACCAATTGGAATGATCCGACGTGAGTCCAAAACGACATGTGGCCCCGATCCCACAAGCTGTATACAACGACCGGCAAAATGACAATCACGAACAGATAGCAAGGAAACCAAGTCGTCTTCATCAACATATTGAGGATAAAACCGATACCGAACATCATGACAAAAAACAAAATCATCAGCACGAGCACAGGAATAAATTGAAGCATGATCGCTGTTTTCACCTCTTCTTTATCACCTACGCGTAGCAGCTATTCTACTTTATTGCAGCAAGAAACAGCACACCAAGCTTTAGCTAATAGCTAGTTTACTAAAAATAATGTCACAGATCAACGAACAATCGTGAAATCATTGTGTCGGCGTTTGCCCTTCCGACTGCGCTTACAGTACAATATAAGAAGTTAATGCAAGCGGCCATCCGCTTCTATAATAACGAACATAACGTTTAGGAGTGATCACATGAACGAAGCTGCAATGACGCTTGAGGGCTGGTATGCGCTGCATGATTTCCGCACCATCAATTGGCCGGCCTGGAAAGCTGCAGATGAAGAAGTACGTGCTTTTGCGCTGGACGAGCTGAATGCGTTCCTCGAGGAATGGGATGCCGTCGAAGCTGCCCAGAAAGGCAGTACCGCTGTATATACCATCGTCGGTCAGAAAGCCGATTTCGTATTCATGCTTTTGCGCGAGACGCTGGAAGAGCTGAACGCGATCGAGAACGCCTTTAACAAAACAACGTTTGCCCAGTTCACCACCAAGGCTTATTCGTATGTAAGCATTGTCGAGCTGAGCAACTACCTGGCCGGCTCCTCCGATGAGGATCCGATGCAGAATCCGCATGTCATTGCCCGTCTGAAGCCGGCTCTGCCAAAATCAAAGCATATTTGCTTCTATCCGATGAACAAAAAGCGGGATTTGTCGGACAACTGGTACATGCTGAGCATGGATGAACGCAAATCCATGATGAAGAGCCATGGGATGATTGGCCGCGGATATGCCGGCAAGGTCAAACAGATCATCACCGGTTCCGTTGGATTCGACGATTGGGAATGGGGCGTAACCCTGTTCAGTGACGACGCGCTTCAGTTCAAGAAGCTCGTGTACGAAATGAGATTTGACGAGGTAAGTGCGCGTTTCGGCGAGTTTGGTCCGTTCTATGTTGGCAACCTGCTCGATCAGGCTTCGTTTACAGATTTAATGAAGGTATAATTCCTTCTAACGCATAGATAACATGTACAAAAAAGGGATGCTCTCTTCCATGAGAGCATCCCTTCTTCTATTACTCACTGTCGTCCATATTTTGCTCTTGCTTGCGCAAGGTTTCAAGATATTCAGCCGTCGCCCGGTCCCGGGCACGTCCCTTATCCTTGAGCCGCTCAATAGCAGGAAGTATGAGAATGTCGACCTCCTGCTGAATGGTGTAAGCCAGATCGTACCGCTCTTGCGACTCCAAATAGGAGCCGACCTCCATCAGCGCGTTATAACGATCCAGCTCATCTCTTGTGAGCAGCCCCCGTACTTGAACGCTGCAGTGTCTCATTTATAGAAACCTACCTTTTTTCAGGACGAGCGGAATCCCTCCAATAATGAAGAGGTAGCGCAGATCAACCAATTTTTTTAGCTGAGCCGCTTTCCATCCCTGATATTTCTTATCGCCGACAACCGCAATGCCTTCGCCCCGGCCGAGGGAAGCAACCGTGCCTTTATTATGGAACTCGAATTTGCGCATGGACTTGTCCCGAATCGCCGCAACGATATTTTGGGCACAACACACACCCTGCTGCATCGCCATTTGAGCGGTCGGCGGATAAGGTCTACCTTCCTCATTAAAAATCAGGGAGTTATCGCCGATAATATAAATGTTCTCATATCCGGGAGCGCGCAAATATTCATCCACCTTGACGCGGCCTCTCATCGTTTCGAAACCGGCTGCTTCCACCAGACGGTTCCCACGGATGCCGCCGGTCCATACCACCGTTGCCGCTCTAATCTCTTCACCATTGTTCAGAACGACACCCCCTGGGAGGCATTCCTTAATCGCAATGCCCATCTTGAAGGTAACGCCTTTCTTCTCAAGAACGTTCATGGCGTACTCCACCAGCTCCGGTGCAAACCCAGGTAACGCGGCAGGCGCGGCTTCAACATTATAGATATTCACCAGCGTCGGATCCACGTCATATTCCTTGCATAGTCTCGGAATGCGGTCCGCCAGCTCGGCTACAAACTCGATGCCGCTGAATCCGGCCCCGCCAACCACAAAGTTAATGCGCTCTTGCGGTCTGCGCTCATTTTTATATAAAGCAAATTGATACTCAATATGCTCACGAATCAATCGTACCGAGTTGATGCTTCGGATCGTCATCGCATGCTCTGCGAGTCCTGGAATGCCAAAGGTTTCCGGCTCTCCGCCGAGTCCAATGACAAGATAGTCATAGGATAACGTTCCATCTTCAAGAATAACCTTCTTATCGTGAAGGCGGATTTCCTGAACCGAGGATTTGACCAGGTCGATTTTGAATTCGTCTATCAACTTGGATATGGATACCCGGGTGTTCTCAATGCTGTCTGTTCCTGCTGCCGGCATATGCAAATGCGTTGTAATATAATGATAATCATGGCGATTCACCAATGTAACATCGGCCTCATTATAATTCAGCTCTTTTTGCAGCCGCTGCGCTGTCAATATGCCCCCGTAACCCGCGCCAAGGATTACGATCTTCGGTATGCTGCTCATTCTATTGCTCCTTCCAGCTTACTCTTTATATATACAGTATGGTACACATGTTAACATTCTGTGAAAATGCATCCAAAAAAAGAGAAGAGCCCTTATCAGAGCCCGTTTCATCATTTGACCTGAAGGTTCATTAAGGTTCAAAAACAGCTGAAACACTAAGTTTCCTTACTGCTGCTGCAGTTGATAATATATGGGACTACCCTGTAATGAACACAAGTTATCACGTTAATCATATGCATAAACTATGCAAATATCAAGATTTTTTTTGCCATATAATGTCCAAATAATTCCGGCATTTATCCTCCTACTTACTAAGTAAGCGCATCCATTCCAATGTTAGGTATTTTAACTGGATTCTCGTCTTTTCATGCCGCTTCGGGGCGATTATAATAGGAAAGGAATTCATGAATCAGCTTTATCCGGACAAGAACGTCTGTCTGATTCGAATATAAACTCATTTTATGGAGGTGCTTACCGCATGACAACGATGCCACAAGACAGCAATATGACGGATCTTTTGATTATCGGTGGCGGACCTGCAGGTATGTTTGCTGCTTTTTACGGCGGAATGCGCCAAGCTTCGGTAAAACTTATCGAGAGCATGCCTCAGCTTGGAGGCCAATTGGCTGCGCTGTATCCTGAGAAATATATTTATGACGTAGCAGGCTTTCCGAAAGTAACCGCTCAAGAGCTTGTGAACAATCTGTCTGCTCAAATGGAGCTCTTTAAAACGGACATTCGTCTTGAAGAGAAAGTACAGGCTGTGGAAAAACTCGAAGAACGTCATTTTGTCGTAAAAACGAATCTGGGTGAACACCACGCCAAAGCTGTCATCATTACAGCCGGTGTAGGAGCGTTCCAACCCCGTCGACTGGAGATTGAAGGGGCAGAAGCATACGAAAAGTCCAACCTTCATTATTTCGTCAACGATCTTAGCCGCTTTAGAGGCAAGAAGGTTCTCATCAGCGGCGGCGGCGACTCTGCGGTAGACTGGGCGCTTATGATCGAGCCGATCGCCGAGCAGGTTACACTGGTTCATCGCCGTGACAAATTCCGTGCCCATGAGCATAGTGTTGAACAGCTGATGGCATCGAAGGTGAACATCATTACGCCAACCGAGATCACCGAATTGCATGGTGATGATACCATTACGAAGGTTACGCTTTCGCATATTAAGACCAAAGAGACGCAAGAGATTGAAGTGGACGATGTCATTGTCAATTTCGGGTTTGTGTCCTCCCTCGGTCCGATCTCCGAATGGGGCATCGCCATCGAAAGCAACTCCATTGTGGTAGATTCCCGTATGGAAACAAGTATCCCGGGTATTTTTGCAGCCGGCGACATCACCACCTATCCGGGCAAGGTCAAACTGATCGCTGTTGGATTTGGCGAAGCACCTACCGCTGTAAACAATGCCAAAGTTTACTTCGATCCTGAGGCCAGATTGGCTCCGGGCCACAGCAGTAATATGAAATTGTAGAGCCGTTCGGATTTTAACTTCATTTACATCTATATCCATAGAAAAAAAGGTATCTTCATTCCGAGGGGGTATGCACCGCCCCGGAATCGAAGATACCTTTTCTATTCTTCAAACCATATGTAGAACTTGGTTGAAAGCTCCCACATTATATACGTATCATGTCGTAAGTTATCTATTCTATATACGAAAAATCTGATTAATGCAGGATGCTGCCGGAATCGGTGTCCAAGTTCCGTTTATGAATTTCGGCTAGCAGTAGAGTGATGAACTCTCGCTCCAACTTCAACTCAATAGCCATATGATAGGAATCGAGAAGCATTTCATCCGTCAACATAGCCATCCCTCTCACACCCCTTCCTCAAATTTCCTGAATCTATCATATCAGACATGCCAAAGCGGAACAACTGTTCGCTTATCCACAACCTCTTGTGGAAATCCTGTGTATAATTTGTTGGTAAGTGTAAAAAACAGGGTCATATCAAAGTGGATTATGGGGATAAATGTTATACACAGGATATGGGGGAAATCTACCATAAAAAAAATTGATCAATTATAATATCGGTAGATTATGGTTATTTTTTTATTACCCTATTAAAAAATCATATAAACGGCTGCATTTGGGAATATTAAACAAAAATTCAGCTTGGTCTTGTATTAACCTCCAAAATCCAAATCTTGCCCTCATTGTCTAATCCGTAATCAAATCCCAGTTCGCCGATCCCTGGAAAACGGGCTTCCAGTATTCCAATGCACTGTCTGGTTACTTGGCGCATTTCATCGCGCTTTTCCTTCGCATT
The DNA here is from genome assembly GCF_050482385.1 of Paenibacillus lautus. Taxonomy (GTDB): domain Bacteria; phylum Bacillota; class Bacilli; order Paenibacillales; family Paenibacillaceae; genus Paenibacillus_AQ; species Paenibacillus_AQ lautus_B. The sequence goes on from NZ_JBCNHV010000022.1 coordinate 331,066, forward strand.
AATATGGGGCAGTGACAGCCGGAGTGCATGACCACAACGAAGCAGCGTCCCTCCTTTACAAATATTCGTCACAAAAAGCCCTGGACTCGCGAGCTTCCCAAGCATGGCCCGGAATTCCCATCTCCCTCGATTCTTGACCACCTTTACACGGTAATCCAGCGGACGTCCCTGAATTTTAGCCAAATGAATACCCTGCTGTATCATGTAGCGCCGTCTCAGTTTTATTCTGCTCAGTACGTATAACAGGGAATTCAATGTATCTACATGAACAGTACGCCTCTTATGGGTTACCAAATATCCCGTTCCGTCTTTCTGTATTCGGATGACTCCGTTACCACCGGTTCCTACAATCGGCTTGATCACGACCATTTCGTGTTCGGCCAGCATTGAGACCAGGGTATCCCCTCCATACGACTGAGTAGCCGGAATGTAGGGAGCAACCTGCGGATCGGTCAGCAGCGCTTCCGTTTTCAACCACTTGCTGGCCAGTTGTCTTCCCGCCATGCTGCTTTCGCCTCCTTTTATTCATGACATACGTTATCCTATTCCCCTATCCGCACTTTGTCTTGGATGATTGTCCGTGATGGTATGCCTAATAATTGGGGTTCTTGCGGCCTCAAGGCAGCCTCCCTTTGCAAATGGTGTGATCTATCGTATAGTAAGAACAGAGCTTTGTCCGTAATAAATCCATCACCTTGGATAACGATAAAGGAGGCTTTGTCACCTTGGCAGCATTGTTTGAAGTTTTATACTGGATCGCCATTGTCGGCATGTCGATTGCCCTTGCAGCCGTAACCGTTCTTATCTTTGCCATGGGCTTCAAGTTCATCAAGGATAAGCGCAGAGGGCTCGGAGCGGGCTGCATCGTATTTTCGCTTGTGGCCGCCGGCATGATCGTGCTGATGCTGAATGATACCTTCTTCTTCCCGGTCTGAATAGGAAGAACCCAAAAAAAGCAGCCCTCCCTTATCGCGGAGTTGGCTGCTTTTTTGGTTTCATATAGCTATAGCGGATGTTCCCGATAACGCAAAAAAGACCTCTCCGACAAGATTGTCGGGAGAGGTCTTTCACTGTTGGACTCAGGCTTTAACCCTTGAGAGAGTTCTTATTAGCAAGGCTCCTCGTTCGGTTTGCCCGCATCCGTTGCCGTACGGAATGACGAACCGCAGCCGCACGTTACGGTGGCGTTCGGATTGTGGATGGTGAAGCCGCCAGTCATGCCGGATTCCTCAAAATCAATCTCAAGACCATTCAGGTATTTCAAATCGTCCTTCTCAACAACGACCTTCATATCCTGCAGATCCATATATACGTCAGCTTCCGTTTCATTATCGTCAAAGCCCATTGCATATGAAAAACCACTGCAACCGCCGGCAGTGACACCCAGTCGAAGGAACATATTGGGCGTTTCCTGTTCAGCAAGCATTTCTTTCAAACGTTCTGCAGCTGAGTCGCTGATTGTAATCATAGGTCACCCTCCTTTTCGTTCACTCCTTAAGTATACTCCTCTTCGCGAATTCGCTCAAGGTTGTTATGATGGCTTTTGATACGTAATGAATAACCTATTTTCAATTCCTCTATTTGTATTGCTACCCCGCGGGGTCAGGTTTATAATAGGGAAGGAACATGGGCGGCAACTGTTGGATAATTGTCACATCCCTCAGCTAAAAAGCGGCAAAGGTTATGGCTGGTCCACAGTTGTATATTTTTTCACAAACTTATTTATTTATTCAGCCCATTATTGATGCTTGTTGTTATACCACTATAAACGGACCGTTCCCTTAGGGGAGTGATTCACTTTATGATCGCTTTTTCTGCAGAATCTTCTAAGCAGATCAAGTGTGAACAGGAGGATTGAACATGTCCACAATTGTGACACCATTTACCGATCAGAGAATGGCTGAGATCGTTGCGAAAGTCCAAAGCGGCGAACGCCTGAATCTTGAAGACGGTGTGTATTTGTACCAAACCGATGACCTGCTGACCCTCGGGCAGTTGGCTAATGAAGCAAATTTGCGCAAGAACGGGAAAAAAGTTTACTTCATTGAGAACATGAGTCTCTATTTCACGAATGTATGCGAATCCTACTGCGCTTTTTGCAATTTCCGAAAAGATCAAGGCGAGGAAGGCTCCTATACCCTCTCTGGCGCTGAGATGATTGAGTATGTCGAGCAGCATATTCATCCCGGCATTCGTGAATTTCACATCGTTGGCGGACATAATAACCATGTGCCGTTCCAGTACTATGTAGATTCCCTGAAGGCATTGAACGAGCGTTTCCCAGAAGTAACGCTAAAAGCGTATACGGCGGCGGAGATTGAATTCTTCACTCGAATTAGCGGACTTAGCACAAAGGAAGTGCTCCAGGAACTGCAGAAAGCAGGTCTTCAATCCTTAACAGGCGGCGGCGCCGAGATTCTGTCTGACCAATATCGTCAGAAGATGAAGGTGGACAAAGCCAACGTGGATCAATACCTCGACGTTCACCGTACCGCGCATAAGCTTGGCATGAAGACACACACCACCATGCTGTACGGATCAATCGAGAGCCACGAGGACCGGATCCGCCATATGCTGCAAATTCGGGATCTTCAAGATGAAACGAACGGATTCATGGTATTCATTCCTCTATCCATGCAGCCGAAGAATAAGAATGCAGGCATCATGCGCCGCAATTCGGCCTACGAAGATTTGAAAACCATTGCCATCAGCCGTTTGATGCTCGATAATATCGATCACATCAAAGCGTACTTCATTAATATCGGGGCGCAATTAACTCAAGTTGCTCTCAGCTTCGGCGCTTCCGACGTCCATGGTACGATCCTCAAGGAACGTATTAGCCATGCAGCGGGAGCTTTAACACCGGAAGGGCTGACACGCAAAGAGCTCGTCTGGCTCATCCAAGGCGCAGGCCGGATTCCGGTTGAACGCGATACCTTCTACAACGAGATCAAGGTTTACGAATAAATCTTACCAGCAGGGAATTAAGCAAACGAGAGACGTTCCAAAAAACGGAAAACAGGTTAAAGAGATAATATAGCGTGGGTAACCTAAGCCGCTTCTAGCGGCGTTTTTCTTGCGAATCGGCGCTCACCTTCTTATCTCTTGAGAAAGGAAGAAATTTATGAAAAAGCTCGTCATTCTCGGCGGAGGCTATGGTGGTCTTGCCCTAATTCAAGAATTATTCAGCGGCTATCTTCCTCCGGACGTGGAGGTCGTGCTCATCGACCGCATGCCATACCAAGGACTCAAAACCGAATATTACGCGCTGGCAGCAGGCACCGTGGCCGATACCGCCGTTCGTGTTAAATTCCCGGTGTATGACCGCCTCCAAATTGTATATGGTGAAGTCACATCCATTGATCTAGAGAAGAGGCTTGTTAACCTGACGAACAACGATCCCGTGGAATACGATCAACTCGCCATTGCTCTGGGATGTACGGACCGTTACCACGGAGTACCGGGCGCTGAAGAATTCACGTTCAGCCTGCAATCTTTCTCTGCATCCCGGGAAACCTATTTGCACCTGAACAACCTCAGACCTTATGGTCATGTTCATATCATTGGCGGAGGCTTAAGCGGCATCGAGCTCGCTGCCGATCTTCGTGAAAGCCGGCCTGACCTTAATATCGCCATCTTGGACCGAGGACAACGGGTACTTTCTTCTTTTCCTAACCGTTTGTCTGCTTATATTCATCGCTGGTTTGAGGAACACCATGTGGATATCCACAGCGGCGTTTCCGTATCCCGAGTTGAGAAGGATGCCGTATACAATCTGGATGTGCCAATCGCAACCGACCTGGCTGTATGGACGGCGGGCATTCAGCCCGTAAAGGTCGTACAGGATCTGGATCTGCCAAAAGACCGCAGCGGACGCATTCTGCTAAACGAGTGGTATCAGGTTCCATCCCATCCGGAAGTGTACGTGATCGGCGACTGCGCCAGCCTCCCGTTTGTCCCAAGCGCGCAAGCGGCCGGGGCTCAAGCCGAGCAAGTGGGACATGTCATGAAAGCTTTATGGCGGGATGATACACCAAAGGTATCTCCGCTGAAGCTCAAGGGAACCCTCGGCTCCCTTGGCAAACATGCAGGCTTTGGACTCATGGGCAGCACTTCGGTGCTGGGCCGGGTACCAAGGATATTGAAGAGCGGCGTTCTCTGGAAATCCAAGCGTCACTACTAGCACTGAGCAGGCTGCAGACGGGTTGTAGATCCTAACGTAATATGCCAGTCGTCAGCTTTCCTCTTCGCTGTCCTGAAAGCTTTCCAGTTTGCGTATGACAACGTCAAGCAGCTCTTCAGCCGTGGGGGCCTCGACCCATTCGCCATCCACATAAGCGAAGGGCATCAGGTAGCACTGGCCGCAGCTGGTTAGGCAGCCGTATTCGATGACTTGACAATCATACTTGACTTCAAGCGTCTGTAGAACTTTATCCGTGCCGAAATAGGAATTGCTTGTGCAAAACTCAATGATAATGGACATTGTGATTAGACCTGCCTTAAGATTGGCATTTTATTTTGCCGGTTTATGTACTATAATATAGGGAGGAAAGGAGTTGAACAAGATGAGTGAAAACACGCAAACCACTGTATATGATGAAGTGGCTGAAGTGCTTGATAAACTTCGTCCGTTCCTGCAGCGCGACGGCGGTGACGTGGAACTGGTTGACGTTGAAGACGGCATCGTTAAGCTGAAATTGATGGGTGCATGCGGTAGCTGCCCTAGCTCCACCATTACTCTGAAGGCAGGGATTGAACGCGCCCTGGTTGAAGAAGTAGAAGGCATTCAAGAAGTAGTTCAAGTATTCTAAATCTTCTTTAACTATAAAGAGTCTTGGTTTCCCTCGTGGAACCAAGACTCTTTTTTTTGAGATAAAAGCATGTATAAGTTTTCAGCGAAGCGTAAGCCATTCTTTAATCGCGTTTATATGTTTTGGGGTCCCCGCAAAGTATTTGGAATAAGCATCGAAGCATAGACTCCACTTTGTGGGGGTATTTTAGGTTATTCCGGCTTAATCAACGGGCGGATCGGGTCCAGCCCACCGGATATATCCATGATATTGCCGGTAATGAAATCCGAATTATCCAGGCATAAATATTCGATCACCCTGGCGATGTCCTCCCCGCTTCCCGATCGTCCGCGCGGGGTCAACCCATCTTGAATGCCCGAAACTTCATCGATGGTCTTCTCTTTATTGGCTCCGCGGATGTCCCCCGGACAGATCATATTCACAGTGATTCCATATGGTGCTTCTTCCACCGCAAGCGTCTTCGTAAAGGAGACCAGGCCCACTTTAGCAGCCGCGTAGGCTGAACGCTGAGGCCACGCGCGGGCTTCTCCCGCATGTCCGAATCCAAAGTGGATGATGCGTCCCCACTTCTTCTCCCGCATGGCAGGCAGAACGCGGTGGTCCAGCAGCATGACGCCGGTTAAATTGCCATTCACCATATGGACGATTTCGTCGCGGCTATACTCTGAGAACAGACGACGCTCCCGAATGAACGGGCCCGCGTTGTTCACCAGGATATCGACGCTTCCGAGCTGCTCCTCCGTCTGATCCACCAATGAATACAGCTCACGCTCGCTGGCGATATCGGCTTTAATCGCCATAGACTTCACGCCAAACCCCTCGATTTCACGGGAGAGCGCCTCCGCTTCATCCTTGCTGTTTACATAATTTATAGCCAAATGACATCCCTGCCGGGCTAACGACAGCGCCGTCATTTTCCCCAAACCTGTCGCACTGCCTGTAATCAGCGCCACTTTTCCCTTCAAGGCTTTCCCTCCTCAGATGGATATCCTTCCTTCAGTATAAAAGATTTGATAGGGCCTAACAACTTGAAACCCAGCATAGATGGCCACCACACAAAAAAAGAAAGGGTTTATCCATAAAGACCCACGGTCTTTTGAATAATGCCCTCTCTTCACGGATACGATGAACTAATCTACAGCATCATCGACCCTTTGGTCCTAGAATTAGAATGCCGGAATTACAGCACCTTTGTATTCTTCTTCGATAAAGGTCTTCACGTCCTCGGAAGTCAGTGCCTTCGCCAATTTTTGAATGGCGTCGGAATCCTTGTTATCCGGACGAGCTACCAGCAGGTTGGCATAAGGGTTCTCTTTGTCTTCGATAAAGAGCGCATCCTTTGTTGGGTCCAGTCCCGCTTCAAGCGCGTAGTTCGTGTTGATGACAGCCAGATCCAGCTCATCCAGCATACGCGGCAGCATGGCGGCTTCAACTTCCTTGAACTCCAGGTTCTTCGGATTTTCCACGATATCCTTAGCGGTAGCTTCAAGTTTCGTTTCATCCGCCAGCTTAATTATGCCATTCTTGGATAGCAAGGACAGTGCACGGCCCCCATTCGAAGGATCATTCGGGATAGCTACAACAGCTCCGTCCTTCAGCTCATCCACAGATTTAATCGTTTTGGAGTAAGCACCCAGCGGTTCTACATGAACCGCGATTACGGATTCAAGATTCAATTTACGCTCTTTGATTTGGTTGTCCAGGTAAGGCTTGTGCTGGAAGAAATTCGCGTCGATTTCTTTGGAGTCCACTTGCGTATTTGGCAGAACATAATCCGAGAATTCCACGATTTCCAGGTTCACGCCCTCTTTTTCAAGGGCTGGTTTAACATGCTCCAAAATTTTGGCGTGAGGTGAAGGCGAAGCGCCTACTTTCAAGGTTACGGACTCTTGAGTGCCGCCTCCTGTTGTTCCCCCTGGCTCAGCGGCTTTATCCGCAGGCTTGCTGCCGCAGGCAGCCAGCACCGTAACCAATGTCAAGCTGATCAATGCCAATGTCCATTTTTTCATTCTAAAAACTCTCCCTCCGAAAATATATTTTTTTATATTGTCTTCCTTGATGCCTCATCCATCCCGTTATTTTCTTGTAAAATGTCGGACCAGACGATCTCCTGCCATTTGCAGCAGCTGTACCAGTACAATCATTAATACAACGGCCAGAATCATGATCTCGGTCTCATAACGGTAATACCCATACTTGATGGCCAAATCCCCCAAACCCCCGCCGCCGACTTGACCGGACATCGCGGTATACGATACCAGGGTTACAATCGTGATGGTCATCCCAGCCAGCAAGCCCGGACGAGCCTCCGGGAGGAGAACCCTCCAGATGATCTGGCCTGTCGAGGAGCCCATGGCATGAGCCGCTTCAATGACCCCTTTGTCCACCTCATTCAAGGCGGTTTCCACAAGTCTGGCGAAGAATGGTGCCGCGCCGATCACGAGCGGTGGAATGGTTCCCAGCACGCCATACGAAACACCCACAAGCGATTTCGTAATCGGGATCATCGCAACGATCAGGATAATGAACGGAATCGAACGCAGGATGTTCACAATGAACGACAGGATCGAGTAACCGAAGCGTACGAGGCCGGATGTGGATCTAGCGGCCATGTAGAGCAGCACGCCAATCGGTAGTCCGATAATGAAGCTGAACAATGCCGATGCCCCCAGCATCCGAAGGGTATCCAAGGTTGCCGTCCATATTTCTTTCCAATCGATCTGGGTAAAATCGAGTTCGAACATTAATGAATCACCTCCACGTCTAATCCTTGTTCAAGCAGCTTCCGGATCGTATCTTCAATGGCGCCCTCTGCCCCTTCAAAACGGACAATGAGTTGGCCGTACGGCGTTTCTTTGATCGTGGAAATCGTGCCCTGCAGAATCGCAAAATTCACGCCCGTCTCATGGACGGTATGGGACAGAATCGATTCGTAAGTTTTTGATCCAAGGAACGTAATCTGCACCGCCCTTGAAGGTCCGTTCACCTGGCCCTGAATGGCCAGACGGAAAGCTTCGCCGCTGTCCATCTCCTGCCGGATAAATTCCTGGGTCACTTCATGTTTCGGCTTCAGAAACACTTCCGTTACCGGCCCTTGCTCCACAATGCCGCCCTGATGAATGACTGCGACCTTGTCGCATATACTCTGAATCACGTGCATCTCATGGGTAATGAGTACGATCGTTAGATGAAACTTTTTGTTAATGTCCAGCAGCAGGCGCAGGATCGAATCCGTGGTCTGCGGGTCAAGCGCCGAAGTCGCTTCGTCGCACAGCAGCACTTCCGGATCGCTTGCAAGCGCTCTGGCTATGCCGACCCGCTGCTTTTGACCGCCTGATAGCTGGGACGGGTATTTATCCCGATGCGCTTCCAAGCCGACCAAAGCCAGCAGTTCGGATACTTTGCGTTCCATTTCATCCTTCGGCGTCTTGGTCAGACGGAGCGGAAATGCAATGTTATCGTACACGCTAGCGGAAGACAGCAGGTTAAAGTGCTGAAAAATCATGCCGATTTTGCGGCGTTCCGCCTGAAGCTGCTTCTTGCCAAGCGACGTTAAGTTCTTACCGTTCACCCACACCTCGCCCGAGGTGGGACGCTCCAACAAATTGATACAACGGATCAATGTACTTTTACCTGCACCGGAATGTCCGATCACTCCGAAAATTTCTCCTTTTTCAATCGACAAATCCAATTTGGACAACGCAGTTGTTAAGGTTCGGGCTTTTCCGTACTGCTTCGTCAATTGCTTGAGCTCAATCAATCCGATAATCCTCCTTTTTCCATAGCCTCATATCTATTTACCCAAAAGAAAAGAGCCTCTTTTTGTAGAATCAAAAAGGGCTCTCTTTACGTAAAAGTCAACGCCTTTTCTCATCTGTCAAAGCTAAAGGATATCCTGTAGCTTTGAAGGAATTAGCACCATGTCACTCCATGCGTCATTGCGTTAAGCAATGATACGCTGGAGTCGGTTGCCGGGCTTCATCGGGCCTGTCCCTCCGCCTCTCTCGATAAGAAAACATCGATATGAAATTTTTCCGATTAATTTGATCTGATTTAATAACATTTAATGAATGCAATAGTTAGTATAGATTCTTTTCAGGTTTTTGTCAAAAGGAATTTCATGGCGATTTTGTGCCTAGGCCCTGACTCCATTTTTCGTCCAAAGCTCGTTTGTATATTTATACGAAGCCGCCAGGCTCCGGCATACCATATCAACGCCCTGTTTGAGTTCGTCCAGGTGCTGACCGATATCCTCCAGCTCGATTTTGTCCGACAGCCCTTGATGACGCTGCCATAAATCATCCTGCATCTCGGAATTCATGTAATGGATTTCGGCGTTGCGCCGTTTCCGGAGCGAGTTCAGCGGCGTTTTGTAACGATCTTTGATCGCTTCCAGCTCTTTGGCCAGCTCTCCGTGCGCCTTCAGGAATTTAAACTGCCGCAGGACCGTAAAATATGAGAAATGCGCCTTCACTTTGGAGGTATGAAGATCGTACAAATCGTTCAAAACCGTCCCCAGCTTGTCAAGAATCGAGAATACGCGAATGAAGCCGTTTTTGTAAAAATACACATACCGTTGATATTCCCCTTGCTCCTGAATCGACATGTCATCGATGTAACCCGATTGGATCGACTGACTGAAATGTCTGGCCGCATTCCAGCTCTGTTCCAGCTCATCCAGGGAAACGATCAGCCCCCGGGTCCAAATCTCAAGCTTGCGAAAGTCATGCGTCGGATCCTGATTTTTCTCCATTTCCTTCTGCAGCAGCCGGGTTGTCTTGACCATCGACTCGATGGCTACCTCAAGCAGGCCGTTATTTTGCCGGGGCTGTTCCCCAAGTAACATACGAAGCATGGCGGTACCCCCTCGCGTCATCAGATTAACCTTGGTTCTTGGATCGCTATTTGCCAAAATTATGATTCCACTGCGTTTCAACCGTCTTCACGATATCCTCACGCAGGAATAGCTCTTCCCGGGTATCCTGGTTTCATTCGTGTTTCAATGACCAGAGGATTGTTCTTATAGGATGCCCCCGAAACGACCAGACAACCCTCACAGAATGGAGCGACTTGAGATATCCTTGGGATATCGCCTTCGTCATAACAGCGGCGACAGCTTGCGAATTCGAATGGCTGATTGATTCCCATAATCACGCCTTACTGCGATGATTGAGTTCGCCTGTATAGTCCATGCGATGTCTCAATAAATATAACCTAATCTGTTGCCGGATCAAACCTTTTCAATACTGCTCCCAGCGTCTCCTTGATATCGGACAGGTCGAGCGGATCGTTTGGCTATCATCGTCTCCCCTCCTCACTATACAACGAAGCCCTCGAACGCTGGTTCGGGGACTTTGCATAAACGCTGTTGCCTTAAATTCGATCTTTTTGGTTAATGATTTTCGCTTCTTTCTTATACAATCTTTTCACGAGACACGCTATGATCCGTTTGCATTTCAGCTTTAACCGGCTTGCTGAGCTGCCATACCCTGACACTTAAATAACAGAGTACGCCGAATAAGGCCGAGATCAGCAGTGTATGTCCCAGTGCGGAGAATACGTAAACCTCCTCGTTATGCATCGTTGCCATAATGAGGGCACCGCTAAACACTTGCAGCAAGCAGAGCACGGTTGCCGAGATGCCCAGCATCTGTATCTCCCGGTTATCGCGGTTACGCCAATATGCAAAATGCCCCATCACCGCAACCACGAACAGCAGGAGAAGCGCTGCCACCCGGTGCATAAAGGCGATGCCGACCCCACCGCCCAGCTCCGGGATCACTTCCCCGTTACACAGCGGCCAGCCCGAGCAGCCTTCCCGGGAATCGGTATGGCTGACGAATGCGCCAATATAAACAACGATGTAGCTATACAGGGTTGTACCCCAGACTAAATTGCGGAAACACTTGCTTACCCGGGGCAGACGTTCCAAGTCTGCGGGCCCCTTCGCCTGTTCTACCCGCCGCATTCCCAGAGCCAGCATGACGGAGCTAGCAAAAGCAATCAGCGAGAAGCCAAAATGCAGCGCCATAATCGCAGCCGATTGAGGCTTAACCACCGCAAGCGCACCCATGATCGCCTGCACTACAACGAATACCGAGGTCCCGATAACATAAGCCATCAAATCCCGGCGATCCCGCTTGTACTTCCAGAACGCAATCAGCGAAGCCAGCGCGGCCAACCCCGCCATTCCGCTGACAGCCCGGTGGGAATACTCAATCATGGAGGATATCGTGTAAGCGGGAACAAATTTACCGTTACACAGCGGCCATTCCTGGCCGCAACCGAGGCCCGAGCCCGTCTTTGTCACAACCATGCCCCCGAACGTCGCGCAGAACATAATTAAGCATGTTATGTAACTCAGCCATTTTAATTGTTTATCATTCACTTATCTCACCTGCTGCTCATAATCATTCACTATTTAAACCTTTACAGGATCGCATCGTACACAGTCCACATTTCATTATACCTGATTCTACCGCTACGGTCACTTGAGCGATTGTGACAAAATGTTCAAAAATGAGAAAAACCTTCATGATACAGGTACTTGACTTCTTCACCCTACCTCGAACTGATATGTAAAACAACACCGCCGCCAGTTATAGATCAAGGCGGCGGTGCTATAGTCACTCTTACTTATGAATCGTACTGTATACGTCCACGGCACGCTGCAGGAAATCTTCAATCTCCTGGCGCGATTTGCGGAGTTTGTTAACGTAGCGAACCAGCTCGCGTCCATCGGAATATGCAACAAAGCTAGGGATACCCATAATATTTTGCTGCTGACTCACGTCACCGACAGCATCGACGTCAACCTCTACCAGAGTCAATTGGTTTGAGAACTTTGTCTCAACCTCAGGCATGAATGGATCGATAAACTTGCAATCGCCGCACCAGTCTGCTTTAAATACGGCAACAGTCAGTCGCGGAGACTGGATTGCAACCTGAAATTCTGCTTCTGAAGTGATTTTTTCCATTGATTATCTCCCCTTTACGTCGAGTTCCTTCACCCTTAGTGAATCAAAATGTTGAGTGGAAGTCAAATTTTAGAGCATACTGACATTATGATGCTCACAGACTGGGATTAACCATCAGAAAGTGCAGGTGACCCCCCAATGCACTCGAATGGAGTCAATGATAAAAAAAACCGGGGCAAGGATGTATGGTCATGGACGGCAACCATTCCGCAAGCCCTGACCGAATCATGGTCGGGGATGATCGCGTCGTGGCGATTCTCTTTAAAGCTCCGGACTAGCAGACACGAATTGCGTTGGGACTACACAACCGTTAGAACAATTCGCAGGCAGCTCAAGGACATCCTCTCCTCCCATCCCTATCTGCAGCAGAGCGTTTCCCCGTTTCCGCTCCCTTCCATGCAAGGGTATAGCGATATTCGGATTCATGAGCCCGGTGCAGATGTTCAGCTATCTCCAGAAGAGCAGGAATTGATTCATCATATTCAAGAGGCCACAGCTGCAGCCAACCGGAGTAACGTAACCCGTACGCAAGCCTATTGGGACTGCTATGTATCACATCCTGAGCTGCATTGGGCCTTTCTGGCCCACATGGTATCGCGTAATGCCGGGTGGAATATGAGTGATCTGAAGGGCGGATTGATGTCGGATCTTATGGATCCGACATTTAAGAACAACCTGTATCGCTTCCTGGAGCGCTGTAATGCACTGATCTTCCAGGACGCCTACCCCCAACTGCTGCTCTATATACACAGTCGAAAAAAAGGTAAGCCCCTATTTCATTTGCTCCCCCACTTTCATATTTCAACGTTCATGACACCGTTCTGGGAGCAGTTCTGGCAGGATCGGAGCAGTTCGCTGCTTACGGTTGCCCTCATCATTAATGAGCAGAACTATATTGAGGGGCGTGTGGCGAGACATCCTTTTTACCAACAGCATATTCTAAAGGATCCTTTCTTTCGGATGCATGAGCTGACCCGGTTGAATCAAATCGTGTTTCCGCTGGGTCAAGTCTATCGAACAGAGTCGGGCGAAAGCCCTTCCCAGAAGCCCCAATCCCCAGCCAGGCCGCTGGTCGGACTTACCCTACCCAAGTTTGACGACCTGTCCATTCGGATCAAGGCAGGCCGTTCGCTGTATGCTTTATTGTTTGGGTATGAGGAGATATACCGCGCCGTGCTGGCATTCGCACGATCCACCAAGCACCTGGGATCGCGCGCCGAATATTGGCCGGCCTTATTTACGCCGACCCTTGAGCAAGCCATGAATCATGGCCACGCGGGATCTGACCTCATCACATCAGAATGGCTGCCCGATGGTCAGCGTATGTACAGCCCTTATCTTGAGGAGATCTGGGAGGATGAGACCCCCGAGCCGATTCCCCGGTACGACTGGTATCAGGGCCGGGCTATGTTTAGGCACATTCGTAAGCCAATACGACCGCTGCTGCCGGATATAACCCACGCCCATCGGGCCGCTCTGGAGAAAACCTCTATCGTGCATGATGTGTCTGATCTGTTCCATCGGCATTAAAATGGAAAGAGACCGTCCCAATACTGCAAGGAGGGTCTCCGTTCCGTTCTATTCACACGATAAGTAAAACTATATGTCTTTATCCCCGCTCCCGCATACGTGCAGGCTGCAGTCTCATAAGCGGACGGAACACTTTCTGCAAAAGGCGCGGGTAACTGCTCAGCTCCGATTGCCGCAATACGCCAAACACCACCAGCAGGACAAGATATATAATGACCACGGCCACGCCTACAACCAGGCAAGTCAGCAGGAAGGCCAACCGTGCCGGCATGATATCGACCATTTGAATACCGGCCAGATTCAGGCCATATCCGATTCCTCCGGCGGCAATCACCGTCAATACGAAGCCCGTCCAGCGTTTGCCTAGGATGGAGAAGGATACAATCGCTTTAATCGATCTTATATTGAGTATCGTAATGACAAGGAAACAGAGCGCCGTGCTCCCTATGATCCCGTAGATCCCAAAGAACGGAGCAAGCAGGAAGCTGGCTGCTAGCTTGATCGCAACCCCGATCATCACATGAATCATCGAGAGTTTGGCCTTGCCGATTCCAAGAAGAATGGAATTTGTAGTCATCATCGTGATCTGGAAAATCGTACCGAACGTCAGAAATCCAATAATCCCGCTGCCGCCCAAGGAACTAAACAGCAAACCATTAATGGAATAGGATGCCACGCATAGCGCGATCACCATCGGCATGCCCGTCAATATGGCTATACGCATCGCCAGCGATACTTGCTGTTCCAAATGCTCCTGATCCTTCTTCGCAAAAGCCGCAGAGATGATCGGAATGAGCGAGGTGCTGAGAGCAATGGCTAGAATCGGCGGAATCCCCGCCACGCTTTGGGCCCGGTTTCCCAGCACCGCGAGGGCTGCTGTCGCCTGATCCAAACCAATCTGCCCGATCAACAGCGGCTTCACGATGGAGCTGTCAATGAAGTTAACAGCCGGAACCGCCAGGGAAGACAGCACAATCGGTATAGACAGCGTGAATATATCCCGGTATATCCCGCCAAGCGGAATAGAGCGGTCCGCCGCCGGCATCTTGAGCTCACGATCACTTCGGCGAAGTTTTACCGTAAAGTACAACATGACTGCAAATGCGCCGATACTGCCGAGTACGCCACCGAAGGAAGCTCCGGCCGCAATCCAGGTATCGTCGTATCCCATCCGCAGCAGCACATAGGCCAAGCCGATCGCTGTCACAACCCGTGCGATCTGCTCGATGATCTGCGATATGCCACCAGCCACCATGTTATTACGTCCCTGGAAGTATCCCCGCATCATCGCGATGGCCGGAAACAGCAGCAGCGCTGGAGCCAATGCCTGAATGGCCGCGGCTGCCTCCGGCTGCTTAGAAATATGGGTAGCATAAAAAGGAGCTCCGAAATAAAGCAGCAGCGTCATGATAACGCCTGCTGCGCAGGCAAAAATAAGTGCAGCATGATAGACACGCCGAGCCTCCGCAGGCTTATTTAAAGCATGACGTTCTGATACCATTTTGCTGAGTGTGCTGGGAATGCCTGCCGTTGCTACCGTTAACAGCATTAAATATACGTTATTGGCGATCGTAAATGAGGCATCCCCTATATCGTTCAGCATATGCTCCAGCGGCACCCGCTGGACAAGACCCAGCACGCGGGCTACCAGAGCAGCAGCGGCCAAGATGATCGTGCCTTTAATAAATGACTCTTTCTTTGACAAAACCGTACCCTTCTTTCTCCTCCAAAGCGCCTCTTACAGCGATTCCTAAGCGTCTATTAGAAAATCCAAATGAAGAAAATAATAATCATCGCAAGCTGTAAAATAATCTTCACCGCAATGCTGCTGAACAATCCTAAGACTGATCCGAAACCAACCTTCATGGATTTGCTTGGTCCCGAGCCTGCCAGCATTTCACCCAGAAATGCCCCGAGGAATGGTCCAATTATCAATCCAAAAGCGGGAATAACGAACGGTCCGATAATCAGTCCGATGGTGCTGCCCCATATCGAGGCTTTGGAACCACCAAGCTTCTTAACTCCCCAGGCGTTAACCGCATAATCGGCAATGAAGAGCACCACCAGAATGATGGTCTGGATTATCCAGAACCATGCATTGTAATGCTCGAACGTAAAGAACCAGCCGTAAACGAACAGCGCCAGGTAAATGGCGATAACCCCCGGCAGAATAGGGTATATCGCCCCGGCCATCCCAATGATAAACAGAGCGATGACGATAATCCAGCCCAATATGTCCATCAACATCTCACCCTTCGATCAAAATATGATCCCTGATGACTTCGACAATACCGTCCTCATTGTTGCTGGAAACCACAAGGTCCGCTTCATCCTTTACGGTCTGCTGGGCATTCCCCATGGCCACGCCGAGGCCGGCCTGTTGAATCACAGCCAGGTCGTTCAAGCTGTCTCCCACGGCTACGACTTCGGACATGCTAATGCCGAGCAGCTCACACACCTGTCCGATTCCGGTCGCTTTGTTAACGCCCTGCGGATTGATTTCCAGGTTATCCGGCGAGGAGTTCGTGATCTCCAGTCCGCCCATATCCTGCAGTCGCATCATGATATTGTGGCGTACCTCATGATCATTCGTGTTGTAACCGAATTTCAGCCATTCCTGATTCGCAACATCGTCGGTCCAGTTCTCAGAGTTATACAATCTTTCTACTGAATACGCCCAGAACCATGATCCGGTTTCAATCGCGAGTGCATGCATTTGTTCCACGAGTTTGCTGTCGAGCAGCGCGCGGCGATGCAATTCATATGGCGCACGCCATACTTCGCCGCCGTTCACCGTTACCATCGGCGTCGTCAGTTCAAGCTGCTTGGCATACGGATAGGCATCCTGAAACGGCCGACCTGTCGAGAGGCAGACGTGAATGCCGTGCCGTACCGCTTCCTTGATCCACTTCACCGTTTCCTCCGACACCTCATGATCGTCCTGCAGCAGCGTACCGTCCATATCCAGTGCCAACAACCGATATTTATTATTCATGGTATTAACCCCCTTACGAATTGCGAGCAAACATAACGACATTTTACCACAAAAGGAAGGGCGCCAAAACACTCCCCCGTATCGACGGCCCCTAACAGATCAAAACTGAGGAAAAGCCTAAGCCTTAAGCAAGTCTTCCCAGGCACTCGAACAAACACATGGCACTTGATATAAATGAGCAATGTATAAGAAAAAATATGATTTCCTTTATGCTACGATGTTTACTGAAGACAACCCCGAAAGGAGTCATGAATCATATGACCAAGCTCAATGAGAACCCCGTCGTAACGGCTGAGATGCTGATTCGAAGACCGGTTTCGGAAGTATTCGAGGCTTTTATCGACCCTGAGATTACAACCAAGTTCTGGTTTACCAAAAGCAGCGGCAAGCTTGAGGAAGGCCATCATATCCGCTGGGATTGGGAGATGTATGGAGTACATGATGACGTGTACGTTCAACATATTGAAGTGAATCGCCGCATCACGATCGAGTCTTCAGACCGGACCCAAACCGAATGGACATTCACGCCACGGGGCGATCATGAGACCTTCGTAACCATTACCCACTCCGGCTTTACAGGCAGTGATGATGAGAATGTACAGCAGGCTATTGATTCCATGGGCGGTTATACCATGGTGCTCTGCGGCCTCAAAGCGCTGCTGGAGTTTAACGTCGTCTTGAATCTGGTAGCGGACAAAGCCCCTGACGCCCATGTGTAATGGATAAAAAACGGCAGCCACCCCATCGAGGGCTCTTGGCTGCCGTTTTAGCAAATATCCTCTTATTGGTTACTGCCATCCCCATTCTCACCCTCGGTTTTTTTAGGGTGAGGCGTACCGTCCAGTCCGTAAATCTCGTCATACGCGTCGAAAATTTTACGAGCAACCGGCGCGGCACTCTGGGAACCGAAGCCTGCTTCCGGAATGACCACGGCGACGGCCAGCTTCGGATTTTGCCGTGGAGCAAAGGCAATAAACACCCCGTTTTCTACCCTGATCCGAGAACCGTTTTTATAAATATCCTGCTCGGATGTTCCTGTTTTCCGTGCAAAATCATATTTAAAATCTTCAAAAGCTCGAAGTCCCTGCGTATTCATCCCTGCAATGACTTCATTCCAGTACTGCTGCGGGAATTCCTCTTTATTTAATACTTCGCGTTTGAATTCCTTGATCACCTTGCCGTCCTGATCCACAATCTTGCTCGCAAGCTGCGGCCGGATGCGTTCTCCCCGATTGGCAAGCGTGCTGGCATACTGAGCCAATTGGAGCGTCGTATATTTACCGGATTGCCCGAAAGAAGCGTATGCCATGGCCGCCAGATAACTTCCCGCCTGCTCGATATTGGTATACTCGATGATTCCTTTATGCTCCTTCGGCAGACCGGATTCAGTAGATACCCCGAGCCCGAATTTCCTCATGTATTCATCCCATACATCAACGGATTTGGAGCCGTATTTGTTATACAGTCGTTCCCCGATCCAGTCAACCATAAAGGCATTGGAGGAGTGCTCAATCGCTTGTCTCGCATTCAGGGATCCGTAGGCTCTACCGCCCGAGTTCCGGACTCTCGTATTATCCTTACCGAAGAATGCTGCACCGCTATCATAATAATAATCGTTCGGCCCAAACAATTTTTCATTAAGTCCAATTAATACCGTCAAAGGCTTCATAGTGGAACCGAGCAGCACAACCGATTCCAGATTGTTGCCGGATCGACCGGAACTGTATGGAGAGATCGTCCCGTTGCCGTAATACTTCATGACGGTTTCCCAATTAGTATCATCGGTCCCATTCTCCCACACATTCGGGTCATAATCCGGCATACTGGCCATGGCAACAATGTTTCCGGTGTCCACTTCCATCGCTACGGCATAACCGGTTTGCGCATTCGGATGCGTTTTACCGGAAACCGTATTGGTATGAAGCCACTTCAGCTGATCCATGATCGCCTGCTGCGTAACCTTCTGAATATCCTTGTGGATCGTCGTATGAATATTGTAGCCCTTCTCCGGGGCGATCATGGTTGGCACCCCGTCCGCCATGTTCTGCGGATTAATCGGAATCCCGATATATCCGTTCTTGCCACGCAGCTCATCCTGGAACATCATTTCAAGTCCGTCTACACCAACCTTCTCCTGCTCCGTGTAGATGAGTCCCGGATCTTTTTGTTTCTTGTTCTGCTCATCGATCTGTTTATATTTATCCAGTGTCTTATTTCCGCGGAATTCTTTCAAATAACCAATCGTTTGAACGGCGATTTTGTCCGGGTTGTATTGACGCTGGCTCTCTTCGACAACCTCGACTCCAGGATATTCATTCTTATGCTCCATAAAGTAAGCCACTTCTTTAGTCGAGAGATCTGCCTTAATGCGTCTCGGCTCATAACCCGGCTGCTTGTTGAATTCCAGGTCCATCGCTTTGAGCACATCATCCACCGTCAACTTTTCGGCTTTTGGATCACCATGTTGTTCGAAAACCTTGACCATTTCCTCGGCCAGCTTTTCGATCTCCGGACGGTTCTTCTTCCCTCGTTCGGATGAACTGTAATCCTTTAACAGCGTTAAATACAGTGCTTGGGAGGGTGTCGAGTAGGCAAGCGGCGTTCCGGAAGCATCAACGATGCTGCCCCGGATCGGTTGAAGCGGGAAATTTTTAACCTGCCCACCGGTTTCGAGTTCTTTTAGCTCAGGTCCTTCAACAAACTGCAGTATAGCAAGACGTATAATAACGACACAGAATATGATAAAAGTGCTGAAAAAAAATAGATTAACCCGCAAGTTAAACTGACTGCCGGCATCTCGTTCTTCTTGTTTGCGCTTATCCGGCCTAAACCCTTTCACGTATGCTTCTCCCCTTTATCCACAATCACATAAACCCATATTAACATAAACGCCCCCCCACTTCATCTGGAAGGCCCCTCCTGACGGGCAAGGGCGAACTTCCCTTGCTCAAAGTCCGCCCTTCTCCGTATCAACACATCTATCAAAACACCTGCTCTTTAATATGCGTCTCATTGAAGCGCGGCGGGTTAAACCAGTTTCCGCTCTGTGCCCAGGTCGGGTCCAGCGGTATCCATCGCTTCTCTTCACTCAAGTAGACCTCATTCCAGGCATGGGGACCATAACCACCCTGACCATTATATCCTCTGCCGGTTACGACCCGGACTTTCATATCCTGAGACCGGGCCATCATGGCGTACAGCCGGGCATAATCAATGCATACGCCTAATCTGGTATCGTACGTATCCTGTGGTGTCTGCTCTTTCCATATCCGCTGCTCTTCATACAAGGTCACTTTATCGTGATCGTACGTAATCCGGCTGCCAACCCAATCATAGAGTTTTCGGGCTTTCTCTTCATCGGTTGACGCACCCTTCACGACATGGGCTGCCGACTGCTCAATGCCCTCGGGAATCTTATGGTCGATGACCTCATACTTCCGCTGAATGATCCCATTCAGTTCTTCCTGAACCGATTGGGTAAAGACCGGCAGCTTCTCGCGGACGAGAGAACCCGACAAAGGCTCTATTACAGCCCTCGCTCCCTGCTGATAAACCGGTGAAGCCTCAACGTACCGGCTAAAGCCGTGATCGGGATTCAGACTGACGTAGATGAATAAGATCGCAATCACAATAATGCTCCGCGCTGCACCCATGATGACGCCAATTCCCGCACCTGTTAGGCGGCTCAGCAGCGATGCCGATGTATCCTTTCTCGTTCCGAAGAGTCCCAGCCTCCCTCCCATGATCAGGGAAACGAGCAGACGCAGCATAAATACGATAAGGGCGTAACTTAACATAAAGAGCACCGCAAACCGCAGCAGCGGGAAATCCGCCAGCGATTTGACGGCTGTATAATAAATCTGTTCCCAGAAGCGCAGCTCTCGATTCGGTAAAGTGGAGACCGTACCCAGCCAATCGCCTGCCTTAGGTGATAACCATAATGTAAAAGGAACGGAGATCGCTAGCCCGACCAGGCGCAGCACCGCATCCCCCAGAAAAAAAACAAGCTTCCCGGCTGACCGGGAGGCTCCGCGTCTCCATCCCTGCAATAATGAAAAAGCCACAATCAGCAGCAGCAAGATGGTGATTCCGTTCCCATCAAGCACACTATCCTTCCATGCCGACATCAACGGTATCCCCTCCTCTCCCATGATGTCTTGTCAACCGATGTAATCGAGCTGCAGCACGACAACGCTGCGCTCTCGTGCATTCGGATCCGATTGCGTTTCTTTTATTTAGAGGCCGTATTGCTCTTGGCATCGTCGATAAAACTCTGAATCGTATCGTTGATATCCCACTTGCCTACCGAAACTCCTCGGAAAGTGACTTCAACCTCTTCGGAACCGGCACTTCCTTTCAGCTCCAGATTGGGAGCTTTAATGGAGTAGGTACCGTCCCCATTCGAAGTATATTTTGCTTCCTTCGCTTCTTTCATCATCATGTTCAGCGCTTCTTTTTTTATCGTGTCCACCGTTTCTTCCTTCACCGTGGTTACAACCTCGCCGATTTTATCCAATGAAATTCCGCTATACACCAACAATCCCACGATGATGAGTACAGCTAGCGCCCACTTAATGACGGTTCTCACCACATTCAGCACAATAAACAAGATAATTAAGGCGATGGCAATGACCAGCCAGTTTTGTTTAAGAAATTCGATCCAGACCTGAGTATCCAATTCAATTCACTCCCGTTCATCGTTTCAAAAGCGGCGGTTCATGGCCGTCTTATTAATTATACATGATACCCCGCAAAGCTGTCAGCCAACCTGGTCTTTTCACAAAAAGGTATAAGCTTGCCCTTTCGAACGTACAAGTAGTAGTACCATATCAACTTTTGCCGGATAGGAGGGTGCCATATTGAAAACCGCTTTATGGCTCTATATGTTTTTGTTTCTGGCGTTTTTTGATTTGCATGCTCAGTATCCAGTACTGACGCCCTTTGCCATCTCCCTTGGCGCAGCCCCTACGTTTATCGGCTGGATGATGGGCATTTATGCTTTAACCCATCTGCCTGGCAATCTGCTTGCAGGCAATCTGATCGATCGGCACGGCAGCAGACGCTACATTATTTTCAGCTTAACTGCCGCTGGTGTTATCCTGCTGCTCCAGGCTCATGTCCAACTGCCCTGGCAGCTGCTCGTGCTCCGCTCGATCAGCGGCTTCGTCTTGGCCTTTTTGTCACCTGCCTGTCTGGCGCTGCTTGCGTCTCTCTCCCGGGATCCTGTTACGCAAGGCAAATATATGTCCGGTCATGGCGTGATACACACCCTTGCCTCTGTCTTGTCCCCGGCCGCCGGCGCTTTCATTGTAGCCAAAGCAGGATTTTCCGGTACATTCCAGAGTCTGGGCTGGCTTTTGATCTTCACCGGCTTGATGGCGTTTCTCAGTCTCCCGAAACCTCTGTCAGCCACCGCTAAAGATAAAGGGCAGGCTGTTCCGGTCAACAGCGGAACACCGGCGCGGCTTCCTTTTAGCTTGCGCTTATATCTGATTCCCTTTGCTATCGCATGCTCTCAAGGAATCCTGTTCTTTGAAATACCGCTGCGGGAAAGCGGGCTGGCAAGCATTATGTCCACCGGGCTTCTATTCTCCGTCATTAGTCTTGGAGCTTTGGTCACATTAAGCATGCTGTTTCTCAATCGTTATGCGCCCTATATCAGGGTAACCATCGGCGTATTGGGTTTGGCTATATGCTTCTATGCCCTGGCTGCAGCGGACCATGTACCGATTACGATCATCCTGTTTGCACTCGGGCTTGCTAAAGGGTTGCTGTTTCCGGCATTATCCTCACTGTTTATTGAGCTAAGCGGCGGAGGCAGGCTCGGGAAAGTGTTCTCATTGCAATCCATTGCCATGTCGCTGGGCTCCTTTGTAGGCCCTATTGCGGCAGGACAGCTCCGGACGGTGGTGTCTCCTTATTTTATCGCGTTTTTGATGCTGATGACCGTGCTGCTGCTGCTCCCCAAACGCAATCGTGAAGCACCTTTAACAGCCGTCTCACCAGAAACCCCAATCTCACCCGTCTAAGATAGCTGTACCGGGCTAAAGCCAGCGCCCAAAAGGATGCAAATGGGCCAATGCACAATCCATATGGGTAAAACCACATAAGATACAGTGTGGCAAATGACCACGTACATCTAACCAAGGGGTGAAGTTATCATGAGTCATGTTCATCATAAACATTGCCATGGGGGCTATGGAAATTCAGTCGGAATGATTCTTGTATTGTATATTCTGCTCGTCATTATCTTGAGCTGTTTCTAGAAAACACGGGTTAACTTTGTTACGGCCATCCAAATGGATGGCCGTTTATTTTGCCCGCTTTGCATGATCGGTAAAAAACAAGTTACACTATACATACACCATTCGACGCAACCATCATTCGACGGCAGATTATCATTTCCCGGGGAATGCTGCCAAAGATCTCCGTATCATGACAGAGGTGAAAAAAATGCCGATATTCCTCATTGTAGAGGGCAAGAACGACCGGAGCCGACTACGCCGATTGCTGACATCGGATATTACCATCCTGTGCACATTTGGAACGCTAAACACCGCCAAGCTGGAAAGCCTTCATAAACAGGTGAAGGATCAAGAGGTGTATCTTTTTATGGATAACGACAGCTCCGGCAAGAAAATTCGCGGTGCCCTGCGCGACATCTTCCCTGATGCCGAACAGATCTATACGCGCCGGGGATACGCCGGTGTTGAAGGAACCCCTGACGAATATCTGATTGCCCAGTTAGAGAAGGCCGGGCTGGAAGAGTTCATCATTTACCCGCCTCCTGCTATAAACAACGCAGATCAGAAATCGTTATTTTAAATAAAAAAGGCGTCCTCCATCTTTAACGATAGAGCGCGCCTTTTGGTTTTACCTATAGGTTTATTCCTTAATTAAGGTCTTAATATCCTTCACAATATCCTCGGTCTTCACTTGGGCCGGGTCCGCTGCATTATAGGTCTTCCGAATATTGTTATTCCGGTCAACCAATGCAATGGAATTGCCATGCGTGAAATTCGTCGAGTTATTGCCGAGCAGCGGGATTTTGAAAGAGTCCTGCATCAGCTTCCGTGTTTCCTCCTGATCTCCACGAAGGAAGTACCAGCCGTTATAATCCGCATAGAAACGGTCCCCGAACTCCTTAATTTTCTCTTTTGTATCGGTTTCCGGGTCAAAGGAGATGGACACGAAGTTAACTTCTTTACCGAAGATGCCCTCTTTCTTCAAGTCTTCCTGTATTTGCGAAAGAACCAGTGTCGTAATCGGGCATACATCCGGACAGCTGGTGAAATAGAAGTACATGAGCTTCACCTTGCCCTTGGTATCGTCCGATGTGATCGTCTTTCCATCCACATTTTCCATGGAGTAAGCGGCTACCTCACGAACGATTGGAAACTTTTCTTTTCCGAATCCTAATGAGTTGAATACCAGGTAAATAGCTGCTATTACGCAGACAGCGAGTAATACCCAAGTCCATTTGTAACGTTTGAATGCATTCATGACCTTCCCCGTTCTCCCTTCGTCTCAGGCAATCCCTGTTCTTGCCAGGTTTAGTGCAGCGTTAAAGCCCTTCCACCTATTAAAAAGTGGTATTGAGTATGAGAACGATCAGGCTCAAGGTCAAGTAATTGATGGAGATAATAAATACTTTTTTGGACCAAGCTTCATCGTCCTTAGCACGGAAACCTTGGAGCGCGGCGTAGAGCCACCAAACAGCCAGAAGGAGTCCGATAACCAGAAAGAATATACCGGCGTATCCATACGTGTACATCAGGATGGGGATCGGTATAAGCAGTACCAGATAAGGGATCATCTGATACTTCGTGCGTTTAATTCCTTTAACTACCGGCAATAACGGAAAACCCGCTGCACGATATTCTTCAACCCGGCGAATGCCCAGTGCCCAGAAATGAGGCGGCTGCCAGAGAAACAGAAGAGCGAACAGCAAAACCGCAGCCATATCTACGGTTCCTGTCACGGCAACATAGCCGATCACAGGAGGCATCGCTCCGGAAATAGCGCCTACCGATGTGCTCCATGTTGATGAACGCTTTAACCATAATGTGTATACCACAACGTATACGAACATTCCGATCGCTCCGAATATACCTGCCAATACCCCTGAGAACAGGAATAACATGGCTAGTCCAACGACCCCAAGAATGATGGCATACCAAAGAACAACCTTTGGTGTCAGCCGTCCGGTTGGAAGTGAGCGGTTCCGTGTACGCTCCATCTTCATGTCAAGCTCTCTGTCGAAATAGTTATTGAAAACACAGGACGAAGCCATAACGAGCACGGTTCCGAGAAGTGTCATAATCATCAATCCGAATTGGATATCCCAACGCGATGCTAGCCAAAATCCGGCAAAAGCCGCTATCAAATTTGACCGGATGATTCCGGGCTTCGTTACCGTGATAAAATCTTTCCAAGTCCCCGCCTTATCGGGAGGTGCAGGCGCTGCCGAGGCAAGTGCTGCGGATTCTGAAGGAGCTTGGTATCTCAAGTGATTATCCACGTGTAAACGTTCCTCCTTGTATCTGTCGTTATGGAGGAAGTACTGCCTCCGCTATAAAGTTTATCATATCATTAGTAAAAAGTGTTTAGCAATCCTTCGGAATTCGTTCCATCTATATGACAATTCAGTGACATTTGGATGCGATATATTCTTGACGTTATGCCGTTGTTTAAGGCACAATTTGTCTATGTAGCAAAGATGGGTGTCGATCCCTTAATATGAATACAAAGCCCGGAGCGCAATGATAGCGCTCCGGGCTTCCATACTCACGTTATGAGAAAAAGATTACAGCGTGCGGCCAGACCCCTGAAGAGCCTGTTCTGCTTGCTGTACCAAACGTTTTGTAATGTATCCACCCAGGGATCCTGTTTCACGGGAAGTATAGTTACCATAGTAACCGTCCTGAGGAATCGTTACGCCTAGTTCTTGAGCAGCCTCGAGTTTCAAACGTTGTAATGCTGCAGTTGCTTGAGGTACAACCAAATTGTTGCTGCGGCGTGCCATATTAAATATCTCCCTTCACTGAATGTCTGTTATTCCAGTGCAAGCTTGCAAACTTATTATGGCTCCTTCTTGCAACGTTATACGTATTTTTTCAATTTTTATCTTTGGAGGTTTTTTTCATATGAGTAAAGGCTTATCCCTATGGTTTGCGGTCTCTTCGATCGTCCTGCTGACCGCATCGGCCATATCCATCAGTTACAACGGATTTCTGGCCGTCGGTCTGGCTCTGCTCTCCATTCTCAACATAGGCTGGGGATTCATTATCAAATCCAAACGCAAGCCTTCTTAGGAAGAACCCTGCTTATTTACGAGCCAGAAAGCCCATCTTGTCCTTGACGCCATCCAGTATTTGAGTTGCAGTCCTCTGTGCCTGCTCTGCTCCCTTGGCCAGAATGTCATGGATTTCACCGGTTTGGCGAATTTCGTAGTATCTGTTTTGGAGTGGCTCCAGAGCGGCTACTACAACTTCGCCAAGCTCCTTCTTGAATGCCCCGTACATCTTCCCTTCAAAACGCGCCTGTACTTCCTGCAAGGACACACCAGCACACTCCGAATAGATGCTCATCAGATTGCTAACTTCTGGTTTAGCGGACGGGTCATAGACCACTTCGGCCCCGGAATCAGTTGTAGCTCTACTGATTTTCTTGCGGATTTGGTCCGGCGTATCCAGCATAGCAATATAACTGCCCTCAACCGGATTACTTTTGCTCATCTTTTTAGAAGCATCATCCAGCGACATAATTCGTGCTCCTACTTCCGGAATGAACGGTTCCGGCATATTGAAATAGGAACCGAACCGATGATTGAACCGTGCAGCTAAATCGCGCGTGATTTCCAAATGCTGCTTTTGGTCATCTCCTACCGGTACCAGATTGGCATTATATAGCAATATATCTGCAGCCATAAGCGCTGGATAGACAAACAAACCGGCTCCTACGGAATCTTTGCCTTCCGATTTGTCCTTAAATTGTGTCATCCGTTCCAATTCGCCCATATTCACCATCGTTGTCATGATCCATCCCAGTTCGGCATGCTGAGGAACATGGGATTGCAGAAAAATATTAGCACGATTCGGGTCGATTCCGGCTGCTACGTACAGTGCCGCAACCGATTCGGAGCGATCTCGGAGCGAGCTTGGCTCCTGCGGTACCGTAATGGCGTGCAGATCGACGACCATAAAGTAACAATCATGCTCGTCTTGAAGCTTAACAAAATTTTTAATGGCTCCAATGTAGTTGCCCAGTGTCAAATTACCGCTCGGCTGAATTCCCGATAATACTGTTTTCATGACTAACCCTCCATTTATTTAAACATTCTTTAATCCAAAGTCTGCCCCGCTCAAGGGAACATATATGAACGCAAAAAGGCCTCACATCCGCAAGGGACGTGAGACCGTGGTGCCACCCTTATTCGCTGCAGTAACTCTAATACTTAAGCTGCAGCCTTCCATTCTTGTAACGGAGAATACCCGGCCGGCATATTAAGGAATAACAAAATAATCCCTGTTCAGCCTGGCACTCAAAGGTCCATTCAGCAAAGCGGATCCACCGGTTCACATCAACCACCGGCTTTCTGAAGGATGGGCCGCACCTGCTTACTTGTCCTTGTCATCGTGTTTCAATCATTTTGGATCACTATTACATGCAATGATAAAACTCTTGCTCTGCCTTGTCAATTCCATTTTGGAATCAAGCCGTCCAATGTTTTGAAGCATTTCTTTTACCCTTTCCGCAAAAATCTGTTATGATGTGGTTAATCGTCAAGACCATGATTTCTGTTAGTAAAGGAGCATCGATATGAATCAAGTGACCAAAGGCCAGTGGAATGGTTACGACACCTATATTTTAAACAGCGGCCGTCTTGAAGTGACTCTCCTTCCTCGTCTAGGTAACAATGTCATTGGAATCAAAGACCTTAAAAACTCACGCGAAATCCTTCGAAAACCAGATGAAAGTGAGCTTGCATTCTATCTTCAGAAGCCCTACCACTTCGGCATCCCGATGCTCATTCCGCCAGGCCGGATTTCCAAAGGCCAGTTTGAGTATGGCGGAACATCGTATCAATTTGATCAAAATACAGCGAACGACAATCATATCCACGGTCTCCACCGATCACAGGCTTGGTGTGTCAGCGACATAGAGGAAGATGATGATGGGTGCGCCGTTTCGACAGAGTTCATATCATCGGATGATCCGAAATGGATTGCCCAATTCCCAGTACCGCTGAAACTGGAAATGACCTTCCGTCTTCAGGGTACCCGCTTATCGCAGAGTCTTCGTGCAACGAATCTGGGTTCCAGCCCTGTGCCGTTCGGTATGGGTTACCATACGTGGTTCCTGCTTGATGGTGAGCCGCATCGCTGGACGCTGGATCTGCCTGTAGAGGGAATCTATACCTTGAATAATGAACTGATTCCAACCGGAGATCTTTCACCGCTTGGCCATCTGGAACAATTGAATTCCGGACTCAACCTGAAGGAAGCCGACCTCGATACGATATTGAAAATCCCGGAGGGCAAACCAGCCGAAGCCATGCTTCAACGGGATGATGGTTATCAAATTCATTATTCGGCAGACCGCGCCTTTTTCAAGCACTGGGTGCTCTATACAAAAGGCGATGCAGAGGAATTCCTCTGCATCGAGCCGTATACCTGGCTTCCGAACGCGCCCAATTTGAATCTGCCGAACGAAGAAACCGGCCTGATTCATCTGGAACCGGGACAGACCGTGAACCTGAATACCCAGATCAGCGTCCAAAAAACGTCACCGGAGGCAGAGCAAGGGTAGTTAAGCCATTTCATGTGAGCCATAAGATCTTTATATACTTAATGTTTCAACAAGAGCAGCCCTTTGAAATCAAAGGGCTGCTCTTGTTTGTCTAAGATAACGGCCATTCCAGCGATACGGATAATTTTACCATCAAATGATCTGCCACAAGCACGAATGAGATTCCTAGGATTCAGTCATAATATCCATATACAACATCAAAGGAGGTGACATGACATGGCTCAAGGTCGTTCTTCTAACAATCTTGTCGTACCTCAAGCAACTGCAGCTCTTCAACAATTGAAAGTAGAAGCAGCTCAAGAACTGGGTGTAACGCTTCCTCAAGACGGTTACATGGGTAACTATACTTCCCGTGAAACCGGTTCTTTGGGAGGTTACATCACCAAACGTCTGGTACAATTGGCTGAGCAGCAATTATCGGGTCGTTCGAACCAGTAATTCGCATCTCTTCCCTCCAGCCGTAATTAGAAAGAGGCGATCTTCTCCCCAAAGATCGCCTCTTTCGTTATATATTCTATATGATAAATGATTTCAGGATTCCGAAGCAGCTTCGGCATATGTATTACGAGGGTACCGAATCATCAAGTTGGCCATGTTATAGTTGGATTCAAGTATAGCATCTACAACGACAATGCCTTGTCGTACCATAAATTCATAACTGATTTCGCCGTGTGTCCAGTGGCGTTTATGTTTCAGACTTTCAAGCGCCATCGTACGAAAAGAGAGTTGTTGAGCTTCACTTAGCCCCTCCTCAAGTGGAGCTATGACCCCGTTACGCCCAGCCAATGGATTATGCCGTATGCCAAATTTACCAATTACATTGTTTCGTATTTGTACAAATACTGTCCCTGAACTTAGACCTCCCAACTCTTCTTCCAGCTCTTTAAAAACGATGTCCAATTGTCTAGCCAGTGATAATTGATCTAGTTTTACCATCTCTTCTCCCTCCTTTATTAGTAAATTATCCCTATTACTAGGGCTTATGACTCATTATAGGGTAAAGGAATCAATGTATCAACAATATTCAACACATTTGGGTATTTATTACTAAAATTGCACAAATAATTTAGTTTTCAGCTCCTTTATTGTGTCAACTTTCATTCTTTTACGACAAAAAAAGAAGCCCAAGCGGGCTTCTTCATAGGTTGGAATTTGCATATACTGGGGAGGCAAAATCCTCTAGCAAATTCTTTTATCTGTTATTCCGATGAAAATCAACAAATCACGCCATATGTTCCGTCATTTGCAAGAATTGTCTAATATCAGATACGCAAGAGTCGGCTGCACTTTGCCAGAATTCGCGCTGGGTCAGATCCACGTTCAGATGTTTCCTTGCCAGATTCTCCACGGACATCACGCCGGTGTCACGAAGTAGGGCATCATATTTATCTGCAAAGGTCGGACCTTCTTCCAATGCCCGAACATAAAGGCCGGTACTGAACATATAACCGAAGGTATATGGGAAATTGTAGAACGGCGTCCCTGTGATATAGAAATGAAGCTTGGATGCCCAGAAATGCGGATGGTATGATGTCAGAGCATCACAGTAGGCTTCCTTCTGCGCCTCCACCATCAATTCCGAAATTTCCTCGCTGCTGAGCAGACCGCTCTTCCGTTTGTCATAGAAGCGGGTTTCGAACAAGAAACGGGCATGAATATTCATAAAGAAAGCTACGCTGTTCTGAATTTTCTCTTCCAGCAGTGCCAGCTTTTCTTCTTCGCTGCCGGCACCCTTCACCATGGCATCAAAAACAATCATTTCAGCAAAAGTAGATGCCGTCTCGGCAACATTCATCGCATACTTTTGGTTAAGCACCGGAATTCCGCCCATCAGATGCTGATGGTAGGCATGGCCCAGTTCATGCGCCAGGGTCGAAACGTTCGAGGCTGTTCCGCCAAACGTCATGAAGATTCGGGTCTGGCCGCTAGCCGGGAAGGAAGTGCAGAAACCACCCGGTCGCTTGCCGGCGCGATCTTCGACCTCAATCCAGCTCTTATCAAACGCCATTTGCGAGAAATCCGCCAATCTCGGGCTAAACTTACGGAACTGCTTCACAATGTTAACAGCGGCATCGTCATATGAGATTTTGGTTGCGGAAGTACGCAGCGGGGCATCTACATCAGTCCAAGACAAGCCTTCCAGACCAAGCAGCTTCGCTTTACGGTTTAGGTACTCCACAAGCACCGACTTGGTGTCCTGGATAACAGCCCACATGGTATCAAGCGTCTCACGGCTCATACGGCCAATCGCTAGCGGCTCCTTCAAGATATCATCCCAGCCGCGATTTTCGTACAGCTTCAGGCGGTAGCCGGATAAATGGTTAAGGGTATCCGCACAGTAATCAGCGGAGTCTCCCCATGCCTGCTCCCACTTTTCGAACATGGATTGGCGTACTTCCCGGCGAGGATCATGCATTTTATTGAATGCCTGTCCTGCGGACAACATGACCGTCTTACCGTCTTCCTCATACGGAATCTGGATTTTCTTAACGATGGTATCGTAGAACTCTCCCCATCCATGATAACCGTCTACGCCAAGCGATAGAGCTAAGCTCTCTAACTCAGGGCTCATCTTATCCTTTGCGAGATTACGGCTTTCGTTCAATACGAAATCGAGCTCGGACACCTTATCCGTACCGGTCCATGCGGTCCAGACCTCATCGTTCATTCCGCGAAGCACGTTATCGAATTGGTTCTTAACCGATTGCAGGGTCGCGGACAACGACGTTACCCGTCCGGATAATTGAACGGCCTTCTTGTCATTCACATTTTGCGCGGTCAGGCAACCCACGAATGCAGAGACTTCACGGATACGGGCATAGGCGCTCTGGAACTGCTCAAGGAAGCGTTCAAGGCTGGAGGCGCCCTCCATGGTTTCCGGAACGGTCAATGCTTTAACGGCTTGCTGAAGATTATGTACATCCTGCTCAAGAGACTCAAGAAAGCTGACGAGCTGCGGTGAGGAAGAACCTCCGGGAAATATCGATTCCAAATCCCAAGTTTGTTGAAGTGCCATCGAACATTCATCACCTTTCAAAATAAAATATGAATTCAAGCGGATTACCATTTGTGTGGACTTAGGGAAAAGTGTATAACTATATATAACTCAATTTATGTTATCCCTGCTACAACCAATTTACTGCTGAAGGAGCCAAAAGCCATGAGACCTTTGCAAATATCACCGGAGACGGCCGTTACACTATCCAAGCAGCTGGGCGTTCCGCTGGAACAGCTGATGCATATGCCTCAGCATATATTAATGCAGAAAATTGCCGAGCTTGCCAAGAATGAGGAAGCGAAAGCAGCGAAACAAGATGATGAGTCCCCATCATCGGAGAACTCATGATTCCTTTTTCCAATACTTGGCCTTATGATGTCGTTGGAAACGATGTGTATGTACACAGCTGCCCATTCTGCGGAACCGACAATGTATTGCTGCCGATGAAACCCAAGGAACTAATAAGCGTAAGGGAAGGGAAAAAGAAGCTGCTGATCTTCCCCTGCTGCCACAACAAAGTAACCGTGCTGGACAGCGACATCGACTACTTGCTCACGGATCAGCGATTACGCTGACTTCACCGTAGAGCATGAGTTCAGCCTATTCGTGTTTATCCAAATAGCCTGCTGACCCACCCTTCAGCGGGCTATTTGCATTAGGACATTAGGACTCTGCCTGAAGTGCCGTGTTCTTCTGCTCCCGAATCTGCTCGGATATCAGCTTCCACTGCTCTCTGGATGCGCGTATCATCGCGGCATCCATAATCTTGTCATCCTGGACCACTCTGGAGAACCATTGAACCGCCTCCTGAAACTGTCCCAGCCTTCTGTGGATCTCCCCGATCAGATACAGCAGCCTTGCATCATTCGCCCCTACCCCTTCCAGCTCAAACACTCGGACATAGGATTCCAGGCTATAACTCAAGAACCGCTTCTCTTGATCCTCGTTGCCCTGATAACGGTACAGCCAAGCGATATGATGCAGCAGGCTGGCCACAATACGATCCCGCTCCCCGATCACTTGCGCACAGAGGAGAGCCAGCTTGTACGACTCGAGAGCATCCTCCAGATTGCGCGAGCCGCTCATATCCCTCTTCTCCCAGCGGCATCCGACTTGCTTATAAAAGAGCGCCTTCTGCCGTTCGTTCAATTTCAGGGTCGAGTTTTCCGTGGAGGCAAAACCGCATTCAGGACAGATCCGCACCACGTAAAAATCGGGATTTTCCGATTTATAGTAAGCGCAAAAATCCGTATCTGTACGGTATGCCTTTTTAAAGCTGGGTCTCACCCTGGACGTTACATATTCATGCTCACAGTGCGCACAAATCACCTTGATGGAATACAAGGGTTCCAATTTCACGCCATTCGCCATCCCTTCATTCGTGTCTAATTCCTGTTAGATGTAGGTATATGGCACTAAGGAGTATTCACGAAATGGTGGGCGGGGCCGGACAGTCGCTGCAGCACAAAATCACGTAATTCATCCTCCACGCCAATTTCGATTAGGGCTCCTCCCATGCAGCCAAGCCATTCTTCGGCATGGCGATCCGTAATCGGGAATTTCATGTGCCTGGCCCGCATCATCGGATGTCCGAATGCTTCCGAGAACAAGGCTGGCCCTCCAAAAAACTGGCTCAAGAACATATATTGCTTCTCCATCACCGGCATAATGTCTTCCGGAAACAATGGCGAGAGCAGCTCATTTTGCTGCACTCTCGGATAAAAAGCTTCGACGAGCGAACGTACACCCTCGGCACCCCCGAGGTTATCATAGATGCTTAAGTTCGGATCCATATCCGCTAATTCTCCCATCTGTTTTTATGATTCGCTTTCGATTGGATGTACCTATCCATTATACCAAAAAACAACAAAAAAAGGCGCTAAGCAATGGTTAGCACCTTTTAGAACTTATTAATAACTGCGCCAGTCCTCTTCACTCTGGACGAGAGAAGCACGTATGACATAAACGAAGGCGCATACTAGGATACCTGCGACTATGCTCATGATCATCACTCCATCCAAACATAATACGAAAGATGTGCTTTGATGTTTTTTATTATAGCACAATATCCCCGAAAATAAAGCATTAATGTAACCGCTTTCTCGTGTTTTTTTATACTGTTTGTCCTATATCCTGCATAGATTTTTAACAACGGACCTATATTTCTATCATTCACATCGATGCCAGGGGGCGTATTCCTTATTATGACCATGAAAAAAATGGGCTGGCTCTTGCTTGTGACGGCACTGCTCAGCGTAATTGTCCTAATGGCTTTATTTCCCGAAGCGGCGCTTCAATCTGCACTCCGTGGCCTTTCGATATGGTGGGACGTGCTGTTCCCTTCCCTATTCCCGTTCTTTGTTATTTCAGAGGTGCTGCTGGGGTTTGGTGTAGTCCACCTGATTGGCACGCTCCTAGACCCTATGATGAGACCTTTGTTCCGTATTCCGGGGGCAGGCGGATTCGTTGCAGCGATGGGATATGTTTCAGGATACCCGGTCGGTGCCAAATTAACCGCCAAACTATGGGAACAAAAAATGGTAAACCGGGAGGAAGGTGAGCGGCTGGTTGCCTTCACCACCTCTTCTGACCCTATATTTCTAATTGGAGCGGTCTCTATCGGCTTCTTTCATGACCACAAGATTGGTTTGATCCTTGCCTTGTCCCATTATGGCGGAGGTTTCCTGGTGGGTTTGATCATGAGATTTCATGGCAGGCATGAATCCAAAACAGCAACCGATTCACTCCGCCTGTCCCAGGCTAAAACGAGCAGACTCAAGTCCGCCCTTCATGCCATGCATGCGGCGCGTGAGCAGGATGGCCGGGACCTCGGCACCTTGGTAAGACAAGCGATACAGTCATCGCTTCAACTCATTATCGTTGTCGGCGGGCTCGTTGTTTTCTTCTCCGTATTTCTTGAACTCTGGACCCGGGCCGGCGCCATGCCAGCGCTAACAGAAGTCATCAGTTTGCTGTTATCTCTGGTTGGGATGCCTGAATCCTTATCCACTGCCATCGTAGGCGGATTGTTTGAGGTTACACTCGGTGCTCGATATGCCGGCGAAGCGGGGGCGGCAATTCCATTGCCATACAAAGCGGCTGCGGCTGCCTTTATATTG
Organism: Paenibacillus lautus; assembly: GCF_050482385.1. GTDB lineage: Bacteria > Bacillota > Bacilli > Paenibacillales > Paenibacillaceae > Paenibacillus_AQ > Paenibacillus_AQ lautus_B. Next base: position 365,307 of record NZ_JBCNHV010000022.1, read on the forward strand.
TCATGGGGCGGCTTGTCCGTTCATGCCCAGATCATCAGCATCCTGAACTCTACCAACCTTAGATATTTCCCTTTTGTCATTGCCAGATTGATACATGGTGTGATTGCCGCGACCGCTGTATTATTGCTGTGGAGAAGTGTCATGGGATCTTCGATACCGACCATGGCCTTGCCGGCTGTTTCGGATTCTGCCCTAAACGGGTATACCCATATTATGACGGTTTTCTGCATCCTGCTCGGTTTCCTGATTGCGGTTGCGTTGTTTATTCAGATCATTCGAGGACTGCAGCAGAAAATCCGCAAATTCCCAAGGTGAACATTGTGTTCTTCTCCAAGATTGATTATCATCTTTATATAACCTTACAAAGGAGCTTATCAACTTGAGATATTATGTTCTGGACCGCGGTGACCCATTGTCTGTCGAGCTGACCCAGCAATTTCACAAGCTGGCGGAACAGCGGGGGTTTGTGCTGGATGCAGAATCTCCGGAGATTGTGGTCTCAATCGGCGGAGACGGTACGATGCTGCATGCTTTCCATACTTTTATTGACCGTATTCCTGACCTCGCTTTTGTCGGTGTCCACACGGGCCACTTGGGATTCTATGCTGATTGGAAGGCCGATGAACTGACAGAGCTAATTGATCATATGAGCGGAGAAGGCGAATACGGCAACGTGAAGCCGCGCCTCGTCAAGTACCCCCTGGTTCAACTGGAAATTCATAAGAAATCAGGAACGTCCTCTTACATTGCCTTAAACGAATTTACGCTTAAAGGCGTTGACGGTACCGTTGTCGCGCAGATTGACATCAACGACGTAACCTTTGAGATGTTCAGGGGAGACGGAATCTGCGTGTCCACGCCGTCCGGCAGCACAGCCTATAACAAAAGTGTCGGCGGAGCGATGGTTCATCCTTCCATCGATGCTCTGCAGATCGCGGAAATCGCCTCGATTAACAATCGGATTTTCCGTACGCTGGGCTCACCGCTGCTTCTGCCTAAGCATCATCATTGTGATATATTCTCGCGTAAAGAACAGCGTTTGCTGCTTACTATCGATCATGTGAATATCTCGATTGACGACCTCGTATCCGTACGCTGTCAAGTGGCGGAACAGCAGGTCAGTTTTGCACGCTATCGGCCGTTCCCGTTCTGGAATCGTGTCCGTGATGCATTTCTTGGCTAAAAAAAGAAGAACGGCCACCTGGCTTACTGGTGACCGTTCTTTTTTATTGCGGCTGTTCAGCCGGAGGATTAGGCTCCTTGGAAGGCTTTGCTTCCTTCTCTTTGGACTCCTTAGCATCCTTAGGATCACGTGGCTCGCGTCTGGAATCCTTCGCTTCGCGCCGCTCGCGTTGGTCCTTGGGCTCCTTGCCCGGATTAGGCTCCTCCTGCAAGGCTTCCTTACTTCCCTTCGCTTCCCCCTCACCCTTGGTTTCCTTGGGGGATAATTCACGAATCTCCACAGGCTCTTTGGAACTGGATTGCTCTTTGCCATCCTTCTGCTCCTTGGTTTTCTGAAGCACGAAGTGAGCACAACCAAAATTGCAGTATTCGTTAATGTAATCGGACATGCTGGAGAAGGTAGAATCCTTGGCAGCCTTAGGATGATTATCCCGATAGAAACCTTTAAGCCGAAGCTGATTGTAACCCCAGTCTCCCACGATGTAGTCATAACGGTCCAGCACCTCACTGTACCGCTCCCGGAAAGCTTCCAGATTCCAGCCGTTTCGATGGTCCTTTAACACTTCATAACTCTTGTTTCCGATAACGATCATTGAAAGCTTCCCCTGCCTTTCCAAAGGTTAAGACTGTACGGCCTCTTCCTTGTTGCGTTCCGCAGATTTCACTTGCTCGTGTGCATGATAGGAGCTGCGCACCAGAGGACCGGACTCCACGTGGCTGAATCCGCGCTTCATTCCCTCTTCCTTCAAGATCGCAAACTCTTCCGGCGTATAGTATTTTTCCACATTCAGATGCTTCGGCGAAGGCTGCAAATATTGGCCGATTGTCATGATATCGCAACCCACGGAACGCAGGTCGTCCATTGCTTCCAAAATCTCATCCCATTGTTCGCCGACACCCAGCATAATGCTGGATTTGGTTGGAATATCAGGCTGCATGGCCTTGGCATTCTGCAGCAATTGCAATGAACGGGTGTACTTGGCTTTGGCGCGAACCCGATCCGACATTCGCTCCACCGTCTCAATGTTATGGTTCAGGATGTCCGGTTTCACATCCATGACGATCTTAAGTGCTTCTTCGCTTCCCATAAAATCCGGAATCAGCACTTCCACCGAGCAAAGCGGCAGACGTCTGCGAATGGCTTTAACCGTTTCAGCGAATATGTAGGCTCCGCCATCTTTCAGATCATCCCGTGCCACGCTTGTTACAACGCAATGACGCAGGTTCATCTGTTCCGCCGCTTCCGCTACGCGTTCCGGCTCCTGAAGATCCAGTTCCGTTGGAAGTCCCGTATTGACAGCGCAGAATCGGCAGGCGCGAGTACAAATATCACCCAGAATCATAAAGGTTGCGGTACGATTAGCCCAACATTCATAAATATTCGGACAGCGAGCCTCTTCACACACCGTGTGTAGTGTCTTGGATCGCATCATGCTTTTGATTTCTTTATAATTATCGCCAGTAGTCAGCTTGATTCGAATCCAGTCAGGTTTTGGCTGTTTGGTTTTAGACAAAGAAAAAACCTTCTTTCGAATTTATTGATGTAACTCAAGACATACCCCATCGTTTGCTGTCCCATATTATATCATGAAAACCATCATATTACTTGTTTCGCATCGATATGAGATTGATCTAGTTGCGGCATGGATAAAAATCCTTGTTTTGATTCACCCTACAGTGTAGGCATGACTGTCCGTCCTTAATTATGACAATCCAAAAGGAAGGAGAAGGACACATTGAGGATTTTTCAACCATTGAGCGCAAGCGGCATCATGATTCGCTGCACTGCTGCAGCTGTGGCTGCCTTGACAGCTGCCTGCTGCATGTGCGGGCCTGTGTCCGCATCCGCCTCAATTTCGGTCAGCGCCGCTGACGATACGGTAAAAACAATGGATGCTAGCGCCATTTTCGCAGATCGGAAGTCGTTATACGATGAGATTTCCACCGTTACCCAAATTCCTTGGTATCGCCTGGCTGCCATTGACCAATATGAGCGGACACTAACTAGAGTCCATCCCAAGGATCGCAAGCATCCGGACCGGACGCTCAGCATCTTCATCCCCTCCACAAGATGGGCCGGGGCGTTAAATCCCAATCAGGAGGATGTAAATCCGATGTCGATCAGCGTGTTTTCCGGCATTGGGTTGGATGGTGATGGGGATGGCAAGGCAGACCGGAATAATGATATCGACCTGCTATATACCGTTGCGGCAAGGCTCTCCCCCTACGGACATGCCGCTGATGATTTCAGCATCGGGCTCTGGTCATACTACCAGAACACGCGGGCTGTACAGCGTGTCATGCAATATGCCAAATTGTATGAAACCTATGAGAAGCTGGACTTGTTTGACCATGCATTTCCTCTCCCGGTCAACAGCAACTACTCCTACCGAAGCACATTCGGAATGGGACGCAATTGGGGAGGAAGAAGAGTTCATGAAGGAACGGACTTGTTTGCCAATTATGGAGTCCCTGTCCGGAGTACGTGTTACGGCGTTGTCGAAATTAAAGGCTGGAATAAATATGGCGGGTGGCGCATCGGCATCCGTGATCTGAACAATCATTATCACTATTACGCCCATCTGCAAGGCTTTGACAAAGGGATCTCGCTCGGGGATGTCGTTACACCGGGTCAAACCCTCGGCTGGGTTGGCAGCTCCGGTTATGGCAAGCCGGGAACCCAGGGCAAATTCCCTCCACACCTCCATTACGGCATCTACCGGGATACCGGATTGAACGAATGGGCATTCGATCCTTACCCGCTGCTGAAGCACTGGGAAATGGAAGAAAAACGCTCGAAAAAAACGCGCCCCTGAGGTCAACCCAAGGGCGCGTTTTCTCCGTAAGGCTACATAACTGGCCAACTGAATCATGGTGCAGGCTTCCATACGCTGGCGCCAAAATGGAATTAAACAGGGACTCTTAGCCTCCGGTGTTGTTTCCCCCCGTTTGTCCGGATAAGTCCGCTGCGCCAGGTGAAGGTTCAAGAGGGGGTGTTGTTCCGTCTGGAGGATGATCCGGCGTTGTTGCAGGCGGGATTTCCTGCTGTGTATTATGGCTGTTCTCATTCGTAACGGGAGGCGGTATCGCTATGCTCGGCGCACTTGCCTTGTTCTCACCGACGGCCTTTCCTTGCCCGTCATAATAATACATCGGCACATCGCCGACCACGAGCAGATAAGAGATGGGAATATCGGTTTCCACAATCTGCGGTTCCATGTCAAAAGGAACAACAACCGCTACTTCCGTTACAATGTGGACGAATACCTCCACCAGAATCATGTTGATGCCTGCACCCTGCTGCCTGGTGTCCAGTTGAACCTTCACCGCTCCCTGCGGCTCGATCTTTAATGGAATTTGCGGACCGAATGACGCGATGATTGGGCTTTTTAACACCTGACCAAGCGGAATATGCTCCTTCCGCTTATGGATATCGTCCAATGTGCTCTGAACAACCTCCGTTGTATGGGACGTGATTTTTAAATGCTCGGCATAATTCAGCATGAATCCCGTCACTTTGCCGGAGCTATCCGTTTTCCAATTGACCAGATTATCAAAATCCTTGCCCTGCGTCACCTGCGAGGTGATCGCTTTATTAATGGCTTCAGTGGCAATCTGTTTGACCCTGATTTGGGCTAAATGCATGATCGGCGGCCGCAGATTCTGTTCAATATACATAAAAAACTCAACGATCCCAAACACAAGGAGCAAAGCGCCGATGAGCCACCATTTTTTCACGCTGCGTCGTTTGGCAACCTGAGGACGCCCTCGGCTCTGCGGTACGGGCCGGAAACCTCTGCGCGGTGGTTTATAAGCTCTCCTTGGTTTGGGCCATGACAGGGACGGAAAGGATAAACGTCTGCTTCCCCATCTCTTTCGTCTCATGCTGGGTCCCCCCTATTTACTCCCAGAGGAGCATGTTTACCATGGCAAGCTATCCTTGTATAGAGGGTATGCGGACAAACGTCAAAAAAGAAGAGCAAGGTTGGCTTATCCTCACTCTTCTTCCTTATAGATACTCATTACGAAGAAAGACTGCATCAAGAATCTACTTATCGTTCTTTGGATGGTCTTCTTGATCTTCCACATAATATTTCAGCATCGACAGCTTATTCTCCCAGAAGCGGTCGAAATAAGCCAGCCAATCCTTTAACTCCTGAAGCGGCTCTACATCCAGCCGATAGCGGGTTTCGCGTCCAACCTTGCGGTCCTGCACAAGTCCCGCTTCCTCCAGAATTCGGAGATGCTTGGAGACAGCGGTCCGCGTCATGGAGAAGTGCCCTGTAATTTCTTTAACCGGCATTTCCTTATCACTTAACAAGCCAAGCAGCTTACGGCGTGTCGGATCTGCGATCGCTTGATAAACATCATGCTTCGGAGCAGCTTGCGACATAGATTAGGCCTCGACGTATCCCACAAGCTTCTGAACAATGCCTGCCCAGCCTTTGTCCATACGGCCCCGTACGATATCGTGAGCTTCCCCGAACTCGGTCACTTGATCCGCTGTCCATCCGCCGTGAATGAGCGTGAATTCCGTATGATCTCCCTGCTGAATCAGTTCGAACGTAACACTCCAATCCTTGCCCCAGTTAAAAGACAAACGGTTAGGCTCGTCAATAAGCGTGACCTTGCATGGAGAATTCCCCCATGGGCCTGCATTCAATTGAAACTCAAAGCCTTCCACTGGCTCAAAATTGTTAGGCATAAACCAGGCTGAAATCCCTTCAGCCGTTGCTACGGCTTCCCACACCTTCTCGATGGGCGCTTTCAGCACAAGCGTATGGCGAATATCCGGCAGCTTGCCGTTTGATGGGTTGTCCATATCACATTAACCTCGCTTATGTTTAAATTATGAAACCATTTGGTTTCCCTTATTGCATTATAGGACACCAAATGGTTTTACGTCAAATACCAATATTCACCTTATACCCATTCCGCGCACCCTAAGTCCAGCTTCCCTTAAAGCCAGGCAAACCAGACATCTTGCCAACATCTCATGACTTGAACTCACTAGGTCTGATCCGGGTAAGTCTTGTTCAAGAAGGCGATCGATTCCCGAATCAGCTGCATTAGGACCTCCATATCAATGTCCGCCACTTTATTAATATACACGCAGCCTTTTCCCGCCGTATGTTTACCGAAACTCGTCAACAGCTCCTCCCGCTGCTCATCGCCCGGCGCAAAATACAAACTGATCTTCGCTTTGCGCGGCGAAAAACCTACAAACGGCGCATCTCCTTCATGCCCGGTAGCGTAGCGGTAATGGTAGGAGCCAAAGCCGATGATGCTGGGTCCCCACATCTTAGCCGGAAAACCGCTCGTCTCCTCAAAGACCTCCAGCAAACGATAAGCATCCTCCCGTTTTTTTGACGAATCCACTTGCTCTATAAACTCCACCACGCTGTGATCGGTTTCTTTTGTTTTTTGCTCGTACATGGGGTTTTACTCCTTTCGAACACTCTGTTATTATTACCAGCCTTATCAAAAATAAGAAAAACGTCATCGACGTATTTGCATAGAAGACAGACCGCATTTAGCGGAAGTTTTTCTTGCGAGATAAGGAGGTTAAGCCTGTAAGCCCCTGAAGTTTATGCTTTCTTATCTCTTAAATAAAAAAAGCCGGATATGATTAGCAATTGCTTTCTAATCACTTCCAGCCTTGTCGAGCCGCTCCTGTCTTTATTGACCGGCGTACTCTCTTTGCCGTAAAGCCTCATACATCAATACTGAAGCAGCCATAGCGGCATTCAACGATTCGGCTTTTCCCGGCATGGGAATACGAATCGCATCGTCCACAAGTTCCGCAACCTCAGGTGAGACACCGCGCCCTTCGCTTCCGATCACGATCCAGCTTGTCCCTTGGAAATCATACTCGAAGCAGGAGCGATTCCCTTCCAGCATGGTTGTGACCAATCGAGCTCCCCGTTCCCTGGCTTCCGGCAAAATGCTCAGCAGATCACCCTCCAGCACCGGTAGATGAAACAGGGATCCCATGGTAGAGCGCAGCGTCTTGGGGTTATACAAATCCGCACAGCCGTGTCCCAGAACCACGCCTGCAGCCCCTACAGCATCTGCGCTTCGTATGATGGTTCCCACATTCCCCGGGTCCTGAAGACCGTCCAGAACAACAACCAAACCGTTCTCGCGCAGGATTAGATCCTGCCATTGACGTGCTTCTTTGCGAACCACGGCAAACACCTGCTGCGGTGACGGCGTATCACTGACCTTCGAGATGACGGCATGGGATACGCCAATCCATTCGGCGCCTTGTCCTGTATCCGATATATGACGGAGTTCTTGAGGAATGCCCTTCTCCACATCATAAGCAACACACTCGATGTCCGCTCCGGATGACAGTGCTTCCTGTACGAGATGAATGCCTTCGACCACATACTTGTTCTGCTTGTCTCGATGTTTTTTTTCCTGCAGCTGTGCCCAGCCCTTCACTTTGGCATTCTGCGGCGATAGTATCTCCATGGTAATCCATCCGTTCTTTACTTATATATAAAACCGAGTCCCGCTCAACCCAGCATACCTGCTAGCGGACAGCATTACTTCGGATAAGCAAGCTCCAGCTTCGTCAAGTCGTTCTTGTGCCCCACAATAATGAGAATATCGCCTTCCTCAATCCGGTCATCCGGACTTGGCGAAATGTTCATGTCCGCATCACGTCGAATCGCCATGACATTGCAGCCGAACCGTGCCCGAATATCCAGCTCTATCAGATTATGACCGACCAGATCGCCTGTAGCAAGCATCTCCATAATGCTGTAGTCGTCCGACAAATCGATGTAGTCCAAAATATTCGGTGACACCAGATGATGGGCAACCCGCAGCCCCATATCCCGCTCAGGGAAAATCACCTTATCTGCACCGATTTTGTTCAGCACTTTTCCGTGCAGCTCATTCTTCGCTTTCACGATAATGGCCGGAACGCCAAGATCCTTCAAGATCAGCGTAGTCAAAATGCTGGATTGAATATCCTCCCCGATCGCCACGACAACCACATCAAAATTCCGTATGCCCAGCGCCCGAAGCGCTTCTTCATCGGTTGAATCCGCCGATACGGCATGCGTGACCATACTCGCGATTTCCTGAATGCGCTGTTCGCTCGCGTCTACGGCTAATACATCAAATCCCATGCTGCTCAATTCCTTGGCAACACTCGTGCCAAAACGCCCCATACCGATTACTGCGTACTGCTTCTTAGCCATTTATATATCCCCCCACGAGCCTAGGTCATCCATCATCATAATGATAACAGTATATCATACTGTCCCAAATACTTGAATGTAACTGCCCTGGAACGGGTACATTACACAATGACCCTTTCATAACAAGGAGGAACATGTCCATGTCCATATTGTTAGATCTAAGGCAGGCCGTCATTCATAAAGTCCACAATCAGGACGAAGAAGAGCTGCGCTCCATGATCGAGGGTTCCGTTGACGGGCCTGAAGCTGCCCTGCCGGGACTTGGTGTAATGTTTGAAATGATGTGGAAAGACATGAATGCTTCCCAGCAGAACAGCCTTGTCTCTTCCCTGCATGATCATTTGAAAACCGTTACGCCTGGCAAACTTCAAGGATAATCCCATAGTCAACAAAAAAGAACAATCCCCTAAGCTGTGAAGCTTAAGGGATTGTTCTTTACATTGCATATTTATAACATCGCTTACGGAGCGGTCTCAAGAAACTGAGCGGTTGGATTCTTGTCGATAGCGGTTCTCATCGCATACTCATTTTCGAACAAGACAACATAGTTATCCTTCTTGTCTTTGACCAGTGTTGAGTTAATCCGGAACTTGGACGGATCAATATTGTCATCCACGATCCACCGAGCGAACTGATACGGCATCCGTTGAAGCTGGACATCGACGCCGTATTCTCCCTTCATCCGGTACTCGAAGACTTCGAACTGGAGCTGTCCCACAACCCCGAGAATGGTCTCATCGAAACTCACGGTACGGAATACCTGAATGGTCCCCTCTTCCGTCAGCTGATCAATCCCCTTCTGATACTGCTTATGCTTCAGTGCATTCTTCACCGTTACTTTGGCAAAGATTTCCGGTGAGAATGTTGGAAGCTCGTCGAATACAACTTCACGCCCTTGACTGAGCGAGTCCCCAATCCGGAAAATGCCCGGGTCAAACAGACCGATAATATCGCCAGGGTATGCCTCCTGCACAATATCTCGATCCTGCGCCAAAAACTGCTGCGGCTGCGCCAGCTTGATTTCCTTGCCTACCCGAACATGCTTCACGCTCATACCGCGTTCAAACTTGCCCGATACGATTCGCAGGAAAGCGATACGATCCCGGTGAGCCGGATTCATATTGGCTTGAATCTTAAAGACGTATCCGGAGAACTTCTCTTCGGTGGGTTCCACCAAACCGTCCTTACTATGGCGCGGCTCCGGCTTCGGCGCAAGCTGAAGAAAGTTCTCTAGGAAGGTCTGGACGCCGAAATTATTGATCGCACTGCCGAAGAATACAGGTGTTAACTGACCCTGCATAACTTTCTCCAGATCAAATTGGTCTCCGGCAACATCCAGCAGCTCGAGGTCTTGACATAACTGATCATGCAGGTAATCGCCTGCCATCTCGCGAATGATTGGATCCTCATAGCCCTCGACCTTCTGTACTTTAATCGTGGAATGGTCGTCGCCCTGGAACAATTCAACTTGATTCTTAACCCGGTCGTACACGCCGCACAGGTCACGCCCGGAGCCGATCGGCCAATTCATCGGTACAGAGCGGATGCCGAGAACCTGTTCAAGCTCCTCCATCAGATCAAACGGGCTGCGCCCTTCGCGGTCGAGTTTGTTGATAAAGGTAAAGATCGGAATGCCCCGCTTCGCACACACCTGGAATAATTTAATCGTTTGAGCCTCGACCCCTTTGGCTACGTCAATCAACATGACGGCGCTATCAGCAGCTGTCAGCGTACGATAGGTATCCTCACTGAAGTCTTGGTGACCCGGCGTATCCAATATATTAATTCGATGCCCTAAATAATCAAATTGCATAACAGACGAGGTAACCGAGATTCCCCGCTGCTTCTCGATCTCCATCCAGTCACTCGTTGCATGCTTGCTCGCTTTACGAGCTTTAACCGATCCAGCCAGACGAATGGCGCCCCCGAACAAGAGCAGCTTCTCGGTCAGTGTTGTTTTACCGGCGTCAGGGTGGGAAATAATCGCGAACGTACGGCGCTTATCCACTTCCTGCTGCAGTTCATCTATTAGCTTTGCCATTTCACTTATCCCTTCGTAACTAAAGTCATGTATATCATTGTACCACAATTCATACGCAAATCATCCCCATGCGCCGTGCGCATGAGGATGATTTTTAATACGTAAATTTTAGAAAATGATCTTAGTTTTTCAACCACACCACATTATCCTCGAGCTGCCCGTTAACCGGCCACCAGTGGAATCCGTCTTCCTTCAACAGCTCATCTGCCTTGGCAGGTCCCCACGAACCCGCAGGATACGATTCCAGCTCGCCCTGGTTCTCTCTCCACGCGCTGGCAATACGATCCACGAAGGACCATGCCGAAGCCACTTCGTCCCAGCGTGTAAAGTAAGTGGAATCCCCACGAGCAGCATCATGCAGTAGACGCTCATACGCTTCAGGAGAGTTAATGCCCACGATGCAGCTTTGGCAGAAATCCATCGCTACAGGAGCGATCTCGGATTCAGATCCTGGCTTTTTCGCATTTATCTTCACGTAAATGCCTTCCATCGGATTCACGCGGATGACAAGCAGGTTAGGCTCCAGGGAATGCTTTTGGCCCAAGTATACGTTGGTTGGCATCCGTTTGAACTCGACAACCACCTCGGTTGTCTTAACCGGCAGACGTTTGCCCGTGCGGATATAGAACGGTACGCCCGCCCAGCGGAAGTTGTCCACGAATACTCTGGCCGCAAAATAGGTTTCCGTATTGGATTCCGGATTAACCTTGTCCTCTTCACGGTAAGCCGGCAGATCTTTACCGCCCGCTGAACCGCTTGTATACTGACCACGAACTACGTTGTTCTTCACTTCTTCATGTGTGGCATACGGACGCAAGGAACGAAGCACTTTTACCTTCTCGTCGCGAATATCCTCTGCGAGCAGACGGCTAGGCGGTTCCATCGCAATCATGGTTAGCAGCTGCAGCATATGGTTTTGACCCATATCCCTTAGTGCACCGGCATGATCATAGTATCCGCCGCGCTCCTCGACACCAACCGTCTCACCAAGCGTGATTTGGATATTGGCGATATGCTTGTTGTTCCACAGCGGCTCAAAGAAAGCATTCGCAAAACGCATAACTTCGATGTTCTGTACCATTTCTTTGCCAAGATAATGGTCAATCCGGTAGACCTCTTCTTCCTTGAATACTTTACGGATTTCTTCGTTCAGCTTGGCAGCCGATTCCAAATCGTAGCCGAATGGCTTCTCGATCACAAGACGGTTCCAGCCTTCTCCGTCGAGCATACCGCCCTTCATCAGGTTAAACGATACGCTGCCGAACAATTCCGGTGCAAGTGCCAGATAAAACAAGCGATTACCCGGTATATTAAATTTCGTTTCCAATTGCTCCGTTTGTTCACGAAGCTCACGGAAACCGTCAATATTGTTAATATCTAAAGATTTATATTCAAAATGCTGTGCAAATGCATTCCATTCACTATCCTGTTCCGAACTGTATCGGCAGAATTCCTGAATCGAACGATACACGTCCTCACGAAACTCTTCCTGTGTACGCGGACGCCGCGCCACGCCGATTACCGCAAAATCCTCATCCAGTTTTCCTTCACGATAAAGACTGTAGATCGCCGGAAACAACTTACGTCTTGCCAAATCACCAGTCGCCCCAAAGATGAAAAATACAGCTCCCGGTGTCTTCATTGTATCTAGATTTTGATTTTCAGCCATGGCTCCTCATTCTTTCTATGAATTATAGTGTATTTTTATGCATCGTCACATAACTCGATGTGATGACATTTTAGCATATTCATTTCAAGTATGCTATCTCATTCCGCATTTTTTCATCGGACTTTCAGAAATCATTTTCAGTATTCTATTGTAATGACGGGAAATCCGATCGTTATTCTACTACTTTTCTTCATCGAATCTTCATGCACTGCGATCTGCATATGAATCGACGTATCGCCACTCATCACAAAAGCACCCAGTGAAGGAACCTCATAAGAACGGCTTTGTGTTTTGTCATCTGCATAATCCTCAACAGAGCGAAGCGGGAGTTTTTGGGCTACAGCCTCTTCTACCTGAGCCATCGTCGCATCAACGCTTGCGGTCTCCGTTGCATACCCTTGAATGGAGGCATTCCATGTGTTCGGTACGCCTGCTTGCTTCATCATTTCTTGAATCTGCTGCTGTAGGGCCATCATTTCCCGGGTCTGCCCAGCCGCTTCTCCAACAAGCATGGCTCTGATATAACTATGTTCCTCCTTTGTGAGGGCCCAATCCAGTTGCACGGATACACCTGAGAGCACGCCTTCTGCTTGGAACACTTCATTTCCTTGAAGTTGGGACGTCGTAATTCCGGAGAGCCCCATTGTACGAGCCAACTGCTCAGCTGCTTTCTTAGCTTGATCCTTAGGAATAGAATTTATCATTTCACCTTGAATTTTTACCGTGAGCTTTGCTGAAGGCTCCATATGCTCTTGCCCGAGCACTGTCAGAAGCGTTAGATCGCTTTCTTCTGCAGCTAGCCGGACTCCAGTTGTTCCATCGATATCTTTTTCTCCTGTTCCACCTGAAACTGAAGTTGACGCTTCTCTCGCATGCGGAGCTGATTCATTTCGATTGCTTTCCGTTATTCCCGCAAACCCCGCCATCATACCAGCTGCCCCGCACAGCAACAACATCATCACAATGATCTGTAAACGCATCTTCCGCATGGTCAGTCACGCCTCCCCGTTCGAATCTATCAATCTAGTAAAAAGGATGGCCTCATCATCGCGGATTTATACCTCGCCTTTTAAAAAGATCCTTCAAACAGGCTGTATGTAAATCTTCCGGCTTCCCCGTTCATAAATAAAAGACTCCCGATCCGGGAGTCTTTAAGCCTGCCTCTCCTTGTTTACATGGATATGTTCATACCGCACGCATCGAATCATGGATCGGTTTATGCTACTCTCAATTTTTTGGATCTGTTTATATCACGATCATCTCATCGCATAAAAAAAGAGCCGGCACTCTTTACTCAGCCAGCCCATTTTTATAAGCGTAGATGGCAGCTTGGGTCCGATCCTCTACCCCCAGCTTGCCTAAAATATTGGTCACATGAAACTTCACGGTTTTGATGCCTATAATCAAATCATCAGCAATATCCTGATTCGACTTGCCCTGCGCCACCAGTCGCAGCACTTCCATTTCCCGGTCCGTAAGATCGTTATGCGCCGGAGCTTCATTTTGCGGATGACGGAAACGGTTCATCATCTTCGAGGCTACCTGAGACTCCAGCACCGATTGCCCGCGTGCGGCTGCACGTATAGCATCAGCTACTTCAGAAGCACGGGATGTCTTCAATAAATAACTGAACGCACCTGCTTCAATAACCGGATACATCTTCTCATCGTCCAGATAGCTGGTCAGTACAATGACCTTAAGATTCGGAAACTGATTCATCAATTGGCGCGTCGTCTCGATTCCATCCATTCCGTCCATCACCAAGTCCATCAGCACCACATCAGGATGATATTCCTGCGCTAAGCGTATCCCTTCCTCGCCGCTGCCCGCTTCACCAACCACCTCGATGCCGTCCTCTGTACCAAGCACAGCCGCTAAACCGATCCGGACCATCTCATGATCATCCACCAGCAGCACCTTAATCGGCGTTTCCATCTACATCCCCCCGTTTACGTTCATCATTTATGAGTGGCACAACGATCTCAATTCGAGTCCCTTTACCCGGTGCTGTTATGAATTGTACCGAGCCCCCGATCTCCGTCACCCGTTCCTGCATCGTCGATAGACCGTAGGAAGTCTGTTTCTTATCATCCAATTCAAATCCGATCCCATCGTCCCGCAGCATTACCCGAACAGTATTCTGCCTGCGGTGAATTCGGATGTCCATTTTCTCCGCTTTCGAGTGTCTGAGGGTGTTCGACATGGCCTCCTGGATAATACGGAACAGATGATTTTCGATCCCTTTAAGCAAATGTATGTCATCGTCCATCTCAAACGTAATTTCCATAGGTACTTTAATCCGCAATTCCTTGATCAGATCCTTCAGCCCTTGCTCCAGTGCTTTCCCTTCAAGATAAACCGGCCGCAGATGAAGAAGAAGCGCCCTCATCTCGGACTGGGCCACAGCCGACATTTCCTCGATCAGAGCCACCTGGCGCTGCGCTTTGTCAAAATCCTTATCCAATGTCCTGCCCACAGCGGTTGCCGTCATCGAGATGGCAAACAGCTGCTGAGAAACCGCATCATGAAGCTCGCGCGCCAGACGCTGCCTCTCTTCTACAATTGCTGTTACCCTGGCCTGCTCGGCAAGCTGGGCATTGTTCGTTGATAACCGCTGCAGAGAAGACACTTGATCCTCCCAGCGTTTGCTGATCTTCACCAGCTGTTCTCCAAGCCGTCCCACTTCGTCTTCGCCGATGTCCGGCATCACGTCCGTAAGGCTGCCTTTTTCCCAGTTCACCAGTGTTTCCCTTACAAGATCAACTCGTCGTTTTACCCGGTATCCCTGGAAGAAGCCATAGATCGCACCCAGCCCGATCGGAAGCAATACCAGAGTGATGCCAGCTTCGATCCGGTTCTTCCACGTCTCAAACGGCCTGAGATAACCATATGTATATAATAAATATAGGACAACGAGCATGACAACCAATCCCAGAAGGGTCCCCTCACGCATACTTCGGGTAATCATATTTGCTTTCTTTTCCGTTTCCACGGGGCAACCCTCCTGAATGGTTTACACAAGACATACGTTTATTATGTCATTTTTATATTCAAATCTCCGCCTAAATAAGAAACAATAAATTTCACTTTATATTCACTGGTCTCGTAATTTGGTGATAAATACCGCACGCGATTTAATATGCCGGTTTCCTTCCGGTCGTCCATATGGATCGAGCCAAACAGGATCGAGGCTTCGATCTCCACCCCATAATAGTCCGGGATCATCAGATCAATATCCCCCAGCATTCCATGGAACATAAGGACCGTTTGACGTTCCTCCGGAAGCGCCAGGGACAGATCCACATCCGCTTCTCCAAGTACATGCCACACACTCAGACTGCGCATCACCCATGGGGCACGGTCCCAATCAAAGTTGGACATAAAGTTCTGCTTCTGAACGTACTTTGTCGTCGTATGGGCTCGCTTGGACTTGCCATAAAAGATACCTAGCGATATCAAGCTGATGCCGATTATCAACATGAGATGCTCCAGCAGCAGCAGTACGGCACCTACTCCGAGCAGAATGTATCCCTTCTTCACATGACCTTGTCTGATTTGAAGGACACCTGCGAACATGAGTAACAGGGCGACAATGGTGAAGAAACCAAACCATCGGCCGAAAAGCATAATAAAACCCAAGCTGATTAAACCAACTGCTATCCAGCGGTTTCTGTCCATGTCGCACCTCCTTGATGACCAAGATATAAGCTCGGAAAAGCCATAGCAGTGTGAGACGTTCCCCACTGTATGGCTTTGCCTGTACTATACGACAATCTCATTCGTATAGCATATCATATGAACATGGTGTTCGAATACGGTTTAATCTTATTTTGCTGACTTGTTAAGGAATTACTCGGACTTCGAAGAATTCCCCATTTTGTTTTTCAACGCTTGCAGCTGCTCATCGACTTTCAATTGCTTCTCAGCATCCACT
This sequence comes from Paenibacillus lautus, assembly GCF_050482385.1. GTDB lineage: Bacteria > Bacillota > Bacilli > Paenibacillales > Paenibacillaceae > Paenibacillus_AQ > Paenibacillus_AQ lautus_B. The sequence continues at coordinate 381,347 of NZ_JBCNHV010000022.1, forward strand.
GGGCTTGTGTATACTGCATTGTTAGGACGGTATGGGGCGCGAAGCACATCAGCTTCTGCTTCCATTTGCATGATTTTTTCCTCCATGCGGTGGAAGCCCATCGAAGCACTGCCGCTTTCGATCGTGTGCAGGCTGCTCACTTGAGACATTTGCTTCTTCGCTTTAGCCATTTGAGCGCGAGCTACAAGCTCATTGCGCTTGTTGCGCATTTTGTAGAACTCGTCTTTCATTTCATGCAGCTGAGCTACAAGTTCTTTCGCTTGAGCCTCGGATTGCAGGTGCAATTCCACGTACTCGGATTCTTTTTGATCGAAATAGATTTTTTCTTCAAGCAGCTTGCGAGCCACTTCTTCTTGACCATTTTTCAGAGCCAATTCAGCTTGAGCTTCACGTTGTGCCGCCATCTTCACAGCCTCATCGACGCGCTGCTTCATACGACGCTCGTTAGCCATTTGCTTCGCAACCGTTACCTCTGCTTCGTGAATTTCTGCCTCCATGTCGCGCAGGTACTGGTTCAACATTACGATCGGATCCTCTACTTTATCCAGCAGTTCATTCACCGATGCCTTCGTCATATCTTTAAGTCTTTTAAATACTCCCATGTTATTTATCTCCCTTCTCATAGTTCGAAAGTTTTTTCTTCAATTCTTCGATTTCTTTTTGCATTGCTTTTCTCTCAATATCCTTCATCATCGCATCCAGGTCAGAATCCGCAGACGCGTTGTTTCTTGTGCCATTGGGACGGTCATATTTGGGACCAAAACTTCCATGCTCATTAGGATAGCCTTGACGTCCATAAGCATCGTTATAGCTGTTGTAGCCTGGTCCCGGGCCCGGATGATCGTTGTAACGGTATCCGCCACCATGTCTTCCCTGTGGACCATACGGGTCGTGATAATACGGCTCCTTAGGTACGACAAGGGATGCAATCAGATAGATCAACAGCGTTGTACCGCCTGTGAAAAAGATACTGACTACAAATATGATTCTAAGTAGGGTAGATTCGACTCCGAAATGATCGGATATACCGCCGATCAACCCTGTGAACATCTTGTCTCGGGTGGAACGGTACAATCTAGTCATGGTTACTCCTTTCCGCTGTTATTCAGCTTTTGCTTCAGGCGGGCAAGTTCTTTCTCCAATACAGTGGAGACTGTTTCACCAGCCTGATCCATGTATTCCTGCCCCATGCGGCGTAAATCGCGAAGACTTCTGGCTTCCAGTTCCCAGTCGCTGATACGGTCTTCGAGACGATTGAACATCTTCGGTACATCAGGACCGCCGCCATAGGAGCCTGTACGTTCATTCATTTTTTGCTGAAGACGAAGGGTTTCCACTCGGGCAACATAATACTGACGTTTGCTGTATACCGTCTGATATTCCATCCGCAGCTCGCCGAGCTGCTCCTCGATTTCTTTTAACGACTCCAGGCTTGAGGACAATAGGCCTTGATACTGCTCAATCTTTTCCTCATAGATCAGCTTCTCCTGCAATGCCAGCTTGGCAAGATGTTCTTCGCCGGCCTTCAGTGCAAGCAGTGCCTGCTCTTCGCGTTTATATCGCATGGTTTCTGCTTGATCCACCTGCTGCTTCAGCTGTCTGGAATGTACTTGACATTGCTGCTGCAGCTTCTCAGCCTCAGCAATGTCCTGTCTGGTTGAATGTAGGAACTGGTCGATCAATCGAACCGGATCCTGGCTCTGCTCGAGTTTTTCATTCAATGTTGCTACGGTTATGTCTCTTATCCGCCGGAAAACACTCATATTCGCTTAGCCCTCCTCATCTATCATGATCTGTTGTTTTTGCATGTTATTTAATGTAGTGGTTTTTATCAATAACGGGGTCTACCATTCTTCAATCGGGACACCCCGTAGATGATCAAGATGATTCCAAGGATCGGACCGATCAGCCAAGACAGTTTACCCATCAACCAGATCACACCGATACCGAGAATAACCCATCCCATCAAGGTGTTACCTCTCCGGATCCCGTAGTATCCCAAAGCGACCATCAGGATTGGAATTACAAGACTGAACAACCATCCAAGCAGAGGACCAAATACTCCCAGGAGAACCAAGATCCCTACACCAATCAACAGGACACTCATTCCATTTCCTTTTGAATTTCTCATTTATACACCGCCTTTCTGTTGTTTGATCGTTGTTTCATTTGTTCAACCTTATGACTCTATTCTAGGTAATTTCGAGTTTCACTAAAACGGCCTGGGGACGGTTTTTGCACCTAGACCTAAGGCGGGGCCTCCTATAGACCTGCGTCCAACCCTACACTGGATCAATTATTCAATGGGCTGACCTATGTAGATGAATCCTCTGGTATCCTTGCTTTTGTTTTACCTAATAAAGAGATGTGGTTCCTCATGTTAGTTTAGTTTAAAGACTGTAGCTTCAGCTCTAAGGCGATAGTGGTAAAGCCTGGGGGAACGGTAGTTTGAGGTAGCGGTAGGATGAAGCAGGGAGTCGGATAGAAAATCACGAAGAAGGACTCCATCATGGGAAATAGGATTGATCTAAGGAGGTTACATCCAAGAAGTTTGCATAGGATTAAGGTGCATTGCTTGCGAGTTATAAAAATGAGGGGACATAACACTTAGGTTCATCACGATTAGCCTTTTATCATGAAGAGTAACGGATCAGATTAGCTGCTACCGAGAAACGAAGCTATCGATGTAGATGCAACGAAAAAAGGAATGCAGACGTTTATAGTCTACATTCCTTTTGGATGATGCCGGTGAAGGGACTCGAACCCCCACGGTTTCCCTCACGATTTTGAGTCGCGCGCGTCTGCCAATTCCGCCACACCGGCTTACTTTATGGCGTGCCCTAAGAGATTCGAACTCCTGACCTTTTGATTCGTAGTCAAACGCTCTATCCAGCTGAGCTAAGGGCACATAAATTTGTTATGGAGGCGCCACCCAGATTCGAACTGGGGATAAAGCTTTTGCAGAGCTGTGCCTTACCACTTGGCTATGGCGCCAGAAATAAAAATGGAGCGGACGACGGGAATCGAACCCGCGACCCTCGCCTTGGCAAGGCGATGCTCTACCGCTGAGCCACGTCCGCAAACATAAAAATCAATGGCTGGGGATATAGGATTCGAACCTATGCATGACGGAGTCAAAGTCCGTTGCCTTACCGCTTGGCTAATCCCCAACATTTTTTAAAAAAACTATGGGGCGACCGATGGGTCTCGAA
>NZ_JBCNHV010000023.1:0-97585 GCF_050482385.1 Paenibacillus lautus
GGGCAAAGGCGACCACTTCCGTTTCTGCAGAACAATTCCGCCTTCTCCGTCGAAGTCCTTTTTGTAGGCATACTCAAGGATTCGACTGCATCACTACACGTGCATGAGCAGAGCTTTATAGCTTGTACCGTCCCACGACTCCATAGAGAGCGTTAGCCCCTACGGAGTCGCATCTTATTGTTCCGTCAGGATCACCGGGCCATCCTTTGTGATGGCGAGTGTATGCTCATACTGTGCGGACCATTTGCCATCCACCGTTCTCGCGGTCCATCCGTCTGAATCGATCTTGCATTGATATGTGCCAAGATTCAGCATCGGTTCAATCGTGATGACCATGCCCTCTTTAAGTCGTGTCCCGCGATTAGGCGGGCCGTAATGGGGTACTTGCGGCTCCTCATGCATATTTTCGCCGATGGCGTGCCCCACGAAGTGGCGGACGACCGATAAATTTTGGGATTCCGCATAGGTTTGAATCGCATGGGAGATGTCTCCGATTCGATTGCCGATCACCGCTTGCTCAATGCCGAGATACAGGGATTTCTTCGTTACGTCCAGCAGATGCTGCGCTTCTTCGGACACGTTTCCGACCGGATAGGACCAGGCGGAATCGGCGAGCCAGCCATCATACTTCACCACCATATCAATGGTAACGATATCCCCGTCCTTCAATGGCTCATGGCTCGGAAAACCATGGCAAATTACGTCATTAACCGATGCGCAGGTGGCAAAGGGATATCCGTGATACCCCTTCTGCTCCGGTGTCGCGCCGCGCTCTGCCAGAAACCGCTCGACAAATTGATCAATCTCCAGTGTTGTCACGCCCGGTTTGATCATCTTGGCAATCTGACGGTGGCATTCGGCGAGAATGTCCCCTGCCTTATTCATCTTGGCGATTTGTTCTTGTGTTTTGAGGATTATCAATTCTGCTCACTCCTTCTCATATGGCTGTTATCTCCTATTCAAATCAAAAAGCCTTAGCTGATCGAAGATTCTTGAGGACAGGCACCTGCCTCTCCCCACTCCCCGGCCAATAAGGCTGATTCACAATCACAAGGTGTATCTGCTTTCTTCTTGTCTTGTATCCAAAAAAAAGAAAAGCTAAAGGCGCCCTACATCATCTTATTCTACTCCTAAGCCAAGGGAACCTCAATCATTTCCATTAAGAATGTCTGCCTTCTGTTTATACGCGGGCGGGCACGGGCACGGGAACGGTAGCATATGCTTGCTGTATCCTCGGAGGCAGCTTCAGCTCGGCTGTAACCCAGAAAGTCATATGACTCTCCATAACCATAAACAGAATCAGGGCAGGCAGCATTTTATCTAACTTCGAACTTCATTTATTCAATGACAATCGTTTCTCCTCGTATCATAAATTATAATGTAAGGTTGCGCAGAAACGATAATTTTACACGCGAGATCACAATTCCTCTCTTTTTTCCTATGTTCATTATTCGCCATCCATGCCCCCGATATTCGTGAGGCCGGGTTCCGGCAGCGTCAGAGCAAGGGCAACGGCAGCCAAAATCACCTCAACCGCAAACGCAATATCGCAAGCTCTACCATACATACGTATCAAAAGACCAAAGGAAACAAAAAAACTTTACCCCAAAAATCGGCGATAAAGTTTCAACTCGGAAATAGGTTACAGGAGTAAACATTTTACATTCCCTTTATATTTCTCTTATTCTTCCTCCAAAAATAAAGCCATACCCCCGCTGCCAGCAGCATTACTACGGCTCCCCACAAAACGGGCTTCAGTAAGTATGAAGATTGACCTGCATGCTCGCCTTCAGCTGGAGACACGTCCTCGGCAAGCGTACCGGGTCCTGATCCCCGAGCAGATGCATCTTCGGGAGGGTATCCATCTCCAAGCTCGGTTAGCTCTTTCCCTGCAGCGGAGAGGAGTTTCGTACCATCACACATCCCTGTTCTCAGCTGACCCGATTCTATAGACGCGAACACCAGGAATTCGCTCCCTACGGCAAATTGATCATAACCGCAGCTGGCTGATGACATAGCTGTTGTAAGCTCCGTCATTCCAGCTAATTCGCCCTTCCATACTTCGGTTACCTCTAACATAACATGAACCGGATCTGCGGATGACATCACCAGCTTCGGCTTCGGGCCAACCAGCTTGGTCACTTTGCCTGCAAATATCGCTGCACTCCGTTCCAAGCTCTCCTCAACCGTAGGCTGTACAGCACAAGAACAGGCAAATACGTTGGCTGGTTTGACCGTGTACAGACTCACGAGCAGCAGCAAGCAGCTAAGCAGGATCGTAACCCTGGATTTTCTCATCAATGAATCACCTCAAACCTTAGACGGCCCCCTCCCCCAAAATGTTCCAGCTGTTATCAATAAATGCACCGATCTGGGATCTACCTCCATAAAACGTGGTGAGGCAAAAGCGCTAGACGGCGATCGATTTAAAGGGGGGAGTTCATCCAGCAAGAGGCTTCATCGACATTGGCTATTTACTGGCGATGATCAGATAATGACGCTCTGTAGGATACTCGATGCCTTCCACATGCAGCCCTGCTTGCTCCAACATTGCCTTCATTACATGCGGATCAACCCGGTTCGGACGGGGAACCCGCTTCTCAGCAGGATCCTCTTGCCACTCCAGACACAAGCATCGTCCTCCTGGTCGCAGCACTCTTGCCATCTGGCGGATGGACTCCTCCAGTTGATCGGTGATATGAAGGATCAGGGAAGCGATGACTCGATCGACAGCTTCATCCTGGAGGGGAAGCTTTTCCAACATGCCTTCCATCACCTTAATATTCGTGAGCCCCTGTTCCTGTGCACGCCCCCGCATCATACCCAGCATGGCTGGCTCAGTATCCAGCGCGTAAACAGTGCCTGTCGTTAACGCGGCTGCCGGTATGGAAAAATAGCCGGTACCTGCCCCGATGTCAAGGACATCCACCCCGCCGCTCACTTGGAGCTTCTCTAGCAGCGAAGATGCCGGTAACTCCTTCTTCCTTTCGGGACTTTCCAATCGGTCTATGAGTGACGAATCAAAACTCTCTTTCATGGTATCGCTCTCCTCCTCGCATGATTGCATTATGCTTATATGTACTAAAATGAACCCAGTGAGGGAGAACTCCCCCCATCGTTCTACCATACCGTTGATAGGAACCGATGTAAACCGGTTCGTTGCCTTATATCACTGTATCCATCCTTATATCACAGTATCCATCCTTATATCACAGTACTAATAAGATTAATGCCGGTTCGGAACCATTATATATAATAAATGGCCGCAACAGACACACCGAATGATGATAAATCAGGCTAAAAAAGGGCATCCCCACGATCATCATGACCATGAAGTTGCCCAATTTGTACAATTAGTCACGCTTATCCCTCAATCAGCACCTGCTCTGCCAGAAAATCCACGAGATGAACAGCTTCTACGCCATTTTTTTGCATACCGGCACGCTCGATCCCCCACTTCATCTGCAGCAGGCATCCCGGATTCGAAGTCACGATGACCTTGGCTCCGGTAGCCTCCACATGTTCCATCTTGTGATCCAGAAGCGTGGTCGACATTTCCGTCTGTGTCAAATTATAAATGCCGGCGGAACCGCAGCATACCTCGGCCCCCTGAAGCTCGCACATCTGTACAGCCGGAAGCAGCTCCATCAGCTGGCGCGGCTCGCCTTGTACCCTCATCACATTGCGCAAGTGACAAGAGTCCTGATAGGTGACGGTTATGGCCTCGTTCTGCGGGTTTTCCGCCTGAATCGGCGTAAGCGGCCGACCGAGGCTGTGCAGCAGCTCGGAGATGTCCTTCACCTGTTCTGCAAAACGAATCGCCGCTTGCTGAAGCCGCTCATCCGATTCTGCATGCATCAGATGATCGTATTCCTTCAGCAGTGCGCCACAACCTCCTGCATTGCTTGCAATGTAATCCACGTCCGCTTCCCCGAAAGCCCATATGTTCTGACCAGCCAGCTGCTTGGCATCGCCCATCTCACCAGCATGCGCATGCAGCGCTCCGCAGCATGCCTGCTCCTCCGGAATGACAATTTCGAACCCGGCTTGCCGCAGCAGCCGTACGGTGTTCACGTTCGTGGATGCAAACATGACATCCATAATGCAGCCACGGAACATCCCGACCCGGCCAACCTTAGCCCCAGCCGCAGGGATAACCATTAGCCTTGAACCGCTGTCTGTCGTCTCGCGGCGGTAGGGCAAGCCAGCCTTGCTCCACAGCTCTTCCAGGCCGTCGCCCGTTACGGGAGGCAGCGCCTTCTCCAGCTGTTGGAGATGGTCGGGAAACAGCTTCATGGCTCCGGAACTCCGCGCGAACTTTTGAAGGCCGGATTTCTGATAGAAGGAAAGCGTCTTGCCGATCAGCTTCAGTCTTCCGCGATGCGGGAATATCCCTTGCAGGAACGTCTTACGGACGACTCGTACCGGCAGCGAATAAGGCTTCTCGGCCGCAATCGCCGCCCGGGTCTGCTCGATCAGCTGGCCGTATTTCACATCGGAAGGACAAGCAGGCTCACAGGCTCTGCAGCCCAGACATAGATCCATCTGGCTTCGAAAGCTCTCATCCGGCTCCATCAAACCATCCACAACCGCTTTCATAAGCGCGATCCGCCCGCGGGGGGAGGCAGCTTCGAGCCCTGTTTCGAGGAAGGTCGGACAGGCAGTCTGGCAAAACCCGCAGCGCATACAGTTTGTCAATTGATCCTCATCCAGCGTCAGCTTTAGCGATTGTGCAAGCTTCTCATGGGTTGAATTCATGCGCGTTCGCCTCCTCTCACGATGTTTGGATCTTATGATCCTGATCCGAAACGGAGTCCCGCTCTGCCTGCTCCGTCCGCTCCTGGAAGACAATCCGCTTCCGGGTTTCCGCAAACAACTTGCCGGGATTCATGATCTGGTGCGGATCAATCGCATCCTTAATGGATTTCATCATCTTGATGCCGGCTTCGCCAACCTTCCATTCCAGGTAAGGAGCCTTCACGATACCGACGCCATGCTCACCGGTAATGGTGCCCCCCATGGCAATCGCCGCCTCAAAGATTTCGGCGAATGCCTGCTCCACGCGGTGAATCTCTTCCGGGTCACGGGCATCCGTCATCGCGGTCGGATGCAGATTGCCGTCCCCGGCATGGCCGAATGTGCAAATCTGCACATCGTATTTCTGGGCGATACGCTGAACTTCAAGCACCATGTCCGCAATTTTGGAACGCGGAACCGTCGCGTCCTCCAAGATCGTGGTCGGCCGCAATCGGGATAGCGCAGCAAGCGCACTCCGTCTCGCCTCCATTACCTTCGCCCCTTCTTCCGGTGTCTTAGCAATGTTGAGCTGAACCGCGCCGGAAGCAAGACATATCTCCTCCAGCTTCTTCAGATCCCGCTCCACATCATCAACATTGCCGTCCTGCTCAATCGCCAGCATCGCTTTGGCGTGAACCGGCAGTCCGATTTTGGCAAATTCCTCAACCACCTGGAGGGTCGGCTGATCCATGAATTCCAAGGTACACGGGAAAATATGATTCGCTATAATATTCGAAACCGTTCGGGCCGCCGCGTTAAGATCGTCGTAGACGGCAACCATCGCCTTCCTGTATGAAGGCCTAGGAATCAACTTAACCGTGGCCTCGGTCAGAATGGCTAGCGTTCCACCCGACCCTACCAACAATCGGGTCAAATCATATCCTGCCGCGTCCTTCACCAGTTTGCCGCCCGTGCGCAGGATGCTGCCATCCGGCAATACGGCTTCCAGGCCAAGGACATAATCCTTGGTCGTTCCATACTTCAAGCCGCGCAGCCCGCCAGCGCCCAGAGCGATATTACCGCCCATCGTGCAGATGATCATGCTGCTTGGATCCGGAGGATAGAACAGTCCTGTCTGTTCAACCGCCAGATGAAACTGCTTCGTATTCAAACCGGTCTGGAAGGTCGCGGTCAGATTATCCGCATCGATCTCCAGCAGCTTATTCATTCGGGTCATGACCACGATCAGACCGCCCTGAAGCGGAATGGTCCCGCCGCACAGATTGCTGCCTGCGCCCCGTGTAATAACGGGTATGCGGTGTTTTGCGCAAATTTTGACGATGTCGGATACTTCCTGCGTGCTTCCAGGAAAGATAACCCCGTCCGGCATCGCTTGATATAGCGGCGTAGCATCATAACTGTAAGAGACGAGACTTTCCGGATCGTCCTTGAACCACTTCCCGCCAACCACGGCGGCCAGCTGCTCGCGAATAACAGATTCCAGCACGTTGTTTCCCCCTCCCCTATACGGGTTTAACTACAGATAATCACTTTACTTACCAAATTTCTTCCTACTATAAGTTGAACTAAAAATTCTCAGCCCGAGCACCACACTACGAATACGGATTATTCTTCCGATCGCTGTTGCCCCCAGATTTCTATCAATCCATTAAAAATGGTTGAAATCCGGGTTCAGTATATGCTTCCGATGCGAGCTTTCCTTTGGAAAGCTTTCGGGCGACCGCTACCGCTTCTCCAGAATAATTCCGTCTTCTCCGTTGAGGTTCTTCTTTTCATTAGTTCAATCTATCTAATATTATCTTTGCACCATCGCTTGGCGCTTCCTTCTTGAGGTTTTTAATGAACGGTTTATGCTCGGGCTAAGCACAGGTTTATGCTCGGTTGCTTCCTCCACTATGGCAGGGCCAGCTTCCCCATAACGGTTGGGCGATCGGCTCCCGTAGCTGCAGGCAAATTGTTAGGAACACCGAGCATGAAGTCATTGCCTAGGAGTGCAAAAATGACAGCTTCTTTGGCATCGTCATCAAAGCCCAGCGCCTTGGAGGTCATGACTTTTTGTTCCGGCAGCAGCTCGCTTAACATGGAGAGCAGCGTCTTGTTGTGAGCTCCTCCGCCAGTCACGATCACTTCATCGATCTTGTAACGGGGAAACACATATCTCTCATAGCTATCCGCAATGGTATGGGCGGTAAACGCCGTAGCCGTTGCTATCACGTCCTCATCCGGAAGCTTCCTGAGCTTGGCTTGTTCCAGAAACGAAACCGCGTAATTGTGACCAAACCATTCTCTTCCCGTTGATTTGGGCGGCTCCGCGTGAAAATAAGGATGCTCCATCATCTCGCTTAACAAAGCCTGATCCGGATTCCCTCGGGCAGCCCATGTTCCGCTGTCGTCATACGAAAGCTGCCCTCCGGACAGCATATGGGCTACGGCATCCATGATCATATTGCCGGGCCCGGTATCAAAGGCCAGCACATCCACAGGATCCGCCCCTGCGGGCAGCGCCGAGCAATTGCCGATCCCGCCGATGTTCTGCAGCAGCCTTCCTCGCTGCGGGTGCCGAAACAGGATCAAATCTCCGTAAGGAGCAAACGGGGCCCCTTGCCCCCCAACCGCCATATCTGCGGGACGGAAGTCTCCTACCGTAAGTTTGCCGGTGTGCTTGGCGATAACGGAAATATCACCGATCTGTAGAGTCGAAGCGACAGCATAGGGATCGCCTTGTTCGGGTTCAGGCTGATGCCAGATCGTTTGTCCATGTGAGCTTACCAAATCCACCTCATCGATTCGCATGCCGGCATCGGCAACCGCTTCCAGGACTGCCGCCCCGAACTGATACCCTAAGTATGCATTCATGCTGCAAACAGCAGCGCTATTGGAATTCTCTTCACTGCACAAATCGCGCAGCCGCTGACGGAGCTCTGGTTCGTACGGCTTGCTGTAGTAATGCAGAAGCTCAACCGATGCGTCGAAGCCGCTTCCGTGTATGCGGACGATGGCCGCATCGATGCCGTCCAGCGAAGTGCCCGACATCAGGCCGACCACAACGGTCGGCCCTCCATCCTTCCATGGCGAGAACATCATACTTTACGCCTCCCCATACAGCAGATAAGGAGTCCGCATCGTTCTCCACAACTCCGCATCCTTGCCCCACTCGGCAACAATGCGCTGGAGTCCGGCTTCTTCGTGGATGTGCCGCCGGACATCTTCGCTGCCCGTCAGCAAATCAATAAAATACCGGTTTCGTCCCTCTGGTGGGGTAAGCCACTGGAACTGATCCGGGTACATTCGGCTGACCAGGTGCAGCAGCACAAGCCCTGTACGCACAGCTTCCACTTTTGCCGGATTCGTTACAAACAACATCACCCCGCCGCAGCCTTCGCCCTGATGCTTCGAGAAGGTGGGTGTCATGTACATGGAATGGGCATGCACACCCGGCAGTCCGTACGCGTTGAACGCCTTCGCCAGCTCTTCGCCATCGACCCATGGAGCACCGATCCATTCGAATGGCCGGGTCGTCCCCCTTCCTTCCGAAAGATTGGTCCCTTCGAAGAAACAAGTCCCACTGTACAGCCGAACCGTCTCCATCGTGGGAATGTTCGGCGAAGGCAGTACCCACGGAAGACCCGTGTCGTTATAAACCATGTCGCGCGTCCATCCTTCGAGCTGAATCACATCCAGATCACATCCGGTCCCCCGCAAGTCATTGGCCATGCGCGCGAATTCGCCGATGGTCATCCCGGTGCTAATCGGAATCTGCCATCCGCCCACCATGGATTCATATCCCGGCTGCAGCAAACCGCCTTCACAGCGCTCACCGCCAAGCGGATTCGGCCGGTCCAGGACAAGCAAGCTCTTGCCTTGCTCAGCGCATGCCTCCATGACATAGAGGAGCGTGGTCAAATACGTGTAGAAACGGACACCGAGGTCTTGAATATCGAAGATGACCGTATCCACGGTCTTCAGCATGTCAGCATCCGGTTTACGCCGCGAACCATACAGGCTGTAAACTGGCACGCCGAATACCGGGTCTACTTCATCATCGACGTGCTTACCTGCCTGCAACTGACCGCGCAGCCCATGCTCGCAAGCAAACAAAGCCGTCAATTCGGACTCGGGTAAACCTGCAATCACCTCGATAGATGAACGAAAATCCGACGTGAGCCCCGTCGGATTCGTGATGACGCCAAGGCGACGACCCGTGATTTTCTCATGCTTGATGTCCGGCAGCATCTCAATTCCGCTCCGCACGTTGCTGCTCATCATATGCTTACACCTCTCGCTTCAGAGGCTACCACACCGTCTTCCACCGGTTTGGCCTCTTCCGGATTCATTACATTATACGTAACCTTATGTTGGTATATAGCCCACATGCCATTAAACAAAAATCCAAAGCCAACGACCGTAACCATCAGCGGAATCGCGACGCAGAAGGCTTGAAAGCATGCACCCAGTGTATAGGCCGGAAACTTCAGGAACAGCTTTACACTGTGGGCCATCGCCTTGAAGATGCCCATCCCTTCCTGAATGACAAGCTGAAAGGTGTAGAATTGGGAGATGAGTGCCATCATGACGAAATAGGTTTGGAATACGCCAATCGCAAGATAGCCGATTCCTTCTTTGCCTCCGTAATACCACCAGGTGGACCATAGAATCAATGTCATCACCACGAAGAAGAAGCCCATTACGATGGCAGGTCCAAGCCCTTTAAGCGCACCTTGAAACACGTCTTTCAGCCTGGACTTGCCCCGCTCCGTCTTGCGGTGATAGGCATAACAAACACCATAGAACAGCGGCATATACAGAACCGGCAGCAGCACCAGCGCTACCCATAGCGGAACAAACATGACCACCGTCACGAGCACCAGCGAGGTAATCATGCTGTATAAGGCCACCGCCGTAATCTCACGGTAAATCTCAACCCCGGTCTTCTTCAACACATCATTCAGCTTGCGCATAGCTTTCCTCTCCTCTTCGTCGTTGTTTACCAATCGATACGCTGCTCCGTCTCAGGATCGAAGAAATGCACTTTATCAAAATTGAAAATGAAGGTTTTGTCCATGCCCGGATAACCCGTCGTTTCCGGATGAACCTTCGCAGTAACGGTCCGGCTTCCTACGCGGAAGTACACCAGGTTCTCAGAACCGAGATGTTCAACGACCTGAACCTTGGTAGAATACTTGTAATCCAGATTGGTTGTGCCTGGCATATCTTCGCCGGTAATATGCTCGGGGCGAATCCCCAGAATAAGATGCCCATTGTCGTATTGGCTCAGCGCACCCGCCATCGCGTCCGGAATGGTAAATGCCCCGCCTTCCATGCGGAGGACATTTCCTTCCTTCTTCACATCGATAAAGTTCATCGGCGGGGAGCCGATAAAGCCGGCTACGAACATGTTCTGCGGATTCGCATACAGCTCGGTTGGTGATGCGATCTGCTGGATAATGCCGTTGTTCATCACGACGATCCGCTCACCAAGCGTCATCGCTTCAACCTGATCATGCGTTACATATACAATGGTGGCTTCCAGACGCTTGTGCAGCTCGGACAGCTCTACCCGCATCTGCACGCGAAGCTTCGCATCCAGGTTCGACAGCGGCTCGTCAAACAGGAACACCTGCGGGTCGCGCACGATGGCTCGCCCTACCGCCACACGCTGACGCTGTCCGCCGGACAGCTCGCGCGGCTTCCGGTCAATCATCGACTCCAGGCCGAGAATGGAAGCCGCCTGCGCTACCTTTTGCTCAATATAAGCCTTGGGCTTCTTCAAGTTCTTCAAGCCGAAGGAGAGATTTTCGCGAATCGTCATATGCGGATACAGCGCATAATCCTGAAACACCATTGCGATATCTCGATCTTTCGGATGAAGATTGTTCACCACTCGGTCGCCGATGACGATATCGCCGGACGTCTGACGCTCAAGGCCTGCAATCATGCGCAGCGAGGTGGTTTTGCCGCAGCCGGAAGGACCGACAAATACCACGAACTCTTTATCATTGATCACAAAGTCCGACCCCGCTACAGCGGTAAAGGTCCCTTTGTTGTCGTCTACAAATTCTTTTCGTATATTACGGAATTCTACGCGTGCCATAACTTTGCCTCCTTCTAGCCTTTAACGGCTCCAATGGTGATGCCTTGCAGGAAATAGCGCTGAAGCGAGAAGAACAGGATCATCATCGGCAATGCCGCGACGGTTGCTCCAGCCATAAGTGCGCCGAAATCGGTTGTGTCCGCATACACGAAGGAAGCCAAACCGACTTGAATGGTTCTCATTTCCGTCGAATTCGTCACGAGGAAGGGCCAGAAGAAATCGTTCCAGGATGCAACGAACGTGAAAATCGCCAGTACGGCAAGACCCGGTTTAGCCATCGGAAGAATGACCTTCCAGAAGATGCCGAATTCCCCGCAAGCGTCGATACGCGCTGCATGAATCAGAGAGGTAGGCAGCGATGACATGTACTGCTTCATCAAGAAAATATTGCCCACGCTTACAATGCCGGGAAGAAGTATAGCCGTGTATGTATTCCCGAGATCAAATACGTCAATCATCAAAATATAGAGCGGAATCAGCGTCACTTGCGCCGGAATCATCATCGTGCTGAGCAAAACCCAGAATACCGCTTTGTTCCCCGGGAACTTCAGCTTCGCAAAGGCATACCCTGCGAGCGAGGCCAGGAATACGTTGGTCACCGTCAAGATGGACGAGATCAATAAGGAGTTAAAGAGCCATCTCATGACGTTGGTTTTGCCAAAAAAACGCTCGTACGGGGCCACGGAAAATACGTCCGGAATCATTTTCGGGATAAACGAAGCCGCTGATTTGGTGTCCTGCACAGAGCCAATCAACATCCAGTACATCGGAATGATCGTCAGAACACTCCATACCACCAGGATGACCGAAGCCACAATCAGCATGATCAATTTTGATCTTGATTTCATAGGTGCACCCCCTTTTAGCTTCAGAAATATGCATTAATACTCCACGTCGGACGAGAAGTATTTGAACTGAATGATGGAAATGACAATAATCAATGCGGCTAATACAAAAGATTGCGCTGCTGCGAGTCCAAATTCATAGAAATTGAAGGCGGTGCTGTAAATCAGGTAGGCGATGGTTGTGGTCGCGAAGTTCGGACCGCCCTGCGTCATCAGATACACCGAGATAAACACCTGGAAGGACGTAATGACGCCCGTCACCAGCAGATACAACGTGGTTGGTTTCATTAGCGGCCACGTAATGCGCCAGAATTTGGACCAACCGCTGGCATGGTCAATATCCGCAGCTTCATAGAGCGATTTGGGAATCCCGCCCATGGCAGCCAAATAGAGAATAATGCCCGCGCCATGCGAACCGAGCCAGTTCATCAAGATGAGCGAAAAGAGCGCGGTGTTCGATTTGCCGAGCCATATGACCGGGTCAAATCCGAACAATCCAATGAAGCGATTCAACAACCCCGCTTGGGTCGGATCGTAAATCGCGAGCCATACGACCGAGATGGTGACGCCGGAAGCAACGGCCGGCAAATACATCGTAGCCTTGAAGAACGTCTGCCATTTATTCTTCATCTGAAAAATAAAAAAGGATAACGCATACGTGATGACAATGTTAACCGGAACGGTACCGATCGTGAATAAAACCGTATTCCTCATGGATTTCCAGAACACTTCATCCTGTACCATCCGTGTGTAGTTGTCCGTTCCAATCCATTCGGAGCCCATCACGCTATATTCCTGGAAGCTCATCAGAAAGGCGGAGGCGACCGGGTAAAGCGTAAATATCAAGAACAACAGTACGGGAGCCAAAATAAATAAATACGCCCATCCATATTCGCGTAGATAACCCTTCATTGGGGGACGCGAGGGCCGGGTTTGCGCCGGGGCAGTCTGCATTTGATTTCCTCCTTTGCGCACAGGTGAAGTATTTTCATGAAGCTTTTTGAGCCTGGATTGATTGGTTTAAAAAGGGAGTGACCCGTTTTGTTCCTGCTAAGGACAACGGGACACCCCCTTATAACTTCAATTACTGTCCTAAAATTTGTTTGCCTTTATCCTTGAAGTCCTGCGCGATCTGCTCCGGTGTCTTCTCTCCCGAGAACAGCGCCTGAATGTTCGGCTTCACCACTTGCTCCTTGAACTTCTTCTGGTTACCTGAGGCATCTGCATCGAGATTCAGGGTCACCGGAATTTCTTTGAAGTTTGCGAAAATTTCCGCTGCTTTGATTGTGGATTCCGTACCGAGTCCTTTGCCTTCATAAAACTCCGCTTGGGATTTACGAACGAAAGGCAACACCAGTTCATTCGCGGAATTACCGGCTTTCGCGCCGCTCAGTCCTTCCATGATCAGGAACGTGTTCTTCGCATGCTCTTCGCCTTTATCCTTCTTCTGTTTGAAAGCGACATAGCCTTCACCAAACATGGATGTCTTGCGCTCCGCCCCGTCATTATGCGGAACCGGCAGCAGGACGAACTCGATTTTCGCGCCTTGGACCGTACCGCTGTCAATATCCTTCGCGCGGTTCTGGAGCATCACATCGTAGTAAGGAATCGCTTTGGACACAACCGCGGCTTCCTCTGCATAGAACAGATCCATCCGTTTCGCCGGCGTAATCGCGGCAGTCTCGGCAGGCAAATGCCCGGCTTTCATCAGATCGGACACGAATGTCATCGTATCCAGAATCCGCTCGTCGTTCCATTGGAATTCGCCTTTATCGTTCAGAACGTCCGGCATGCCGTTGCTGCGTGTCAGCATTTCCATGAAATCCAGGGAAGTACCGTCCGTCACCAGAGCATACTGCGTATTTCCGTTCGGAAGCTTCTTGGTCAGCTTCTCGGCTGCTGCCTTAAATTCGGTCCAAGTCCAGCCGTTCTCTTGAATAGCCTTCCAGTCGATGCCTGCTTCTTCAAGAATCTTCTTGTTTCCGCCCCAAGCCCAGAGGGATTGGTACAGCGGAAGTCCATATTGTTTGCCCTGGATTTGGCCCAGCTCAAGCGTTCCCGGCAGGTAGTCGTTTTTGATCTCGTCTGTAATATAAGGGGAAAGCTCCAGTGCAAGGCCCGTATCCACATAAGCTCCATCCACCGCGTGGAAATAGAGGTCAGGCGGGTTACCGGCATTCAAGGCCACGTCGAACTTCTTCGGACCTTCAGCCCAGGAGAGCACTTCGGTTTGGACCGTAATGTGCGGATATTTTTCTTTCAGATCCGCCACATGCTCTTTCAACTCATCTTCGTATTTACCATGAACCGGATAGGTCCAGACGACAACCGTATCCTGCTTCGGTGCAGCCTCACCGTTTCCTTCCGAAGAGGTCCCGGATCCGCCTTCCGGAGTTTTCGCCCCGCCGGATCCGCCGCAAGCTGCGGTAAACACGAGCATCAAAGAAGCCAACAATGTAAGCCAACCTTTTTTCTTCATGTACTACTCCCCTTATCATTTATATATTTGTGGTTTCGCTATGAACTACAACCGCTTGATCGCTTGCCGGCTCTCATCCAGGTATTTCACTGAATTCTCGTAATTCCGACTGGCGACGCCAAGATATAAAATATCGATAAGATTAAGCTGCGTAATACGAGAGGACATCGCGCCACTGCGAATCTCGTTCTCCGTGGAGGAGGTGTACAAGGGAATGTCCACCGATCGGCTCAAGGTAGAATCACCGTATTTGGTAATGCCAATCGTCTTGCATCCCTTCTCCCTCGCAATGGCTGCTGCGCGGATCACTTCATCCGTTTCACCGGAATAGGAAATGCATACGGCCGCATCATCTGGCGTCAGCAGCACCGCCGAGGTGAGCTGAACATGAGGGTCCGGAAAAGATATGCATACCTTATTAATCCGCAAAAATTTCTGTTGGGCATCCATCCCGATCAGATTGGAAGCCCCTACCCCGAACATGAAAATGCGCTTCGACTGATCGAGGGCCAGAACGGCCTCTTCCACCTTCCCTTCCTCCATAATCTTCATCGTATCCCGAATCGATTGAATGTTGTTGTTCGAGACGTTCTGTATAATTGCAGAAATGCTGTCATTGGGCCGGATATCCTGATACCCGGTGGCTAATGGCTCCTGCAAGTCTCCAGCTACCTTCAGCTTCAGATCCTGATAGCCTTTGAAACCCATCGTTTTGCACAAGCGTACTATGGCAGCCTGACTGGAACCGCTTCGGACTGCAAGATCCGCGACCGACATCTGTATCATCTCTGCCGGTTCCTGCAAAATGAAGGCTGCAACTTTGCGCTCGGACGGATTTAATGAATCATATACCTCACGCAATCGAACCAATCCGCCGTTCATTTCTTGCCCCCCCTTTACAAATAATCCTCTGACGATCACCCATATGTAATATTACTTTACACAACTTGAACGAAAGCATGACTGGCACCGCTTTCAATATCAGTGGATTGAGTTTATTATAAATTGTATGAAATTATATTTCAATACATAATTCATGATTTAAAATTTTATTTTACAACACTTCTGTTTTCTCCTATACTGGATATAGAAAGCGAAGTGGTTCAATATGGAAATTTTTATCGGTGTGGATGGTGGCGGTACCAAGACCGAAGCAACCGCTATCAATAGCGCTGGAGAAGTGTTTTCCCGGTTTACCGGAGGTTCCACCAATCCTTACATTGTAACCTTTGATAAAGCGATGGAGGAACTCCGAACGGTGTTGGATGGGCTTCTGGCACCTTTTTTTAATAAGTCATTATTATTTACATCAATATGTCTTGGAATGTCAGGGATAAACTCTGCAGAAGAACGACGTCGTGTTCAGTCCTTCCTTCATTCTTATTTCCAGCAGCGGCAGCTCTCGATGCGTATTTACATGCGCTCGGAAGCCGAAATTTCATTAATGGCCGTACTGGAACGACAGTATGGAATACTTGCGATCTCGGGAACCGGATCCAATACCTACGCTATAACCAAATCGGGAGACATCCACCGCGTCGGTGGCTGGGGACATCTTCTCGGAGACGAAGGCAGCGGCTATCAGATCGGACTTCAGACTCTGAAATCTGTCATTAAGAGCCATGAGGGCATTTTACCACCCACCATCATGAGCAGCCTGATTGTTGCAGCCTATCCTCTCCAGCATATTACCGATCTCAAATCTTACATTTACCAGCCCGTTATAACGAAACAGGATATCGCTTCTTTCGCCCGCTGCTGCATAGAAGCAGCCCAAGCCGGTGATGAAGCAGCAAACCGTATCATCCGGCAGCAGGCAGAAGAACTGGCCGATACAACAAGTGCTCTCATCAGACAGCAAGCTGAATTCGCAGAGAGTGAACTTGTGCGGATCGGCTCGATCTTCAAGCATTCGCCATTGTTCAGGGAAACGTACACTAGCATTCTGTTAACGCGTTATCCCCGCCTCCGGTTCCCCGAAGGAAATCGCGAACGTACACCCGCCCATGGTGCGGCCCTGTTAGCCTACAAGTTATTTGCAGACGGCGTCTCTGACTTGCTATAGCTTTACATCAGTGCCCGTCCATATTCCAAGGCAAAAAAGGAGACCTGTCTCATGACGAATATTCTAAGTCAATTGACAACCGAACAACCTCATGAAAATACGCAGAACATTGATCAGTTGAGCTCAGAACAAATTATGATCCTCATCAATAGCGAGGATAGCCTGATCACCGATGCGATCCGCGAGCTTATTCCTCTTATAGCCAGAGCGGCAGATCTCGTAGTAGAAGCTTTCCAGAAGGGAGGCAGATTGTTCTATATAGGTGCCGGAACCAGCGGTCGAATCGGGATTCTGGATGCATCCGAGTGTCCGCCTACCTACGGGACAGACCCTTCCATGGTGCAGGGATTGATCGCAGGTGGCTTTAGAGCCGTGAAGGAAGCTATCGAAGGTGCCGAGGATAGCGAAGAGTTAGGTGAACAGGATATCCATGAAAACGGGATCAACGAGAAGGATGTTGTCATCGGCATCGCTGCAAGCGGCCGCACGCCCTATGTTCTTGGGGCAATGAGACGCGCCAAAGAGTGTGGAGCCGTTGTCATCGGACTCTGTAATAACTATGAATCGCCGATGCATCAGTACGCGGATTTTGTAATCGAAGCTGTTGTCGGACCGGAAGTGATTATGGGCTCCACGCGGATGAAAGCCGGTACTTCGCAAAAGCTGATTCTGAACATGCTGACAACGACCGCCATGATTCGCATCGGCAAGGTGTACAAAAACCTGATGGTCGACCTCAACCCGTCCAATAACAAGCTTGTGCATCGCGCCAAACGCATCATCACCCTGGCAACGGGAGCATCTGAGGATGCTGTGGAGAAGGCATACCATGAATCCGGCGCCCATGTCAAAACCGCCATCGTGATGCTGCTGGCTAATGTCAGTGCCGCAGAAGCGTCCAAACTCCTTGACGGTACCAGCGGATTTGTTCGAAGCGCGATCGATATGAAAACGACGAAGTAACATAACGCGTGTTTCTATGGCCTATCATGAACTTCGATCGTAAAATGAAACGGGATATCCCAAGATCATGTTGATCTGGAGATATCCCGTTTATTTGTTAGCCAGCATGGACCTTCATTTACTGGTAGTTGTCACCATGATGATGGGCCGATTGGTCTCGTCGCTCTTTGATGACTGATCATGCCCTCATCAGGATCATTCAGCTTTAGCCCCACTCATAGAATCGAACCTTCTTGAAACGCATAAGTTCATCGACCCTTGTCCGACTTCCAGCCTACCTGTTGTTCACTCCATGCCCACAGACGAGCGGCAAGTTTCGGATCCCTTGCCTTCTCGGTGGTCTTGGCCACTTTGCATTTGACGTAATATTCCCCTGTCACATGCTCCACTTCAGGGCTTGAAGCCAAGTAAATCGCTGTCCGTGCTCCTTCCTGCGCGGTTAAGAAGAACGGACCAAGCAGCTTATGGACCGCTTTGCCAAAGCCTGTATCCCGGTTCACGCCAATGCTCGTACTCACTGCACCGGGATGAAGCGTATTGACCGTTACCCTTGTCGGCTGCAGCCGACGGGCCAGCTCTTTCGTGAATAAAATATTCGCCAATTTGGACTGCGCGTAACCTTTGACCACATTGAATCCTTTACCGAGATTAGGGTCATCAAAGTGGATGTTGCCCACCTTATGCGCGCCAGAGGATACGTTCACGACCCTCCCCTGGCGGGCGCGTTGAAGAGGCTCCAGGAGTTCGTTCGTCAGTAAAAAATGCCCCAGGTGATTAACCCCCATCATGGCTTCATATCCGTCCTGCGTCAATTCCCGCTTGAGGGTGACCACACCCGCGTTGTTCACCAAAACATCGAGCCTGTCGTATTTGGCCTTAAAGTCGGAAGCAAAAACTCTGATGCTATCAAAAGAGCCCAAATCCAATGTCATCAGCTCGATATTCGAGTTGCCGCTCTCTTGCAACGCTTGCCGAAGAGCCGCTTCTCCTCTGGCTTGGCTCCGACAAGCCATGACGACGTGCGCTCCCCCTTTGGCCAGCTCTACGGTTGTCGCCAGGCCCATTCCGGAGTTCGCTCCTGTTACGATGATGATTTTCCCTGTCATGTCATGCATCCACAGACCTCCTGTTTCGTATACCTTCTACCATTGTAATAAGAAAAACGTCTATCGACGTACTTTCTCAGAAGACAGACCGCATTTAGCGGAAGTTTTTCTTGCGAGATCAGGATGGTAAGCCTCTGAAGTTTATACTTTCTTATCTCTAAAAAAAGTCCCGCCACCAACATTCACTTGGAGACGAGACTTAATTAACGTACTGGAAAAAGCTTATGGCAGGCATAAACGCCTCAGGCGCCACCATTCATCGCAAGTATGATGGCAGCCAGACCGAAACAGAGATTGAGCAAGCACAGAAATACTAGTGTCTGCTTCTGATTGAGTCCCGTTGCCAGCAAACGATAATGGGCCTGGGATGCATCGGCCTGATAGATCGGCTTCGACTGAAGCATTCTGCGGATGACCACGATGATGTTATCGAAGATCGGCACGCCCAGCGCGAAGATTGGAACGAATAAGGACGCCAGGGTTGCACCTTTAAACGCACCATCCAGTGCAATAATCCCGAGTATAAACCCAAGGAAAGTGGCTCCGGCATCCCCCATAAACACTCTGGCCGGCGGCTTGTTGTATTTTAGATATCCTAGCGCGGCACCTACAAGAATAACGGCGAGCAGCGCAGATTCGCCTCTGCCCAGCGTAATCGCCACAACAAACAGCGTACCTCCGGATATGGCGGAGAGCCCTCCTGCCAGACCATCGATACCATCCGAGAAATTAATAACCGTCGTAACGCCGAAGATCCACAGAATCGTTAAGATCAACTGCAGCCATTCCGGCAGGTTAATATAGTGACCCGTAAACGGATTGTTGAATCCTTCGAACGCGATGCCATAGCTGTATACGACAACGGCTGCGCTGACCTGTACAATAAGCTTCGGCAGCGAAGCCAGCTCCTTGCCCTGGGACTTATACCAATCGTCCACGAGGCCAATCCCGAGAATCAAGGCGCTACCGATAAAGATACCTACCGCTTCCCTTGAAATGACGCCGGTAAGTGCAAAATAAGTGATGAAAAATCCGATGAATATGGCGATGCCCGCCGTTAAAGGTATCGGCTCGCGGTGTATTTTCCGCTCACTGTCCGGCCTTGGCTTGTCCACAAAATCAAGCTTGATCGCAAGTTTACGAAATGGTGGAATCAGTACCAATACCAGCACCATAGATATGACAAACGCTGCAAAATATAGCATAGTTTCCTCCCAATAAATGATGAATAATGGAGAACATTGCAATCTAAGTATATGACTTATCTTGAACTCTATCAACCTATTAAAAAGAAAAGACTGCTGCATTAGTAGAATTTCTACTTAGCAGCAGCCCTCCCGGACTTTACAGGTTAGGACTCCTTCTTCACCGCAAGTCCGATGATCATAACGATAAGTGCCAGCAAAGCAATCAACTGATCGATGGTCATGGCCAAAAGCCTCCTTCAAGCAGGATGGCTCTTGCCCGGGCTACACATCTCCCTCTCCCGTTAAATGCCTTACGTTTTCCCACTACCATCCTATGAAGGCTTCCACCCGTTTTATGACGGGGACCGCAAAAAAACCTGCCCCCGTTTATAAAAAACGGAAAGCAGGTTTCATCAGCTTCGCTTTGAAAATGAGACACGGGTATAGGGATGAGCGATTCGCACGAGCAGTGGGTGCTCACCCGGTGGTCCCCAGTACTCGTTTATGACTCTTTTGGGATTAAGGCTTCACCTTACTCCGTCACAATGTCATAAATCAATACAGGTGCATCCGCATGATCTGCAATCCGAATGCTCTCATACAGCTTCTGCTTCACATCATCTACGTTCTCGCGGTTAGCATGAATGGTTACGAGGGAATCACCCTTCTTCACGGCATCGCCGACCTTCTTGTTCAGCATCAGGCCTACAGCCAAGTCAATCTCGGATTCCTTCGTTGCACGACCGGCTCCAAGCAGCATCGCTGCGGTACCGATCTCATCCGCTACCAGCTCCGCGACAACACCGTCCTGTTGTGCAGGAAGCTCAATCAGATATTGCGCCTTCGGCAGTCGGTCGGGGTGATCCACCACGGACGGATCTCCGCCCTGGTTCTGGATGAATTCCTTGAATTTCTCCAATGCCTTGCCGTTGCGGATAACCTCTCTTAACATCTCTTCGGCATCTTCAAGCGAATCTGCCTTCTGAGCAAGGAAAACCATCTGCCGGCCTAGAGCCAGGCACAGCTCCTCCAGATCCTTCGGACCCTCGCCGCGAAGTGCATCGATTGCTTCCTGTACTTCCAGCGAATTGCCGATCGCAACCCCAAGCGGCTGACTCATATCGGAAATGACGGCCATCGTTTTGCGGCCGACATTGTTGCCAATGCTAACCATGGCGTGTGCCAATTCCCTGGCATCCTCCACGGTTTTCATGAACGCGCCTGCTCCGGTTTTAACATCCAGTACAATCGCATCCGAGCCTGCAGCAATCTTCTTGCTCATAATGGAGCTGGCAATCAGCGGAATGGAATTGACGGTAGCCGTGACATCCCGAAGCGCATACAGTTTTTTGTCCGCCGGGGTGAGGTTCCCAGTTTGGCCGATGACGGCGATTTTATGTTGATTCACAAGGTTCACAAATTCGTCTTTGCTGATCTCCACATGAAATCCTTCAATGGACTCCAGCTTGTCAATCGTTCCTCCGGTATGGCCGAGGCCGCGTCCAGACATCTTCGCTACGGGAATATCCAGTGCCGCTACAAGTGGAGCCAGAACGAGTGTCGTGGTGTCGCCTACGCCCCCGGTGGAGTGCTTATCAACCTTGATTCCCTCAATTGCGGACAGATCAATCGTTTCTCCGGAGTTTACCATTGCCATCGTCAGGTCCGCCCGTTCCCGGTCGGTCATGTCCTGGAAATAAATCGCCATGTTCATGGCGCTCACCTGATAGTCGGGAATATCTCCCTTGGTATATCCGTCGATGAAGAAATTGATCTCTTCTGTTGTCAGTTCCTTGCCGTCTCGTTTCTTCGCAATTAAATCAACCATTCTCATCGTACATTCTCCTCACTGTTTGCGATGATTGTATTTCTTCCACGGGCATCACTACAAATGCGGATTGTTCTTCCGATCGCTGTTGCCCCCGGATTCCTCATATATTATTAATATTGTTGTAATCCGTGGGCAAAGGCGACCGCTTCGCTTCTCCAAAACAATTCCGCCTTCTTGGCTCAGGGCAGTTTCCTTACAACGAAATCGCCGTATCCAGCGCGACTTCCATCATCTCGTTAAACGTCGTTTGGCGCTCCTCGGACGAAGTCTCTTCCCCTGTCAGCAAATGGTCACTTACGGTCAGGATCGTCAGGGCATTCACACCGAATCGTGCGGCAATCGTGTAGAGGGCCGTTGTCTCCATCTCTACGCCCAGCACGCCGTGCTGCATCAGCTTCTCAACCACGGATTTGTCCTCACGGTAGAACACATCGGACGTGAACACGTTACCGACATGCATCTTGAGACCCTTCTCCTTGCCGCGCTCATACGCGCCGAGCAGCAGCGGAAAGCTGGCGATCGGGGAGAAATCATAACCGTTAAAGTGGTGACGGTTCATGCCGGAATCCGAGCAAGCCGCCTGGGCCAGTATGACGTCGCGTACACGAACATGCTCCTGCATCGCACCGCAAGTTCCGACTCGGAACAAATTTTTGACGCCATAATCCCGGATGAGTTCATTGACATAAATCCCGATGGAAGGCACACCCATGCCCGAACCTTGCACGGAGATGCGTTTTCCTTTGTAAGTTCCCGTAAATCCGAGCATGCCCCGCACTTCGTTGTAGCAGGTCACATCCTCCAGATACGTTTCGGCAATAAATTTAGCCCGCAGCGGGTCGCCTGGCAGCAGAATCGACTCCGCAATATCTCCAGGTTTCGCTCCAATATGTGTACTCATGTCCCATTCCTCCACGTTTTCGATTATTTCAAATCATCCAAAAAGCTTGTTCCGTGCTCTGGCAGCTTCACGCTAAAGTTGTCGGCAACCGTGGCGCCAAGATCAGCAAAGGTCTTGCGAAGCGGCAGTTCCTTACCCTCAGCAAAACGTGGAGAATAAACAAGCAGCGGTACATATTCACGTGTATGGTCCGTTCCTTTGTAAGTCGGATCATTCCCGTGGTCGGCCGTGATGATCAGCAAATCCTTTTCCGTCATTTTCTCAAATACCTCGGGCAGACGCTGATCGTAATCCTCCAGCGCTTGACCGTATCCTTTCGGATCGCGGCGGTGCCCATACACGGCATCGAAATCCACGAGGTTTATGAAGCTCAGTCCCTTGAAGGGTTCATCCAGGGTCTGCACCATTTTGTCCATACCGTCCATATTCGATACGGTTCTGATAGCCTTCGTAATGCCTTCACCATCATAAATATCGGAGATTTTCCCGAGGGCGATGACGTCAAGACCAGCATCTTTCATCTCGTTCATCGTCGTACGTCCGAAAGGCTTCAAGGCATAGTCATGCCGATTCGCCGTACGCTTGAAGCTCCCCACCTCGCCCATGAAAGGACGGGCGATGATCCGGCCGAGCATATAAGGATCTTCCAGTGTGATTTCGCGGCAGAACTCGCAAATTTCGTACAGCTCCTTGAGAGGAACCACATCTTCATGCGCAGCGATTTGAAGCACGGAATCGGCCGAGGTATAGATGATCAAAGCCCCCGTTTTTACGTGCTCTTCGCCAAGCTCTTCGATAATCTCCGTTCCGCTTGCCGGCTTGTTGCCGATGACCTTGCGTCCTGTCTTCTCTTCGATGCGCTGGATCAGCTCTTCTGGGAATCCGTCTGGGAATACGCGGAAAGGCGTATCGATATACAAGCCCATGATCTCCCAGTGGCCTGTCATGGTGTCTTTGCCATTCGAAGCTTCCTGCATCTTCGTATAGTAAGCCCGAGGTTTATCCGCGATCGGGACTCCCTCTATCTCCCGAATGTTGGACAGCCCAAGCGCTGCCATATTCGGCATGTTGAGCCCGCCGCATTCGCGGGCGATATGCCCCAGCGTGTCAGATCCGATATCATCGAAATCAGCCGCATCCGGTGCTTCACCGATACCTACAGAGTCCATTACGATCAAGTGAATTCGGTCAAAACGTTCCATATCTAAGTGTTCCCCCTCATATATGAGTTGTTAAATCAAACTATCCATAAGGCTCGCTTGTCGTAGTCCTTCATACATGGCTTACAGGAACAGTCCGGTAATCGTGGCCGACAGCACGCTCACCAGCGTTGCGCCGTACAGCAGCTTGAGACCGAAGCGCGCAACCACGTTCCCCTGCTTCTCGTTGAGGCCTTTGACCGCGCCGGCAATGATGCCGATCGAGGAGAAGTTGGCAAAGGACACCAGGAATACCGATACGATTCCCACGGTGCGTTCGGACATATTCGTGAAGTTAGCCAGGTTGAGCATCGCAACGAACTCATTCGATACCAGCTTCGTAGCCATAATGCTGCCTGCATCCACTGCCTCATTCCAAGGGACGCCCATGACAAAAGCAAATGGAGCAAAAATGAATCCTAACAGCTCTTGGAAGGTAATCCCGAAAATGATGTCAAAGATGCCGTTGATCATCGCGATCAACGCAACGAAACCAAGAAGCATCGCTGCAACGGTAATCGCTACCTTGAAACCGTCCATGATGTACTCGCCCAGCATCTCGAAGAAGGATTGCTTCTCTTCCTCCTGCACCTCCAGGATATCCTCATCCTTCTCTACCTTGTAAGGGTTGACGATGGAAGCGATGATAAAACCGCCAAACAGGTTAAGCACAAGCGCGGTCACTACGTAGCGCGGCTCGATCATCGTCATATACGCGCCGACGATCGACATCGATACGGTGGACATTGCGGAAGCACATAGGGTATACATTCGCTGCTTCGGAATGAGGGCAATCTGTTTTTTTAC
Organism: Paenibacillus lautus; assembly: GCF_050482385.1. GTDB lineage: Bacteria > Bacillota > Bacilli > Paenibacillales > Paenibacillaceae > Paenibacillus_AQ > Paenibacillus_AQ lautus_B. Next base: position 24,233 of record NZ_JBCNHV010000023.1, read on the forward strand.
CGAAATAAACACCTCGGATTGCCCCAGAATCGCGGAAGCTACGGCGTTGTAAGACTCCAGCTTGCCCATGCCGTTGACTTTACTCAAGACGAGACCGATATATCTTACGATAAACGGCAGTACCTTAATATATTGAAGTATACCAATCAATGCAGAAATAAACACGATCGGCAGCAAGACATTCAGGAAGAATGGCCCCGCACCTTCATTGGCAATGCCGCCAAACACAAACTCGATCCCGGCACCGGCGTAGCTCAGCAGTGCTTCAAACGTACTCGCTATCCCTTTAACAAGATACTCGCCGATATTTGTGTTCAGCAGTATAAATCCAAGGATCAGCTGCAGCACAATCATGACAGCCAGCGGACGGTAACGGATGTGGCGCTTATCATTGCTGATAAGGAACGCAAGACCGAATACGACCAGCAAACCTAGTATGGCGATTAGAAATTTCATCGTCGTTGTTCCCCCATAGGTGTATTTTTTTGTTATGGCATAGCTACCGAATCATCGAAAATCGTATACGCCAAAAAACAATTTAGTAGGAAGAGCTGGATTGGCCGCCCTCCATGATTTTTACACCGGAGCTGGCACCGATACGCGTTGCACCCGCTTCGATCAAACGGTCCATATCTTCCTTGCTGCGTACGCCGCCGGAAGCCTTCACGCCGGTGTTCTCGCCAACGGTTTTACGCATCAAGGCCACGTCTTCCGGCGTCGCTCCGCCCGTGGAGAACCCTGTTGACGTCTTCACGAAATCGGCTCCTGCTTGCACAGACAGCTTGCTTGCACGCACCTTTTCTTCCTCCGTCAGAAGGCTTGTCTCAATGATAACTTTAACCAGAGCTTTGCCTTTCGCCGCATCCACTACAGCCTGAATATCGTTCAATACAAACTCATCGTTACGATCTTTAAGCGCTCCAATGTTGATTACCATATCAACCTCTTTAGCCCCGTTAGCGATAGCGTCCTTCGCTTCAAAAGCTTTTACCGCCGATGTCGTAGCTCCCAGAGGGAAACCGATGACCGTGCATACTTTGACGTTGGTGTCCGCTAGCTGCTCAGCACAGTAGGATACCCAAGTCGGGTTCACACAAACCGAAGCAAATCCGTACTTTTTAGCCTCATCCGTAATTTTCGTAATCTCGGCTTGGGTTGCATCCGCCTTCAAGAGCGTGTGGTCGATCATTCCTGCTATATTCATCTGGTTAAAACACTCCTTAATCTGTTTTTTTTGCAATCTTGTAAAAGCGCTATCATAACGCTTAATCCTTTAGACGGGACCATCATATCACAGCCTTGAACATATGTAAAATACATATTGAAAATATGTTCACTCCGATTTATGGCAATGATATTTATCATTGTTGACTAAAATGACAATTCATCATTCAGGAATAATCTAACAATTCACTCCGTTTACTATGCTCTATACCCGATCAGGGTAAACATAAACAAAATATAAGCCCCTCTTCCTGTACAGAGAGCTATTTTCAACGCACTAAAAAACACCTCATCCAGGCGAGTGCGAAGCTGTAATAGCTTCAAATCTCCCTAAAACGAGGTGTCTATTTCGTTATCCACATCAAGTTGAGCATTTCATGATAACAAGGCTTGCGCCGTGAACTGGTCCGTCACCAAAATGTTTGCATATTTACCGACCAGCGCAGCTCGAATGGCATCTACCTTTCGCTGCCCGCCTGCGACGAGAATGGATTTCTCCTTGTGCCGGAGATCATCCAAATCGATGCCCACCGTACGATTGTTAATATTCTCGCTGCACACCCTGCCCTCCGCATCAAAAAACCGGGAGCAAATATCGCCCGCGCCGATCTGCTGCAGTAGTTTCTGTTCTTCCTTGCTCAGATAACCGAGTCGGAACAGCAGCGCGTCCTCATGAACGGTACCCACCGTAAACATGGCGATGTTGGCTTGTTTGCCTAATTGGATAATCCGCTGGATATGCCGGTCCCGCTCCACCATTTCTTTCAGCTCGGTGGTATCAAAGATGACGGGCAGCGGCAAATATCTCGCCATCGTGTGGTACGCCTCGGCAAACAGATTGACGATCTCTGCGGCATACGTGTTCACATGCGAGTGGCTAACGCCGCCCTTCAACTGCACAACCTCAACGCCCCGAACGGGCTTCTGCTGCAGCTGAAGTGCCACGGCATGCATGGTCGTTCCCCAGGTCACGCCGATAATATCGGCATCCTGGACCGTTTCATGCAGGTAATCGGCTGCTCTTTTGCTGATATGCTTCTGGATTTCGCGGTATTCATTGATAGGAGAATAACTCACCAGCACCTGTTCCAGTTCGTATTTCTTCTTCACGCCTTCGCCCAAAGCGTCCAGGTCCTCGAGAGGGTCCACAATGCTGATCTGCACGTAGCCCTGCTCCTTAGCGTGCTGAAGCAGCCTGGAGACCGTAGGACGTGAAACGCCGAGCCTTGTCGCGATATCCTGCTGGCTGTAATCCGACATATAATACAATCTTGCCGCCTCAATGCTAAGGCGCTGTTTATCCTGATCCATGACCCAACCCACTTTTATTTATGTCGTAACCGAATTGGGTACATTATAACGTGATCTGACACAAAATTCGATAGCGAGTTGGAGCTGGCATATATCTTGAACTAAGGTTATCCCAGTCTGATCAAAACCGCCGATTTGTCGTCAGACATTTTAAATCGTGGATAGGTAATACATTCCGGATCGCTATGTTCCAATGCCACCAGCCAATCGGCGTACTCTTTCAGTCCCCGCGACTTAATATTGCGGAACAAAATTTCCTCGGAGGTCCGTCTGCCCCCATTCACCAATTTTTCAGGATAATAGAGTCCGTCGGTATGCAGCAGCAGCTCTTCAAGCTGAATCCGGTTAATCTTGCCGTACTCAATAAAATCCTCAGCGTCCGAGCGTCCATTCAGAACGGAGTAGCCTCTGGCCGTATTCATTTTTTCTTTATTCTTGAGAATGCGGGGCTTCACCAACTCCCATAACTGATCCTTCGACTGGACTCCGGCTAGGACGGCCTGTTCCCAGATTAGCTTGGATTCATAATCAACATGCGCCACATGGTCCCGTGTCACCATGCGCACAGACCCGTCAGCATAGGCACTCATAATCATGCAGTCGCCTGATTGAGCATATTCGATATAATGGTCGGTAACCCGGATCACTGCAATTCCCGCCGTCCATAACTGATCCTTGGAATCGGTCGATATGTCGTGCGCCTGCATTTCCACTCCCAATAAACGATTGGCCTCACGGGTCAACTGCTCCAGATTACGCTTTTCTTCCGGTGAAATCTGCTCAAAGTATCGCTTTAACAACTGCGAGGCAATCCGTCCGCCAGTCTCCCCCTCTGAGCCTCGAAACGGCACCAACGAAGTAGCACCGTCTATAACGCCGTATATCTGCAGCTGATCGTTGATAATAAGCGCATCCTCATTCCAGATACCGCTCCCCTGTATCGACAAATTTTGCACTTTCATCATTTTCCATATCCCTCCCACGGAGCTCCCCCGCATATCATCTCGTTCTCCAATCTCTGTATGCCGGATCAGGGAAGAAGAGGCAGCAGATCGGCTGCCTTCCGTTCCAGATCCGGCCTACGCTCTATCTCCAAGGCTTTCAGCGTTTCATCGATTCGGTTCCAACGTCTGTAATCGTCAGACATTGGTGCAATCCCGTAATCTTTACCGACCAGCCGTAACAACATGTGATAAGGGGTCCCCTCCGCTGTTTGCCACGCCAGCGAGTCCAGGCTATCTTGACGGACCGGCATATAACCTGTAGCATCCAGCAAAGTGTCCTGTATATACGGGGAAGCAATGTGGTTAACAAGCTCCTGCGCCAGTTCTCTGTTGCCTCCCCCGGCAAGTACGGCAAAAGCGCTAAAGCCCGGCGACACCCCTCGGTCCGCTGCTCCCGGCAGAGGAACTGCGCCATAATTGAACTTGCCTGCAATATACTTATCCATCCACTGCATATGTTGCGAGCTTGATACCAGAAGCAGAATCTGTCCGTCCATGAATTCACTCAGAGCCAGTCGGTGCTCCAGAGGAAACATCACACCGGAATCAAACACCAGCCTGTTCCATGCCCCGAGAAGTTTAAGCAGCCGCTCTCTCCTCTCCTCTTCTGCCGGATGGCCCCACATATTCAAAAAAACAAAGGCCAAATTCTCATCCACCGCCATTACCTGCTTCCACTTGATGGACGCATTGCGATGGTTCAGACCTCTCACCCAGCCTGAAATCTCTTCATTTAATTGCTCAAGATCCGCAAATTCCAATTCTCTCTGAAAACTTGCGTTCCGAAGCTTGTCTTGATTATAGTAAAGTACCGGAATCGATGCACCGGCAGGCATCGCCCACAGCTTACCTTGAAACGTGAACGCATTGCGGGCCGAAACCGTTAGGCCCGTTGTCTCGCCGGGCAGTTTGATGGGCTCCAACGCTCCGTCTTCTGCCCATTCCGCCAGACCGTAGGCATTGTTTAATTCCGCAATTTGCGGAGCCCGTCCTGCCGAGATGGCAGCCGACAATTCCGAATGCAGAGCCTCATACGATTGGAAGGTGCGCACATTCATCTCCACTTCATGATAGCGAGCCTGCAAGGACTTGAGTATCGGTTCCCATTCACTGCTGTAAATCCAGCATTCCATTCGCTCGATTTCCTTGATCCTCTGCTCCGGCGGATGCCCGAGCCGCTGGAAATAAGTCGAGTAAACGACCAGGCTTCCGGCAATAATCAGTACAAAGGCGATCCAGATCAGCCCATTCTTGCTCCAAATCCGATTTTTCCGCTCCAGCATGCACCCCTCCCTTTTTTACATTATAAAAGGAAGCAATATTGAAGGAGAACTACCAATTGAGCATTGCAAACCATAAGTTACAGGGACAACCCTTTGCTGCCCGACAACTTGTTCGCAATCAGCAGCGATATAAGCGTAGTGACCGTAAGAATAGAGGCAAGTGCGGCTCCGGTGCCGTAATTGGAGGTAAAAACCTCACTGTAGATGGTGACGGATATGGTGGCCGTTGCTCCATAATACAGAACAAGCGTGGAGCTTAATTCATTAATCGTTGTAATCCAGCTGAGGATGGCACCGGATATAACGCCTGGCGCCATCAGCCGGCCCGTCGTTTTGAAGAAAGTTTTCATCGGCGGCACGCCAAGGCTGATCGAAGCCTCTTCCACGCTTCGGTCCAACTGGTGAAGAACCGCCGTACTCGACCTGATCGTGTACGGGATTTTTCGTACCACGTAGGCAATGACAAGGATGATCCATGTTCCGGTCAGCACTATCGGCGGCTTGTTAAAGGCAATGATCAGACTTATACCAAGCACGGTGCCCGGCATGATATAGGGAATCATAATGATACCGTCGATAAAAGCCGTGAATTTGGATCTTCGGCGCACGAGAATATAAGCGATGAGCATGCCCGCAATAACCATGACGATGATGGACAACACAGAGTAAGAGTACGTATTCATGATCGCTTTGGGCACACGGAAGAACACTTCTTTATAGCTGTCTAGACTGAATCCGCTATGAAACACCGGTCCCTTTTTCGCAAGGAAGGAGGTCACGAGTACGGTCAGCTGGGGCATAATGGATATACAGGCTGGAATAAATGCCAGCACGGTCAATAGAATCTTCGGCATCCGCTTCAGCTTCTTCACCGTCGGCGTTCGCATGCCGGTCATGGAATAATTTTTGCGGGATACAAAATACCGCTGACCAAACAAAACGGCCGTTGAGAAAAAGATCATGACCACACTCAGCGTGCTGGCCATTGCGGGATTGCCGCCCATCTCACTGATAAACTGCTCGTAGGCCAGAATTGGCAGCACTTTGTAGCCCTGCCCAAGCAGCATTGGCGTGCCGAAGTCAGCAAATGAAGCCATGAACACCATCAGTGCCCCTGCCGACAGAGTAGGAAATATGAGCGGCAGCGTCACGGTTCGCAAACGATTCCATACTGTCATTCCCAGACTCTCGGATGCTTCTTCCAACGAAGTATCGATCGTCTTGAGCGCACCGGATACATACAGGAAAATATGAGGGTAGAATTGAAGGGCAAATACGATGACAATCCCGTGCCAGCCGTAGATGGAAGGAATATTAATCCCCAACTCCCGGATGAACCTCGTAACAAAGCCGTTATTGCCCATCAATAATATCCAGGAATACGCTCCGATAAATGGCGGAGATAGCAGAGACATAATAACCATCATCTGCATCAAGCCTTTGCATTTGATGTCGTACCTTGTTGCGATGTAGGCTAGCGGGGTGCCGATCAGGATCGCCAGCACGGTAGCCAACGCAGATACAAGAAAGCTGTTCAGCAGAGCCTGATGGTAGTACTTGAGATGAAAGAAATCCAGGTAGTTCTGCAGGGTTATGCTCCCGTCCTTGCCGATAAAGCTGTTTAACAGCAGGGACACCAGTGGGTAAATAATGAACACCAGCATGAAGATATACACACATACGGTTACAAACGTCCAGAAATCCCATCTTCTGAGCAGCAGACGCTGTCGAACGGTCGGAGACCCGACGGGCTTAAGCTTCGCCTGCACGATAGATCACCTCCAGGCCAACGCTGTCATACATAACGGACCGTTGAAGCTGAAAATCCAGAAACAACCGTTGCTTCTCCTGAAACAGACTTAGGGTTTTGCCCGGATAGTCATGTACATCGATAAAGGTCCCGTCCTCAAGCTTCATTAAGTAACTCACCTTATCGCCCAAGAAGCTGACTGCTTGAACGATTCCTTCAAAGGCAAATGCGGGACTTGGTTCCGCGCTGATCTGCACCTGCTCGGGACGAATTGAAAAAATCACTTTGCCTGAATAAGATTGTTTGATTGGCAGTCGCGTCTCCTTGCCGAGCAACCGTATGGTTCCGGTCCCGTCATCCCCTCCCGATTCAGAAGTGTAGGTTCCTTGCAAAAAGTTGGAAGTACCGATGAAATTGGCCACAAACTGATTCCGGGGGTATTGATAGATGTCCCTCGGAGAAGCGATCTGCTGAATGACTCCCTCGCTCAGCACTGCGATCCGGTCCGAAACGGCGAGTGCTTCTTCCTGGTCATGCGTCACATAAATGGTGGTGATATTAAGCTCCTTTTGCAATTGACGGATATCGCTCCGCATTTTCACCCGAAGCTTGGCATCCAGATTGGACAGCGGCTCGTCCATTAGCAGCAGTGCGGGACGGATGACAATTGCTCTTGCCAGAGCAATCCGCTGCTGTTGTCCCCCGCTCATGTTACCGGGTATCCTGTCGCGAAGATGGGCCAGTTCCACCAGCTCCAGCGCTTCCATCACCCGGCTCTCGATGTCCCGTTTCGAAACTTTCCGGGCGCGAAGCCCGTAGGCCACATTGTCAAACACACTCAAGTGAGGGAAGATCGCGTAATTCTGAAACACCATCCCGATATTGCGCTCATGGGTAGGCACGTCATTAATGACTCGGCTGCCAAAGTAGATATCCCCTTCCTCCTGTTTATAGAAGCCGGCAATCGTTCGGAGAAGAGTGGTTTTCCCACAGCCGCTCGGTCCCAGCAGGGTAAAAAACTCACCTTCGTTTATTGAAAAATGCGCATCATTAACCGCCTTGTTCTCTCCAAAGTATTTTGTAACATGATCGAATACCACTTGACTCATAATGCCTCCATATCCGAGAGGACAACTGCCCACGGATCAGCCAGTCATCCCCCCACCTTTGTGCTCTATTCCTTGCCCATCATAATATCGTTGAATCTACTGATAACAGCCTCTTTGTTATCTGAAGCCCAGCTAAAGTCGTAATCAACCAGTTCGATGTCCGCTGTCTGAGGCAAGCCTTCCACCGGGTCTACATCATCGCGAACCGAGCGGCGCTTAAATTCCTTTTGCACCAGTTCCTGGACATCCTTGCCGACAATAAAATCAATAAACTGCTTTGCTTCATCCGGATTTTTGGTTCCTTTGATGATTGCAGCCCCATCAGGTACAGCTGAAGTGCCTTCGCTCGGATAAATAATGCCGATCTGCGACCCTCCTTCCATGTACCGCAGCGCAGCATCCTCCAGTGTGATGCCGAGAGCAAACTCACCGTCAGGTACGGCGCGTTGGACCAGACTGGAGCCCGACAAAATTTTGCCGTCCATATTGGTCACAAGTTTCTTAACATACTCCCACCCCTGCTCGTCGTCCTTACCAAAAGCCGTCAGCATGGTCACCAATTGCGTATAGGAGGAGCCCGACTTGCCTGGATCGGCAAATGCAATCTGCCCCTTCCACTTGGGATCCAGCAGATCCTCCCAAGATGCAGGCAGCTCATCCTCGGATACCAGCTCTTTGTTGTATGTGATTACCATCGGGAGAGCGTTAAACGGTGTCCAATAGTTGGACGGATCCAGGTAGCCCGGGAAAATATCCCCCTTCTCGCTTGTTTGATACGGCTCGAAATATTCGCTAAATGACGCCAAGGAATCGGCTCCTCCTGCCCAAAAAATATCCCCAAGCGGATTACTTGCCTCAGCCTGCACCCGCTTCAACAATTCACCTGTACCGCCGGAGATCAGATCGACGGATATACCTGTCCGATCCTGAAACTCTTTGATAATCGGGTTGTTGATTTCGGCTGCATTCGGCGAATAAATGGTCAGCTTTCCCGTACCCGTGCTGTTATTCGAATTGGAATCCGAGGAGTCGGACTCCCCCTTGGCTTCGGTTGCAGGAGAGCCACAAGCTGTAATAACACCTAACAAAATGATCACACTAACGATTGTGGTAAGCCATCTTTTCACCATTTTTTGTATCCCCCTTATTTTTGTGTTATTTTCCCTTCCACGAATTCACTATACATGTAAGACTTCCACCTCTCAACGAGACAAAATTGCATAAATGTTTAATTTTTTGCTTAATTTCGTGAATGTAAGCGTTCAAAAAAAGAAGGCCCTTAGCTTTCAAAGGCCTTCTTCTTCCAATATTCTCACACAAATATTACATTTCATGTGATGCAAACATTCTTTTACGATATTCCGTCGGCGTTTCTCCAGTATATTTACGAAAAATTTGACTGAAATAACGGGAATCCTGATACCCCACGGCAAGCGAAACCTCATAAATCCTCACATTCTCGTCCCCCAGCAATTTTTTTGCCTGCTCCATTCTTAACCGGGTTAAATATTCTATAAAGCTGACACCAAGCCGTTTGCGGAACAGGCGGCTGAAATGCGCCTCGCTCAAGTGAAACCGGGCAGCCAGCTGCTGCAAGCTGATATCTTCGTTAAAATGATGCTGGACATACGCCTCCACTTGCCGGAACCCTTCGGCAAAATGCACGGCAGTATCATCCAGATGTTCGATGTCACCGTATACGGACACCCCGCTCTTTTTACTTGCTGCTTTATGCCTGACAACTTCTAACGCTTCCTGATATGCTCGGTCCAACTGCTCAAGCCCCCCATAGGAGAGACTTACCCCGACATAGACCAGCGCTTTGCCAAATCCGGTGACGGTTTCCTTCAACATGCCCACCGCCCCTTCTTCATCCGGAATAATGAACGCTCCTTGCAGCTCATCTATCATAATCAAGGGACTGTAAATGCGGGCATACAACCGTTCCCTTATATGCAGCCACCGCTCATGCCGCTGCTCCTCGCCGTCTTCCTCCATCTGTACCACGGCAACCCGTATCTTCTGTAAGCCGGCGGTCTCCTCCAGCCATTCCTTCAGCATCTCCAAGGAAGCCGTATCCGTGATTCCGAGCATGCTGTCATGAATCAGCTTCTGAACAACGAGCGATTCCCTGTCCCTTTTCCAACTCTGCAGCTGCTCCATCACGCTGGCATGCTGCCTCGTGCGGACAAGCTCCTTACATACCTTGTCGATTGCCTTTACCAACGTATCGGGATCTGTTGGCTTTAATACAAAATCGGAGGCTTTGAGTTTGATCGCCTGCTGGGCATAAACAAAATCATCAAATCCGGTAAGAAAAATCACCTTCAACTCTGGACAGAACTCCTGGGCCGACCATGCCAACTCTAGACCGTCCATGCCGGGCATTCGAATGTCAGAGATGAGAATATCCGGTTGAAACGCCTGAATTTGCTGCACTGCCTGTTCTCCGTCCGCCGCTTCACCGACCAGAACGCAATTCAGCGCCTCCCAATTGATCGTCTGCTTCAATCCTTCGCGGATCATCCATTCATCATCGGCAATCAGAATTTTAAACATCGCTTACCGCCTCCCGTATAATCGGTATACTCAGACTGACTTTCGTCCCTTGACCCGGCAGGCTATCAATATGCAGAACGTAGGCATGTCCAAAATGCAGTTCCAGCCTCCGCAAGAGATTATGAAGTCCGATTCCGGTCGTCCTTGTCCCCTCACCGGAAACGTACTCTCCCCGCAGGATGCGCTGCAGTTTATCCGGAGCTATCCCGAGTCCGTTATCCTCCACCACGAACTGCACCCGCTCTCCCGCCAACCGGCCGGAGATAAGCAGACTACCCTGACCGGCTTTCATCTCGAGTCCGTGGTTAATCGCATTCTCCACCAGCGGCTGAATTAGCAATTTGGGGATGCATAAATCAAGAATGCCTTCATCGATCTCCACCGAAATCGTAATTTTATCCCGATAACGAATTTCTTGGATTGTCAGATAATTGCGAATTTGCTGCATATCCTCACGAATGGGGATAACGGTATTTCCTCGCCGGATGCTGAAGCGCAGCAAGCTGCCCAGCGAAACCGCGATGCTGCTGATCACCTCGATCCTGTGAATCCGCGCCATCCAATTGATGGAATCCAGCGCATTGTACAAAAAATGGGGGGTGAACTGGGCATGAATCGCTTTGATCTCCGCCTCCTGCACCTTTAGCTGCTTCTCGTACACCTGGTTAATCAGTTCCTTGATCCTCTGAAGCATCCGGTTAAAGCTTCCGCCCAGATGACCAACCTCATCCCGGTACTTCGAATCGAAGGTGACCTCAAGGTCCCCCTTCTCAACCTGCCTCATTAGTCGACGCAGCTTGTGGAGCGGTCGGGTAATGTAATCGGACAGCAAGAAGGCCGTGCAGTAGGAGATCAGCACTCCGAATATGACAATGAATATCGTGAAATTGCGAATGCTGGCGCTCTCACCGGTTAAAGCGCTAACAGGAACCACATTGATCAATTTAAAACCATGGGTATCGGATGTATCGTAAATGACCATATGTTCAACATCCTGTTCCTTTATTCGGAAGAATCCCTTTCTTTCTTGCAGAATGGTGGAAAGGTAAGGTTTCTCAAGGCGCGTGCCGACCTCCAGTTTGGAGAGATGGCTGGAAATGATATATCCTTTGTCATCCAAAAGATACACTTCTCCCCCGTCATACCGGTAAGCCCTTTCATATTTATCCGCGAGGGCAGGCTCCATAATGTCCACGATGAAATATCCCAGCGGTTTGCCGGTATCAATCTGTTTAAGCAATCGGCCCGAGCTGAGGACCGTCCCGTAATCCTCGAATTTTTTCAAGGAATAATGGCTATCCCAGACCACACTTCCACCTGCCAGCCTTGCTTTACGAAAAAGCCCCCAATCCGCGTTATAACGTAGATAGGAGCTTGGTATAAATTTTCCCGTAAAGTAACGGTCTCCGTTCTCTCCGAGCACATACAGCTGGATATCCCATGATTTAAAACCGAGGAAGCTGTTCAAAATGGCAGCGACCTTCTGCTGGTCGCGGTATTTCTCTTCCACGCTTCGAGCAGCCGGCTTGGACAGAATCTCCTGAATGTCTTTGTTGCTGTACAGATACATGGACAGCTGTTCAATATCTTCGACGAAGTAATTAAGACTGTAATTGATTTGAGATAGGTTTTCCAGAATGATTTCATTGGCTTTGGTCTGGATTTCACTAGAGGCTTTACGAATGGAGAAAATGCCTAACACTGCGAGAGGGATGACCGCAATCAGAAGAAACAGCAGCATCAGCTTAGTCTTCAGTTCCATGGCATGCAAACGATCCATCCAATAGTTCATGACTGGCTCACCCATTTTCACTCGAATTTCAGATTAATATAGCATAAAATGTCGGATGCACCAATCCTCTGGCATCTATATACTGTCTCTCAGAAATGATCCCTGATTCTGCAGCTTTACCGTTTACGAATGACATGCTCGTTAAATCGGATAAGCTCTATGCCTTCAGCCAATAAAAAATACACCCCTAAGAATTTCATCGGTTAAACCCAAGGTTTAATCCAATCTCCATTCCAAGGGGTGTACTTCAACCCTTATACGGATGTCGTCTAGCGAGGCAAAACTTTAGATCAATGCTTTGTACTCCAGCGGAGATACCCGGCCATAAGAAGCTTTTGCCCCTTGGATCGGTGCCGCCCAGGCTGCGGCATTCGTAATTACCTGCTGAATTTCAGGTTGATGGTAGGTAGGGAATGCTTCATGACCCGGTCTAAAATAGAACAGCTTGCCGCGTCCGCGCTTGTAACAGCAGCCACTGCGGAATACCTCGCCACCTTCGAACCAGGAGACAAACACCAGTTCATCCGGTGCCGGAATCTCAAAGCGCTCACCGTACATTTCTTCCTGTGGAACCTCGATATATTCTCCAAGTCCGCTAACGATCGGATGGCTGGGATCGATGACCCACAACCGCTCCTTCTCACCGTCATCGCGCCATTTCAGTGCGCCTGTATTCGTGCCGAGAAGGCGCTGGAAAATCTTCGAGCCGTGACCGGAATGCAGCACGATGATCCCCATACCGTCCAGTACGCGCTGGCGCACTTTTTCCACGATATCATCCCGCACTTCGCCGTGAGCCACATGCCCCCACCAGATCAGAACATCCGTTGAAGCGAGCACCTCATCCGTCAAGCCGTGTTCGGGATCATCCAGTACGGCGGTGCGTACGACGAACTGTGCATCCTTTCCCAGAAAATCAGCAATCGTACGGTGGATGCCTTCAGGGTAAATCTTAGCGATCTGTTCATTATGTCTCTCGTGCCGGTATTCATTCCATACCGTTACATTGATATTAGCCAAGCGTAGTGGCCTCCTTTAATATTGAAATGAAGCGACCTCTTATACATTCATCCCAAGTATAGGCTGTGTTACAATGAACGGGAATGTGTGAAAGTTACTCTTTTTGTACAAAAACGACTTCGCTTTTTTGGGAGAGAGGGTGGAATTCGTGCTATCGATGAACGCTGACTATGTGCCAAGGATCAAACTGATGGGATTTGTCTCCTACAAGAACCCCTGGATTCATTTCAAGCGGAACACACATGAGTATATTCTGTATTTCGTGAAGAGCGGCGAGCTTCATATGCGGGAGAACGGCGTTTCCCATGTGCTCAAGAAAGGCGACTTGCTGGTCCTTGAACCGCATCTGGACCACGAGGGAACACAGAAACATCCCTGCGACTACTACTATATTCATTTTGAACACCCCGATATTCATCAAGCCCCCGAGAGGCCCTTGTCCTTGCTAGCCAAGCAATGGATCATGGGCGAGAACCAAACGGCAGGCAACGATGACAGCAGGCAGCTATATTTCCCCAAGACCTGCACGCTAACCCAGAAAAAAAGCCTTCATCACATGTACCATGCCCTCGGCGAAATGCTGCAGCTGTACAGACGGAAGCACTTTAACCGCAGTTTGACGGCACTCAAATTCATGGAAATGCTGATCGAGCTGTCCCGTGAGAGCCTGTTCGATGAGCTGGAGAAGAACAGCCCGCACACCAAGTCCTATATGAAGGTGCATGCGCTGCTCGACTACATCCATGAACATTACGCCGAGAAAATCATCAGCTCGGAGATCGAGCAGCGATTCGAATGCAACTATGATTACATCAATCGGGTGTTCACTAAGCTTACCGGCCATACGATCATGCGCTATGTGAATCAGGTTCGAATCAATCATGCCAAGGAGTTAATCGAGGCCACCCACCTCAGCTTTGGGGAGATCGGGTACCTAACCGGCCTGGAGGATCCGTTCTATTTCAGCAAGGTGTTCAAAAAATATGTCGGTATGTCCCCCAATCAATACTATAAGCAGGTCCGCGAGAAGGAATAAGGTGAAGTGTACTCGTGGCTAGGCTCCCGGTATAAAGATCGTCCTATTGTGGATAGATCCACTGCAAGCGTAACGGCTAACCTCCGGTTTTGGGGATAACCGGTTTCCTCCCACCAGTTAATAGGGAGTTATGCTTGCACTTCTCCACATTTGTTCACAAACGCTGGATAACTAGCATGAAATATATAATCGAAATTCGATTTGTGCAGAACGAACGGGGATAATGTTTATAACTCTGTGTATAACGAAGCCATTCATAATGTTATACACAATCCTTCCGGTGTAAAGTAAGCGTCCTTTGTTTGAATTATCCACATATAGCGATTTGTATTTATTCGCATGTTTCACTCACATACTAGAACCCCGATAGGCACAAAATAATTGACTTTAGCAGTCCCCTACAACATACTAAACTAAGAGACCGATCGGTTTCTTTTTTTAGGGAAAGGTTGTCGGTGAAATGGCAAAAGGATTGGAAACCCGTGACAATATTATCCGGAAAGCGGCCGTTATTTTTAATAAGAAGGGTTTTTATGGCTCTTCCATGTCGGATATCATGCAATCAACTGGTCTTGAAAAAGGCGGTATTTACCGACATTTCAAGAGCAAAGATGAGATCGCATTGGAAGCATTCGATTATTCATCCGATGTGCTGCGTCAAGCCTATCGATCTGCTGCGCATCAGGCGCAAACCGCAGAAGGCAAACTTCTGGCTGTTCTTTCGGTATATGCCGGCCGAGGGCAAGCACCACCGCTGGAGGGGGGCTGCCCGCTGCTCAACACAGCCATCGATTCGGACGACACCCATCCCCTGCTGAAGCAGAAAGCACGTGAAGCGATGGAGGAGTGGCTCCAATTTTTGAACCGCATTATAACCGAGGGGATTCGGGCCGGCGAATTCCGTAAAGATCTGCAAATCGAACAAATATGCGTGTTCCTGACCTCGGCCTTTGAAGGAAATATAATGATGCAACAGCTCTTTAATAACGATCAATATGCCGAGCTGTATGTCGAACAACTGAAGGCTTATATTCATAACTGCATGAAATAAGGCCTTTCTTTTTACCCAAAAAAAGACCGATCAGTCTCAAAAATACTTGAATGGAGCTGTTATCCCTGAAAACACCCGTCCAAATCGGTATCATTCTGTTTGACCATGTAGATGTCTTGGATTTCGCTGGACCGTTTGAAGTTTTCTCGTTAAGTGTCTTTGAACCCGAGGATGTCTCACGATTACTGATGAAAGATCTCCCTCTTCAAGAAAAACCCTTTCATGTCACGATGATTTCGAATACGCTGGATACGGTAACGGCTCATAACGGTCTGCAGCTTGTGCCTCAACTACAATTCAAGGATGATCACCCTCCTTATGACCTCGTCATTGTGCCAGGCGGCCCCTTAAAGGCCGTCCGCCAGTGCTTAAAGAACCGTGAATTACTCCAGTGGATTGCAAACTATGCTGTCGCGGGCTGTAAAATAGCCTCGGTATGCTCCGGTGCCCTTATCCTCGCGGAAGCGGGGCTTCTAACGGGCAAAAAAGCCACAACCAATGCTTATGCACTAGAGTATTTGGAAGCACGGTATCCCGATGTGGAAGTGATAAAGGATGTGCGGTTCGTGGATGAAGGAAATATTCTCACCTCAGCCGGGGTATCTGCCGGGTTGGACATGGCGCTCTATCTGGTCGGCCAGTGGCTGGGGCCCGAAGGATCTCAAAGAACGGCTGACACGATAGAGTACCCGTATTGGAATACCGGACCTGCGTAAAGCATACATAAACGAAAAAGCCAAGGCGCAGGTTCTAAGGTTCCGCGCCTTGGCCTTAACTTGTCACTTCATATCAGTCCGCATACTCCAGTCCATGGAAAATGCACCGTTTTCTACGTCGTAGTCGTATGATTACTTGCGCCCGTAATCGGCCTTGATCTCTCCCCAGCTCTTCGTCTGCCATTTCAGCACCTTGTTCTCATATGTATTGGTTCGAAGCCAGTGCTCGGCCCGGTCCACCAGATCCCAGATCTCTTGGGTTGACGCGTCGCGCGGAAGCGTGGTGGCCACCTTCTTCTGCTTCAGCCATTTGAGTGCATTCATGGAATCGCTGTACACGGTTTTGGTGCTGCCAATTTTCTTCAGGTAAGCCAGCGCGTGGACGATGGCCAGAAACTCGCCGAGATTGTTCGTTCCCTTCGAAATCGGTCCGCACGAGAACAGAATATCTCCCGTCTGCGTATCCACGCCTTTGTACTCAACGGGTCCAGGGTTTCCCCGCGTCCCCACATCTACAGAGATGCTGTCATAATCGATCTCGCCGGGTTCTTCGGCAGTAGATGCGCTGCTGCGCTTATAGCTCTTGGAGCCTGAGCTGCCCGACTTGCTTCCGGACTGCTGCCCCCAGTAATTTTTATAACCTGCCGCATAAGCCTGTTCCGCTTCGCTTCGGGATTCGAACGCCTTGAACTTCGCACCTGTAAACTGATTAACCTGCTGTTGGCATTCGCCCCAGCTTGTATAAATTCCGGGCACTTTACCTACCCAGACTACATAATATTTTTGCTTCGCCATCATAAACCTCCATCCTGAACTAACCTCTCTAGCGTACTATATCACATCCTCCGAAACCAACAAAAAAAGCGCCATCGTCTCCGATCCGCTTTCTGTGCTTGATCTTATTCAATTGTTCCTGTTTCGTCGGCTTCACTCTCACATGCTGGGACAGCGCACTGTAATCTTCGTTGGTCTTTCTCATCGAGACGGCTGACCATGTTCCGGCACGTTCCGCTTTGCGGAGCGATTTTTGCGTTTTGGTACGGGCCATGAGGCTCACACTCCTTGTATTATGGGATTTCCTATATTGTAAGGCAAAATGGGTGGGAATGGAACAAAAGCCGGTCAGGTTCCGGCCACTCCGCATGAACGAACAATCGCCAGCCGTATATTCCTTCTCACTTATTTATAGAAGAGATCTCATTTTCCGACTCATCTGGTATCTCTTCTCCTTCTTCATAAAACCTATGATATAATACGGAATCATTGGAGAATAGATCCCAAACAGACAGGAGGAGCTAAAACCGATATGAAACTGGAGCGGCTCATATCCATGATTTACATGCTGCTGAACAACGAGATCCTGTCTGCGTCTGCCCTGGCAGAGAAATATAACGTGTCACAAAGAACCATATACCGCGACATCGATGCGATCTGCGCAGCCGGCATTCCGGTTGTATCGTATCAAGGAGTGAACGGCGGGTATGGCATTATGGAACAATACAAGATGGACAAAAGCTTGCTCGGCTCCTACGATGTCAGCGCCCTGATCACCATCCTGCACAGCATGTCAACGGTGTTTGAGGATGAACGGGCTATGGATACCATTCAGCGTCTGCAGACCATAGACCGTTCCGGCAACTCCGCATCGCAGGGATTGTCCATGGATATCGGGAGCTGGCGCTCTTACAACGAAAGCCTCCGTCTCCTTCGCCGCGCCATTACCGACAAGCATGTGATCTCCTTTCAATACATAAGCGCCAAGAATGAACGCATTCACCGTAAAGTCGAACCTCTGCGACTCATGTATAAATTCGGATCCTGGTATTTGTACGGCTTCTGCAGAACCAGAGCCGATTACCGCGAATTCCGGATTTCGAGAATGTCGGAGCTGTCCCCATCCGCCGAGCCCTTTCAGCACCAGCATTCAGAGGAGCACACGCACGGGCCCCATCTTCAAGAGCAGAATCCGTACCACCGAGGGGAGCAGCATACCTGGGAGCCTTCACCCGATGCGATAGAAGTCATCCTTCACGTATCTCCCCGGGCCTTGGCTAGAGCGATGGATCGTTTCTATGATGTGCAGCGGGAATTTCATGAGGACGGCTCGCTCCGTCTCACGTTCAAGGTCGAACATCCAGATTCGTGGTGGTTCTGGTCTACCCTGCTGAGCTTTGGCGAGGATATCGAGATCATTGAGCCGGCTGACTTAAGGATGCGCATGCAATCCAAATTAGAAGCCATGCTGCAGGTTTACGCAAAAGTATGACAGTCCGCTGTCATACTTTTTTATTTACAATGTTCCCAAGAAAGCAAAAACGAAGAAGCCAAAGGGGACGATCACGATGAACTATCCTGTCAAAATGTATGAGTACCATGTATGGGCCAACCAAGCGATATTCAACCGCCTGCTGGAGCTGCCGGGCGAATTGTACAATCGGAAAATAACGAGCATTTTCCCAACTGTATCCGAAGCGTTGATTCACATCTACACGGCGGATCTCGGATGGATGAACATTTTGTCCGGAATGGACATGAACCATGCTTTAACGGAGGCCTTCCAGCTCCGAGACGAGCTTGAGTCCATTTCACTGGAGGGTCTAAACCTCCGGTTTATCGAGCTGTCAGAGCGATTCACGGCTTTTCTCAGCCAAAACCCTGACCTGGAACGGATCATCCGATTGGATAATCCTTATGCCGGGATCCGGGATACCCGTCTGTCCGAGATTATGCTTCATGTCGTGAACCACGGCACGTACCATCGTGGAAATATTGCCGCCATGATGCGCCAGCTCGGAAGCTCCTCCGCGATGACCGACTACGCTTTCTTTTGGTACCAGAATGAGCAGGAGTTGGTTCTTACCTGAATGACTCGAACCATAGCGGCAATCGCCCCTCGCCCCTGATCCAGAAATTCCATACCAGGTATTAGGCCGGCAAATACAGCACCCCAAAAAACCTGCTTCAGAATTGGGTTCCAAAGCAGGCTTTCCTATTACATGTGTTCTACAATTTCAGTTTGCGTCCTTCCGTCAATCGTACCCAGAAGCCGCCCTTGAAACTCTTCGGTTCATGGGAGATAATGAACGCCTGCGGCGACATTTTGGATAGTGACTCCATCAACCGCCGCTCGTTCTTCCGTTTCACGAGCACTTGAAGCACGAGCCGTTTGCCATCCTTGCCGTCCGCTTCCCAGGCGGTCACGCCATATCCCTTCTCCCGCAGGTTCATCGCCAGGTTCGTCTCAACAGAATTAACAATGACCTGTACCACGATGTACCCAGTGCCAGATACTCCTCAATCCGGCTGCCCGCATACACACCAAGGCCGAAGCCGAGGCAATAGGCCGCCATATTAAAGGGATTGTCCAGATTTTGCAGGACGAGATTGAGGCCGAGCAAGTAGACGAATACCTCCAGCATGGCCAGAAGGGAGGCGATCCCCCTTCTGCCTTTGATCATCAGAATCAGCCGCAGCGAAAAGATCGAGACATAGATCACGTTGATGCCGATGATGGAACCGATAAGGGACAGCGAGATCATAGAGAATCACGGGTGGCGATATACTCCGGTCTTGGCTTCTGGCCCGAATACGGCTGTTTGACCTTGTTCTCCACGCTGTTATAAACCATGAAAATATTGCTGCGCGGCATCGGCGTAATGTTACTGTTCGAACCGTGCATAATGTTGCAGTCAAAAATCACGATTGAGCCCGCTTTGCCAACCGGCGTGTCGATACCGTCTTTCTTCACCATCCGTGTCAGGCTGTCATGATCCGGAACACCGTACTCCTGCTTGCGCAAGGAATCCTTGAAGTGATCCTCCGGCGTTTGGCCGATGCAGGCAACGAATTCCTTATGCGACCCAGGTACAACCATAAGCGGTCCGTTATAAGAGTAGTTATCCTCTAGTGCAATGGAGCAGCTCAAGGCTCTCATGCGAGGCATTCCATCCTCGACATGCCACGTTTCGAAATCGGAGTGCCAATAAAACTCCTTGCCCGTGAAGCCCGGCTTGTAATTAATTCGGGATTGATGGATATACGTTTCGCTTCCCAAGAGGTATTCCATAATCGCCAGGAGTCTCGGATGCTGGGATAGCTTCTTGAACACTTCGTGGCTCTTATGCACCGCAAATACCGACCGCACCTCATCTCCGCCTGGCTCCCGGATCACTTCATCCTTCTCCGCTTCTCTTGCCGTTACCTGCAAACTGCGGGCTTCCGCCTGATATTTCGACAGCTCCTCTCGACCAAAGAAGTCTTCCAGAAATAAATATCCGTTGCGCTCATAGAAGTCGGATTGTTCCTGCGTTAACGCAGCATCCGGACTCCATTCGGAATGAACGACAGGGTCCTGTCTCTTTAGGATTCGGGGCTCCGAATGTATTCTTGAAGGATAAACGTCCAGTTCTTTTTCCTGAAGGGCCGACACATGATTATTACTCATCGCATATCATCTCCTTAGTCTGGAATTGGGGTGAGCAGCGGATAGGTTCCTTCCTCATCATGAACTTCAGCACCGGTAAGCGGCGGATTGAATACGCAGACCATCCGCATCTGCGAACGGGCTCTCAAATAATGCTTCTCATGACCATCCAGCGCGTACATCATCCCAGGAGATATCGGGTAGGTTTCACCCCCGACAACCTCGATTTCTCCCTCCCCTTCGATGCAGTACACGGCTTCGACGTGGTTTTTGTACCAGATCAGCGTCTCCGTTCCGGCCTTGATGAGGGTATCATTGAGAGAGAAACCCATGCCGTCTTTGGTGAGCAGCAGCCTTCTCGAATTCCATGTCTTGGTATCGATATCGTCCTTAGTATCCACGATCTCTTCCAAATGTTTAACAATCATGACAACCTCTCCTCTGCAGCTAATTGTTTCATACTGTTCTCAAATATCCCCAATCCCTGTGCCAATGTGTTCATTTCAATCGTCAGCGGCGGCATCAGCTTTGCCACTTCGCTGTGCGGACCCGACGTTTCCATAATCAATCCCTGCTCGAAGGCGATCTCGGACAGCCTGCCTGCGAGCTCCGGCTTATCAAAAGCAACCCCCTGAATCATGCCTCTGCCGCGAATTTCGCCGACGAGCTCAGGGTAATCCTTCACAACGCCTTCCAATGATTGGCGGATCCGATTCTCCCTAATGCCGATATCGAGCTGAAAATCTTTCGTTTTCCAATAATTCAGCGCTTCGGCCGCGGCAACGAATCCAAGATTATTGCCCCGGAAGGTACCGTTGTGCTCCCCCGGCTCCCATATATCGATCTCCGGCTTGATCAGCGTAATCGCCATCGGCAAGCCAAAGCCGCCAATCGATTTCGAGAGACATACGATATCCGGCTCAATGTCGGCATCGTCGAAACTAAAGAACGGCCCGGTTCTGCCGCAGCCCATCTGGATATCATCCAAAATAAGCAGCATCCCCTTATCCTTGCAGATACGCTCCAGCTTCTGCAGCCATTTCCGGCTGGCAGCGTTCAATCCGCCTTCCCCCTGCACCGCCTCGACAATAACCGCCGCCGGAAGCGGAATGCCGCTTCCCGGATCATCCAGCAGCTTCTCCATATATGCCATCGTATCCACGTCATCGCCAAAGTAACCCTCATAAGGCATAAATACCGAATGGCTCAGATCTACGCCGGCGCCCTGGCGCTTGAAGGAGTTGCCTGTTACCGCCAGCGATCCCAGCGACATGCCGTGAAAGGCATTCGTGAAGCACAGAACGGTGCTGCGCCCCGTCACTTTGCGGGCGATTTTGAGCGCTGCCTCTACGGCATTCGTTCCGGTCGGACCGGGAAACATCACTTTGTGATCCCACCCGCGCGGCTTCAGGATGACTTCCTGAAATCGGGTCAGAAACGTTTCCTTTGCATCTGTAGCCATATCCAGACTATGCGTGACGCCGTCCTTCAGCATGTAGTCGACCAGTTTCTCGCGAATCTTCTCATTGTTATGTCCGTAATTTAAAGCACCGGCTCCCGCAAAAAAATCAATGTATTCATTGCCCTGCGTATCCCACAGCTTCGCATTCCGGGCCTTGTCGAAAACGGTCTGAAAGCTCCGGCAATAACTTCTTACTTCCGATTCCAGCTTGTTAAACACAGTAAGCTTCGGTTTCTCCATGACTTGGTTGTCCATAGTTCCCTCCATTTGTTTAAATGTCATTGAAAAAGGGGCCAATCACGAATAACGGCTCATCTTCATGAGATGTCCCATCGGGGAACATCTCTGCTCCATAACCTACGGTTACGGTGCTGGGAATGGATTTCTCCTCGGCATAACCGAGAAACAAACGACGGGACGCCATGTTGCTCGGCGATACCGTAGCTTCAATGTAACGGACGCCATGGCATGCCTTCTGATTCATGAGACCAGTCAGCATCGCCTTGGCAATGCCTTGCCTCCGATGCGAATTAGCAACGGCCACTTGCCATACGAACAGCGTCTCCGGATTACGAGGAGAACGGAAGGCGGAAATAAAACCGATGATATCTCCTTCATGCTCGGCGATCATGCAGGTATCATGGAAGTAATCTCCAAGCAGCATGTAGCAATAAGGGGAGTTCAGATCAAGCGATCCGGTGTCGCGTATCAGCTCCCACACCCGGGTGCCATCCCGTGCTTCCGGTCTTCGGTAAACAATTTCGGTTTCAGTATCCACAGCCATTCTATACATCACCTCTTTCCAGAACTAATTTCCGTTGGAACGGAATCGCTGCAGGAAGCTCTGCAGCCGCTCGCTCTGGGGATTATCGAATATCTCCTCCGGCGTGCCCTGCTCAACGATCCTTCCATCGGCTCCGAATATGACCCGATCCGCGATTTCCTTCGCGAAATCCATCTCATGCGTAATCAGCATCATGGCCATTTCGCCTTCATCCGCGATTTCCCGAATGACCTCCAGCACCTCGCCGACCAGCTCCGGATCAAGCGCCGAGGTGACCTCGTCAAACACCATTACCTTCGGCCGCATGACCAGCGCTCTGGCGATGGCAACCCGCTGCTTCTGCCCCCCGGACAGATTGGACGGATACATCTTCAGCTTGTCGGCCAAACCGACCTTGCTTAGCATGGAGACGGCCCGCTCCTCTGCCTCCTCCTTGGATAAACCCAGCACCTTACGCGGGGCCTCCGTCACATTGCGAAGCACATTCATGTGCGGGAACAGATTAAAATGCTGGAAGATCATGCCGACGTTGCATCGCATCCGGTGCAAATGCTTTTCGCTGGCCCGAACCAGCTTCCCTTTCTCTTCCATATGCCAGAGCAGCTCGCCATCAACCTCGATGGTTCCTTCGGTGGGTTCTTCCAGCGTCATCAGCATCCGGCCCATCGTCGTTTTACCCGATCCGCTCGGACCGATCACAGCCACCTTTTCTCCCGGCTGCATCTCCAGATTGATACCCTTAAGCACCTGGAGATCACCAAACGACTTGGTCACGCCCGTATATTTCACAATCGGCTTGGTACCCGCAGCGGTAGCGGGATTATTCGCCTGCTGCGGCACCTTCGACGCTTCCGCTTGCTCATCAATCACAACGGCATTCAATAGACTCCCTCCTTTATTTTCCACGCTGCAGATTCAAACGTTTTTCCAGCCTTTGTACAAGCAAAGATGCGATATAACTGATGATCAGGAACAGAATCCCGACCAGTGTATACGGCTCAAATGCACGGAACGACTGCGACACGATATTTTTGGCCGTCAGCATCATCTCCACCAGCGTGATGGCGCATAGAATCGGCGTTTCTTTAAACATGACAATTAAATAATTGCCCAGTACCGGAATGATTGGCGGCACCGCTTGCGGCAGGATAATACTCCGCCAGGTTTGAGCTTTCGTGTAATTCAGTGCTGTGGCAGCCTCCCATTGCCCCTTCGGCACTCCCTCGATTCCGGAACGGTACACCTCGGACAGATAGGTGCTGTAATGCAGCCCGAGACCGATGACCCCGGCATAGAAGGCCGGAATGGAAATTCCCGTTAGGAGCGGCAGACTGTAATACAGGAAGAAGACCTGAACCAGCAGCGGTGTATTGCGAATAAATTCAATCATTCCTTTGGTTATAAGCGACACCAGCTTAAATCGGCTCCGCGTCGCAAAGGCAAGCAGCAATCCGATGATTAATGCCACCACGAAAGCGCAGATCGTCACCCATACCGTCATCTTTAACGCACTCAAGAGCTGCGGCAGGATATCCCACACATAGTTCCAGTCCCACATGACTATAACCTCCCCGCTGTCCATTTACGCTCCAGCAGTCGAACTGCCAGCGATACGAGCGTAGCAATGACAGAATACATGAGGAGCAGCAGTACCAGAATCTCGGTCGTCCAGGAGATGTAATTGTTGCGGAGCACCATCGCCTGATACGTTAAATCCGCCATCGTGATGAAATAAACCAGTGAGGTGGATTTGATGAGTTCCACAAGCTGATTCCCGAAAGGGGGAAGCATTCGCAAGGAAGCTTGAGGCAATATCACATTCCACAGCCTTTGCCAAGGCTTCAGATTAAGCGCTAAAGCGGCTTCCCACTGTCCTTTCGGAACGGCCAGCACAGCGCTTCGGACGATCTCCGAGCCGTATGCGCCGAAGTTTAGCCCGATCGCGAGGATGGCCGCCAACATTTTCGGAAGCTCGATGCCGATGAACGGAAGGGCGAAATATAGCCAGAACAGCTGCACCAGCAAGGAGGTCCCCCGAAAGACTTCCACGTACACAGCTGTCAATGTGCGAATGATCCACAGCTTCGACAGTCGGCATAACCCGGCTGCAAAGGACATCAAGACCGCAAGGATAGCCGAGAAGAAAGCAACCACAATCGTGATCTCCGCCCCTTTTAGCAGCGTAGGGAGAAAATCAATCCACGAATTCGGCATGCTATTCCCCGCAAAGCGCAGCAGCCGTCATTTCACCCGGAAGCTCTTCTTCTGTGAATCCGAACTTCTGCAGAATGTCCAGCAGCTCGCCCGACTCCTTCATTTTTTGCAGCTCCGCATTATAAGCCTCCTGGAACTCGGTATCCGCTTTGCGGAAAGCCGTAGCACCGTAACCTCGAACGCTTTCTCCATCGATGACCGGCTGCACGAAATCAGCTACACGTTCGATATTGTCATCACTAGCCGAATCCAGCATCGCCTGCAGGGAGGGTCCCGTCATGGTGATCGCCTGTACCCGGTCTGCCTGAAGGGCGCTAATAGCCGAGGCCTGGTCGGGGACCTGTATGATCCGGTCCGAAGGAATACCGGACTTCTCCATATAGCCGATTTCAACCGCGCCTGTCATGACGGCGACCTTAGCCTTGTCATGATTAGCAATATCCTCATAACTTCCGAGTCCCGTCGGATTCCCTTGCTTTACCGCAATGGCCTCCCCGATGCTGTACTCCGGATTAGCAAACAATACGGCAGAGCAGCGGTCCGGATTAATGAACATGCCTGCGGTGATTAGATCAAACCGCTCGGCCTGCAGTCCGGCAACCAGTGAACCGAATTCCGTAAGCTCTCCCCTCATTTCCTTGATGCCAAGCCGCTCCAGAATAACCCGGGCAATCTCAACGGCTTCTCCCGTCAGCTCCCCGTTGGCCTCTTTATAGGCATAAGGCTTCTCATTCGCAAAACCTACGGTGATATACCCCTGCTCCATGGCGCGATCCAACGTACTCCCTTTGTCGCCGCAAGCCGCAAGCGATACCACCATAATCACTGACAATATCAGTACAACCACTCTCTTCAAAACCTTCCACAACCTTTCGTAATGTCTTTGCAATTCTTACAAAATGGCATAATGAAATTATCCTTGTTAACACATATGTTAACTTGGATATAAGGACACTCAGACACCTTGCACGAGTCGGGGCTTCAGGGAAGATGATTCATCCATCTCCTTGCACGCTTAAACCCAATGCGATCTGACCGATTCAATTGGTTAAACATTTGCAGGCCTTGCCCCTCCTCTTTAGCAGAATACAAAAAGACCACCAAACAGGGGATTTAGACATAGCTCCGCCAGCAGGGGGTCAAAAAATAGAGAAAAGGCCCCTAAGAGAATCAAGGGCCTTTGTTATGAACATCCATTATGTATGCAAGACCCATCCACTGCTGACGAGGTTAGCTGACGGACTCGGGTAAGATGGTACCCTACACTCATGATTCCAAGTGACTCGCCCCTGGTGAAACTGGTTCCCCCGCTTTCCGGAAAATGTATGCCGGAAACTAAGCGTGTGTCCATGATAAAGGGAAGTTTAGGAAAAGTCAAACCCTTTTAACCGCTTTTTCTGGAAATTCAGACGCAGAAATGCCATTCTTCCAGGGTGTATGCAAGCTAGAAAAATGCCTCATTCAAGCCTGTTCCCCTACCATGCAGGGACTTTATTCCAGGTTTATTTTTCGCTATATAGCAGGCGTTTGACATGCCTCCCTTACTCGTTCATGGGTTGGATAGTTTATGCCATGAATTAAATCCGGATTGTGGAAGCTTCCCCCTTTAGATTTAGGGCCTAATTTTTTTTTTTTGAAACGCTCCGTAATAAGCCTATGAATATCGTAGAAAATTCGAAATTCATCCTATATTTTTGCTATTTGTCAATAGATGAATGCCTTCAGGGCTAGCGTACATTCTGGGAATTATAGGTGTTTATCTATCATTTATATGCTATTAACCCATGCCGTACCGAGAGCATTTGCGTAGTATAAAGCAAATCTAAAGGAGGCGCCCTATTTGGAAGGTTCTTCTAAAAAAAAGAAATATTGTGTGCTCTCAAAAAGATAGAGAAAAAAGTCATTCATGCGAAGAAAAAGCATGGGCATGGTCACCATAA
The DNA here is from genome assembly GCF_050482385.1 of Paenibacillus lautus. Classification (GTDB taxonomy): domain Bacteria; phylum Bacillota; class Bacilli; order Paenibacillales; family Paenibacillaceae; genus Paenibacillus_AQ; species Paenibacillus_AQ lautus_B. Next base: position 50,911 of record NZ_JBCNHV010000023.1, read on the forward strand.
AGATCATGAAGGTCATGCCTGTGTTGTTAAAAAGCGTCGATGCCCAAGAGCTATCCGTGGACCTGTCGGGCCTCAAGGTCCTATCGGACCGATTGGACCCGCCGGACCTGCCGGACCGACCACCGGTACTGCAGGACCTGCAGGACCCACTGGACCGGCTGGACCTGCTGGACCTGTCGGGCCTGTCGGACCTGCTGGAGCCGTCGGACCGGCTGGGCCTGCTGGAGCCGTCGGACCGGCTGGGCCTGCTGGAGCCGTCGGACCGGCTGGGCCTGCTGGAGCCGTTGGGGCTACTGGAGCTACTGGGGCTACTGGAGCTACAGGAGCTACAGGAGCTACAGGAGCAGCTGCCGGAGGAGCCATCATCCCATTCGCATCCGGTACACCGCTTGCTCTGACGACTGTTTTGGGCGGAGTAGCAGGTACAATCGGTCTGGTCGGCTTTGGTATTTCCGGCCCTACCGTTACCCTCGCTGGCGGAACGATCGACCTTACAGGAGCAGCAGGTACTGCGCTTGATTTTGCATTCAACACGCCTCGAGCCGGCACCATCACCGCACTGTCCGCTACCTTCAGCAATACGTTGGCGCTTACCCTGGTGGGAACGACGGTTACGATCACAGCACAACTGTACAGTGCACCGGCTACAAGCAATATTTTCGCACCGATCCCAGGCGCTCTTGTTACACTGGCTCCGCCACTCACAGGCGTCATAACCCTCGGAACGGTAAGCAATGGCTTTGTAGAGGGCCTGGCCATTCCTGTGGCAGCCAATACCCGCTTGTTAATGGTATTCTCGGCAACCGCTGCTGGCACAACTCTAGTCACTGCAGTCGCAGGTTACGGCAGCGCTGGCGTCAGCATTATATAAGTTTCGTTTTCCTTCTGCAAAAAAAAGCCCCGATTTTTATTTTTATATCGGGGCTTTGCTTCGATTATACGGCCGTATATCCGCCATCCACCAGCAAGCTTGTGCCTGTAATGAAGGACGCATCTTCACTGGCAAGGAACAACACGGCTTTTGCTACTTCTTCCGGCTGTCCCAAGCGGCCCATCGGATGAAGGCCGACCAGGTGCTCGGTGATTGCTTCCGTTCTTCCCTTAATAAGCGGGGTATCGATATATCCCGGACATACGGCATTGACCCGGATCCCTTTTGGAGCATAGTCCGCGCCCATCGACTGGGTTAACAGCTTAACGCCTCCCTTAGCGGAAGCATAGGCGGTAACACCCGCTTTTCCGACATGACTATGGATCGAGCCGCAGTTTACGATCGCCCCTCCGGTTCCTTGGGATAACATCTGTAGGATTACATATTTATCACACAGGAACACCCCTGTAAGATTAATATCAATCGTCTTTTGCCAGTTGTCCATCGACAACTGATCCGCAGGGGCATCATGAGCAATGCCTGCATTGGCGAACAATACATCGACACGGCCAAAATGCTCAACCGTCTGCTTCACCATATTCGCAACTTCCTGTTCTTGGGTTACATCCGTCTTAACGAACAGCGTTTCAAAACCTGCGCCTCTTAATTCATCCGAAACAGCCTGTCCCCGGTCCGAATAATCCGCAATAACAACCTTGGCTCCCTCTTCTACAAATAGCCTTACTGCTGCTTCGCCGATCCCGCTGGCGCCTCCCGTCACAATGACAACCTTGGATTCAAATTTCATTTGTCAACCACTCCTATATTGTGAATTCATCATATCGTCTCCACATTCATGTAGAGTTAACATATTCCAGGCATGATATTCCACAAGCCCCTGTTTCTTTCATTACATACTATCGAATAACGGCATATGGATATTCACAACTTAATATTCGCTGCATCCTAACCTTATCCAGCCCGTCCGTTGTTATACAGGCCGCTCGATCGTAAACATCTCTCCCAGTGAAGCATAGATATTGCCCGCCATACGGCTCACAGGCTTCAACTTGGCAGCGTCAATCCGGCCTTGCTCGTAAAGCTCCTCCGCAACATGGAAGCGGACTACGCGGGCAATCAGCAGATCGGCACCAGGTAGCTGATCCGCTCCATTCAAAGTGACGACCTGCTCCAGCACGCATTCCATGCGAATCTTGCTCTCCAGAACGCCGGGAACTTTAACGACCTCGCTAACGACCGGGGTTAAATGGGCTCGGACAAGTTCACTCTCATGCGGGGGCAGGTTCGCCGCCGTTTCGTTCACGGCTTCTACGTTGTCTTCGTCCACGATGTGGATGACAAGCTCGCCGCTATGCATGGCATTTCTCGCTGTATCCTTAGCCGTACCGTTCTTTCGCTGAACGGAAACGGACAGCAAGGGCGGATTGCTGGAGAGAATGGAGAAATAACTAAATGGCGCCGCATTCAGCACACCGTCCTCCGATAATGTCGTAACAAAAGCGATTGGCCGCGGAACAACGCTCCCGATCAGCAGCTTGTAGGTGTCCCGTTCGCTTTGGGTATTCGGGTCAATGGATATCACTTCAGTTACCCCTCTCTTGTATTTTGACTTGAATAGGCTCCAGACCTTCCTCAATACGGGCTCGCTCCGGTTCAAACCAGGCAGGAAGCTTCAATTGTTCCCCCAGTGAGTCCAGGTCTTCATCCACCGTAAATCCGGGCAGATCGGTTGCAATCTCAAACAAGATCCCCCCTCGTTCCCTGAAATATAACGATTTGAAATAGTTGCGGTTCTTAATATCCGTTGGCAAAAAGCCATGTTGTTTCACCCACTCTTGCCATGTAACATGCTCACCTTCATTTTGAGCCCGCCATGCGATATGATGGGTCGTTCCGGCACCTCCGGTGCCCCACGGGATATCCCGCATCGGTAAATCAATCACGTTGCCGAAGGGCCCTGCTGATTGAAACCGCGCATAGTTAACGTCCTCTCCCATGAAGGTCAGTCCCATTACCTGCTCCAGCGCTATCTTCGTTTCCTTCCACTTGCTGCTGAACAGGACCGCACCGCCAAACCCCTTAATCGCTGTGTCCGGCGTTACATCGTCCACAGACCAACTGCTCTTCGGTCCGTCTTCCCGCTCGACCAACTCCAAAGAAAGCCCATCACGATCGGAGAACTGAAGATAATGTTCGTTAAAACGGAATGCTCTCATGACAGGGACGTCGAAGCTTCGTAAACGCTGTTCCCAATAAGGCAGAGCACCCGTAGGGACGACAAAGGTTGTATACCCAACCTGTCCTCCTCCACGTCTCCCTCTACGCGAAGCAGGAGACGGAAAGAAGGTGATAATAGTCCCCGGGTGTCCCTCTTCATCCCCAAAATACAAATGGTACACCTCAGGCGCATCGAAATTCACCGTCTTCTTCACCAATCTGAGCCCCAGCACACCCGTATAAAAATCAACATTCTTCTGCGGGTCCTGCGCATAAGCGGTAATATGATGAATGCCTGCCGTTTGTAATGCCATATCCATCGCCTCCTCATCGTTTTGTGTCCAAACCAATGTTTTCATAACTGATTCCAGCTCGTATCTGTATGATGAATATACAATCTTTAAATTTAATATCTTTAATTTAAGATTATATATTTTTTCTCTCATTGTCAAGCATCCCTTCTACCTCGGGCAGACAAAAAGCCGCCAAGAACGATTCCACGCTCTTAGGCGGCTTCAGTATACAACTGCGTCCACATGTCTATCCCGCGTCTATGCTTTTTGCCATTTTTCCTTAAAGAACAGCTGATACACTCTTGTTACAATAATCTTAATGATCATGTAAATCGGTACCACCAGCAGAACCCCTATAATTCCGCCGAGATCCTGTCCAACCAAAACCAGAATAATGATCGTAATGGGATGAATCGCCAGCTGCTTGCCAAAAATATACGGACCAATCAGATTATCCTGAATCTGCTGGGCTGCCAGGATGACAACAAGCGACCAGATCGCCGTCCCCGGGGATTGAATGAAGCCGATGATCACGATCGGGATCGCGGATAGAATAGCTCCGATAAATGGTATGAAATTCGCGATAACCGCCACGGTCGTAAGCAGTAATGCATAAGGCAGACCAATAATCAGGAAGCCGATGTACATCAAGACACCCAGCGCCAGATTGACGAGCACTCGTCCAACGATGAACCCTTTGAGGGCATTGTTGATTTCATCCAGTACCGAAGCTCCCACTTCCTTGAAGCGGTTAGGCAAAAAGCTGACAATCATCTCCCCGAACTTCCCGCCTTCCTTCAGCATGTAGTACAGCAGGATCGGGAACGTAAATAAGACGATGGCAAAATTCGAAACAAACGAAAACAGGTTCATAATATAATTCGTCAAAAACGTGAAGCCTTGGTTCAAATAATCGGTTAATTGGGTAAGTGGATTAGAATCTTCCGGAAATATCTCCTTAAAGAGCCCGTTATTTTCCCACTCCTGCAGCTGTTCACCTAAGGCAGCAAATAATGCGGGCGCATTCTCCACAAGAGCAATGATCTGATCCCGCAGGGATGGCCATACCCCAATAATAAAACCTGTAAGTATGCCTGCAAACACGACATATAGGAGCAGGATGGCCAGCGAGCGATTTAGCTTGCGCTTTTCGAGGAGATCAACCAGCGGCCTGAGCAGGTAATAGAAGAATCCGGACAGCATCAGCGGCACGAGGATGATCGAGAAGAACGAAAGTATCGGTCTGAATATAAAATCCACCAGCGATCCCAAATAAATAATAATGAGGACCAGAATCATGGCGAGACATAATTTGAAAAACTTGTTCATTTTCAGCAAAAAGCATGCCCCTTCTCCTATTTTTTTCACCATCGTATCATGACAATGTGTGCATATACAAATCGCTTGCGTCTGCACTGGTATAGGATGTCGGATTGTAGCGCCATCGCTTTTATAACCATTCCGTTCACTTCATCCTGCGGATATATACTTCTCCTAACGCCTCACGTATAATATGAAGGATTGCAAGGGCAAGGATATAGTTTAGGAGGATATTATGAACATGCATGTTACATCCATCATTCTTGGTCTGATCATCGTACTGAATATCGTGTTCTCCATGTTCGTGGTTTTTAGGGAACGGCGGGATGCCGGCTCCACCTGGGCATGGCTGTTGGTGCTGTCCTTCATCCCGATTCTGGGCTTTGCGCTGTACCTGTTGTTCGCCCAAAATTTAAGAAGAATCCGTCTCTTTCATTGGGATGATCTGCAGAAAACCGGCATCGAGAAGGTATTGCTGTCTCAAATGGAAGGGATGAATAACGGGGAATACCCGTTCAGCAATCAAGCCGCGGCGGATAGCAGCGATTTAATCCATATGCATATCAATGAGAATCAGGCGATCCTTACGGACGACAACCACGTTGAAATTTTCACGGATGGACGCAAGAAATTTGAACGGTTGTTTCAGGATATTGAGGAAGCCAAAGTCTACATACATATTCAATACTACATTATCCGTCGGGACGAGCTGGGCAAGAAGCTGATGTCCCTGTTGACCAAAAAAGCAAAAGAAGGCGTGAAGGTCCGGGTTCTGTACGACGAGCTGGGCTCGCGTCAATTAACCAAGGGCTTCTTCAAAACATTTCGCGAAGCCGGCGGAGAAGCCGAGGCCTTCTTCCCGTCCAAGCTACGCTTCATTAATCTTCGCTTGAATTACCGGAATCACCGAAAGCTCGCTATCATTGATGGCGACATCGGATATGTCGGCGGTTTTAACGTTGGGGATGAGTACCTGGGTCTCAACTCCAGGTTCGGCTATTGGCGGGACACCCATCTGCGCATTCAAGGTGAAGCTGTTTATGCGATGCAGGTTCGTTTCATTCTCGACTGGAATCAGGCCTCGCACCATAACGATATTTCCTATGAATCGAATCTGTTTCCCAAGATCGATTCACCTGGCAATGTCGGGATTCAGATTGTGACCAGCGGTCCGGATTCCAGATATGAACACATCAAGAACGGTTATATCAAAATGATTTCGTCCGCCAAGAAATCGATTCACATTCAGACGCCGTATTTTATCCCCGATGCCAGCCTTCTGGATGCACTCCGCATTGCGGCGCTGTCCGGCGTTGAGGTTAACCTGATGATTCCCGATAAACCGGACCATCCCTTTGTCTATTGGGCGACCTTATCCTATATCGGGGAAATGCTAAGAACCGGGGCTAACGTGTATCTCTACAATAATGGCTTCATTCATGCCAAGACCATCATCATTGACGAGAAGATTTCTTCCGTCGGCACGGCGAATATTGATGTTCGAAGCTTCAAGCTGAATTTTGAAGTGAATGCGTTCCTGTACGATGAGGATTTATCAAAACAATTGACTCACATCTTTCATCGGGATCTGCAGGTATCCAGCCAGCTTACGATGAAGCAGTATCTGGAGCGATCAAGGTGGATCAAGTTTAAGGAATCCATCTCACGCTTGCTGTCGCCTATTCTGTAAAACAAGCCTTTAGCGCTGCCGCAACATTTAGCAATCCAGAAGAAATGCGGGAGACTCAGACCGTTTATACTAAAGCCAAGGAAAACGAATCCATCATTTTAAAACGGGGAAGGATGTTGAACGTGGCTAAACTGACACCGTATATTTTCTCTGAGGATGCAAAAGCGCAGGCTGAGTTTTATACCCAAGCATTAGGCGGGGAGATCTTGTCCGTGCAAACCCATGGCGAAATTCCTGGAACCAAGGAAGAGCTTAAAGACAAAGTCATGCATCTTAGTCTGGTAGCAGGAGGAATTCCAATCTTTATGTCGGACTCCATATTCCAAACCCTGGAGCGCGGGAATGGAATTCATCTGAGCCTGTCGTTTGAAAGCGATGCTGAAGCACATGAAGCTTTTGACCGCTTGGCCGAGGGCGGTAAGGTGCTTGATCCGCTGAAGACTCAATTCTGGGGAGCGCTATTCGGGTTGCTGGAAGACAAGTTCGGTGTATTGTGGCAGGTAACGACCGAAGTCCAAGTCAATTAATGGTAGAAGGACCTTCAAGTTTCACTTGGAGGGCTTTTTTTTGCGTTCAGTCCTTATTTTCCAACTGATCACTCACCTCGTTTAGACGCAGCGATAATTCATCACCTTCGGCATGACCTAAAATAGCGCCGTAACGACTTCGCAAATTCATCCAGCACTCGTGAATCACTTTCTCCAAAGCCTTCCCTTTATCGGTTGTATAGATCAATGACATCCTTCCTTCCACCCGATTATAAACCAGCCCTTTAACGGCCAGCTTCTCAACCAGTCGGGTTACGGTAGAAGGCTGAAGATGAAGAATTTCGCCTAATTCCTTCTGTGAGATTCCTTCCTTCTCATATACAGCCATAAGCAAATAAGCATAGGTGGGCGACAATCCGCTTGCGGCAAACTCATCTTCGGCCATCTTGGTGATGACCCGGCTAAGACGATTGGTCGTGAAGTAAAGGCATTCCTTGATATACGTATTTAACATAACGGCTACCTCTTTCGCTGAGTTCATCCTGTTGGATCACCATTTATTGTTTGCACATGCAAATATAATAGATTTCCAAATAAAAGTAAAGCGACAGATTTCCCCCATAACCCTGGGAGAAGACCTCTGCCGCTTCATTTTATTAGGCGTATGCTTCTTCATGTTGTAATCCTGCAACTGCTTGCTTCAATGCTTCTATTCAACCTGGCTCTGATCCATGTACATGACTTCCCACAGATGGCCATCCGGATCCTGGAAGCTCCACCCGTACATAAAGCCATGATCCACCGGATCATTGGAAGGCGACCCTCCTGCGGAAAGCGCGGCATTAACGATTTCGTCCACCTGCTCCCGGCTTTCGGCGGATAGTGCCAAAATCACTTCCGTTGTGTTCGCGGCATCCGACAGATCTTTCTTGGTGAACGTCTTGAAATAATCCTCGGTGAGCAGCATGGCAAAGATGTTATCGCCGATGACCAGGCAAGCCGCGTTTTTGTCCGTAAATTGCGCGTTAAATTCAAAACCGATTTTTGAGAAAAAGTCCTTCGTTTTCTCCAAGTCCTTCACTGGCAGGTTCACAAAAATATTATCGCTTTTCAAAGCCATTCCGAATCACCTCTTCGATTTGATAAATTCATCTTAGCATGAGCAGCAGCACGACATTTCTCTTCATTTGCTATATACAATCCAAGCTACGGGAATCCCGCTTGCGAAGCCTATTCAGAATCCTCTCGATCCTGTCTTTTGGGGATCCAAATGCTAAACAAAACGCAGCAGCGATTCAGTCGGCTATAGCTTATAACTCTTATTCGAAAAAAGGATGCCTCCAGGCCGTATTAAAACTCGCCTGGGAGACATCCCACTTTATTACGAATCCATGTTAGTTAGATAAACCTACTGCCCGCAGCAATCTCATGACGGTTACCACCGTCTGAGCTTTGGTTACATGGGATTGCGGATCCAGCTTGGAGGCGGATACGCCTTGCATAATCTTCTGCTCCACAACGAAGGCGACGGACGACTTCGCATAGGACGAAACCTTGGCGTGATCTTTAAATTTGTTTAGCAATCCTTGGTTGGCTTCGTTCTTCTTACCGGCATAAACCAGCACATTACTCAGCATGACGGCCAATTCCTCACGCGTAATCAAGCTGTTTGGATCAAAGATATCGCCTGAGCGTCCCTTCACTAACCCTGCCGCTTTCGCAGCTGCAATCTCTCTAGCATACCGGGATTTCGGATCTACATCCTTAAAGTTGGCATAACTGTCGTCAGGCAAAATACCCAGCGCCTTCACCACAATGGATATAATTTCAGCACGGGTAATTTGTTGATTACCGCCGAAAGATCCGTTACTTTCTCCAGATACGATCAGCTTGGCAGCGGCCTGCGCCACGTCTTCCCGTGCCCAAGAAGGGATCGCGTCATTAAACCGGATATCTTGCTGAACCAGAGCATAAATCCCGATGCCGGTTTTCTTGATTTCAACGGTTACCGTACCATCCGCGTTAACTTTAAACAAGGTTGGAACGGATCGAAGCTCCTGGGTACCTGGTATATAAACCACTCCGGTAGCACGTTTTACATTTATCTTTTTTGCATCGACGGTCATAAATCCGCTGACATGGGTTTTGCCGAAATGCTTCAGTTCGGTCGTTGTCTTATCCGCGTTTATTTGCTCAAGCTTGAACAACAGCGGAGTAGCTAGTACTTCTCTTCCCTTCATCAGTTTCTCCACATTTGCTGCATCGGCAGCCCCTGGAGAAACAATCGAAACTTTCACAGGACCGGGAACCGTAATCAGCGAAGCCGGAATCCGGTATTCTGTCCCGTTCACGATAATGGAGAGACTGGCCTTGGCTCCTTTTTTCGCAACGGCTGCGATAATTTCTTGCGGAATCTCAACCTCAGCCTGCTTCGCACCTGCACCCGCATGAATCTGGAAGTTGGAGGAATCCGAAAGGTTAATGCTGTTAACAGCTGCAGCCGTAGGTATGGTCACCACAGCCTTATCGCCATGAAGCGTGACGTTTGCCCCTAGCTGATCTTTGGCTTTAGGCGGTTGTGGTGTCGAAGGCGTTGGCGAACCAGAGCCTCCCGATCCTCCTGATCCGCCGGAACCGTCAGATCCACCGGAACCGCTGCTTAAAGTTGTTACGCTAAGCAGATTCGAAGCGCTGGAGACACGGTTAATCTCATCTCCCGTTCGATCTACCGCAAGCACATGAATCTTGTAGTTCGTTAAAGCATTAAGGCCATGAATGGTATAACCATTCTCTGTAACCGAGCCTGACAAAGCATTATTTACATATACTTCGTATCCCGTTGCACCTGACACAGCATCCCATTTCACCTGAATGGAGCTTGCGCTGGCACTTACCTTTGAGAGATTCGCCGGAGCTTGAGGTGCTGAAGCATTGACTTTTCCATCGATCGGCAAGTCGTGAATGAGTTGAGTCGTCAGCGTTTTGTTGCGGTCGCCGCTGATATCCCAGCTCATGACGCCTGCAATATCCAGCGATTTCACGATAGAAGCGGTGTACTTCATGGTGTTCTTATCGTTATAGGTGATAAATACTTTATTTTGATCGTTGTACAGGTAAGGCACCTTGGCGGCTTCGTTCCAATATCTCTTATAGCCGTTCTTGTTGATGTAGTTATTCTCGAGATCGCTAAAATCGAAAATGGCAGGCTCCCAAGACTTCAAATCAGTCCCGCCCTTATTGCAAGTCTGATACTGACCGAGTGGCCCGCAGCCATCCCAGCCCTTGCCATAGTAAGGTACTCCCACAATCAATTTATGCTGTGGTACTCCACCATTCAGATGGCCTAACAATCCGCCAAGCACATGATTTCTTGGAGCAGAAGACCTCGAAAGAGCTTTATCATAGAACAATGGTGAATTATGATGACCAAACGGGTCTTCTTTGCCACTATAGTCATAAGTCATAATATTAATGAAATCCAGATACTGGACAGAATTCGCGAAATCTGCGTTAACGGTAAAATTATCTCCCTGACCGGAAGCAATCGTCAGCAGATAATATTTTCCATCTTCTGACCCTGCAGCATCCAATGCCTCGCGAACGGTTTTCATTAACAATGTGAAGTTTTCTTTATCCTCCGGCGCTCTGGAGTTCGACTCTTCCCCTTCTTCAACAGGATATTCCCAGTCAACATCCAGACCATCAAACTTATAATCTCGTAGGAACTTCACAGCAGAATTAGCAAAAGTACGGCGAGTTTCTTCCGTCATGGCTACGTTAGAAAAATTATCAGACCATGACCAGCCGCCTACTGAAACTATAAGTTTCAAATGAGGGTTCGATGCCTTGATGGATTCGAAAGCTGCGAAATTCTGAAAATCAAATGTCGGATCTCCAATTACAATTTCTCCGTCATGGACGTATCGATCCTGTGCAGGAATATTAGGATCTTCGCAGGCTCTCGGCCCGCTCCCGTATTTTTTCCAGCATATATCGGCGAAGGCATAGTTAATGTGGGTGATCTGTGATACATCTACGTCACCAGGATGAAAATTACGTTCTTCGGTACTAGCTGACCAAGAAGTGTAGTACGTAATATTGTTATAATTGCTGCCAGGCACTACCGACACTGCTTCGCTTTCTGGCGAAGTCCATAGGCGGTTATGGCCCACGACTTCATACGAATAGGTCTTTCCTTCTTCCAGTCCAGCAGCTACATACCGGCTCCCGCTACTCGAGCCAACCTTTACCCCATCCTGATAAATATCATAGCTTGTGGCCCCGGGCACCGGTGCCCAGCCCAGTGAAACCGTAGATCGTGTAGCCGTGACTACCTGCAACCCTTGAGGTTGAGCCAGTTCCCCCCACTTAAGGGTAACGGCATTACTATTGGCCGATGCTTCCAAAGCTCCATTTACGCTTCTCTGTGCACCTACTTTAAAAGTATAAGTCTCTCCTGCTTCCAAAGGTCCATAGGTAGCGGTGGTAACGGAGTTTTCCCATGTGCCCCCTTTCCATGCTCCATTAATATAAATGTCATAAGCTTCAGCTCCGGGACTCGAACCCCAACTCAGCATAACCGTATCTTCCGTTACATCGTCAATTTGAAGATGGCTTGGAGGAGTTAACGGTGCATCTTTATATTCAGCTTCGTCTTTGGTTGTGGTGAATTCCAGTACATTGCTTTTGTGTTCTTTTTTCACATCTCCGTCCCACGTAATATAGATTCGGTAGGTCGTTTCAGGTGTCAATCCGGTCACCGCACGGGTCCAGAAGTTTCCCCATGCCAGCCACTTGCCAGAATCCGCGTCCCACACTTGTATATTGTTTTCACCTTCGACGGGTTTGAAATCCCATTGAAATATCGCCATATTATGAGAGACACTTTCAATACGAAGATTCTGCGGCGCCAACGGATCCTGGGCTTCATTAGTCTGGGTTTTATACGTTGAGTTCGTTACTGTCGCGGGCTCTTGGCCGGAGTTAACTGTGGAAATGTCAGTAGAAATGTCTGTAAGAGGAGCGCTTTCTGCTGCATAGGATGCAGGCGCATTAAGCAGTGGTGTGAATATAAGAATAAGGGCCAAAAAACATATCACCCACTTCGGGTGCTTTTTCGTTATAAAGGGTGTCACCGTTTTCACCTCTGTTGATTAAATTTCGATTGCAAATGATACAGCATTTCAATGAATGTCTGTCCCTCGGTGTCATCGGGTGTTTCTTTGATGACTTGCCTAATTTCGCATATCGCTCAAATCCAACTCGTATTGAAAGCGGTTACTAATTTTTCCAGCTCAACTATGTAGACTTCAGTCCCCCCTCTCTCTGCTCATGATTGAATCACTGTCCGTACGCTCTCCTACAGCCTCCTTTCTTGAATTCATAGTTGTTCAATAAATATTCATATATTTGTATCATGGAACCTACACTATCGATTGAGAAGGGATACATTTCCATAAACATGGGATAAATTCTTGTAATTTTATATTCTGTTAATAAATTCAACATAAAAAAGAACGGGGCGTGGCGGTCATTCATAGACCAAACCGCTCCCCGTTTTTAATAGGATGGGAAAAGAGCCCTTCAAGAGCCCTTTTTCTTTTATTTATGGTTTATATAAACCGATTCATTGAATCGAACTTAAATGCTCGTGCTTTAATTTCCATATGCCATCGGCATCGCGAATGAACACATTCGTAGCTCTCCCGCTTCCGGACATAAATGTCCCCTGGTGGTAACCCTCGAAGTGGTAGGTGTAGATACACACCGCCGAATGGGCATCACTCGCTATCCACTCTACATCTTCCGCCCGGTATACCTCGTCCCGAATAACATTCCAAGCGTGTTCGAAATATGCCCGAATCTCATCCAACGTATGACAGCTCCGGTCCGAAAACCAATAGACCGCTTCTCCGTCGAGCAGCCGGGCTACATTGTCAAAATCATGCGTATTCGTAGCTTCTATGTATGCCTCAAGTGCCTTTTGATATGACATCGTTTCACCCCTATTAAAAGTCCTTAACACTTTGTTTGAAAATTTGCCTTTCCTTCCAAGACGGCATTCAAGAATTTCTTCGACTTTTTCAACCGCTTCTGGATATCTTCAATTTCTTTGATTTTTTGTTCAACCATTTTCGTCTTTGCCTCGTATGATAAGTTAAGTTGTTGATTTACTAGCAAACTTAATTCTTCTATAGAAAAGTCTACTGATAAAAGTGCCTTCACGTCTTCTAGAAACTCAACAACCTCTTCAGAATAAATACGATAATTATTGGCATCTCTTTTAACATAACTGTCCGGAATTAGGTTTTTACGTTCATAGAATCTTAATGTTGATATGGGCAGACCCGTTAATTTTGAAACATCATTTATTTTCATCATATGACCTCTTTATTCATTGTTGCTATAAACCTAGGTTTATAGTTCATAATGCGAATATGATAACGAACGACATACACAATGTCAAAAAAATCTAACGTTATCAAGAGGAGAGGTTCTATGTTTAACCATATTCAAAATAACGATTTCGCCAATATTGTTATGGGCCGACGTTCTGTTCGTAATTATGATGAGAACATTAAAATATCAAAAGAAGAGCTAAGTGAAATGATTTCGGAAGCCAGTTTGGCTCCATCCTCTGCCAATATGCAGCCTTGGCGTGTAATTGTGGTTGATACTCCCGAAGGAAAAGAAAAACTAAGACCTCTTGTGCGTTTCAATACATTACAAAATGATACGTCATCAGCCATGTTATTAATTTTTGGTGACACCCAGAGCTATTTATATGCAGAAGAAATTTACAATACAGCCGTGGAACAAGGAAAAATGCCAGCTGAAGTACGAGATCGTCAACTCGAAACCATTCTATCCATGTTTCCGACACTATCCAAAGAAATGAAAGTTGAAATTGCAAAAGTCGATAGCAGCCTCTTTGCCATGCAGTTCATGTTAGTAGCTCGTGCACATGGGTACGATACGAATCCAATGGCAGGCTTTGAAGCTGATCAGTTAGCAAAAGCATTCGATTTAGATGAAGAACGCTATGCTCCAGTTATGATCATTTCATTAGGAAAAGCCAAAGAGGATGGGCATGAGTCCGTTCGATTAGGTTCTGACAAGATTACATTTTGGAGGTAACCATTCTTCTTCAAAATAACATTAGACTCAAACTGCAGGTTTATATAGAAGCTTACTGTTAAAGGATCAAAATCGAAAACCTGTTAAGCTAATGAAAAACTCAATCAAAAAAAGGGAGCCGGTCATTGTGATCGGCTCCCTTGGTTTCAGTAATGCTCGCGGTGGCTACAATTCCGAGGAAATTTCTTCGAACTCATTCCCGTTACGGCTAAACTCAAGAGCCGTGTTAACATCGTCGGTCCTTATTCGTAATATCCTTGCACAGCGGGAAGACGCTTGTATTCCTCACGCTCTTCTACCGTACCGATGATGTCTTCAACCAGCATGGTCATCCGACGGATGTTCATCCATTTTGTTCCCTGTATGTACAAACAAGCAAACTAATATTTCATTCCATGAATTATATTTTGTTTTTATAAATGACTTTGTCCACATCGTGTCTAACGGTTTTATGACCTTGTTTAATTCCTTTTCCAATGGCTATCAGCATCACATCTTCATACCTGTCAGAAATCTGTAAGGCCGACTTTAACTGGTCGGAATCATACCCGGACATGGTAATCGTATGAAGACCTGCCTCGTTCGCCAGTAAAACTAACGACATAGACGCCAGGCTTGCGTCTCTTACTAATTCGAGCTTTAAATCTTCTTTTGATTTATTTAGATAATACTGGATTGCCGCATTGGCTAAGTAGTCTCTTAATGATGCGTCAAAATAACCCTTTTGGAATCCTTCTTCATGGATATTGATAATATTATCTTTTTCAAATGCTTGATAATCGCCTAATACAACGATTAGAACGGATGCTTCTATTACCTGTTGCTGATGAAAGGCGATGGGGAGTAACAAGTTCTTTAAATCCGGTTCGTCGATAACCAGGTAGCGTGTTGCTTGAATATTGTTTCCGTTGGGCGATTTACTGGCTCCTTCAATCAAAGCCGCCAACGTTTCCGATTCCACTTTATAATGGGGATCATAATGCCTGACAGAACGTCTTTGTTCTAATATCTCTCTCACACTCATTGTGCTCACTCCAAATGTTTTATTTACTCCATATTCCGATTATAATGGACCGTAAACTGACAGAAAATAACGCAC
Organism: Paenibacillus lautus; assembly: GCF_050482385.1. Classification (GTDB taxonomy): domain Bacteria; phylum Bacillota; class Bacilli; order Paenibacillales; family Paenibacillaceae; genus Paenibacillus_AQ; species Paenibacillus_AQ lautus_B. The sequence continues at coordinate 66,047 of NZ_JBCNHV010000023.1, forward strand.
AATAAAGTGGGTTAGCCACCTTTATGTGCCTATTCAGGAGGAATACATAATGAACAATCCCAATACGGGAATCAATATTTTTATGAATACGGTAGGAGGAAAGTGGAAATGTTTAATCCTCTTTTTCCTGAGTCAAAAACCAAGGAGAACAAAGGAGTTCTATCTGCTCATGCCGACCATAACGCAGAAAGTCTTAACCGATCAATTAAAGCAGCTGGAAAAAGATGAGCTTGTCCGAAGAGAAGTATTTAAAGAAGTACCGCCTAAGGTAGAATACAGTTTAACGGAGCTGGGCCAATCCTTCGTCCCTGTATTAAATACAATGTGTGAATGGGGCCACACCTATGCAACCGCACAAAACCTCGAAAGAGAAGAACAAATCTGTAGCCAGCATAAATAGGAGGTCGTGCAAAAGAGGCGCGAAAAAGAACGAGCAGACGATCATTCGTCTGCTCGTTCTATTGTTCAAACTCCCTCATCCGTCTCGTTCTCCGGAGTCTGCTCTTGCTCTTCCGAAAGCGCGCTTTCGTCGGACAGCTCATAAGAGACGCCATCTACAACAACCTTCTCGACAAGGGACACGTCAAGTGGCTGATCCAACTTCACGACGACCTGACTCGCATAAGTCTGGTTTCCCTGAGTGTTACCAGCACCTTCAGAAGACGGAGCGTCTTCGTCTTTGACCGTATCAGACGTGCCTTCCCCTTCTGTCCCCGTATTCGACTCTTCTTGATTCTCGGTTGATTCCGTCTCTGTTCCTGATGCATCGGTATCCGCTTCGCCCGTTGTGTCATCGGTGCACGCCCGCGATAATTCAGGGCTAGCGGCCTCAAACAGCGTGCTTGCGTCTTTGCCTACAACCTGTAGCTTATCCACACTGAAATCCCGGCAAGCCGCCGGCTGTTTAAAATGGAATCTCAGCTCGGTCTTGCCCTCCTGCTCGCCTTCCTCCACCACCGTCGCCGTCAATAACGGCTTTTCATGGACGGTATCGGAAGAAGCCGGAGGTGCGGTAACCGGGGGCGTGACGACCGGATTCGGATCAGCATTACCGTCCGCAGGTCCTTTGCCGTTTTGAATCATCATGAAGGCAGCACCAGCAATAACGATTACCACAAGCAAGGAAGAAGTGATTTTTACGAACCGCGAATGCTGTCGAAACCATCGCACCAACGGTGAAGCCAATTCGGCCCTGACCTTCGTATACACCGGTTTGAGGATGGGCGCAGGTGAATTGAAATACGTTTTCGCATAATCCTTATTCTTGAAGGCTTCACGGTCATAGGATTTGAAATAATGAACGATAGCGGCGGCATAAGCCGGAACAAGTCCCCGCGGTCTAACGAATACCGGCTGCTCGGCAGACCACTTAATATACTGGTATACCACTTCTGGACTCTGGCCGTATCTGTGCAAATAATCAAGCAAGCCCCGGTAGTCTACGGCACTGGAACGAATCTCCGTACAGAAGGCCAAGGTAATGCTATCAAATCTGGATGGCACCACATGGTTCTGCAGCCACTTTCGCATGATTTGCTGGGTTCGTTCCCGCTCCTCGGCTGACAGATCTGCCAGCACCTCCGCTCGAACCTCTTCACGGCTGGACCACTGGTAAAGGGCGAGCATGACTTCGGCCTTGGACCGAATCCGGGAGTCAAAACGCTCTACCCACCCCTTGAACTCCTTCGGCATTTGCAGAAACCCGATATCCAGCAGCTGTTTCTGGCTTAATTGCTCGGGCTCCAACTCACGCAAAAGAAAGAGGTTTGCCGCATAAATCAAGCGGTCTGCAAATGCAGTTCCGCCTTGGTAACGCCCCACTCCCTTCTGAGGATGATGCTCCAGCGAATCCAATTGATCCAGCACGGCGTTGACCGCTCTCACCGGATCCGGATCCTGCTTAAGCTTATCGACAAGCTGGGCTTCCGCTAGCCTGATATAATTCTCCTGTTCCAGCAGGAGAGGGTGATTCCGAACCCACAAGCCGATCAGATCTACCAAATCCGTAGGCGACGCCGCTTGCTGCATGCGCGTTTTCATGTATGGATCGAACATCAACGCCGGCAGACCCGGACTGGTCAACACCCTGGCATAGAAGGCTCGGCTTAGGGCCGGGCTGCCCTCCAGCAAGTCGTAAATTGCCTCGGTCACGTCTTGGCGCTGCTTCGATAAGGCGTTATTTAATGAGCGGATAAAATATTCCACAATCAGATCCTGATGCTGCCGGGGATTGATGCCGTGATAATCCTTAACGAATCCGGCAATCGCTGCATCCGGAACCTGTCCGCCTTTGACAAGCTCAAATTCCTGGGCAAACAGGGCGTGGAACAGCTGATCCAGCCGTCCCTTAGAATCCAGGGCGCCTGCCGGCTTCAAATAAAGCAGCAAAGCACGCAGCACGGCATGTTTATGCTCATGGTACAAGCCCTCTTGGCCTTCTTCAATCTGGAACAGCACACATAAATCGTCGTAGCTATCCGGCAAGATCCCAAGACCCGGCTCCATATCCGTAAGCATCTGCTCGGCGAAGGCAAAAAAGCGCTCGGAGCGATCGGGGTCCAATAGCGTCTCCCATGCAAAATCAAGATAAGGCTGCTCGGACCATTTCAGATCAACATTGATGACCCTGCCGGCAGCGAGCTCAAACAAATAGTCCTTCTCAATGCTGCGGTCGCCTAGGCGTAGACTGCCCTTCTCCACGAACATGAGGTGAAGTCCCTTCTTGCTCTGTGGCTCCTTGGCATAGGTTACGAACCCAAGGATCCGGCGCAGCGCATAGGGCAATCGGCCAAACAACACAAAGAGCAGTTGCTCCGCCTTCGCGGACAACTGTTCCACCGGGACATCCAGAACGATATATACCTTTTTCTTCCCGGCAGCCGCGAATATGCATGCGTAGAGCAGCTGCTTGAATATCTTCTCGTCGATCCCAAGCTCCTGCAATAAGGCTGGCGTCTCCTTGGATGAGATGGCGGCTTGAGAATCCGTCTGAACTGGAACGGCAGGAAGCTGCGGCAGATCTACGCCTTCATCGATATCGTAATGATCGGCAAACGAGGCCTGAAGCCAAGTCTGATAAGCGGAATGCTCATCGTCAAGAAAACCGTCGGGAATGACATAATGGTGCGTAAAAAAGGCACTTCGAAGTCCCGTAAAGTCCGCAGGCTGAAACACGCTTCGCCCCAGCACCGTTTCCCCTGTTTCTGTATGGAACAGATGAAGGGCTGCCGGATAAGCCGCCGCTTCCCTCTCGCTGCGTGCCGTCAGCTCGGCAGGAGCTTCGTATTGGCAAAAGGGATGCAGCACCTTTTTGATAAAGGAAGCCTCCAATCCGGACGAACGAGCCACCGTATCAAAGCCTTCGGCTGAACGGAATATGCCCCGGCGCTCCCGCGTGTACATTTGCTGCTGTATGGTTCGGGATGGGAAATCCGGCACTAGTCTTCCCTCCCCTGAATATACTTCAGCTTGTACAGAAGCCAGATGAACGGCTCATCGACCCGAATCGGGCTGACAACGCTTTGCAGCTTCTGATCGACAGGGTTGCTGCCTAGAGCCGACACGGCAAAATACGCTGTATTGGAAAAGTACACATCCATCGTTCCCTTGAACGGACGGTCGACCTTCTCGATAAAACGGCGGATCTCGCCGTCAATATTTTCAAATTCGGTCAAATTCATAAACTTGCGGTGCACCACATTGTTAAAGATGTTACTGTTCAGCTTCACGTATTCGCCATCCTCATCCTTAAGCGCATGAAGCATGTCGCTCTTGGTTAAGACGACGGCTGTCGGAATATCCGTCTTGCCCTTGTCCTCATAAGCGATGAAATCGCCGAACATCGTCAGCACGACATCCCGCGGCTCATCATACTGGGACACCCATTCACCAGGCTGGTCACCGAATTTCAGGCGAATTTTCTCCCGAATGGAGCGGATTTGGAGCGGATCCACCATAAACAGAATACCCGCGGAATTCTTGATATGCTGTCCGTGAAGTCCCAAGTAATCCTCGTCCACCATGCCCTCACCCGCTACGTCAAAAAATACGAGGGTTAACGGCGGCTTGGACTCATCCTTGAACACGAATTGGAAAATGAAAGGCTCCTGCATCTTCTCCTTCTGCGTGGACGCGAGCAAATCTCCGCGCTCGAATAACGGCTCCTCATAGCCCGTACGGAACTTGCGGCTAATCTCGGCATTCAGCGGCATGCAGGCCGCATCGAAATGATCCGCCGTCGTATGCTGCAGCGTATGAATAAGCGAAGTCATATAGACCGACTTGCCTACTTGGGAAGCACCGATAATCGAGATAATATTGCTCGGCACCTTTCCTGCAGTCACCGGAAGCTCATTATGGCATTTCGGGCATAACCGTCTGCGCGTTACGACACCGTAGCGGTCGTTCAATCCAACCAACACGTGATCGGAATAAATGTGATGCTCCTCCGGTATGTCGCTCGGCCTGATAATCGCTTCAATATCATAAACGGAATCCAGCCCAAAGCGTTCCCGGTACCGATTCAGCTCATCATCTTCCCCAAGCGCATAGTCCTCGTCATCTTCTCGATCGTGGGCAGCCCGGAAGACAACCTCCTTCGGAGCAAACTTACTGAAACAGTAAGGGCACACAATATCATAGAACAGCGGCTTTGGCTCCGGCTCCGGTTTTTTCTTGAATATATCAAAAATGCCCATCCTTTGTACCTCCCTCTGAACCCTATGAATTACACACTGACGCCTTCATCGTGGTTACTGTATGTTCTATCTCTCTATCTATAAACGAGCTCATACCGTTGTCCATACTTCTTACCATCCGTAAAAAACAGGCGAATATAATCGTTCTTGCCCACCTCAATCGCAGGCAATTCGTTGCGTCCCGCTGCAAAATCCGTAACGAAAGGGTACAAGATGCCGTCTTCCTTGTTGACCGGATAAGCCCCCTGCTTCTTCACGTAACATAAAACATCCTTGGGTACTGGCACTTCCGCCGTCACCTGAATTTCAATCGTCTTATAGGGCTGCAGCCAGCGACTTTTTTCACGGATGGAGTATGCCAGCATGGCTTTGCCAGTGCTGAACTGAATGCTGTTCGCTTCATCCGGCTGCCTGATTAAGGCTATCTCTCCGTCTTCGGGAGACATGGCGTACACCGTATACGTGATCTGACCAATCCCGTCCACTCGGTCCCGATACCCATTGTTCGCCTTGTACTCGTCTCGGGTATACAGGCGCAGGCTGCCAGGCTCCAACTCTCCAGCCGGCGGACCAAATCCATCATCCATCGCACGGTGAATATATACCGCTTGAAGACCTGGCGGCCAGCTCCATCGGAGCGTACAATAGTTCTCGTCTAATTGATAGCTTAATCCCTGAATGACCCATTCTCCGGGCTCCGCATTTTTAAAACGCATATCGAACGCCCCCTGCTTTAAAATCCTCGGCTTGTTGAATCATTCGGCCGTTGTCCTCGTCCCGTTCGGCCTGGCCGCTGCTCGTTACGAATGATCTTGCTGTTCTCCTTAACCGGAATCACCAACGTGAACAAGGCGATGACCCCTGCGAGGATGAAGCAGGCCAGCAGACGAACGAAGGCATCCTTGACTTCTCCCCCGGATAGGCCATATTCCAGTACAACGCCCGCGAGCACGCCGGATACCGCGCCTCCGATGCTGAAGCTAAGCGCAAGATGGCGGTTATCAAACACAATGCCGAGGGCCAGGCCCATGGCAGCGCCAATGAGCAGCATCGCAGCGATTCTTACCATCTGATAATAAACGCTATCTTCCATAACGCCCGTGCGTTTCGTCAACAGGGTACGATCCCCGACGTCGTCATAGATTTTCTGGAAGACAAAAGACAAATCTGCCGCATTCTGCACGTCGTAATATTGCCCGCCCGTTTCGGCGGCAATCGTCTGAAGCAGCTGGGCGCCATCCTTGTAGATAAGGCTGAGGCCAATCGTATTCACCGCGATTTGCTGCTGCTTGTAGTCCGCAAGCACACGCGCATGATCGGTTTCGCTAAAGCCGTCCGACAGCATAATGACCATGGCGCTTCGGCGGGCATCATGGCTCTCTTGAATATGAGTCATGGTATCCTCCAGCGCGAGACTGATGTCCGTGCCGCCATCATTCGTTTCCAAACTGTCGATCTCTGCGGTGATCTCATCCTTGATTTCTTGGTTCTTTACACGTGTGAACGGCTGCAACAACGTTGTAGCATGATCAAACATGATCACGGCTACACGGTTATCCGCATCCATGCGGTTGATCAGATTTTTGGCTGCCGTGTACCGGTCCTGATTCGGGTCCGTGTCTTTCATGCTGCCCGAATTGTCAATGACCAGCACGATATCCTTCACCGGTTTGGCGCTGCCCGGGTTCAACTGGTACACCCACTCAAACAGCATGCCAAGCAAGAACAGTGCCACCAATGTGGATGGAATCAGCAGCTTCCACGATGTGCCTGTGTATCGCTGTCTCCATGAGCTCCCATTCAAACGAGGGGAGATCAGTTCTGCGATGAAGCAGGCCAATCCGATGCACAAGGCCAAAATTCCGAAATAGATCCCTGTAACTACGATGACGGGAAGCCCTGTCCCCCATTGGCGGAGCAAAAATTCCCCAATGGTAAATCCGATTCCCCCACCGACTAGACTAAACAGCAGCAGGAGAGGGTTTATTTTTCGTTGCACAATACACGCCTACTCTCTGTATCAGAATTTAAGAACGCTAGCGCAGCTCAGGAAGTTGCGCCGGTTCCATTCCATGAAATTCATAACCGTTTGCCGTATAGGTCTCGTAGTAGGTTCTGCCATTCCGGTAGTACATCAGATCCTCCAAGTGGAAACCTCCCATCAGGTTCAGCTTCTCAACCCCGCTTGAGCGCTTCTCATGCACGATGCCAAGCTTGTACACCCGTAAAGCTTCGTCGGCGTGGATCGCATAGCGGACGAACTCGCTGTCGGCATCGCCGAAGAAATATTTCTCCTCGTATCGATGCTCCTGCGTATAGTCAAGCAGCCTGACTAGCGTAACAGAGTTCTCCTCCAGCATCCGGTAAAGCACCTTAAACAGATCTTCCTTGGCAAGCACCTGCTTATTGTTGTAGTCGATGGTCACGTTGGCCCGCCGCAGCAGTTCTTCCTCGAAGGTCTGCACGAACGGCTCTGCCGTCAATAGATCCCTCAGACAGACCCGGATCATGTTCGACAAGATCGGTTCCGTTCCTTCATGCGTAACGATGGAGAGGTTGCCGACAAACCGTTCTTCGAAGAATACTCCCTGGCCGCGCTTGCTCTCCAATTCCAGCATCAGCTCTTCCGTTACCAGGCCATAATACTCCATCAGGTTCTGGCCAATATAATCGTCTGCGGTTCGGATGCTCGACTGGGCTGCTTCCAGCAATTCCGCTTCGAGCTGGTCCAGCATGTTCGCCTGCTGCTTGTACTGACGGTGAATCCGTTCGAGCTCCGTTTCATACAACCTGTAGAGCTCAAGCTCCGTTTCCAGCTGCAAAAGCTCATATTTGCGTCGATAGACTTCGCCCACGAAATATCGAATGAAATGGCGCACATTCTGTTTATCCCGAAAAGGAAGCTTCTTAAACGGCTGACTTTCCACGCTTTCCTCATAATAGCGGTTTAGTCCGTCCTGCTCGCTCTTCAGGAGGCTGCCGAGATCCCGGATTCGGGAACGAACCGCTTCAAGCAGTATCCCCTCTCCCGCCTTGTCGCTCGTCCACTCCACGATTTGATAACAGCCGATTTGCGAATGAGTCGCCAAAGTGCGGCGCAGCGCATCATGCAGTTCTTCTGCGGTGCTCATATCACTCAGTCTCTTTCGGGCCGCTAGCTCGTAATTGCCGTGAAAAAACTGCCGGCAGCCATCTCCGAAGAGCGCCTCTTCTGCTTCACGAATGTTCATCCGCTTCAGTCCGGCATAACTGACGGGGTGTGACATCATCCCCTTTAAGCCGTCCAGATGCTCTGCGTCCGGTAGCATCCGGCCCGCTTTTGCCGATACGGCCTCCGGGTCAAGACCGAAATAGGTCAGGCACTCATGAACCTCCGGTTCGGGTCCGCCCTTCATGCGAAGGAGAAGTCCGCGGCACAGATGATAGAGGACCGTTAGCGCAATCGGCTCGTTCGGTCTCTTCACCCGGGCAAAGCCAGCGGAGACAAAGCCTTGGCGGCCGGATTCCGTCATGATATTGCTTTTGAAAGACGTATTGTTGTATATGCCCCGGACTCCGTCATAGGTTTCATCCTTCTGCTTCCGGTTCTTAAGCAAACCCAGATGGCAGATGATATCGTAGATATCCTGCATCCCGGCGTAACCCGATATGCCGCGTTCATTCTTATCGGACAGCACATAGACGAGATCAAACAATGGCGAAGCCGGGTGAACGACTGGAATCGTCAGCCCATCCTCCGTTACCTGCAGCGGTGCGGAGAAGCTGTATTCCCGGCTCTGCATCAGCTCCAGCTCCCGCAAGAAGGCAACACCCACGGAGCTCGCATAGCCATAAGATTCAATCTGCTCCCTTTCATTAATGAGCGCATACAAATCCATTTGCACCGACTTGAATGACTGCTGGAAAATCGATTCGGCCAGTAATGAAATTTCCGGTATAAACACATTACACAGGTCGTCGACCCGTGTAATGACAGACAGATGAATCCGGTCAAAAGATGAATAGCTGCGCCCATAGTCTGCGATGTGGTGGCTCAGCTTTCGAATCGCTTTATTCAACCCAGCCAGGTGGTGCGGATCTCGATAGAAGCCCTGGTGCAGCTCCTTGCGTACGGATTTGGATGCGCCGTCTGATTCCGGCAATTGCAGATGATACCGGTGAAGGCGACCGGAGGATTCGGAGCCTTTCGGCTCCCCCCCTCCATCCTGGCCCGTTCCCACCTGCAAATAGATGACACTTGCGCTGTTGTCCCATTTGCGGTCATGTATCTCCATGATCGGTTCGATTGCGGACGCTGTCTTATCACCGATGAACAAGTATACCTCCGGGTAGTGGATGCTGCTCTGATCATCCTCCATCAAGGTAAGCTGCTCTTCCGATTTGGCATAGCCGGCAGCATACTGGCGAAGAATTTCCCTCATCGTCTATTTCAACCTTCTTCGGATGTCATTTAATTTCGAGGAGACCTGTCTGTAGAACTGATATCGTTCTTCACCATCCGCAAGCTCCACCTTCTCGTATTCAAGCCGGTCGCGCGTTTCCAAGAACCGCTCGGCCAATTCTTCCAGCTTCGTGAGCAGTGGCGTAATATCCTCGGAAGCGGTCAGCTCCTGATCGCGACGGGAGGATTTGCGAAGCAGCGTGCTGCGGCTTTTCTCATCCAGCTGACGGAAGTGCTTGTAGACTTCATACTCCACGTCATTCACGCTTTTCAGCAGATTGGCAAACGGCTCCCAGGAATCCTCTTCCGGATCGCGATCATAAACGAAGAGCGCACCCTTCTTCGTGATGGTTCCGGTGTACAACGCCTCAATAAATTGATCAAGCCATTTCTCCTCATTCTGATTATCGCTGATCAGGAGCTCGAACTCCGTGACTTTGGCCGCGATGGCGGCATATTTCTTCAGCTCTTCCCGCACGCTGCGGATCATTTCCGGCGAACGAATCAGATTTTCCTTGGCCATCTCCTCGTTGATGCTGTTGAAAATATCCTTGGAGCCCGCCGGCTCCAGCCCCTCGTTCAGTAGACGCTTCAGCTCGGTCCATGCCCGCTTCACTTCCCCAAGGTTAGGCTTGGGACTATCCAGCTGCAAGTCATAAGCACGAAGCAGCTCGTTCAGATCAAATGGCTTCGTAAACACGACCGCATAGCGGCTGCTCGTGTTCTGGTCAACATCCTTCTGGACGATGACCTTAAAATCAAGCGCCTGGTTAAATTCGGCGCGAACCCGGGCGTTGTAATCCTGAACCCGCGGATTGACGTAGGTATCCCCCCAGGATTTTTCGGGAATCGGCGATGGCAGGTACGTCCAATTGTTACGATCCGTCTGCACCAAGTGACGTCCAACGCCTTCCTTGTCCATGATCGTGCGTTCATAACTCTCTTCATAAACCTTAAGCGGCGTATAGACGAACAGCGGCACGCCGTTCTTCGTATTCAGCCAGAAGATCCGGTTTTTCACTTCGCTCTCTTTCACGGTGAAGTGAGACTTCCCGACCGAATTATTCTGATAATTGCGAATTCCCTTCAGAATGCTTGGCGCCTGTACAGGCACGGACACAAAGCCCCAGGAAGGGAAATACAAATTGCCTGCGCTGTTGCTCAGATGGAAGACCGGGACGGCTTCATCATCCAGCTTGCTGGCGATATTGCGCTCGACAAATTTTTCGATGGAATCCTCCTGCCCGAATTTCATGACGAGGAAATCCTCCATCGAGCGGGTAATCAAATCGCCGAATTTATCGGTAAGAAACTCCGAAATGGATCGGACGATATCAATCTCCTGCTCACGCGTCCAACGATTAGCATGGCTCAGCAGCTCCTGCGCGAAATCGCGGATGAGATCGTCCACATCCTTCTGATCCATGATTTTGTTGATGACGTCGGAAATATCGGGCACGCTGACCAGGTTCCAGTAATACGTCTTATTCCCTTTATGATCCTGTTGTTCTTCACCGTTAACGAGAATATCCCCATTCTTGGCGAAGATCGAATTCAGGGCATTTAGAATTTCCGTATATACGCTATAAATCCGGTTATTCTCCTGGTTCAGCAGATCGTATAAATCCTCATAGAACTCGATCATCTGCTCGGTGCGTTCCACATCCGCTTCCAGCCAATATTCGTTGATTTTGGCTTCAATATAGATGTTCTTCTTCTTATCCTTCGAGACAAAAGCGCTCTTCGCATCGCCCAGGCGCTCGATGGCCTGTTCTCTGGCCGACTCAATATCACGGGGAATGCGGGTCAGATTCTCGCGCAGCGCTTCGATGTAGGACAGCAGCATCTTCAACAGGCTGAAGCCCTTCTCCGTATATATCAATCGGGATACGTAAAATGGTCCTTGCTGCGGATGCAGGAACATGCGGCGTATTTGATCGCTGAACTGAGCCACGATCTCGCCCGGCAGCTGCTTCTTCGCTTTAATATACTCCTCGCGGGCTCTCGCCAAGAAATTCTGCTCCAGCTCCGTGTCCATATTGATGACCTGGTTCTTCACGACATTCGCGTAGCTGAGCCGTTCGCTATTCTGGTATCCAGGCAGCGGCTCCGGTACGCGGGACTCAAAATTCTTCGTCATCGAGTCCAGATCGATACCCAGCTTGCTTGCGAATTTCTCGACATCCTCCTGGCTTGGCGCCTTCTCGAACATGGTTTGCATTTTGCCAAAGACGCGGTACGCCAGATAAGTAGTCATCTCTTCGATTGGCAGCACAGCTGAAGATGCGCCGATAATGTTGTAGTCGTAATTGGCAGGATACGCCTTGTTCATCTGCGCGATATTGGTGCGGATGTTGCTGATATAGTCATGGATCGCAAACTCTTCGCCGGACTGTTTTTCCTCGCTGGCCATGAAGTTCGTGATATTCTCTGCAGTAACGTTCATGCAGTAATCATAGGCATTTTCCAGCAGTTTGCCTTCCGTATTCGTAGCGGAAATCAGGTGGCACAGATTAAACGGAGGCAGCGGAGAGTTCACGGTCAGAATGTTGCCGTACTGCTGCTTGAACCGCTCGCCTCTGGCATCCACGTTCATCCAGTAATCGAGCTCTTTGAGCGCGGCGTAACCGTTCTTCTTGATGTATTCGCGCGTATGCTCGCTCAAGCTTTTGTTCGCCAGATTAATATCCGGCGTAAACAGATAACCGAGCGTGTTCACGCGGTCAATGCCGGCAGAGCCGTGGTCCCGCTCGATAATGCCGCGAACGATATAGGCAATGTCCAAGAAGCAGCCGCTGCCTGTACCGCCGGACAGCCCCGTCAGCAGGAAGACCATCAGCTTTTTGTTCGTTCCGACTGACAGCGTCTTGATCTTCTTGTCGATCGCCTGCACCACTTGCGTAATTTTCGTGAACAGGAGCAAGCGCCCCGCTTGGCGTACGCCTGCGGCCCCATTCATGCCGTCGGTAATGCTCAGCTCAGGCGACAGCCAATCCGTAATGTAAGGCTCCAGGATGCTCCGATTTTGAAGGAGGCCTCCAATCTCGGCGTTGGAGAGAAGCACGAATTCATTGATCGGATCAAGCCCGATGCCTTTATATCGTTTATTTTTATCCTGTTCGTTGGTCTCAAAAGCCAGAAACTCCACATTATCCGGCTTGTCCATTCTCTTCTTGGACAACGGATCCTCCGGCAGCTTGAAACGGCGGTTAATCTGATATTTCAAGCGCAGCAGTGCATCGATCCCCGTCCCTCCAAGTCCAATGATAAGAATCGGATTGTCGATGGTATCCACCCGTATTTTCTCGCTAACAATCCCGCCTCCGAGTGAAACGTCAAGCTGCTGTATATGTTCTCTAACTACCGGTTTCATAACTTCCCCTCCTGATAGGTCATGGCTTTAAGCTTCGGTGCTAAAAATCGACCTTTTTGAGCACGCACTTTAAGCCAAATATTCAAATAATATCGTTTTGTCCGCCTGCTGAAGGGAAACTCTCAGCCGGTCTCCGTTCTTCAGCTCGGTCCCATTCGTTGTATCCAGAGCGCGTCCGGACTTCTCGATTACGGCTGAAGAATTGTTCTTTAGTATGATGCGGTCGTTCTTGCCTGGCATGAAGAGGATTTTCTCGGTCTCCTTCAGCTCCGGAGCAAGCTGCAGAAGCTGATGCAGATTGAACTTCCCTTTGAACGAAGCCAGCTTCTTGTATTGCGGGGAAGTCTTCTCGCCGGTGTTCTCATCCCTGATCTCGATCACGATCTGACCGACAAAACCTTTGTTCGCTTTCTTAATCGCGCCGAGTATGAAATATGCAGCCGCTCCAACAATGAGCAGTGCCGCGATGCCAATGATTACGGGCCATAATGGAAAAGGTTTCGCATCCTCGCCCGCAGTCATCTCTTTTCCACCGCTTCCGGAGCCCGCGGCTGCCGCTTTTGCACTAATCTTCACAGGCGCGCTTTCGCGGTAGAAGCTCTGCTCCTCCGCCCGCACCCTCAGCTCGTAGTCGTGCTTCTGCGGAATCTTGTAACTCCCTTCAAAGCTGCCGCCTTTATTCTCAAGCTTGACCTCCGACTCGTCCCCGGTGTCCAGATCCTTAACCAACAGCTTGGCCGTCATATTGCCGTACTGTTCTTGGTCTTCCAGCTTCTGTCCATTGCTGACGAGGTACGCGTTAATGTCAATCGTATCCCCTGCCTTTACCTTAGCAGATGGCGGAGGATCCATAGCCAGCTCCAGGTCGTAGTTGAATACGAGGTTAATGTCGATTTTGTCTTTCGATACACCTTTCACCTGCAGCTTCCAATCGCCTTGCTGCGGCTTCAGCAGTTTGAGCAGCGAATAGGAACTGGAAGTGGATCGCAGTACATTGGCCGAAGGAATGGTCTGCTCGGCGCCAGCAGGATCGACCAGTTTCACGTCAACGGGGCTGGAGGACATAATGGAAATGTTCGCCTCCAGCACGTTCGCATTCGGCACATGCACCGTAACCTCCTGATAGCTTCCGTTGCCGGTAATCGATTGTACCGGAACGATCTTAAGCTGCTGGTGGCTGGCAAAAATCTCGCTTAATATTTGCGGAAGGTCATCCGCCGAACTGGTCGTAAAGGATTTGCCCCCCGTTTGGTTTGCCAATTCAGCCAACGATTCTTTATTCAGCTTCCCGTCAGCATTCAGCCCAATTGTATAAATCGGAATGCCGCTCCCCTTGGCCTCCTTGACGGCTTGGGCTAAATCGTCTGAAGCCTCCTGGCTCGTCTTGCCCGTGTTTGGATCCAGGTCATTGTTACCGTCGGCCAAAACAACGATCATCGGCGCATGCGCCGGGTCCATTCCCTGCTTCAGCACTTTTACGGCTTCATCGAGGCCGACGGACATATCCGTGTACGGACCGCGATCCAGCTGATCGATAAACTCCTTCAGTACCGCCTTGTCCGCCTCCGACTGAATTTCAAGCAGCGCTTTCTCCCGCTGAATCCGGTCGGTATAGGAAACGACGCCGACCTTGTCGCCTGTGGTGGCCAGCATGTCGATAAACATCTTCATTGCTTCGCTGCTGATCCTATCCGGATCACTGTTTTTCATCGAGTTGCTGGCATCCATCACTAGGACGGCATCAATCTTGGAGCCTTGCGAGGCAGCCATTGCCTGAGGCAGGGTTCCTCCGCTCCAGGTCAGGATCAGCAGCACCGCTGCCATCAAAGAGGGCAGCCATTTATTTTTACGTAACATTGAATTACTCCTTCATCCATTTAGTCTAGCATCAGGTGGATGCCTCGGTTCAATTGTCAGACCATTAGTCTAACTGTAGGCAATAAGTCTTAAAATTACATGAAAGAAAGCTTAAAAAACAGTGACGGGAACATCCATTTCTCTGGTGGATTTATATAGAAAATACCATGCTAATCACTAAAATATACCAGCACTATGTCCATATGATATAATTATACCTGCCAAAGTTCAACATAATCAGTCGTACCACCCGGACTTAGGACACAAGGCTCACCCACCATTTTCGAACAAATACGATGCCGAAAGGAATAGATATATGATTACATACGGATGTCTCGGGATTTTGTTTCTTTTTGTCATCATCAAGATCACGGCCTACTTCAAGCGTAAGAAGAACGCCCCGACGCCGGAGCAGCTGCATCAGACCCTGCTTGAAGTTGCCAACTCACAGAGGGAACAGCATGGATAAGAAAAAGCCCGTACAACTTCGTCCCTATAATAAAACGAGATATGTCTACCAAAAGTTAAGGGTTTGCAAACATTGCCACAATTTCACGATTCTTTGGGAAGATAGCTGCGCTTTCTGTAAACGGAGCGCCCTTGTCCCCGTTATGGAACTTGCAGAGAAAATGGCCAAGCGTTCCATGCAGAGTGACCGACTTCTCTTCTACATTATAGGGCTCTCTGCCGTACTTCTTAGTCAGACCTTCTTGCAGATCGTGATCTCCTTTGCTTTCATGGTGGTTCTGCTCGTATGGTTATGGCTGATCCAGCGGCGAGTGCTGCATTCCGAGACCCTGCACGCTCTGGACAAGTTAATACGAAGTCATCAAAAACAGATTCTTGATGGCCTGGATCTGAACAAAGCAACGGCTGCTGCCGCCATCAAGGAAGATGCCCAACTAGGGTATGAAATCGTCAGAGAAATTGCCTCCTTGGTCCGGAATGACCGCATCCGTCTGCAGCAGATCGTTCTCCTGCAAAGCTTCAGCTTGCGCAAGGATATGGAGCTTGAACTCGAACCGCTATTGCTGGATGAATTTGATCCGGACCTGGCTGCCTATATCGGTGAAATCGCCAAAATTAAACGCGAGTTGATTAACAGCAAAGCGATCCAATACCTGCTCGACCATGAATCCAACATTTTACGGATGGAGCAAGGCAGGCAGATTATGATCGACGCTACCGGGGCAGCGGTACGGAAGAAAAAATATATCGATACGTTCCCTGATTTTATTAGCCGCTATGCGGATGGATTGCCGAGATATCGCTTCCTCCGCTTGTATCAGATCGTACGCCGCAATCCCGGATTGTCGTGGAACGGCCTGCGGGACCGGGTATCGGCCATTTATAATGAACACTATCGCTCGGACCCTGATTTTCAAAAATGGGATTAGAGGGGCCATATCGTTATGACGATGAAAAACACGCTAACCCTGCGTAATTTGTATCTTTTTTTATGTATAGTCCTTCTGCTGCTGATCGGATATAAGGGATTTCATATCTATCAGAAAATCGAATCGATGGCACAAGCAGAGTTATTGTATGCTCAGAAGAAGATCGTTCAGGCAGAAGAATGGTATCAGAAGGCGCGAAATAACCGCTCCCTTCTATATAAAGAAGAACTGCTTGCCTCAAGACTGCAAGAGCTTGAACCCATTACTTCCATGAAGCAGAGCCTTTCCTCGCTTGATCATCGATTGAGCCAAGTCGGGGAAGCAGGCGATTTTTCCGGCTTCATGAACGTGTATGCCGAATTGCTTGATACGGAGCAGAAGCTGACGGGGCAACAAGGATCTTATGCTTCCTACTACGATGAAATTGCTGCGTTTTACGGAATCCCCGACGATGTGAAACGGATATTCCTGCAGTTCATTGGTATGTTTAACCGCCAGGCCGACGAGCTGCTTGAAGAGTTGCAGTATGACGACAACAGCTTCAAATGGAATTTGCTCCGCATTCCGGATTCATTCTACGGCGGGGAGAAGCAGAAGAATGACAAGCTGCTTAGTCTGTTCCAGCGTTATGACGAAATGGTTCTAACCCGTCTGGCAGGAGCCGGACAGTATACGGATCTGCTGAATTGGTCACACACCATGAGTTCCGAATATGCCAGCCGATCGCTGCCGACGGCCTGGTTGAATGGCAAGACCGATGAACTTGTGTATACCATGCTGCAAAAGGATGTCCAGCGAGAACGGCCCTCTGATTTTGTTTCACACGCCATAGGGTATAGAGACTACTTGGACCGGAGCGATCTGAAGAACGCTACAATTATGGAGTATATTCAGAATCAGATGAACCGGTGGATCACGGCGGCTGATGGGATGGTACAAAGCCAGAACTACGAAGAAGCGGTAGCACTCTATGAAGCGCTGTCGGGATACCAGGATATGAATAGTAAACTGCAAGCTGCCAAACTGGCTTGGACCATTCACGATCCGATTCGTTTGTTCCAAGCGGCTGGTCTGAAAGGCAGCTTCAGCTACGTGAGCGGAGGCGGGAATCGTTTCGGAGGCTTGGCGTATGCCATTGGAGTCGATGAGGGGAATATCATCTATTTAGCGGTCTTGAATGCTGATGAAACGGTGCAATTATTCCATAACCGTGATTACCCGTCCGACATCGCCATCCACCAGGTTTCAGTTGAGGAATCGCTTAGCACCGCGAAGAATCCGGTTATCCTAGTGGAAAGCGATGCGGGAACCGGTCTGGTGTTGTATTCAGGCTATGAAGCCAGAAATTCCAACCTGATGCCGCTGTTCCAGTTCACAGCCGCAGGCTATCAAGCGCAGCCGGATAAGTCTTTGCTGGTCACCAATCTGGAAGGAGTAAGCCCGGAAGAGATCGCCATCTTCGAGCGTCAGGGAGACCAATACGGATTCACTGGGTATCAGGTCCAGTATACCGACATCGATATCGCTAATATCGAGAGATATCCGAATGAGAAAGTACGCTTCTCTGTACATATCCCGGAAGGTGGCTATGGTGAGGTCTTAGCTGAACGCGATGGATACCATGTCATTTTAAAAGGAGAACTGGATTTCCCAGCAGGGAGCGCGACCCTAATCGGAACATTCAGCGGATATCAGCAGTTGGAGATCCCGGGCAGCAGCCAGCCTCCTGCGACACCAGACCCTGTCGAACCGGAGATCGGACAAGTTGATGGAGAAAGTCCGGATGAAACTGAGAATCCAAGCGAACCCGTGACTGGCAATGAGCTCGATCCTGAGGATGCCCAACAAGACAATAGTGAGAAAAGCGACAGTAGCGGATCCAGTCAGCTCACGCAGGTGCCAGTTATTCAGGTGGAATCGATCGAGTAAGTATAACAAAAAGGCTACGCCCCTTATCACCAGGACGTAGCCTTTAAAGCGCCCTTTAATGGAGGAACATGCCAGAGGGTGTAAAACAAACTCATTTTTGTTTTTCTTTACATAAAAAGGGGCAATCCCTCAGCCAATTTTCCATGGCTTTTGGGACAGCCCCTCTAATCCTTTAACTGATAGAAAACCTGTTCAATTTTGCCTCAGTACCAAGCATGACAGTGTTAAGCTCATTCCCTCGGCTATCTTGTCCCCTTCTGAAATAGAGACTGCGTAAAAAATTCTTGCTGTTCACGCGAGCAATCACCTGACTGCGACTTCTCGGCAAATTGCAGCATTGCGCTAAGCCGCTAATCCAATCAGCGATTTCTTGATGTGGAAGTAACTCTTTGTCAATCATCGTATCCACGATGTTGACCAACCGCTCATCATCCTCATCGCTAAAAATATGTCTACCATTATGAAGCATGCCAGAAATTGCGACAAGAACCTCACGCAGCATTGCGACGCTGCTCTCCTCGCACTGCACCAGCTCGACAAAAACATCCGCACCGTGAGACGCGCTGTGAGCCCAGCCTCCTACTGAAAGGTAACCTCGCAGATCCTTCTCCTCTTTATAATAACGGAGCATGGCATGCATTAATTGCTCAATTTCCG
Organism: Paenibacillus lautus; assembly: GCF_050482385.1. Lineage (GTDB taxonomy): Bacteria > Bacillota > Bacilli > Paenibacillales > Paenibacillaceae > Paenibacillus_AQ > Paenibacillus_AQ lautus_B. Next base: position 84,398 of record NZ_JBCNHV010000023.1, read on the forward strand.
CTTGATTGAAAAAAGGATTCTGTCTGTGGCGTTGCACAATCAAAGCGATAGGCAAGGCAGAGAACGTCCTTGTAAAAACGGACTGATCATCCTCGCTGCCAATATTATAGAACAAATGGTTCTCATCAGTCAGAACCGTTAAGAGGCTACGCAACTCCTCTCCACTGAACCTATTCTCCTCCTTAATCCACATATAAAACATCGGATAGATCAGGTTATCCCGTAATTCTGGCTGAGGATCACCAATATATTGAAGTAACAAAGGTAAGAAATCTTGATGCTGCTCACCTTCGCGTAACTGATACTCATCCTGCTCAATTCTTTGCAGATCCAGCATCAATTTGGTCCTTGTATCACTCATTCTCCTATTCCTCTCATCGTTCGTTCTATTGGGTTGATTGTTTTTTTAAATAAAAAAACCCTTTAGATAATCATATCTAAAGGGTTAAAACGGTGCAACTTTATTTCATATCTACATTAAGAAGCAGCTTATTTCCCCGCTCCCTACCTACTCCACCGTCACGCTCTTCGCCAGGTTACGTGGCTTATCCACATCGTTGCCACGGGCAAGCGATGCGTAGTAAGCGAGCAGTTGCAGCGGTACGACAGACAAAGCTGCCGTCAAGATCGGCAAGGTCTTCGGAATGGCGAAGGCTTGATCTACGGATTTCAGCAAGCCGGCCACATGCTCTTCATGCGTAATGGCCATCACTTCTGCACCGCGGGCCTTCACTTCCTTGATGTTACTCACCGTTTTCTCCAGAACCGCTTCCTGGGTTGCCAAGGCGATAACCGGAATGCCCTCTTCAATCAAGGCCAACGTACCATGCTTCAGTTCGCCGGCAGCATAAGCCTCAGAGTGAATGTAAGAGATCTCCTTCAGCTTCAGGGAGCCTTCCTGTGCTACGGCGTAGTCTTGACCACGGCCGATGAAGAACAGGTTCTCATGCTCCGCGATTTGTTCAGCATATCCTTTGATCGATTCCGCGTTGGTCAGCATGGACTCTACCTGTTCAGGCAGTGCTTCCATCGCTGCAATCACTTCAGCAACAGTGTCTTCTGTCATCGTACCACGTACTTGAGCCAGGTACAGACCAAACAGATAAAATGCAATCAACTGAGAGGTGTATGCCTTCGTGGATGCTACGGCAATTTCCGGTCCAGCCAGGGTGCCGAGCACATCGTTAGCTTCACGGGCAATCGAGCTGCCTACCACGTTCGTGATGGCCAGGACATGAGCACCATGGCTCTGTGCTTCACGAAGCGCAGCCAAGGTATCTGCCGTCTCACCGGATTGGCTTACAACGATGACAAGGGTCTCCGGCGTAACGATCGGCGAACGATAACGATACTCGGAGGCTACGTCATTTTCAACCGGAATGCGTACCATCTCTTCGATCACGCTGCGTCCCACAAGTCCGGCATGGTAAGCCGTACCGCAGGCAACGATCTGAACATTGCGAATGTTCTTAATCTGTTCCTGTGTCAGCTTCAGCTCTGGCAGAACGACTTTGCGTCCGCTCTCATCCACACGGCCTAGCATCGTGTCTCGGTATGCCTTTGGCTGCTCGTGGATCTCCTTCAGCATGAAGTGATCGAATCCGCCTTTTTCCGCTGTAACGGCATCCCAATCGACACGAATCATTTCCCGAGAAATAAAGTTCCCCTCAATGGTCATTAATTCGACAGCATCTGCTGTCAGCAGAGCCATCTCTCCATCGTTGAGAATATATACATTCCGCGTATATTTCAAAATAGCCGGAATATCAGAACCGATGAAGTTCTCTCCATCGCCAAGACCGATAATAAGCGGGCTTGCTTGACGCACAGCCACCAGTCGATCCGGTTCATACTCGGTCAAGACGCCAAGGGCAAATGCACCTCTCATATAAGAGATTGCCTTCTGCACGGCCTTAACGATATCCCCGTCATATTCACGGGCAATGAGATGGGAGATAACTTCTGTATCGGTCTCCGAAACAAAGTGGTGTCCTTGGCTGATCAGCTCTTCCTTCAGCTCCAGATAGTTCTCAACGATTCCGTTATGGACAACGGAGAACTTCTGGCTTTCGTCCGTATGCGGATGCGAATTCACGTCCGACGGCCGGCCATGTGTGGCCCAGCGGGTATGACCGATACCAGCAGTTCCCACAAGTGGGGCAGACTCCAGTCTCTCCTCTAGATTGGCAAGACGCCCTTGCGCCTTGGCCACACGCAGACCTTCATTCGTAAATACGGCAATCCCCGCTGAATCGTATCCGCGATACTCCAGCTTTCTCAATCCCTCGATCAACACCGCTTGCGTTTTCTGATTTCCAATATATCCGACAATACCACACATTGTATGATTCCTCCGTTCGATTTCCCTATAATAGTAGGCGGAAATAGAATACAGCAGCATCTGTGCGGTAACAGGAAAGAAGAATGATCTATTCAATTATCAACGTTCAAAAAAATCCAGCATGATATAGGCTGCTAAGTTGAACAGACATGAATGCACTCTTCTTCCACCGCGCTGCCCTGTTCTAAATCGCACATTCATGTTTTGTAATTAGTAAGCACCTGCGGATACGTTGTAAGAACGGTCGCCCATTCCTTTTCCGTGATTCGCTTACGGTTGGTGCATAACCGAGAGGTCCCCGCCGAATAATCCGAACACCTCTACCTCGTCAACTTGCGTTCTGCCGTTTGGTTATCCCTATCATAACAATAACCAATTCCCGCGCAGGTACAAGCTCTGGCGCTTATGAAGCTTGAAGTAACCTCACAATCCTCGCTTTCTATTCTTGAATGACATCCTTTATTATATTCATGCATTCTAACTTTGGCAACTCGGCTGCTTCCTAGGAAATCCAAGCCCTGCGGATAATTAACCCCATAAATGACATCGAATGACCTATCTTCTCAAGCAATGCCTTAAACCGCCTTCTTTGCTGTCGGGACAAGGGGTGTTGCGCTTTCATTCAACTGGCTTCATGAAAAGCAGCAGGCCAGTGAACCGGATTCGCATAGTTCACTGGCCCTGACAAAAATTAGTCTGCTTTCCTTGAAAAATACACCCTTAGTCTTACACCAATTCCCGCTTCACCACATCTGCAATCTGCGTGACATAACGGTCGAGCTCTTCTTTGTCCGGGCCTTCGGCCATGACGCGAATGAGGGATTCCGTTCCCGATGGGCGAACCAGGACACGTCCGTTATCACCCAAAATGCCTTCAACTTCAGCAATTGCAGACTCAATAACGGTATTGCCTTGGTATTTGCTCTTATCGCCAACACGAACATTAACCAGCACTTGCGGATACTTGCGCATGCTGCTCTTCAGCTCATGCAGTGGCTTGCCGGAGGCTACCAACGTATCCACCAATTGAATCCCTGTGAGAATTCCATCTCCTGTGGTGTTGTGATCCAGGAAAATCACATGTCCCGATTGCTCACCACCCAGATTATATCCGCCACGGCGCATTTCCTCCATGACATAGCGGTCGCCGACTGCGGTTTTGGCCGTTTTCAGCTTCAAGCTGTCACACGCTTTATAGAAACCGATGTTACTCATAACCGTCGAAACGATCGTACCTGCCTTCAGCTTGCCTGCACGGTTCATGGCATCACCGCAAATACACAGAATGAAATCGCCGTCCACTTCGTCGCCTCTTGCGTCAATGGCAATCAGGCGATCCGCATCTCCGTCAAAAGCCAGACCAAGGTCAGCGCCATGCTGGAGTACAGCCTCGACGAGTTTCTCCGGATGAGTCGATCCGCAGTGATCATTGATATTCAGGCCATTCGGCTCAGCGCCGATGGTAATCACATCCGCACCCAATTCACGGAAAAGCTTCGGAGCCAGCTCATAAGCTGCGCCATTTGCACAATCCAGTACGATTTTCAGACCGTCAAACCGGTTATCGACCGTCGTTTTCAAATATTCCAGGTATTTATATTTAGATTCGTTATCAATCAACAATTCACCTAAATCAGCCCCGATTGGTCGCGGCAGATTATCGGTTTCCGCATCCATCAGCTCTTCAATCTTAAGCTCTGTCTCATCCGACAGCTTGAAGCCGTCTCCACCGAAGAACTTGATACCGTTATCTTGTACCGGGTTATGTGAAGCCGAGATCATAACACCCGCATCAGCCTTCAATAGTCTTGTGATGTACGCCACCGCTGGTGTACTTACGACACCCAGACGAATGACATGCGCACCGATGGACAGCAGGCCTGCAACCAAAGCCGACTCCAGCATAGCCCCCGATACGCGGGTATCCATACCGATAATGACGGTTGGCTTCTCTTTATCGCCAGTGAGCACATAGCCGCCGCAGCGGCCGATGCTGTAAGCCATTTCCGCTGTCAGTTCTTGATTCGCAACTCCTCTTACTCCATCTGTACCAAAATATTTCCCCATGTTTTATATACTCCTTTATCTACTCTTCGTTATTATCCATCATTGGACGTTTCTGATCCCGTTGCTCCATCATTCGATCCGTCTCCCGGCGGATGTGATGGGTTTTCTCCTGATCCGGTGTTATCCGTTTCCTCATGAGTAGGAGGCGTTTCCGGAGTCTCCCCCTGATCAGTGCCTGTTCCTGTTCCGGATCCCGTTCCTGGTGGAACAGGCTTGTCTGTGTCCGTTCCCTCATTCTTCGAGCTGTCCGGCTCCGTTGTCACGGGCTTGGAGTTATCCTTGAGCTCTACCTTAATAACGGGACGTTCCTGATCCGTACGGTTAATAAAATTAGGTAGTGTGATCTGCAACGGAATTTCGTGAACGCCAGCTTTCAAACCGGTTGCATTCGCTTCTGCTCCGATATCTGTCGGCTCCAGACTATCAAGCAAGTCAGGTGCTCCGGTAAGTGTTAAAGATATTGTCTTCGTCTTTGGATCCGTAATGACAGCATCCAGACCGGAAGCAACCCCTTTTAACGTTATCGGAATACCTGTAATCACCCGTTCACCATGCGATACAGCCGTGACATCCACCGTTACAGAGCTCGGCTCGATTTTCTCAAAACCTTCAGGCGGCGTCAAGTCGGCCGTAAGCACTGTTGTTCCCGGATTTCTAACTTCTCCCAGATTGATCGTGGCTTCGATATAGGTCTGAGCTCCTGCTAGCGCCTCTTTACTGCCAAACAGCTTCACTTCTTTTACCTTCTGTTCCACCTTGGATAGGACGAACCCTTCCGGCAGCCGTCCGGTATATTGAAGCTCCAGCGGCAGGGTGACAAATACAGGTTCAATTGGCACTTCAGCTGCTACTGCAGCAGGCTCAATGACCGCATCTTCCATCGCGTTGCCTTCTTTATCATATGCTGTAAGCTTGACTCGTTTCTCCGTAATCTTCTCTTTGGCACCATCAAGCTCCACATTACCTTTGACCTGCCCCAGATCCGCCATTAACGATTCAGGCAGGGTAACCGTGACTTGCCTTGGGTCAATCAGCACGGGTGTTCCGGCCCGGTAATCTTTAGCAGGTTCGCCTTTGGTTCCAATACTTACCGTCACGGATTTCGACACTCTCGGTTCAACCGTCACCGTAACCGAGGATGGCTCCATCGATACCATCTCTACACCACTCGGGATCGAGTAGGTTAACGGAAGTGTGTGCGTCCCCGGTTCTCTGACGTTGCTCAAATCAAGCTTCACCTTATAGTCGTCCGTCAAAAGCGAGATATTGGATTTCTTTCCCCGAACTTCGAGATTTACGCGGTCCTTATCAATACCCGTCAACGCATAGTCGCTGTCATCAAATCCATAGGTCTGAATCTTAACGCCTTCAATGATTTTGGTATCATAAAAAGTCGTTGGTGGCGCAGGCGTTCCGCTGTCCATATGAACCATCGCCCACAATAAAATACTAACAGCGAGTGCAATGAGCTTGCTTGCCGTGTTGTTCTTGAGCCATTTATCCATTGCTGCCGTCCCCCTTCCGTTTCCAGAAGAACGTGCGTTTCTCCTTGATGGACGCGGCAGGCCTGAGCTCCTCATACAATTTGGAGATGAGAGACTCTTCCTTAATATCTCGAACCACTTGTCCATTCAAGGCCAGCGATACTTGCCCAGTCTCCTCGGATACGACAACTGAAATCGCATCCCCCACCTCACTGATACCGATAGCGGCACGGTGTCTTGTTCCCAGTTCCTTACTTATGAAAGGATTCTCCGATAGCGGCAAATAACAGCCAGCGGCAGCAATTTGAGTGTTCTGAATAATGACGGCTCCGTCATGGAGAGGTGTGTTCGGTATAAAAATATTGATAAACAATTCCGAGCTGATCACTGATCTCATCGGAATTCCTGATTCTACATACTCATTCAGTCCCGTCGTCCGCTCAAAGACGATCAGAGCCCCTATTTTGCGCCGCGACAAATAGTTAACCGCCTTAATGGTTTCGCTGATTAACTTATTGGTCTCCTCGTCAATATCCGATGTCCGCCCAAACAGCTTACCCCGTCCGAGCTGCTCCAGACCACGTCTGAGCTCCGGCTGGAAGATGATAAAGACCGCCAGCACCCCGAATGTAAAAATCTGATTCATCAGCCACTTTAGCGTGTACAGATCAAACCAGGTGCTAAGCGCCCAGATGACCACCAACACCAAAATCCCTTTGAGGAGCTGGACCGCCCGCGTACCGCGGACGAGCAGTATCATCTGGTATATTATATAAGTTACGATAAGGATATCGATGATATCTTTAATGGTTTCACCCCAGGTCATATCTGTGAAATACTCCATACAGCAACCCCCGTCATTTCCTTTAAGTGCGGGCCCAAAAAATCCGGTTCCTCAAAAATGAACGCTTAAGATTCGACTACCGAACCAGCTCTTCATTTTCCTTCTGATCACACGGGAACTTTTTGAACTTCCTTTTTAATAAGTCGTGCGACTTATATATGTAGTATGTGCTCTACACTCTCTAGGTTATAACGTTAATCTTTCCGATGCAAGCGGACACTCTCTGCTTTCCATGAAAAAGATCATAAATCAACAAAAGAAGCGCCGTCTTTTCACTGAAAAGAGGCGCTTTTATTCAGCAGGCTTCAGGTTTCACCTAGCGATAAGCGGCATCTGTAAACAGAGTGGAGATCTTGTACCATATCCAATCCATCGCCCGATCTATATCCTTCACTTGACCTGCTATATGTGAGGTGGAAGCCTGAAATAATTCTCCGTCAATGACGGTCACATTGCCATTCACTTGACCGTAGACCTTGGTCTTTCCATTCTCGACTGTAATATCTCCCGTGATGATTTGATCCGGAGGAATAATGACGGTATCTCCTTCAATCACCAGCTTTTCGAATTCATCACTCTTTACAACCAGCTGAGTATCCTGACTCCAGAAACTGATTGTGCTGAAGAGCATGACAACCAAAAATAAAGCTGCAGCCGTGAGCGCAGGATGATTCCTAACCCATTTGACCCAAGCCTTTTGTCTCTTGGGCTGCGGCAGCATACCCATTATACGTTCCGTTAAATCATCGGATGGCTTGGTCGCATGATGAGTTAAGGAATAAAGAAGCATATCGGTATGCTCCAGCTTCTCGAAGTAATTCCGACAGTCAGCACAATCCAGCAAATGCTTCTGCAATTCCAGTTGCTGTGGGTCGGACAAGTCATTATCCAGATAATCATGCATCAAAGAGACGGCTAATTTGCAATCCATTTGTGAGCCAATCCTTTCATTCAATCTCTTTGCTGGGTCTATTCCCACGTAGGGGCATAAGACTTGCTTATTGTTCATACGTGCCGGAATCGGGGATGTTTCAACTTTTTTAAAAGAACATCAGAAAAAAATTGCGGATACTGACTTTTTGGCATCGCAAGAAAAAAGCGCCCTTAAACGCGGTCTCTCTTCCTCAAAGAACGGCAATAGGCGTTTTTTTCCTCACAATTTGTACTCTAATTTTTTACGCAAAAATTCGCGTCCACGATGTACTCGCGTTTTGATCGTTGTTACAGGCAAGTCCAAAATCTCGCTGATCTCCTGCAGGGATAAATCCTGGATGTACCTTAGAATCATGATTGTCTTGTACTTGGCAGGAAGTCCGTCAATCGCCGTATGAATGATGCGCTGTGTCTCGGATAGCAGCATTTCACTCTCCGGTGTACGGTTATCGCTCGGGATCAGGGAGTAGCCGTCCATGCCTTCGCTTTCATTCAGGTCGGCGTCCAGCGAGAAAGATGGCTTGCGTTTGCGCAGCCGATCAATGCTAAGATTTGTACCAATTCGGTATATCCAAGTGGAGAACTTCTGATTCTCGTCGTATCGATCAAGGTTTTTATATACACGCAAAAAAGTCTCTTGTACGACATCCTCCGCCTCATGACGGTTACTCAGCATCCGGTATGCCAAATGAAAAATCTTATCTTTATAAAGCTCTACGATTTCAGCAAAAGCTCTTTGGTCCCCTTTTCGGGCCAGCTTCGCCAGTCTTACATCCAAATTGTCCACCATAATTCCCCCAGAATGGTCTGATGGGTAACGTCTAAAACGCATCATTCAAATCGTAATTCAACTGTTTCTAAAAATCAACAATAATTCAAAAAGAATCCCTTTTCCCTATCAAAGACCATCATGTTGCAACCGATACTCTAATCATCAGAGGTTATGCTCCTTCATAGATGAAAAAACGAGGTTCCTTTAGGGAACCTCGCCTTATACTATCCCTTTCAAACCGCTTTGTTATCCTGCAAGGATCAACCTGTATTACGAAGCCCTGCTGCAATACCGTTGATGGTTAGCAGTACTTCCCGAAGCAGATCCGGATCGTCCTGCTCTTGCTCTCTCAGCTCGCGCAGCTCGTTAAGCAGTTGGACTTGCAAATAACTGAGCGGATCCACGTAAGGGTTACGGAGTCGAATCGATTCCTGCAGGACTGGCTGGTTATCCAGAATATCCTGTTGTCCCGTAATCTTAAGAACAAGCTCTTTCGTCAGGTTGAATTCTTCCTGAATCAGACCGAAGATACGTTCGCGGGCCTGATCATCCTTCGTCATCAGAGAATACTCTTTGGCGATGATCAGATCCGCCTTGGCAAGAGCCATCTGAAGGGTATCGATCAACGACGTAAAGAACGGATAGCTCGTGTACATCTTCTGAAGCACCTTCATATTCTCTTCCTTGCCCTGGTAGAAGCTCTGTAAGCCCGTACCAGCCGCGTACCATGCAGGAAGCAGATAACGGCTCTGAGTCCACGCAAACACCCAAGGGATCGCTCTGAGGTCCTCAAAACGGTCACTGTTCTTGCGCTTGGATGGTCGGGAACCAATATTCAGCTCTCCCACTTCAGGAAGCGGCGTGGATTCCTTGAAGAAGCTCAGGAAATCCGGATCACGGAAGATCAGATCCTGATATTTTTGCTGTGAAGCGGCCGAGATCCTCGAGGAAATCTCTTCCCACTCTTTTTCAGTCGCCTCTTTTTCAAGGTAACGGGCATTAAGAGAAGCCGTTATTAGTGCTGAAGTCGCCTGGTCCAGACTGCGGTAAGCAATTCCCTTCAAGGAGTAACGGGAAGAAATAACTTCGCCTTGCTCCGTGATTTTGATGCCACCCGCAATGGTTGATGCCGGTTGAGCCAAAATGCTGCGGTTCAGAGGCATACCACCGCGTCCAAGCGATCCGCCGCGTCCATGGAAGTATTTCACCTTGATACCATACTCATTGGCTGCAGCCGTAATATCTTTGAGTGCTACCTGGAGCTCCCAGTTCGCTGTAATGGCTCCGCCGTCCTTATTGCTGTCAGAGTAACCCAGCATGATTTCCTGAAGCTCATTCATGGCGCTAACCGCTTCTCGATAGATCGGCAGGCTGAAGAGCTTACGCATAATATCAGGTGCAGCATGAAGATCCTCAATCGTCTCAAACAATGGTGCAGCCTGCAAAGTAGCTATTACAGAACCGTCATTGTCCTTGCGGAAGAGTCCGACTTCTTTGGCAAATACCATCACTTCCAGAATGTCGCTTGCGCCCTCGGACATACTGATCAAATAACTTGAAATACATTTCACGCCGAACTCCTGCTGCGCACGGAATACGGTACGGTATACTTCAAGGCATTCTTCGGTGCTGTCGCTGTACTCTTGATATGGCGTAGTCAACGGACGAGGATCGTTAAGCAAGTTATTCAGCAGCTCGATCTTCTCGTCTTCACTTAATTGGGCATAATCCTGAGTCACGTTCATTTTACGAAGAATTTCGGCCATGGCATTTTCATGCTCTTGGCTATGCTGTCTGATATCCAGCGTTGCTGTATGGAAACCAAACAACTCCGCCTGACGAATCAGTTTTTGAATATAGGTGTCTGCAACATAGTCAGCAAAATGGAAACGCAAGCTTCGATCAATGATATTCAAGTCCTCGATAAATTCCTCAGGGGACTGATAACGCTCACTGCCTGTCATGTTCTCATCAAGAATATGACTCATTTTAGCCAGCATATATACCAGTTTTACACGATAAGGCTCTTTCTCATTGTGCCAAATTTCCATCTTCTTCAGTGTTACATGCTCGCGGTCTTTTTCAATGGATTGAAGCAATTCATCCGTAACGCTCACGATCGATGAGCTGAAGCTGAGGTATTTCATGAATTCACGCAAAATCCGTTGGTATTCACGAATCGCTAGCTTCCGCTGCATTTCAAGCGTTCTCCATGTTACGTCCGCCGTCACTGAAGGATTTCCGTCCCGATCGCCACCGATCCACGAACCGAAACGCAAATAGGTTGGAACGTGCCAATGGTGACCCGGATAATATTTACTTAGGCAGCGCTCCAGTTCTTGATAAACCTCTGGCAGAATGTGAAACAGGGTCTCGTGAAAATAATACATACCGTTTCTGACCTCATCAAGAACCGTCGGCTTACGGTCACGAAGCTCGTCGGTTTGCCACAGCGTTATCACTTCATTCAGTAGTTTCTCCCGAAGCTGCTCTCTTTCGCGGAATGTCAGTGTCGGGTTGTCCAGTTGCATCACATCGTCCGCTATCCGTTTATGAATATCCAGAATAGCCCGACGCATCGCTTCTGTTGGATGAGCTGTCATTACCAGCTCAAGGGATAGACTTTCGAGAATTTCTTGAACTTCTTCAAACGTAATATTACGCTCTTTCAAATCCTGGACCGCACTTTCAATGGAACCTGGTTGAACACTCTCCCCGGCGGAACGCTCGTAATCGCGTTTGCGACGAATGCGATGATTCTGCTCCGCGATATTGACCAATTGAAAATAAATGGCAAACGCGCGAATCACCTGATGGCGAATGTCGGGCTCCAATGTGCTGATGATCCTTTTGAAATCTGCAAACAATTCTGGCAGGAATACGGATCGCAACGATTTACTCGTTTCACGAATTTTCTCAACTATATCTAAAAGCTCATTGCCACCTTGGTGGACAATAACTTCTCCAAGAATATTGCCAAGGAACCGTACATCTCGCCGCAGCAGATTGTTGGAATTGCTCTTTGCGGTTACTGTAAGTTCAGTCATGCTACTCCTCCCATCTCAACCCGTTTCAGCAGTTTGTCTATAGGACGTAACGCCTTCCTAACATCATACAATAAAAGTTCATGAAAATCTGCATTTTCCAGGCGAAAAAATTAGCCAAATCGACAAAACTCATGATATTGATATACCCATATACCATGGACATTAGTCCTATAAACCTTGACCTAACCATGTTCTTTAGCACATTAACACTTCGCAGGAGAGTCGTGTGAATATGTAAAAAAACATCACACTCGGTGATGTCCTGCTTATGTATGGAGCGGGTGATGGGAATCGAACCCACGCTACCAGCTTGGAAGGCTGGAGTTCTACCATTGAACTACACCCGCATATCAACCCACAAAAGTGACGCTATGCTTTGGAGCATATTCCGGTTACTTTTGCGGATCCTACTTTTAAACAAATCGGGATGACACGATTTGAACATGCGACCCCCTGGTCCCAAACCAGGTGCTCTACCAAGCTGAGCTACATCCCGATATTAATCTTTTTAAAAAATGGCACGCCCTGAGAGATTCGAACTCCCGACCTTTTGATTCGTAGTCAAACGCTCTATCCAGCTGAGCTAAGGGCGCAAATGGAGCGGACGACGGGAATCGAACCCGCGACCCTCGCCTTGGCAAGGCGATGCTCTACCGCTGAGCCACGTCCGCAAATAATGGTGCGCGTGGAGGGACTTGAACCCCCACGTCAAAGACGCTAGATCCTAAGTCTAGTGCGTCTGCCAATTCCGCCACACGCGCACAAGATGAAACAATGGTGAGCCATGAAGGACTCGAACCTTCGACACCCTGATTAAAAGTCAGGTGCTCTACCAACTGAGCTAATGGCTCGCATTTCAGGTCTCCGAAAAGCATTCGGAATCACCTTCAAAGCTTAACTTCACTTTTTAGGATGAAGTGGCTGGGGATATAGGATTCGAACCTATGCATGACGGAGTCAAAGTCCGTTGCCTTACCGCTTGGCTAATCCCCAAAATCGATGAGTACTTTTATCTTGCCGATTCTCGTTAGAATCATGCATTAAATGGTGGAGGCTGAGGGGATCGAACCCCCGACCCTCTGCTTGTAAGGCAGATGCTCTCCCAGCTGAGCTAAGCCTCCATGTAAGAATGGAATAAAGATAGTGGTGACCCGTAGGGGATTCGAACCCCTGTTACCTCCGTGAAAGGGAGGTGTCTTAACCCCTTGACCAACGGGCCACAATTTCATGATGCATGTCCAATTCAAAAGCGAATCTGGAGCTTCCAACCGGGATCGAACCGGTGACCTCATCCTTACCATGGATGCACTCTACCTACTGAGCTATGGAAGCAAGTGGCTCCCCGAACAGGACTCGAACCTGTGACAACTCGATTAACAGTCGAGTGCTCTACCAACTGAGCTATCAGGGAATATGTACCGCTTGGCGACGTCCTACTCTCCCGGGACCCTTCGGTCCAAGTACCATCGGCGCTGGAAGGCTTAACGGTCGTGTTCGGTATGGGAACGCGTGGAACCCTTCCGCCATCGCCACCAAACGGTTCAGATGCTTGATCACCTGAAAACTAGATACGAAACGAATTTGCGTGTTTTAGAATCCGTAGCATTTCCCCCATGTAATATCGGGGTCCCCGGAAAGTATTCGGCGTTGCTTCAAAGCTTCGCTTCACTTTTTGGGGTGTTGTTTGGATAAGCCCTCGA
>NZ_JBCNHV010000025.1:0-1536 GCF_050482385.1 Paenibacillus lautus
AAGTGAGAATGCCGGTATGAGTAACGAAAAGATCAGTGAGAATCTGATCCGCCGAAAGCCCAAGGTTTCCTGAGGAAGGCTCGTCCGCTCAGGGTAAGTCGGGACCTAAGGTGAGGCCGAAAGGCGTAATCGAAGGACAACAGGTTGAAATTCCTGTACCACCGTAAACCGTTATGAACGATGGGGTGACGCAGGAGGGTAGTGACGCGGACTGATGGATGTCCGTCCAAGCAGTGAGGCTGATGTGTAGGCAAATCCGCACATCGTAAGGCTGGGCTGTGATGGGGAGTGAAAATTATAGTAGCGAAGGTCATGATCTCACACTGCCAAGAAAAGCCTCTAGTCAGGTGAAGGTGCCCGTACCGCAAACCGACACAGGTAGGCGAGAAGAGAATTCTAAGGCGCGCGGAAGAACTCTCGTTAAGGAACTCGGCAAAATGACCCCGTAACTTCGGGAGAAGGGGTGCCTCGGTAGGGTGAATAGCCCGAGGGGGCCGCAGTGAAAAGGCCCAAGCGACTGTTTAGCAAAAACACAGGTCTGTGCGAAGCCGTAAGGCGAAGTATACGGGCTGACGCCTGCCCGGTGCTGGAAGGTTAAGGGGAGCGGTTAGGAGCAATCCGAAGCTGTGAACCGAAGCCCCAGTAAACGGCGGCCGTAACTATAACGGTCCTAAGGTAGCGAAATTCCTTGTCAGGTAAATTCTGACCCGCACGAATGGCGTAACGACTTGGGCGCTGTCTCAACGAGAGATCCGGTGAAATTTTAATACCTGTGAAGATGCAGGTTACCCGCGACAAGACGGAAAGACCCCATGGAGCTTTACTGCAGCTTGATATTGGATTTGGGTACGATCTGTACAGGATAGGTGGGAGCCTTTGAAGCATGAGCGCCAGCTTGTGTGGAGGCGACGTTGGGATACCACCCTGATCGTATCTAGGTTCTAACCTGGTACCGTCATCCGGTGCGGGGACAGTGTCAGGCGGGCAGTTTGACTGGGGCGGTCGCCTCCTAAAGAGTAACGGAGGCGCCCCAAGGTTCCCTCAGAATGGTTGGAAATCATTCGAAGAGTGCAAAGGCATAAGGGAGCTTGACTGCGAGACCTACAAGTCGAGCAGGGACGAAAGTCGGGCTTAGTGATCCGGTGGTACCGCATGGAAGGGCCATCGCTCAACGGATAAAAGCTACCCTGGGGATAACAGGCTTATCTCCCCCAAGAGTCCACATCGACGGGGAGGTTTGGCACCTCGATGTCGGCTCATCGCATCCTGGGGCTGAAGTAGGTCCCAAGGGTTGGGCTGTTCGCCCATTAAAGCGGTACGCGAGCTGGGTTCAGAACGTCGTGAGACAGTTCGGTCCCTATCTGTCGTGGGCGTAGGAAATTTGAGAGGAGCTGTCCTTAGTACGAGAGGACCGGGATGGACGTACCGCTGGTGCACCAGTTGTTCCGCCAGGAGCATGGCTGGGTAGCTACGTACGGAAGGGATAAGCGCTGAAAGCATCTAAGCGTGAAGCCCCCCTCAAGATGAGATTTCCCA
>NZ_JBCNHV010000026.1:0-147369 GCF_050482385.1 Paenibacillus lautus
GGGCCCGCATCCCGCGGCCGAGCCGCAGCGCTTCGCGCCAGCGGCAGCGGGCCGCGTGCCGCGCGGCGGCCGCACGTTCCGTGTGCGGCCTGCGCGCTGGGGGCGCCGCGGCTTTGCCGCGCGGCGCCCGGCCGCTGGAAGGCGGCGGGTGCGAGTGCACCCCGCCGTCTGGGCGGTGGCGGTGCTGCTGGCCTTGGCGCTGGCGCTGCCTCTGCTGGTGGTTGCCCCCGGCAACAACGCACCAGAGCCGCTGCCGCCCGGGCCGGCCCCGCTGCCTTCCGCCGAGCCGCAGGCGGCGGAAGAGCCCACGGTATCCGTCTATGTAACCAAGACGGATACCGTGGAGGAATTGCCGCTGGAACAATACCTCGTCGGCGTCCTGGCCGCCGAGATGCCGGCCGAGTTCCAGCTGGAGGCACTCAAGGCCCAGGCCATCGCGGCACGGACCTATATCGTGCAGCGGCTTGCATCCGGCGATCGCAGCGGCGTGCCGGACGGCAAGGCCGTGGTGACCGACACGGTCAGTCACCAGGCTTATATTGCCCAAGACGAACTTACGAAGGAATGGCAGCGACTGGGGAAGGTAGCAGAGCTGGCGAAGCTCCAGCAAGCGGTGAAGGAAACGGCAGGACTGGTAATGACGTATGAGGGGCAACCGATTACGGCTTCATTTTTCTCCACCAGTAACGGGTATACCGAAAATTCAGAGGATTATTGGAAGAACGAGATTCCCTATCTGCGAAGTGTAGAGAGTCCATGGGATAAACAGATTTCGCCGAAGTACAAGACAACAATCACGATGCCCCGTTCGGAATTCATAGGAAAGCTTGGCCTGACGGATGGAGCCGTACCGGTATCGGCAGGCGGGGATGGGGGGGCTTCTTTTTTGAAAGTACTCTCGTATACGCAAGGTCATCGAATTGAGAGGGTACGGGTTGGCGGCAAGAAGTTCACCGGTCGCGAGGTGAGAGAGAAGCTGGGGCTTCGATCCAGCCAATTCACCTTTCATATGAAAGACGGCGAGATGGAGATAACGACCTACGGCAACGGCCACGGCGTAGGCATGAGCCAATACGGAGCAGAGGGCATGGCCCGCGAAGGATATGAAGCTAAAGAGATTTTGGAGCACTATTATACGAATATTTCTTTTGACAAAACTTCAAATCTTCTCTCTTTAAAAAAATAATAGTTAGATTACGTATAAAAGAGTTGACCCCGGTAACAATGGTTACTGAGGTGATTGCAAATGAATGAACAGAACAAAAATAGTAAACCCCACGAAGAAACTCCTAAAACTGTGCAAGGAGATTCGGCGGTACCGTCATCTTCGTGGAAGAAAGCATTATCCAAACGGTGGGTGTTCCCGGCAGCATACTTAGCAGCAGCGGCAATTATACTAACCCTCGTGTGGGTCTACCAGGACGCCAGCCAAAAAACGCTGACACCACAAGGGGAAGAAACAACCGTATCAGAATCCGTACAAGGTTCAGAGAAACCTGCTGCAACGGAAGGCAATGATGGAGAAGCTGTAGAAGTGACGGCCAATGCGCAATCCATGATCTGGCCGGTAGCCGACGACGTGGCAGTCAGCATCGTCAAGCCTTACTTTGACGAGACGAACCCGGAAACGCATCAAGAGGCGATGGTGCAATATAATGACACCTTTACGCCGAATCTGGGAATCGACTTGGCTGCTGCGGATGACACGATGTTTGAAGTTCGTGCCGCACTGACAGGTAAAGTGACCCGTGTCGAGAATCATCCGGTTAACGGCAACGTCGTGGAAATTACGTCGGGTGATACGAAAACTGTGTACCAAAGCTTGAACGAAGTGAAAGTGAAGGAAGGCGCTGAAGTGAAGCAGGGCGATTCCATCGCGACTGCCGGACGCAGTGAGCTTGAGAAGGATCTCGGCAACCACGTGCACTTCGAAGTGTACGAGGGCGGGAAACTGGTCAACCCTGTGAGCGTGCTTCCGCAAAAATAATTTCATTTCTTTGTAGCCATGCGCCCACCGCGCACTTGAAGAGGGCAGGATCTTGTGATCCTGTCTTTTTTTTGTTGCGGGTTTGGACGGCAAGTCCAACCCTTGCTGCGCCTTGCATTGTGGACATTTTAGACTTGTCCGTCACGAGCATGTCCAGAAAATAAATGAGTCCAAGTAAGCTTGTCAGCCTTTGAAACCGCGAATATCCCGTCATGCCCCTCATATAATGTACCAAACTATCCACACAGTAGGGAGGCGGGAGCGTGCACGATTACATCAAAGAGCGGACCATTAAGATCGGACGCTGTATCGTGGAAACGAGGCATACGGTTCGAACTATAGCCAAAGAATTTGGCGTGTCGAAGAGCACGGTGCATAAGGACTTAACCGAACGTCTGCCGGAGATCAACCCGGACCTGGCGGATCAGGTGAAGCACATTCTCGAATACCACAAATCCATCCGCCATCTGAGAGGCGGAGAAGCTACCAAGATCAAGTACAAAAAAACCGGTAGCAACCGTGAACCGGTGGCCACGGCGAAATCCTGATTTTTTAGGGCTTTGGTCGCTAGATTGGCGTTGAATCCCTCCCCTAAAGTATGATATGTTAAAAGCTGGTATAGGATCGAAATATGGGACCTGTTTTGCTGAACATCATCATCGCTTGCTAGATTATGTCGAAGGATGGTTCGGTACAGAGAACAGACTCTTTTACCATAAAATAACACTTTGGGGGCTTTTCATGATGTTGAGCAAGGATATTGGAATCGATCTCGGAACGGCGAACGTGCTCATTCACGTAAAGGGGAAGGGGGTAGTGTTAGACGAACCTTCCGTTGTCACTATTGAGACCGACGCCAAACGAGTCCTTGCCGTCGGTGAGGAAGCACGGCGCATGATCGGGCGCACTCCCGGCAACATTACGGCGATCCGCCCGCTGAGGGACGGGGTCATCGCCGACTTCGAAATAACGGAAGCAATGCTGAAGTACTTTATTGATCGCGTGGGCGCGCGCAGTTGGCACAGCCGGCCCCGAATCCTCATCTGTGCACCGACGAACATTACTTCGGTGGAGCAGAAGGCGATACGGGAAGCGGCTGAGCGCAGCGGCGCAAGGGATGTGTTCCTGGAAGAAGAACCGAAGGCAGCGGCAATTGGCGCAGGGATGGATATTTTCCAACCGAGCGGTAACATGGTTGTGGACATCGGGGGCGGCACCACGGATGTGGCCGTCCTGTCCATGGGCGATGTTGTCACCGCTTCTTCGATTAAAATGGCAGGGGACAAGTTCGACGAGGCGATTACTAAGTACGTGAAGCAAAAATATAAATTACTGATCGGGGAACGAACGGCAGAAGATTTGAAGATGGCGATCGGAACGGTTCGTCCAGGCGGTAGACAAGCTGAGATGGATATTCGCGGACGCGATATGGTATCGGGACTGCCGTTTACCGTAACGGTGTCCTCAGCCGAAGTGCAGGAAGCTCTGTGGGATCCGGTGTCATCGATCGTACTCGCAGCCAAATCCGTATTGGAGCGGACGCCGCCGGAGCTGTCGGCGGACATTATCGATCGCGGCGTCATATTGACCGGCGGTGGCGCACTACTTCATGGTTTGGACGAGCTGTTGACCGACGAGCTGCGGGTGCCGGTGCTTGTGGCGGAGGATCCGATGCACTGTGTGGTTAAGGGAACGGGAATTATGCTGGATAATTTGGACAAGGTCGTAAAGAAAAAGTTCTAACCTTCCGATATAGATGATAGGAACGTGATGTTTGATTTTAAATCTGTATCCATACGATGCAGCTACATAAGTCTGCAACATACAATGGTCATGCTGAACAGCAGCGAAGAGGACGGAATTGTATTGGAAAAACGAAGTGGTCGCCTTTGTTTTCGGATTTCAACACTTGGGAAAATCAAACGAGAAATCCGAAAACAACAGCGATTGGAAATACAATCCGTCAGCGCAGCGGCCATTCATGCATCTATTTTTGGAAGGGAAGTGCCTTCATTGTTAAGAGGTCTATATACGGCAGCTTCAGGGATGATGACCCAGGAGCAGCGACATAATACGGTGACGCAGAACATTGCTAACGTCAACACGACGGGTTACAAGGCAACGAACAGCGTACAGCGTTCATTCCCCGAAGTGCTTGTCTCCATGATCGGCGGCAATGATTCGGCGAACGCGGGACGGAAGCTGGGCAAGTTCAACACCGGTGTTTACGCTGAGGAGAGCATATCGCTTTATACCGAGGGCGCGCTCCGGGAAACGGGCAAGACAACAGATTTTGCGCTGGTATCCTCTTTTACGGTACAGAATCCGGCAACGGGCCAAGCTTATCCGTTTGATGCTTCCGGCAGATATGTGGATGAGAACGGCGAGGTGATTTATCGGCCGGAAGGTTTTTTCACCGTTCGGAATGAGAACGGGGATATCCGTTACACCCGTAACGGCAGCTTCCGGGTTAGCCCGAATGGCAGCCTCTTGAGCGATAGTGGCTTTCAGGTTCTGGATAACAATAACAGACCGATTGTATTGACAGGTTCGGCGAGTAACTTTACAGTGAATGAGCAAGGAGAAATCATGGACGCAAAAGGCAATGGGACAGGCATCATTCTCGGAGTCAGCATCGTGAGCGAGCCTCATGGACTGATTCGTGAAGGTCACGGCGTGTTCCGCATGGCCGATCCGGACGGGGAAGTGCGTTTTATGGCACGCGGTGATAACGGAGTCATTCGTCAGGGATTTATTGAAGGGTCCAACGTGGACCCAACGCAATCGATGGTGGAATTGACTGCTGCGCTGCGCGCGTATGAAACGAACCAAAAAATCGTTCAGTATTACGACAGAACGCTGGAGAAGGCGGTCAATGAGATCGGCCGAGTCTAAGTTTGTCTGTAAGCAAGTAGGCAGCGCGCTGCTGTATGAAAATGTGAGCCCAATGGGAGGTAAGTGATGAACAACTCGATGATTAGCGCCATGGTGTCGATGAATGCCCTCCAGCAGCGGTTGGATGTCATTGCGGACAATATAGCAAACGTCAATACGGCTGGTTATAAAAAAAAGGAGGCTTCCTTTGAAGATGTGCTGACGCAGGTTCAGCGGCATCACAAGGATTTCGACCGGACGGGCCGTGCGACACCGCTTGGCTATACACTCGGGTATGGCATGAGACTATCTTCCGTTGTGCAGAACATGGAGCAGGGAGCCATGAAGGAAACCGGAAATCCGCTTGATCTGATGATTGATGGACAAGCCATGTTTGCCGTTCAGGGAGATGGCGCGATTGGATATACCCGCGAAGGCGGATTCCATGTATCTCCGGATGCTCGTAACCCTAAAAACCTGCTCCTGGTCAATTCACAAGGCTATCCTGTACTTGACGTGAACAATAAGCCAATCTCGCTTCCGGCCAAAGGGAAAGTTGCCATTAACGAGAAAGGACAGATTATCGTGGAGACCCCCACGGGACGTACGGCTCCTTATGCAACCTTGAAGCTGGTCGAGCTTGAGCGTCCGGAGGGCTTGGTCGCTGTCGGCGATAACCTGTTCGTCGTAGGAAACGGTTTGGCGGAAGGCGATGTATTCGATTTGACACCGGCGGCTCCAGGTGAGCCTCTTAAATCGAAGGTACTGTCCGGATTTATGGAACAATCGAATGTCAATTTGACCGACGAGATGACCAAAATGATGGAAGTTCAGCGGGCCTACCAGCTGACAGCACGTGCGCTTAGTTCAAGCGATACCATGATGAACCTTGCCAACACAATGCGAGGGTAGGTGGGCATCATGAGTGAAGCAAACGCCAATAAACGTTCCAAGACATCCGGATGGAAAATCGCTGTCCGTATCATGATTCCTGTATTGCTCGTATTGGCATTATTCGGAGGTATGGTCTTCGGATATGTTGTCCTCGGCGATCAGGAGCTCAGTGAAGTGTTTGAATGGGGCACATGGAGGCATGTTTTTGATTTGATTTTCGCACCGTGACGAGTGGTCAAGGTGAAACACAATTTCTTGAGATTAGATACCAAACTCCCTTTAAGGGAGTTTTCTTTTTTTGGGGTTAAACGGTATAATGGGATGGGACTTGCGTATTAACTTTGTCATTTCATGACAATGGACGGATGAATGTAAAATAACCCCACAAAGTGGAGCCTATGCTGCGATGCTTATTCCAAATACTTTGCGGGGACCCCAAAAAACTTGTAAAAGGGCCCTCTCCTCGTACACAAGTGTCCGATTGGAGAAAGCCCCTTATCTAAAACCTTCACTTCTGCAGCGGTGAAGGATATCCATCATTTTTTCCGCAGATCCTTCTTTTTATGCATATGATCTGAAATTCGTTAAGAAAACCTCAAGAGAAAGCATGATACAACCGTAAATAATACCTCCCGCGGCTTGAGAAAGCGGCACAGCGGAAGCAAATGGAACGAACACCCCTTTTCAAACGCTATGCTTGGCGGGTACGTACATAAGGAGGATTTTAATACTATGTTAAACATCAAACAGATTCAAGAAATTATTCCCCATCGCCCCCCGTTTTTGCTGGTCGATAAGATTGTGGAGATTGAGGACGGCAAACGAGCGGTTGGCATTAAGAACGTGACAATCAATGAACCTTTTTTTGTCGGGCATTTTCCTGAATATGCTGTTATGCCGGGAGTCCTGATAGTAGAAGCTTTGGCGCAAGTCGGCGCTGTCGCGATTCTCAATGTAGAGAGCAACCGGGGAAAGCTTGGCTTCTTGGCGGGCATTGACGGTTTCCGTTTCCGTGGGCAAGTAGTACCGGGAGATACGCTGCGGCTGGAAGTCGAGATCACTCGCTTGAAGGGCATGATTGGTAAAGGGAAAGCAACCGCGACGGTGGATGGACGTGTAGTTGCCGAGGGAGAGATTATGTTTGCTCTCGCGGATAAGGAGTAATTTTCAGACTATTCTTGTTTGGATGAGGAAGGGAGACTTTTTTTCATGTCAGAGATGAGTCAGAGAACAATCGATACGGTGCAACGTTGGTTGAATGATCCTTATATTGATGAGGAGACGAAACAGGAACTGCGTTCACTCGAGCACGATACCAAAGAGCTGGAGGAACGGTTTTATCGTGATCTGGAATTTGGAACGGGCGGTCTGCGCGGCGTCATTGGTGCAGGCAGCAACCGGATTAATAAATATACGGTAGGTCGCGCAACACAAGGCTTTGCACAATATATTCTGGAGGCTCATGGCACCGCAGAGGGCAAGCCTTCTGTGGTCATTGCCCATGATTCCCGGCATTTCTCGCCGGAATTTGCGTTAGAGGCTGCTTTGGTTCTGGCCGGAAACGGGATTGTAGCGAAATTGTATCCTTCCCTGCGATCAACACCGCAATTGTCATTCAGCGTGCGTCACTTGGGTGCTACCGGAGGGATTGTCATCACGGCAAGTCATAATCCGCCGGAATACAACGGTTATAAGGTGTACAACCGTGAAGGCGGTCAGTTGGTACCGCACGAAGCAGAGAACGTAATTGCCCGGATCCAGGAGGTCGATTCTTTCTCCGCGGTCAAAAGGCTGTCTCAGGCTGATGCAGAGGCTCAAGGCCTGCTGGTTTGGCTGGGGGAAGCAGAGGACCAGGCTTTTGTGGATACGGTGACGAATGTCAGCGTGAATCGGGAACTTATCGCATCCAAGCTTGGCGAGGATTTCAAGATCGTATTCACGCCGCTCCATGGAACAGGGCAAGCACCTGTAGAACGTGTGCTGCGCAACATCGGCTTTAAGCATATTCATGTTGTTCCGGAGCAGGCAGAGCCGGATGGAAACTTCTCCACCGTCAAGTCTCCCAATCCGGAGGAGCGGGAAGCTTTCACACTGGCGATGAAGCTTGGTGAGGAAGTGGGAGCTGACATTTTGATCGGGACGGATCCGGATGCGGATCGCATGGGGGCTGTCGTGAAGAACAGCCAGGGCGAATACGTCGTGCTGACAGGCAATCAATCCGGCGCAATTATGATCCACTATTTGCTGGGTCAATTGAAGGAAGCGGGTAAGCTGCCTAATAATGGTGCGGTTATCAAGACGATTGTAACGAGTGAGATGGGAGCGGCGATTGCAGAGCATTATGGAGCAACCGTCTTGAATACATTGACGGGCTTTAAATACATTGGGGAGAAAATGACCCAGTTTGAGGAGTCCGGCAGTCATACGTATCTGTTTGGTTATGAGGAGAGTTACGGCTATTTGGCTGGCAATTATGCCCGTGACAAGGATGCGGTATTAGCCTCGATGCTGATATGCGAAGCAGCCGCCTATTATAAAGGGCAAGGCAAGACCTTGTACGATGTGCTGCAAGAACTGTATGAGCAGTTCGGTTATTTCCTCGAGACACTGGAATCCCGGACGCTCAAGGGTAAGGATGGCGTCGCCCAGATTCAAGCGAAGATGTCCGATTGGCGCGACAATCCACCTGGGGAAGTCGGAACCGTGTCCGTTAAGCAGGTGCTTGATTATGCGGAAGGCCTGGACGGATTGCCAAAGGAAAATGTGTTGAAGTATTTGCTTGAAGACGGATCTTGGTTCTGCCTGAGACCTTCCGGTACCGAGCCGAAGATCAAAGTGTATTTTGCCGTGCGCGGCGAATCCATCACCGATGCGAAGCGCAAAATTCAATCGCTCTCGGATCAAGTCATGGCCCGGGTAGACGCTTAAACATAGATACATTTAATGAGAGAAGAGAACGAAGGGAATTTACGATGGTTGCTGCAAGGCCCAAGAGGACTGTTGCCCTCCATCGTAAATTTCCATAGGTTCGATGAGGAGGTACTTTCGTGGTTCAGAATTGGAAACGCTGGAACACAGCAGCCCGCAAGTGGCTGTGGATTCTGGTTGTTCTTGGCGTTGCAGCGGCCCTGCCGGTAGGTTATGACCGACTGCAAACAGAATCAACATCAAAAAAGGTAGAATTGGTGTTTGATTATCGGGATTTGTTGGATGTCGCGGTATATCAATCCAAGCCGCAGGATTTTGTATCCGAGCAGCTGGATCGCCTGAAAGATGCTGGCGTAATTAGTATGGCGCTATATGAAAGCACGCTGGACGAGCTGGTGAAATCGCGGCGAATATCGGTATATGACGGGCAGCAGGTCGCCGATCTGACAGGTACGACGGTCTCCCCGAACGAGAATTTTACGTATGTTTCGTTCCTGAACGAGGAAAGCGCGACTTATATTAAACCCATTATCGAAGAAGCCTACACAAGATTGGGTATTCCGGTAAGATCTTGGCAGTTCGAGCGTGGAGTAGATGGATTGGTGCTGGAAACTCCGCGATCCAATGCGGTCATCAAACCGTTGTCTCCAGACCCGATTACCATTGGCATGCTGCGAGAGAAGGGCTTTAACATCGTGCCGCGTCTGTCGGACAGTCTTCCGTATGATCAGGCCTATATGGAGAAGTTGATGGCGTACTTCGCGGAAAACGGCGTAAAACGAATTTTGTTTGAAGGTGATTCCGCCAAAGGCTTCAACGATAATGCCGACATGAAAAGCTTGGATTCCTTTGGTGAGCTTTTGAACCAACATGGTATCGGCCTCGTGGCGATTGAGAATATCAAGCGTCCGCAAAAAGGATTTACGAAGCTTGCCTATTTAACAGATTACAATGTCACCCGTATTTATTCCTTAAGCGAGCGGGATGCTAATCTGGAGCCTGAGGTTATTGGAGACCGTTTTGCTCTGGCTTCCAAAGACCGTAACATTCGAATGTTCTATTTAAACGCAGAGCCGAGCCGGGATATGACCAAAGCGTCCGTTACCCACCCGCTGGATAATCTGATTGACAGTTTGACAGGTTCGGGTCAGGCCATTAAGCAGATGGAGGACAATGGTTTCACCATGGGTCCAGCAGAGCCGTTTAAGGTAACCGACTCTTCCTTGCAGCGTTACTTCAAGCTTGGGGCTGTCGTCGGAGCTGTAGCTCTGATTTCGCTTATGGTTTCCTATTACATTCCTTTCCTTACAATTGCCGCTTTCCTGATCGGGCTTTTGGGCAGTGCGGGATTGTATGTTCTGAAACCGACATTACTGGAACAGGCCTTAGCTCTATTAGCCGCAATCAGTGCTCCAACGGTTGCCGTCATTCTGGCCATTCGCAAAGTCAATGAAACGCAGCAGAGCATACCAGAGATGAGTTCGGGCAGAAGAGTGACCCATTCGATCGTATTATTAGTAAAGACCACGATCTTGTCGCTCGCTGCTGTACCAATCGTTGTAGCGTTATTGAATAATGTGACCTACATGCTCGTTCTGGACCAGTTCCGCGGCGTGAATTTGCTGGCTGCGGCACCGATTGGGCTCATTGCAATCTACGTAGTTTTGTACCGCGGTGGATCGACTTACAACTCAATCCTGAAATTGCTTAAAACACCGATCTCACTGACATGGGTCATCGCGGCCGGTATTGTAGCTATCGTTGGTTGGTACTATCTCACACGTACAGGTAATGCAGGCACGGTGTCCCCGATCGAAATGACATTCCGTACATTCCTGGAAAATACGTTTGGCGTACGTCCGCGTAACAAGGAGTTCTTGCTAGCCCATCCAATGATGGTGCTTGGCGTCTTCCTGTCATTTAAATACCGTCACGCCGTTTACCTGCTCATTATCGGTGTGATGGGGCAGTTGTCGATGGTCGGAACATTCACGCATATTCACACGCCACTCTATATTTCGGCTATTCGCGTAGTACTGGGTCTTGGACTCGGCCTGATTATCGGATTGATCGCGATATTGGTATGGCAAGTGGCAGAAAGGATCTGGAAACGATGGTCTCCACTTCTAAGACAAAGACAATAGTCATTTCCGGATACTACGGATTCAAAAATAGCGGTGACGAGGCGGTCCTGAAATCTATCCTGACCGCCCTGGAACAGGAAGGAAAGGCGGCGGGAGTTGATATCGATCCCGTTGTACTTTCCATTGACCCGGAATGGACCTCAGCGGTATATGGGGTGAAGTCCGTACACCGGATGAAGCTGGGTGAAGTTCGACAGGCAATCAAGGAAAGTGACGGCTTGATCAGCGGCGGAGGAAGCTTGCTGCAGGATGCTACCAGTCCGAAGACGATCCCGTATTACTTGGGCGTCCTCAAGATCGCGCAGTGGCTCGGTAAACCGACGTTTATTTATGCCCAGGGCGTAGGTCCGGTCAACCGTAAGCTGTTTAATCCGATGATTCGCTCGATCTTCCGAAAATGCACGTATATCTCGGTGCGTGACATGCAGTCTGGCGAATTGCTTCAGTCCATGGGAATATCAGGGGAAGCCATTCACGTCGTGCCTGATCCGGTGATGGGCTTGCCGCTGCCAGAGGGCGAGGGCAAGGGTGTTCAGAGTGATTCCAGCCCGAGATCGACTCTGGAAGAGAACGGTGCTGCATCAGTTTCTTCTATAGAAGAACATCGTGAATCATTCGAAGAACCTTTCGTGCAGTCCTCATTATCAAATCGTGAGGTGGAAGGGGAAGATTCCCTACCGATTATCGGTATTTCGGTTCGGTATTGGCATCCGGAACGCAAAGAGCTGAAGGCTGCTGCGGAAGGGTTAAAGGCATTAGCCGCACAGCGTCGGGTACATCTTCGTTTTCTCCCTTTTTATCAGCCGGAGGATCTTGAGGCTTCGCAGTTTATTGCTAGCGGCATTGGCGATATTTCCACGAATGGTTCGAAAATCAGTTTCTATCGTGATGAGAAGCAGCCGCAGGACATGCTGCGAGAGGTTAGCCGTTGTGATATGATATTGGGCATGCGTCTGCATAGCCTGATCTATGCCGCGAATCAGCGTGTGCCGTTGCTCGGAATTTCCTATGATCCGAAAATCAATCACTTTTTGAAGCGGCTTGGCAGCGAACCTGTGGGAAGCAGTGAATTCCTTGACGCAGATACGTTAAAGGATCAGATGCTGAAGCTGCTGGATGATGCAGCGGCATGGAAAGCGGAGCACGGCGAGCAGATTACCTTATTGAAACAAGAGGCTGCTATGCCTGCACGCCACATTGCCCAATATTTACGCCATAGAGGATGATAAACATGAAACAGACCTATCCATTTCCTACCGTATCGGTGTTCGATGTTCCTTTTTCCAAGCTTAGTATGAAAGATACGGTGAAATTCCTGACAGAAGCCGTGCAGTCGAGACAGCCACACCATGTCATAACAGCAAATCCGATCATGGTGATGACGGCCGTAAACCATCCGGAATATAAACAGATGATGCAAAGTGCCGAAATCATCGTTCCGGATGGCACGGGGATCGTCTGGGCTGCCAGTGTGGGTGGCGAACCGCTGGAGGGGCGCGTAACCGGCTTTGAGCTGTTACATGAATTGTTGAAGGTCGGGGAAACCTATAGATGGAAGTTCTTTCTGCTGGGAACCACCGCCGAAGTGATTCAGGAAGCTGCCGAAAGGTTACAAATGCAATATCCGGCTGCCATTATATGCGGCTATCGGGACGGTTTTTTTGGACCTGATGAAGATGCTGCCGTCATTGAACAGATTCGGGCAGCCTCACCGGATATTTTGTTTGTCGCCCGTGGTGCGGACACTCAAGAGCCTTGGATTGCCCAGCACAAACAATCGCTTCAAGTTCCGGTTGTTATGGGAGTCGGGGGATCTTTTGATATTATCTCCGGCAAACTGAAGCGGGCACCGAAGGTATTCCAAAAGCTGCGTCTCGAATGGTTTTACCGCCTTCTGAAGGAGCCTACCCGTTACAAAAGAATGCTTGCGCTGCCGAAATTCGTAGTGAAAGTGCTGCGCGAGAAAGAAAACGTAACGAAATCGAGCTAAATGGCTCATTTCTGTGGGGATAATCCGGGATTTCACCGGAAATTGGTATTGGTTTTCGGACCCGAAGGGAGTATAATTCAACCGGTAGACAATATTGGGGGTCGAATGATTACATGTTAATGATATACATCATCGGGTTTATCGTATCGCTGACGCTCGCTCTGCTCTTAACGCCGCTTGTGAAGAAGTTTGCTGTTAAGATTGGTGCCGTTGACGTTCCTAATGCCCGCAAGGTTCATACCCGGATCATGCCCCGACTCGGGGGACTCGGCATTTATCTGGCTTTTATTATTGGACTAATTGCAGTTCTTCCTTTTCTTCCGGATAGCCTGTCGCCTCGCGATGCCAACTTTATGAAGGCATTTCTGATCGGCGGTTCCATGATCGTATTGATCGGAGCCTTGGATGATCGATTTGAACTTTCGGCCAAAGTGAAGTTTTTGGCTCAAATTGCAGCTGCTTGCGTAGTTGTATTCGGATTTAATATTACCGTGGACTTTGTAAATATACCTTTCCAGGACCGGTACTCCATGCTGGAGAGCTGGGTATCGATTCCACTGACGATCTTCTGGATTGTCGGCGTAACCAACGCGATTAATCTCATTGACGGACTGGATGGACTTGCGGCTGGTGTATCGGGCATTGCCATCGGCACGATTCTGGTCATGGCCGTCTTGATGGGCAATACCACCGTAGCCCTGCTCTGTCTGCTGCTTCTCGGCAGCATTATCGGGTTTCTGTTCTTCAACTTCCATCCGGCCAAGATTTTCATGGGGGATACGGGCTCATTATTCCTTGGATTTTGTTTGGCCATGCTATCCCTGCTCGGATTTAAACAGATTGCGATTGTATCCTTCATTACGCCGCTGATTATTATCGGTGTTCCGTTGTCCGATACGTTTTTCGCTATCATCCGTCGTAAAATCCAGAAGAAACCGATCTTCGCTCCAGACAAAGGACATCTGCATCACTGCCTGCGTGAGCTTGGGTTCAGTCACCGTCAGACGGTGTTGATCATTTATGTGATTGCTGCATTTTTCGGCGTACTGGCTGTCATTCAATCTTCGGCTGCCATGTATGAAGCAAACTGGGTGACCTTCGTCGTTATCTGCGTTATGATGTGTTTCATGCAGATCGGTGCTGAAATTATCGGACTGGTCGGCAAGACCAAACGACCGATTCTGGGACTGATCAATCGTATGCGAATGAAGGCAAATCCCGAAAGCCGCTCGAAGTAGAACTTATTCTTTTTCATGATGTGTCCGGATCGGACATGCCAGCCTCACCCAAAAAGGGTGAGGCTTTTTTGTGATTTTTGCTAAATAATAGGACACTCGTTTCCGATATATGAACTATGTGATAGAACCAATCTGTCAGTGAAAGCGAGGGGACACAGTGAACGACGTAATACCCAAAACGGACTCCCACGTCCGAATGATCAAGGAGGCACAACCGTTGAAGAAAAATTTCCGTACAATAGCAAGCCTGTTATTGGCCATTGCTATGTTCTTTTCCCTAATTCCGGCATTACCGGCTTCAGCAGCAAATGGAGCCTTGTATTTTCACTTTTCAAATCTAAGTACGGATCCGAATTCTCCAACACCGGAGAACCGGAATTCTATTTCGGTTTCGGGTACCTATAACGGCATTAACCCGAATACCATCTCGTATGAGATTAAACGCTTCGATGATACAACCACAGGCGGAACAGGTGTTAAGCCAATTCTGGACGAAGCAGCGAATACGTTCGAGTTCCTGAATGTGCAATTGAATCAGGGCGTGAATAAAATCATCGTATCCGGTATGAGTACGCAAGGTCAGCAGATGAGTGCCACGGCTTATGTGAAATTCTCCGACGTACCGGCTGTTTATGAAGTAGCGCTCAGTGATGGACGTGTCCTGGAAGAGAATGCTTCCAAGCCGGTTGTCGTTACGACGCAAACCGTCAGTATCTCAGTAAAAGCAACTAATGGCTCGAAAGGCGTGACCGTTAACGGCATGGCTATGTATCCGGGCGGTGGCGATACGTATTACTCCGCAGGGATCCAATTGCAGAAGGGTGTCAACGATCTGGTGATCGTCGTTAACTCGGAATCAAAAACCCAGACCATTAATAGACAGGTCGTTTATCATCCGACAGGCTCCTTGACGGTCAATCAACTGCAGATTGGCAACACCAAGATTGATGGGCAGGCCGTTGTAACCGGTACTGTTGACGGCGTCATCTCCGGTTATGTTATCATGGATGCTCCTCCGGCTGGTACGCCGGCGGTACCTCCAACTCTTGAAGTATCCGTATTTCCGACAGGATCCACGGTGCCAATCATGAGCTCAAATGCTACCGTAGGTGCAGCAAGCATCCTGGGAAACAGCTTGATGTATCCTTTTACAACTACTGGTACGGTTAGCATCACACAGAGCGGGGAGTATTTTGTTTATACAAAGGACTCTACTACTGGTTTCGATGTGAAAAATCCTTTCACTTATCGCGATGTCAATGCACCTACAATTAAGCAGGTGTATCAGCTATACGGTGTGACAGAGAGTGGCGGAACGGTAACAGCTACCTCCCAGTCCATTTTTCCAAGCGGTAACAATACCGTCCTTAACGAATTGCCGATCTACTTAATGGTGGAACAAGTGAACGCAGGCAATGCCGAGATTGAATCCAGCAAGGGCGGAGGCACGATTGCCCAGAAATTCACCTATAATGGCCACACGGTTTTTAAAATCACGAATCTGCCTTCTGGACAACAAAACCTGATCATCAAGGTCAGCAATGGATCGGGCGTCTCCGATACCAAGGTGATCCCGGTAACGTTCCTGTCCTCAACTTATATTGATATTTATCATTTGTATAACAATCAGGTGTTTAAGAATAGTACAGATTTCAATCAAGTAACGGGTCGGATTGTGAACTACACGGGAACATCAGGACTTACGATTTCCTTGAATGGTAACACTAAAGATTTGTCAGTGAATGGAAATGGTGAATTCAGCTTTACAGATACGGCGTTCCTGCAGCTGATTCCAGGTCCGAATACTTTGGTGGTCGCTGACAAGAGTGGGAAAATCTCGACAAAGCTTACACTGCTGTATTTTAGCGACACCCGTTCGGTGATCAAGAACATGATTCCTTTCCCGGTTGGTTCTGGAACAGAATCGGATCCAGATGGATTGTTCAGAGAAACGGCTGAGAATGCTTATAACACATATGAAAAGGCTCTGGGACTTCGCTTTGAGGTGGAATACACCGATGAGATCACAGTGAACCTTAGCCATCCAACGCCATCCATCTTTGCAGTGTTTACAAAAGACAATACAGGAACCTGGACTCTCTCTGGCGGGGCACTGAAGACGCAATTGGATGCCATTAATCAAGCAGATCACAGCCTGTACTATTCCATTGTTAATGGTTCAAACTCCAGCTCGGCTCGCGTTGTATTTAAAGAGCTCGCGCTTCCAGAGGTTGGATTGCAGGCAATCAGCATCGGTTCGCGTTATCAGTCGGTTACAACCACAGATACCATTGAAATTACTCGTGAGCGTGCGCCTTACGAAGTCCTTTCTCCTAGGCTCCCTAACGAAGGCGTATTGAAGCAGAACTTTGTAGAGGTAAGCATCAAGGCTGAAGGAGCTAGTTCCATTCTGATTGGCAAAACGCCAATGGTGAAATCCGAAATCAGCGACATTTTCCGTCTTGAGGTCAAGAACCTGAAAAACGGTAAAAATACGATTAAGTTCACGATCGAACAAGGCACCAAAAAGACGAGCGGGCAATTCGTTGTAACGTATACCGATGATGCAACGGAAGGCTCCCAGTTTAAAACGAATATTTCGAAGTCAGGTAAAGTAAAAGTATTTAAGGGTGATTTGTCTCTGTCCTTGCCAAAAGGCACGGTGCTTCAACAGGCAAAATCAAGTCCGAATGCAGAAGTGCCTACGATCAATTTGCTCGGCGAGCATGACATCCTGTTTGGTATTGCCAACCAGATCGATGGGCGGACCGTTAAGGCTTACAATCGAATTGGTGAAATCGAGAACGGTGTAGAAATGGATGGACGCCTGTCCCTCATTCCAGGGGATAACAACAATGCGTTCCGTTTCACTCCGGCAGCCCATTACGGCTATTCATCACCTCTTTACTGGCTGGATGCGGGTTCGCTTAATGCATACAGCAGCAACGTAGAGGACTTCAATGTAAAAGCAGCAGCGCATCCGTATGCGAAAGGGAACGAATTCCATCAACGCTTGATTCCCCAGAACTGGATGGAGTTGTCCCAAAAAGGTACAATTACCTTGAAATATGATTCTGCACTGGTGAATTCGGCTTCCAGCAACTTGGGCATTTGGTGGTATAACCCGTCCCAAGGAACTTGGATCAACATCGGCGGGAAAGTAGATGCCAAGAAGAAAACTGTGACGGCTCCATTTAAGGGATTTGGTTATTACGCAGTTAAATCCTTGCGTTATAGCTACTCCGATGCGATCTCGCATAAGACAGCCCGTAACGATATTGAATTGATGCTGGCGAGAGGATACATGAAGGCGTCGAAGACGGATGCATTCGGCGTGTATGATCCAATGACTCGCGGTGAATTAGCTACTATTATAGTGAAGCTGCTGGACATTCCGTTGGATTATGATACCGATAAGAACAAGCTCACTTTTGATGACATTTATCAGGAAAGTGTTGTCAATAGCATGCAGTGGGATTACCGTTATATTGAGACAGCTGCTAGAAAAGGAATCATTCGCGGCATTGCGCCACGAAGCTTTGCTCCGAATATGGAACTGACTCGTGAAGAAGCGGCCAACATGATTGCACGTGCGCTCAACCTGAAGATGGGTGAGATCGAAAAAGATAAAGCAGCACTTCAGAAGCAGTTCGAAGATGTCGGCAAAATCAAATCGAATTACTCTTATCCAGCCATTCTTGCTGTAAGTAAGGCCGGCATCATCACTGGTGTTGCCAACAGCTTGAAAGAAGGCGAGAAGAAACCGACGTATAACTTCAACCCGGATGCTGTTCTGAATCGTGCAGATACAGCGACGATCGTGAAGCGCATGATGAACAAACTTAAAATGATGTAGGCTATATAATAAGAAGAAACTGTAGGACAAAAGGAACGAGAGCAGACGGCTAACTTCTGGTGGCTGTGCTCTCGTTTTCTCATGTGTAAATTATGATGAATAAGGTTATATATAACATAATTAACAAGATCTTAAGGACGGTTTGATGGACCAAGAAACCGTTTACCAATATCTAATGTTTTGTAATTTCATGTAGAATACGCTACAATAGCGGAAGCACATACTATTTTTAGAGGGTGAAGATGAATTTATGAAGCCGATATTATCAAAAGCGCAGCTCGACTACATGAAGGCGAAGACCAAGTTCGAGGAAAAAGCCAAAGTGATGGAGAAGAAGATTGAGTTGGCTCGTGCCGCTCATGATGAGATAACTCAGGAAGTCATGGAGGGACTCGTTGTTGAGACAGGCTTTCATGATTCATTTAACGAAATGACAGCGGCTGAGAATGCGTTGATCCAATGGTCTCATACAACAATAAAACATGACAAAACATATCGTACGAATAAAGCGGAAATTGATATGATGTACGAAACGCTGCACAGCAATCCAGAGATGCGTGCACGAATTATCCAGCTTGCTATGAAGATTCGCTAGGATTCTACAAAGGGCGCCCACAGGGCGTCTTTTTTGTTGTCGTAATATGTAATTGACCTAATGTTATCCGAATCGAATATGATTTTGAAAATATTTTTAAAAAAACTTTGCAACAACCGCAACTTTTTGAGAAATCAAACGTTTATAATGTAGAACGCAATGAGGAACCCAAGATTATCCGAAACAAGAAACTTGTCTATTAATTAGAAAAATGTTCTTTACGGAGGTTGGGACTCGTTGTATAATACCTAGGTAGGATTAGGAATCTATTCTAGTTTGTAGTGTTCTCTCGTTAACAAGATTCTGTGATATCGTCACAGACATCATTTATGATTTATGCTCAACTCGGGAAAGGAGGTGCAGGACAATGAGTGATAAGAGCTACCAAATTAAAGAAAACAATCAAGTGATGATTCAAGGAGGAGAAAAAAAGGTTATGAAGAAAATTTTATCCGTAGCACTGTCTACAGCAATGGCATTCTCGATGTTTGCTTCTGTTGCATTCGGTGACGATGCGCTTAGCACACAACAGAAATTTGATGTACTGAAAGAAAAAGGGATCTTCGATGGTTATCCAGATGGAACTGCTGGTCTTGACAAAGAAATGACTCGCGGTGAGTTCGCGAAAGTTTTGGTAGGCATCATGGGTCTTGAGCCAATCCAAGGCAAAGCGTCTTTCAAAGACAAAAACTACAAAGCTGACAAATGGCCAGCTCCTTATGTAGAAGCAGTATACTCTGCAGGTATCATGGAAGGTAAGAACTTGACGAAAATGATCTTCGACTTTAACGGTAAAATCACCGTTCAAGAAATGGCGAAGGTTCTCGTTACAGCTCAAAAGCTTGATGTTCCAACAGAAACGAACAACAATGCTTCTGACTGGGCTAAAGGTTATGTTCAAGCAGCAATCAACGCTGGTTTGGTAGATGCTAAAACAAACCCTAAAGCTAACGCTTCCCGTTCCCAATTGGTTGAAGTTGCTTATACCATCTACCTGACTCAACAAAAACCAAAAGTGGTTTCTTATGAAGTAACTGAGAGTGGTAAAGTTGTAACTTTCAAACTTGCTAACAACGAAGAAGTGAAAGTTGAACTGGAAACAGCTCTGAAAGCTAACACTGCAACTGAAGTGAAGTTCAAACATAACAACTACGAGTACACTGAAAACGTGACTTGGGTTGTAACATCTGCAACTAAAGTTGAATCGGCAACTTCCACTAACTTGAAAGAAGTTGAGGTTGTATTTGACGGTAAAGTAGACAAAGCATCTGCTACTGACAAAAACAACTATGTCATCGATTCCAACTCTAAAGGAATCAAATCCATTACCGTATTGGAAGATGGCAAAACTGCACGTATCTTGTTGAACGAATCCAGCAAATTCGTACAAGGAACAACATACAAGATTGTTGTGAAGAATGTTAAAGGCGAGCAAGGCTCTACACTCCCACAAGGTGAAGTGTCTTTCACATCGTCCGACAACACGCTGCCAACAGTAACTGAAGTAAAAGCCCTCGGAACTAAAGTTATCAAGGTGACTTTCTCCGAGCCTGTTATCGCTCCATCCAGCAGCAACTTCCAACTGGATGACAAAATGTTTAGTGGAACTGTAACACAAGGCCCTAACCAAAGAGAAGTTATCCTTAGAGACTACACAGGTGGAATCTCTGTTGGCGCTCATAAGCTGACAACTTCCCTGGTTGAAGACTATGCAGGATTGAAATCTTTGGCTGACACTAAAGAATTCACGGTTGCTGTAGATACTGAAGGTCCAAAAGTTACTGAAATCTCCGCTACTTTGGAAAAAGTAACTGTAACATTCAATGAAGAAATCGACCCTGCTTCCGTAACAGAAGATAGCTTCTACTGGAAGTCTGGCGACAGCAAGAAAAAAGGTAAAGCAACTCAAATCGAATCAAACGTGTATGAAGTTGACTTTACTGCAAATCGTCTGCCAGGATATGAAACTAACCTATTCATTGAGGTTAAAGACTACTCCGGCAATGCAAACCCAGTGAAAGAACATAAAGTTACAGCAAGTATTGATCTGGTACAACCACGTGTACTTGAAACTACATTTGGCGTTGACAGAAAAGATACACTGACAGTTCGTTTTGACAAAGCAGTAGATGCTGCTGACAAAAAGTACTTCACTGTTAAAAAAGGTAGCGATGTTATTCCTGTGAACAATGTAGTGGCTGCTGATGCATCGAACAAAATCTTCTACGTTAGCTTCTTCAGTACTCTTGAAGGCACTTACGACCTGAAGGTTAAAGATGTAAAAGACAGAACAGCATTGCAAAACACTATGGTTGAATACGATGGTACATTCGTAGCTGCTGATAATGCTAATTTGAGAAACTTCTCTAACTACGATTGGAATGACGCAACCCGTAAGCTTGCTTTGCACTTTGGCAAAGAAATGGATATTACCACTACCCAAACCAAAGCTAACTACTACATCGATTTCCAAAAGAACGGTGGCGATGTACAACAGATCGCTTTGCCAACTGAAGTTGTACCTTCTGCAGTAAACGATGGTAAATCGGTTGTTCTTCAGTTCCCAGAGTTCATTAACGGAACTAGAGTAACATTTGGTGAGAATGGTACTGTTAAAAGAGTGTATGCATCTGGTCTTAAATCTAAAACTGGTCAAAACGTAGCTTGGATTAACGAACCATTGCTTCAAGCTAAAAACCAGCTGACTTGGACTGGAGCAAAACAAAAGGATGCTAAAACTTTTGAACTTGAATTCACTAATGTAATTGCTCATGCTTCAGTTAGTGATTTCACTGTCGATGGTTCCTACCCATCAGAAGTAAAAGTAGATGGAAACAAAGTAACATTGAAAACAAGCAGCGAGTATACTGGAGCAACAATCACCGTGTTTGCTAACAACTCCATTCAGACTTATTCTAACAACAAGCTTAACTTGTCTGGTAATGCTGTAATGACAGTTAAAAATGTTGTTGCTCCTAAAGTGAGCAAAGTTTCGAATAGAGTGGGTAACTCGTTTACAGTTACATTCTCTACTTATGTGGATGCTGTAGAAGGTTCTAACGTTGGAGATTTGAAGAATGACTTCATTCTTAGAGATCTTTCGAAGGATAACAACCCAGTCATTCCTGTAACTCAGTACACAACTAGTTATGCTAATGATACTGCGGGCAGCGTAGTAATCACACTTACTGATGCTAAACTGCTTCAAGATAATCCTCCGATTTCTGTGAAAGTTCGCAAGGATGCTCAGTACATTGTAGCTAAAGATTCAACTACTAAAGCTCTTGAATCGGATGAGTTTACAGTAAATGCACCTGCTGCACCAGCTGTAGAACCAGTAAAAGTTACAACTACAACTTATGATACATTGACTTCTACACTGACTGTTAATGTGGATAAGACTTTAAAAGGCATCGTTAATGGTAAAGTTTCGATTGGTACTAATAAAGGAACAACTTCTTATGATGCAGAATTGGCTGCTGACGGAAATTCCTTCAAAGTAGTAGTTCCTACGGAAGCTACCATTAATGGTGGAGAGCTGACTGCTAGTGTTGTTCTGAAAGGAAATGATAAGACAGTTGATTTGAAAGGTACTATTCAGTACTAAAATCGACTAGCTAAAATAAAGCTTAGCATCTAAGCTTTGACACACCGGAGAACGAAATGTTCTCCGGTGTGTTTTTTTAATTCTCCAAAGAAAACAATCCGTAGCCTTACCTATAGTAGGGTTGTTCAGTTCGAGTGTTTTCTTTATAGTTAAATAGAATAGAAAACTTAGGAGGAACAGATTATATGAAACCCTATTTGAAGGTTGGCTTGGCGGCGCTGACGATTGGAGCTGGCATATGGATTGGTGCAAGCTTTAACAACACCGCAACCGGCGCAGGGACCACCCCTGGCACCACCGACGACCCGGTCGTCACCAAAAGTTACGTAGACCAACAAATTCAGCAAGCGCTGAATGGCGGTGGTGGAGGGTCTACGAACCCAACAAATCCTACAAATCCAACTCAGCCATCACAAGGTACCGACGAAGTTAAGAACGTAGCGTTAAAACCAGGAAAGATTCTGATTGCCGATGCAGGAACAGAATTCATTGTTCGCTCAGGTAACGCTGTGATTTACACAGAAGTCGCTAGCGGCGTTGCAGACCTTACGGACGGCAAAGACCTGTTAAATGGAGAAACGGCGCCTAAGAACCATCTGCTTTCTTTTCCGCGTGAAGGTCGGGGCATCCAGGTGAAAGAAGGGCAGACAAGCAATCTGATTGTCATGGTCCGCGGCGGGTACACCATTAAGTAGAATCGACTAGGATACATTTGACTCCTGCTAATACTTGCTCTAACCTGCTGAGAGGCACGGCAACTTTTTTTCGGTATAATCCTCTTTATAATTATTGCCAGCTGTGACAACGTTTTATACGTGTGAGTGCTTTGAAATCGACAAATACTACTTCTGTAAAAACCAATACAGGAGGTGTATTTTCATGGCACGCAGCAGTCGTAACCGTCAAGTGGTACCGGAGAGTCGTGAAATGCTGAAGCAAATGAAATACGAAATTGCAGCAGAGTTTGGATTACCCGTGGGATATGGTAGCGGTTCCAATGGAGCCGATACGGAATTTGGTTCTGAGTTAGGAGCCATCGGAGGTGGATCCTCCAGCCGTCGTCCTGGATGGGGACATCTAACCTCCCGTGAGAACGGATCCGTTGGTGGAGAGATCACGAAACGTTTGGTTCGAAACGCTGAACAAAGTCTCTTCGGTAGACTGTAGTCGTTTTTTAGTTAAAAGCGGAACTTATCTTAGACTAACATCCGATTGAAAAACCCAAGAAAATCCTTGGAAAACAGCTTACTTACTGGATTGACACCTAGTAACAAATAAGTTAATATGCATGTTGAGGATTGTACATTTCAAACCTTTTCCTGTCGGAAAAGGTTCATTTTTTGTGTAGGACCTTTTGATATATCACATACTATTCATATGGGAGGTTGATCTCATGTCTTTAACAGGGCGACGTTTATTTACATCTGAGTCCGTAACTGAAGGACATCCGGATAAAATCTGTGACCAGATTTCTGATGCGGTACTCGATGCTTTTTTGGCTAACGATCCGAACGCACGCGTAGCTTGTGAAGTTTCCGTTGCGACTGGTCTTGTTTTGGTCATTGGTGAAATTAGCACTAAATCTGAATACGTGGATATTCCATCCATCGTACGCAATACTGTGAAGGAAATCGGGTATACCCGTGCAAAATACGGTTTTGATTACAATACATGCGCGGTGTTAACATCGCTGAATGAGCAATCTGCCGATATTGCACAGGGGGTAAACGCTGCACTGGAGAATCGTGATCCTTCCCAAATGGACAAGGAAACCGAGAACATCGGTGCTGGTGACCAAGGTCTGATGTTTGGTTTTGCAACCAACGAGACTCCAGAACTGATGCCTCTTCCGATTGCATTGTCTCACCGTATCGCTCGTCGTTTGTCCGAGGTTCGTAAAGACGGTACGCTGGACTACCTGCGTCCGGACGGTAAAACCCAGGTAACGGTTGAGTATGACGGGAATACACCGGTTCGTGTGGATACGATCGTGGTATCGACTCAACATGCCGAAGAAGCAACGCTGGAGCAAATCCAGAAGGATATTAAAGAACAAGTCATTCTTCCTGTCGTGCCGGCTGATTTGCTGGACGCAGAAACTAAATATTTCATCAACCCAACCGGACGTTTTGTTATCGGTGGCCCTCAAGGGGACGCTGGTCTGACAGGCCGCAAAATCATCGTGGACACCTATGGCGGCTACGCTCGTCATGGCGGTGGCGCATTCTCCGGTAAGGATCCTACAAAGGTTGACCGTTCCGCTGCTTACGCGGCGCGCTACGTGGCTAAAAACCTGGTTGCGGCAGGACTTGCGGACAAGTGCGAAATTCAATTGGCTTACGCTATTGGCGTCGCTAACCCAGTGTCGATTAGTGTTGATACTTACGGAACAGGTAAAGTGAGCGAAGAGAAGCTGGTTGAGCTTGTGCGTAACAACTTCGACCTGCGTCCGGCTGGAATCATCCGCATGCTGGATCTTCGTCGTCCGATCTACAAGCAAACTGCTGCTTACGGACACTTTGGACGTACAGATCTTGATCTCCCTTGGGAACGCGTAGACAAAGTGGACGCGCTGAAAGAACAAGCTGGGGTAAACTAAGGTAATCTTAAGATATGTTCCAGATATAAAGATTAGGCATGTGCAGATTTACTTTTTCTTCTGAAAAAAATCGGCACATGCCTTTTTCTGCTTCCTAATTCTCATCGTAAGTTTAGAGATTCAACTCAGCTGGATGCGAAAATATGACAAAAATGCAATAATTAAAAAAGTTAATATCCATGATGGATATCAGCTTTTTTATTGAATAAATGGAAAACCAGGAATAAAGTATGACAAACTAGTTACTTTTACATGAAAATATAGTAACATAGGTTTGATTTACATAGGCTCCTAAAAAATGCCGCTACAAATTTTACGAGACTTGATGTAAGATACGCGAAAGTGTTTTTTTATAACAAATTCGTAACTTTTCCGCAAAAATGAAGTCTATTAATTAGAGACTTTATATGTTCGGCATCCGTGTTGAACGATAGATGGGAGAGTTACGATTACATGGTTAGTCAGGGGAAAACACTGAAGTCTACAACATCAGGCGTAGGCAAGAAATGGTTGATTATTACATTAGCAGGTGTCATCTGGGTGGGTCCTGTGCTGAGCAGCGGAATACCAGTGATAGGGAATCTATCAACTTCATCGGTAGCTTATGCGGCATCAACATCGGCTAAAAAGCTTGGGGAAGAAATCATTACTTCCGGTGCGGTCTTAATGAAATATCAGTATATCAACAGTACTGGTGCAAAATCGCTGGCGAATGTCATTCAGGTGGATCTGAACAACAAATACGTGAAACTGGATGTCATGACAGGCCAAGGGAATAAATTTACAACGAGACAAAGTACGGGCGGAATGGCTAAGGAGAACGGCGCGGTAGCTGCTATTAACGGTGACTTTTTTAATACCGGAAGCGAAGGGGCCCCAATGGGGGCTCAAGTATCGAATGGTCTGTTGATGTCAACTCCATCTGATCTGAAAGGCATGTATGCTTTTGGAGTGACGAACGATGGAACGCCAATTCTGGATGAGTTTGTATTCTCGGGGAGTATTACAGCTGAGAATGGGGCCTCATTCCCGCTCGCGGGTATGAACAAAACGTCCTATGCGCCAGAGGGTAGCGGATCTACGTATAGCCATGCGAATTCAGCTTATATCTATACCAGCGCATGGAAGGCTATTGAGCGTCCTAAGAACAGCTCGACAACGCCAACGGAGGTTATGGTAACGGATGGGGTCATAACCGATATTTCAGTAATGGCAGGATTGCCAACAGCGATACCGGAGGGAAGCTACATTTTGCGAACCCATGGGGCTGCGGCAGAGTTTGTGAAAAAAAATCTGGCTGTCGGTCAAAAGCTCGAAGCGAATTATGCTCTGGTGTCCAAAAAATCAGGTAAAGAACTGGACCCGTCTACACTCCAAATGATGATTGGCGGCCATACGATTCTGGTGGATAACGGCAAGGCAACATCATTCTCTCGAAACGTGAATTCGATTGGAGGGAGCAGGGCACGTACAGCCGTAGGTTACTCCAAAGACGGACGATACGCCTACCTGATTGCTACGGAGAGCAACGATAACAGTAAAGGCATGACGCTGCAGCAGCTTCAGGATTTCATGACGAAGGTTGGAGTATGGAAGGGTATGAACCTCGACGGCGGCGGATCGACAACGATGGTAAACCGTCCACTAGCTGAGATGAATACCCAGTTGACCTTTAACACGGAATACGGCACCACGCAGCGCAGCATCGTTAACTCACTTGGCGTGTTCTCCACAGCACCTCAGGGCAGCTTGAAGGGTTTGAAAGTAAGCGGCAGCAACACGCTCCTGATCGGTCAAATGGGCACGTATGAACTAAAAGGCTATGATACCTACTATAATCCAATTGAAGCAGGTTCGATTAAACCAACTTGGAAGTCCAGCAATGGCAATCTAGCGGTCAACGGCCAAAGCATTAAAGCGACGAAGCCAGGAACATCGACTCTGACGGCGGTAAGCGGCAGTACCAAAGCTACGATGCAGGTCAAGGTGTTGGGCGCGGACGATCTTGTTGCTTTGACTACCGGCGTATCAAGTGCACCGCTGCAGGCTGGAACGAGTGTTTCCGTACCGGTGACAGCCGTAACAGGCAATGGCCAGAGCTTGGAGGTTCCGAGCAGCGCGCTGAAATGGGAGTTTATCGGATTTAAAGGCAGCGTGAAAGACGGCCGCCTGACCGTATCCTCCGTGAACAGCAATACGAAAGTCGGTTATGCCATCGCACGCTATGACGGCTTTAGCACGGTCGTTATTTTATCGACAGCGGGCGAGAGCACGTGGGAGAACTTCGAGAATGTGAATTACCCGGTGAAGTTCACGACCAATGTGCCGGCAGTTACCGGGACTGCAGCGATCAAAAATGGCAGCGGAGCAAAAGCATCGTCCAAGGTCTTGAACTTGACCTATGATATGACAGGCGGATTAGGACAAAAAATGTACGCATACGCTGAGTTGAATGGCACAACTGGCAAAGTGATCCCTACACAGGCTACGGCCATGACCATTGATGTAGAGGGAGATAACAGCCTGAACTGGTTGCGCGCTGAACTTCAAGACAATAACGGGAAAACCGTGTATGTCGACTTGGCAAAAGCGATTGATTGGAGCGGTTGGAAGACACTGAGCCTCGATCTCAGCGGATACAACATTGCATTCCCGGCACAGATGAAGCGGCTGTATGTGGTGAACGTGGAAGAAGGCCAGGACGAGCGTGCATTGACAGGAGCTATATCTTTTGATGATATCCGCTTCACGATGCCATCTTTATCCGGAAATGAAGGACTTCCAACCGGTAAAGCGGTTATGACCATTGGGCAAAAATCACTTATGCTGAATGGTTCGAAAGTGGCAATTGATTCGGCGCCAATCTTGAAAAATGGAACGACCTACGTTCCGATTAAACACGTGCTCGATGCGTTCGGCGGACATGCAACCTGGAACCAATCCGCTCAACGGGTAGGCATCCTGAGAGGCGGCATGCTCATGGAACTAACGGTCGGCAAGAAGGAATTCATTCTAAACGGTAAGCGCAGTTCGGCGGCTGTAGCACCCATGGTTCAAGGTGGTAGGACTTTGGTCCCTCTTCGTCTCGTTTCCGAGCAATTAGGCCTTAAAGTAAAATGGGACAAGAACACGAAGACCGTTACGATCGAATCGTGATATGGTATGATATGTATATGAAACGTTAGAAATGGAGTAGAGTGCGTGGATTATCAAGCCGATGCCATCGACCGTGTCATAAAAAATGCCATCAAAGTGATGGAGGACAGCAAATACCAAATGTTCGAAATATTGGAGGCGTCGCGGCAAGAGCTCACGTCTCTCAATCATGAACTGCAGCGGACATTAAAAGAAACGACGGAAACCTTAGAGAAGGTAGATCAGTTGGAGCTGAACTACCGCCGTTCCCGGATCCGGCTGACCGAGGTCAGCCGGGATTTTGTCCGGTACAAGGAAGAGGACATCAAGCAGGCGTATGAGAAAGCAACGCAGCTTCAGCTTGACCTCATGATCTACCGGGAGAAGGAAATGTATCTGAAGGCAAGACGAGATGAGCTGCAGAAGCGGGTTCGTAATGTCGAGAACTCCGTGGAGCGTGCAGAATCGATCGGATCTCAGATGGGCGTGGTATTGGAATACTTGTCCGGAGAGCTGGGCCAGGTATCCCGAATCATCGAATCTGCGAAAAACAGACAGGTCATTGGTCTCAAAATTATTTTGGCGCAGGAAGAGGAACGGAAGCGCATCTCCAGAGAGATTCATGATGGACCTGCACAATTGCTGGCGAATCTGGTTCTTAGGACGGAAATTGTAGAAAGAATGCTCGCAAAGCAGGAATTTAAGATGGTGCAGGACGAAATAGTAGATTTGAAGGGCCAGGTTCGATCGAGCTTGGAGGAAATGCGAAAAGTCATTTTCAATCTGCGTCCAATGGCACTCGATGATCTAGGATTAATCCCCACACTGCGTAAATACGTGCATGATTATGAAGAGAAATCGAGAATCCGCACGATCT
Organism: Paenibacillus lautus; assembly: GCF_050482385.1. GTDB lineage: Bacteria > Bacillota > Bacilli > Paenibacillales > Paenibacillaceae > Paenibacillus_AQ > Paenibacillus_AQ lautus_B. Next base: position 28,725 of record NZ_JBCNHV010000026.1, read on the forward strand.
TCGAGACACGGGGAAAAGAGCATCGTCTCTCTTCTGCGATGGAGGCTGCCATCTACCGGTTGGTGCAGGAAGCACTTTCGAATGCTGCAAAACATGCTTACCCGACTTATGTGCTTGTTGAAATCACGTACCAGGCGCAATTGGTCAAAATCGTTGTACAGGACAATGGCCTGGGATTCAATGTCGATTTGCTGGAGCAGAAAAGCAAGGACCACTTTGGGTTAATTGGCATGCGGGAGAGGGTTGAGCTGCTCGAAGGGAGAATGGAGATCGATTCAGCTGAGAATCAAGGAACCAAGATCGTGATTCATATCCCGACGAACGTAGAAAAGAGAAAGGAGTAATCGGATGGAACATTTGGAAAAAGAGAACGCGATTATAAAGGTATTATTAGCGGATGACCACCAGCTGTTTAGGGAGGGTCTGAAGCGTATACTGAATATGGAGGACGACATTGACGTTATCGGAGAATGCGGCGATGGAATTCAAGTGCTTGAGTTCTGTAACGAAGTGAAGCCGGATATCGTGCTGATGGATATCAACATGCCCACCGAAAATGGCGTTCAAGCAACTGAGAAACTACGTGAAATGTTTCCTGAGATCAAAGTTATCATTCTGTCGATTCATGACGATGAGAGTTATGTGTTTGAAACGCTCCGTAAGGGAGCAAACGGTTACCTCCTGAAGGATATGGAAGCCGAGTCACTGATTAATGCGATTCGTTCGGTACATGAGGGATATGCATTTATCCATCCGAAAGTTACGGGTAAGCTCATTCAACAGCTCCGCCGGATGACTTATGTAAACGAAGCAGGTGCTATGGCTGAGGGCGGTTCGCGTGAGGCTGGAGTTAAGTTTGTGGCAGGCGAGAATAACCCATTGACAAGGCGCGAAGCGGAAGTGCTTAGACTAATGGCCGAAGGCAAGAGCAACAAGATGATAGGGGAGTACCTGTTCATTAGTGAAAAAACTGTAAAAAACCACGTCAGCAGCATTTTGCAGAAGATGGAAGTGGACGACCGTACGCAAGCGGTTATCAACTCGATCAAATATGGCTGGGTGACGTTGTAATCGCCGATCCGAATGCACGGACGCGTCTTACATAGGGAGGGAACTGCCAAGGGCGGTTCCTTTTTGTTATGATATGGAGTTTATAAGTTTTCAGCGAGGCTGAACAAATTCGATAGTCGCAGAAAAATATCTTAGGCCCCGGTCCGGCTATTTTTAAGTAACACGATAGATGTTTTTCTTATGGTGTTTGAGCCGTTCCCATTAAGTTCTGTGTGGGCGCTGGTTACATAACTGTCACCGTACCCTCCTGATCAGCATATATTGTTGATAAGAGAAGGAGGTGAGTCTCATGGTTGCCCAATTGCTGTGGATACTCGCGGTGTACGGGATTGCTGTTGCTCTGATTCATATCGTGCATGCCCGTCAACTTAGAAGAGCCGGTGAAGGCACGGGGCGGCGCAGGCATTATGTGTTGATCACGTCCAACCATGAGCGGCAGGTGGAATGGTATTTGAGAGCCCTTTCATGGTATGCCCTGCTGAGCGGGACGCGCGTGCGTGTCACCGTCCTTGATGATCAGTCGTACGATGATACGCTGAAGATTGTCCAGAGATTGACTCATTTGTCCGGAATTGAACTGGTATATGGGACTTGGAAGTCCGATGACTCGGCATCACGGAAAATGGGTGCCGGTCCGAATGAAGAAGAAGTGATACGGATCGATCTAAGAAACCCGATGGAGGCTGTTCGGATTCCATATGTACAGGGTTAAACATCAGCAAGTTGTTTTGGTTACCAGGTTCGTATTCATATTGTTAAAGGCGTGAAGCACACTCCAAGCGTAAGCGAAGGGTGTGTTTTTTGCGTTTCTGGAGAGATGTCTCAATATTGGAGTTGATGTCATGCAGATTGCCATATATGCCATTCGAACATCAGAGAAATGGAAGTGTTATCTCTCGCTGGATATGCGGGTGGATTTTCAATGGTGGTATGGAGTGAAACGATGGACGGATGAGAAAGCCAGCGCACGCTCATTGGTGCTGTTATCAACACAAGTTCCATTAGGATGGGGCGTTGTCATTCAAGAGAGATTTCGATCCAACCAAGACATGGATCAATGGGGGAAATCGGAATGGCAGAAATATTTGTACCAGAGCTTAAGTTCGTTTTTACTACAAGAGCCTGAAGGAAACAAATCACAATGGAGTGTTTTGTTTACGGAGATTCAGCTGTTGGACGGATCGTATATAAATTCCCTTATCGAAAAGAGGGACATGGCTGAGGATTGGGCGTTGTTGATACAGCAGGCGGAGCTGCTGATTCAGTGCATGGCAGGACGAGCCTTGTTTGCCGGCGAGGTCGAGGCTTTGTTGGGGGAAGTCGCCGGGGACACCGGCGACTGGCGCTCCGCGGCCCAGCTTGGCGTCCTGCTGGGCCGCCTGCGTTTGGAAGCGGGGTTGGCACAGCCCGCCCCGCAGGGTGCGCCCGGCTGGCTGCGCCGCCGGGCCGTGGCCCTCCGCTGCCGACGATGCGGCAGCGAGGCCCGAAGCCGCACGGCATGCGCCGCGTGCGGCTCGGCGGCTTGCGCCTATTGCGAGGCCTGCCTCGCGATGGGGCGCAGCCGGGCCTGTGCCCTGCTGCTGCATGGCGCAGCAGGGTCGGCCGTACGGGGCACGGCCGGGGGTTCCCTCACCGGGGCCTTGGGCCGGTGGGGGCTTAGCGCAGCGCAAAGCGCCGCCGCTGGCGCTGCGCTGCGGTTTTTGGCGGAGCCGCCCGCAGGGGGCTCCGCGGGGCCCGCCCGGTTTCTCATCTGGGCGGTGACAGGTGCCGGAAAGACCGAAATGATCTTTCCGCTGCTGCAATCTATTCTGGATGCGGGTGGGCGCGTGCTGGTTGCCGCGCCAAGACGGGACGTGGTGCTGGAGCTGGCACCACGATTATCCAAGGCATTTCCGGAGGAGACAGTGGTCACGTTATACGGGGGTAGTCCGGAACGATGGAAGCGGGGGAGCATCACACTGGCAACGACACATCAACTACTGCGTTTCAGGGGAGCTTTTGACCTGGTCGTGATCGATGAGATTGATGCGTTCCCTTATCATAATGATCCGATGCTGGATTACGCGGCCAAAGGAGCTTGCAAAATTGGAGGGAAGTATATCTACCTGTCAGCCACTCCACCAACGCCTTTACAGCGTGAGGCTGCCGCAGGCCGATTGCCGCATGCCAAAGTACCCGCACGCTTCCACGGTCATCCGTTACCCGTACCACAAAAGCTAAAAATCTTGACGGTGAACCGCTGTCTACAGGAAAAAAAGCTTCCCCCACCCTTGGTTCGTAGTCTGAGTGCATCTCTTTCCCGTGGTGCTCAAGTGTTCCTGTTCGTTTCCCGCATTAAGCATATTGATCCGATGCTGGAGCTGCTTCGCAAGGCCATTGCCAATATGCCGATTGAAGGAACTTCATCCATCGATCCGGAACGGGCAAGCAAAGTGATGTCCTTTCGTAACCGTGAGATTCGCTTACTTGTGACAACAACCATTCTTGAACGTGGGGTAACGGTTCCGAAGAGTGACGTGTTCATTTTAGATGCGGACAGTGAGCTTTTTGACGAAGCTGCATTGATTCAAATGGCCGGCCGCGCGGGCCGATCCAAGGATGATCCGGCAGGACGGGTGGTATTTGCGGCGTCCCAATGGACTCGGAGCCAAAGCTCGGCAGTCCGGCAAATCAAAGCGATGAACAGAATCGCACGTAAAGGCGGTTACTTACGCTCTGCTCAGGAATTGTCGAATGACTAGGGGGTTGAGTTAAACATGATATTTAGTGTTAGCTTTCATAGACTCTCATAGCTCTTACAGATCCCCATAATTCATGAAACCTCCCTCATAGAGCCTCATAATTGATCGGCAATCGTGCAATGGGTGTGCGATGTGCACGCGCTGTATGATTTGTACTCTTTTTATTTCGTTGAACGCTGTTCTTTATTCTACCTCTCTGAGAAAGGAAGGAGCATATTTGATACCTAATGTCTTTAATCATCTGCTCGGGCATATACATCGTTTGCTCAAACCGATTGACGAAACCTGTCTCACTTGTGGAAAAACAGGTTCATTCACCCGGGAACTTCCGGGAATATGCCGTGCCTGTTATCGGAATATCCCCTGGATTATGAAACCTAAATGTTGGCGATGTGGGCGGGGAATCGGCTGTCCGGACTGTATTCGATCAGGCATGAATGAGCGGAGCTTTATTTTAAACCGGAGTGCGGTAAGCTATGATACGCAGATGAGAGAGTGGTTGGCCCAGTACAAATATAGGGGGAATGAGCGTTACGCTCCTCTTTTGATAGAAATGATGTTACGGTCATACACGCTTCTCCATCGGGAAGCGAACATCCAATTGGGCAATAAGGGGTCACGGAATTCTGGCAACATACCATGGAGTATACACGCCGTCACTTCGGTTCCGGTAAGTGAGGAAAGGCTTCAGGAGAGGGGGTTCAATCAAGCGGAAGTGCTCGCACAGGGGCTTGCACTTAGAATAAAGGCACCTTGTGTTCATCTGCTGGAACGTAGACGTCACACGGATAAACAGAGTTTCAAGAGTCGGATGGATCGGCTAAAGGATATGGAGGGTGTTTTTGGTGCGTTGCAGGATGCACCCGATGTACTGTGGTCCATAAGCAGGCAGGCCGTAGAGCATACCCGATCTCAAGTCGGGACATCACGGATCAAAGGACCTTTCCGTATATTATTGGTAGATGATATCTACACAACCGGGAGTACGATTAACGCTTGTGCTCAGGTTTTGCGAAGATATGAATCCATTGTAGAAATGCCCATCGAGATCTATAGTTTAACCTGGGCTCGTTCGTAAATGATTAAAACAGGAAAAATGTGTGGATTCTGTTACCGAATGATAGACGTAAGGCCTAAGATAATGTAATCTAGGGGTAATAAAGGTTCTATGTGGTATGGAGGTTGTTGAGCATGAATCTGGGGAATTGCCCTCGGTGCGGCAAGTTATATACGGTTAATATTCGAGAATTATGTCCTGATTGCATGAAGGTTATTGAGAAGGAATATGAAAAATGCGCAACCTTCCTTCGTGAGCAAAAGGGTGCAACAATTCATGAGGTATCTGAGGCTACGGAAGTATCTGTGCGGCAAATTACGAAGTTTATCAAGGAAGGCCGGATCTCGATTGCGAACGCGCCAAACCTGGCGTATCCTTGCGAAGTATGCGGAACGTTGATTCGTGAGAGCAATATGTGCGAGTCCTGCCGGACGCGATTAACGAGGGAGTTAAGGCAGGCTGCTGCTGGCGACCAGGAACATCAGCCTGGGTCCAGAAAAGACAGAGAGACTTACAGTGCAGTCGATAAACTGCGCAAATACTAACTTTTGAACTATTAACAATGTTTCATATCCGACCGATAAACTTAGTAAAGCTTATCGGTCTTTTATTTTAAGTGAGGTGAATAGGGCGTGAAGATTAACGAATCGGGACGTGTGAACGGCATCAATTCGTATCAACGGAATATTGAATCTCGGGAGATGCAGCATATCGATAAGAAGAAGCGCCGCAAGGATGAAGTATCAATCTCCTCGGAGGCGATGGAACTGAGTGCACAGAGTAAAGTACAGGATCCGGAACGCGCGGAGAAAATTCAGCGTTTGAAGGAATCTGTAGCTAATGGTACTTATGAAGTGCCAGTCGACCGTTTGGCAGACAAATTGCTCCCGTATTTTCAATCCTACAATAAATCAGGTGAGTCCAAGTGAGTGCTAGATCCATAATCGAATATATGAAGCGTCAGGATGAGCTGCATCAGCAGCTCATAGAGGCAGGGAAAGATAAAAGGCAAGCCATTTTGGATAATGATGTAGAACGGCTTACAGCGGTCATGACCAAGGAGAACCGCCTGCTGAAGCAGGTGGCGGAAACGGAAGCGCTGCGCCAAGGTGCCGCAGATGATTTTTTACGTGAGAAGGGCATCCGCTCCCAGCTTCAGCTGACGGTTACTGAAATGACTCGTCTTGTATTTAACCCGGAGGAAAAAACAGAGCTGCAGGATGTGCAGCAGCAATTAATGGACAGGCTCATGGAACTCAAAGAGCTGAATGCGATTAACCGGGAGCTAATTGAGCAATCCCTAGCGTTCATTGATTACAGTTTGAATTTGTTAGTCAGCCGTCCGGAGGATGATTTGCTTTATCAGCATCCGAAGCATCAGAATCCTGCCGGCAAGGGCCGAAGCATGTTTGATACCAGGGCATAAGCAGAAAGGAAAATGTAGATGAGATCCACATTTCATTTGCTCGAAATCGGAAAGAGGGGCTTGATTGCCCAGCAAGCTGCAATTAACACAGCTGGTCATAACGTTACGAACGCCAATACGCCGGGATACTCTCGCCAGACTACTCGTCTTGTTGCAGCCAACCCCATTGCTTTCCCGGGATTGCAGCGTTCCCAAGCGGCCGGTCAGCTCGGGATGGGCGTAGAAGCGGAAAGTATTCAGCGGGTACGGGACTTTTTATTGGATATCGAATACCGCAATCAGAATACGAATTTGTCGACATGGAGCGTTCAGCAAGAGACGCTTTCGAATATTGAGGGGATTTTTAACGAGCCTTCGGACAGCAGCTTGAGTGCAAGTATTGCTGAATTCTGGACGGCTTGGCAGACGCTGAGCAAGAATCCAAGCGACACCGACTTATCCGCCCGTATGGCGGTTCAGCAGAAAGCGATCGCTTTGACGGAAACGTTTAACCATATTTACTCCCAGTTGGATACCCTCAGTAATAACTTGACTTCTCGTATCGACACTAAGGTTGCTGAAGCTAACAACTATATCGACCAAGTTGCAGAGTTAACCCAGAGTATTAAACGGATTGAGGGTCTTGGTGACAATGCGAATGATCTGCGTGATAAGCGGGACCTGCTCATCGATCAGCTCTCCTTGCTCGGGAACGTAAATGTTACCGAGACAGGGGACGTCTATCAAGTGACGTTCGGAAATCAAGTTGTGGTGGATGATATGACTTCTACTCCGATTACGAACGCCATTGCCGGCGCATTGACCGGCGGGGAGATCGCTGGTTATGTGACCTCTCGCGATGTGCATGTTCAAGGATATATCACCCAGCTGAACATTATGGCCAACACACTGGCTACAGGCAAAGTGGAAGTGACCATACCGGCTGGAACAATTCTTCCTCCAGGCGTGAATATCCCGAAAGCGGTTATGGATGCGAATAATCCTCGCAAGCTTGCTCAGGATGTGAAGCATACGGTTGATGGCCTTAACGGATTACATAAATTGGGTTATACCCTTAATGAGCCGGCCACAACCGGGGGCGACTTCTTTGTATCTGCTAACGGCGGGCCAATTACCGCTGGGAATATGAGATTAAGCCAGACGATCCAATCCGATCTGAAGAATATCGGAGCTTCCCTGCGAACAGAAATGAAGACTGATCCGGATAACGGTACGACCTCTGAGGTGGTTCTGAAAGGGAACGGCGGCATGGCGCTTCTGATTGCGCAACTGTCAGAACGAACGTTTAATTTCAATCCGAATAACAACAGTGGTTCAGTAACGGACATCACGAATTTTGAAGGATATCTTCAGTCCGTTATCTCAAAATTGGGTACGGACAGCAGCAATGCCAAAAAGATGGTGGAGAACGGCACGTTGCTGGTTGAGCATGCCGATACACTACGTCTATCGATTAGCAGTGTATCACTTGATGAAGAAATGTCGGATCTGATCCGCTTCCAACATGCATACAGCGCATCATCACGTGTGGTTACTACGATTGATGAAATGTTGGATAAATTAATTAACGGTACCGGCGTCGTCGGCAGATAGGAGGAATAATTTATGCGCATAACCCAATCCATGATGACTAGCTCCATGATGAGTGGTTTGCAAGGTAACTATCGCAGACTGGATAAGTATCAGGAGCAGATGATGACCCAGCGCCGGATTAATCGTCCTTCCGACGATCCGGTGGGTGTAGCCAGTGCGCTCCAGTATCGTGGCCAGATTACTGCTACAACACAGTTTGAGCAAAATGCGGATGATGCGGATGCATGGCTAAAGTATGGAGATACGGTAATGACCGAAGTTACACAGATTATCCAGAAGCTCTCGGAGCTGGCGGTGCAGGGTGGAACGGACACTGTGCCGAAGGATGCTAGGGAAAACATTGCCGCTGAGGTGGATCAGTTATTCCAGCAGCTGGTTTCTCTCGGTAATTCGCAATTCAAAGGAAAGTATATTTTTAACGGTGAGAGAACCGATGAGAAGCCATTCCCTGATGACCCAACCCAAACCGCCTATGCATTGGATGATGGTGAAGTGAGATATCAAGTTGGTGCTGGAATCACCGTGTCCGTGAACACCTTGGGAGAGCAAGTGTTTGGAACATTTGGAGACACTTCGGGCATATTTGCTGTGGTAGACAATCTTAAGAAGGCACTGCTTGCTGACGATACAGCAGGTATTCAAAGTGCCATACCTTCACTGCAGAAGAATCTCGAGACGACAATTACTGCTCAAGCAGAGATGGGCGGTAAACAAAATCGTCTGGAATTTACTCTTAGCAGACTTGGCGATCTTAATTTAAACTACATGGATTTACAATCCAAAGTGGAAGACGCAGATATTTCAAAAGTTATCATTGATCTCAAAACATCAGAGAGTGTGTATCAGGCTTCCTTAGATACCATGGCTAGAATTATTCGTCCAAGTCTTTTGGATTTCTTAAGATAAAGGAGGATATGTATGAATATCCCCCGAATACAAATTCAGCAAGGGTACTCACAAATCGGCCTTCAATCGACGAAGGGGCAACAGAACATAGAGCAGCCTAGACCGTCCATGAATATGACCCAGAAGCAGGCTGTTTTAGAGGTGGTACAGGCTAAAGGTACATTGGAGATTGATTCACGTAAGGCATGGTCAGCGTTAGGTAAGGCTCGCTTTGAAGAGGCTACCGATAGAATAGCCCAGTCTTCTCTCCAGATTTCAATGCAAAATATTGGGGAGATAGCTCAGAACGGGGACCGGATGATGGCCACTCATGAAGGTGGTAATGTATTTGCAGAAATTGCGAGGAATAACGTGTTCAAGGAACGTCCTAGGGTCGAGATAACAGGTGATCCTGGATATGATAATGTAGACATTACTTATAGCCCTGGTCAAGTACAGACCAACTATATACCCGGTAATGTTAGTTTTAATCCGGAAACGTTTAAACCAATAATAGATTACTATCCAGGCAAGATAAATCCATATTTAATTAATCAAAATTTTATATTCATGTCGGCAACAGGTAAACAGCTTGATGCAGTTGTCTAGTTGTAGATATACAATAGCTATAATGAAACTTGTTTCATTATAGCTATTGTTTTTAACGAAGGAGGAATAACCGATGATTGTAAATACAAAAAGATTCGGCAAAATCGAGATAGATAACAACCAAATGATCGTATTTGAGAGTCCGATATTGGGATTCGGAGATTTCCAGAAATATATTTTGCTTCAATCAGAGGAGAAGACGAGTCCCTTTGAGTTCTTGCAGTCTGCGGAGAATGAAGATCTGAGCTTTATTGTTACAGACCCCTTTGTTTTTTTTCCTCAATATGAATTTCAGCTGGAACGACATTGGCTTGAGTCATTAGCCATTACTAATGAATCTGACATAACGATCATGGTTATCGTTACGGTCCGGTCTTCAGATGATATATCTTGCAATTTAAAGGCGCCTGTTGTTATCAATAAATCTAACAATAGCGCAGCACAGATTGTTCTGGATTATGGGGGATATACAACACAGCAACCTTTGTTAAGAGAGAAGAAGGGGGCTGGAATTAATGCTGATTCTGTCAAGAAATAAAGGACAGAAAATTATGATCAATGATAACATTGTTCTTTCTGTTATTGAAGTAAATGGTGATCAGGTCAGAATTGGTATTGAAGCCCCTGGGAATGTGACTATATATCGTGAAGAAATTTATGAAGCTATCAAACAGCAGAATCAAAATGCAGTTGAATTCAATGATGATATACAAGATATTTTACAAACTGTCATTCCAAGAGAAAAGAATTAATTTTTTATTTATAAATTAGTATTCTGCTATAAACAATAGAGTAAAGTTTCCGATAAATATAATATGGGTCGAAAGGCATGGCAGTAACGGCCGAACACCATGTCCCGATCACAATAGGGTGAAGCAAGGATGCTAATCACCAACACATTCCAAGGAGGAATTTAATCATGCGTATTAACCACAATATCAGTTCTTACAACACACAGCGTCAATTGACCTTCAACAACACTCAACAAGGCAAATCCCTTGAAAAGCTGTCTTCCGGTTACCGTATCAACCGTGCAGCTGACGATGCTGCTGGTCTTGCAATCTCTGAGAAGATGCGTAACCAGATCCGTGGTCTGGAGCAAGCTTCCAAGAATTCATTGGATGGTATCTCCCTGATCCAAACAGCTGAGGGTGCTTTGAATGAAACTCATTCCATGCTGCAGCGTATGGCTGAGCTGTATACACAAGGCGCCAACGAAGTTTTGACAACTACGGATGCTGCTAAAATCGACTCGGAAATTGCCCAACTTACTGCACAAATCGGTTCGATTGCTTCGCAAACACAATTCAATACTAAAAAATTGCTTGATGGAACCACAACTTCCGTAGTATTCCAAGTGGGCGCTAACAGTGGGGAAACAATCACTCTTGACCTGCAGGCCGCTCTTGCAACTTCTTTGGATATTGCTGGCCTGACAAACTTGGCCGGATCTAATGAGATGAACACGACAGCTAATGCAAACTTGGCTTCCGTTCAAGCGGCTATTAACACAGTTTCCGCAATTCGTTCTGACCTTGGTGCTGTTCAAAACCGTTTGGAACATACAATCAATAACTTAGGAACGACTTCCGAGAACCTGCAAGCTGCTGAATCCCGTATTCGTGACGTTGATATGGCAAAAGAAATGTCCGAATTCACGAAGAACAATATTCTTCAACAAGCTGCAACAGCGATGTTGGCTCAAGCAAATCAGCAGCCGCAAGGCGTTCTGCAATTGCTTCGTTAAGATTGAATTTAGCCGGCCGGGAAACCGGTCGGCTTTTTCATTTCGGCCTGATCTTAGGGCACTAGGAGGTTTGAGATGAGGGTTGATTCGAATTCAGGTTCTTCTCACAAATCTTTGTTGCTCTGGTTTAATAAAATTGCTAGTGAAGCATCACAAGACATACAAGCCCAGACACATCCAATTATTCAGGAGAAGACGGTTCCTGAACTTGTGAACCAGGTCAATAAGAAGCTGGAGGAGCTAGGGACTTACATACAGGTAAAGGTTCACGATAAGACCAATACCATTATGGTGATGGTACTTCAAGATGAAACGAATGAAATTATCCGTGAAATACCCAGCGAGAAGATGCTGGACCTGCTGTATAACATAAGCCAAAAAGTAGGCGTCTTTCTCGATGAAAAAGCTTAGAAAGTGAGGTGGGTTTCGTGGCGATCAATGGTCCTATCCGATTAACGGGCTTCAGCGGCGCATTGGATACTGATTCGCTCATTGCAAAGCTAATGCAGGCTGAGCGATTGCCTTTAAATAAAGTTCAGAAGCAAAAGCAATTTGCTATGTGGCAAAGGGAAGATTATCAGGCAATGAATACGGCGCTGCTGTCTTTCCGCAATGCGGCTAACAGCCTTCGTTTCCAAAGTAATTTTGAGAAGACAATTGCGACCTCGTCTAATACATCAGTGCTGGATATTACTTCGAGTGGAACTACGGCAGGTAGTGCTACGGTTGAAGTTACAAGCTTAGCCGCATCAGCTACTCTGATCAGTGGGAAGATTGCATCTGATTCTGCTCCAGTTAATCAGACAGGTACAGTCAAGATTAATGATGTGAAGATTAGTTTTGATGCTCAATCTACAGTCAGCTCGATAATTAAGGATATTAACTCAAAGACTGCTCAGACTGGGGTTAAAGCAAATTTTGATAATTCGAGCGGAGCGGTGTATTTAACTACGACTGCCTCTGGTAAGGATTCGAAGATCGAAATAACCAATGGTGACGGTGAACCAGCTTCCAATTTGGACACGTTTAAGGATATTCTTAAATTGTCCAGTCTATCTGCTAATGGCGCTGATGCCGTTTATAAAGTTAACAACGTTGAATTAACCTCTTCATCTAACAATATTAGCGTTAATGGTGTTCAGGTCACTTTAAAGAGTGCCGGTACAGCTACGATTGGAACCTCTACAGATCGAAGCGGCATTGTTGATGACATCAAAAAGTTTGTCGAACAGTATAATTCCCTTATAGATTTGTTTAGCTCAGCTTCAACTACAAGAAGAAATAGAGATTATGAGCCTTTAACCAACGAAGAGAAAGAAGCAATGACAGAAAGTCAGATCGCGCAGTGGGAGAAGAGAGCAAGACAAGGGACTATGTACAGAGACAGTATCCTGACTGGCGCGCTTACTTCACTTCGAACTTCACTTAATACACCGCTGGATGTACCAGCAGGGCAGGTTCAATTACTGGCCAATATAGGGATTACGGTTCGAAGTGATTATAAGGAAAACGGCAAGCTAGTTATTGATGAGAATAAACTTAGAGAAGCCGTGAATACGAATTTTGAAGAAGTTAAAAACCTCTTTACCATGTCATCCAAAGATGAGGCAGCACCTGGAAAAACCAATGTCGGTATTGCAGATCGGGTCTACAATATTGTTAATAAGCAAATGGATGCTATCAAGAAAAAAATAGGAACGGGTTCCCTAGAAACAATGGACGAAAGCATTATTGGTAAGCAGCTTCGGACATTAAATGACCAGGAATCGAATTGGAAATCTAAGTTGCTTGATATTGAAAACCGGTACTATAAGAAATTTGCAGCGATGGAACAAGCGCTTCAAAAAATGAATAGTCAGAGTTCTTGGCTTGGATCTCAGTTAGGATCCTGATAACTTGTTTCTTCTAAAAAATGACTGATGGAGAGCGAATAACTATGCATTACGCACAACAACAGCAATATTTGAAAGTACAGGTAGAGACAGCAAGTCCTGGGGAGTTAACGTTGTTGCTTTATCAGGAAATGGTCAAATCATTGCTTCTAGCCAAAAAGTTATATTCTCAAAATCAGTTCGAAGCCATGAACGAGCCTCTTTATAAGGTTCGTGCAATTCTAAATGAATTAACCGTGACTTTGAACATGGACTATGATATTTCTAGAAATCTAAGGAGTCTTTACGAATTTTATTATGGTCACATTGCTGAGTTTATAATAAATAAAGACCATTCAATGCTGGACGCTGTCATCGAATTTGCACGTGAAATGGCTAAGACGTGGGCGCAAGCTTTGCAATCATTAAAATCAAGCGGAAATCAAATCCATGAATAAATCACATCACACGCAAATTAGCCAGACAGAATTGCTCCTTCATCTATATCAGACTGTTATGAAGAACCCCTCCTTTGATTATTACAGTCAATATGAAGGGGAGTTCAGTCGCTTATATGAGGAACTGGCTCACACGACGATGACTAAGGATGATCTTCGAGTTCTGGCAGAGGTTCAGATACTTCATGAGCAGTTGGTCCATGTCATTTTTGAAGAAACCAATGTATTGAATGAGGAAATCGGAGTATTAGAGAAAAAAAAGAAGATTTCTGATCATTATGGGAGGCAATCGAACAATTATAATGTCGGTGCCTTTTTTGTAGATTATAGGAAATAGTTAAACGGGAGGATTGCTAATGAAAAATATATCACCAATATCTAAAGTGTTTATCCTCATGATAACATTTGTATTGTTACTACAAACATTCGATTATCCTGCTGTTATAGCCGCTCAATCGAATAAAGAGTCTGTTCAAGTGACAAAACAGGTGAATCCATCCGAGATTCTCGTGGGTGGCGAATCAGAAGTTATTCTGAATGTACAAGGATCTCCGGATGATACATTTATCAAACCCAATGATATCATTCTTATTATTGACCGGTCGGGCAGTATGGGCCCTACCTACGGTCCAAATAACAAAGAAGATAAGATGAAAAATGCAAAAGAAGCAGCTAAGGGATTTATTGACTTAGTTGATTTCAGCAAGCACCGGGTAGGTGTTGTTGATTTTGCAAGTAATGTGAACTTCAAAGATTTAAGTTCAGATCCTAACGAGTTGAAGCAATACATTAATGGAATTCAAGCAAATGGCGGTACGGCAACCAAGTCCGCAATTGAAAAAGCACGGGATCTGTTGCGTAGTCATAGAGCAGATGCCCAGCCTGTGATTATATTGATGACAGATGGACAGGCAACGGAGCCAGCTCCTGAAACATACGCTCGTCAAGTTGCGTTAGAACAAGCAGAAGCAGCTAAGGGTGAGGGCATCGTGTTTTATACGATAGCACTACTACTGCCAAGCGAAAATCCAAATTCCAGTGCTCCAAACCAACTAATGAGAGAAATGGCTACTACAGCACACCACCATCATTTTGTCTTAGGATCGGTTGGACTAGCTGAGATTTATGAAGCCATTGTAGATGAGATTGGAGTTGCTAGTGCTTATGATGTGACAGTAACCGATAGTGTAGGTCCAGAGTTCGAAATTGTACCAAATTCTTATTTGGATAACATTCCACAACCTGTAGTTAATGGCAACACTTTAACGTTTAGATTTAATGAGTTAAAAGAACAAACGTTGACTCTGACTTACAAGATTCGCCATAAGACTGGCGGGAAAACAGGTAATGTTTCCGTTGGAGCAGAAGATATAAATGTAACCTACAAGGATTACGCCGGAGCACCACATCAGTTTAATGTTCCTCATCCTACCATTAAAGTTTCTTATCCTGCGCCGGAGATTACTTCAGTTGTAAAGGATAGAGGGGGAATCGATGGCGGGGAGAGCGTTGTTATTACAGGTAAGAATTTTAGGCCAAACCCTACAGTTTTGTTTGGATCAAATTCTGCAACAGACATTCAATATATTGATGCGACTAAATTGACTGTTAAGGCACCTAAAGGTGTCCAAGGTGATACTACGATTAAAGTAACGAATACGGATGGGCAATTTGCAACAGCTATTTACAAATATGTTGCCAATCCGATCGTAACTTCCATTACCCCAAATATTGGACCATTGGCTGGGGGAACCAGAGTCGTTATAAATGGGGATTATTTTCTTTCAGGAGCGGAAGTTAAGTTCGGTGATAAAGCAGGAACCGTAGTTTCTACGACATCAAAGCAAATTGTTGTCAATACTCCTCCATCTGCTACTGCTCAAACCGTAGACGTGATAATAACTAATCCGGATGCAACTGCTGTGACTGCTGAACAAGTTTATTCATATGTAACTGGACCTGGAGTCGAAAGCGTATCCCCGAATAAAGGGTTAACGTTTGGGAATGAAAGTATAACAGTACGAGGCACTCATTTCATTAATGGAGTGAAAGTTTATTTTAATAACACGTTGATTACTTCTGAATTTGTTTCGAATACTGAATTATTGGCAACAACGCCTAACTGGGCTAATGCAGAATTCGTCAAGGTGAAGGTTGTGAATCCGGATGGCCAAGAAGCGGTACTAGATTCCGGATATCAATATGTTTATCCCAAACCGGTAATAGAAAGTATTTCACCTAATCAAGGTATGGTATCAGGTAATCTTTCAGTGGACATTAAGGGGCAACATTTTTTGAATGGTGCCAAAGTATTTTTTGATGGTGTACAACTTCAAAATGTGGTGTTCTATAGTAGCAATCAACTTAAAGTCAGGACTCCGGTCTGGGCAAATGCCGATATTGTTGATGTAAAGGTAGTTAATCCTGATGGACAAGAAGATATTGAGATTGATGGTTTTACCTATCAACTGCCTTCTGCACCAGAAGTCTCGGGGATAAATCCAGTTGAAGGTCCTTTAAGCGGAGGAACTTCAGTAAGTATTACAGGATCTAATCTTGGATCAGTGACTGAGTTATATCTGGATTCTATGAAAGTAGAGATTAAATCCAATAGTGGCACAATATTAACATTTACTACACCTAAAGCTACAACTCCAGGGGAAGTTGATGTAAAAGTAATAGACCAATACGGCAGAGAATCCATTTTACCTGGAGCTTTTGAATATTTGAGTCCGCCACCTCCACCAGTGCCGACGATTACTACAATCACTCCGAATGAAGGCGCTATGAAGGGTGGGTATACTGTTGTAATCAAGGGCACTAATTTCGAAAGCACATCGAAAGTATTTGTCAATGACGTTTCTGCTGAGACTTTATTTTACAGCAGCAATGAACTTCGTATAACTATTCCAGCCTCTACTACGAGTGGTGCAGTTGATGTTAGAGTGTTAAATATGAGCGGTGAAGAAGCCATTGCACCTAAAGCATTTACTTATCTGGCCCCGCCACCGAAGGAAGTACCTGTTATATCCACGGTAACCCCTAACGAGGGAGCACTGCAAGGCGGGTATTTAATAAAGGTGCTGGGAAGTAACTTTGATTCAACAGCAAAAATCTATTTTAATGGTTCATTAGTGGAAACTACATTCTATTCCAGTGGTGAACTCCGAATGAGGGTTCCTGCTTCTCAAACTCCTGGCGGAGTGGATGTTAAAGTAGTCAATTCGGACGGTCAAGGAGCACTTGCACCTCAAGCCTTCACTTATATGGCCCCACCGCCGAAGAAAGCACCTGCTATATCTTCAGTAACCCCTAACGAGGGAGCACTGCAAGGCGGATATTTAATAAAGGTACTGGGAAGTAATTTTGATTCAACAGCAAAAATCCATTTTAATGGTTCATTAGTAGAAACAACTTTCTACTCCAGTGGTGAACTTCGAATGAGAGTTCCTGCTTCTCAAACCCCTGGAGAAGTGGATGTTAAAGTAGTCAATTCAGACGGTCAGGAAGCTATTGCATCTGGTGCGTTTACGTATTTGGCTCCTCCGCCAGCGCCTGCACCAACCATCACCTCGGTAACACCTAACGAGGGGTACCTTGAAGGGGGATACTATTTAACAGTCAAAGGAGCTAACTATACAAGTTCATCTATTATGCAAATTGACAACAAGCCGATTCAGACTGTTTTCTACTCAGCCAATGAACTAAGAGGTAAGGTTCCGGCTTCTCCGGTAGCGAAAGTAGCGGATGTCAAAGTAGTGAATTCCGATGAACAATTTGCAATTGCGGCAGGTGCGTTCAGTTATATCACACCACCACCACCACCTGCGCCAATGATAACTTCATTATCTCCTGATAGCGGTATAACGACGGGAGGATATTATAGTTTCGTTAATGGAGACAACTTTAGTTCCAGTACTAAGGTATATTTTAATGATACATTATTGAACTCTGTGTACTATTCGCCTAAACAAATTAGGGTAATGGTACCTGCTAAAACAACTGTCGGCCCGGTTACAGTTAAAGTTGTTAATAGTGATGGGCAAGAGGGGCTCCTTGTAGACGGATTTACTTATTTATTGCCTCCGCCGCCGTCGGTCACGGAAATCAGGCCAAACACAGGTGAAATGGCAGGAGGATATCTAATTGTTATAACAGGAGCTAACTTTAATAGTTCATCTGTTGTATATATTAATAATGTGGCAGTACAAACCATTCTATACTCTGGCAATGAGTTAAGAGCAAGGGTGCCACAAGCATCTCAGCCTGGTCCGGTAGATGTACGGGTAATGAATAGCGATGGACAGGAAGTTACTGTTACCGGCGGCTTTACCTATAATGCTCCACCACCACCGCCATCTCCTGTTGTAACTTCCATAACGCCAAATACGGGACAAATAACAGGTGGTTATTATATTAGTATCAAAGGATCCAATTATGATGCTAATTCGAAAGTTTGGATAAATAATGTTGAGGTGCAAACCGTATTCTATAGTGCCAGTGAAGTGCGCGGTAGGGTACCTGCTACTAGCGTGATTGGCCCAGTTAATGTTAAGGTTGTCAATAAAGATGGACAATATGCTGAAGTCATTGGTGGTTTCACTTACGAAGCCCCTCCACAAAAACCAGCGCCAGTGATTACCAGTGTAACTCCTAACACAGGTGCTCTTGCAGGCGGTTCCTTCATTTCTATTAAGGGCACGAATTTTGAGTCCGCAACAAAAGTGTATATTAATAATATAAGCGTTCAAACTTTATTCTATTCGACCGGAGAAGTGAGAGCTCGTGTTCCAGTTAGCACCGTAGCTGGTCCGGTTGACATTAAAGTAGAGAACAGTGACGGCCAATCTATAGTATTGGCTGGTGGATACACCTATCAATAATTTTAATAAATTTTGGGAGTGGGCGCTTTTCGCCTGCTCCTTCTTTTCTGGAGGGTATATGGTTACTGCTGGATTATCGCTTTGCATGATTGTGAAAAATGAATCAGAATTTATCGAACAGGCAGTGCTTTCAGCTAAACCGTTTGTGCAAGAGATCGTCGTAGTAGACACGGGTTCAACAGACCAAACTCCCGTGTTGGCTGAAAATCTGGGAGCAAAAGTATTTAAGAAGGAATGGAATGATAATTTCTCTGAAATGAGAAATTACTCCATTGAAATGGCAACGCAGCGCTTTATATTGGTTATGGATGCGGATGAGATGATCATTGAAGGCAATACAGAAGCACTTCAGCGTCTGTGTGAAAAAATAGAAGGAAATCCTGGTTCCGCCGGAACAATCACAATATTAAATGAAACGATGTCTGGAGATACTTCTTTTACAACAATTGTCCGCATTTTTCCAAGAGATGAGCGTTATCGATATACAGGAAAGATACATGAGCAATTAACTTTCTTAGGGAAACCAATTCAACTCACAGTCGATTCTCAAATTCAAGTAAATCATTTGGGTTATTCGGCATTACAAATTACGAAGAAAAATAAATACGAGCGCAATTTGGCATTATTACTGAGTGAACTTTCAGAACACCCTGATCCAAGCTATATTCAGTTTCAGATAGGAAGAACTTTTTATGTCATGAAAGATTATGTTCAAGCAGAGCATTTTTTAAATAAATGTATCGAAACCGAGCTTCAAAGTTCAAGGAGAAATTTCCTGAGTTCAGCCTTATTGACAATGGGATATTGTTGTATCCCCATGCGGAAATTTAACGCTTTATCGGAATATTATCAGTTGGCTATTGATTTATACCCTGATTATACCGATTTATATTTTATGTATGGTGTAGGACTTATTGAATCAAGAAACATACATGCGTTCAAAGAAATACCGGATGTATTTAAAAAATGCACCGAAATGGGTGAAGCGTCAAGCATTAAATATGAAACCGTCAAAGGAGTTGGCTCATTTAAGGCTCATTATAATTTAGCTCTATTCTATGAATTAACTGGTCAACTTAAAAAAGCAGTTCATCATTATCAATTAAGCAGCAGGGACGGTTACACGCAGGCAAAAGAAAGATTGCGAAGGCTCCTGCACTAAGAAAGGAAATTGGACCAATGAATCGTAATTCGGTTTCGTTATGCATGATTGTCAAGAATGAAGAAAGCTATTTGGAACGATGCCTTGAAAGCGTTCGAGGATTTGTTGATGAGATAATCATTGTGGATACAGGTTCGTCAGATAAAACTAAAGATATAGCAAAAAGATATACCGATAAAGTATTTGATTTCAAATGGATTGATGATTTCTCGGCAGCGAGAAACTTTGCGATAGAGTTTGCATCATCGGAGTATATTCTTCAGTTGGATGCAGATGAAATACTTCGTTTTCCTCAAAAAGATCTTCTTCAGCAGTTGAATAAAGACTTCTATTACATTCGAATAAAGAATGATTTGGGATCGGGATTATATCTATCTCACCAATTTATTAGATTATTCAGGAACTCTTCAGATATACGTTATAGGGGAGCATTGCATGAGCAGGTTCCTTCTGATTTCGATATTGAACGGTATGGATTTCTATCTTCTATGGAGATTTTTCACGAAGGGTATAAAACACATCTCGTAAAAAGTAAACAAAAAGCTCAGAGAAATTTGAAGATTTTATTAAAAGAAATCAAAACGAAACCAACAGCGTTCAATTACTATAATTTAGGTATGCAGTATATTTTGGAAGAGAAGCACCGTGATGCTTTAATTGCCTTGAAAAAGTCCTACTCTTTAGGTACCCAATATGCTTTTTCTCAAAAAGTAGTTTTGGATATTATGAAGTGTTTGCAGGCGTTGGGGCAATTTCAAGAAGCTATAAAAGTTGGTGAAGATGCTGTCGTTCTTTATGAAGACGTTCCGGATTTCTGGTACCAAATGGGCCTTGTATTTATGGAATGGGGACTTATTAAGGATGGACAAAAATGTTTTGAACAATGTCTAGAGATCGGGGAGGAGAATTCATATAAGCTAGTCCAACACTATGATGGGACAGGCTCTTATATGGCTCAAGCTAAATTGGCAGAGATTAGTCTAGCTTTGGAAAATCATGAAGAAGCTTTAAAGTATATTGTGCAAGCAGCCAAAGCCTCGCCGGATACATTGGCGATTTTTGATATATTCCTATCTATTTATCCAAACGCAAAAAATAGCGAGATATTTCAGACAATTAGTTCGATTTGGCCATTTTCATCAGAAAGATACATTCAATTTATAAGCTACCTGTATCAACAAAGAAGTCCTTTACTAAATGAGTTTTTGATTTATTTCGGAATGGAAGTCGTTTATCCGGTTTCTACTTTCTATTATATCGTGGCTGGTAAGTATGAAGAAGCAATTTCGGATTTCTTAAGCAACAAGGAGCAGTCTGTTGAAAAAGATCCGCAAATCAATTCCAATCTATTATTTTTGGCGATGGCAACTGAGAATTCTGGTTTATTGGATCACTTTAATTTACCACTATCATCCAAAGAATTAAAATGGTTCAAAAATTTAGTGGATACTAAAAAAGTTAGCGAAATTCCTGTTAATCGTTCGATTCTAGTTATATGGAAGCAACTCGTTACAGATATTATTCAACTGCAAAAATACGAATTTATGGATATATTAATTAATGCAACTGATCAGCCGGAATTGAAATTAACCATTGCAGAATGTTTACAATTGTACGGTTTCGATGAGTTAGCGCTTGATGTGTTGGTTGAAACCAGCAATCAACAGATTAACCGAAAAATATATATGGTCGCAGCTAACTCTCTCAGAAAACTAGGTGCAACGGAAGACGCTTTGTTTTATTTCAAAAAAGCAGAGAAAATAAAATTGGACTTTAATGTTTTGTATGAACAATGGAGAATTTATAGTGATATGGATGCAAAAACGGGTCGTGAGCTTCTTCAAAAGATAAACAGTCTTTACCCCGATTCAAAGTGGGTTAAGGAAGAGGCTTATAAAAGAGGAGTTATTATATGATACCTACACTAAGACAAAATGAGTATCGAGCAAGAAATTCCCGGTTACCTTTAGCAAAACCACAAGAGGTTGAGTTATCAATAGAGAATTCTCAAAAATCAAAATTGAAGGTAGTATATGTGATGACTCATGTAAGTGTTTGTGGAGGAGTTAAAATCATTTTTGAACACGCAAATCGACTAAAGGAACAAGGGTGGGAAGTGTGCATTATTTCCCATTTTCCTAAACCCGATTGGTATCCCATCTTTGTAGAATACAAGCAAGTCCCTTTTGGAATAGAACTAGCACAAGGCATTCCTATATGCGATGTTATCGTGGCAACTTATTGGGATCATATCCAAGCCTGCATAGAGACGGGGATTGCACCGGTTGTATACTTTGAACAAGGTGATGAACATTTATTTCAGATACAGCGATTACCCGATGAGATGCAAACATTTGTTAAAACGCAAATGAAATTACCGCAGTTTATCATGACAGTATCACATCAAGCCGCTTCACTGTTAGAAGACAATTATGGGCGAAAATCAGCTGTGATTCCTAATGCAATAGACCATACCATTTTTAATCTAGGGCAAAATAATATTGGAAACTCTCAAGTTGCCCCATATATCCTTATGATGGGAAATGAATTCATTCGATTCAAAGGCATTGCATCAATTGTGAGAGCAGTGCAAAGGGTGAAGGAGAGTTATCCTGAAATTAAGCTCTATTGGATAAATCCCAACAACCCAAGTGAATCTTGGATGAATGTTGCGGATCAAATTTTTGTGAATCCCCCTCAAGAAAAAATAGCCGAACTTTTTAGAAATGCCACGTTATTTGTTTCGGGATCGGAATTTGAATCATTCTCGTTACCTGTACTCGAAGCTATGGCCACAGGATGTCCGGTTATTTCGGCAAAAAATACTGGAGTTATGGAATATGGTATTGATAATGAAAATATCATTTACGCGGAAATTGGCAATGAGGAAGATTTGGTTCAAAAAATTTTAATCGCACTGGAAAATAGTGAGCTTCGAGATCGGATTTCAAACAATGGATTAGCTACTGCAAAAAAATATAATTGGCACAATTCTATAACCCAATTATCAGATTACTTCATGTCTGTTTCTAATTATGCAGTAATTCCACATCAACAGATAGAAGATTGGGATATTAAATTTGATGTGGAAGATTTCAAAAATTATGATGAATTCTATAAATTCACCAAGGCATTACAGAATGTTTCTGAAGATATTATATATATTCCGGTTATCTATGATTGGATCGAAAATCACCCCATAGCACGTTGGGAAATTGCTGCAACTAAAAGGATAACTACTAGTAAAAAATCGATTCAAATCTTTACTCCGGCTATTGGGAGACTCGAGGATATGCGGCAGATCATTTTGGGCGAGGGCATACAATATGTTAAAGAAGAAAAATACAATGAGGCCCTGGATTACTTTGTTACCTATTACGCGTCTTTGAGTGATGAGTGGAAGCTTTCTTGTAGTAAATGGATTATTCTTTGTCTTATTGAACTAAACCGAGATAATGATGCGCTAAAGGTAATTCAGGATGTATTGCAGGTAAATGACAAGTTTTCAGATGCTTACTACCTATATTATTTATTGTTATGTCTAAATCATTCTGAGGAAGCAAATCAAGTAGCTCAGGTTATCAGCTTGCTTGGCGACAGTGTTACTGAGAACGAGTGGTTTTTCGATGTTAATTCTCAATTAAATAGATAAACATGAATTAGTGAAGGGGATTGAGCTATGAACGGGACATATATCGGCGATAACAAAATGCTTGTTAAACTGGCTTATAATGGATATCTGACTATTTCCTCGAAAGACCTAAGTATTATGCCTACATTGGTGACTACGGGTATGTTTGAAGTTCCTTTAACTAAGTACTTTATATCCATTATCAAACAAGGTTTTACTGTAGTCGATGTCGGAACAAATGTTGGATACTTTACGATTTTGGCTTCCAAGTTGGTAGGCAGTGAAGGGAAAGTCATTGGCTTTGAGGCTAATTCAGAGCTTGTGGCCAATGTTAAAGATAATCTAGCTATGAATTGGCTTACAGAAAATACGACAATTGTTAACAAAGCGGTTTATTCAGAAAATACGGTTCTACAGTTTTTATCATCAGAGAGATTTCACGCATATTCTTCAATACATGAAAAGCCCAAAGACGGTAATGTCTTGGATTCTTATTCTTCCGGGAATGTTGATGCGGTATCACTTGATTCAGAGCTTCATGATATCGAACAGATTGATTTGCTGAAAATCGACATTGAAGGTGGGGAATACCATGCTTTTTTAGGCATGATGGGACTGATTGAAAATAAAAAGATAAAAAGAATATCATTTGAATGGAATAGACCGATGTTAGGAGAAGACGTACAGCCTTTCCTTCTCTTAATCAGTGATTTACTTAATCGGTTAGGAGGGCGTCTATTCTTTCTTGATGCTGAGGGCAACCCGGTTCCAACCACTTTAAAGGAAATTTCAAGTACGGAATTTTATCCTTTTGCACTATTGGAATTTTAATCAAAACCTATCAAGAATTATTCTCATTATATGTAAAAATTTGTATGGACAGGGATAGTATTGAATGCTAAATTACTAGTATAAAAGAACCAATATAATACTATAGGAGGATAAAAATTGAAGAAAAATAGTAATTTATTACTGATTCTATCCCTGTTTTTAAGTTTAGCTTTTATCAACCCAGCAGTAGTAAATGCAGCATCTCAGTATACAGGGGGGCTACTGGATGGAGAGACGGTACAAATTGGATCTTCCGTGGGAAAATCATCATCTCTAGCTACACAGTTGACAGACAATGATCCATCGACCTCAGTGCTTCTGACTAATGGAAACCTTGCTTGGTACACTTTTACTACCCCAGTTGAGATTTCTGCGGTGATTGCAAAATATAGTAGCCCAGTAGCAGTTGAGTTCTATGACGCAACCAATAATCTGTTGCAAAAATATGAACTATTAAGCAGCGACGGAGTTCAGACGCTTCCCGCTCCGGTACAAGATGTATCGACAGTAGCTTTAAAATATACGGGAGCTAATTCGAGAGTTTACGAGTGGAATGTGTTTGCAGCTCCGTTAACTGCACCATTGCCCACAGCGATTACCTGGATTCAAGGTCGTGACCAGGTAGCCAAATTGGAATGGACGGCGAATGGAGCGGAGTCGTACAATGTTAAGCGCGCTACTTCTCTAGGTGGACCCTATGCCACGATTGCGAATGTTAGAGGAACCTCATATTCAGATAATGCCGTAACCAATGGAACGACTTATTATTATGTAGTTTCTGCGGTAAATCAGGCAGGGGAAAGCAGTAACTCGCCTGAGAAGAGTATTAAAATTGAGGCAACGAAGTACACGGGAGGCTTGCTTGATTGGGTTACTTTGCAAGCAGGTAAATCGATATCCAGCCCTACAGGTAATACGCGAGAACTGACAGACAACAATGTGTCAACTTCTAAGCTCATGACCAATGGTGAATTTGTCTGGCATACCTTTACTTCCCCCGTGGAGATTTCTGCAGTCATTGCGAAGTATAATAATCCAGTGGCGGTTGAATTTTATGATGTAAACAATAACCTGCTGCAAAGATATGAATTATTAAGTAGTGATGGAGTTCAGACGCTTCCAGCCCCAGTACAAAATGTTTCAACAGTTGCGTTAAAATATACGGGAGCTAATTCGAGAGTTTACGAGTGGAATGTGTTTGCAGCACCATTAACGGCTCCGTTGCCAACAGCGATTACCTGGATTCAAGGCGGTGATCAGGTAGCGAAACTGGAATGGACGGCGAATGGAGCAGAGTCGTACAATGTTAAGCGTGCTACATCGCCAGGCGGTCCCTATAGCGTAGTTGCGAATGTTAAAGGAACCTCATTTTCAGATAACACCGTAACCAATGGAACGACTTATTATTATGTTATTTCAGCAGTAAATCAGGCAGGGGAAAGCAGTAATTCACCTGAGAAGAGCATTAAAGTTGAAGCAACGAAGTACGCGGGAGGGTTGCTTGATTGGGTTACATTACAAGCAGGCAAATCGATATCCAGCCCTACTGGTAATACGCGAGAACTGACAGACAACAATGTGTCAACTTCTAAGCTCATGACCAATGGTGAATTTGTCTGGCATACCTTTACTTCCCCCGTGGAGATTTCTGCAGTCATTGCGAAGTATAATAATCCAGTAGCGGTTGAACTTTATGATGCAAACAATAACCTGCTGCAAAGATATGAACTATTAAGTAGTGATGCGGTTCAGACCCTCCCAGCCCCAGTACAGGATGTGTCGACAGTTGCGCTGAAATATACGGGAGCTAATTCTAGAGTTTACGAATGGAATGTGTTTGGGAAAGGCGGGGAACTGCCTCCAGAGGGACCGTTTAATTTAACTGCTACTGCAGGTAATAAAAATGTTGTTTTAAATTGGAGTAGTTCTGTTAATGCCGTTACAAGCTATAATATAAAGCGAGCTACAGTATCTGGCGGACCGTATACTATAATTGGAAGCGTAACAGGCAGTACTTACAGTTACACAGATAGCAATGTTATTAATGGCACTACATATTATTATATTGTTACCGCGGTTACTGCAGCAGGTGAAAGTGGCGATTCAAATGAAGCTTCGGCTACACCGAAGGCAGTAAATCCTCCCGATCCTGGTGATGGTCAAGAAGGAGAGCGGGCCTTGCTACGTCTTATCCTTTTAAATGGCATCGATAGAGAGTACGATTTATCCATGACGGAGGTCAATGCCTTCATTAACTGGTATGAAGAACGCGCCAACGGGATTGGAACGATTATGTTTGGTATTAATAAGTACAATAATAATAAAGGGCCGTTTGTGAATCGTAAGGATTATGTTTTCTATGATAAGATTGTTACGTTTGAAGTGAATTCATACGATACAGGGAAAAGTATTCCGGAGACCCCGCCCTATACTCCCGGTGACCATTAAGGCAACTGCTGTCTAAAATAATTGATGCTCTTGGCGATGCAGACGGCGTTGCCAAGAGTTTTTTTGTATGGCTTCATTTTAGCTACTTGAGAATCTGTTCTTTTGTATCATTTAAGTAGATTTTTTTCTAAAGGAACATGGTTCATGACATTTATTATTGGGTAAATAACCATAAACCTATTTTGTCCGCGAACTATTTACGCTCGCCAACTCAGTCATGAAGCCAAGTCGACATTTTTCTGGTTTTTTTGCAAAAGAAAACCTTTTCTTTGGTAATTGACAGTGGATAAGGCGGGTGCTATAGTCGGAAATGTGGACAATTAGTGTCACACTTTATTTGACAATGAAGGGAATGTTAGTGCATGCAAGGTAAAGTGAAATGGTTCAACGCAGAGAAAGGTTATGGCTTCATCGAGACTGAGGACGGCGGCGATGTATTCGTACACTTCTCCGCGATCCAATCCGAGGGCTTCAAGACTCTGGAAGAAGGACAATCCGTAGAATTCGAGATTGTTGAAGGCGCTCGTGGCCCGCAAGCAGCTAACGTAATCAAATTATAATCATCCCGGCATAGCCGACCTACATAAACGGTATAGATGGTTAACAATTCGAGATTCGCTAGCCCAAGACTCCGGTTCAACCGGAGTCTTTTTCTGTGCGCCGTCCCCCGAAAAGTATTGTGCTAAAATTCACAATTCTGACTTTTTACATAGCCTTAACAAAATGCTATAATGAAGGTGCAAAGGAGGAGTGCCCAATGCAATTCACTATCCGAGGTCAACAAATTGAAGTGACCGATGCTTTGAAGGACTATGTTGACAAGAAACTCAGCAGGCTAGATAAGTATTTTGATGCACCCCCCACCTCCGAAGGATATGTCACACTGAATGTCATTCGAGGATTGCACACAGTGGAAGTGACCATTCCGCTCACAGGCGTGGTACTGCGTGCGGAAGACCGAAGCGACGATATGTACGCTTCCATTGACGCTGTTGTGGACAAGTTGGAACGTCAGATTCGCAAGCACAAAACCAAGCTGAACCGTAAGATCAAGCAAGAGGGTGGATTGAAAACGCTCATTGCGACGAACGGAGCAGCGGCAACCAGTCAGATGGAGGCAGAGCAAGTCGAGTATGACGAGGACAATTACGAAGTTGTCCGTACGAAACGTTTTACCATGAAGCCGATGGACGTGGAAGAAGCGATCCTGCAGATGAACATGGTAGGCCATAATTTCTTTGTATTTTCCAACATTGACACACAAGAAGTAAATGTCGTTTACAAGCGTGATGACGGCAAGTACGGATTGATCGAGCGGGACTAAGCCTTAGCGGTATTCCAAGCGGAGTGCAGAAGCAGCTGGACCTGATTCGAATTTTAAAACGGTGAAATGAAATCGAAATGTAAGATGAGCCTTCATCCGTGTAAGCGGGTGGGGCTCTTTATTTGGATATATACGTTTTAGATGCGGTAGGCATCCTAAGACGGTGGCATTTGATGGTAAACCCATCGGACTATGCTGAATAGTGCAGCCATTATTTTAATGAGAAGGCTCATAGGGGTCTTCGGAGCCGTTTCTGAACAGCTTCAGGTACAACGTCGAAAGGGACTTCATATATAAGGGGCTTAGAGTTCATTTACCGATTATTGAACCCAGCTCCGGATCTAAATTCCGGTTATTTCTGGACAATGGTAAATGAATATTTCACGCCCATTTAGATGTAGAGTTTCATTTATGAAATGAATATAATTCCATTGTTTAACGCTGGGTAAATGCTCAACGCAACTTTTTTGAGCCTTCCCGCGTCTCATAGAGTAGGGCTTCACGTAACAGACATCTCTTGTGATAGCACATATTGTTGCGGCATCCCTTACAAACTGTTACAATTTATGCAAACCCTCATTTTATGGGACGGGCTTTTTAGCCTGCAGGAAATGGGACCATCATAAGGAATCAATGAATCGATTTCATCATTTAACCCTTTGGCATTTAATGAAGTTGATTCTATCACTTGTTTTGCACGAAAGGGGTTAACCATGCTAGGACTTGTCAAAAAGATTTTCGGCGACACCAACGAGCGTGATGTCAAACGTCTCATGAAGACGGTCGATGTAATCAACAAACTGGAACCGGATTTTGAGAAGCTCTCCGATGAGCAGCTGAAAGCCAAAACCGAAGAGTTCCGTGCGCGGATTGAGAAAGGTGAGACGCTGGAGGAATTGCTTCCTGAAGCGTTTGCGACAGTCCGTGAAGCTTCCAGACGGACACTTGGCAAGCGTCACTATGACGTGCAGCTGATTGGAGGAATGGCCCTCCACGAAGGCAGAATTGCAGAGATGAAGACCGGTGAAGGTAAGACCCTTGTAGGTACGCTGCCGGTTTACTTAAATGCCCTGCTTGGCAAAGGTGTTCACGTTGTAACGGTCAATGATTATCTGGCGCAGCGTGACAGCCAAGAGATGGCGCAAATATATAATTTCCTGGGAATGTCGGTCGGGGTTAACCTGAGCGGTATGGAACACCCGGATAAACAGCAGGCGTATGCTTGCGATATTACGTATGGTACGAACAATGAGTTCGGCTTTGACTATCTGCGGGACAACATGGTCCTCTACAAAGAGCAGATGGTTCAGCGTCCGCTCTATTTCTGTATCATTGATGAAGTGGACTCCATCCTGGTTGACGAAGCGCGTACGCCGCTCATCATCTCGGGACAAGCTCAGAAATCGACGGAGCTGTATTTTGCAGCTGACCGCTTCGTGAAGCGTCTGACTGCGGAAGAGGATTATACGGTAGACATTAAGGTCAAATCCGTGGCCTTAACCGAAAAAGGCGTGGCGCTTGCGGAGCGTTCCTTCGGTATCGACAACCTGTATGACCATAACCACGTAACATTGAACCACCACATTGTACAAGCGCTGAAAGCGAACGTGATCATGCGCCGCGATGTGGATTACGTTGTTACCGACGACGAAGTGGTTATCGTTGACGAATTCACGGGACGTCTGATGGCTGGACGCCGTTATAGCGACGGTCTTCACCAGGCGATTGAAGCGAAGGAAGGCATCGAGGTTCAGAACGAGAGCATGACCCTGGCAACGATCACTTTCCAGAACTACTTCCGGATGTATCGCAAGCTGGCAGGTATGACCGGTACGGCGAAAACCGAGGAAGAAGAATTCAAGAAGATTTATGGCCTTGAAGTGCTTCAAATTCCTACGAATAAACCGAATCAGCGTGTCGACATGCCGGATGTGGTTTACAAGAGCGAAGAGGGCAAGTTTAAGGCGGTTGTAGCGGAGATCGTAGAACGTCACAAAAAGAACCAGCCAATTCTTGTAGGTACAGTTTCCATTGAGAACTCCGAGCGTTTATCGGAGCTGCTGAAGCGCAAAGGCGTCCAGCATAAAGTTCTGAATGCGAAGTACCATGCGGAGGAAGCGGAAATCATCTCACGCGCCGGTCAGCCGGGATCGGTAACGATCGCGACGAATATGGCGGGACGCGGTACGGATATTTTGCTTGGTGAAGGCGTACAGGATATTGGCGGACTTCACATTATTGGTACAGAACGTCACGAATCGCGCCGGATCGATAACCAGTTGCGTGGTCGTGCCGGTCGTCAGGGTGACCCGGGGTCAACTCAGTTCTACCTGTCCCTCGGTGATGAGCTGATGAAACGTTTTGGTACAGACAACGTGCTGAATATGATGGACCGTCTTGGTTTTGAAGAAGATCAGCCGATCGAGAGCAAAATGATTACCCGTGCGGTTGAATCCGCGCAGAAGCGGGTAGAAGGCAACAACTTCGACATGCGTAAAGTCGTTCTCCAATATGATGACGTCATGAACCAACAGCGTGAGATCATCTACAAACAGCGCCGCGAGATCTTGGAGTCCCAAGACATTAAGCAAATCGTTGTAGAGATGATTAAGCCGGTCATTGACCGTGTTGTGCAGGCTCACTGCAGCGATGACATTCCGGAGAACTGGGAACTGCAAGAAGTGGCAGACTACGTCAACAGCAAGCTGCTGGACGAAGGTTCCGTCACTCGCGAAGATCTGTGGGGCAAAGAAGCAGAAGAGATTACCGAGTATATCTTCGAGCGCGTGATGAAGAAGTACGAAGAGCGTGAGCAAGCCATCGGCGAAGAAATGGTACGCGAGTTCGAAAAAGTTATCGTGCTGCGTTCGGTGGACAGTAAGTGGATGGATCATATCGATGCGATGGACCAACTGCGTCAAGGTATCCACCTTCGTGCATACGGCGGTACCGATCCGCTTCGCGAATACCAATTCGAAGGCTTCGAGATGTTTAATGCCATGATCGCGACGATCCAGGAAGAAGTGGCGACGTACATCATGAAGGCCCAAATCGCGACAAATCAGGAGCGTCAAGCCGTTGTGGACGAGAATAAAGTCTCCACGAACAGCAGCAGCGAACCTGCCGAGAAGCGTCCGGTCCAAGTGGCTGAACAGATCGGCCGGAATGATGCATGCCCTTGTGGCAGCGGCAAGAAGTATAAGCACTGCCATGGACAGAACACTTAAGCGATCTAGCCAAATGGCGATGAATAGAAGAAAAGCATCTATCGACGTGCTTTCACAGAAGCAAGACCGCGTTTAGAGGATATTTTTCTTGCGATGATTGAAATGGATCAGCATCACTGTAAACTTCGATCATCCTTATATAGCCCGTCCAGGTTATGGGCGCAAACATTTCAACTCCCTTAAGAGCGGCAGATGAACCGGGTGACTGTGGTCTATTCCACCGTGATCCGAAATCATTGCTGCGTTTAAGGGAGTTTATCTGAATAAACAGCGAAATATTTTGTGAACGATGTGACGTGGATTTTCTCTAAAATGGAACGTTTTCCATGCTGGAGAGGGTATACTGAAATTATTACGTGTAGATAAGAAAGGACGAGGACTCATGATCGATCCAAGTGTGAAGCAGGACCTGCGTGAAATCAGCAAGAAACTAACCAATCTTAGGGGGTCTCTTTGACTTAAGTTTAAAGCAGGAGATGATTGAGAACTTTGAGGAGAAGATGGCAGCCCCGGATTTCTGGGATGACAATGAGAAGGCTCAGGCGCTTATTACCGAGATGAATGCCGTGAAGTCATCGGTGGATCACTATCAGAAGCTGCAGGTGGATTACGATGATGCCGTCGTGATGATCGAGCTGGCGGATGAAGAAGGCGATGACTCCCTTGCAGGAGAAATCGGAGAGACGATCAAGGACCTGGTTGGGCGTGTGGAAGAGTTTGAACTCCAACTGCTGTTGAACCAGCCTTACGATAAAATGAATGCCATCCTTGAGCTGCATCCGGGCGCGGGGGGAACCGAGTCTCAGGACTGGGGCCAAATGCTGCATCGCATGTATACGCGTTGGGCGGAGAAACGCGGCTTCAAGGTGGAGACGCTGGATTATTTGCCTGGGGATGAAGCGGGAATCAAGAGCGTGACACTGCTCATTAAGGGCTACAACGCTTATGGGTATTTGAAAGCCGAAAAAGGGGTGCATCGCCTCGTTCGGATCTCTCCGTTCGATTCTTCCGGCCGTCGCCATACCTCCTTTGTGTCCTGTGACGTCGTTCCTGAGATTAACGATGAGATTGAACTGGACATCCGCACAGAAGACCTGAAGATTGATACTTACCGTGCGAGCGGCGCTGGTGGTCAGCATATCAATACGACGGACTCGGCCGTACGGATCACTCACTTGCCAACGGGTGTGGTCGTAACCTGTCAGAATGAACGGTCCCAGATCAAGAACCGTGAGCGTGCGATGACCATGCTTCGTTCCAAGCTCTATGAGCGCAAGATCGAAGAGCAGCAGAGGGAACTGGCGGAAATCCGCGGGGAGCAGTCCGACATCGCATGGGGCAGCCAGATCCGTTCGTATGTATTTCATCCGTACAGCATGGTGAAAGACCATCGTACACAGGTGGAGACCGGTAATATAGGAGCCGTCATGGACGGGGATCTGGATGCTTTTATCGATGGATATTTGCGCAGTCAGATCAAGCTGGAAGTCGAGTAGGACGTTGAGGAGAGATTTGAAGAGCTATGGCGCAATCCGCTGGAAATCCATCGATTAACAAAAGAAAAAGAGAACCCCTGATTCCAATCAACGGTCCCCTTCGACAGACGGTGGACACCGTTTTTATCATCATCGGCTCCTTTATTATGGCGCTGTCATTTAATCTGTTTTTCCTGCCCAACCACATCGCCTCAGGCGGTGTGTCCGGATTGTCCGTTCTTGTGCAAGCATGGCTCGGCATTGAACCGGCCTTTACGCAGTGGGCACTGAATATCCCCTTGTTTGTGCTTGGCTTCTGGCTGCTTGGACGTGATTATGGCATCCGTTCCCTGCTGGGAAGCGTGATTTTGCCGTTATTCGTCTTTTTGACCAAGGATTGGCCGATTCCAACCTCCAATCCGCTCCTGGCTTCCATTTATGGCGGGATCGGCGTCGGTATCGGGATGGGGCTGGTCTATCGCGGCAGGGGTTCAACTGGTGGATTGACCATCGTGGCTCAGCTCCTGCAAAAATACAGCGGCCTCAGCTTCTCCCTCTGTGTCGTGCTCTTAGATGCGATTGTGATCTCTTCGGCAGCCCTCGTGCTGTCGCTGGAGCAGGCGTTGTATGCACTCATTGGACTGTACGTGACAGGCAAAGTGATTGATGCGATTGAGCTGGGCTTTAGTTTCACCAAGGTGGCTTACATTATATCCGATCATACGGAGCCGATAACCAAGGCCATTCTCGAGGATCTCGACCGTGGATTAACCAAGCTGACCGCAGAGGGAGGCTATACGGGAGAACACCGGACGGTTCTTATGGTCGTCGTCGGACAAAGTGAAATTCCCCGTCTGAAAACGGTGGTGCAATCGGTGGACCCGAATGCGTTTGTCATCATTAGCAATGCCCATGAGGTATTGGGCGAAGGCTTTCGCAATATTAAGGCGTAACATAATAGAAGTGGTGTCGAGAAGTCTTCGACACTCGAAGAGGCGGTGTATATCACCGTCTCTTTTTTGTGTGGAATTATAGAATCGATAAGGTTTCAGCAAAGCTGACCCATTCGGTAATCGTAGGCAAAACTCCCTCTAAACGCGGTCTGTCATAAGGACGCCGATAGTCGTTTTTTAATTGAATCGGCTTTTCGGTGGGGGGCTGATCGATGACCTTGAATTTTTCTTTATTTTTCTAGTAAAGAGCATATAATGGTATCTAATATTGTTCAGGGGGTAGGGGATTATGGAAATCGAACAGATCTTTGCTAATTTGCCGGTGCTGGAAACCGAGCGCCTGCGGCTGCGCAGAATATCGATGCAGGATGCGGATCAGATGTATGCATATGCTTCTGATGATGAGGTTGCCAAGTACGTAACTTGGGAAACCCATCGCTCGATCGATGACAGTAAGAAATTCATCCAGTTTATACTGGTCCAGTATGCCAAGCATGATATTGCCCCTTGGGGGATCGAGCTGAAGGAGAGCGGGCGTTTGGTGGGGACAGTGGATTTTGTGTGGTGGAAGCCCGAACAGCAAAGTGCCGAGATCGGTTACGTACTCGCGCGGGATTGTTGGGGACAAGGCCTTATGACGGAAGCAGCCTCCGCGTTACTGAAACTCGGATTTGGCGAAATGGATCTTGTGCGCATCCAAGCTCGTTGCATAGAAGGGAATATCGGCTCTCAGCGTGTCATGGAGAAGGTCGGCATGTCCTATGAGGGAACCTTGAGGAAGGGGATCAAGATCAAGGGTCAGCATTGGGACCTCAAATTGTATTCCATTCTAAAAGAAGAATTTGAATCTGCGCTTTAGACATTTGGAGGCGATTGGAATTCATTTGCAATGGGGACCAAATTTGAATAATCCATTGTATTTATATGAATACAGTCGTATAATAATACATATTTATGAGACGGATAAAGTCAATGAATACCTATGACGAAAGCGTCGTTTTATGCAGGAGACAGAAGACTACCGAACAAGATCATGACTGGCCTGACTGCTTCACGATGGAAAACCATATCAAGAGCATCAGCAGTCACTTGATTTCTATGGCTTACCACGTCAAGGGCAGAGCTCAGGGGACAATGTGAATCGATCGGAGAATGGAAACGGATGGCATGACGTAGAGATGAAGGGAATGGATGAATGGGACCTTGCATAAGGTCCTTTGGCTGTTCCTTGGGGAGAGGGATGAGGATAAATGACGGACACAAACACAGTAAAAGTTGCTATTGTTGGATCCACCGGTTACGGTGGCGTGGAACTGATCCGGTTGCTGCAAGCGCACCCGCGCGTTGAGATTACATCGGTAATCTCTTCATCGACTGCAGGCGTACCGATATCGGACGGTTTTCCGCATTTGACGAATATCATGACCCGGAACCTGGATGGTGTTAACCCAGCGGAAATCGCTGAGGTGGCAGACCTAGTGTTCGCGGCGACGCCTTCGGGCGTCAGTGCCAAACTGGTGCCGGAGCTGCTGGATGCGGGCCTGAAGGTCATTGATCTTTCGGGAGATTTTCGCTTGAAGGACGGAGCAGTGTATGAACAGTGGTATAAGCACACGGCTCCGAGTGCGGAACTTTTGGAGAAGGCTGTATATGGCCTATGCGAAGTGTTTGGCGAAGAGGTCCACGATGTGGATTTCATCTCCAATCCGGGCTGTTATCCAACAGCAACGCTGCTCGGGCTGATTCCGGCAATCAGCGCGGGATGGATTGATGCCTCTTCTCTTATTATCGATGCCAAATCCGGCGTGTCCGGTGCAGGCCGAGGAACCAGTTTGATGACGCATTATGCCGAGATCAACGAGAACTTTAAAGCTTATAAGGTGAATAAGCATCAGCATATTCCCGAGGTTGAGCAGGTATTGACTCAGGTTGCGGGCGAACCGATCACCGTTACCTTTACGACCCATCTGGTCCCGATGACGCGGGGAATCATGAGCACGATGTATGCCACGCTCCAGGGTCCTTATACGGAAGAGGATTTCATTGAGCTGTATCGCCAGTATTTCAAGGACCGCCGGTTTGTGAGAATCCGTGACTTGGGCGTATGGCCTGCGACAAAAGAAGTCACCGGGTCCAACTATTGTGATATCGGCTTTGCAGTGGATGCGCGTACGAACAGAGTGACCATTATATCGGTCATTGACAACGTGGTGAAGGGTGCGGCCGGTCAGGCAATCCAGAACCTGAATTTGATGATGGGATGGGAGGAGAGCCTCGGACTTACGTTTACGCCGATTTATCCGTAAGCGGCTGGGGATACAGACATGGGAGAGAATATGTTTGCGATTATTGATGGGGGCAGCATCGTAACGCCGCAAGGCTTCAAGGCTGCCGGGCTCCACTGTGGACTTAAGAAGACTGACCGTAACGACCTGGGCGTCATTGTATGCGATGTGCCTGCTGTGGCGGCAGCTGTATATACAACGAACCTTTTTCAAGCGGCACCACTGAAGGTAACGCGTGAAAGCTTGCAGGATGGCAAGCTTCGCGCGATCGTCGTGAACAGCGGGAATGCCAATGCCTGTACGGGGAAGCAGGGTGAAGAGGATGCTTACACGATGCGTGCCAATACGGCTGCGCAATTCGGTCTGAATGACAACGATGTGGCCGTCGCCTCAACGGGAGTCATCGGGGAACTGCTGAAGATGGACCGCGTTACCTCGGGTATCACCGGCCTGCCTGCACGACTCAGCGGCGGCAGCGAAGGGGCTGAGAGCTTCAGCCAAGCGATTTTGACTACCGATCTCGTAAAAAAAGAAGCCTGCGTCACCGTTCAAGTTAACGGTACGAAGGTGACTATCGCTGGAACAGCGAAGGGGTCGGGGATGATTCATCCGAACATGGCGACCATGCTCGGATTCATGACGACAGATGCGGTCATTGGTCAGGATGCACTGCTGCTGCTGCTGCGCCAAACGACCAACCTGACCTTTAATATGATTACGGTGGATGGGGATACAAGCACCAACGATATGCTGGTTGCGATGGCTAGCGGCCTGGCAGGGCATGACGTGCTATCGCCGGAGCATCCGGATTGGGATGCATTTGCAGCCGGTTTCCATTATGTATGCCAACAGCTGGCGAAAGCTATTGCACGTGACGGAGAGGGAGCTTCCCGCCTGATCGAAGTTCGCGTGAACGGCGCCGAAAGCGACGATGACGCGCAAGCGATTGCGAAGACGATCATTGGCTCCAGCCTGGTCAAATCCGCCGTATTCGGTGCTGATGCCAATTGGGGACGCATTATTGCGGCTGTCGGCCGTGCGGGTCGTCCGGTCAATCCGGAGACGGTGGATATTGCCATTGGTCCGATCTCGGTGCTGGAGCAGTCAAGGCCTGTTGCTTTTGACGAGGATGCGGCTCTGATTTACCTCCAGGGTGATGCCGTGGATATTGACGTGAAGCTGCATATCAGAAATGGCTCGGCTACGGCCTGGGGCTGTGATTTAACTTATGACTATGTCCGCATTAATGCGGCTTATCGTACGTAGGTAAATAATCAGTAGGACGGAGGAGACGGATATGAAGAGCACGCTCGATCAAAAGGATACGTTGCCGGTCCAAACAGCGGGGGCAGATACGTTTGTGATGAAATGCGGCGGCAGCACGCTCGCTGCGCTTCCTGACAGCTTCTTCGAGGATTTGAAGGATCTGCAGCAAAAGGGAGTTAACCCCGTTATCGTTCATGGTGGCGGACCTGCGATCTCCGGCAATCTGGAGAAACTCGGCATTGAGACCGAGTTTGTGAACGGGCTGCGTAAGACGACGGAGGATGTCCTGGACGTCGTGGAGATGGTCCTTGCGGGCACCATCAATAAACAGATCGTAAGGCGGATTCAAAGCGTGGGCGGCTCTGCTATCGGCTTGTCCGGCTCGGACGGTGGACTGATCGAGGCCAAACCGGTGACGAACCATGCCGTGGTTGGCTGGGTCGGCGATGTGACGTTTGTGAAGTCGTCGATTCTGAGCGGTGTGCTGGAAATGGGCTACATGCCTGTGGTTGCACCGATCGGGGTGGATCCGTCCGGTCAGCGATACAACATTAATGCCGATACGGCGGCTGGTGCCGTTGCGTCCCACCTGGGGGTGCATCAGATGATCGTTGTCACCGACGTGCCCGGGATCATGAAAGGATCGGGCGGCGAGAAGCGGGTGCTTCCAACCGTGACGGTGCAGGAGATCGAGGACATGATCGGGACAGGCGAAATCTACGGCGGCATGATACCGAAGGTCAGAGCGGCCATCAGCTGCATTCACGGCAAAGTGAGCGAGGTCGTCATCGTGGACGGAAGCGAGCCGAACGTGCTGAGCCGGGTGCTTGGAGGCGAAGTGCTGGGAACGCGCATCGTGCGGATGTAGATTGAGATTTGAGATTGTAGAATAGAGCGGCTTCAACGGAGAAGGTGGAATTGTTCTGGAGAAGCAACGCGGTCGCCTTTGTCCCCGGATTTTCACCGCTGCAGCCATTTCAATAAAAATCTGGGGGCAACAGCGATCGGAAGAACAATCCACATGCGTAGTGATGTCAGGGGTCTCAGAGTTCAGGAGTATTCATGAATCTGGTTTGTCCATATGCAAAGGAGTGTGTAAAGGTCATGGGAAAAGAAACAGCAGCAGGCGGTGTGAAAGCAGCGAATGAAAGCTCATTGTTCCAAACGTATGCCAGATATCCAATTGCCCTAGTCAAAGGGGAAGGCAGCTGGTTATGGGACGATCAAGGTAACAAATATCTTGATTTTATGGCGGGTCTGGCGGTAACAAATCTCGGCCATGCTCCGGCAAAGGTGAAAGAGAAGCTGAAAGCCCAGCTGGATGAATTGTGGCATGTCTCGAACCTGTTCCACATTCCGGGTCAGGAAAAAGCAGCCGAGCTGCTGACAGCCAACACCTGCGCGGATGCGGTTTTTTTCTGCAACAGCGGGGCCGAAGCGAACGAAGCGGCCATTAAGCTGGCGCGCCGCTACCATCAGAAGGTGAAGGGAACGGGACGGTACGAGGTCATTACGTTTACGCAGTCCTTCCATGGACGGACGCTGGCTACGCTGACGGCCACCGGCCAGGATAAGGTAAAGGAAGGCTTCCTTCCGCTTCCGGCAGGCTTCAAAAGCGTTCCGCTGCATGACCTTCCGGAACTGGAAGCGGCCATTAACGACAACACCGCAGCCATCATGATCGAAATGGTGCAGGCGGAGGGCGGCGTGCATCCGGTGGAGCCGGAGTTCCTGCAAGCCGTCACCGGGCTGTGTAAGAAGCACGGACTGCTGCTGATCGTCGACGAGGTGCAGACGGGTATGGGTCGAACCGGCAAGCTGTTTGCGCACGAGCATTACGGCATTGAGCCGGATATTTTCACCGTGGCCAAAGGACTCGGTTCCGGGTTCCCGGTTGGCGCGATGCTGGGCAAAGCTTACTTGCGTGAAGCTTTCACGGCAGGAAGCCATGCAACGACGTTTGGCGGTACACCGATTGCGAGCTCCGTCATCCAGGCCACCATCGAGACGATGCTGGAGGACAACGTGCCGCAGCGCGCGGCCGAAGCTGGAGAATATCTGATGTTGAAGCTGAATGAGAGCCTGGGCAGCCATCCTTTTGTGAAGGCAATCCGTGGGAAAGGCCTACTGATCGGCATCGAATGCGTTGAACCGGTTGGCGAGCTGGTACTGAAAGGACAGAGCCGCGGACTGCTGTTCGTAACGGCCGGACCGGATGTCATCCGTTTGCTTCCGAACCTGTACGTCACAAGTCAAGAGATCGACCAGGCGGTATCGATTATTACGGAACTTATACATGAGCATACGGCGGTTAGCCAGGCATAGAAGAATCGTGCAACAACATTTTGGACAATAACAGCATGGTTAAGGAGGACTGAAGGATATGGCCGCAAGCGGACAAGTGAAGGAATTAAGCCTAAAAGGGCGGGATATGATCGAGCTGGATGAATACTCGACGGAAGAGATTCAGTTCTTGCTCGATTCGGCGATTGAGATCAAACGCAAGCAGAAGAACGGCGAAGTCTATCAGCCGCTGAAAGGCAAGACAATCGGTTTGATTTTTGAGAAGTCGTCCACACGGACGCGGGTGTCGTTCGAGGCTGGCATGTTTCAGTTGGGCGGACATGCACTCTTTTTAAGCAAAAACGATATTCAGCTCGGGCGTGGCGAACCAATCAGCGATACGGCGCAGGTGATGTCCCGTTATCTGGACGGTCTGATGATCCGTACCTTCGGGCACGACAACGTGGTCAATCTGGCGAAATATGCCTCCATTCCGGTTATCAACGGCCTGAGCGACATGGCGCATCCATGTCAGGTGCTGGCTGATTTGCAGACGGTGCTGGAGCACAAGGGCAAACTGAAAGGCCTCAAAATGGCCTTCATCGGCGATGGCAACAATATGGCGCATTCGCTCCTGATCGGCGGAGCCAAGATGGGCATGCATGTGGCTGTGGCCAGTC
Source organism: Paenibacillus lautus (assembly GCF_050482385.1). GTDB lineage: Bacteria > Bacillota > Bacilli > Paenibacillales > Paenibacillaceae > Paenibacillus_AQ > Paenibacillus_AQ lautus_B. The sequence continues at coordinate 68,631 of NZ_JBCNHV010000026.1, forward strand.
CGAAGGGCTATGAGGCGGATGCCAGCATCGTGAAGCTGAGCGAGGAGATCGCAGCGCAAACGGGCGGCAAAATCACGATCACCCAAGACCCAATCGAAGCCGCGAAGGATGCGGACGTGATCTATACGGATGTATGGGCAAGCATGGGCTTTGAAGAGGAGCAGGCACAGCGGGAAGCCGCGTTTGCGGACTACCAGGTGAATGAGGAGCTGGTGAAGGCAGCGAAGCCGGATTACTTGTTCCTGCATTGTCTTCCTGCCCACCGTGGCGAAGAGGTTAGCGAAGGCGTGATTGACGGTGCCAATTCCGTTATTTTCGATCAGGCTGAGAACCGTCTCCATGCCCAGAAGGCTTTGATGGTTGCTTTGATGGCATAAAGCCTTTTATTACAGAGCGATATTCTCTATGAAAATGCGTCAATGGACGTTATCCTTAGTATAATGAACGATAGGGTTGTTAGTAACAAAGAGAGGGAGTTTAACCATGGCAAAACAAAAAATTGTGCTGGCGTATTCCGGCGGCCTGGATACGTCCGTTATTCTGAAGTGGCTGAAAGAAACCTACGATGCGGAGATCATTGCTTTCACGGCCGATATCGGCCAGAAGGAAGAGCTGGACGGACTTGAGGAAAAAGCGCTGGCGACCGGCGCCTCCAAAGTATATATCGACGATCTGCGCGACGAATTTGCAACAGATTTCATCTATCCGATGTTCCAGGCGGGTGCCATGTACGAAGGGCAGTACCTGCTCGGGACCAGTATTGCGCGTCCATTGATCGCTAAACGCATGGTGGATATCGCTCGTGCGGAAGGCGCGACGGCGATTGCGCACGGCGCTACGGGTAAAGGGAACGATCAGGTTCGTTTTGAGCTGGGCGTAGCCGGTTTGGCACCAGACATTGAAGTGATCGCGCCTTGGCGCATCGAGGAGTTCCGCAACTCCTTCCCGGGACGCGCAGAGATGATTGCTTACGCGGAAGCGTATGGCATTCCGGTAACGGCATCGGCAGCCAAATCCTACTCCATGGACCGCAACCTGCTCCATATCAGTTATGAGAGCGGTGTGCTGGAGGATCCTTGGTTCGATGCAAGTGCAGAGGATAGCAAGGATATGTACCTGCTCAGCGTATCGCCTGAGGATGCACCAGACGAGGCGGAATACCTCGAGCTTACGTTTGAGCAAGGGAATGTCGTTGCGCTGAACGGCGAATCGATGAGTCCGCTGCAAGTAATGGAGAAGCTCAACGAGCTGGGTGGCAAACACGGCATCGGTCGCGTGGATATGGTAGAGAACCGCTTCGTTGGCATGAAGAGCCGCGGTGTCTATGAGACGCCGGGCGGAACCATCCTGTTCACCGCTCATCGCAAAATGGAATCCATCACGATGGACCGTGAAGTGATGAACTTGCGCGACAGCTTGATTACCCGTTACAGCACCTTGGTTTATAACGGCTTCTGGTTTGCGCCGGAGCGTCTGGCACTGCAAGCGCTGGTAACAGAGAGCCAAAAGAACGTATCCGGCACGGTGCGCGTGAAGCTGTACAAAGGCAACATTATCGGCGCAGGCGTGAAGAGTCCGGTCAGTCTGTACAACCCGGATATCGCCACGATGGAAGCCGATCCGACGCAAGCTTATGATCAGGGCGATGCGACCGGCTTTATCCGCTTGAACGCACTGCGTTTGAAAGTGGCAACCGGCGTGAACCAGAATCAATAAGTTTACAATAATGAACAGGCTGAAGGCCGTTTCATGCTAGGGAGCCCCGCTGATTCTCGCATAACCGGGATGAATGGGACTTCTTAAGCGGGAAGCGGCCCTCTGCCTTGAACAGAGAGGGGCAAGTGTTGTGAGCAAGTTATGGGGCGGACGCTTTACGAAGCAGACCAACGCATTGGTAGAGGAATATACGGCATCCATCGGTTTTGACAAGCAGCTGGCCGAAGAGGATATCCAGGGAAGCCTTGCGCATGTGTCCATGCTGGGCAAATGCGGCATCGTGCCAGCCGAAGACGTGGTGACGATCAAGGCTGGCTTGAACAAGGTGTTGGAGCGCATCCGTGAGGGCAGCATCGAGTTCTCCGTATCGGATGAGGATATTCATATGAATATCGAGAAGAATCTGATTGAGGAAATCGGACCTGTCGGCGGCAAGCTCCACACAGGCCGCAGCCGTAACGATCAAGTGGCTACGGATATGCATCTGTATTTGCGTAACCGCGTGGTGGCGCTGACCGGCATGCTGCATGAGCTGCAAACCGCATTGATCGGACAAGCCAAGGATAACCTGGATACGATTATTCCGGGCTATACGCATCTGCAGCGTGCACAGCCGATTCTGTTCGCGCATCATCTGATGGCTTACGTGTCCATGTTCCAGCGGGATATCGACCGTCTGATCGACAGCTATAAGCGCATTAACGTGTTGCCGCTCGGGGCAGGTGCGCTCGCGGGTACGACATTCCCGATCGACCGCCATTTCGTGGCGGAGCAGCTTGGGTTTGACGGCGTTTACGAGAACAGCCTGGATGCGGTCAGCGACCGCGACTTCATCTTGGAATTCCTCTCGGATGCTTCCATCATCATGATGCACTTGTCTCGCTTAAGCGAGGAGCTGGTGCTCTGGAGCAGTACGGAGTTCAACTTCATCGAGCTGGATGATGCGTTCTGCACGGGCAGCAGCATTATGCCGCAGAAGAAGAATCCGGATGTGCCTGAGCTGGTCCGCGGCAAAACCGGACGGGTATACGGCAATCTAATGGGTCTTCTCACCGTGCTGAAGTCCCTGCCGCTTGCTTATAACAAGGATATGCAGGAAGATAAAGAGGGCATGTTCGATACGGTGGCTACGCTGGAAGGCGCACTGCAGCTGTTTGCACCGATGATCGCCACGATGAAGGTCAACCAAGGCCGCATGCGCGAAGCGGTGAATACCGACTTCTCGAACGCAACCGACATCGCGGACTTCCTGGTTGGCAAAGGGCTTCCTTTCCGTCAGGCGCACGAAGTAATCGGCAAGACTGTATTGTACTGTATCCAGAACAACAAGTATTTACTGGATCTGACGCTGGACGAATTCAAGCAGTTCTCGGAGCTGTTCGACGACTCCATTTACGGCGTGCTTCAACCGGAGACGGTGGTCAATGCGCGTAACGTATACGGCGGTACGGCAACCGAACAAGTGAAGGCGGCCATTGATCGCAGCGTGCAGACCCTTCAGACTACGGAAGAATGGTTGGGTCTCCGCCAAGGGAATGTTGAGTAACGGCATATTACGGTAGAAAAAATAGAGGTGGATCGGCAAACGATAAGTTTGCTGATCCACCTTTTGATATCAGAAATGCACCTCATAGAACCGAAAATGAACCGCTGGCATGTCATGTGTGTCTATAGGTTTATCAGGCCTTCAACGGTAGCCACTTCAGCACATCCTGAATGCGGGTATCCCAATATCCCCAATCATGATCGCCCGGGCCTTCCTGATAGGTGAGATTGAGGGAGGTTTCTTCGCAGGCTTTGCGGAACACCTGATTGTCTTCATAGAGAAAGTCTTCGGTTCCGCAACATTGATACAGCAGCGGCTTAGGCCCCTCTGATCGTTCGACTTCCTGAAGCAACCACAGCAAGTCGTTGTCGGTATCGGTAATATCTTGATCTCCGTAGACTAATTGATGTTCAAACAAGGCCTCATTCCTCCGGATATGTCCCGCCATATCGAGCGCGCCCGACAAACTGGCAGCCGCGGCAAAGGATTCCGGGCAGCGGAGCGCCAGCTTGAATGCCCCATATCCGCCCATGGACAAGCCGGCGACAAAGTTATCTTCCCTCGCGTGGGATAACGGGAAGAAGGAACGGGCAATGGCTGGCAGCTCCTGACTGATGAAGGTCCAGTATTTGCCGCCGTATTCCATGTCGGTATAGAAGCTGCGGTGAACTTGCGGCATCACGACGGCAATGCCCATCTCGGCCACATAGCGTTCAATGGAGGTTCTGCGCAGCCAGATGGAGTCGTCGTCGGACAGGCCGTGCAGCAGGAAGAGCGTCGGATGCAGACCGCTTTTGACATGATTGGTCATACCGATCTGCGAAGAGGTTTGCTGAGGGAGAATGACGGTCATGGACGTGCTGAGACCGAGTACCTCCGAGTAAAAGCGACATTGCATAAGAGCCATGATGATGTATCCCCTTTCACTTTAGAGATCAATGACGAGCCTAATTGAATCATATCACAATCAATCTCCCTTGCTCCAAGCAAATCAGAACTATCATTTGAGGAAAAGACGAGGAGAGTGCCTGAGAAACGCCTCGGTCTTGGGACCGAGGTGAAGTTCAGCCATCGGGCTGTTCTATGAATAGCGGGGTTGTGGTATCTTAGAGGGAGATCATGACTCCACCTGGTGGAGGACGGACATTTATTGTAGAAATAACTGTTGTGTTGAAGAAGTTAAGATATAGATAGTGATTACTTTGTGAACCTAGAGGAGGATACTCATGATACCACATGACGATAAGCTGTCCGATCTGAAGATTACGGGAACCGGAAGTTCAAGCGGCGGCCAATACGATAAGGTGCGCATTGACGGTGCCGGGCAGGTGAATGGAGATCTGGATTGCCGGGAATTAATAGGCAATGGAAATATGAGTGTTAGTGGCGCCGTCGCTGCCCGTACGATTCGCGTGAACGGTTCGGGAACCATTAAGGGGGCTGTGGAGTCTGAGGAGCTGCATGTAGCCGGCAGCCTGAGTTTGAAGGATGGATTGCGCAGCCGCTCCATCTTTATCGGGGGGCATTGCAGCATTCACGGAGATTCCGAATCGAAGAAATTGGAAGTCACCGGAAACCTAAGAAGTCGTGGTGACGTGCGGAGTGAATCCGCCACGTTTCAAGGGGGATTTAAGATCGATGGCCGCCTGCATGTTGGAACAGCGGATATCCGAGTATTGGGCCGCTGCCTTGCACAGGAAATCGTTGGAGACCGGATAACAGTCCGCAAAAAAGGGAAGCGGCTCTGGGAAATGCTGTCCTTGCCTTTACGGGGAACACGGCTGGAGGCTCGTATTATTGAAGGCGATGTCCTTGATCTCGAGTATGTTGAAGCCGATATCGTCCGCGGTAACCGGGTGATCCTAGGCAAAGGGTGCGAGATTCGGCAAGTGGAGTATAGAGATGAATTGTCACAGCATCCGGAAGCCGAGGTCAGAGCGTCTCGGCGGTTTTAAGGGTGACAACGATGCCTTCCGAATTGGACATCTGAATGCCGAGCTGATTGAAGGCGAGGATAACCGTCTGAAGAATACGAGAGCCGCCGTTGTCAGGGGCGGCAGGGTCCATATCGGCAAAGGCTGCTCCATCGGCCGGCGGAATATACGGAGGCTTTCAGCGCATATACCATAGTAGAAGTCGGACCTATAATTAAATCGATACATTACATTAAAATAACGGCAAGGCAAACAGCCCGGATTCGCGGTTCTATTCGCGAATCCGGGCTGTTTCATGTCGTCTTCAGGTTTACGGTGCACTGATACCGTCCTCAACCACTTCCTCTTTCGGGGTATCATTCGCTTCAGGCAGTTGGACATCGTTCGTCGGATTGATGGCAACGATGCTGTTCTGGGGGCGGTAAGTATCCTTGGATATTTTGACGTTCTCCACAACCTTGCCGTTTACTTTCTTGGTTCGGTAGGTTTCGACCACATAGCCTGGCTTCCCGTTCTGAACCACCTGCTTGAGTCCTGGCGGCAGCGAGTTATTGTGAATGATTTTCTCTGGTGACGGCAAGGTTTCAACGGTGGTGGACACAAGCTCATATTCCGTATTATCCGGAAAGGTGCCGAACATCTTTAGTGTTAAATTACCGTGCGATACCTCCGATAAAATAAGCAGATGCTTGCCTGTATTGTTCCGGAAGCGAAAATTGATCACCCCTTCGGCAAAGGTTGCATCCTGCCCCTTGGGCAGGTAACTGACCGGAAGGGAATGATTGCGTCGTTCGGTGATTTCCAGCCCGGTGAGCAGAGCGGCATGATAGACCGTGCTGGATACCTGGCAGATCCCGCCGCCGATCCCGGGAACCAGCTTGCCGTTCACGATAACGGGAGCTTCTTCAAAGCCGTACTCCTTCTTCGCGGTATCAATAATATGAGCATAATTGAATTCATCGCCGGGCTTCAGAATCATGCCGTCTACGGCTTTGGCAGCGGCAGTCACGTTATGCACGCGGCCAGGCCCGCTGGATCCGAGACTGGTAGAGAATTCGACGATTTTGCGCTCAATCCCCTCATCCTGCAGCGATTTTACGGTAACGGGGGGTTTTTGACGGATGAGAGGCAGCTGAACTGTAATGATCTCATCCAATTTCGGCTCGGTGAAGTGAGACTCATTCGGAAGTGCAGCGCCGAACCCTTCATAGAATGTCGGCCAATCGATGCGGTATGCCGTTTTCTCCGGGGTGTACCGGACAACGTCATCTTCGGATATGCTCCGCACGGCATTGACGGGTTCGCCAAAGCGTTCCTTTTGCCAGTCTTCGCCCAACCGCTCTTTTAACACATTGCGATCCCAGTCCGTGGATATATGCCACTCCAGCTGAAAGTTGCGCCGGTAAAGAACCTGATCCCATAATGATCCTTCGGACAACCTGGCGATAGCTTCCCGAAAATCGGCTGCGCTGAATTGAACTCCGGCTTCCCGGAGAGTGAAGCTTTCCGTGTGCCCTTTCAGAGTGTCCGATTGCAGCTCCACCTTCAATGCTGTCATCGCCTGCAGCCGTTGATCCAGCTCTGACAGCACCTCGTCTGCGGGTGTACCGCCTACCTGCCAACCGGAGAGAACGATCCCCCTTGGGAGTTCCTTCTGGTTCACGTACATCGTCAATAGACCGAAGCCGACGGAGAGGAGAAGACCGAAACTGATGACAATGATGAGACCAAGATGAATTTTTTTCATTCGAACCACCTTCTTAACTTCGTATTGGCTGCAGTTCATGCACTTTTTCATGTATATGTCACGGTGGGCTTAAACTTTCGGGTACTCAAAAGGTAACAAATTTGTTACAATAGACGATGTCGTGAGGATTTTTCATGGATTTTAAAGGAATTCGATGGAAACTGTCGAAAGTATAAAGGCTAATTAAGGATTGGGAAGTGATGAAGTGATCGAAATGCAGGACGTATGGAAGACTTATCCGAACGGCGCTCATGCGCTTCAAGGAGTTTCCGTCAAAATCAATCGAAATGAATTCGTCTATGTTGTCGGACCGTCAGGTGCTGGCAAATCGACGTTTATGAAACTTATCTATAGAGAAGAAGTGCCTACTAAGGGGCAAATTTCCGTTAATGGATTTAATATCGGGAAGCTGAAGCAGCGCAAAATTCCCTATGTTCGCCGAAATATCGGGGTTATTTTTCAGGACTACCGTCTGCTGCCCAAGCTGACTGCTTACGAAAATGTAGCTTTTGCCATGGAGGTTATTGAAGCGCCGCAGCGTCTCATCAAGAGACGGGTCATGGAGGTGCTGGAGCTTGTGGGCCTGAGAGCCAAGGCGAACCGCGAACCTTCCCAACTCTCCGGCGGTGAGCAGCAGCGGATCGCAATCGCCAGAGCGATTGTGAATAACCCCTCTGTCATTATTGCGGACGAGCCTACAGGTAACCTGGATCCGGAAACCTCGTGGGGCATCATGCAGCTACTGGATGAAATCAATTTCAGGGGAACGACCATCGTAATGGCTACCCACAACAGGGATATCGTGAACACCATGCGTAAACGCGTTCTTGCGATTGAGCATGGACAGATCGTCCGTGACCAGCAGAGAGGAGATTACGGGTATGAATTTTAGAACCTTCTTGCGGCACTTGCGGGAAGGGGCGAAGAGCGTTTTCCGGAACGGATGGATGTCGGTCGCATCCGTTACTTCCATCGTAGTGTCTTTATTTATACTGGGCGTGTTCATGCTATTAGTCATGAATGTGAACGCTTTAGCCGATAAAGCAGATAGCAATGTACAAATCAATACGTACTTAAATCTGAATGTGGATAAGAAGCTGCGCGAAACCATCAAGAGTGAAATCGAGTCTATGCCGGAGGTCAGCGCGACCAAGTTCGTGTCCAAGGAAGAAGGCATGAAAGAGCTTGAGGAAAGCCTGGGCTCCGAATGGGTGGAAGGCTTCAGCGAGGCGGACCAGAATCCGCTTCCGGATGCATTCGAGGTTTCCGTTATTGAACCGACCACGGTCGGTTTTGTTGCCGACAAGATTACCGCACTGAATCAGAAGTATGCGGAGGAGCCGATCCTGCGAGTCAAGTATGGGGAGGGCACGGTCGAAACGCTGTTCAAGATTACGAAGACGGTGCGGAATATCGGCTTTATTTTTGTTGCGGGACTTGGCTTGATGTCCATGTTCCTGATTTCGAACACCATTCGGGTGACGATTTTGGCCCGTCGCCGCGAGATCGGCATCATGAAGCTTGTCGGCGCGACCAACAACTTCATTCGCTGGCCGTTTTTCGTGGAAGGTGCCATGATCGGCCTGATGGGTTCAATTGTAACGGTCACACTGTTGTTTGTTGGCTACAATCGCCTGTACGCTGCGTCGCAAACCGATCTGACGCTGGCAAAGAGCTTAATCCCGCTGGGAGATTTGTGGCTGCTGCTCGGTACCATCATTATTGGACTGGGCATGGTTATTGGTATCTGGGGCAGCACCATGTCGATACGTAAATTTTTGAAAGTATAAAACTAGGTAAAGGATGGGGAGCGAAACTTGAAGAAAATCGCCGCAGGAGTAGCAGCCTTATTACTGGCCACCGTTATGATTCAACCGACTGTCGGACAAGCCGAGAAGAAGACTTCAGCCGATGTAGATCGAGAGCTGAGAGTGCTTCAGGAGCAGGTCAAGAAAGCACGGGAACAGAAGAATAAGGCAGCGGATAATAAACAAGAAGCCCAGCATTATAAGAAAAAAACGACGAAGAACCTGAAATACGTGATGGAACAAATCAGCATCGTCAGCAACGAATTGACCAAAATCTCCGTCAAGATTGAGGAGACAGAGGATTTGCTGAGAAAAACGACCAAGGAACTTGAAGCGGCGGAGGAGCGTATCGCCTCCCGTGAGAAGCTGTTGGAATCCCGGATTCGCCTCATCTATATGGATGGGCAAGTATCCTATCTGGATGTGCTGCTCTCCTCGACCAGCTTCAGCGATTTTATTGAGCGTGCCGATTCCCTGAAGTCGATCGTTGACCAGGACCAGGATTTGCTGGTGCAGCATAAGCAGGACAAGCTGCTGGTTATCGATAAGAAGAAGGAACTTGAAGGACAGTATGCAACCGCCAAGGACCTGTATGGCCAAATGGAGGACCGCAAGAGTATCCTGAACGAGAAGGAACAGGAGAAGCGCGTACTACTGGCCCAGTATGATCAGGATATCGAGGATGCGGAAATCTTGACAGAAGAGCAGGATAAAATGCTGGTTGCCCTGGCAAGCAAACGTTCGGATCTGCAGAAGGAGAAGAATAAGCTTGCGGCTGAGGAAGCTGCCCGAAAAGCAGCGGCTGCCAAAGCGGCTGCGGCGAAAAGAGCAGCCAAGGCGACCACCCTCGGCGGTAGTAAAGGTGGCGGCGGATATACAGGTAACGGCGGACCATTCGCGATCCCGGTTTCCGGTGCCAGACTGTCCTCCGGTTATGGGCCGCGAGTTCATCCGGTAACGGGCCAGGCTGGCAAGATGCATACAGGCCAGGATTTTGCGGTACCACAGGGGACTGAGATCCGGGCAGCCGAGAGCGGCACGGTCATCTTGGCCGAGTGGTGGAGCGGTTACGGAAACTGTGTTATTGTTGATCATGGGGGCGGCGTATGGACCTTGTATGGACATATCCGCAATGGCGGCATTAAAGTCAGCGAAGGCGACAAGGTGTCCAGAGGGCAGAAGATTGCCGAAGTGGGTTCCACGGGTCAGAGCACAGGACCGCATCTTCATTTTGAGGTTCGGATCAATGGATCGCCGGTGAATCCTTCGCCTTATCTGTAACAAATTTTTAGGACTTATACCATATAACCTTCAGACCGCTGTATAAATATTCCCGGCAAGCCAATCATATACTAGGTGGACGGGATTCCCCATGTGTAGCAGTTGAAACGTACAAAGGCGGTGAAGTACTTGCTGAAAAAACGAACGGCTGTCTTTCTGGTCATAGCTGCCATGCTGTGCGGCGTGCTGTTAACGATGGCTTTGACCCAGCTGCCCGCTCCTAGCCAGACTGGAGACGGTGAGGGGCTGCTGGCCAGTATAGCGAACAGGAATGGACTGGAGCAGTCTGAAGCGAAAAAACTGGGGACAGCGATTGACATCATCGAAAGCAATTATTACAAGGATATCGATCGGTCGAAACTGATCGACGGCGCCATCAACGGGATGATGGAAGCGCTGGGAGATCCATATTCCAACTATATGGGGAAAGAAACGGCAGCCCAGTTTGAAGAGAGCATTGAGGGCTCCTTCTCAGGGATTGGTGCGGAGGTATCCTCTGTAGATGGCAATGTTGTCGTTGTATCCCCGATCAAGGGATCTCCTGCGGATAAAGCTGGGATTCGGGCAAAGGACACCATCCTCTCAGTCAATGGGGAATCCTTGCAGGGTCTGGAGTTGAACGCGGCAGTCAACAAGATTCGCGGTCCGAAAGGCTCCAAGGCCGTCCTTCAGATTAAGCGTGCAGGCTCTGAGCAGCCTGTCGAGTATGTTATCGTTCGTGATGACGTCGATCTGGAAACCGTGTCGGCACGAATGGAGAAGGGCGGAATCGGCGTTATTGAGATCTCCCAATTCTCGCTGAATACAGGCGAACGCTTTAAGGAAGAACTCAAGAAACTGGAAAGCCAAGACATGAAGGGACTGCTGATCGACGTCCGGAACAATCCAGGCGGCGTGCTGTCCGTTGTCATTGACATTGCAGAGCAGTTCGTACCTAAAGGCGAATTGATCGTTCAGGTAGAGGATAAGGATAAGAAGCGAGAGAAGCATCCTTCGGGCGGCGTGGCGAAATCCTATCCGATTACGGTGCTGATGAACAAGGGCAGCGCCAGCGCTTCCGAAATTTTGGCGGGCGCACTGCAGCAATCGGCAGGAGCTACCTTGATGGGTGAGCATTCCTTCGGAAAAGGTACCGTGCAAACGAGCTTTGATAAGCAGTTTGGCGATGGAAGCCTGCTGAAAGTAACGATTGCCAAATGGTTGACGCCAAACGGTACCTGGATCCATGAGAAGGGAATTGAGCCGGATATTCAGGTGTCCCAGCCAGAATACTTTACCGTTGCACCGATCGATAAGAAGAAAACTTATACGTACGACACGAATAGCACGGATGTGAAGAATGCACAGATCATGCTTGAAGCGGTTGGTTATAAGATCGGGCGTACGGATGGTTATTTCGACCGGAATACAGAGAAGGCCGTTAAGAGTTTCCAGAGCAAGCACAAGCTGAAAGCGGACGGTATCCTTAACGGCGCTACAGCCGAAGCATTAGAAGCCGCATTGATTGAGAAGATTCAGGATCCGAAAGAGGATAATCAAATGAATCGCGGAATTGCTGAGGTCCGGAAGGAAATCGCCGCCAAGGCGTCGAACAAGTAAGAAGGCTGAACGTTAGCCTTCTTTTTTTCTTTTAAGACATCAGAAAGTATAAATTTCGAAGCATCTTGAAGCTGAAAGGAGCGTGGCAAGCTGTTGGAGACATTGAAACAACTGCTGATGTATGGGATAGATGCAGGCATACAACTGCTGACGCAGCCCTTTTATTATATTTCGATTTTGTTTGTCATGCTGTTTTACCGAAGGCAGGTGTTGGTGGAGCGTAAGCTGTTCCATGTGAAGCTGCACTCCTGGGGATTGCAGACATGGCGAACGTTTCTGGGTGGGCTGCTGGCAGGAATCGGCGTGTCCACCGTTGTGGCCTTCCTGGGAATATCCTTAAGCCTGGAAGCCATTATATGTATATGGGTGACTTCCCTGATCCTGATGCTGTTTCATATTCGGTACTTATGCTTTGCCTATTCCATCGGTCTTCTTGGGATCATTCAGTTTGGATTAGGCTGGTTTCCGAATTGGCAGCCGGAAGGCTGGGTCAGTCACGTAACGACAACGATCGTTGGATTGGATATTCCCGCACTGCTGGCTTTATCTGCCGTTCTACATTTTGCAGAAGCCTTGCTTGTCAGGGTACAGGGTTCGGGTTTTGCTACACCGTTGTTTCTTGAGGGGAAGCGCGGCAAGCTCGTTGGTGGCTATCACATGCAGAGCTTCTGGCCCTTGCCTTTGTTCTTGCTTGTTCCGGCGGTAAGCGGAGGCAGCGTGCTGCCATGGACGCCATTCTTCGGTGGTGATGCCTGGAGTACAGGCTTTACCATGATGGCACTCCCGGTGGTGATTGGCTTCGGGGAAATGACGCAGAGCATGCTCCCGCAGGAGAAGGCAGGCATCACATCGAAGCGGCTCATATTCTACGGAGCCATTGTGCTGGCATTGAGCCTGCTGGCCGAGTGGTGGACACCGCTTACTATCGTGGCTGCATTAGCGGCATTACTGCTGCATGAGGGCTTGGTGTGGTACAGCCGTTATGAAGAACAGCAGCGCAGTCCGATCTTTGTGCATCCGATTCGTGGACTACGCGTCCTCGCGGTGCTTCCGAATAGTCCGGCAAGCGAACTTGGTATTCTGGCAGGAGAGACGATCCTCAAGGTGAACGGTAAACTGATTCACAGTAAGGAACAGCTGCATAGTGCGCTTCGTCAGAATTCGGCCTTCTGTAAGCTGGAGGTTCAGAACCATCAAGGGGAGAGTAAATTCCTGCAGCGTGCAATCTACGCGGGGGATCATCATCAATTGGGAGCTATCGTAGCGCCTGACCCGAGGGATGGCATAGCCGTCGGGTTGAAGCCGGTAAGCTTGATCACGCTGCTGGCGAATAAACTTCATATTCGCAGCAAGCGGGGTTCTTCCGGTAGTAAGACGACCGGCGGCTCCGAAGAAGCGGGATTCCATTCATCATGATACTGAAAGCGGGCCTTTGTCCTATATGGACAAGGGCCCGCCTTTTTTTGCATAAGCTATCAAATGTTTTGAATGGAGCTATCCCTGCATTTTTTTTAGATAAAAAATGGCGATTTGCGTCCGGTCCCGAAGATTCAGCTTCCCGAGGATTTCGGTGACATAGTTTTTGACAGTGCCTTCGCTTAAGTAAAGCTGTCCGGCAATTTCCTTATTGGACAAGCCGTCCGCAATAAGGACGACGACTTTCTTCTCGGCCGGGGTCAGCCCGAATTGTTCCAGTTCAGCAGCTTTAGGGACGGGCTGCGCCGTTGGACGAAGCATGCCGGTCAACTTGCGGGCGATATCGGGATGAATCAGCATGTTACCGTCATGCACCGTTTTGATTCCCTGGATGATGCGGTCCGGCGGAATGTTCTTCAGCAGATAACCGCTAGCCCCGTTCCGCAGAGCCTCCACGATATAATCATCATCATCGAAGGTAGTCAGCATAAGCACTCGCACATCCGAATGTCGTTCACGAATCCGCCGCGTTCCTTCCACGCCGTCACATACCGGCATCCGAATGTCCATCAGCACAACATCGACAGGAAGTCCCTCCTCCAACAAAGCCAGCGCTTCCTCGCCGTGCTCCGCGACAGCCGATACTTCGATATCCGGGTCCATCCCCACTAACAATTTTAAGCTTTCCCGAATGAACGGGTCATCATCTACAATTAAAACGGATATCATGGATGGGCACGACCTTTTCTATAAAATAAGATACGGCTTCTTGTCTCGTTAAATTACATAATTTCACGCTTCTGGTAGACAGGCAGCCGGGTGATGACGGTAAAAGGTAAGGTTCTCCGTACCTCAAGCGTCCCACCCACCACTTGGGTTCGTTCGAGCATGCCGCTCATTCCGATACCTTGACGATCCGGTGCAGCTTCGTGGCCAGCCGGCTCCTGGACTGTACCATCGTTGGAAACCTCCATCCGGACGTCCTGGTCTCCGTATTGCAGGATGATTTGGATTCGTTTAGCCTCGCCATGGCGGATGGCGTTCGTGATAGCTTCACGGGCATTTTTGTATAGCACCACCTGTTGACTGGGATAGAGCGGATAGGGGATGCCCTGCAATATAAGGTCGGTCTCGATTCCGGTCTCCCGGCCGGTCTCTTCCAGCAGCCGATCCAGGGAATAGTCGTCCGTGATCCGCCGGACCGGGTTCATTTGTTTTACGGCCGTTCGCATCTGCTCCATGCTCTCTCCCAGCTGGTCACGGATTTGATGGAGCATATCCATACCGCGGACGGAATCTTGAGGCACGATATGGAGAGCTGCTTCCATCATCATTTTTATGCGAATCAGCCGGTGGCCGATATTGTCATGCAGCTGGCGGGAGATGCGGTTACGCTCCTCGGCCTGCGCTGCGCCCTCTACCTGATGGGCAAATTGCAGCAATTGTCTACCAGCTTCATCCTGCTGGAAATGCAGTCTTTTCAGCTCGTCGTATAGCTGAATATGATCCACTTGCTTCTGATGCATTTCATGGATGTGGTTGAGCGTTACCGCCATGAACAGAAACAGCAGATTGGCTGTCGTCAGCAGCAGCGCATCGTAATCGGTAATGGCCATGTTGAGCAGCACAAGGTGACCGAACGACACCCCTAGCCTGCCTGGCCGCTGGAATAAGGGCAAATAGACGCATAGGGTGGAGATGGACAGGAACACCATGAGGAAGCCGTATTGATGGCATAGCCACAGAGATAGTGGAATTTCCAACAGAGCGGCTGCCTTCAGATAAGCGGGCGATGGCAAAAAGCGGCTTAGCACCGTAATCGCCAGAAACAGCAATATGTACACCATATATTCCCCGTAATCATCGAGCTGCTGCAAAAAGATGTCCGCGGCGGCCGGAAGGAGAATTAAGCCATATCGGAGATAAGTAAGTGGGGATGTCACGTGCGATCAAACCCTTTTCCATAGTGAAATCAAAACGTTCAAACGAGTGGCTTTATTATATCACAAGGATGTTTTTGGTAAGGAGATGACTTTCGTCACCCTATAAGGTGACTTCTTCTACCTTAAAAATTCGGACATTTCAGATAGAATGAAAACAACAAATGGTTACGAGAGATATGAGAAATGGAGATGGTGATTATGGCGGTCTTTCTGCAGATGAAGGATGTCGTGAAAAGATATGGAAACAAGCTGTCGGTGGATCATATGAACCTGGAAGTGAACGAAGGGGAAATCTTTGGGCTTCTAGGACCGAATGGGGCCGGCAAAAGCACGTCCATCAGTATGATCTGTGGCCTTCTTCCCAAGGATCAGGGCAGCATTAAGGTGGACGGTATCTCGATTGATGAACAGCCGCTGGAAGTGAAGCGGAGAATCGGGTTGGTGCCGCAGGATCTGGCTCTGTACGAAGAGATGTCGGCTTGGGATAATGTCGCTTTTTTTGCAAAATTGTACGGGCTGCGAGGCCATCAGTTGAAGGAACGGGTGGAAGAGGCGCTGGAGTTTGTCGGCTTGCAGGACCGGGCGAAGGAAAAGCCGTCCACCTTCTCCGGGGGGATGAAACGAAGATTGAATATTGCATGCTCGATCACGCACCGTCCGAAGCTGATCATTATGGATGAGCCTACAGTAGGGATTGATCCGCAGTCCCGGAATCATATCCTGGAATCCGTGAAGACATTGAACCGCATGGGCTCTACCGTAATATATACGAGTCATTATATGGAGGAAGTTGCTGCGATCAGTGATCGGGTGGCGATTATGGATCAAGGTCATGTTATCGCCTGCGGGACGCAGCAGGAGCTTCGGGCACGCGTGGCGCATGAGGAAAAAATCATACTTACTGCTGATGGGATCACACCGGAATTGGTGGAGGAGTTGACCATTCACCCGCGCGTTCGACGCGTCACGCAGAATGATAACCAGATTGAGGTCTATGTACCGTCGGCTCAGGAGGAGCTGCAGGATATTCTGTTCATCTGCAGTAAGCAGCATACGACGCTTCGCTCTCTGGAGTGCGAGGAACCGGGGCTTGAAACGCTATTTCTCAGTCTGACCGGGCGGACGCTGCGTGATTGATCATAAGGGACATGTGCAGAGGAATTCATGAAGGAGGAATACCCGAAGATGAATACGATGATTATTGCCTGGTTTGAGTTGAAGCGGATGGCTACCAGCCGATCGGTGCTGATTAACCAGTTTTTGCTGCCGCTCCTCCTTATTTTTATATTGGGAAATGCACTCTCGGGCTGGTTTGGCAACGATCAGGAGTTTAAACAGCCATCGGTCAGAGTGGGATTTGTAGTGAATGCTGCGGACGGAGGCCAGCTGCCGGGGAGTGTTGAGGCTCTAACCGGCTCACCGGAGATACAGGACATTCTGGTTCAAGAGATGGCAGCCAGCCGTGAAGAGGTTGAAGGAAAGCTGCGCAGGGGCGAGGTGGATTATGCGGTGGTAATTCCCGCTTCTTTTGATGAACGAATGGGCCAGGGAGCGGACGTGAAGCTTGAATTGTTGCCCGGAAGAGACCGTAATCTCAACCTGGTAGCAGACACCATCTTCAAGACCTTTATCGCGGATGTCAATCACAAACAGGCGGAGGTTATCGTTATGGGCGGAGATAAAGTTCTTGCCGCTCAAACGGCAGCACCATTTGAAACCTCGTCCGAACCGAACGTAACGATCGGGAAACTAGGCGAGAAAGGAGCCACGTATTCAGCAGCCCAATATTACGCAGCTTCCATGCTGATCATGTTTCTTTTGTATTCCGGTCAGATGGCAAGCAGCAGTCTGCTGGGAGAGCGGGAAAGCCGGACCCTGTATCGCCTGCAAAGCGCACCGGTCACACCCGGAACTGTATTTGCCGGTAAAATTATCGGCTGCAGTCTAATCACGCTTGTACAGGCAGCAGCCATTGTGCTGGGTTCTATGTGGCTGTATGGCGTGAAATGGGGGCCTCACCCTTTGCTGCTCATCATGGTCTGCGTATTAATCACGTTATCGTCCATGACCATTGCCACGTTTATAACCCTAGTCTCTTCTACAGCGGCAGGAGCCAGGGGGCTGTTGCAGGCGATCATTATCGCCATGACGTTTATCAGCGGAGGCTTCATACCGCTTCCCGTGGACTTTTTCCAGAAGATCAGCGCCTTCACTGTCAATCATTGGGCCATGCAGAGCATGCTGCGGATGATGCTGAACAGCGACGTGCAATTGATTCTCACTTGCCTCGGAATGCTAGCGGCTATTGCCGCGGCCCTGTCGGCTGCAGCCATGATTACGTACAGAAAGGTGGGATACCATGCATAGCTTAACCATAGCCTGGCATATGGTAAGACGCACACTGGGGCGCAAAAGAGGCTGGATCGTCTTCCTGCTGGTTCCTTGCGTGGTTGTTACCTTGACGGTGTTTTTCTTGGGGCAGACCTCGGCTGCGAGCATTCTAGTCTCTTATGTGAATGAGGATGAGGGCCCGGCAGGTCAGTATCTGATGAACGAGCTGGAGCGCAGCGGTCAATACGTACTCAAGGAGTTCGAATCCGAGAACATGTTGAGAGAAGACCTGGTGGAGAATAAAAGCATGGTAGGTGTTTATATACCGGAGGGCTTCAGCGACGGATTGATTGAAGGACAGTGGCCGATGGTTCAGGTATATGAGGCTTCAACTTCGGAAGCTTCGGTGATGATACGAATGACGGCGGACTCTGCGGTTACGCGTCTGAGCGGCACGGCTGCTTTGATCCGGGAAACCGCGGAGCCGGCTGTTGACCGAATGTTGATGCTGCAAGAAGTGCTCAAGCAATCCGCGCTGAATCGGGTGGATACTGAGGTCACGGATTTGAATCTGTACGCCAAGCCGGGACTCTCGAACGTAACGGGCTTTACCCTGATGTTCATGATGACCCTCATCTCCAGCGTCGTGTCGATGATGATCGATGACCGCAGACAGCGAACGCTGTCTCGCATGTACACTGCACCGGTGCGTGCCTATCAGATCGCCTTAGGTAATTTTCTGGGCAGCTTGGTGGTCGGCTCGCTGCAGGTGGTCATCGTGCTCATCCTCAGTCGGTATGTGCTCCGTTACGATTACGGAGTTCCGTTACTGCTGCATTTCCTTATTTTGATGGCCTTCATGATGGTATCGTTAGGGCTGGCAAGTACGGTTGCTGGGTTGATCCGGAACGGGCAAAATGCGGCTATGATCAATTCCATGATCGTCACGCCGACCTGCATGCTGGGCGGGTGTTTCTGGCCGCTTGCCATCATGCCGGAATTCATGCAGAAGATCGCCAACTTCATACCGCAAAAATGGGCCATTGAGGCGGTGGAGATCGCGGCTACAGGCGGCACGTTGTCCGATATCGCACTGCCGTTGACCATTCTCAGTCTGATGGCGGTCATTCTGCTGGCCGTCGGTTCCGCTGTCCTGCGGCCAAGCGAGCGCGGGGCAGGGCAAGGCGCTTAACGAGTATGTTGGAAATCTCATATCTCTCAGGAACGTTGTTCGTGATCGAATCATTGTTTTAAAACGAAAGCGCCCGGCCAGATCTGAATGTATGTATTCAGTCTGCCGGGCGCTTATTTCATATAGGTGATGATGGGTTAAGACTTTTCATTTAAAGGCATGGAGCGGGTTTAGCCGTATGGAGGCCATCCTCCTACTCCTTAAGCTGCCGTAACACTGTAATTTCAACCCGTCGATTCTTCTGCTTGCCTTCGGCAGTCGCATTATCCGCAGCCGGTCTCGTATCGGCATAACCTGCATACTGGAAGCCTTCCGGGTCCAGCTTGCTGTTCTCGAGGAAGAACCTGAGCACTGACATGGCGCGGGCACCGGAGAGCTCCCAGTTGTCCTTGTAGCTGGAGTAGCGGCCGATCGGCACATTGTCCGTATGCCCCTCGATGCTCACCGTGGTATTTAAATCGCCGAACAGGCTTGCCAATTTGCCCAGAACGGGAGCGGCCCCGGGTTTAAGCTCAGCCTTGCCGACATCGAACAGGAAGCGGTCGCTTAACGTAATGGCAATCCCTTGCGGCTCGTCCGCGATGAAGATATCCTCTTCGAGCTGGTTGTCCTTTACGTATTGCTGAATAAGCCCCATAAAGTTCGCCAGCTCTTCTTCCTGGGCACGGAAAGCGAGCTCCCGCTCGGTTAGCGGTTCAGAACCTGCATCTTTACCCTCTTCTTCCTCATTGGCGGCAGGCTGCGGTGGAGGATTCTTATGGTTCTCCGTGTCGGCTGTGCCGGTAAGGCCCGAACCCATCTCCAGGATGCTGTCTCCGCTCTGGAAGGTGGCTTGCAGGGATTGAGTGACAAGTTTGTATTTTTCCGTATCGAGCCGGCTCATGGCATACATCACAACAAAAAAGATCAGGAGCAGCGTAATCAGGTCGGCATAGGTGATCATCCAGCGGTCGCGCTGGTCGCCTTCAGCCTGCTTGCGATGACGGCGCCGTCTATTCGGCTGTCTCATGCGCGATCCCCCTTGAGGACGGAATGTCCGTGGAGCCAGCGGAAGCGAAGGAGGCTAGCTTTTTACGAACCAACAGCGGGTGCTCTCCGTTCTGAACAGCCATAATTCCTTCGAGCAGCAGCTCCATATTTGCAATTTCTTCTTCGGAACGTGCTTTAATCTTGGACGCAATGGGCAAAAAGATAATATTGGCACTTGCGACGCCGTATAAAGTGGCGGTAAACGCGACCGCGATCGAAGGTCCGAGATCGGTTGGGTCTTGCAGACTGCCCAGTACGTGGATCAATCCCATGACGGTACCGATGATCCCCATGGTAGGAGCATATCCTCCGGCGGACTCGAAAATCTTGGCATACCCTTCGTGCTTCTGCTCGGCGGCATTGATATCGAGCTCCAGGATTTGGCGCACCATTTCCGGATCGTTGCCGTCGACAACCATCTGCATGCCTTCCCGGAGGAACGGGTCCTCGTGATCGGCGGAGATGCGCTCCAGGGCCAGCACCCCGTCTCTTCTGGCCGTAACCGACATATCAACAATGGCGTCAATCAGTTCGTCCGTTGAACGGTTGCTGCGGCCGAAGGCCAGCTTGAGCGCAGCCGGGATGGTGCGGAGCCGGGTGGCCGGGAAACTGACGATGACGGCGGCGATGGTGCCGCCGAATACGATAAGCGCAGCCGCTCCTTGCAGCAGGCCGCTCAGATGCCCGCCTTCCCATAAAAACCCTCCGATCAACGCGGCCAGGCCGGCGAGAATGCCAAAAATAATCGTAATATCCATAACGCTGTATCATCTCCTTAAGGAAGTTAATTGAAGATCATGGGTTCGGCTTGAAGCTAGTCCGACATGGAATATGAAGGCTGCCGGGCCATACAAGTTGAAGCACGGAACATTCGCGCTGGAACTTATTGAAATTTTCATTAAACTATTTGCATCAAAAAAACGTAAAGGGTATAATGAGACGGGAACAAATATTCTTATTCTTTACGTAGACACCACTAATTTCCCATAGTATATCATCGGGAAGTTTCGACATATCTTTTAGCATGAATTTCATTTTAGAGTATGAGGGTGATGAAGGGCAATGAGCGATTTAGTTGTCAGTACCAAATCCTTTGAGATCCAGTCTGAATTCCAGCCGCAGGGCGATCAGCCCACGGCTATTGATGCGTTGGTCGAAGGACTCCGCCAAGGGAAAAAACATCAGACGCTGCTAGGTGCAACAGGAACGGGTAAGACGTTTACGATCGCGCAGACAATCGCCAAGGTAAACCGTCCCACACTCGTCATTGCGCATAACAAGACGCTGGCTGCACAGCTGGCCAGCGAGTTTAAGGAATTCTTTCCGAATAACTCGGTAGATTATTTCGTGAGTTATTACGATTACTATCAGCCGGAAGCTTATATCCCTTCCTCCGATACGTATATCGAGAAGGATTCCAGCATTAATGAAGAGATTGATAAGCTCCGCCACTCTGCAACGAGTTCGCTGTTCGAACGGCGCGATGTCATCATTGTGGCGAGCGTATCTTGCATATATGGCTTGGGTTCGCCGCATGAGTACGGAGAATTGCTGCTTTCACTCAGGGTGGGCATGGAGAAGCCGCGCAATGAGATTTTGTCGCGGCTGGTTGATATCCAGTACCAGCGGAACGATATCAACTTCGTTCGCGGGACCTTCCGCGTCCGTGGGGATGTGATCGAGATATTCCCTGCCTCGAAGGGGGAGCATGCCGTTCGAGTCGAGCTGTTCGGCGATGAGATCGAGCGGATCACGGAGATCGACGTCTTAACGGGCGAACTGGTTGGAGAACGCGAGCATATCGCCATCTTCCCGGCGTCTCACTTCGTTACCCGTGAAGAGACGATGCGGGTAGCAATCGTGAACATCGAACGCGAATTGGAAGAGCGCCTTGAACTGCTGCGCTCGGAAGGCAAACTGCTGGAAGCGCAGCGCCTGGAGCAGCGTACCCGTTACGACATCGAGATGATGAAGGAAGTCGGATTCTGCTCCGGCATCGAGAACTACTCCGGCCCCCTGACCTTCAGGGAGCCTGGTGCTACGCCATATACGCTCCTTGACTATTTCCCGGACGATATGCTGTTTGTCATTGATGAATCGCACGTTACGCTCCCGCAAATCCGCGCGATGTACAACGGTGACCGGGCACGGAAAACGGTGCTGGTTGATCACGGCTTCCGCCTGCCGTCCGCGCTGGATAACCGGCCGCTGAAGTTCGAGGAATTCGAGGAGAAAGTCAACCAGATCATCTACGTGTCGGCTACGCCGGGACCGTATGAGATGGAGCACTGCGATACGATGGTCGAACAGATCATCCGGCCGACAGGCCTGCTCGATCCGATCATTGATGTGCGCCCAACAGAAGGGCAGATCGATGACCTGATTAGCGAGATCCATGACCGGGTGGAACGTGACGAGCGTGTGCTCGTGACCACCCTCACGAAGAAAATGTCAGAGGACCTGACCGATTACTTGAAGGAAATTGGCATCAAGGTTCGTTACATGCACTCCGATATCAAGACATTGGAACGGATGCAGATTCTGCGCGATCTGCGGCTTGGTACATTCCACGTGCTGGTGGGTATTAACCTTCTACGGGAGGGTCTTGACCTGCCGGAGGTTTCCTTGGTTGCGATTCTGGATGCGGACAAGGAAGGCTTCCTCCGTTCGGACCGCGCTCTTATCCAGACGATTGGCCGGGCTGCCCGGAACTCAGAAGGTAAAGTGATCATGTATGGTGATAAAATCACAGACTCCATGGATCGGGCCATTAAGGAAACCGAGCGCCGTCGGAGCATCCAGGTTGCGTACAACGAGAAGCACGGCGTAACGCCGCAAACGATCCGCAAGAAGATCCGCGACGTCATCGAGGCAACGAAGGTTGCGGAGGGCAAAGCAGACTACCTGGTGGGCGAGGGACAGAAGATGTCGAAGAAAGAGCGTCAGAATCTGATCCAGCGTCTGGAATCCGAGATGAAGGAAGCGGCCAAGAATTTGCAATTCGAGCGTGCGGCAGAGCTTCGTGATGCGCTGCTGGAGCTGCAAGCTGAATAATTGTTGGAGAGACGAATGACAGGGGGGACGGCCTATGCGGTCGTTCTCTTTGTAAAAATATAAGTACCACATGCATGCCATATGGAGTAGGAGATGATATCGTTTGGCAATTGAAAATATTGTGATCAAAGGCGCCCGCGCACACAATCTGAAAAATATCGACGTCACGATACCGCGTGACAAGTTCGTCGTTCTTACGGGGCTTAGCGGCTCGGGTAAATCCTCTCTCGCTTTCGATACGATTTATGCGGAGGGTCAGCGCCGTTACGTGGAATCCTTGTCCGCTTATGCACGCCAGTTCCTCGGACAGATGGAGAAACCGGATGTCGATTCCATTGAAGGCCTATCGCCGGCGATATCGATTGACCAGAAAACGACGAGCCGCAATCCGCGCTCTACGGTAGGTACCGTAACAGAAATCTATGATTATCTGCGTCTGCTGTTTGCCAGGGTGGGACACCCGCACTGTCCGGAGCATGGCGTGGAGATTACCTCCCAGACGGTCGAGCAAATGGTAGACCGCATCATGCAGTATCCCGAGAAGACGAGACTGCAAATTCTCGCGCCGGTCATCTCCGGGCGCAAGGGCGAGCATAAGAACCTGTTTGCCGATATTGCGAAGCAGGGCTTTGTCCGGGTGCGCGTCGATGGAGAGCTGCGCGATCTGTCGGAAAGCATCGAGCTGGAGAAGAACAAAAAGCATACGATCGAGGTGGTTGTCGACCGGATCGTGGTTAAGGAAGATATCGAGGCGCGGCTTGCCGATTCGATCGAGACGGCACTGAACCTGTCAGGCGGTCAGCTCCTGGTCGACATCATGGGTCAGGAGGAGCTGCGGTTCAGCTCCAACTTTGCTTGCCCGATCTGCGGCTTCAGTATGGAAGAGCTGACGCCGAGAATGTTCTCCTTCAATACCCCTTTCGGCGCTTGTCCGGATTGCGACGGCTTGGGCGTCGAGATGATTGTGGATCCGGAGCTGCTTATACCGGATACGAGCAAAAGCGTGGAGGAAGGTGCCTTTGCCGCATGGAGCGGGGGCACGTCGACTTATTATCCGCAGTTTCTGAAATCGGTCTGCGCGCATTTCGGCATTCCGCTGGACAAGCCGGTCAGTACCTTTAGCCAGGAACAGATGAATAAACTAATGTACGGTACGGGCAATGAGAAGGTTCACTTCCGTTACGAGAATGACTTCGGTCAGCGCAAGGAAGCGCATGTAACCTTCGAGGGTATCGTTCCGAACTTGGAACGTCGCTACCGCGATACGAATTCTGAGGGTATTCGCGAATACATTGAAGGCTATATGAGCAGCAAGCCATGCGATGTTTGTAAAGGTCAGCGTCTCCGGAAGGAAAGCCTGGCCGTTACGATCAATGACCGCAACATGGCCTATGTCACCAGTTTGTCGATCGGAGAGTCCCTGAAATTCTTCGATCACCTGGAGCTTAGCGAAAAAGAAACACAGATTGCCAATCTCATTCTGAAGGAGATTCACAGCCGCTTGGGCTTCCTTGTCAATGTGGGTTTGGATTACCTGACTCTCAGTCGTTCGGCGGGAACGCTGTCCGGTGGGGAAGCCCAGCGGATCCGGTTAGCCACGCAGATCGGCTCCAGCCTAATGGGCGTGCTGTACATTCTGGACGAGCCCAGCATCGGGCTGCATCAGCGGGATAATGACCGCCTGATTTCCACGCTGGAGCATATGCGGAATCTGGGCAATACGCTCATTGTGGTCGAGCATGACGAAGATACGATGATGGCCGCAGACTATATCATCGACATCGGCCCAGGCGCAGGCATTCATGGCGGCCAGGTCATTGCGGAGGGAACCCCGAAGGAGATTATGAACGACCCTAACTCTCTGACAGGCCAGTACCTGAGCGGCCGAAAGTTCATTCCGGTCAGCAGCAAGCGGCGCAAGACCGATGGACGCTGGCTTGAGATTAAAGGCGCGAAAGAGAACAATCTGAAGAATATCAACGTGAAAATTCCGATTGGCGTCTTTACGGCGGTAACGGGCGTGTCCGGGTCAGGCAAGTCGACACTGGTCAACGAGATCCTCTACAAGACACTTGCTCGTGACTTGAACAGAGCCAAAGTACGTCCGGGGCAATACCGCGAGATGAAAGGTTTGGAGCATATCGAGAAGGTCATTGACATCGACCAGTCACCGATTGGTCGTACGCCTCGCTCCAACCCGGCGACCTACACAGGCGTTTTCGACGATATCCGGGATATATACTCCCAGACCAATGAAGCGAAGATTCGCGGATACAAGAAGGGCCGCTTCAGCTTCAACGTGAAGGGTGGCCGTTGCGAGGCTTGCCGCGGGGACGGTATTATCAAGATTGAGATGCACTTCTTGCCGGATATCTACGTGCCTTGCGAAGTGTGTAAGGGCAAACGCTACAACCGCGAAACGCTGGAAGTCAAATATAAAGGCAAGAACATCGCTGAAGTACTGGAGATGACCGTTGAGAATGCAACGGATTTCTTCCAGAACATTCCTAAGATTCACCGGAAGATGCAGACGCTGATGGATGTCGGTCTGGGTTATATTACTTTGGGCCAGCCTGCCACCACGTTGTCCGGTGGTGAAGCCCAGCGCGTGAAGCTGGCTTCCGAACTGTACCGCCGCAGCACGGGCAAAACGATGTATATTCTGGATGAACCGACCACCGGCCTGCATGTGGACGATATCGACCGTCTGCTCGTTGTGCTTCACCGCCTGGTGGAGTCCGGGGAGTCCGTCCTTGTTATCGAGCACAATCTCGATGTCATTAAGACAGCGGACTATCTGATTGACCTGGGTCCGGAGGGCGGCAGCGGCGGAGGTACCATCATCGCTACCGGAACGCCTGAGGATTTGGTCAAGGTGCCCGAGTCTTATACAGGGAAGTACCTGAAACCCATCCTGGAACGCGATACGAAGCGAACCAAGGAATTAAACAAGGTGGAAGCGGCACATTAATAGCTGCTCGAATCTGTTCCATGCTGGAAGGGAGCTGTGCAGCCCACAGCTAATTGCATTTCATATTTCCGCAGATGAACAGGTTAACGTCATAATGGAGTCCCCATGTATTAATGGGGGCTCTTTTTTTCTATTTTCATATCATTCTCCAATATCTTCGCATTCCAGGATATGGTATGATCTTGATAATTGCGACAATATGGAGGGATTGTATGAAGAGAATCGCCTGTTCCGTTCTAATAGCTCTGGCAGCAAGTGCTTTATACATAAACTCATCCGATAACGTTCAAGCAAGTGCTGGTGCGCCCGTTTCAGATATGATGGGCTTCGATGCGCAGGAAGCCATCCTCCGGTTAACCGAAGGACTCCATCCCGGTGACGGTGGTAGGGATATCCAGCCGAAAGCGGCCATCAACCGGCAGGATTTTGTCATATTAATGGTCAATGCTTTAAATCTGGGCACAGGTGAACTTCCAGGAGCCGCTACCTTCAAGGATGTACCTAACGATCACTATGCTTTCCCCGCAATCGAAGCTGCGGTTCATGCCGGGCTGGTGAAGGGCGTAGGGAACGGAAGATTTGGACTTGGACAACCGCTGACACGTCAGGATATGGCCGTGATATATCAAAGAGCTCTGCAAGGGGTTACCGACAAGGAAACCACGGACGGGGAAGCCGCGCCGCTGGAGTTACATGAAGGCTCCTTCAGCCATTATGCTAGGGAGGCTATCGTACTGGCCATGGAGTTAGGGCTCTTTCAGGAATCTGCAGCCGATGCTTTGAATCCCAAGGATACCGTTACTCGGGAAGAAGCGGCTTCGGTTACAACGAAGTGGTTGAAAGCCGTGGAGCAAATCAACTTGGATACTGCCGAGGGTGAGGTAGAAACACCACCAGAAAGTCCGCACCCGGTAATCCATGGTATCGTAACCTCATCATCGGGACCATCATCCACAATTCCTACCGTTACCGGGTCAGTACAGCCCCATGGGGGGACAGAGCCCCTAGCATCTCAGTCGGGTTCGCCGACAACGAAACCAACTGCTCCGATGGATCTGAAGTTCCATTATGTGAAGGGTCAGGTTCAATTAACCTGGACGAAGCAGCCAGGTGAATCCTACAATATATATTACAGCGAGAAGTCCGGAACGGGTTATACATTATTTGCTGATGGAGCGAATGTGAAGTCAGGCGCCTACGTAACATCCGATGTGCGTTTTCGGGAGACCGTCTACTATGTGGTCGAGGCTGTGAACAGCTTCGGCAAGAGTAGTTATTCTAACGAAGTTTCGAGCCGCCCGAATAAAATATCCAGTCTTCAGGCCATCCTAAATGAGGAAGATGAATCCATTGGTTTAACCTGGACAGATACGCAGGATGGCATAAATTATCATGTATATTACATAGGACCTGACGGAGTACTGTATCGTATGAATGATGTACCTATAGTGAGCCGTTCCTATATTATTCCGAACCGCAATATGTTGGCAGGTCAATCCGGCCGGTATGCAATCCATGTGGTTGCTGTGAACAAATTGAATGTAAGCAGTGGACCGTCTAGTGAGGTTGTGCTGGATGTCAAGAAGGACCCAGAGGATCGGATTACGATCACAGATCCCTCTGTGGCATTGCCAAGTGAAGACTTTCCTGAGGAGTATGAGGAACAGGAGTGAACGTTTCTCGATCCTGCTCGGAGTCACTTGGATTTACGAAGCAGCCTGTGCCTGACTCCATAACGCAAGCTTGATCTAGCCTCTGCCGTGATGAAAGTCATGCTAATATCTGAAAATTTGGTTAAAAATGAGAAATTTCTATGACTTTTTTTCATTTTTAGGGGCGGGGGGCTTGCATCTGGACGGGCACATGGATAACATAGAAGAAGATATGTAAATTTGCCCGAGAAGAAACCCACGAGGAGGTACGTTTCATGATCCTTGCAGCAGCATCGGATGCGAGCGCGACATTTAAGACATTTGATATTTTCATGATCCTGTTTACGATTCTGATCTTTGTTGGTGTGGTTCGCTTGTTGATGGCCCGCCAAAAAAATAAATTCGCAATCGCTTTCGGTCTCGTCAGCTTATTTGTGTTCTTGTACTCTGACTATGCCATGATTACAGGATGGTTTAACCATTAGGTTGGCCTAGGTACCTTATTTAAAGCGGCTTCATTTGACGAATGTAATAAAAATACATACAAACAAGACGCCCGTCTGCTGTACGCAGTGTGAAGGCGTCTTTTTGTTTCTTCGGGGAAAAATTACAAGGTCCGCAGGAAAAACGTGAAAGAAATAGGTCTAGAAGCAATGGCTACAAATGGAAAAACATGATAAATTGAGGAGTACAGGTTGGGTAGAGGATGGAACCGGGGGAGGAACAAACGAATTGAGGAATTTACAATGGCAAAAACGGTCGGCGGTTGCACTGTTAGGGGCTATCATTCTGGCAGGAAGCAGCGATGCGATTATGCATACAGACATAGCGGCTGCAGCAAGCGCTAAGTCCAAGAATACATATGAACAAAGTGCGGTGCCTCAAGTTATCAGCCGGATGTCGCCATCGGTTGTTGGCATTATCGGAAAGGCACCACAAGGAAGCAGCGAAGTGGATGACAGATACAACCTGGCGCACGGTACGGGAGTGATCTGGAAGGCAGACGGGTGGATCGTCACCAACGCTCATGTGGTGGACGGGCTAACCGGAATCACGGTCGTGACGTCAGACGGGAAATCTTATAAAGCCAAGGGCGTATACAGCGATCCTATGAGTGATATTGCCTTGGTCAAAATTAACGCCAAGTCTCTGAAGCCGGCCAAATTTGCCGCATCCGCGCAAAATGCGCTGGTTGGAGAAACGGTGGTTGCCATAGGTACGCCAATCTCCTTCTCGTTACGAAACTCGGCATCCGTGGGTGTGGTAAGCGGCCTAAACCGGAGCGTGGACGGATCTTATCGTCTGATTCAAACCGATACCGCCATTAACCCGGGCAACAGCGGAGGGCCGCTCGTCAATCTGAAAGGCGAGGTCATTGGCATCAACAGCAAGAAGTTTGCCGCCGTTGGCATTGAAAATATGGGCTTTTCCATTCCTGCGGAAACGGTCCATTATATTGTGGATCATTTGTTGGAATACGGCGAGGTTCGAAGAGCCGGTCTCGGGTTGGAACTGGAAGAAAGCTGGTCCGCCATCGTGGGTCTGCCTTCAGACGACCCATTGACCGTTACGAAGGTGCTGTCCGAGCAAGCCCGGAAAGCCGGAATCCAAGAGGATGATGTGTTATACGCGATTAACGGAAAGCGCATCTATTCCGTCGTTGATATCAACGAACGGTTAAAGCCCTTCATCCCGGGCCAGCAGGTTCAGCTATTGATGCAGCGGGATGGAGATATTGTAAATATAAAACTGACGCTCAGCCAGGATGGTAATCGAGCTGCTTCGTCAAGCGTTGAGGAGGCTGAGTAATGGTGAAGAGAGTAAGAACGGAGTCAAGCCGACGTTTGCGACAGATGACAGCCGGAACCTTATCGGCTTTGATGCTATTCACGTCGTTGTCACTTCCCGTATGGGGGGATGACGTTGTGCCGGAGAAGCGTATACTGACCGTGCAAAGCGGAAGCAGCACAGCTTCGGTCAATGGTACCTCGTATACAATCGCCAAGCCACAGCAGAAGCAGGGCGTATTGATGGTGCCGCTGGGCGTGTTTAAAAAAGCGTTTGGCAGCGAGATCAAGCTGGAGGGCGAGAACCGGGTTCGATTGCTGCAAGGACCGCATACGATTGTGCTCGTTATCGGCAGCAAGACCGCATGGATTGACGGGAAAAAGGTACAGCTGCCGGTAGAACCGGCGATGGTGTCCGGAACGCTGATGGTACCGCTGCGTCCGGTTGCCGCGGGGATTGGCGCCAAGGTAAGCTCCTCCCAAGGCAAGCTGTCCATCAGTCTCATGGTTACGGATAAGGAAGAGAAGCATGACGAGGGCGAGATCAACAATACGACCGGGAAGACCCGAATCGGAAACAGTTATTTTGAATGGAGTATGAATTATCCTTCTTGGATGATCGTTGGAAGAGGAACGGACGACGAGAGCGGTGCTGCTTTTAACGATGCTACGGGCCGCTATTATCTTGAGGTTCATGCCTCCTCCCAGAAGGTAAAGCTGAGTCCTGACGATTTGTTAGAACGGCTCCTGAAAGAACTGAGCGATTCTGGAGATGTTGTGCTTCACCAAGATACAGTCGCAAGCGGGGTTCTACCGTATGCCAGAGTCATTTCCCGCGATATCGACGGCGTTTTATGGGAAGGTCGGCAGTACTATGCCAATGATCGCGTCTATGAGCTGTATTTTGCCGATTCTGAAGCGGTTCACTATAAGGATATGGACAAGCACGCGAGCTTGCTGGGTTCATTTAGAACGACCTATCAGGCGGGAGATAAAACATTAAAAGATGTCTCTTCCATCGTAGGTGGGCTCCGCGAAGCAGGAAATGAAGAATACGGCATATGGTTTGGCATTCCTGCAGGTTGGGAAATCAACAACAAGGATATGTTATACGGCAGCGAAGGGCAAGGTTATCTGTCCGTCTCGGTGGCATCGGCTCCAACAGGGGTTGATGGCACGCTCACAGCGTGGGGGCAGCGGCTTAAAGACTGGCTGTCGGAATCCTTCGTCCAAGATTCATACGAATACGTCGGACTTACGCCTGTGGAGATCTCGGGCGTCAAAGGGCAGATTCAAGAGGTGCGGTACAACTTCGGAGATAAATGGGTGACGGAATATGAAGTGATGATCCAGAAGAACGGCTACCGTTATTATCTGGAATATGCGGTACCGGACGGTCAGGAACGGACGGCTTCCAACTGGAAGAAGGTGCTGGAATCGATCGAGATCAATTATGATGTGGTACCGGAGAACTTCGGCCGCATTGGCGATGAAGGCTATCTGACCGATAAAACCAAGATGAGAAGCAAGAACTCCGAAACGTACCGCTACCATATCGATGTTCCAAAGTACTGGGAACCGCTGAATGATCAGTTCGAGCAGGGATCGGTGGAATATGGTTTTGCGGGAGGCGGGTTTGAAATTAATGCTCAGAAGGATACATCCGCAGACTTCATCGTCAGCAACCTCAAGCGTTATTATAATGAAGCCAGCACGGCTTCTGAGACGACGGTGAAATTGCTTGGCGTGGATAAGATTACGTTTGCCGGTGTGCCTGCCGTGTCGTTCAAGGTGCATCAGGTGAAGAACGGCGTTGGCTTTACGACGCAGGAGATCGTCTTTGAGAACGGAGATATCGTGTACACGATTACGACGACGTTGAATGATGCCAATGCAACGGAAATGCAGCAAGCCTCGCTTACGCGTGCGTTATCCTCGTTTGAGCTGGTGAAGTAATCCGAAGGATGGAATTATAAACGTATATCACACACTTTAGTGGGAGTCATATTTTTGATAACGCTGATAGCTGTCCTGCTGCATCCATAGGGGTGCGGGTGGACAGCTATTTTGGTTTTATGGCCGATTCTCATCCGAAATGATAGAACATATGTGCCGTTCATGCGACCTGATATGGTAAAATTAAATCGTGAGAGCAATGGATATGTAATTAAACCGGCTTGCAGAAGAGGGAATAAGCGGATGAAAAAAACGATAGGCATGTTCGCCCATGTGGATGCAGGCAAAACTACGTTGGCGGAGCAGTTGTTATATATGACCGATACGATTCAGGAGCGCGGGCGCGTGGATCATCAGAGTGCTTTTCTTGATCGACATGACATAGAAAAAGAACGGGGCATCACCGTATTTGCCGATCAGGCCACCATGCAGTTTAACGGTTCCACTTATTATTTAATCGATACGCCGGGTCACGTCGACTTCTCGCCGGAGATGGAACGGGCCATTCAGGTCATGGATGCCGCCGTTGTCGTCATAAGTGCCGTGGAAGGTGTCGAAGGGCATACCGAGACGGTATGGCAGTTATTGCGTAAGCATGGCGTCCCTACATTCTTGTTTATTAATAAAATCGACCGGGAAGGCGCGGATGTGGCACGTGTGTTTGCTGAGATTCGAAGTGAGCTTACTGAAGACGTCTGTATGATCACGGAGGAGGATGTGCTGCACGAAGGCATGATGCAGTCCTCGCTCATTGAGGCTATCGCGGAGCGGGATGAGAAGCTGCTGGAGCTCTATATGGAACAAGGAGTTGAGGTTTCTCAGTGGTTGGATACGATGACTGCGATGATAAGGAAAGGGCAGCTATTCCCCTGCTTCAGCGGATCAGCTCTGCAATACGTGGGTGTGTCTCATTTTTTGCATCAGCTCGATCTGCTGACAGTTACGGACTACGATCCCGGGGATTATTTTGCCGGAAGGGTATATAAGATTCGCCATGACGAACAAGGTGCAAGACTGACGTATATCAAAGCCATGGGCGGAACGCTGCGGGTGCGCGATGAGATCACGTATTTCTCCGGAACGGAGACGATCACGGACAAGGTGACGCATATCCGTCTGATCAATGGGGGGCGCGTGACGAATGTCGATCAGGTGCATGCGGGTGATCTGTTTGCAGTTACGGGTATTTCTTCAGCTGCGGCGGGCGACGGGCTTGGGACTCTGAGTGGCCGGACGGTATATGAGCTTGTACCGACTCTGAAGTCGAAGGTGCAATTCGAATCCTCGATTCATCCCAAGGATATGCTGCGCGAATTCCGTCTGCTGGATGCAGAGGATCCTTCCCTGTCTGTGCAGTGGGATGAGCACGCTCAGGCAATCCATATCCATGTGATGGGTATCATTCAGCTTGAAGTGCTGGAACGAATCGTGTTCGAGCGGTTCGGTTACCGGATCACCTTCGGTGAACCGGAAATTTTATATAAAGAGACCATAACGGAGGCCGTTGTGGGCTGTGGTCATTTTGAACCGTTGAAGCATTATGCGGAGGTGCACCTCCGGCTGGAGCCTGGAGAGCGGAACAGCGGCATCGTTTTCTCCAATGAATGCCATCCCGATGTGCTTTCGGTCAATTATCAGCATCTGGTTGCCCAGCATGTCGGGGAGAGGGACCATCACGGGCTGCTTACAGGCTCTCCCATTACGGACATCAAGATTACCCTGCTGAAGGGGCGGGCGCATAACAAGCATACGCACGGCGGGGATTTCAGGGAAGCCACCTACCGTGCGATACGCCAAGGGCTGGAGAAGACAGCCAATATGCTGCTGGAGCCCTACTATCATTTCAAGGTGAAGGTGGATGCCGAGTATATCGGACGGTTGATGTCGGATCTGACCCAGGCGAAGGCAAGCTTCGTGCCGCCGGAAACGGCGGGAAACAAGGTGACGGTCACGGGATCGGCTCCCGTATCGACCATGATGAATTACAGCATGGAATTAGCCGCCTACGCTAAGGGAAGAGGTACGATGTCCCTGGTTTACGGGGGATATGGCCGGTGTCATAACGAGGCTGAGGTCATTGAACGTAAAGGATACGATAAAAATGCGGACCCGGAATACAGCTCCTCTTCGATATTTTGTGCGAAGGGAAGCGGTTATGCGGTGCCATGGGATGAAGCGGACCATCATATGCATGTCTAATGCTTGAGATGCTGCGAAAGCGATAGGTGGTTAGGCAAGATGTTTCGCGGTCGTGAGGGAGTTGTATGGGGTTCGTGGTAAGAGCTTGTGGGATTCATGCTTGTACACCGTGAAGAGGAATCATGTGATACGACGCAGATATGCAGCAGGACTAGGTATGCAATGACATTAACTATGTAATGAAGTATGTAGACAATCGAGCGATGATGAGTTAACGATGTTAAACGATATAAGCATCCCGATGATTCAAATTAAATCCATAATGAGTTACGCACGCGAGATATGAAATCATCCCGCGTGCGCCAAGTAAAGAGACTTTATGAAGAGAGGGTGCCTTTTTCTACAGGCTGCCCGCGCGACGGCCGCATGGTCCAATAGGTGATGGCGGTGGTCATGAGCATTAACACACCGGTCATTAAAAATACCGAATGGATGTTAAAGATACCGCTGATCATACCGCCCGCGAGCGGCCCGGCCATCCCGCCAATTTGGTTGGCGGTCTGGTTGAGGCTAAACGCCCGCCCGCGAAATTCGCTTGGCGTATGTTTGACGACAAGGCCGTTGAGTGCCGGGAATACGGCACAGAAGAATGCGCCGTATGCAAAGCGGATGGCCGAGAATGCCCAAATGTTGCTGAACAGGATCTGGGCGAGCGATCCGATTCCACCGGCGAGCAGACCAATTAGCAGCACCTTTTGGAACCCGATTTTATCGGCCAAGCGTCCCCAGCGGGCCGCAAACAGGATGCTGGCGATCCCGACGATGGAGAACACAAAGCCGGCGATCATCGAGGTATGTGATGAAGAGCCGCCGATTTGAGCAATATACAGCGGCAGTACGGGCTCGATCGTCATGACGGAGAACTGCGTCAGCACCGTAAGCATGAGTACGGTCATCAGCGCCTTGTTATGTCCGGCGACCTTAAACGTGTTTATGACGGAAACGCGCTCTTTGCTGGGCACGAATTTTTCTTCTTTGACCCAGAATATGACGAGCAGCGTAGCTGCGAAGCATAGTATCCCTGCCAATCCGAATGCCATTCGGTTGCTGAACAGGGAGGCCAGGGTGCCTCCGATCATCGGGCCCATGATGCCGCCGGTTGCGGTTGCCGTGGACATCATAGAGAGGGCGTAGCCGACTTTTTTCTCGGGTGTGTTGGTGCCTACAATAGCGATTGCACCCGGGATAAAGCCGGAGAGAAGACCTTGCAGCAGGCGGAGAACCAACACCTGATACTCATTCGTGACGAATGCCATCAGAATATAGATGACAAAGAGCACCAGCCCCGCGCGGATAATCATCGGTTTGCGTCCATATTTATCGCCGACGGCTCCCCAGAAGGGAGAGGACAAGGCGCCCGCAAAAAAAGCGGAACTGAACAGCAGTCCCGACCACATTTCCGTATGCTTGGTAACGCCGAGCTCAATCAGAAAAAGCGGGAGAAATGGTATGACCATCGAGAAGCTTGATGAAACGATAAATGAGCCGAACCATAAAATCCATAAGTTCTTTTTCCAACTTTCCATGTCTTCTTCATCTCCTGATGTGCAATTTGTTGTAGTCCTTCGAGCTTCGCCTCCTGTCTTTTAAATGGGGTAATGATGTATGTATTAATTTTTTAGAGATAACAAAAAGCATAAACTTCGAGGCTTACTGCCCTTATCTCGAAAGGAAAATTTCCTCTAAATAGGGTCTATCCTCTGTGAAAGTATGTCGATATACGTTTGTCTATAGAGATAAGAGAGTTGTTCATGGACTAGTTGATCTATTCATCGTACGACATCCCAGCTTTGGAAGGCCGGATTCGGATAAAGCAAAACGCCCCCCCAATTGGGTAAACTGGAATTAACCAGACTACCGCACTAAAGCGAAAGGCGTGCAACTTCATCCTACACCACATGTTTTGGATTGGGAAGGGGCAGGGAATGGGGTTAGAGAGGTTGGCGGCTCTTTTGGAGATGGGTTGGAATCGCCGGGTTATCATATAAATAAAGGGCTTTCAGGATTTCATAAGACGTGGATACACTATCGTAAAAATTATTTTTTTGGGGAGAACTGATATGAGAGAAACACTGAAGGATCTGTATTCAAATACGTTGTTCCAGCAATTGACCGACCGGTTGAAGGAGGCTTATCCGGCATTTGATGCGAACCGGTTCATGGAGCTGATTCATGATGAAGCCTGGGGACAGGAGGAGTTCAAGCAGCGCATCCGGCATATTACGCTGGCCTTAACGGACACGCTGCCTGCTTCTTACCCGGAAGCCGTTCAGATCCTGAAGCAGGTAGCCCCGCATTTTAGAGGCGTGGAATATGTGTTCTTTCCGGATTACGTAGAGGTTAATGGGATGGAGGATCTGGAGACATCGATGGAGGCATTGGCGGTATTCACGCATTCTTCTACGGCGGAGTTTGCCGTCCGGCCTTTTATCATGCAGGATCAGGAACGGATGCTGGCTCAGATGATGACTTGGGCACGGTCCGATGACGAGCATCTGCGCCGGTTGGCGAGTGAAGGCTGCAGACCACGCCTGCCATGGGCACCGCAGCTGCCGTCCTTGATTAAGGATCCGCACCCGGCTCTGCCGATCCTGGAGCAGTTGAAAGAGGATCCTTCCTTATACGTTAGAAAAAGCGTCGCCAATCACCTGAACGATATTTCCAAGGATCACCCAGACCTTGTGCT
Organism: Paenibacillus lautus; assembly: GCF_050482385.1. Lineage (GTDB taxonomy): Bacteria > Bacillota > Bacilli > Paenibacillales > Paenibacillaceae > Paenibacillus_AQ > Paenibacillus_AQ lautus_B. Next base: position 104,478 of record NZ_JBCNHV010000026.1, read on the forward strand.
TGAGATTGCCTCCAAATGGTATGGCAAACATCCGTTAACGGATTGGATCGTGCGGCATGCGCTGCGTTCGCTGCTGCGGAAGGGGGATATCCGGGCACTGGCCATTTTCGGGTATGAGGAGCTTGAAGAGCTGGAGGGACTTGAGGTGCGCGAGCTGCGCATTAAACGTTCCGTGATTGCGATGGGTGATGATTTGGAGTTCACCTTTCAAGTGGTCAACGAAACCGGCAGTCCGATGACGCTCCGCATCGATTACGAGATTGATTATATGAAGGCAAACGGCAAGCTTGCGCCGAAACGTTATAAATGCTCGGACAAGGTCTATACTCCGGGAAGCTGGAAGGTGGAGAAGAAGCAGTCGTTTAAACCGATCTCCACCCGCCGTTTCTACTCCGGCGATCATCGTCTTCACATTGTCGTGAATGGCAAGCGTTTGGCGAGTATGGATTTTGTGCTGGAGGGTGCGGAATAAGAGTAGGGTATGTGGTGCAGGACGTGCACGGGCAAACCTGTGGTGAAGGAATCCTGGAACCAGTTGACGGATTGGGGCGATTCCGTTCTAAAGTTTTGTACATCGTGCGCACTGCTCCCTGTGAGCACGATGCATGGTCGTTGGGGCATTCCTGGATGGCTGTCGACCGCTGAGATGTTAAGGAGGCTCTGACTAAAGGATACGGAGATCAACATGCAATATCCCAGGTCCCTGGTAGAAGAAAGGGGAACTAATCTTCATATATAAAAATGAGATAACGACACTAGCCCCGCACGGTGATCATCTGCCAGTAGCAGCTGCTGCGGACGATGAGAGGCAACCTTCCGATTGGGAGGGCTTGTTTTTGTTTCTACGAAGCAGAGTGCTATGCGGATTATGGCAACACTATTAAAAGTGTGGAAATCAAGTTAGCAGGTAGAAGAGAAGCCGGACTTTTGGTAAACTAGATAAGTTGAAAAGCTTTCAAAGTGTTTACAAAATCAATGGATATAGATGTCTGACGCCTGTTCTATGAAAATAGAGTATGGCTTGCACGTTTCAATGAAAGAATAGTAGTACACAGCACGCCGGCTTGAACCGGCCTGGGAGGATATAGATGGACACGAAAGCACTACGAAGAGAAGACGTGGAGTTGCTGGCCCCTGCAGGGGATTGGGATTGCATGCGGGCTGCGGTGGCGAACGGGGCAGACGCGATCTTTTTTGGGGTCGAGAAATTTAATGCGCGCGCACGAGCGAACAATTTCCGGATGGACGAGCTGTCGGAAATTATGGCCTTTTTGCATAGTTATGGGGTTAAGGGATTCCTGACCTTCAATATTCTGGTGTTCGAAAACGAGCTGGAGGATGCCAAGGAGCTGATCGATGCGTGCGTGGATGCCGGCGTGGACGCGGTGATCGTGCAGGATTTGGGTTTGGTAAAAATGATTCGCGAGATTTCCCCGGATTTCCCGATCCATGGCTCTACGCAGATGACGATTACGTCGCCGGAAGCCGTCGAGTTCACGAAGCCGTTCAATATGGAGCGTGTCGTACTGGGACGTGAGAACAATCTGAAGCAAATCCAGAAGATCGGGGAGCAGGCGAAGCTACCGATGGAAGTATTCGTGCATGGTGCATTGTGTGTATCCTACTCGGGTCAATGCCTGACTTCCGAAATGTGGGGGGGCCGCTCCGCTAACCGCGGAGAGTGCGCGCAGGCCTGCCGTCTGCCGTATGATCTGATCGTGGATGGTGAGCAGAAGCCGATGGGCGACGTCGCCTACCTGCTATCTCCGAAGGATCTAGCTGCGATCGATCTGATGCCGGAGCTGATTGAAGCGGGCGTGACCTCGTTTAAGATTGAGGGCCGGTTGAAGAGTCCGGAATATGTAGCCAACGTCGTGAGCAAGTACCGGAAGGCGATCGACCGGTATTTTGACGGCGAAGATGCAAGACCGAGCAAGGAAGAGGTGCGTGAGCTGCAGCAGAGCTTCTCCCGCGGCTTCACCCATGGCTTCCTAGATGGAACGAACAATAAAAAGCTCGTCGAGGGTACGTTCCCGAAAAGCCGCGGCGTGTATCTCGGCCGGGTAGAACAGATTCTGCGTGACGGTGTCGTCTGCAAGCTGGATGCGCCGCTGAAGCGCGGGGACGGTATCGTGTTCGATGCTGGCGACCCGACGAAAAAAGAAGAAGGCGGACGTGTTTACGATGTGCGTCGTAAAGGCGTCAAGCTGGAGGGTGAAGCCCAGGAAGGCTGGATCGTCGATATCGTTCCTGGCCGGAGCGATGTAGACCTGCGCAAGCTGCATGTTGGCGACCGGATCTGGAAGACCAACGATCCGGCGCTGGATAAGCGCCTTCGTCAGACGTACGAGACGGAGAAGCCGTACCGGGTATTCCCGGTACATGTGCGTGTCAGCGGCCGTCCCGGACAGCCGCTGTCGACCTGGTGGACCGATGTGCAGAAGGGCACGACGGTCCAGGTGGATTCGGAGTTGGAACTGGAGATTGCCCAAAAGCGGCCGCTCAGCCAGGAGATCCTGGAGGAGCAGCTTGGCCGCCTGGGCGGAACGGTGTTCCAGCTCGAGGCACTTGACGTCGACCTGTACGGCGACGTCATCGTGCCGATTCGCGAGCTCAACAGCATCCGCCGCCGTGCGGTGGAGCTGCTCGCTGGCGAGCGGCCGAAGCCGCCCGTGTACGTGAAACGGGCGGTGTCGGTGTATGGCGATGCGGCTGTGCCCGCAGCGCCCGTGGCTCGCGGTGAAGCGAAGCTCACCGCGCTGTGCCGCAGCCTCCCGCAGGTTGAGGCTGCGCTTGCGGCCGGCGTTGGGATGATCTACGCCGACTTCGAGTTCATCAAGCAGTTCCCGGCAGCGGTGGAAGCCGTGCGTGCAGCCGGCAAACAGATTGCGCTGGCAACGCCGCGCATTCACATGCCGGGCGAGAACGGCTACCACAACAACATCCTGCGCCTCCAGCCGGACGCCGTGCTGGTGCGCAACACCGGTGCGCTGTATTTCTACCTGCGCCACCGGATGGAGAACCCGGGGGCAAAGCATCCCCGGCTGATCGGCGACTTCTCCCTGAACATTGCCAACCACAAGGCGGTTGACCTGTTCGTCGAAGCCGGATGCGACACCGTCACGCCTTCCTATGACTTGAACATCCAGCAGATGGTGGATCTTCTCGGCAAGGCCGACACGTCCAAGATGGAGATCGTCATCCATCAGCATCTGCCGATGTTCCATACGGAGCACTGCGTTTACTGTACGTTCCTGAGCGAAGGAACGGACTTCACGAACTGCGGTCGTCCGTGCGAAGAGAGCCGCGTGTCCCTGCAGGACCGGATCGGCATGTCCCATCCGGTTCGGGTCGACGAAGGCTGCCGTAACACGGTGTACAATGCCATCGAGCAATCCGGCGCCGAGTACCTGGCCAACTTCATGGAGCTGGGTGTATCCAGCTATCGCGTGGAGTTCCTCGAGGAAACACCGGAACAAGTCCATGAGGTCATCGATCTCTACAACCGCGCCTTGCGCGGCGAGATCAGCGGCACCCAGGTGTGGAAGAAGCTGAAGGCCACCAACCAGCTTGGCGTTACGCGGGGGCAGTTGGTGAAGTAAGGAAGCAGCACGCGTATTGCGTATAGACTGAGCTAATATGAGGGAGTGATGCCAAGTTAGGCATCACTCCTTTTTGCGTTGGAACGCTTCTTTTCAGCGTGTTCATGGTGATGCTTGGATCGATAATGGAATAGGAACCCGACGTTCGGCTCGACGATCCACTCGAACCCTCGCTTGATCCAAGACGAGGATAGCAGCCAGGTCAAGAGTGCGCCGAACAGGATCAGCAGCAGCTTGCCTCCCGTGGACCAGAACGCTTCGAACCAGTTCAGATGCTGCATCGTTTTGACGATGAACCCGTGAAGCAAAAAGACGTACATGGTATTAACCCCCCGGTCGGTGAAGGGCGTATCCGACTCCGGGATGAGGGAGAGGACACACAGTCCCATGATGACGGTGAATGCGTAGGTGATCATACGGTAGAAGCCTGCATACCACGAGTCCAAGCCAAACTCCAGGTAAGGCATCGCTCCGTAGAACCAGTTAGTTGGCAGGATCGGCGATATGACGTACAGCAAGACAAATCCGGCGGAGAGCAGGATGATCGATAGCAGTCGAAATGGCCGGGCCTTGATGGCATCCAGCCATTCCCTTTTAAAATAAAAGCCGATGAGAAAAAAAGGCAGGAAATACAGCGTGCGTGAAATGCTCGCGTAATAGTCGACATCGATCGAGTACCCGAGCATGATGGACATCGCGAAACAGACGACGAGCGGGTATTTGAGCATCAGCAGGTACGGTAGAAGCATTTTCCACAGCATCATGCTGAACAGGAACCACAGGATCCAGTTGGGGTAAAAGTACGTGAAATCGAGCCGATCCAAGCCTTGCATATAATAGTCGAACAGGGTATAGAGCGTCTCGAATATGAAATACGGCACGACCAGTCCCGACAGCAGGCCGACGTATTGTTTGGGGGATTGAATGTACTTGGCGAAATAACCGGCCGCAAAAATAAACAGCGGCATATGAAACGAGTAAATGAACTGATAGATCGTTCCCATCCCGGGTTCGCCGTTAAACGGCTCGATGAGATGCCCTACAACCACCAACAGGATCAGTATGAATTTGAGGTTATCGAAATAGGCGTCTCTCTCTTTCATCAGCAACCAGCTCCTTTGGCTTTTTAGTCCATCGAAGTTTCGTACTAGTATATCGGAGGGTAGTGGGGCTTTCCATGGTTAAAGTTGGAAGGTTATCATCTCCAGTTTTCTGTCTCTCCTTGAAAAAGCCACATCAAAACCGATAAGTGAAGGGAAGGGCAACTCGGCTTCAGCGGCAAAGCCACGAATAATAAGCCGCCTGCCTTTGACAAAAACCGATTTTAATCGATGGGTTAGCCGGACTCATGATACAATGTCATCAATATGGGAGATTTACGGGAATGGAGAAGATAGGATGAACATTCGAAAAGCAATCATACCGGCCGCTGGGCTTGGTACGCGGTTCCTGCCGGCCACGAAAGCGATGCCGAAAGAGATGCTACCTATTGTGGACAAGCCGACCATACAATATATCATCGAGGAAGCGGTCGCTTCCGGCATCGAGGACATTATCATTGTGACGGGTAAGGGAAAGCGGGCGATTGAGGATCATTTTGATTCATCATTTGAGCTGGAACATAACCTAGCTGAGAAAGGGAAATGGAACCTCCTCGAAGAAGTGCGTAAGCCCTCCAACATGGCAGATATTCATTATATCCGTCAAAAGGAGCCTAAGGGGCTGGGTCATGCCATTTGGTGCGCACGTAAGTTCATTGGAGATGAACCCTTTGCTGTGCTGCTAGGCGATGACATTGTAGAGTCTGAGACTCCATGTCTCAAGCAGATGATGAAGGTATATGATACCTATCAATCTGCCATTGTAGGCGTTCAGCCGGTATCCTGGGACGAAGTGGACCGATACGGGATCGTAGATGGACTTCAGAAATCAGAACGAATCTATGAAACATCAAGATTGGTAGAGAAGCCCTCCCGTGCCGAGGCGCCTTCCAACCTGGCCATCATGGGCCGCTATATTTTGCCGCCGGAAATCTTTGATTTACTGGAGAATCAGGAGATTGGAAAGAACGGGGAGATCCAACTGACCGATGCGCTCTCCACCTTAGCTCATCGGAGCTCGATCTATGCGTATCATTTTGACGGGATGCGCCATGATGTCGGCGAAAAGCTGGGTTTTATTGAAACCAGTATTCATTATGCATTGCAGCGGGAGGATTTGAGAGATGATTTGATTGCTTATTTGAGTGGGGTTTTGACGAAAGTGCAGTAGTAGGGGCAATTTCATAAACCGATAAGAAAAAGGGACGGTTGGGTAGAGATTTTCTACCATGAACTGTCCCTTTTTTAATTAGAATTGAAGATCAGTAATCTGTTGAACATTTTGCTTCGCATTTGGATCAACTTGGGTAAGTTTCCCCATAAGGGCATCATCGCTCAAGTTTTGTTTTTGTAATGCTGCCAGATACCAACGTACAATCTCCTGTTGGGTTGTCTGCGAGAGATCTTCTTGTATGCCAAGCTTAAGAGCTTCTGATGCTTGCTCCGGTTGATTCATCATGTAGTACATTTTGCCTGCATGGAGGATCATATCTGGTGTGTTCTCAAATGAGCGCCCTTGCAGTTGTCCTTCCGGTAATGTAGCTAAATGCTGAATACCTGTCTGAACCTCGGCAAATGCCTCGGTTGCTTGCTTGAAGTACTTGTCTTTCGTTGCTAGGTCTCCTGTGCCAAGTGCCTTCGTCCCTAGATCATAACCTTTATTGATAATCTGTTCGGACCAGTTAATGTCCCATTTAAATTTATAGGCATTGTTGATAAGTACTTCGTAGGCTTGCTCCGGTTGCTGTTTCATTTCGTAACTTTCAATTAATCGACTTAGCATAGACTTGTTATATGGTTCAGCTTTTAACGCTTTATTAAGTAGATCAACAGATGCATTATAAAAATTCTCATCTTGTTCTTGCTTATATATAGTCTGATAGAGTGATGCAGTTAACAATACCGAGTCGGGATGGCTTGGGCGTATACTCAAGTCCTTATCGAGAGGAGCCTTAATTTCCTCAAATGAAGAGCTGACCTGAACGATTCTGCGTGCTTCCATTCCCGAGTCGGCGGCTTGTACATACCGGATAGATGTAATCATGACAAGAATAGCGCAAAGCCCAACGATTGCACTATATGCCCCTCTGGCCGTTGAATCTTTGAGGCTCCATTTTTTCATTGGTTTATTATCCATTACGGCAGCCATTCCGCCAAGTCCTAGGAATACAAGAATTCCCATGAACACATAACTCATGTTAAAGTCCAAAATACTATGAATCAAAATGGAAAGGACGATGATGAGATAAAGGAAGTGACTATTCCGATCGTCTTCATTCCCTTTGATATAACCGCGAATATACTTGTAGAAAATATACAGGATAAACGACATGAATATCACAAATCCGACAATTCCGACTTCGATCAAGTACTGCAAAAAGAAGTTATGGGCTTGACGGCTTGTATATGGGTTGTTCTGATATTGCTCATAGAGTGAAGCCCATGCTCCGCCTCCAGCCCCAATGATCGGGTAGTCAGCTAGCACCTTCATGGCGTCTTTATAGAATGTAAAACGTTCCAGAACACTGTGCTGATTAAAGTTAATATTTTCGAGTCGGACGCTGATGTTTTGCGGAAGTATATTTTTTAATCCGGTACCGATGAATAGGAAGATCAGCAAGCCTCCAATTGCTACGGAACCGAGTGGAATCCATAAGTTTGAGGCTTTTTTAGCCGACCAATTGTCTAAAGACCGTTCAAGTTTGGGCGCAATAAAACTTTGTATTACCCATCCGAGCAATCCTACAATAGCGGAAGCACCAAGCAAAATGCCCCAGCCCTTAAGGGCACCAGTGCTGCTAAAGGCTTCATTTAACTTTAACCCTAGCTCTGTTACCGGTTTGGAAATGATCAGTGATGTCACGCCCGCTATACCGCAGTACAAGATCCACAATAGTTGTTTAGCTGGTTTCAGGAATAGGAGCAATAAAACAAACACAACAGGTAACATCACCAGACCGCCCCGAGATAACGTCAAGAGCAGTGATACGATGATAGGTACCAACATGAAGCTATGAAAGGCTTGCCCGTACCATTTACGGGATGTTGTAACGAAAAAGACGGCTGCGAAAAGGAATGCCATGAGAAAAGCAGCATATGTATTCGCGTATTGGAACACCGAAGTCAGACGCAGACCGTTAGAGTCAATCATAACGGCATGGGTATACGTGCCGTTTAAAACGGTATTGGAAAACCATTTTGCAATACCACCTGCAGTCTTGCCTTGCCCAAACCAATGGAGCAAGCCGAAACCGACGATCAGATAAGCAACCGTCATAATCGTGATTTGAACGATTCGATTCCCTAATTTTTCACGTAGCACATATAAACCGACGATAAACATTATGGCGTAGATACAATTAATGATTACCATATTCATGGCAAGAACATGGGAGGCGGCGTTAATGAGTGAGAGTATGTAAGTTAGGGGGAGTAAAAGCACACCCACGGCCAGCCAATCTTTTTGATCTTTTAATTGGATGCTTTTATAGGAATGAGCAATCCAGAGAAATAGTAGTAGACAAGCCAAAATAGCAGCCCAGAAAATCGGTTTCTCAAATTCTAACATTTGTCCGTTAAATAGAGCCGTCTGGAATGGCGTCCAAGCTAGGAACAGAATAATTACTGATATTAACACCCAAAACAAAACCGATCCCGTCTCACCTTTTCTCGACGCGGCGGCTTTTTTACCGTATACTGGATTCGACAACGTATTTAGCTCCTTTTCTTGTAGATACGACAATATTCTAGCATAATGAAAGGAATGGGGCTAGATTTCTGTTCTACGTATATTTGTTATCCGGTGGTGTTGTATATTAAAAAAGTAATATATCAATTTACATATAAGTTAGCAGTCTTTACAAAGCCTCTTATAACTCGCTTGTTATCTCCCGGCTTTAGGCAAAGGGTGAAAAGGGCTCTTTTGAAGAAAGCTTATCCTCTAGAAAAGACTCAAAATCAAAGTTACAGCAATAACCTGGAAAAGGGTGTAAACCTACTGGGTTATGCACGAGCGGAGATGGGTATTGGAGAATCATGTCGAATAGCTGCTAATAGTTTGGATTCCGCGGGTATCCCTTTTGGAATAATAAATTTTAAGGGCACGAATAGTGCTAGAATGTCTGACCTTACATGGTTGTCGAAGGAAATTGAAGAACCTAAATACAATATTAATATATTTCATATTAATGCCGAACAAATGATGGAGGTCTACGCTCAATATGGAAATTCGTTGTTTCAAAATCGATATAATATCGGCTTTTGGCATTGGGAGTTACCAGATTTTCCAGATGAATGGTTAGAGGCTTTTGATCTTGTTGATGAAATTTGGGCTCCCTCTACATTTGTGGCAGATTCAATAGCTATGAAAAGTCCTGTTCCTGTGGTGAAAATACCGCATTCCATTCAGGTTAGCATAAATGAAGTTCGTAATAGAGAGTTCTTTGGTCTGCCCGAGGGAGTCTTCCTGTTTTTATCTATGTATGATGTTAAGAGTTATCAAGAACGTAAGAACCCTAAGGCTGTGATTAAAGCTTTTAAAGCAGCTTTCGAGCCTGACGATCGATCAGTTGGATTGGTACTGAAAGTAAACTCATATAATAGTGGTAAAGCTGAACTGGACGAGCTTAAGGAACTTACTAGTGACTATAAGAATATTTATTTGATTAAGGATACAATCAGCCGAAATGATATAAATGCCTTGATTTCAGTTATAGACTGCTTTGTGTCTCTACATCGAAGTGAAGGATTTGGCTTGGGGCTAGCTGAAGCAATGTATTTGGGTAAGCCAGTTATCGGAACCAATTGGTCGTCAAACACTGATTTTATGAATAGTAGTAACTCTTGCCCAGTGAATTTTAAATTAATACAAGTTGGACGAGATCATGGGCCATATAGGGCATATCAAATGTGGGCTGACCCAGATATAGTGCATGCATCGTTATATATGAAGAGGTTGGTTTCAGATATAACTTATTATAAACAAATTGCTGCTAGCGGTATGGAGAATGTTAGAACTAAATATTCTCCGGAAGAGGTAGGACAATTAGTGAAAAAGCGCCTTGACTATATCTATAAATGGAAGTTTGGAGGCTAATATGGATATTACTTGTGTACTAATGGCTGGTGGTAAAGGGGAAAGATTCTGGCCTAAAAGCAGGACTAACCTTCCTAAACAATTTTTAAATATTTCTGGTAATAAGTCTATGATTCAGCAATCAATTGAACGTTTAGAGAAGTTGATTGATATCACAAGGGTATTTGTTGTTACAAATGGTCTGTATGCTGAATTAATTAAAGCACAAATTCCTCATTTACCGCACGATAATATAATAATAGAACCTATAGGTAGAAACACTGCACCTTGCATTGGACTAGCTTCAATAGTTATTGAGGAGAAATTTCCAGATAGCACAATGGTTGTATTGCCATCTGATCATATAATTGAGAATGAAGAAGGGTTTATTAAAATACTTAAGACAGGTATTGAGGTAGCTCAGGATAATAAAAGCCTAGTAACTTTAGGGATAAAACCTTCATACCCAGAAACAGGTTATGGGTATATTGAGAGCACACAGGAAAAATTATATATTAATGACCTAGAGGTCTTTAAGGTAAATAAGTTTGTTGAAAAACCTGATCTGGAAGCTGCTGAAAAATATTTGGAAGCGGGTAACTTCTATTGGAATAGTGGCATATTTATCTGGAGAACTGAAGTTATAAGGAGTTATTTTGAAATTTTAATGCCAGAAGTGCATGATGTATTGGAAACGATGAAAAATGGATTTAAATTTTTAAATCGAAACGAGATTATAGAGAGTGAATTTATAAAAATGCCAGATCAATCAATTGATTATGGTATTATGGAAAAAGTAGATGATATTTTTGTCATTCCATGTGTTTTTGGTTGGGATGATGTCGGAAGTTGGACTGCGCTAGAGCGAATAAACGATCTAGATGAACATGGTAATGTTATTAGAGGTAACATTCTAAATTTGGACACAAAAAGATGCATTATTGAAAGTAACGGTAAGCTGATCGCAACATTAGGTATTGAAGATTTAATTGTTGTAGATACAGAAGATGTTACTCTTATATGTGCGAAAGATAAGGCTCAGGAGGTAAAGACGTTATTGAAAGAGTTACGAATGCAGAAATTGGAACAATATCTATAATATTCATGAGAATAAGGGGATTATAAAGATGGAAAAAAGTGCACTGATAACAGGAATTACAGGACAGGACGGGTCCTACTTGGCTGATTTACTGCTTGAGAAAGGTTATAAGGTTTATGGATTACGACGTAGAACGAGTACACCTGTTATGGATAACATAGAGCATATAAAAAATGAGATTGAGTTTATTGAAGGGGACCTGCTTGACCAAGGCTCCCTAGTAAATGCAATAAGAATATCAAATCCTGATGAAGTATATAATCTTGCTGCACAGTCCTTTGTTGGAACATCGTGGGACCAACCTTCTCTAACTGGCCAGATAACAGGGATCGGAGTTACAAATTTATTGGAGGCAGTGCGGTCAAAAAAACCTGAAGCAAGATTTTATCAGGCTTCGAGCAGTGAAATGTTCGGTAAAGTGATGGAAACGCCACAGACTGAAACAACTCCATTCTATCCACGGAGCCCATATGGTGTTGCAAAGGTTTATGGCCATTGGATCACAGTTAACTATAGAGAAAGTTATGATCTTTATGCATGCTCAGGAATTTTATTTAATCATGAATCACCACGTCGTGGTATTGAATTTGTTACCCGGAAAGTAACCACAGCTGCTGCAAGAATTAAGTTAGGACTACAAAAAGATCTCAGAATGGGCAACCTAGATGCCAAACGGGATTGGGGCTTTGCAGGCGATTATGTTAAGGCAATGTGGTTAATGCTTCAGCAGGACAAACCTGAAGATTTTGTGATTTCAACGGGTGAGACTCATACTGTTGAGGAATTGGTCGAAATAGCGTTTGCTCATGTTGGGTTGAATTGGAGAGACTATGTTGTCATTGACCCTAAATTCGTACGGCCAGCCGAAGTGGATTTGCTCTTAGGTGATTGTTCACAAGCAAAAGAAAAGCTGGGTTGGGAGCTAGAGGTAGGGTTTGAGGAATTAGTAAGAATGATGGTGGAGAGTGATTTGACTCTTCAGTCTAAAAATAATTGATGTTTTTTTAGATTATAAGCAAGTCGCAGAATGCATCATGAAATTCGCGACTTGCTTAATCCATTTAATGAGGCTACTAAATAAAATACTTAAATAATTAGGTGGTAGTAAAAAAAGATGGTAAATGAATTGAAGGAAATATATAAATTTAGACAAATGCTGGTCAGCGTTGTTAGGAAGGAACTTAGGTCTCGTTATAAAGGTTCTCTTCTTGGATTTTTATGGACGTTTGTGAACCCTCTGTTACAGCTGACTATTTATTCAATTGTATTTCCATTTTTATTAAGAAATACCCAAGAGAATTATCCAATGTTTCTTTTTATTGCACTATTACCATGGATTTTTTTTTCATCATCCCTTCAAGGTGCAACGACGAGTATCGTTACTAATGCTAATCTTGTGAAAAAAATTTACTTCCCAAGGATGATTCTCCCTCTTTCAATTGTCTGTACTAATTTAATGAATTATCTTTTTGGTCTTGTAATAGTTTTTCCGGCACTTATACTAACAGGCGTTACACTAACATTCAATATTCTTTGGTTACCGATCGTGCTACTAGTTGCATTTATATTTACAATAGGATTGTCTCTGATCTTATCATCATTATATGTGAGATTCAGAGATTTAGAACATTTAGTCGGAATATTTATTATGATTTGGTTCTATTTAACTCCAATTGTATATGGCATAGAGATATTCCCTCGAAGTGTAGCTGATTTAATTAGTTATAATCCAATGGTACCAATAATAAATTCGTTTAGGCAAATCTTGTTATATGGTAGTAAACCTGAATGGACTTCCCTGTCTTATTCATTTTTTATTAGTCTTTTGGTATTGATAGTTGGATTGTTAATTTTCCGGAAACTAGAAAAGACCTTCGCTGAGGAGTTATAGGTATGATAGATAATTTTGCAATTTGTATTGAACATGTTAGTAAGTCGTTTAAGATTTATCATGATAAGTCGGTTACTTTAAAGGAAAAAATGCTTAGGTTAAGAAGTAGTAACTTTACTAATTTTAATGCCGTTAATGATGTGAGTTTAAGCATTAATAAGGGTGAGACTGTAGGTTTAATTGGTCATAATGGCTGTGGAAAAAGTACTTTATTAAAATTGATTACTAAAATTCTGTACCCAGATAAGGGGATCCTAAAGGTAAATGGGAGAATCTCTAGCTTAATTGAGTTAGGAGCAGGTTTCCACCCGGATTTTACTGGTCGTGAAAATATATATACAAATGCATCGATATTCGGATTGTCACGTAAAGAGATAGATAGCAAAATAGATGATATTATTGAATTTTCAGAATTAGGGGATTTTATAGAAAATCCGGTGAGAACATATTCCTCTGGTATGTATATGCGACTAGCGTTTTCAGTTGCAATAAACGTAGACCCGGAAATACTTTTAATTGATGAGATACTATCTGTAGGCGATGCGAATTTTCAAAAAAAATGCTTTGATAAAATAGAAAGTTTTAAACAGAACGGTGCAACAATATTAATTGTGGCTCACGATTTGGGGACGATTGAAAATATTTGTGACAGAGTTGTTTGGATGGATAAAGGTAGAATAGTTACTCAAGGAGAGCCTGATCGTGTAGTGGATTTATATACTCAGCACATGAACATGAAATTTGTAGAACAGAGGCAAAAGGACTTCAATAAAGAGAAACAACCAATAGATATTAAGAATAACAATGGTAATGCTAGTTCATCTGCTCAAAATATTGATGCTCCCCCGTTAAATTCAGAAGAACCCCAACAAGGAGAAGATATTCGATGGGGATCCAAAGAAGTAGAGATTATTGAAGCTAGAATAATAAACAGTAAGGGAGGTAGTACTAATGTAATTCAAGCAGGAGAGCAAGTCACTTTAGAGATTGATTATAAAGTCAATAATGAGCAAAGTGAATATATTTTTGGTGTAGGTATTTATACATCAGATAAGAATCTTATATATGGAAACAATACAGAAATCGGAAGAATTAAATTGTCGAGTATTGATTCTCAAGGTTGCGTCAGGTTTGTGATTAGAGAATGTAATCTTCTCTCAGGAAAATATAAACTTAATGTTGCTGTTGTTGATGGAAGGCACCGAGCATTAGATTTTATTAAGTACTATATGGATTTCTCTGTTGTTTCGAATGACAAAGCAATCGGTATATTTTCAATAGATCACTATTGGGAGATTAAGTAGTAAACTGAATTAGGAGGAGTGACAATGAGTGAATTTGAAAGTATCGAACATGAAGTTATATATAAAAAATTAAAAGATATGCTTTTGTATGAAGAGAAGGATACAACTAGTTTAGAGAAAACAAATGTTAATAAGGAAACTTGTTTCCATGATCTTGATAGAAATATAAAAGTAATGCTAAGAACTAGAGAAAACTTTGCGTATAGACCATTGTATTCTCATAGAAAAGTCACTGGTTCATTTATTATATTTTTTAAAAAGGTAATTCGTAAAATTCTCAAATGGTATATTGAACCTATAGCATTCCAGCAAACAGATTTCAATAACGCAGTTACCCCATCTATCGGAAGACTTACTGAACTGACAGCACAACTGGAAAAAGATAATTTGTTGTTGATAGATTCTTTCAATGACAAAATCGAGGAAAAAAATCTTGAGTATAAAGGTATATTGGAACAGTTGGTTCATGAGCAGGAACGACTGAACAATGATATGAGGAATCGAATTTTAGAATTGGAAAAGAAAAATGAAATTCAGGCTGAAACAATTGAAAATATCACAACTTTTCTGAATAGAGTTAACGATCAGATCGATATTGTCCATAATAATAAAGAAACGATATTTTATAAGAACACTTTTTCACAGTCTGGTGAAGACAGTATTTTAGCTTATATAATCCATGTGTTAGGTATTCCTTTTGATTCTGTTAGGTATATTGATCTTGGGGCAAACCACGCTAAAGAAATGAGTAATACGTATTATTTTTATTCAAAAGGTGCACGAGGAGTTTTAGTTGAAGCAAATCCTGAATTGATTCCAGAGCTTAAGTACTTCAGAAATAGAGATATAATACTAAATTATGCGGTAGATACCATTCCGGGTCACGAGATCGATTTCCATATACTAAATGGGGATGGTTTAAGCACACCAGACCTTGAATCAGCACGTAGTTTTTGTGAAATAAATCCCGAATTGGAGATAACCTCTACAAAAAAAGTCGAAACAATTGATTATAAAACGATTGTTGAAGAATACCTTGGACTAGCGCCTACCATTATTTCAATAGATATCGAAGGTAAAGAACTTGATATTCTGAAATCAATTGACTATGAGAATTACGGCCCGTTAATAATTGTTGTTGAAATGATTGAGTATAGCAGAGTATTGAACTATCGAACAAAGAATACTGAAATTATAAATTACTTGGATAGTGTAGGTTATGATGAGTATGCTTTCACAGGAATAAATTCCGTTTTTATACAAAGAAGTTTTCTTGAAGAAAGGAAATTGAACCCATGAATATTGCAGTAGATGTTCTAGCTATCCTAGGGCCTGACTCTAAGAATAGAGGAATTGGTAACTATAATGTCAGTCAGTATAAGAAGATTTTCCAAATAGATAAATCGAATAATTACTTCCTGCTAAATTTTTATGAACAAACCTATTTGAAGGAAATATTGAATTATTCAAATAATGTAAAGGAATTTTTCTTTTATACTGGTGAAAACAACTTTTTAATCCAAGAGAATACCTACAGAAAGCTAGTAGGAGACATTGTTAAAAAATTCATTATGGATAATCAAATAGATGTGTTCTATATTACATCACCTTTTGATAGATTCATGTCTTACGATTTAGATTGGCTAAAAGATGTGAAAGTTGTTATGACGGTATATGATATTATACCCTATTTATTTAAAGAGCGATACTTAAAACCACGTGCATTCTATGATGAATATATGTCCTGGGTAGAAAAAGTAAAGCGTGCGGATAAGATTTTGGCGATATCAAAGAGTGTTAAAGATGACCTTGTTGAGCATTTGAAAATAGATACTGATAAGATAGAAGTAATATATGCTGGTGTTGAGGAGCATTTTAGAAAACTAGAAATAGAAGATGTTGAAGACATACAAAAAATGTATGGGATAAGTAGTCAATTTGTGATGTGTACTGGTGGAGATGATGACAGAAAGAATATTGCTGAACTGATCATTGCATATTCAAAAATGCCGGCAAATTTAATTGAGAAATTTCAATTAGTAATTGCTTGTAAATTAAGTAATGCTTCAATATCTCGTTATTATGAAATAGCTAAGAAACATAAGGTTGAAGGTAGAGTTATTCTTACAAATTTTGTTCCTTTGGATCATCTGATAAAACTTTATAATATGGCTTATGTTATGGCATTTCCTTCACAATATGAAGGATTTGGTTTGCCCGTTGTAGAGGCCATGGCGTGTGGAACTCCAGTACTGACATCAAATAATTCCAGTTTAGGTGAAATTGCAGATGGGGCCGCTGTGTTGGTCAATCCATTTGATACAAAGGATATTACTAGAGGCCTCATAGAGATTTTAGAAAGTCCAAATTTGGGAGATCTAGTCAAGAAAGGTTATGGCCGTATTGAAGAATATACTTGGGAGAGTGTTGCAAAGAAGACCCTATCTGCTTTTGAAACGATCGGATCTAACAAAGGTGACAATAACTTACGGTGCCAAGATAAAAAGAAAATTGCTTTTTTCAGCCCACTACCGCCATTACAATCGGGTATTGCTGATTATAGCTATGACTTATTAAATGAACTTGCTGATTTTTTTGATATTGACGTCTACATTGATAATAATTATAAAGCGAAGTGTGAGTTTCGGGGGAATATAAAGGTTTTTCATTATACTGAATTCTACCGTAATAAGAATGGATATTATGATATTATTTATCAAATGGGAAATAGCATGTACCATGCTTATATGATTGACTTTATACAAGAGTTCCCTGGAACTCTTGTATTACATGATAATAATTTGCATAGTCTGATTTATCATCTTTCAAAAAACAACAAGAATCCCAATTTTTACAGCGAGTGTCTGTATGAAGATTTTGAAAAAGAGATGGTTGATACCTATATAAGTGATTTTAACGAAGGGAGGACAGGTCTTAAAATATATGATTTAATAGCGAATGGAATCGTATCGAATTATTCCAAAAGAATTATAGTGCATAGTGATTACACGAAGAGTTTTCTATTAGAAAAAAATATTGAGAGAAATGTAGTGAAAATACAACACTATTCCAAAAATGAAGAACAAGTAGACATTATGTATGCAAAAGAAAAATTAAATATCCCTACGAATACTATTGTATTATCAGCATTTGGTCATATCCATAGCACAAAGAGGATTATTCCGATGTTGATGGCCTTTCAAAGGCTAAAAGAAAGAGAAAATTCAGAAAAAACTTTATTATTGTATTTGGTTGGTGAATTATCACAAGAAATTAAGCAAGAAGTAGAACACTTTATATTGAAAAATAAACTGCAAGAAAGCGTTATTGTTACAGGATATACTGATTTATCAGTGTTTGAAAATTATATTGATGCAACAGACATTTGTCTTAATTTGAGGTATCCATATAATGGAGAAACCTCTGGAAGTTTAATGAGAATTTTAGCAAAAGGTAAATGTGTATTAGTCTCGAATATAGGTAGTTTCTCAGAAATACCAGACGAATGTTGTATTAAAATTGCCTCTCCAGCCAACATTACTGTAATTGAAGAAGTTAATATTATCTTTAGGGAATTAATAAAACTTGTTGAAAATCCTAATCTTATCGATATTACAGGTAAGAATGCAAAATACTATTCTGAAAATAACTTGGATATCAAATTAATAATCAAACAGTATGTTAATACGATAATTAATTCGAAATATTCAAATTTATCTGAAGCTATCTTAACGAGCATTGTTAAGGATATTAGTCAGAGTGAAAAGACTAATATTATGAAAATCGCAAGTACAATAGCTTATTCAAAAAGCTGAGTTAATGGGTTACTAACATGGGGGGAACGATAGTTGAGTGCATTTTTCAAAAAAATATCTAATCTTACTTATGTCCTGTTCATTATTATATATTCCTTCGGTAGATATTTACTTTATGATGAAAAAGGTTTAATACTTTTTGGTAGCGTAGACTTTTTCATTGGGGTTGTTTATGATGTTTTATTTTGTGTGATATTGCTCATAATTCTTAACATATGCAAAAAGATAAAGGTTCTTCCTTATATTGTAATATTCATTGTTGTGGCATTACATTTGGCAAATATAGAATATATATATGCTATGAATAATGTTATAAATTTGAAGGATATATCATTTCTAAAAGATAAACAATTTCTTTTAGGCTCAGCATTTCAAATTACATTTCCTATCTATAGTATTTGCTTTACACTAATTAGTTTATTTGTGGCTATTTCTTTCAACTACAATAAAATAAAAACAAAAAAAAATATTGCTTTGTTTTGTATTCTCAGTTCAATAGTTCTTTTTATTGCAGTTTTATCTGGAGATAATATTTGGAGCAAACGAAACTTTGTAACTACCTCAATTGGAAATAGTGTTCGAGTAAGTATTGCTAAATCTTCAAATATTAATGATATCCCTTATGATCTAATAGAAAAAATAACAAAAAACGGACAGGTGGGGGAGGGGGAGCCACTCATAGAATTTGCATCATCTAAAAAGAAGAATATCATAATGGTGATCAT
Organism: Paenibacillus lautus; assembly: GCF_050482385.1. Taxonomy (GTDB): domain Bacteria; phylum Bacillota; class Bacilli; order Paenibacillales; family Paenibacillaceae; genus Paenibacillus_AQ; species Paenibacillus_AQ lautus_B. The sequence goes on from NZ_JBCNHV010000026.1 coordinate 123,088, forward strand.
GGAAGGTATACCGGGTTCGTATCTTCTTGAGTCACAAAATCGATTAAATATTCACAATAATATGACATTAATGAGTTTAGAAGAGATTAAAGATAATTCAATATTAGTCCCCAATTTTATAACCCACAACAACCAGACTATTAGAGGTCTTTATAGTATTCTAAGTGGTGATTATCCTAAATTAGATTCTTCAACTCCCAAAGCGTATGAATTCGTGCAAGATAAAAACCAACAACATATGATACCAAGTGAATTGAAAAAATCAGGTTATAACACAGCATATTTACAGGCAGCACCACTAGAATTTATGTCTAAAGATCGATTCATGAAAGAAGCTGGATTTGATACAGTAATTGGGTCTGATGGATTCTCAAATAGCTATATTCCATTCGAATGGGGAGCTGATGATAAGACTTTCTTTGAACAATCACTAGGTTATATTGATACTTTAGATAAGAAAGCTCAACCATGGTTTGTAACAATGTTAACCGTTGGGACGCACCATCCTTATGCAGCACCTAAAGAATTAGAGGATCAATTGGGAAATAAAAAAGATGCATCTATTAAATATTTAGATCTTGCTCTTAAAGATTTTATTAATAGTGTAAAGAATTCAAACTACGCTGAAGATACACTGATACTATTTATTTCCGATGAGTCACATGGAGTAAACGACCAACCTTATGGATCTAATTGGGGAATATGTCTGGCATTTTCACCCGATATTAAGGAGATGGTGATTAACGACGGTGTATTTGGTCACAAAGATTTATATAATTCAATAATGGATTATATCGATCCAGTAGACAATGCTTCTATTCCAGGCAGAAGTATTTTCAGAGAGTATAATAAGGAAAATCCTATCCTCTTTGCCTCGCATTATAGTGGAGATTTATATTACTCAAAGGAAAAGGGGAAGGTTTTTCAGTTGAATCGAAATAACGAACTTTTCTCAATTGAGTCAGATAACGGAGAGATGTTTTCAAGTTCATACAGTAAAATAAAAGTTTATGATGATAAAATGAGGGATGAAATTCAAAACTATAGGGATTATGTTAATAATTCATCTAAGAGTTCCGAGTTGAGAATAATAGACCAAGAGAATTTTCACATTAACCATGGAGAAAATAAGGCAATAACCGATGGTCAATATCTGTCACTACCAGCTAATAAATACATTAGTATAGGTTTCGAATACGAATTAATTAATCCCAATAAAGGAGATTATATAACTTTTTTATTAAAAGATAGTGGGAATCCAAATTTAACAAATTATAGAATCGTTGATTATAGTGACAATTTAGGAAGAATTGAATACAACTTTTATAATGATAATGAAACAACAGGATACAATTTTGCGTTGGGTTTAAAAGCTTCAACTGAAAGTGACCATTTAGATGTCAAAATAAAAAATTTATCTATTAGTTTTGAGGATTTCTTTGATAATAAAGATAAAACTGATTTAAGTTTTGAATCATATTTATCAGATTCTCTATATTTATCAAAAAATTTAGTGCCTTTTTTATCGACACAAAGCGGGGCCTATTTAACAAAAGAAAATAGTGTTTTTATTGAATCAACAGTTGTTGGAAGTTATTTAGTATTCGGCCCTTACTTAGAGTACCCAAGAGGTAAATATAACCTTATGGTTAAACTAAAGAATAATGGTCGTAATGAAAACTTATTTAAATTAGATGTTGCTACGAACTCTGGACGTAATATTCTCGCCGAGAAGGAATTTTTAATGCAAAGCTCTGATGAAGAAATGCTAGCGGAATTGCCTTTCGAGATTATTGACGATAGCTCGAATGTCGAGCTTAGATTGATGGGTTTGAGTGAGTTAGATATAGAAGTTATAAATGTTTCAACAAAAAAAAATGAAAAACTGTAGACTAAAGTTACATAAGAAGAAACACTCGGTTGGTAGCTAATAACTGGTCAGGTGCTTCTCTGGTGTAGAATTTGAAGTGGATTACTCATTAATAGACCCCAAAGTTGCAACTAAGCAGTTGCAACTTTGTCTTAGGTTGAAAGGCTCAGTTGTGTTTTTAGATAAGATATCTTTTTAAAAGTCAGGCAGGGAAGCAATTGTCAGTAACAGGTCTGTATAAGCTTGAGGACAATGCGAATGGCAATATTAAAGGCCTCATTTAGTACTGGATTGGGAAGAACGAGATCACCAAGGTATGTTTCTATGCAACATAAACATCTTCTTAGTTAAATGGTTAGTTTTGAAAGGGTGTATATTATTGATTAATTTTGCCTCTTATAGGTTTCTTTATGAGAATGTGAAGTACATTGATGTTAACTATTATGTGTAAAAAAAATCCCAGAGAATATTATCGGATGGAGGCTCAAATAATGAAAGCTATAATCCTAGCGGGTGGAACAGGCTCACGCCTTTATCCCTTAACCAAAGTCACCAATAAACACCTGCTGCCTGTTGGAGCCTATCCAATGATCTTCCATCCGGTGTATAAACTCCGTCAGGCGGGCTTGTCGAATATACTCATTGTGACCGGAAAAGACCATATGGGAGATGTCGTGAATCTTCTTGGGAGCGGTCAGGAATGGGGAGTCTCCTTCACATATAAAGTACAGGATGAAGCAGGAGGCATCGCTCAAGCGTTGAACCTTGCAGAGCAATTTGCAAGTGGCGAATCAGTGGCGGTCATCCTCGGCGATAACGTGTTTGAGGATGATATCTCCACCTATGTGGCCAACTTCCAAAGCCAAAGATCCGGCGCCAAAATCCTAATCAAAGAAGTTGCCGACCCTAACCGTTTTGGTGTTCCGGAAATACAAGGTAGCCAAATCATTTCCATTGAAGAAAAACCGGAACAACCCAAGTCCAATTATGCAGTAACCGGAATCTATATGTACGATCACACAGTTTTTGATATTATCAAGACATTGAAACCTTCAGCTCGTGGCGAATTGGAAATCACAGACGTCAACAATGCATATATTAAACAAGGAAAGCTTACCTTTGATGTGCTTCAAGGATGGTGGACGGATGCGGGAACGCATGCATCGCTCGCTCGGGCCAATGAGTTGGCTAGAGATGTTCGATTCGGTGATGATTTCGGAAAACTTAAACTGTAGTTAGGGAGGAATTAAACGATGAACGTAACTCCTTTAAAACTCACAGATGCTTTTGTACTTGAACCGGTGGTCCACGGCGATCACCGGGGTTTTTTTATGGAGAGTTACAACGATTCGCTTTTTAAGCAACATGGCGTTACCTATAACTTCATTCAAGACAATCAATCACTATCCGCCGAAGCAGGTGTCTTGCGTGGTCTTCATTATCAGCTGAACCCTAATGCTCAAACGAAACTTATTCGGGTCCTGACGGGTGCCATCTATGATGTCATCGTAGATATCAGAAAAAGCTCCTCTACCTTTGGTCAGTGGGTCGGTGTCATTTTGAGCGAACATAACCATCGTCAGCTGCTGGTGCCTAAAGGCTTTGCTCATGGTTTTTGTACACTGGTGCCCAATACCCAGGTTCTGTATAAAGTGGACGAATATTATTCCCCTGAGCACGACCGCGGCATATTATGGAATGATCCGGCCTTGGGGATCGATTGGCCAACGTCGAATCCGATTCTATCGGATAAAGACCAGCGACACCCGCTATTGAAAGAAGCAGAGATGAATTTTGACTAGGGGGCAGTGAGGATGAAACTACTTGTTACCGGCGGGGCCGGCTTTATAGGCAGTAACTTTATTCTATATATGATTCAACAGCATCCGGATTACCAGATCGTGAATATGGACGCTCTTACCTATGCAGGTAACCTTGAAAGTTTAAAATCCGTTCAACACCACCCTAACTACTCATTCGTCCAAGCAGATATTGCGGATAAACAAACGGTGGATGGCATTTTCCAACAGGGCATCGATGTGGTTATTAATTTCGCGGCAGAATCACACGTAGATCGCAGCATTCTGGAACCGGAGATTTTCGTGAACACCAATGTTATGGGTACACAGGTTCTTCTGGATGCAGCCAAAAAATATGGCGTGAACAAATTTGTTCAAGTATCCACGGATGAAGTATATGGGTCCTTGGGCGAGTCCGGTTTGTTCTCTGAAACGACACCACTTGCCCCTAACAGTCCTTACTCAGCCAGCAAAGCAGGCGGCGATTTACTCGTAAGGGCTTATCATGAGACCTTTGGTCTCCCGGTTAACATTACACGCTGCTCCAACAACTATGGGCCTTATCAATTCCCTGAGAAGCTGATCCCCCTGATTATTTCTCGCGCCCTAAATGATGAATCCCTGCCGGTCTACGGCGATGGCCTCAATATCCGCGACTGGCTGTATGTTGAGGATCACTGCAGTGCGATCGATCTGGTTATTCATCAAGGGAAAATAGGTGAGGTTTATAATATCGGGGGCAACAACGAGCGGACCAATCTGCATATTGTGCAAACCATCCTGAGGGAGCTTGGCAAACCTGAGTCACTGATCACTTACGTGGCAGACCGTCCAGGCCATGACCGACGGTATGGCATTGATCCTATAAAAATCATGAATGAGCTGGGCTGGAAGCCAAAGCACAACTTCGAGACAGGCATTAAGGAAACGATTCAGTGGTATTTGAGCAACAAAGAGTGGTGGACGAGAATTCAATCCGGCGCATATCGTGATTATATGACCCAGCAGTATGGTAGCCGTTTGGGTGGGAACGGATGAAGGTATTAATCACAGGAGCACATGGTCAGCTAGGGCAGGATATTGCACGGATATTTAACCTAGCTGGTCATGAAGTTTTTAGCTACGGGAGAGAAGAACTAAACATAACGGACTTAGATCAATGCCTCCAAGTAAGTTCAACTCGCTGCCCCGACTGGATCATTCATTGTGCGGCTTATACGGCGGTAGATGCTGCAGAGACGGATGTAGATGGTGCTTATCTTGTGAATGCAATAGGTACTAGAAACATGGCTCTTGCCGCCGAAAAAATTGATGCCAAGATCGTATTTATTAGCACAGATTACGTTTATAGTGGTACGACCGAGAGGCCTTATATAGAGTATGATTCCCCCGACCCGCAAAGCGTTTATGGAAAGTCCAAGCTTGCAGGTGAACAGATGGTTCAGAGTTTTTGCTCTCGTTGGTTTATTGTACGAACTTCATGGTTGTTCGGCCTGCATGGCAACAATTTTGTAAAAACTATGCTCCGTCTAGGTCAGGAAAAACCGCTATTAAAGGTGGTTAACGATCAAAAAGGATCTCCCACCTACACAGCACATCTGGCGCAGTTTTTGTTACATCTCATTTCCACTGAAAAATACGGTTTATATCATGCCTCAAACAGCGGCTTTTGTACTTGGTATGAATTCACTGAGGCTATTTTTGAAGAAGCCCGTGAACAGTTGGGACTAGAGATAACAGCTGAATTGCAACCTTGTACTACTACGGAGTTTCCACGGCCTGCTCCACGTCCAGCCAATTCAACGATGGATCACTTGGCTATCCGTCTAAACCAATTAGAGGATTTACCGCATTGGCGTGAAGGGTTGAAGCAGTTTATGCTGGATATGAAGCAGCACCCTGAACTATACTAAAAGTGAATACAGCGATGTGAGCGACCTGATCTGTATGATCAGGTTTTTTTATTAGCCTTTTCCCTAAAACACTCATAGATCTAAATAAACTACTCATAGTATGAAACCAATGCGTTACCGGAGGTTCTCCCATTATGAATAAAGTGCAAGTATTACTATCCGCCTATAACGGTGAACAGTACATATCTGAACAAATCCAGAGCATTCTTAACCAGACGCACCCCTCCATCTCGATTTTGATACGAGACGATGGATCCACGGATCAAACTGTGGAAGTTCTCGAACAACTGATAAAGATACACCCAGATCAGATAAAGCTTATCAAAGGAACGAATGTTGGCGTTGTGTCCAGCTTCTTTGAATTGCTGCGTGTTGCAGATGCTGAAGCCGATTACTACTGTTTTTGCGACCAGGATGACGTATGGCTTGATCATAAGGTAGAACATGCTATCGCACGCTTGAATTCCTCTATACATACAGAAGCACCGGCGATGGTATTTACATCGACCTACCTTACCGATGACGAGTTAAACCGGGAAGGTACATGGCCTAAGCCTCCTACTCGGGAGCCATCTTTCTTTAATGCGTTATATGAGAATATCGCTATTGGCGCCACAATCACGATGAATCGATCGGCCAGAAACCTGTTTATGTATAGTAGATCGGTTGACAGTCAAAAGGTTCTTATGCACGATTGGTGGTTTTACTTGCTGATATCCGCATTTGGAACCGTAATCTGCGACAACATGCCATCCATGTTATACCGTCAGCACAATAACAATGTGGTAGGAGGCAGCAACTCCATCGTGGGTAAGTTGAAAAGCAAATGGGCCAGTTTTAAAAGACATACGGGTAAAGACTTGTTGCATAAACAAGCGAGCGAGTTTAATCGAATCTATGGCTCACGATTGACTGGCGATCAGAAAGAGCAGCTGGATTTATTTCTTGCATCTCGCACAAGATTCGTAGACAGGCTACATTATGCGCGTAAGAGCAAATTGTACAGACAATCCAAGGCAGAGAGTTTGTTGTTTAAGTTCTTTATTTTGATCGGCTTTATATGAGGTTGAATGAAATAGGGCAGAGCAAACGTATTCCTTGATATTCCTTCTTTCCCTACGAACTATGCTATAATGTCGATAGATTACTATATTTGTCAGGAGACGTTATGCAATGGATTTAAGCATTTTAATCGTGAACTATAATACCTGTCAGCTGACGGTGGACTGTTTGCGATCTGTGTTCGCATCGGAGACGGAGTATACATACGAAGTTATTTTGATAGATAACAACTCGAAGGACGAGTCGGTTCAGACCATCCGAGAGTTATTCCCGCAGGTCAAGCTGATTGAGAACTCGGAGAATACCGGCTTCGCCAAAGCCAACAATCAGGGGATGGAAGTTGCGGAAGGTCGCTATATGCTGCTGCTAAATTCCGACACGATTATTCAGCAGGATACGATCCAGACGATGGTCGCTTTTATGGACTATAACCCGATCATTGGTGCTTCCGGCTGTAAAATCGTCCTCCCGGACGGTTCGCTGGATAAGGCCTGCAAAAGAGGGTTTCCAACGCCTTCAGCTTCTTTTTATTATGCCTTTGGACTCAGTAAGCTGTTCCCGAACAAACCGGAGTTTAACCAGTATCAGTTGGGATACTTGAATCCGGACGTAGAGTATCCGGTGGATTGTTTGGTTGGTGCATTCATGCTGGTACGTCGTGAGACGATTGAGCAGGTAGGTGGGCTGGACGAAACGTTTTTTATGTACGGAGAAGACATCGACTGGTGTTATCGCATCAAGCAGGCGGGATGGGGAATTCACTATTATCCTCGCACCAAGATTATCCATTATAAAGGCGGCAGCGCTCGGCGCCGGCCGTTCAAGATCATTTATGAGTTCCATCGCGCGATGATTCTTTTTCATCGGAAGCATTACCGGCAGAAATACAACATATTCGTTAATGGAGCCGTCTATGCAGGCGTTGGTTTAAAATTACTCCTATCCTTGCTTATGAACCGGCTTAAGCCTATTCGTCCAGCAACCATAACGCAATCTTCAGGTGGAGTGGAGGTGAAATCATGATCCGCCAGAATCAGGGGTTTTTGACCAAATTATATATGATTACCGATTTTGCTTTTATCCAGCTGGCTTTCTTGTTTGCATGGTGGATCAAGTTTGAGAGTAGCTGGTTTCCGTACGAAGAGCCGCTCCCTCTTGAAACCTATACTTTGTGGAGTCTAGTTTATGGCGCAGTAGCCTTGGCTGTTGGTGTCATGATTTCCTTATACTCACCGAAGCGGAAAAAGCGCTTTGCCGACGAATTCATGAAAATCTTTCAGACTCATTTTATCGGCATGTTCGTCCTCTTGAGTATCATGTTCTTTGTCAAAGAGGTGAATATCTCTCGTTGGTATCTCGCCATCTACATGATTCTTAACGTAGCCTTCATTATCCTGTACCGTTATTTCCTAAAGAAATCCCTAAAACATTTTCGGGAAAAAGGCTACAATCGGCAATTCGTGCTCATCGTGGGTGCAGGTACGCTCGGCAAGCGCTTCTTCAAAAATCTGAAGCAATACCCCGAGCTAGGGTATGAAGTCATCGGTTTCCTGGATGATTACCAGCAGTGGGACGAGATCGAAGCCAGACGGCTTAAACCCATTCTGGGTTCGGTCGGCGATTTACATAAGGTGTTAAACGAAAAGCTCGTCGACGAAGTCGTGCTGGCCCTTCCATTGGATGCGCATAACAAGTACCCGGAGATCATTGCCGCTTGTGAAAAAGCGGGTGTCCGAACGCTGATTATCCCGGACTTTTTCGATTACCTCCCGGCGCGGCCGGTGTTTGATAACTTTGCGGGTATGCCGATGATCAACGTGCGTGATATCCCGCTGGATCTAGCGGCAAATCGGCTGTTCAAGCGAGCGTTTGACATCGTATTCTCCTTAGTGGCGATTATCCTCACCCTGCCGGTGATGATCGGGATTTACCTGGGTATTCGTTTGACTTCCCGGGGCCCCGTCATTTTTAAGCAGGAGCGGGTTGGGCTGAATCGCCGGAACTTTTATATGTATAAATTCCGCTCCATGAAGCCGCTGCCAGAGGGGGCATCGGATACGGGTTGGACCGTGGAAAATGATCCGCGCCGCACCAAGTTCGGCTCTTTTCTTCGGAAGACCAGTCTGGATGAGTTACCTCAGTTTTTCAATGTCCTGTTCGGTCATATGAGCGTGGTAGGCCCTAGGCCGGAGCGACCTTATTATGTTGAACAGTTCAAAGAGGAAATTCCTAAGTACATGGTGAAACATCACGTACGCCCGGGCATCACGGGATGGGCGCAGAGCAACGGCCTGCGTGGGGATACTTCGATTGAGGAACGGATCAAGCACGATATTTTCTACATCGAGAATTGGTCCATTCTGTTTGATATCAAAATCATTCTGCGCACGATCCGCAACGGATTCAAGAACGCATACTGATCATAATCGATGTGAACGTCATTTGGCATGAGCCAGATGGCGTTTTTTGTTTGCGTACCTGTCCCAGACGCTTATATGCTTCCCAGGTCCCGACTCACACAGAAAGATATCGAATGCTGTCGCTTCTTGTAAGGCTGTGGCGTATCAGAGGACATTTGATCCATTCATCAGGCTATAGACATGCATGGGCATCACTTCGGACAATAGTCAATCGGATATATTTACAATATATAACTATAATACTATTATAATGAAACAAGAGCCTCATCAATGTCTTCAGTGGTCCAATATGTAGGATCGTTAGTACACAAGGATGATCCAATTTTTGATTTTCTTTGATAGAGTTAAGCTAATGCTTTTCAAATGACCTTGTCTTCATGTAGTCGCTTCATTTGCCAGATCGGGGTTAACATCCAATATGGGGAGGAATCGAAATGGAAAATGCGAAGGTTCAGGATTTCATCGAAAGCAGCCAAGAGCAATGGGATGAAGAGTACAGATCCCGCATGTGGGATTATTTATCGGAAATCACGGAATATGCCAGATACTCGGTCGTGTACGGTTACATCAGAAAGTTTATTGGGGACGAGGGCATTCTGGATATGGGATGCGGGGCCGGGATATTGTATGATATGCTCCTGGATGTTGAAAAGTCGAATTATACGGGTGTCGACCTGTCCGAGGAAGCGATCAAAATCGCATCCAGCAAAACATCAAGGAATCTATTCCAGCGCGCGGACATCAATCATTACGTTCCTCATAAGCGTTACAACGTCATTGTGTTTAATGAGTCATTGCAATACGTGCCCAACACCCCGAACAAACTGCTGGAATATGCGCGTTACCTAACCCCGGATGGCGTCATCATCTCTTCCCTATATTCACATAAGAACACCCAAGATCCTGATTATCTCATGGTGGAACATAAGATTGGCGAGATTGAAAGCTGCGGATTATTTGATATCGTGGATAAAGTCAGCGTGTTTAACCATAATGCGGGTTTGAAATGGTATATTCATCTTTTGAAGGCCAATAGCTAGTATCAACATTATCTATATAAATCGTTCCGTCATTTGGCAGCAGCCGAGTGGCGGTTTTTTGTTTTGCCGACCCTTCAACCGGGTATTTACCTAGCAACAGCGATGAACGAAACAAAGGGTGGGGATACCATGAAACGGATCGCAGCTGTCCTTCTATTATTTTCCGCCATTGTGATACTGCTTCTGACTCAATTGGAGTGGGAAGAAGAACAACCGCAAGGATTCGCGTCCTATCGCCTGATTGCCCATGCCATGGGAAGTATCGGGGAACAACCCTACACGAACGCCTACGAAGCCATGGTCGTTAACTACGAGAAAGGTACTCGGGTATTCGAGATTGATTTGATGCTGACGGAGGACCGTAAAGTCGTGGCCAGGCATGAGTGGACGGAGAGCATGACACAGCAACTGGGTCAGAAGGAGAAACTCCCCGATGATAAGCAGGCGGCCCGCCTGAGTCATGAGGAATTCATTAATACGCCGATTTTGGAGCAATACCAACCAATGGATATTGAGGGGATCATGGATATGATGGAGCGTCATCCCGATATCTATATCGTGACGGATACGAAGGAGCAGGAGGACCAGGATATACAGTACCTGTTCGCTGAGATTGTAAACGCTGCTAAAGAGCGGGATCCGAAACTTCTGGATCGGGTGGTCATCCAAATTTATAATGAGCCGATGCTCGATATGGTTCTGGACATCTATCCGTTTGAGTCAATTATCTATACGCTGTATGCCACGCAGGATTCACCTGCCGAGATCACGGCTTTCGTGCAGGAAAACAATATCGACGCTGTTACCATGCCGGAATACAAGGTCACCCCGAATTTCGTAGCGAAGCTCAGGCAAGCGGGTGCCGTGACTTATGTTCACACCATCAATGACACCACGACCGTGAACAATTATGAAAAATGGGGCGTGTACGGCGTTTACTCGGACCTGCTGACAGAGCCTGAGCTGGAGCAGAACAGTTTGAGATATACCATTAAAAAGTGACTGCCATAGAGGGGCGTGGCATTAATACATGTTGCATGGCCCGTCTATGGAGTAGGCTTTTCTTCATATACAGTGAAGCTGGACGTCGAAGTCCGTTGTCTCCGAAAGAGACGCGGGCTTTTTCATGATATCAGAAAGTATAAACTTCGAAGCATGGCCTTCTGATATCACAAGAAAACTACCATCTAAATGCGGTCTGGGGTGGTGCGTCATGCTGTCTGGAATTGTACGTCGGTAGAAGCTTGTCTTAGTTAAGTATCAGCACAAATCCCTTTCCAGCGGCCCGGTTCGGATATAGACTGAACGGATAAATGACAATTACCAAAAAAATGTTCGTATTTTATGCGAACATAAATTGACTTGCTTACCGTGCTAGCATAGACTTATTTTAGTATAATAGTAACCCGTGAACGTGGAGGAATGACGCTTGAAAGAGATGATACAATCCTGGAGGCATGTGTTTAAGCTGGACCCCGACAAGGAGATCGATGACGAGTCCCTTGATGCGGTATGTTTGTCAGGAACCGATGCCATTATGGTCGGAGGCTCAACCGGAGTCACTTATGAAAATACCGTGGATCTGCTGTCCCGAGTTCGACGTTACGAGCTGCCGTGCGTGCAGGAAGTATCCGATCTGGAAGCCGTTGTACCCGGATTTGATCTATATATGGTCCCGATGGTCATGAATACGCAGGATCCGACCTGGATCATGGGCCGGCATCGCGAAGGAATCGAACGCTACGGGTATATGATCCCGTGGGATCTGGTTGTGACCGAGGGGTATATCGTATTGAACGAGAATGCCGCGGTGGCGAAGCTGACCGGAGCAGAAACTACGATTGAAGCGAGCACTGCCGCCGCTTATGCCCAAATTGCGGACAAGCTGATGAATCTGCCGATTGTATACCTGGAATATAGCGGCACATATGGGGACATGGAAACGGTTCGCACGGTTCGAAGATCGGTGGATAACGCCCGTTTGTTCTATGGTGGCGGAATTACCAACTTCCAGCAAGCGTCGGAGGCTGCAGCTATCTCAGATACGATCGTTGTTGGCAACGTTGTGTATGATCATCCGGAGCAGGCACTTGAGACAGTCAAGGCCGTGAAGGGTTGACTGGTCTCGGTTATATGATCTGCTAAAAAATGTTGAGACGCGTTGCGCTAATCGTAGGTTCTATATATAGTCACTTTTCCATCTTTATCTCTCTTGACGATTAAGCATGTTTTAATTTTATTTAAATATTGTAAGTCATCAAGTCAAGCAGCGCAGAACTCACCGTGTCTTCGATACAGATACGTCGTAATCTATATCCATATTCATTCTCTTTTAATTTTATCTATCTGCCAGACCCTATCCCATTTTTTCGATTATCATCTTTGAGTGTGTGTTCAAAAAGGTCGATTTTCAGCACCGAGAAGGTTGGATGAAGCTAGGGAGTGAGGAGCGGAGCGTACGTTTTGGGTACGTGAGCACCTAAGATGTTTCCGCAGGAAACATGACTTCGTAAGCATCCGCTTAGGCCCGGCTGAATTCAAGATTCGATGCCGAGCTGCTTCCTGATTCGCTTCGTGATCAAAAGCGGACTTTTTGAACAATCTCTTTAACCAAGTTTCTCCCTTATCAAATCTACACCTAATAGGAGGCAACACTATGCATTCCATTGATATACACGACGCCGTCAGCCGTCTGAATCCACAGCAGCGTCAAGCCGTTGAAGCAACCGACGGACCTCTGCTCATTATGGCGGGGGCCGGCTCTGGCAAGACGCGGGTGCTGACGCACCGAATCGGTTACCTGATCGCCACTCGCAAAGCTGCACCATGGAGCATCCTTGCGATTACATTTACGAATAAAGCAGCCCGCGAAATGCAGGAACGGGTATCCAAGTTGGTTGGCCGCGAAGGCCAGGACATCTGGGTATCGACGTTCCACTCGATGTGCGTGCGGATTTTGCGCAGAGACATTGAACGGATTGGTTTCACCTCGAATTTCAGTATTTTGGACTCGACGGATCAGCTGTCGGTTATTCGGAACGTAATGAAGCATCACAATATCGATACGAAGAAATTTGAGCCGAAGGCGATTCAAGGGGCCATGAGCGCCGCCAAGAATGAGCTGATCTCCCCGCAGCAGTATGAACAGAAAGCCGGAGACTATTTTGAATCCCTTGTAGCCAAGGTATATACCGAATACCAGAAGCGCTTGAAGAGCAACAATTCGCTTGATTTTGACGATCTGATCATGACCACGATTCAGCTGTTTAAGGAAGTGCCGGAGGTTCTCGACTTCTACCAGCGCAAATTCCAGTACATCCACGTGGATGAATATCAGGATACCAACCGGGCGCAGTACATGCTTTGCCGCATGCTGGCGGACAGCCATCACCGTATCTGTGTTGTCGGAGACAGTGATCAGTCGATCTACCGCTGGCGTGGCGCGGATATTACGAACATCCTGAATTTTGAGCAGGATTACCCTGAGGCGCGGACGATTCTGCTCGAGCAGAATTACCGTTCTACAGCGAACATTTTGAACGCTGCCAACAATGTCATTGGCCTGAATACAGGCCGCAAGCCGAAGAATCTGTGGACCGAGCAAGGTGAAGGACCGAAGATTAAAGTGTTCCGCGGGGATACGGAGCATGATGAGGGGTATTTTGTTACCTCGGAAATTAGCAAGAACATCAAGGACGGCAAGAGCTATCAGGACCATGCGATCCTGTACCGGACCAATGCGCAGTCCCGGGTTATCGAGGAAATTCTGATCAAGTCGGACATCCCGTACCAGATCGTCGGGGGCATCAAGTTCTATGATCGCAAAGAGATTAAGGACATGCTTGCTTACCTTCGCCTGATTTCCAACCCGGATGACGATATCAGTTTAACGCGGATCATTAATGTGCCAAAAAGAAGCATCGGCGACACAACCGTCGCGAAGCTGGCTGCTGCAGCCGCAGAGCGGGGCATCTCGATCTTCCGCGTGCTGGAAATCGTGGACGATCTTGGTTTTGCCGGACGGACCCGTAACGCGTTGGTGGGCTTCTACGACATGATTGCCGCGCTCACCCGCATGGTCGAGTTTCTGTCGGTCACCGAGCTTACGGAAAAAATACTGGAAATGTCCGAATACCGGATCGAGCTCCAAAACGAGAATACGATCGAATCCAGATCCCGCCTCGAGAACATCGACGAGTTCCTGTCGGTGACGCAAGAGTTTGAGAAGAATAACGAGGATAAATCACTCATCTCCTTCCTTACGGATCTTGCATTGATCGCGGATATCGATTCGATGAACGATGACGAAGAAGACCGCGACGACGCTGTTGTGCTCATGACCATGCATAGCGCCAAAGGGTTGGAGTTCCCGGTAGTATTCATTATTGGCATGGAGGAAGGGGTATTCCCGCACAGTCGTGCTTTTATGGATAATGAAGAGTTGGAAGAGGAACGTCGGCTTGCTTATGTAGGTATCACCCGCGCCGAGAAGCAGTTGTTTTTATCCTGTGCACGCATGCGTACCTTGTTTGGCCGCACGACGGCAAACATGCCTTCGCGATTCCTGGAGGAAATACCGGAAGAGCTGAAGGAAGACACGCAAATGGCCCATGACCGATACCGCCGTGGCGGCGGTAGCAATGTGGGTGGGTCTTACGCAGGACGCGGCTTCGGAGGCGGTGGAGGCAGCAACTTTGGCGGCGGCCGTACCAATGACCTCTCCCTTAGCGGATCGACCGCTTCCGCGCAAGCTGCGCCGAAGAGCCGGGTGACGATGACAACTGGTGGTGCAGCATCCCGTTCGGCAGCTTCTTCGGACAGCGGCGATTTTAAAGCTGGTGACAAAGTAGCCCATGGCAAATGGGGGACCGGCACGATTGTAGCGGTCAAAGGCAGCGGCAATGACATGGAGTTGCAGATTGCATTCCCGGCGCCTGTGGGCGTGAAACGTCTGCTTGCCGGCTTCGCACCGATTACGAAGGTGGAATAAGGGTTACAACTAGGAGAAGCGCATCAACGGAAGAACGATCCGAATTCGCAGTGAGATAGGTAGAAGATCTTTAAACGCAACAAAATGTTGGCCTTATTTAATTGAAGGAGGATTGCCCCTGCATGGATTTCAAGGGAAAAATGGAGAAGCTCATTACGGAGCTGAACAATTACAATTACCATTACTACACGCTGGATCAGCCGCTTGTAAGCGACAAGGAGTATGACGCTCTGTACGACCAGCTAGTATCGTTGGAGGCAGAGACCGGAGTGACACTTCCGGATTCTCCGACCCAGCGGGTGGGCGGGGAGATTCTGAAGGGATTTGCCCCGCATCGCCATTTGGCTCCGTTATGGAGCCTTGATAAGGCTCAGAACATCGAGCAGCTCCGTACCTGGCATGATCGCGTGGTCAGGCTGGTCAATGATTACAATACGAAGAATCCCGGCAATCCTCTCAAGGCGCCTTGTTATGCACTGGAGCTGAAGTTTGACGGGTTGACGCTGAATCTGACCTATCAGGACGGTAAGCTGGTTCAGGCGTCGACACGGGGCAACGGTGCGGTTGGCGAAGGCATTCTGGCTCAGGTGAAGACCATCAAGTCGGTGCCGATGACGATCCCGTACACGGAAGGTACGATTGAAGTGCAGGGCGAAGGCATCATGAACTTGTCTGTGCTGGAAAAATACAATCAAACCGCGGCCGAGCCGCTTAAAAACGCGCGTAATGCTGCAGCAGGGGCGCTCCGCAATCTTAATCCGAAGGTGACGGCCGAGCGTAAGCTGAACGCCTACTTCTATAATGTAGGTTATTCGGATGGAGTCACCTTTGCCGATCACAAGGAAATGATGGATTTCCTGCGTGAGAACCGGCTCAAGGTCAATCCGTATATTTTCTATTTTGAGCAGTTTGATGACGTGATGGAGCAATTGGCCGATATCGAGAAACGTCGTACCGAGCTCGATTACCTCATTGACGGAGCGGTGGTGAAGGTTACTGATTTCCGCATCCGCGAGGCGCTCGGATATACCGACAAGTTCCCGCGCTGGGCAGTCGCTTACAAATTCGAAGCGGAAGAAACCACGACCGTGCTGCAGTCGGTAAGCTGGAATGTAGGGCGGACCGGAAAAATCACGCCATTAGCGCGTGTAGAGCCTGTTGAGCTTGCCGGAGTCACCGTGCAAAATTGTACGCTGAACAATATCGGGGATATTGAGCGCAAGAACCTCAAGTTTGCGCTCGGATCTCGGGTCTTCATTCGCCGTTCGAATGACGTCATTCCCGAAATCCTTGGCAAAGTAACGGAGGAGCAGGATGGGGAAGAGATATTGTTCCCGGATCAATGCCCATCCTGCGGTTTCCCGCTGGAGCAGCGCGGCGCTCATCTCTTCTGCAACAACAAGACGGGGTGCAAGCCGCAAATCGTGGCCCGTATCACGCATTTTGCTTCTAGGGATGCCATGGACATTGAAACGTTCAGCGACAAGACCGCGATCCAGTTATACGACGAACTGGGCGTGCGGGAACCGGCTGATCTTTATACGTTATCTTTTGATAGTTTGCTGAAGCTCGAGCGCTTTGGTGAGAAAAAAGCTCAGAATCTGCTGGATGCCATCGAGAAGAGCAAGGAGCGGGATCTCGCATCATTCCTCTTTGCCCTGGGTATACCGAATACCGGCAAATCCACAACCAAAATGCTGGCCGATCATTACCGTGATCTGGACCGTGTGATGGCGGCGACCGCAGAAGAATTGGTCGAGTTGCCGGACGTAGGCGGCATCGTGGCCGAAAGTATCGCTGGATACTTCGCGGACCCGTTTGCCCAAGCGAGCATTCAGAAAATGCTCTCACTGGGTGTCCAGGCGAAAGCGCCGGAAGCACCGAAGCCAGTTAGCACCGATTCCTATTTCAGCGGCAAGACGGTCGTGCTGACAGGGACCCTCCATCTGCTGACCCGTGAAGAGGCAACGGAACGCTTGGAAGCGCTCGGTGCCAAAGTGACCGGCAGCGTATCCAAGAAAACCGATCTCCTCATCGCAGGCGAGAAAGCCGGCAGCAAGCTGACCAAAGCCCAGCAGCTCGGCATCGACATCCTGGAGGATGAAGAAGAGTTCGTGCGGTTGCTGAACGAATCATAGGATCGACTGGATGTATTTTGCGGAATCAGTTACACCCTTCAGAAACCGAGGCTATTTCATAGTCTCGGTTTTTCTTTTTCCTCCATTTGATTTCTCCTCCCTTACCTCCGATGTAAGCCTTAATTTCCTTGAATTTATGACGTTTCCTAGCATTCGTCAAAACCTCCTATACAATCGACTGGATTTAACAAAAACATACAGAAAAGGATGAAGGAATCTAATTTCAGATTCTAGAATAATTTACCACGGGTCAGTCTTATGCGGAAAGGAGTGGATACCATCGATAGGCAGCACCGATATGCTGATGACATCCCAGACCCTGAATTGATTGAGAAATCTAATTTTTTGGGAGGGGCAAAGCCTTGAGTAAAAAGTTATGGTCCGCACTACTAAGTTTTATTTTAATGCTATCACTGGTTGCACCAGCGGCTGGGGCCGCTCCGGCGGAAAGGCAGATCGATCTGGGCAATCAGCTCAGTGCCGATGAAGCAAGGCAGTTAAAGGATATTCTGAAACAGAGAGCTAAGCTTGCGGAGTTTCCCAAGCTCGATCAAAGTCTACAGAAGTCTGCTGGGGGTCCAACAAGAGTCATCGTAGAGTTATCTACTGAGCCAGTGGCTTTGGCCAAAGGTCTTTCCTCCATTCAGGGCCAATCTTTTAGTTCTTCGGCAGAGGCGAAGGTCGAAGCTCAGGTACAATTGGAGCAGCAGACTTTTATTCGCGGCCTGAACACGAAGAATATATCACACGAAATTTCGAACCAATACAGTTACGCATTCAATGGGGTGTCAATGGAGATCGATGGCAGCAAGGTTGAAGCCTTGCTTGATATCCCTGGCGTTCTAGGCGTTTATCCCGATCTGGAGGTAACGGTTGGACCGAAAGGCGAAGTGAATCCATATATGAAAGATACGGGGCCATTTATCGGTGCTCCGGATGTATGGGATCTGGGCTATACAGGTAAAGGCATAAAAGTCGGCGTTATTGATACAGGCATTGATTATGTTCACCCTGTTCTGAAAGATGCTTATAAGGGCGGATATGACTTCGTTGATAATGATAATGATCCGTACGAGACTACCCCACTCGACTGGGAGAACGATCCTTCCAATCCCCCGCAGGTCGATGATAGGGGAAGTACGTATTGGACGGATCATGGAACGCACGTAGCGGGAACCATCGGAGCCCGCGATGTCGGCGAATATGGAGTTGTAGGCATTGCGCCGGGTGCGGATATCTATGCTTACCGCGTTCTTGGGCCGTATGGAAGTGGCTATTCCAGCTGGGTGCTTGGAGGTATTGACCGTTCCGTTCAGGATGGGATGGATGTAATCAACCTCTCACTTGGTAATTCCCGCAATGACCCGGATTATGTAACATCCGTAGCACTTAACAATGCTGCGCTGGCTGGTGTCACGCCAGTCGTTGCAAGCGGAAATACAGGGCCAAACCGCTGGACGGTTGGATCACCGGGGGCAGCGGCTTTTCCGATTACCGTAGGAAACTCAACGGGTCCAAGTGACGAAATTGCGGCGACATCGCACTTTTTCACGGATGAGGAATTGCCTGAGGAGCCTATTGGAAACAATGAAGGCACGTTGAAACCTGTAACGGAGCCAACACAACCCGTGACGCCTGAAGTGCAGACGGATTTAGGAGCACAGGCAGACGAAGCGGCAGGGCCAACATCGACTGAAGTTGCATCACCAATCGATGAGAATGCGCCTTCTGTTGATACGGAGCAGGATTTAAAGCCAGCCCTACCGGCTGAGGGAGCAGAAGAGGAGCCCGTCACTGATGAAGCGCCTGTTGAATCTGTCAAGGATGAAGAAGTGCCTCCGGCAGACGATGTCACCCCGATTACTGTGGTAGATGCTACGTATAAGCTTGAATTAATGGCTTGGAACCTGGCTGAGGACCCAGAAGTCGTGCTGGATGGAGACTTTGAACTTTTATATGCGGATCTGGGCAAGCCAGAGGATTTCGCAGATAAAGACGTAACAGGTAAAATTGCTTTGATTAAACGCGGCGAACTCGCCTTTGTCGATAAAATTGCCAATGCGAAAGCAGCGGGCGCGACGGGTGTCATCGTATTCAACCAGAACCCTGGCCCAATCGGCGTCTTGCTTGGGGACAGCTTCTCCTTCATTCCAACCTTTAGCATGAGTAAAGAAGACGGCGAATATATCAAATCGCTGCTCGGCGCCAACCCGAATCTGAAAGTGAATTTCACGGATTTTATTAAAAACCGAACGGCAGGTGATGAGATCAATGATTCCAGCTCGCGTGGCCCGGCCAAAAAGACGCTGGATATCAAGCCTGACGTGGTAGCACCGGGAACGAGCATTTTGTCATCCGTACCGGCATACGGGAAGGACATTGCCGATGCAGATTACAATCAGTCCTATGACCGTTTAACAGGTACCAGTATGGCATCCCCGCATGTGGCAGGGCTTGCGGCTCTCATTTTGGAGAAACACAACGATTGGACTCCATTCGATGTCAAAGTCGCACTGATGAATAACGCCAAAGTACTGAATACCGAATCCTACGATGTAACGGATCAAGGGGCCGGGCGCGTACAAGCCCTTAATGCCATCCAGGCAGAGGCTCTGGTGAAGGTCCTGGACAAAACTTCGTATCAAGAGAACGGATCAAGTAAAGAGCAGGATAATATTACGGGAAGCATTAACTTCGGTAATTTTACAGGAGCAACCGCTCAAACTGTTCAGAAGAAAATAAAAGTTGAGCGGATTGGTGAGATTGGTGGTCACTTTGAGGTTGAGGTTAGTACAACTCAATCAACCCCTGGAGTTGCTGTTACGGTGGATCAACCTTCTTTTGATTTAAGCGGCGAGAAAGAACTGGTTGTAACACTTCAAGTTCCGGCAGGTGTATCTGGGGTTTCAGAGCAGCAGGGCTACATTATTTTTAAAAATGATACTCGTACTTACTCTGTACCTTATGTAGCTTACTTTAATCTGGAAATGACCGGTGTCAAATATACCAAGGTGTACAGTGAGACCGAGAACTATCTGGCGCATTTCCCTCTGAACGAACAAGGAGAACTGGGTGAACTGAATGTAGGTTTTGAATTCTATAATCCTATGGGAATCGTGATCGTAGATTTGTATGATAGCCTTCATCCAGAATCAGGACCAGATCAAGATGGATTGATTGGGCAAATTTTTGGTGCGGATGAGTATCTCTTTAACGCTAATACGGAATATACACTCGGCTGGGATGGAAAGTACCTCAACTACACATCCGAGGATATCGAAGAGGTTAAAGACGGCTTGTACTCGGTTGAACTTCTCTCTCTCGGTACTAATGGGAATATTTATTCCGATTACGCCACAATTCCTTTCTTCGTGAAGAGAACGGCACCAGAGATCAAAACCGAGCTTGATGTCAAAATCTCCGGTAAGAACAATCCCGCATTAACCGGCAAGGTCGATGACCTCTATGTAACGGTAGTTCCAGCAATGTGGGATGAATGGACGATTGATTTTGACGTTAGCGAATGGCTGGATGCCACTTATGTCATTAAAAGAGCTAATAAAACGGTAGCGAAGGAAGGCAGCTTTGATGTCGAACAGGATGGTGCCTTTAACATCGCCTTAGACGGATTGTCTTCTGGCAACTACACTGTCGAGCTTTCCGTCAAAGACCATCAAGGACTTCAAGGAAAGGCTTCCGTATCTTTGCAGCTGACGGGCGCGCCTGGACCAGGCAACCCGGACCCAGGTAATCCAGGCGGCGGATCCGGAGGAGGAGGCGGTGGAGGATCGTCTTCCGGTGGCGGTTCCACAGGAACTCCGTCCACTCCGGCTCCTGAAGTAGCTGGGGATGCCAAAGTAACCACGAAGAAAAATGCGGATGGTACCGAGTCCGCAACGGCCGCTCTGTCGGAAGCAGCGGTGACAGCAGGAATTGCCGGAGACGGCAAAGAAGTGAAGCTGGATGTATCGAAGCTGGATTTCAGCAAATATAGCGATGTAACCCTGACCCTCGGTAAAGCTACCGTGGATAAACTGAAAGCATCCGGCAAACCGCTTGTTATTACGGGTAACGGCTTTTCCCTGACAGTGCCTGCTGATGCCTTGGATGATTTCACAACGAGCAGCGGATTCAGCTTAGCGGTTTCCGTAACTGCAAGCAAAGGGGGAACCGCGGCGGGCAGCTTGAACGCTGTATCCCCGATCGTTTCAGTCAAACACGGTGAGAAGTTTAAACATCCGCTTCTGCTGACGTTGAACTATGACCCGGCAAAAGTGAAAGATTCGCGTAAAGTAGGCGCCTACCTGCAGTCGGAAAAAGGAGACCTGCAATCCGCAGGATTGCTGCAATCGGCTGCACGCGGATCGATCACGTTCCGTGTTAACGGTCCAGGATCTTATGTGGCTGCCGAGAATAGCGTGACCTTTGACGACATCGTCAGCCACTGGGCGAAGGATGAGATCGAGGTTGCTGCCTCGCAGCATATCACAAACGGTACAGGTGCAGGTCGCTTCTCTCCAAACAATGCGGTGACCCGTGCCGAATTTGCTACACTGCTTGATCGTATTTTCGAGACAGGCATTGATTGGGAAACACGCAGCAAAGAAGCGGGAGCGAAGAATCCGCTGACCCGTGAGGATATGGTAGTCATGATTGCGGAAGCGCTGAAGATTGATTCTGACACAGGCTCCTCCTTGTCATTCAACGATACGAATCTGATCTCGGAGGATGCACGTGCAGCTGTAGCCTTCGCTGTGAACGAAGGTCTGGTGAAGGGAGTAAACGGCAACCGCTTTGCACCGGGTGAGACTTCCACTCGGGCTCAGGTCTCTGTGATTGTGTACCGTTTGCTTGATTATCTAAACAAAATCTAATGATTCGACAGGGTCGTATTTTTACTTAAACGAAGGGTTTAAAGCAATGGGGAGTTGTCCATGGTTTTTCTTAAACCAGGATAGCTCCCTTTTTATTGATGGGATGTGAATATTTTGATTTTTAATTTGTCGGGTGTGCTATATTTTTGGAAGAGAGGTGGTAGGTTATGAAGAACAAAAAATGGTTAGGTTATATCCCCATATTGATCTTGCCGTTGTTTCTTATCATTTTGGTACTAAAAGGCTTGATTCAGTCCAACGGGGGAACGGAAGATCTGCGCTTAGCCATCGAGTGGCTGACGAAGTACGTGCTTCCATGGATATTCCTATACTGGTTCATCAAACTAGTTAGAAAAATAAAATAAAAAACACTCACCAGATGCACGCAAAGTGCGGCTGATGAGTGTCTTTTTTATATGTCGATTAATCTCTCGCCCACTGGTCCAGCTTGTCATCACCGGGAAGAAGCAGGGCTAGTAGACCAAGCAGCGGCAGGAAGCCGATGGCGATCATGACATTGCCGATTCCCCAAGCATCCCCGAGATTGCCGAGCACAAGCGAACCGATCCCGCCCATGCCAAAAGCAAACCCGGTGATCAGCCCGGATACTGTACCGATATTGCCAGGATGCAGCAGTTGGGCATACACAACGGTAACCGAGAAACTGGACAATAGGACAAATCCGCCGATCAGCAGCAAAACAGCCGCCCAGAACGGGGAGGCGAACGGCAGAATCAATGCAATGGGTGCAGTGCCGATCATGGAGAGCATGATCATATTGCGGCGGCCAAAGCGGTCGGCGAGCGGACCGCCGAAAAAGGTACCCACAGCTCCGGAAGCGAGAAACAAAAAAATATAGATCTGAGCATTATCAATCGTGATCTTGTATGCATCCATGAGGTAGAAGGCATAATAGCTGCTGATGGCTGCGCCATACCAGGAGCGGATAAACACGAGAATGACGAGCACCAGCGTTGCATTGCGTACGCTTTTGCGGCGGGCGGGGTCGAGCATGCGCCCGGCAGCCTTCTTTTTAAACGTGTAACCTGCTTTCAGCATGCCGTGATACCAATGGGCAACATAGGATTGTACGATGATACCAGCCGCGGCAACGAAGGTAAAACCGATTGCGCCAAACTGTCCGAATGGTACGAAAATGTATCTTGTCAGGAGCGGAGCAAGTGATTGTCCGGCATTGCCCCCTACTTGAAAGATCGATTGGGATAACCCTTTTCGCATACCTGCAGCCATATGAGCGACCCGCATTCCCTCAGGGTGGAAGGTCGCCGAGCCTAATCCGATCAGAACTACCGCGAACAGTACCAGGATATATGTATGTGCATATGCAAGAATGAATACGCCTGCAAACGTGAAACACATACCGATCGGAAGCAGAATCGGTGTCGGCCTTCGATCCGCGGCGTATCCGATAACCGGCTGAATGATAGATGAGGTGAAGTTGATAGCAAAGGAGATCCAACCGATCTGCGTAAAGGTAAGCAGCAGATTATCCTTTAATATAGGAAAGATAGCAGGGATCACGGACTGAATCGAATCATTAAACAAATGCACGAAACTGATGGCGATCAGAATTTTATATATGGTGGCTTGATGTGCTTCTCCGTGAGCAGGACTTGGAGTATCTTTGGGCTTTTGGAGAGCGATGCTTTTGTCTGCCATTCGGCGAACTCCTTTCTTATTAGATGTAGTCGGGCTTTAGAAAAGCGATGAACTAACCTTAAAACCTTTTTTATAGGAAATCAATTACATTTCGAGATGATACTTCATGAATTTAAGGTCCATGATGAAGCACATTTATAGAGAGGCCACCGACAGATTGGGTTAAATATCGATCTCTATAAGGTATAAATCATGATAGGGTCGATGTTATGCGAAACTTTACATATTTTCTTTTAAAAATGCTTGCTATATCTTTTGTATCATGGTATATTACTAACTGTCGCTTTTGACGAAAGCTTTTGAAGCTTGTCGAACGGCGTCGAAAAAAAGTGTTGACATCAAGTTAGATACTTGGTAAGAGATAAACCTGCGCTGCTGATTGAAGATGATCGGCAAAGCAGCCAACAAGTTCCTTGAAAACTGAACAAATGGATCACGTCAATGTAACACAAGCAAACGTTAATACGTTAGCTTTGAAATGAGCAAGTCAAACACT
>NZ_JBCNHV010000027.1:0-74988 GCF_050482385.1 Paenibacillus lautus
ATCACTCGATAGCGGTCTTTTCCTATATGCAGATAATTTGGGTGTGTGTTACCCCTTGATCAGTGCTGAATAAAAGCTTCACGCAGACGTCATGACCGCTGAAGTTGCCCTCGCCTGCCTGCCATTAGCTTATATCCTCATTTCATACATCATCCACACTTGGTTTCTTCTGTAGACGGTGGTCTTCCGGGTTTTCTTGGATAACTGTCGCCCCTATATACTTCATGACTTATGTTTCAACCAAGTTCCGTTGTCCATAAGGCAGCACCGTAAGCGTAGCGCTGCTGGGTTCGCCATGTCGGACGAATTCGACGACAACCTCCTCGCCAGGCTGCATCGATGTGACCTTATCCTCGAGCTCATCATAACTCCGAATGACCTGGCCAGCCGCACTTGTAATGATATCGCCTTCCTCAATGACACCGTCTGCAGGTGCATGGGGAAACACCTCAACGACTTTGACGCCCTCTATGCCGTCACGGCGGTATGTATAATGATTCATTCCGATCCAGCTGGACCAGAAGGTGGACCGAATATCTTGGTTCGTCTCCAGCACGCTCTTCATATTCCGCATGAATCGGTATGTACCAAAGGCCATGTTATCCATCATCATATACTCTCGCTCATTGGACCATGATCCCGTGTACTCGATGCGGACCAAGGTTCCCTCGGTATGTGGTTCAATGGTCCAAATAGTAAGTTCCTGGTCCTCTCCCTTGAGCGTGAGTTTGCGGTCAGGGATAAGCTCCTCAATCGTACCGACATAGGATACGCCCCAGCCGTAATCAAGTGCGACTTGACCGCCGACCTTCAGGTCGATCTCACAATGGCGAGTCTCCCATTGATTTCGTTCTTGCGGATCGGTTAATGCTTTCCATACACGATCGGGTGTTGTACGGATGACAATCTCCCGCTTAACATGGTTAAAAATAGAGTCCATTTCTATCATTCCTCCTCAAGATATTGTTTAAGTCTGCTTAACTTATTCTCAAGAATAGAGCCAAGCTCATGTTGAAGCTCCGCATACCCGCGCTGAAAAGTCGGGGTATTCAATCGGTAGTAGCAATACTTGCCTTCCCTTCGCTCTAGTAACAGCTCCTCTTCCAGCAAGATGGCGAGATGCTTTTTTACAGCCGGCTGTGAGATATGGAATGACTTCACGATCTCCAGCTGAGGGAGCTCTCGATGAGCGACCATATTTAGGATTTTCCTTCGGATGGGATCTGAAACGGCGCGGTACATATCACTCATGATTGGAATCCCCCCATCACTTTTAAATATAACCTTTTGGTTATATGAATGAATTAAGCATAACTATCCAGCGGTTGGATGTCAATACGAAACATTAAACAAAAAATTAGGCTTTACAGAACTAAGACGTTAGTGTACTATTTAACTATGACACTGATACAAGAAGGAGTGAATGAAAAACCATGAATAGGAACGCATCAAATGAGGCAACAACCAATATAGAGAATGCCACAACGGATTTAAAGAACGGAGTAGACGCTTCAGCCTCCACGGAGAGGAAGAATGCCAAGCAAGGCCCAGTCGTTCTGACCGTTGAACAAGTCACCAAAACGATTGGAAAGAAGAACATCGTCGATGGACTCTCATTTGACATTCATCGCGGTGAAATCGTTGGTTTGCTTGGACCGAACGGCGCGGGCAAAACAACAACCATTCGCATGATTGTAGGGTTGATCGAGATGACCCATGGCGATGTACAGGTGAAAGGACACAGTATCAAGAGAGACTTCGTTCAAGCCGTTCGCCATATCGGGGGCATTATCGAGAACCCGGAATTTTACCCTTATATGAGCGGGTATGACAACCTGAGACAGTACCAGCGGATGTCCGAGGGTGTGACCATCACGAGAATCATGGAGGTTGTCAAACTGGTTGGGCTCCAGGATGCCATACACAAGAAGGTGCGTGCTTATTCCCTGGGGATGCGCCAACGGCTTGGAATAGCTCAGGCCTTGCTGCACAATCCATCCATCCTCATTCTTGACGAGCCGACAAACGGCCTGGATCCAGCCGGTATCCGCGAGATGCGGGATTACTTGAAGCAAATCGCTAAAGATGAGGGAATTGCCATTCTTGTATCCAGTCACCTGCTGTCGGAGATGGAACTGATGTGCAGCCGTGTGGTCGTTATCCAGGAAGGTAAACTCGTAACTGAGCGTTCGATTGGAGGTCCAGTCGTGAATGAAGAGTTAACCACGGTAAGTTTCCGCGTGAATGACGTGGCTATGGCTGAACAAACGATTAGACACTTGCAAAATATTACATTGCTCAACACTCAAATGGAGGAAGGAACCATGACCCTTCAACTTCATGAAGAAGGTATTCCTGCGCTGATCCAGTCACTGTGTGATGCACGGATACGGATTTACCGGGTGGAAGAGATCAAATCGTCACTTGAAGAAGAATTCTTAAAATGGACAGGAGGCAACCGCATTGCGTAGCTTTGGAAATCTCGTCTGGAATGAATGGCTCAAAATGTTTAAGAAACGCAGCTTCTTTCTGCCATATGTGCTTTTAGCAGGAATGGTGATCTTCATGGCTTTCTTGCTCTATAAGTTTTCCGGCGGGGGCAGTACCGGTTATGAATTTGCCGAGCTAGCTGTAACAACCAAGGGAATGGGGCAAGTGCTGACCCTGCTTGCCATTGTCGTGACGGCAGGAGCCGTAGCGAAGGAGCACAGCATGGGAACGATCAAACTGCTGCTTATACGTGCTCAGAGCCGCACCAAGATTTTGGCATCGAAATATGTTGCCGTATTGATTTACACCGTAACACTGGTGACCTTTATGTTTGCTGTAGCCGTGCTGACTGGTCAAATTACGTTCGGTATGGATGCCAGCTCCGTTACACTTGGCGATGTGCTCATTGGAGCAGTGAACAACCTGGTGTATACGATCGTTTATGTAACGCTAACCTTTATGGTAGGCATTCTAACGAAATCCACTGGTCCTGCAATCGGCATCGGCATGTTCATGGTCATTATGGAAAGTATGGTGGTACAGCTGCTTGCGCGTTACTCCTGGTCCAAATACCTGCTGTTTCTGAACGTGGATCTTTCCATGTACAACGGAGGCGCAGGCTCCCCGATTCCAGGCATGAGTTTAACATTCTCAATGATTGTGCTCGCTGTATATCTCCTCTTGTTTCTTGCGATAGGCTTTGTTACGTTTAAAAAACGGGATGTCGCATAAGGGACCTGAGTTCGAGGTAGAGCGGCGGAAAGGAGCAACCCGACAGTGAGTATAGAGTTCGACAATAATCTGCCGATCTATTTACAGATCATGACGTATTTAAAGAAAGAAATCATCATCGGTAAACTGCAGCCCGGTGATAAAATCCCATCGGTTCGAGAATTAGCGAGTGAGCTTCAAATAAATCCAAACACGGTGCAGCGAACTTTTCAGGAATTGGAGCGTGAGGGTATTGTGGAGACACGGAGAGGATTGGGCCGATACGTGACAAGCGAGGAATCCAAAATTATGGAAATCAAAAAAGAAATGGCCGGCGATCTGCTGGAACGCTTTATTCGCGGTATGCAGGAGCTTGGCTTTAAAGATCAGGACATCATATCGATCGTGGAAGATGCTGTGAAGCAGCCATGATCCATAGCGGAGGTGAAATCACGGTGGAGAATCTGTTACAGGTAAAGAACGTGACCAAAACGTATGCCGGTGGTCGCAGAGCGTTACATGATGTTAATCTGGATATTAACGGTGGAAAAATCATTGGTTTGCTGGGCACCAACGGCAGCGGAAAGAGTACGCTTATGAAAATTGCCGCTGGGTTGATCCAGCCGACAAAGGGCGGCGCTTACGTGAAGGGCAAGCCGGTCGGCCTGGAAACCAAAGCCATGGTTTCCTTTATGCCGGACCGGCCCGTAACGGAATCCTGGATGAAGGTATCGGATGCGGTGGCATATTTTAAAGATTTTTATGAGGACTTTAATGTGGAGAAGGCTCGCAACATGCTGGAATTCATGAATTTAAAGACCCATGACCGCATCAGTTCCTTGTCCAAAGGAATGAATGAGCGCCTGCAGTTAACACTGGCCTTGTCCCGTGAAGCTCAGTTGTATATGCTGGATGAGCCGATTGGCGGAGTGGATCCGGTGGCCCGGGGCAAAATTTTGGATGCGATTGTTGAATTCTATAATGAGGATAGCAGCATTATCATTTCAACCCATTTGGTCCGGGATATTGAGCGGATATTTGATGAAGTGATCTTTATTCGCAATGGCGAAGTAGTCATGCATGACGAAGTTGAGAACATCCGCCTAAAACACGGAAAAAGCGTGGATGAGATGTTTAAAGAGGTGTATGCGGAATGATGAAACTATTCAAATACGACTGGAAGAGAAACTCGACTACGCTGCTCGGCTCCTTCGCGATCCTTCTCATCGTTCAGATAGCGATAACCGTAACGGGCTCTATAAAAGATTGGGAGCTTGGAATAAAGTTGGGTTTAAGCATGATGGCTTATGGCTCTGTGAGTGTTCTGCTTCTTGTAGTCACTGGCAAGAACTTCGGCTATAACATAAAGGCATATCACCGCCGTTTACTCCCCGTACGTTCCGTGTGGAATGTGGTTTCATCACTTTTACTTGCATGTGTAAGCTTGCTGGCACTTGGCATATTGATGGCTCTGCATTTATGGTACTACTGGAGTTCAGCCGGCATTTGGGAAATTATCAATTTCGCTGATGTTCCCGTTTCGTATTATGTCGGGTTAGCCCTGCTGATGGTATGGAAATTCATCTATTTGATGATTGCGATATTTTTTGCCATTACCGTGGCTAGGAGCATCACGAAGAAGGGCAGTACATGGATCGGCATTCTGGTGTTCTTCGTATTGCAATACGTTCTTGGCTGGCTTAGCCAAATCCTTTTCGGAGATGAGGCAGCGTGGGTCGGCCCTATGGCTAACATTTCATTGTTCGAGAAAGAAGCAGACATTACGGTATCGACAATGCAATATACATTAGCATGGGGGGGACTTGCTTTTGAAGTGATCATGGCCGCCTTGATCTTGTATGCAACGGTTTACCTCATCGACCGGAAGGTTGAGGTTTAACAAAAAAGCGTACTTGGAAATCCCGAGGACGAATGAACAGGGTCTAGACTATAGAACGAACAAAGAGACTGCCCATCGAGGGCAGTTTTTTTGCATATGGAAGGAGATATCACGGGGAAAACAGAACTAGAACCATACACATACCCGTACTGAGCAAGAGCGGAACCCTTCATTACATCATTGCAAGATAGCGATAGTAAAGAAATGGGATTTAAACATTATAACGTTATATTCACGTAACGCGCTTTCTGTGCTATGCTATAATCACGACACTCAATATAAACAATGTAAACCGACGGGGTAAAGGATCCAAGGCTGGTCTGGTAAGCTGAAGGAGTGAAGCTATGAAGATATTGGAACAGCGTTTTATTATACGCAATGTAAAGACGGTGAATGATGATAAACCTTTTGACATTGTCATGGAGAACGGGTTTATAACCGAAATAACGGATGCGAACACGGCACACGGTGCCAACAGTTTTGATGGTACGGGACTATATGTGTCCAGCGGTTGGATCGATATGCACGTCCATGCGGTCGCTAAGCTGGAGCCTTACGGAGATGCCATCGACGAGATAGGCGTAAAGCAAGGGGTTGCCACCATAATCGACGCAGGGAGCTGTGGTGCGGATACCATTGGAGAACTGGCAGCCGAGGTTGCAAGGTCCAAGACGAATGTGTTTGCTTTTTTGAATATTTCGCATATCGGTCTGCAGCGGGTCGACGAGTTGTCCAGTCTGGAATGGATCGATGCCGAGAAGGCAACAAAGGCGGTATGCACGTATCCAGATATGATCATTGGACTCAAGGCCAGAATCAGCAAAAGCGTAGTCAAGGACAATGGGGTAGAGCCGCTTCGACTTGCAAGAAAAATATCAGGAAAAACGTCGCTGCCGCTGATGGTACATATCGGGTCAGGGCCACCGCCGATTGAGGAAGTATTGGAACTGCTTCAGAAGGACGACATTATCACTCATTATTTAAATGGGAAGGCCAACAATTTATTTGATTCGGACGGAAAGCCGATCCCTGCCCTGGTGGAAGCGATAGCTCGCGGCGTTCATCTGGATGTGGGTCATGGAACGGCAAGCTTCTCGTTCTTGGTGGCAGAGTATGCCAAGATCCAAGGGATTAAACCTGACACGATCAGCACCGATATCTATCGCGGGAATCGCATCAATGGCCCGGTGTACAGCCTGGCTAATGTTCTGACGAAGTTCCTTTATTTGGGATACAGCTTGCAGGAGGTGATCTCAGCGGTAACGGACCATGCAGCAGGATGGTTGCGCCGTCCGGAGCTTGGTCGAATCCAAGTCGGCGATGCCGCTCACCTGACACTGTTTGCGCTGCAGCAGGGGGCTGTGAGTTTAACGGATTCCGAAGGGGAGACCCGGATCGCTGATCGATATATCGAAGCCAGAGGAGTGGTAGTCAATGGATCATTCATTACATGCTAAATATGGGTTGAAGCGCGTGGTTAATGCCAGCGGGCGCATGAGTATTCTTGGCGTATCGGCACCGACGGATACCGTCATGGAAGCGATGCGGATCGGTGGGCAGAGTTACGTGGAAATCGCGGATCTGGTTGATAAAGCGGGAGATTACATGGCGCGCATTCTCGGTTCCGAGGCAGCCGTCGTTGTCAATTCCGCTTCCAGCGGTATCGCTCTTTCCGTGGCGGGAATCGTCACCGAAGGCAATCGCAGGCGCAGTGACCGATTGCACCAGGAGCCAATCGAGAAGAACGAGATTATCATGTTTAAGGGACATAATGTGCAATATGGGGCACCTGTTGAAACGATGGTTTATCTCGGAGGCGGCAAGGTCGTTGAAGTTGGGTATGCCAACGAAGGGCGTAAGGAGCATATCACGGAAGCGATAAATGAGCGTACTGCCGCCATTTTGTACGTGAAATCCCATCACTGCGTACAGAAAAATATGATTTCGGTGGAAGAAGCGGCAGAAGTGGCCCAGGCGCATGGACTTCCGCTGATCATTGATGCTGCTGCCGAGGAGGATATCCAGAAATATGTGAAATACGGGGACCTGGCCATATACAGCGGATCCAAGGCAATTGAAGGCCCGACTTCCGGTATTGTCGGCGGCAAGCGTCAATATGTGGAGTGGGTGAAAGCGCAGCTGCATGGTATTGGGCGCAGTATGAAGGTCGGCAAGGAAACGACGTTTGGATTGCTTCAGGCGCTGGACGAGTATATGGTGAAGGAAGATAACAGTGAGCGGGAGAAAGCGGCGCTGGAGGAAATGAAGTCCTTATTGAAATTGCCGGGCATTGAGGTAACCATTGTGCAGGACGAAGCGGGAAGGGCGATTTTCCGGGGGCGCGTGAAAGTCGATGAACATGCGGCCGGGGTTAGTGCCAAGTCCATGAACGATCAGCTTCGCGAAGGCGATATTGCCGTATACACCAGGGATTACGGCGTTCGCCAGGGGTATTTTGATATCGATCCTCGCTCGCTTTCCGGGGATGATTTGCAAGTCATTATCACGAGAATACAACAGATTGCAGGGGGAAACTAAGATGGCAAATATGGAGAAACGTCTTTACAGAAATCGCGCGGCACTGAACGTACTTGCGGGCAGCATTCAGAATGCGAAGGAAATTTTTGAAGCTGCGGAAGGGCATGTGGTGGTCGGCGTATTGTCCAAAAATTATCCGAACGCGCAAGAGGCCGTTATTGCGATGAAGGAGTACGGCGCAGTTATCGAAGATGCGGTATCGATCGGATTGGGTGCCGGCGATAATCGTCAAGCTGCGGTGGTAGCCGAGATTGTGAAGAGCTACCCAGGCACGCATATCAATCAGGTGTTCCCGGCAGTTGGTGCTACACGTGCCAATCTGGATGGCAAAGAAAGCTGGATTAACAGCCTTGTATCTCCTTCAGGACAAGTGGGCTACGTGAATATCTCAACTGGACCGGTGAGCGCTGCCGGATCAGACAAAGCCATCGTACCTGTCAAAGCGGCCATCGCGCTTGTGCGCGACATGGGCGGTAACGCACTGAAGTACTTCCCGATGCGGGGCCTGGAGCTGGAGGAGGAGTACCGCGCGGTAGCGAAGGCATGTGCGGAGGAAGGATTCGCGCTTGAACCAACAGGCGGAATTGATAAAGAGAATTTTGAAGCCATCGTGCGCATCGCATTCGAAGCGGGAGTGCAGCAGGTCATCCCGCACGTATACTCTTCGATTATCGACTCGACCAGTGGAGATACGATCATTAGCGATGTACAAGAGCTGCATCTCAAGCTAAAAGCGCTGGTTGATCAATATGCCTAAGACGATTGCCGCATATGGCGAAGTGATGATGCGACTTCAAGTACCGGGATATGCTTCCTTGGCTCAAGAGAGCCATCTGAATTACTCCTTTTCCGGCACGGGTGTAAACATCGCCTCGGCTGTGGCAAGGTTCGGTCATAACGGATATCTGGTCAGCACACTGCCGGATAACCCGCTTGGCGAAGCGGCGATTTCCTACCTGCGCAAGCTTGGCATCGACACTGCGCTCATTAGCCGCGGAGGCAAATATGTCGGCATGTACTTTTTGGAGAATGGCTTTGGTGTAAGACCCGGACGTGTAACTTATACGGATCGACTGGGCAGCAGTTTTAATACGGCGGAGGATGCCATGTACGATTTCGGGGCGATTGCCAAAAAGATGGACATGGTTCATTTTTGCGGTATTACCCTTTCCATGAACGATACGGTACGGGGCCAGATGAAGACACTGGCTCGTGAAGTTAAGAAAAACGGCGGAACCGTTGTGTTCGATTGCAATTATCGTCCCACTTTATGGGGGGCGGACCGCTACGAGTTTGCCAAGCCGCACTATGAGGAAATGCTGTCTTTAGCGGATATCGTCTTTATGAATGAGAAAGATGCCATCTATATCCTTGGCATGGAGACGACCCGGGCGGATCAGAACGAACAGCTGCAGGAGTTGATCCCGAAGGTGGCGGCGAAGTATAATATTACGGTTGCGTCGGGTACCCACCGCAAGATCAACGGGGATAACACTCATTCCCTGCAAGGCTATCTCTACACGGATGGAGCGTTTCATTTTTCCAAAACCTTGACGTTTTCCGTCCATGATCGTATCGGCGCGGGTGATGCCTACGCCAGCGGGGTGATTCACGGGATCTCGGAGGGATATGAACCGAATCGGACGGTTGATTTTGCCGCAGCTGCGGCGATGCTTGCCCATACCGTCACAGGGGATACGCCGACGGCGAACGAACGCGAAGTGCTTCAGGCAATGAGTCATCATATGTCTGACGTGGAAAGGTAGGAGGAAGCATGTCGATCACGCGGAAGAACGGTCCGTTATACTTGCAAATCAAGAAGATCATAAAAGATCGGATTCTGCATGGGGAATATCCACTTGGCTCCCATATTCCTTCCGAGCCGCAGCTGGAACAGGAATTTAACGTTAGCAAAATGACGGTCCGCAATGCGATCCAGGAGTTGTATCAGGAAGGGTATGTAGAGAAGCGGAGCGGGGTAGGAACGATTGTGACCCGGAACACTTCCTTTTCCAAGCTTTCCAAAGGCAAGCTCTTCACCGAGATTCTGGTCGAAGAAGGACACCAGATTCGGAAACGCCACCTGAAGACGGAATGGGTGCTCAATGAGCCGGATAGCGAATTGTTCTTAAAATTCGGGGAGCGGTGCCTGCTTATTGAACGTTTGTATTTACTGGACGGGAGCCCCTTCATATACTACACCCACTATGTGTCATCCCAAGTGGATATGGGTGAAGAGTTCGGTTCCACCGAACTGCCGTCTCTGTATGACCGCATCGAGGAGAGTCAAATTACGCTGGAGAATTTCCGCGACCGTTTCCTGGCGACCGTGGCAAATGAGGAGATTGCCTCCTTGCTTGATGTAAGTATAGGCACGCCGTTACTGAAGCGGCTCAGATCCTCTTATGACGGGACAGGCAGCATCATTGAATACAGCATCGGCTATTACAATACGGAATTACAGCACTACTTGATCAGTTATGACGCTTGAAGATGTAGACGAAACAGGAGCACGATATGGAGAAGTGGCCTTGAGACCGGTTTTCACCCGGCATGAAGGCTGCTTCTTTTTTATTGCCCTTGAATGAATTGTTCTTGGGAAAGAGGCTATAAGCGGTCAAAGAACTGGGTACAATAAGAATAACTGCAAAGCGCGACAAATTGAGAAGACCCTCTTGGCAAAATGAAAAAATGTGCTATAATGAGATCAAAGTCAAAGAAAGTCAAAGTCAACGAAAGGGTTCGCTGATTTTGATTATGGTTAAAATTAACGTATAAGCAAGGCTCTGTGCGGACGTGTAAGATCACTATCCGTCTTAACGTTTCAAACAGTGGAGGATGAACAGACCAATGCGTAATATCTCTGATATTATCGAACAATACCTGAAGAGCATACTGCAGGAAAGTCCGGAGGGTACCGTTGAAATTCAACGCAACGATCTGGCGGAGCAATTTTCTTGCGTTCCTTCCCAGATTAACTACGTGATCAGTACACGGTTCACGCTGGAGAAGGGCTTTCTTGTCGAGAGCAAGCGGGGCGGGGGCGGGTACATACGCATCCAGCGTATCGAGCTTCCCCAGCATACTGCACTCCAGCAGCATCTTCATCATACCATTGGCAGCATGATTGATCAGACGGTGGCTGAAGGATTGATTTACCAGCTGGAGGAATCCCGGTTTTTAACGAGGCGGGAGGCCAGCCTAATGCGGGCTGCCATTTCGAGGGAGTGCCTGAATGTGAAGCTTCCTTATCGGGATGAGCTGCGTGCAAGGATTATGAAGGCGATGCTTATTTCTTTATTAGGTAAGTGAGTCTGTGTAAGGGGGCATCGGATTATGTTATGCCAGGAATGTGGTAAACGGCCGGCGACACTTCATTTCACCAAAATTGTGAACGGGGAGAAAACGGAGTTTCATTTTTGTGAAACCTGTGCCCGTGAGAAAGGGGAATTGATCCCCGGCACGTCGAATGGTTTTTCTATACACAGTTTGCTGTCAGGTCTTCTGGATCTGGATCCTTCAGGCAAGGGCCAGAGCCCCGGTGCAAAAATGGCTCAGACGCTGCAATGCGAAGAATGCGGTATGACGTATTCCCAGTTCAGCAAGCTTGGCCGGTTCGGCTGCAGCTCGTGTTATAAATATTTTTCGGATCGCTTGGATCCATTGTTTAAGCGAGTCCATGGGGGGACCTCCCATGTCGGCAAAGTGCCGAAGCGTACGGGTGGTCGGATTCAGATCAAACGTCAAATCGATGAGCTTAAGAAGGAGCTCCAGATTCGGATCGTGCAGGAGGAGTTTGAAACGGCTGCCGAGATCCGGGACCAAATTCGTGAGCTGGAGCGAAATATGGCTCAGGGATAAGATTGTAAGATTTTGCACTTTAGTAGGAGGAATGCGTGATGTCTAATCTCCGGTTTACCGATTCGGCGCTGAGCGAGTGGATGCGCGGGAACGGTCAGGATTCCGACATTGTCATCAGCACCCGTGTCAGGGTGGCGCGCAATCTGCAGCATCTTCCTTTCCCGCTGCTGGCAACAGATCAGCAGTCAGGAGAAGTGCTAGAGCGCCTGACGGATGTATTGAAGAATAAGGACGATTTGCAGGATTTCGGGGATTTACATGTAATTAAATTAAGTGAGATTGATGAACTGGATAAGAAGGTTCTTGTTGAGAAGCATCTAATCAGTCCCAATCTGGCGAATGAATCCCGAAACGGTGCAGTCATCCTCACTGAAGATGAATCCGTCAGCATTATGATCAATGAAGAGGATCACCTGCGCATCCAGTGTTTATATCCCGGATTTCAGGTTCGTGAGGCATGGGCACGTGCAACGGCGCTGGATGATGTTTTTGAATCCGAGATCGATTATGCGTTTGATGACAAGCGAGGTTATCTTACAAGCTGTCCGACGAATGTCGGCACCGGTCTTCGCGCATCGGTCATGATGCATCTGCCCGCTCTTGTTATGACACAGCAGATTAACCGGATTCTCTCGGCTGTATCGCAGGTAGGCTTGACGGTAAGAGGGATTTACGGTGAAGGCAGCGAAGCGTTAGGCAACCTGTTTCAAATCTCGAATCAGATTACGCTCGGTCAAACCGAGTCGGAGATCATTGAGAATCTTCACAGCGTCGCCTTGCAAATCATCGAGCATGAGAAGAATGCCAGAGCCCGGCTCTTGGGTGAATCCAAGCTTCGGATTACGGATCGGGTCATGCGCTCCTATGGCATACTGTCCTATGCGGCGGTGATGGATTCCAAGGAAGCGGCCCAGCGTTTGTCCGATGTTCGGCTTGGTGTGGATCTCGGCCTCCTGGAAGGCCCGGAAATTCCGGTCATGAATGAACTGAATGTGAAGACACAGCCGGGCTTTCTGCAGAAGACCTATGGAGAAGGAATGACTCCTTCTGAACGCGACATGTACAGGGCTAAGCTCATCAGAGAAACACTGGGTAACCATTAAGGATCTATACTCGTTTTACAGTTGGATGACGGTGTAAGTGTCCTATAGATTACCATACACCGAAATCCGCGAGGTTCAATATATTAATTGAAACGTGGAGGTGCAATACTATGATGTTTGGCAGATTTACGGAACGTGCACAAAAGGTGCTTGCATTGGCTCAGGAAGAAGCGGTACGTCTGGGTCACAACAATATCGGCACAGAACATATCCTGCTAGGACTTATTCGTGAAGGAGACGGCATTGCAGCCAAAGCGCTGATCGGACTTGGACTTGGTCTTGAGAAAATTCAGGATGAAGTTGAAACATTAATCGGACGCGGACAAGAGCAGCCTACCAACATTGCTTATACGCCTAGAGCGAAAAAAGTAATTGAGCTCTCCATGGACGAAGCTCGCAAGCTTGGTCATACCTACGTAGGTACTGAGCATATTCTGCTGGGGCTCATTCGTGAAGGCGAAGGGGTTGCGGCACGTGTGCTAAACAACCTGGGCATTAGCCTGAACAAAGCCCGCCAGCAAGTACTGCAGCTGCTTGGCAGCAGCGAAGCGGTATCGAGCCATCATGGCACGCCGCAAAACGTAAGCACGCCTACACTCGACAGTCTCGCTCGCGATCTGACCGCCATTGCCAAAGAAGGCAATCTGGATCCGGTCATCGGACGCAGCAAAGAAATCGAGCGCGTGATTCAGGTGCTGAGCCGCCGTACGAAGAACAACCCGGTGTTGATTGGTGAACCAGGGGTAGGTAAAACGGCGATTGCCGAAGGCCTGGCACAACGCATCATTAACAACGAAATTCCGGAGACACTGCGTGACAAACGCGTCATGACGCTGGATATGGGCTCGGTTGTTGCCGGAACCAAATACCGCGGCGAGTTTGAGGATCGCCTGAAAAAAATTATGGATGAGATTCGTCAAGCGGGTAACATTGTTCTGTTCATCGATGAGCTTCATACCTTGATCGGTGCAGGCGGTGCAGAAGGTGCGATTGACGCTTCCAACATTCTTAAGCCATCATTGGCACGCGGAGAGCTTCAGTGCATCGGGGCAACCACCCTGGACGAATACCGCAAATATATTGAAAAAGATGCGGCTCTCGAGCGTCGTTTCCAACCGATTACGGTGGATCAACCGTCGCCAGAGGAAGCCATTCAGATTCTGTATGGACTGCGTGACCGTTACGAAGCGCATCACCGCGTGAAAATTACGGATGAAGCGATCGAGCAGGCCGTGAAATTGTCCGACCGCTACATTACGGACCGCTTCCTGCCGGATAAAGCGATTGACCTGATTGACGAGGCCGGTTCGAAAGTTCGCCTTCATACGTATACCATACCGCCAAATCTGAAAGATCAGGAAGCCCATCTGGAGGACATCCGCAAAGAGAAGGACGCAGCTGTCCAAAGCCAGGAATTCGAGAAAGCTGCAGCGCTGCGCGATACGGAACAGAAGCTGCGTGAAGAGCTTGAAATTACGAAGAATCAATGGAAAGAAAAACAAGGACGTACCGATTCCGAGGTAACTCCGGAGGATATCGCCGACGTGGTAGCCAACTGGACCGGTATTCCTGTGAATAAACTGAAAGAAGAAGAGACCGAGCGTCTTCTGAATCTGGAAGAAATTTTGCATAGCCGCGTCATCGGTCAAGAGGAAGCGGTCAAAGCGGTCAGCCGTGCGGTTCGACGGGCACGTGCAGGCCTGAAAGATCCGAAGCGTCCAATGGGCTCCTTCATCTTCCTGGGTCCTACCGGGGTAGGTAAAACCGAGCTGGCACGCGCCCTTGCGGAAGCGATGTTCGGAGATGAGAATGCGGTTGTACGGATCGATATGTCCGAGTACATGGAGAAGCATTCCACATCACGTCTCGTCGGAGCGCCTCCGGGATATGTCGGCTATGAAGAAGGCGGTCAGCTGACCGAGAAGGTACGCCGCAAACCATATTCCGTTGTGCTCCTCGATGAGATCGAGAAGGCGCACCCTGAGGTATTCAACATCTTGCTTCAAGTACTGGAAGACGGACGCTTGACCGATTCCAAGGGCCGCGTGGTGGACTTCCGAAACACCCTGATCATCCTGACCTCCAACGTGGGAGCGGAAGCGATCAAGAAGAACTCTACGCTTGGCTTTACTGCAGTGACGGATGCAGGCCGCGATTATAACAATATGAAAGGCAAAGTGATGGATGAGCTCAAGAAGAGCTTCCGTCCGGAGTTCTTGAACCGGATTGACGAGATCATCGTGTTCCACTCTCTGGAAGAGAAACACATTGCCCAAATCGTGACATTGATGTCCGACGAGCTGCGTAAACGTCTGAAGGAATTCGAGGTGCATTTCGAGCTCACAGACAAAGCGAAGGCCTTCATTGCGAAGGAAGGATACGATCCGGCCTTCGGTGCCCGCCCACTGCGCCGGGCTATCCAGAAGCACATCGAGGATCGTCTCTCCGAGGAGCTGCTGAAAGGCACTGTGGCCAAGGGTGACTCGCTCACCATTGATGAGGCAAACGGCGAGCTGGTTGTACACAAGAACGAGAGCGTCACTGCCGCATCAGCCGAAACCGAATAAGTGTAACTTCAACCCCCGTTGGATTAAATCCAACGGGGATTTTGTTTTTAATGTTAATGGAAGATGAGAGAATTATAAGGGAGAGGTTTATGAGGGGAGATACATGAATGCCCGGAAGTCATCGAATGCAATGGACGGGTGTTGTTTTATATCGGCGGCAATAAATCGACATATGGCGAAGGAAGCAGGCCTCATGTATCAACCTAGCGGAGAGGACGGAATCGTTCTGAAGAAGCGACAGCGTTCGCCTTTAAAACCGGGAAACCACCATGATATCAATTCCAGTTTCCTGGTTTTAACAGCGATCGTAAGAACGATCCGGCAGCGAAGCGGGCGCCGTTTTTATAATATCCAGCAAAAAACAATGCTAATTCTCCTCCAACCCTTCAAATTTGAAACAAATCCTTCTCATCTCGCGTAAAGTTTCCAATTAACCTTTACGTTGAATTATAAGAAATGGTAAACTTTGAGTAATGCCTGATTTTGCAGGGTTTTACGAAATCCGACAAATGATGTGCGACATAAAGGAGACTCACATGGCAAAAACTAAAACGAAATTTTTCTGTACCGAGTGCGGCTATGAAGCGCCCAAATGGTTCGGAAAATGTCCGGGCTGCCAATCATGGAATTCCATGGTAGAAGAGACCGAGACGGTAATCAAGACGCAGGGGATGAATTCCCCTCTTTTTCATAGTAAAGAAAAACCCCTTTCGATCATAAATATAGAAAGCGGTAAAGAACCCAGAATCCAGACGGGCATTGCGGAATTGAACCGTGTGCTCGGCGGCGGGCTTGTTCCGGGCTCGCTGGTGTTAGTCGGCGGTGACCCCGGCATCGGCAAATCCACGCTGCTGCTGCAAGCCTCCAATCGCTTGGCCCAAAACGGTATTCGCGTTCTGTACATTTCCGGTGAGGAATCCGTACGCCAGACCAAACTGCGTGCAGATCGGCTCGGGGCGCTGTCTCCGGAGCTGTTTGTCCTGTGTGAAACCAATCTGGAATCGATTGAGGAAGCCATTGAGAACGTGCAACCTGGCTTTGTTGTCATTGACTCCATTCAGACGGTGTATTTGCCGGAGGTAACCAGTGCGCCGGGCAGCGTTTCCCAGGTGCGGGAGTGTACGGCACGCTTCATGCGATTGGCGAAGGTGAAGGGCATAGCGACCGTCCTGGTCGGTCATGTGACCAAGGAAGGCGCTATTGCAGGCCCAAGGATGCTGGAGCACATGGTGGACTGTGTGCTTTATTTTGAAGGAGAGCGTCACCATACTTACCGTTTGCTTCGTGCGGTAAAGAACCGTTTCGGTTCGACGAATGAGATTGGCATTTTTGAGATGGGTGAGGATGGACTTCGGGAAGTCGGGAATCCATCAGAACTGTTTTTATCTGAACGGCCCTTAGGGGTAGCGGGTTCAACCGTTGTTGCGAGCATGGAGGGAACTCGTCCGGTTCTGGTCGAGCTGCAGGCGCTCATCTCCACAACCCACTTCCCGTCCCCGCGCCGGATGGGCACAGGGGTCGACCACCACCGCATGAATCTGATCATTGCCGTGCTGGAGAAACGGATGGGCATGTACCTGCAAACGCAAGACGCCTATCTGAATGTTGCCGGCGGCGTGAAGCTCGATGAGCCCGCGGTGGATTTGGCCATAGCGGTTAGCATTGCATCCAGCTTCCGCGACATTCCGACCAAGCCGTATGATGTCATCTTTGGCGAGGTTGGTCTGACCGGCGAGGTTCGTGCCGTTTCCAGAGCGGAACAAAGGGTAAGGGAAGCCGAGAAGCTGGGCTTTAAGCGCGTACTCATGCCGGAGAAGAGTTTAAAGGGATGGAAGCATCCGAAAGGAATACAAATTATAGGAGTAAACACCGTTGCAGATGCATTAGCGGTTGCGTTAGATTAGGGGGCATACGAAGGTGAAAGAAACGAGCCAACTGGACAAAATGAATGATTTGCTAAAGCTGGTAGCACCGGGAACGCCGTTTCGCGACGGACTGGAGAACGTGCTGCGGGCGAAGACGGGCGCCCTGATCGTTGTGGGCTACAGCCCGGAAGTAATGGAAGTTGTCGACGGCGGCTTCTCCATTAACTGTGATTTTTCGCCAAACTATTTATACGAGTTGGCCAAGATGGACGGCGCCATCATCCTGAGTGAAGACTTGAAACGTATCTTATATGCGAATACTCAGCTGATTCCGGATTCTTCGATCTCTTCCATCGAGACGGGGATACGGCACAGAACAGCGGAGCGGGTAGCGAAACAGACTGGCAAGCTGGTTGTGTCCATCTCGCAGCGCCGAAACATTATTACGCTGTACCAAGGGTCGCTGCGGTATGCATTGAAGGAAATCGGCGTAATCTTAACTAAGGCCAATCAGGCCATACAGACGCTGGAGCGATACCGCGTGGTGCTTAATCAATCGCTTACCAACCTCTCGGCATCTGAATTTGAAGAATTGGTCACCATTCCGGAAGTTGTGAATGTGATTCAGCGCGTCGAGATGGTACTCCGCATCAAGAAGGAGATCAAGCGCTATATCAACGAGCTCGGCAACGAAGGGCGTTTGATCAGCATGCAGATGGATGAGCTTGTAAGCAATATAGAGGAAGAGGCTTGGCTGCTGTATGCGGACTATGCCCGGGAGTACAGCGAGGAGAAGATCCGCGAGATCATTCTTGCGCTGAAGCGTTCAACGGATGAGGAACTGCTGGACATTCACCATATTGTAAGGCTTCTTGGCTATCCGGCTTCCGCCGCTGCTTCTGAGGAAGAGATACTCCCGCGCGGTTATCGGATTTTGAACAAAATCCCGCGCCTTCCGAATGTGATCGTTCGTAATCTGGTCGACCAGTTCCATGATTTATCCAGCATTATGATCGCTTCCATCCATGAACTTGATGAAGTGGACGGGATTGGCGAAGTTCGCGCACGCACCATTAAAGAAGGCCTGAAACGATTGCAAGAACAAGTATTCATTGACAGACAAATCTAAAAGACCTACAATCGATGTTCGAACGTAACATTAATGAGGTGAATAATAAAATGACGAAATCAATTCCGAACATGTTTACTTTAGGTAATCTGTTTCTCGGAATGATTGGTATCATCATGGCGACAGAAGGTCGAACGAGTATGGCCGCCATTATGATTATCATTGCCATGCTCCTTGATGGGCTAGACGGCCGGGTAGCTCGGGCATTGAATGCCCAAAGCGAACTCGGTAAGGAACTTGACTCATTATCCGATGTAATATCATTTGGCGTAGCACCAGCACTCATCATGTATACCGTAGCGTTTACGGATATTAATACAGCACTGGCTTGGACAGTGACCGCCATATTTCCGATGTGCGGCGCACTGCGTCTTGCAAGATTTAATGTTCGTCCGGGCATACCGGGATATTTTATCGGCCTGCCAATCCCCGCTGCGGGAGGCGTGCTGGCAACCTTGGCGTTATTCCATGAAGAGATTACAGCAACTTATATGATTATTGCCGTATTACTACTTTCTTACCTCATGGTTAGCGCAGTCAAGTATCCAAACTTCAAGAAGATTGGCATTCCGAAAACAGCGATTAAATTTACACCGCTTGTCATCATTGGCGCAGTCATGGTTGCCGTGTTCTTACCAGAGCAGACCTCCAAGCTGATATTCTTGCCATTGGTCCTGTACGCAGGTTATGGCTTGCAACAGAATTTCCGTAGGCTGAACCGCAAAAAACGTCGTAAAAAGGATGATCCCAAATCAGATGAGGCCTTTCAATCCTCTGACCGATAGGACAGATTTGTGACATAATCCAAATAAAAAGCATTTATTTCCCTGCTAGCGCAGCGAGATAAATGCTTTTTTTTGTATGCATGGAGTACCTTGCCGTTACGAACCGTTTTCATGTTAGCGGCTTTACGACAGGTTGAAAATACCCAATGTGGAGCATTTCTGCGACTCCTTGTCAACAACCTCATCCAGTTGAATGTCCAGAAGATTCGCAAGAGCGGACATATAAAATAGGTTGCGGCCAAGCTCGGTGCTTACCGCTTCACGGCAATTCTCGCACAGATGGCCTTCGACGTGCGTGCCGGCTAATTCCCGGGCTGATTCGAGATCAGCGCCCATATCGAAGGATTGCTTCGTGGCGTGGAGCTCGATGCATCCGCATTCTGTAATGGCCTTGGTTACGGCCCGGTTGACTGAAGCATTGCTCT
Organism: Paenibacillus lautus; assembly: GCF_050482385.1. Taxonomy (GTDB): domain Bacteria; phylum Bacillota; class Bacilli; order Paenibacillales; family Paenibacillaceae; genus Paenibacillus_AQ; species Paenibacillus_AQ lautus_B. Next base: position 19,375 of record NZ_JBCNHV010000027.1, read on the forward strand.
GACCATTTTTAGACAGAACATCCAAGAGACTGCGGTGACGGAGCAACAATTCGGAAACTTGGTCCTGAAAAGCCTGTAAACTAGGAGCGCTCATTTATACATCCACCTCGATATTATGAATTGAGTTCATTATATTCCACTACTTCAGGCGATTTCAACCAATTTCAGGTGTCGGAAGGCGGTCAATTCCAATTGTGAGGTTGATGTCAGTACACGTCAAAGCCTGATGGGGGTAGGCGAAACCGGTAGGATATGGGGATATGGAAATATGATAAAAAAACGTCAACAGGCGCATTTTTACAGAAGATAGACTGCTATATGAGGATGGTTTTCTTGCGATTATCCAATTCATTGGGTTTCACTTGAAACTTTTATCTTAAAAAAGATGGGGTGGCACGATTACGACTTTATAAATTGGACCATACTGGAAAATAGAAGCAAAGATATTCATGTATAAAGGAGGTGTGCGAAAGCTTATGGTAAAAAAAGCTATTTTAGCATTTACAGTATTATGCGGAGCATGGGGCGGGTATACGTTATATCATACAATCGAACGGTCTTTCTCAGGGCTCTCGCCTATTTTTGGACAAGGTTTATTTGCAGCGGGAAGCGGAGCCTTCGCGGTGCTTGGAGGATTATTGTTTGGTATGATCGGCGTGCTGTCAGCGGATCGGATAACGAGATGGCTGCACAGCCTGATCTCTTCGTTCTCCCGGATTCCGATGAATGAGCTGGCTGCGGGTACTGCCGGACTGTTGAGCGGCCTGCTGCTGTCTGTATTGCTGTCACCAGGTTTGTCCTTGCTCGGACAAGCAGGGCAGCTGCTGCAGGTTGGCATTACGCTGCTCGGCGGTTACATCGGGTTTCGCATTGGACTGGAGAAGAAGGATGAACTGGCTTCCCTGTGGATGTCGGGCAAGTGGAGTCAAGCTGCTGAGCCTGAGGGCCGGCGTATAGAGGAACATAAAATTTTGGATACGAGTGTCATCATTGACGGGAGAATTGCAGATATTTGCAAGACTGGATTTATCGAAGGAACGATTGTCATTCCGGAGTTTGTTCTGGAGGAGCTTCAGCATATTGCGGATTCCTCAGACCTTCTTAAGCGAAATCGCGGCCGGCGTGGTCTTGATATTTTGAACAAAATCCAGAAAGAGCTGGACGTCAAGGTGCTCATTTATGAAGGGGACTTTGAGGAAATATCCGAAGTCGACAGCAAGCTGGTGAAACTGGCCAAAGTGCTTCAAGGCAAAGTGGTCACGAATGATTTCAATTTGAATAAGGTATGTGAGCTGCAGGGTGTGTCGGTACTGAACATTAATGATCTCGCCAACGCGGTGAAGCCGGTGGTTCTGCCAGGGGAAGAAATTCTGGTGCAGATTATCAAGGACGGCAAGGAGCATGGTCAAGGCGTCGCTTATTTGGATGACGGCACGATGATTGTCGTGGAAGGCGGTCGCGAGTACATCGGCACGATGATGGAGGTGCTCGTTACCAGCGTACTGCAAACCTCAGCGGGCCGAATGATCTTCGCGAAACCAAAACTGTTGGAAAAAGCCCAGTAAAGGGGTATGATGGGGATATACATATCCGCTATTCGTCCGTTTGGGACGTGTTGGGTGAGACAGGAGTTTGGTGCTTGATGAGTAACTTCGGCGCTGTCATTGTAGCGGCGGGAAAAGGAACGAGGATGGGCACCCGGGAGAGCAAGCAGTACTTGGCTCTGAACGGAAAGCCCATTATCGTTCATACGCTTGAAGCATTCAGCCGGATACCATGGCTGCAGGAAATTGTGCTTGTGACGGGGATGGAGGATGTCCCTCGCTGCGAATCCTGGATTCAGGAATACAGTTTGAACAAGGTGTCCGCTGTAATCCCCGGGGGAAGCGAGAGGCAGCAGTCCGTATACCAAGGCATCAAGCAAATTTCTTCAGAGTGGGTAATGATACATGACGGCGTAAGGCCGTTTGTAACGCAAGAGGAAATTGAAGCCTGCCGCGATGCAGCAATCCGCGAGGGCGCCTCGGTACTTGGGGTTCCCGTGAAGGATACGATTAAACAGGTGAACGGTAAGGGGCTGATTACAGGCACCCCGGACCGTCAAAGTCTGTGGGCCGTCCAGACCCCACAGGCTTTTCGTCTTTCCGACCTGCTGTCTGCACATGAGGCTGCAGCGAAGGATGGGTTTACAGGCACCGACGATGCCATGCTGATGGAGCGAGCAGGACATCCGGTAACCGTGGTGGAGGGGAAATACAGCAATATTAAGATCACCACACCGGAGGATCTGGAATATGCAGCTTTTTTACAGAAACGTAAGGGAGAGGACATGGGATGATTCGAGTAGGACAGGGGTTTGACGTACATCAGCTCGTAGAAGGAAGGCCGTGCATCATCGGAGGCGTCACGATTCCTTATGACAAGGGGCTTCTCGGGCACTCCGACGCCGACGTGCTGCTGCACGCCGTAACGGACGCGATTCTGGGAGCGCTTGGGCTTGGCGACATTGGTCGTCATTTTCCCGATAACGATCCTGCCTTTAAAGACGCCGACAGCCTGAAGCTTTTGGAACAGGTATGGGTCATGGCGAAGGAACGTGGGTATAGACTTGGTAATATCGATTCTACAATTATTGCGCAGAAGCCGAAGATGGCGCCTTATATTCCGCAGATGGCGGAAGTGATCGCCAAAGCGCTGGATGCCGAGGTGGATCAGGTGAACGTGAAGGCGACCACCACCGAGCAGCTCGGGTTTACCGGCAGGGGCGAAGGAATCGCCGCGCAATCGGTTGTCTGCCTCGTAAAAGGTATGCTATCATCTTGAAGTATGTGTTCAATAAGGGAGTTTTTTGAGCTAGGAATCTTGAAAGAATAGGGAAGCGGAGGGGTTTCAATGACCGGAGAAGTCCGCGTGCGCTATGCACCGAGTCCAACGGGACATTTACATATCGGCAATGCCAGAACAGCATTATTCAATTATTTATTCGCCCGCAAGAACAACGGGAAATTTATTATCCGCATCGAGGATACAGATGTGAAACGCAACGTAGAAGGCGGAGAGCAAAGCCAGCTGAAATACTTGAAGTGGCTGGGCATGGACTGGGATGAGAGCGTGGATGTCGGAGGCGAGTACGGACCTTATCGCCAGACCGAGCGTCTTGATATTTATAAAGAGTATTGGCAGGACCTTCTGGATCGCGGGCTTGCTTACCGCTGCTATTGCACGGAGGAAGAGCTGGAGCAGGAGCGGGAAGAGCAGATGGCTCGCGGCGAAACACCGCGCTATTCCGGGAAGCACCGGGATTTGACGGAAGAGCAGCGCCAGGCGCTTGAGGCCGAAGGCCGTGTGGCCAGCATCCGCTTCCGTGTTCCGGAAGATCGTATTTACACGTTCGATGACATGGTGAAGGGCACGATTTCGTTTAACAGCAAAGAGACGGGCGACTTCGTCATTGTTAAAAAAGACGGCATTCCTACCTACAATTTCGCTGTAGCTTTGGACGATCATCTGATGAAGATCAGCCATGTGCTCCGCGGGGAGGATCATATCTCCAATACGCCGCGTCAGCTGATGATCTATGAAGCCTTTGGCTGGGAGCCGCCTCAGTTCGGACATATGACCCTGATCGTGGGCGAGGATCACAAGAAGCTGAGCAAGCGTAATGAATCGATCATTCAGTTCATTGAGCAGTATGACCAGATTGGCTACTTGCCTGAAGCGCTGTTCAACTTCATCTCGCTGCTTGGCTGGTCTCCGGAAGGGGAAGAGGAAGTGTTCTCCCAAGAGCAGCTGATCTCGATCTTTGATGAGCATCGACTATCCAAGAGCCCGGCGGTATTCGATACAAACAAGCTGGCTCATCTGAACAACACGTATATCAAGAATGCGGATCCGGATCGGATTGCCGATCTAGCCATCCCGCATTTGCAGAAAGCCAGCCGCTTGCCGTCCGAGCTTACGGCCGAGCAAGAGGAATGGGCACGCGCGCTCGTAGCGCTCTATCAGGAGCAGATGACTGCTGCTTCGGATATCGTGGATCTGTCGGAAGTGTTCTTCCGCACCCATCTGGAGCTGGATGCCGAAGGGATTGAAGTGATGGGCGGCGAGCAGGTGCCTGCCGTATTGTCTGCATTCCTTGCAAAGATCGAGCAGTCGGATGAGTTTAACGCTCCGAAGATTGCGGCACTGATCAAGGAAGTCCAGAAGGAGACCGGATTTAAGGGCAAACAGCTCTTTATGCCGATCCGCGTAGCCTTGACGGGACAAACCCATGGCCGTGACCTGAACCAGACGATTTGGCTGCTTGGCAGGGACCGCGTGCTTGACCGTTTGCGTTCTCAGATCAAGGGCGCATAATTCGGGCGCTTCCTCGATAAACGTTCCTTGTCAGCCCGTATATCATCAGTTATAATTACACCAAACTATAAGTGAAATATTCTTTGATCTAGGGTTTTATTAAATGGGGCATTTACTCATACAGGGAAGTAGCGGAGAGGACGGAATCGTGCTGTAGAAGCGAAGTGTTCGCCTTTGTTTTCGGATTTCAACCCTAATTTGGGTAGTTCAGGAAATCCGAAAACAACAGCGATCGGAAGCATGATCCGTCAGCGCAGCGTCTCTAGTGAACAATGTGGGCATTTATGGCCTAGATCAACAAATATAAACGTATAAAAAGCTACGATCAGGAGAAGTACGCGTAAAACAGGCACGTTCCAGAGAGGACAATCGGCAGAAGACAAGGACCACTTGAATTTGCCGGCTGAGAGTTGTCCCGTCGCCTGCAGCGGAAATGCACCTGTGAGCTGCATGGTTGAAGCGAACACAATCGTTAGATCATGCCGGTCGTCTGCCGTTAATGACATGAAGAGAATCGGTAGAATCCGTCCCTGACGAAGGGAGGAGGCTTGTGCCGGTTTTAAGCAGAGTGGAACCGCGGTCTAGCGCCTCTGCAGCGATAAGCTGCAGGGGCGTTTTTTATTTACAGGAATAACGATGGATGGCAAGTTGCATGCGCGATTGGAAGAGGGGAAAGAGGGAGCGTTCATGTTTAAACAGATGAAATCGGATATTCGGACAGTGTTCGAGAATGACCCGGCTGCCCGGGGACTTTTTGAAGTGGTATTCACCTACTCGGGGCTTCATGCACTGTGGGCGCACCGGGTAGCTCATGCATTATTTAAGCGGCGATGGTATACGCTGGCCCGGTTGACCTCCCAGTTCAGCCGGTTTATGACAGGGATCGAGATTCATCCGGGAGCCCGTATCGGGCATCGGCTGTTCATAGACCATGGGATGGGGGTTGTCATTGGAGAGACCTGTGAGATTGGGGATGACGTGGTGATCTACCAAGGGGTTACGCTTGGTGGGACCGGTAAGGAAAAAGGCAAGCGGCACCCGACCATCGGCAACAACGTGGTCATCGGATCGGGGGCGAAAGTGCTAGGTTCCTTTACGATTGGGGATAACTGTAACATTGGTTCCAATGCAGTCGTACTAAGACCAGTCCCCCAAAACAGCACCGTTGTCGGCAATCCGGGAAAAATCGTGAAACAGAACGGGGAGCGGGTGCGCGACCGTCTGGATCACACGAATCTGCCCGATCCGATTGTGGATATGCTCCGTTCAATGCAGAAGGAGATCGATCAGCTCCGGGCGGAACTTCATGAGAGCAAACGAAACCAGCCTAAAGGCATGATATCCGAGGCCGTTATGTCTTCGGCCAAAGAAGAGTAAACCCGTAAGCCGTGAAGGAACAATAAGCGATGGAATGAAAGGATTGAGATGATACCCTATGGCACTTCAAATCTATAACACGCTAACCCGTATGAAAGAAACGTTTGTTGCTCAGGAACCTGGAAAGGTAAAGATCTACGTGTGCGGTCCTACCGTGTACGATTATATCCATATCGGGAATGCTCGGCCGATGATCTTTTTCGACGTGGTTCGAGCTTATTTTGAGAATCAGGGTAATGATGTGAATTACGTGGTGAATTTTACGGATGTGGATGACAAAATGATCCGGAAAGCAGAGCAAACCGGGACTACCGTTCCGGAGGTCGCGGATAAGTTTATTAACGCCTATTACGAGGATCTGGACGGTCTTGGCATACCAAGAGCGACATTAAATCCGCGGGTAACGGACAATATGGAGAGTATTATCGAATTCATCCAGGAGCTCATTGACCGCGACTTTGCTTATGAGAACGGGGGAGATGTCTTCTACCGGACCCGCAAATTTGACGATTACGGCAAGCTGTCCCAGCAAAATCTAGATGAGCTGCAATTCGGTATCCGGATTGAGGTGGATAAGCGGAAGGAAAATCCGGAGGATTTCGTGTTATGGAAAGCTGCGAAGCCCGGAGAGATCTACTGGAGCAGTCCTTGGGGCGACGGCCGCCCGGGCTGGCATATTGAGTGCTCGGCCATGGCCCGTCGTTATCTCGGGGATACGCTGGATATCCATGGCGGCGGTCAAGACCTGCAGTTTCCGCACCATGAATGCGAAGTGGCGCAGTCCGAGGCGCTGACAGGCAAACCGCTGGCGAACTATTGGATGCACAATGGTTATATCCGCATCAATAACGAGAAAATGTCGAAATCGCTAGGTAATGGTGTATTGGTTAAGGAACTTCGTGAACAATATACGAAAGAAGCTGTCCGCTATTTCATGTTGTCCACCCACTACCGCAACCCGCTGAATTATAGCGATGAGGTGATGGAGCAGGCACAGAACAGTGTGGAGCGTCTGGCGAATGCGGCGGCTAATGTCGAGCATCGATTGAGTACCGCGATCGGCTCGAAGGACGATAACGTAAGCCAGGAAGTTGCGGATAAAATATCGGCCGTCCTTGTCGAATTTCACCAGAAAATGCAGGACGATTTCAACACGCCGGACGCCATCACCGCTATGTTCCAATGGGCCAGCGAGGCGAATCAGCTGCTGAAGGAAGCCTCGATTCCTGCGGCGGACCTGCATGAAGTGCTGCGTGCTTTCAACGAAATGAACGGCGTGCTCCGTATCGTAAATACAGGCACGGATGAATTGCTGGATGAGGAGATTGAAGCTCTCATTGCAGAACGTATCGAAGCCCGGAAGAATAAAAACTGGGCGCGAGCGGATGAAATCCGCGACAAGCTGGCGGACGAAGGCATCGTGCTTGAGGATACGGCGCAAGGCATGCGCTGGCGGCGTAAATGAGCGGGCATGAGCATCATGATCCCACAGTAGGCTGGTTCGATTTTCCGCCGTCGAAGCCGGCTCGGTTAATCCCGCCCATCGTGCTTGCCTATATCGGAGATGCCATTTATGAGGTGGCGGTGCGGCAGTTTTTGATATCAAGAGTGAATCTCCGCCCCCATCACTTGCACCGGACAGCAACAGGATTTGTGTCGGCGAAGGCACAGAGCCGAATATTGGCTTATCTGGATCCGGAACTGACGGAAGAAGAACGCGATGTTGTGCGTCAAGGACGCAATGCTAAATCAGGCAGCATTCCGAAAAATGCCGACGTGCTCGAATACCGGCATGCAACGGCATTTGAGACGCTCGTTGGGTATTTATATTATACGGGGGAGCAGGATCGTCTCCGTGAGCTCATTGGGAAGAGCATCGAGTTTATTGAGGGGTCTGTTAAATAGACCGTCAGGTAATAGAGCATCAACATTGAAACGATACAGCCGGTGTTTCTCAAGGGGGACGCCGGCTGATATGCAGGAGGAGACCTACATGTTGCAAGAAGAGGAAGTAGTAGCTGGTAAGCACTCCGTAACGGAAGCGCTCAAATCAGGTCGTACGATCAATAAAATATGGATTGCCGAAAATGCGCAAAAACATCTGACCCTGCCGATCATCGCGGAAGCGAAGAAACTGGGGATTGTCATTCAGCATGTGGACAAACGCAAGCTGGATCAGATGGTTCCAGGGGTTCAGCATCAAGGCGTGGTTGCCCAAGCGGCACCCTATGCTTATGTGGAAGTGGAAGATTTGCTGAAGGTTGCGGAGGAAAAGGGCGAACCGCCTTTCTTGCTGCTGCTTGACGAGATCGAGGATCCGCACAATCTGGGCTCGATTCTCCGTACGGCAGACTGCACGGGTGCTCATGGCGTCATACTGCCTAAGCGCAGATCCGCACAAGTAACGGCAACGGTATCCAAAACATCCGCTGGCGCCGTAGAGTATGTGCCCGTAGCCAGAGTGACCAATCTGGGCCAAACCATCGATCAGCTGAAGGAAATGGGCGTGTGGGTTGTCGGAACCGTTGTTGATGCCGTTCAGGAATTGTATGACACCGAGGTATTTGACGGGCCGGTCGCTATCGTTATCGGGAATGAGAATAAAGGGATGGGGCGTCTGATCCGTGAGAAATGCGATGTGCTTGTGAAACTGCCGATGGCCGGAAGAATCAACTCGCTTAACGCCTCGGTTGCCGCAGGTGTCGTTATGTACGAAGTGCTTCGCCGTCGCCGCCTTCAAGGTTAGCAATGATGGCCGATTGGCGGGATGTGCTGCTGGTCGACGGTTATAATATGATCGGCGGCTGGCCATATCTTGCGAAGCTCGCCAATAGCAGCATGCATGAAGCGCGAGACATGCTGCTGGAGAAATTAGCGGATTACCAGGCGTATTCAGGCCTCAGAGTCGTGGTGATTTTTGACGCATATCGGGTCCCTGGGTTGGGGAAGTCCTACACGCAAGGCAAGGTTCAGGTGTTTTTTACGAAGGAGAAAGAAACCGCCGATGAGTGCATTGAACGGCTAGTCGGAGAGTTCAGCCACCGCCGGCGAAAAATTTATGTGGCGACCAGCGATTTAATTGAGCAGCATGTGATTTTTGCTCGGGGAGCACTCCGGCTGTCCGCCCGGGAATTGCTAAACGAAGTGGAGCAGAGCGAGCGCGAAGTGAAGCAGAAAATAACGAAAGAGCAGACCAAGAGCAGGAATACACTTGACGGAAAGCTGCCGCCGGATGTGAGACAGATGTTCGAGCGCTGGCGAAGGGAATAGCACTGTTTTACACAATGGGGACGAAAGGTCGGCTCATTTGGAGAATGAAAACGGTATATGAATCTACGAAAAAGTTTACATTAAATGTTATTATCGGTCTATTTTAGGTAGAACGTGGTTGACGGTCTAGTAGACATCATATATACTTGTCATATATTTCAAGCGAGTGACGGGCTACCGTGCGTTCCGGGCCGGAGGGATTCTATTGAGTGTGGACCTCAAGGAAGTCATGTTGTCAGGGTATGATGTGATAAGCGATGAAGACATTGTCGAGGCGGTCCGCGAGGGTGATAGCGGGGCGCTGGAGTATTTGATCAATAAATACCGGAATTTTGTACGTGCTAAAGCCCGCTCCTATTTTCTGATTGGTGCTGACCGGGAAGATATTGTCCAGGAAGGCATGATCGGGCTGTACAAGGCAATTCGTGATTTTAAAGGGGATAAGCTGTCTTCGTTCAAGGCCTTTGCCGAGCTCTGCATTACTAGACAGATCATTACGGCAATTAAGACCGCTACGAGACAGAAGCATATTCCGCTCAATTCGTATGTCTCATTGGACAAGCCGATTTATGATGAGGATTCGGACCGTACGCTGTTGGATGTCATTTGTGGCACGGCAGTAAGCGATCCGGAGGAACTGATTATTAATCAAGAGGAATTTGTCGGCCTGGAAGACAAGATGTCAGAAATCTTAAGCGATCTGGAGCGGAAAGTCCTGATGCTCTATTTGGACGGTCGATCCTATCAAGAGATTGCGGTAGATTTAAGGCGTCATGTAAAATCGATTGACAATGCACTCCAGCGGGTAAAGCGAAAGCTTGAACGTTATCTGGAAGTCAGGGATAATTAATAGCAAGTGTCGGATCAGAAGCAGAAGGCTCAATCAGAGCCTTTTTTTAATTGCCTGATCGTTTTTTAAATCAGGGTGGCCGGCGAAGGATCTCCGTATGCTTTGTCGCCATGATCTTTAGTTGGCAGACAGGATAGGACGATATTCAAAGATGTTCATTTACGCAAAATGCAAAATGTGTATATCTGGTGTTTCATCTGTTGGAAGATTGAACATACTGGATATAGACTAAATGCTATGCAGGATGGACAAAGACTGTGAAACGCCACAGTTTTTTACAGCGGGATGTTTACAATATTCCGGGGACGAATTCCCTGGTCTAGCTGGCAATGGCATTTATTGCAGCCCACAATCAGAGAGAAAAAGGCTTGAAATGGCGCTACCCTTGTGATAAAGTGTTTTAGGTAGGCCTAAATTCGCGTGTTTTATGAATGGATCGTTGTTACAGCTTTTGGAACAACGGTTTTATTCATCTCGCAGAAATAACCGGGTTTCGATGAGAACAAGGTTGTTTCTACTAGGATCAATATCGATTCTTCTGACAAAGAAGGACGTCTTCGGGAGGTGCACATCATGCGGGTAATTATCACTTTGGCTTGTACAAGCTGCAAACAAAGAAACTACACAACCACCAAAAACAAGCGAAATCACCCCGACCGCATGGAGATGAAGAAATTTTGCAAGTTCTGTAACGAGCAAACTCCTCATCGCGAAACCAGATAGTTTTCTTTTGGAGGTGTAGTCGGCGTGAAACGTGGTTTCAAGTCTCTGTTTTCCTTTTTCTCTGAAAGCTGGGCGGAACTTAAAAAAGTTCGCTGGCCCAATCGTAAAGAACTGACGAACTATACTTTAATTGTTCTCGGCACCATAGTGTTTGTCACGATTTATTTTTGGGTTGTAGACATCGGTATTTCCGCTGTGATCGAAGCGATAATTTAGAAGGGTCCCAGGTGGCTTGATATGGAAAAAAGATGGTACGTAGTTCATACCTACTCTGGGTATGAGAATAAAGTCAAAGCCAATTTGGAAAAACGTGTCGAGTCCATGGGCATGGAGGACAAAATATTCCGCGTTCTTGTTCCGATGGAAGAAGAAATCGTAAACAAAGACGGCAAGAAAAAAACCGTCATGCGTAAAGTTTACCCGGGATATGTCTTGGTCGAAATGATTCAGACCGATGATTCTTGGTATGTTGTCCGCAATACACCAGGAGTGACCGGTTTTGTTGGTTCGACAGGGTCCGGTTCTAAACCGACGCCTTTGCTTCCAGAAGAAGTAGAACAGATTCTGAAGCATATGGGCATGGAAGAGCCGAAACCGAAGATCGAATTCGACATCAAGGAATCCGTTCGTATCAAGGTTGGTCCTTTTGCGAATTTTGTGGGCTCCGTGGAAGAGATTTTGGCTGAAAAGAGCAAGTTGAAAGTTCACGTCAACATGTTTGGACGGGAAACCCCGCTGGAGTTGGATTATACTCAAGTGGAGAAGATTTAATTCTTCAGGTTTCTTGTGGGAGGGCGTGTCAAAGCGTCCGCTACCACTATTGATGCAAGGAGGTGTCAACCATGGCTAAGAAAGTTATCAAGATTGTGAAACTGCAGATTCCTGCAGGTAAAGCGAATCCGGCTCCTCCAGTAGGTCCTGCATTGGGTCAAGCGGGTGTCAACATCATGGCATTCTGTAAAGAATTCAACGCACGTACTGCTGATCAAGCTGGTCTGATCATTCCGGTTGAAATTTCGGTGTTTGAAGATCGTTCCTTTACATTCATCACTAAAACTCCACCGGCTGCTGTTCTGCTTCGTGTGGCTGCTAAGATCGAAAAAGGATCCGGCGAGCCTAACAAGAAGAAAGTGGCTACTGTTAAGCGTGACGCTGTTCGTCAAATCGCTGAAACAAAAATGCCTGACCTGAACGCTGCATCTGTTGAAGCTGCAATGAAGATGGTAGAAGGTACTGCCCGTAGTATGGGTATCACAATCGAAGACTAATTGTCTCTCGATTGAAACCGGACGAGGTTCGGATTATGTGGGAGGGAATTCCGCTAATACCACAAAGGAGGAAAACAAACATGGCTAAACACGGTAAGAAATACGTTGAAGCTGCGAAGCTGATTGACAGCGAAGCAACTTATGAGCCTTTGGAAGCTGTAGAGCTTGTGAAGAAGGCTGCAACTGCCAAATTCGACGAAACTGTTGAAGCGGCTGTACGTTTGGGTGTAGACCCGCGTAAACAAGACCAGGCTGTTCGTGGTGTTGTTGTCTTGCCTCACGGCACAGGTAAAACACAACGCGTTCTGGTATTTGCAAAAGGTGAAAAAGCGAAAGAGGCAGAAGCGGCTGGCGCTGATTTTGTTGGCGATCAAGACATGATCAACAAAATTCAACAAGGCTGGTTCGAGTTTGATGTCTGCGTAGCTACACCTGATATGATGAGTGAAGTCGGTAAACTTGGCCGTCTGCTCGGTGGTAAAGGCCTGATGCCTAACCCTAAAGCTGGTACGGTTACATTCGATGTTGCTAAGGCTGTTCAAGAAATCAAAGCCGGTAAAATCGAGTACCGTCTGGACAAAGCAGGTCAAATTCACGCGCCGATCGGTAAAGTGTCTTTCGATGCAGCTCAATTGAATGAGAACCTCAAAGCTCTCATCGATGCATTGAATCGTGCGAAACCAGCTGCTGCTAAAGGTGTTTACCTGAAAGGTATCGCTGTTTCCTCGACGATGGGACCAAGCGCTCGCGTGAACACAACCGTTTACAGATAATATTACCATTGACTTTGGTCAGTGAAGTTTGATATTATGTAACAGTTGTGAGTCTTCGAGACTGACCCTTAAAGTTGAATATGCTTACCGTAGACAGTAGGTGCCCTAAGCAGGCTTAATTTCCTACCGAGGTGTTATGATAGAACGTCAACAATTTGTCCGGTTACACCGGCCAAATGATGATTCATCAGGCCTTCGTGATTCTACGGAGGCTTTTTTAGTGCCCGTAGGAAGAGCGGAGAGCTTGGTGCTCTTACGCTACTAATACAACCAGGAGGTGTAATCATTGGCAAACGCAAAAGTGATTCAAGCGAAACAAGAAGCGGTTGATGTCGTTGCTGCTAAGCTGCGCGAAAGCGTATCGACAGTAGTTGCTGACTATCGCGGACTGAACGTTGCGCAAGTAACCGAACTTCGTAAACAGCTTCGTGAAGCTGGCGTCGAGTTCCAAGTACTGAAAAACACGCTGCTTCGCCGTGCAACTGCGGCAGCAGAGCTGACTGATCTGGACGAAGTCTTGACTGGTCCAACAGCTGTTGCATTTGGTACCAATGACGCTGTCGCTCCAGCAAAAATCCTTAACGATTTTGCTAAGAAAAACGACGCGTTGAAATTGAAAGGCGGCGTAGTAGAAGGCCGTGTGATCGGAGAGAGCGAAATCAAAGCTCTGGCAGAACTTCCGTCCCGCGAAGGTCTCCTCTCCATGCTCCTCAGCGTGCTTCAAGCTCCAGTGCGCAACTTCGCGCTTGCAGTTAAGGCTGTTGCTGAGAAGGAAGAACAAGGCGCATAAGCTTTGTCTTGCTGAAGCTGTGTAACAACAACTATAAAATCTTAATAATAAATGGAGGTTCAACTTAAATGAGCAAAGAGCAAATCTTGGAAGCAATTAAAGGTATGTCTGTTCTGGAACTGAACGATCTCGTAAAAGCAATCGAAGAAGAATTTGGTGTAACTGCTGCAGCTCCAGTAGCTGTTGTAGGTGGCGCTGGTGCAGCTGAAGCTGCTGAGCAATCCGAATTTGACGTAATCCTGACAAGCGCAGGCGCGTCCAAAATCAACGTAATCAAAGTGGTTCGCGAAATCACAGGTCTTGGCTTGAAAGAAGCAAAAGAACTGGTTGACAACGCTCCAAAACCATTGAAAGAAAAAGTAGCTAAAGAAGAAGCAGAAGCTGTTAAAGCTAAATTGGAAGAAGCAGGCGCATCCGTAGAAGTTAAGTAATTAACTTCTTGAGATTCACGTCAGCAAGAATCAAACCCCTTGAATATTTGTTCAAGGGGTTTGTTATTGTGGCGGGGAGATCGCAAGGTACTGATTCTTCGCGACTAAGGTTATACTAGAATAAGAGCGCTTAGGAGTGAAATATCTTAGGCGGGCAGACTTTGATTCAAGACGGAGGAAATGATGCCGAATCAACATTATTACTCGAATCAGCCGGAAATTGCTCATGACCGTAAGGAGTTAAAGACGGAGCTTCGGGGGCAGACTTTCAACTTTATCAGTGACGCGGGCGTATTCTCTAAGAGTGGCGTGGATTATGGCAGCAAGGTATTAATAGAGGCTATGGACTTTAATCAGCAAGTTAAAGTGTTGGATGTGGGCTGTGGATATGGTCCGATCGGTCTGTCGGCGGCAAGAATGGCTGCGCAAGGCCATGTGACGATGATCGACATCAATAGCCGCGCTGTCGAATTAGCCAAGGAGAATGCGAAACGTAATGGTATTACCAATGTGACCATCTTGGAGAGCGATTTGTTTGCTGCGGTGCAGGATCAGCAATTTGACGTCGTTCTAACCAATCCGCCGATTCGTGCCGGGAAAGAGACGGTACATGCTATATTCGAAGAATCGTGGAAGCATTTGCGTGAGAATGGGCAACTGTGGGTCGTGATTCAGAAGAAGCAAGGCGCACCTTCAGCGAAAGCGAAACTGGAGAGTTTATTTCATCGGGTTGAGGAAGTAACGAAGGATAAAGGTTACCGGATATTCAAAGCGACTAAATCTTCTTAAAATAGTTCGACTAGGCTGTTGACTTGGGTATACCGGTATGGTATTATTATAAAATGTCAGTATTAGGATGGTCTCTTTGTCTTTAGTTGACTGAAATGTCAAGACTTAATGTGTGGAAAGATGCATAAAGTCGATCATATTGACGTATAATATGTACATTTTGGGCAAATCTACAGGATATGAGATGATTATCATAACCATGGATAAGCTGCTCTTTTTTCGAAAAGGTATTCGATAAGGGCTTTTCTCTATTTATGGGAGTGTCCTCTGTATGTTCCATTATAGTGTTACAAACAGAGGTTCGCAATGAAATTTTTAAAGTGAGTAGACATGAGGGGTGAGTTTAAGTTGGCAGGACATCTTGTTCAATATGGTCGACGCACTCGGCGAAGTTATGCTCGTATTAACGAGGTACTCGAAGTTCCGAACCTGATTGAAATCCAACAAAAATCTTATGAATGGTTTTTGGAGGAAGGACTCCGCGAAATGTTCCAGGACATCTCGCCGATTCAGGATTTCACAGGTAATTTGGTACTAGAGTTCATTGACTACAGCCTTGGAGAACCGAAATACACCGTCGATGACGCGAAAGAACGCGACGTTACTTATGCGGCGCCGCTCCGCGTGAAAGTCCGGCTCATTAACAAGGAGACCGGAGAGGTCAAGGAGCAGGAAGTGTTCATGGGAGACTTCCCGTTAATGACGGAAACCGGAACATTCATTATCAATGGTGCCGAACGGGTTATTGTCAGCCAGTTGGTTCGCTCTCCCAGCGTCTATTTCAGCACAAAAGTGGATAAAAACGGTAAGACGACGTACACTGCAACAGTTATCCCTAACCGCGGCGCTTGGCTTGAACTGGAGATGGACGCGAAGGACATTATCTATGTCCGGATCGACCGTACCCGTAAAATCCCTGTAACGGTACTTTTACGTGCACTTGGTTTTGGTACAGATGCCGAGATTTTGGATCTTCTGGGCAATGATGAATATATTCAAAATACGCTGGATAAAGACAACACCGACTCCACGGAAAAAGCGCTCATCGAAATCTATGAACGTCTTCGTCCGGGTGAGCCGCCAACACTAGAGAATGCGAAGAGCCTTCTCGTTGCCCGTTTCTTTGATCCGAAGCGTTATGATTTGGCTAACGTTGGTCGCTACAAGATCAACAAGAAGCTTCATATCAAGAACCGTCTCTTTAATCAACGTTTGGCAGAGAGTTTGATAGACATCGATACGGGTGAGATCATTGCAGAAGCTGGTCAAACCGTAGACCGCCGTCTTTTGGACGAGATCATGCCTTACCTAGAGAAGAGCGTGGGCTTTAAGAATTATCATGTTACCGGCGGTGTGATGGACAGCGAGGATATCCCGCTGCAAACGATCGATGTATTCTCTCCAATTGAGGATGCCAAAGTCGTGAAGGTCATCGCGAACGCAAACATTGATAAATCCGTGAAGCACATTACACAGGCGGATATCATTTCTTCCATCAGCTACTTCATCAACTTGCTGCATGGAATCGGCAATACGGATGATATCGACCACCTGGGTAACCGTCGTCTGCGTTCTGTAGGCGAATTGCTTCAAAATCAGTTCCGTATCGGTTTGTCCCGGATGGAACGTGTCGTTCGTGAAAGAATGTCGATCCAGGATGCAAACGTGATTACGCCGCAGGCGCTCATCAACATACGTCCGGTTATCGCATCGATTAAAGAGTTCTTCGGCAGCTCCCAGCTGTCCCAGTTCATGGACCAGACCAACCCGCTTGCGGAACTGACGCATAAACGTCGTCTGTCTGCTCTCGGACCCGGTGGTTTGACTCGTGAGCGTGCGGGCTTTGAAGTGCGGGACGTTCACCACAGTCACTATGGCCGTATGTGTCCGATCGAGACGCCGGAGGGACCGAACATCGGTCTGATCAACTCCTTGTCGACGTTTGCGCGCATCAACGAATATGGCTTCATCGAAGCTCCGTATCGTTGGGTGGATCCGAAGACTGGTAAAGTAACGGACCAAATCGATTACCTGACTGCAGACGAAGAGGATAACTATATCGTTGCCCAGGCGAACGCCGAGCTTAACGATGATGGTACCTTCGCTGACGAAATGGTTATCGTCCGTTATAACAAGCAATCCGATAACATCCTTCCTATGCCGAGCGACCGTGTAGACTACATGGACGTTTCGCCGAAGCAGGTAGTGTCGGTAGCGACGGCGCTCATTCCGTTCCTTGAGAACGATGACTCCAACCGCGCGCTGATGGGATCCAACATGCAGCGGCAGGCGGTTCCACTTCTTATTCCTAAAGCTCCGCTGGTCGGAACTGGAATGGAACACAAGTCTGCGAAAGACTCCGGTGTATGTATTGTGTCCAAACATGACGGGATTATTGAACGTTCATCCGCTAATGAAATCTGGGTCCGCCGTGTGGAAAATGTCGACGGACAAGAAGTCAAAGGCGATCTTATTAAACATAAATTACACAAATTTATGCGTTCGAACCAAGGAACATGCATCAATCAGCGTCCAATCGTTAAACGCGGCGAGGTCATCAAAAAAGGTGATATTCTCGCAGACGGTCCATCCACGGAGATGGGCGAATTGGCACTGGGCCGCAACGTCGTTGTGGCGTTCATGACTTGGGAAGGTTACAACTACGAGGATGCGATTCTTCTCTCTGAGAAACTGGTCAAAGAGGATGTGTACACTTCGATTCATATCGAGGAGTACGAATCCGAAGCTCGTGACACGAAGCTCGGACCGGAAGAAATTACGCGTGATATTCCTAACGTAGGGGAAGAAGCACTGAAGAACCTTGACGAGCGCGGAATTATCCGCATCGGTGCCGAAATCAGCGCCGGAGACATCCTCGTTGGTAAGGTAACACCTAAGGGTGTAACCGAATTGACGGCTGAAGAGCGTCTCCTGCATGCGATCTTTGGTGAGAAGGCTCGCGAAGTGCGCGATACCTCGCTGCGCGTTCCTCACGGTAGTGACGGGATCATCGTGGATGTGAAGGTGTTTACACGTGAGAACGGTGACGAATTGCCGCCGGGCGTTAACCAGCTGGTTCGCGTTTACATCGCACAGAAACGTAAAATCTCCGAAGGTGACAAAATGGCCGGACGTCACGGTAACAAAGGTGTCGTTGCCCGTATTTTGCCTGAAGAAGATATGCCGTTCCTGCCAGATGGCACGCCGGTTCAAGTTGTGTTGAACCCTCTAGGGGTTCCATCACGGATGAACATCGGTCAGGTACTCGAGGTTCACTTGGGTATGGCTGCTCTCCAGCTCGGCATTCACGTGGCTTCACCGGTATTTGATGGTGCTAGCGAGTATGACGTGTTTGATACGATGGAAGAAGCAGGCATGCAGCGCAATGGTAAGACCGTATTGTACGATGGACGGACGGGTGAACGTTTTGAACGTGAGGTTACCGTCGGCGTCATGCATATGATCAAGCTCGCGCACATGGTTGATGATAAAATTCACGCCCGTTCTACGGGACCATACTCACTCGTTACGCAGCAGCCGCTGGGTGGTAAAGCTCAGTTCGGTGGACAGCGCTTCGGTGAGATGGAAGTGTGGGCACTTGAAGCTTATGGTGCTGCCTATACGCTGCAAGAAATTCTTACCGTCAAGTCGGATGACGTGGTCGGCCGGGTGAAAACCTACGAATCCATCGTCAAGGGCGAGAACGTTCCGGAACCGGGTGTTCCTGAATCGTTCAAGGTATTGATTAAAGAGCTTCAGTCTCTCGGTATGGACGTCAAAATCCTGAGCGAGAATGAAGAGGAAATCGAGATGAAAGAACTCGATGACGAAGACGATGCTCAAGGTGATAAACTGAGCCTTAACTTGGAAGGCACTGAAGTCGGAGTGGAATAACGGTCAATCATTCACCCCCGTCGGCTTATAGGTCGGCGGTGGTGTTATGGTCGTATAGCACATAAATAGGACTAGGTTGAGGAGGGTTGCTCCTTGTTGGACGTTAACAATTTTGAGTACATGAAAATCGGTCTTGCTTCACCGGAAAAAATTCGCTCTTGGTCTCGCGGAGAGGTGAAGAAGCCGGAAACGATTAACTACCGTACATTGAAGCCGGAGAAAGAAGGCCTGTTCTGTGAGCGGATTTTCGGTCCCCAGAAGGACTGGGAATGTCATTGCGGTAAGTATAAGCGTGTCCGTTATAAAGGAGTAGTCTGCGATCGCTGTGGCGTTGAAGTAACACGGGCTAAAGTCCGTCGTGAACGGATGGGCCATATTGAGCTTGCGGCTCCTGTATCGCATATTTGGTATTTCAAAGGGATTCCAAGCCGTATGGGTCTGGCTCTGGATATGTCCCCAAGATCTCTTGAGGAGATCATTTACTTCGCATCTTATGTTGTAACCGATCCAGGAGATACACCGCTGGAGAAGAAGCAGCTGTTGTCCGAGAAGGAATACCGCAGCTACCGTGAAAAGTACGGCTACGGTTTCCAAGCAGGCATGGGTGCTGAAGCGGTTAAGAAGCTTCTTCAAGACATCGATGTTGACAAAGAGCTTGAGTTCCTTAAAGAAGAACTGCGCACTGCACAGGGTCAGCGCCGCAACCGGGCCATCAAACGCCTGGAAGTGATTGAGGCGTTCCGTAACTCCGGCAACAATCCGGAGTGGATGATCATGGATGTGCTGCCAGTCATTCCACCGGAGCTTCGTCCGATGGTTCAACTTGATGGTGGACGCTTTGCGACCTCCGACTTGAACGATCTGTACCGTCGCGTTATTAACCGGAACAACCGTCTGAAAAGACTGCTGGATCTCGGTGCGCCGGATATTATCGTACAGAACGAGAAGCGCATGCTGCAGGAAGCTGTCGATGCACTGATCGATAACGGCCGTCGCGGTCGTCCGGTCACAGGTCCTGGTAACCGTCCGCTTAAATCCCTCAGCCACATGCTGAAAGGTAAACAAGGACGTTTCCGTCAGAACTTGCTCGGTAAACGGGTTGACTATTCCGGTCGTTCCGTTATCGTTGTAGGTCCTTACCTGAAAATGTACCAATGCGGTCTGCCTAAGAAAATGGCGCTTGAGCTCTTCAAGCCGTTCGTTATGAAAGAATTGGTCAACAAAGGCCTAGCACATAATATCAAGAGTGCGAAGCGCAAAGTAGAACGTGTAAGTCCAGAAGTATGGGATGTGCTCGAAGAGGTTATTAAAGAGCATCCGGTTCTTCTGAACCGTGCACCGACGCTTCACAGACTCGGTATCCAAGCATTTGAACCGATTCTGGTTGAGGGCCATGCGATCCGTCTTCATCCGCTCGTATGTACAGCATATAACGCTGACTTTGACGGTGACCAAATGGCGGTTCACGTTCCTTTGTCTGCTGAAGCTCAAGCTGAAGCACGTCTTTTGATGCTGGCATCGGGTAACATTCTGAACCCGAAAGACGGTAAGCCGGTTGTTACTCCTTCTCAGGATATGGTACTGGGTTCCTTCTATCTCACGATGGATAACAAGGAAGAGAAAGGTACCGGCATGATTCTGGGCAGCGTGAACGAAGCGGTTTCCGCCTATCAGCGTGAAGCAGCTGGTCTGCATGCACGCGTAGCGATTCCGGTTAAAGCCCTAGGCAAAACATGCTTTACGGAAAAACAGCAGAATGCGATGTTGGTTACGACGATCGGCCGGATTATCTTTAACGAGATTTTCCCTGCCAGCTTCCCTTACATCAATGAAGCGACTCGTACGAACCTGCTGCAAGGTACACCTGAGAAGTATTTCGTATACGAGAAGGGTGCAGATATTCAGAAAGTGATTCAAGAACTTCCGATTAGCGGAGCTGTAGGTAAGGAATATCTGGGATCCATCATTGCACGCTGCTTCGAAACGTACCATACAACGGAAACCTCTGTGATTTTGGATAAAATCAAGCAGATCGGCTTCACATACTCTACTCGCGCAGGCGTAACCGTTGCGGTATCTGACGTTATCGTACCTGACGAGAAAAACGAAATTCTGAAAGAGTCCGACGAGAAGGTTAAAGTAGTAACGAACCAATATCGCCGCGGCTTGATCACGAATGAAGAGCGTTATGACCGTGTAATCGACATCTGGTCCAAGACCAAGGACGATATTACGGAAGTACTCATGAAATCGATGGATCGCTTTAACTCCATCATGCTCATGGTCGATTCCAAAGCACGGGGTAACAAATCGCAGATCACTCAGCTCGGTGGTATGCGGGGTCTGATGGCGAACCCGTCGGGTCGTATCATCGAACTCCCAATCAAATCGAACTTCCGTGAAGGACTGACGGTACTCGAGTACTTCCTGTCCACGCACGGTGCGCGTAAAGGTCTTGCCGATACAGCGCTTCGTACCGCTGACTCCGGTTACTTGACTCGTCGACTTGTTGATGTGGCCCAGGATGTTATCGTTCGCGAAGACGAGTGTAGCACGGATAAAGGCTTTACCGTTAGCCGTATTCAGGACGGTAAAGAAGTTATCGAGGATCTCTATGACCGTATCGAGGGACGTTATGCATTTGAAACCGTTCGTCATCCGGAAACGAAAGAGATCATCGTAAATCGTAACGAATTGATTGACTCCGACAAAGCTGAGGAAATCGTGGCAGCTGGTGTTGAGAAACTTCAAATTCGTTCCATCTTGAGCTGCCGTGCACGTTATGGCGTCTGCAAAAAATGTTACGGTCGTAACTTGGCTACTGGTAAGCATGTTGAGATTGGTGAAGCGGTTGGTATTATCGCAGCTCAATCCATCGGCGAACCGGGAACACAGCTCACGATGCGTACGTTCCACACAGGCGGCGTTGCTGGTGATGATATTACACAAGGTCTTCCGCGTATCCAGGAGCTCTTTGAAGCCCGTAATCCTAAAGGTCAAGCGACCATTAGTGAGATCGACGGTGTGGTTAAAGAGATCCGCGAAACGAAGGATCGTCGTGAAATCGAAATTCAAGGTGAAGCTGAAACTAAGGTCTACGCAGTTACCTACGGCTCCCGTCTGCGCGTAAGCGAAGGCAAGCACATTGAAGCCGGGGATGAACTGACCGATGGTTCCATTGATCCGAAGGAAATGCTTCGTATCAAAGGTATCCGTGGTGTGCAGAACTACATCCTTCAGGAAGTACAACGCGTATACCGTAACCAAGGTGTAGAAATTAACGATAAGCACGTTGAAGTTATGATCAGACAGATGCTGCGTAAATTCCGTATCGTTGATGCGGGAGATACGAACCTGCTGCCAGGCTCCTTCGTGGATATGCATGAATACGAGACAGCCAATAAAGACGCTATTCTCTCCGGGAAAGAACCAGCGGTTGCCAAACCGGTTCTCCTCGGGATTACAAAAGCATCTCTCGAAACCGATTCGTTCTTGTCAGCGGCCTCCTTCCAGGAGACAACTCGCGTGTTGACTGACGCTGCCATCAAAGGTAAAGTCGATCAGCTGCTTGGTCTGAAAGAGAATGTTATCATTGGTAAACTGATCCCTGCGGGAACGGGTATGAACCGTTATCGCAGCGTGAAGTTCGCGGGACAAAACGATGTGAATGACGAAAGTCAGGAACTCGAAACAGCTTCTATAGATTAAGAGACAGTCAGGTGACGGGGAGATTTTTGCTTCGAAAGATGCTGAATTTCTCCGTCCCAATGTTTCTTTTTCCTGATTTAATAGCTTGACATCGCTTAGGGCAGATGCTAATATAGCAAAGGTGCGTGAATAGTTTCTTTGTTCCCTGTTCTTTTGGAGGAATGACTTGTGTCTAATGATAAAGGATTACAGGATGCACACATCAAGATTGGCACCAAACAAACGATGAAGGCCGTTGAATCCGGTTTGGCTACAGAGGTATATGTGGCTGAAGATTGCGACCAACGTTTGATTTCAAAAGTCGTATCCGAGTGTGATAAGAATGGCGTGCATATCAACTATGTGCCCACGATGATAGAGCTTGGAGAAGCATGCGGTATTGAAGTTGGTGCAGCTATGGTAGCTGTCTTGAAATCATGATTTGAGAAATCGTTTTTGTTGGAGAAGGCGTTACTTCTCTCGGCAAAAACTTTTCATTTGTCCTTTTATGAACCGCCTGGGTCTGTGGACTTAAACGGGGATTGTAATTAGGATGATAAATACGGGAAGGGGGTGGCTAGCATGCCAACAATTAACCAACTGGTTCGCAAGGGCCGTCAAGCTAAAGTTTACAAATCGAAATCTCCAGCTCTTCAAAAAGGTTTTAACGCTTTGAAACGTGAGGAGACCGACTTGAGCGCTCCGCAAAAACGCGGTGTATGCACTCGTGTAGGCACAATGACGCCGAAAAAACCGAACTCCGCACTTCGTAAATATGCTCGTGTTCGTTTGACGAACCGCATTGAGGTGACAGCTTACATTCCGGGTATCGGACATAACTTGCAAGAGCACAGTGTTGTATTGGTTCGCGGTGGACGGGTAAAAGACCTTCCGGGTGTACGTTACCATATCGTTCGCGGCGCACTTGATACCGCTGGTGTAAACAACCGGATGCAAGCTCGTTCCAAATACGGCACGAAGCGTCCTAAAGCAAAAAGCTAATTGATGCTCATGTTTTCGTAACATGACTCATGACTGAAGAAAGGGGGATATCCATGCCACGCAAAGGTCCAGTAACTAAAAGAGACGTGCTGCCAGATCCAGTGTATAACAGCAAGCTGGTAACTCGTCTGATCAACCGCATCATGTTGGATGGTAAAAGAGGTGTTGCTCAAAGCATCCTTTACAATTCGTTCAACATCATCAAGGAACGTACTGGTAATGATCCGATGGAAGTGTTTGAAGCAGCTATCAAGAACATCATGCCAGTATTGGAAGTTAAAGCTCGTCGTGTCGGCGGTGCTAACTACCAGGTTCCAATCGAAGTTAAACCAGAGAGACGTACATCCCTTGGATTACGTTGGCTCGTAAACTACTCCCGCAACCGCGGCGAGAAAACCATGGAAGAGCGTTTGGCGGCTGAGATCATCGATGCTTCCAACAACACAGGCGCTTCCGTTAAGAAACGCGAAGATACACACAAAATGGCTGAAGCGAACAAAGCGTTTGCTCACTACCGTTGGTAGGATTCAGCAACTAATTAATACTTCTAATTTTGAAGGGAGACTATTCGCATGGCGACAAGAGAGTTCTCCTTGAAAAATACACGTAATATCGGGATCATGGCGCATATTGACGCTGGTAAAACGACCACGACAGAGCGGATTTTGTTCTATACAGGCCGTACGCACAAAATCGGGGAAGTTCACGAGGGTGCAGCTACAATGGACTGGATGGAGCAGGAGCAGGAGCGCGGTATCACGATTACATCCGCTGCGACTACCGCTTCTTGGAAGGGTCATCGCGTTAATATTATCGACACCCCGGGGCACGTTGACTTCACAGTAGAAGTTGAACGTTCCCTTCGTGTATTGGATGGGGCAGTAGGTGTATTCAGTGCGAAAGAGGGCGTTGAACCTCAGTCGGAGACGGTTTGGAGACAAGCAGACCGTTATGGAGTTCCGCGGATCGCATACGTAAACAAAATGGATATTATCGGTGCCGACTACTTGAACGTAGTTAAAGATATGAGAGAGCGTCTGCAAGCGAATGCGGTAGCGATTCAGCTTCCGATCGGTGCAGAGAATGATTTCATTGGCATCATCGATATTGTCGAGGAAAAAGCTTATATGTATAAGGATGACCTCGGTCAAAATATCGAAGAAACCGAAATTCCAGCAGAATTCAAGGATCAAGTGGAAGAGCTTCGCAACGAGTTGGTTGAGAAGGTAGCAGAACTTGACGAAGACTTGACAATGAAATATCTTGAAGGTGAAGAAATCACCATAGCTGAGTTGAAAGCTGCTCTGCGTAAAGGTGTTGTCGAAGTTAAGATCTTCCCAGTTATCTGTGGATCTTCTTACCGTAACAAAGGCGTTCAGTTGATGCTTGATGCCGTAATCGATTATTTGCCGGCTCCAACTGATGTTCCAGACATCAAGGGCACCCTTGAAGACGGAACAGAAGCTATTCGGCATTCTTCCGATGAAGAGCCGTTCTCGGCTTTGGCATTCAAAATCGCTACGGACCCTTATGTTGGTAAGCTGACATTCTTCCGCGTATATTCCGGTGTACTGCAATCCGGCTCTTACGTACTGAATGCAACGAAAGGTAAGCGTGAGCGCATTGGTCGTATCCTTCAAATGCATGCGAACAGCCGTCAAGAAATTTCCGAAGTATTCGCCGGAGATATCGCAGCTGCCGTAGGTTTGAAAGATACGGGTACAGGTGATACACTATGTGATGAGAAAAACCCGGTTATCTTGGAGTCCATGAACTTCCCTGATCCGGTTATCGAAATCGCAGTTGAGCCTAAAACAAAAGCTGACCAAGATAAAATGGGTGTGGCTCTCGGTAAGTTGACTGAAGAGGATCCAACTCTTCGTGCACATACTGATGAAGAAACAGGCCAAACGATCCTGGCAGGTATGGGTGAACTTCACTTGGACATCATCATCGACCGTATGCGTCGTGAGTTCAAGGTAGATACCAATGTGGGTAAACCACAGGTAGCTTACCGTGAAACATTCCGTGCACCAGCTCGCGTTGAAGGTAAATTCGTTCGTCAGTCCGGTGGTCGTGGACAATACGGTCACGTATGGGTTGAGTTCGAACCTCTGGAACCAGGTAGCGGTAACCAATTCGAGAGCAAAGTTGTCGGTGGTTCGGTACCAAGAGAATACATTGGTCCTGCACAGCAAGGTATTGAAGAGCAAATGAAGAACGGTGTACTCGCCGGCTTCCCGCTTGTTGACGTTAAGGCAACGATCGTCGACGGTTCATACCATGATGTTGACTCCAATGAAATGGCGTTTAAAATCGCCGGTTCCATGGCTTTGAAAGCAGCTAAAGACAAGTGTAAGCCTGTCCTGCTTGAGCCAATTATGAAAGTTGAAGTTACCGTGCCTGAGGAATACATGGGCGACGTAATGGGTATGCTGAACTCCCGCCGTGGACGTATCGAAGGTATGGACTCCCGTGGTGGTACTCAAATTATCCGTGCGAAAGTACCTCTTTCCGAAATGTTCGGTTACTCCACTACCCTTCGCTCCGGTACACAAGGACGCGGTGTGTTCTCCATGGAACTCTCCCATTACGAAGAAGTTCCTAAGAATATC
This sequence comes from Paenibacillus lautus, assembly GCF_050482385.1. Taxonomy (GTDB): domain Bacteria; phylum Bacillota; class Bacilli; order Paenibacillales; family Paenibacillaceae; genus Paenibacillus_AQ; species Paenibacillus_AQ lautus_B. Next base: position 45,200 of record NZ_JBCNHV010000027.1, read on the forward strand.
TCCGAAGAAATTGTGTCCAAGATCAAAGGCGGAGAGTAATAACGTTTTACCTGCTGGATCAGGAGGCGGGATCAACATCCCGTTAACTCCGCTTCCGGCCTAACATATATATCCCCTTAAGGAGGAATTGTTCAAATGGCAAAGGCTAAATACGAACGTACGAAACCCCATGTTAACATCGGTACTATCGGTCACGTTGACCATGGTAAAACAACTTTGACAGCTGCAATCACATCTGTATTGTCCAAAACTTACGGTGGTGCTGCAATGTCTTTCGATCAAATCGACAAAGCTCCAGAAGAGCGCGAACGCGGTATCACAATCTCTACTTCCCACGTAGAGTATGAAACTGACACTCGTCACTATGCACACGTTGACTGCCCAGGTCACGCTGACTATGTTAAAAACATGATCACAGGTGCAGCTCAAATGGACGGAGCAATCCTGGTTGTATCCGCAGCTGACGGCCCAATGCCGCAAACTCGCGAGCACATCCTGTTGTCCCGCCAAGTAGGCGTTCCTTACATCGTTGTATTCTTGAACAAATGCGACATGGTTGAAGACGAAGAGCTCTTGGAATTGGTTGAAATGGAAGTTCGCGACCTGCTGAACGAGTATGACTTCCCAGGCGACGACACTCCGATCACTCGTGGTTCCGCTCGTGAAGCTCTGCAAAACCCAGAAGGCGAATGGGCACAAAAAATCGTTGAAATGTTCAAAACAATCGACGAGTACATCCCATTGCCTGAGCGCGACACTGACAAGCCTTTCTTGATGCCTGTCGAGGACGTATTCTCCATCACTGGTCGTGGTACCGTTGCTACAGGTCGTGTAGAGCGTGGTACGATCAAAGTTGGTGACGAGATCGAAATCGTTGGTATCGCTGAAGAAACTAAGAAATCCGTTGTTACGGGCGTTGAGATGTTCCGTAAATTGCTGGATTCCGCACAAGCTGGTGACAACATTGGTGCATTGCTTCGTGGTGTTGAGCGTACTCAAATCGAGCGCGGTCAAGTACTTGCTAAGCCTGCTTCCGTTAAACCACACACTGAGTTCACAGCTCAAGTATACGTACTGAGCAAAGAAGAAGGCGGACGTCATAAGCCTTTCTTCACTGGCTACCGTCCACAGTTCTACTTCCGTACTACGGACGTAACGGGTGTGATCAACTTGCCAGAGGGTTCTGAAATGGTTATGCCTGGTGATAACATCACAGTAACGGTTAACCTGATCAACCCAATCGCGATTGAAGAAGGAACTAAATTCTCCATTCGTGAAGGCGGCCGTACCGTAGGTGCTGGTTCCGTTGCTACCATCATTAAATAATTAAGGCTTACGAATAGCCTTGAATATAGCAACAGTGTATTGTAACGAGCAACAGTGTGATGTCCTGATAAAAGAGTCTGATCCTTTGGATCAGACTCTTTTTCTTTAGGGATCAGCCCCAATAATCTGATTACATTCTCTGATGGATATCAGTTAATCAATTCGAAACTTTCTATTATATATAATAGAGAGCGCGTTACAATATGATAAGCGAAAAGCGATGAAATCTATTAGCCAAGTTCTGCAACTTTCGGTTAAAGATGCAAATACATATTAATTATGAATTAGTGCTTGCAATACGCCTATCTTTTATATATAATAGTGAATGTTGTTCTGCGACGTTGCGATGATGTGAGAGGTTACCGACACACCCGGCCCCTTTGCCATGAGGTGGGTGGTTGGAAAATTTTCGCGGAGTATGTCCGATACCAAATTGGGCGATAGAAGGAGGGAATAAAATGGCAAAGCAAAAAATTCGTATTCGCTTGAAAGCATACGACCACAGAGTTCTTGATCAATCCGCTGAGAAAATTGTTGAGACAGCAAAACGTTCGGGTGCTGGTGTATCCGGTCCGATCCCGCTTCCAACTGAGAAACAAGTAATTACCATTCTCCGTGCGGTGCACAAGTATAAGGATTCTCGGGAACAGTTCGAAATGCGTACACATAAACGCTTGATCGACATCGTGAACCCGACTCCACAAACTGTGGATGCCTTGATGCGCTTGGACCTGCCGTCCGGTGTAGATATCGAAATCAAACTGTAAGCATTGCATAATGAATTAGAGAAGAGAAAAGAGGTGTCAACATGAAAGGTATCTTAGGTAGAAAGCTCGGAATGACTCAAGTATTTACCCCTGAGGGTGTTGTAATTCCTGTAACGGTTATCGAAGCAGGTCCTTGTGTTGTTCTTCAAAAGAAAGATCTGGAAAACGACGGATACGAAGCGATTCAAGTCGGTTTCTCTGATAAGAAAGAGAACAGATCTAACAAACCAGAAGCAGGCCATGCGAAAAAAGCAAACACTGCGCCTAAGCGCTACGTTCGCGAAATTCGCGGTGTTGACCTCGCGAGTGTCGAGGTTGGACAAGAGCTGAAGGCTGATGTCTTCGCAGAAGGCGAATTTGTTGACGTAACGGGTATTTCCAAAGGTAAAGGTTTCCAAGGTGTAATCAAACGTTGGGGCCAAAGCCGCGGACCAATGTCTCACGGTTCCCGTTATCACCGTAGACCAGGTTCCATGGGTTCGATCCAGGCAAACCGTGTTCCTAAAGGAAAACGCCTGCCAGGTCACATGGGCAATGAGACAGTTACGATTCAAAAGCTCGAGGTAGTTAAAGTCGACACAGAGCGTAACGTAATCCTTGTTAAAGGCTCCATTCCTGGACCTAAAAAAGGTTTCGTTCAAATCAAAGAAACGGTGAAGAAATAATCACCTAAAGAAAGGAGGAACAAAGAATGCCTAAAGTAGCACTTTATAATGTCAGCGGTAGCCAAGTTGGCGAAGTAGAATTGAATGAAGCTGTGTTCGGTATCGAGCCGAACGTACACGTACTGCACAGTGCAGTATTGTTGCAGCGCGCTTCTCTTCGTCGTGGTACCCACAAAGTAAAAGGACGTTCTGAAGTACGCGGCGGCGGACGTAAGCCTTGGAAACAAAAAGGTACTGGCCGTGCTCGTCAAGGTTCGATCCGTTCTCCACAATGGAAAGGCGGCGGTGTGGTATTTGGACCAACTCCGCGCAGCTACACGTTTAAACTTCCTAAGAAAGTTCGTCGTTTGGCTATCAAATCCGCATTGTCTTCCAAAGTGATTGACAACGCAATTATCGTATTGGATCAATTGACGCTGAATACGCCGAAAACAAAAGAGTTTGCTAACATCCTTAGCAACCTGAAAGTAGGCCGTAAAGCTCTGATCGTTGCTCCAAGCTATGATGATAATGTAGCCCTTTCCGCACGTAATATTCCTGGTGTGAAATTCGTAGCGGCTGACGGCATTAATGTTCTTGATGTAATGTCGTACGATCAACTGATCATTACGAAGGAAGCAGTTCAGAAGGTAGAGGAGGTGCTCGCGTAATGAAAGACCCACGCGATATAATCAAGCGCCCGGTGATCACGGAACGTACGGCTGACTACATGGCAGAGCTGAAATATGCTTTTGAAGTGGATATCCGCGCTAACAAGACCGAGATCAAGCAAGCTGTCGAATCTATTTTTAAAGTTAAAGTATCGAACGTGAATACGATGCGTGTTCCTGCTAAACCAAAGCGTTATGGCCGTTATTCCGGTTACACAACCGAATGGAAAAAGGCGATCGTGACTTTGGCTCCAGACAGCAAACCGCTCGAGTTCTTTGAATCGGTTGAATAAGAATTTCTTAAGTAAGGAGGGAAAATTCAGTGCCTATTAAAAAGTATAAACCGACATCCCCGGCTCGACGCAACATGTCCGTGTCGACTTTCGAAGAAATCACCACGAATCAGCCGGAAAAATCGTTGCTGGCTCCGCTGAGCAAAACAGCTGGCCGTAACAACCAAGGTAAAATTACGGTTCGTCACCATGGCGGCGGACACAAGCGTAAATACCGTATCATCGACTTCAAACGGAATAAAGACGGCATTCCAGGTCGCGTTGCTACAATCGAATACGACCCGAACCGTACTTCTAACATCGCTCTGATTCACTATGTAGATGGTGAAAAGCGTTATATCATCGCTCCTAAAGGTCTGAAAGTTGGAGACCAAGTAGTATCTGGAGTAGGTGCTGACATCAAGATCGGTAACGCACTTCCACTGGAAAACATTCCGGTAGGTACCGTTATCCACAACATCGAATTGAAACCAGGCAAAGGCGGACAATTGGTTCGTGCTGCTGGTACAGAAGCTCAGCTTCTCGGTAAAGAAGATAAGTACGTAACTGTTCGTCTTTCTTCCGGTGAAGTTCGCCGCATCCTGAAAGTTTGCCGTGCAACCATCGGTTCTGTGGGTAACCAAGACCATGAGTTGATCAAAATCGGTAAAGCAGGCCGCAGCCGCTGGCTTGGACAACGTCCTGAAGTACGTGGTGTGGTAATGAACCCTAACGATCACCCTCACGGTGGTGGTGAAGGCCGCGCTCCAATCGGACGTAAATCGCCTATGTCTCCATGGGGTAAACCAACCCTTGGTTACAAAACACGTAAAAAAGGTAAAGCTTCTGACAAATATATCGTTCGCCGCCGCACGAAGTAATGCGCGATTGTGCATAGCTTCGTGACAGGCTCGAAGGTAACGAGACAATTTGGTGAAGGGAGGATTTCAATATGAGCCGTAGTTTGAAAAAAGGACCTTTTATTGACGGATATCTGCTCAAAAAAGTGGAGGACATGAACGCCGCAAGCAAAAAGGCTGTGATCAAAACCTGGTCCCGCCGCTCCACTATTTTCCCGCAATTTATCGGTCACACGTTCGGAGTATACGATGGCCGTAAACATGTACCTGTATATGTAACAGAGGACATGGTAGGACACAAGTTGGGTGAGTTCGCTCCAACTCGTACTTACAAAGGTCATGAAGATGATAAGAAAACAAGAAGATAATTAATGAAGCTCTTTGTTTGAGAGGAGGTTAAACATATGGAAGCAAAAGCACATGCTAGATCGATTCGTATTGCTCCTCGTAAAGCTCAACTCGTTGTTGACTTGATCCGCGGTAAGCAAGTCGGCGAAGCGATCGCAATTCTTCGTCACACTCCGAAAGCTGCATCTCCGGTTGTTGAGAAGCTTTTGAACTCGGCTATCGCAAACGCTGAGCATAACTACTCTTTGGATGTAACTAAATTGGTTGTGACGCAAGCTTATGTCAACCAAGGACCGACTATGAAACGTTTTCGCCCGCGTGCGATGGGACGTGCAAGCCGGATCAATAAACGCACCAGCCACATTACTTTGGTGGTAGCTGAAAAATAAGGAGGGAAAACGTGTGGGCCAAAAGGTAAATCCAGTAGGACTCCGTATCGGTATTATCCGTGATTGGGAATCCAAATGGTATGCAGGCAAAGACTTCGGTGATCTTTTGCTGGAAGACGTGAAAATCCGTGAATACCTGAAAAATAAATTGAAAGACTCCGCTGTATCTCGTATCGAAATCGAGAGAGCGGCTAATCGTGTGAACGTGACGATCCACACTGCGAAACCAGGTATGGTTATCGGTAAAGGTGGTTCCGAAGTAGAAGTACTGCGCGGACAAGTGACTAAAATTGCCGGCGGTAAAAAAGTTCACATCAACATTTCTGAAATTAAAAACCCTGAACTGGACGCTATTCTTGTTGCTGAAAGCATTGCACAACAGTTGGAACGTCGCGTATCTTTCCGTCGTGCACTGAAACAAGCGATTCAAAGAACTATGCGTTCTGGAGCAAAAGGGATTAAAACATCGGTCAGCGGACGTCTTGGCGGAGCCGAGATTGCTCGTACGGAAGGCTACAGTGAAGGAACTGTTCCACTTCATACGCTTCGTGCAGACATCGACTATGGTACAGCAGAAGCGCATACGACTTACGGCCGTATCGGCGTGAAAGTATGGATCTATCGTGGAGAGGTTCTTCCTACGGCTAAGAAACAAGCTGCTCAGGAAGGAGGCAACTAATCATGTTGGTACCAAAACGTGTAAAACACCGCAAACAACAGCGCGGCCATATGAGAGGTCAAGCTAAAGGCGGTACTGAACTGAACTTCGGCGAATTCGGTCTGCAAGCTACAGAACCAGGCTGGATCACGAACCGTCAGATCGAAGCTGCTCGTATCGCAATGACTCGTTACATTCGTCGTGGCGGTAAAGTATGGATCAAGATTTTCCCGGATAAGCCGATTACTCAAAAGCCTCTCGAAGTGCGGATGGGTAGCGGTAAAGGTAACGTAGAGAAATGGGTTGCCGTTGTAAAACCAGGCAAGATCATGTTTGAACTTGGAGGCGTGTCCGAGGAAATCGCCCGCGAAGCGATGCGTCTCGCCGCTCACAAGCTGCCTGTTAAAACGAAGTTTGTGAAACGAGAAGAAGTGGGTGGTGAAGCAAATGAAAGCTAATGAACTGCGCAACTTAACCACTGCAGAAATCGAGCAAAAAATCTCCGGATTTAAAGAGGAACTCTTTAACCTCCGTTTTCAATTGGCCACAGGCCAGCTTGACAACCCGACTCGGATCCGTGACGTTCGCAAAGAAATAGCTCGTGCTAAAACCGTTATCCGTCAAAGAGAACTTGGGATTAGTTAATGATACGGAACTCACTGTTCTGAATTCAGGAAGGAGGCTAACAAATGAGCGAAGAACGCAATGCTCGTAAAGTGCAAGTAGGTAAAGTTGTCAGCGATAAAATGGATAAAACCATTGTTGTAGCTGTTGAAACTTATAAGAAGCATGACTTGTATCACAAACGCATTAAATACACGAAAAAATTTAAAGCGCATGATGAGAACAATCAAGCTCAAATCGGAGATACCGTTAAAATCATGGAAACTCGTCCTCTCTCCAAAGACAAGCGCTGGAGATTGGTAGAAGTGGTTGAAAAAGCGGTTATCATCTAAGATATGATCAGTTTTTGATGGAAGGAGGAAATTTAAATGATTCAACCATTTACACGTTTAGCTGTTGCTGACAACTCCGGTGCGAAGGAACTGATGTGTATCCGCGTATTGGGTGGTACTGGTCGTCGTACAGCTCAAATCGGTGATTTGATCGTATGTTCCGTCAAACAAGCAACACCAGGCGGCGTTGTCAAAAAGGGTGATGTAGTAAGAGCGGTAGTCGTTCGTACGAAACGTTCTGTACGTCGTAAAGACGGATCCTACATCTCATTTGACGAGAATGCAGCTGTTGTTGTTAAAGACGACAGAAGCCCACGCGGAACTCGTATTTTCGGACCAGTTGCTCGCGAACTTCGCGAAAGAGACTACATGAAAATCGTTTCCTTGGCTCCGGAAGTAATCTAATAACACCCCAAAAAGTGGCGTAACTTTTCGGGAACCCGATAAATAGTTGAACTGGCTAGTCATAGGAGGTGTAACGAATGCCTAAAGTGAAAAAAGTTCTGGAATCCCATAGCAACAAACTGCACGTGAAAAAAGATGATACAGTTATCGTCATCAGCGGTAAAGACAAAGGCAAAAAAGGCCGTGTCATCGCAGCGTACCCTCGTGAAAATCGTGTTTTGGTTGAAGGTGTGAACATGATCAAGAAGCACCAGAAGCCAAACCAAATGAACCCACAAGGCGGTATCATCGAGAAGGAAGCTCCGATCCATGTATCGAACGTTATGCACGTTGATCCGAAGAGCGGAAAAGTAACCCGTATCGGTTACAAAGTACTGGACAACGGTAAAAAAGTTCGCGTAGCAAAAAGATCCGGAGAAGTTATCGATAAATAAGACGGTTTAGAAAGGAGGTCCTTGAATCATGGCAGCAAGAATGAAAGAACGTTTTTTGAACGAAGTAACTCCTGCTCTGATGCAGAAGTTTAGCTATAAGACAGTAATGCAAGTACCAAAAATCGAGAAGGTTGTCATCAACATGGGTGTAGGTGACGCTGTAGCTAACTCGAAGGTGCTTGATTCCGCTGTGAACGACATGCAGCTGATTGCTGGTCAAAAACCGGTTATCACCCGTGCGAAGAAATCCATCGCGGGATTCAAACTGCGTGAGAACATGCCTATCGGTGTGAAGGTAACACTGCGCGGTGAGCGCATGTACTACTTCCTCGACAAGCTGTTCAACGTTACACTTCCACGTGTACGTGACTTTCAAGGCGTGTCCACCAAGGCATTTGACGGACGCGGTAACTATACGCTCGGTCTGAAAGAGCAACTCATTTTCCCTGAAATTGAGTATGACAAAGTGGATAAAGTTCGCGGTATGGATATCGTTATCGTAACGACTGCTAAAACCGACGAAGAATCCCGTGAACTGCTTGCTCAACTGGGCATGCCTTTCGCGAAATAAGACGGTTGTCCTTTTCTCCGAAACTATTTAGGAGGTGTCAGGCTAAGTGGCAAAAACTTCGATGAAAGTTAAACAACAACGTACACCGAAATATAAAGTACGGGCATATACCCGTTGTGAACGTTGTGGTCGCCCACATTCGGTACTGCAGAAGTTTAAAATTTGCAGAATTTGTTTCCGTGAATTAGCTTATAAAGGCCAGATTCCTGGCGTGAAAAAAGCAAGCTGGTAAGAAGTTTATAAACGGGAAGGAGGTTTATCCTACATGACTATGTCCGATCCAATTGCAGATATGCTAACTCGTATTCGTAACGCGAACACGGTTCGCCACGAAACAGTAGAAATGCCTGCTTCGACGATTAAAAAACAAATCGCTGACATTTTGAAGCGTGAAGGCTTCATCCGTGATGCAGAGTTTGTGGAAGACAATAAACAAGGGATCATTCGTGTATTCCTGAAATATGGTTCCAACAACGAACGTGTAATCACAGGTCTGAAAAGAATCAGCAAACCAGGTCTTCGCGTTTACACGAAGAGCAACGAAGTACCTCGCGTACTTGGTGGTTTGGGTATTGCGATCATCTCCACGTCTAAGGGAGTTATGACCGACAAAGAAGCTCGTCAATCCAAAGCTGGCGGAGAAGTTCTCTGCTACGTATGGTAATCAACGTCACAAGATAGGAGGTGTAATGAATGTCCCGTATTGGTCGTAAACCAATTGCTATTCCTAACGGTGTGGAAGTCACACTGGATAACACTGTAATCACTGTAAAAGGACCTAAAGGTACCTTGACTCGTGAACTGCATAAAGACATGCAAATTACAGTAGAAAACAACGAGATCAATGTTGTTCGTCCTTCCGACAACAAAACACATCGCTCTCTTCACGGCACGACCCGCAGCGTTGTCTCAAATATGGTCAACGGTGTAACTGAAGGATTCTCGAAAAACCTTGAGTTGGTCGGTGTCGGGTACCGTGCAAGCAAAACCGGAGATAAAATCGTTCTGAACGTGGGTTACTCCCACCCAGTTGAAATTACACCGGAAGCTGGTATCGAATTCGAAGTACCAACAAACACAAAAATCACCGTTCGCGGTATCGATAAAGAGCGCGTAGGTGCATACGCAGCTAAGATCCGTTCCGTACGTGAGCCTGAGCCATACAAAGGTAAAGGTATTAAATACGAAGGTGAACGCATTATCCGTAAGGAAGGTAAAGCTGGTAAGAAGAAATAAGTTAGCTAACCGGGGTTTCACCTGGTGGATAACTTACTTCTTCTCCCATACTTACCCGATGCGTCTAAAAGTGAAGCTCTTAAGGCAAAACTGAAGGGAGGAAATGGAAACATGATCACGAAACAAGACAAGAACAAAGCTCGTCTGAAAAGACACCTGCGTGTCCGTAAGAAAATCCAAGGCACAGCAGAACGTCCACGTCTGAACGTGTTCCGTTCTTCGAAACACATCTATGCTCAATTGATCGACGATGTGGCTGGCGTAACTTTGGCATCAGCTTCTACGTTGGATAAAGAATTGGCTACTGATATCAAGAACGGCGGAAGCGTTGAATCCGCTCGTAAAGTCGGCGAACTCGTTGCAAAACGTGCTGCAGACAAAGGTTACAAAGTGATCGTATTCGATCGCGGTGGATACTTGTATCATGGACGTATTCAAGCACTTGCAGAGGCAGCTCGCGAGGCAGGCCTTGAATTCTAAGATATTTTCAAAAGGAGGTAAACGACTTGCGTGTAGATCCTAACACTTTAGAACTGACTGAAAGAGTAGTAAACATTAACCGCGTTGCTAAAGTTGTAAAAGGCGGACGTCGCTTTAGCTTTAGCGCACTGGTAGTTGTCGGTGATGGCAAAGGTTGGGTAGGAGCAGGTATCGGTAAAGCAGGCGAAGTACCGGATGCAATCCGCAAAGGTATTGAAGATGCTAAGAAAAACCTGATTCACATTCCACTTGTTGGAACAACTATTCCTCACCTCGTAACAGGTCACTTCGGAGCAGGCCGAGTATTGTTGAAGCCGGCATCTGAAGGTACTGGAGTTATCGCTGGCGGACCGGTTCGTGCAGTACTTGAACTGGCTGGCGTAGGCGACATTTTGACAAAATCTCTAGGTTCTTCGAACTCCATGAACATGGTCAATGCGACTTTGGAGGGATTATCCCGCCTGAAGCGTGTTGAAGATGTTGCCAAGCTTCGCGGCAAATCCGTCGAAGAACTGTTGGGTTAAGGAGGGAATCTCATGGCTAAACTTGAAATCACCCTCGTACGCAGCGTGATTGGTCGTCCAGAGGATCAGCGTGCAACCGTGAAAACTCTCGGACTTCGCAAAATCAACCATTCCGTGGTTCAAAGCGACAATGCTGCAATTCGCGGAATGATCAAGAAAGTAAATCACCTGGTTTCTGTTAAAGAAATCGAAGGTTAATCCCGGGCAGTGTATTCCCGGACATATTAAGGAGGTGCAACGAACGATGAAGTTACATGAGCTGAGCCCAGCACCTGGATCCCGCAAAGAGCGCAAGCGCGTTGGACGCGGAACTAGTAGTGGTACGGGTAAAACATCGGGTCGCGGTCACAAAGGACAAAACTCTCGTTCCGGCGGTGGTGTGCGTCCAGGCTTCGAAGGTGGACAGAACCCATTGTACCGTCGTCTTCCGAAGCGCGGTTTCGTAAACCCAACTCGGAAAGAGTACGCGATTGTGAACATCGAAGAACTTAACAGCTTTGCAGCAGGTACTGAAGTGACTCCAGAAGTTTTGGTTGAGAGCGGTATTGTTAACAATACAAAGAGCGGAATCAAAATTCTTGGCAACGGTGAAGTTACCGTTTCTTTGACTGTAAAAGCTAATAAGTTTTCTCAATCTGCGGTAGAGAAGATCGAGGCTGCCGGCGGTAAAACCGAGGTGATCTAATGTTTAAGACCCTGAAAAATATATGGCGTGTGGATGACCTTCGCAAGCGTATTTTGTTCACCTTATTCGTTCTGATCATCTTCCGTATTGGATCATTTGTTCCGGTTCCCGGCGTTAACAAAGATGTTTTTACCCAGACGAATCAGGCAGGCAATGAGTTGTTCGGTCTTCTTAACACGTTCTCGGGGGGCGCACTATCGCAGTTTTCGATCTTCGCCCTTTCGATATTTCCATATATTACTTCGTCCATTATCGTGCAGTTGTTGTCGATGGACGTCATTCCAAAGTTTGCGGAATGGAACAAACAAGGGGAACACGGGAAGAAGCAGTTGGCTCAAATTACTCGTTATGGTACGGTAATACTGGGTCTGATTCAGGCGTTCGGTATGTCCATCGGGTTTAACCGCATGTATGGCATGGATATGGTGCCTGGAGCAACCACTATCGACTTTGTCGTGATCGCAATAGTGCTTACCGCAGGTACATCATTCTTGATGTGGCTCGGCGAACAGATTACGGAACGCGGAATCGGTAACGGTATTTCGATCATAATCTTTGGTGGTATCGCTGCTGGTATTCCAATGCACATTCGGACAACGATTGAATCGAATTTCATTCAGGATGGTCAAGTGTTTATGAACATTCTGAAGGGTGTTATCATCCTTCTGATTTTGGTTCTGATCATTACCGGTGTTGTATTCATTCAGCAAGGTATCCGTAAAATTCCGGTTCAATACGCGAAGCGTGTTGTAGGAAACAAAATGTACGGCGGACAGAACACACACATTCCACTCAAGATTAACGGTGCAGGCGTTATCCCGGTAATCTTTGCGATGTCATTGCTGCAATTCCCGGTTATCCTGGCCAGCTTCTGGTTGGATACACAGGGTTGGGCAAAGTGGGTAACTGCTAATCTTGCTTATGACAGCCCGCTTGGAATGGTACTGTATGTACTCATGATCATTGGTTTCACGTTCTTCTACACCTTCGTGCAGATGAATCCGAACCAAATGGCTGATAATATGAAGAAGAACGGCGGCTATGTTCCGGGCATTCGTCCTGGTAAAGCTACCGAGAAGTATCTGACTCGGGTTATGACCCGTCTGACCATGACAGGAGCGTTGTTCCTGGCCGTGATCTCTGTGCTTCCGGTGTTCTTTGGATCACTTGCAGGTCTTCCGCGTACGGTTCAGATCGGTGGTACTTCACTCTTGATCGTCGTCGGTGTTGCACTGGATACGATGAAGCAGATCGAAAGCCAATTGATCAAACGTCACTACAAAGGTTTTATCAATAAATAGGCGATAGGTTCCGGCGAGTGGTCTGTATCGCTTCCCGGCGCCTATTGTGTTGTTCTTGCTAGTCAATCAAGGGGAGGGAGTGACGTAAGGTGAACATCTTATTCATGGGTCCTCCTGGGGCAGGAAAAGGGACGCAAGCAGAAAACATCGTGAATGAATTCGGTATTCCTCACATTTCAACGGGCGATGCATTTCGTCTCGCGATCAAACAAGGAACTCCCATCGGGATTAAAGCGAAGGAATTCATGGATCAAGGTCTGCTGGTACCGGATGACGTAACGATTGGTATTGTGGAAGAGCGTCTGCAGCAGTCCGATTGCGAAAAAGGTTTTTTATTGGACGGTTTTCCAAGAACCCTTTCGCAAGCGGAAGCGCTGGATGACATTCTCGCCCGCTTGAATACTGGTCTCGATCACGTCATCAACCTGAAAGTTGATCGGGAAAAGCTTCTGGCTCGCCTTACTGGCCGCCGGATTTGCAAAAACTGTGGTTCGACTTATCATGTGATCTTTAATCCTCCTAAACAGGAAGGCATTTGTGATAAATGCGGCGGCGAATTGTACCAGCGTTCTGATGATAACGAAGAGAGCGTCGGCATTCGTTTAGACGAATATATCAACAAAACAGCACCACTCCTCACGTTTTATGAGAACAAAGGTCTTTTGCGTCAAATCGATGGTGATCAGGAAATCGACGCGGTTTCATCACAAATTGCGTCTATACTGAGAGGTTAGGTATAATGATCATTTGTAAATCCGAAACGGAACTGAGCTTGATGAGAGAAGCAGGAAGGATCGTGGCAGAATGCCACAAACTCCTTGCCGCTCATGTAGAACCGGGCATTACGACCGGGGAACTTGACCTTATGGCCGACAAGTTCATTCGAAGCCAAGGCGCTGTGCCATCTTTTAAAGGCTACAACGGATTTCCTTCCAGCATTTGCGCATCAGTCAACGAAGAATTGGTGCATGGATTTCCAGGCAAACGCAAATTAATCGAGGGCGATATCGTTACGTTTGATATCGGTGCACAGTACCAGGGTTACCATGGTGACTCGGCATGGACCTACGCTGTAGGAGAGATTTCCGAAGAGGCCCAGCGTCTGCTGGACGTAACGGAAGGATCACTCTATGCTGGACTTGCGCTAATCAAACCCGATGTCCGCTTGTTTACAATCTCTCATGCCATACAGCGTCATATCGAGGATGCAGGTTTCTCTGTCGTCCGGGAGTACGTTGGTCATGGTGTGGGTACCGAACTGCATGAGGATCCGCAAATTCCGAACTATGGCATCCCTGACCGTGGACCAAGACTCAAACCGGGCATGGTGCTCGCGATCGAGCCGATGGTCAACGCGGGTAAGCGGAATGTCAAGACGCTGGAAGACAACTGGACGGTTGTAACGGTAGACGGCTCACTATGTGCTCACTTCGAGCATACGGTAGCAGTCACGCCGGATGGCATGGAAATTTTGACGAAGCTGCCGGAATAGGGTGATGAAATTGAATAATGAATTCACGCTTCAACCCGGTCAGGTTGTTAAGATACTGAAAGGCAGAGATGCCGGACAGTATGCCGTTATCGTTTCGATTGAGGACAGCAGGTTCGTGTGGATCGCGGATGGGGACAAACGCAAGTTTGACGGGGCCAAGAAGAAGAATGTTCTTCATCTTGAACCTCAATCCTACATTAGCAGTGAAGTGGTAAACAGTTTGCAAGAAAGCGGTCGGGTTACAAACGGTAAACTGCGTTTCGCACTGGACCGGTTTGTATCCGATAAATCCAAGGCAGATCAGAAAGGAGACTAACTGTGGCTAAAGAAGATGTCATTGAAGTCGAAGGAACGGTCATTGAGCCGTTGCCGAATGCTACCTTTAAAGTCGAGCTGGAGAATGGTCATCAGATTCTCGCTCATGTTTCCGGAAAGTTGCGGATGCACTTTATCCGTATCCTTACAGGAGACAAAGTGGTTGTACAACTCTCGCCGTATGATTTAACCAAAGGTCGTATCACGTACCGTAAATAGATTTAAGGTTCCCCTGGGGAATCAAGGAAAGCTGCGAAGCGGTTTTACTGACGTAAAACTCAGCAGCGGTAACAAACTACTTTAGTTTCGAAGCTGGTTTTACAACGTAAAACTTGGAGGAGGTAATTAGCATGAAGGTAAGACCTTCTGTAAAGCCTATTTGCGAAAAATGCAAAGTCATTCGCCGCAAAGGGAACGTAATGGTTATCTGTGAAAATCCGAAACACAAACAAAAACAAGGTTAAAGAAGGGGGTGTAGCGTAAAATGGCTCGTATAGCTGGTGTGGATTTACCACGTGACAAACGCGTTGAGATCGCCTTGACTTACATTTTCGGAATCGGTAAAACGACTTCCCAGAAAGTACTGAAAGAAACTGGAATCAATGCAGACACTCGTGTCCGTGATTTGACAGAAGATGAAGTCAGCAAATTGCGCGAAACGATCGACGGTATGGTTAAGGTAGAAGGTGACCTGCGTCGTGAAATTTCCTTAAATATTAAACGTCTCACGGAGATCGGCTGCTACCGCGGTATTCGTCACCGTCGTGGATTGCCTGTTCGTGGTCAACGTACTAAAACGAATGCTCGTACACGTAAAGGTCCTCGTCGTACCGTAGCGAACAAGAAGAAATAAGAAAGGGGGATAATAGACAATGGCTAAACCAAAAAAAGTCGTACGTACTAAACGTCGTGACCGCAAAAATATTGAAAGTGGCGTGGCTCATATCCGCTCCACATTCAACAATACAATCGTAACGATTACGGATCCTCACGGAAACGCGATTTCTTGGGCAAGCTCCGGCGGCCTTGGATTTAAAGGTTCCCGTAAGTCGACCCCGTTCGCTGCGCAAATGGCTGCTGAAACAGCTGCCAAAGCGGCTATGGAACACGGTATGAAAGCGGTGGAAGTAATGGTTAAAGGTCCTGGTGCTGGTCGTGAAGCAGCAATTCGTTCTCTGCAAGCAGCAGGTCTCGAAGTAAACCTGATCAAAGACGTTACACCAATTCCACATAACGGATGCCGCCCACCAAAACGTCGTCGCGTATAATGAAGTCATCCTGTTAATGTGGTATAAATCCGTTGCAATCTGCTAATAATGGTTGTTTAGGCATACTACTACATGGATTACTGGATAAGATGACAGTTTCATATAGGAGCGACGTTTGAAGGAGGGGTACTTGCGTGATTGAAATCGAAAAGCCGAAAATTGAGACCGTTGATGTCAATGAAGATGGAACCTATGGGAAATTCGTAGTTGAGCCTCTGGAGAGAGGGTATGGCACGACGCTGGGGAACTCGCTTCGCCGCATCTTGTTATCCTCACTACCGGGCGCAGCAGTCACATCGATTCAAATCGATGGCGTACTGCATGAATTTTCCACGATTCCGGGTGTCATGGAAGACGTGACCGAGGTCATCCTGAACCTGAAAGCTTTGTCTCTGAAAATTCATTCCGATGAAGAGAAAGTGTTCGAGATTGATGCGGAGGGTGAAGGGGTTGTTACTGCTGGTGACATCCGTGCGGATAGTGATGTGGAGATTCTGAATCCAGATCTTCATATTGCAACGCTCGGCCCTGGTGCAAGACTTCATATGCGTATTTTTGCCAGTCGCGGTCGTGGCTATGTCCAGGCGGATCGGAACAAACGCGATGACCAGCCTATCGGCGTCATTCCCGTCGATTCGATCTATACTCCGATTAGCCGTGTTAACTACGGTGTGGAAAATACGCGTGTTGGTCAAGTAACCAACTACGATAAACTGACGCTTGAAATTTGGACGGATGGCAGCATCCGCCCGGAAGAAGCTGTTAGTCTCGGCGCGAAAATCTTGACTGAGCATCTGTTCCTCTTCGTAGGTCTGACCGACGAAGCGAAGGATGCAGAGATCATGGTTGAGAAAGAAGAAGACAAGAAAGAAAAAGTTCTTGAAATGACGATCGAAGAGCTGGATCTTTCCGTTCGTTCCTACAACTGCTTGAAACGTGCCGGTATTAATACGGTACAAGAGCTGACCACGAAAACCGAAGAGGATATGATGAAAGTTCGGAACCTCGGACGCAAATCCTTGGAGGAAGTTCAAGAGAAGCTTGAAGAGTTGGGCCTGGGACTTCGTACGGAAGAATAGCATAGATTCGGCTTAGCTTAGCAAAGGAGGGAAAAACACATGGCATACCAAAAGTTGGGCCGCGACTCCAGTGCGCGTAAAGCGTTGTTCCGTGACCTGGTAACCGACCTTTTCTTATATGAGCGCATTCAAACGACTGAAGCCAAAGCGAAAGAAGTTCGTTCGATCGCTGAGAAGTTGATCACAAAAGCAAAAAAAGGTGATCTTCACGCTCGTCGTCAAGTAGCTGCATTCGTGCGTCGTGAAACAGTAGACGGTGAACAAGATGCAATCCAAAAATTGTTCTCCGAAATCGCTCCTCGTTACTCCGAGCGTCCAGGCGGATACACTCGTATCCTGAAACTGGGTCCTCGTCGTGGTGACGCAGCTCCAATGGTTTACTTGGAACTGGTAGATCGCGCGTAAATTAGCTTTGTTCCATTGAAGTGACTGTAGTTATGTATGCCCGGCTCTGTAGATGTTTATTCTTGGAGCCATGAACGGGAAGTGGTGCGAGATATAGTCGATCATCTGGTTCGACTCGTCTCGACTACTCCATGGGCAATAATAACGGGGACCTTCTAGTCATGTGGCTGACTCGAAGGGTTCGGCTTAACATGATGAAAAGGAGCTCCTATGGGGCTCTTTTTTGATAGTTATAGAATTTTTAAGTTATCAGTAAAATCCCCCGATAGAGGTTTTCTCATAAATGTGTACAGGCTTTCATTGCCGCAGTGGTTTTCGATGAAAGCACTCAGGAGGTCAGCAATGCGTAATCTTCTGATGAAGGTCAGTTACGACGGTACCGATTATAACGGCTTTCAGACCCAGCCCGGGGGCCATACGATTCAGGACTATTTGGAGGAAGCGATCCGCCGTTTGTCCGGAGAACAGCTCAAGATTACGGCTTCTGGCCGGACAGATGCTGGGGTGCATGCCCGCGCCCAAGTATTTAATTTCTACACAGCTTCACCAATTCCCTTGGAACGTTGGTGTATGGCATTAAACACCTGGTTGCCGGAAGATATCGTAGTTTCGGATGCGATGGAGGTACCTATGGAATTTCATTCCCGCCATGCAGCCAAACGCAAAACCTACCGCTATACGATCAATGCGAATCAGCATCCGGACTTATTCAATCGCCGCTATCAGATCCATCACTATGGACAGCTAGATATCCCAGCGATGGAGCAGGGACTTCGTCATCTGATCGGAACGCATGACTACACAACGTTTGCGTCGCGGAAGTCGACGAAATCGTCCCATGTACGTACTATATTTGATGCCTGGTTTGAGAGGGATACCTCGATGTGCCGCCCCGGCACTAAAGATCAGGGAGTCATTCATACGTACGTATCCGGGAACGGGTTTCTGCAGCATATGGTTCGGATCATTATGGGGACGTTGATTGAGGTAGGGGAAGGCAAGCGCCATCCGGATGACATGTTGGTCATACTGGAAGCCAAAAACCGGGCAGCAGCCGGTCCAACAGCCATGGGTAAGGGCCTGATGTTATGGGAAGTGGAGTATGATATCACCGGAAAGGATTAATCTCAATGATCGTTGATATCAGACCACGGAAAGGCTATCACAACAAAAAGAAGAAATTCCTTGTGACTGTGATAGGCGACTTGTTTGAATAACACGCAAGGTGTAAGGTGGAAAACCAAAAAACACTTGCGGATGTGGGCGTAATCCTGTATTATATAAGTTGTGTTTTCTTAACGGCTCTCCCACAGCCCCGGTTAAGAAAATGCCGAATGCAAGACTGCAACAACATGACAATGCTTTAAACATGAACGAAGATAAATAATGAAAATTAATGATGATTTTCGGACGAATACAAGGAGGAACTATACATGCGTACCACCTATATGGCGAAGCCAAATGAAGTTGAGCGCAAATGGTACATCGTTGATGCCGAAGGCAAGACGCTTGGCCGTTTGGCAAGTGAAGTTGCGGCTCTGATCCGCGGCAAACATAAGCCTCAATTCACTCCACATGTTGACACAGGGGATTTCGTGGTTGTTATCAACTCCGAGAAAATCCACCTCACTGGCAAAAAGATGGAGAACAAAAAATACTATCGTCACTCCATGCATCCAGGTGGATTGAAAGTAACTACAGCTCAAGACCTGATTGCGAAATTCCCAGAGCGTGTAATCGAAAGCGCGGTTCACGGCATGCTTCCTAAAACTCGCATGGGCGAGAAAATGAAGCTGAGACTGAAAGCATATGCAGGCACAGCACATCCACATGAAGCACAAAAACCAGAAGTTTACGAACTTCGCGGTTAATTAAAAAGGAGGACAGTTTCATGGCACAAGTACAATACTATGGGACAGGTCGTCGTAAACACTCGGTAGCACGTGTACGCCTCGTACCGGGTGAAGGACGCATTGTCATCAATAAACGTGATATTAATGAATATTTCGGTTTGGAAACACTCAAACTGATCGTTAAACAACCTTTGAATCTGACAGAAACACTGGGCAAATATGACGTGCTTGTCATCGCTCACGGTGGCGGTATCTCCGGTCAAGCTGGAGCAATCCGTCACGGTATCTCCCGTGCTCTTCTGAAAGCAGATCCAGAATTCCGTCCTTCTCTGAAAAGAGCTGGATTCCTGACTCGTGACCCACGTATGAAAGAACGTAAAAAATACGGTCTTAAAGCGGCTCGTCGCGCTCCTCAGTTCTCCAAACGTTAATATTTCCGATTTACCAAGCCCTTGGCCATTATGGTCAAGGGCTTTTTTACGCTATCCGAACGTAGCTTGTCCACAAAGATATGCACATCATTGACAACACATGTGGAATTCGGTAGCCACATTGAACAGGTTGTGCACATGGTGTGCACAACCTGCGGATAGAAGGATGAACATATGGATGATCTTACATCGTTAACCACTTGACTTCATATGTAAATAGAGATATATTATTAATTGCGAATTAATTAAGTACTTAAATAATTAATATTTAATCATTAATTAAATAAGTAATTTTCGGAGCACAGAAGCAGAGAAGGGGGGATATGGTTGGATCGCAATGAAGAGATTTTCAAGGTGTCGTCGATGTTCCGGGCGCTGCTGAAGAACATTTCTCAAGAGTGGAACAAGTCGAGTGCCGGGAAGTACAATTTAAGCTTTCCTCAGTTTCAGGTGCTGTATGTATTAAAGCTGCGGGGGCCTCTGAAGGTATCGGAGCTTGCCGAAGCTTTGTCGTTGACACCGCCGGCTATAACCGGTCTAACGGATAAATTGGTTGCGGAAGGATACTTACAGAAAGAGCGTGCTGAGGATGACCGGAGAGTTGTCAACATTACACTCTTGGAACCGGGTCTGGATGTAATTAGGAAAGTGAAGAAGGATCAGAAGGAAATGATTCAGGGTTTTTTTAATATCCTCGCTGAGGAAGACATTCAGCATTTGAGAAGAATCTTCTCCTTGATGCTGTCAAACCTTGATAAAGACAATCACAACCAAGGGTAGGGGTGGAGCATAGAGCATGGAGCATTTAACGCTTAAACGTAAAGTTTCAATTATGGTTGCAATCATGGCTGCGATGTTCTTCGCAGCCATTAACCAGACGATAACGAGTACCGCAATGCCGCGGATTATCGCCATTCTGGATGGCATGGATTATTACACATGGACCATCAATATTTACTTGCTAACATCAACGATCGCAACCATACTGGTAGGTAAGCTGTCCGACATGTTCGGACGTAAGCCGTTTATTTTGATAGGTATATTATTTTTCATGTTAGGGGCTTTTCTAACGGGTACATCAACAGACGTGTACCAATTCATTATTTATCGTGGTATTCAAGGTATAGGTGCCGGTATTATTCAGTCAACCGCATTTATGTCGGTCGGTGACTTATTCCCACCGCGGGAACGTGGCAAGTGGATGGGACTGATGACAGCGGTATTCGGTTTCTCCAGTGTCCTTGGTCCTACGCTAGGCGGTTACCTGGTCGATAACATCGAATGGCGTTGGTTATTCTGGATCTTCCTGCCGCTGGGTGTAGTAGCCTTTATCATGATCTGGACGTTATTTCCCAAGGTCGAGCGCAAACCTGGTCAGTCTATTGACTATCTGGGTTCCCTGTTCCTTACAACGTCTATCGTTCCTTTACTGCTTGCCTTCTCTTGGGCAGGTACGGAATATCCTTGGGGATCACCGCAAATTATCGGTCTCATAGCGGCTTCGGTCGTATCAGCCCTCATCTTTATCCTTGTTGAGATGAAAGCGAAGGAACCGGTACTGCCGCTTAGTTTGTTCAAAAATAGTGTCGTTACGGTTTCCAATCTGATTGGATTTTTTATGAACTTCGGTCTGATGGGCGCCATGATTTATATTTCCTTCTACGTTCAAGGCGTACTTGGTATTTCACCAACCTATGCAGGATATGTAACTATACCGATGTCGATTTTCATGATGGGTACGAGTGCCGTAGCAGGTCAGCTTATTGCTAAGAGTGGTAAATATAAACGTTACGCCCTTCTTGGAGTTCCAATTATGATGGTCGGCATGGGAATTATGGTGTTCATGGACAACATCTGGCTCACTGTGGTTAGTACTATTATTTTCGGTATCGGTCTTGGTTTGGGTATGCCGGTATTCTCACTGGCTACGCAGAATGCGGTACCCCACAAAGATCTTGGTGTAGCAACGGCATCATCTCAATTGTTCCGTAATCTTGGCGGTACAATCGGAATCGCGGTTATGGGTACAGTTATGTCGAATAACCTGACGAAGAACCTGAAGGATGCTCTTCAGTCGGCTAGTGCACCGGATTTTAGCGCTGTGGATCCGCAATTAGCCCAGCAGATGCTCTCCTTCGCCAATCCACAGACACTGATGAATAAACCGCTGATTGAGCAGACGCAGGCAAGTCTTCCTGCTGAAGTACAGCCTTTATTCGTGCAAATGATCGACAGTATCCGCGATGCACTTGGAAATACATTATCGATGGTGTTTCTCACAGGCACGTTAGTTCTCGTCGTTGCATTGCTGCTCGTATTCTTCTTGAAAGAAATTCCGCTGCGGACGTCGAATCAGACACCTGCTCCCAAACCCGAGGACTCGGAAGGGAAAAGTGCCGGAGCTGGTACTAGTGCTAAAGAGGTATCGATGGCAACAACAGACTAAGATTGGTATTTGTCAAAATGTTTGGAAATCGAAGAAACAGAAGACCCTTTCTGCTTATGCAGGAAGGGTTTTTTCGTTTTTCATGGTATCGATTTGATGGTTGACATTTATTAGGAATGTTTTATACTGTATTTAATTCATATTATTTCAGTAGGATTATCGGGATTAATATCGGGGGAGGCATCCAATCATGAATTTGCTGGAGAAAGAGGATTTGATCCGAGTGCAAGCAGAAGAGCTTGAGCATGCATCAGCTGAGGAAGTCATCACATTTGCGATCAAGACATTTCCCAATATAACGTTTGCTTGCAGCTTTGGAGCAGAAGATGTGGTATTGGTGGATATGATTCAAAAGATTAGCCCGTCGACGGATATTTTTTATCTGGATACCGATTTTCATTTCAAGGAAACATACGAAACGCGGGATCGTATGGCCGAACGTTACGGCCTGGAATTCGTGCGGGTCTCTCCGCTCATTACGCCGGAAGAGCAAGCGGCTCAGCATGGTGAAGCATTATGGAGCGTCAATCCGACGGAGTGCTGCAACATCCGAAAGGTAGAACCATTGACTCGGATTCTGTCTCAATATGAGGCTTGGATTACAGGGATACGAAGAGATCAAGCACCTACCCGAGCTAATTCGAAGAAGATTGAGTACGATACCAAGTTCGGGTTGGTGAAGTTCAATCCGATCGCAGGCTGGACTAGCGAGGATGTGTGGAACTACATCCGAGCTAACGATATCATCTACAACCCGCTTCATGATCAGAATTATCCGAGTATTGGCTGCGAATATTGCACTCGACAGGTGATGCCAGGAGAAGATCCACGTGCTGGACGCTGGTCAGGCCATGAGAAGACGGAATGCGGACTTCATAAATAAACCAATCATGATTGACTTAAGATCGTACAGTTACAGCATAAGAAGGAGGAATTATTCATGACAGCCATACTCCCTCATGGCGGCACGCTGGTACAGCGGGTAGCCCAAGGAGCAGAGCGTGAAGATTTATTGAAACAGGTCGGCACTCTTCATAAGATCCCTGTAAATGCCTGGAGCATCTCGGACCTGGATCTGATCGGGGTTGGGGCATTTTCGCCTTTGCAAGGATTTCTGAACGAGCAGGATTACAAGTCTGTGGTTTCCTCTATGCGCTTATCGGACGGTACGGTTTGGAGCATACCGGTCACACTGGCTGTTGATGAGTTTACAGCAGCTAAACTTGTCGTCGGCGAGAAGGCGGCGCTTGTAGGCGAAGAAGATGGTGTCGTCTATGGCGTTATCGATGTAGAGAGCGTCTATCAGGTAGATCAGCAAGTCGAGGCTGTTCAAGTATTTAAGACGGATGATCCGGAGCATCCAGGCGTGAAGAAGCTTTTTGAACGTCCTTCGACCTATGTAGGCGGGCCGATCCAAGTACTGAATCGTCCACAGCCGGAACGGTTTGGCGAGTTTTATTTTGATCCGGCAGAGACTCGTGAACAGTTCAAAGCCAAGGGCTGGAATACGGTTGTCGGCTTTCAGACACGTAATCCGGTTCACCGTGCACATGAATATATTCAGAAGAGTGCAATGGAAATCGTAGATGCACTATTCCTTAATCCGCTTGTAGGAGAGACCAAATCGGATGACGTTCCTGCCAATGTGCGAATGAAGAGCTATCTGACCTTGCTGGAGAACTACTATCCCGCGGATCGCACCTTCCTGGGCGTATTTCCGGCTGCCATGCGTTATGCGGGACCTAGGGAAGCTATATTCCATGCCATGGTTCGTAAAAACTATGGATGCACCCATTTTATCGTGGGCCGGGATCATGCAGGAGTCGGCGACTATTACGGTACGTATGAGGCGCAGGAAATTTTCAAAAATTTCACTGCAGAAGAGTTGGGCATTACCCCGCTGTTCTTCGAGCACAGCTTCTTCTGCACCACTTGCGGAAACATGGCCTCAATCAAAACATGCCCGCATCCTAAGGAGGATCATCTGACTTTATCCGGTACGAAGGTTCGTGGCTTGCTTCGCGAAGGGCAGTGCCCACCGCCGGAATTTACGCGCCCGGAAGTCGCGCAAGTGCTGATCGAAGGGATGAAAGAGCAGATTACGGTATAACCAAGGCATAATTAGCCACCTTGTCCCATATGATGGAGTAGAACAACTCATGGGACGAGGTGGTTTTGTTATGTCCAGGCGGAGAACGGACAAGGTTACGGTGTGGATATCGTTGAAGAGAATTAAGCAGACCCTGATTGGAGCTGTGCTTCTGGCACTGCTCATTATCGTTGTAACATACGAAGTCCCCTCTGCCAAAACGTCGAATACCTGGAGTTTGCCGCTTGCCGGTAAAGTCATTGCCCTTGATGCAGGACATGGCGGGCCAGATGGCGGGGCAGTAAGCCGACAAGGTGTTATAGAGAAGGATGTAAATCTGGCGATCACCTTGTATTTGCGGGATTATTTGCAGCAGGCAGGCGCGCTCGTCATTATGACAAGAGAAGGTGACTACGACCTGGCTGCAGAAAGCACAAAGGGGTATTCCAAGCGTAAAACGGAGGACCTCAAACAACGTGTGCGGATGATCGAAGATAGTAAAGCAGATCTGTTTATCAGCATGCATCTGAACAGTATTCCATCTAATCGGTGGAGAGGGGCGCAGACCTTTTTCCCTCCGAATAAAGGGGAAAGTAAAAAACTCGCCGAATTGATTCAGGCTGAAATTAGACATAACCTGGAGAATACGCAGCGTCTGGCCAAAACGGATGACAA
The DNA here is from genome assembly GCF_050482385.1 of Paenibacillus lautus. GTDB lineage: Bacteria > Bacillota > Bacilli > Paenibacillales > Paenibacillaceae > Paenibacillus_AQ > Paenibacillus_AQ lautus_B. Next base: position 69,780 of record NZ_JBCNHV010000027.1, read on the forward strand.
AATATTTTTGCTTCAAGCCCTGCGCATGCCATCTGCACTGGTAGAGGTCGGTTTCTTGTCCCATCCCGAGGAATCCGAATTGCTCCGTGATGAGAAATATCAGAGAAAGGTCGCAGCATCCGTGTATAATGGCATTCTGCGTTATTTCTCCGGAGAGTCCACCAGCGAGTCGTCACAAGCTGCAGAGTAATGGTATAATGGACAGGAAATATCGAAACATTGTCTATTCCATTACATAGTGCAGAGGTGCTTATATGCTGACTAGAGAAACGGTACAGGAGATACTCCAGCCTTTACGCGATCCCGAAACCGGGAAGAGCCTGATGGAGCTCCAGCGTATTCGAGATATTGTTGTCAAGGAACGCACGGTCCGATTATCCGTGACTTACAGTAGTGAAGATGTACGCGCTTCCCTGGAAGCGCAGATCAGAGAAATTCTTGAAGCTATGGGGGCGGAGGATATCCATATCCGCATGCGACCTCTAGACAATGCCGTTAGCGGAGCAGCCCGGGAGGAAGCTAACGATCGCGATAAGCTGACAAAAGGGCATGCTGCCGGCATGGAGCAGAATACGCTTCTTAGCGAGCAGTCCGGCGTTCATTTCATTGCGATTGCAAGCGGCAAAGGCGGCGTCGGTAAATCCACTGTTACGGTGAATCTAGCTGCAGCTTTGGCTCGCCAAGGCAAGAAGGTCGGTTTGATTGACGCGGATATTTACGGCTTCAGCGTACCGGACATGATGGGCATTGAAGAGGGGCCATCCGTAACCGAAGAGGGTGTCATCCATCCGGTTGAGCGTTTTGGTGTCAAGGTTATGTCCATGGGCTTCTTCATCCGTGAGAATAGTCCGGTGATTTGGCGCGGGCCGATGCTTGGCAAAATGCTGCGTCAATTCTTCACGGATGTCGCTTGGGGGGATCTGGACTACATGCTGCTGGACCTGCCGCCAGGAACAGGCGATGTAGCCCTTGACGTGCATCAGATGATTCCCCAAAGCAAAGAGATCATTGTAACCACCCCGCATGCTACTGCAGCTTTTGTTGCTGCCAGAGCGGGTGCGATGGCCTTGCAGACTGATCATGAAATCTTGGGCGTCGTGGAGAATATGTCCTATTATGTCTGCTCCCATGGCGGGGAGAAGGATTATGTATTTGGTCGTGGAGGTGGAGGGAAGCTTGCCGAGACGCTTCATACCGAGCTCCTCGCGCAGCTCCCATTAGGAGCACCGGATAACCACCCTTCAGAGCCGGATTTCTCCCCATCTGTGTATAAGGCAGGTACCGAAAGCGCAGGGATCTACGATGAGATAGCTGGAAGAATTGCAGCCAAGCTTGAGGAATCCGTCTAGACAAGGTCCTTATATCCATATTATGAAACAAGCTCCCTGTGTAGGGAGCTTGTTTTGTTTATGAAAAATGGCCTAACTGCCACTGCCTTCTTCATTACCGCCACCGCCGTCGCCACCGCCGCCACCGTCACCGCTACCGCCGCCGCCTTGCTCTTCTTGCCCTTTTCCCTTGCCTTGTTTTTTCTTCTCCACTTTAGGCTGAAGTTCGTCTTTCACAACCGTTTTGAGCAGTTCCATTACCTCCATGCGGAACAGCGGATTCTGCATAGCTTCCTGCATCACGGTCATGGACTGTTTGCGATAGTCCGGGGTTTTGGTCAATTCAAGAAACGATTTCATTACATCCGGAGACTTCAACATATCCTGAATCGATTTTTGATACGTCGGGTCCTTGATGAGCTGCATATGGAGCTGCTTGCTCTCAGAATTGATGGCTTTGGCAAAATCACCGGCGAATTTCGGATCGGTCATAATCTTCTCAATTTCTTTTTTGTATTCTTCCGACACCAGTGTATCCTTAACAGCCGTCCGAATTTGCTCCCCTGACTGGGCAGTCATCATCCGCATCCCCATCGAGCCACCGCTGCCGGAAGAACCACCGGATCCGCTGCTAATCGCTTCCTCTACCGCTTTTTTACCTTCGTCGGTTTTCAGAATGTCGACCACCATGGATTTGATTTCTTTATATCCGAGCTGCGGAGACGAGCTTTGTTCTGTACCACAAGCGGTAAGCACCACAGCAGCAACGAAGACGATAATACATAATCGAAATAACGGCCACTTCATTACCGTTGTCCTCCTTTTTCAAAATCATTGAATTTATCAGTTTTCAGCGAAGTCGAACAAATTCGATAATCGTAAGAAAAACATCCTCTGCATGCGGGTTTGTCTTCTGTGAAAGTACGCCGATAGATGTTTTTCTTACGGTTCTTCGCATAGTATGTGATGGAATTGCAGAAATATGTCGGATTCAGAATGGTTTTTTATTGTGAACGTTGGTAAAATAATGATCTGTGGGGGTGGAAGTTAGTTGAGTTTACGAAAGTGGTCTAAATTGTTTTTGAAAACGCTGCTCGTTGGGGCAGTGGCGGCATTAATCGTAGGTCTGATCCTGCAGTTGTTTAATGGCGCGATCGAATTCACGGGAATGGCCGATTTATTAATATACCCGCTGATTTTGTTGGGCTCTGGGGCACTGGTGAGCGTATATTCCCAGATGGGCTTTTTTGCATACCTGACTTTGAATTATATGGGGATAGGCATATTCCGCAGGAAGACTTGGCAATACATTCAGATTGTGTTGGCTGTTCTTGCATTGCTGGAACTGATGTTCTTCCGTACCTTTGTGGGCGGATCCACTAGCTTGCAGCAAGATTTAATTTTGGGCATTTCCATTTTGGTAATTGCCGTTGTTGTTGCTTATTTTAAAGTGAAGAGTACAAATGCTAATGCATGGATTCCGACCCTCTTCTTTATGATGGCGATTTCCATTGTGGAGATTATCGGTGTACTGCAAATTGGAGTCAGCAATGCCACGATCTTTATGGTAGTACCATTGCTGATCTGTAATGCATACCAAATTATGACGCTTCATAAAGTTACACAAGACGAAAAAAAGAGCTAACACCTTAGCTCTTTTTTTGTTAAGCATTATTCAACTACAGGGCCTTTCTCCTGGGAGTCTATAGTCCGCCTGCATCCTCGATGCTCTTCTGCAATGATGCGTGATCACGAACTTCGGTGCCTTTGGTGCTGCCCTGTTGAAGCAGGTCAGTTACCGTAACGAACTCATATCCTTTATTACGAAGCTCCTTGATGATGAGAGGGAGTGCTTCATGGGTCTGTTTTACGGAGTCACTGGCGTGCATCAGCACGATGTCTCCCGGATGCGCTTTGGAGACGACGCGGTCTACAATTTTTTCGACGCCGATATTCTTCCAATCCCTGGAGTCGGTATCCCACTGGATCACTGTGTAGTTAAGGCTTTGGGCTATACCGAGCACTCTTTTGTCAAAATCCCCGTTAGGCATCCGTATTAATTTGGGTTCTTGTCCGGTCATTGCGGTTAAAATAGTATGTGCCGAAGAAATCTGCTTGCGTATTTCCTCATCGGTGAGGGTACTGTAATTATCGTGCTTGAAGCCGTGGCTCCCGATTTCATATCCGCTTTCCTTAATGGCATTCACGATATCGGGATGCGTTTTGCTCCACGGCGCAGACAGGAAGAAGGTTGCTTTTTGAACTCCATTGTCTTTTAAGGCCTGTAAAATAGGCTCTGTGCGTTTTTCGCCCCAGCTGATGTCAAATGTTAATGCAATCTGTTTCTTGTCCGTAGACACGCTGTAAATCGCTGACGGGTTGTCCTCGGAGAAGACCGAGATGTTGTCACTCTCCACATAAATAACGCCGACTGCAAAGATCGCCGCGGCAAGGACAAAGAAAAACCGCTTAATCTTTCTGCCGTTGAATACATAAAAAGAATTCATAATACGTGCGCCCCTCTCCCTTCAGTGTGCAATAGCTTGTTTACTTTCAACATATGCTCGTACTTGCGAGTTATACCAATTTAGGAGGTTGCGAATGTTACGTTTTAGCATTTTTCTCAGAGATTTAAGATCCATCCGGAAGGCATTGCTCTTGGCAACGGTCTTATTTATAGCCGGAATCGTGGCTGGAGCAAGCTCAGAGGGGTTCGAGCAATTCCTTCTAGGTCAGCTTCAAGGATTAGGGGAGATTAGCCAGCAGCTCGGTTCCTCCGATCATCCGGAATGGAGCTTCTTTGTCTTTATCTTTCTTAACAACAGTATTAAGAGTGTACTGGTCATGTTCTCAGGCTTGCTGCTTGGTGTGATACCGTTCTTCTTCCTGATCATCAATGGTATGGTGATTGGTTTCTTAGTGAAAGTCGTGGGGGAGAGCGGAGAGAGTCTGTTTGATCTGATTGTGAAAGGGCTGCTGCCTCATGGGATCATCGAGATCCCGGTCATTGTAATTGCTTGCGGATATGGTCTTGCTTTTGGCGGGCTGGTGTTAAGAAGTGTAACGGCGACGGGCGAGCGCAGAAGCGGGATAGGCGCGGAGTGGCGCGGCTTTTGGCGCAAGCTGGGTACTGCTTCCGTATGGGTTGTCGTTCTGCTGCTCGTTGCCGCAATGATCGAAAGTACAATTACGTTGTGGCTGATGTCATAATTTTCCCTGAAATTGTGCATACCTAATAAAGCAGCTTAGCAGAGTAAAGAGAGAGCTGCGTGGACAGGGCGTTCATCATAATGTGCAGACAGCATACCTTCGGTTTAGAGATCCCGCCAATACGGTTAATCACCTTTACATAGGCAAGAGCAGCTTTAATCCGATTGAAGTGACGTTACATGTTCGCTTAACTATATAAGGAGGTCCTATCATGCTGGGAATGCTATTCAATGAAAAAGAGTGCAAAGAGCTTGATTATGTACTGCGAAAAGAACTGGATGAGATGCTGCTGGATTTAAGCGACCAACGATTGGACCAAAACATCAGACAGGCTATAGCTAACCGATATAAAACGGTGTTCCGCATGTATGCCCGGTTTGCCCCGCAGAAGGAACTCTCCAAATATGCGCGTAACGGGAAGTTTCCGCAAATCAAACATTAATTTTGCGAAAAAGTGTTGACTAACCGGCTGAGTATATGGTAAATTAATTTTCGCTTCCTTTTCGAAGGTGATGCCGCCAACCGGCGGCCATCAAACTTCAAAACAAACTTCAAAAAACTTTTTTGAAAAAAGTGCTTGCAAAGTTGATAGGGAGTATGATATATTATAAAAGTCGCCGCTGAGATGCAGACGACGAACGAGAAACACAGATTGATCTTTGAAAACTGAA
>NZ_JBCNHV010000028.1:0-243730 GCF_050482385.1 Paenibacillus lautus
ATAAAACAATTGTATCAGTTTAACTATGAAACTGCAACATTTAAACAAAAAGAAAAGCACACACGCACACGTGCTATGTGTTTGCCCTTCCCATCCCATGAAGGGATGTTCTGGCAAAGCCGTCTTTCATCCTACGATTAAAACCGTGGGCTTTCAGTCGGCAATCACTGTAATAGCAAAACTAAAAAACTCGTATCCTTCACGGATACGGGTTTTTTAAAATCATGGAGATTTCCGAAGTCCAATGCCATTCAAAATCAATTACGTCATATTACTTAATGGCGAGAGCATTACAGATCTCGAATAACAGGGTAGATTGAACGTTAATGGTTAATATCGCACTTGTTCATAATGAAGGAGATTTGATTCTCCAATCGGTTGAGTTGTTCCTGTGTTTCCTTGTCTTCAGCACCTTGTTCCCGCAGAGCGGCAAGCTCTTGCTTGAGCTGATGGAGATCGTCGCTGGCTTTCGCGCAGTCGTACTCGCTTTCCAGATTGTCGAGCATCATGGTTCCTCCCTGGTTGTATGGTGTTGTTCTTCACTAGTATGGAGGATACTTCCAAAGTTATTCACGGCTTCGGTTAAACAAGCTTTTTTCGAATCGCGCCGGAAATCAAGTCGGTTAAAGTAATCATAACGATAATCCCGAGCAAAATAATGCCGACGCGGTCCCAATTCCGTGAGCTCAGCGCGAAAATAAGCGGTGTCCCGATGCCACCTGCGCCGATGACGCCGAGGATGGTGGCGGAGCGAAGGTTGATTTCGAAGCGGTAGAGGATGTACGACAAAAAACCGGGCAGTACCTGTGGCACAACGGCTAACCGGACAATTTGCAGCCTAGTCGCACCAGCAGCGATCAGCGCTTCGGAGAACAGTTTACCGAGCATGCCTACTGAATGCAGACCGAGTGCCAGCACGCCTGCAAAAGAGCCGGGGCCCACCGCCTTAATGACAATAGCGCCATTACGATCTCAGGAAAAACACGGATGAGGCTGAGCACACTTTGCCTGATCCGGAGGCGAATATGGACCCGGTCATGTTGGCCGCGGCCCAAAAAGCGAATGGGATACAGATGACAGCCGAGATGATCGTCCCCAGGATCTAGAGTCAGCAGGCTGAAATATAATGGCGCCGACTTGCCGAGGTTGGAAAAATATAATTATGACAATCCTTGTCACTATTAGCAGTTATGATTGAGCTAAGGATGATCATCTTACATTCTTTTTCATAGTAGGGGGAAGAGAAGTAACGATTTTCATCAAATATTGAATGATAAGAAGGGATGAACTAAACATGTATATAACCGTTTCAGATTTTATTACAGAATGGAAGAGAGAAGCAGAATTAACGCAAAAGGTGTTAGACAGTTTGACGGATGAATCATTACGGCAGCAAGTCTATCCTGAAGGCAGGACGCTGGGGAGAATTGCTTGGCATTTCGTAACGAATACCCCTGAATACTTGACTGAATTCGGGCTTGTTCTCGATCAGGTACAAGATTCGGATGAAGTACCCTCCGCGAACCAAATCGCCGAGACCTTTAGAAAAATAAGCTCGGAAGTAGCAACAGCTCTTGAAGCACAATGGACGGATGATACTTTAAAACAAATTCAGAATGCCTTTGGACGTGAGGAATCAAATGCTACTATCTTTATGGGATTGATTAAGCATATTGCTCATCATAGAGGACAGATTACCGTTCTTATGCGTCAGGCGGGGTTAAATATTCCTGCGGTATATGGACCTTCAAAAGAAGGGTGGGTACAAATGGGAGTAGAAAATCCGCCACTTTAAACATGAATAAAGCTCGGAGAAAAAAACATACATGCATTCAAAGTCGCGAACAATCGCGGCTTTTTTGTTTGACGATGGATGTTCATGAACAAATTTCATCCCCGCCTTGCAGTTTTTATAGTACAATGGAATTTGTGGGTTTTCTCATAGATTAGTGTCGTGATTTTAGCGGAAGAGGAGTTATCGAGCAAGTGAAAAAGTTATATTCAACATGGTTCGGAAGTTATTGGAGTCCTTATCTGGTTATGGCTCTGGCCGGTATTCTCAGCGCGGTCTACTTCGGAATCACCCATACGGTATGGGCTGTAACCGGTGAGTTTACCCGTCTCGGAGGGCATATTCTGGAATTCATCGGGGTGGACATTTCGGATTGGGCGTATTTCGACCTCGTCCATATGGACGGAACGACATGGACGCGGACCGACGGATGGATCGTATGGGGCATGTTTATCGGAGCCCTCATTACGATTCTGTTGAGCAGCAATTTCAAGATCCGAATGCCGAGACAGAAACGGCGGTACGTTCAGGGATTTGCCGGCGGAATCATCGCGGGCTTCGGAGCCCGGCTGGCTCTGGGCTGCAATCTCGCAGCCTTTTTTACCGGCGTGCCTCAATTCTCCCTTCATTCCTGGATCTTTATCGTTGCTACTGGCGCGGGCACATTCTTGGGTGCTCGGCTGGTGAACACAAGATGGTGGAAAGGGAAACCCGTTCTGAAAATGGGCGGTACAATGCCGTCCGTTAAATCGGGTAAGAGCCGGCAACCTCTACTGGGGGCTGTGTTAGGTCTTGCGTACATCGCGCTGATCGTATACTTCTATGTAACTGGCCGCACAATGCTGGGGACAGCCGCCCTTTTCGGAGCGGCATTCGGCATTCTGATCGAACGGGGGCAGATCTGCTTTACTTCCGCTTTCCGCGATTTGTGGATCAGCGGCCGGGCGACGATGACAAAAGCGATTGCTGTCGGCATGGCAGTCAGCTCTGTCGCTACGCTTATCGTTATTCTTGTATACGGTCTGGACCCGATTACGAAAATTGCCGCGCCCAGTACCTTTATCGGCGGATTGCTCTTCGGCCTGGGTATTGTCATGGCCGGCGGCTGCGAAACCGGCATGATGTACCGGCTGATGGAGGGACAAGTTGTCTTTTTACCCGTGTTTATCGGCAACATTATAGGCGCAACCGCTTTGGCATATGCATGGGATCATATGGGGGTATTTAACTTACTCGTGAAGAGCGGCTCGCCAATCAACCTGATCACCGTCATGGGTCCGGCGGCTGCATTGATTGTTACGCTGCTCGTACTCGGGGGCGGATTCGCTATCGCCGCATACTGGCAAAAAAACTACCGCTTCGGCGTAGGATTCAAGAAAGGGGATGCAACCCATGTCCGTTGATTTCACACTGGACCTCCGGGGGGAATCTTGCCCATACCCGGTCATCTACACACTTGAAACGCTCCGTGATATGAAAAAAGGACAAACGCTTCAGGTCATTTCGGACTGTCCGTCCGCTTTTCGCAACGTGCCGGAGGAAGTCGTAAAACACGGCTACACCATGGCACAGGAGCCGGTCAAAAACGGCCAGGAATTCAGCCTGTTTATTCAGGCGTAATGCTATTCTCATAATCGCGTAAAAGGCCTCCCTTCTGACATTCTGACAGGGGGGCTTTTTTGTGTGAGGCTGTTCTGCGGCAACTGAAAGCAACATGGAATGTTATCCTTGATTGGTGGTTTGCTTGGATAATGACTTTATAATGAGAAAAAAGGAAGTGATCAATATGATACATATGAATTTGAAGAAATTGCGAAAAATGCACCGATTCACCCAAGAAGAAGTTGCCGAAAAGATCGGCGTGTCAAGACAAGCTGTTGCGAAGTGGGAAAATGGAGAGACTGTACCGGATATTCAGCATTGTACAGCTCTCGCGGATCTGTATGGCGTGGTATTGGATGATCTGGTCCATTATTCCGATAAGCATTCAGAAATCGGCCTTCGGCCGAAGGGAAAACATATTTTTGGAATGGTACGGGTCGGGGAACGTGGACAGATCGTAATTCCCAAAAAAGCCAGGGAAATATTAGATATACGTCCCGGTGATAGCCTGCTGGTTCTGGGTGATGAGGCGCAGAAGGGAATTGCCATTATGAAAAGCGAAGGCCTATTGCAGTTTGCGGAGGATATATTAAATGCGCAGACATACGAGGAGGAAGATGAGTGATTGCCATTCAAACGATGAATTTATCAAAAAGATACAAAACCAAAACCGCGGTGGGTTCGCTTAACCTTCAGATCGAGCAAGGCGAGCTGTTTGCACTGCTTGGCGTGAATGGTGCAGGAAAGACGACAACGATCAAGATGCTAACCTGCCTCAGTAAGCCGAGCAGCGGCGACGCCGCTCTGTTAGGAGACAGTATCGTCGCCAATCCGTATGCAGTAAAAGAAAAGATTAATGTGTCACCTCAGGAAACGGCTGTTGCTCGGAATTTGTCTGTGAAAGAGAATCTTGAGTTTATTGCTAAAGTTTACGGATTTGAGAGTCCAACTATAGCCGTTAAGGTGGAAGAAATGCTGGATACCTTTAGTCTTCGTGAGGTGGCTCAAGATAAAGCAAGAACGCTATCAGGAGGAATGCAAAGACGACTTAGTATTGCAATGGCCCTGATTTCGAACCCTTCGATCCTTTTCCTAGACGAACCCACACTGGGACTGGATGTCATCGCGAGACGGCAGCTTTGGACAGCTATTAAACAACTCAAGGGAAAAATCACCATCATTCTGACAACTCACCATATGGAGGAGGCAGAAGCGCTTTCGGATCGAATCGGGATTATGTCGAAAGGGAGATTAAAGGCAGTTGGAACTGCAGCAGAATTAACAGCAAAGACAAACACACCAACACTTGAAGATGCATTTGTATTTTTAGCTGCATTAGAGGAGGCAACAGGATGAGATCAACAGCATTTGCCACACGAAACCGCAAAGAAATGGTTAGAGATCCGCTGAATTTAGCATTTGGCATCGGCTTCCCATTGGTGATACTGTTACTTCTCTCAGCCCTTCAACAGAATATTGAAATTGAACTATTTGTCATTGATCATCTTGTTCCGGGCGTTGCCGTGTTCGGGTTCTCCTTCATTTCACTTTTCTCTGGAATGCTCATAGCGAAAGATAGGAGCTCATCATTTTTGATGAGACTATATACGGGTCCGCTAACAGCACCGGATTATATCGTGGGATACACATTACCATTAATTCCGATGGCAATTCTCCAAGTTGCCATAACTTTTGCTGCCGCATTCTTTTTGGGATTACAAGTAACGTTGAATGTTCTGCTCTCCGTTCTTGTGCTCCTTCCAACCGCTGTTCTGTTTATAGGAATCGGGCTGCTGGTAGGCAGTATATTTAATGAAAAGCAGGTAAGCGGTATATGTGGGGCGCTATTGACGAATCTTAGCGCATGGCTCAGCGGCACTTGGTTTGATCTGAATCTTGTCGGCGGTTGGTTTAAAGAGATTGCGTATGTTCTTCCCTTTGCTCATGCGGTTGATGCGGGAAGAGCCGCCATTTCAGGAGAATACGCTTCGATCTTACCTCACCTGTGGTGGGTGATTGGATATTCCGCTGTTATCATGGTCGTAGCCATTGTCGCGTTCAGGAAGAAAATGAGTGGTGACAACGATTAGAGGATGGACTCATGAAGAGGGGACGACCCTATGATACAACGAGAACAATTAATGGATCTCTCGGTAAGCTTACGGGCTGTAGAGTTAGAAAGGCTCTCCAAGTTATTTTGAATGACTTGGAGAGCCTTTTTATTGGGGAAGATCACATGAATCAGTACTTGATTTTAAGCGTGTCACCATGAAGATATACACCCTCGGAACGCGTAATCGGCAGCTTATGCTCAGCCGAAAAGCCGATGGTTTCCCCGTCCCTTAGAGTGACGTTCTGTTCAACGATATATAAAGAAATATCCATAAGGAATTCACGAAGCTCGGCAGGTGTCACCTGGCTGTCCAGCACCTCGATCTCGTCTTTACCAAAGGCTCTGAGTCCATATGTATATCCATTGATCCCCGATTCCGTACGAACGAGTCCGAAGTATACCAGATTTAACAGCGGAAATAGATCATCGGACTTCATGGTTTCAGCCATTTCCACAAAGAGCTCGGGCTGAAATACCGTGCCGGATGAATAGAGCCCGACGGCATTGGGCAATTTCAAACAGCTGGCCGCCAGTTTGGTGTATATTCTGCCGCTATCAAGCGGGGAAGCGGTACGCGAAAACACAGCCAGAATAAGCTGGCTGACATGGGTTTTGGTTACCTCCGCAGCCTCTGGCCACAGGTAGTTCCCTTGCGCGTAATGCTCAGCCTCGCCATCCGGTACCGGAGCATCAACGAAGCTGACCGCGACCATGCAGCCGTCTGCCTCAAAGACGAGAATTCCTTCCTTCTCCTCTCCGGAGCTGCTATCCACTGGGGAATAGGAAATATTCCAATCGTGCAGAAGGTTTGCTTTGATCTGTTCCAGGTCGCATTCCGTAGAGTTCAACAGAACGAAGCCGTTAAATATCCCGGATGATTCATTGGAGTCCATCGGGTTATCCTCTGGAGTTTCCCCTGCCTCATATAGCGCGGCCTGCTTCATCCAATACTCACGAATCATGTTAACCATGGCTACAGCTTCCTGTTCCGCAGTGGCAGGATGATATGGCTGCATCTCACTAAATACATGTCCACAATGCTCGGTGTCTGAGGGACTTTCATAACCGCCACATACGCCGACCAGCCATTTGCCAAATAGAGTCTTCTTATATTTGAATATATAATAATGCATATCGTGGAGATCAAATTCTCCCGCTAATTCGATTTTGCTGGGCTTATGGCCGAGCTCTCGTTCATTTGCCAGCCATTCGATCATTGAATCCTGGGCCGCTTGCTGTTGAGCTGTCATGTGTTCCTCTCCTTATATAAGCTCGATAGTATAACTGTTGTATTCTACCAACTTTTATTGAGTTCAGCAATACTAGCAAAAAGTGAAATATTAGGCGATGAGGGAACGTTTTTCGACTGCCGTATTCTAAAATATCAACCATAGAGGAATAAATCCCACTTGACAGGTGGCATTAATTGGTTTAATCTGGCCACAGGCATTACGCTTCAGTCATCATTAAATAATCATTCATTATCTTAGCATTGAACGATAAGGTCAGCCGATTGGTCCACCAAAGGCTCCTGTTTACTCGTTTTGTCGTTAATACGACGAAAGAGTAGATGGGGGCCTTTCTGTATTTTCAAGAGTTAGCTGTGGCAGATAAGGACCGGCATACGGAGGTTCATGACCCGAGAGAGGAGCGACATGGAAGAGAAGGATTGGGATTTATTGGAGGAGGCCGATTGGCATTTTCGTAAGGTGGTTCGCAGGTTTGTCAAAGAGCGTGACAAAATTTCGGTAGAAGGCACCTCACTGCCAGGCTTGTTGATTCTCAACACGATATTCCGGGATGGCGAGCAGAGGCTTGGCGAGCTGGCGGAACAGCTCGATTTCACATCCGGAGCTGTAACGGCGATATGCGACAAGCTGGAGACTTCCGGGTTCGCGATCAGAAGGCGAAGCAAAACAGACCGGAGAGCGATTGCCTTAGACATTACGGAAGCAGGAAGAGAGATGCTGCGGCGTAACGAAAATGTTGGCGGGTACATGATTGAGCTCATCTTTGGTGCATTCTCGCATGACGAGCTCAGGGAACAGATTCATTATTTTAAACGGCTCCATGAACATCTTGAAGGTTTCTCGGATTCCGTGCTTCGACAGTCCGCATTATCCGCCAAACCCCATGAAGTAAATGCTCAAGATAATCGCGGTTCCATGAAACGTTCGAGCGCATTTATTTCTTACTAAAATTCAGATTTGAAAGGAAGTTGTGTACGATGGGACATCCGACGATTTATCCAACAGGTACAACGGTATATAACCCGGAGAAGACTTGGAACGGTTACACGATATATCAAGCAGCGGATAGAGGAGCTCTCCTCATAGACATGAATGGAAGAGAGGTTCACTTGTGGAAAGGGCTTCGAGGATTTCCCAACAAGCTGTTTCCGGGTGGTTACGTGCTTGGCAGCACATCAGAGCGCGATCCGAAATACGGGTTTCAGGATGAGACCAATCTGGTGCAGGTCGACTGGGACGGCAATATCGTCTGGAAATTTGACCGTTATGAATACATAGAGGATCCGGGGCATCCGCCGCAGTGGATGGCACGTCAGCATCATGACTATCAGCGGGAAGGCAATCCCGTCGGTTATTATGTTCCGGGGCAAGATCCGAAGGTAGATTCGGGCAATACGCTCATTCTGGCCCACAAGAACGTGAAGCGTCCCGAGATATCCGACATCGAGCTATTGGATGACACCATTATCGAAGTGGATTGGGAAGGGAATGTAGTGTGGGAATGGGCCGTTAGCGATCACTTTGATGAACTCGGATTTGATGAGGATGCGAAGCTCGCATTATCCCGTGATCCGAATACCCGCGGCTTTGGAGCTCATGCGGGGGACTGGATGCACATTAATTCGGCATCGGTGCTCGGGCCTAACAGATTCTATGATGCAGGGGACGAACGCTTCCACCCCGACAATATTATCTGGGATGCTAGGGAGACGAATATTATTGCCATCATTGATAAAAAAAACGGGAATATCGTCTGGAAGCTAGGACCCGATTATTCCACGGAGGAAACGAAGCATATCGGCTGGATTATCGGCCAGCATCATGCCCATCTCATTCCACAGGGCCTGCCGGGCGAAGGCAACATTCTGATCTTTGATAACGGTGGCTGGGGCGGTTACGGAAAGCCGAATCCGGAAGCGGGGGATGGTTTGAAAATAGCTCGGCGTGACCATTCGCGCATCCTTGAAATCAACCCCGTTACTTTAGAGATCGAGTGGCAATATACGCCGACGGAAGCCGGATTCCAGGCTCCGCTTGACTCTTACCGTTTTTACAGCCCGTATATCAGCTCGGCTCAGCGGCTTCCGAGCGGCAACACCTTGATCACCGAAGGGGCGGATGGGCGAATATTCGAAGTGACACGAGAATTCGAGCTGGTGTGGGAATACATTTCGCCTTATAAAAACAGCCGCAACTCCAACATGGTCTATCGCGCATACCGGGTTCCTTATGAGTGGGTACCTCAGCTTGAATTGCCCGTTGAGACGGAGATTGCTCCGCTTGATGTTGCCGATTACCGCCTGCCGGGGGCTGCGCCGAGAGGTGCCGTTACGAGCGTGGAAGTAGAAGGCACAATCTCATATGGTGAGGGCGCGCTTTGCGTGGCCAGAACGGATGAAGTTGTGCATAAAGAAAGGGATCGCGATGAGTAGAAACCAATCTGTGAAGCAATGGAGTTTTTGGTTTCTGTCGGTGATTCTCACTATTAGTATGCTAAGCGGGTGTGGCAATGCTTCGGGGGAGCAGCAGGGGAGTCGGCTCAAACTTAAGATCGCGGATATTTCCACCAATACCGTGTTTCGTGTGGCGAAAGACAAGGGTTTCTTCGACAAACACGGAATTGATGCCGAATTGGTTAACTTCGCTACGCCGGCCGAAGGCGTAAACTCCTTATTCATCAAACAGGTAGACGTTGCATTCGGAGCGGACTTCCCGCTCCTGAACGCTGTCAGCAAAGGCGATTACTCCATCTTCGCTTCATCCGGTACAGCAACGGATTTAAGTGCGAGCGAATGGAAGCTGTTCGTTCGTAAAGAGATCGGGAGTGCTGCCGATCTCAAGGGTAAAAAGTTAAGTTTCTCAAGAGGCACGTTCATCCCTTATCTATGGGATGTTTATTTAGCTGATCACGGAGTTGCGTTGTCGGATGTGGAGCTGATCGGACAGGGAGGTTTCGACGAGGCATATGTGGCGCTTAAAAAAGGCGACATCGACGCCGCCTGGGTATATGGGGCAGTGCTGAACGAGAAGTTCGGCGCGCTTACCGAAGCCAAAGAATTGTCGGATATGTCCAAGACACCGGTAAGGCTTGGTACTGGATTGATCGCTTCGAATGAATTGATCAACAGCAACGAGAAAGGTTTCGTAGCGCTTCTGAAAGCGCTGGATGATGCGTCAGCTTATGCCCAGGCGCATCCGGAGGAAACGGCGGACCTGATGTATGAAGAAGTCAAGCAGCCGAGAGAAGCGACCCTAAAGGATCTGCCGAAGAATCCATGGAACATAGGTTTTACGAATAAAGCTTACGAAGGATTACAGGGTCAGAAGGAATATATGGTGGATAACGGCATCATCGAGAAGGATTTCGAACTGAAAGAGAAATTGAATCTGGATTTGGTGAGAGAAGCATTCCCGGATCGAGTCATTGAATTGAAGTGAGGAGATGAAGACGATGAGAGCAGCGTCAAGGCAGAATGAAATCCATATTGAACAGTTGAATAAAAGCTACACACAGCAACCCTCGGCAGGTGACTTGCACTATATTATCCAGGACGTCAATCTGGCGGTAAAAGGCGGCGAGTTCTTTGTTCTTCTGGGTCCAAGCGGGTGCGGTAAGTCGACGCTGCTTAGTTTGATTGCCGGTTTTGTATCCAAGACGTCGGGTCAGGTGAGAGTAGGCGAGAAGGAAGTAGAGCGTCCGGGACAGGATCGCGCCGTGGTATTCCAGCAAGCGGATTCCTCCTTGTTCCCATGGCTGACCGTAAGAGAAAATGTGGAATTTGGACTTCGCATGAAACGCATACCTGCCGCGAAGCGAAAGGACATATCCAACCAGTTTATTTCGCTAGTAGGTCTTGCGGGGCATGAGAGCAAATATCCACGGGAACTGTCAGGCGGTATGAAACAGCGGGTACAGCTGGCAAGGGTACTGTCCAATGACCCGGCGATTCTGCTCATGGATGAACCGTTCGGCGCATTGGATGCGATGACAAGGCGGACCATGCAGAGGGAGTTGGTACGCATATGGCAGGACACCGACAAAACCGTCATCTTCGTGACGCACGATATTCAGGAAGCTCTCCTACTGGGAGGACGTATCGGCATCATGTCAGCGGGACCCTCCTCGAAAATAACGGATATCTACGAGGTGCCTCTGGCTTACCCGAGAGATTTATCAGATCCGGCTTTCCATGCGCTGTATAACCAAATCCAATCGCATTTCGACGAGTAGAGAGGAAGGAAGACCCATGAGCAAGAAAATTAAGAAATGGTCGCTTCATATCCTGCTGTGGATCGCCGGCCTTGTCGTCTGGCAGTTGCTTTCCCTTGCGTATGGGCCTGAAATTCTGCCAGGTCCTATCTATACCGCCAAAGGCGGATACGAATTGTTGACGGATGGCACCCTGATTCAATATATCGGGATCAGTTCGTACCGGGTGCTGCTCGGCTGGACCCTCGGCAGTCTGATTGCGATTCCGGTCGGACTCATCATCGGAAAGGTCGGGCCGATTCGCGCTTTCGCCGAACCTTTCCTCAATTTCATCCGGTTCATCCCGCCGATTGCCTTCATCACCTTGTTTCTGGTCTGGTTCGGTATCGGGGAAACATCGAAAGTTATGCTTATTCTGTATGCAACTTTCTTCATTGTGGTATTAAATACGTTGACGGGCGTCTTAGCCGTGGAAGAGGATAAGATTCGCTCCGCCCGCAGCATGGGAGCATCCGAATGGCAGATTGTGCAGCATGTCATCATTCCTGCGACGGTCCCTTTTATGTTCACCGGCATCCGGCTTGCCATGGGTACCTCGTTCATGGCAATTATCGGGGCAGAGATGATCGCGTCCAATGAAGGCGTGGGGTATCTGATCTGGAATTCACGTTTGTTCTTCCGTACGGATTGGATTTTTGTCGGATTGATTTGTCTGGGTTTGATGGGGTTTATAACGGACCGTGCCGTGGGTCTGCTCGGTCGCAAGTTGTTGTCCCGTTACGGGGTAGTCAGTACAAATTCACTGCGTCGGTAAAACGTTAAAAATAAAAATGCATCTAAACAGCAACAGCACCCTTCATGAAAAGGGTGCTGTTGCTGTTCTTCCGCCGACATCATGATCCGGAATAATGGATCACCATGCTTAACCGGTTCAGGGAATCCCCGGAATTGTGATAAACATGAGGTTTGTCTGCCTTGAAGCGTATGGATTCCCCTTGATTTACCGTATATTCCTCATGATCGACACGAATGGTGACCTCACCTTCGAAAACGGTAATAAACTCTTCCGTCCCCTCGATATGGGCCTCTGCACTTAAATAACCGCCTTGTTCCATTTCTAATGAATACATCTCGAAGCGGCGTCCGTCCTCATACGGAAAATACGGATGAATTCGAATCCGGCCGTTATCCTCAACCAGTGCCTGTACCTCTTCCCTTGATACGACGACAGTTTCGGAATGCGGCTCATTGATCAACGATGAAAAAGAAAGTTTTAATCCGTTGGCAATCTTCCATACGGTGGTTATGGAGGGGCTCGATTCCCCGCGTTCGATCTGTCCCAGCATCGTCTTGCTGATGCCGGTCATTTCCGCGACTTTATCCAAACTCAGCTTTCGCTGCTCCCTGAACATCTTTAAATTGTTCGCCAATATCAGATTGATGGGCTTCAAATGATGGTTCACCTCTATACTGTACATATTGTGCGTTATAACATACATAATGTATGATGATAACGCACGGTCGCTATAACGACCGCTTACAATCACTATAACATACAAACAAGAAAGGAGTTATGAGCTTGTTTATCCTTCCGCTGTTGACGTATGCCATTGTCGCGTCATTTACGCCCGGCCCCAACAATATTATTTCGATGACGAATGCACGGAGCCACGGATTTAAAAGAACAATGCGCTTTATCGGAGGGGTAGCGGCTGGATGCTTGGTCATTATGTTGTTGTCCAGCTATTTCAATCTGGTATTATATCCATTCATCCCGAAGATTAGGTTTGTTATGAATATCATCGGATGCCTGTACCTGATCTATCTTGCCATTAAAATCATGCAGAGCAAGCCGCAACGTGCTGATGATGAGGCGCGTGGATTCAATACCTTTTATTTCGGATTCATCTTTCAGTTCATGAATCCGAAGGTTATTTTATACGGGATTACGGCCATATCGACCTTCGTCATGCCGATCTCTACGTCCCATGCGCAGCTGTTATCATACTCGTTCTTGCTCACGATCGTCGGCATGTGTGCCAACATGACCTGGGCGTTGTTCGGTTCGCTGTTCCAGCATTTGTTGTCCCGATATGAGCGCCCGTTTAATATATCGATGGGATTGCTTCTGCTGTACAGCGCATTTTCTATTTATGCCGCCAACTGATACACTCGCTTCATCGTGGTGTCATCGACGCTTGAACGAAAAGAACAAGGCTTCCCGAATCACTCATTCGGAAAGCCTTGCCTTGTTTTATTCGAAAATTTTGGAGATTTGCTCTTTCAGTTTGTTAGCGGATGCATGGAACTGGTTTAGTTCCTCGTCATTTAACTCAAGATTCAGAATTTCCCGAACCCCTGTACGATCAACCACACATGGTACGCCTAAGTACACATCGGACACACCGTGGTAGTCCGTGAGCAGCGTGGATACATTGAGAACGGAACCTTCGTTTTGCAAAATGGAGACGATGATCCGATCGAGCGCCAAGGCGATTGCATAAGAAGTGGAGCCCTTGGCGTTAATGATTTCATAAGCCGCATTCTTGGTGCGGTCGAAAATATCCTCTTTTTCGCCGTCTGTCAGATCGATCCCGATCCCTGCGATGTTGGCAATGCTCCAAAGCGGGAGCTCGGAATCGCCGTGTTCCCCGACGATATGCGCGTGAATGCTGCGCGGATTAATGCCTTTGTTTTGTCCGATCAAATACCGGAAACGGGCGCTATCCAGCAAGGTACCGGAACCGATTACGCGATTGACCGGGAAGTTGCTCTTCTTCAACGTGACGTAAGACAGTATATCAACCGGATTCGTAGCCACAAGGATGATGCCATGATCATTGTATTTCACGATATTTTGGATAATGTCGTCAAATATCGCCGTATTGCGCTTCAATAAATCAATTCGGGTCTCGCCCGGTCTTTGGTTGGAGCCTGCGGCAATGACAATGATGTCTGCATCCTTGCAATCGCTGTAATCTCCAGCCCAAAGCTTCACGCCTCCGGCAAAGGGGAGGCCGTGATTCATATCCAAGGCTTCGCCAAGAGCTTTCTCATGGTTCGCATCGATTAAGACCAGTTCAGATACTCTCTCACGCAAGAATAAGGTGTACGCAGTCGTTGCTCCTACAGCTCCTGTACCGATGATCACCACGCGGGACGGGCGCTGAGCTTCATTTTTTGTCATAAGTATTTCTCTCCCTTGTACTGAGTTAATGAATTTGGTGAATGGTTGTACTTCTAATGACTTACCCTATTTGGCTGCGCGAACTGTGATTTCCTAAGGCATCGTCGATAGTAATGATAACATATTCAGGAAGATTTAAGCAGCGGGAATGTGATTTATTTCATCCTGCATGTTCATTATTTAACTTTGACAATGTCAGAAACAACTCTCCTTCATCGCTTGATGAGTCAAGGGGAAGGGATCACGCTTTCGCCCAAGGCGGTCATCGGTGCTTATCAAGGAAGCAAATATGACAAGAGCAAAATACGTGGCGTCCTTCATGCTATGGGTTCTACAGGCCGACTTGTTCAATAACCATTCAAATTAGGTATAAACGAAGTGAATCGTTGCTTTAATTCCTGAATCATGACCTTCTGATACTCATTACCGTCACGGTAGAGCTCGCCGATCTTCGTGTACGTTTGGTCCAGTTGTTCTTGATAGGCTGCAGCTTGTTTGTCGGGATGGTTCCTTTTGAACTCGCCCATGACGTTCTGAATGTATGCCGGTCGAGCGCCCCAAGTTCCTAATACTTCTCCTGTGGTTGCATGGAGGAAAACTGCAATCGGCTGGGCGCGTCCGCCATCCGTGAGAAACAGGTCCATTGTCTCCATATGATCTTCCATGATAAGCACTTCGGACGGGATACGGCTATATTCCAATATTCTAAACAGTACAGGAACATTCCATATGACATCCGGACACCAATCCGTACAGAGAATCAGGCAGTGCAGTTGGTTGAATTGATTTCGCTCAGAAGTGAAGAATTGCTCTGCCTCTTCGTTCTCCCATTGGAAGCGATCATAGACTTGTCTAAATAATTCCTTCGTATTGGGGATGCTGCTCAATTTCATTTCCCGAATCTTCATATTCTCCATAAATTGGAGAGGCGTTATGCCCTGGCCGATTTTGTGTTGGAGATGGATGGGATGAGTCATAGGATCATACGTCCTTTCATAACGTAATAGATTCATATGGATATACATCCAAGCTATCGTTAGCGTAAAACAAAACTGACCACATAGAAATGGTCAGTTGTTATCTGTTTATGAAAGTCAGATGTTAATGAATGTTGTACGATCGATTGAGGGCTCCGTGACGAAGGATGCGAGCAACCGGGACTGGATTTAATGTATAATTCAGTAAACATATCTATGATTAAGCCAGTGAATTTTATATAAGAATGCCTGAGGTGGTCCAACTTGTTTGATATTCTTCTACCTGAGCAAAGCGAATTCCCGTTATACCAGCAGTTATATCTGCAAATTCGTGAGGGTATCCGTAATGGTACCATTCCCGACGGACAACGATTGCCTTCCGTTCGTGCCCTTCAGCTTCAACTCAATATAAGCAAAACGCCGATCGAGACGGCTTATCACACGTTAACGTCAGAAGGGTATGTGATCAGCAAACCGAGGTCGGGGCTATACGTCATGAATCCATACAAGGAACTATCACACCACCATCAACAGCAGCCTCCTTCTATAAGGACGTTGTCTGTTATGCATTCTTATGCGCACTCGAATCATGGGTTTATTGACTTTAATCCCACTCGATTAGATCAAGCGTCTTTTCCGGTACGAACCTGGAATAAAATACTGAAGGAAGCGCTGGAACAGCATGTGAGTGAAATTGGAATGTATGGAGATCCGCAGGGTGAATACGGGCTTCGCACGGTGATTTCCGAATATTTACGGAATTCCAGAGGGGTTCATTCAACACCTGATCAAATTGTGATAGGCGCCGGAACAGCTTATAGCATGGGGCTTCTTGCCAGAGTGCTGCCAGGGCTTAAGCATATTGCGGTTGAGGAGCCGGGTTACAGCTTGGTACGAGATCAATTTCAGCTGAATGGCTGCGATTTACTTCCGATTACGCTTAGTGATAAGGGAATCTCGCTTGACCAGCTGGAGTGCAGCCACGCACAGCTCGTATATGTCACGCCCTCTCACCAATTCCCGACGGGAAGCATCATGCCTTATCCGGAGCGGGAACGATTACTGAAGTGGGCCCATGCCAGAAACGCATATATTATCGAGGATGATTATGACGGCGAGTTTCGTTACCAGGGGAAACCCATTCCTTCCTTGCAAGGATTGGATAATAACGGGCGAGTCATATATGCCGGCACGTTCTCGAAAGTGTTGACTCCGACATTGCGAATGAACTATCTTGTCCTGCCACCGGCCCTGCTAAATCAAATATCCCGCATGCGTCAGGAAGTATTCTTTGCCCCTTCACGATTGGAACAGTGGGCAATGACTGCATTTTTTGAACAGGGGCATTGGTACCGTCATATTCGTAAAGTGCGTAATCTGTACAGGAAGAGACATCATCAGTTGATAGAGTTGATCGAGACTTATCTTGGCGGGTTTGTTGAAGTTACCGGTCAGAATTCAGGACTCCACATTCAGCTGATTGTCAAAAAAGAAGTGACCTCGGAAGAATTGATTCAGGAGGCCGCGAACGTCGGAGTTATCGTATATGACCTGCGAAAAATGTGGATGAACCACGAGCAAGATGCGAACCAGTTCCCGAGGTTATACATGGGATTTGCAAGCTTGACCGCAGTTGAAATGGAATCGGGAATTCGGCTTCTGCAAAAGGCTTGGAACATGGACTGAACACAGTATGTTATTAACCTGTCTTTTATAAATTATCGAAACTGACCATTTCATAAGGGTCAGTTTGTTGTTTATGATAAGCAAAAAAAAGTAGGAGTGCATGCTATGATCACCCAAAGTGAGGTAAAGGCATATTTAAACCGTTTAGGCATCTCGGATATTCAGGCTCCGACAAAGGAATATTTGTTCGAGCTGCATAAAGCCCATGTGGAGCGAATACCTTGGCAGACCTTGGATATTTTTGCTGGGAAGCCGACATCCATCGATATACAAGAATCTATACAACTGATGATCCAGCATCGAAGCGGGTATTGTTTTCATCTGAATGGAGCCTTTACCGCGCTTCTTCGAGCCTTAGGCTATAAGGTATATTGGCATCGGGCTGGAGTACAGCCATTAGGACAAGAACCTCGGATTAACGGCTTTCATCTCGGGATAACGGTAAGTCTATTGCATGAACAACTTGGAGAAGAGGAGCGGTGGCTCGTAGATGTCGGTCTGGGCGATATGCCATGGGAGCCGATCCCATTGAAATTCGGAGAATATATACAGGGACCTTTTCGGTATGTGCTTGAGCCGTCCCGCATAACGGATCATGGCTGGAGGTTGATCCATGCCCCCCATTATTCGTATGTAGGCGTAGATTATGCCCCTGATGTTGTGAACAGCCTGGATATGTTTAAATCAAACCATGCATTTTATAGTCAATCACCGGAATCCCCATGGATGGATCTGTTCATTGTCAAGCAAAGGCACGAGCTGGGCATGAATGAACTCAAAGGCTGCATATGGAGAAAGTGGAGCGGCAACGCCCTGGATACGGTAGAGATTTCATCGAAGTCAGAATGGTTCGAGATCCTGGCGGACATATTTAATGAGTCGCTCGTCAACTATTCCATGATCGAACGGGAACTGATATGGGCTAAGGTATGCAAGCAGCATCAGAATTGGATGAAGCTTATGGAGAATGACGAGTAGAGAAGACGTCGAATGCTACTCCTCAATTCGGTTCTTGAGGTGTCTCTTGCGGCATAGAACACGCTAAACCAATCTGTCACTTGAATACCCGGAAACACAGGTGGTAAGATGGTACATAAAATTCGGGTTGTGAAGCATCATTCGCCTCATAACTTAGCTGTAAGGAGATTTAGTCATGGCAACCATCGATGATTTCACCAAACTGGATATTCGGATCGGGACGATTGTGGAAGCAGAGCCTTTCCCGGAAGCACGCGTTCCGGCCATCAAAATGAAGATTGATTTCGGCCCGCTCGGGATCAAACGCACAAGTGCTCAGATTACGAATCGATATGATGCGGACGCCATCATAGGTAATCAAGTGGTAGCTATCGTCAATTTTCCGCCTAGACGCATAGCGGGTTATCAATCCGAAGTGCTCGTCCTCGGCGGGGTTCCTGAACAGGGAGACGTCGTACTGCTGAAGCCGGATGTCGATCTGCCGAATGGAACTCCCATCGCTTAAACCTATTTCATCTGTCGGTCCGGTCCTTGTGGCTTAGACCGACTAGATGAACCTCACCTCGCTGCGCCTTTTCAACCATTCCGCGGCTCCTTCCGCAATTTTCTGAACACCGATTTCGATTAGTTCCTCCTTCACCTGAGATACGCTCAGTCGCATGGATTCGTGCTTAAACTCAGGCAAGAACATGCTGTCGGCATCCTGAACATATACGTTCTCATTCTCCAGATGGTTAACCAACTGATATGCTTTCAATGGCTCCGGCAGCTGGATCGTGGAATAAAATCCGGATCTAAATCTCCCATATAGTCATCCTCCAAGTAACAAAGGAGGATTTGACCAATGCGTCTGAGGCGCAGTATGGACCGAATGAACTTAACGGTAAATCAGGATCCGAGCAAGTATATCATGAGGTTTTGCGCGGCCGAGAAGAAAGCGGTAAACGGTCAGGATATCGGGGCGGCAGCCGGTATGTCGTGAACAAAGCCACGCCTATTTTGCGAAAATATTACGGAAAAGAACAGTTTTAAAAATAAGCTTACGAAAAGTTCTTGTTATGCGAACTGGACGGTTGTAATATGGAATAAAAAATAACCGGAGATGATCTTATGAGCAAGATTCAATTCGCAGTCCAAGTTCGATTGGTGTCCGATCTTACCCGTTCCAAACAGTTCTATGAAGAAGTCCTGGGTTGCGAAGTGAATGACGTTTGGGCGGTCAGGGATGATTTTGCGCTCGGATTCAAGCTGATTCAGGCAAAATCGAGTACAGATGTCACACCGAATCCAGCAGGCAAGGACCAAGAGACACCATGGGATACATACGCATACGTGGATACTCACCACGAATTGGATGAATTGTATGAGGAACTGACCTCCAGAGGTGCCGAAGTGGTACAGGAGCCTGTATTAATGGAAGCAGCCTGGGGTGTGTGGAAGGATTTTGCAATTAAAGATCCGGACAACTATGTGATTGCATTTGGCTCCGGGAAAAGGGACTAGCGGTGTGATGATGGACATCGACATTAAGCAGGTCCTCATTAGCAGCGACGCTTCCCTGTTGGATTTGGATGCCATTGTACATTTTTTGCGGCAAAGCTACTGGGCTAACGAGCGCTCGGATGACAAAATCAAGAAATCGCTAGAAGGTTCTACTTGCTTCGGGGCATATTACGACAACCGACAGATCGGCTTTGCTCGCGTGGTGACGGATGGCGCAACCGTCTATTGGTTGTGTGATGTGTTTGTGGATGAGGCTTATCGGGGGCAGGGTGTGGGGAAGAAATTAATCGAAACGATTACCACCCACGAAGATTACCGAAATTTATTCGGTATATTGTCTACGCGGGATGCCCATGGTCTGTACGAACAATATGGTTTTGTCCGCGATCATGGCAAAACGTTGACTCGAATGCCGGACTTTCGTAGGAAAGACTAGTTTAATTTATTCGTATTCAGTGTTTACCGAGGCAAAGGGATCGGTAAAATTCTATCAATCCTTCGGATATGAGGACGGTATCATAAAAGGATTTTATAAAAGTTTGCCCTGTTAAGAAGGGGGATTCATCTGTGATTATATGGGTTAACGGCGCATTCGGTTCGGGTAAGACCCAGGCTGCGCATGAGCTTCAGCGAAGAATCCCGAACTCGTACGTGTACGATCCGGAGAATGCAGGTTACTTCATTCGCGATAATGTGCCGAAGGATGCCAAACGCGATGACTTTCAGCATTATCCGATGTGGAGGGAATTTAATTACTCCATGTTTAAGTATTTAGACCAGGAATCCGATCAATTGATCATCACTCCGATGACGATAACGAACGCGGAATATTTCGATGAAATCGTGGGTCATTTGAGACGTGATGGCGTGGTCGTACAGCATTTTACATTGTGCGCTTCCAAGGAAGTACTCCTTAGACGACTGCGGAGCAGAGGGGAAGGTTCGAGTTCATGGGCCGCACAACAAATTGACCGGTGTATCAGCGGATTCTCGAATGATGTGTTCCAGCATCATATCGACACAGATCATTTATCGATCGACCAGGTTGTAGAGACGATTGGCGCTTTGGCCAATGTGAAGTTATTGCCTGATCATCGCAGCTCAGCTAAGAAGAAACTCGATCGAATCAAAACCAAATTTTCGCATATCCGATTTTTTGGATAACAAGTGGATGGACAGGAGATAGACGATTATTCAAAAGTGCGTGGTGTAGAGTTTTAGCGAGAGCTGGAATATAACGATACCCAGATACAGAAAAAAGAAGACGATTTCTCTAATGGAGAAGTCGTCTTTTTGTGTTTTTAAGTTCACTCAAAATCAATTCACTAAAATATTTTATATATAACTAAATATTTTTCCTTGATGAAAAATAAGCTCTGTATGTACGGGGAATTCAATAAAATCAAGAGAAAATGGACCGATCCCAACAGGATGAGATGTATGAATTTATAAAATTCAATTGACAAAAACCTTAAGATGGATTATTTTTTGTACATGGGAATTAAAGTTGCATAAGGGCAAAATAATTAGTTAATGGCAGAACGAGGCTTGAGATGTCCAAGATCGTCTAAGGATTGAGCAAACTCATTATTGATGTGGAGTGGAGGAGAAGAAGATGAAGAATAAGAGGACTAGAAGAAGCAGGATACTCATAGGGGCAGCCATTCTGAGTTTGTTGCTGGTATTATCCGCATGCGCTTCGGGAGAAGTACAGCAGGACGGAGCAGGAGGTGATCAGGCAAATAAGAAAATTCGCGTGGTTACAACCATTGGACAGATTGCGGAACCCATCTCCGTTATCGGGGGAGATCGGGTCGAGGTGCTGAGCTTGATGGGGCCTGGCGTCGATCCGCATTTATATAATGCAACCCAAGGCGATATCAAGAAATTGGATAGTGGGGATGTTATTTTCTATAGCGGGCTTCATCTCGAAGGCAACATGACGGAAATATTCGAGCAGATCGGTAAGAACAAACCTGTACTGGCGATTGCAGATGCCATTCCGAAGGATCAATTGCTGCAGGACGATAAGCAGGCCATCGATCCCCATGTGTGGTTTGACATCGATTTGTGGAAAGCGTCTTTGGATTCGGCGGTAGAGAAGCTGAAGTCCCTGGCCCCGGATGACGCTGACTATTTTGAAGAGAACAAGCAGAAATATTTTGCCCAGTTGGATGAATTGAAAGCCGAGGCCAAGGATAAGTTGAGTCAGATTCCGGAAAAGCAGCGGGTCATGGTAACCGCTCATGATGCTTTTGGGTACTTCGGCCGCTTGCATGGTCTGGAGGTAGTTGGACTGCAAGGTCTAAGTACGGAGGATGAAATCGGCCTCTCGGATATTAACGGAACGATCGATATTCTGCTGCAGCACAAGGTGCCTGCCGTATTTGTCGAGAGCAGTGTCAATCCAGCTTCGATTAATGCCGTCATTGAAGGTGCTGCCAAGAAAGGGCTGGATTTAAAGCTTGGAGGAGAGCTCTTCTCTGATGCCATGGGCGAAGCGGGAACAACGGAAGGGACTTATATCGGAATGTATCGTCATAACGTAGAAACAATCTATCATGCATTAACAGGAAGTGGTGAATAAAATGTCTGTACTTCAAGTTCAAGACCTCAATGCATCCTATCGTAAAAATCAAGTGCTCCACCATGTCTCCTTTAAAGTGGAACAAGGCTCTTTAACCAGCATTGTGGGGCCAAACGGCGCCGGTAAATCAACGCTGTTAAAGGTCATGCTGGAGCTTCACCCCAAGCTGTCCGGCAATGTCTCATTTTTTGGATCAAGCTTAAGCAAAACCAAGACCCGTGTCGGCTATGTGCCGCAGCGCGGATCCGTGGACTGGGATTTCCCGACCGACGCACTGGATGTTGTCATGATGGGATTGTATGGCCGGGTGGGCTGGCTGAAGCGACCGAACAAGAGTCATAAGGAAAAAGCAATGGCATCGCTGGATCAAATGGGCATGGCGGACTTTGCCGACCGGCAGATCAGCCAGCTCTCCGGTGGACAGCAGCAGCGCGTATTCCTCGCTAGGGCGCTTGTCCAGGATGCCGATCTCTATTTCATGGATGAGCCGTTAGCTGGAGTTGATGCCGCAACCGAGCGGGCCATTATGACAACCCTGAAAGATCTGAAAATGGCTGGCAAAACCGTAATGGTTGTGCATCATGATCTGCAGACGGTTGAGGATTATTTCGACCATGTGCTGCTCCTGAACCGTACGGTCATTGCGCATGGGAAGACGGAAGACGTATTCACGAAGGAACATGTTTACCGCGCCTACGGCGGTTCGCTTCGCTGGATGAAGGAGGCGTAACGCATGCTGAATTCATTATTGTCTCCCAACACGCAATGGGTGTTATTGAGCACGTTAATTCTGGGCATGGCAGCCGGCATGATTGGCTGTCTCGCCTATTGGAAGCGGCAAAGCTTGATGAGTGATGCGTTGTCTCATGCGGCTCTTCCCGGTGTGGCGGTTGCTTTTGCATTGACGGGAAGCAAGAATCTGCTGGTGATGATACTCGGGGCTGCTGCCAGCGCATTAATCGGGGCCTGGATGATCCAGTGGATCCGTACCTCCAGCCGCATTAAGGAAGATACGGCCATGGGCATGATTCTATCTGTATTTTTCGGATTGGGCATTATGCTGCTTACGATTGTGAACCGTACAGCGGGCGGGAATCAGAGCGGTCTGGATAACTTTATTTTCGGCCAGGCTGCGTCCATGGTTCGTAAGGATGTTTTTACGATGCTCATCCTGGCAGCTTTAGTTATTCTGGTCGTCTCGATTGGCTTTAAGGAATGGAAACTGTTTCTGTTTGACCCCGATTTTGCCCGGGGATTAGGGTTGAATAGCCGTCTGATGAATACCCTCTATATGGGGGTGCTCGTTCTCGTTATCGTCATTGGTATTCAGGCTGTTGGCGTCATTCTGATGGCGGCCATGCTAATCATACCTTCCGTCAGCGCAAGATATTGGACTCAATCCTTCAAAATGATGGTCATTTTGTCGGCTATATTTGGAGGCGGCTCCGGGTTTGTTGGTACCCTGGTCAGCACAATGGGGAAAGGATGGCCTACAGGGCCGTTTATCGTTGTAGCCTCTTCCGTATTGTTTACGGTTTCCCTGATTTTCGGTGCTGAGAAGGGGTTGCTGATCCAGGCGCTGCAGCTCCGCTCTCAGAAAAAAGAACATATGGACTCCAATAACCAACCTGTTTTAAGTCCCCGGCTGTCCGAAAGGGGGAGCAATCAATGACCTATACAGGATGGATATTGCTTACGGCCTCTCTCGTCGGATTGTCTTGCGGTATCGTTGGCGTGTTCCTGATTCTGCGCAGAATGGCGATGATGGCCGATGCGATCAGTCATACTGTGTTGCTTGGGATCGTAACGGCGTTTATCGTCACAAGAGAACTAAGTGGACCTCATATGCTGATCGGAGCGATTATTGCCGGATTGCTGACTGCGGTACTGGTACAATGGTTTAACTCACGTGGCGTACAGCAGGATGCATCCATCGGCGTGGTATTCACAACCTTGTTTGCGATCGGTGTTATTCTGATTGCAACTCAGGTTGGCAATGCCCATCTGGATACCAAGCATGCGCTGATGGGCGAGATTACGTTTGTGCCATGGGATGTAATGCACGTTCCTTTGCTAGGTGAGGTGCCAAAAGCTACCTTCATGCTGGCAGCCGTGCTTCTCGCCGTGGTTATCGTGATACTGGCATTCTACAAGGAATGGAAGATCACTTCCTTTGATCCGGCTCTGGCGGCCAGCATCGGCATTCCTGTCGTACTCATGCACTATGTATTTATGTCGCTGGTTTCCATCACAACGGTTGCATCGTTTGATGCCGTGGGAGCGATCATGGTAGTGGCTATGCTTATAACACCTGCCGCCGCAGCCTATCTATGGACGGATAAACTCTCCATTATGCTGGTGTTAAGCGGAGCATTCGGCGTCATC
Source organism: Paenibacillus lautus (assembly GCF_050482385.1). Lineage (GTDB taxonomy): Bacteria > Bacillota > Bacilli > Paenibacillales > Paenibacillaceae > Paenibacillus_AQ > Paenibacillus_AQ lautus_B. The sequence goes on from NZ_JBCNHV010000028.1 coordinate 24,271, forward strand.
TCTGCATTCATGGGTTACTATGTCGCGTTATGGCTGGACACCTCCATCTCAGGATCTATGGCATTTGCCACCGGGATTGTATTTATTATCAGCTTCCTGTTCTCTCCGAGACATGGCGTGCTTTCCCGTTATCTTCATAAATTGAATACGCACGGCAGCGAAGAGAAACTGGACGGTGTATCCTAATAAAAGGATGCTGTATGAAGCTTGGGCGATTAGATGCCCAGGCTTCTTTTTTTTCTTCCAACACTTAGAGCGTGGTATAATCAGGAAAAATTCCGTGTTATGATGAAGGTTATTTCAAAGGAGCGAGTACATATGCAGATGGAGTCAGAAAGACTGGTGATCCGGGATTTTCAGGAGGAGGATTTTGCTAGTATTCATGCCTACGCCTCGGACCCACTAGTGACCGAGTATACGATGTGGGGACCGAATACGGAAGAGGATACCTCAGCATATTTAACGGAAATCCGCCAAATGAAAGAGCAGAGCCCTCGTGACAGCTATGAAATGGCGATCGTGCTGAAAGATAGCGGCCATTTAATCGGGGGTGTGGGTCTTCATCGATCCAAGACGAACGCAGAGCTTGGGTATTGCTTGAATTCAGCGTATTGGCGACAGGGCTATGCTACGGAAGCTGCAAGCGTCATGTGCCGTTTTGGTTTTAAGGAGCTTGGAGTTCATCGGATCTACGCCACCTGCAGGCCGGGAAACATCGGGTCAGCTGCGGTCATGCGCCATATCGGAATGAAGCAGGAAGGGCATCTTCGGCAGCACCTATGGTTTAAAGGCGCTTATCATGATTCCTACTTATTCTCCATCCTCAAAGAGGAATTCGAAGTCTAAAATCTATCCTATTGTTAAGGAGCTTCTGCCTGCATGGATAAAACCGAATTGTTGATCCGTCATAACGGAATTTCGATTTACGAGCAAGCGTCAGGTAAAGTGTATTATACGAAAGAGAATCATGTGTCCGTTGTGGTTCTGGCTAAGGATGGCGATCAGCTGCTGCTGATCCGTCAATATCGCGCCGCCGTGGATGACTACGTCATTCAGTTACCTGGCGGTGGCGTAGGCGAGGAGGAGGATCTGGAATCGGCAGCACGCCGCGAGATGCTGGAAGAAACGGGCTGCATATGCGGCAAGCTTCATTATCTGGGCAAGCTGTATCCGGCGTCCTGGAGATGCAATGAAATCGCCCATGTTTATTATACTGATGAGGTGATAAGTCAAGCGGGTCAACAGCTCGAGGGATACGAGCGCATCGACGTTGTAAGAATGAGCGTAACGGAATGCCTGCACCGAATTAAGGAGAACGAGCTACAGGACTCCGAGCTGGTCTTTGCGATGATGCAAGGTTTGCTCAAGGGATTATTTCAGCATAAAGAGAACAAGCATATCGTGGATTAAGAGTGTAAATTGATTCAAAAATGATCTAAAAGCCGTACGAAGAGCCGTGCCATACAGAACTTATCTGTAATAGCTTATGAAACTGTCAGTCATTGTACCGGTATTAAATGAAATGATTTTATTCAAGGGTAGCCTCCTCTCTGGTGCAAGGGTCTATTTAACAAAATATGTATCATTCCATATATCTGTATGGGTAGAACACCAGATGAAGGGGAAATACCGGAAATGATCGGATGGCGTACCACTGATGATTGGTTTCCGGTGTTAAGCGAATTAGGCCATTTCCTTATCTTTGACATTACGGTTTGCCACTGTCCGGGCATTCACATAACGTACCAATGACTATATAAAGGGAGGGGCACTTGTGAGGAGATATTGGAACAGGAGTCTTGATGGGGGAGGCAAGGAAATTATAGTTCGAAAAAAGAAAAAGCGTAAAATAACCTCGTATTCGGTGTGGAGTAAATTTTTATCTCTGCGTCGAAAGTTCATTCGCAGTATTGCAGGGATCCGATTGCAGATTGTTCGATTGAATGAACGGATCCATGCGCTTCAAGAGCAGGTGAACGCTTTACAAGCCAGACCAAGTCCAGGCCCAGGCGGCAGTGTCACTGCTTTTTTGAGAGGAAGGCTGAACAGCCGGGTTACGGTGGAAACAACGGCGGGTACCATATTTGGGACGTTGATCGAGATTGGAGAAGATTATGTACAAATTGCAGAGCCGAACAGCAGTATCGTCATAATCCCGCTCCGCAGTTTCTTGTCTATCGCTTGATAAAAGATGGGAGGAATTAGATAGTATGAACTTTTCAGAAATTCTGGCTACATTCGTGGGCAGAACGGTAGAGATTGTTCAGGTCAATCAATTTCTGCAAGGTCAGTTACGATCTTCAGTAGGCGGATTAATTACAGCGGAAGTGGTGAGCTCGAATTATATCCCTACCTCTCAAGTAGTCACTGTACTTCATGAGAGTGTTTCATTCGTGCGCATTCTGCCTCTCTGAATGATGGCCGTGTTTCCATGTTTCAGACTCGCCTATAATGGAATTTTTCCATTCCATGTATTGATGAGGATGCCGATGCGTCATACTGGACGTTCTTAATCTGCGGTGGTACAGCGCCTCCGGTACGTGATAAAACTTATGTGTATTGGATAGCTTTATTAATTGTCCGATATCCTCATACAGTCTCCCTTCAAAGAGAGTATGATGATCCCAGCCATTAACCTGCTTAAGTATAGAAACATTGAACATGCGCGGAGCGACGGCGGGGGCATCGTGCAGCAGCACAAAGGGAGACAAGGAAGAGGGGGCAACTTTAACTCCTTGATACACCAGCTGTTTATTCGCACGTTCCAGCCATTCCATATGATTAGCATACACGACGGCAGTATTCGGATGGCCACCAGCCTCCCTTATGAGGATCTCCAGCGCATCGGGAGCCAGCCAATCATCGGCATCCAGCTCCAATAACCAGGGAGTTTCCGCTAGGTTCAATATTCTGTTCAGAGCTCGTGATTTGCCCGTATTATCTTCTTGTCGAATCAGCTTAATGCGATTATCCTGAGGCAGCCTCATGAGATAATGTGCAGTCTCTGCATCGGTTGATCCGTCATCAAGAATCACAAGCTCCCATGCCCCGAAGGTCTGCGCTAATACGGACCGCACAGCCCAGGGGAGATATGCGCCATCATTATAGGTGCACAAAGCAATGGTAACCAGAGGAGGACATGAGACCACTGGTGGCTGTGATTGTTCTCGAATTCCATCTTGGAGAAGAGGTAATACGGCTTGCCATTCCTCTGTTTCTTTCATCCAGGCGGGAGCCGCGCGTTGATGGTATAAGATTCCGTCGGAATCAACCTCCATCCATTCATATCGCGCGGACAGCTCGAATTGTTTATCGATCAATATGTACCTCTGGAATGGCAGCTGCACTCTGGTTCTAAAACCCGGTGTCTGTCCGGTCATGACAGTCTTCGTGCGCCATAACAGCGGTCCACGGGGAATGCGCAAGGATGGGACGTGTCTGTTCTTGGAGAGGACCAACTGATCCATAATCGAAACCGGATTTATGATATATCCGGCTGAGTGGTCGCTGCAGGTCCTCAGCCATTGTTCAATCTCTACCTTGGCATGAGGCTGGACAGAGTCTCCCGCATAAAGCGTCATGAACCACGGGCCAATCTCCCGGGCAAGTGTTTCATTTAGGATCGATGCGGTCACTTCTTCGCTAGGGATTATCACATGACGGGCATCGGAGAAAACGCTTTGAACCGATGCTGCAGTATTCTCGCTTAAATGGGGATTTAAACCTGGAAGAATAAACACCAGCATAACCGTTTATTTCCTTTCTGTATCCTTATCTTAGCCGTTACACAACGGAATCTAAATGGAATTAACTCATTCCTGGTTATCGTATGCCCACATGCGCATGGGGGATACAACTGGCTCATAACATACTCGAAGTTGCGACGCTCTATTAAATGGGGAATAATAGAGCCTAGAGGCAAAAGCCGGAACCTTGGATGGGGGAAATTGAATCAGATGAAATCGACTTATAGTCAAATTATTCAGCAAGCTCAAGGGTTTGCACGCTCTGTGCACGAACAAGATGCAAGCGGTCATGATTGGTGGCATGTTCAGCGTGTCACCCGCATCGCCCGACTCTTGGCGTATCTTGAAGGCGCGAATCCATACATATGTGAATTGTCAGCCTATCTCCATGACGTAGCTGACGAGAAGCTGAATGAATCGAAGGAAGCAGGTTACGAGCGGGTTCAGCAGTGGTTGAAGCAAGCCGGTGTGGAAGCATCTGACCAGGAAACCGTGTTGGAGATTATCAGTACGATGTCATTCTCTGGCGGAACCGGGAGCGCCATGCGTACATTGGAAGGGCAAATTGTACAGGATGCAGATCGTCTGGATGCGATTGGCACGATCGGTATTGCCCGTACATTTGCTTATTCCGGATGGAAGGGACAAAACATGTATGATCCATTCATTCCCCTTCGGGAGCAAATGACACGAGAGGAATATCGAAAAGACAAAAGCACGGCCATTAATCACTTCTATGAAAAGCTCCTAAAGCTAAAGGACAAGATGAATACGGAATCGGCGAGGCTGCTGGCAGATGGCAAGCATCAGAGTCTTGAGCTCTTTCTCCAGGTCTTCGATAAGGAGTGGGCGATGGGGAATGAAGCCTACCTGAACGAATCCCCGATTCATCGCGGAAATGTATCGCGTGTCCATATTGCCTTCGATGATTCAACGGCAGGGTCGTTACGGATGATGCTGCGCTCGAAACCGGGGGAAATCGTAGTTACATTGGGCGATGACCTCATGGTTGGGCCGCTCCCGAAGGACGATGATCTCTCCCGTTCGTTCTCAACCCGAAATAAGTGGTTTCAGGAACGATATAGCATCGCGCATGTGGATGACAGGAAATTAACGATGTTGCAAGCAGCCTTCGCTTGGCTCACCTGGCCCGAGCAGCTGAGGGATGTGCCGTGCATGATATGGGCAGGAGATTCCGCCTCGGAACAGTTAGGCTTTCGCAGGCTGTTGTCTTTAATGCCAGACCATCCTGATATCATATTGGTAAATGCGACAAGTATTCATCGTCAGCAAGATCCAAACAGTTGGTATCGGGGAACATTCGAGATGACTACAGATAAACTTCAAATGGTGCTGGACACAGCCGAGCATGTTCCATTGTCGCCGCAAGATCAGGCTGGCTATCGTGCGGATTGGCAGCGTCTCGTAAACGATGATGGGTTCCTGCGCGTGCTTCAAGGCGAGGAGCTACGCACCGTTCCTGAATCTTACTATGATGCAGATATACTGCAAGCTGCTTATCGTCTTGAGGCTAGACACGGGTTCTTCAAGAAATCAGCCCGCATTATTGGCGAGGTGATCGGAATGGGTGAATTAACCGTTTCCGACTCTTTTATCGAGTATCGGGTCCGGCATCTGGTTCAGGAAGGGGCTTTAACCTATAACGGCGAGCTGACAGCGATGCGAAACTACAGCATCTCTCTTGTAGACACGTCAACTCCTGAGGAGCAGTGGACCCATGAACAGCGCCTGGCCAAGGTCGTGAAGCTGAAGTCGCTGATGAGTGAGATGATGGAGATCCATTTTGCAGAAAGAGGTCTCATGGAAGAAATACGTCAGCTGGATGCAGTGGGTCTGGGTTTATCGGTATCCTCCGATCTGGAAGCCTTTACGAGCAGCATGCAATCTCAAATCGATAGCCTATTGAGCACGTATCAACAGCATCAAGAACAACGTGTGTCCTTTATGGGTTCCCTGGAGAAGGTGTTAATCCAGATCGATGAAACGGGTTCGAAAGAATAGATTAAGCTATTAGACAAAAGATAGTGGAAAGCGGTGGAGAGATGTTATTTACGGATCAGCAGATTCAAACCATAAGAGAACAAGCGCTTTGGATGGACAAGCATCGACAAGTAACTCCCGAAGTGCTGGCAACGATATATGATTATCGTTTGTTTCACTTGTTTGTGCCGGATGAGCTAGAAGGACGAATGACCTCTCTGCCGGAGGCTGCACGCATTTTTCAGGAGACTTCCAGGATCGACGGTAACCTGGGATGGCTGGTTACGATTGGAGCAGGTGGAGGATTCTTCGCGGCACTGATGAGCCAGGAGGTGAGTCGCCGCGTATTCGCACACCGCGAAGCGGTGATTGCGGGCAGCGGGATGCCGACAGCTACGGCAAGACAGGTGGACGGCGGATACATTGTGAACGGCAGCTGGAAGTATTGCAGCGGTTCTAGCTATGCAACGACCTTTACAGCCAATGCGGTTATCGAACCGGATGCTGCGGTACAAGATGCAGCTGACGTACCGACTGCGGATCAGGACGAGCCCCAAATTCGGTCGCTTATCCTGAATCCTGATCAAATCGAAATTCTGGAGGATTGGAATGCCTTCGGACTGCGGGCAACGGCGAGTCATACGATATCTGCTGTGGATGCATTCGTTCCGTTGGAGATGACGTTCTCCCTTACGGAAGTCCAAGGGTATGAGAACGAAATGATCTATCAATATCCCTTCCTTCCGTTTGCTCAAGTATCTTTTGCCGGTGTTGCAGTTGGCATAGCGGAGCATTTCCTTGAGGCAGCAGAATCACTTGCGACGCAGAGAGGGAGCTCTTCTCATGTGATCGGCAAGCTGGAGGAACGTAAAGCAACGTTGGAGCAATCTGTTTCGGATTTTTATGAGACGGTGGAAGGCTCATGGGAGGAGCTGCTGAGTAACGGTGGATTATCGAATGCAACAGAAGCAGAGGTAACCGCGCGAAGCATAGCAGCAGCCCAAACAGCGTTATCCTGCGGCCAGCAGCTGTTCCCACTGTTGGGTTTATCCGCTGCGATGGAAGACGCCGAAATCAATCGCTGTTGGAGGGATCTTCAGACGGCATGCTCGCATTCGCTGCTAAGAAACTTCTGATGGAGAAGTAAGCCATTGAGATGTACAACCATTTAGAAGCAAAACCATGAACTGCATACCAAGCAGTTCATGGTTTGTATGTTAATTCGCTGTAAATTCCATCCCCCGAAAAGCACAATGATTCAGTCTACCCGTTTCAGGCCCGGTCCTACCCCAACAAAGGTAGTGACATTTCCCATACTACCGAAACTTTCCGTAATCTTTAATATGCACATCAAACGAGCATTCCACCGGAATTTTTTGAAGCTCCTGTCTCCAGTCCATTTTCTTCCATTGTTCATAGCCAACCCGATTTCGAACATATGTGCCGATTCCGATATTATCCACTTGGTTTTTTTTCATCAACGCAATGATGGCATCGGCTTTTTTTGAAATATACTGACTGATTCGCTGCTCCAGCTCGCGCCGTTCCCGGTCGTTGCTTAACCTGGCATCACCGATGTATTCCAGTACGGAGCCGGTAACCTTCACATGATACGCAACCTTCTCAATGCCTTGCATTCCGCGGATAACCTTTACTTTTCGTGTGCTGATCAATGAACTGAACATGACGTTTTCCTTCTTGCCGTTAATCTCCGTCAGATCGATATTGAGTTGGCCTTCCCTGAAGTTGCTCTTCAAAAAAGCGAAGACCACTGCGTCTTGGGGTTCGATCTTCGTAACATAACGATCATCCCGAAATAACGCGATGCCGTTCGTCGTAATGTAATTCTCATTATGTTTCTTAATAATAGGAGCAACTGGGTCTATGCCATGATCAAAAAAATCCCTGGCGAAATTAAATAGCGTGACCTTTGGGATGGTTTGTCCTTGTGCTTCCTTTTCGAGAAGCATATCGACATATCGGCCGGTCCGTGGATGCTGCTTGTAATCGTCAATCAGCAATTCGCCTGCACTTCCTTCAACCACGCTGATTTTTACTTGTGAAGAGATGGAAGGATCCCGAAACAAGGTATCCAGATGACCGTGCAGTCCGATCTTCGCCAACGAAGTGCCGAACAGCACGTTGCGGATTTGCCCACTTACCAGCAGCATACCCGTCCTCCGGGACATGATCATCTTCGCTTCTTTGCTGCTTGTGGCGGCCGCCGTCAATACTTCCCGTTTAGAAGTGGCTTCCGGATCCGCCTGGGGTATAGAGAGCGAGATGCTTAACTCGCCATTCGGGAGCAAATCATAGCTGGTCGTTTGAATGAACCCTAGATCTTCCAAAATGCGTTGATCCCCGCAGCCGGATAAGGGGATGATACTTAGTAGAAGTAGCAAGCATACACATTTTTTTAACATATCACATCACACTGCCTTTTTTGCGCCGCTGCCATAGCAGCAGAAGGATTAATATCAACGGCATTATGTAGGCAAATCCTATCTGGATGTATCCCAGATACATCAGCCATTCCCGGATCGTGTTCAATATGGTTGGAATGTAGGAGATGAGCAAAGCGACTAGAATAATAAAGAAATAGTGGACATTGATTTTGATCTTCGGAAAGACTCTTTGGGTACTCTCACCGGCTGCCCAGAAGTATAGGACGAGCGTGATGAGGGTTGTGAACAGGAAAAAGCCATAGAAGAGATTCTCGATGCGCTCAACGAACGGAAGTTTGATGTAAGCCAGGAGATCCAGTAACGGGAACAGCATGACCTTAAGCATATCCGAGCCAATTACACCAAACGTAACAAAGCCCGAGAGCGTATAGGACACCGTACGAATTAAATTTCCATAGAATACCGCCCTGAACAGTTTGGTCTTCTTATCGGTATAGGGAATTAAAAGTAAGCACAGCTCATAACCCAAGTATGCCAAGTAAATTTGAAAAAGACCCTCGGTCATGCTGTAACTGTCTTTAAAAATATAGGGGGTTAATCTCTCTATTCTGAATTCCCCTAGATAATAAAGCAAAAGCAAGCTCATCCAGATGGTGCTCCAGAAGAAAACGGTCGAAGCCTTGGAAATGTTATAGAGCCCTTTGGTCAGCAGCATAAATGCAAGGACATCGATCGCAATCTTGAACACCATGGGGTTGGTGGTCGGGAACGCGAACATCTGAAAGATTAGTACATACTCCTTGGCGACGAGACAACCGATAAGCGCCCATACCGTACTGATCGCCAGATAGAAGGGGACCAGAATGAACTTGGGAATGCTTTTCTCCAATATGACGAAGATTGACTGTCCATTGCCCAGCCGGTACACCCAATACATCATGTAAATATTCAGACAGACCAGAAGGGACACTGGGATGGTGATAAGCCAACCGTTCGTACCAAAATATTGGGCTTCGACCTGGGTAATGCTGAATACATATACACCTGTTTGAATCATATAGATTAGGATCGCGGTGTGAAACTGGGAGAGTTTTTCTTTCAACTGTCCTCACCTCTTCATTTTTAACTTCACTTTGTTTCTGGCTTTGACTTGGGTTGGCCGCTTGGCCAACGTCGAAAACGGCAGTCTCATGAATACGTCTTTCCAGTCATAGGGCTCAAAGGGGGCGATGGGAGATAAGTAGGAAGAGCCGACACTTGTCAAACCGCTTAAGTGAATGACTATATAGGCCAAGCCAATAGCCAAACCCATATTCCCCCATAATCCAGCCATCACAATAAGCCCGAAACGGAAGAGTCGAAAGGATGCGCTCATGACATAATTGGGTATTACAAAGGAGGCTATAGCCGAAGAAGCAACGGCAATGATCAGAATGTTGCTTGTTAATCCCGCTTGAACGGCAGCTTGACCTATAACGATACCGCCTACGATACCAATGGTTTGACCGATCTTGGTAGGCAGTCTAGCCCCGGCCTCCCTCAATAGCTCAATGGTTGTCTCCATTAGCAGCGCTTCAAAAATCGGGGGGAAAGGTACTTTGCTTCTAGACTCCGTCAGTGTCAGGAGTAGATTCTCCGGAATCATTTCATAGTGAAAAGAGGTCACTGAGACGTAAAGGGCTGTCAAGGTTAGCGTGATCAGGAGCGCTGCAAACCTCAAGAACAAGGACGCTGTACCAATGCTCCACCTTTGGTAATAATCATCGGAGGAGGAAAAGAATTCAAAAAAGTTGACCGGGGCGCTGAAGGCGGTGGGGCTGCCGTCCATAATTCCGACGATACGGCCCGAAACCAGCTTCGATGCGATCGTATCCGGCCGCTCGGTGGTCAGAAATTGCGCAAAGATCGAATACGGGTCATCATCAATGCACTGAATCAGCATATTCGAATCATGGATAGCATCGATTTCGATATCCTCAATTCGCTTTATCACTTCTTTTACGTAGTTCTCATTCGCGATGTCTTTCATGTAAAGGATATAGACATCAGATTTGCTCACTTCACCAACGGATAATTTAATGACTTTGAGATGAGAACTCTGAACGCGCTTCCGAATCAACGACAGATTTGTATAAGCTTGTTCGGTAAAAGCCTCGTGCGGCCCGATAATGATGGATTCCGTTTCGGACTCGGCAACCGTACGTGATATTGGGAAAATAACATCGATCAGGTATGCTTTGTCCTCATAAAAGAATAGAGCCATGCCGTCAAGAATGCTCTCCACGCATTTTTTAGTATCCGTCACATGCTCATACTGGGATTGCTGCGTCAACAGGTCTAGCGGTGTATCGGAATTCAAGAGCGGAGGGAGCAGGTCACGCTCCAGCCGATCCTCATTGACTAAATGACTGAAATACAGTACATGCAGACGATCCTTAAGATATGTTTTATGGACAAAATCAGCGGCATTGTCAAATTGATCCTTGATATGCTGCAGCGTCAGCGTTGCTTCTTCCTGGGGGTTGGGGTCCTGTTGATTTTCGTGAGTTTGGCCTTTTTCAGAATGTTCGTGGCTAACCAGAAATATGGATTTTAACTTCTGTTTCATTCCCACGTCTTTACACCTCGGATTCCTGCATAGTCTGTCACAGTGTGTGTACTTTGCCCTGGTTTTATCCAACGAATCCCAAGTCGAATTAGGAAGAATATAAGCGGGAATCTTAGACTTGAGAGACGAACGCTAGATCAACTAGAGGTGTAAAGAGGAGGTTCAATATGCTGGGCAGCATCTTATTAGCCGGCGTTTTATCGCTTGGGATTAGTCCTGGTAATGATCAAGAGATTAAAAAACTTCAGGATTCCTATGCCCAGCAGGCCATCTTTGAATCCGGCGGTGCTCTCGTGGAGGAGGCTATGAGGGCCTGTGAGAATCACTTTGGAACATCCGTCTTCTTACCACCGCAGTTGCCGCCCGTAGCTTTTACGCATCAGTATGGCCGCTGTTATGACATGGAGGGCGGATTGGACGAGCATTTGGAAATTCATTATGAGAACCGGTATAAACCTGAACATAGCTACAAAATCGAGTTATATCCGCTAGAAAATAAACAGCAGCTGAAACATCTATCTTTTGAAGAATCGGAGCTTTCAGATCATACAACTGCAAAGTTTTACGAGGGACCGATCAATACGCTTCAACTGTTCGTATTCGAAAAGGGGAACTGGCAGTACCTTTTAACTGCTGCAAATCGCGCTTCTTCAGAAATCAGGCAGCAGGAATTGACAGAAATTGCGGAGTCTCTGATCCAAGCCATGAACAGTAAAGACCCTGTTTATGCCATGTGGGGAACGCTCGCCGTCACGGAAACAAAGCGTAAATACAATATGGATGTAGTCGACTACCTCTATATGGGAAGAACCACGATCTCTAGTGAACTGGCGGAGGAGAAATTTAAGTTATGGCTTAGGAAGGGGGCTCGGGAGTTCGGCGTATACGTAACCGTTGTGTTTCATCCGACAACCCATCAGTTCATATCGATTAGATACGAGGAATTCTAGTTGGAAATCTAACTGGGTAGCAGGAACAAACACGATCTTCAAAAAAAGATTCGCGGTTGCTTTTTCTAAAAGTCGTGTTTTCCTGCTGTTCAGACGCATGTATATGGTGTACCATATTTGGTGAAACTTGCCTCCCTGATTTCTACATTTTGCGCCAGTAATCGTGATTTAGGAGTGATTCGCTTTGTCTTTTATAGTACTTAAGCTCCTATTTGTACCATTAATATCGGTTTTTATCATAATGTCGTCGATATATCTTGGATATCAAACGTCAGTCCCTTTGATGGTGCTTATGGCATCGTTACTGTATGCATCCGTCATTTTGGATCGAAAGTTCGAATGGCTTCGCAATTTTCAATTTCTCTTTCTCGGGGCGTTTCATTACGTCAGCCAATTGAATTGGTGCATCTTGCTGTATTACATACTCATCGTCAACCTCATTCATAAAAAAGAGCGGTTCATAGAAACGATGCCGCTGTGCCTCCTTATGGTACTTCAATATTCCATCATTCGTCTGTCTTATGTTCCTTTGACGAAATACAATATTCTGGTTTCGGTGTTTGATTGCTTAGCATCCTTTGTCGTCGTGATTTCCTTTCATTTTGTTAATTTTCTCGAATCGGAAAAGAAGAAATTATATAAGCAAAACGATTACCTGACCTATCACGATCCCTTGACGGGACTTCTGAATTATGATGGGTATTTGCATAAAGTTCAGCATCTCATTGAGGTGAACAAGCCCTTTCAACTGGTGTTACTGGACATCAACAATTTCAAATCGTTAAATGCCAAGGACATCTCCACAGCCAATGAAATTCTGATCAGTTTCTCACGGGCAGTGCGCAAACTGTTTCGAAACGATATGCTGGCAGCCTCCCGATATGCGGGAGACCGCTTTGCCATACTGCTGCCCGAGCAAGTCAACATCGACAACAGTATGTTCAAATTTGAAAATATCGGCGTACAGGTGACCTATAGCATCACTTGTTACCCGCATGAAGCCTTAACTTATCAAGAGATGATCAGCACGGCAGAGGACCGGATATTTCAAATGCGTCGCAATTCCTGGATGAGAAGCCAGGAGGAAATGATCCGGACAGAAAAGATGAAGATGGTGGGGGAACTCGCTGCCGGGATGGCACATGAGATTCGGAATCCTCTTACCTCCATTAAAGGGTTTATTCAACTCTCCAAAAATCAAAGCTATAACATTCAGCCCTGGTATGAAGTCATTATGGGGGAGATTACGCGGGTGGGGGAGCTGACGGCAGAATTTCTGCACTTCTCCAAGCCCCATGCCAGCAACATGAGGGTTGAATCCCTTACGGACTGTATGACTCGAGTCTATTCGTTGTGTGCATCCGAAGCCGCTTCGTATGGACATGTATTTATGCTGGATGTAAGCGATGAACCGATTCAGATCGTCATGGACCGTGATAAGATCATCCAGGTGCTGATCAACTTGATTCGTAATTCCTTTCAAGCGATGGAGCACACCGGCTCCGTCCGAATCTCGCTCAGAGCGGAAGAACGAATGGCTGTCGTGGAAATTGAGGATACCGGAAAAGGCATTGCCGATGAAAATCTAGCCAAGATATTTGATCCGTTCTATACAACCAAAGAAGAAGGGACCGGCCTTGGGCTGTCCCTGTGTCAGAAAATTGTAGAGGACCATGGCGGCAGAATAACGGTGGATAGCGAGCTAGGGATTGGCACGACGTTTACCTTGCGGATTCCACTTGCTTAGAAAAAATGGATGGCAATCTACCGAAATATATCCTATGATAGGATAGTTATTTAGCAATCCAAGATGGTTTGCTAAAATTTTTATTACTCATGCATCAATGTGTTGCAGGAAAGGAAGTAACAGAACGTATGTCGATGTCTACGAATGAAGCCGGTTCTTCAGCCATGGTTCTAACTCGCGGAAAAAGGCTTCAGTTTGCCTTGATTCTCGGATCTCTTTCGGCTTTCGGGCCACTTTCCGTTGATATGTATTTACCTGCACTGCCCAAGCTCTCCGAAAGTTTGGGATCACCAGCATCGCTGGCCCAATTAAGCCTGACGGCATTTTTGCTTGGGCTTGCTCTTGGACAGCTTGTAGCAGGCCCGCTTAGCGATATCCGGGGGAGAAAAGCACCGCTCATGATCTCCTTGATTATTTATTCCATTACCTCCTTGCTGTGCGCGTTTGCCCCAACGATATGGGTTCTGGTTGCGCTTCGATTCGTGCAGGGAGCAAGCGGAGCTGCCGGTATCGTCATATCCAGGGCTGTCGTCCGGGATTTATATACCGGTACGGAGCTGACCAAATTTTTTACGTTGCTGATGTTGATTAATGGTTTGGCACCCATAATCGCTCCTGTATTCGGCGCTTTTATCCTTAATTTCGTCTCTTGGCGCGGCGTTTTTGTTGTTTTGTTTCTGATTGGATTGCTAATGCTGCTTGCGGTATGGTTTGGTCTTCCGGAAACGCTCACTCGGGAAAAAAGGGCCAACGGAGGGATCAAGCAAACCTTCCGTACCTTCGGTACATTGGTTCGGGACCGCGTATTTGTCGGCTATGCGCTTTCCCAAGCGTTTGTATCAGCTGCGATGTTCGCGTATATTTCGGGGTCACCTTTCGTACTGCAGGATATTTTTGGCGTCTCCCCTCAAATGTACAGCTTGTTCTTTGCCGTTAACGGGGTTGGCATTGTCCTGTTCTCACAAATTACGGGTAGATTGGCCTCCCGCACTGGAGAAACCAAATTGTTGACAACGGGTCTTGTCATAGCGGCCTTTGGCGGCACTTCGCTGTTCGCGATCACATGGCTCGGCGGCGGATTGCTGCTGATTGCACCGATGCTGTTCCTGATTGTTTCTGCCGTCGGCATGGTCAGTGCAACGACAACATCACTGGCGATGCAGAAGCAAGAAGCCCACACATCAGGCAGTGCGTCCGCACTTCTTGGATTACTGCCATTGTTATTAGGTGCAGCCGCAAGTCCACTTGTAGGCCTGGGAGACGGAACAACTGCTGCCCCAATGGGAACGGTCATCGGGATTGCAGAATTGCTGGCCGTAAGCTCGTTTTTATTCCTTGTTATGCCCTTTAGTCATAGGAAAGAGACACCAGTGTCCTTGTAAAATAAGTCATAACATACAGAGAAAACCCGCACTTCATGGTGCGGGTTTCTTGTGCTTGTAAAACAATCTGAATGAATTATCTGTAATGCAATCATAATACCAGAGAGTATACGAAACCGGACATATCACGTAAACGCGAATAGAGAAAAACAACGATAAAGCAGGTGAACAAGCTTGAGATGGATGTCAGTCCTTGGTCTATTGTTTATGCTCCTGCAAGGGGATGAACCGGAAAACAACAATTTAATGATAACGCAAGAAGGCAAAGTCATGGCAAGCGTGAGCCGGAGCGACCATGCGCTTGATGTTTTCCCGCTGCTGGATATGGATAAATACAATCAATGGGTTGATGCGCTTGATCGGAAAACCTATCTGGATGCCAAGAATGCCCGGATTGGCAGCAGTGGTCAAATCATTCCCGGGCAGAATGGTCATAGACTGAATCGACGCAAACTGCTGGAGGCATATTATTCCTATTGGTACGGCACTGGGGGAGCTACCGTCGAAGCGCCGAGGTATCCGATTTATCCGAAGGTGGATACGGAGCTTCTGGCCTCCCTTCGGGTGAAACCGATAGGTTACTATGTCACCTATTTTAATTCCAACAACAAAAATCGTTCCCATAATATAGGGTTAGCCGCTCAGGCGATTGACAGTGCAGTCGTGTTTCCCGGAGAAAGCTTCTCGTTTAATCAGGTGGTTGGTATGAGAACGGTCGATAGAGGGTACAAACGAGCTGGCGTTATTGTCAGAGGCGAATTATCGGAGGGAGTGGGGGGAGGGATCTGTCAGGTCTCTTCCACACTGTATAATGCTATTGACCGTGCAGGCTTGCGGATTGTAAAGCGATACTCTCACAGCCGGAGCGTACCTTATGTGCTGCCGGGGCGCGATGCTACGGTGAGCTGGGGAGGACCGGATTTTGTTTTTGAGAACGCCTATAATCAGCCCATCCTCATCCGCGCATTCGGTAATGGGGGAAGAATGACCGTTGCCATCTACTCTTCTGAACTCATTGAATATAAGCCGCGTAATGTACCGAGCATGTCCAACGTGCTGCCGGAGGAGACGAGTGACACCAAGCATAATCCGGTTAACAGTGATTAATCCAAGGCTTGGAGCATGGATGCAGCAGGTCGCGGGCGCGCCGACTTATACCATTGCATACACAGCCAAAACACTAGAATGAGATCAATCGCGTCGCCACCGTAATACATCAGCATTCCGCCGAGCTTGGCCTGTTCCGAAGAGACGCCGTCTGGCGGATGGGCATAAATGTATTTGGACAGTATCCCATGCCCGGCAATGGCGATCATCAGGATGATCGCACGAGTCTGAAAGCTGTGACGGTGCGGAGCCACATCCGCGTAGATCAAAGAAACCGTAAATAAATACCCTGCTGCAAAAACATGAAAATGCACAACGATATGCAGCAAAGGGCTATGATGCATGGCCATGAATAAGCCGGTTGTGTACAAGACCCATAGTCCACCGATATTCAGCAAGGTCGCTGCTGCCGGATGAACAATGATTTGGGCCGGTTTGCTTTTCAGCATACGAGTGATCCGTCTGGCGAGAGGAACTGGAGTAGACCTGAGGAGCAGCGTCATCGGTGCGGAGAATGCAATTAACAGCGGCCCCAGCATACCGAGCAGCAGATGTCCGAGCATATGGATCATAAAGTTCGTAGGGGCGAGTCGTGCTAGCGGACCAACCAGCGACAAACCAATGCAAAGCATTCCAGCAACCCAGCAAACATAACGATAGAGCGGCCAATTTCGGTAGTTTCGATTGGAGACCGCAGCCGTAACCAAATATAGGAGAATGAGAAGCGCGAAGATTAAACCACCCATGATCCATTCCCATGAGGTCCATGAAGCAGAACCTCGAGACATTCCAGCCTCATGAAGCGTATGGTTACCCATCATGAGATCAGGCCTCCCTGGATAGAGTACGGTTTTGAGTTCGCACGATGAAAATTATACCAACTAGGATCATTCCCGCAGCAATCACGTTCCAGACCCAATCGTAGGGACGGATATCGACGTTATAACGAATCTGGTGCAGCCGCATCCGCTTATGCTGAATGATACCATCATACAGCTGGAAGGCGTCGCCTCCAAGCAGGATACCTCCAATCCACCGTTTCAACCAGAACATGCCAATGCAGTAATTGGTGAAACACAACCTCATCGATAAAAGCGACCAGACCTAATCCGAATAAGATACCTGACCATAAGTTACGCGCGGAGTATCTTATGCGCTGAGATTGATTTTCTTTGGTTTTAGCAGACTTCATTCAGCTCAGCTTCTTTCATTTGATGAAAATTTTGAGGTGCATCGTTCTAAACGGCTTCTACAAATTAATTTTACCCATTTTTACCATATCAATAACCCTAGTCATGGAGCTTGGACTAGGGATCGATTATTCCTTATTTAGGATTTAGGATCGCGCGTTATTGGAGGAATGGACTTAACGGAGAAACGCCTTGCACACAGTGATGTGGATTGGATAAAAAGGGTGGAATTAACTATTATTCACTCCGGCATATGAACTAAAAGATAAAGTCAATATAAGATCGGTTTACATAATATTTAATATGTAACTTATTGCTTCATGTATTACGAGGGAACAATGGATAACCAGAATTTAGGGTTATGATTATATCGGGGATAAACGAACGATTAATAGCCATATTCGAAATTTGCGCACGAAATTAGGTTCCAGCGCTGCTCATACCGTGACCGTTTGTTCGTTTGGGATATAAGTTTGAGGAGCGCGCTTGAGGAAGCGTTTGAGGAAGCTGGGCAACGTTTATTAGACCTTTTTAGTTAACCACAGCTTGGTATGAACGATGGGTGCTTATTCACTTCAAATGTTACGCTGGAGGCGGGGAAGTGGGAGCCTCGTTATAAGCATTTGTGGGATTTGTCTGTCTCCGATACAACATAATCAAAAGGCGAATTCCTAACGGGATTCGCCTTTTTCATGGTAACAGCTATTCATAATATTAAGTCTCAGGTACGAAGTGAAATCGGAATTTCCTTCACACCGCGGACAATCATACCCGGTCTCCATTCAAGCTCATCGATGTCCCGTTGCAGCTCAAAATGGGGGTAGCGACGGAGCAGCGTGTTGATTGCGATTTCACCCTCCAGCCTGGCGAGGGGGGCTCCCAGGCAGAGATGAATCCCTTTGCCAAAGGCTAAATGCTGGCTCTTCTCCCGGGTAATATCAAAGATATCCGGGTCTGCGAATTGTGAGGCATCCCGATTTGCGGAGTTCAAAGCGATGACAACCAAGTCGCCTTTCTTCATATGAACACCATGAAAATCCATATCCACCGCCGCCCAACGGGAGGTGCTGAATTCAACGGGTCCGTTGTAGCGAAGCATTTCCTCAATCGCGCCATGAATGAGTTCGGGTTGTTCCTGCAGAAGCTTGCGCTGTTCCGGATGCTCCAATAACGCAAGCACGCCATTACCGATCAGGTTCACCGTCGTTTCATGACCGGCTATGATCATCAGGGTGACGACGCCATATAACTCCTGTTCGGATAAGCGATCACCCTGATTCTCGGCAATGACCAGCTGACTGATCATATCATCGCCCGGCTGTTCGCGAACCTTGGCGAACCAATCCTTCAAATAAGCGATAAATTCATTCATATGCTGAACTACTTGCTCGTTCATTTCCTGGTTGGAAGCGCCGATGATGGAGTTGGACCATATCCGGAACTTGTCTTGGTCCTCCGTGGGCACGCCAAGGATTTCACTTATCACGATAATAGGAAGTTTGAACGCATACTCATCAATGAGATTTATGGTGTCTTTGGAGGAGACAGCATCTAGCAGGTTGTCCGCGATCTCTTGAATATGGCC
Organism: Paenibacillus lautus; assembly: GCF_050482385.1. Taxonomy (GTDB): domain Bacteria; phylum Bacillota; class Bacilli; order Paenibacillales; family Paenibacillaceae; genus Paenibacillus_AQ; species Paenibacillus_AQ lautus_B. Next base: position 42,992 of record NZ_JBCNHV010000028.1, read on the forward strand.
CCGCATATCCGCAATTCGCTGTGGCGTAAAGCCCTTTTGGACCAATCCGCGAAGCCGTTTGTGATCCGGCGGATCGGAGAACAGCATGTTAGTGCTGAACACGCTCGTCTGTTCCTGCCCCATTGCTTTAACGACGTCTTTACTAAATCGGCTATCCTTGAGCGCTTCAACAGCTTCCTCGTAATTGCTGATCAACCAACCGAAACGACCATCTGGAAATTGTAGATTTAGTATGGGATCGCTTTGCCTCAATTTCTCGTATACAGAATAAGGGTTATGGGTGAATTCTTTGGTAAACAACGCATTTTTCAGAGATTCGTTCACATTCATCGGTATGGTCTCCTCTCGAAAATGATAGTTTCCTATCCAGTATAAAGGATAGCGAAAAGAACAACCAATTTACGGTTGAATGGGCGACAGACTCCAGTTCCTTCAATCCATTCATTGTTCAAGTGGAGCAGAGCGTGTTGCCAATGAACAGATCATGTGATTCCCGCATGGTCTGTTTAGTTTGCTGGATGGCATGCCTGTCGAGGAATCATGGAGTTCTCTTGCCCAGGCCTTTTTGCAAATTGCCAATCGCTTTGTATAAATCGTCATTTGCTTAAGATGAAATCAACATGCCGTTGTATGTTTTGAGAATATCGCAACAACGGGTCCTCCATTAATCTGGGTTAGACACAAACATTCGATATTTTGGAGGGCAAGGTCAATGAGAAGAAGAACGTTATCCACGAGTTTGATCATCTTGTTATTAGGCACGATGCTCATGGCTTGTTCGTCCGGAGGCGGCAAAACGGGCGAAACAAATCAGGGAGAGGGAGCTGCGGGTACGAACCCTGGCGGTACAACCGAATCGGAGGCAACAACTTATCCGATCCAAACGGATAAGAAGCTTACGTATTGGGGCGAGATTAACGGCAATCTGATCGGAGTCAAAAATTCGCACAGCGAAATTCCGTTTTTTCAAAAATGGCAGGAGAAAACCGGGGTTCCGCTGGAATTCACCGCTCCGCCTACGGGTCAGGTCAGGGAATCCCTGAACGTCATGCTCGCATCCGGGGATTTGCCGGACATGATCGAGTACAACTTCATTGGAGACTTTCCGGGAGGCCCGGAAAAAGCCATTAATGACGGGTACATCCTCAAGCTGAACGATCTGATCGACCAATATGCGCCAAACCTGAAAAAGTACCTGGAGGAGAATCCGGATATCGACAAAATGGTCAAAACCGACAGCGGCAGCTATTATGTATTCCCGTTCATCCGCGGGGATGAGTACCTTCGCGTCTTCCAGGGACCGATCATCCGCAAGGATTGGCTTGACGAACTGGAACTTCCGGTTCCAGAAACGATTGATGAGTGGACGACAACCTTACGGGCGTTCAAAGAGAAGAAAGGGGCAGCCGCTCCGTTCTCGGTGGTGAGCAAGCCAAGATTTTTCAATGATTCCGGGAATGGTGCCTTTATCGGGGCGTTCGGCGTGAATCGCGGATTTTACCAGGAAGACGGGCAGATCAAATTCGGCCCGGCCGAAGCCAGTTTCAAAGAGTATTTGAAGTTGTTCCAGGCTTGGTATAAGGAAGGTCTTATTGACAAAAACATCGCAACAGCCGATACCAAAGCCGTTGACGGAAACATGGCGTCCGGCGCTACCGGGGCTACCGTCGGGAACGCAGGGGGAGGCATCGGGAAGTGGCAGCCGCTGGTGGAGGCGAACGATCCGGATGCCGTTCTGGTAGCAGCCCCGTATCCGGTCTTGAAGAAGGGCGACGTTCCGAAATTCGGGCAGCGCAACCAAGGTTACGCCTCGGAGGGGACGGTCGCTATCACGACCGCGGCGAAGGATCCGGAGCTTGCCGTTCGCATGCTGGATTACGGCTACAGTGAGGAAGGGCACATGTTCTTCAACTTCGGGGAAGAGGGCGTCAGCTACAGCCTGGAAGGCGACTATCCGAAATTCACGGATCTGTTAATGAAGAACCCGGATAAACTGGCTCCGGCGCAGGCGATATCGCTGTATGCCCGCAGCAGCTATAACGGACCGTTCGTTCAGGACAAGCGTTACGCGGAGCAGTTCTTTGCCTTGCAAACCCAGCGGGACGCGATTGAAGTGTGGAAGAATACGGATGCAGCCAAATACAGCCTGCCGCCGATTACGCCGACGCCGGAAGAGAGTTCCGAGTACGCAACGATTATGAACGACATCAACACGCTCGTGGACGAGATGACCATCAAGATCATTCTCGGCAACGAATCGGCGGATGAATTCGAAGGCTATGTAGCTAAAATGAAGTCGCTGAATCTGGATCGTGCAATCGAGATTCAGACCGCCGCGCTGGAGCGTTACAACAACCGGTAAACAATACAAGGGGAGGCTGCTCCAGCCCTCCCCATTTGAAACGAGGTGAAACCCTACATCATGAACGATCGTCAGTCCTTCAAGAGCCGGTTCATCCGGGACTTCATGATGAACAAGTATTTGTACATCATGATGATTCCTGTCATCGGCTATTACCTTATTTTCCATTACGGTCCGATGTACGGCGCAATCATTGCCTTCAAAGACTATTCTCCGATGAAAGGCATTCTGGAAAGCGATTGGGTCGGACTCAAACACTTCGAGGAATTCTTCAACAGCTATTATTTTCTGCGCGTCTTAAAGAACACCATTCTCATCAGCCTGTATACGCTGATCTTCGAATTCCCGGCACCGATCATTCTGGCGCTGTTGATCAATGAAGTACGCAAGCGCAAATTCAAACGGGTCGTCCAGACGATAACCTACATGCCTTATTTCATATCACTGGTCGTGATCTGCGGCATTATTACGGACTTCACCAACGCCGACGGATTAATCAACCGGCTGTTCATGATGCTGGGATACGACGGTCAAGCCATGCTGCAAAAGCCGGAGCTGTTCAGGCCCATTTACGTCCTGTCCGAAATATGGCAGCGTATCGGTTGGGAATCCATTATCTATATCGCCGCGTTGATGAGCATCGATTTGGAGCAGTATGAGGCTGCTCGCATGGATGGAGCGAGCCGCATCAAGCAGATGTTTTACATCACGCTTCCGGGTCTCCTGCCCGTCATTACCATCATGTTCATTCTTCGGATGGGCAATATGCTGAATGTCGGATTCGAGAAAATCATTCTCCTCTATAATCCGGTCACGTATGAAACAGCTGATGTCATCTCTTCCTTCGTGTACCGCAAGGGATTGCTGGAATTCGGATGGAGTTACAGTTCCGCGGTCGGTTTGTTCAACTCGGTTATCAATCTGGTGCTCCTGATTTCGGCGAATTACATCAGCCGCAGGGTTAGTCAAAACAGCTTATGGTGAGGTGGTATTTTTGAAGAAGGAAAGCGGTTGGTTCGATCGGATATTTAATGTCATTAATTATACATTTCTGATTTTGCTTGTCATCGCAACGTTGTATCCGCTGCTCTACGTTTTGTTTGCGTCATTCAGCGACTCGTCACAGCTGTTGGCCAACAAAGGGCTATTATGGAAACCGGTAGGCTTCAGCCTGGATGCTTACAAGAGCGTCCTTGCGAATCCTGGCATCGGTATCGGCTTTCGGAACACGTTGTTCATCGTTGTGTTCGGCGTGTTCGTCAACCTCTTCATGACGGCGCTTGGAGCTTATGTGCTGTCCCGCAAAAACGTGATGTGGAACAAAGTGTTCATGTTCTTTATCGTATTCACGATGTTTTTCGGCGGCGGGCTGATTCCGTTGTATTTAATCGTAAAAGGAGTCGGCCTCCTGGATTCCTTGTGGTCAACGATACTGCCGTTCGCCATCAGCACATTCAATCTGATCATCATGAGAACGTCCTTCATGGGCATCCCGGACAGCTTGGAGGAGTCGGCCAAAATTGACGGAGCCAATCATTTCACGATTCTGTTCCGGATCATCATTCCGTTATCCATGCCTGTCATAGCCGTGATGATTCTGTATTATGCGGTGGATAAGTGGAACGGCTGGTTCTACGCGTCGGTGTTTATCAAGAGCCGCGAGTTGTTTCCGCTTCAATTGGTGCTGCGCGAAATCCTGATCGCCAATTCCACGGAGAGCATGTCGGCAGGCGCATCGGCGGGGGATCGGTTCCAAATCGGGGAAACCATTAAATATGCAACCATTATGGTGGCTACGATACCGATCCTGTGCATTTACCCGTTCTTACAGCGATATTTCGTTAAAGGCGTCATGGTTGGATCATTGAAAGGTTAATCCCGTGAATCGTTTAAATCGCATAAAGGGTAAGGAGGTCTAGCGTAAATGAGTAGGGTAATTGAGAATAGGCAGGAAGTTTGGAACCAGATCAAGAGCAAAACGGATCGAATGCTGGAGGGGATCGGGAACAAATCTCCGCACGTAGCCGGCGCGAACGGCATCTATGACGACATGAGGCTCGATTGGTGGACTTCAGGCTTTTGGCCGGGAATTCTATGGATCATATACGATATGACCGGTGATGAGAGATACAAAAATGCAGCTTGGGATTGGGATGAACGCCTTTCGAAACGCTTCCTTGAGGATCATTACTTTGACCATGACGTAGGATTTCAGTTTCTGCCAACAGCGGTCATTAAAAATAAATTGACGGGTGACGCAGACGCAGCGAGGCGTGCCTTGTTCGCGGCGAACTACCTGACGGGCCGTTTCAACCTCAAAGGTAGCTTCATCCGCGCCTGGAATGGAGATAAATACGGCTGGTCGATCATCGATACCATGATGAACCTGTCCTTGCTGTTCTGGGCATCGGAGGAGAGCGGCGATCCCCGGTTCGCTCATATCGCAAGAGCTCATGCGGACATGGTGATGAAACAATTCATAAGAGAAGACGGATCCGTCCATCATATCATCCGCTTTGACCCGGTGAGCGGTGAACGGGCAGAAGCCATGGGAGGACAAGGAGCGGCGCCGGATTCCGCTTGGAGTCGGGGTGCGGCATGGGCGCTATACGGTTTAACGAATATGTATAGATATACGGGAGACTCGGCATATCTGGGAACTGCGGAGCGCGTGGCCAATTTCTTCATTGCCAGCCTGCCCGACAATCATGTGCCTCCTTGGGATTTCCGTGCGGAGCAAGAAGGAGAAGAGGGCATTCCACGGGACAGTTCGGCCGGTGCAATCGCCGCATCGGGACTGCTTGAACTCGCGGACGTGCTGCATGAAGCGGAAGGCGGACGACTGTACGGGATTGCTGCAAGACGCATCTTATCGTCGCTGCACGAACATTACGGAACCTGGAACGACTCGAAACATGAAGGCATTCTAATCGAAGGCACCGGCCATAAACCGGCAGGGCAAAACGTGAACGTGTCCCTCATTTACGGCGACTATTTTTACGTGGAAGCTGTTGCCAAATTAAACGGCTGGCAGCGTCGAATATTCTAATAACGAATGGCGTCGGGATAGATTGATCCCTGCCGCTTAAGCATAGGAAGCCCGATAGGCGTTCGTCGTCTATCCGGGCTATTTGTGCTGTGGCTGTGGCGCATCGGATTGTCGGATCGTCTTTTTGTCAATCGAATTGAACTTTTTATCTATATGCCAAAGCGGGCTCTTGCCGTATAATAAACTCCTGATCTACACATAGACAAACTACGAGGATATGGGTGATGAGCTGTTGCTGAACATTCAATATTTATGGCAGAAACGGGAAAGCATTATCGTGACCTGGCTCGTATCGTACAGTGCCGTTCTGTTTGTCCCGATTTTGATCAGTCTGGTCATTTACGCACAGGCAAACGATACGCTGAAGAGTGAAATTCATCGGGCCAACGATTCCTTGCTGAAGCAGATGCGATACACCATCGATACGCAGATCGATCTCATGAAGCGGCTTAATATGGAGATGACGTGGAGCCCGACACTTCAAACGCTGATGTATTCCAATCAACCGGCTAAGGAAGCACCCTATACCGCATACCAATTGGTCAAGGAATTCCGCTTATATAAAACATCTTACGCATCCATCGACGAATTCTATGTGGTGTGGAAAAAAGACAACTCTGTTCTACGTTCTGGAAATATCCGGGATATGAAAACGGCTTTCCATACGATACATAATACGGGAGTGCTAGCTTATGACGCATGGAGGGAACGGATCCTCGGCGCGGGTACAAATCAATTCATGCTTCTGCCACATCTGAATGCGGCTCCGGCTGAATCTTCCATCGCTTACGTTACTCAGCTGCCGCACGATCTGAATGGACAGGAGACCGGCACGGTCGTGGTTATGGCGGATACCGGCAGGTTTCAGGAAGCGATTGAGAGCATATCGGGTTTTAGCGGCGGGACGCTGATGATCCTGAATCAGCACAACGAGATTCTGATGAGCAATCGGCCCGGATCGGAGGAGCTGAAACCCTTCATGGATGGAAGCCGGGTTCTGTTGGACCAATCAAAGGCCGGCGAATCGGAGCTGTTCTACATGGATTCCACGGTGTCGGATTTGAAGTATGCCTTAATCATCCCCAGCGGATTGTACTGGGAAAAAGCCGTCTATGTCCGAAATTTCACCTATATCAGCATAATGGTAAGCTTAATCGGCGCCGGCGTGCTGACCTGGTTCTTCATGCGTCGGAATTACTCACCGATCCAGCAGCTCGTGGAATCGTTGAAGGACAAGGGCACGCAGAGCGTGCCCGCTGAACGCAACGAGCTTCGGTTTATTCAGAAGGTCATCATGAACACGAGATCGGAGAATAACGAAATTGCCCAGCAACTGCAGAAACATCAGCATGTGCTCCGGTCCAATATGATCAACCGGCTGTTAAAAGGAAAGCAGGACACGCTGGTTCCTTACGAAGAAGCCTTCCGATCCTTTCAAATGCCGCTCCACTCCAGCGAATTCGCCGTCATTCTGTTCGTGATCGAGAATGAGGAGAATCTGTATGCGAAGCTGCCGGGCATTGATATCAATGAAAGAAACAAATTGATCTACCTCATCATCTCCAACGTGGTGGAGGAGCTATCCCTTCAGCAGAACCATGCCGGGTATGTAGCCGAAGTAGATGATATGATGGTCTGCCTCGTGAATTTGAAAGCGGATTCTTCCGACAGGCACCACGATTTGCATACCATTGCGGCGGAAGCCCAGCGTTTCTTGGACCGGTATGACATGGAATTGACGGTCTCTATCAGCGGACTACATTCGTCATGGATCGGCATCGCAGAGGCCTATCAGGAAGCCGTTGATGCCATGGAATATAAAATGGTGCTCGGCAAGAAAGGCATCATTACCTATGAAGACATCCGAAGCGATGCATTGGAAGAAGATTCGTTCGGGTACGATTATCCGCTTCAGGTGGAGCAGCAGTTGATTAACTTCATTAAGGCCGGTGACATCGGCCAGGCTAGTGCCTTCATGCAAGAGATCACGAAGCGAAATTTCGATAAGCCGGTGATGTCGCTCACGTTGGCAAGATGTCTAATATTTAATCTCGTCGGCACGATGATCAAGGCCATGAATGAGCTAGGCGACAGCGAGAACAGCACTTTGGCCAACTATTCGCAGCGGATTGACGACATCCTAGCGTGTGACACCATTCAGGAAATGCAGACAGCCTTGCAGGCTTTGCTTGAGGAAGTTTGCGCTTACGCCGCCGAGAAGCGCGTAAACAACGTATCCCAAGAGCGGGAGGACGCCATCCGCCATCTCGTCGCGCAGGTTACGTCATACATTGCGTGCAATTATGATGATGCGAATTTGAACGTCAACGCGATCGGCGAGCATTTTGAACTGAAGGGCAGTTATTTGTCCAAGCTCTTCAAGAATCAAACAGGCGAAGGCCTGCTCGACTGCATTCATAAATATCGGATCCAACAAGCCAAAGAAATGATCCGGCACAAGCAGGAATCGATCAACGAAATATCCCGCTTGGTCGGTTATAACGATGCGGCGACTTTTATTCGGGTATTCAAGAAATACGAGGGCATTACGCCCGGCAAATACAAAGAAATCCATTGATGAAGGGAGAAGGGATGCGTATGAAGTTGCAGAGAGAATGCTCACGGATGGCATTGATGATTGTATTCATTGCGCTCACCTGCCTGTTGACGGCATGCGAACAGTCGGGGACGGATTCGGCCGTTAAGACCAGTGACCGATCTGCCCCTTCTAAACAGCAAGCGCCCTACACTCCTGATATGAATGAACAGTTGACATTAACGTACTGGGCAGAGCTGAACGGCAATGCCGCAAGCATCAAGTCCAGCTTCAACGAAGTGCCTTTCTTTCAGGAGTGGCAGCATAGAACCGGAATCAAGCTTCATTTCATCCAGCCGCCAACCAACCAAGCGAAAGAAGCGATCAACGTCCTGCTTACTTCCGGAGAGCTGCCGGACATGATTGAATACGAATGGATCAACTATCCGGGCGGGCCGGAGAAAGCGATCAATGACGGCTATATTTTGCGGCTGAACGACATTATCGATCAATACGCGCCCCATCTGAAGCAGTACCTGAACGAACATCCGGATATCGACATGCAGATCCGGACGGCCAACGGGAGTTATTACGCTTTTCCGTTCATTCAAGGAGACGACAAGTTGCGTACCTACCAAGGCCCGATCATCCGTAAGGATTGGCTGGACGAGCTTGGACTAAAAGTGCCAACGACGATCGACGAATGGCATACGGTCTTGGCCGCTTTCAAGGAACGGAAGGGTGCTGAAGCACCGCTGACCTTCCTGGGCGTACCGAATCCGCTGTTCGGCATCGAAGGCGGCGGCTTTATTGGAGCTTACGGCATCAAGAAAGGGTTTTACCAGGAGGATGGCATGATTAAATTCGGAGCCCAAGAACCGGAATATAAGGAATTTCTAACGTTGTTCCGCGATTGGTATGCGGAAGGCCTCATCGATAAAAATCTGGCTGCGGTCGATTCCGAAACGCAGGATATGAGCATGATCATCGGCCGCAGCGGTGCAAGCATATGGAATGCAGGCGCAGGCATCGGCACCTGGCTGCCTATTCTGCAAGGAAACGATCCATCGGCGGAGCTCGTTGCGGCGCCTTATCCTGTCCTGAATAAAGGTGATCGACCGAAATTCGGCCAGCTCGCCCCAGCCATAGGCGCAAGCGGCGGAGTCGCAATCTCCAGCAACAGCCAGCACGTCGAGGAGGCGGCTCGCATGCTGGATTATGGTTATGGGCCGGAGGGTCATTTGCTGTTTAATTTCGGAATCGAGGGAGTCAGTTATGTGATGAAGGACGGCTATCCCGCGTATACCGACACCATCTTGAAGAATCCCGATAAGTTGGCGCCTGCCCAAGCTCTCGCGATGTATACGAGAGCCAGCTACTTCGGTCCGTTTGTGCAAGATACGCGTTACATGGAACAGTACTATAATTTGCCGGAGCAAAAGGAGGCGGTTCGATTATGGTCCAGCACAGATGCGGCGCTGCATAGCTTGCCAACACTGCCCAAAACCGAGAAGGAAAACACGGAGATGTCGGTCATCATGCAGGAAGTGAACAAGGTTGTCGATGAGATGTCGCTGAAGATTATTTTTGGCACGGAACCGGTCGAATCCTTTGATATGTTCGTGGAACAGATGAAGTCGCTCCAAATCGATCGCGCCATACAGATCCAGCAGCAGGCTTTAGATCGCTATAATCAGGCCGTTTCTGCCAGGTAAAGCCCGTCAGTGGAGGAAATGGGCATCGAAATGTAGTTTTTGATCATAGGACCCGATTCGTTCATGCCCTACAATCAATGGTGAAATGCCGACATGGCTTTGCCGTGAATCTTGCTGAGCAGCGATGGGAGGTGTATAGCACAGCTTGTTGTAACCGTTCACATCCGAATAAATCGTAATCAAGGAGGAGAATGAGGCAATGAGAAGAAAATGGCCCTTCCTAGTGTTGGCGCTGACTTTAGCTGTTGGAATGTCCGTACCGGCAACGAATGAGGTTCAGGCATCGGTGAAGGATCAACAACCATCGCAAGGGAGCGCAAGTGAGGGTATGACATTGGACAAGGACGGCAGAAGCAGACTCTATCCTAAGAACTGGTATCCGGGATATCGAGATGAGCAGGGAAGATTTTTGCACGATTTTTCCTATGCCGGTTATCGGCGCGGGGAAGAGGAGATTCCGAGAACGAAAAAGAACAAGCGGATCGACGTGACAAAAGCGCCGTATCGGCCGCAGCGATGCGACGGCGGCTATCCAAAAAGCGATCGACGACGCTTCGGCGCTTGGCGGAGGCGTAGTGTATCTTCCAAAGGGCACTTATCGGGTAGCGCCGCAGCCCGGTAAGGATTATTCATTGACCATATCGGCAAGCCATGTTGTCCTGAAAGGCGACGGCATGAACAAAACCCATATCTATAATGCGCAGGAAAACATGAAGAACAAGGATATCATTCGGGTCAGCAGCGGAGATTGGAAGAAAACAGGGGCGGCCACGAAGCTTCGAAAATCCCTTACCGATCCCACCGTGCTCTTGCCCGTTGAGGATACCAGCGGGTTCGCGGTGAACGATTACGTGGTGATCACGTTCGAAACGACCCCGGGTTTCTTGACTGAACTCGGCATGCAGAACAAATGGTCTTCCCGTCTCGGCAAGGTAGAGCCGTTATTCTACAGGCAAATCGTTGCCGTGGATTCCGGGAATAAAACCCTTACCCTGGATATTCCTACCCGGTATCCAATGAAACTCCGTGACCATATCACCATTAGCCGGACGGAAGATCCGATCGCCGAAATCGGTTTGGAGGATTTCTCGATAGCCAACGTTCAGAATCCCAAGCCGGGGCTTGGCGAGGATGACTTCAAAGTCGTCGGCACGGCTGGATATGAGAGCGATAATGCCAAAGCGATCAATATCGTGGCTGCCGCCAACAGCTGGATTCGGAATATCAGCACCTATAAGCCTTCCGGCAATGCAGACTATCATATTCTGTCCAAAGGGATCATTCTGGACCGAACCAAAAATGTCACCGTCGATAATGTGACGATGCAGTACCCGCAGTACCGGGGAGCAAACGGGAACGGTTACTTATATCAGTTCATCGGCAATGATAATCTCATCAAAAACAGCAAAGCGGTTGGAGCCAGACACAGCTTCACGTACGCCAATTTCTCCGCGAACGGGAATGTGCTGCAGGGTGCTTACTCCGAGAACCCTTCGCTGCTGACCGATTTCCACATGTATCTCAGCATGGCGAATCTCATTGATAATCTGGTCGTTAACGGCGATGCCATTTCGGCGATTACGCGAGACTACGGCTCATCGGAGACCAACCGACACGGCGTCGTTACGACGGAGAGCGTATTCTGGAATACGACCGGCCAGGCGGCGCACCGGAGCAAGCCCGGCGTCATTGTGGAATCGGAGCAATTCGGTAACGGCTACGTGATCGGAACGAAAGGCAGCGTCACCGGCGTGAACGTCCATATTGTCGGTTCCATTCCGGATGCGAACACGCAGCCGTTTGATATGGCTGAGGGAATCGGTGAAGGAACGCGTCTGTCGCCACAGAGCTTATATCAAGACCAATCGAAGAATCGAATGGATCAGATCAGCTTGGGTTTGCAATCCCTGCTGATCGATGGAGAGGCCATAGCAGGCATGCAGTTCTTAAGAACGGAGTATGCCCATACGCTGCCCTATGGAACAACGGAGCCTCCGGTCATTGCTGCGACGCCGTTGGCCAAGGATGTTAATATCAGCATCAAGCAGCCGCGGCGAGCAGACGGAACAGGCGAGATCATCCTAACGTATCGCGGGCATACCCGGAAAGTAAAGGTGAAATTTAATGTAGCGAATACGCCGGTCTTGCCGGAGAATATCTCGATTACTCCGAACAAGGCCGTTCCAGGGTGGAGAGTCGCCGGAAATGCAATCAGTGCGGGACGCAGCGGGGAACTGGCATCCTATCTCACGCTTGATAATGGTGAAGTTGTCCAAATCTCGGAATTGAACATTCCCGTAACGTACGCATCAAGTGATGAAACAATCGGATATACGGAAGGGAATATATTCCACGCAACGAAAGCAGGCATGGTCGACATCATTGCGAGATGCGTGGTTCAAGGCGTGAACGTTGAAGCACGCGAACGATTCGAAGTCAAAGAACCGATGGTGGAACCGGAGGGACCATTGGCGGCTGTAGCTAAGGTAACCGCTAGCGCTGACGACGGCAACCTGCCGATTCACACGCTGGACCGCGACCCGGATTCCCGATGGTCCGCGGATGGCAAAGGACAACATCTGCAGTTGGAGCTGGATCAGCCAACGCTGGTGGATCAGGTCAGCATTCTGTTCTACAATGGGCATACGCGATCGAATGTTTTTGATCTCGAAGTATCGACGGACGGAATCAACTACCAGAAGGTGCTCAGCAGCGTTTCCAGCAAGAAACAGGCAGCATACGAAACCTTTGCCTTTGCGCCGGTTCAGGCGAAATACATTCGTTATGTCGGTCAAGGGAATGAGATCAACACCTGGAACAGCATCATCGAAATCTGGATTCATGGAGAATAGTCTGAAGAGGGGCATTCCGCTGTGCTTATGCAGCAGCGGGATGCCCTTTCCCTTGAGCATATGTCAGGCATAGGTTATGACGAAGCTAGGAAGTAAGGGGTTGAATGAATGGTCGAATCCGATCTGCACAGGCGGTTTTTTTCGTTTACGGATGCATGAGAGGGGGAAAATCAGTGCCTTTTGGTCTACTGACTATATGTCGTTTTCTTTGTTATATTGGATCATATCTGAAGGGATGAAAGGGGGAATAAAGCGGTGAAATCCGTTTCCGGGGAGAAGGCAGCGCTGCTGGTTCGATTTTTTATACCGTATGCTGTCATTTTGGTGGGCTCCCTATTGGTTGGATGGTTTGCTTATGGGAAGACTGCAGGGCTTATCGAAAGCGAGACGGTGAGAAGCACCTCCGCCGCTCTGCAGCAAATCCAGGAAGCGCTGGATCAGAGATTTGCCGAAATCGAGAACATGGCACGGCAAATGTCGAGCGAATCGAAGGTGCTGTCTTTTCAATTTGAGAAAGAACCGTTTGTCGGAACAGGTCCTTATCGTCTATGGGATTTGGAAAAGAGTTTGTTTAATTACAAATTGTTCAATCACTTCATCTTGGAGTATTACATCGCTTACAGGAACAGCAACATGATCGTTTCACCTCGTAAGGTGTATACGGTGGACCAGTATTATCGTTTGCAGCTGCGCTATGACGACCAGTCATTAAGCGAGTGGAAGCAAGCTCTGTTTGGGCAGTATCATTATAAAACGTATGCCCCAGGCCATTCGGTCCTGTATGAAGGCAAACCTTACTCGGTTGTCAGCTACATGCAATCCTTCGGGAATAAGAGGAGCAGCGGAGTTGTCACTGTACTGATCAACAACAAGCAGATTCAGGACATGCTTCGCAAAGTCGATCCGGAACAAGAAGGGTTTGCCTACATAGCGGATCAGAACGGCAACCTGATCAGTTCTATTGGTTTGAAAGAACCGAATGTTTTGAAAGCGCTTCCCAAACGAGGGGGCTACTCCCATATCCGATTGGGCGGTCAGGAAATGCTGGTGACGCAATCCACTTCCAAATACAATGGCTGGAGCTATGTATCCGCTCAACCGAAATCCGTGGTGCTCCAAAAAGCAAATTATATCAAACAGCTGACATTGACGATCTTTATTACGGCTCTTCTGCTGGGGCTTGGGATCGCCGGCTATTTTGCATATCGAAGCAGCAGACCATTCCTTAAGATCCTCCAGCTTCTGCCGTCATCGCGTCGGGATGCAAAGCATGTGGTTTCTCGTAACGCCGTTGATTATATCGGACATTCCGTGTCCGAGTTGATTGAAAGTCATGATACGCTGAAGGAGCGGTTGGAAGAGCAGATTCCGCTGCTGCGGAATGTCGTGGTTGACAGGCTTCTGAAGGGTAGCTTCACGTCGATGCAGGAGATAGAGGCTGCCATGGAACACGCACAAGTCCAACTTCGAGGATCTCACCATGCGGTTGCCCTTCTTCATATTCGGGGATACCAGGAGCCGTTTATGGAAGAGATGCTGATGGAGCTCGATATAGTAAAAATCAACCTCCGCGACAGGCTTCAAGCATTATGCAGGGAGGAGGTGCTGCTGCATGATTTTGGTGAAAACCAATTGGTCCTGATCCTGTCGGGAACGGCAGTAGACAACGCGGATTTTATCACACAGATGCGAGCGAATATAAAGGTAATTTACGAGCATTTGAGCGGAATCTCAGATACGGGCTTGTATATGGCTGTAGGCGAGTGCCAGTCCAGCATTGCTGAGCTATACCGTTCCTACGGGGAGGCCAGGTTTGTGCTTCATCATGCAGGATGGAGCGAGAAGGCTCCGATCTTATATCATGCTGAAATGGAAACGCCGGCCTTTTCCTATTATTATCCGGCCGATGAAGAGATGAGGTTGATACAGCTTGTGAAGGCAGGAAATCTGGATGAGACGCAGCAGCTACTATTGCAGATTAAGGAGAAGAATAGATTGGAGCGGCAATTGCCGATGGCCGTGGAGAAGCTCCTTGCCCAGGAGCTTAGCGGTACCCTGATGAAATGCTGCGAACCGACAGGGAATGATGGAAGCGGCAGAACGGAGGAAATGGAAGCCGTCATCCGAGCGTTAAATCCGGTTATGCCCCCAGCCGAAGCCATGAACATTCTCTATGCCGCTTTCACCCGGCTCTGTCAGAAGAACGAGGAGAGAAAGAAGAGCCATAATGACCATTTAACGAGCCGACTGCTTACCTATATCGAGAGGCACTATGGGGAAGGTGATCTGAGTTTAACCGCGCTCGCCCGGGAAACGCGGACCTCCGAGGCTTATGTATCTTACTTCTTTAAGGAGCAAACAGGCTTGAATTTCTCGGATTATCTGGAGAAACTCCGAATGGATGAGGCGAAGCGGGAACTGGCGTCGAGTGACAGGCCGGTAAGTGACATTGCTTCAGCTGTCGGCTATCTGTCACTCAATACCTTCAGCCGGGCGTTTAAACGGGTAAATGGCATTAGCGCGACCGAGTATAGACGCCTTCAACGTGCAGAAGAACAAGCTTAATCTAAAGAAATGCGTATTGCCTGATTAATGAATAACAGCCCATTCTAAAATTCTGAATAATCGACCGGAAACATGAAGATTTACGCTGATCTACCCGGCTGTATATACTCCAATCACGGACCGCATTGGGACGAATCCATTGTAGATTGGAGTGGTAGCCGCTGAGTGTCTGGAAGAGTATCATTCGTAGCTGGCAGCTGTATGCGCTTTTTTTGCTCCCGCTGCTGTACATCATTATTTTCAAATATGTACCGATGTACGGGGCGCAGATTGCGTTTAAAGAATTCAACGTCACGAAGGGGATCAACGGAAGTCCATGGGTAGGATTTGGCCAGTTCGAACGTTTCTTTCAATCGCATGAATTCTGGCGATTGCTGAAGAACACATTCTCCATCAGCTTGTACACACTGATAGCCAGTTTCCCGTTTCCCATTCTGCTTGCGCTTGGACTGAATTATGTAAGGAACCGGCGCTTCAAGAACACCGTCCAAATGGTTACATATGCGCCTTATTTTATCTCTCTGGTCGTGCTGGTGGGCTTGATGCTGCAGTTTATGGATCCAAGAACGGGGCTCATCAACACGATGCTCGGCTGGATCGGCTTAGGTCCGTTTCATTTCATGGCGGAGGCCTCCTGGTTTCAGTCGATCTATGTATGGTCCCATATTTGGCAGAATGTCGGGTTTTCCTGCATCATTTTTTTGGCAACGCTTTCAGGAATTGATCCGGCTCTCCATGAAGCAGCCGTCATGGATGGAGCCACGAAGATGCAGCGGATGCGCCACATTGACCTCCCGGGCATCATGCCCATCGCTATGATTTTGCTTATTCTAAATACGGGGCAAATGCTCGAGACTGGCTTCGAGAAAATACTGTTAATGCAGAACGCACTGAATTTGCGTTCATCCGAAGTCATTGACACGTACGTGTACAAGGTAGGATTGGTATCCCAAGCAATGAATTTTTCATATGCCACGGCGATTGGGTTGTTTAAAGCGATCATCGGTTTCGTGCTGCTGTTGATCGTGAACCAAACGGCCAAAAAGCTGAAGCAGGAGAGTCTATGGTAAGGAAGGGGGGACTTGTATGCAATCACCTGCCATGAAGGAATCCGGCTCGGATCGCGTTTTTACGGTGGTCAACTACGCGATGTTATCCGTTTTCCTCATCGTTGTGTTATATCCGCTGATTTATGTACTCAGCGCCTCATTCAGTTCAAGCAGCGCGGTCTTGTCAGGAAAGGTATGGCTGTGGCCCGTCGAGCCGACGCTCGAAGGCTATCGTGCGGTATTCAAAAATACGATGGTTGCCAAAGGTTTCATGAACACGCTGTTCTATACGCTGGCAGGCACGATGATCAATCTTATTCTGTCCGTGATGGCAGCGTACCCGTTGTCACGCAAAGATTTTCGGTGCAGAAACATGTTCATGCTGCTGTTCGTGTTCACGATGCTGTTTAATGGGGGGCTGATCCCGACCTACCTGCTGGTGAAGGATCTCGGCATGATTGACACGATATGGTCGATGCTGATTCCGGGGGCGTTATCGGTGTGGAATGTCATCATCATGCGCACGTATTTCCAGACGACCATCCCGCAGGAACTGCTGGAGGCGTCACAGCTGGACGGCTGCACCGATTTTCGCTTCTTATGGCGTATCGTGCTGCCGCTTTCGGGTCCGATCTTGGCTGTTATTGCCTTGTTCTATGCCGTTGGACACTGGAATCAATATTTCAACGCGATGATTTATTTGAAAAGCGCGGATTTGTACCCGCTCCAGCTCGTGCTTCGCGATATTCTGGTGCAGAACGAGGTGAATATCGAAATGCTCGGCGATGCCAAAACCGCTGCGGCTCGGCAAGGGCTGCGGGAACTGCTGAAATATTCGCTGATCGTGGTGACCTCGGTACCGCTGTTGATCGTATATCCGTTTTTGCAGAAATTTTTTGTCAAAGGGGTCATGATCGGATCATTAAAGGGATAAAACATCCATATTTCAGGAGGGCGGGACGTTATGAGAAAAAGAACACGGGTGATCATCGGGGCATTCACCGCATTCAGTATCCTTCTTGCAGGTTGTACGGGTTCACAGAGCCCGAAGGGCTCGGATGAGACGCCAAATGCGGGTACCGAGCCAATCGCCTTATCCGCACCGGGGACCTATCCGCTGGTTCAAGAGAAAACCACGTTAAAGGTGATGGTGCGGGGAAATCCGCTGGTCGAGAATTTCGAAACGAATGAATTCACCAAATGGTATGAAGAAAAAACGAATGTGCACATCGAGTGGGAGGTCGTTCCGGAGCAGAGCATGCAGGAGAAGCTGAATCTCGTTCTTGCCAGCGAGGATTATCCCGACGTCATTATGGGTTTAAATATTTCGCCGGCGCAGCAGATGATATACGGCTCGCAAGGCGCCTTTCTTCCGTTGAATGATTTGATTGAGAAGCAGGGGCCGAATACGAAGAAAATATTCCAGGATAACCCGGAGATCCAATCCACAATAACGGCGCTGGACGGCAATATTTATGCGCTTCCGGAAGTGAATGAATGCTACCACTGTTCCATGAGCCAGAAAATGTGGATATACGAGCCTTGGCTGAAGAAACTCAATCTGGAGATGCCGGAAACCACGGATGAGTTGTACGAGGTGCTGAAAGCTTTTAAAGAACAAGACCCGAACGGGAATGGCGTCCAGGATGAAATTCCGTTGTCGATTTCACCGAAATCCTGGAGCTCTTCCATTGATGCGTTCCTGTTGAACTCCTTCATCTATAATCCGGTTTACGGCTCAAGTTACAAGCATATATTCATAAAAGACGATAAGCTTGACGTCGCCTTCAACAAACCGGAGTGGAGGGAAGGCTTGCGGTACATGAATAAGCTGTACGCTGAGGGGCTGCTCGCTCCGGAGTCATTCACGCAGGATGACAATCAGCTGATCCAGATCGGCGAGAACCCGGATAACGTACTTCTTGGCGCTTCAACCGGCGGGCACCAGGGTATATTTACCCAACTCCTTGGAGAAAGCGGAAGATGGTTGGAGTATAAGACGGTGCCGCCACTCAAGGGACCGAATGGCGTTCGCTACGCGGCTCTGGATTCCACCGGATTGAATCCGGGTGCATTTGTCATCACGAAGAAGGCCAAGCATCCTGAGCTTGCCCTGCGATGGGCGGATGGGCTGTACGAACGGGAGCATACGCTGCGAAGCGTGTATGGTCGCCCGGACGAGGAATGGCGGGAAGCGAAGTACGGAGAGATCGGCATCAACGGAGAGCCCGCGGTCTGGTCAGAGCTGAAGTCTTACGGCACGGTGCAGAATATAGCCTGGATTCAAACCGGTCCGAGTCTGCGGACGAATGATTTCCGCCTTAGCGCTGTTGCGAAAGGAGACGACGATCTGGAAGTCATTCTGTACAATGAAACGAAAAATAAATACGAACCCCACAAACCAACCGATGTCAGCACCGTGCCGCCGTTATTTTTGACCAACGAGCAGGCGTCCGAGGTAGCGGATCTGTCCAAAACAATCAATGATTATGTTGATGAAATGATGGCCCGCTTCGTGATCGGCGATGCCGATCTGGATAAGGACTGGGATGGTTACGTTAAGCAATTGGAAGCAATGAACGTTGCACGCTATCTGGAAATTTATCAGGAAGCGTATGATGGAAGAAGCAAATAAAGGAGGGATCTTTCAATGAGGGTTGGTGTGAGCACCTACAGCTTGCTGCCGGCTATCCGTGCGGGAGAGATGACGGTGCTGGATGTGGTGGATTGGATCGCCGAGAACGGCGGCCAGCACATGGAGATTGTGCCTTACGGATTTACGCTGGAGGACAATCCCGAGCTTGCCGATGCGGTGCGTGAGCGGGCGGCGAAAGTCGGCATCGCGTTATCCAACTATTCGATGCCCGCTAATTTTGTCCAGGAGAGCAGGGACGCCTTCGAAACGGAGGTCGAGCGGATCAAGCGCCATGTGGATACGGTGAATCGGTTAGGAATGAAGCACATGCGTCATGACGTGACGGCTTTCACGCTGCCGCCGGAGAAGATGGGCATTGATTATGTGGAAACCCATCTGGATATGATTGTGGAAGGCTGTCGGCTCATAGCAGATTACGCAGACCGTTATGATATTACGACCACGATTGAGAACCATGGCGTGAGCGTACAGGCGAGCGATCGTGTACAGCGTGTGCTTCAGGCTGTCGACCGCCCGAACTTCAAGACGACGCTGGATATCGGGAACTTTCTATGCGTTGACGAGCAGCCGCTCGTTGGTGTGAAACGAAACTTACCGTTTGCCTCGCTCATCCATGTGAAGGACTTCTATTATCGTCCGTTTGATCAGGATCCGGGTGGGGGGAAATGGTTCAGAACATCCCACGGCAATTACCTTCGAGGCTCGATCTTCGGCCAGGGTGATATCGATGTTCGGCGGATTCTGTGTCTCATTAAGGCTGAAGGTTATGACGGAGATATTACGCTGGAATTCGAAGGTATGGAAGAATGCCGGGAAGGAACCCGGCTGGGTTTGGACAATCTGAAGCGGTTATGGGACGAAGCGTAGGTGGTTGCGTTACAGAAATCATATGCTCATAGCAAATTATTCATGGAATAATAGAACAGCCTGAAAGTCGCGCCTAGCGCGACTTTTTTATTTATGAGTTCTTGAGTTAGAGGCTTTTATTTCATCCTATGAACTAATGACTTGGCGTTTGGGTATGGATCGGTTTCATTCCTCATTTGCATCAGGTCGGCATTGATTTTACTTTCGGTTCGAATTCATATAAGATATAACGTGGATATTGTTTATCGTCTTTAATCGTGAATGGATAGATGCGTGTGTAGTTTAGATAACGAACGAACCGATATTTTCGTGAATTGAGGTGCTGTTAGATGCATATGAAAACCGGCGTGGAACAGTCGGTGTATGCCCTGGTTCTATTGAATATGCTGCCGGACAAGGCGGTACTGCCCGGGGAAGCGATTAGCCAGCAGCTGGGGACATCGGCAACCTATTTCCAGAAACTGTTAAGGAAGCTGGTAACAGCAGACATCATCACATCTGTGCCCGGTATCAAGGGTGGGTTTAGATTAAAAAAGAAAGCTGAGAATATCCGTGTATACGACGTATACCTCGCGGTGGAAGGGCAGCAATCCCTCTATTCATGTAACGGAATTCTGGTAGACATGCTGGATTTGGAAAAAGAAGAGAGCTGCTGCCTGTTGTCCGATTTAATGGAGGAAGCAGAATCCTCTTGGAAGGCTGTATTAAAACGGGAGACTATTGCTTCGCTGTCAGAGGAGATGTGCGGTGAACGCTTTAAGGATAAGGTTGCGGCTTTAGAGGAATGGATCAACAACAAAATGGTCATCTAACCGAGGAAGGGATGAAATTTCATGAGACTAAGCGTATTGGATCAGGCACCCGTAACAAGCGGCAACACAGCAGAAGGCGCCTTGAAAAAAGCGGAAGAACTGGCTATTCTGGCAGATGAATTGGGATACAGTCGAATGTGGATGGCCGAGCATCATGGGGGAAATACGTTTGCCAGCTCCGCACCCGAAGTGACGGCAGCCCGGCTTGCGGCAAAAACCGACCGGATTCGCATCGGCACCGGCGGCGTAATGATGATGCATTATTCTCCCCTTAAACTCGCAGAAGTGTTTAAGACGTTAAGTGCTTTTACTCCGGGAAGGATTGATTTCGGTGTAGGACGAGCACCAGGCGGTGATACAAGTGCGATGTACGCTTTGTCTGAAGGGCGGCAGCTGATGCTTCATAACATGTATGATAAGCTGGCCGTAACCATGCAGCTCCTTCGTGATGAGGTCCCGGAAGATGAGCTGTATGCCAAAAACGCCGCGGCTCCAACCGGAGTTGCCCTGCCTGAAGTGTGGCTGCTCGGCTCCAGCGGCAACAGTGCCTTAAAAGCGGCTCAGATGGGAGTCGGGTACTCCTTCGCGCAATTCTTTAATGGAGCGATGAGCAACGAGATATTAGATCATTACCGCGATAACTACCAGCCATCCATATTCATGGAAAAGCCGGAGATTAACGTATCCTATATGGTGACAACGGCCGAAACGAAGGAAGAAGCCGAGTATGAAGCGCTGCCCCAGGATATTTTCCGATTGATGATGAGCAAGGGCCGGATTACGCAGGTACTGACGCCGGAAGAAGCTCAGAATGTGTCCTTAACGGAAATCGACCGGATGGCTATCCAGGAAGGCCGCAAGATTCATCTTGTAGGAGCGGTAAAGGATATCGCGGCACGCTTACAGGAAGAGCAAGCACACTACGGATTTCAGGAAGCGATGATATGCAGCATTCCGCATTCGCAGGAAAAGCGGTTGGAGGTTTACCGCCTGCTTGCACGCGAGCTGCTGTAATTCTGTAAAGTAGGTGAGGGGATAGGCGGGTGCCTGTCCCTGTTCCTGTACGTTATATTCGAGGCAGTGATACGACCCGTTCTATTCGCATATTTGCCTTCATGGTTCCCTTACCGCTGGAATCGGGAAGGGAAGCTGCCAGCCTGTCTTAAGGGTTGGCTTACGGTAACCCTCTTGGGATTAGTAGGCGTTGGTACACACCTGCTTTGGGATCAGTTTACGCACAAAGGAGCCTGGATCGTCAATCAGATTCCCTTCCTCACTCAATTGATACATATCGGCTCCTTACAAATTCCGGTGTATAAATTATATCAGCATGGCAGTAGTCTGTTTGGGTTGATCCTGATCTTATGTTGGATTCATCGCCACTTGTATGTAGCATCAACACAAAGAGAGCATTCGTATCCGGTTCTACCTTTTTGGTATGTATTCGTGGTGATCTATATTCTGGTTATGCTCATGACCGTGATGAAGGTTGTTGATGGTGAAGGGATTTCGTTTGTATTACAGCTTGTCGTTCCGGCCATCAGCAGCTTCATGCTTGCAATCTTTGCAACGTGTCTTGTTTTTTGGCGGGCTGCAAGGGGCAAATAATCAAATCTAGTAAATAAAATCGGGCGTTGAGCAGTATGCGCGCGAACTACTAGAGATCGAAGAGGCTGACCCTAAGTGCTTAAGACATGCAAGATTCAAAAAATCCGATGACAAAACAGGCATGGTGCTTCTCTTTAATAACCCATAGATGCTCGAATACGATATAATCGTGTTTTGCCTAACAACATTTTCATGTCCGATTCATATTTTATTGTAACGGCATGGAAGCGGGAGGTATGCAGTATGGGCCAAGGAATGCAAAGAAAACGCAGACAAGGAAACTCGAAAAAAGCGACGGTTAAACAATTGGCGTTTATTGCTGCCATTTTAGTATTGATTGCCTCAGCTATAGGCCTCTACGTTGCGTATGATGATTTGTTCGAGGAAGAAGGGGTTGAAGTTGTCGTATAACCAAGCGTATTTAAATAATTCGATCCCAGAACGTTTATTTATCTTTATCATAAATAGCATGGAATGTTCAATACAAAGGCAGCCGTTCTTGATTATTAGAGTAGGCTGCCTTTGTCATGGATTCTTTTATGGCAGAGCGTTAGGAGGAGTCTACTTCGTTTTTGGTCGTAGGCTTAATCGGACCATAATGATGAGGGAGCAATTTCATGCCGGTGTGATTCAGATGGACTTCAACATGAACGGTTTCCAGTGCGCCTGCTTCAATCGGTTGGGCAGAGGACTGATTGATTTTTTTCCAAAGCTTGGAGTCCTTTCTGAACAAAACGTGTTCCAAGCCGAATAAGTCCGTTTTTAAAGTTACCCCATTCTTAAACGTAGTCAAAATTTCCTCTCGCACTCCCTTAGCTACCTGTATTTCGATTTCAGTCTTGGTCATGTCATCGAGAGCTTCATCCACGCTTCCATTTAACCTGACGCTAACGTGGTATTTAGGCATGCCGTTGACAATGCTTAGTTTCTTGCGGATTTTAGGGTTCGATAAAACCACGACTCCTGCTATTTCACCACGCGTATTTGTGATCGTGATGTGAGAACGTTTGGTATCGGCATCAAGCCAGCGCATACCGGTGAGCTTGTCATTGGTGAATAACCCATTCGATACCCCTTTGGATATAGCAAACACTCCGTTCATCATCAATTTCGGATTTTCCTTTTGGTTTAGGCTCCATGTCTTTTTATCGATCGTGAGATTGGGAAGCAATACCGTCCAGCCCGGTTCGGTCATCAATGCCATGAAATCTAAGTATCGAATGGGTTTGGTATAGGATCTCTGTTTATATTCCTCAGTGGGTTCATGGGCTAATGTATTTAACGGGGAAAGGTTGAAGAACGCTTGGACATTAAATAAATGTTCGATCGAATCCTTTGTGCCAAATACCCACGGAGTCATTCGAACCTCTTGATAACGGCCGATGGTATCCAGTTTGGTTAGGACATTCGATTTCAATATGTTCTCACTAACAAGAATACAGGAGATATGACTCCATACCGTGCGTTCCTGGGAAGAATCATATATAGCATTGATCGCCATGTCCAAGGTCTTGCCCTTCGTTTTGGAGGTCCATATTTGGGAGGGCTTTTGTGCCTTACCCGTTTCGCTTTTGGCTACGGATGTGAAATCCATCATTTGGGTGTAAACGATAAAGTTCCCATCTTCTTGATCGATTCCGATAGCCGTGATGTAATTGATGTCTTGTATTTCTTTGATGTCCCAGCAACCGGTTAACATATTGAGCAATACCATTAACCACATTAATTTTATGATTCTGACGCAGGTTGTCATCTCATGTAGGTTCCCTTTCTTTAGATGTGTCATCAATCGTTTGAAACATTTGCGGTCGCTTTTTGTTGAAAGCCCAAGGTTTTTTCAAGAGGGAGCTGAGCACATCTTTGGTGGTTAATGGCGATAAAGGAGCTAAATACGGAAGACCGAAGGATTCCAGAACAGAGAGGTATGCAATGAGACTTAGCAATCCAATGAAGAATCCGACCATACCCAGCAAGGAGGACCAGATGAGCACATACAGACGAATAATGCTGACCGTCCCACTTAGCGTCTGATTGACTAATGTAAAAGTCGCAACCGCGGTCGTTGCAGATACAACCAGCATGGTTGGTGATGTAAGGCCCGCACGAATGGCGGCATCACCTATTATCAGACCACCTAGGACTGCCAGTGTTTGGCCGACGGCTTTAGGCAGCCTGATACCAGCCTCTCTGAAAAGCTCGAACATACCCAGCATCAACAACATTTCCATGGGGGAGGACAGCGGCAGCCCGAATCTGGAGACAGTGACGGTCGATAGAAGCAGAAAGGGGAGCTGATCCATGTTATAACATGTAAGCGCAATCCAAAATCCCGGTAGTATAATGGCAAGAAATAGACCCAGCAGCCTGAGAAGTCGCTCAAAGATGACAAAGTAGTAAGGAAAATAGGAATCTTCAGGCGTTTTTAATAATTCCAATAAATTGCAGGGTGCAATTAATGCCATTGGCGAACCATCCACAAGAATAACGAAACGCCCTTTAAGCAAGCACTCCACTACAAAATCCGGCCTGCCAATATAGTCCATTAGCGGAAACAGCGAGAGAGTAGAATCGGCTAGTGCCTCCTCCAGTTGGCCGCTGGTTATGAGTGCATCGACTTTGATGCCTTTTAATCGCTCCTTAGCCTCGTTGACTACTTCAGGGCGTATAATATCGGAAATATACAGAAGCGCAACTCGGGTCTGACTGCGATCGCCGAGGATCAATTGTTCATTGTGGAGTGTTGCCGTGCGAAGTCTTTTTCGGATCAGTGCCACGTTTGTGATGATATCCTCCGTGAAAGCGTCTCTCGCCCCTTTGATGGCCACCTCGGTATTGGATTCCTCAGGCTGTCTATTCGGACGGGCTGCGATATCGATGGAATAAAAGCATTTTTCTGTTAAAAAAAACAGCAGCATTCGACCGTCAAACAGAAGATTAACGACATCGGCATGATCGTTAATTTTACTCCATTCCATCGATTTATCCAGTTCTCTGGCTAATGGTGCCCAATCTTCGTAGTGCTCTAGCTTTTCTTCCAGATCCGGCAGCACATATTGAGTCAACAATGTAGTATCAACCATTCCTTCACTGTAAATCAGCAAAACAGGAATCGCCTCCACCTTTTTTACCGGGAAGGATTTGATGATAACGTCGGCGGAAGAGGCGAACATGGTACGCAGGCTATCCTCATCCAAAGAGTCAAAAGCGGGCTCACGGTTAACGGCGAACCGGGTCTGCTTTGATTTCCGACGGAACATTCGATTTCGAGCTCTGTGTTGTGTCATGATCTACCTGCTCCTTTTGCGTTAGATTTGAATGTTACCATGATCGCAATGAATAACGTCAGCCCTGACACAAAGCCAAGGAATGCAACAGAGTATTTACCTAGAACAAATAACTCGATTTGTCTATCGATTACCGGAATTAATGTAAGGGCAGACAATGCGACACCTAACCCTAACAAATACCAAAAGCGTCGCTTGGACTTTTTAAAGGATATACCATCAGCCATAATAAACAGGAAAAGTGAAATACGGATAAATGCGCCAGATATCCATTGGTATAGCGCCAGAAAATCGACATGTGTTATATATTTCGTAATGGTAACCAGTAGCCACTGCTCGTATGCGGGATAGCGTGATTCCATGGCGGGAACAGGACCGAATGTGGCGATCGCTCCCATCAATGGTCCCAGCGTGAGTCCGCCCAGAAGAAGTGATAAAATAACAATCGAGAGGTATTTCATCTTTCGCTTCATGTGATGCTGAAGAAAGATCAATACAATCATTTCCATAAATCCGCCGCCAGCTACGATCATGCTCTTGAGCATAGGAGTGTAGCCTTCCACGAATAGCGGCGTCAACAATGTATAGTCCTTATATTGAAGATTCGATATGGCTACAAAATGGCCCAATACCCACACAATGGGGAGTAAGATTCCGGATATGATAGCTATCGAGCGAATCCCGTTATTTGCCACAAACACGCACAGCAAAATAATCGTTAGCGAGACGACTGGTTTGGGTGTTTGCGTTAGGTAGGTCACCTGAATCCATGTCGTTGTTTCTCTTAATATGACCATGGACATCCAAAAGAAATAGAGTGTCATGATACTCACAAATATCCAACCAATGACCGGACCCAAACCATCTTTGAACCAGGCGAATATGGACTGTTGCTGTGTTCGTTTCATGATAAAGAACAAAATATAGACCCAACCTGTATGCAAGATCGTGGTCAGGAGGGTGCCCATCCATGCGTCACGGCCCGCCTGCTGCAGAATAAGCGGAATTAGGATAACATGGTTGGTGATACCCAAGGACAACAGCATGATGAAATAGACCTCGATCAATGATATCTTTTTGCTAGTCCGCATTATACTAATCTCCATATGAGGGAATTCATGCTAATCGATATAGTGAGTATTCACCATTTTCTGCTTTTTATGTATGAGCGGAAGATGTACAACCATCGTGGCGCTGGATTCGTTTAATTCCAGCATCTGTCGAATGGATGTGGTTTTTGCGATTACCCAAGAAATAATCAGGGGAAATCATCTGTCTGCTAATTAGCGAAACATCGAAAATCGGGTTGGCGATGGTGTGGAGGGGGAGGAGCCGTTCTGGTTTTTAGAGGACATGGAGAACATGGAATCGTGGTTTTTTTCTGCTCTAAGAAAATGATTTCTATCCTGTAACCATACCGGTGACCTCGATTATTTAATGTGATTAATTAAAAAGATTAATCACATTAAATATTCTTGA
This sequence comes from Paenibacillus lautus, assembly GCF_050482385.1. Lineage (GTDB taxonomy): Bacteria > Bacillota > Bacilli > Paenibacillales > Paenibacillaceae > Paenibacillus_AQ > Paenibacillus_AQ lautus_B. The sequence continues at coordinate 69,826 of NZ_JBCNHV010000028.1, forward strand.
CGAATGGCGATTAAATTATTGATTAATGTCATTAATTAATTATGTTTAATGTCATTAATCATTATCCTTAAAGACTGTAACCAAGGGGGAGGGCAGTATTTCTATTGCATAACAAAAGCATCGCAGATCCAATTATAATCGGACCTGCGATGCCCTTAAATATCTGTCCCTTGTTTAACTGGAATGATCATTTCTTGATTGGCAAGTTGTAGCTTTCACGGATCAGGGAGAAATAATGATCGGCGCGAACGACTTTGAAATCATCCCCGAGCTGTTCGGTCAGGGCCAGTGCATCGGATGGAGTCATGCTCCATGCGAGCATACCGAGGGAAACGAACAACGGTGACTTACCATCCCAATTCGCTTTGGCTTCATTGAGCACCTGCAATCCGTCTTGAACGGTGCTGATCCCGCGGATCGTAGACACAGGCAGGCTGTCGCCGATAATTTCAACCCCGTATCTGTCTTCATAGCTAATGAATAATCCAGGTACGTTATATTCCTCCTCATAAGCTTTTGCTTTATCCGGTGACAACGGCACATTCTCGCTATCGACTCGGTTCAGTACATAAGGGATTGTCATCCCTGTCTTTCTCATATACTTCTCGGTTTGCTGCAAAAAAGTCCGGAAGCTTGCATCAGGCCATGGACTCGGATAGAAGTAACCGGCACCGGAAGGCCCAGCAATGAGTAAATCGTTCTCCGTTGCCGTGTTTAGATAGTAATTCAATATGGCAGGGGCACCTTCATAGAGCAATGGGCTTGAAGTCCAGTTCATCGGAACCTTGCCTCGGGCCGGATCATCCCACATGACGCGCATGCGATGCTGGTTATATTGAAAGTTGTCGCCTTCCGTAAAGGTATATGTTACGTAAATTTTGTTCTCAAGGGCCGGCCGAGGAGGCGTTTTCGCCAGCTTGAAATCCGGCTTGGTTCCCGAGAAGACCGTCAGATTGCTGAACCAATCGGCCGCCAGAACATAGACTCCGTAACGGGAGGCAATTTCGACCGAGCTGAATTCGCCTTCCACATCATTGCTAAACCAGCCGAGGTAAGGGGTACCCGGTTTCACCTCCGACATTATTTTCTCGAAGAGTGCCTTTTGCTCAGGTACATTGGAATCGAGCCAGAATACCATGGCTTTATTGGCGACGGCGTAATCTCTTAAATAGCCATAGGGCTCCTGCTGCTCAGCAGAGGGAGGACGGATATTCCCTGCCGAAACCTTGTACTGGTTCCACATATCGACTTCGGCGGTCAGTTTCTGAGTTCCCGCAGGAATAGTGAATTCATACACAAAATAACTGCCGTTATCGGCAAAGCGGTGACCGCCTTGGCCTTCACTGAACTTCGAGTTTTGCCGATCATAGAGATAAGACTCTTCTTCAGGGGTTCCTGCAATGAATCTCGCTATCTCTTTGTCGTCAGCCTTGACCGTAACTTCATGTACTGCGGGTCCCCAACCATCCTGGGTGAAAGCATCATCAAAGCGCAGATAAACCGCTGATTCTCCCAAGAGCGAGGAGAGGTCGAGGTTATAAGTATCACGGTTGCTTGCATCCCGCACCTGTTGCTTCTCTTCGGCAATCGTCACGAACGATTCAGGCATTCCGGAAGGAATACGAATCGCTGTATCCGGATCCAGCCCGATCAGCATCTGATGAGTCGTCTGCTTCCACAGATGCTCATATTGCCAGGTGTAAGCATCAAGCCGGTTATGGAATTTGCCGCGAAGATCGTCTAGGATCTTCAAATTATGCGGGGCTTTGGACAATTGGGCGGCCAGTTCCGGACTGGCAACGACTGCATTCTTCAAACCTGCGAGCGTGGTGGCGACATTAATCGTATCAGGAACTTCAGGATCATATACAATCATGCCTTTAACCTCGCTGCGATAAGCGGAGAACACGTCCCAATAATCTTCATGAAGCGTGTAAGGCACCTTAATATCCGTAAGCCAGGTTAATTTCCCTTCTTCCTGGGATTCAATCAAATAGATTCGGGGCTCTTCCCTATTAACGATTCCCTGCAAGGTTCCTAACAACAATTTAATGTCACCTGGCGCATCATAAATATCTGCGACATCCAGATGCTTAGGCTTCTTGAAGCTTGGCAGTTCTCGGTTCTTGGAGCCGTTAGGTTGCGCTGACTGTGTATCCGTTCCCGAAGCGTAAGCTGCACCGGTCGTTAATGAAAAAGCACATAGGATAGCTAAACAGAGAATCGTGAATCTACGAGCCATGGCGAATTCACTCCTTGTTATGGTCTATGGTCAGAAATGGAAGCGTGTGTTCAACCGTAAACATCGATCCTCCTATTGCGGCCAATAGCCGTCAACACTACGCTTATCAACACATATTTAATATATCCAAGTATGTTTTTACAAGTAGTTCGACAAAACTTCCTATAATTCTTAAAAATCAGGCAATTTAAATGCAGGTATATCAAGGATTTGTCGTAATGGGCTGTTGATCGACTCATGCTTGTTTATTGCGCTTGTATGTGTAAGGATATATTATATATTTCAAATATCATGAATGAATTGGTGATGTGATTAGAATGAGTGCAAACGATCGAATTCCGTTGTATCAGCAAATCCAGGACTATATAAGGCACGTCATAGCAGCAGAAAATATGAAGCCAGGTGACCGCATTCCGACAGAGAAGGAGCTGATGGATCAGTTTCATGTCAGTAAAATAACGGTTGCCAATGCCCTAACCGGATTAGCGAATGAGAAATTGATTGCCCGTGTGCCGGGCAAAGGCAGTTTTGTAGCAGAGGAGGCCGACTTCTCATCTGCGGGCCAGTCATCGACAACGCCACTTAAGGGAAGAGACGGGAAGCTGGCCACGGGCATGATTGGCGTGATTATGCCCACCATCCATGATTATTTCGCCATCAGACTCATTGAGGGAATCCAAGAGGCGCTGAATAACGAAGGTTATCGCAGCATGATCATGTTGACCGATGGCAAGCTGGAAAAAGAAAAGGACGCCATCAAAGAGCTGAAGGCTCTCGGAGCCGAAGGCCTGTTGATTTTCCCGGTCGACGAGGAGAACTACAACGAGGAAATACTGGGTATGAAGCTATCCGGTTTTCCTTTTGTGCTGATCGATCGGTATTTACCTGGGGTCGAGACACATTATATTGCCGCCGATGGAAGGCGGGGCACGAGACTTGCCGTTGAACATCTATGGGAGCTTGGACACCGGGACATCGCGATATGCTCGGATTCTCCCCTTCAAACCGTCACGGTTCAGGAGCGGATTGAAGGTTACATTGATGCTTTAAAAGACAAAGGCGCATTAATCAATCCGGCGCATATGATTACAGATTTCAAACCGCTGAGCGTGCTCAAGGACGCCGAAGCTCATCCACTGTACCGGTATATCCGAAATCGCATGGTAACCGCCTATATTTCGCTGAACGGGAGATTGGGCGTACAAATCTATCAGATGGCCAAGCAAGCGGGGCTTAACGTGCCGGAAGACGTTTCGATTGTCAGCTTCGACGATCCGACTTCCATCGTGGAGGAATTTAGCATATTTACCCATGTCAAGCAGTTTGAACGGGATATGGGATATCAGGCTGCCGGCAAACTGCTCGAAGTATTACGCGGTCATGGAGAAGTGAAGAGCTACAGCAAATTGCTGATTGAGCCTGAGCTTGTGATCCGCCAAACGTCGGGACAGGTTCCACGAACTTAATACTTACGCTAAGGAAAAGCCTTTTCCGTTAACTAACGGAGAGGGCTTTTTTTAATTCTTTCCGAAAAACATATTGAATATATTGATATTATATATTATATTCTAGAAAATGATGGCTAACCAAGAAGCACAAGTACATCTAACCTGAGCAGGGAGGTTTAGAATCGTGCCAAGAGATCGCAGAGAAGAGCGAACCGGGTTTCAGGAGTCGGCTCCGTATCATCCCGACTATGATCTTCAGACTGACTTTGTGATGGTCTACGGAATTGACGCAACGATGCCGGAACGCATTCAGAAATGGAAGGAAAAGGGATATATCGTCCATTTGATGACAGGAGTCGCATGGGGGACATACAACAACTACCTGGACGGGGAGGTTGACGGCTTATCACATTGGGATGAAGCTCAGACCGATCGTCACGGGGAGATGATCCTGCATGGCAAACAACCGGTTATTCCTTACATGGTGCCGACGATTTCCTTTGGCCGCTATCTAGCAGATCGAATTCGCGTCGCGGTTGATGCGGGAGTAGAGGCCATCCACCTGGAAGAGCCCGAATTCTGGGTGAATGGCGGATATTCGGAAGCGTTTAAGCGGGAATGGCTTCTGTATTACAAAGAGCCATGGATTCCGCCACACGCTTCACCTGACGCACAATACCGAGCTTCTAAATTGAAAGCGCATTTATACACACGCGTACTGGACCGGTTATGTGCAGAGATGAAGGATTACGCGCTAACTCGTTACGGCCGGGTCCTTCGCTTTTACGTTCCGACCCATAGTCTGATCAATTATACGCAGTGGCGAATCGTTAGCCCGCAATCCGGGCTCGTTGAGCTTCCATCCATTGACGGGTACATTGCCCAGATCTGGACGGGTACATCAAGAACGCCAAACGTGTATGAAGGGCTGCGCAAGGAACGAACGTTTGAAACCGCTTACCTTGAATATGGCGTGATGCAGGAGCTGGTTCGCGGAACCGACAGACGCATGTGGTTCTTGCATGATCCGATCGAGGATAACCCGAACCACACTTGGGCGGATTACAAACAGAACTACTTAAAGACCGTTGTCGCCTCACTGCTGCATCCCGGAGTTGCCCATTACGAAGTTTCACCCTGGCCGCGAAGAATTTTTAAAGGAACTTATCCATCCGAAGATGGCTCCGGTAAGGAGTCCATCCCGTCTGACTATGCAACGACGCTGCTCCAGGTCATGCACACGCTAAGCAACATGGATCAGGAAGTGATCGAATCGGCAGAAGATGATTTGCAAGTTGGCGTTCTGATTGCCGACTCCGCTATGTTTCAGCGGATGAAGCCGGGACCACAAGCGCCCGATGCCGGTAAATACGACGGTACGGACCCTGAAGGATTTCAGGCGGAAGGGGATACAGAGCTTCTTGATTTCTCCCCTTTTTACGGTCTGACGCTGCCGCTGCTGAAGCATGGAATACCGGTTCGTCCGCTTCAGCTGGATAATGTGAGGCGGTATCCGGGTTATTTGGCTCCCTACCGCGTACTGGTTCTGAGCTATGAATTCATCAAACCGGAGTATCCGGACATTCATAATGCTCTTGCCCAGTGGGTGCAGGATGGCGGGGCATTGATCTATGTTGGCGATGACAGCGACCCGTATCATGGCATTCGTTCATGGTGGAACAATGACCACAAGGATCACCCGTTTGGCCCGAAGTATAACTCGCCGCGGGAGCATCTGTTTGAGCAGCTTGGCCTGAAGGAGAAAGCGGACGGCATCCATCAGGCAGGAAAAGGCGTCGTGTGCTGGTTGGATCAACATCCGACTGAACTCACCCTGTCCAAAGAAGGGGCAGACCGGCTGCGGCACGCCGTCCAAGCCACGCTGGAGGCGCTTCACGGCTCAGAACGACCGTTGAAATCCAAACCATATTTCAAGCTGAAGCGAGGCCCTTATCTGATCGCTTCAGTTCTGGAGGAATCGATCACGGATGAGCCGTTGAACATCTCAGGCCCGATCGTGGACTTGTTCGATTCGAAGCTATCCGTTCTGGATCAGGTTACGTTAAGTCCAGGGAAACAAGCGCTGCTCTATGATGTTGAGGCCGGACGTCCTTCGGACGGCAAGGTATCTGTCATTGCCGCTTCCTCTCGAATCGAGGATCTTGTAGAGACGAAATCAGGTTTCCGATTCATTGCAAGAGGGCCGTCCAATCTGCAGGCAAGCGCAAGATTGTATTGCCCATTTGAGCCGATTTCCGTCCAGTACATTATTCAGGATCAAGGCGTACCTGCTGGATGGGTATGGGATCCGAGGTCGCTAACCGTGCTGCTGCAGTATGAACACGGCGGCGCGAACCATGCAGAGATCCAGGTTGATTGGACAGGAAGCGAAATTCATACCTGAATCTGCAACCGACTGATGCAATAGAGAGGAGCAAATCATCATGCCATACGAACCGATAAGGCCGGAACGGTTACAACAAATGTTAAACCATCTTCGGGAAGCGATATATGAGCCGGTTGCCGAGTTGGAAGTGACGGCATGGGTTACACCCGAGCCCGTATCGTACAAGGATCGAATGACGGGCACGAAAATGACGCTTGTCCATGGAGAACGATGGGGAAGCCTATGGGACTGTGCCTGGTTCCGATTTACCGGGAGCATTCCGGATAATAGCCGTAAGGAAGACGTCGTTCTCTTACTCGACATCAACGGCGAGTTGTGTCTGGTAGACTCGGAAGGATCTCCGGTCCAGGGATTGACTACCGTGAATTCGGAATTCGATTTCTCGTTAGGACTCCCCGGTAAGCGTGTTGTCCGGCTTCATGATATGTACCTGAGCGGATCTGACATTGAAGTATGGGCAGATGCAGGCAATAACGATCTCTTTGGCAAATATCAGGGAGGCACCTTGAAAGAGGCTGTCATCGCGATCTGCCGGGAAGATATTCGCAGTCTCTATTACGATGTCGAAGTGCTCTTGGAAGCTGCCGAGCAGCTCCATGCCGGAACCGCGCGCAAAGAAAGAATCTATCAGGCGCTCTATGACGTTTCATTGCAGCTTACGGATTTCTCGCCGGAACTAGTCAATCAAGCGAAGAAGCAATTGGATAAACCATTAAGCTTGCAGGGGGGCGATCCGGTCTTAACGATCAGTGCGGTGGGTCATGCGCATATCGATTTGGCCTGGTTGTGGCCGATCCGTGAAACGATCCGAAAAGGCGCCAGGACGTTCTCAACCGCGCTTCGCATGATGGAACGCTATCCCGAGTATGTATTCGGCGCAAGCCAGCCCCAGCTATACGACTGGATGAAGCAGCATTATCCCGCGTTATATGAACAGATCAAGGAGCGGGTACGTGAAGGCAGATGGGAACCGCAAGGGGCCATGTGGGTGGAGTCGGATACCAATGTGCCGGGCGGCGAATCCCTGGTACGCCAGATCCTGTACGGCAAGCGATATTTTCAGCAGGAATTCGATTTGGAGATGAAATCGCTCTGGATGCCGGACGTATTCGGTTACTCCGCAAGCCTGCCGCAGCTGCTCAAGAAGTCGGGCGTGGATTATATGATGACCCAGAAGCTTTCCTGGAGCGAGTATAACCGGCACCCTCACCATTCCTTTCTGTGGGAGGGGATTGATGGCTCCACTGTATTAACGCATATGCCGCCTGAAGATACATACAACAGCCCGGCAGCCCCTCGTTCCATCGCCAAAGCGGAGCGGGAATATTTAGATAAAAATGTATCCAGCCATGCCCTGATGCTCTTCGGCATTGGAGACGGCGGTGGGGGGCCTGGCGAAGAGCATTTGGAGCGGCTGGCACGCGAGAAGAACCTGCTTGGTCTGTCCCCTGTCGTACAGGAGCCCTCGTGGAAGTTCTTTGAGCGATTGAATGAGGAACGCGAGACGTTCCAGACATGGCGCGGTGAGCTTTATCTGGAAAAGCATCAAGGCACCCTGACCAGTCAGGCGCGAAGCAAGCGGTACAACCGGAAGATGGAGAAAGCGCTGCGCGAGCTGGAGTTTGCTTCCGTGCTGGCTGCCCGGTTAGGTAAGACATACCCATGCGAGGCGCTGGAGGCGATCTGGAAGGAGGTCCTGCTGTATCAGTTCCACGACATTCTTCCGGGCTCTTCCATTAAACGGGTGTACGATGAGTCGCTTGTGCAGTATGAAAAGCTGCTATCCCAAACGGAAGCCATGATTGCCGAGACCTATCGCTATCTGGCAGACCACATTTCACACGATGCCGAAGCCTCTTCCGGAACTGTCGTTTTCAATTCATTGCCTTGGGAACGTCGGGAGTGGCTGCGGGCGAATGGACAATGGCATAACGTGTTGGTTCCATCGATGGGCTACACCGTTATACCGAACGTTGCTGATTCTGGAGCCGAAGATGAAGTGGCGTCAGGCATTGAAATGCTTGCAGAAACACCGAAAGCGAGATTAGACGTTACCGTCTTGGAACGAAGCCTGGAGAACGACAAATTGATCGTTAAATTTGATCAAATTGGAGGCATTCTATCGATCCTTGATAAGGCGGAAGCTCGGGAAGTCATTCAGCAAGGCCAAATGGGTAACGATCTGCGCGTGTATCATGACGACGGAGATGCATGGGATTTCCGTCATGACTATTCAGCGAATCCAGGCAAGCTGTTAAATCTTCTTCATGTTCAGGAACTGCGGGACGGGCCGCGAATCGGGTTGGTTTTCGAATACGGTTATGGCGAATCTACGCTGACTCAGACCGTTGTGCTGACGGAGGGAAGCCGGCGCATTGATTTCGAGACGGCCGTCGATTGGAGAGAGAACGGCAAGATGCTTAGAACCTCGTTCCCGCTCAATATACGTACGGATCAGGTTCGTTGCGAAATCCAGTTCGGCAGCTTGAGCAGACCGACCCACCGCAATACGATGTGGGATTTTGCGAAGGACGAGATTTGCGCTCATCAATGGGTTGACTTATCGGAGCCGGATTATGGTGTCGCACTGCTCAATGATTGCAAATATGGCCATCGGGCGATCCATAACGTGCTGGATCTGCATTTGCTCCGCAGCAGCTCTTATCCGGATCCGGATGCGGACCGCGCGGAGCACCGATTCACATATTCGTTATATCCGCATCAAGGGAACCATGTGCAAGCCGGAATCTATCGACGAGGCAATGAGCTGAATATCCCGCTTCGTACGGTTTCCTTGCCTAATCAAGAGATAGGAAAGCTCCCGTCATCCCAAGCATTCCTGAGACCGGATCATGCGAACATTATGGTGGAATCCGTCAAGAAAGCCGAGGATGGCGACGACATCATCGTTCGTCTGTATGAAACTTCGGGAACACATGCCAACACGACACTCCATTTTGGATTTGAAGTGGCCGAAGCCTGGACTACGGATCTGATGGAATCCATCCTTACAGCACTGCCGATTGATAAAACATCCAACAAGATTGCATTATCCTTCACACCGTTTGAAATCATCACGCTGCGTTTGAAATTGCACTAGTATAACCGGGGCGGCAAATCCGCCCCACTGAAAGGAGAGGTGGGAATGTGAGCAAGTCACGATTAACAAACAACCGGTTCATGAAACGAATCTGGCAGCACAAGCTCTTTTACTTGTTCATGCTGCCAGGCATCGTCTGGTTTTTTCTATTCTCTTACGTGCCCTTATACGGAATTCAAGTTGCTTTCCGGGACTATACCTTCGTTGGCGGATTCACCGGCAGTCCCTGGGCAGGATTCAAGTACTTTGAACAATTCTTCAATTACTATCAGTCTGGTGACATCATTCGCAACACAGTCATCATTAGTCTCATGAAGCTGCTGATCGGATTTCCGATGCCGATCGTGCTTGCGCTTCTGTTAAATGAAGTGCGGAAGATGAAATTCAAGAAGACGATTCAGACCCTTTCTTATTTGCCTTATTTCGTATCCTGGATTGTGGTTGTCACACTCATGCAGCGTTTACTGACTCCATATGGCGGTCCGGTCAATGACTTGCTGGGGTCATTTGGAGCTGAATCGATTCAGTTCCTGAACAACCCTACCTGGTTCTATCAGATGATTGTCGGGTCTGACATCTGGAAGAATATCGGCTGGAATTCGATTATCTTCATGGCCGCCATTGCGGGTATCGATCAACAGCTTTACGAAGCTGCCAAGATAGATGGCGCAGGCCGTTTCAAGCAGATGTGGCATGTGACACTTCCAGGTATCCGCAATGTCGCCATCATCTTATTTATTCTCGCCGTAGGGAATCTGATGAGCGCCGGGTATGAACAGCTCCTTCTCCTGAATGGACCTGCAACTGCCAGCATGGGCAGCGTACTGGACGTACATGCCATCAATTCCGGTATCCGGGAAGGACGTCTCAGTTACGCCGCTGCGGTCGGGCTATTCCAAAGCATCATCGGGCTCATTCTGGTTCTGACCGTGAATCGCATCGCCCGCAAAGTCAGTGATGTATCCCTGTTCTAAGGAGGTGACGTTATGAAACGTAAATGGTCTTTATTCTCGGTGTTCAATTACACCGTTCTCGCCATCATCGGATTTTCCATGATTTATCCCTTTATTTACATTTTGGCGTATTCCCTCAACGACGGGAAGGATTCGATGATGGGGGCGATCTATTTTTTGCCCCGTAAATTCACGCTGGAGAACTACGCGCAGGTATTCGATAATGCCCGCATCTGGAAGGCGTACCAAATTACGCTCATGCGCACCGTGCTGGGGACATTCCTTCATGTCGTGCTGAGTACGCTCATGGCCTATGCGCTTTCCAAAAAGACATTGCCGGGCCGCTCTTTTTTCACCTTTTACATCTTTTTGCCGACGATTTTCAGTGCCGGGTTTATTCCGTTCTTCATCACGCTGCAGAAACTGCATCTGATCAACAGCTTCTGGGTGTACGTTCTGCCGATGCTGTTCAATTTCATGCACATCGTGATTATCCGGACCTTTCTGCAAGGCATACCGGAGGAATTGGAGGAGTCTGCCCGCATTGACGGGTACGGCGATTTTCAAATCTTCGTGCGGATCATCCTGCCGCTTTCGGGCCCGGTGCTTGCCACCATCTCCCTGTTCATCGGGGTGGCCCATTGGAATGATTGGTTCTCTGGTGCTTACTACGTATCCAACAAAGACTTGATCCCGGTGCAGACCCTCTTGCAAGAAATGCTGACGGAAGCTGAGGCACTGTCCAATTCGATGCAGCGAGCCGCGCAGCAGGGCGGGCAGACGATTGGCGGAACCAGCGGCGCCGGTGCTACTCCGGAATCACTCCGGATGGCCTTGCTTGTCATTACGGTCTTTCCGATCCTGTGCATTTATCCGTTCCTGCAACGATATTTCGTAAAGGGGGTTATGATCGGTTCGGTTAAAGGTTAGGTCATCCTGACCCGGAATTTGTCCAAAGCTTTACCAAGATCATTGATATCCATATTCCAGGAGGCGATAGGTTTGAAGAGGATTTGGTCGAAAGGCGTATCCGCATTGCTCGTGTCCATCATGGTTGGAGGTTTGCTGATCAGCTGCACGAATTCATCAGGGAACGGAGATAACGGAGAAGGTGCAGAAGGAGAGAATTCATACAAGTTAAAAATTTTACACAATTGGAATGGTTCAAACGGTTCCGATGCCATAACGCCCGTAGAGGAAGTCATCAAGGAGAAAACCGGCGTTACTCTCGAATGGGAATATACGAAAGGCAGTGAGACGGAGAAGGTAAACCAGATCTTCGCCACGCAGGATTTGCCGGATATTTATACGGGGCCAGCCTGGGGCGGAGAATTGGATGGCATCATTAAGGCTGCCAAAGAGGGACAATTGGTGGATATATCGGACAAGCTGAAAGATTACCCGAATCTGTCCAAATCCATAGCGGAAGAAAATGTGCCGCCAGCATTATATGAAAAAGCGATTGACGCTTACGACGGCAAAAAATATTTGCTGCTGCAAAATCAGCCGGCCACAAACGAAGACGGCATGGATTGGCTCTATGGCTTCTACGTGCGCAAGGACATCGCCGAGAAAGTTGGCGTCGATCCGCAATCCGTTGTCACGAAGGACGATTTCTATAACTTCCTCAAAAAAATCAAGGATGCCAATCTGCAGGAGAACGGCCAGCCGGTCTTTCCGCTGGGCGGTTTCAGTAACGGCTGGGCCGTTGGCATCGGCAACACCATGTTCTACTCGGGTGCAAGCTATGTAGACAAAGGCGATGGAACCGTTGAGCGTGACTTTTTTACGAAAGGCTATGAAGAATACACCCTGTTCTATCGAAAGCTGGTTGAAGAAGGGCTGCTGGACCCGGAAACCTTTACCCAGACAGACCCGATCGCCAAGGAAAAAATCAACCAAGGCCGCATCGCGATCCTCGCCGCGCACTATCCGGCCATTCTGGATTCCTCCAAGGAGTATACCACTTCGCATCCTGGCAGCGAGTACATTCCTCTAGGCCCATTGGAGCGCGCTGACGTCGAGCCGGACAGGCCGGTTGATCTCGGTATTCAGGGCAACAATGTGACGGCGATCACGAAGAACTGCAAAGGCGCTTGCGTTGACGAAGCGCTGAAGTTCCTCGACTTCATGGCCTCGGACGAAGGCTTCATGCTGGCCAGATATGGCGTTCAGGGCGTTCACTGGGACATGAAAGACGGCAAGCCGGTTGCCAACCAGGAATGGTTTGACAAATTCAGCACGGACACCAACATGAAGCTGCGCAAGAACGAAGGCATCAGCATCGGACTGGAATCACTGACGGGCCTTGACCGCATCAATTCCGTTGCGGGAGGAGACATTTGGGCGGAACAAGAAAGGCTGGACGCGATGGAGAACGCTCGCAAAATCCTCCGTCCAAACGGCATTCAAGTCATTACGGCATACAACCCTGGCGATGTCATCACGAAAGCGCCGGAATGGGAAATGCTGAAGCCTTCGATGGATCGAATGGGGGATGCGTGGAAGGAAGCGGTATTCGCCAAATCGGATGAAGCGGCGATGAGCATTATTAATGAACTACGCGAACAGCTCCGCAAGACCGGATATGAGAAAGCGATGCAGTTCACGAACGAAAATCTGAAGGGGAAAGACGTGGTGACCGTTCAGATGCCGAACTGATGACTTTCATCATCAAGGGAGCACGGTAATACGAAAGGCTTCGCAGTCCCTTGGCCACCAAGGGGCGGAGCCTTTTGTGCTCTCCTTGCTTTAGTTCTAAAGTTTCCCAACCGCAAGGATATGGAAGGTATTATCAAGAATTAATAAGACATGAAGGAGTTGAAGTCAGATGACAACAAAATTCAGACCTCCATCCGTACCGCTGGTCACCGTAGATCCCTATTTCAGCGTATGGTCGGCTGCGGATCATCTCTACGATGATCATACCCGACATTGGACGAACAAGATTCAAGGCATGACGGGACTAGCCATCATTGATGGCGTGCCACGACGATTCATGGGAAAAGTTATCACGCAGGAGCCGTCAGAACGACCTGAGCCTGAAGCGCTTGAGCAAACCGATCTCACAGTTGAGCCGGTAACCACCCGTTATACGTTTCAAGGGGAAGGCATTGAGCTCCAAGTGGAGTTCACCACGCCTTTATTACTGGATGATCTTGATCTGCTTTCTCGGCCCGTAACCTATGTGACGGTTCAGGTTCGTTCGATGGATGGGCGTGAACATCATGTTAAGATCTACTTCGATGTTACAGGCGAGTGGTGCGTGCATACACCGGAACAGCAAGTGACCTGGGAGCATCGCGTAATCGATGGACGACTGAATATGATGTCGATGGGTACTGTTGAACAGCCCATCCTGCAGCGTGCCGGAGACGATACCCGAATCGATTGGGGATATATGGTTCTGGCGGTTCCTCGTACGGAACGGATCCAGACGGTGATTCATGCTTCACCAAGCCGCGAGTTATATGTACAAACCGGTCAATTACCGCCGGAAGATGATCAGGAGAAGCCGACGGCCGTATCCGATCAAATCCCCGTTATGGCCACCGAAATCGATCTGGGTCCGGTGCGGGAAGAATGGGTATCCGAGTATCTGATGCTTGCATATGACGATATTCATGCAATCGAATACTTCAACCAGCCGCTGGATGCTTACTGGAAGCGAAACGGATTGACGTTCCATGACATGCTGTTGCAGTCAGCTGCGCAATATGAAGACATCATGCAGTTATGCAAGAGCTTCAATCGCGAGCTAATGGCAGAGAGCCTTGCCGCAGGCGGCGAACAATACCGGGATATCTTGGCATTGACGTATCGGCAGGCGATTGCCGCGCATAAATTGGTTGCCGATGAAGCGGGAAATGTTTTATTTTTCTCCAAAGAGAACTTCAGTAACGGATGTATCGCTACGGTCGATGTCAGTTACCCGTCGATTCCGTTGTTCTTAAGATACAATCCTGAACTGGTTAAGGGTATGATGCGTCCGATTTATAAGTATGCCATGAGCCCTGATTGGCCGTTCGATTTTGCGCCTCATGACGTTGGAACGTACCCTAAAGCCAATGGTCAGGTGTATGGAGAGAACAAGCTGGAGGACCAGATGCCGATTGAGGAATGCGGCAATATGCTTTTGATGGCTGCCGCGATATGCAAGTATGAGGGGAATACAGATTTTGCCCGGGAACACTGGGAACCTCTTACGAAATGGGCGGGGTATTTACTGCAGCATGGACTCGATCCGGAAAATCAGCTGTGCACCGATGACTTCGCCGGACATTTGGCGCATAATGCGAATTTATCCATTAAAGCGATCCTAGGTATTGCCGCGTATTCGTTCATCTGCGACCAGTTGGGCTTGCAGGAAGGAGCCTCTTATCTTGCAGCCGCACGAAATATGGCGAATGAGTGGATGTCCATGGCCGATGCAGGTGACCATTATAAGCTTACGTTCGACAGCGCCAACGATACCTGGAGCATGAAATACAATCTGGTATGGGATCGCCTGCTGGAATTAAACCTGTTTCCAAAAGAAGTTGCTGCCCTAGAGCTGGAATATTATAAGCAGAAACAGAATCGTTATGGCCTTCCGCTGGATAGCCGCGATACGTATACAAAAGCGGATTGGCTCGTATGGTGTGCTTCCATGAGCGCCACGCGATCCCAGTTTGAAGCCATGATTGCACCCTTATGGGATTTCATGAATGAAACCTCCGCTCGCGTTCCGGTGACCGATTGGTATGACACGATTAGCGGCAAGCAGATGAATTTCCAGAACCGCTCCGTAGTCGGTGGATTTTTCATCCAATTGCTTATGTCCCGGTCTGAATTAAATTCGTGATAAGACAGGTGATGCCTTGTGAATAACGATACTGCTCAGGAAGAACTGGTCTATAAGGATCTAACACAGCTGAAGCAACAATTCGAGAATCCGGATGCCACGTATCGCCCGCAGCCGTTCTGGTTCCTGAATCATGAGCTCACGAAGCCGGAGCTGGAAAGCCAGATACAATCGATGTATGAAGCGGGTGTCGGCGGTGTTGTTCTGCATGCGCGTCATGGGATGCAGACCTCTTATCTGTCGCCGGCATTTATGGAAGCGTTGGAGTTCTGTACCCTGGAGTGCGAGAAACGCAATATGGTCGTCTGGCTGTACGATGAGGACAATTGGCCAAGCGGAACGCTGGGCGGCAAGCTGACCCGCCAGCATCCGAAATATCGCATGCGATACCTAAGGGTTGAAGAGAAAAGATACATTCAAGGCGAACAGCAAGAAGGCTTGAAGCTGGACTTTGCGCGCTATGATCACAATGAGCTTATTGCCATTCTGGCTTATCGCGCTGACCGGCAGGACGGGGAATGGCTGCTCTGTGATGAACCCAAGGATCTCACGCATGCATGGGGAGAAGATTGGTTGCCGACTACGGACGATTCTTATATCGTACTGGCCTGCTGGTCCTGCGAGATCGCGGAAGGGATCACGTTTGCCAAAGGGTACTACTTGGACACGTTGAATCCGGAAGCCGTCCAGGCTTTTATTCGAATGTCCTATGAGCCGTTTCTGTCCTTGCGGAAATATTATGGCGCAACGATTCAGGGCGTTTTCACCGACGAACCCGGGCTCATGATCCACGACGGTTTTTTCGGGGTGGAAGCGATCCGCACGACCGTTCAGAATGTGGACGACACCTTGCCGGGCACGGTCTTCGCTTGGACGCAGGGCATGGCACAGCGGTATCAGGAAGAGAACGGTTATGATCTCATCCCGCGGTTAGGCGCATTATTATATAACATGGCTGATGGCAGCCGGACAACGAAACAGCAATATTATGATACGATTACGCGCTGGTATGTTGAGGGCTATCATCATGCGATCCGTTCATGGTGCGAAGGGCATGGTCTGCTGTACATCGGTCATACACTCGAAGAGCCAGTCTGGGGACAGGCTAGATCGCAAGGCAATCAGACCCGGGTGCTGCAGCAGTTTCACTACGCAGGCGTGGATTATTTAACGCCCGGAATCGGCACGAAGGAGAATCCGCATCGGATCGTGTCAGTGAAGACAGCAGCTTCTGTTGCCCAACTGAACGGCAAGGAGCGGGTGATCTGCGAATCGTTTGGCGCAAGCGGTCACGGTTATTCCATGCGTCAACGGCGACTGGATGCGAATTTCATGGCATTCCTGGGCGTTAACCTGTTCATCCCGCATGCGTTCTATTATTCGTTTGCCGGGTATCGGAAGACCGATTTCCCGCCGACGGAATTCAAGCATGCGCCTCATTGGCCGCATTATCGTGCTTTTGCCGATTATCTCGGACGACTGAGTCTGCTTGGCGCGAGCGGTAAACGTACACCGGAGGTTCTTCTGCTGTCTCCTATCCATACGGTATACGAAAATATGTTCGTATCCGGTCAATCGAATAGACATCCCGCTTCCGATGCTCTGTTCTCGCTCCTGTCGGATCGTATGCTTCGCAGCTCCATTGATTACGACTATGTAGACGAATGTCAGCTTCGCGAAGCCACTCTTATTGATGGGGAAGGGGTGCGATTTAACGAGGATGGGAACGTATATTCGGTATTGGTGATGCCCGAGATTGAGGTCATGTCGAAGGACGTTGCCGCACAGCTCGTTTCGTATGTTATGCAAGGCGGCACTCTCGTTGCCGTAGGAGCGATACCGCGACATAGCGAGTCTTTGCATCATGATCCGGAATTGGCGAAACATGTCCATGCGCTATTTGGTTCGACCCCGCAGCACGGGGCATTACGCCCCGTTGGCAAAGGCTATAGTCTGTTTTATTCCCTGGAGCATACGGCTCTTGATGATCCATTGGATTCGTTGTGTGAACGTATAAGCGGGTTATTAAGGAAAACTCCTGTTTTACGATGGAAGTTGATCGAAGGACAACATGAGGATTTGATTAGTATAGAACGTGTGTTCGGAGATCGGGTATACGTGTGGCTGATGAACTGGTCAGAAAAGCCCGTTTCCATGAAACTTGAAGCAAGTGGGGCGAATCACCGAATCGAAGAATGGGCCTTAGAATGCGGGAAAATACGCCAGATAGCCAGCGATTCCATTCTTACCTATGCACCTGGAGAGCTGCGAGTTCTCTTTGTTGTACCTGAGGAGAGCCCAAATGGCGAAATGGAACAAGTGTTCGATGCGGATCGAAAATCCAAGGATGTCATCGTTCTTGAAGATATGTGGCGTTTCCAGACACTTGAACCTAATGTTTTATTACTAGACCAATGGCAGGTCACGCTGAATGACAGAAAGTCCAGGATGAACGCAACGATGCCTGGACAAGTGAACACGTATCGCACAACGTTTACCATGACGCAGGAATTGATTGAACGATTGCAATCTCCGAGTTATCGAATTCATTCAGATCCATCGCATGACGACGAATCCCGTAAGATGGTGTTAATTCTGGACGATGTGGAGCAGAACATCCCATCCCATATCGGCTTCCTGCAGCGCAGGCGCAATCTTGAAATCTTCGTGAATGGCGTAAGGCAGAATGCGCTGCAGCCCTCTAGTTGGCAGGATCAACACTATAATAGCGTGGATATCACAACCCATCTATTGGCAGGCGAGAACGAACTTGAGATTTTGACGGTTTCATTGCTGGAGCCGATGCCGGCGATTTCATTCCCTGCATTTCTGCTCGGACCCTTTCTTATAGAAGATCGGATGAGGCTAAATGCGAGTCAGGAACATATGTTTGGTTCTTGGGCGTCTGCTGGTTATCCTAATTATGCGGGAGCGGGAGAATACTCGCAGCTAGTGGATCTGGCCCAAATTAGCTTGGCTCCAGATGAGGAATTATGGCTGGAAGCTGACGATATTAGGGAGACAGCTTCTTTATATGTGAATGATATGGAGGCAGGCATCCGGTTGTGGCCGCCTTATCACTGGAACATCACGCCATATGTTGGCCAGGGGACCAATCACATTACCATTCGTGCAGCCAATACGCTGGAGAATTTATATGGGAAGTCTGCTTTACCTTCAGGGGTGAATGGAAGGGTAAAGTTGGTTCGTCGAACATTATCCAAAAGAATGTAATTTTATATGACTCTCTGAAAATGACTACAGCCGATTTCAGGTTGTGGTCATTTTTATTATATAGTTTACATAATATATAATATGTAAACAAAATTCGTAGAACTTGCAAATTTCGAGTTTGGAAAGAGGGATCTATTTTCTGAGAAACATACAGGATCGGAAGCTCCATTCTTACACAATCAACGATTTACGATAACATTCTCCTAATCATGAAGGCTTACACTTAAGAAGTTTTACGAACGATATCAACTCGGAGGTGCCATGAAGTGCAGCTAAAGAAGAAAACCATCGTGGTTTTGGCGCTCAGCTTGTCCATTCTTTCGCAAGGTATGATGGTTCATGCAAAGGAAGATGGAGCTAGGTTTAAGCCGGAAGGAAACGGCAAATGGATGACAGGAGAGTATCATGCGCATACGTATCAATCCGATGATGCCAGTCAATCCTTACAGGAATTGCTGGATAACGGTTTTCAAAAGTATGGTCTGGATTGGATCGCGGTCTCCGACCATCTTAGAGTTTCGAAACGGGACGATGAGGGAAATCCCCTTGCTGGCGGACCTGTTCCGTTCTCCAAAGGAATGGCTCAGTACCAGATTCCCAAGATCCAGCAGCTTCAAGAAGCAGGGAAATACAAGAACAACATTATCTTCTCAGGTTTTGAGTGGGACATGCCTACATATGAACATGTGGGAATCGGCATTATAGCAGGAAAATTCGGTTCAGAATCGAGCCTGAAGGCAGCTCGTCAGTTCGAGTATCTGTTCACCGATCGCGATGAAGCGATGTTCGATCCCAAAGACGTCGCCGATTGGAAAAAACAAGACAGCCGGGCCTTTACTACCCCCGAAGATGCCCGAACAGCGCTGGCTTGGCTCCAGAAAAACTATAGAAACAGCAGTTATGCATTGCTCAACCATCCTTCTAGAAAAACCGTGTACACCATAGCGGATATACGGGATTTCAACAATATCGCGCCGAATGTCGTATTCGGAATGGAAGGTATGCCCGGGAATCAGATGGAACCGGACCGTGGCGGACTAAACTTAACCACACCGGAAAACAGAACCTACGGCGGCGCTGATTTCATGATTGCCAAGGTTGGCGGCGTATGGGATGCGCTGCTTGGTGAAGGACGCGAATTTTGGAACTTTGCGAACTCGGATTCTCATTTTGAGATTAGTGAAAACCGTTTATACTCCAGTGGATATTGGCCGGGACAATACGCTAAAAACTACACTTGGGTGAATGGAAAAGATATGCAGAGCGTATTGGACGGGATGCGTACGGGTAAATCGTTCTCCGTCTACGGTGATTTGATTAACGCGCTGGATTATCGCGTTCGTCACGGGAACAAGCAGGCCGAGATGGGAAGTAACCTGCAAGTGAAAAAAGGGAACCCCATCGAAATTACGATCCGATTCAAAAGCCCAAATAAAAACAACAACGGTGATTCTGTAACCGTAGATCATGTCGATTTGATCTCAGGCGACGTAACGGGTAAAGCGCAACCAGGTACGGCGGCTTACAGCAAGAGTACCAATGATTCGACCAAAGTGGTGAAACGGTTTACGAGCAAGGATTGGAAAACCGATCGGGATGGATACAACGTCATTACTTATCGAACGAAAGCGACGAAGGATCAATATTTCCGATTAAGAGGGACTAATCTTGACGTAAATGTTGCGGGAGAAACCAGCAATGGCGATCCGCTCATAGATCCAAAAACAGACATCGAAGACAACGAACAGCGTTTTGCGGAAATAAATAAGCGGAATTATAGCGACCTGTGGTTTTATTCTAATCCGATCTTTGTCAGCGTTGACGACAAGCCGGTTAAAAATCCTAACAAACAGGGGAAGCATCAGTAGGATGCGACTCGCACTCTATTCAGAAGACTGCCGATTGTTCGGCAGTCTTTGTTTTTTCACACGTAGTATAATGATGCATGTCATATAGCGGATCACATGGATTGTTTTTTGCTGCATAACCTATCATTTAATTGAACAAATTGAACGAGGGGTATAGTCTATTAAGGAGAGGAGAGATGATATGTTTACGATCGGAGAAATATCCAAGCTGTTTCAGATCGATATCCGCACCCTCCGGTATTACGACGATATTGATTTATTTAAACCGGCATCCGTGGATCATCTGACAAGTTACCGTTATTATTCGGTCGATCAATTCGAGCAGCTGAACACCATTCTGTATCTCAAGGCGCTTGGCATTCCTTTAAAAGACATTAAGCTTTTTCTGGATGATCGGGAGATTGAACATATACTAACCCTGCTCAAGGAGCAGCAGCGCAGAACCGAAGAGAAAATTGAGGAATATCAAAGAATCCAGGCGAAGATCAAAAGCCGAATTGATCAGATTGAAGATGCCTCGAATAAGGAAGAGCTCTACAAAATTCGGGAAGTGGAGCTTCCCGAGAGAGTGATGGTTTTGCTGAAACAGAAAATACATAAAAGCGACAATCTGGATATGCCGATCCGATTATTGGAGAATAGCACGAAGATGAAGTCCACCATTTTCCTGGGCAAAGTAGGATTATCGATCTCGATCGATCGTTTAATGCAAGCCAAATTTGATGAATACGACTCCATTTTTGTCATTGTGGAACAGGAAAGTGAGCATAGCAGCTCCGAAGTCGAAGAGAAGATATGGCCGAAAGGCACCTATACTTCGATTCGGTTTGCAGGGACACACGAAGATGCAGCGCCTTATTACAGAAAGCTCCTGGATTATATCGAGGAAAAAGGTTACACCCTGATCGAAGATGCGTTAGAGATCACGTACATTGACTATGGGCTTACCGGAGATCCCTCTCAATTCGTAACCGAAATTCAAATGCTAGCTACATAATGGATTGACCCTCCAGCTGCTGGAGGGTTTATTCTTTGTATCAAAACATATTAGTAGGAGAGAACGACTGTGATAGGAACCATTGTAAATGTAACAACCATTGTTGTAGGCAGCACGATTGGAAATGTATTTAAAAAGGGGATGAGCGAAGCCTATCAGGACATCCTGATGCAGGCGATGGGTTTGGCCGTCATGGCACTTGGTGTGCATTCGATCGTGAAGTATATGCCGGAGAGCCATTATCCCGTCTTATTCATCGTAAGTCTTGCCATAGGCGGGCTGATCGGGGAGAAGCTGAATCTGGAGCAGGGATTTAAAAAAGCGGTGTCGAGGTTTACCAAGGGAAATTTGGCTGAAGGACTAACTACGGCTATTCTGTTGTTCTGTATTGGAACACTGTCCATTATCGGACCGATCGAGAGTGCTTTGAACAATAATCATACCTATCTGTTCACCAATGCCATCCTGGATGGCGTGACGTCGATCGTACTGGCTTCAACCTTTGGCATAGGGATCGTTCTATCAGCCGTAGCCACATTTTGCTGGCAAGGGTTATTGTACGTTATGGCCGGAGCAGCCTCTAGCTTGATCACGACGGAGCTGTTAACCGAAATATCTGTGATTGGCGCCATTTTGATATTTGCTTCAGGCTTAAACATTTTGGGCATTCGGAACTTCAAAACCATGAATCTCACGCCAGCGCTGTTGGTCCCAGTCGTATTCATTACGGTTAAAAATCTGCTCGGTTTTTAATATGAAGCAGGGATTCATACGAGCATATCTGGATACAAGGAAAACCCGCCTACGGATGGCGGGTTTTTTGCTGTTATACCATGCGACCCACGCTGAATAAGCCATTGTTTACCTTGGTGCATAAGTTTTGTGACAATTTCAATAATATAGGAGACCGACAGCATCTAAGAATTGGACTCGGTGGTTAGAGAGAAGGAGGCTTCATCGTATGAATATAGCTGAACCTAAACTGCTGGTCGCAGCGCTAGGCGGCGTTAATGAAATTGGAAAAAACATGTACTTCATTCAGTACGATCAAGATATCGTGGTCATTGATTGCGGCTCCAAATTCCCTGACGAAAACCTGCCCGGCATCGATTTGATTGTGCCTGACTTCACCTATTTGCTGGACCATGCGGATCAAGTCAGAGCTCTTATCGTCACCCATGGACATGAGGACCATATTGGAGGGATACCCTATTTACTGAAGCAGCTCCCAATCCCTGTGTATGGGACGAAACTCACGATTGAGCTGATTAAAATCAAGCTGAAAGAGCATCGCATTCTGCGTGATTCCGAGCTTCACACGATCGACGCGAATTCCACCATTCAAGCGGGCGCCATCCATGCTTCTTTTTTTTCGACCAGCCACAGCATTCCGGACTGCGTGGGTATTGTCTTTCAAACCCCGGAAGGTAATGTTGTTCATACGGGGGATTTTAAATTTGACATGTCTCCTGTAAAAGGGCCTTATCCGGATCTGCATCGAATGGCTGATATCGGCAAGCGGGGGGTTAAGGTGTTACTGTCCGAAAGCACAAACGCCGAGAGACCGGGATTTACGCCTTCAGAGCGTCTGGTTGGCGGACATATCCTGGAAGCATTCGCGCAGGCAAAACAGCAGGTATTCATCTCTACATTTGCTTCCAACGTGAACCGCGTTCAGCAGATCATCGATGCCGCCGCGGAAACAGGGCGAAAACTGATTCTGCTCGGCCGCAGCATGGTCAATGTCGTTACCGTTTCCAAGGAGCATGGCTATTTAAACATCCCCGATGACTTACTGATTGATGCAGGCGACAGCGAGCGGTATCCACCGGACCAAATCGCCGTGTTATGCACGGGGAGTCAAGGCGAGCCTATGGCAGCATTATCTCGATTAGCCAGCTCGAAGCATCCCCATATCGAGATTTTGCCTGGCGATACTGTCATCATTGCAGCAGGAGCCATACCGGGAAATGAACGGAACCTTGCTCATGTAATCGATAATTTGTATGTGCTGGGTGCCCAGGTCATCTATGGTTCCGGTTCAGCAACAGGGATGCACGTATCCGGGCATGGCAGCCAAGAAGAATTGAAATTAATGCTCACCTTGATGAAACCGGACTATTTGATTCCGGTTCATGGTGAATTCCGAATGCTGTATCAGCATCGTCAACTGGCGGATTCCGTGGGGATCCCCAATGAAAATGTATTCATCATTCAGAATGGCGATACGATACAAATCCAGCAGGGTATGGCCTCCTTAGGTCCGAAAATTCCTTCAGGAAACAGCCTGGTGGACGGATTGATGATCGGGAACGTGGGCAACATCGTTTTGCGGGACCGCAGGCAGCTATCCTCCGACGGGATGCTCATTATCGTAACTACGCTCAGCAAAACGGAGAAGCAGATGGTGGCCAAACCCGAGCTCATATCCAGAGGTTTCATCTTCGTGAAAGATTCGGAGGAATTCATGGGTCAAATCCACGATATCGTTATGTCTTCCATGAAGGATTTAACTGAAACCGGGGCCACCCAATGGAATCTGATCAAGCAAACCTTGAAAGATCATGTCGGCAAATTCATATACAGCGAGACTAAGAGAAGGCCGATGATTCTTCCAATCATTATCGAAGTATAAGAGGTTGTTCAAAAAGTCCGCTTTTGATCACGAAGCGAATCAGGAAGCAGCTCGGCATCGAATCTTGAATTCAGCCGGGCCTTCCGGTGCTCACGTACCCAAACGTACGCTCCGCTCCTGATGTCCCTAGCTTCATCCAACCTTCTCGGTGCTGAAAATCGACCTTTTTGAACACGCACTATAAACCGCTCGAAATATGAAAAGCACAGCCTAAAATAATAGGTTGTGCTTTTTTCAGTGATATTCGAAACATCGTTCGATCTAGTGGGCATACACCCGGATGGAGGTAGCTGCATACACTGCCGATAAGCAATCGCAGAAGGAGTTGTTCTTCCATTCACGTCTGTGAAAAAAAGAATAACACATAATCCGGATTCGTCCACATAACCATTTACAGAATGGACATGAACGTCTTGTCCGATCACCGGAATGGGTCCGGTTATTAACGAAAGGAGGAGGATCGGTTTGTCATCCACCCCAGAAGGGAAATGGACTGCGGAACATGGAAAATGGGCTAAACGAAAGTTCAGATTTACGCGCAACGACTGGATGGGCTATCTATTCAGCGCCCCTCTGATTATCGGAGTCATCGTATTTGCCATCTATCCCATGTTCGCCGCACTGTTTATGAGTTTTCATCAGACATCCGGGCTCAATTTATCCGGCAGTTGGGTGGGCCTGAGCAACTACCGTTACGCATTAGAGGATTCCTTATTTTGGCAAGCGCTTACAAATACGTTCGTCATGGGGATTTGGTCTGTACTGCTAGGAATCGCACTATCGTTTATTCTGGCGAGCCTGATTAATAATCTGAAATGGCATCTGGGACGCAATTTTTTCAAAGCGGTCTATTTTCTGCCCAATGTCGTATCCGGCGTTGCTACAAGCCTGTTGTTCTCCTTCTTGTTTTTTCCGTCCAAGGAAGGGCTGATCAACTTTGTCATTGGTTTGTTTGGCATCGATCCTGTCGGCTGGTTCACGAACCCTGAAGTCGCGCGGTACAGTATTGTGCTCATGAGCTTGTGGGGCGCGCTTGGGTATAACACAATTATTTTTCTAGCTGGTTTGCAAAGCGTTCCGCGGGATCTCTATGAAGCTGCAGAGGTGGATGGGGCCGGCACCTACCGGAAATGGTGGTACATTACGATTCCATACTTGCGTCCGATCTTTGTGTTCATGCTCATCATGGGAACCATCGGCGGAATGAAACGGTTTACGGATGTATGGTTAATCGGCGGAACCGCAGGTAATCCTGGGGGAAGCTTGATGACCGTGGTGCTGTATATTTACCGAAATGCGTTCCTCTCTTCGCAGATGGGGCTGGCTACGGCCGTATCCTATCTGTTATTCGTCATCATCCTCATCCTAACCGTGTTCCTCATGCTGCTCAACCGCCGCAAAGACAGTTTGGACTAATGCCACTATCCATTTTTCGGGTCCGTAGGGGAACCTTATTCCAGAAGACAGGAGGGTAACTATGAGCAGTTCAGCCTTGCCCAAGGAGCCTGTGCGCCGTAAACGAATCACACTGCAACAGCTGATATTAACACTGGTTCTGTTGGTAGGTTCATTCATCATGATTGTGCCATTCTTATGGATGCTGGTAACGAGCTTCGATTGGGCTGCACGATTAAATATTTCATTCCCACCGAAAATATGGCCGGAGGAGCCTTCGATCCGAACATATGAAGCCGCTTTCACCAACATTAATATGTTTCGATATATCGGCAACTCCACGCTTGTAAGCGCAGGGGTCATTATCATCAGCTCGTTGTCCGCACTATTATCCGGTTATGCCTTATCCAAGCTCCGCTTCAAAGGAGCAAATTTCGTCCTGCTGCTAGCGCTAAGCACGATGATGATTCCGTTCGAAATGACGATGATTCCGCAGTACTTATTGTTCAGTAAACTCGGATTGGTCGACAACTACCTGGCTTTTTATTTGCCGGCTATGAACTATGCGTTCGGTACTTTTTTAGCTAAAGCCTTCTTCGATCAATTACCCAGCAGTTTAAGAGAAGCTGCCGTTCTGGATGGCGCCAAGGAAATCACTGTTTTCAGCCGGGTTTATATGCCGCTGTGTACGCCCATTATCGCCACCATGGTTATTCTGCTGTTCTTAGGCGTATGGAACGATATGCTGTGGCCGCTGCTGATCTTGAAATCGGCTGCCAAGTACACGATCCAGATTGGATTGGCCATGTTTACGTATAACAACGGAATCAATCAGCAGCCATCGATCATTATGGCGGCAACAACTACGAGCCTCATTCCGGTTATCGTCGTTTATATGTTCCTGCAGCGTTATATCATCGAGAGCATTGCGCTATCCGGTATCAAACAATAATTTCGAATGAAAGCTAAATTTATGCGGGGGTGTTTACGTGATGAAAAAAGCTGTATTGCTTATCCTGTCATTCGTGCTGGTGTTTACATTGGCCGCTTGTTCAGGCAGTTCGGGAAAAGATGTGACAGGCGGCGTTAAGATAGAAAAAGTATCGGACATGGAAGGCACGGTTCGCGTTGCGCTGGCAGGCTGGCAGCTGGATAACGGGATCGATGCGCTGACAGGCAACCCGACCATCGGACTCAACGAGTATTTGGATAAAACGTTCAAAAAAATGTATCCGAACATCAAACTGGAGGTTTATCAAATCCCCTGGGAGAACGTAAAAGCCAAACAAACGGCGATGCTGCTCTCCGGCGATGCAGACATTTTGTATACTGGCGGAGCCTTTGCATCGCAATGGTACCAGGAAGGGCTGCTGCGTGACCTGGACGACTTGATCGAAAAGGATACCTCGTTTGACAAGGGCATCTATCTGGAAGGCATTATGAACAACTCCTACAGCACCAAGTCGCCCGACGGAAGCAAGCAGTTTGGAATTCCTGCCGTTCTTGGCCGCCGGATGACGATTTATGATAAGAAGCTGTTTGAAGACTGGGGCGTTGAAACCCTCTCGGCACAGCCAGGACCGGATGAAATTCTGGAGAAAGCCAAGCAAATGACCGGCAAAAACCCGAAAACCGGTGAAGACAATTTCGGTCTGTATTGGAGCGGCAACTCATTAAACGGATCCACCTTTGTTGCGTTAACCCTTGCTTATGGTGCCAAAGGAGCGGAAGGATCGCTAAAGGATATCAAGAGTATTAAATGGCACCTGAATTCACCGGAAATGGTCAAAGTGCTGGAATGGCTGAAAGAAGCTGCACAGCTGCCGCCAGCAGGTTTCGTAAATGCCCAAGGAGCCGAGAATTTCGGTCTGGAGAAGAACAATATCGCCATTGCCCTCGATTCCACCGGCGGCTCAACGATGAGTGAATACCGGTCGAAGCAAAACAAAGAGCTGTTGGACCGTTATGAGCCTGTGCTGAACATGGGGCCTAAAGGCGAAGGCTGGGTTGCGGTTGACCCGTTCATCATGGCGAAGAATGCTAAAGATGTGGATGCATCATGGGAAGTATTAAAATTTTTGACCAGCTACATGACGCAAAAATATATGTATGAGAACTTCTCCAGTACCCCGACACTTAAAAACGCTGACTTCGTAACGCCGGAAGACAAGTTTGTGAAAAAAGCACTCGAAATCGCAGATGTTGGCCACTCGGAGCTGATGGATGAAGCCAATCCGTTTTATATGAGCGATATCGCTCCAGCCATTAACGGATTCATTAGCCAGGCTGCATCCGGAAATGCTCCGGATATTCAGAAGTTTCTGGATGATCTGCAGGCACGTGCTGAGAAATGGTCGGCAAATCTGAAGTAAATCAGGAGGGGACTGCACTAGAGACGGGCCTAATCATGATGATTATATGAGTCAAACAACACAATATATTCCAATATGATGTAAAACGTGCATTGTCCCGATGATACCTGGATAAAAACCGGCGGTTATGGTGGTATTATCCCCTCAAAGTAGACACTCGACAAAACCTCATGTTTTCATGAGAAGCGAGCGAACTTGGAGGGGCTATTTTTATGGCTAAAAAAGGGACAAATTTTTTCAATCGTATAAAAATTTCATTATCAATAGATAATAGCAAGGAAAATGAAATCCAATGGAGCGTGATATTTTGGGACAATATGTGAAATCAATTACATCGCCAAAGAGATTTATCGTGGGGCACTATTTACTAAAGGAATTAGCTACCTATACCGCTACATATGGTGACCATGCGTATGTTATTTGCGATGAATTTATTTTGGATCGTGCGCGTAACGAAGCCGGCAAATCTTTTGAAGAGGCCGGACACCAAAGCGAATTTGTGAAATTCAACTATCAAATCACTCAGGATGAAATCGACAGACACCGCGAAGCGGTACAAAAATCAGGTGCTAATATCATAGTCGGTATTGGCGGCGGGAAAACACTGGATACAGCTAAAGCTACCGCATATTACACACATCTGCCGGTTGCGATTTTCCCGACAATTGCTTCAACAGATGCGCCGTGTACGGCACTTTCCGTCATTTACAATGCAGACGGTTCATTTGACCGTTACCTGTTTCTCCCGACAAATCCTGATATCGTGCTGGCAGATCCCAATATTTTGGTAAGCGCACCGACACGGTTTTTTGTTGCGGGGATAGGGGATGCTCTTGCGACTTACTTTGAGGCGCGGGCATGTTATCAGAAAAACGGGGATAATTTAGTGAATTTAAAGCCATCCCTAGCCGGATTAGGAATTGCAAAAATGTGCTATGACACCATTCTAGAATATGGTCTGCAGGCTAAAATCGCCGTGGATCAGAACGTCTCGACTCCAGCTGTTGAAAAAACGATCGAAGCCACCATTTATTTAAGCGGTGTTGGCGCCGAATCCGGCGGCTTGGCCGCTGCCCATGCAATCCATAATGGAATGACGGCCGTTCCTTCGCTGCATCATGCGCAGCATGGCGAAAAAGTGGTCTTTGGTTTATTAACGCAGCTTGTTCTGGAAAGTGCCCCAAGAGAGGAAATCGAAACGGTTATCCGTTTTATCAAGGAAGTAGGGCTACCGTTAACCTTAAAAGACCTGGGTCTGGATGAATTCAAAGAGGAGGAATGGCGAAAAGTAGCAGAAGATGCGTGTGCCGAAGGAGACACGATGGGCAATATGCCGCATCCGGTAACGCCTGAAGATGTATACCAGGCCATCATTGCTGCAAATGCATTGGCAGAACATCATTATAATTAAACAAGGCAGGAATTAGAGACAGCAGCTAAAATCATAACAGCCAGCCAGCCGAATGAATCGGATGACTGGCTGTTTTATATTTACATTGTAAACTATGAATATAGAAAATGAACCTTTTTTTTCTCTGAGTTGTTAACTTAATATAGTAGAGTACAAGAAAGGTGGAGAGCCTGCTTGACGGACAGGGAGTTTTTTGAACGGTATAACAAAGACGTATATAGAACCTGTTACTATATGCTGCGCAATGCGTCGGATGCCGAGGATGTATGTCAAGAAGTATTTATAAAGGCGTTAGCCTCCGGCTGGGAGCGGGTGGAATATCTCAAAACATGGCTGATGCGAATTACCGTCAATCATTGCTTGAACCATCTGCGGGCAAGTAAGACGAGACGCATGAAAGAGAATTTGCTTCTTATATTCCAACGGGAAAAGGCGGCGCCGTCCTCGTTAGCCCTTGTAGAGCAACAGGAGACGAAGGATGAGTGGAAACGCCGTATGGACTTGCTGCCGAATAAAATCAAAGTTGTCGTCATGCTCCGCTTCACCAATGATCTGCCCTTGGCGGATATCGCAGAGGTACTCCGTATTCCGCTCGGCACGGTGAAATCCCGCCTGAATAAAGGGCTGAAACTGATGAAGACCATGATGGACGAGCTCGATGAGGAAGAACTTCCGCAAGGGCAGATTGCCAAAAAACAGACGATCAGAGGAAAGGATGGTGCGGACTATGAGCAAGCAGGCACCCGAGGAGAAAGTTCTTGCACAGCAACTGGGCGGTGAAGGCAACCACACCTACCCGGACTTTGACGCGATGTGGCCTAAAATTGAGGCTGACAGGCAACAGGAACAAGCGCCTGCAGTCGTTAAACGGACAAAGCGCACTGGATTTTTACATGGGCGCCGTCTTGCTTTTTTGTCGTCGATTGCTTTTGTTATTATTGCGACCCCAGTACTGGCATCCATGTCGGGGAAATGGGATTTTACATCTCGACCGGGATTGAAATCGGCGCTTAATCAAGGATTCGGACAAACAATTAACAAGAGTGTTACGGCAAGCGGCGTCACCTTTACGATTGATTCGGCGATGACCGATGACAACGGGACCACACTGCTGTACAGTTTTGATCCGAAAGATAAACAGGCGCGGGAGTGGGGGTTTTCCGAAGTAGAGCTGCGCAGGGCGGACGGAGAGAAAATCTCGCAAGTCCAGGGCGGTCGGGCGATGGAGATGAACTGGAAAACAGGCTATTACTCGCATAGATGGGACACGGAGAATAAGCAATATAACGGTTTCTTCGAAACGGCTTGGGCATTTCCCGGCGCAGAGACGGATGTGCAATTGATTGTGCGAGGGCTACAGGAGTATCGTGACAAGCAGGTTCCGCTTAACCTGGACCCTTCACGAAATGGCATCCAGACCTTCCCGATTAAAAAGGACGGGATCGACGCCTTGAACATTGAGGTGGTTAATCAAGGGGCGGAGGGGGTACTGATCAAGTCATCCCTTAGATATATGAATAAGCAAGCGGCGGATACGGCTTCGCCGAGAATCCAGGTAATGGAAGACGGTAAACTGGTGAAATCGAAGAGGCTGGGTGCGGCTTGGCCGGATGCGGATGGCGTTTATGGATCGATTGATTATTATCGTTGGAAAGATATCAACCAGAAAGGTATCACATTCGATTTGGTTTACTTGACGGAGGGGCAAAAAATAGACGGCGAGTGGAATGTCGGCATTTTAAACCTGAACAAAGAGAAATCTTTGAATTCCTCGGCTACGCGAGAACTTCATATTCCTTTTGAAACGTCGTTTGGAACTTCGACGATTCGCAAGCTGATTATTAGGCCGACAGGTATCCGGGTTGAGGTCGAGACCCCGAAGGCGCATCAATACCCAATTTACCAAAATGCCTTTTTGTCCATCAACGGCCAGAAGCTCGAAGGCTACATGTCATTAGGGAACGGGGGCGACAATGAAATTGAAGCTTACATGAAGACGTTCCTGTTTGATGTTCCGTCGGATCTTCACATTACGCCTGATACGCCGATGGAACTAACGCTGCAGAATGAGAATGAGTCGAAGTTAGATTACGCGCAGCCGGTTATGCTTCAGAATATATCTGGTGAAAAACAAACGGTCACCACTGACGTTGAAGGTTATCCCGTGAAGTGGACGTATTACAAAGCAAACGGAAAACTCTATGTAGAAACCAGCAGCACGAATGAACGATTCGGAGGTGTGGATCAAACCTATTATAAACAGGAGGGTGAACAAATTCTCTCCAGAATTGTTTATATAGAGGGAAGCACACCATGGGACTCCAACGAGCGTGTTAATGTCTTCCCAGGGTTTGAAGGAACTGATCTTGAACTTTTTATCAAGGTATATCATATATGGCATCCTGACCTAAATATTAAACTGAAGCTGCAATAACATGACAAGCTGGCGTCGATCTAAATCGGCGTCAGCTTGTTTGCAGTTTTAACCACATTCAAACGAAGATATAGAAGGAAGAGGTGAGGGAAAAAATGCAGGATTGCGGTTTTTTAAAATTAGTGAACCAAATTTTCCTAGGGTGTGTTTATATCATAGAAGCTGGCACGACAGAGGTTCCAAATGATGGCGGCCAGATTTCGTTACGACCTTATTAATAGAATACATGCAAGGTGTAAAGGAGAGGGGAAATACATATGAAAAAAGCAATGAAAGTGGCGGTTGTCGCAGCAGGGATCACGATGTTGATGGGATCAGTGAATATGACGGAAGCAGTTGCAAGCAAGGCTTCCCATAAATCGGCACAGGCGGCAAAGTCGTCGGCTGCTGATAAAAAGGCTGTTGAGGCCGTCAAAGCGGAACTTTCCAAGAAATTCGCCCTGAAAAACCCGGGAGATTTATATATCCTGTACGTACGGGATAAAGCGCTGAATGGTGGTTCTGAATTTATGTATTATATGAACATGTTCCAGTTCAAAACTTATGAGGTTTATCTAAACCAAGCAGGTAAGCTGAAGGGACCAACGATAAAGAAGCCGGATGACTTACCTGAAGGATATCAATTTGTTAAAGGCAATATCCAGCCTCCTATCGTGGCAAATAAGGTTAAATACGAGAAGGAAGTCAAATCGGAGGCAAAAGGAAAAGCTGCATACTTCAAGAAGATTGAGTGGAAGGAAATAGGCGAGATCAATCTGGAATTTGCCAACGGAAAAGACAATATACAAATGCAAGTATCCCAAAAGATTGACAAAGATGCAGCTAGCAATGGATACCGATACTTTAAATCAGATAAAGTGGATGCCGAGACAGCCAAGAAAATCCCTGACATGGTCAGAAACACGCTGACTTGGTCGGACCAGGAATATGTTTACAACATCACAACCAATCCGGGGAATCCGCTTACGAAAGAAGAAATGATTAAACTCGCGAAAACGGCGGTAAAGAAATAAAACGGCTTAGATATGGCTTGCCGCATGGAACAGGACAGAAGTTTGGGAAACCAAGCGGTTATCTATAGCAAGGGTATAAAGGAACGCCAGTCGGATCCCATAAGGGTCTGGCTGGCTTTTGTATTGTCTTGTTCTCCCTATCTGTCGGCCTGTTTCTTTCTCGGTTGCTACGTCTTAGGTCCCATAGTTTTCGCCGGCCGCTCCGTACGCTGCAGCTCACTTATTGGATCACTTATTGGAGTTACATAACCTATTGATATTTTTTCCGGAATTGTCCAAAAAGAATGAACCAAATTTTCCTGGGGTGTGTTTATATCATAGAAGCTGGCACAAAGGGGCCCCCAAAGATAGAGACCAGTCTTCACACTTTATTAAACAAGATATGCAAAAAAGAGAGGAGAAATATTCACATGAAATACGCAATGAAGGCGGCAGCTGTCGCAACAGGTATCGCAATGCTGTTTGGCACCGCAAATATGACGGAGGCAGCAACAATCAAAAATTCCGCACAGGCGGTTACAGCGAAAGCTCCGGCTGCTGATCAGAAGGCTGTTGAAGCGGCAAAGAAAGAACTCAGCCAAAAATTGCAGCAAAAAAATACAGGGGATATGTATCTCTTGTACGTAGGCGATAAAAATCTCAATGGCGGTTCTGAGTTCTTGTATTACCTGGATATGTTCCATTTCACAAACTATGAGGATTACCTGAACCAGGCAACCAAACTGCAGGGTCCTGTGCTTCAAGAGCCGGAAGGTCTGCCTGAAGGATATCATTTTGTGAAAGGAAACATCCAGCCTCCGATTGCCAAGAATCGCGCGGAGTACCAAAAAGAAGTGAAAGCTGAAGCTGATGCCCAAGGAAAAGGCGTTTATTACAAAAAGCTCGACTGGAAGGAAATGGGCGAAATCAATCTGAATTTTGCGAACGGAAAAGACAATTTGCAAATGCAAGTATCCCACAAGATGAACAAGGACAAGTCGAGCGGCGAATACCGATACCACACATCGGACGATTATGATGCCGAGACAGCCAAGAAACATCCTGAATGGGTTAGAAATGTACTGACTTGGTCAGATGAGGATCATGTATACAACATCACAACCAATCCGGGCAACCCGCTCACCAAAGAAGACTTGATCAAGTTTGCAGAGACGGCTGTTAAGAAGTAAGTTGAATTACGTTTTATCTGCAATGATTCAGATGTAGAAAAGGATAATGTAGGCATAATACTTAGCAAGGGTTCTAAGGAAGCCGGTCAGATCAAATCATGGATCTGACCGGCTTTTTCGTATGGACAGATCACGGGACCGTTGGCAGTGTTCAAGTAGAAACAGAATAAAAAAGGTTCACAGTGTGTAGAGATTGCTATGATGGTTACCCCAGATGGCCACAGCCGACTTGAACTTTCGCGATTTCTCCACCCCACCTACTATATCAGATCACCGAACTGCTCCTGTAAATGCCCTCGGTTATTTACGCGTCATGTTCACCGTTGAAGACATTGACGAAATGGTATCCAGACTCACTAAGTATGGTGCTCAGCTCGTTGGCGAAGTGGTTCAGTACGAGGACTCGTATCGGCTCTGCTACATTCGTGGAAAAGAAGGGCTTCTAATCGGTTTGGCGGAACAACTCGGTAAATAAATAAGTGACGTTTAAAAGAAGACTTAACTGAATATACATTAGCTCATTTTTTTAATATGCAATATGTCCCTCTATTTCTGCTCTCAATTGTTCAAACCACTCTAAGTTAACCAAGTGATGGGAACGGGAATTTTCGTTCATGCGGCGATAGTAATCGATTGTGCCGGGAAGTTCTTGTGTGTTGGACAAGTATTCATCAAGGAGGGCGATTCGGGCTTTAGTCTGGTCTATTTGCGATTGGATCAGTTCCAGTAATTTGTTTTTATCGTATTCATTGGCAAAGAGCAGGGCCCCATAAAATTGCAGGTTCACATATTCCGATTTGGTGCCGTATTTGACCATTAATTTTTCGAATTCAGCCATTCCCGATCCGGTGATTTTAAAGTTCCGAATTTCGCGCCCACTGGTAGAAGGATTCTGCTGAATCTGTTCAATCCAACCCTTTTCTTCAAGTTGCTGCAGATTGTAATAAAACGAGCCTTTTGTGAAGTTTACAATGTATTCGTAATGGCGTTTTTCCATTAAGGCCAGTAGTTCATAACCGTGAGCGCCGGGGTTTTGGATGAGCAAGCCAAGGATGAGCAAGGGGATCAAGGCTGCATCACCTTCACCATTTGCGCCTCGAATTCTGCGTACGTGATTTTACCCGAAGCCAAATCCATGCTATGAAGGTAAATCTGTTCTGTTTTCGAATAGTCGCGCTCTACTTTCAGCGATTGCTCCTCCCCAGGGATGGGTTCCATGACATGACACTTTTTCGAAAAAGCCTGGAAATAGCGATAACCGAATTTGCGTTGCGAAACCGCGTCTAAATGAATGCCATCAGGATTCGCCGTCAAATCTGCCGCAGTTACAAAATAACAATTTTCATGTTCGTTAGCGAAGCGCTGTAATTGTTCATTGACCTGTCGATACTCTGTCGCGTGCTGTCCAAAACCGGTCTTCCCAAGGAAATCACCAAGTCCGCCAATGATCAACGGCACCTCATCAAGATTCAATTCGTTTCTTAGGGTCTCGATGATAAGTGTTAATTTCTCGAAATAAGTTTCATGTAGCGAACGAGAACTGTCGCTCTCACCCTGGTGCCAAAGGATTCCGCAGATTTGACTGGATCGCAGGGCGAAGCGGGCTTCGGACAAAGCATGCTGAAAAAGGATGCCTTCCGGATGCCAGTCATCCAAGGAACTACCACCTTCCGCACAAGGAATCAAACCAATTTCTTCATCGGGATTGGCTTTCGACCAGGCATCGGCAAAAGACGCCGCCAAGCTTACACCGGAAACCGGACGGTCGTAATTAATCGGCTCTGTCATCATCTGCCACTGTCCATTGCGCAGCATTTTTATTTTTTCATTATAGATAGGATCGACTTCATGCAAGAATCCACGGCCTGCCATATTAGACTGACCCAACATTAAAAATGACTTTATCATTTAGTCTTCACTCCATCACATCACTATTATAGTCTAATTAGACTAAAAAATAGTATATAGCCTAATTAGACTATGGTCAATTGAATTATTCTAAGAGAGCTCAACACTTCATCTAACATCATATTCACGATTCGGCTTATCCGGCAAGGTCTTTTACACTAATGGGAACGTGTAAAGGCTGAGGATTGGTCTGCTCTTATGGATACAGTAAGTAAATGTAATTACATTGTATATTTATCATGACAGGGCAACATAGTTAGGATGTCAATTTTAGTAGTTTATTAAGAAGGATTGTAAAACGGTGTAATTAAAGAAAAGGAAAACGTTAGCTTAATAAAGATAAGACGGCAGCTGGCATGAAATCGGCCATCAACGCCAAGTATGTGTCCTGAATTCCCGATGGATTAACCATGCAGGAGGCGGCGGTTATTTCTGGTGTCGGAATTACCGCATTGCGCGGGCTGAGGATGTACTGCAACTTCGACAAGGGGAGTTTATTCTGATATTCGGTGCCAACGGCGGATGTTCTTTTAGAAGGATCCCGAAATGCCATAAGGATTAATTACGTAAAATAATAATTTGACGAATAATTATAAATAAGTTACTCTGAAAACAAGGGGGGTGGCAATAAGTGGATAAAATTGCGAAGCTGCATTATATGAAACGCGTGGAAGCCAAGTGTGCTGAGCTCCCGTGGTACGTGACCGAATACATCGATGGCCGAAAACGCAAACTGTCGCATACGACACTGCTGAATTACTGTCACGATTACCTCATCTTTTTTGATTGGCTTGTATCTGTTAAATCGAACATCCATGATCGCAAAAACATAGAAATGTCCGTACTTGAATCGCTGACTGTCCGTGAAGTCGAAAATTTTCTGTATTATTTGGAATATCAATTGGATAACAACAAATATACGATTAACCGGAAGTTGTCTGCATTAAAATCGCTGTTTGATTATCTTCAAAACAAGGCAGAAACTCCGGATCTTAAGCCATATATTCAGCGTAATGTCATGGCCAAAATCGACTTTAATCCAATTAAGGAAAGCCAGGAAACGATCGCTTATCGAATTGAAGGCAAAATTTTGCGGGAAGACGATCTCGAGAAGTTCCGTCAGTTTGTGGCTCATGATTTTGGAGAACTCCATAAAACCAATAAACGTTTACAGCGCTTTCATGAATTTAACAGAGAACGGGATACGGCGATCGTTTCGCTAATTCTCGGATCCGGACTGCGTTTATCCGAAGTAGCGGGAATTAACATCGAGGATTTGGATATGAACAAAGGCCAAGTGCGTGTGCTGCGTAAAGGCAATAAAGAGCAATATGTATATTTTAGCCAGCAAGCATTGTTGGACCTGGAGAGCTATTTGAAGATCCGTGAAGCTAAGTATAAACCGGAAAAGTCGGAAAATTACCTATTTATAGCAGCGCTGATCGGACGCAAAGGCCAAAGCCGGCGGTTGACGCCAAGGTCGATCGAAAAGCTGATTGAAAAATACGCTGCAGCGTTTGGTAAGCCGGCATTGACGGTGCATTCCTTGAGACACTCATTTGCAACACGTTATCATCGTGAGAACAACGACGTGCCGAAGCTGAAGAATCAGCTGGGACATTCGTCGATTCAGACAACGATGATTTACACGCATTTAACAGATGAAGAGATGAGAAAAGCCGTCAACAATATGGATAAGATGAAATTATACGATTGATGCAAAAATGGCCGTTGCGCGGTCGTTTCCGTAATACTTTTACACAAAACTCGTATTTTGTACATATGTGTTGCGGCTACCGATCTATGCCGACAGCCGCGTTTTAGTTTATTAAGCTATAGTTCCGTTAGTTGAGTGGCTTTACAATTCTAAAATCATGTTTGAAAAGGCTTCAGTTTTTCTTGAGTTAGGTGAACTAAGGTTGCTCCTAACGTTTCGTTAACGTGGAGTTTTACATGTTCTTGTTCCTCGACAGATCAAGCTTACGGCTTAACTGTTATACCCAACTTCTTAAAAAAAGGTTGTATCTGCTGCAACAATTGCTCTTTCTTTTGATCTTCCTTTGACAGCCGTTCAATATGAACACTACCATCCGGATCATCTTTTTTCTCGTCATAAGCCCTCAATTCATTTAATAATTTTTGAAACTCATCAAATTCTTCTTTGCTGAATATTTGCCCTGCTTCATCTAGCACTCCATTCCAAAAAGTAGTGCTATCTATAAGTTTAGCTTCTCCCTTCGTTGACTGAACTTCATTTAATTTGCGAAAGAGTGGCTCTAGCTCTGCGGTTAACCTTCTATAGTTTTTTTGCTCTCCTACGCTCAATCTCTCAATATGAAAATCCCCTTTTGTATCGGCAATTTTCAAATTAAGGAGGCCCCATTCTTTTAGTAAGGACATCCATTTTGTAAACTCCTCTTCACTGAGGTTTTGTTTGGCGGTCTGCAGCTTTGCCTCCAGCTCATCATATTGCTTTTGAGTTACTCCGATATTGTCCCGCGAACCATAGATGGAATCAGCTATGTAGCTATAACCGGCAAAAGCACCTGTTGGGATTAACAATGTAGCGGCCAAAATACATGCAACGACCCACTTTTTCATTCGTCTTCCTCCTTGAATGTGTACGATTTTGTTAAGTATTTTTTCCTTGAGCTCCGTTGGTGCGTTCCATTCTTTGGTCTCTTCCTTAAAAGCGGTTTTCAATCTTTCATCAAAACTCATTTTGCCCCTCCACCTTTCCCATAGCCAGAATGCTAATTTTCTGTTTTTTGCGCATCTTTTGCAGAGCAGCATGAATCCGTGATTTTACCGTCCCAAGAGGGATTTCTAATGTGGCTGCAATCTCTTCTTGCGTGTAATCATTCATATAATGCAGAATAACTACTAGCTTTAGCTTATAAGGAAGTCGATCTACGCTTTCAAGTAGCGATTGATTCGATAGTTTGTTGACCACCTCACTTGAGATATCATAGACCACGGCTTGATCAATCTGTTCAGCTTTTTTGATGATCCGCATATGTGTCCAACTCTTTCTGCGGTGAGCCTGAATTTGCCGCATGACCACTCCCATTAACCAAGGCCGAAACGGCCTGCTTACGTCAAACTTTTCAAGAGACCGGTATAATTGAATATAAATCTCCTGAATGACATCCTCTGCATCTGATGGTTCCCGAATAAGGAAATAAACAGTATTGTAAACATCCTTAATGGTTGCTTCATATAACTCGCCAAACGCATCACGGTTCCCGGCCAACGTAAGCGAAATAAGCCTTGCATATTCAGATGGATGATTCATCTGCTACCTCCTCCCCTTCGGTCTTACAGTATATATTGGTAATAATTATAGATATCGTTCGAATTATTTCAAAATATAGGCCGATCCGAAAGGCAACCACCTCGTTGTTATACAGGTCAAAAATAACCGACAGGTACAGAAAACGAGAACCGATTGGCAGATAGGTCACATCGGTGACCCATTTCGTATTGGGTGCCGTGACGTGGAAATCCCGACTTAGCACATTGGTTGAGGTAATCCCGGCATCCCGACGGCCAAAGTATGGCTTCCTTCGTCTAATCCGCGCACGAATCCCCAGTTCTTTCATCAGCCGGTACACACGCTTATGGTTGACGTTCAATCCGAAGGTTTTCTTTAGCCAGACACGAACCCGTGGGTATCGTAAATGCCGTTTAGCTGGGTATGGCACTCTAGAATCTTCTCTTTCAGAGCCTGCTCTTCGATCTGTTTAGGCGTTGGATTATTCTTTCTGGCTGCCCATTTGTAGTAACTACTTCGAGCGATACCAGCAGTTCACACAGCAAGGCCACTGGGTAGCTACTGGTTAGCGATTCGATGGCTTGGTAGGTTTGACGTCGCTTTGCTCTTGCCCCTTTGCAGTTCCCATAGCTTTTTTAGCAAGGCATTTTCCGCTCGCAGCTGCAGGACTTCTTCCTCCAAGGTTTTGGCCTTCTTCGGTCTCCCATTCTTTGAACCCGTCGAGGTGCCTCTCTTTTCCTTAAGCCCCTCAATTCCTTCTCGCTCGTAGTGAGCCACCCATCTTCGCACCATCCTATCGTCGATGCCCAAGGTCTTGGCTACAAGACGGTAGCCAAGACCTTCCTCCAGGAACATCGCAACAGCCTTACGCTTGAATTCGATGTCATATGTCTTTCGTATTTCGCCCATGAAAAAACCCCCTCCAAGTAGACTTTAATGCGCTTTTTACACACTGTCTACTTAAAGGGGATAATATCAATTCAGCGGCTTCTAATGTTACTATGTTTTTGTCACCCGGCAACAAAAAAGCCGCTAAATTAGCGACTTTCTATGGGACCATGTTCTTGTCCCCCGACATTATGTTTATTTTGATTTCTGTTCTGTCGTGCACTCCTCCCCCTCCCCAAAAAAACCTTACCAAGTTTTTTTGGTGGAATCTCTGAAAAAACTTGCCGTTACTTGTGACACGGTTCACCATAACGGTCATAACGGCGAAATTTTTGTTTACAATGAAATAAAATAAAAGCACCCCAGGCAAGAGCTATCAAGAAATCAATGCAGTAAAAAGACACTGATATTCTATTCATCAGTGTCTTTTTTGTTGATACTTTTCCACCAACATCATGTTTCATCGTTGAACTCAGACTAATTCACATTAGCCCTATTCGCTGTAACTGACTTCACTTTCTTGTAATCATTTCAATCAGAGAGTTGTAAATTAAAGCAACTTAATTAGCTCTTCTAGCTCATCAACCAATACTTTTGCAAATTCAAAATTAGTATCTTTTAAAGCCATTTCTATTTTCATTTCAACTGCTTTTTTGTTTTGTTCCGCTTCTAAATAGTCTTTATCAAAGTGACTAGCATAAATCATCTGTTTAAATTTTTTCATAGTCATTTTTCTAATCGTCTTATTGTCAATGATTAATACATAATCCATACCATTTACAACAGAATAGAAATCATGAGATATCATGAGAATTGCACCTTTATAGTCTTCAATGGCTTTTTCCAGTGCAATTTGTGTATATGTGTCTAAATGGCTTGTCGGTTCATCAAGAAGCAATACGTTTGCATTACTAGCAGAAACTTTAGCCAATTGAAGTATGTTTTTTTCTCCACCAGATAGTGATTCAATCTTTTGATTAACGATTTCGCCTTCAAAGCCATAGTTTGAAATATACGATCTAACTTCATCATAAGTTTTAAAACCAGCATCGATGAATTCTTCTAGTATTGTATTGGAATCTTTTAGTATTTCGCCTTGATTCTGAGATAAATAAGCCACTCTAACATCATCATTTATTTCAATGGAATCATGATTATTGTTAAAGATATCTCGGAGTAAAGTCGTTTTCCCTGTACCGTTTGGACCAATAATGGCTACTTTATCCGTAGATCTTATCTCAAAGCTCACATTCTCTAAAAGCAATTCATCAAAGGCAACACTATAATTATTGACTTTTACAACAATGCTGTCTTCAATTTCATTCTCAATACCGAAACTGATATTCGGTTGCTTAATATCAACAAATGGTGCCTTAATTCTACGCGCTTCCAATCTCTCTTGAAATCTAACTCTAGCTTTTAACGCTCTACCTCTAGATGCATCTGAATTAATAGTTGCGATAGCTCTAAGATTATCAATAATGTTATCGTATCTCTCAATTTCTTCAGCTTCAGCGACTGCGATTTCTTGCAACTCCATTTTTGTCTGAAGTAATGAGAAATTATACTCAATATATCGCCCATCAAACTCTTGGATCTCTGTGTTTTCAAGGTGAATAATTTTGTTGAAACAATGATTCAATAGATATCGATTGTGCGTAACAACTAGCAGTATGCCTTTGTGAGTATTAATAAGTTTTTTAAGCGCATTTAGGTTCTCAAAATCTAAAAATACATCCGGCTCGTCCATGATCATTAAGTCTGGACTATTAAGCATTTCCTTCATTACTTGAATAAGTTTGAATTCCCCGCCGCTCAGGTCGGATACCCTAACATCTTTTAGCTTCAAGAGGTTTGCTAGATTTAGCTTCTTATTAATGTTACTCTCAAAATTATCTCCGCCCATTGCATCAAATGCGTCTAAAGCGAATTGATACTTTTCGAGTAACGGCTCAATATCCGATGATGTTTCCATTTCATTACAAATAGATGTTATTTCATTTTGTAGCTTAATAAAATCTTCTCCGATATATTCAAAAACAGTTGTTTCTTTAGTTCTGTCTAGTTGGGAGAACTGACTTACATACCCAATTTTGCAGGTTGGATCTATCTCTAACTTGCCTTCAAACAAATATCTTTCTGGATCCATCAGTATATCGATCAGTGTACTTTTACCACTGCCACTAGTTCCAATAAAAGCGCAATGCTGTGCCTCTTCTAACGTAAATGAAATGTCTTTATATAGTTTTTTTTGTGGAAATGAGAAGGATAAGTTTTCAACTTTTATCATAGTAGTGCCTTTCTTTATAGCTAAAATGGTGACTATTATTAAATGTATTGTCGAATACAGACTTTTAGAGTAACACTCTTTACTACCAAGTTCAATCCATTTAGCCCTTACCCTCACCTTCGAAATTCTAATACTTACTTTAGAATGGTGGCTTGTTGGCCGTTTATCCAATCCCATGAAAATACATCAAACAAAATCATGACAATGATCCACCCTACGCATATCATATTATGGGACCAAGCTTTGTGCCTTGGCACAATGATTGATTTATGCCATGCTTCGAGACGATTTATGATACGCTTCCCCGCGATTAATCTTAAACTACCTGCACGTTAGCTTAATGAATTAACGGACGTAAATCGATTAGATGCATGCCTAATCGGTAATGGGAACATGTTTTTGTCCATTCCGGCAATCGGTACAAGCTCTTGTCCTGGGCTCGGGACAAAAACTTGTACCGATAAAACAAAAAAGCCGCTAAATAGCGACTTTCAACGGGAGCATGTTCTTGTCCCCCGACATTATAAAGATTGAAAACATAGGGATAAATTGAATAAAATAGAGCTAAAAAAAAAGACATCCTTCCTAAAAATGGGGTTGAATGTCTTCTTTTTTGAAGTTTATACATACTCCTTAAGAAAAACGTAAGTTCTTCAGTGCCCTCTCCTATAGATTGAAGCTTTTTGCAATGGTATGGAGCCGGACTTAACCAGTTGAGAACCCTGCAACTCCCTTCGGATCGTCAGTTGATTTCTATGGTCAGGGAGCTTGTGAAATTCGCCCCCGGCTTCAGGGTGATTATTCCCTCTTTAGCTTGAAGTTCACCTTCGAAGACGTCCATATCCGCTACTCCTTGCCAAGGCTCGATACATATGAATGGAGCGTTCAAAGGCTGCCAGATGCCGAGGTCGGGAAAACTCTTATAGGTGACAACTACGCTCTTGGCGGAGTGATTGCTTCTAAGCGAAATCTGCCGAGAGCTCACATTTCGGAAAATCAATGCGCCTTCGGCGAACATTTCATGGGATAACGGCAGGATGGTCTCTTGTTTCAGAACGGGCTCCGATTTGCCGCTGATCAACAGGCCGTCCGAATTCAAGAACAACCTTTCAAGGTTTTCCGATTCAGCGAACTCCAGATAGTAATCGCTCAGGCTACCGTTGTCATCAAGCGGACAATTGAACGCCGGGTGGGTCCCGAGCTGGAAGAAGATATCCTGAACATCGCTATTTTCCACCCGGTAACTAAGTTCCAGTGTGCTTACATTCAGTTTATATGTAATATATAGGTTGAATTTATAAGGATAACTGGCCAGGGTTTTCTCATCATAAGAGAGGTGGTAAACCGCGTGGATGTCGCTTTCTTGGACCAGCGTAAATTCGCTGCGTCTGGCGAATCCGTGATTGCCGATCTTATAGGCTTTACCGTCCACCTTAATCTCTCCGTTCCGGGCCGCACCAATAATGGGAAACAGCACCGGAGAACGGCCTGTCCAATACGTGGCGTCACCGCTCCAGATGTATTCAGCTTCCGGATCCAGCTTTCTGAAGCTGATCAGTTCCGCCCCAAGGGTATTAATCTCAGCTTCTGCCGAGCTGCTGCGCAAAATTTTATTCATTGTTGTACTCCCTTTCATACTTATAGTCCAGATACCCATATTATATCAAAGTTCTTCTTGAGGGAGTTGAGAAAACGACAGCCAATTCATCAGCTGCCGTTTCTTCGTGCTTATTGAGCTATCGTTCTCCGTTAGTTGAATCCATCTAAACAACTTTTAGGACGAAATAATAAAAAGCATTACCGTGAGACAGGTTCTCTACATGTTCATCCATCCACCATACCCCGTATGAATAGAAATATGTCCCTTTTTGTGTAGGTGCATAAAAGCTATTTTCTTTCACTTCAACTTCTTCAGATATGTCTTCATAGATTTGGTTGACATGGTGTTTGTTCAGTTGCGGCTCATAGTTCATCACAAATGTAATAACTTCACCAGGCTGTACAGTAACTGGATTTTACCTTTTAAAAGCTCAACTGGACCAATTGTATCCACACATCTGCTTTGGTTTTTTGAGTCCCAACAATATGTGCCGAGTTTTGTCTCATACATTCTAGTGTATGCTGCAAGCGACTGAATGTATGGTGGGAGTTGATGAAAAACGCACCGCCATGCCGAACTAAGTGAAGCCGCCGCAACATTATGCTTCTCAATAGCGCTTTTTCTTCATCGAGTAGTTGAATTGGTAGCCGCCATAGAGGCTCATAGACTTCGTGCTAGAGCACCGTCAAGTCTTAACCGATAGTCCATTTTAGAAAATCACCCTACTATCTCTGGTTTTTGTCATAGAAACAAACTGCTGCACTTACAACCCACATCTCAAGAATCCTCCTTTCAGGAAGGTGGATTCAGTGTCTTCTTTTAGTACTTTTATGGAGGCTACTCTATAATGTAGTCACATTTGAGTCAAAATCCTACAATGTGGCCACTTTTGTGCATTTTTTGATGACACAAATTATTCCCATAAAAATAAAAAAGCCTGATATGTCAAACTTTTCGCAAATAATAAATGTAGACCCTTTTGTGTCATTAGACACTTCTTATATGATGTGCCACATTATATAATGTCGGCCCTGCACAAGGCAGCCGATCATTATGACCGGCTGCCTTAATAATTCAATGGGCCAACTAAAGATAATACCCCTCGTCTCCATGGACTTTTAGATAGTCTCCCATTGCCTTCAGATCAAAACGT
Source organism: Paenibacillus lautus (assembly GCF_050482385.1). Taxonomy (GTDB): domain Bacteria; phylum Bacillota; class Bacilli; order Paenibacillales; family Paenibacillaceae; genus Paenibacillus_AQ; species Paenibacillus_AQ lautus_B. The sequence goes on from NZ_JBCNHV010000028.1 coordinate 114,460, forward strand.
ATCTGTAGCGGTCCTTCATCATTCCATGCACCGATATGAATGTGTATTGCGTATCCGTTGTTTCCAACTCTTGCAATAACATCGCCAGCCTTTACCTTATCACCTTCGCAAACAATTATATCCATTACGTGCGCGTAGTAAACTCGAGCCCCATCTGGACGCAGAAATGTAATCGAACTCGCTCTAGTATCCTCCCTTCCCTCCATGCTCCATCATGTGTCGCTTAAAGTCAGCAATATCTTTCTGCGTGGCTTGACCGGCATCCTGCAGATCCGGATCAGTCCGAAGCATCCACTTCCTAAACGTGCTCCAAGTTGCCTTGTAATTGTTAATCGTGGAAGTGGTTCTTTTCACTCCCAACGTTTTTGATTTAATATCAATTCGGCCTTCTGATATCTTGCCCGAGATTGTACCCAACGCGGGTTCTGTTCTAAAACTCGTATTAGACCGTATAGAAACTAATTCTACACGGCCCTTCAAAAATCCTATTTTATTGGATAGATTGTCAACAGTCACGTTTCCGCGGACTTATTACGAACCGGGCTATAAGATCAATCATTGATATAATGGGCATATAATTGCTCGAAGGTTGTAAAATGTTCGACTTCTCTGCCGACCTTACCATATTCGTCTACATATTCATCCATCATTTCAAGGAACTTCTCTTTCATTACTGGTAAATCACTTGCATCAAAGTACTGCATGAGATTAAATTCTTGGTTCCTTTCTCCGCAGCCATTTCATCAAGATATCCTTGTGCTCCAAAGGCCGAAAGAAAGGCATAGGAGGCATCGTTCGTTTTAACACTGTTCAAGATTTTATTGCGGTAGTTGCACCACAATTCTTCGTAAGTCCCCCTCAGATTATCAAAAGTCGGAGCGGGTTTAACAATGAAGTTATCACACATCTTGCTCTATGTAACCTCGTAACGCTGTTCAACATATTAAAAGAAGCAATTCGGATCTCTTCAATGGTATGAGCTTCGATGACTGACATGTATAAGGATTCGAGATCATCTGGAACATAGCGATACGAGCGTATTTCTTCTAAATAATAAGAAGTACGTTCTTTTCCTTTTCGGCAATAGTACAATGTTCTTCTCACTCTCTACCGGAAAGACAGGCCGTAAGTACGGCCCTGTAAGTGCTTCAACACTTCCCGACATCACTCTTCACGATATATCACACGGCTTGCAGCAGTGACTATGATTGAATAAGCCAATCTGTCTCTAACGCATTCCAGTTTGGCGTAGGCACATCCGACCTTGCCCTCCATTTGGCAAAGTCCTTATTCAAGGCTGTGAGCTCAACTGATGTCCCATCAATCAACCCGCTAACCGGAAACATGAAGAAAATCTTCAACGCCCAGCGGATTAAGTTTGGATAGCCGGTAATCCAAGACGCCTGCTTCGCAGGGGTTAACGGGTACCCCAATGATTCAAGTACACGGAAGCCCTCTCCCATCGCCGCCACTAACTGACGCATTCGCCTGTCGTCACGGACAACCTGTTTCATCTGGAAGCTATGGAACAGAATGACCATGTTCATGGGCACGACCAGCACCATGTGGTTTTTCAGCCAGGCATCGATCTGATCATGGTAACTGAGCTTGTACTTGGTTGGCATGAATGCCTGCTCCAGCAGGGAGCGAAACGGAACGGGACCGTCCAGCCCCCCGATGACCATCTCCCCATGGCCGCCACGAATGCAAATGACTCGTCCGTCGGTACGTGTACCTGCGGTAGCTTGGAATCCAAAAGCGACCTGTTTAGGCGACTGTCCATGTTTACTCAAATGGTCCTGCATGGCGTAGGTATTCATATTGTTGCCGACCAATACGATATGACGGCTAACGTTTTCTGCGAGGATCGGTAGCACAGCCCCGAAATCCGAATATTTCATCATGACGAAGATCAAGTCATACGCGTCACCTGACTCTAGTCTACGAATTACACGAACCCGATCAACAGTTGTCTTGCGCTGAAGGTAATGCCGAATGAACAGTCCCTCCTTTTCCAGCTCCTCCGCTCGCATTCCTCTTGCCAACACAGTCACGTCATGACCGCCCTTTACTAGGACATGTGCCAGATAGCTTCCCTGCACACCTGCACCGTACACAAGTATATTCAATATGATCCCTCCTTTTATAATTAACAGTTGTTGAATATATAACACCTGTGTATTACAATCAAGATATCATTGGAACGGATGCAGGTGCAATGGCTAATTGCTTTCGTTTCTGTTGAGAAATGAACAACGAATGCTGGATGTGTTCAGGAAAGAGGGGGAAAAGCATGGATCGGCGCATCGTGCGATCAAGACAAATGATTATGCAAGCGTTCATTGGGCTGTTGGGAGAGCAGGAATTTGAGAGGGTCACCATTCAAGGTATTGCGGATCGGGCCAATGTCAACCGCGGAACGATCTATTTGCATTTTACAGACAAATATGACCTTCTGGAACAGAGCGTGGAAACGTATCTGATGATGCTTGCTGACAGTTGTGTGCCGGAGGATGGGCCAACCAATGAACTGTCCCGGGACCTGCTGATTCGTGCGTTCACGTATCTGAAAGAGCATGCAGAAATCTATGGCGTTTTGATTACCAATAAAGGTATTCCGACGTTCAGACACCGTATGACACAGATGATTGAAGCGAATATCACCTTGGTGGTAAACCAAATGAAGCTAGAAACCGGTATCCACAAGGATGTATTGGCGCAATTCTTATCCGTTTCCATTACGGGGTTGATTGAGTGGTGGGTCGTCCAATCTATGCCATATACGCCAGAAGAGATGGTTGAACAGATGGCTAGAATTTTGGAAGCAAGGCTGCAGCTATGGTAAACGAATTAAATTTGAAGTGTGATACCTGCATAAAAGTTTTGAAATCAATTTAATAATGTCTTGATTAACAACGCCGGCATCATACAGCCCGATGACGCGGCGGGCGTGATCGATGAGGATGTTTTGATTTCGACGGTCGAGACAAACTTCTTAGGCCCGATTCGGTTGACTTCTGCATTAATCGTTCATTTGAAGTCCAAAGAAGAAGCTATTGTCATCAACACGACTTCGATCCTTGGTTTTGTACCGTTAGCCGCAACTGCTATATATTCCGCAACGAAGGCAGCGCTTCATACCTATACGCTGTCCCAAAGATACATGCTTAAAGACACTTCGGTAAAAGTGATAGAAATGGTGCCACCGTGGGTTCAAAGCAACAACGATGAACCGCGTGCGATGCCACTTTCGTCATTCATTGATGCGACGATAAAGGTACTTGGTACGGATACAGACGAAGTTCTGGTCGAAGAAGCGAAAATGTTTAGAAATAACCCTGGCCCGAACGAAGGTGTTTTTGTGACCCACCTTAACGATACGATGAAGTCTGAACCTCCAAAGATTCATTAATTTACCTATAATTGAGCGTTTTGCTCATAAGGTTATGTGTCATGTCGCCAGATTTGTATTATCATCTGGAGTAACAATTAAGTGGGATGGAAAGAAATGTTTGTATAAAAATCAATGGAGCTGCAGCAAATCAGCAGCTCCTCAACATATGTACCTGTTTGTTCAGCGACGAGTAAAAATCTACTTTGAAATATATGTTTGGTGTTTGATTATGAACTCAGGTTTCGTTAAATACGCTATGTAATTTACCGCTCCATTAAAATCCAAATATGCCTGATAGCGCGTGCGAATAGCGGGGTGTTCAATGAAATCAAGAACTTTATCTTTCGCCACCCAGCGACTATCGGTTGTTTCCTCAGTAACAGCTAATAACTCCCCACCAACAGGTTTACATACAAAATCAAACCCAACTTGCGTTGGAACATCAGTCACACCATCATACCATTTAAAAATCCCTGTATTTGAATAGACACCAATTAAGTAGCTAACTGTAGTGTCAATTCCACTTTCCTCTTTGATTTCACGAATCAAACCATCTATCAGATTTTCTCCAACTTCCACTTGTCCACCAGGGTAAACCCAACCACCGTCACGAGTTTTTACTAAAAGTATATTTCCTTGCCCATCTTCTACAAATCCACCTGTGGCTACGATATGCGTTGGAAATGGCATAGTTACGACCTCCTTATGCAGTAACGTTTGTATATTTATTCCACAGCCTTCTCGCACTTTCCTGCTCGTTAGCTTAATGAAGTAGCATTGGGTTACTTAGATATTCATCTAATCGGTAATCGGACTATGTACTTGTCCCTCGACACATGTCTAAGTTTTTTTAAGAGAAAACCTGTCAGCTCGATACCATTCTATAAACGAGTCTATAACGAGAAAATACCTACCCCTCTCCCGGGCAGGTATTAAAGGTGAATCGTATGAATGGCTTACCAACATCGATCACTAAATATTAGTCCAGAAGGCTGTAGATCTGAATGCTCTCCACCTTGGCATCCTTGATATGAAACGACATCACATCCACATAATTGGATGGCTCGTAACGGAAGTCATCCTCCTCATTAGGGGCTCCATCACCAAGCAGTTTCCCCTCAGGGTAGGCGTTTTTGAGTGTATCCAGGCTATCTCCTGCTTTAATGTTTCGCACTGTCGCGTACTTAGGATCTGTAATTTCGATATGAAAGATGGAGTCTTGTTTCCCCTCCGGTATACTGATTGTTTTAATCTCCAGACCAGGATACGTATAAACCTTTTCTGTAAAACCGATTAACGTATCCATGTTTGTTCCATCCCCGGCACTGTACGTATGAGATTTCAGGTTATCCGGTTTGCCCAGCATCTGTTCCATCTGATCTTCATTCGCTGTATCCGAAATCGCAATGGTGTGCTCATTATAAACAAAAGCAAGCTCCTTCAGCACCACATTGCCTTCCTTCTCCATCGAACCTTCCTTAATAGCTTCAGCACTCTGTCCTTCCGAATTTTCTGAAGCAGGCGCAGTAGAATTTGATGCTCCTTCGCCTTTGGCCTGTTCGTTCGTCGTGTTTTTTTCAGCCGAGTTCTGCGTCGCTTCTGGCGACTTGGCACCATTGGACTGACAGCCCGTCAGTGCCATCGTTAGTAAAATACTCAGCAGGATAACAGCTGTAGCTTTGTTTATCAATTTCATCATGATCCCTCCATAAATGTGTGATTTCTTCTTATGAAGTGATTATAAAAAAAGCATTTGTTAGTCTCATAACAGAATTGTATCAATCTTGTAACGTTAACTATTTACGCGCGTGTTTACGCACGGGGTAACACAATCGTAACGGTCGTTCCTTCCCCGATTTGACTTTCCATGTCGATATATCCATTAAACCGCTCTACAATCTCTTTGCAAATAGAAAGTCCAAGACCTGAACCGTTCGCTGTGCTTGCATTTTTCGCCCGGTAAAAGCGTTCCTGCACTCTCTCCAGCTCATCACCCGCGATACCGATACCTTGATCACGTATCCGTATAACTACCTCGCTTGGCGTATGTGTAAGCTTCAATTCGATTAGCGATGGACTGCCTGAATATTTGATGGCATTGTCCACAAGGTTGGCGATCGCATGGGACATCAGCATTGGATTCACGTTGGCGTGGACTCTCGTCAGAAGCTTATCCTCCGGTTCCGCTTCCGCCTCCCTGAACATAATCTCGATTCCTTTATCTTTGGCCTTGGCACCCATACTCGTTGCGACTTGCTGAATCAGTTCGTTCATTTCCGTCTTCCGGGCTTCCAGTTCGTTAGAACCAGCCTTGTCGAATCGGGATAGCAACAACAGTTCATTAATCAAGCGCGTCAGCCGATCCGATTCCTGCAGCAGATGAGCATAGATTTTTTGCAGCTCCTTGTTCTCGTTCTCCCCTTCATACAAGTATTGAGAGAAACCACGAATTGCTGCCAATGGTGTTTTTAACTCGTGAGATACGTTGGAGACAAATTGTTTCTGGTACTGAATGTAATCATGAAGCTGCCGCCCCATGGAATCCAGGCCATCTGCCAGCATGCCCGGCTCATCCTTCCGGTTTAGATGAACTCTCCGAAACTCCTGTCTAGAGAAACTTTGCGCAGCGCCAAGCAACAGCTTAATCGGCTTGGTTGTGTTGCGGGCAATCCACAGACTGGATAACGTAATCAGTACAATAAATCCGCCTGCACCCGCAAACAGAATATAACGGATTTGATCCATAATCGCATAAAAGTAGGAAATGTCCTCCACGAACTCATACACATAAGCGTTTTGGTAGTATTGATCCTGAATGGGAGTGGCAAAATAAAGCAGATGATCTTCCGTTACGGTATAGACATAACTGCCGCTCAGGGCTTTCTCAATATTCTTTTCCAAAATAAGAGGTTTGCCATCATTAATGATGATGCCATCCACAGCCAAGCCCAGCAACTGCTTGGAGCTATCATAGATACGTACTTCCTTGCCTGAAGCTTTCAGCTTCTCCAGAGCAAGTCTGACGATTTCTTTTGTCTGCGGCTCTCCTGTCGATGATCTATGCTGTGCCAACACCTCACGGAAGGACAACTCGGACAGATCCGCCTTCTCCATCATCTGTTTTTCAATGGTAATGAAGCTGTAGTAATCGATGGCTTTATTCACCGCAAAAATGATGATGCCAAAGGACAGCACGGAGAAAAATAAATAATTCAGCAGTAACCGGGTTGCATACTTCAGGCCTCGCCACCTCCAAGTTGATAGCCAAATCCATAGATCGTCCTGACATACTTCGGTTCGTCCGCGTTATCCTCCAGCTTCTTCCGTAATCGCATGATGGTCATATCCACACTGCGACTGTCTCCCATAAAGTCATATCCCCATCCGATCTGCAGCAGCTCATCCCGGGTAAAGATTTTGTCTGGCCTTTTGAGTAACGTTTCCAGAATTTTAAACTCTTTGGCTGTTAAAGACACAGGTACACCGTTTTTCAGCACCCTTCGGCTTTCCAGATCAAATGTCAGCTCTTCATGAATGATGCGTGTAGATTTCACTTCTGTTCCTTCACTTGATTCCTCCTTGCTCTCGTTTCTTCTCAGATTCACCTTGATCCGAGCGAGCAATTCACGATTGTCAAAGGGTTTGGTCATGTAATCTTCCGCCCCTAGCTCTAGTCCCAACACCTTGTCGATTACCTCATTTTTGGCAGAGAGCATGATCACAGGAACGGCACGTTTCCCGGTGATTTCCTTGCACAGGTCATATCCGGAGCAGTCAGGCAGCATCAAATCAAGCACCACCAGGTCCGGCCCAAAAGCATCCAGCAGCTGCAGGGCTATTTTACCGTTTTCAGCCGTTTGAACGACGTAGTTTTCTCTTCTCAGAACGAGCTCAATTAAATCTCTGATTGCGACTTCATCGTCAATGACAAGTATTTTCTTCAATGTGCACCCCTTCTAGCCTTCTTCCCCAGCTTGAATCATAATTTACCCTCATCTTAGCACAGACACTTTAGATTCCTCCACCAACTGGAAGATAAGGTATATTCCACTGAGCCCAACATAACTAGTAATAAACCCGAAGAATGGAGAATAATCCATGGATCTGCTCTGGGTACTCATTGTTGGTGGACTTATTGGCTGGTTAAGCGGCAACTTGATTGGGCGGGACGTACCGAGCGGTGTACTTGGGAACATTATTGCGGGTTTTATCGGTTCCTGGTTAGGAACAGAATTGCTGGTACCAAGGGGGCCGGTGATTGGCGGATTTCATATTATTCCAGCCATCGTTGGCTCGATTATTGCCCCGCTCATCTTCTTCGCTCTTGCACGCGACGGAGCATTTCCGAAGACGTTAACAAATAAGAGGCGGAAACCGATACCGTCATTCATTAGATATTTTTATAAAGATGCTGCCAGGACATAAGATGAACACTTACGGTCCTTTTTTTATTTTTGTACTGATTATGTCTGCGATTTCAGAGCATAGTCGTGAAAATAGCGCAGGATGACGACCATACGAAGTTTGTACGACTTTTTAATAAAATGATCGCAAAGTCTTGATTCAGCCATTCTTGGTGAAGAGATCGTAACTTTTCTAAAGTGCTTTGACGAGTTTGTTTTATCTAATTCAAATGAGATCACAGTTTAAATTGAAGTACTTCCGATCATTGAAACTGGTTTCTTTGACCATAAAACAGCATTCAGCGTTTCAGTCACTCAAAAGAGACACAATACGTCTACTCAGATCTTCATCTAATCGAAATGCGAAAACTGTCCTGCATAATGCTACTTAATGAGGTTTTAATTACATCGCTTTTCATTTAGATACTCATCTAATCGGTAATCGGACTATGTTCTTGTCCATTCCGGCAATCGGTACAAGTTCTTGTCCTTGGCTTGAGACACGAACTTGTACCGATAAAACAAAAAGCCGCTAAAAAAGCGACTTTCTATGAGACCATATTCTTGTCCCTCGACAGTTGTCAAAGGTTCACAATTGGCGTGTTTTGCACGATCAATAGATTTATCACTTGTCCTAAGATGGCAATTTCATCGGAATCCCCTCCGTCGTTAGTTTAATAAAATATCGCCGTGATGAAATCATACAGCAATACGGCTCTACCAAAGAACCGCAGCTGATCTCGGAACGGCATGCAGTCTTGCGCACTGAGCGAAACAATTTTCACTGTGGAGAATTGTTTCGCTCGCAGTAACTGCTCCTCAAATGAAACACTACTGTTCCAGTAAATCCATAAATGGCTGTTGATCCTGCAGGCCGGGAAGGCCAGCTTCAACCCCATCGTATCCCGCTTCAGTGATTTGCTTGAAACTTTGGTCATGCCTCACAAAGCCTTATATATCGCGACCTTCATTAGAACTTTGCCTCATAAAGCACAGGCCAGGCTTCACCTTCGAATAGCTCTCCATCTTTACCTGCCATCATTTGCGCATTAAAATGGCCATCTCCTCTTGGAGTGTAGGTGTATCTCGTCTTCCCCGTCATCAAATGCACAGCCATCGAGCGGCGAGCGCCTTCGGTTATGTTAGGTCCGCTGCCGTGAATGGTCAGCGCGTGGTGGAAGCTTACCTGACCGGCTTTCATCACCATCGGAACTGTAGTGAAGCTTTCATTTTCCGGAATATCCATCGTTTCCTGCTGTTTCTCCATGTTTTGCTCGAAGAAATCACTCACGTTCAGAAGCCCCCATTTATGACTTCGCGGCACCATTTGCATACACCCATTGGACAAGTCCACATCGGTAAATGCCACCCACGCAGTAATGAGCGACGGCTCCTTACAGCATTGCCAATACGAATAATCTTGGTGCCAGCCCACATTAGCCGTTTCTTTACCATTACCTCTGCCCGGTTTATAAAGCAGTTGGTCGTGAAACAGCCGAATCGCATCGGCATGCATCAGTTTGGCGGCAATGGCTCCGATGGTAGGGTCGGTCGCAACCTGACGAAGCGTCCTGTCGGACCAATGAGAGTTATCCGTTTTCCGCAACGCTTTCGGGTTATTTTGACCTTCCAACCAATTGCATACCGGTTCTCTCCCCGTCTCGTATTCACCTTTGTACATCTTGTCTTGATGTTCCTTAATCTGAGCAAGCTCTTCCTGCGTGAAGATGACCGGAGACATCCAATAACCATTCTCGTCAAAAAAAGCAACATCCCGCTCCGTTGGAAGACAATTCACACGTACATCATGATGATTTACCATCTGTCAACACCTCATCCTAACTTTTTTTGAATCTGCTGTAATTATACTTGTGATACTGCGGGATGTATTTTTAAATAATTGCATTAAATTTAAACATTTTCACCAATTAAACTCTCTTCTGCGTCTTGCACTGCCCAAGATGGACCGGTCAACGAGAGGTGTTGTGATTTCGGAACTCTAGGGGGGATTTTCCACTGTGCCGCTTAAAGAATATGCTGAACGTATGGATCGATGTGAAATGCAGCTTCACGGCGATGGAACTTACCGATTCGCCGGTTTCAAGCAGCAAGTGCTTCGCCTTGTCCAAACAGAGTGAACGAATATACTCCCCGATGGTTACCCCCAAATGCTCTTTAAATTCCCGGGCCAGATGGGAACGACTGATATGGAACTGATGCGCAAGGTCATTGATTGTAAGATCGGCACGAATTTCGGCATGCAAGTAGTTTAATATTTCGATAATGTCCGAAGGCAGTTTTTTCGCTCCATGATTTCTTTCTTGCGATGAGGCCTTATAGATTCGTACTATGGAGACAAGCAATTGGATAAACAATCCTTGTACCATCGGTTTACTTAAAAAGATTTTCATGCGCAGTTCTTCAAAAATGTTATCGAATATGCTTTTTATGAGACCATTTTCGTCCTTCTCTACCCGATTAAAACCGATTTTGTAATATTCCACTTCCAAGCTTCTCATCTGCTCGAGATTAAAGCCAAGGTAATACAACCTAAACGGCAAGTCTCCAGCGGCAGCTCCCTGATGACTTTCGCCTGGTTTCGTTATAAAAAGATCTCCCTGACTAACCGTGTAGTAAGATCCGTCTATCGTAAACCACCCTTGCCCACTTTCCACATAACACAGTTCAAAATGTTCATGATGGTGACCGGGCACATGCCATGTTTCGTATAAAACGACTCCGATATAAGATAAATTTTCAAATTCGGTCTCGTATGGAAGCTCGAAACGAATTTCTTTGTCTGATTCAAGCAAACGTGAATCCTTTGGCGTGTTATATTTGGTGGAACGTTTCTTTTCCATCTGGCCACCTCCCTTCTTCAAGAATATACTTAAGATTCAAGTACAACAAGGGTTTTCAAGACTCCAAAGCGAATGGTCGTCACACCTTGAGCCCGGTCAATACTACCCCATCGATAAGAGTCATAGGCGAGTAACGCAGGCCGATTCCATCCATCAGACTTCTTATTTGCCCCGTCTTCTCTCCACACCCTTGGCATATTACGCCACAATGGTCTCATAGTAGGGTAACGCAGAGTTGCTCCGCTTCCATCACTATAGCTCGTTCTATTAATGCAGCCCGTATACGGGAGCGTCTCGACGTCGGGGCCTCAGCAAACCAACTGGCCATATAGCCATCCGGATGCTGCCTGAACTTAACGGGGGTCTGAGTATTGCCGATCCGCATAATGGGGCCGTCGGTCGATATTACTTCGCTGATGATCAGCTTAAGTCTGCCGTCCCACGTCTGTGTAACATTCAAGGTGGTGACCGGCCAGGTTATTACCTTAGCCTTCACTGACACCCCAGTTCCCTGTTTGCCGTGATACAAACCCGTCCCTCTCAAAATCAGCTTGCCTTCTGAGATGGCAATATGAAACGGCCCGTCATGGCTAAGCAATATCGTCTCATCCTCATAATCAACAACGACAATCTCCGAGAAGCTTCCTCCCTTCCCGAGAAGATCACATATTTTTATGGCCACATTCGTTTTCAAGTGTCCTTCGCCCGCACAGGGAATTATGAGTGCCGTAAGCAGAGAGTATTACCTTTTTCGGCTATTCGCTTTACACAGAAAAAACAGTTATGTAAGGTCTGACTGTTGCAATTATTCACCTGTCAATTCATCATTCATTCTTTATATTTCAAATAGATATCAATAGCGGCCTATCCAACATCAATTTCGGCCAAATGTTAAAGAATATGCTTGGTCAACTGATATAATTTTAGTGCGTCCTTCTTGCTAAGCGTCGGGAGATCGAGATCAACGGGCTTGGTTCGGTCCCAGGCGATGAGGGGCTGGGATGGAGGATTTCCATCAGCTTAATGATCGGTTGAATACTCCTCTCAACCGGCTGTGCGAAGAGCTTGCCCATTCTGCCCCCTTTAGGAGTTCATTAACCTGTAGGAAAACTGAGGGACATTGATTGAATATAACTATACATCTGGAAAAGTAGGTTTATCGGGATCTTCAAACTGCAAATTAGCATCAACCCAAAGAGAGTTGGATATTTAATAAGTTTTAATATAAAAAAGGGCCACTCCTTACGGAACGGCCCATTTTTATAATTTGAGTCCCTGTACTCTTCCCAATATTGGTTCAAATACGTTCTCATAGGACTTATTTGTACTTTTCAGACCTTTTATGTATAATTCGGGGAGGAACTTTATTCTACAACATAAGGGCTATGCTTTTCTGGCGAGCAGCCAGCAACAACCCCGCTCATGCAGCGGGGTTGTTTTTTTATGTTGTCATATCGGGAGGGGATCACATGGAGGAGCAGGCAAAACAGCCGAGAATGATTTTAACGAAGCAAGACCTTATCGAACAGCTTGGACGGTGCGGGGTGTCAGCAGGACAGACCTTAATCGTCCATACTTCTTTGAAAAGCCTCGGCTATGTTGTAGGCGGAGCGGAAACATTCATCCGCGCGCTGCTCACGCTCATTGGAGAGCAAGGGACGGTGATGGTGCCGGCGCAAACGTGGAAAAATCTTGATCCGGTGACCGGCGTTCACTGGGATGCGGAAGAGGCTTGGTGGCCGATTATCCGGGAGCAATGGCCCGCTTATGATAAGGCGATCACCCCGGCGATCGGGATGGGCGTTGTCGCCGAGATGCTCCGCACATGGCCGGGAGCAAGGCGCTCAGACCATCCGGCGCGGTCTTTCGCGGCCGTTGGCAAGCATGCGGAGTATTTGACGGAAAGCCATGATTTAAGTCATGTTTTTGGCCAAGGCTCCCCTCTCGACAAGCTGTACGAACTGGATGGCTATGTACTGCTCATCGGTGTCAGGCATGAGAAAAACACCTCGCTCCATCTCGCAGAAACCAGGGCCGATTTTCCCGGAAAGACGTATACGGAAGAAAGCAGCGCCATGATCATTGACGAGGAGCGTAGGTGGGTGACCTATTCAACGCAAGAGGTTGACGATCGGGATTTTGTCCCGCTTGGCGCCGAATTCGAGCAGGAGCACCGTATCGCTGTGCATCAGGTAGGGGACGCGTTTGTCAGGTTGATCCGCCAAAGGCAGCTGGTTGACTGGGCAGCCACATGGATGGAGCGTAACCGGGTGTAAGGATAGGGAAAAGGCATGTGCGGAGGGCGCCGCCATGGCGACTTCTCTGCAACATGCCTTTTGCTTATTTTGAATTTATTTGACTACAATGATTAGGACCAACATACACATATTAGTCGACCATGTAAAATGATCAGCAGGTCCGGCTCAGTTGATTGAATAGTCAGACTGCTGATCGTAAACCTTAGTTCCAGTAACGTTCCATAAGGGAAATGGACCACTCAGGTTGCTTCACCTCGGATTTCGGCATAAATTCCTTCATCACCGGTTTAATATCGATGACGGGAGTTCCCTGAATCGCATCCAACCCTTTTACGATCAGTTCTTTCTGTTTCCGTTCGACGAATTCGACAATCGTGCTGCCCAATTTGTTCGGCCGGTTTTTCCCGCGTTGAGCGAAAATTCCGACTTCCGGCCACTCCTTGTTGTTCCTTGGATGCCTGGCTTCATATTGAATTTTATCGTCGGATACTTTATGGAAGTAAAACAGGATCTCCAAATGCGAAAACCCCTCGATTCCCTTATCGATTCTTCGGAAAAGTCTTCGTTTAGGCGAATAATTGATAAAACCCCTCCCCAATTATCATCCTGTATCTCGGTTCTCTGATTATCTACGACGGCAATCGGTTTGATGGTTTACATTGACTGCTCCTTTTAATTAGATGGGTATCAGGTATCAAATGTCCACTAAATTATACCATAGCCAGAATCGATTTATCGCCGATTTCCTCTTTTCTTTACTTGAGATTCCGTTGTTTCCGCCCATAAAACAAGTTACAATGAATCCTATGAAGACAGAAATTCAACTTATACTTAGGAGGAATCATGAAACTAGTTGCTTTTTTTCCTTACCGAAATGATGCAAGGAAGATCTTGATCCCTTATTTAAACCATTTGACGGAAGAACAGTGGTATGCAACGCACCCCGACCATCCCAACTCTATCGCTTGGATCGTTAAGCACATCGCGCGCAGCGAAGACGAATGGATCAACGAGATTGGTTTTAAGGGAAAGTGTCAACTCTCTCAGACTTTGGATCACTCGCAGCAAATTTTACAGGCCTATATCAACATCCGGAGCCAAACGGATCTCAAGCTCAATTCCATGGATTACGATGAACATGCACCAGCCTTACGGCTCCCTCGTTTTTCAGACGGTTGGGAACCGCCTTCGCCGCCGACGCTGCACTGGATTTTCCATCATGTCTTCGATCATGAGTCGTACCATATCGGTCAAATCGGCGTCATCGCACGTTTGAACGGATTCGCCGGCCCCCTCTTCTAAATAAGTGCCCAGATGAGGATTCCGCTGGCACCAATAACTATGCGATTTCCTCCAACGCAGGCACAACGCCCGGCGCTCCCTCCCGAATTATTCCATCACTATTGTACGTCCATATCCCCTCGTTAAATATATAGTTCTTGCCGTTATTGCTGTCCCACCGTCCATTTCCGTCGCTGAAACAGGCTTCCAGTCGTTCAGCCGATCCAATATCGATCGTCAGCTTGCTGTAACCCGCCACCTCTGACGTCTCCATCCACATTCTCGGTACAGCCGTCCAAGTTCCGCCTTCTGGACGGTAATGCGTTCCGAAGCCATGCCTATAGTATACAGTCACCGTATTGGATGTGAACGGATCGGGAGCCCCCTCCTTAATGTTGCCATTTCCGGAATAAGTCCATGTGCCTACCTCGAAGAAATAATTCCGCTGGTTGTTACTGTCCCACTGACCGTTCCCGTTATTGAATGCAGCCTCCAATTTTTGTGCCGATCCGATATCGATCGTTAACTTGCTATAACCCGCTACCTCCGACGTCTCCATCCGAAGGCCCGGTACGGCCGTCCAATTTCCGCCCTCCGGACGGTAATGTATATACGGCGTGCTGAAGTCTTGCTTGTAATACACGGTTACCCGATTGCCCCCGACACCGACTGGTTCGGTCGTAATTTCCAGCGCTTCACTCGCCTCAGATTCATTGCTTGCAGCGTCGCGGGCTCTGACGACATAAACATACGATGTCTCTCTGGAACGAGGCCTTTATCTGTATACGATGTTTCCGCCGTGCTACCGACCTTCTCCGAGTCCCGATATATATCATAGCTGATTACGCCGACGTTATCGGTCGATGCGCTCCAGGACAGGGTGACCGTCTTATCTGTTATGGCCGACGCTCGAAGGTTTGTTGGAGTTGTAGGAGCTTCCTGGTCCCCTTCGCCATCCGGGTTTGATCCATGCCAGGCACCGTCATACCAGCCATCCGAGTCGCGCAGGAACCCAGGTTGGTTCTGTCCAGGGTTTTGTTTGCCGCTGCCATCCCTAAAGATGACCCTCGCACTCTCCACGCCATGAATGGTATAGGAATACCAGTCCCCGCCTTCTGTGGTAATTTGAGTTTGTTTATTATGGGCTATTTCAACGGTTGCATCAAGGAGTTTGTTCGTTATTTCAGCTTTATCAATGGCCACCATAATTTTGTCAAACGTAGTTATCATCCTTTCCGTGGCAGCTCGTAACTATTTCGGCTACCTACAAAACGATTACTTGCTGCTCCTATACCAACTAAGCGGCCACAGCAGACACGCCGGCGACACGCGAGATCGGTATCACCCCACGCTATCGGGTATAAAAAAACAGAGCGATCCCTCCAAATGGGACTTCGCTCTGTTTTTTTATTGGATCCGCCAACATTTTCTGAACATTAGCGGTCATTTACTTGGAAATCAGTTTTAAAATGCCTACAAGTCCTTAGCGTATATTTACGTTAAATTGGTGGCCCCACCAGTCTTCTATCGTTAAGCAAAACCGCAATCAGAATGATGGTTGATTTTCGTTTTGAACGTTACGTGGTGCATAAGCGCAAATAAAGACGCGTACGCCTTCAGTGATGATACGTTTGGTTTGTTCCTCCTCTAATGTCCCAGTTTTTCTCGGTTGATCAAATACCAATAAAAACGTTAAGGCAGCGAAGTGCTTTGTAGCCATTACAGGATCTGGCACATCGAGCAGTCCGGTTTGTCCAAACTCGGTAAACCTCCTGATAATCCCCTCTTCCGTTGCGTTATCCAGCTTTTCTAAAAACGAGGCTGGCAGGTTGGCGGCTTCCATTGTAACCAGACGGATCAAAGCGCTGTAATCGGACGAACCGTTTGCAGAAGCTACGAATTGTTCGCAGAATAAGATGAGCGCCTCCTCCAGATCCTCGAATTCCCAGAGGTAGTCTGATATCCCTTGCTTGATCATGTCCAGAACCGCCCGACTGGTTTCTTCCACAACAGCAAGCAGCAAGTTCTGTTTGTCGCCATAATAATCATAAACGGTCCTTTTGGAAACCCCCGCTTTAGCTGCGACCGCATCGACGCTGGAGCGATCAAACCCATCTGAAAGAAACAGATCTCGTGCCGCTGCAATAATTTTAGCTCGTTTGTCTGAAGAGCCTTTGCGGATTTTTTTGTTTTCCGTATTATCCATGCTTACGTTTCCCCCCTACAGGTATACTATCAAAAATGAGTTCCACTTTACAAACTACACTGCACGGTGTAGTGTAATCAATGCAATATATCAAAATCAATGATCAAGGAGGATTTTATCCATGAAAACCGTGCAGTCTTATGTTGATGTTCTCATTGTCGGGGCCGGACCAACAGGGCTTACACTTGCCTGCGACCTTGCCCGTCGAAACGTCGACCATCGTATTATTGAACGAAGCACCTTATATAACGTAGCGTCTCGCGCCAAAGCAATCCAGCCCCGCTCGCTTGAGGTCGTCGATGATTTGGAGGCCGTTAGTTACATTATTGACACAGGTGTCGTGGATTTGCCTGTTCGTTATTATACCGCAGATGGCAGGAGTGTGGACAAGCCGGCTATTACCGTTGCAGCCAGCGCCGAACTTGAGACACCCTATCGTGATCCGGTCTGGATTGCTCAATTTGATGTGGAAAAAGCATTGCGCGACCGATATGCGGTACTTGGCGGTCAAGTCGAGTTAGGCGTTGAAGCTGTAGGGCTTGTTCAGGATTTGGATGGTGTAACGGTAACCGTGAATACACCGCAAGGAGAAGAGCAAATTCGCGCTCGTTATGTAGTCGGCGCTGACGGGGGTAAAAGCAATATCCGCAAGTTTATCTATTTGCCGCTGGTTGGGGAAACACACGATCATGAGCGGTGGTATCTTGGCGATGTACGATTGGAAGGGCTGGATCGTGACCGTATCCATATCTGGACCTCTCCTGAGGGGATGGTTGGGGTGACGCCGATACCAAAATCTGACATTTGGCAGCTGCAGGCTACAATTCCGGCAGACATCGAAGAACCGGAGAAGCCGTCGCTAGAAGTGTATCAAGCCATGTTTGACCGACGAGCCGGTGCCAGACGTGTTCGGCTCACGGATGCCTCCTGGCTGTCCATCTATCGGATCAACGTCCGCATGGTTGAATGTTACCGCAACGGCCGGGTTTTCCTTGCCGGCGATGCCGCTCATGTTCATTCGCCGGCCGGCGGTCAAGGCATGAATACAGGGATGCAGGACGCATACAACCTCGGATGGAAGCTGGAAGCCGTCGTACGCGGAGCTGACACCGCCTTGCTCGACACGTACGATGAGGAGCGCCGCCCCGTAGCTCAAGCCGTGCTCGAGGACAGCACGAAAAAAATGGGAGGGGTCGTAGAGACGGCCACTGAACGCGGAGCGTTATCCCAATCCTTGAGCACCATATCCGACGATCTGACGAGCGGGCTTCTCATTTCCTATCGGTCAAGTTCTCTTACCCACCCGTCTGCTCGAACGAATGTTACCCGTTCATTTCCTGGAGATCGTGCTCCTAATGCTACGGGCCTGCAAGGTACCAGGTTTGCAGGAAGTGTCTTTGACCTATTGCGCGGCCCGCACTGGACGCTTTTGGCTTTTGCAAACTGCATCGATCCTTCTCTGAAGAACTTCACCAACGACGAACTCCATGTGCATTATATCCTGCCATCGAACGTGGAGGGGGCGGAAGGCATAATAGACACAGCACGGAATGCCTATAGAATTTACGATGTAGCAAGTGAAGAACTCGTATTGATTCGTCCCGACGGTTACATCGCACTGCGTACCTCCATTGATGATACCACATCGATCTTGAATTACTTGAATTTCATTTATCGCGAAAACTGATTTGGAAAAGCCGGCGGCGATCTTTTACAACATCTCAGGTGACTGCCGGCACTATTAATGAACTGAGTTTAAATTGATGATACGGGAAGGACTGTTTCTATGGAAGAAATTATTCGAACCGTTAACCTGACAAAGCAATACGGAAATAAAGTCATTGTAGATCGCGTTTCGATTTCCGTTAAAAAAGGAGAAATCTATGGATTCCTGGGGTTGAATGGCGCAGGGAAAACGACAACCATTCGAGCTCTTCTCGGAATGAGTAAGCCTTCTTCCGGAGAAGTGTATTTGTTTGGTCAGCGCTGGGCGAATGGGAATCCAGATTTGTCGAGACGAGTAGGTTATATGGTGGAAGTTCCTTATGCCTACCCTAACTTTACGGTTAGGGAAAACTTGAGTTTGATGGCCAGGTTGCGAGGATTACCGGTTCCGAGGGCAGTTGACGAAATTATGGAGCAATTGAATTTGACCCAATATGCGGATAGTAAGGCAAGAGATTTGTCACTTGGTAACGCGCAGAAACTTGGATTGGCCAAAGCGTTAATTCATAAGCCGGACGTTCTGATTCTTGATGAGCCAACCAATGCGCTTGATCCAGCCGGAATTGTCGAGATCAGGGAGATGCTGAAAGCTCTAGCTTCTCAACAAGGGGTTACCGTGTTTATATCGAGCCATATCCTTGAGGAAATGTCCAAAATGGCTTCTCGAATCGGCATTATTCACAAAGGCGTATTGCTTGAAGAACTGACAACAAAAGACTTTGAAACCATCCGCCGAAAGCAGTTGATGATCGGTACGAAGGATGCTCGGAAGGCTCAAGCTATTCTTTCAGACTCCGGGTATGCGGTACATTCGACTTCGAATAACTGCCTTGCACTACCGGATGATCATGCCGTGAAGCATCCCGAACATATTGCGAGATTGCTTGCTCATCACGAAGTGCCGCTCACCATGCTTAACATTGAAGAAGAGAATTTGGAACATTATTTTCTCAAAGTAATCGGAGCCCAGGAGGGAAAACGAAAATGAGACCATTGTTGACAGCCTGTAGCGTTGAAATTTACAAATTGCGTCGATCCTTTGTTTTATGGGGCACGCTTCTGTTTATATTGTTTGTCATCACGTTGTTCTTGGGACAGCCCGATTGGCCTTCTTTTTTTGAACGGACTGCGTTTTTGTATGCATCCGTGTTTGGGCTGCTGGGGTTTGGATTGGTGACAAGCTGGACATTTGGCCGTGAGTATTCTGATCGGACGCTTAAGGATTTGCTCGGTTTGCCTATATCGCGCGGTAAAATAGCGATTGCCAAATATGTCGCAATTATATTTTGGTGTTTTGTAATGATGTTGATCAGCTTTGCTTATGCCTTAGTACTTGGTTTTGCTATTGGCCTTCCTGGCTTTTCGTTTGCAATTGTACAACATTATTTGTTCCTAATACTTATCATTGGTGCTCTCCACCTACTATTAAGTGCCCCTCTTGCCCTATTGGCCTGTATATCGCGCGGTTATCTGGTGCCGATCGGCTTTGCTTTTACAACTTTGATGCTGGCATTGGTATTTGGGCCTACTGCCATTGGCACGTATCTGCCCTGGTCTGTACCTGCTTTGCATTTGCAGGAAAACGGCATCGCATCATTTCCCTTGGCAGATACCAGTTATTTTCTGGTATTTTTAATAGGACTGGCAGGCTTCATTGGGACGGTTAAATGGTTGCAAAACAGGGAGCAACGATGATTAACTAGAAAATACTTCTGAATAGAAATATATTTGGAAGGAGATGATGCACGCTCAATGTGCCTTCTATCTCTTTGACCCATTCTAACGTCATTTGGAGAAATCAGCCATTCGTATACTAATCTGCCCGTTATCTTAATGAAATTGCATGGAAACATTAGATGCTTATCTAATCGGTAATCGGCTCATGTTCTTGTCCTTTTCGGCAATCGGTACTGACAAGAACTTGATAACATTTCCCCACCCTTCTTGAATTTCATAGGATTCTGTTGGTACAAGCTTGAGTAATTGAATTAATCTATCCTACCGGTTAGCTTAAAAAGGCAACTGATCACTCTGAACAGCTGCCTACTTTTCTTTATTTAACTATCGTCCCCGTTAGTTGAACGACTGAAATCGGATCTAGTACCTCATCTGACATCGATAAAAATATAGTTTGTTCACCATAAACATTCAATATCCTGATATACACTCGAAGATATTTCAATCTAAATTACGAGACAAAGAAGAAAATTCAAACCATAAAAAATCCGCGTAAAACGCGGACTTAAATGGATATGTATGTTCTTTCCTCTTACATGAATACTAAGCAAGTGGCAATAAACTTCCCTATCTATTATTGAGCCCGCTATCGTCCTTAGTCGTGCGATTGTAGACGACGGTTTCTTTGGTGCCGTCCGCGTATTCCAGGTCAACTTCGTCGATACGGATTGAATCCAAAGCACCTTGATACGTGAAGAGCTCAAACACACCGAGTTCTAATCCAGGTATGATCGGACCGACATATTGAAGATTGAAAGAGTTCTTTCCGGAGTGCTCGTCATACGAAGGGTCTCCTACGGGATTAAATGTGCTGACCTTCACGGTATAGTAGTTGATCGTTTTGCCGGTCAAATTATCGACGAGCCACGTCAGCGTGATACCGTTCGCTGAATTGACACTATATCTGAACTCTCTTGGGTCGCTGAATCGATTCTCCGCTGTCACTGGGGTAGCTTCGGGTTCGTCGTTGGCCATTTCGTTACCTCCTTGATTCTGAGCCGTGGAAATCGTTGCGCCTTTTTCGCCATCTCCGTTGGATGGTTCGTTTTCGGCATCCACTGTTTGCTCATCATCATCTGCCACTGTTTGCCCAGCTTTAACTATAGTTGGTTCACTCCGACTATAACCCAAGTCTTCCGAGAAATACACGCCGCAGCTGAACGCGATGATAATAGATATTAGAAAAGATAAAAAGATATTCAATTTTTTAGCCATGCTGATGTCCTCGCCTTTTCCGTTATTTGTTTTATAATAACAGATCTAGGTCCAATAGGACAGACAGAAAGTAGTAATATAGAACTATGATTTATATAGTAAGACCTAACTCGCAACTCCTTATTCCTTCTTCTTACATGCATTCTTTATTATGAATTCCTGCGAATCGTGAATCTTCCTCTTTCATATCTCCATATTCAAATCTGAAGTTATCAAAATCCATATCGAGATCCTTTCACGATTAACTGCCCGTTACTTCAATAAGAAAAGAGGAGCCACATCGCTGCAAGCTCCTCTGCTATCGTATCCCGTTTGTTTAAGGCGCCTCATCGACTTCAAAACTTTCACCTTGGAATGAGTCAACCGAGGTTTGATCGTTCCACTGTCTTTAATGCGCTTTTTACACACTGTCTACTTAAAGGGGATCATATCAAAATTGCGGCTTCTTTATTTTACATGGATAATAACTAATTCAGATTCTCTCTATCCATTGAGCTGGGCATGATTTGGTTAGATATCACTACTGAAGATCGGGTTCCAGGCTCATATTAGGGATCTGTCTCAAATGATCGCTTACCTTGTCCACCTTCCATGCTCCATTAGCATAAATAATGTGCGCTTCCCGATCAAAAACATAATGCAGCTCGCCCGTTAATATATTTCCTGGAATATAGGATTGAATAAGCATCGCGCTAGTATTGCTTGCATAGTTTACCGTTGCCGTATTCATATCAAAATTCATTTCTTTAAAGTGAAGTCCTTCCTGCTCTATGATTTGCTGAATTAGACGATCCGTAAAATAAGGTTTGAAGTAAGGGCGAACCTGTTTCACTTTCGATAGATCAGATGCCTCGTTCAATTTCTCCGATAACCGCGCAATACGAGTATCACTTAGTCGTTGGTTGGTAGGTACTTGATACTTCGGCTTCATCAACTTAACGACGACTTGCTTGCCATCCAGGATAACGGTGGCTTCTTTGGTTTTCTGATCCCACTTCACATCTGCTCCCATGGTTTGGCTAACGAACCTTAAAGGTACATAAGTTGTGTTATGGATGAGCTCAACCGGAGCATCAAAATCAACGCGGTCCTGGTTTACTAAGGCCCTTTTGAATTGAACCGCGAGTGTGATTATAGTCTCGCCTTTGGTCAATTGAGCTGTTTTTTGAAATTGGTTCCATTTCACATCGATACCCATGTTCTGAGATACTGCCCGTATAGGGATCAGCACTCGATTGTTCTTTAGAATACCATGCTCGATTACTTCATTGCCTGATGCTTGTGTTGGAATGACGTTCGCGAGAAAAAAGATCATGACCGTCGATATGCTAATCAATAACTTTTTCAAATGCCCTCCCCCTCAAATCAGCCCTAATTTGTTCCAGACCTATTCATTTAGACGTCCTATTCCATGAAAAAGTTGCCCAAAATGAACGGAATACCTATTTCCGCTTCTCCCTTGCGAGAGATAGAAATTCCGTCTTGTGTTATCGCGATGCCAAGTTCACGCAAAGCTTCTTCCGGAGAATAGGCAGCTCTGCTATAGATCAGGCTTTTCTGCTTTAATGAATGTAGATACTTTAGTGTCATTAGACAATGGATGAGACCATGGCCACTCGTGTTTGCTTATCTTTTTTCGAAAAACCTTAAGTATCCTTTTTGAAAATCCGGTTTCCGAGGATTATTTTGGATTGTTTCAAACATATCATACAAGCCATAAATCCTATCATACATTTGGCTTCTTTCATACAGACTACTATCTTTTGAACCGTATTCTTCAAATACCGCATGCCGAAATTCTTCGGGATAATAACACATATACATGAAGTCCAGGGCCGGATCTTCGATTCCACCTTCATTGAAATCTATAACCCCAAGGCGACGGGTATTCTCATCCCAAAGAATATTATCATAATGAAAATCCCCATGAACAACACATGTCTGAATCGATGCAGAAATTGTATAATACAAATTCAGGAAATTTATAACCTGACTCATCTCGGATTCGGAAAGTTTAGTCTCTAGAAGCTTAATCCCTTCTTCCATGTCGTTTCGAACATCCTGCTCAAAACCGGTTTTAAGGTCCAATCCTTGTTTGGATTCCATATGGAGTTGTCTTAGAAACCTTCCTATAGATCTTCCTATGTGTGTTGCATTTTCCTGATGCCCCTTTACATACTCAGGAGTAATTCGATAGCCAGGTACATATTTTTCTACAACGAAATCCTTGGTTGGAGAAATATATAAACATTCTGGCAAGGCTGCCTCTGTGTTCCCTAATCTGCGAATCAGTTCCTGTCTTACACCATAAGGATCTAACTGAAGCCCATTACGATAGAAAGAAATAACCGTTTTTTTGTCTAAGACTAAAACATCTTTCTCACAACCTGTGGTTATGAACTCAAATGTCTGATAAGGTAATTCTCCCATTTCAGCTTTCACAAGATCCAGCTTTCGTTCAAGCAACTTCTGTTTCATTTTATCAAAATTCATAAATACCACCGCATTAGACTTAGATAAATTCAAATTGTCCAGGAGATTTTGGTTTTTAGTTCTTTTTTCTTTCGCCCGGTCGAGCTAAGCTTTAGCGGGTTCGTAGGTTACCAAGAGGGAACCATCCGTAAGTGTTTTGACGTCCACGAGATGGAAGTCCTTCCGCTCCTTAAGAATGTCAAATAAATGCTCGCCTACGTTGACCACCACCGGGTGCACGAGTATAACATATATTTAAAGCAGCATAATCAGAAGCAGCGGATACTAACGTTACTATGTTTTTGTCACCCGACAACACAGCCGGCTCCTACCCCTACTTTAGTAAAATACGATGCTTCAGGTTAATGAATACTATTATAAATGCTTTTAAATTCTTGAACAAAGTCAATCGGCAGCATAGGATCATCAGAAGCGGCTACTCGTTGAAGCTCTTTTAACCTGTTCAATGATTCTTCATCCAAATTTGACACATCGTTTGCTTGATAAAAATAAATATACTGCAATACATAACGAAGTTTAATAGACTCTTGTAAATATTCTATTTCTTCTTCTTGGATTGTATTTTCCTTTAGATATCCTTTTATAAAATGGCGGAAAAACAATCTATAATATTCCGTTTTAGTTTCAAATTCCTTATACGGAAAAAAAAGTGCATAACACAATGTAATCCCAATATCGTTTACGAAATACGTATAGCTGCAATCATCGAAATCGAACAAATAAATGTCGCCGTTATGCAGATAAAAATTACTTTGACTAAAGTCACTATGAATCAAACCGTATGTATCTTTGGACTTGGGCAGAGAAGTAAGTTTTGTTAATCTTTCTTTTAGAATTGAAATCATTACATCATCAGGTCGCAGGTACTTCTCCGCCTTTAATTGAACTTCTTGGTCCCAGGCTTGTCGTTTAAACGCCGGATTACTCCATTCATAACCCTTTGTGGCATGATGGATTTTCCCCATAAATTCGCCCCATTTTTCGTAAAGCGATTCATTCCAATACTCGTCCGACACTTCTTTTCCAAGAGCCATTTCGTATGAAATGGCTAGGAACGAACCATTTTCTGCAGCAATTTCTTCAACCATATTACCTCTGGTCGATGGAACAGCATTTGAAACTGCCAGTCCTTTATTCGACAAAAAATTTAAAAATTCAAGTTCACCCCGTATATTATTTCTTGATCTTCTAATTGTATGTGAGATTTTTAATATGAAAAATGTGTTGTTTTTCTGGTATTCATAAACAAAGCTTTCATAACCGCCCAATGAACGAACAGTGTCTTTATTAAGGTCATATCGCTTTATTGCTTCGGTAAGGATCTCTTCATTGAATTGCTGTTCAATTTCTCGAATCATTTTCTATACCTTCTTTCATTCAACACATTTTCGCTTCTTTCTCACTCTTCCCTCTGTAACCGTTCATCCCGTCTACTTTGATACTAGCGTCTTCGGTAAATTGAAAAAGCACGCAAATCTTCCTTTAATCGATTACCTTTATATTCCATATGAGCATTGAATTATCCTGCCCGTTAACAAGAACTTGTACCGATAAAACAAAAAAGCCGCTAAATTAGCGACTTAATATGAGATCATGTTTTGTCCCTCGACAGTTCTTGTCCCTAGACCTCTTGGGATCCTTTCTACATAAAAAAGCTTAAGGACAGTTTATACTTCCTTTTCTCCGAATTTACGAACTCCTTTATTATTAGACGTCTCTGGCTTCAGACAACCGTAGCTTTTTGCCTGTTTAGACACTTACTGATATAATTGACCCAACCCTCTGAAGAATCAACAATCCATTATCAATACTCTCAATGAAGTACTTCTTATCATCTAAAACAACAACATCACTTTCCTTCAATTTGACTTCGCTTTTAAAGTAAATGAAGTTATCTGATCCAGGTACTGCTCCTTTATAGTAATTCATGCTGATCCCAACTCCTTATAAAACTTATCCTACTTAAACTAAAATTTCCGCCTGTACCTTCTAGAGCTCTGATGTATATTCAGACCTTTACTATGCCATCCAACCTCATTTCAATAGCTTTCTTTTTCAATTCTACTGGATAACTGACGCTTGTTGCCAACGCAAAAACACCTCCCAAAATTGTTCCATCTCTTATGACATAGTTGCATCTCTTGAAGGTTTTTTTAATTTGTCTCAAACGCTATGGGTCAGTCCCACCTGCTTCATCTAAAGACGCTACTGGGTTTTTGACTATTTGCCCCTATCTCTTTAGACGCCTGGGAGCTAGTCTTTTCGGATTTACTCGAGTGTTTTTACTTCGATGCGCATCCGTTCCTACCTTCGTAAGGTTCATCAATTCCATCTTTTTTTTCGCTAACGATATCCCCGGATCCTTTGGCTCGTTACCAAAAATATGACGACAAGCTTTTAGACGTCCCTGTTCTTCTTGCTCAGTCACACCAATCCAGTACTCAGCAAACAATACGGTAAGCACTGACACTAGAGCTAACCCTGTGCGACCGGACTGAAAGTCCGCCCCACCTCTTCCCTGTACATCCCTAGCCGAAAAGGACCGATACCGACATGCGGCGTTACGATAATAATTGTGTCAACTGCAAACTCCTTTTTATGACAACTTCTAATTATTTTTCTTCTGGAATATCAACAATAATATAGTTTTCTTCTAGATTAATTTGAGGCAGTTCGGCTTGTTTAAAAACAACGTCATTCCAATTCTCCTTAGTGATTAAACCATCCAGTAGAAGTAATATGAGGCATCCAGCGAAAGTTGGCAAATGTCGTATCTATAAAATTTGGTAGGGAGCCGTTCTCTTTTGTAAAGGAGCGGTTAATGAAATAAAGGTTATCATGCGTAGTGGTCTTTTCGCTAATGAAAGCTTGCCACTTCAGGTAAGCTGTGTTCTTCGTAATTTTATAATAGCGGATTACATTATTATTGACCTCGATGAATCGGTCATTGGTGTTTTCCGGAAAATAATATTGAAGACTGGATGCTTCCATAATTGGTTCAAAGTCCTCCGTGAGCTGTGAAACTCTAGGAAGATTGATTGCAGCATTTCTGGCTGTGCTTAATGCACTACTCTTAACGTCGGTCAGCAGTTTCGTGCTTGGTTTTGAAACAAACGCCGTTTGGGTCTTTTGATTCCAAGTTACTGAACCGTCCAACGCTTCTGCAACAAAACGTAAGGGAATCATTGTTTTACCGTTTTGAATAAATGGAGCAGTACTTAATGAAACTGAAGTTCCATTTTTTTGTGCTACTTTATTATTCATAGTCAACTGCAAGTTTGTGTCGCTCCCCTTGACTGTCACTTGCTTAGTAGTATTATTCCAGGCAAACGTTAAGCCACCTAAACCTTTGAGTGAAGTCAGACTAAAAAACACCTGATTGTTCATAATGAGAATATCTTTTGAATCTAAGTCATGATTATTCACAACAACTTGTGTTCCTTTTGGACTTTTTACTGCTGCGGCTGCCTCATTGGTTGGAAGTAACAAAAGCGAAGAACATAGAACAGCAAAAGAAAATAATACCAATTTCTTCATCACTAAAACCTCCTATATTTTACAGTCCTTATATGTATAGACGCAAAAAGCGTGAGGTTATCCTCAAATAGTATAGATTCTTGAGGAATTTCTTGAGTCTTACTAAACTAAACTGCCCGTTAGCTTAATGAAAGAGCTATCGAATATTAATTGGATATATATCAAAACGTCTCTGGCTTCACCCGTATCCTTTTAACTTCTTTAACCCAGTTAAATATTCATTGACCAATTGAATTAAATTGCGGATAAAAAACAGCCAATCGCTTATCTTGCTCTCCTTGTGTTAAATTGCACTTACACTAACATGTCCCGTTAGTGCAATGGAGTGTCACCTAAAAATAATTCTGAATTGTATAGATTGTTTTCTTTAAGAAATGTTTTTAAGTGTCGCCTTTAGTATAGACAGCCACAAAATTATTTTCCTTAGTGAAAACCAGCATGGTTGGATTATAAGCTTGTATCTTCCCATGATCCAAAAAAGGCCAACCGAATGGATTGGTTGACCTCATTCTCCTTCATGTAATTGCGTGAATCATCCCTTCTTCGGTGTGGCTATCTGACGTGCAACCCTCTCGGCTAATGCTGCATCTGCCTGGAATAAATATCCTAACACTACCCTCTGAATCTCATGAGAAGCCGCCGATAAGTCATCAGCGAGGTTCTGAACAAGATGATCCTGCTGAACTTGTGTGAGCGATTTATAGAATTGTCCCGCTTGCGTGAAATTATCGGCCTTCGGAATATCAGACCGAACGAGCCGGCCGGCAACATAGCGACCTGCTCCGCTCGTTATCTGTTCAGTCGGTGACCAGTTTGCTTGATGGTTAATCGGAATTTTGCGGAAATCCGTTCCAAGGCGATGCCGCTGCGAATCCCAATAAATATTGCTGCGACCTTGCAGCATTTTATCATCGGACAATTCGGCACCATCCAGAAGATTTGACGGGGAGAATGCCAACTTCTCGATCTGCTCCTGATAATCAGTAGGGTTCTTATCCAATACGAGTCGACCAACTGGCAGCGGAGGGAATTGATGCACATCCCACACTTTCGTGTCATCCAGCGGATCGAACGACAGCATCGCCTCATCCTCTGGGTTCATCAACTGCACATACAGCCCATATTGGACTGGTGTGCCTTTGGCAATCGTGTCATACAGATCTTTACCCGAATAATCCGGGTTCTCGCAGGCCAAACGAGCTGCTTCTTGCGCATCGATATATTGCTCTCCAGCCAACGGAATCCAGCGATATTTGACGTAGAAGCGGACGTTCTGTGCATTTTTCCAAACATAGGTGTTAACACTGTGTCCTGGCGTATGGCGGAAGCTCTTGACCGTCCCTTCGTCCGAGTAGAGACGTACGACGAAATGGGTTGCCTCTGGCGCTGTAGCAATGAAACCCCAGAATCGATTCGGATCGATGAGATTGTTAACTGGTGATGGCAGGAAAGCATGAATTGACTCAGGGAACCGGATCGGGTCTCGAACGAGGAACACAGGGATATGATTACAGAGCAGGTCGAATACGCCATGCTCGGTATAAAATTTCGTCGAGAATCCACGCACGTTGCGGGATGTATCTGGTGTCCCTTTGTTGCTGACCGCAAGTGAGAAACGAACTGTAACGGGTACCCGTTGTCCCGGCTGCTGCAAGAAGCACAGGTTCGTATAGGCGGCCATCGAGTGAAGGGTTTCAAAATAACCCATGGCACCAAACCCCTTCACGTGGACCGGACGCTCTAATATCTTTTCGTGGACAAAGGTTTCAAGTGTTTCATGCAGCATGCTGTCCTGTTCCAGAATCGGTCCCCGTTCCCCCACCGTCTGCGAATGGTGTTCCGGCGACTGCATAGCACTCCATTGTGATTGAGCATTGCCTCTATGCCAGCCTCGATCGTTTGCCTGATTGTTAGCTTTGTTACCGTCCATTCATCCACCTCCCATACCTACATTCTCGGGGATATATATGCATGGCTATGTACGGGTATGACAGCAAGTCAAATTGTATATTGAATCGAAATGAGTAAATGTGCATTCCATCACATAGGAGAGAAATCATATAAACACATAGTCTTGAAATGTGAAAATGCAGATGCTTCCAGCTTCCATAGTTTTGTTTCTCCCCAATTTTTATTTAAAGAATTTTATTTGATGGTCATATTTACACTCCCACAGATAATGCGTTTGACTGACTATTAATATAAGTACCAGAAAGACACTTGCCTCCCCGATCGGTTGCTAGTTTCCTCATCACTTGCATGTTTCCCTTAAGGCTCATTTTTCTGGCTCCTCCTTGTAATCGGGATCATAAAAAAAGAGGTCTAAGCTCTTTCCGCCTAGGCCCTGCTTTAGAGAAACCATAGAGGACCCTGATGATCCCCTGATAATCACTTATTCAATCTACATTCTTATATCCACTACGTTATCCGCATAGCTTTCTGCTGCGCTTTCAGATACAGTTCTGCCGCCATAAAAGCGTGCGCTTGGGTCATGGCGTTCTCGGTTCGATTCAAGCAGTCGAGAATCAGTTCGCCGAAGAAGGGATGTCCAACCTTGCCGGACACTTGAAAATGATACTCTCCTTCTTTGTTGACTAGATAAACATGATCGCTGGTGCATTCAGGCGGTGCGGACCGAACCCTGTCACTTGGACTACTCGGCCAATCGCGCCTTGCTGGGTAAGCTGTCCGGCATAAACCGCCGATTCCACATGCAGCCTTTCGCTGTAGTACACCATATACTTTCTTCCGGATTCGCGAACTTTTGCTCGAGCCGATTCCAGTTGCGTAAGCGTCGTAAACGGCGCTTTATCCGTAAAATAATCTTTACCTGCATCCATGGCCCTAAGACCGAGCGCGCAGCGTTCCGATGTAACAGCAGCGCCTGCAACCAGGAGAACTTCCGGATCGGAGAATATCTCGTCTTCCGATGAAGCTATTTTAACTTGAGGAAAGGTCCGCGCGAATGCCTCAGCTTTGTCGGGGTCGCGGTCATATACCCACTTTAACGTTGCTCCCGCTTCAATCAACCCGTTCACCATACCGTAAATATGTCCATAGTCGAGCGCAACAGCGGCGATGATAAATTCACCCGGCTTCACCACCGGACTGGGCTTCCCCTTCGGGGCATAGTTCATTCCGTCGCTTTTCTGCATCATGATAATCCTCCGCCCATATCATTTTTTTTCGCCATAATTGCTTCCTGTCGTGATCTTCCCATCCTCAAAATTCTCAATGCTCTTGCCCTTTTGGTAAAAATAAGGAACGTTTAGTTGAGCACCCTCTTGCGTATAGAAGGGATCATTCTTTTGTAGCGGGAGTTGCACGTTCTCTCCCATGCTTGCGGATTTGTAGATGCTCATGATCAACTCTAGCGTGCTGCGGCCGTCTTCTCCGTCGATGAGCACCGGCGTTCCATGCTCGATCGCGCTCAGCACATTGTCGATCTGACCAGTATGACCTTCGTACGGCAAATCCGGCAATTCGTCATAGTATTTCTGGATTTTTTCTTCTAGTTCCAAATCGCGATCAGGGAATCCGTTCGGCAAGGAAGTGGAAGCCGTTACCCGCCACGGGGCAGAAATCCGTGCATACTGTCCTTGGAAGATGTATTGCTGTTCTTCTCCGTGGTGGACGACCGAGCTGGTAAGTTGTCCCAAAGCTCCATTCGGATATTTCATCATCGCGATGGATAAATCCTCAACCTCGGCATTGTCATGCGCGACATTAGCCATGTAGGCTTGTACGTGGCTAGGACGACCAAGCATCCACAGCAATCCGTCGATATGATGTACGGCATGATTCAGCGTAGGGCCTCCCCCCTCTTTCTCCCAAGTGCCGCGCCACCATAAGTCGTAATAACTATGGCCCCGCCACCAAAAAGAATCCACTTGGGCATGCAGAATCTTGCCGGCCAGACCGCTATCCAGCACTTGTTTCAGCTTCATAATCGGATTTCTGAATCGATTCTGGGCGATCACGGACAACACCTTGCCGTTAATTCGTGCCGCTTCGATCATGTCATCACACTCCTTAAGCGACGCTGCCATAGGTTTCTCAACAATGACATGGCTTCCTGCGTTCAGGAAATCGACCGCAACCTGCGCATGAACGTACGGAGGCATACAAATGGACACGAGATCGATTCCGTCTTGAAGCAGTTCCTTATAATCGTGTGCGATTTTAGCTTCCAGTCCGTACTGCTCCCGCCTTACTTCAGCTTTCTCTGGATAAAGATCGCATAAGGCAACAATTTTACAGCGGTCCTTAAACTGCAGATATGCTTCGATATGACTGGGCGAAATTGCACCCGTACCTATAATCGCAACCTTTAACATACGTTATTTTTTACCTCCCAACTTTATTTTTTATATAAAAAATTATATGCGGTGCAAACTTGTAAATGTGTTTTGCTATGGGGGAAAAATAACGCTAGATTGCGGATTGTATGGTATATTCAATGCATGTACGAAGACGAGGTAGAAGGAGGCAAACAAGTTGTCATTCGTTGCAAGCAACTACAGTATCTCTCCCTTGTACTTTGCCTATAGACGTAAAAGCGAAAATTACGAGCATAAAGAGACTTTCCATTCCCATCTTGGTCTTGAAGTGTTGTTCATTCATCAAGGAAGGGGAACCATGATCGTTAACAACAACAGCTATGAGATTAAACCGGGCATGCTTTGTATATTTCAGCCCTGTCAACTCCACCACCTAAAGCTTGAATACGATGATCATCAATGCTTCGAACGTTCGATTGCGATTTTTGAACCGACGGTGTTTGAGGCTTATTTTAAACAGTGGCCCGCTCTCCATGAATTTTACAACTTTATTTATCTAGGCAATCTTCCTTTCCCTTGTTTATATGAGGTCGACGACCCTTACCTGGACGGTGCATACAAGAGCATGAACGATCGATTCCCGACGCTATCCGACACGGAAAAATATGAAGAAATTTCGCTGTTTCTTGTCGCACTTTTTCGCTCCTTGAAACCAATCTGGGATAAGCGGAAAGAACGGAGTTTAACTTACCAAACCCGTAAAAATCATCGGGTGGAGCACATCTTAACCTGGATTGAGACGAATTATACGATTCCTTTCCGATTGGACGACATGGCGAAGTCGCTGCATCTATCTCCCTACCATTTATCACATCTCTTTAAAGAAGCGACAGGGATCAGCATCACGGAATACATAGCAGCCCGAAGGATTCATCAATCCATACAGCTCCTAGCGACTACAAAAAAACCGATTTCCCTTATTGCGGAGGAGATCGGATTAACGAATAGCTCTTATTTTTGCAAATTGTTTAAGTCGCAAATGGGAATCACGCCGCATCAATATCGAAAAAAATGGACGAGTACTTAAATAGCGGGAATGCGCCTGATAATTATATGTACCTTATAAAAGAAGGAAGGTTGTGTCAAGCATGATCAAAGATAGTAACACTCATAAAGTGACGAATAAAGCTAAAAAAGCACCGGAGCATCACTCAACGTTATCGGAGCATTTTCGCGGGTTTTTCCCTCTTTTCGTGAACGATACCATGAAGGCTTCGATTCTCGGGTGTGTCTCCGATTTATTAAAAGCCAAAAATGAATAAGTTCTTCATCATGGTATCCTTTATGTCATGATCTCTTAGGGTTGAATCATATGTTTTTCCTTGTACTCCTGCGGTGAACAACCAGTAGCCTTTTTAAAGAAACGAGTAAAGGAGGAGGCGGTTTCGTAGCCCACACGTCGGGCAACTTCACCGATTCGGAGATTCTCGTTTTTAAGTAAACGCTTGGCCTGCATCAGACGGGTGGAGTCGATAAATTCCGTCAAATTGTTTCCGGTTTCCTGTTTGTAGATGCGGGATAAATATGACGGATTCAAATATACTTGTTCCGCCAATCGCACCAACGACAGCTCTTCATCCAAATGATTCCGAATGAATTCCTGCAAAAAATCGATGATATGATCCGCGCGTTTTTTCTGCTCTACTTTTTGCATGTCGAACAACACAGACGATAACTCCGTTAAATAGAAGGAAGCTTCGCTCCAGCTGTCAAAAAAATCGATCCGCATCAGTCTGTTTTGACCCAACTGAGCTTCAATCTTCTCATTGAGTGCCCATCGATTGATATAGGACATCAAATACAAGGACACAGTGTAATAAATTTCCTGGGCAAAAGCATTATTTTTCGTGCGAACGTCTCTGATAGGACCAGGAAGCAGCTCCAAGGCTTCAAAATACTTACTCCTTTGTCCTGCCTCCAGATACTGCTCGATAAGCGAGAGATCGTTGGACTTAAGCACCCGCGCAAGCCTTTCTCCTTCGGGATCCTCTTCCTTCAAACCCTGAACATTGCCTGTCTCATCGGATTCATCATGAACCACATCATCGATAAGAAGAACTGTATTTTCGAGTCCGATCCGGTAATTAAGCAAGTGGTGGAGAGAGTGATACTTGTCGGAAACCGATTCCCACCCATCCGCTTGGCTGCCGATTGTAAAGCTGATCGCAAGTCCGATATTTTCCTGGCATGCCGACTGGATGACCTCCAATATTCCTTTAAGGAACGACACTGTTTTATTGAACGTCTGCAGGATCGTCTCCGCACTCTCAGTACCGGTAGCGGACAACGACTCCTTAGGCTGAATAAAAATCACGAATCTGCGACTATCATCCAGCACAATCACAAAATTGACACGGGTGGCTAAGTACCTGTGCATGATTTGACGTACGGCATAGATTTGCTGCATCTTCTGCATATAACCGGTAGAGTCGGGGAATTTATCGATCTTGCCCACGACCAGGGCAACCGGCCACTTTACATTCAGCGGGATCGACAATTCTTCGAACTGTGATTGGCTGGCTTGTAACCCGCGGCTGCCTTTTAACATGCCTAGAAGATAATCTTCTTGAAACAAATTCAGCGCTATGTTTATTTGCTCTTTGGCCTCCCGGATCAGATCTTCCGTTTTGATTTCCTGGCGGATTTTTGATACGGTCTCTTCGACCACCTGAATCACTTTGTCGATATTCTCGGTCTTCAGAATATAGCTGACATCCTGATACTGAATCGCTTTGTATACATATCTGAATTCACTGTGCCCTGTCAAAAAAATAACTCTGCACTGAGGCCAGCTTCGGAAAATCTCTTCCATTAGCTGCAGACCGTCAATATGCGGCATATCGATATCGGTCAACACGATATCAATTCTTGTTCGGTTGAGCCACTCGATGGCTTCTTCTCCACCGTAGGCTTTATAGACATCGAGATCCAAATGATCAAAACCTCGAAAAATTTCATAAAGATGATTCACTATGATCTCTTCGTTATCGACAATCAGGAGTCTGTACATCCCTTACACACTCGCTTTCGGGTCAAGTTGCAGCGTCACCTTCAAGCCGCCCATCGCGCTTCGTTCCAAAATCAGGCCGTGTTCGTCACCATATATCAAGCGAAGCCGGCGATGAATGTTAATCAGACCTGAGGTCTCGATATTGGACGTATCGTAAAGGAGCTTTTGGAGCGCGGATAATTTGAACTCCGACAGATCCGTTCCGTTGTCCTCTACGATAATACGCAATGCGTGGTCGTCCTGCTGAAAGCGCATTGTGATCAAGCCTTTGACTTTGGTTTGTTCCACAGCATATTTGAATGCATTTTCAAGAATCGGTTGAAGAATCAATCTAGGCACCTGTATTTCCTTGACCTCATCCGGAAGATCTTCAAATTGGATCGTCAACCGGCTTGGAAAACGCATGAACTGGATCTCGCTATAGGTCCGTGCGTGCTCCACTTCCTCACGCAGCGGCAAAAAATCCGAAGCATTTCTTGTAATAAACTGAAAATAATCACCTAGCAGCTTAGTAAATGGGGTTAAATTATCGTCCCCTAGTTTGGCCATCGTGTTAATCAAAAACAAACTGTTATATAAAAAATGCGGACTAATTTGCGATTGCAATTGCTTTAGCTCCGCTCTCTGGTTTAGAACTTTCTGCTTGTATACCTGCTCGATAAAAGCAGATACGTTCTGTACCATGGAATTAAAGCCTTGATAAAGATAACCGAACTCGTTTTTGCTGTTTACGTGGATCGAGACGTTAAAATTTCCGCTCTCGACGTGTCCGTACGATCCGACAAGCTTACGCATGGGCTTGTGAATTAAGTTATAGGTGTAGATAGAGTAAAACAACATAATCATTACGCCTGCACCGGTGAATACCCACAGCCAGATATAAAAATCCCGTAACGGCACAAAGATGAGCTCTTGGGGAAAATAACGCAGTAAGAGCATATTCAAATAATCCGATTTGACAGACACCACATACATTTTCTGACCGTTTATGTTGCTGTATGTGACGTTCCCGCTCTTAAGTTCATGGTAGTTTCCCGCCAAATCTTGTAAGCGAACATTTGCATCGTTGCCTTTGCCGCTAATGATGATATCGTGCGTGAGATCAATTAAAAAGGATCCGCTGAGGACGTTGTCTATCTGAAACGTATCAAAATAATCATGCCAAGCTCCAATTGGAATGCATCTATGGGCATCGTTTTGAGTCAAGAGCCTCTTCTGTTCGTGGAGGAATCTGGCGAAACACATATGATATACAACTTCTGATCATCCTTTTGGTTTTCAAATCAACAAACTCATTTAAAAAGTCGACTGGAGGATTACACTAAGCTGCTCTACAAGCAGTTTGTTAGAACCCTGTTTCATGGTTTTACTTCCTATGGCACTGTAATACAGAGAGAAAAATTTGTTACAGCCACATAACTTTCTACTTATTTTGGTTGTTATTTAATGTATTCGAAATTATAGGAAATGAGCATAGTATATGTAATCTTCCCAAACATTCAAATTTAAAAGGAGTGTTGATCTTGTTTCAATTCAAGAAACTACATGTAATGGCCTTAGCAGCTTTTCTTTTTACTTTTGTTGGCATCATAGGCACCAATTCTGAAATTCATGCCTCAAATTCAGATCAATTTGTAAAAAGTCCCATACCAGAAGTAATAAAAAAATATGTTAACTCTATTAGTGATAAGGATTGGGATAGCTACGTTAATTTATATTCTCCTGATAACCGGTTAACAGATTTCCCAGGTGAAGAACAACAAAAAAACCGTACCGGTATTCTTTCGGTCGATTCTATTGAAATATCAGAAATTAAAGAAATATCCGAAAAGGACATAAATGAAATTCAACCCTATTTTAGTGATATCGATAGAGGGTTATATCAAGATATTAAATATTTTTATATCGGGTTAGATTATAATGTTCAAAACGAAAATGAGTTTTTCTACAATGGAGTTAGGTATCAAACATTTGCTGTTGGTAAATTAAATGGAGTGGAATACATTTTAGGAAATGAGTTTGTTTATAATTTCGACAAACTTGAGACACTCGGATATACTTTTGATTCAGCTGCTGAGCATGAAGCCATAATCAGGGAAGAAAGAAGGCTTGGAGCTAATGATAATCCTTTGAATAATGGTGGAATACAACCTCGAAGTGCGATTAATTCAAAAATTGCATTACCATTTTATATTACGGCCACAGGCCCTTTGAAAGTCCTTGTCTTGACTATACAAAAGATGCACACTCTAAAGAATTATATTCCAGTTGGCTAAGAGCAATTGTAGTATCTGTTAATTATACGCATGGTGTATTCTAATTAACAGCCGAAACGAAAGCACAATAAGTTAATAAAAAGGCGCCATTTTAAATGGCGTCCTTTTTTACGACGGATTGCATTAGAAAGGAATCTGGCGAAACACTATCTGACAGTGCTTTCTCCCTCTATTTTTGAAAACAATTGATATAATTGTTCTCATGGATGATGATGAGCTACTGATCTCCTCAGTCCAGCATCTTAGAGATCTGAGGCATATATCCATTATCGGTGAGGTCGTCAACTCCCTTGCCCAGAGATATATCCCACATCGCTAGACTAAGTGCCATATCTTTTTTTCAGCAATAAAGTCAGCACATAATGTCTCCCGACAGTATCGTCGAAAAAGCACACCCCGGGCGCGTTGCCGCGCTAATCGGAATGTGCTGTTCCCGCGTCTACTACTGCTGCTGCCCCTCGATTAATTGAAGAACGCGATACAAGAACGTCGCCGCTTCAGCCCTGCTGGTCGTACTCTTCGGCTTCATGTAGCCGTTAGAGCCCGTAACCAGCCCATACTCGAACATCGTTGCCACGCTGTCCGCAGCATATGGCGCAATCTGGCTCGCATCACGGAAGCCCTCAAGCGTTGAACCGGATGCGGAAGGCTTTTTTGCCCCCGTCGTTTGCAGCGCTCGGGTCAGCATAACCATAGCATCCTGGCGGCTGATTGAATCACGAGGAGCGAAGTTAACTTCGTTCACTCCCGAAGCGATTCCCAATTGCTTGGCGATGGACACCGCATCGTAGTAATAATCATTCGGCTTCACATCGGCGAACGTCGAGGCGATTTCGGCACGCAGGTCAAACATGTTCACCAGCATCAAGATAAAATCAGCCCGCGTTACCAGATTTGCGGGGCTGAAAGTGCCCTTTTCGATCGAGGTGCCTTTGACGATGCCTCTTTCGGCCAGCTTCTCGATCGCCTCGCGCGCCCATTCATGCTTGCCAAGGTCGGTAAATGCTGCCGGATTCTTGCCGCCGATAGCATAGACGCCGACATGGTCGATGGAGAATCGCAGCATATTCTTGTCTTTGTCATAAGACGCGCCATTAATTGCCGCCGCGCTGTCGCCCATCAGCTCGAAAGCTTGCAGATCAACTGTTTGCTCTCCTGCTTGAAGCGAATACGGAATGGCAATCGAAATCGGTGCCTTCGTATTTTTCCAAGACAGAGCTTCACCGTCCAGTTGCAATGCAACTTCTACGATTGGCCTGTTGCCGATCCGCCCGGCCGCTTCGTTACTGCGATACTCGCCCGCATCATCGCTCACGATTACGAGCAGCTTTCCAGCATTCTTCTTGACTCCTGCCAGCATGTCACCAGTCAAAACAAGCTGAGCGTACGGCGTGGAGATATGCAGAATCAGATTAGACTTGTTCGTCAGATTAGCCGCCGGAAGCTCCAAAGCATAGCTCCCAGCCGCGTTCGACGACTTCAATTCAACATGAACATGTTTATTACCTTTGCTGTCGGCCACTGCCCTCTGAATGGCGGCATTCAGATCCGACGCCCCGACCGCAGCGGCAGCCTGCTGGCCGTTCATCGTCGGGACAAGCACGACTTTAACTGAACCGTCCGCTTTCAACGTATACGGGTCTTGCGCCTGACCGCCTCCACCGCTGCCTCCGCCACTGCCTCCATTACTGCCACCACCGCTGCCACTACCATTACCTCCACCGCCGCCTCCATTGCCTCCACCACTCGTAGGCGGCTTGCGGTATTCGAAGGTTACCAGCTCGGGAATCGTCATGTCATCCGTTTCAAGCTCGACCGTATACAGTCCTTGCTCTTCTCCGGTCAACGTAAAGGTGGTGCGGAAGCTTCCGTCATCCTCAGTGCCCGTCTGACCGGTATATTGAATGTTGCCTTTTGGGTCAAGCACTTTCACATACACATGTTCTTTCTTGCCGTTCATGACCAGACCGTCAATCGTGACTATCTTCGTGGAAGCGTCCACAGCGGCTTGTATGCCGTCCAACGTCTTTAGCTCTTGCTGCGGGGCAA
The DNA here is from genome assembly GCF_050482385.1 of Paenibacillus lautus. GTDB lineage: Bacteria > Bacillota > Bacilli > Paenibacillales > Paenibacillaceae > Paenibacillus_AQ > Paenibacillus_AQ lautus_B. The sequence continues at coordinate 153,245 of NZ_JBCNHV010000028.1, forward strand.
GATCGTACACGCCGAATTCATAGAAGGAATAACCGTAAAACGTTGCCCGATTCAATCCCTCAAACTTGATGTATCTTGCCGTCGTTGCCGGGAATACCAGGGTGTTCTTGCCGTCGGCAGCTTTAACCACGCCATTGTTGCCGACTTTCAAGGGCTCCCACGTTTGCTTATCATCCGAGACGCTCAGACGGTATTGGTCCGCGCGCGCATATTCCCAATCGATGCGGATCGTATCGAAGGTTTGCTGGCTGTCCAGATCAACCTGGAACCAAGCCGTATCGCGCACTTCGCTCGCCCAACGCGTGGCCGGTGCGCCGTCGAGCGCCTTCGCAGGCTCCAGACCTGGGGCCTCCGTCGAGGATGCCTCAGCTTCTTTATCTTGTACGATGCTGCCAGCCTCGTAATACACACCTTCCTTCAGCGCCGTATAAGCGCCTTCCGTTACAAACTCAAGGCCTTTAGCTTCTTCCAGCTTCGCATTGAATGCCAGCAAATAGTCCCTGGCTTGCTCAGGGTCGCTCTCTTGCGTACGCTCCATCATGATCAAGGCGTTGCGCATAGCGCGTACCGTATCGGCATTGCTAAGCTGCTTGTTGTCCGCGTACTTATCAACAAGAGCCAATAGGCCTTCAGCGCCCAAACGAGCTTCTATTACGAATTTAACCGTCTTGGATTTGGCAGCCGCCACCGTCAGCTCCAGCACATGCTTACCCGGCTTACCCGTCAGATCTACAACAGTTCCTTCCGTATAAGGCTTGCCGTCATACTTGGCCGTAACTTTAACATTCCCGCTCCCGTCATCTCCCGGAATGGTCCAGGTGAATGCGGCCTGTGTCGTATCAGGCACGATCGTATGCTCCGAGATCGGCTGCCCGTTCATGAGCGCTACAACATCAGGCGGCGCAGCGTCTTGCTTCTGATAAGTGCCTTTAGAGAATTGGTATAGCCAATCGTAAAGCACGCGGGTAGCAGGGTCTGTGCTTTTCGCCGCGTTGTATACAGCGTTGTTGCCTTGATAGTAAGCTTTATATCCATGCTGCATCAGACCGGTATCCACGCCGCTGTTCAAGTACTCGATGAACCGCTCGCGGAAGACGGCGTCGTTAATCATCCGGTCGTCGAATTCCAGCTCCAGCGACATGCCGTATCGCTTCGCCATATCCGCTGTATCCTCCAGGCGTGAAGGGGCCAGTTTCTCGAAAAAATAGTTCGGCTGCAGAGATACGGCATCAATGCCGACATCCTTCCACATGAATGCCTTATAGGCCATAAAATGAGGAATCCAGAACAGCTTCAGGCCTGCGTTATGAACGATGTCGCTCGCTCTCTTGACCATCTCCGGCCCGGTTGCATGCGTGCTGATTTGTTCCTCCAGCCAATACATGCCGACGAGCTCCAGGTTCGAGTAGCCCGCAGCCGTCCATCTGGCTTGCACTTCATCGACCCACCACTGAATCGCTTTGGCCCTGTTATCCAGCGATGCGGCATCGCCGACCGCACCTACATCGAAGTTCAGATCCTCGCCGTCAATGCTGCCGAAGTCGGACTGATACTCGCCCGGTTCTGGAATCATCAGAACAACCTTCGTCTTATGGTCGGGCTCGCCAAGCTTCACGCCTGCCCAGGCCGTCGCCTCGTTCAACGCGCTCATATCGCCGCCAGCGTTAAACGTTTTATCCAAATACCATTCCCATTCCTGTTTTCTGGCTTTGCCGGCCGCTTCTGTCGCTCCGAAGCCTCTGCCGTTATCCGATGTCAAGCCCAGATACAGCACGCCGTCGAACAGCCAATCGACAGGCTCTCCCTGCTCGTTCACATAACTGATATTAGGGATAGCCCGTTCCTTCGTCCAATTTCCTGTGCCGTCCGCGTAGTGTCCGTTATACAGCAAGCCCAGGTTTTGAATCCCGCCAGTAGCATCTCCAGGCTGCAGGAGGGCGTAAGGCTCAGGCTGTACCGGCTGCGCTCCGGCGATCAAGCCATCCGCCCCGGTAATCGTCACCTCGTCAATCATGCTCCATGCCCTCGGATGCATGGAGAACACTACTTTCACATACCGAGCGTATACGAGTCCTTCGGTATAATCGCCACGCTTGACAGCTCCAGTTTCAGGGCTGCCGTCCCATGCAAATGTCTCGATGTTGGTCTGGTCTCCCCATAACAACTGAGTTGCATTATGAGACAATACGCCCCAGCTCACCCCATCGTCCGACGCGTAGAACGAAACGGTGAGCGGCACAAGCGTTTCGTTGTTCGGCCAATCGTGCAGGAAACGCGCGCTCACCTCCTGAACCGTCTTTTGCTCGCCTAGATCAAACACAACCGAACGGGATTTCTTGTTGTGGTGGCCCACCCAGTTGCCGCTGTCACGCGAGGGGTCGGCGGTATTGCCGTCCGACAGCTTCGTCCCGTCATCCGGGAAAGCGCCCTCCGGCTGTTCCGACCATGTGTACGTTTTCCCTTGGGCCAGATTATAAAAGCCGGCGCTTTCTCTGCCCGCCTCCTCCGCATTCACAGACGATATTAACGATAACAGCATGACCGGGACAAGCAGCAGAGCAGTCAAACTTCGTCTAGTTTTCACCTAATCTCACGCTCTCTTTCTATGCATAATTAGTTCTGCTCCTGTTCCTTCAACTCCGCAAGCGTATCAAGCATATTCAGAATAACGGTCACTGCTTCAGCTCTCGTCGCCGAGGCGGCCGGCGCGAACCGGTTATCCCCGCGACCGTTCATCACTCCCGCCTCCTGGGCTGCTGCCACGTACGGCTTCGCCCAAGCCGGGATTTGATCCGCGTCCGCGTAAGAGAGCTCATGCCCTTCCGCAGTCTTCAGACCCAAGCCGCGAACAATCATTGCTGCCAGTTCTGCTCGACTAATCGAAACCTTCGGTCGGAATGTCCCATCCGCATAGCCGCTGATCAGGCCGGATTCCAAGGCTTGCGCAATATAAGGCTTCGCCCAGGTTTGAATCGAATCTGCGTCAGCGAAGTCCAGCGAACTGTTGGCACCTTGCAGCTTCAACGCTTTGACCAGCATGACGACGAATTCGTCTCTGCTGACCGTCTTATTCGGCTTGAACGTCTTGTCGGTATAGCCCGCTACGAATCCAAGCTCAACCGCCCGTTTGATGGACGCTTCTGCCCAATGCCTTGCAATATCGTTCAGTCGAACCGTTGTCGATCCGCCGGACTCCCCGCCCTTGCCGCTGCCGTTCTCATTGCCGCTACCATTCTCAGTGCCATTGTCTGGATCTTCACCTCCCGGATTTGAACCGCCGTTTTGGCCTTTTTCCGGACCTGGAGTTACTGGAGTCGGAACCCATCCTCCGCCGCCGGAGCCAGGCAGCGCTTTGATTTTGATCTTGAACGTTTTCTCCGCGGATGCAGCTCCCTTGCTGATCGTCGCGGTCAGCACGACCTCCATGTCGCCTGACCCGCTTGACGGACGTTTCAACAACTGTCCATTCGCATTCAGGTAGTCGGGTTTTGAGCTGCTCCAGACGATGCGCGTACCGAGCTGCCCTTTCTGCGGAAGGTAAAGGTTGGATGCGATACTTCCGTTTACATTAAGCTCGATCAGACCCATTACGTCTTCGATCGTTAGACGATCACGCGCAACGCTCAGCCCTGCATACGCCTGTTCGGCCTCAGGACGAGACAGCTGGGCGGTTTGAATAGCCGCAGTCGCTTGCCCAATCGCTTGCTGAAGCTGTGCCCAGCCCTCAGGAGAGTAATTGTCCTCCACAAGCTTGTCGGCCTCGATAGCCGTCAACAGGTCGATAATCGGCCGTAGATTGCCGAGTTTATATTCCTCGCCGTACACTTCAAATTCCTCAAAGGAATAGCCGAACATAGTAGCTCTGGACACGCCTTCGAACTTCACGTATCTGGCTGGCGTGCTCTGGAAGGTAGTCACGACTCGTCCCGGCTTTCCGTTAATCTCCCCGTTGTTGTCTTTCACAATGTTCGTCCAGTTCTCCTTGTCCTCGGACACGAGAATGCGGTACTTCGAACCATAAGCCGTTTGCCACAAAATAGATACAGCATCAATGTTCTTCACTTCACCTAGATCCACCATGAACCAGGTATCGTCCACCCAATCGCTGGACCATCTGGTATCCCCTCTGCCGTCCACCGCTTTATCCGCCGTGTAGGACGAGGATTCCGGTTGCGAGGATTCAGCTTGCTTATGCAAAGCCAGATTTCCATGCAGGTCCAAGTAGGTGTTCCTTACGATGAGTTCGTCAATCAAGCCTTTAAAAGCATTCGTTTCGCTGCCGATTTTGGATACCGGCAGAACGAATGTTTCCAGCTTGGAGCCGTCTTTGAGAGTAGCCGTATATTCACTGCCATTAATGAAGATGGAGGTCCCCGTGTCGTCGCCGATCATAATGACATGGGTCCAGCGATCAGTCGGCAGCTTATAATTGAATTCGCTGACGTAATTTTCTTTTGTGATGGCGATTTTGCCGCTGCCCCCAATGTTGTATTTCAGCTGTCCGTCCGGAGATTCCAGCAGCACAACTCCTTGCGGGTTGTCAGCGTCCGGTTTGATCCACATGGACATCGTCCAGCCGAAACCAAGCGTGCGAAGCGGCGTTTCCACGTAGCTGGCCCCGCCGTTTAGCCTCACGGCTTGACCGAAGATTCCCTTCTCTGTGCCTGCATTCACCGCGTTGCCGTCAAAGCCGTTCCCCGAACGGTCCGCGAAGCCTTCGTCGAAGGTATAATCCAGCACGAGATGCCGCTCATTGTCGATTTGAAGCTTGTGTGACTGATGAACACCCGGCGGGTCCACGTACCTTGCGGCATCCGCCTGGAAGCTTGCGAAGTTCCGATCGATGCGGTTGCCTCTCCACAGCTTTTCCGCCAGCACTTGCATGGAAGGCAAGATCCGCTGATGGGAGTCCGCCATGGATACGCCTTTCTCTACGGACACATCGTTCCAGAGCGCGAACATGCCGCCTTTGACCTGCGGATGCGCATAAGGGAGCTTCGTCTCCAGCCAATCGTTAGGCTCCCACTCGTTGTAAATAAAATCGTAATTCAAATAGTTGCGGTACAGCTGCGGAACGATGTAGAGCAAATTCGTATTGGTATTGATAATATCGTAGCCGAGCTCCATGGCCTGCTGAGCGCTTCCGTACGGCTCATACCAGATGTCCATCGTCGCTTTGTTGCTGACCGGCGTCGTGCCGTCGTATGCGGACAGACTGCCCCATAGACGGGCGCGTTTGCCTTTACTGTTAATGTGGTTAAGGAGCATATCCACGTACCTGCGGAACGCCTCCTTGTCGTCGCCGAAATATTCATCCGTGCCGACGTGCACATCCGGGCCGACGAAGGTCGGATTGCTGCCGTCGATATACTCGTCAAAGAGTGCTTTAATGAAGTCGAGCGTCTCTGGACGATTGATATCCAGCTGATTGTTGCTGCCCAATCGAGAATCGTAGGCGATGAACGCGCCGGAGTGGCCCGGCGTATCAAATTCCGGCACGACGTTTACGCCGTATTCCATCCCAAGCAGCTGCAGGTCTCTGAATTGCTGCTTCGTATAATAGCCGTCCTTGCTCGTCACTCCCGGAAATTTCTCGCTCTCCAGACGGAAGTAACCGACATCGCCGACATCATCGTTCAGGTGAATCTGGAACCGGTTCATCTTATAGTAGGACATCAGCTTGACATAGTCCTGCAAAAACTCGATCGTATAAAACTTGCGGCCCACATCGAGCATGAAGCCCCGATCTGGGTATTTCGGATAATCGCGCGATTGCCCCTTAGGCATCGCCTTATGATCGGCAGCGTGGCCGAGCAGTTGCAAGATCGTTCTCGTGCCGAACATGACTCCCGTCTGCTCGGACGCAGCAACAGAAGCATACTCGCCGATATTCAGCTCATATCCCTCTTTCTCCAATCCCGCTTTCGCGGCATCCAGCATCAAATAGATATCTCCCTCTTGAGGAGAACCAACCTCAACTGTCAGTGACAACTTCGTTAAATCCAATAAGTCCTGCTGCAAAATGTCAGCCGTCCCCCGCAGAGCCGCTTCATCATCTGCGCGAATGACGATTTTGGATTTGTCCGACAAGCGGAACTCGCCGGTTGCGCCCAGCCACTCACGCAAAGAAGGAATGACGCGCGGCTCCGGGTTCCGATCGCTCGTCTGCTCGTAGAGTCCGGGTACGGTGACTAGCGAATTATCCGTTAAGAGATATGTCGGATCGCTGTCGCTCTGGATTTGCAACAGCAGCTGAACCTGAGTATCGACAAGCGGCGCATGAATATTGCCCTGCACGTCGATCACCGGCAAGCTGTCCGTGTTCACCAGCGTCAGCGTATAACCTTCCGGTACAGCGGGCAGATTCAGCAGGGTATCCCCTTCGGAGACGACGATGCTGTTTTTCACCGCGTCCATGATTGGCTGCAGTTGCGGTCTGCCTTTGTATACCTCGAATTCCCAGAAGGAGTATCCGTAATAAACGCCCTCAATAGGACGTCGCGTCTCCCCTTGAAACTTGACGTATTGCGCCACTGTCGGCTCGAAATCGATCGTATCTTCACCCGGCCCGGACGCGACGAGCACGCGGTTGTCCGCGAATACGTTCCGCCAGGATACGGCATCGTCGGATACGAGAATTTGATATTGCTCCGCCGGAGTCTGCCAGTTAATGATTACTCTTCCGATTTCTACAGGCTCGCCCAGATCAACGTAAAACCACTGATCGTCCGTTCTTTCCGAAGACCAGCGGCTTGCATTTTCGGTGCCCCCATCGACCGCTTTCTCAGGTCCGAAAAAATCCACTTCGTTCGACGACGAATAAGCCGTCTTCCCTAGAGCCATATTCCCTGTTGCGGCATTGGACCTCTCCGAAGGGGTGGTCACCATTATGAAAGCGGTAACAAATATGACTAAAAAAATAACCCTCTGCCGTAAACCCACGAATATCCCTCCCGTTAATTTGCACGAATACCACAAGCAACTCGCATGACCTTCCATGCTATTTGCTGCGGCAACTTCATTATAAGTAGAGGGCAATGAAGCATCGATATACATGTGTTTACATTCCATATACAAATGTGGACATTTGGCCTTCTACGGTGAATCAAGGCTAAGCTAAGCATGCCAGCATTTCGATCATATCTGGTGCCACTATCAAGGCGCTTTCCACTAAACTCGGACACAGTACTATTCGAGTCTCGTTAGATAGAAGTGGCTTTATCGAGAAGACAAAAAAGCCGCGATTTCTGCGACTTCTTATGTAGTATTCTTGTATGTGCTCCTACATACTCGGATGCAAAAATTTTAGCAATCCTTCATTCGTACACTGTTATCTGACTCTTGCTACCGCTTCTTTCATCATTTCATAGTTAATTGCCCCCCGGAATTTTTCCTGAATAACACCTCTTGAGTCTATTAGGACTGTCGAAGGATAGGCAATAATTTGATAGGTTTGCGTAACACCTGCATCCATATCCAATACAATCGGGAACGTCAGTTGTTGTTCGTCTACAAAGGTCTTGACGGAACTAAGTGTTTTCTCAGAAGGTGTCATGTTAACACCAATAATCACAACGTCTTTTGAATTATAATCCTCATAAAATTTTTGCATATGCGGCATTTCGATTCTACATGGCGGACACCATGTCGCCCAAAAGTTAACCATGACGGTCTTGCCTTGAAAATCAGATAGACGAACTTCTTCGCCCTGCAAATTTTGTAATACAAAATCCGGAGCTGCCTGGCCCTTCTCGATACCTATTACCAAGTCTGTGTCTTCTGTTTTCATAACTTCCGCTTGGTTGGCCGAAGACTTACTAAAATAGTCATAAGCGCCGTACGTAATTAACCCAAGCAATACAATGATTGTGATCCAGTTTTTTTTCATCCCATCAATCTCCCTTATTTAAAAATTAATTTCCCAAATTGTATACTGTGCCAGGAAAGCGCTGAGCCTTTGCAATTGTCCAGTAAACAGCAATAATCCCATTGCAATAAGCAGCCAACCGTTGATTTTCGATAAATGCGGCAGCCATCTACCCATTTTTTTCATAATGCTAATCGAGTACGTGAGCAGCCACGAGATTAACAGGAATGGCACGCCTAACCCGAGCGAATAGACAGCCAACATGCCGATTCCGCTCCAAAGCGTTTCTGAGGAGCCGGCCAATAGCAGAATAGAAGAGAGTGCTAGTCCCACACATGGGCTCCACCCGGCTCCAAATGCCAGTCCGGTAAAAAACGAACGAATTGCACCACGGTTCTTGCCCGGTTTGGTTTCCCATGTTCTACTCGACATTAATATACGGAGATTTAACAATCCTGCCATTTGCAAACCGAATACAATAATAAGTAGTCCGCTTATTCTCTGGACCAGTTCACGTTCTTGTGCAAATAAACGGCCAATAAAACTAGCCGAAGCGCCCATAGCGATGAAAATCACACTAAAACCTAAAATAAAAAATAAAGATTGATAAATCAGTTTCCCCCGATGTCCCACAAGCTTGCCATTTTCAAAGGACGAGCCTGTTAAAAAGGACACGTAAGCGGGAATGAGCGGAAAAACACAAGGCGATAAAAAAGACAGTATACCTGCTGCAAAAGCAATTAAAATTGTGATATTATCCATGTTTACCTTCCTTTTTCATCTTTTCAGCAAACAAGCTCAGTCCGGTTATAAACAACGCAGCCAGCAAAAATATAATTTGTTGTTTACTGAACGTTAGCCACCATAACGGGCGGTTAGATACAATAAACATCAGCAAAACATTGCCTATAGAGAACCAGGTGACATAACTAGCTTCCTTCCCAGTATCTGTCCGGTTTTGCGACCTGAATAATTGGATTAAAAAACCTAAAGACAAGGCAGCATTGGCTGCATGATACAAAACAGATTCTCCACCTATAGCAATCAATAAGCTATGATAGACAAACCAGCATCCCAATATCAGCCAAACCCCGACCTTCATCCATATTAGATAAGACCATTTGTGTCTCCAAGACCGATATCCGATATACGACACGGATATCAAATTAGCTATCCATATCCCGCGTGTTCCCCCGTCGAAATAAAGCAAGGCCACGGGTTGATGAATAAACTCAATCGGATGAAACATAATATAGCTTCCTTTCCAAACGATCAGCCACAACCAGAACGCATTCGCTGTACATGCTATGATTAAATCCCGTTCCGCCACTTTTCGAAGACGGTACTTCATGATCAACCAGCCTGTTGCTCCAAGCGTGAGATACAGAACCAGTGTCCCATTCAAGACCATGGTTCCGATTTGAATATTGTGCAATCTCCTGCCCCCTCTCACTATAAAGCTTACCTATCTTCTTTAAAGAAATGATAAAGTAGGTTCCGAAAAAACTTCCATTACTTGAAGAGCAAACCTCAATCTCTCTAATCAAGAAATTCACATGACTAAAAGGGCTAACCAACAGACTTCTCTGTTGGTTAGCCCTACTAATTCTCCCCTAATTGCGAGGTATGGTAATCCAAAATGAATGCATATTATTCTTTGAGGTCAATCCGACATTTCCACCGAGTTTTTTGACGATTTCCTTCACAATGGCCAAGCCAAGACCGCTTCCAGATGTGTTCCCTCCACGATGCCTTGCCGGATCCGTCCGGTAAAATCGCTCAAATATTAATTCTTGCAGTTCCTCCGGCAGTGGCTCGCCAATATTTCTGACCGTTATTCGATACTCATGATGTTCTACAACACCGGATATCCAGATCATTTGCCCAGTGTTATAGTTGATTGCATTCTGTATCAGGTTTGTTAAAACTTGTTTAAGCCCATCCTCGTCACTCTCTATTATTTCTTGTTCGACTGAAATATCCAGCTCTATATTCTTACTCTGGAGTTCCAATTGAAATGATTGCGTGCTTCGCAAAATCAACTCATGCATATGAATTCTACTTAAGGCAATACTTCCTGTTTGACGGTCTTCCCATACGGAAAGCTGGTGCAATTGCTCTACAAGCCGAGTGATATGCCGGGTCTCTTCCAGTAGTGACAAATACAAGTCCCTGTCTCCAACGATCACTCCATTTCTCAAAGCTTCCAGGTAACCATGCAAATTGCTGAGAGGAGTCCGTAAATCATGGGAAACACTGCTTAACATTCGTTTGCGGTTATCCTCGGTTTGCTTCAAAGTTAAGGTCATCGCATTAAAATGCCTTGCCAGTTCGCCGATTTCATCTGCTGATGAGACTTCTACAGGCTTCGGGTATGATCCACTTGTAAGCTGACGCGTAGATTGCGTTAGTCTCTTGAGTGGAGACAGTATTTTCTTGATAAATACAAAATGAATGATGGCTGCTACAACAACAGCCAGTATGCTAGCACGAATTAGATAAAAATGCATGGTCCGATCAAAGAAATAATTTCGCTCTTCTCCAACTAGCTGATACTGGGCTACAAGTAGACATGCAAAATCTTTAACCGAAACACCGACCAGCCATATGACAATTAGCATGACCAGTATATTAACCCCGATTAATTTCCAAGCCACATGCTGCTTCCATAAAGCAAATTGTTTAATAGGAAACAAAGCGATACCCCATTCCACGAATCGTCTCAAAAAAACGAGGTGTTTCATTAGACATCTCAATTTTCTCTCGGAGTTTACCCATATGCACATCTACGGTTCGGTCGATTACACTTTTTTCCTCATTGGGATAAAGTTCTCCCAAGATTTGCTCTCTCGACAAAATTTGATTCGGATTCCTCATTAAAAAATACAGCAACTTGAATTCATGCTGAGTCAGCGAAATGTTCATGCCGTTATATTTCACCTCACCACGCGATGGTTTGATGGTAAGACCTTTGAAGCTGAGTTTACTGCATCGGTTATTCGTTCGCCTTAAGATTGTATTTACGCGGATCACCACTTCCTGAGGACTGAAAGGTTTGATAATATAGTCATCAGCCCCCATTTGAAGACCTTCAATCCTCTCTTGTTCCCTTATTTTGGCGGTTAACATGATAAGTGGCGTATCACTATTGAGCTCAGTCCGAATCCATTTGCATAGTTCTTCTCCGCTTAGATTAGGAAGCATTAAATCTGTAATTATAAAACAGGGATCGAATTTTTGGATAGCTTCTTTCGCTTTTAACCCATCATCTGCCTCTATGATTTTGTATCCGTCCTTTTCCAAATACAATTTTAGAAGATTTCTTATTTTTCGATCGTCTTCAACGATTAAAATCTGTGCATCAAGCATGTCTTACCCCTCCTCAACTATCCCTTTTAGTTTATCCTCCGATTTTAAAGGAATTTTAAAGAACTCAAAAATAACCTTCATCTCTTCCAATATTATCACCCGATTGATTGTAAAACCCGAATATCAAAAAATGGTAGGTGAATACATTAAATTATCATCTAATCGGCTATGCATATAAGTTTTTGTAGCTTAGGACAAGAACTTACATCGTTAATCAAAAAAGTCGCGATTTCCGCGACTTTCGTTTTGATTCACCTTAAGTTACTTTAGGAGATTAAAATTTCAGCGAGCTACCTTAGTTTGTATATTTACTATCATAAGCTTCCTGATAGATTTCCAATAAACGATCTATGTTCATACTTTTCAAATTATCGATGTAGCTCTCCCAATCTTTATCGAGGTTGGCATCTCCCGTGGTAAAGCGGGCAATCATTTCGTTAACATAATCATTGATCGTCTTGGACAAATCCGCGATTTCGATGGCTTGATCATTCGTAAAGAACAGTGGGGGCAACACATTCTCAAGCTTCTGTTCGTATGGTTCGTAATTGTTCTTAGCCTCATTATACATAATAATTTCAAGTGGTTTGTCCGGATTGGCCACTTCACTGAGCCTGAGCTCACTCATACGTAGCGAAGGTCCGGTCTGCCCCCAGTTAATATTTTGAACCCCTCCCCAGTCAGCGATCTGTTTCCACTTAGCTGGTTTACCGTTAATACCTATTTCCCCCTCTTCAGCATCCACCCATTCAATCCCTGGACGACCGATTGTCGAACGGAGTGTTACTTCTTCATTATATAAGTAATCAGCTAACCGAAATGCCGCTTCCGCATTGTTGCTTGATTTCATGATCAGAAACTCCCCGGTTCCGACCAAATGGTACCCTTCTAGAGGGGCGATTTGCAGACCATTGGGTCCCTTCAGTGGCGGAATAGTCTTATATTCCAGCCATCGGTTACTTGAGCCGTAAAACTCACTGAATACGCCCATGTGCATGGCAGCGGTAGATCCTAGAATAGCCATATCTGGATTCTCACCAAGCCTTTTCAACTGATCCCCATCCTGAGTCAACGCTTGCGGGTCGAGCAGTTTTTCCTTATACAACTTATTCAAAAATCGTAATCCCTCATGCCATTCTGGCTTATCATAAGGGACAACGACCTTCCCTTGTTCTAAATATACTCGGTCACCACCCGGATTGTAGATGAAGGCATTCATAATAAAGGAGTCAATGCTCGTATAGAAACTTGTCGGGGATCCTGACAGTGGAATTTCATCAGCCTTGCCATTTCCATTTGGATCCTTTTCCTTAAAAGCCTTTAGTACCTGATAGAATTCTTCCGTCGTTGTTGGCATCTTCAAATCCAATTTATCCAACCACGGCTGATAAATCCACATCCTGCGCGGTAGTGTGCAGTGGAAGCACTCATTGGTATGAGGCAAAGCGTATATATTACCGTCTGGTGCAGTAATTGAATCCTTGACAACAGGTAACTTTTCGAACATTTTTTTAGTTTCAAAACCGTATTTCTCTATCAAATCATTTAATGGAAGAATAACACCTTGACTACCGAAAATCATTTGCTGGGAATTTGACATCCCAAAGCCCATAATTACGTCAGGAAGCCCCTCCCCACTCGAAAGAACAAGATTCAGCTTTTCAGCAGCTGATGAGCTTGGAATGACATCCCAATCAATCTGGATATTCGTCTCTTCCTCCAGGTATTTGGTAAATTCATTCGTAGCAAAATCCTCGACGACGGAGTTATCGGGAACCATCACCCGAATGGTCGTCTTTTCCTTCGTGATCGGCATCTGCCCAGCCGGAGTTACAATGTTTGCAGGTTTCACATTTGGCTGCTCACTCGATGTACTCTCATTCGATTTAGTACATCCGCTGAGAATCGTTATGGACAGCATCATCAACGTCATTGCGATAAGCATGTTTCTATTAAACTTCATCGGTAAAACCTCCTCATTTGTCTAAAGAATTTAGCCTTTTAGAGAACCAATCATAACGCCCTTAACAAAATGCTTCTGAACAAACGGATAAACGAACATTAACGGCAAAGTTGACACCACGATCAGAGAGTATTTCAAAAGTACCCGAAGCGCATCCCTCTTAGCCGCATTTTCAATGTCGGTGAGCATGAGTGCATTCACATCGTTCTGGATGAGAATATTTCGCAGTACGATTTGTAACGGATACATACTTTGTTTGTTTAAATAGATCATTGCGTTAAAATACTGGTTCCAATGATCAACTGCATAATACAAAGTAATGACTGCTATAATCGGACCGGAAAGCGGGATTACGATTCTCCAAACAAATTTGAAATCATTACAGCCATCGATCTGGGCTGCCTCCAGCAGTTCAATAGGAAGGGATGTTTGAAAAAAGGTACGGGTAATAATAACATTCCAGACACTTAAGGCACCCGGTAATACCATGGCCCAAACCGTGTTTAGCATGTTCAAATCCTTGACTAACAAGTATCCTGGGATTAGCCCTCCAGAGAACATTGTCGTAAATACAAACAGAAACATGATTACATTTTTTCCGTAGAGGTCTCTGCGTGAGAGAGGATAAGCTGCAAGTAACGTCATGACGATATTAATGGCCGTTCCGAATAGCGTATAGTAGATCGAATTAAGAAATCCGGAACCGATCAACTTATGTTTAAAAACGGCTTCGTACCCCATAAAAGTCGGTTTTACAGGCCACAGCCATACCTTACCTGCCACGACAGCGGAAGGATCACTAATGGAAGCGCTTAATATAAATATTAAAGGGTATAAAATTATTAAAAAAAACAACGACAATAAGCCATAGATGGTATAGGTGAACATCCGATCGCTAAAATTCATTTTCACTTTGAAATTGTTCATTAAGATGCTCTCCTTTTACCACAGGCTCGCCTGATTGGTTTTTCGGGCAATCTGGTTTACGGTGATAATGAGAATAAAACCAACGACCGATTTAAACAATCCAATGGCGGCTGAATACGAATAGTTCATAGCTTGCGAAACCAAGCCAACCTTGTAGACATACGTATCAATGACTTCCGATGTGCGCATATTAAGCGGATTCTGCATTAGAAAAACCTTTTCAAAGCCAACATCCAACATACTGCCCATATTAAGAATGAGAAGAATAATGGCTACGGGAAGAATACTTGGTAAATCGATATGCCACATGCGTCGGCGCTGGCTTGCTCCATCGATTACTGCAGCTTCATGCAGAGATGGATCGACGCTTGAAAGCGCAGCCAAATAAATAATGCAGCTAAAACCCGCACTTTGCCAGATCCCTGACCATACGAACATGGATTTAAAGAAGTCCGGATTTCCCATAAAATTAATCGGCTGAATGCCCACCACTCCAAGAAGATTGTTAACAATCCCGTTTCTGGTGTCTAAGAGTTCGAACAGCATTCCGACCATAACGACGGTGGAAATAAAGTGGGGAGCATAAGTTACCATTTGAACCGTTTTTTTGAACCAGCGAACTCGTACATAGTTCAGACCAAGTGCCAAAAGTAGTGGGAAAGGAAATCCGGCCAGCAAATTGTACAGATTTAGGATCAATGTGTTTTTTACGATTCTCCCGAACTCGTATGAATGAATAAACCGACTAAAATGCTTTAGTCCAACCCATTCGCTTGCCCACATCCCCTTTGAGACTGTGAAATCTCTAAAAGCAATTTGTGCTCCATACATGGGAACATACTTAAAAATAATAATGTAAAGAATCGGGAGAGAGAGAAGAACATACAGTTGCCATACTCGCAGTATCTTATTTAATCGTAATTTCATTTGGGTTACCCCCTTTCTCTGGTTTGGTTCTAAATGTTACTTGAATCATCGAACCGTGGGTATCTGCAATCGGTATGAACGTATACATTCGTTAACGTCAGGTTATATTCAATTGCTTTCAATCGATGCAATTGTTAAGATTTTTTATTAATTTCACAAGCTTTCATAATCTATTGGGAATAATGATCCCGATATGACGATGGACTTATACCATGAATTCGTTTGAACGCCCGGGAGAATGTATTCGTTGAGCTGTACCCGGTCTGCTTTGCGATATCACTGACCGTTTCCAACGTTTCACGAAGCATAGCACAAGCCTTCTCCATCCGTATGGATTCGAGATAATCAGAGAAATTAGTGCCTGTCTGTTCTTTGAAAAATTTCGAGAAGTACACTCTGGAAATACCTACTTCGTCAGCGATCGTGTCAAGGTTTAAATTTGGATTCTCAAATTGAAGTTGAATATACCTCTGAATGTTTTGCAGTAACTGAGCGTTTCCGCTCTTTTTTCGCGATTGCAATTGGTCGAGAATCCAAACATAGGATTGCCTAACAAATCGGAATACTTCAGCAGGATTATCGGTATCGATCATTTGATGCAGCAAGGGATGAATATCGGATTCATCTTCAAGCGATAATTGCTCTTTCAGCTTGATGAGACTGCCTGCCATATCGTACAAAAGGAGCTTTTGAATAGGCATGGACAAGTTCCTTATGTGAAAGTTCTGTTCATAAATTTCATTAAGCAACAGGTTCACCTCGTCTTTGTTACCAATCTTCGCGTTATTCATCAGGCGGATTTCAATCTCACTCGGAAAATAGTGTGAATCTGATAGATCTGGTAGCTGATGAAACCATTTAATTCCTTGATGCTGATGCCTGTTTAAATAATTTAATGTTTGCTTTGCTTCCCCATAAGAACGGGAAACATCGATCAGTGACGTGTATATCCCTCCGGCGGCAAAGTTTAATGAGACGTATGGTTCGGGAGCCATCACGTCTTTCATCCTGACAAATAGAGACTCCATCTGAAGTATAAATTTGTCGTGCATTTTATCGGGTTCCATAAACAACAGGACGATGGTATCCTCAGTGGCATCATAAAAGTGAACCGTCCCTTCTGGGCAGGTTCGATGAACTCCTTTAAGGAGTACTCTTAGACGGTCCACTTCTTTCAGTCGGTTTTCTTCAGAACATTCCCTTGGAATAATTTGAACTATCGCTGCAGCAACGGAAGAAATTCGTTGCGAAATGTGAAGGTGTTTCATCATACTTTCCGTAAAGCTACCGTTCACGATGTCCCCCTTCAGTAACCTTTCCATAAAGCTTGCCAGTAGTAATGGCTCCTGTTTTTTTAATTCTTCCTGAAGCGTCCTATTGCTATCCAGCATGTAAGCAACTTTGCGGCTGTTCCTTGATGTAAAGAAGTAAGCTAGAACTATGCCGATCACTAAAAATAAAAGTGCCGTACTTAGAGTGATCCGTTTGATATAATCGACTTTTGCGAGCACGACATGTGGTGGCTGGGCAACAACGTAATGCCAGCCATTTTCAGAGGAGCGGGTATGTGTAACCATATATCCGTTTAATTGAAAAGAATCACTGCTAATTCCGGGACTACTATTCCATATATCCGTGTCAAGCTGGATATAGTTTCCGATGGATGAAATGACGTTTCCCTGATCATCCTCAATATAGGCCCACCCATCATTTCCATCCACCAAACTCGTTAATAGCTTTAAAACTTGATCGTTGTCAATCAGTACAACAACACTGCCTTGTGATAAACCTGGGATAGATCCCAAAGGATAGCTGTATGTGATGATAGAATGAGTTTTATTTTTAAAGATTGCTGGCATCGCCTTTAGGAAGCGCTTACAATTGGTGTCTTCAAAAAAATCCTTGTGCCATTTATCGTAAGGCAAATCGTTGTAGTTTAGGACCAGCTCATAAAAAGCGTCCGCTTTATACAACTTTGAAGGTGCGACAATAATATCGCTATTTCTGTAGTAAATCATATAGTTGAGAATGAACTTGTTGCTGAAATTATACAGCCCTTTTTGAGCAGATAATAATTTGAAGGTGTTCGTTCCCTCGAAAGGATCCTTGAGCTGCTGTAGTTGAACAAGTTTTGGATCGTTAGCCACCTGCATTACAATTGTATCGATTTCCGCCAGTCTTCCATCAAGCGTCGATGTTACCTGTTCAAGCATATGCATATTGATGTTCCGGGCTTCCTCCCCAACTAATGAGAGCGTCTGTCGGTAAATCAGCCACCCCGCGCTCAAGGCTAGGGTGACTAACAGGGCGAATGGAAGCATTAGTCGTATATACCAATTGTTCATATCAATCAATCGGTTAAGATTCATGATCATATTCTCCTTTATACAATAGATAGGCTTCCACTTGCCTCATTAAAACCTTGTTATTACGTAGAAACATGCCCTAAAAATTACACCCCCAGCAGGCCTTTAAACGTGACAATATCTATTACTCTATAGAAATTTCACCTTTGGTACAGCCTACAATGACGACCTTATATAGTATAAATCCTACCTTTTGATACAGCTCTCCATAATGAGGATGACCTTGATGATGCTGACAAAGTGCCTTAAGTATAGTACAATCTCTACATCCAATTTTGTAGGTGATTGATGATGCTAGTGCTTGAGCTGAAGGTTCCTCCATTCCCCCTGCTAGCCACGGTCGGCCATACATTATGGCCACCGGGAATTGTCCATGCAAGGCGACAATTTGATGTTTTTGACATTATTGTTTGCGTGAATGGCACACTTTATATGGAGGAAAACGGGATTCAATATGATATCCAAAAAGGCATGGTATTGGTGCTTGAGCCTGGAAAAATGCATCACGGCTATCGCCCAACCGATACCAATACGGAGGTGTATTGGATTCATTTTGAATACCCGCTATTGTCGAAGCCTGTGCTAGTCGATAAAAACAATTGGCAGCAGCCTCTGCTGAACAGGACGGACCAGGATACCGAAGCTCATCCAGGCATGGTGGATATCCCCAAATTTACCGGAATAGATTTGCGTACAGTCGTCCCCCTTCTGAAGGAGATGATAAAAATACACAGCGTCCTTTCAGCATACCGCTCCTACGAGCTGCAAGTTTTATTTGGCCGATTTCTCATTGAACTTCAAAGCAGCATGAAAAAAAGCAGCCCACAGGCCCGCTCCCTTTTTCTTGGGGAAAAAGTTGCCTCATATTTGGCAGATTGCTTAGAGGATCCCTTTGATTCCGTACAAATGGAGAACGACCTGCATTACCACTTCGATTACTTGGCGCGCTGTCTGAAACAGTATTCGGGAATGAGTCCTCTGCAATACAGGCATCATCTCCAGATCGAACGGGCTAAACAGCTCCTAGCGAATTCAGAACTACCTCTAATCCAAGTCGGTGAACAATGCGGATTCCGTGACAACAATTATTTTATGCGCCTATTCAAACGCCAAACTTCGTTTACACCTGGAGAGTACCGGAAGCGGTATCAGGTATTTCGAGTGGATTAACACAGGAATAAACGTCCTCCCAATCGAAAAAAAGCGCCGTCACCATTCAATGGTCAGGCGCTTTCCATGTAGAATCCAAAAGGGGACATGTTATTTTCTAATCAGCCAGTTTTCTGGAATAGTTTGGAGTTCCATCGGATGACGATATCGCTCTCCGATTTCTTTAAAACGGTCCAAAACATTGGCATCCAACAAGCCGCGCTGATTTGGAGCTCCATTTAATAAGAATGACACGTTATGGTTGTTCGCATCCAGTACTTTATCCAGTACCCAAGCAGTCGGTTTGAGTTCCACTGTCGTATCCGAAGTTCTCCAAAACCACGTTTCAGTTAAAATATTGCAGCTCGCCCCCGGACCTACAAACGATTCTTCAATTTCTTGACCTGCAGCATTTTCATAAAAAACGATATCCGTATGATCCAAAGTCGATTCACAGCTAATGTTCATCAATAAGCACTTAGGCTGCAAGTTCTTCACGAGTTCATTAATTTCTTCAAAAGGAAGATCCTCGTAATTAGGCCCTCCCCAATGTGCATTCCATCCGTCAATGATCAAAAACGGAAGGTCGCCATAGCTTGTCAGCAATTCTTCGATTTGATTTTTAATGAACCGCTTATCTTCCGATGTGCATTTTTTTCGGCCGATATGATGATGCAGGTCCAGCATAGAGAAGTAAAGACCTGCATCAATACCTTCCTCTCTGAACGCATCAAGATATTCTTTGACGACATCCCTTTTGTCGGTTGCATTGCGGATGCAATGCTCCGTGTATCGGGTAGGCCACAAGCTGAATCCTTCATGATGCTTTGCTGTCAGTGCAGCGAATTTCATCCCCGCGGATTTAGCTGCTTTCGCCCATTGCGCACAGTCCAACTGCTCAGGATTCCAGAGTTTTGGATCGAATGGGAATCTGCGAGGTTCATCATGATTCTCATGCCTGTATTCCCAATCCTTAATATCCGTTTCCGCAAACTGAAACGTAGCACTATTAAAGTGAATAAACATTCCGAATCTCTGATTCACAAACCATTGCTGTCGTTGTACCAAATCATGATTCTCCATATAATAACCTCCTCTAACTGTCCGGTGAATTCCCACCATCATATGATATCTACCACTTTAATGGATTGTCATCCTTGATACAGCTATCAAAAACGACATTTTAACATACGATTTCTACTTTTCTTTAGGGTTTAACCGGTTTATTTATTCTGGCGGCGAGGTATATAAATGAATTTGAAAAGAGAACCCGATTCTTCAAGCTGAATCAGGTTTTATACTTGAAGCAAATTACGCTAACGGGGCATGTTACAACCATTGTTAAGTGCTAATAATCATTAGTAATAAGAATGCTTGCCATACTTAACAATTAAAAGCTGCAGGAGGATTTATTATAGGGAGGGCTAATTTACAATGCATTATGACGTAATTGTAACTGGAGCAGGATCGATGGGAAGGCCTCATGTTTTTGTCCTACGACAATTTTAATGGTAAAATTCAACGGAACTTAAGGAGGCATTTTTCTTCTGGGCGTACTTAAAAGCTATGTCAGGAAAACTCAAATCCCTCATTTTTTCGATATCGTCCCAGCGAGGAACACTAGTTTCTTGACTTCTCTTCCCTGCTATACTCAACCACGCCTTAAAGAAATTATCGCTAAACGTAGTCACTATTTTTTCAAATACCCGATAATGTTCTATGCAATGGTTTTAATCTTTTATGATGATATTAATATTTCAATACTACTTGACATGTGAATTAATTATCGGTATAGTGTGAATCAGTTCACACTTCACATTAAGGAGGAATCTATGCCAAAAAATTCTTTCATTCGTTTAGATGAAGCAAGGCGCGAGGAAATATCTAATAACGCTATGCATCTTTTTGTTGATCATCTTTACGAGGATATAACTATGAAGATGGTTTTGGATAGTTTGTCCATGCACCCCGGAACATTTTATCGGTATTTTGAAGACAAAGATGACCTTTATTGTCTCTTAGTACGTAATGTGACCCAGAAAAGAGCTGCGTATTTTAATAACAGTAATGAAGATTCCCTTTACCGGTTTTTCCTTACTGGCTTATTTGGTAACGTTAATGGCACTGTGACTGAGCCATTGAATGAGCTGGAAATCAAACTCACTGAAACATTTTTATACATTCCTGAGAACGTTTTACTTAAAGTATATCTGAATGTGCTAAAGGGCGAGTCATTCCCCTTGATCAAGGACATTTTGCGCCGAATGAGGGTTGATGGATATCTCCGACCTGATATTGACGACGACCTGATTTCTTTTATGTTTGAGTCAATGCAGTTTAATTTAGTCATGTTTTATAGGGAGTTCAATATTAAGGACTCTACGCTGCAAAATAAGATTAGCAAGTACTTTACTGACTTTATGAGCCATGGGCTGCTTGAAGATCATAAATATTCTGAAATTGTTAGAGATTTTAAGAAAGCCAAGGAGTAGATATGATTCACTGAAGATAGGATGTAATAGTTTCACAGTTTTGAAAAGCGCTTATAGCGCAATGTATGTATTTCACATTCGCCACTTTTATTAATTAAGGGGGAACAAGAAAATGAAAACTTATGACGCTTTTCCAGAACCAATTGGCGGCTATACTGTCGGTCGAACCCAGATGGATTTTGAGTACACAGCATCAGATTACTCAAAAAGAGAATTGACGGCGTTTGTGTACTATCCGTCCGACAGTAGCGAAGGTAAGACTACATCAACGTACATGTTTCCTGAAGTCTACGAAATGTTGAATGAACAGCCACTTGTCACTGCGTATCTAAATGGGGAGGATTTTTTCTCAATAGATATCAAGACCCAGTGTTACGACGACCTTGCTCTCTCCGGGAAGGAAAAGCGCTATCCGGTGTTATTCTATGTTTGCGGCGGGGGCGGTTCTCCAGAATGGGGTACAGTGATCTGTACAGACTTGGCAAGCATGGGGTATGTTGTGGTAAGCATCGGCCATCAGAATAGCACGATGTATAAGCGTAAAGATGGGCGCCTGTTTAATGTATCAAAGGATTTTTCGGATGTCATTATGGCGTTTTCTGAAGATCCGGAGATGGTGGCGTTGGCTGGTAAGATGGAGATGCGGCCTGACGATGAAACTGCCATTGAGATGTGCCATAACGTGCTTACACTGCCGATACTTGCCAAGTTAACAGAGTATAGTAAATTACAGGCAGAAGATGTAAGGTATGTAGCCGATTATCTTTACAAACTGGACTCTGGAGAGCTGAATTCCATCTTTAAGGGCAGATTGTTGCTTGACATCGGCATGGGCATAGTCGGACATTCTTATGGAGGGCCTACGACGGCGATTGTTTGCCGGGACGACGACCGGTTCGCCTGCGGGATTGGCTTGGATAGCGGTGCGTTCGGCCTTCAGGGCAGCGACCTTAAGAAACCTTTCTTGCTACTGTTTTGTGAACCTAACTATAATATGAATGCGATAATTGGCGCTAACAATAGCATGGAAACCTATTATTTCTCTGTTGATCGTGTTGCGCATTTAGATTACTGCGACATCGTGTTTACCAGTGTTAATGAGGAACTCAGAGGCGAGCGGGATGCTATGGAGATGCGAAATCTTATTACAGACTATACGAAGAACTTTTTTGATCATTACATACTGCAGAAGGCTGCAAGTGTGGAAAGTCTGGCATACGATGGCGTTGACTTGATCAAGAAGACCAGCAACAAGTGACATAACCGAGAGGTTGCTGATAAACGAATG
The DNA here is from genome assembly GCF_050482385.1 of Paenibacillus lautus. Classification (GTDB taxonomy): domain Bacteria; phylum Bacillota; class Bacilli; order Paenibacillales; family Paenibacillaceae; genus Paenibacillus_AQ; species Paenibacillus_AQ lautus_B. The sequence goes on from NZ_JBCNHV010000028.1 coordinate 175,593, forward strand.
TCAAAGAGCTAGCCCTTTTCCCTCTTAGATTTCTTCCATCATCGTTTTATTAAAAAATAAAAACCCGTTGGAATTGATCATCAACGGGTTTTAAAAATTCAATTTTTTAACATATAGATCAACCGATTTTCGGAGTTGTTTATTCTCATCATCTGGTTTGCTCATGACTAACGCAATTCTTGTCATCAATTAATGACAAGAATTTGACCCATAAATAAAAAATCCGCTTTTAAAGCGGACTTTAATGAGACTATGTTCTTGTCTTCCGACTTAATAATGAGTCAAATTTATGAATTTCGCTAAATCTCAATGAGCCAAATGCGTTCTCGATCCTCTCGGCATCCTTGTCCAGCCAGATCCTTTTGAGCATTTGCTGCGTCGTTTAGTGGTTCGTCTCAGTTGACAAGCATCGGACGAAGAAGATCAGGGTCCGGCAGAGCTTTTTTATCGACTTTTCCGTTAGGGGTAAGCGGCAAACTTTCCATCTGTACCACAAGAGAGGGCAGGAAATATGCAGGCAAATTTCGGGCTAAATACGCCTTGACATCCGTTTCGGACAAAACCTGTTTCGCTACAAAATACGCGCATATTATCGGATTTCCACTCTCGTTGGCTTTGACGGCTACCGCGGCTTTCGAGATTCCGTAGTGTTCCAGTAGCCGAGCCTCGATTTCTCTCGGTTCCACTCGATACCCTCTGATCTTCACTTGATCGTCGATTCGCCCGATAATTTCGATATTGCCATCCGGCAGCCACAGGGCCATATCCCCCGTTCGATATAACCTTTCCCCGAGGAGCGGATGTTCCACAAACTTGGCTTCTGTCAATTCCAGCTGGTTCACATACCCCCGCGCGATACCATCCCCTCCAACGCAAAGCTCTCCCACTACTCCGATGGGCTGAAGCTTTAACTGTTTGTCAAGGATATAAGCGGAGGAATTGCATATTGGTCTGCCAATCGGAATGGCAGATTCGAATTCACGTTCGATCGGGAAGTAAGTGGAGAATGTCGTGTTTTCCGTCGGACCGTATGTATTAACCATCCGCAGATCGGGACACGTCTTACTTACGGCGTTTACTAGCTTCGGTGATAACGCTTCTCCACCGACTAGCAAGGTGTTCAACGTACGAAAGACGTCCGGATCCTGTTCGGCCAGATTATGGAACAAAGCCGTAGTCAGAAACCAAGCCGTAATGCGGTAGCCGATGATGGTTTCCTTCAATTTGAAAAGGTCTAATAGATCCTTGTCCTTCATCAAATACAAGGTAGATCCGTTTAAAAGGGATCCCCAAATTTCAAAGGTTGACGCATCGAATGCGATTGCGCCGGTTTGCAAAATCCGATGATCCATGGAAAAATTGAAATAATTTGTATTCCTCACCAGTCTTACGATGTTGCGATGTTCAACCATGACCCCTTTCGGTATCCCCGTTGATTCGGAAGTATAGATGATATACGCTAGACTTTGCGAGGTTACTGCAGATATCGTATGGGGACAGCTGTCTTGGTAAAGCTGCGTGTTGTCCCAATAAATTACTTTTCCTTTAAATGCAAAGTCAGGCTTCCAACTGGAAGGAGCCAGCAAAAATCCGGCCCGACTGTCCTCGAGCATATATTCGAGTCTTTCGCACGGAGAATCGGCTTCGATGGGCATATAAGCGCCGCCCGCCTTCAATATGGCTGTAAGCCCGACGATCATACTGACAGACCGATCCGCGACAATGCCAACGACGCTCTCCGGCTTTACGCCGAGATCCTGTAGTGCTTTTGCAAGCTGATTCGCGTGTTCGTTCAATTCCCGATAGGACATCTGATGGTCCTCGGTCATGACCGCCGGGTGATCAGGGGTTAAGCGGACCTGTTCCTCAAACAAGCAATGGACCGTTTTGCCGGAAGGATAGTCCGTCTTAGTTCCGCTGAAAGCCTGAATCTGTCTCTCCTCTTCTTTAGACAACAAGCGTATGTCGGCAATCACTTTCTCGGGAAAATCGGCTACTTCCTGCACAATACGGCTCAAGTGGTCGCCCATCTGCTCAATCGTTTCTTTTCTGTACAAGCGGGTCACATAATCAAGGTGTATCATGATAGATTCCTTCTTAGAAGCCGTCAAAGCCAGCTCAAACGTCCCCAACTGATCGGATTTCAAAGGAGTGGTATTGGCTTTTTGCCAAGTAAACGCCGCTTTGATGAACGGATTGCCGCTCAGATTCTTACGCATATTCCGATCTTCGAGTGCTTGCATCGTGGTACGCTTGACTTCTAGCAGAAACTTACCTAATGGCTTATGTACAGTAGGAGAATATCGTATAGGAAGCATCTGGCTTTCCAACGAATACCCAATTACAGGGTCATCCTCGCCGGTATATTTGGCAAGCAGGATTACATAACAAGCCATAAGTGCCATATCTACAGTTATTCCGAAATTGAACGCAAGTTCATAGAGTTTTCGGGTCGTTACAGAATCAAGGCAAAAACTAACCCGGCTTCCTTCATCGTTGGTCCATCCCCCCCACGGAAATTCGTCAATTGATACTTCACATGTCGTTTGTTCCATGACCATCAACTCCCGGATTATCGATTCATTAATGTCTGATTAATAACGAACAGAAGAATCGTCTTCGCATTCTGCGATGAAGAAGTATCCCCCCTCCTGAGCAATTATGACTGTGGCCTTGTATAGCCCCAAACTTAGTTTCTTCTTACAGTGAAGCTGGCCGTTGTTTTTTGGAACGTCAAAAAACCCCCTTTCTTCAAATGAATAAAACGGAGGTCTCCCGTCGTATTCGGCAACTGGCTGGCATCGCGGTCGCAGTAGATCCCGCATTAGCCCCTATAGCTTTGCGTCGCCACCTTTCGGTGGGTTTGCTATTATCGTACAAAACTGGTATTAAATTGTTAATCATGTTCATATTATGTATTCGTTTTACATTTACTGTATCTTGTTTCCAAATGAAAATCGATAGGTCTTTTGTTCAATATTGTCTTTCTAGAATTGATTTGTTGATATTGATAACCATCATGAAACTCTAGGTCTTGATAGTTAATCTTTACTAATTTTTGTTTTCGGCGACTTCACTCTACTTCACTTAACTACCTATTAAAACTATTTTATTCAAATAACAAGATATGTTTTACACACAAAAATTGATTAAGAACAGAGACATACACACGTTTTTGTCCCTCGACAGAATTCCACATATTTACGCCATTACTCTAATAGATTCAGTATTATCTGTCTCCTATCCCTGTCTATTCTTCTGTTATTACTTAGATATTGGATGTTGGCTGATTAAGGCAATTGTTCCTATTTTTGAACTTCGGACCTATATCTATTTACCTAACTACGACTACAGATATCATTGGAACCGATACTTTTGTTTCTTGTAATATAGGACAAAAATACCAAAGTCATTAGTATGTTATAACTGGTAACGAACTCTCGCTTCCGAAGAGAAAACTCTCATATGAATGTGGAGCTCGCTTTCCTGCCCGTTAGTCGAACATTGATTTTGCCAAATAGATCATTTCCTCTTTAGTAAAAACACTTTGCTGTCAATTTCAATAAAAGTACCATCCTGCACCCAGCGTAGTATCCCTCCTGCCCTTTGGGTGAAAGGGCAAATATAAAAATAAAGAATGGCAAGCTCACTGCCATTCTTTATTTGATGAAATATAGATAATGTGAGTTATAGATTACGTGACAACAACAAACTGCTCCATAAAGTTTTAAACTAACGTCTCCCGTTAGTTGAACAAGCACCTTCTCTTCTATTACAAATAATGTTCGAACTGCGAACTATAAATAACTGTAACTGAAGTAAAAACAATTAATATCCGAATTTTCTTAATGTATAGTTTGGATTATGTGTTACACTTTTCCTTAATAAAAGAAGGAGGTACAAGTCCAATGGTAAAAAAATAATAAGAGAAAATCTTAAATTATTTTAATAACTTTAGAATAAACATGTAGATTTTCTCTTTCATGAATGAATATATAGAAAAGAGGAAAAATAACATGTTAAATAAATTAAGTGATACTATTTATTATTTATCTAATCAAAATGATAGAGATCGACCAACATTAGGACTGGTAAGTGGTAACCGGTATAGTCTAATAATTGATTCTGGTAATTCTCCTCAGCACGCTAAGGATTTTTTACTAGAAATCGAAAACCTAAATGTACCACCAGTTAAATATGTTGTTATTACCCATGCACATTGGGATCATTTCCTAGGAATGAATGAATTTGATGCAATAGTTATAGTTAATAGTCAAACAAACGAAGTGATAAAAGAATGGCAAAGTTTGTCTTATGACGATAGTTCACTACAAAAGTATGTGACTTCTAATCAAATGAGTGCTATGTGTATGAAGATTATACAAACTGAGATGCCAAACAGGGACAGTTTTAAGTTGAAATCTCCAGATGTAATCTTTGAAAATACATTAACTATTGATTTAGGTAACAAAGTTTGCATTCTCGAATGTACCAAAAGTACTCATACAGATGACTCTACAATCATTTATATTCCTGATGAAAAAGTTGTTTTTTTAGGTGATTGTGCATATGGTACAACCACAAATTCTTTATTTCATTACAAGCAATCATTGTTATTGCCAATGATTGAAGACATTCAAAAATATGATGCGGAAATGTTCCTACTTGGTCATGAGTCTATCTGTGATTTAAATGAAATGAATATATATTGGGAAGAGTTAACAACAGCAAGTCAAGTTGTAAAGTCTACCTCACTAGAAAATGCGATAGAGTCCTTTAAGGCAGAAAATAAAAGGGACCCTAATGATAATGAATTATTTTTCATAAAAGCATTTGTTAATGATCATATTATTCAGTCACAATAATTATATAGATTACATCAATAAAATATAAACAGTAGCCATCTCATTAGAAATTTGAATGAGGTGGCTTTTAATTTGTCGATAATGTAAGAGCATTTCTCAATTCAAATGCTTCGTTTTCTTGTTCAACTAAACTGCCTGTTAACGTAACGATGGCAGCCGATTATTTTGGCCGGCTGCCGTCGTATCGTGATTGAGCTATTGTTTCCCGTTAGTTTAATGGAAAATTCAATTTGCTTCACTGCTTTGACTTAATTAAGCATTTATTAATAGGGCATACTTGGGATTCTGCTCAGCTCTTACTTCCACAAGCTGGTATAAACTTATTATAAGCATTTTATGAATGGGATTCGTTTTTACGGATACCTTTGCTTTCAGCGAAGGATATTTTCAATTCTATTAGCACAGAACTTAATACATAACTTTAATTCATTTAATCAGTAATTTTTTTAAGCTCAAAAATAGTTGCCTCTGATAACAAGATAAGCCTATCGTTATTAACAACAAAAAAACTTAAACCTACAGGTATTCTAAGTTTTGTAGAAGGGTCAATTATATCTATTGCTTTTACTACATCATTTATATTTAAGTCTGGGATATCTATTTTATATAATCTATAAAAAGAGTCAGAGTTATAGCATGTCGCTGTGATCTCATATAATGGATTTTTTAGTTCATATTGATAATTACTATAGTTTTTAAGTCCTTTTGATGAAAAAAAGTCTTTTTTGATTATAATTTCATCTCCAATAAATTTTTGCCCTGTTGGATATTCAGAAGCATCATTATATGAATTTGCAAATCCTAAAAGCTTCTCAACTTTCCAAGTTCCATAGAAATATTTTTCAGTTTTACTATCCAAATTTATACGTTCTACAGTACAATATTCGGATGTGTTTTTTGGAATAATAGACTCATCCTTTTCAGGTTTAGGCTCACTAGAAGTATTTGGATTTGATGTCATTTCAACATTTGCACAAGCCGATGCTAGCATCAACATTATCATAATACAAACCAATAATATTTTTTTCATATTTCACACTCCCACTATAAAAGTTATGTTTTCGCCTGTTTACTCGCTTGCAAACTGGAAGATTTGCTCAATAAACCGGAAGTTGAGTAATATTAAATCCTAGCCGTTGCGACAATCTACCTTCAGTATTTTTTATGGCCTCGTTATCTGACCTCTTGTTGAGTAGTATATATCTCCCTTTTTTTCTCATCATCAAAAATAATATTCAAAAGGTAACCGCCATTAAATAGATCTCATCGAGCCCGTGCGAAATTCGTTATCATGTTGTTTACATAGATTACCCATCTATGTAAACAACAGCCGTTTTATCAACTGCTTAGATGATTATATCAAATGTAATCCCTTATTTTGGGGGAGTTTTGTTATAACTAAACTGCCTGTTAGCTTAATGAAGTAGCATTGGGATTACTTAGATATTCATCTAATCGGTAATCGAACTATATTCTTGTCCTTGGCTCGGGACAAGAACTTGTACCGATAAAATAAAAAAGCCGCTAAAATAGCGACTTTCAATGGCATCATGTTCTTGTCTCCCGACACTGCAATAGCATATTCATTAACTTCTAAATAAGTATCCCTGCTCAACCACTTTTCAAGTAGTCCTTTAACTCAACTCCATTGGCTGCTTTCACAATCATTTTTGTAATCATTTTAAACATGCTAGTCATTATGAAGGGCACGCGTAGCATACAATCTTGCAAAATAATCTTGAACCTTGAGCTTGCGACCATACCTTCTGCCGCGGTGAGTCCGATCTTCTGGTTCTTCTCTACATACGCTCGCATCACTTGTTCATAGGCAGTAAATGCGTTTGAATAATTACCCTTCGCGGACTTGAGTTCACCGGCCAATACATAAGCTCCGACAAGTGCGAGGCTTGTTCCTTGCCCTGATAGCGGCGACGGACCATAGGCGGCATCACCAACAAGCGCAACACAGCCTTTGGACCATGTCGGCATATGAATTTGGCAGATTTCGTCAAAATAAAAATCATCGGCCTCCTTCATTGACTGAAGCAGCCTCTGAGTTTCCCAGCCGGTGTCACTTCCAAATGTCTCGGCTATAAGCTGCTTCTGGCTTTCCGGATTGTGCTTATCGTATTTCAAAGGTGCCGATTTGAACACGAACATTCCCTTCGCCTCAGTATTATGATGCGCGCTATACATCCCCACCGTTTTTCCAGGTATTGTATAGAACTGTTGGCAGTAGTTTAAGTTAAGGTAATTGCTCGTGGTAAAAACTGAAATATAGCAGCCCAACGTTCGCTTAAACTGCGATTCATCACCAAAGGTCAACTTGCGTACATTGGAGTGAAGGCCATCTGCCCCGATCACTGCGTCGAATGTTTGTGACTTGCTATGAGCAAATTGGACCTTGGCCCCCTCCTCCGTCTGTTGAATCGCTGTTATCGAATCGTCCCAAATATAATGGATTGTATCTTTGGTCAAATTGTACAAAATGTCTGTGAGATCATCACGCATGACCTCGATGTCCACATCGTGCACGTTCCCCATACTGGCCTCGCTTATCTGTCCTTTGATCTTGCCGATACTGTCTACAAAATAAACACCGGTCATCTGCGTGTCAGCCGCACGCACATGATGAAGAATGCCCATCCGCTCAAGAACTGTAATAGCCGCGCCTCGAATATCCACCCCAAATCCACCTCTCCGCAATGCGGGTGCGCGCTCCACAATCGTCACATGGAAGCCGTAGCGGTTCAGCCAGTAAGCGAGTGCCGGACCGGCAATGCTTGCACCGGAAATAAGAATCCTTCTCATATTCGTCATATTTAAATTCGCTCCATTCATCTTTAATTGTATATATTATAAACAGTATATGAAGTATACAATAGAAATGCAACAGAATTATTCCTTTTCGATAAATGTACTGCTGAGTACATTTTGCGGGGAGGGACATTGATATGGATGAAAATTATTAAGTAGAAGATTTCTTTTCTATTTTTTATATCCTTACTACATGACATTTTTGCTTCTTTTTGGTTATTCAATTATTAGCATTTTGCCTCCAATATTTGATTTGTTGTAAACACTATCGTTGTAACTATGTCGATTACAACTTGCGTATAAAAAAAGCCCGCATCGAGCTTTAATTACCTACCTTCTTTCAGCTTTATGTCAATAAAATCAACGATTTGCTGAAGTGAGGAAATTTGAATCATAATATGTTCACGTTGACTTCTTAATTGATCCACCAGTTCAGGATAATTGACGGAACCGGAGTCGACTGAGGCCGCCAAAAATGGCCGCATAGCCTCAAGCGACATTCCCGTTTTTTTGAGGCATGTTATTTGCTTAATTCTATAAATGTCCTCTTTTCGATAGAGCGATGCCTGTTTTCCTTCCGTTCTGCCTGAGGGAGCAGCATGATCTTTTCGTAATAGCGAATCGTGTCCTCAGAAATACCGGTTTGCTCGGCGACTTGCTTGATCGTAAAAGTTTGTTCTTCCATATATGTCCCCTCCCGAAATTGCCGTTTTGAGCATTATACATCTTGGAGCAGACTCCAAGTCACTCCTAACAAGTATCAACTGACCGTTCGCGGGCCGGATTGGATGACCGACCCCTACTTCCTCAGCCCGGGAGCCGAGAGCCTGCTCACCCTTTTTGGCGCAGAACACTCACTTGGAGGAATCGCTGGTTACGAGGTTAAGGAAACAACAGACGATAACCCAGAACGAGTTGCCCTGATCCAGAAGGTTACATGGGCTTACCTTCGACATGTACTCGATATTGAGCAATCCAGCTGGTCGGCAGTGAAAAAGACTTTGTCTGAGACGGCCAATTCAATTGGTCGAATTGAACCCAAATAAAGCTCTAGAAAAAGAGAGTAAGCTCCCCCGCCGGCCCAATGCCTGTAAGGAATCTCACTCTCTTTTTCTGATCAGCACGTTGATGTCACATATATTGAGCTATGCTGTCCAATTGTTTAACGAGGTTGCCCGATCTATTCCGCGGCAACCTTGTGATGTTTTAATGAAACTAAAGTTTCCCGTTAGAGTTGAAAAATTACATTATTGTCGGTACCATTCCCCACGGTACTAAGAGCTGCTTGTACCGGCAAGCTGCATTTGAATGCGCAACAAAGAGATGGCCCTGACACCGTGGATTTATCAACCGTAAATGATAATTTACTTAATTCGAATTGCTTTAATCTCCCTTGGCAAGCAGGTTAACGACCCTTCCAACCCAACCGGCGCTTTGCGCTTCTGGAACTCAGCCATTAACTTGAACATTCCCGCCAAGAAATTCATGGCTATATATATCAGATATTTTTTCCAGCACACGCTGCGCATGTTCTGTAAATTTCAAGTCCGCAATCCGATCTTTGAAAAGAAACACGCCGGTCTCATTGCTGTTTTTGCCCAGAGCTCCCTCATATAATAGGTTGGCTCCATGAGTAGGCGGAGAGGAAAAAAACTTCATAAACAGTTCAAACCCTGCGGTCAGTCCGGAATCTTTTCCTTTTCTTAGCGTGTTGTTAATGCCCGGGTCAACGCTGCGGATCTTGATGCCTTCCTTGGCAAGCTGCGGTGCGACGGCTTGGGTCCACAACGAAAGAGCCAGCTTTGAAGTCGCATATGGTCCATACATTTTGCGGAAGGTTTGGGGATGCTCCAATTTTTCGATCGTAAACTCCTTCGTAAATCTAAACACCTGCGATGAAGTGTTAATCACCGTTTTTAAGCTGCCGTTCTTCAACAGCCCCTTCAATTCCATCAGAATAATATAAGGAACGACCGTCAACAATTCATAATGCAATTCGCGGCCTTGTTTCGAATAGCGCAGCTCACTTAAGCCTCCTCCGGCGTTGTTAAACAAAATATCGATCCGCTGTTCCTTTCTTTTTATTTCTTCCAAAGAGTGTCTCAAGCTGCCATAATCGGTGAGATCCTTCACTTTATAGGCTCGGAGCCGTCCGTCCTTGAGATGATTTTGGAGGAATTTATCGTCCGCTGGAAAATCCGACCGGTTCAAAGCAACCACCTGCCAGTTCTCCGACAGCATTTTCCGGGTCAATGCCAACCCGATCCCGTTACTTGCGCCTGTAATCAGTGCAATATGTTCTCGTTGGTTCTTACTCAATGTATGTCCTCCTTCATTCAGAATTTCATCGGTTATATGTGCTCATCCGTCGGAGTCGGGCAGGAGAATCAGTTTGCCGTGGGCACCCCCGCTCTGGCTGATTTCGACAGCTGAACGCCATTCGTCGAGTTCGAAAGTCTTCGCGACCGGAATAGTGAACTTGCCGTCCGCTGCGTATTGGGCAAAGTCGCCGACAACGTCATAACGTGCGGTATGTAGTTCTCCATAGCTGGTGCGAACGCCAAGTTCAGCGGCTGCAACGAAATCGCTGACGGTTAGGACATGATGGGGATGCCCGTTGACGATTTGGACCAGATCTTTCAATGAACCGCTGATTGGCGCGGTATCCAGGGCGAGATCAACCGGCTGCTTTGCCAGTTCGGTCACTCGTTCGACCATTCCATCACCGTATGAGGTCACCAACGCCCCCATTGAGCGGAGCTTGTCGGCGTAGGTGGGACCAGCGGTTACGATCACACGGGCACCGCGCATTAGGGCAATTTGAACGGCTGCGAACCCTACCGTGGTGCCGGCTCCATGCACGAGTACGGTCTGACCCGATTTCACCCCAAGAGTATCAATGCCTCGGTAAGCGGTTTCGACTGCCATTGGCAACGCTGCTGCTTGAACAAAGTCGAGTCCGGTCGGCATGCGGAACCAGTAGTACATAATCGCTTGATCCGACGCACCGGCGCTCGATCCATTCATGAAATCTGCGGCACCCAGAACGGAATCGCCGATGGCAACATCGATTACGCCCTCTCCGATTGCGTCTACAATACCTGCCACGTCAAGCCCGATTCCGCGAGGCAAGGGCAGTTGACCGGCAAAGTGGCCTTGGCACGTCACCCAGTCAACCGGATTTAAGCCGCAAGCGCGTACTCTCACGCGAATGTGTCCCGGCCCTGGCTCTGGGATCGCCACCTCATCCAAGCACAAGACATCAATTGGTTCTCCATATTCGTGGAACCGGATGGTGCGCATGGTATTCTCCATTGTGATGTTCCCTCCATTTTGCTCTGATAAAATCGTGTTCTCTGTGATTTCGAACAGTCTTCCAAGGAAAACAGCGAAATCCTAAACTATAAAGTTCACTGGAAGGCAGGGTGTCATGAGGGGAAGCTATGCCCCCCTGCCCTCGCTTTAATAGTCAGGTATGCAAACTGAGGAGCTTAGATCTGGGAGCCGCCTCCATCGACAGGGAACTCAGCCCCGGTGGTATAGGTGGCCTCAAATGCTAGGAATGCAACAGCCTTGGCTACCTCAACTGGATCGCCTAAACGCAGCACTGGGATCTGCTGTCTCATCTGTTCCTTTGTCTGCTCGGCAGCTTCTTCCGGCATTGACTTTTCCATGATGCCTGTGTCAATAACGCCGGGACTGACTGCGTTGACTCGAATATTTCGAGGTAATAACTCGCGTGCCAGACCTCGAGTCATGGAGCGCAGCGCTGCCTTACTAGCTGCGTAAGCACTGAGCATTGGGAGACCCACTACATTCACGATTGAGGTGGTAAGGACTACCCCGCTACCTGAGCCTAGCAACGGAGCGAGTTTCTGCACGGTAAAGTACGGTCCTTTGGCATTGATTGTAAGTATCTCGTCGTACTTTTCTTCTGTCATTGTCTCGAAAGGGACAAACCCCGTGACCCCAGCGTTAACGAACAGGGCATCTATTGTTCCAAATTCAGCCTCCACTCGATTGGCTAATGCGGCGATCTCCTTCAATGAGGCGGCATCGCTTAAGACCGCGATCGCGTTGTTTCCGAGTTGTTCACGAGCCGCATCCAGCGTCGCCTGAGTACGTCCAGTAATCAGAACGTGTGCGCCTTCATCCACTAGCAACTTCGCCGTCGCAAGGCCAATTCCGCTGCTACCTCCCGTGATCACGACCTTTTTGTCAGAGAATTTACCCTTACTGAATGGTTCCATTAAAATCGTCCTCCCTTTGTATAATCCGTAATCGGATGATTAGGTACAGGAGCGATTATATAGCAATAAATTTAACAAGTAAACAAATTTAATTAAATTAGTTCATTTAATTAATTTCGTGCATAAAGAGCAGCAAATTTGTTATAATGTTTTTTATAGGCATCAAAGGGAGGTACTTATCCGTGAGAAAAGCTGTGAGTGTAGATACATATGTGGAAAAAATAAAACCCATTATAAGAAAAACAAAGTTCAGCCAACTGAAAGTCGACGATCTCGCAAAATATATGGATATTAGCAAAGTGACACTCTATAAGCATTTTTCCTCCAAAGACGACATCATCGAACAAGTCGTGGATTATTACATTGATTATTCGAAGAAGGCTGACATCGTTGTTAAAGACGATTCCGTCTCTTTTTTGGATCGTTTTCAATTAACATTTTTACAATCTTTGATGTGTGCCGCGTTTATCTCTGATTTGTTCTTGCAAGATCTTAAGGAATTTTATCCACACCATTTTGAGAATCTGTCCGTTGCCCTACAAAATCGGAATAAAAGCTTACAAACTTTTTTTGAATCCGGTATGGAGCAACAGATTTTCAACAAATTGAATGCCGTGTTGTTTATGGTTCAAGATGACGCTGTGCTGCGACGCTTTATCGAGCCGTCATTTTCGATTCAGTATGATATCACTTTGAAACAAGCGATTATGGATTTCTACTACATGAAGCAGTACCAATTGCTAAAACCTGAATATCTGAAGATCGTAGATAATTCCAATATTGAAATGAAGATCGTTCATATTTTGCAAGCCATTTCATAAGTGAAGCGTCCATATCCGATTCCGTTGTGAACTACATTGCTAGACGTCTTCCCATAAGAGTTGAGTGTTACGCTGAACGTGAACAGACGAAGCATAAGCACCTTGACGAATGTAAACTTCCATGATAGCTGGGGGCGGATGCTAAAACTAAACAACGAATAAAAGTTTCAGTTCATAATCAGTAATTATCCTACAGACAATCATGCCGCTCCGAGGCACCTTGACCTCGTACCCAGCGATAGTAATAGAATGGATGTGAATTTCCATATCGCAGGCCTCATAAAAAAAGTAATAGCTGACCCTTGAAATCGAAAAAGCGAAAGCCATGGACGAGAAAATAATGTCCTAGACTTTCGCTTTTTCATTGAACGTTAATGTTATCCGTTAAATTAAACCCATTAAAGTATTAAGCTATCGGTGTCCATGAGTATGCCTCGCTCCTTTAAACAGATTTTTATCTCTTCAGCGCAATTATTCGTCGTCCCCTAGAATCATTTGGTCCAGCGGCGTGCCGGCAAGCACCATTGGGTACACGTTCTCATTGGTTGGGATGACGAACTCGACGAGCACAGGTCCTGTCGTCTCCAGCGCCTCAAGCCAGACCTTGGAGGCTTCAGCCTTGTTCGTTGCCCTTAATCCCTTGATTCCGTATGCTTCCGCAAGCTTGACGAAGTCCGGACTGCCGGAAAGATCAATCTGGCTGTAGCGTCGTTCGTACATCAATTCCTGCTGCTGCTTAACCATGCCGAGCACCTGGTTGTTCAAGACCACGATCTTGACCGGAATCTGATGAATCGCGCAGATCGCCATCTCCTGCGCGCACATCTGCATGCCCCCGTCGCCGTTGATCGAGACGACGAGACGATCTGGATTTCCGACTTTAGCGCCGATCGCGGCCGGAAAGCCAAAGCCCATCGTGCCAAGTCCGCCCGACGTGATGAGCGAGCGAGGATGCTTGAAGCGGTAAAACTGCGCGGTCCACATTTGGTGCTGGCCTACATCGGTGGTGATGATCGCATGTCCTTGCGTCGTCTCACTAATCATCTCGAGCACATATTGCGGTTTAATGACGGTATCCGAATCGGTATACCGAAGCGGATGCTGCACCTCATACTCTTGAAGCTGCTCGAGCCAGGTGCCCGTCTGGGCTGCTTGCGCTTTCGTGTTCGCATAAGCCAGCACGTGTTTAATATCGCCGATGCACGCGAGATCTGTCTTGACGTTCTTGCCGATTTCCGCCGGATCGATATCGATATGGGCGATACGTTTGGCCTGAGGCGCAAATCCGTCCAGTTTCATCGTGACCCGATCATCGAAACGCGAGCCGATCGAAATAATGAGATCCGCATTCTGCACCGCCATGTTCGCAGCATATACGCCATGATGTCCGAGCATGCCCAGCCACAACTCGTCGTCGCTCGGAAACCCGCCGAGTCCGAGCAGGGTCGTCGCGACCGGAATCCGGGTAGTGTGGACGAATTTGATTAACTCCTGCGAGGAGTTCGCATAGACAACGCCGCCGCCCGCGATAATAACCGGCTTGCGCGCTTCTGCGATCGCCAGAAGCAGCGCATCTATTTCTGCGTGATTCGGTTCCGGGGCTCCATGGTATCCGCGCAACTGAACCGTGTACGCTGGACGATACGCCATCCGCTGGTTGGTCACGTCTTTTGGAATATCGATCAAGACAGGACCTTTGCGGCCCGTATTTGCGATGTAGAACGCTTCATGAATGATGCGAGGAAGGTCGTGTACATTGCGAACCATGTAGCTGTGCTTCGTAATCGGCATCGTGATGCTAATAATGTCCGCTTCCTGAAAAGCATCCGTGCCCATTACGCTCGTAGATACGTTCCCCGTTATGACCACCAGCGGCACCGAATCCATATAGGCGGTTGCGATGCCGGTCACCAGATTTGTTGCTCCTGGACCGGATGTCGCGATGCATACCCCAACCTTCCCCGTCGACCTAGCATAGCCGTCTGCCGCGTGGATCGCGCCTTGCTCGTGCCGGGTCAAGATATGCTTGAAGTCAGGCTGATGTACCATCGCGTCGTAAATATAGAGCACATTTCCTCCCGGATAGCCGAATACGCACTCTACGCCTTCCTGCAGCAAGCCGCGTAAGAGTACCTCCGAACCGGTGATATATTCCTCTGATGGCGTCGTTGTTTCATTCGTCATTCCTAATTGCTGTTCCATTGGGCAGCCTCCTTTGCAAAATAAAATCCCCTCTCCTCCTTAGGCAAGCTGACAGCGGTCAGCTCATCCAGGGACGAAAGGGGATTTTCTCGCGGTACCACCCAAGTTCGCTGCCACCCTCGCGAATGCAGCCTCATGAGGTAAGGCCGATGCCTTACCTGCGGCGCGTTAACGAGCACCATTTCGGTTAAGCCTACTTGTGGGCATGGAATGAGACCAGCCGCTTTCGGTTAACAGCTCCGAGACGACACCATACAAAGGGTTAAGGCAAAGGTTTCAGCGTTTCCTCTGCTCTCTGGGCATAAGCGCCATTGCCGGCTTTCTCTTCATCGCCTGCTGTTATAAACAAATAACCCCTTCCTTCTCAAGGCTCTAAGCAGCTGCTAGAAGCCTTGGGACGAAAGGGGAATCGCGCTACCACCCAAGTTTACTGCAACCTCGCAATTGCAGTCTCATGAGGTAAAGCCGATGCTTTACCTGCAGCATGTTAACGGATGCCAGGCCGGTTGATTCTACTTGCGGGCGTGCAATCACGCCTTCTGCGTTCGGTCAACAGCTCCGAGACGACACTATACATGCGTTACGACGGAGGTTTCAGCAATCCCTCTGCTCTCTGGACATAAACGCTATTGCATAGCCTTCTCTTCTTCGCTATATTTGGATTCTTCTGATAATAACACAGACTCGACCTTTCTTCAAACCGAATTGATACTAAGCTGCATCATGTCTCACCTCACAACATCAACTAAATCAAGTTATCCTGCACATAAGCAGAGCGAGGCCGCCGATCGATCCACTGTAACCTCGTCATGTTGTATTTACCAACGGAAAACAACATGACAAGATGATCCCCTGCCCCATTATCTATTTTTGCCATACAAACTCCTTCATCCTATTCTTGAACAAAGCTATGATAACGAAGCCATTCCGTCTCACAAAGAATCGTATTCAGAGCTGCTTGAACGATCATTAACTTTTTTAAGCTTCCGGTTCTAGTAAGTGTTCTAACGTATTCATAATCTAACACCTCGCCTTTTTAATTTAGCCAGCAAACGTAGCTTTCAATAGACCAGCTCTGAATGCTGGCTATGATAATCGATTAACAGTTGCTGCATCTTATCCACCGTGCCATCTGGATGAGGAACATGAATGGAAACGGTCAAATTAGAATCGTTCAAGTAATGAAACGAAACAAGATCAAAATTCAATATTCCGAGATTCGGACAATGCAGCGTCTTAGGAGCATCAATAGCATCGAGAACCTCGTGGGAATCCCAAAATTCTCGAAACTCCCTACTAGCCTGTGAAAGCGCCTCGAACTGCTCGGACCACCAAGGATCGTCGACGTGACGCGCATATCCAGCATGGAAATTAGCAACGATTCGCCGAGCATGCAGTTCCCATTGGTCTCCCTTTACATAGCGGAAACGGGGAGAAGTAAACGTCATCCAGACCAAATTCCGCTCCCTATCCGACATAACCGTGAGATTCCCATGTAATGCGCAGTAGGCTTCATTCCAGGCAATGATGTTCATGCGCGCATCCATGACATTCGTAGGGGAAAGGTTCTGGCTATCCAAAAAACGTTGAAGTTCCGGCGTTACCTTAGAGGGTTGCTTCGTACCGGTCAAGGGAAATTGCTTACGGGCAAGATGGTACAGATGCCTGCGTTCCGATTCATCTAACCGTAGCACCTTCGCTATTCGATCAAGGACCTCAGCGGATACGTTGATATGACGCCCTTGTTCCAAATAGGTGTACCAATCCAATCCCACGTCTGCCAGCAGAGCTACCTCGTTGCGGCGAAGTCCGGGTGTTCGTCTGCGTCCGGAATCCGGCAATCCTGCTTGCTCTGGAGTTATTCGTTCACGGCGTGAACGCAAAAAACGGGACAATTCCTCATAACGGTCCAATCTGTTTGCCATGATCTCCATGCCTCCTACTTATTCATGAACGTAGGATTCCCAATCCTACGATATCTAGATCTCTTCCTAGCCTCTTCGGGTCCATTTAGACTAGTTTATGTCCTCCTTAGGAGGAATAGCAAGAATGGATAAACAGTGATGATCCGCCCCACCTATTTAACTCCATTCACATCCTATCATTGAGGTGATGAAAATGAAAGTAGCCGCCATAGTCGGAAGCATTCGCAAAGATTCATACAACCTGAAGTTAGCCCGTTATATTCAAAACCGTTATCAGCATCTTTTTCAGTTGGATGTGCTGAACATTCGGGATCTCCCCTTTTACGATCAGGATATCGAGTCTGTTCCGCCGCAGCCGGTTATCGATTTTAAGGCGAAAGTCGCTGCTGCCGACGCGGTGTTATGGATCACTCCGGAATATAATTCGACCATTCCCGGCGTCATGGCAAACGCGATTGACTGGTTATCCCGCGTGGATCGAGTCATGATCGGGAAGCCCTCATGGATCGTCGGATCTTCCATGGGATTGTTGGGATCGGTCAAAGCGCAGGGCCATCTGCGTGACATTCTGTTCGCATCCGGTATTTCCTCGCCGCTTCTGCCTGGAAATGAAATGTACATTGGTCTTGTTCATGAGAAGCTTGATGAGAAGGGTGAGCTGACCGATGAACCTACCATTCAGTACCTTGATCTAGTAACCGACAATTTCGTGAAATGGATGAAGGAGCTCTCCCAAATGAAGCAGCTCCAAAGTCAAAAATAAACAGAAACCTTGGAGGGAGTAAGATGTTTGAACATATCGTGCTATTGAAATTCAAGCCCGATGTTTCTATTGAAGTAAAAGAAAGTGCAATAAAGCGCGCGCATGACTTTAAAGGGAACATTCCGGGGATCGTGGAACTTAGCGCCGGGATTAATGTTACGGAAGAAATAGAGCATATGCAGGGATTTACGCTGGGGATCAGAGTCACTTTCGAGAATCAACAGGCTTGCCGGGAGTATATTCAGCACCCCCTGCATCAAGGATTATTGCAATCCATAGGCCCGTTTGTTGAAAGAATCGTCGTTATGGATTACCCGTTTGCTTAATGTTCCCCTTTAAAACACATTAGAAAGGAGAGATTGCTGAAATGGATAAGAAGCTTGCCGGCAAAGTTGCCTTGGTCACCGGAGCATCCAGAGGAATCGGCAGAACAATTGCCGAGTATTTAGCGAATCATGGCGCCAAGGTGGTTATCAATTTCGCGAATCGTGCAGATCAGGCGGCAGAAGTTGTACAGAATATTCAAAGGAATGGCGGAGTAGCCGCAGCAATTCAGGCGAATATCAGCCGATTGAGCGAGTTGGAGAGACTCTATCAAGAAACAATGAGAACGTTCCGAAAGCTTGATATTGTGGTGAATAACGCGGGGATCATCATTACAAAACCTGTCGGCGATGTTACGGAAGCGGATTACGACCAGCTATTTGCGATTAATGTCAAAGGGACCTATTTTTCATGCCAGCTTGCCGCTAAGCATTTAAACGTTAATGGCCGCATTATCAACTTTTCCACTTCAGTGGCGGGTCAGATGTTCCCTTCATACAGTCTTTATGCGGGCTCCAAAGGAGCCGTTGAACAATTCACGCGGCAATTGGCCAAGGAACTTGGAAATAGAAAAATAACGATTAATGCTGTAGCACCTGGCCCTATAAATACCGAGCTTTTCACGGTTGGCAAAACACCCGAACAAATCCAGGGACTAGCCAACATGAACGCCTTTGGACGTCTCGGAGAGACCGAGGACATTGCAGGTGTGATTCTCTTTCTTGCGAGCGAAGAATCGCAGTGGATCACGGGGCAAACCATCCGTGTTAATGGTGGATTCATTTAATCAATCAAATCTAAATACACTTAATGTTCTTGTCATCAGTCGGGAATGTTATCAAGTTCTTGTCATTGTGTTTTGACAAGAACTTGATAACATAAATATAATAAGCCGCATAATCAGCGGCTTAGGCTTTTTGATTCCGCTTATATCGTGATATGTCTTCGTTCAATGCCAACCACTACACCGCCAACCCGAACCTGGTTGATTTCACCGCTCTCGCTCAGGCGCAATCCAACCTTGATTTCAGAAGGACAATCCATCGAATACCCTTGCCTGAACATAACATGCTCCACTTCCCGCAAAGATCGTTGGCCATGTTGGTACAAATAACTGAGCAGGACACCGTTGGATGTTCCTGTCGCGCTCTCCTCGGGAATATCGCAATTCCTTCGCTATGAGCTGCATTTCGGCAGCATCCAGCGAGAGGCCATCCTCCAAGACAACGCCTGCTGGATTACCGTCACGCTCCCCTTTCGCAAACGCATTTAACGTATACACTTCCACATTCATGTTCCGCTCGTCCTCTCCTTATCTAAAAAAAACCGATGTGCGCAACCGTACGTCCTACTCAATGCCATGAAACGGTTGTGGGGGCTCCCGCGCAATTTGGAATCGTTCCGTATCCATAACATACGATTGTTAATGTTTATTATAGCTAATCTCTCCCGCTCCGTACGGCATTGCATTATGTTCATTACAGACAGGCTCTCCCTGCCCATCAGTCTCCATATACACCGTACCGTAACAATTGCAAGCAACATGGTCTGGATGACAAAAAGATCCACCTTCCAGGAAAGCCCGGTCAATGCCAGATGCTGCGCATCAAGGTAGATCAACATGGGTCAAGGGTCCATTACACCACGGACAGCTATGCCGGCCGTCAACATCCGCACAGGCTCGCCGTGCCGGTTAGCGTAATGCTCCTTCGAAAGACTGAGATCCACCCACTACAAATAATGCAACCTTCTTGGCGACTTCTTCTTTATTTGTGGTGATGCTACCAGTGGCCCATTGTAAGGCACCTTCATGAATGATTTGTGCAAAAATAGGCACAAACATGTTCTTTTCGTTATCTGTATAAATATGTTCCAAACTTTTCGACAAAAAAACTTTCAATTCATTTAGTATTTTTTCTTTCATTTGCGGTAGGACCAAGCCACCATAGCTGCTGCGACATTTAATGTTCGGTTGTTGATAAAAATCGCATACTGCTAAAACGAGTTGATATATGCTGTCCAGATCGAATTTCACAACACCAGAAGTATGGTTTTCGATAGAGGCTGAGGCGAAATCCCCCATAATAAAATCGATTAAATCGTATTTATCATTAAAGTGTGCATAGAATGTAGCCCGATTAACCTGCGCTCCCCTTGTTATATCCGCTATTGTAATTTTTTCAAAATCCTTCTTAGAAACCAAATTGTAATAAGCATTAATCAATGATTGTTTCGTTTGTGTCCTTCGTATATTCCTTGCTTTTGTGGCCATTTCCTTCACCTCTAAACCAACAATTTATTATTCTTGTGGCTATAGCAACATTCGCACAGGGTTGTTGATTGTTGCATTAAACCTTTGGCTGTATAGTTTTCATTAAAGCAACATATGTTTCTTTTAATATATCATAGATAAGGAGCTAACGAAAAATGAAAACTATTGTCATAGTTGGTGCAGGTCTTGGATTAGGTTTGTCTCTAGCCAAAAAATTCGGAAAGAATGGATTTAGGGTAGCAGTGATTGCACGTAACCCTGAGAAATTAGCAATTATCGAACGTGAACTTAGAGGATTAAATATTGAAACGCAATCTTTTTTAGCGGATGTCACGGACTTAGCTGTTTTAAAACAAGCCATTCAAGCAGCTAAAAAAGAGTTTGGTTCGATTGATGTACTAGAATTTAGCCCCTATGCCAGGGAGGATAAGTTCACAAACGTGCTAGAAACTACGCCTCAAAGTGTATTAGATATAATGAAAAGCTATTTGCTGGCTGGTGTTCTTTCCGTAAATGAGGTTCTACCGGATATGATAAATAACGGTTCTGGTGCAATTTTATTTACAACAGGCGTATCTACTATGTTCCCTTTACCTTATGCCGGGAATGCCGGAATCGTTGGGGCTGGTATTCGTAATTATGCCGCAAACCTGCACAATGAGTTGAAAGAAAAAGGTGTGTTTGTCGGACATCTTTCAATCGGAGCCATGATACAACCCGGAACAGCAGGGGACCCAGATGTTATTGCTGAAGCTTGGTATAATTTATATAAGAAAAAGGACCATTTTGAAGAAATATTCCCACCAGGGCTTGATCCAACTAAAATTCTTGGTGAAAATTAATACAAAAGAGATAAGGCAACTATTGAAATGATAGTTGTCTTATCTCTTGTCTACAACCATATCCATTGTTCCATTGACATATTGGATCAAACAGTGAAAGCATCAAGAGATGCGTTGTTTAATTATAGTGTCTAATACCATATTGTTTACGCTTTGCCCGCTACCTCCTCGATTTGTTTCAGCCACGCTGTACGCGTCGCCTCGTCGGAGCTCGGTACGGACTCGAAAAATACATGGTGCAGCACTCTGTATCTGACGGTATAGGTATGGCTATTTGGAAATGTATTTTTGTATAATCAAATTTTGATGTTAGTTCGTTCAATCTGAGATTCAATTACATCATATAGAGCAAGTTTATAGTTTATTTTATCCAGGTTAAAATATAGTTCCCTTATGCTCTTCTCAATTTCTTTTTTATGATGAAGCATCATCATTTTTCGTTCCGCAATCGTCGAGTCCCCTTCTTTATACAAGTATACATACTTCTGAATTTGAGCAATCGGCATTCCTGTGGCTCGAAGCGCGGTAACAAAGGATATCCAGTTTAAATCCTCATCGTCATATAGCCGCTTCCCAGTTTCATTTCTTTTTACATGGGGAAGCAGCCCCTCTTTTTCGTAATATCGAAGGGTGGGAGCTGTTATTCCTGTCAATTCGGCAACTTCTTTTATAGTCAACATAACTAAATCTTCACCGCCATCTGTTAAAGTGTACTTTAAAAGAATATTTGGCAACATAAATTGATTTTTCCAAATTTACGCTATAAAAAATAGAGAAAAATAATGAAATCAGTGAATTTATCTTTTTAATTAGGCACTTATTATTATAATCAAAATAACCTTGACTTCAAGTGAACTTTATCTTTTATGATATCAATGTAAATTAAAATGATTTCTGAGAGGATGAAGTTACAATGGCAAATATCTCAATCGTTACTGGCGGCAGCCGCGGACTTGGTCGCAATACTGCCATCAGTATTGCACGTCATGGCGGTGATGTCATCCTGACCTATCGTAGCCAAGCAGAAGAAGCAAAGTCTGTCGTTGCTGAGATCGAATCTCTAGGTCGTAAAGCAGTGGCATTACAACTTGATGTTGGGAATATTTCCAGCTTTACTGCCTTTGTTGAGACAGTTCGTTCGACCCTGCAGTCAACCTGGAATAGCACCACTTTCGATCATCTGGTGAACAATGCCGGCTACGGAGAAATGACCGGCTTTACCGAAACTACAGAAGCTCAGTTCGACGGCCTGTTTAATGTGCATGTTAAGGGTGTGTTTTTCTTGACACAGGCCCTTCTGCCTCTTCTTGCAGATGGTGGTCGTATTGTGAACTTCTCAACGGGTCTTACTCGCGTTTCTTTTCCTGGATTCTCCGCCTATTCTGCCGCAAAGGGGGCGGTCGAGATTCTAACCATCTATTTGGCCAAAGAACTTGGTCACCGAGGTATCACCGCTAATACCATTGCACCTGGAGCAATCGAAACCGATTTTCTAGGAGGTTCTGTACGCGACATACCTGCTTACAATGAAACGTTTGCCGCGATGACTGCCCTTGGTCGAGTCGGGGTACCCGAGGACATTGGTCCCGCAGTCGCCAGCTTACTTGGTTCCGATAATCGCTGGGTTAACGGGCAGAGAATCGAGGTTTCGGGTGGTCAGAATATCTGATCGCAAGTAATGGCAGCAAAGACAATCCGTGAAACTGGGGCTGTTTCCGTACGAATACGACCATATTGTGTGTCTAAGGATAGGGTCAGCTACATTGAACTACCAAGCTCATGTAATAAGATAGCTTTGAAGACGCATATGTTCGTAAACCTGTTGATAAAACAAAATAGCATAACCAGGAAGAAGTGTTGCTGATAACTTGACAATTCGTCAATATGAAAAAACTCCCCTTACAGTAACAGGATTTATTATTTCACCTGTCTACCGTATGGGGAGAATACAATTGTTTAGGAATAAGGTCTTAATGTTGTAATAACATTTGGCTCACTGTGACAGAAGAAGTTAGCACTATTGTTAAGCTAGATACACTTTTGTATTAGGCTTTACTGTGAAGGGTAACTAGGTAACCGTCTGGGTCGGCAAATGTAAAAGTTCGTCCGAATGGTCCATCTATTGGTGAAGATGTAATCTTTACGCCTGCTGCAATAAGCTTGTCGTGGATTTCTTGCGTATTGGGGGCATGAAGCCACAGAGCGACACCAAGTCCAGGCTGAGTACCTGAACCGAGTTCTGTTTCAGGCAACAGGTCACGAAGAGCAAATGCAATAGGCTTTGTTTCAAAGACTACAGCATGAGGTGGCCCTGCCTGTGAGCGAACCAGTCCAAGATAGTTTTGATAGAATTCTGCAGAGCTTTCAAGATTACTCACTTGAAGTGAAATGAAGTCGGGTCCAATTGCTGACATAATGTTAATGTCCTCCTTTGTTATATGGGGTTGTTATGTTATTAGTTGTAATACTGACATGAGTAAAAAACAATCACAGATAGATTTGGATACTTCTCCAGGGATCTTTTCAAGGAAACCGCCAATACAATGCACATGTCAATGGAAGCTCTTTGTGACCATACGGCATGACTATAACGCACTAATCGTGTCTAGAGCTTTTGTCTCAAAAGCCAGAACTCTCTACTCATAACTCGCTCGTAGGTTATTCGCCATCGCCTCGAAATAAGCATCAGCGATCCATTCGTTTCATTATAGAGTCATGTAAATAACCTCACTCTCACTTTGGATGTCTTGATTATACAAGCCCCCTACTGCCAACAGTATGTCAGTAGCATTCTTTCATTTTCTCGATTTCTTCTCATACTCGATTTCTTCTCATACTCGATTTTTGAAACATTCAGGTTAAGTGACTACGACATCTTCCCCCATCCAAGAATCTAACACACCAATTCTTCCGGTTGACGGACACGAAAAACTACTAAAAACTGAATGTCAGTAGTCCCATAGATGAGTTAGAAGATAAAATTAAGTTTCTGGTGAGAAAGATGGAGGTGTTATTTTGTTTACGAGTCCCTCCATTTAATTTCTGCCTATTAGCTTAATGAATTAACGGCCGTTAATTCATTAAATAGATATCTAATCGGTAATCGGCCTATGTTCTTGTCCTTGGCTCGGGACACGAACTTGTACCGATAAAATCATAACCACCCGTCCAACGGGTGGTTTGCTCTTGGGGTATAACCCCCTGTTCCAAACTGCGCCTAAAGACGCTAGCCTGACCACAAATCTGTTCAGGCTCAGTGTAATTTGTCACTTCCACTTACCAGTTAAACTGGTTTACTTCTTTTTGCTCCTATTGTCGCTGAATGGATTCTTCAGTTTATCTATTGCTTGGTCATGTGCTTCTTGTTCACGAATGTATTTTGCTACGGTTGCTTCGTTCAAACCCACTGTACTGACATAATATCCTTCTGCCCAAAATTTCCGATTCCCATATTTATACTTTAATTGCATATGCTTCTCAAAGATCATTAGCGCACTTTTCCCCTTCAGATATCCCATGAAGGATGATACTGAAATTTTGGGTCGTATCGCTACCAGCATGTGTACGTGATCTGGCATCATGTGACCTTCTATGATCTCTACTCCCTTGTACTTACATAAACGTTTCAAAATTTCGATTAAATCTTTCCTCACTTGATTATAGATCTCTTTCCGTCTATACTTCGGGGTGAATACAATGTGGTATTTGCATATCCACTTTGTGTGAGCCAAACTGTAGTTCTTGTTTTCTATATAAGACCATTCCTTTCACCCCGTCTGAACATCTCAATTCTATCGGGATGGTCTTATTGGTCAAACCCTTGTTCCCTCCACCCGCATAGCGGGTGGTTTTTTGTTTCGCGCGTTTCACGCACTCAACTGGCTAAAGCCTAAATAAAATGAGCAGACTGTGGTAGTCTGCTCAACATTAAGTTTTATTCAACTATCGTTTCCCGTTAGTTTAACGAACGCCCGTCACTGCTATCAGGCTAAAACAAACTGTGTAAAATGTCATAATTCGGTTAACGGAATTCCCCCACCTGCTATCTGCAGTTTGAACAAAGCAGGATTAAAGCGATGGCCTCCGTTTTACAGATTTGTACGAGCTCGCTCTGTCGACGCGGTGCTGATATTATCCGCTTTAATTGCGAGCACTGACGCTATTCCATGTGACTTCGATCAGACGTTTTATTTCTTCGTCCGAGAGAGTAAACTTGCCATGCAGATATGCTTTTACTACGTATACGAAAGAGCCGTAATGCATTTGAGCCATAAACGACGGATCCATCTCAATGAACAGCTTTTCCTGAATCGCCTGCGCATACAGCTTTTTCAAAGGACCGCACCACCCGCCTTCATACGCCTCTTTTTTGACGTCGTCGTAAATGTACGGCGAGAAAGAATATTGTTCAATAAATCGAAATCCTTGAGGATATTCAAGAGACAGTCGAATCAAATTCTCCCAAGCACGCTCTATGCGGACTCTTATGGGTTCATCGGAGTAAAAACCCTCAAGAACTTTTTCTCCATTAAACGTTACGATCGCTTTGTAAAGTTCATTAATAATCGATTCTTTGCTATCGAAATAGTGGTAGATGCTCCCTGTTGAAACACCTGATTCTTTGGCAATCAAAGACATGGAAGTCGCCTGAAGCTCCTTCTCGATAATGAGGGACAATGTAGTCTCCAGAACCGCCTTCTGGACTTTATGATATTTATCAAACACCGTTACTTGCCTCCAATAAAAAATGATAATCCGCCCAATAAAACGAATGTTCATTCTATATTAGCCATTGAATATTGTATTTGTCAACTACAGCATACGTTACATATAGTCCTTAGCTAATGTTTCCAAATATTCTTCGATCGGAACGGAGTTTCTAAGAGCCATCAATTCGTTACCCGCTGCTCCGATGACTGTACGGAACTTCTTGCTTTCTCCCGTTGCCAGAGCGGTAATGGCATCAACGATAATTTGAGGATCATCCAAAATGCCGTTGGTTTCCGCGGTATTCATTAAATTTTGCACTTTCGTCATCAGATCATCGTAATCTTTAATGTTTTCATCTCGGTTCCATATAGTACTTTCCTTAAACTTATTACCTGAAGAGCCGCCCTGCTCAATCAATCTAAGCTCGATATTCATCGGTTTCAATTCATAATATAGACCTTCCGTCAACCCTTCCAAAGCGAATTTGGACATGTTATAAAGCGATCCAAGCGGAACCGCTGTCGTGATCCCCATGAAGGAGCTGATATTGATAAACATGCCTCCGCCATTAGCTCTGAAATGTGGTAAAAACTTACGAATAACATTGATCGGTCCCCGTGTATTAACGGCGAACTGCCAGTCGATCGCTTCCTCTTTTGCCAATTCCAAAGGACCGTAAGTACCCATACCGGCATTATTGACGACGACGTCAATCTTCCCGAATGCCGCTATGGCTTGATCCACTGCTGTTTGAACTTGCTCGACCTTTGTGACGTCCAATTTAAAAATTTTAATGTTGTCATATGCCGTAAGTTCCGTTTCATTCTCAGGCGTACGCATGGTGGCCGCTACGTTCCAGCCCATTTGAGCAAACCGAATCGCCGTTAGTTTGCCCAAGCCTGAACTTGTTCCTGTGATAAATACTGTTTTACTCATACTAAAAACCTCCAGTTGTTTAACTCATACATAATTTATTGGATTGAACGTTCATTCTATTTGGGGTGTAAAATTTTCTAACTGTCAAATGGAACCGAGGGATGGGTTTCGGCAGCAATAACTTTCTTTGCTTAGCGTTCCTATGAAAAGAGCCCTCTTTAGATTCATTTTTGCATTATTATTCGCCGTCAGATGTATGGAGTCAACGTACAAAATAGATGGAAACCAAAATAAAATACGACTCAGAATGCCACCGCTGGTTCCACTTAACTATCGTTTTTCGTTAGTCAATACTTCAATCATTCTTCCATATCTTATACTTCCAATTTTATCTAAGTTTTTTAAATGTTCCACGAATATCTTCAATAATAGCGTCTGGGTTTTCCCATCCCGTGAAGTGCCCCCCTCTTTCATGGGCTTTCAAGTAAATCGGGTTATACCAAGCAGCGTCAGGGCTGTCGAGGAACGCTTGAACGCGATTTTCTTTAGTAGTACCCGGAGGATTTTCGCCTCCAAGGAAAGTGATACCCATAGGCGCTTCAACGATCGGTGTACGATTATGGGACGGCGTCCATGGATAACGATTCGCATTTGTATACATCCGAATCGTCATCTCAATGCTGTTGCTGAACCAGAAAATCGATGCCATAGTCAGAAGCTCGTCCTTGGTGTACTTGGCTTCGATATTGTAGCCTGTATCGTCGCCCCACTTCAACCAGCGAGTCATGATCCAAGCAAGAAGTCCCACCGGAGAGTCGTTCAGCCCATAGGAGATAGTCGCAGAGTCAAGCATGTGAACGGCAACATGAGATACATAAGTGCGTTGGAAGTGAAGAATTCCTTCACGAATATCATCTGGTACGCCAGCCGGCACTTTAAATCCGTCGGTTAGGTCCCATGGACGTTCGCCTTGGAAAAGATTGAGCAGAATCGCATGACCCAAATGAATGCCGTAAAGGGAATCCGCATATTTGTGACCAAGTTGACCTGTAATCAGCGCGCCATAGTCGGAACCACTGGCTGCATATTTTTTATGGCCTAATACTTCCGTCATGAGTTTGTGGAAAAGATCTGCTATCTTCCAGAAGTTCATATCTGGCTTCGTAAGCGGCGTGGAGAAGCCGAAGCCAGGAAGCGAAGGAATATAAACATCAAATGCATCTGCAGGATCTCCACCGTATGCCGCAGGATCTGTCAATGGGCCAATAACTTTGCTCCAGTGCCAGAACGTCCACGGCCAGCCATGGCTGATAATAAGCGGAATTGGATTTGGTCCTTTACCAGGCTTATGCATAAAGTGAATAGGTACGCCATCTATTTCTACTTTATAGTGGTCGAAAGCGTTTATCTGCGCTTCTGCCTTGCGCCAGTCGAATTCATTAGCCCAGTAGTCAACCAATTCATTCATATATTTAGCGTCGATACCATAGTATCGGTCTTCATTTCCCGGATTGCTGATGAAGCGAGTATCCTTCAAGCGTCTTTTGAGATCAGCAATTTGTTCATCCGATACATGAATGTTCATTTTATATTGTTGAAGTGACATAATAGTTATACCTCCGTTAATTTAATAATTTATTTGATGAATTCCATTTTAACTCTAGTAATTTTTAAGGACTGAATGAACCATTTGCCATCGACCTTCACGTACGTATCGTGATAATGACCAAAGCCGCGAATCGATGAAAACTCCGAGCCCTCTGAAAATATAATGTTATCTTCCATTGACCATACCGCCTTCGCAATAGTTGGCGATGTGAATTCAAACTCACGCGAGAAAATGTGATGAATCGGTTGTGCCGATCCAACGTTGTCATTAATAGTGCTTTGAATATCTTGTTGACCTTTCATTCTGACAAGCAAGTTTTCTTTTTCATCATAGGCTTCAAAAGTAGCATCTGTAGTAAACAATTTTGCAAGTTCTGGCCACATTTTCTCATCAGCATACCGAACATAGCGAGCCTTAAGATTGCTAATCTCTTCAATTGCGACAAGCTTTTGGATGTCGTCCATTTTTTTCACTCCTTTATACTTAGCAAGAGTATATTCAACCTAATTGGTTAGACTGAATATTCATTCTATAAGTAGTACAATCTCGCTACCGTAAACATTCCCGCAGGCGCCGGTAATAAAGTAAGCCAAGCTTGGTTTTGCAAAAGCAATTTAGATTGAATGATCATTCTAATTTTAGAGTATATTTTGCTTTCGCAGTTAATAGTCCGCTGAATTCCAATAATGAACATCATCATGATTGATTCAAATTGATTTAAGAAAGATGAAATCTCCTTTCGCGATAGTTTAGATCGAACGTTCATTCTAATATTAGGGCGAACCTCGTTATTTGTCAATTGGTAAAGAAAAATTTTCTCCTTTTCGACAGATTAGATCGACCCATTTCTGAAAACAATTTAATTGTTGCATAGTACACTGAGATTATGGGATTAAAAAGTATTTGTCCGACATTATCCACTTCTCTTGTAGGTTCAATATCTGGAAATTTATTATCAATAAAATCATTGTAATTACCAAAAAAATCATCTATGGATAAATGATGAAAAGGAATCTCTTTCTGATTTTTCAGTTCCATAGAAATACTAGTCTTTCCTGAACTTGAAGTTCCGTTCATAAACACAATTAGTCCTTGCTTCAAACGAATCACCCTCACATTTATCCAGACAACGTTTTATTTACAAAGTTCATTAAATTATCCAACTGATAAAATATTCGAGAAGCATCCTGCCCGTTAGCTTAATGAACTAGAGCAGTGAAATGTAGTTAAATGCTTATCTAATCGGTAATCGGACTAGGTTCTTGTCCTTTACGGCAATCGGTACAAGTTCTTGTCCCGAGCCAAGGACAAGAACTTGTACCGATAAAACAAAAAAAGCCGCTAATAGCGACTTTCAAAGGGACCATGTTCTTGTCCACCGACATCAGATCACCACGCTCGCACGAGAATTAAAAAGAGAGTTGTCTTTTAAGCGATCATTCTGGTATTCCTTCAGACTGAGCTCTGATCCTGTCCGTGTGAGGATCCAGAGCTACCCTTTCTCTCTATCGAACCCAGCGTCTCTACACCGTTGGATTGAAAATAGAGTCCCCCCTAGCAGGGATAGGATTACAGGAGCTTGCGGGTTTGGGCCGCCGACCATCATGTTGTATGTAGGGTCATTTTCTTGAATCATGTTGTAAACGTTCACGGAATCCCTCCTGGTTGTTGATAAAAAAATAACTTCTCACTTTGGCGGTATCCCCATAACTAGCAGATAAAGACTACACTGCTTCCTGTAGTCAAATCATTCGCATAATTTATCCCGCGTCACAATTGCTTTTTCCCACATTACTTCATATTCATTAACAAGCAAGCAAGGATACGGTATCACTGTTCGGGTGCTTTATATTTTTCCTATCTTCTCCTGCATGCGGAAAAGATACTCAATACGTCGCTTTTGGAGCAAACTGACCTTGATTCTTTAGCGCATAGTCAAAAAAACGAAGGATAAGTTCATTTTGAGATTCAATCGCATAATACTTATCAATATCTGCTTTTCTGCCTTCTTGCAACAGGTTTGCCAATATAGGCGAGAATAAAGGTAAATCGGTTAAACTTAAATGTTTTGCGCCTTTAAAATGAACGTTGAATGCACCTTTAAAATTTTCATTCGAAATACTATTCGCGATATACGAAGAACTGTTGTCGAGCTGTATCCATACATCATCCGAATAAACGTTAAGAAGCGGGATGGTGTAAGCTTCGGGTTTTGCAGTTAATTCGTTCGTAACTTTATCATACACAAGCTCGCTAAAAAACGGACCATCTATATTTACTACGGCGTCAATGTCATCGCGTTCCCTGCTCAGTGCTACGCTTGCCGCCCCCCCCATAGAGTGGCCGAACACGCCTATTTTCTGTGTATCGATGCGTTCATATACAGAATCTTTTTTTTGCTCAGCTTGATCCAAAATCGTATCCATGACAAAATCCATATCATCCGTTCGCAATTTCATCCATTTTTGATTAAGTTCGAAAAACTTACCAAGCGGATAAACCCCTTTTATATTTGCATTGCTGAAATCTTGCAAGTACTCGGGATTAACCGTCACGACCTTTCCATCCTCGGAAACGGTATAAAAAGAATAATAGGGATGGTCAATCGAAACGACGACATAACCGTGGCTCGCAAGTTCTGTAAAGGTAGAAGTGTTGCTGGTTTTAATACCGAATGCTCCATGGGAGAACACAAGTAAAGGATAGGTTCCGTCTGCCTGTTCAGGATACCAAAATTCCACGTTAACAGACCGATTGTCATCCTGATCCTTAAATTCTTCGATACGATTCTTGTCCGTATAGGTGTAAGTGGCGGTGGCCACTGGATATGGACCTGTCACTTGCGGCAACCTATACTGTGGAAAAAGTAAAACAGGAACAAGCGTAACGACTACGGTCAGTGCTAACAAAAGAAATTTCCATATCGTAGAAAAAGCTTTGTAACGCGGAATGTGTATTTGTTTGCGCAGGAGTGCAACCATCTCCTTGAACGCTAATATAAAGAGCAAGCCTACAAACAGCCCCCAAGTGTACTCCCATACGACAACTTTCCCCAAGCTCAGCATTATGAATCCTATAAACATTGCGATCCTCGTCCAACTCTTCATCTTGTTGCGGCTTTGCTTGGTTACAATGGAATAAACGGCAATTGCCAGTTCGAAGACCAACGTAACAACAAGTATTAAAATCTCCATAAGACTTCTCATCTCCTCCTCCAACATTTTTGAGTTCATCATAATAAATGGAAGAGGCAGGTGTATACGCATAAACGATAAGCTGTAGCTGAGAGCCAATAGGTTGTAAAAAACAACGCAAAAAATTGTACTTACGCTGGGAATACGACTTTATTTAGGAGCGGTTTGTGTATATCTTCTAAACCTCGTCTTTAAATGTTTTTAGTCTTTCATTGATCTTCTGAGCTTCCTTTTTGTCATTCTTATACGTCAGCAGGCGAACGATAGCGTAAACTACGGCAATTTCCAAAGCCAATAATAGTATGCCGAAAGTGCCGTATACGAGATTCAATAGGACAGCCAGAGAAATTAATAGGGATTCCAGAAAAAGGAAATGTAAAATCACTCGGAGGCGCATTTTATTCTCGCTAATTGCATGCGGCGTATATAAAATGATTCCGGTCAAAGCACCCAGAAAAGAGAAAACCATAATTGTAAAAATCGTCTTTAATTCGAAACTTGCATCAGGAGCATAGATTTGCCGCAAAATAGCGATGATTATAATGATGGAGGCAAATATAATTAAGAAATCTCTAATCATTTCTTTTATGAGCTTGGAATACTTCATATAGATCCCCCTTTTATAATCCAAGTAGGTGTTTAAGCATTGGCACATACTGCCGTGATATGACTACCTTCTCCCCGTTATCTAATAATGCTTGAAAACGGCCGCTGATCGACGGATGAATACTGGAAATCTTAGCTATATTTAGAATGGTGGATTTGGAGGCGCGAAAACAATGTTTCTCTTTGCAAAGTTCCTCCAGTTCATAAAGCTTTTGTTTGACTTCATGAACGTTGTTCTTACAATACGCAAAAACTTTTCCGTCAACAGCTTCAAAATAATAAATATCACTAATTTTGATGCGGCTGATCTTATCCTCATGATAACCAAGTATGATGAGAGTTTCGGTTTTTATTTTATTAACGAGCTCATGTATTTCTTCGTCTACTTGGTGACACCTGATGCGGATCTCCTCTTCTTCTGTATGGTCTATTACTTCGATGAAAATTTTGATAAAAATCACCCTCGGAAATTCGAATTAAAACTTGTTTACTTTTATAACGTGAATCATACAACGAAAACGCGGAAGCTTCTACTTTAAGCAACTAAAATGACAGGATCAGTTTAACTAAATCGCTTTTTTTTAGATACACATCTAATCGGCAATCGGACTATGTTCTTGTCCTCCGACAACTTTCTTTGGGATCATCTACTTGTCCCTCGACACTTCTTGTGGGTCCAATAAATAAAGCAGCGACAGAACAAGACTTGATAAATAAAGTCTTAGACTGCCGCTGTTGTTGTTCAATTATCGTTTCCCGTTAGTTTAGTCAAGGATGCTACGAAAAACTATATATTTCGATTTTCATATTCAGATTAACGCCCAATTACTGAACATGTATTTCCGATTTGATATTATTTTGACTTAAAATTTCATTAAATCATGACTCAGCTGCACAATCTCATGGTTAGCATTATTCGCATAATCCGGCAACATCATATCGCTAACCATTTTAGTTCGTAGCCATGTCATAAAGAAAAGATCCAAAAATAAGTTTGGGAATTTAAGCACCATTACGACATGATTGCATCCTCCTCAAGGTGTTTTTAATTTGTCTCACGTTAGGGGATCTGTCCCCACTTTAAAGTGAATTTAAGTGCTATGCCCTGTTTCACCGCTTATGGCAGCTCTTGTGGTTATTCGCTCATTTTTTAGTATCCTCTAGCCCGCTAAACATTACAATTTTGCTAGGTATTTTGCGGTGCGTATTAACTGGCTGGTAAAGGAGTTCTCGTTATCATACCATGCCGCAATTTTCACCAATGTATCTGTTCCTAGCTCTGTTACCTTTGTCTGGGTTGCGTCAAACAAACTGCCGTAAGTCATGCCGATAATATCAGACGAAACCAGCTGTTCATCTGTATACCCATATTCATTCGATTGGGACTGCTCCATCTTCTTATTGACCTGCTCTGCTGTCACGGAGCCGCCTACCACTGCGGTTAATTCTGTCAGTGAGCCCGCCATGACCGGTACTCTTTGCGATGTTCCATCCAGCTTGCCATCCAAGGACGGGATCACTAATCCGATTGCCTTTGCTGCTCCGGTTGAGGTCGGGATGATGTTGCCCGCCGCAGAACGCGCACGCCGCAGGTCGACTTTGGCATGGGGTCCATCCAAGGTATTCTGGTCGTTTGTGTAAGCGTGTATGGTGGTCATAAAGCCCTTTTTGAGTGGTGCAAGCTCGTTCAAGAAATACGCCATTGGCGCAAGGCAGTTCGTCGTACAGGAAGCAGCCGAAACAATGGTGTCGTTCTTAGTCAATGTATGTTCATTGATACCGAAAACAATTGTGGGAACATCCTTCCCGGCGGTGGTGGAGATCAGCACCTTTTTGGCGCCTGCCTCAATATGTGCCGCTGACGCTTTTTTTGATGCGAAGAAGCCCGTGCATTCCAGAACAACGTCAATTTGCAGTTCCTTCCACGGGAGCTTTCCGGGGTCTTGTTCGGCATAGATCGGAATATCCAGTCCGTTCACGTTCAAGCTGTTCTCGCTATAAGAAATCTTGGCATCATAACGCCCTTGCGTGGTGTCATGCTTCAGCAAGTGCGCAAGCATCTGCGGACTTGTAAGATCATTGATGGCTGCAACTCTATATCCTTCCGTATCAAAAAGCTGCCGAAATGCAAGTCTGCCAATTCTGCCAAAACCGTTAATTGCGATGTTAATTGCCATTATTATAACCACCTTTCTGTCAATATCTAAATTATATCCCTTGTATTTTTGTGATACACTGTTATAAATGAAGGATTTAACTATACTATCTGTCAGGTGAGAACTATGTCACAAATTGACCGCCATAAAAACAGAACCGTAAATATCGAATTTGTAGCTGCCGAAGATTTTGCACATTTCCCCTACCCGGAGCGGTTTACTCTTGTTTTTGTTACGAATGGAAGTATAAAAGGGATATTGAACGAACGCCCGGTCACCATTTCAGCACCCGCTATTCTTTGTTTGTCTGCAGAGGATACGATACAAGTTTTAGATAAGCACAACGCTTCTGCATCATCATTTTGTTTTCATCCTGATTTTCTTAACTCGATCCCCCATTCTGAAACACAAAATTACTTTCCGACCGATTTGAAAATACAAACAGGTCTTTCGCTGTTTCATAAGTCTCCTGGACGAACTGGGATACCTCGTATAACCGAGAAGGCATATCCTCAATTATTTGAGTGGTTTTTTGTGCTTGGCACAGAAGTGTATGCGCAAAGCGATGCGCTCTGGGCATGTAGAATAAAAAAATACCTTATACAAATATTAGGGGTGCTTGAGGATTTAAACCGTGACAGCGAACAATCACCTGTGGATGTAGTTCTTGAATATATACACACCAATTATCCGGACAAAATCATCCTGGAAGATTTGACAAAATGCGCGTACTTGAACCGCGTTTCTCTCAATAAGATGTTTCAGGAAAGATGCGGGTGCACAGCGATGAGTTACTTACTGTCGCACCGCTTGAAGGTTGCGGGGAGTCTTCTGACTCATACAGACATGAGCTTAAATGAAATTGCACGTGCTACCGGATTTGAGTATGACACTTACTTCATAAAACAATTTACGGCTAAAAAAGGCATGTCACCAACAGCATATCGGGAAATCTCCCGCAAGTTCTCTGCTGCCCAATAATGAAGCAAACCTTGACTGGCTTGGGCGCACAGTGGATGGCCATAATTATTTTCATCTGGAAAGCAAAACAGCTGGATCCACAGGTCAGCATTTTTTTCAATGCATACTGATAATGAAAAAACCTCAGCTGGGTTAACCGAGCTGGGGTTAATAAATGAACTATTTTTGTTTTTGACTTTCTACTTAGCAGGGAGCACTTCATCTTTGGTTGCTGCCACTCTTAAAGTTTTTTGATTCCATTGACTTTTGAATTCAGGCGCAAGTCTCGCTTATGCTTTAATAACTTCAACCTTTTTATCCCCTGCTGTCTTCTCTACCTCTAACGTTGTTTTACCTTGGGTAGCGACTATTACGCCAGTAGCCAGAATAGAGACGATTAAAGCTGCGCTGAGCGCCGTGAAAATTTTCTTCTTGACCATAACCATACCTCCGATATCTATTATGTAATAAGCGGCTCAAGACTATGACGAGCCGAGGGTAACTACATGACTGTGAAAAGGAGATAATCCAACCTAAATTTACGTGGTGTCCATCACCCAATGCTAGGTTCCGTTAATCAGTATCAGCTATCACTTAGACTCCACTAATTAATTACAATATTTCACTTTTTTGTTGGGTATCCACCTGGTGATTGTATTATAACGTACTGACAATGATTGTAAAAGGAGTTTTTCCTTGTGTTCAAATTAATCTGCAATAGTACTATGTTCTTGTCCATTCCGGGCAATCGGTACAAGTTCTTTTCATCAGGATTCATTCATAAACAAGAACCCAATATTTCGCCCCAGATTGCCCTTCCTCTACTACTGCCTTCCAGCCCCGCTTTTTATAGAAACGAAGCGCTTTATGATTCTCGGAGACACATTTTAACGTGACGGGTGTCCCCAGTTCTGCCACAGCGCGTTTGAGTAACAGATCGCCAATGCCTTTGCCGGCAGCAGCCGGGTGTACAAACAGATTATGAATAAAGCGATTAGGGACATATAATGAGGCGAATCCAAGGACTTGGGCGTTCTCATCAGCCAAAAGAATTTGTTCTTCGGACGTATCCTGGTCAAAATCATCAAGCGTCATCTCATCAGCATTGGCCCAGTGAAAGCTTTCACGACGGGATTCAAGATAAATTTGTCTCAATTGTGGATAGTCTGCGCTACTTGCTTCTCTAATGATCATCAGATTTAT
Source organism: Paenibacillus lautus (assembly GCF_050482385.1). Classification (GTDB taxonomy): domain Bacteria; phylum Bacillota; class Bacilli; order Paenibacillales; family Paenibacillaceae; genus Paenibacillus_AQ; species Paenibacillus_AQ lautus_B. The sequence continues at coordinate 211,988 of NZ_JBCNHV010000028.1, forward strand.
CCCCCTGTTCACTATGAATAGATTTACCTTTAACCTAGATAAGACTCTATGATTAACTTAGCCTGGGTTTTCCCTGCCAATAATAAATCATCGCTGAGCTTCGGATCACTAACCGCGCGTGCCAAAGCAACGGTACCGACCATGCTGCTTACCAACGCATACCCGGTAGAGGCATCGACTTTTGCCATCTACTAAGACTTTTTTAAGTATCTACATATATAAAACACATAGTATCAAATAAAGTTTGGTTTCATATCAGGACATTTTCAGAAGAACCTCTCTTTAGAACCGTTCTTATCTCAATTCGGCCCTAGCGTCCTCCTTTATTAATGGACATAAAAAAACCGCCAGAGTATGGCGGTTCCTATCTTAATCTCAATCGTGTAATTATCCAATCAATCAGAACCCCGAATAACAGCCATGTCACAAAGTGAATTCCATAAAGTACAAGCTGCCAAACAAGCTCACTGGACAAAGCATAATGTAAATCTGTCAACGGAGAATATCATAATCAATATTTATAACCCAAGGTCTTCGTGTGTCAAATTACTCTTACTGCTAGCGACAGACGTGTCTATAGATCTTTTATTCTCTGAAGCAGCAGAAAATGCTATCTCAGATCCGCTAAAAATAGCGGCTTTCAATGATAAAGTGTTCTAGTCATGCGATAACATCGTATTTTTAAAATCATCCGCTGCGCCGGGCTGTCCGTTCAATTCCATCGGCAATGGTTTCAAACAGCTGCGGCGGCAGATCATGTCCCATGCCTTCAAGCAACATGAACTCTGCGCCAGGGATGGTTTCAGCCGTGTCTTTGCCACATGCGGGGACAAACATCGGATCGTCCATTCCATGAATGATCAATGCTGGAACGTTTACTTTTGCCAGATGCGGACGGCGGTCGCCCGAAACGGCAATTGCTGCAATTTGCCGCCCAATACTGCCCGGGTCATAAGCTCGCTGAACTTCCTCTCGAATGAGTGAACGATACTCGTTCTCTTCGAACGGATAGCCGGAACCGGCAATGCGCTTGGCAAAAGCCAGATTATGAGCCAAATACCCTGCCTCATCCTCCATCGGATTCGGTGCAGGCCGAGTCATCAATGCCATGACTTCCGGGGATGTTGGGGGAAGGTCTGGGTTTCCTGTTGTCGACATGATGGAAGTAAGGGACAGAACCCGTTCAGGGTATCGACTGGCTGTAAGCTGGGCAATCATGCCGCCCATTGAGCGGCCAACCAAATGTGCCTTTTTTATCCCAAGTGCGTCCAGGAGCCCGATCGCATCGTCAGCCATATCATTAAGTGTATATGGAATATCGGGGAGTTGTCCCGACATCAGTGTTTTTGCGAGTGCTTCAAAATCCAATGCAGCGTATTGGTTAAAATGTGTGGATCGTCCGGTATCACGATTGTCAAAGCGAATGACTCTAAATCCTCGTTTCGTCAAAATCTTACAAAATGGAACTGTCCAACGGATCATTTGAGTTCCCAGCCCGGCGATCAGAAGGATCGTTTCGTCCGTTTCGTTGCCATAACTGTCATAGGCGAGATCAATACCATTTACTTTCAGAATACTCATTGTTGTTTTCTCCTCCATCTAAATGACTTTAGGAATTTCTGCTATGGGCAGCAGGCGGGAATCTTCAAGGGCCGCAGTCCGATGTCCAATACCCGCCAAGTACGCTGTATGATCCGAAAAGGCAAGAAACGACTGCATGCTGCTTTGACGAATCAACATGACAAAATCCCAACTTTCATCTTCGGGGCCAATCAGATATTCCCCTCCATTGCCCATAAAAACGATCTCCCCATCACTTTCATGTAAAAAAGGGAGTGTGTGTTTCATGTATCGGTCGAAAGCTTCCGCCCCACTGATCGGTTCATTAGGGGCTAGTTCAGGGTGAGATGTGTAGTCTGCGATATCACGAAAACGCAGCAGATTTAACATGAATATAGCCCCCTCCATGTTTCGGCGTACAAACTTCATGCCGTTGTTTTGAGTCGGTTCAATGTAACGAATCAATTCAGTCACGTTCATAACATTCCTCTCGATTTTTTTTTTGCTGTTGTCAACAAATTTTGGCGTTGTTCTTAGGTCTCTTCCTTTATGAAGGCATTCTCGGCTAATGTTTTGATATGGTCTCTGATACCGGGTGCCCAATCGTCAATTAATTGGTAAAAACGATCCCGGTTTCCGGCATACAGTGCTCTCAAGGCCTCTTCGTGCTGAGGGAAATCGCCCGCCATTGCCGTCATAAAATGATAACTTGCTTCTTGTGCCGCGCGAACCTCACTCTCATATTTCCCGGAACGACGAGCCTCATCGACCAGTTTTCGTAAAGTTACAGAAGCTCCCCCAGGTTGAGATTTAAGCCAATCCCAATGTCGAGGAAGCAAAGTAACCTCACCAGATACCACCCCCAACTTGGGACGACCAACCCGCCTGCTTGGTTGTTTGCTTTCTTCCGCATCTGCAGTATGGCCAGCGAGATCACTCAACCGTTGAAGTACCTCAGCTGTTTTTCCACGAAAATCAATATCGATTGGTTTTCCGGTCAAATCGTTAAAAATAAGTAGTCGGGCGATTTCCTCATCATCCAGGGTATCCTTTACGGTAGCAACAACGTGCTGCAATGACCCTTTGGCAATGCTCTCTCCCCCTACAAAGGCAGTACAGCTTATTTGAGTTAGTTCAGTCTGCATTCTATACCTCCATCTTTACAGCTCTTTTTCAATAATTATACCCGGGTAAAAACAAAATATCAATATCACCCGGGTATAAATATAAGTCTTGTGTATTTGGCGCCCGCTAACTTTAAAGAAAAGGAGCAGCTGCCACTCCGGTAAACTGCTCCTAAAACTGCACAAAAAAATAGCCCCGTTATAATGAGATAAGCTATAAAAAGTGGTGTAGCAATGGTTTTTTATAAATTAGAGATGAAAGAAAACTTCTTGTGCCGGTAAAACAAATAAGCCGCATCTAATGCGACTTATTATGAAGTGTTCAGGTTTTTTCGTTCAACCAAGTTAAAAAAGACAACGCCTCTATGTTAGGACTTCCCATTGGTCGTACCCGTATAGTAAAAATTCAGCTCTCCGCGTTTTGATGTACACCCTGTAACGCAAATTCATGAAGATCGCGAAAACGCCGGCCTAACAGCTCATATCCCTCGGCTCCAGGATGCAGGCCATCCGACAGAAAGGCTTCATCCTTCGGACCGAACCAGTCCAAGCCATCCTGATAGTACAAATGGCGATCACCCCGAGCTCTTAGCAGTTCCACTGTTTCGCGGATGAATTCTCGCATTATGGGCAGGGTGAAGCCCAGCGAATTGAGCTGCGTTTCGCGGAGAGTGCCATAAATCGGAGAAATGACAAGCAGCGGGGTGTACCTATGTTTGTCGCGTATCGTCTTCAGCAGCCCAATCAGCAGCGGTTTGAACATACGTGGGCTTAAGGTGCCTCCGCCATAGATGTTCACGCCCGCACAAATGGAGATGAAATCGGCCGGCAAGTCGCGAATCAACCGTCCGATCATCGGTTCCATGTGGCAGTTGCCCGAGAAGCCGAGATTGGTCAAGCTGAAACCGCAGGCTTCGGCGGCAATGGCAGGCCAGGCGCGAGAGGGACTGGAAGCCCCGACGCACTGGGTAATGGAGCTGCCGTACGTTACCCAGCGGGGCCGGGTATCCGGCAGCGGGACTCCGTGAGCTTGATCCCCAATTCGCAGGCCGGTAACGATCATCCCTATATTTTGCGGAAGCCAAATCTCCAAATCCTTGGATCCGTTCTCAAGTCCGCTGAACAAGGCTTCTGTCGCTCCAGCGGACAGACTGAGCGTCAAGCGTAATTCTCCTCCTGCCATGCAATCCATGGCGGCGTCATCCGCAAGCGGTGCAAAAGTTACTGCCACCTCGGTGGAGTCCGTGCGCAGCCGCAGGCGAATACCGGCACATATCTCGGCTTTGCCATCGATTCCCGCAGGTGGATACAGTTCGTAATCCATGTAAGGAATACGCCAGGGCTTGATTCCATTCTCCCTGCGCTCGAGCGACACCGCGCCGTGAAACCACTCATCCGTTAATGGAAGCTGCTTCACGTCGTTTTCCCTTCCTTCTGCTTCTCGTCCGGAATGAAATCTTCTCCCAGCCATACGTCCTGTTCCAGCAGCCGCTCCTGGAGCTCGGCTACGGAAATGCCGCGCGAGCCGGTGCCGTCCCGCAGCGCCAATGCAGCTGCCGTCCCCGATGCCTGGCCCATGGAGAAGCAGTTCGGCATCACCCGCAGGGAGCCTTGCACTGCTCGATCCGAAGACACGCAGCGGCCGGCAACCCAAAGGTTGTCGATGCCAATCGGCAGCATAATCCGGTATGGTACGCCGTGTGAAACCCCCGGCGGCAGGTGGTTAAAGGTCATTTCGCTTTTGCTGTTGGCGAGATGAATATCGATGTAGTATGCGTTGCGGGCAATGTCGTCCGGGAAGGAGCGCGCAGCAATGAAATCCTCGACCGTCAGGATATAGTCCCCTTCGATACGCCGTGTCTCCCGGATGCCGAGCTGCTCCCCGCTCGCCACCATGTGGGCATGCTCAAAACCCGGCACGTAGCGGCGAAAGAATTGAAGCTGGCGTTCCGCCGTGCGGCGTCCTTCAATCGCCCCCCGCGTCAAATCCTCGGCAAGGGTGCCGTCAACGCCGAATACATGACCGAAGTTGACACCCACCAAATAGTCGCTGACCCAAGCAAGGCCGGAGATCGACTTGCGGCCCTCCGGCAGTGCGCCGTCCTCGATCGCCAGCTCCACCGTTTTGTGCAGTTGGCCCGTGTCCCCGCTCTCTTCCAGGTACCGTTTGAACCTTGGACGGTCTACATTCGCAAGCAGATAACACATGCTGCCGGGCTGAAGTTCGCCAGCTTCCCCGCCCTTCTGAAAAGGAACTCCCGCCAGTGCGGCAATATCCCCATCTCCCGAGCAATCGATAATATACCGGCAGGGAATGAAAGATCGTCCTGACTTGTTTACGACAATGACACCCTCAACATTCCGACGGTCATCAGACAGGACAACATCGTAAACAAAAGTGTGGTACAGCGGCATCACGCCGCTTTCCAGAATGGCATCGTCATAAACTCGTTTCAGTACTTCGGGATCGATTGGCACCCAATCCAGCATTTCTTGATATTCCTCGCGGTACTGGGGATCGCATGCCTGTTTCATTCGTTCCATCAGACCAAGGCCGAGCCCCCGGATAATCGGCTTCCGCTTATCCGTAAAGGGACAGAAAGCCGGAACGAGTGCAACCGTACCCATGCCGCCAAGGAAGCCTCTCTGCTCCACCAGCATCGTTTGCGCTCCCCCTTTCGCAGCGGCAATGGCCGCGGCGATTCCTGAAGCTCCTCCGCCGATCACCAGCACATCCACTTCGCGGGCAGCCGGAATGCTGACGGACGGCAACGTAATATGTCCTTTCATCGAAACCCCCTCCATTCTGCTTTAACTGATCATAGTTGCTTATTGACTGTACCTTCCAGACAAAGATGCAGCAAATCATCTACATGCGCAGTTGCCAGGCATTCTACGGTATCGGCGGCGCCGTAGTAGATTTTGACTTCCCCGGTATCCTCCAGAATCATGCCCCCCGGAAAAATAACATGATTGCGAAAGCCTCCATCGGTCTCATAATCGGCTTCCGGGGCAAGCAGCGGCGTCTTTGCCCTGCCGATGATCCGGCTGGGATCGGCAAGATCAAGCAGCAAAATGCCGGATGTATAGCGCTTCTTCCAGCTGTCCTCCCAGCCGTTCTTGCCCCGCCTGCGATCGATGTCCACGGCATGGAACAGGGTCAGCCAGCCTTTGTTCGTTTTGACGGGCGGAGCGCCGGGGCCTACCTTGTCATTGGCATAAGCTACATCTTCAACCGCCAACAGCAGCTTGGAATCGCCCCAGTATTTCAGGTCAGGCGAGTCGCTCATCCACATGTCAAAGCGGTCAATCCCGCCCCGACTGTATACAGGCATCGGCCGCTCCAGCCGGACATACTTACCGCCGATCCGCTCCGGGAACAATACCATGTTGCGGTTGTCCGGCAGCGACAGACTCAACACCTCGAAGGAGCGGAAATCCTCGGTGACGGCAATGCCGCCGCGCAGTCCGTGCTTGGTATCGACCGCAAAACACATATAACATTGCTCGCCGATCACCGTTAGCCGAGGATCATACACGCGGATCACCTCCTCATCATGCCAGGACCAGCACGGTTCCGGCTGCACATCCCACGTTATACCGTCATCGCTGAAGGCCAGCCCAAGATTCGTCGTATGATGAGGAGCCATGATTCCTTGATGTTCATCGCCGTAGTCATTGCGGAACACCATCACGTATTTGCCTTTAAATTTGGTAACCCCGGCATTAAAGACCAACGCCGGACCGTAGGGTACATCACCCGGAGTCAGAATCGGATTCGCGGCATGCCGGGTAATGATCGGGCTGGAAAACAAAGGTCCTACTATAGAATCTCTCATTTGCATCATGCTCCTTGTAGAGGTTGTTCAAAAAGTTCACTTTTGATCACGAAGTGAATCAGGAAGTAACTCGGCATCGAATCTTGCATTCATACGTGCCTTCCGGTGCTCACGTACCCAAAACGTACGCTCCGCTCCTCAGCCCCTGGCTTCATCCAACCTTCTCGGTGCTGAAAACCGGACTTTTTGAACACGCACTTGTATATGGAATTGAGTTTAACCTTTGACTGAACCGGCCGTTACTTGAATAAAGGACTTATTCGCCACAATGTAAGCGAGAAGCATCGGCAAGATCGACAGGCATGCTCCCGCCATCATCAAATGAATTTGCATGGCCGCGGAAGAACCGTAACGAAGATTCGCCAGCCCGACGGTGAGCGTCTGCAGCTGCGGGTTCGTCATCGTGAACACCAGCGGCAGAATATATTCGTTCCAGGCATGGCGGAAGGCAAACAGCCCCGCCACGCCAAGCCCCGGCGTAAGGAGCGGGAGAATAATCCGGAAGAAGGTTCGGACGAACCCGGAGCCGTCCACCATGGCTGCCTCATCAAGCTCGCGGGGAATCGCTTTGAAGAATCCCAGCAGCATAAAAAATGTGCTGGAATGGGCGCTGATCAGAATGAGGATCACTCCCCACAGCGTGGTATTCAAGTTCAGCGCAACCATCAAATCGAATTGCGGGCGCAGCACAATGGCACCAACGGATATAAACATCATCGACGCCTGCGTCGTCACATACAGGGATTTGCCAGGAAAATGGCGACGTTCTACCACATAAGCCGCCATGGCAGCGACCAGCAAGGTGCCGACGGTAACCATAATGCTGACAAGAACGCTGTTCCAGGTATAACGGGCAAAATGGGCCTGCTTCCAGGCTTCGGCATAATTGACGAACTGCAGCTTGGCCGGCAGCAAGCTTCCTCCGGTCATCATTTCGGCGCCGGTCTTGAGCGAACCGAACAATGTCATGAATAGAGGAAATAGTGTCAGTATCGCCGTTATCAATAAAAACAGCCACATCACCGCACGGCCCATCATTCTGCCTGCGCGACCGGAAGGCGGGCGGGCGGCGATTTCACCTCGCGCGTCCGGCTGTTGGGGTAACACCTGTTCGTTCATATGCTGATCCTCCTGCACGCCTGCAGCCGTTCATGATCAACCGATCTGCGGCGTTGTTGTCAAATCGTAATGGCCTTCGCAAAGTTGTAATGTAAACTTTTGAACCCTTTAATACAACTTGTTCATTTTACGGCTCAATAAGAAATACAAGCCCGTGATCGCTCCCACAATTACAGCGCTCGCGAAGCCTACGGCGCTTCCGTATCCTAGCTGCTGCTGGACAGGCGAACCCGTGGATACCGGGAACAACAGTTTGTACAGATAGAGATACATGACCTCGGTTTTGCCGATCGGTCCGCCTTCCGTAATGAGCATAATGCTCTCATAGCCTTTCAGGGATGCGATAATCGCGAGCATGATGACCAACTGGGCAATTGGCGCCAGCATGGGAAGCGTAATGCTCCAGAACCGTCTTCCGGCGTTCGCGCCGTCCATCGCCGCACTCTCGTACAAATCCCGCGGAATGCTCTGCAATCCGGCCAGAAACAACAGCATATAGTTGCCGACCGCGCCCCATACCGCTACAATAATGACCGTAAGCATCGCATGCTTCGGCCCGAGCCAATCGATCGGCTGCGAGACCAGGTGCAATTTCATCAATACGGTGTTAACCATTCCGTTATAGGAATTAAAGATCGTATAGAACACCACGGATATAACCGCAGTGCTGATGATTGTCGGCATAAAATAGATTCCGCGCAGCAGATTCCCGCCCCGCAGCTTGCCGTTCAGGATGACTGCGAGCAGCAGAGACAACGGAATCGTTAGAAGCAGCTTGCCTCCGGCGTAAATAAAGGTATTGCCAACCGATTCCCAGAACAGCGCGTCGCGTATCAGCCGACGGAAATTGTCCAAACCAACAAACAACGCATCACCGTATCCGGCATAGTCATAAAACATATAGCGCAGCATCCATAACAAGGGATAGATGCCCAGAGCCGCCGTCAAAATGATGCTCGGGGACAGAAACAGAGCATTTTCCCCTGCGCGTTTCCATTTAAAACTCACGATTCGTTCCTCCTTAGGGGAAAGAAAAGGGGCGTCCGCCAAAAAGTGCGCAGCAGCCCCATCCTCGCCTGTTATTCTCCCTGCGGTTTGGTTGGATCAAAGGCAGGGTTCGGAGTTACAGTGACCTCGCCTTTCTCCACCGCTCCGGACAATGCGGCGTTGTATCTGGTGTTCAAATCTTCCGTAATCGCTTTCAGATCTTCATCGGTAAGGATATATTTGAAGAAAGCGTCAGCGTAGGTGGAACCCTCAGGAGTAACGTTTGGCGAAGCAGGCCAGAGCGAGTCGTGTTCCCCGACCAGGAAACCTTCCATGCCATTGATCTCCGGATCTTTAGCCTGCTCTACAATGCTTGGCACGATGGCTATCCCGAAGCCTTTTTCATGATAGGTCTTCAGAACCTCGTCGCCGTGCATATACTGCATGAATTTCCAAGCCGCTTCCTTATGGGCCGATTGAGCGCTGATGCCGAGCCACGTTCCCGCGGATACGATTTCGGAAGTTCCCTTGATCTGACCATCCAGTGTTGGAGCCAACGCCCCTCCCCAGTTGATTTCAGTCGGGAATTGATCCATGTACACGCCCGGCTCCGTCGAGAAAGAAAGATACATACCGATTTTGCCTGCGGCGAATTGGGCGCGAAGCGGATCAATGTCCAGCGCTTCCGCGCCAGGCAGGATGCTTCCGTCTTTATACATTTGCTTGAAATATTCGATGACCTGCGAGTACGGCTCAAAATCGAATTGGCCTGTCTTGAGATCAAAGCCAAGTCCCTGGTAGCCGCTCAAAGAAAGAATCTCCCGCACGGAACGGTCAAATGCTTGTTTCGGATTTTTGAAGTTCAGTGCAAAACCATAAATGCCTTCGGCTTTGCCGACTTCGGTAATTTTCTTGGCATCGTCCACCATTTCCTGCAGCGACTTCGGAGGATTCTCGATGCCCGCTTTGGCAAAGAGATCCTTGTTGTAGACCAGACGCATGGTGAGGCCGGTGTTGGCGAGCGAGTACACCTTGCCGTCAAACCGGTTGACATCGTCGATCAGCAAGCTGCCGAACTTCGCTTTCAAGTCATCGGTCAGATACTCGTCAATCGGCTCAAGATACCCTTTTTTGACAAATCCGGATGTATTGGCGCTCTTTAAGCGCAGCACATCCGGCGCCTGGTTGCTGGAGAAGGCAATGTCGACGCTTTGCGCGTAATTCTCGGACATGACCGTCAATTCCACCTGGATGTTATCGTCGTTTGTTTCATTAAACTTGTTGATCAATTCCTTGATATACTCCTGGTCATGACGGTCGTCAGTCCAGTATTTAAGCTGTACGGGTTGGCCCGCCTCGGTGGGTGGAGCTGCCGTTCCGCCGTCGGGCTTGCCATTCGACGTACCGTCATTGCCATTGTTGTTGTCACTCCCGCCGCAGCCTGCGATTCCGGCGGCCAGAACGAGGCTCAGGCCGAGACCTAACCATTTTTTTCGCATACATTCTACCCCTTTGATTAACGTTAGTATTGTGAGCTCGTTTTTAATTATAGAATCCCGTAGTCGGAAAAGGAGTGAGGCAAATTCACTCTCAAGGGATAGAATTCTATGGTCTGCTCCAGCACGAACCTCACGCCTCCGGCCGGTCCATGTGATAGCCCGCCCTGAATTCCGACGGCGTCTGGCCGGTGATCTTCTTGAACATCTCGCTGAAATATCTGCGCTCTTCATACCCTACTGCCGCAGCAACCTCCTGCACCTGCGCCCCCTCTACCAGCAGCAGCCTCGCTTTCTGAATGCGCTCCGAGGTGATATACTGTGTGACCGTCATTCCGGTCACCTGCTTGAACAGGCTGGAAAAATAGCTCGCGCTGAGATGCACATGGGCGGCGCATTCACCGACGGTAATATCCTCGGACAAGCGGCCCATGATATAGGCGGTGGCTTTATAAATCACCTTCTGCCCTTCGGATAAGCTGTTCCGGCGAACCAGTTCGGCTCCCTCCGTGCACAAGGCAAGCAGCTGTCGCTGCAAAGAGGCCAACGGCAACCCCGCCGTCCCTTGCACCGTTCTGAATCTCTGAATGAGCGGGTGTATCTCCGAATACGGAACCATTTCGTAAAGGGTTCGAATCGCAGACGCGGCCAGCTCATCGTACAGACTGAGGAGATAATCCGGATTTTGCCGGGAGATCCGTTTCTGCAGCGCTTCCGAAATCGCGGACAGCATCGCGTCCGTCCGGACGGCATTCCCGGAACGTAGGGCCAGCAGCAGTTCTTCCTTGTACTCCAGCGCCAGCGGCTCCTGACTTCCGCTCTGCTGGATATCGTCATACATAATGGCCGCATTGCCTTCGGTAAACAGATGATGGGAAAGCGCACGCTGGGCCTGACGATAGGAATCCGGCAGCCCGCTGATCTCCTCCACTCTGCCTCCGACCCCGACCGAGACCGTAAACTTGGTATATCGTTCCATATTCCGGCAGCACTGCTCGGCAATTTCGATCGGACGGTCCGGTCCGGTATCGTTCAGTACGGCCAAGTACTGGTCATGACCGGCTCGGAAAAGAACGCTGCACGCATACTGGGCAAGCGTCTCCTGCATAATATTCAACAGCGAAAACCGGATCAGTTCCATCTCCTGGACAGACTGTTCGGCAACCTGCTCCCGGAAACGGTCAATTTCAATCAGCATCACCACGAAACCGCGCGGCTCCAGCTCAATGTTCAAGAACGCCCACCGTTCCGATGCCTCTTCCCATGAAGTGCGGTGGCTTACGAGCAGCGCAAAGTATTCCTGCCGCAGCGCCGGCATGCTCTCACGGAGCTTGTTCTCCATTTCCCTCAGACTTATCCGCTTGGACCTCTCTTCTATGATCTCTGCCCTTGCTCGAAGCACAGCCGACATCATGTCTTCTTCTGAGAAGGGTTTCACCACAAAATCAAACGCTCCGAGCTGCACCGCCTGCTGCGCATATTCAAAGTCGGCATAACCGCTGATCAGAATGACTTTGCAGCCGGGGTTCTCTTCCAGCACCAAACGCAGCATGCTCAACCCGTCCATGATCGGCATTCGGATATCGGTAATAACCAGATCCGGCCGCAACCCATTGATCAGCTTAAGCCCCTCTTCCCCATTGCTCGAAACGCCTGCGACCCGAATCCCCTGCTCTTCCCAGTTCATCGCGGTCAGCCCCTCCACCACGCTTTTAATATCGTCGATAATGCAGAGACTGATCGCCTTAGAATTGCTCATCCAAATGCTCCCCTTTCTTGGGCAAAGAAATCCGTATTTCGGTTCCACGCTCCGGCGCACTGTCTGCATGAAATTCCGCACTGTCCCCATAATAGAGGCGGAGTCGCAGGATCAGATTGGACACCGCATACCCTTTCTTCGATTCCCGGGAGAAGAGCGCGCGCACCTGGTCTTCGTTCATGCCGATGCCGTTATCGCGTACGGCAATCGTCCAGCGTTCCCCGTCCCCGGCGATTTCGATCTCGATCCGGCCGCCGTGTTTCAGGTCGCGGAAACCGTGCAAAATGCTGTTCTCCACCAGCGGCTGCAAAATGATGCGCGGAATCGAAAGCGATGACACCTCTGGTTCACCTGCATGGATCTCATAAGAGAATAAACCTTCATAGCAGCTTAACTGCAGCTCCAGATACTGGCGCACATGCTCCAGTTCTTTCGACAAGGTCGTAATCTCCTGACCGTTGTTCAGCCCGAGCTGGAACAGGCGGGAGAGCGACATGACCATTTGCTGCGAGGGCTCGATCTGCTTCAATTTCAACTTCCAATAGATGGTGTTGAGCGTGTTGTACAGAAAATGCGGATCCATCTGCGCCGACAGTGCCTTGATCTCGGCAGTCCGCTTATGTGTCTGCGCCTCCGTGACCTCGTCGATTAACACTACAATCTGTTCGAGCATGCGGTTAAACCGGTATCCCACCTGACCTAGTTCATCTCCGCTGCCGCTTTCAAATCGGGCGCTCAGATCGTTGTTCTCAACCCGTTTCATCACCTTCAGCAGCCCTTGCAGCGGTTTCAGCAAATAGCGCGAAAATGCCCCCGAGATTAGCGTAGTAACGGTAAAAGCAGCCAGTGTAACCCCGGCGATGAGCCATTTGACATATACCATGTCATGGAGCACATCGTCCCGGGAACGGATGGTGGTCATCGTCCAATCCGCTATGCCGAGACGGGCATAATTGAGCAGATAGGTTTGTCCGTCCAGTTCAAAGGGTTGGCTTCCCTCTGAGCGGTTTATCATCCCGCTTAAATTTCCCGCGTCCACCACCTGCCTGGCCAGCGGTTCCTTCACGGGATAGACCGTCTCACCTTCTGCGTTCAGCAAGAAGCTGGACGCCCCTTCCGCGGTGTTCCCCTGTACCAGCTTGCGGAAGCCGTCCTCACGGATATTCACGACAATATAAACGCCGCTGACCGGCGTGTCAAAGATCGGCTCCAATATGAGCGAGATCACGCGTTCCTTGCCGGAGAATAGCATATCCTCATGACCTTCCACCCAAAGATTCTTTTTCTCCTGTTCAATGCGCGCATGCAAAACGGTATCTTCAAATGCAGTGAGCCGATTCCGATTCATGGACGAAGGATAAAATTCGCCAATCGGCGTAAAGACGTAGATCGATTGGATTAGCGGCTCGGCGATCCGAGCCTGCGAGAAAACGTTGTCAAGATCGTTCAGATGCATGTAATATCTGCTACTATCCCCGGAGGCGGCATCCTTCAGCATATCGTAGAACGGCTGGCTGATCATAAACGTCATCATAATCAACATCAGTTTATTCAGTTTCTCATCTACAATCTGTGCGGATCTGACCACCGTGTCCTGCGTGAGCTTCAGCGCATTCTTTTCCAGCGTCGCAGTCGAGATATAATAAGACAATCCTCCGGTCATCAGAACAGAAAGCACGATGACGGCCAGAAAAGCGACCTTAAGTTTGTTGCGGAACGATTGCCTGCGGAGGTACTCCAAGCTTTTCACGCCTTCCGTTAAATTGTTTGCTTTGATTATGTCACTGCAGCTCCTGTTCGACAACGTAAAAAAACGAAGCTGCCCCAAGCAGCCATGTCATGGCTTTAGGGGCAGCTCCTTCTTGGGATCCCATGAACTGTGACCGACCTGTGAATCGGCTTTTTTACTGAACTAACCGATACAGAATGTTTTGCTAACTAAATCGGGTCACGCGTCAGAACCAAAGCATCATCAAAAGTTACGCCGGCCGAGGTGGTTCGGAATCCTATTTTCCCTGCTGTCAGTTCCGTTTCGGGATTGGTCCATTCCATTTTTAGTTCTCCATCCACATAACCTTTCATTGTGTTCCCTTGAATGGAAGCCTTCATCGTATACCACTGGTTCGCCTGAGCGGTGAACGGGGTGCTGGATACAAGGGTCATGACGTTGTCCACGGATTTGTACAATTCCAGCTTTTGGGCTGAGGAATGGATTCGGTACATGTAGAAATGCTTCGCATCCTGTACCCTGAAGATCAAGCCCGCGTTGGCATTGGTGATGGGCATTTTCACTTTGGCTTCATACGTATAATCCGTCCAAGAATCGCCGGCAGTAATGAGCGCTGTTTCTGAATGATTCTGGATCAAGGCTTTCGTGCCGTCAGTGGTCACATTCCAGGAACCTGAAGCAGACGTCCATCCTAGCGTATTTCCATCTTCAAAATCGTCGCTGAATTGGATGACTGCAGGATCCGGATCCATAGGAGGTTCATCCACATCCGTGACATGGATCGTAAAGATCTTCTCAACATACAGGCCCCCTGAATCTGTGCTCCTCACCCGGATGCTGTAGGTGTCCTTGGCTTCGTAATCAGGCGTTACGGCAAGAAACAACTTATTGTCCGATATGATGAAGCTGCTGTTGTCTGCATCCCCATCACCTGCTGTCAGCGAATAAACAAAGGTTTCTTCCGCATCAGGATGGCTGGTGGAAAATGTTCCGACCATGCCCCCTGCAGTGGTATTTTCAACAACGCTGTTGTGTGAAAGGGCTATCCCCTCAGGTGCTTTACTGATGAGGGAAACCACGGCATCGTCAAAATGGACGCCAGCCGAGGTGGTCCGAAATCCGATCCCCCCTGCCGTCAATTCGGTTACAGGATTGGTCCATTCCATCTTCAATTCTCCATCCACATAACAGGCAATCGTGTTCCCTTGCATAACCGCTTTAACCGTATACCACTGCTTCTCAATGGCCGTGAACGGCGTGCTGTTTACAAGCGACAGTTGTCCATTCACGGATTTGAATAACTCCAGCTGTTGATTCGATGAGTGAATTCGATACATATAATAGTTGTGTGCATCCTGCACCCTGAAAACAACGCCCGCGTTGGCGTTGGTGATGGGCATTCTTAATCTGGCTTCATACGCGTAATCCGTCCATGAACCACCGCTATTCGCAGTAATCAGGGATGTGGTTGTCTGATTCCCGCTGGACAGCACGTGATTCGTGCCGACTTTCGGTACGGTCCAGCCGCCGGACACCGACGTCCACCCCGCCGTATTTCCGTCTTCGAAATTGTCGCTGAATAGCGGCGGCTTGGAGTTGGCAAAGACGATGCCGCTTACATTGTTATTAACGGTAACATTCAAGTCGTCCAAGGTTGCGGCAAGCTTGCCTTCAACATAAACATCCGTGAACGTGACGCCGTTAACTCTTCCGCCTTTGGTGGCGTTTCCGGAAATTCTGGATTTCTGAGTACCGGTCTCGCGAACATTGATGTTCTTGACGACAACATTGCTTACATCGCCGGAAGTGCTGGTAGAAACCCCAAGCCAATAGTTCCCGAATTGATTGATACCGACGCGTTCGATGTCGATATTTTCAAACGTAATATTTTGGGCGTAACCTTCCTCAGGTAGCGTATTCAGTTGGTAACCATGATCAATAAGCAATGCCCGGGCGCTTTGAAATACATACGAGTTTCGGATCGTAACACCGATCTGCGGCTGGGCTACCCCCATGCCAATCTTGAAAGCCGCACATCTTGTCCATGCAAAAGCATCATCAAAAACCACATTCTCCAAATGTTCAAGCTCGCCCGGCCAGTCTTTTGACATCCCCGTCTGCAGCCAGGTTTTAGTGGAATACGTGTCGTCATCCGATATAGCTATCGAATGTTGAACGAGCACATTCTGACTCTCGTTGATATCGATGACGTCATTCTCGATTTTGTATAAATCCTGGAATCCCTTAAGATTGTTGATGGTTACATTGTCGGAGCGAACCACCATAAACGACCAGAAACCGCCATCGCGCAATATTAAACCATCAAACGTAAAATTGGATGTTGCGATCGGAACGAGCAGGTTATTGAGAAATCCTTCATTTTTATTCGGCGCCGGCATTTTTCGCTCGCGCATCGCAATGCCTTTACCATCGATGGTTCCCCGTCCCCGAATCGTAATATTGCTGGAGTCTACGGCCGTACGAATAAAATACGTTCCATCCGCATTTCGTGAATCCTTGCGAAAATCAATCACGTAGTCTTCCCCTTTGCCCGTGCCAACAATGACGGCGCCTCCGGCCAGGTAAAAGGTTACGTTGCTTTTTAATGTCAGGTTCCCGCTCTTATAAACACCTGCCGGAATGAATACTACGCCGCCGCCCGCTTGATGGGCGTCATCGATCGCCTGCTGAATCGCGTCTGATGCCAGCGATGTTCCCGTGTTATCCGCGTGATATGGCGACTGCGTCACATTATATATCCCGGCACCGGCGGACGGGGGGATATCCGTTTCCAAGGGGTCTGCCGCGATGACAATCTTCTTCCTCTGGTCATTGATTTTTACGATGACATAGGTTGAGGATGAAAGCGTGAACGTCAGCTTGTTCCCGTTGACCGCGCCTTCGATGTTTTTAGCCTGAGGACTGATGGAGAATGATGTGATCGGCACATTGTTGGTTACTTCGATACGGACACTGCCGGAAAAAGAAAATTGGGCATAATCATAATCAGCCAGATAACTGATCACAGGAATCGCTTCGTTATTCGCTTTCAACGAAAACACGCTGGATGCTGCATAGATGGATGGCATCGGGTAATTTTGTATCGTGGCCGGAGCATTGGCGGTCTGTGCCAAAGATGCCGAATCAGCGGCATCCGTCATATCCATTGAAGAAATTGAATAACTATCGATTTCTGCAGCATCGGCAGTTCGGGGTGAGAATCCTGTGATCATTACGGCAAGCACTACCAACAAACTAACTGCTTTTCTAATGGCAAGCATAAATACCTCCTCAAGATTATTCATCTGCCCAAGGACAATAAGGCAGTGGAGCTTCTGTTCGCTCGGTTGTATTCTTCTTGTTTTTTGTGAAGGCGCTAACATTTATCGGAAGCAAGCAGATCGCTTTCTGACGTTCACGCTCCCTTCATCCAAACTTTTCGCTGTCACGATGGATTATAATCCTTGCCCATTAAAAAAGGAGTGGGGCAAGCCCACTCTCTAGGGATACAATTTAATGGTTCTCCATACACGGAGGGCATGTTGAATTCGGAAACAGAGCAAACTGGTCCTCATTGGTGAAGACCGTCGATACTTCAATCAAGAAAACCATTAAACTCTTTGCGAAAGCCATCGGCAGGCATGATAGCCCTTTCCAACCAAGAAAGGTTTCATGTGTAGATACCAAAAAGAAAAAGACCAATCGGCTCCGAGTTCCCCCGGTCCGATCGGCCTTTCGCAAGTCATCCTATTAAATGAATTATGCGGCGTGCTGCGGCAGGTAGCCCGATGCTCTGACGCGGACCTGAATACGGTCGCTTTGCGTTACGCCTGCAGCATTGATCCATTCGGCATAATATTCGTAAGTACCCGGCGCCCGATCATGGATTTCCGTAACAGCCGCCTGCATACCAGGCGAAGTGTTGGTCAAAGCCTGGGTATCGATCAGGACGCCGTTCTCATAGAGACGGTATTCGGTAGCATTCGTCCCCCACCACAGGTTCGCGCTAATCAGATAGCTGCCATCTCCGTCCCAATTATCGTGCGACAATACGGGCTTGCCCGGTGAAGCATCCGTCACCGTTACGCGAAGGGGCTCCGACTGCGATACGCCCCATGCATTGACCAATTCGCCGACATAAGTATATACGCCGTTGGCCTTTCCCGCAATATCGACAGAAGCTGTCTGCATCGAGGGAGAAGCCTCCTTTAATGGGATGGTTTGAATCAGGATGCCGTCTTCATACAGTTTGAACTCCGAGCCGTTATTACCCCACCACAAATTCATCGTTACCTTGTAATTTCCGTCTCGAAGGCCTGTATTATAACCATTATTGTCTGACAGTACAGGTATGCCCGGCGCTGCGGCGGCATTCTTCTGCTTCACCTGGAATACAGCGCGGTCTGAGGCCGCGTTTCCTGCGGCGTCCTCTACGCGGTATTCAATGACATGCTCTCCTGTTCCCAGCTTCTTGGCGCTGATCGTTTGACCCGCTTCAATCCGTTGTCCGTCCAGTAGGAGCTTCTGGGTAATGACGCCTGAGATCTCATCCGTGCTGTGAAGCTCAAACTTCAGGGTATCCTGCTCCCATACGTCTCCGATTCGGCTTCCCGATTGGGTCAACGTCACGGCAGGGGCTGTCCTGTCCAGTTTGATTTGCATCGTCTTCGTCTCTTCAGCCACACCACCGGCAGAAGAGTAGTATTGAATGATGTTGATCCCCTCTCTGTCGACAACCACAGGACCCGAGTATACGGACTCAGCTCCGTCATTCAACCAATAGGTCGTCGATGCCGGCTCCGAACTCGTAGCCGTCAAAGTAAGGGTCACATTCCGGTTAAACCAACCGTTCGTGTTCGGCTGCTCCGATAGAGCGGCAGAGGTTGCCGGAGGAACGTTCGCCTGCGCAAGCGAAATATCGTTTATTCCTCGAACCTTCAATTGATATACGTCTTTAAAGATTGAGGATACACCTTGAAGATTGACAACTTGTCCTTCTTCATAAGGAAAATCGCTCAAGCTCAGCCCAGTTCTAACATCCACGCGGACATGGTTGCTGCCCCCACTCGCGCTGATCGCATCAAATTCGAAGGATCCCGATGGGGATGCCGTAATGATATTCGTGATTTGCACCTGCTGAAGTGCAATCAGTTGGCCTTGATTGGCAGCATTTACAGAGTCGACCTTAACTGCCTCCGGCAGTTTCTCCGTACCCACCTTTTCGATTAAGACCGGGCTCGCTAATTCCAGCTCTGTGTTATAAAGGGTGGTTGAGGCTGTAAGCTTTACCACATCGCCTTGATGAAATCCCGTGCTGCTCTGATACACATAGACTCCGCCGGTAGCATCCTGCAAATAGAAGGTTTGTCCTCCATAGATGCCTGGTTCAGTCGTTACAGTACCTTGAACCGTGATCAGACTTCCTTCTGGCTTGCTTCTTCCTTCCGCTATCGTAATCAATTCCGGAATCGAGCTGCCTGCATCCGGCAATGGCTCGGCAGGCACGTTATCCAGCGTCACGGATTGGGTCAACAGATTATTGCCGTTCTGCCGCAATCGAAGATTGGCTACCCCGGAAGTGCCTGGCTTGACGCGTATCGTCAAATCCTTATAGGCCCGCCCTTGACTATCGGCGGTCAAGCTGAAGGTGTCCCCATATCCATACGCGGTTGGCCAGGTTCCGTCTGCTCTTTGCGTCATAGCTACCTGGGTTCCACCCGTCAAATAGATCCCTGCGCTAAATCCGGTCACCGTTGAATTGGCAGGCAGGTTCTCGATAAGAACACGGATTTGAAACTCTGCTGCATTCGGTAAAACGGATTGGTGAACAAAACTGTAGACTGGCGATGCGCTCACTGTAGCACCGCCGTAAGAACCCGGCTTGAAGGTCGAGCTGTCCCACCATTTATATCCGGCAGCCGGCGAAGACCAAGGTTCAGGTTGAGGCTCCGTTGAAGCCTGTGGCGCTTCAAAGGAATGCAGCTCTGTTACCTCATCCAATTGAAGGTCACCGACTTGTGCCAGACTTGTATAGCTCTCCTGATCTGCCAGCCAATTGATCATATTGACTAACAAAACGGCATCATCCTGCTCCTTAAAGCCATCATAGGTTGTCTTTTTAGCTCCTGTTTCTTCGCGCAAATATTTTGGTGTGGCATCTTCTACCGGCGAGGAATCACCGATAAAGGCCGCTTTACCCAATCCAACCTTGGCTACGGCAACATAAGGTCCCTCCTCCATGCCGCCGCCGTTATATACGCCCTGATCGACCGCACTCCCCCATGACTCATTCGTCTTCGGGAGATACACAATGCCCTTGGCCTTGGCCGGATCGGTAATCGCTAGTGTAGAACCGGCATGCATCGCAACTCCGTCAACTCCCTCGGTGATTCCAAAGGCCTGATCCGGTTCTACAATATGATTAGCTGTGATATCACCCAATGCGTTATATCGGAAGCGAACTCCGAAATGGTCTGCGAGCCAATCCGAGCTGACGACGTCTTGCATCACCTCCGAGTTTCTCTCTTCCGAACTCATGCCCTTAGTCGGATCCTCCCAAGCCCCTCTGCGATACCCGTTGATCGCCTCGGAGCCATCCCAGCGGTTCTTGTTACGGTCAGCATTATAGTGGTCGCCAATGAAGAAAATACTTCCTCCATTTTGTACATACAGTTCCATCGCAGCCTGCTCGCTCTGCTTGAAGGGAATGTTCGGCTCAGCAATAACAAATACGGAATAGCCGCTTAGATCGTTGTAAGTAATCGGTGTTGACTTGCGCAGCTCGGCGACATCAAATCCGTCAGCAGCCAGTGCTTGTCCAAAATCGGAAAATGCGCCGTCAATAACCCAGTCTGCGGCACCTGCGGTCTGGGCATGAGTGTTATCAAAAAGAATTTTCTTGCCGGCATTCTCATTTACCACTTTGGCAGCAATATAGGGTGCGGGATCGTTCGGCCCCTCGGCATGCACAGGTGCGAGAATCGCGCCCAGTTCCAGTTGAATCGTAAATGCCAAGGATACAGCAAGTCCGATTTGCAACCACTTCGTCCAGATCTTCTTTCCAAGTCCAACCCGCTTTCTGCTCATAATTTCCCTCCCATGAGATTAAGAGTAGTCCAACACCCTTAGTTTGGCATGGAATTATTAGCTTAAAAGCCAGGTTACGTAAAATTGAAAGAAATTTATATACCTATATCAGTTGAACTCATGAGTGTACGCTAGGAGCAACGTGTGAAGTGTTCTTACGATCGCTGTTGTTCCCGGATTTCTCTGATTGCACTAAGCCCATCATAGAGTAAAAATCTGCTAACAAAGGCGAACGCTAAGTAGCATATGCTTCCGATGCCGTTTTCTTTTTATCTGTGTCCTTCAAAAATAACACTGCGTTTACCATGACGCAGATGTAGTTGTTTATAATAGCTGTATTCCATTTAAATTCCACATTTATCTGATCAGCATGGGAGGCAGCCATTGATGGCATCTATGAATTCTATAAATCTGACGATTCTGCATACGAGCGATATTCACGGTCACCTGTATCCAACCGATTACCGTGGCCCTGGCGACAAGCCGCTTGGCCTTGCCAAGCTGTCACGCCTGATTCAGAAAGAGAGAAGCCGGAGCACCAATCTGCTCCTGATTGACAACGGAGATTTGCTTCAAGGAACGCCGCTGATGTATCACTATGCCAAGTTAAACCGCCACGGTCTGCATCCTGCAGCCCGAGCGTTGAATGCACTTGGATATGATGCAGCTGTGCTTGGGAATCACGAGTTCAATTACGGACAGGAGCTGCTTCGACAGGCGATCCGTGATTCCGATTGTCCCTGGCTATCTGCTAACATTGTAAACAAGACTGACGGAAAGCCTGCATTCGGCAAGCCATATCGGATCTTTGAGCTTCCGCAAGGCATTCGCATCGCCCTGCTCGGACTTACCACCCACTTTATTCCGAATTGGGAGGAGCCGAATCACATCGAAGGCTTGTCCTTTATTGATGCGCTGGATGCTGCTAAGTACTGGGTAGACAAGATTCGTTCGATGGAACAGCCGGATGCGGTGATTTTGAGCTATCACGGGGGCTTCGAACGCGATCCCATGACTGGTGAAGCAACCGAACCCTTAACCGGTGAAAATCAAGGCTATGCTATATGTGAAACGATCCAGGGTGTCGACATACTGCTCACCGGCCATCAACACCGCCTGTTAAACGGGGAGATTAACGGGGTAGTCATTACGCAGCCTGGCAGTGCCGGACAAGCGGTTGCAAAGGTAGAGCTTGAATTTCAGGCGGTTCCTGAAAAGGGATGGCAGCTATCGGGCAAATCTTCCTCATTGCTTCTTGTAGACGAAGCGGATCTGGCGGATGAGGATTTTCTGGCTCTGTTTGCTGAGGATGAACGGCAAACGCAGCATTGGCTCGATCAACCCATTGGCCGCACCGAGGGAGATCTCTCGATTCCCGATCCGTTCACAGCTCGCCAGGCAGATCATGCCTTTACGGAAATGATAAATCGGATTCAGATGGAGGTGACCGGGGCTGAGCTCTCTCTGGCTGCCATCTTTACCAATGAAGCCAGAGGTTTCGGAGAATTAATTACCATGCGGGATGTGGTGTCCAACTACATTTATCCTAATACGTTAAAGGTTATCCGCATGCGGGGCAGCGACATCCGAGCCATGCTAGAGCAGACTGCCCAATACTTTGAGGTGCATGAGACCGGTGATGGACTGCGCATTGCGCCGTCTTATCTGGAGCCAAAGCCCCAGCATTTCAATTATGATATGTGGGAAGGTATCGACTATACGCTCGACATCTCAAGGCCCGCCGGGCAGCGGGTGGTCAGATTGGAGCGCCACGGAACGCCTGTGGATCCGGATGAAAGCTTCGAAGTCGTCATGAACAGCTACCGGGCTGGCGGTGGCGGAAACTTCGATATGCTGAAGGACGCGCCAGTGGTTCGTGAAATTCCGACCGATATGACAGAGATTCTTGCAGATTACATTTCCCGGGTTGGCGTGATCCAGGCGACTTGCAATCATAATTGGGAGGTTGTTTACTGAGCTTATTAGGCAGTCTCTTTCCCTGTCTCTTCCCCTAAATTCACCATGAAAAAGGCGACGAAAGAGGTGAATTCTCTGACGTCGCCCTTTTTCAGTTAAAGTTGGCGGCCAATTTCCTCATCGGAAATGCCGATTTAGTTGCTTTCAGGGCAACTAGGCAGCACCAGCAGCAGCCTGTCTCCCGCTTATCCTTTTACCAGCTTAGTCCGAAGCTTGTTGGATATCCACTCGATGATCAGAATCAGAATAACCAATCCGATCAGAATCGCCCCGACCTGATTCCACTTATACCCGTTCATGGCAAAGATCAGCGGGGCACCGATCCCTCCTGCTCCAACCAAGCCCAGGATAGATGCTTCGCGCATATTCATATCGAACCGGTAAACCGTTACCGAGAGGAACAACGACATCAATTGCGGCAAGATGCCGTAGCGGATCTTTTCAAAGGTCGTGCAGCCAATCGAGGTCATGGACTCAAGCACCTTGGTATCGAGTTCCTCAATAGCATCCACATACAGCTTGGACAGCATTCCGACCGACGTAATCCCTATCGTCATCACGCCTGAGAACGGTCCGGGACCGGAGACGCGGATGAACATCAAGCCATATACGAGGGCAGGAATCGTCCGGATGAAGATCAGCAGCAGGCGGGTAAGCCAAGCCACCGGCTTGGGTACGATATTCGATGCAGCCAGAAAGGCAAGCGGAACGGATAAGATCGCCCCTACAATGGTCCCCAAAAATGCAATGGCTACCGTCTCAAGCAGCAAATACAGTACGCTCTGTTTTGAGACGCTTAAGAGCAAGTTCAAATCAGGATTCAAAATTCCCGTTATTATATTCTGAGCGATTTTGAGACCGCTCTGATTGATATCCTTCAAATTAACAGCAGCAAGCGACCAGGCAAACAGTGCAATAATAATCACCGTAAGCGTCAGCACATACCGCATATTACGAGGTTGGGCCTGAAGTTGCTTCTGAATCGTCGTCACTCACGAACCTCCTCTCTTTCATCAAATCCATTTTTTACGGAAATGCTCACTAGTCGTCTCGATCAGATAGACCGTGATTACCAGTGCCAAAATGATCATCCCTACATTCTGATAATCACGCCAGCCCAAATCTTCTTTAATCAACAGGCCAACGCCGCCCGCACCCACGTATCCCAGGATCGCCGCATAACGTACATTCCCCTCAAAGCAGAACAGCGAATTGGACAAATAGCTTGGCAGCACCTGTGGAAACATGGCATAGCGGAATGCCTGAATTCTTGTCATACCGATGGATTCCATCGCTTCAAATGGACCCATATCCACATTTTCAATCTGCTCATACAGCAGCTTGCCTACATAAGACAGCGTAAACAGCAGAATTGCTACCACGCCCGCGGTTGGCCCCAAGCCAAAGATAAAGGTAGCAATCAAGGCGGTGACCAGGATTGGCAAGGTACGCAGCAGACTCAGAACAATCTTAAAGAAGGCTGTCACCAACCGGTTTGGAACGACATTGGAGGAGGCCAAAATCGCAATAGGCAGCGCAAGCAGCGCGCCGATCATGGAGCCGATAAGTGACATCTGCAGGGTGTCTACAAGCGCTCCCCACAATTTAGGAAAGTACGCCCAATCCGGCGGAAACATTTCGCCAATCATCCCGAATAGTTTGCCTATTCGTTCAAACAACACTTTTAGATTAAAATTCGTAAATTCCACGGACAGAGCAACTGCCACAAGGATGAGCAATAGAATCAGCGGCGTGCGGGAGCGTTTCTCCAGAACGATCTTGCCGTTCGGAAGAGCAACCTTTTTAGGCGGAAATAGTTTGTCATACATAAGCAATCTCGGCCTCCGCTTGGACTGACATTTCCTCCTCAAAACGGCCGCCGTAAATTTCGCCAAGTACTGCCGTTGTGACCCCGGAAGCCTCCCCGTCAAAGACAACCTCGCCTTGGCGAATGCCAATGATGCGGTCGGCATATTCCAGTGCTACCTCGACATGGTGAATATTCATAATCACCGAGATGTTCATCTCCTGGTTAATACGTTTGA
The DNA here is from genome assembly GCF_050482385.1 of Paenibacillus lautus. Lineage (GTDB taxonomy): Bacteria > Bacillota > Bacilli > Paenibacillales > Paenibacillaceae > Paenibacillus_AQ > Paenibacillus_AQ lautus_B. The sequence continues at coordinate 236,709 of NZ_JBCNHV010000028.1, forward strand.
AATCATCCATGACCATCCGGGATGTCACCGGATCCAGCGAGGCAATCGGCTCATCTGCCAGAATAATATCCGGATTCTGAGCAAGCGTCCGCGCCAGCGCTACCCGCTGCTGCTGACCGCCCGACAACTGATCCACACGCATATATGCCTTATCAAGGATGCCTACTTTATCTAATGCCTCCAGCGCCTTGATCTTATGATCCTTAGTGAAGATTCCAGTCAGCTTGCGCCACAACGGCAGATCTGGGACAAAGGAGACGAGTACATTCTTGATCACAGAAGTTCTTGTCACCAGATTGAAGGATTGAAAAATCATGCCGATTCTCCGGCGGAACCGGCGAACCTGGCTGCCCTTCAGCTTCCCTACATCTACGCCATCCACATGGAGCTGGCCTCCGGTAATCTCATGCATTCGATTAATGCAACGGATCAGTGTAGACTTCCCCGCACCGGAGAGACCGATGATGGCGACGAATTCGCCCTGCTCGATGGACAGATTAATATTTTTCAAAGCTGTTGTTCCGTTTGCGTATTTCTTCTCCACCTGTTTGAATTCAATCATGGCATAAGCTCCGATCCTTTAGTCTGCGTAAAAACGTGAAAAAATGAGGGCATCACGTTGCCATGATGCACTCATTTCATTCCAAAGCTTCCGTCTAACTTCCTCGCCTTGATCGTGGATTACTGCTTTTGACTCTTGATCAGCTCTTGAGCCTTGCGCTCGTTGTCGTAATCCGAGGATTTTGCTTCTTGGTAGCCTTCATGACTGTACACGGCGATAACTTCTTTTCCTTTGTCTGTTTGAGCAATGGCGATGAAGGCCTTTTGCAGGGCAGACTTGAATTGGTCATCCATCAGCGAAGAGTTTTTGCTTACGCTGATTGTATCGTTATAGATTCCTTGCGTAACTCCGATCACATTCGTCTCATCCCAGATTGAAGCGGAACGGCTGAACTCGGTTGTCCATTTTTCTTCATAATCTCTTCTTGCATCAGCGAAAGCTACAATGATATCCACTTGACCAGCTGCCAGACGGGCGAACGAGCTTCCGTAAGAGTCCGAAGTCACCACATGCTTCAGATCTGTGATGCTCTTGTTGTAGTTATTTTGAAGCCACAGTGTCGGGTAAATGTAACCCGCGGAAGAAGAGGTCGACATCACTGCCCAATTCGCGCTGTCCAGTTCTTCCCAAGTCAAGGGTTCGCCCGCATTCACCTTGGCTGCCAGCTCTTTACCTTTATCCGTTGGGCCAGCGATGGCAATCGAACGATAGTAGGTTGCTTGCTTGTCTGTAGGTGCCGTCGGTTTATTGTCGTTCCAATCCTTCGGATTGTCGGAATCGTTGGATAGACCCGCACGGGTAGCAGTCAAAATCACATCTGCACCGTCATCATACAGGGCATACGTTCCACCCGGGATGAACCCGATGTCCGTCGTTCCTGCCGTCAAAGCCTCACCAACCGCCTCATAAGTCGTACCTACATCGATCGTAACCTTTTCCACATTGTAGCCTTCAGTAGCCAATTGCTCTTTCAGAAGATCTTTCAATGGATCTGTTGCCGTAATGATTTGGTCAGGGTCCTTGGATGGAACGAAGCTGACCTTAAGCTCCTTGATCTCTGTTGCAGAAGGTGTTGATTCTTGCGCCGTATTCGTCTGAGGTGCAGAAGTCGTATTATCCGCTGCTGCTCCGTTGTTTGCCGTGTTTCCGTTAGAACCGCATCCTGCAAGAAGGCCTACGCCTAATGCAAATACTGCAGTTAACATCCATCTGTTTTTCACTATCAAATACCCCCACTTTTTTATAATTCGGATTCGCCGAGTGTCTAGCCTCTCCTTTTGCAAATCCAAATTCATCATACAAGCCCATTGTTTTCGAATGATTATCTACCTGTAAAAAATTTGAAACACTCATTTACATAGAGTTAACCTTATGAAAACAAATCTCTGGGGGATGGAACAAAATCTACATAATCTGAACTAAAGATTGTACGCTAGGGACAACGTGTGAAGTGGGTAGAAATCCGTGAACAAAGGCGAACGCTGACGAGCCTATGTTTCCGATGCAGCATTCTTACAGAATGCCAATACCCATGAATGACTCCCCCCTACCTCACTTCCGATAAGAATATATATAATTGGGTGTCCCGACATTCCACAGATACTTCAAAGAGGTAACCGCTATGAGCCCGATTCAGTTTCAAAAACACTTCCGATTGCTGGAGGCTCGGCGCCTGTTATTATCCGAGTCGGCGGATGCCGCGGATGTCGCATTCCGGGTAGGCTATGAAAGTGCATCTCAATTCAGCCGAGAGTATTCCCGTATGTTCGGTACTCCTCCAAGAACAGACATTAAGCCGCACGAAAAAACGGCTGCCATTGAAGTGAAGGCAGCCGTTTTTAAAATGATTCATATCCGAGGTGACATTACACCGTTGTTAAAATGGGCGGCTTATCTTTGTAAAGACAATCGTGTGCTCAAACTGTGCGGCGTACTGATGGTCCGGCAGCAGCAGCCCCCAACCGTCAGCGCTCTCTTCTACATATTCCGCTCCGTCCGATGAAAAGGTTTCCACCGCGACCACCAGTCCGTTCGTGAGCAGCCTGCTGTCTCGCGGATCATAGTAATTCAGAATGCTGTTCGTCATCTCATGCAGTTCGTGGCCAATGCCGTGCCCGGCCAAATTACTTTATTTTTTTGGTGAAAATAACCCTTTATTATTACCTGGTTTGTATCTTCGGTCACTTCCCCATCAATATCGGTTAGAGACTTCATCACTTGGAAATTGTTTTGAAAAAGGAGCATAATAAAAATCTCCATGTTCAGTTCGCCTGTAGCAAAAGCGTGTGATCCTCGAGTGATTGCCATCGCACAATTAGATGGAATAGCTGGGGTGTTTCGATCCCTTGCGCGAGGGAGTGACCGCCGTAACCCTTTGCGCGGCTGAGCAAAGGAGCGACCTCGGCAAAGGCACGTCTGAACGTTTCAATGTGTTCATTGTGAACTGGAAGTAGAGCGATCTCATAAATCATGGTGTTCCTTTAAAATGAGCTGACGGCCCGACTGCAATCGCGATTTTTCCTTGAACACCGTTGTTCCGACTCTCCAGCCGGGCATGGGCAAGCGGAATGTCGGCAAGCGAATAGACGGCGCCAACGTGTGGCCGCAGCTGACCGCGCTCTATCAATGCGCTCATCTCATCAAGCTTGCCGCGGTTTTGTCTTGTGAAAATGAAGTGATAACTCGCGTTCTTGCCCCAGGCCTGAATGACGTTTTGAGGCTGTGCAATGTCCACGATCGTGACAACGCGGCCAAGTTGTGCGAGCGTGTCGGGGCTGCGCGACAATGTATTGCCGCCGATGGTGTCGAAGACGACATCGACTCCGCGGCCACCCGTTTCCCGCATGATGGCGTCAACATAATCCTCCTTTTCGTAGTCGATGACCACATCGGCACCCAAACTTCGTGCGAACTCAAAGTTTGCTTCGCGTACGGTCGTGAACACCCTTGCTCCCATGGCTTTTGCGAGTTGGATCGCCACATGACCGACTCCCCCCGCGCCGCCGTGTACTAGAATGCTTTCACCCACTCTTAGCGCCGCACGCACGATCAGTGCTTCCCACGCCGTCCCTCCAACCAAGCTCAGGCTTGCCGCCTCAAGATGGCTCAGCGCGGGAGGCTTCTTCCCGATAATGCTTTCGGCAGCAACGTGGTACTCGGCATAACTTCCTGGCCCGTCAAATATTTGTGGGGTGTACCAGACTTCGTCTCCTGGAGAGAAGGTCGTCACACCCGGCCCGACTTCTTCGACAACGCCAGATACGTCGTGTCCGGTAATGGCCGGCAGTTGCACCAAGTCGGGATAATCGCCACGTCGGACCTGGTAATCCAACGGATTGATGGAGGTTGCATGTACCCGGACCAGGACTTGTCCCGTGTGCGGCACAGGCTTGGGCACATCGCAAAGTTCGAACGATTCCGGGCCGCCAAATGATTTAAGTATTATTGCTTTCATTGCAAATCCTCGTTTCGGCGTGAATTTTTGATATTACGTGGTATAAAATTACAAATTCTTAACTATGATATCGGCAAGAGCGCTGATGGTTGCTTCGTTCCGCTTGTAGTAGGTCCACTGACCGATGCGCCTGACTCCTACCAAGCCCGCTCGTTGCAGAGTTGCGAGATAATCAGACACCGTTGACTGCGACAGTCCGACGCCTTCTTGAAGTAGTAACCAGATTAAATTACTTGGTTTTTCTGCTTACTATATGAAAGGGAGTTTTTAAAAGGGTTTTAATTGGAATAGGAACATTTTAAATGGTTTTGATTATGAAATTACTTCAAGAATCTCAGACATGCTTTGTCTTGTCTTAGGAGGTTGAACCTCATCTCGGTATCCAAAAGAAACCATAAAAGAAATACCATATTCAGACGTGTCGAGAACACCAATTTCTGAGAAATATTGTTCTGCTTTTTCGTGGTTAAAACCTTCAATTGGACAGCTATCAATGCCAAGAAAAGCAGCAGTTGTCATCATATTAGCAAGAGCTAGATAACTTTGTTTTGATGACCAATCAAATAAAGCACGTGGATTATTTAACAACTTAAAATCATTTTCTTGGAATTCTTGGAAAAAGTGAAGGTATCTTTTCTTTTCCTCTAAAGTGCTACCCCATACATCTTCTATAATATGTTTCACAAGTGGACTATCGACAGTAATATTTTTCTTAATCAATCCAATTACGAAGTGACTTGCACCATTTAAAGAGTTCACTGCACCCCAGCTAAATGGTTTTAAATCTTCACGGATTTTCTCACTATTTATAAGTAAAAACTTCCAAGGTTCAAATCCAAAAGAGCTTGGGGATAATCTTGCTGCTTCCATAATTGTGTTAAAATCTTCATCACTAACTTTTTTCGTGCTGTCGAATTTTTTTGTAGCATAACGATAGTGGTGTACTTCTAGAATTTGTTCGTTTTTTTTTCATTTTAATTCCTCCTCAAGTTGATATGTGTCATACTAACACATGATTTAAAGTGGTTGAAGTACGCAAAATTTTTATATATAATATATAAAAACTACCGTTAGTATAAAAAATATACTTTATTAGAGGTGCAATTATGAATGTTGATGAATGTGAAGGTCTTACCTGTTCAGTAGCAGTTACGGTTAAATTAATTAGTGGGAAATGGAAACCTGTCATTCTATATTATTTATTAGATGGGAAACTTCGGTTTAATGAATTGCAATCACGCTTATCAGGAATTACACATCGAGCATTAACCCTTCAGCTTCGTGAGTTAGAAAGAGACGGTTTAGTCTCTAGAACGATATATCCTGTAATTCCACCTAAAGTAGAGTATCAGCTGACTGATATGGGGCATTCAATGAAGGCTATTATTCTTGCGATGTATGATTGGGGGCTTGATTATCAAAAGATGCAAGCAAAGAATACTCCATTTAGCAAAGAGGTCTAGTGATGTGAAAACATGGGTAAGTGTCCCATTAATAGTAAATAAGACTTATGTCATCAAACGGTAAACGGCTCATGTTCTTGTCTTTTACGGCAATCGGTACAAGTTCTTGTCCTCAACTCGGGACAAGAACTTGTACCGATAAAACAAAAAGCCGCTATAATAGCGACTCTCAATGGGACTATGTTCTTGTACCCCGACATATCTTTATGTAATCCCGGATCGGTTGTATCTTTATGTATATTTTTCTCTAATGGATCAGAAACCTTTCGTACAGCTCCATTCTAAATATCGAAGATTAATGTCAACCTTACCCACTTTGGCAATACGCTGTAGATCTTCACAATCCCTCCCCTCCTCCCAATCTTGAATTCATATTGCAGGATACCCGTTGTCTGTTTTTATTTATTGTCTTCGTCGCTTTTGTACTCCAAAATATCACCCGGCTGACAATTCAAAGTCTTACATATCGCTTCTAATGTTGAAAAACGAACAGCTTTTGCTTTCCCGTTTTTCAGAATGGAAAGATTCGCCATAGTAATTCCAACCCTCTCCGAAAGTTCTGTTACACTCATTTTCCTTTTTGCCAACATAACATCAACATTGATGATAATCGCCATAATAATCACCTCAGATCGTTAAATCATTTTCTGATTTTATATTAATAGCTTCTTGTAAAAGACTTTGGAGAACAGCAGCAAAAACGGCGATCACCATAGAGGCGAAAATAATGACCAATCCCATTGGTATGAAACTTGGAGGGTCAATTCTCTCCGCCATGAGATAGTAGAGTGGCATACCTAGCAGGTACAAGGTACTGATTGTGATGGCACAGTATTTTATATTCTTTAAAGCCATAATGGATATTTCCGAGAATGCTTGGTTCTTATCAATATAGCTTAAAAGTTTAAAAGCTTGATACAGAGCAAAGTAAAAAGGTATGGCTGCCGCGTACATATCGATTAAAACGAGAGATTTCATATAAGCGATATCTGGATACAATTCTCCAGCAAAACTCCCGATCTTAGGCACTAAAAATATGCACAAAGCAAGAATTGGGATTCCAATAAGCATAACAGCCATCTTCAAAAAGAATGTTGTTCCCCGTTTCATAAAGAGCACCTCACAATTTAATTATAAAATGACTTTAACACGTAGCTTATTGTTTTACAATAAATAAGTATCGTTTATTATTATATTATTATTGTTAATGGAACACCCTTTTTATTTAAGAAAAAAAATAAAAAGCAATTCTCATGACAAAGAAATGCTCTTACCTTCTCCGTAAACTAATTAACTAACCCAATAAATCGAATAGCTAAATCCAATTATATGCTTACTTTGAATAACGGAATAAACTAAGGATTAGTTACACACGAGGATAATCTGCCCGTTAGCTTAATAAAGGGCGGTCTAATCATCTTTATTAGACGCCCTCGATGAAATCATATCGGGAATGTTATCAAGTTCTTGTCATTGTGTTTTGACAAGAACTTGATAACATAAATATAAAAAGCCGCTTAATTGAACTGCACCCCAATTTTTA
>NZ_JBCNHV010000029.1:0-288558 GCF_050482385.1 Paenibacillus lautus
CGGGTGCACGGCGCCCCGCCCCGCAGGGGCGCAGGCGGCGGCACCGCAGCGGCGCCAGCGGCTGGATGCCGCGGCAGCCGAGCTGCGCGCAGCGGCTGCGGTGCTGGCGCCGCACCCCGCGCTGGCATCGGCCGCGCGGGATCTGACCGCCCGCGCGGATGCGCTTGCGGGCGGCTCGTTCACGTTGGCGCTGTTCGGCGCGTTCAGCGCCGGGAAGTCCTCCTTCGCCAACGCACTGCTTGGCGAATCGGTCTTGCCGGTGTCTCCGCACCCGACAACGGCGGCGGTGAATCGGATTCTGGCACCGGCTGAAGGGAATGCCCATGGTACCGCGTCCGTGCGCATGAAGAGCCGCGATATGTGGTGGGACGATCTGAAGTACTCCTTCAGCGTGCTGGGTCTCCAAGAACCGAATCCGGGGAATTGGCGAGACGCGGCTGAAGATTTGAATCCGGCCGGTATTCACCCGGCAGGCTTGCCGCATTACGGGTTTCTGAAGGCCGCCGCTGCGGGCTTTGATGTGATGGAGTCCAAACTGGGTACGACAGAAACAGTAGAATTGACGGAATATCGTGGCTATGTGGCGGACGAAACCAAATCCTGTTTTGTCGATGGGATTGATCTGTATTACAGCTGTCCGATGACAGAGCAAGGAATCGTGCTGGTGGATACGCCTGGAGCCGATTCCCTGCATGCCCGGCATACGGGCGTAACGTTTAATTATATTAAGAATGCGGATGCGATCGTATACGTAACGTATTACAACCATGCCTTCTCCAAAGCGGATCATCAATTCCTGTCCCAGTTAGGCAGAGTTAAAGACAGTTTTGCGCTGGATAAAATGTTTTTTATCGTCAATGCCGCAGACCTTGCACAATCCGAAGAGGAGCTGGATGAGGTGGTGAAGCATGTTCGTACCAACCTGACATCCAGTGGAGTAGGCAGCCCGCATATCTTCCCTGTTTCCAGTCTGGCGGCGCTGGATAGTAAGCTGTATGGGGATGAAGCAAAATTGAAGGAATCGGGGTTCCCTGTATTCGAAGGAGCGCTTAGTCAATTTGCGGTTGAAGAGCTGCCAAGGCTTTCCGAGCGCGCGGGTTATGATGAACTGGCTTCGGTGAGGGATCGAATCAGGGCTTGGGCCGATATGGCAGCCCAGGATGAGACCTCACGTGAGCGTAAAATCGTGGAGCTGGAAGAGGTTCATCAACAAGCCTTATCCCGCCTTGTGGCTTTAACGGAGATTAACATGTCTCGCGATATCGCGCAGGAAAGCAGCGAATTGCTGTTTCATGTACGGCAGCGGCTGGATTATGCCATGAACCGTTTCTTTCAGGAGTCGTTTAATCCTTCCGTGCTCCGGGAGGATGCAGGTCACCTGAAGTCGGCCTTTGCGGCTTGCGGACGCGATTTGATGCGGACGATATCCTTGGAGCTGGATCAGGAGTTATGGGCCACAACGCTTCGATTAGAGATGGCCGGTCGCAAATTAACCGAAGAAGCAGCGTTTAAAGCAGCAGCGGATATCAACGGTATGGCCGAGGGTTTGTCTCTTGCTATCCGGCGGGATAAGGACTGGTCACCGCCGGAGCTGGAAGAAACGGAATTGCAAATACAGGGGGATTGGTTGTCCTTCTGGTCGACCTTTAAGAACCCGAAACATTTCTTTGAGGGTAGTGGAAGCTCCAAGCTTCGTGAAGCGGCTGAGCCGAAGGTGAAGGAAGCTGTCGCGAGTGTGGTGAGCATTCGGGAAGAGCAGTTGATGGACCACTATGTTCGGATGAGTGAGCGTTCATTGCAGCATCATGGATCTGTGTTGGAGGAACAGCTGAAGGAATCCATGGCTGCCATCCTCGGTTCGCTGCGGGACGGTCAATCTCCGTTGATGTGGAGTAAGCTGGCAGATGAACTGGAGGTTATGATTCAGGCAGCTCGGTAATGGCTGATTTTATGCAAAGGCGTCCCCTATGCCATCATGGCGGGGCGCCTTTTTTCCTATGCTTATCCGGGCTGAAGAAGGTCAAGAGGATGGTATGACGTATTTTAATCCGCTACAACGTTCTTCACTAGGATGAAATCAGCTTAGGATATTACCCTTTTGTAAGCATGTTCAAAAAAGTCGAAAAGAGTGGATGAAGCCTGATGGTTGAAGGGACTGACAATGTGATTATATCCCCTAGTATTAATGAGAATTCCCGATGATTTCATTATGAAACAAAGATAAGTTCTACTATTTGCCCCCTTTAGGTCCTTTTGGCTCATTTATGACGGTTTTCCCTCTTTGCCGCGGGTTCAGCTCGATGATAAACTTCATAAATGCTACATAACCTGAACGAAAATAATCCAAAGGAGGATAAACATGAATGTTCTCAGGCAACTGCAGGGCTTCTTTTGGGAGAAACGAAGTTATCTTTTTCTTTCCATGCTGTGTCTGGCGATTGCAACCGCTTTAGGACTTGTCTATCCGCAGCTGTTGAAGGTGCTGATTGACGATGCAATCAAGCTGGAGAATTACGGCATCGTACCGCAGCTGGCGCTCACTGTGCTGGGTGTGGTCATTCTTAAAGCTTCGATGCAGTTTCTGCACGGTTATTTTGGGGGGAGGCTGGGTAACTACCTGGCATACTCGTTACGAAACGCCTGCTATGAAAAATTGCAATTTCTATCGTTCCGCTATTATGACACGGCACGGACAGGGGATTTGATGTCACGGCTTACCGGGGATTTGGAAGCAATCCGGATGTTTATCGGCTTCGGTTTTGCCCAACTTCTCAATTTAGTACTGATGATAACCTTTGGTTCCATCATGATGTTTACCATCAGCTGGCAATTGACGCTGGTTACTTTGGTAGCGATGCCATTCTTGGTTGTGGCTGCTCTGAAGTTCGAATCCAAGATCCATCCGGCTTTCCAGGAAATGCGTCTCGCGCTGAGCTCGCTGACGACCGCGGTTCAGGAGAATATTACGGGTGTTCGCACCGTTAAGTCTTTTGCTCGCGAGCCGCACGAAGTGGAGAAATTCTCTGAACGGAATGAGCGTTACAAAACCAACCAGATTTTTGCCTCTTCACTATGGGCACGTTACTTTCCGATGATGGAGCTCTTTGCGAATATCAGTGTCGTCATTTTGCTTGCCATCGGCGGAGGGATGGTTATCCAAGGTTCCATGACGGTAGGGGAACTGGCAGCTTTCTTCACTTTGATCTGGTACATAATCGGCCCACTTTGGGGAATCGGGTTTCACATTAATAACTACACGCAGTCCAAGGCATCGGGTGAACGGGTGCTGGAGCTGCTGAATCAGCCGATTGATGTCGAAGACCGTGAGCGTGCGGTAGATTTGGTGCCAAACGAGGTGAAGGGTCATGTCGTATTTGATAATGTCACCTTTGCTTACGGTAACAAGATGGCAGCCGTCAAAGATATTAATCTGGATGCTCGTCCCGGCTCCGTAATCGGTTTGCTTGGGGGAACGGGGTCCGGTAAGTCGACCATTATTCAGCTCTTGATGCATGCCTACAATGTGAATCAGGGCAGCATCAAACTAGACGGCATGAACATTAATGATATTAAGATCCGGAGTCTGCGCAGTCAGATTGCCACGGTCTTCCAGGAGACCTTCTTGTTCTCGTCCAGTATCCGCAACAATATTTCTTACGGCATGAAGGACGTTAGCATGGAAGAAATCATCCGTGTTGCTAAGCTGGCCAAAGCCCATGACTTTATTATGGAAATGAAGGATGGTTACGATACCATTGTCGGTGAACGGGGGATGGGACTCTCTGGCGGACAGAAGCAGCGGATTGCGATTGCACGTGCCCTTCTGAAAGATCCGAAAATCCTGATCCTGGATGATGCCACCAGTGCAGTGGATATGGAAACCGAGCATGAAATTCAGTCCGGCTTCCAGGAAGTCATGAACGGCAGAACGACTTTTATTATCGCTCACCGGATCTCTTCCTTGCGTCATGCGGATGAAATTCTCGTCCTGGATGAAGGAAAAGTCGTACAGCGCGGCAAGCATAACGAATTGATTGCGGTGCCGGGGCCTTACCAGGATGTATACAAAATACAATATGCGGACCTTATTGCGAAGCAAGCTCAAGCAGGAGGTAAGCAAGGGCAGGTGCAAGCATGAACGCCAATGTAAATACTGAACCGCATCAGAAGCAAAAGATTCCGAGGCCGCGGAAGCCCTCGGAAGAAACCAATGAACGTTTTGTATACAAGGACGACGATGCGATTGAGAAACCGTTTAACTGGATGCAGCTGACACGTCTGATCTCGTATATGAAACCATACGCGAAACAGATCCTCCCTTTGATCGGGCTCATGATGGTCATCGGTACTATTACGAAGCTGGCCATTCCGTTCTTGACCAGTTTGGCCATTGACCAAGCCATCGAACCGAAGAATGGGAATCCAAGTCTGACCTTGTTGTATCAGATTACCATCGCGGTTCTGGCGATGTATATCATTCAATGGGTTGCCGGGATATTCCGTATCAAGTTTACGAATATCATCGGTCAGCGGGTCATTTATGACCTGCGAGCCGATCTGTTCCAGCACATTCAGCGCTTGTCCTTTAATTTCTTCGATAAGCGTCCGGCTGGATCTGTGCTGGTCCGGGTTACGAATGATGTTAACTCCCTGCAGGATTTGTTTACTAACGGGGTTGTCAACCTGATCATCGACTGCGTGCAGCTTGTAGGTATTGTGGTCATTCTTCTATTAATAAACTGGAAGCTCGGTCTTGCTGTTATTGTCACGGTACCGATTATGTTCTTCATTTCGACTAAACTCCGTGTACGCATCCGGCGTGCATGGCAGGATGTGCGGATTCGGAACTCGCGGATTAACTCCCACTTGAATGAATCGATTCAGGGGATCCGTGTGACCCAAGCTTACACACAAGAAGAAGAGAATATGAAGTTCTTTGACAACATGAACATGGACAGCAAAAAGTCCTGGGATAAGGCGTCTGCCATGAACCAAGGGTTCGGGCCTCTTATCGAAATTACCGGTGGTTTTGGTTCACTGATCTTGTTCTGGCTTGGTGCCGTGTTGATCCAACAAGGCGAGCTTACCATCGGTCTGTTAATTGCCTTTACCCAATATGTAGGGAACTTCTGGGAGCCGATCAATCGGCTTGGCCAAATGTATAATCAATTGCTTGTCGCCATGGCTTCCTCTGAACGTATTTTTGAATTTATTGACGAGAAGCCAAGCATTGATGATCAGCCTGGGGCGAAGAAATTGCCGACGATTAAAGGGGACATCAAGCTGGAGAATGTGGTGTTTGAATACGAAAAAGGACGCCAAGCTCTCAAAGGCATCAATCTGGACGTGAAGGCAGGACAGTCGATTGCGCTGGTCGGTCATACCGGATCAGGCAAGAGTACTATCATTAATCTGCTCAGCCGATTCTATGATATTACCGAAGGTAAATTAACCATCGACGGATACGATATCCAATCGGTAACGGTTGAAAGTCTTCGAAACCAGATTGGCATCGTGCTGCAGGATACCTTTATATTCTCCGGAACGATTCGGGATAATATCCGGTTTGGCCGTCTGGATGCGACCAATGAGGAGATAGAGGATGTAGCCAAGGCAGTCGGCGCACATGAATTTATTGTCCAGATGCCGGGCGGTTACGATACGGAGGTTGAGGAACGCGGGAATATGCTGTCCATGGGCCAGCGGCAGCTGCTGTCCTTTGCCAGAGCGCTCCTTGCCGATCCGCGGATTCTGATCCTGGATGAAGCAACGGCGAGTATCGATACCGAGACAGAGTTGAAAATTCAGGAAGCTCTTAAAGTGCTGCTTCAGGGCCGAACCTCCTTCATCGTAGCCCATCGTTTGTCAACGATCCGCCATGCCGATCATATCGTCGTGCTGGATCATGGCAAGATTATCGAAGAAGGAAATCACAGCCAGCTTATGCAGAAGCAGGGAACGTACCATGGGCTGATTGAAGCACAATACCGATTTTTGTAAAAACGACTTAACAAAGGTTTAACAAAACCGACACAAATGTAAAAAAAATGTCGCTTGATACTTGCAATCTTCTTCATAAACTTACAAAATAGAAGTAGAGTTTACTCAGAATTCATAGAAGAAGGGAAGCATGAGGGTATAATGAGCATCGAAAGCGTATTATCTGCGCCTGCACTGCTGATTCGAAACTTTGAGAAGAATGATTTGGAAGCTGTCACATCCTTGATGCGCGAACTGAATTATCCGACCACGCTGAATGTCATGCGGGAACGGATGGAAGCCATGAACGACAATCCATTATACGGCAATCTGATTGCTGAGGTTGATGGTGTTGTTGTTGGTATGATCATGCTTCGTCAAGTCAAATCCTTCACTATGACCGAACCGGTCACTCAAATTACTTCGGTTATTGTAACCTCAAGCTGCCGCGGCCAAGGGATTGGCAAAAGATTGATTCGCGGTGCAGAGACATGGGGAAGACAGCATGGTAGCCACCTCTTGTTTCTCACAAGCGGAAACCGGGAAGAACTTGCTCCCGCACATGCATTTTATGAGCATATTGGATTTGAAAAGGCTGGATATCAGTTTAGTAAAAAGCTGTAGTCTTGGTCTTTTCATTAACCCATCCCATTTTTTGGGATGGGTTTTTTCTTGTTTGGCCAGAAACTCGATTAGAGGACTACCGTTAATAGGAAACGATTCATCGCTTTTAATAAGGAATCTATCACTACATATGGTCTGGGGCTTGAGCCAACAGGCGCTCTTTTATATAGGTAGGTAGGAATTCAAGGACGCTTTTCCAACAATTGTAGGATTGCCGAAGATATCAAATGTGTTACAATGTGTTCGTACGAGATTACAAAAATGTAACTAATGTTTGATCGTCCAGCACCCTAGAAATTCACACCGCAGAATGGACGGTCAGATAAACTCTACAACTACGAGCATAGGAGATGAGCATTCATGAACAACCATTGGATAAAGAAAATCGCAGGCGGCAGCATCGCTGCTGTACTGGCTGTTGGCATTATGCTTCCAACTACGGCGTCTGCCGCACCTGCTGAGAACGATAATTATGTAAACTGGCAGCAAAAGATCCAGGAATTCCTGAAGAGCCAAGGCTTGGAATCACAGTTTAAATGTGTGGTTCAGCAGCCGCAAACGGAAAAACCGCAGACAGACAAGCCAGCTGCTGAAACTCCTGAAGCAAGCAAGCCAGAGGCAAGCAAGCCAGAAACGACTCAACCAGAAACGACTCAACCAGAAACGACTCAACCTGAAACCAGCAAACCGGAAACAAGTAAGCCTGAGACCAGCACTCCATCTACAACACCGTCCCAGCCTTCCGAATCTGCGGGTACAACGGAAAAATCGAATTTTGCTTCCGAAGTTGTCACATTGGTGAACAAAGAACGTGCGAATGCAGGTCTGAAGCCGCTAACGGTTCATGCTAAGCTGACAACCGTGGCGCTGGATAAAGCGAAGGATATGAGTGATAACAATTATTTCAGCCACACTTCACCGACGCATGGTTCTCCGTTTGATATGATGAAAGCTTACGGTATTTCATACGGCTATGCCGGTGAGAATATTGCTAAAGGGCAACGTACACCACAGGAAGTCATGAACTCCTGGATGAATAGCCAAGGTCACCGTGAAAATATTCTGTCTCCGAACTTCACCAAAATCGGTGTTGGATATTACAACGGGTATTGGGTTCAAGAATTCATCAGTGAATAAGCACTTATCTTGTTTCATATGAAAAGGGCTGCCCCGGTCACGCATCGAAAGTCTGCGTCCGGGGCAGCCTTCTTTGCGTGTTTTGATTTGCAAATTTTTTATAGAAGTCTTAAGGTAATGTACATGAGGAATTTTGTAGGGGGAATGTCATGAAATCATCTGCATGGATATGGCGAATCACTGCCTCCGTGTCGGTTATAGTAACGATTGTGCTTATTCTTGGTTTTGTGTATGCGTTTAAGGATATTAATGATCCGCAAGGACAGCCCTTGCTGACTGGTGAGGGATCCGAGGCGTCCGAAGAAAAGACAGCGCCGAAGAAGCCGGAGAGCGCTCCGTTACAAACGGTTTTGCCGAATGATTTAAAGGTAGCTGCGATTGGAGATTCACTGGCCAAGGGAACGGGGGATAATACCGGGAGCGGGTTTGTCCGCCGAAGCGTGGATCAATTAAATGGCGATGGACGAACAGCGAGCCTGCTGGCGAATCTGGCCATAAACGGAATGACTACCGAAGGACTCCTTCCCAAGCTGGACGACAAGGGAATACAGTATGCCTTGAAGCAAGCCAATGTCATTATGCTTTCGATTGGAGGCAATGATATCTTTCAAGGCAGTGGGCTGATGGAAGGGGCGGCGGATTCCGATGAGTTGGAGCTCGAACCTGCTAAGCTGATGGCTGCATTGCCGCAGGCATCTGAACGCCTGCAGGCGATTCTGGAGAAAATTCGCCTCATTAATCCGGATGCGCGAATCGTTTATATCGGTCTGTATCATCCTTTTTCCGATTTGGAAGACTTGTTGATACCCGGCAATATTGTGGTCTCTGCATGGAATCATGCGGTCATGGAAATCGTGAACCGGGATCCCAATATGACATTGGTCCCCACGTTCGATCTGTTTCAGCACAAGCTGGACGAGTATCTGTCCTCGGACCATTTTCATCCGAACGGGGCAGGATATCAGGCGATAGCGGATCGAATTGTAGAGGGTATGCTGTAGGCATGATGAGGATGTCATATGGGGAGTTGGAACTCGATGAATGAACAAGCTCAAGAAATCGTACTATCTGTCCAGCATGTGAAAAAGAAAATCGGTCGAAAATGGATTATACATGATGTGTCATTCGACGTGCGCGCAGGCGAAATTTTCGGGTTCCTGGGGCCCAACGGGGCAGGAAAAACGACCACGATCCGCATGCTTGTGGACCTGATTAAACCGTCCTCCGGCAGGATCGAGGTCTGCGGTTATGATGTGAACCGCCAGCAGGAGCAGGCGCTGCGTTATATTGGGTCCATCGTGGAGAATCCGGAAATGTATTCGTATATGACGGGATGGGAAAATCTTGAGCATTTTGCACGAATGCAGCCCGGCATTGACCAACAGCGAATACAAGAAGTTGTGGATACGGTGAGATTGGATCGAAGAATTCATGACAAGGTGAGCACATATTCACTGGGAATGCGGCAGCGGCTCGGGATAGCCCAGGCCCTGCTCGGCAGACCGAGGCTGCTCATTCTGGACGAGCCGACAAACGGTCTTGATCCCAAAGGGATCAAAGAGATGCGGCAGTTCATACACCAATTAGCGGAAAAAGGGCTGGCTGTTTTTGTCTCCAGCCATCTGCTGAGCGAAATTCAGCTGTTATGCAATCGCGTGGCGATCATCAGCAGCGGAAGAGTGCTTGCGGTTGGCGAGGTCGAGGAATTGATTGCCGGCAGCAGTGATCATGTCATCTGGGATCTAAATCCTGCCGTGCAAGGGAAACGAATATTGCAAAAGCTGGATTATTGCCAAATTGTCGACCGCCCTGAGGAGGTGCTTGACGATAATTTGCTTGCAGGCATGTCTTCGGACGCTATTGTGACTCGTATGAGCACTACATACACGTCTAGAGCTGTGGAACGGCTGGTAGCGGCGGGAGTACAGGTCCGGGAGGTTCATCGGATCAATCCTACGCTGGAGCAGCTATTCCTGCAGATGACGGAGGGTGAGAGCATTGAGTAACCTGTTGCCCCTGATCAAGAACGAGTGTATCAAAATTATCAAACGAAAGCGGTTCTATGTTGTCCTGCTCGTTCTTCTTGTTCTGGTTCCCATGTTTACCTATGCCCAGATGAAGTCGGCTGAACGGAGCCGGGACAAGTTCAACAGTGACTGGCGGCTTGAGCTTCAGCAGCGAATCACGGATAATGAGAATTCACTTAGCAGTGACAGGGTACCGGACGAATGGAAACGATACAGGCAAATCTTTATTCAGCAAATGCAGTATTATTTGCAGCATGATGTGAATCCTAATCAACCAAACGGGGTTACGTTCACACGGGAATTTTTGAATAATGCGATATCCCTGTTTATCCCGCTGCTCATTATGGCCATCGCTTCGGATATTGTCTCCGGCGAACGGACGACTGGGACCATCAAGATGCTGCTGACAAGGCCTGTGAAGCGATGGAAGGTGCTGCTGAGTAAACTGATCGCCTTGATCATGTTTACGTCTCTTATTGTCGTGTCCACCTTTGTCATAGCCTATCTGATCTCCGGTCTTGCCTTCGGATACAAGGGGTTTGACATACCGGTATTCACGGGATTCCAAATTGTTGGTTCTGATGTGGATATGTCCGGTGTTCATGCTGTTCCTCAGTGGAAGTATTTGCTGATGCAGGGCGGATTGGTGTGGTTTGTCGGCGTATGTGTTGGTATGCTGGCCTTTATGGTGTCCGTGCTGGTTCGAAGTACAGCGGCGAGCATTGTGATTATGATGGCGGCATTAATTGCCGGAAATATTCTGACGAATATGGCATCGGCGTGGAGCAGCGCGAAATATTTGTTCATGGTAAACCTGAATTTAACCAATTATTTAGCCGGCAATTTGCCGCCAATTGAGGGGATGACTTTGAATTTTTCCCTTGCCGTATTGGCCCTCTGGGCAATTTGTGCGGTTATTGTTTCATTCAGTGTCTTTACGAGAAGGGATATCTTGAATTAAAATGGACAAAGCATGAAACATTTGTTTGCATTTTTTAGAGAACAGCGTTCTTCTAAAATATTGAAATGTAGAAATAGAAATACACTAGATACGTGAAATTGAAGGAGGAGCATGAATGGTCGAACAGATCGATATGTTTGCAGAGTCATCGAAGAACGGCGGTAACAACCGTTCAGGATACGATGCTGACGACATTCAAGTGCTCGAAGGTCTCGTTGCGGTTCGCAAACGGCCAGGCATGTACATAGGGAGCACAAGCTCGTCAGGCTTGCATCATCTGGTATGGGAAATTGTGGACAACGCCGTAGACGAGCATTTGGCCAAGTACTGCTCGAGAATTGAAATTACATTGCATAAAGATGGGTCCGCGACGGTATACGATAACGGACGAGGTATTCCAACCGGAATGCACAAGACAGGCATCCCCACCCCGCAGGTTGTATTTACGATTTTGCATGCCGGCGGTAAATTCGGTGGTTCCGGATATAAGAAGTCCGGCGGTCTTCACGGCGTTGGCGCATCTGTGACCAATGCGCTGTCCGAGTGGCTGGAGGTGGAAATTTACCGTGACGGTAAAATTCACCGCCAACGGTTTGAATACTGGCAGGACAAAAAAGGAAAAGAGCATGTCGGGGAACCGGTAACGGGCCTTGAAGTGCTTGGTAATACGAACAAAACCGGCACGAAGATTACATTTAAACCGGATGCACGCGTGTTTACCACGGGAACGCACCTGAACTACGACACACTTGCAGAGCGCTTACAGGAAATTGCCTTCCTGAACTCCGGGCTTCGGATTGTATTGAAAGACGAGCGCAGCGGTAATGGGGAAGAGTTTTTCTATGAAGGTGGCGCAAGCCAGTTCGTCCAGTTCTTGAATGAAGGCAAGGATGTGCTGCATGATGTGATCCATTTTTATGCGGAGAAGGATGATATCGAAGTTGAAATCGCCCTTCAATATAATGCAGGCTATACCGAAACGTTGGCTTCATTCGTTAACTCCATCCCGACGCGCGGGGGCGGTACGCATGAGACGGGTTTTAAGACAGCGTATACCCGTGTCATGAATGATTATGCCCGCAAGAACAACCTTTTGAAGGAAAAGGACAAGAACCTGGAGGGGAATGATCTTCGGGAAGGCATGATGACCGTCATCAGCGTTAAGATGGCAGAGGTCGAATTTGTCGGCCAGACCAAGGACCAACTCGGAAGCGCCTCTGCGCGCAGTGCGGTTGACAGCATTGTCACGGAGAAGATGCAAATCTTCCTTGAGGAGAATCCGCAGATTGCACAAACGCTGTTGAAGAAGGCTATTCAGGCTTCCAAAGCGCGCGAAGCGGCTCGTAAAGCAAGAGATGAGATGCGCACTGGCAAGAAGCGCAGCGAAAGCTCCAATCTGGGCGGCAAGCTGACGCCGGCGCAGTCCAAGGATTTTACGAGAACCGAATTGTTTATTGTTGAAGGGGACTCCGCGGGCGGCTCTGCGAAGCAGGGACGGGATTCGAAAATCCAGGCGATACTGCCTCTTAAAGGGAAACCGATGAATCCGGAAAAATCGAAGCTGGCCGATATCCTGAAGAATGATGAATACCGTGCGATTGTAGCGGCGATCGGCGCAGGAATCGGTACGGAGTTCACCGCCGGGGACAGCAATTATTCGAAAATTATCATCATGACCGATGCGGATACGGATGGCGCTCACATTCAGGTGCTGCTGCTTACGTTCTTCTACAGGTACATGAAACCGCTGATTGATGAAGGCCGCGTCTATCTTGCGCAGCCTCCACTATATAAAATCGCAAGCAAATCCGGAAAGCTGGAGACGGTACGGTATGCTTGGACAGAAGGGCAGCTGGCTAATTACTTGAAGGAATTCAAGAACTATGAGCTTCAGCGATACAAAGGATTGGGCGAGATGAACCCGGAGCAATTATGGGAAACGACGATGAACCCGGAAACACGGACATTGCTGCAGGTACAAATCGATGATGCTGCCAAAGCGGAGCGTCGTGTGTCTACGCTGATGGGGGATAAAGTAGACCCTCGCAAGCGGTGGATTGTAGAAAATGTCAACTTCGCGGAGTTTGAGGAATAGAAGGTGAAGGAATGAGTTTATCGGAGCAATTTTTACCGGCTTATCTGGAAGAGGTCGTAGGTGACCGATTTGGCCGGTATTCCAAGTATATTATTCAGGACCGGGCGATCCCGGACGTCCGTGACGGCCTGAAACCCGTTCAGCGCCGGATTCTTTATGCCATGTACGATTCGGGTAACACACCGGATAAACCATATCGTAAATCGGCGAAAACGGTCGGGGATGTCATGGGTAATTACCATCCGCACGGGGATTCTTCGATTTATGAAGGTATGGTTCGGATGGCTCAGCCATGGAAGATGGGGCATGTGCTTGTAGACGGTCACGGAAACTGGGGTTCCCAGGATGATGATCCTGCAGCAGCAATGCGTTATACCGAGGCCAGATTGTCGCCGATTGCCATGGAGCTGCTTCGAGATATCGAGAAGCGGACCGTGCTGTTCAAGGATAATTTTGATAACACGGCTAAGGAACCGGTTGTGCTGCCTTCACGGTACCCAAACCTGCTTGTGAACGGAGCTAGTGGGATTTCCGCAGGCTTCGCGACTGAAATCCCGCCTCACAATCTGCGGGAAGTGATCGATGCTTGTATTGCTGTCATGCAGAAGCCGGAGATTGAGCTGGCTGAAATTATGACCTTTATCAAAGGTCCGGACTTCCCGACCAGTGGAATCATTATGGGCGGCGAAGGCATTTTGGATGCCTATCGGACAGGCAAAGGCCGCGTTTATCTGCGGTCGAAGACGGAAATTGAATCGCTTCGCGGCGGCAAGCAGCAGATTGTCATCACGGAAATTCCTTACCAGGTTGTTAAGTCCCGGCTTGTTACCGCTATGGAGAACATACGACTGGAGAAAAAAGTTGAGGGCATCGCCGAGGTTCGCGATGAGAGCGGACGGGAAGGACTTCGCATCGTCGTTGAGCTGAAGAAGGATGCCGACGCAAACGGGATTCTTGCTTATTTGTTCAAGAAAACCGATCTGCAAGTTACGTACAACTTCAATATGGTTGCGATCGTGAATAAAACCCCTCAACAGCTGGGGCTTAAAGACATGTTATCCGCTTATATCGAGCATCAGCGTGAAGTTGTCACGCACCGGACGCAGTACGAGCTGGAGAAAGCAGAGGATCGGGCGCATGTATTGGAAGGCCTGGTAAAGGCTTTAAATATCCTGGATGAGGTCATTGCGGCGATCAAAGCGTCCAAGAATCGCCAGGATGCCCAGAACAATCTGCAATGGATGTTCGGTTTCACGGAGCGACAAGCCGATTCCATCTTGACTTTGCAATTATACCGCCTTACGAACCTTGAAATTCATTCCCTGCAAAAAGAGCTGGACGAGCTGACGAAGAAAATCGAGGGCTTGCGTGCGATACTGGACAGCGATAAGAAACTGATTGCCGTCATTCGCAAAGAGCTGCTTGAAATTCGCGAGAAGTACGGTATCGACCGGCGTTCGGTCATTCAGGAAGAAGTGGAAGAGATCAAGGTTAATCTGGAAGTGCTGGTTAACGCCGAGGACGTGCTCGTCACTCTGTCTCATGAAGGCTATATCAAGCGTACCAGCATGTTATCCTTCACCCGAAGCGGCGGTGAGCTGGAAAGCTCAGGCGTTAAGGAAGGGGATTACATCACCCGACTGTTTGAAGTCAATACTCTGGAGAATCTGCTCATATTCACGAGCCGTGGACAGTATTTCTTATTGCCGGTTCACCAGATTCCGGAATACAAATGGAAAGATGCCGGTACAGCCATTGTGAACGTGATTCAGGTGCCGAAAGAGGATCACATCGTCTCGGTCATTCCGGTGTCAAACTTTGAAGAAGAGGGTAAATCACTTGTGTTCGTCAGCCGAAAAGGTCAGGTGAAGCGCACAGAGCTCAAGGAGTATGTCACCAAGCGGGCTGGCGCTGTTGCGGCAGCTAAAGTTGCTGCGGAAGACAGCATTATCCAAGTCGTCGTAAGTGATAGCAATAAAGATATTGTGCTGATCTCGAAAGAAGGGATGAGCATCCGGTTTAATGAGCAGGAAGTCAACGCCATGGGACGCGTTTCCGGCGGGGTCCGGGGAATCCAGCTCCGTGACGGGGATGAAGTCGTTGCAGCGTTATGGGTGGAGAACGATGAGGGTGAAATTTTGACCATCACGGATCTTGGCTATGGTAAGCGCAGCTTGCTGTTGGATTACCAGACGCAAAGCCGCGGCGGAAAAGGAATGGCCACGTTTGAGTTCAAGGAAGGCAAGCGGGTGAAGCCTAACGGCAGCGCCATTGTCGGTGCATTCTATTGCCGTGAACCGCTGCAGATTATGGCGTACAGCGAAGACGGGCAAGCTTATCTGATTCATACGGAGAAAATTCCGATCGCGGAACGTAAATCGATAGGCAAGCTGCTTGCCGATGTTGGCAAGCAAGGACAGATTGTCGATGTGGTAAGTCTTCCGCATGCGGAGTTAGGCAAAGAAAGTTAAACAAGAATGAAGGAACATCCTTCGTTTAGGCAGTTTCAAGTTTAGGTAAGATAGATGGACGAAAAGCACCTTCGATGATATTTGTCGAGGTGCTTTTGCTATATTTTGCGTTGCATAACATGAGAGCTGTTATTTATACTATTTGACATATGCCCGGCCATGTCGAAGTAAGGTGAACCTTGAAAAACGCCGTCATATAAGGGGTGGCGGGTTTTGTCGCTTGATTAGAAATTATATTTTTTAACGAAAAAAGAAGGATATTGGGAGGTCACCCACGAAAAGTTAATCCTATAAACTATTATGGAATCATGACTTGGGTTCAAACGAAATCCATTCACCGAAGTACAGTGCAACATCCACGGATGGTATCCGATGTTTGATCATGACAGACATAATTGAAGGGACGGGATAAACATGCATACTGCCGAATTCGCCAAGGTGTGGTCCAAGCTGGCCAAGGACTATAAGCTCCATATGGAAGCCGGATTAGCACCGACATTGACGGAATCGCAACTGATGGTGCTGGAGGTGCTTGCTGAGCAGAAGCGAATGAAACCTTCCGATTTCATTCCTTACCTGGCCACAAGTCCGGCAGCCGTGACGATGCTATTGGACCGGATGGAGAAGAATGGATTGATCAAACGGGAACGGGACGAAAATGACAGACGGATCGTCTGGGTGACGATATCCTATAAAGGGCGAGAGGAATATACGCGCGGATTACAGGTTAGGGATGAGTACCTTTCCCACATTCTGAATCGTATATCTTCGCATAATCAACAGCTGCTTATCTATCTATTAGGAAAGATTAATACAGCTCCAAAGGAAGTTCTGGTTGAGGCGTAAGTTCTTGAAGCTAAAGCTTACGTTGCAAACGTAGAGAAGCCCCCTGGGCGGCTACATACGGCAGCTACCTTGGGGGCTGTTACATATACCTTCATCTTATTGAACATCAAGATCATGGTCACACCACGATTTCGAATGTGCCACAAGACGTAATGGAATTACTTAAGCAACCACAATGCCGGGACATTGGAGGGTTCCCAACCAGGCAGGGATGTGTGGGCTTGGCGGCACTCATAGGTATTGCCTCCATATGTGACTAAAGCTCCCTGCTGGTATGAAGTATTAGGTGCCCAAGCCGGAGTTTCCGGTGTGGAGCCGTCCGCCGTGGTAACCTGCAGCTCATTGCTTGCAGGGGAGACGTTGCCAGCCGCATCACGAGCTTTAACGGTGAAGCTATAGGCTGTGTTTGGCGTCAACCCGCTGACCGTATAGGAAAGCGTGCTGCCGGATACCGTGGCCACCAGCGTTGTGCCCCGATAAACTTCATAGCCGGTTACCCCGACGTTATCCGTGGAATTGTTCCAGGCTAGTGATACGCTTGTCGAAGTAAAACCGACAGATCGTAAATTGGCAGGGGCCGTCGGAGCTTGCGTGTCTGGGACGGGATTTGATGTGGTAATGGTTAACGGACTGCTCGCCGATGAAACGTTGCCTGCTCCATCGCGTGCTTTTACCGTAAAGGTATAAGAGGTTGATGCTTGCAGACCGGTTACGGTGTGGTTCAAGGTAGATCCAGATACCGTGGTTACTAGATTGGAGCCTTGATAGATTTCATAGCCTGTAACCCCTACGTTATCCGTAGAAGCGTTCCAGGAGAGCGAAATACTGCTGCTGGTGACGCCTGTGGCTCTCAAGTTACCCGGTACGGTTGGAGCTTGCGTGTCCTGATTCCCGCTGCCCTTATTCAGGTTCACGTCGATTACGTTGTAGAAGGCGTTACCTGTATCGGCGATTTCCCATACGGCGAGGATCAGATAGTAGCCGGTGCGGTCGGTAGGTAGGTTACAAGTGTGGGTTACGGTGTTCGGCGGTTGTTTGCCTCCGTCATTGAAGGAGCAGAACAATTCGAGATCTGCGCGTGCGAGGGGTTTGCTGGAATCCCAGCCTTTTTTCGTAATATAATATTTCCAATCAGATGTGGCATGGGCCGCGGTCAGCACCCACTTAAACGTGTTCGGTCCGCCGTTCATGTTCACTTTACTCCAGCGTGTAGGCGTCTGTTCGTACAGCTCGGTAAAGATTCCGGCACCGGTAATCTGGCCGTCAGCCGGTCCGCCGATCGGGAAGTTCCCTTTCCCCTCCAGGGAATGCGGTTCGTAGATGATTCTGCCGCAGTTGGTGTTCTCTCCGAGCTTGCACTTATAACCACGACTGGCCGGTGATTCGATGTAACCATGAGCGGAAACGCTGCTTGCCGTGATGATCATAATGGTGAAGAACAACAGGGTGCTTCCTAAAAAAATCCACAGCGGTTTCAAATGCAAGCGGTGATTTGTTTGACTTTGAGCCTGATCCATAACAAATACCTCCTTGAATATATAATTTGAAATTCAGCAGACTTCTGTTGCTGATCAAGCCTCCTTGAGTTGCAGGATTACTTGCTCTGTTCAAAACATGAAAGACCGAACCGACAAGCCTCCATTCATGAACAATCCTGGATCATCCTTGGCAGCCATGATCTATATAAACTCCAATATGAAGTTCATACCATGATTGTACAAATAACCTAAAAAATGTTAAACAGTTCCGGTTACTATTTTTCGACATTCTCCCTTAAAAGTAAAGGGAGAATATATGATGATAGAGGGATAAAATATTACAATATTTACCACGTTGAAACAGAGGCATAAAAAAACGAAATCCAAGGATGGATTTCGTTTTTTTGAGTTCTATTGTATAGAACCGTTATGTGGCCTCCAGCTTGTCCATCGAGAAGAGACTCCAAGGATAGACGGATGGCGGCATGGAACGGATGTCGATTTCCTCTTTGGTAACGGGGTGCGGAAATCCGACCAATACGGACCATAAGGCAATCTGCTGCCCGGCTTTGTTCACCTTGCTTCCGTACTTCTGATCTCCGTACAGCGGATGTCCCGCATGGCTCAACTGTACACGGATTTGGTGCGGCCTGCCTGTGTGCAGCTCGATCAGGACGAGGCTGAAGCCTTCTGCTGTTTGGAGCACGGTGTAATCCAGAATGGCCTCCTTGGCCCCGTCCGTACCTTTAGAGGTGACGTGGACGGTGTTGGTTTTTGCATCCTTGTACAGCATATTCACGAGCTGGCCTGAAGTTTTCGAAGGAACACCGTGAACGACCGCTACATACTGCTTGCGGAAGCTGCGACTGCGGACGGCTTCCGATAATCGGGATGCGGCTTTGGAGGTCTTGGCAAAGACCATCGCTCCGCCAACCGGACGGTCCAGCCGATGCACCAACCCTAAAAATACATTGCCCGGTTTATTGTAGCGCTCCTTAATGTCCTGTTTCAGAATGGTCAGCATGTCGGGATCGCCGGTAGCATCCTCCTGGGAGGGGATGTTTACCGGCTTGGTTACACCTAACACATGATTATCCTCGAAAAGAATCGGCACTACCGGATATGCTGCTGGTTCCCGCTTGCTCATCGAATCAGGACTCCCATCGACCCAGGATGCCGCATGGCAGGTTCATACCGGAGCGGGTAATCGGCAATCCGATTTCACCCGCACTGATGATGCCGCCGTATTTCGGCTTCATGGTCATGGTCAGCATGTTATTCAGAACGGTAGGGGAGATGCCCGTCGTATAGGAGTTAATCAGCATAAACAGCGGATTATCCGATACGATGCTCATGCAGCTTTCTAGAAATGGGTATAAGCTTTGTTCAAGCTTCCACGTTTCTCCACTTGGTCCGCGGCCATAAGATGGAGGGTCCATAATAATCGCATCGTATTTGTTCCCCCGACGCTGCTCTCGTTGCACGAATTTAAATACGTCATCCGTGATATAACGGATAGGACGGTCAGCGAGCCCGGACAATGCCGCGTTTTCCTTGGCCCATTGAACCATCCCCTTGGCAGCATCCACATGGACAACCTGAGCGCCGGCCGAGGCGGCTGCGACGGTTGCTCCTCCGGTATAGGCGAAGAGGTTCAGCACGCTGACCGGACGTCCGGCTGAAGCGATCTTATCCATCATCCAGCGCCAGTTGGCTGCCTGCTCCGGAAACAAACCGGTATGTTTAAAATTGGTTGGTCGAATATGAAATTTCAATTGGTCGTATGAGATGGTCCACCGGTCCGGAAGCTGCTTTTTCATGTCCCATTGCCCGCCGCCGGACGAACTGCGGTGATAGTGTCCGTGAACACCGCGCCATTGTCCATCTTCACGTTCAATCGGCCATATGATCTGCGGATCCGGACGTCTGAGAATCACGTCGCCCCAGCGTTCCAGCTTCTCCCCGCCTCCGGTATCGATGACCTCGTAATCTTGCCAATCCTGAGCTACATACATGTTGAAAACCATCCTTCAAATAGTCATTTAGACTTTATTGTACAACATATCAGAAGCTGAATGCCACCAAGGTTGCCCGGCTTGACCAAACCTATTCGGATGATATGGACTTTGCAGCTCGACTTACCCCAAATCTTCGAATGCGGAGTGGAAACGGAATTCGCCATGCAGGTGGTCGAGTGCGCCTGGCTGAAGCTAGGCAACCATGAACGCTTCATCGGAAACCGTGAATTGTGTTATGTCGATCCCATAGGTTCTGGCCTGCACAAAGCCGTAACGGGGATAATACGCCGGATGGCCAATTCCCGTTGAAAGGCCTTGTCTTCCCGCAGCCGTTGTACCAGAAGCGCTTCTTCCTGTCCGGGAAAAGCCTGTATGAGAAGGTTCTGGACCTTCTCATAATCGTGTTTGGTTTCTGTACGTATGTTCATCGTGATCTCTCTCCTCGCAAATCCTGCGGATTCTTTATGGATATCCTGCGACTCATCCGAAGAGCTTCGTTACTCCGGCTTCGTTTCAATCTGCAGTCCTTCGACGTGCTTGCGGTTCATCAGTTTACGCTTCTTCAGGTTCTCTTTGCTCTCAAAAACAATATCAAGATTATAATCCTCCGGGTAAAGATCCTTGGCGGCGATATAAGGCTTCAGCCGTTTATGGTTAATCTTCAGCCGGTCCTTCTGAATCATAACACCGATATTTCCTCTGCCGTCCATGGTTTCATACACGGTTCCGCTTCGTTTCAAATAAGGCACATAGACACGATCGCCAAGTTGATAGAGGGAAGAGGGGGAACTCTCATCTTCCTCTACATGATCTTGAACATTCTTTAGCTCATCTTGTTCGCCTGTGGGTAAGTTAACGTGTTCTACCAGACTCGCTTCTTCTGCCCATGCTTCGGGCTCTATGCGAACATCATGTCTAAGGACCATGTCGCCTCTTGCAGCTCCCGCTGCCGTGATTTCACGCGATCTGGTTATAATCGACTCCGGAATACCCAGCTTCGCGGCAATGACAAAGGCATAACTGTGACCGGCTTCACCGATCCGCAGACGATAGAGCGGCTCAAGTGTGTCGGCGTCAAATTCCATGCGGGCGTTCTCAAAGCCGGCTGTGCGCTCGGCAAAATTTTTGATTTCGGTAAAATGGGTGGTGACCACGACCGTTGCTTGACGTTGACTCAATTCCTCCAAAATGGCGATCGACAATCCAACGCCTTCACCAGGGTCCGTTCCGGACGCCATCTCATCGAGCAGTACCAGCGTGGACCGGCTAGCCGTCTGCAAAATGTCGCGGATGTTGCGTATATGTGCAGAGAACGTGCTAAGGGCATGCTCCAAGCTCTGTCCGTCTCCGATATCGACGGAAACCTCGTCAAAGATGGCGCAATGGCTGCCATCCGCTACAGGAACCAGCAGACCGGATTGAACCATGACCGTAATGAGTCCAACCGTCTTGAGCGCTGAAGTTTTGCCGCCGGTGTTAGGTCCTGTAATGATCAAGGTTTTATACCGTTTCCCGATGGTGAAGTCCAGCGGTACCATTGTGGAGCCGATTAAAGGATGCACCGCGGATTTTAGATGGATGAACCCTTCCTGGTTCAGGCTCACATTGCGCCCGCCGATGGAAATGGCGTACTTGCCTCTGGCTATGATGTAATCGTAGATTCCAACAATGTCGGCATTGGTTTTCAGTTCGAATTGGTTTTGCTCGGCAAGTGCGGTTAAATCACTCAACACTTTCGTTTCTTCCCGGGCTTCATCGGCGTGCAGGAGATTTAATTCCATCTGAAGTGCCTGCAGGTCGGAAGGCTCGATGAATACGGTCTGTCCGCTGGCCGATTCATCCAGAATCGAGCCATTCACGGATTTACGGTGCTCCTTCTTGATGGGCAGCACGTAACGTCCTCCGCGCTTGCTGATGACATGCTCTTGCATGATCCCTTTGTAACGGCTCATCAGGCTGTCGAGCTTACGCTTGATCCGTTCCTCGGTCATGATGATTTTTTTGCGGACTTTTGCCAGATCTTTGCTGGCGCTGTCCACGACACGTCCGCCGTGAATGCTGCGTTCGATTTCGGACAGAAGCGGACGCAGTTCATGCATGGAAGAGGCGTAGGAACTGATCAATGGAGCAATGTCGTCCTTGGCATCCATATATTGAATGAGCTGGCGGCAGCTTCTCAGATATTGGACCATATTCCCGAAATCGCGCTCAGACAGGACATAGCCGGTACCGAGCAAATCCAGGACCATTTTTATTCCCTCCAGTGAAGGAATAGGGACGCTAGCTCCGGTATGGAGCAGGGTTTTGGCTTCTTCCGTTTCATTCAGTTTATTGCGGATGGCTTTCATCTGAGTGAGGGGGGCCATCTTTCGAATATGCTCGACTCCCAGATACGATACGGCAAAGCGTTCAAGCTCGGTGCGTATTCTATCGTACTCCAATTTGTTTAATGCGAATGGTTTCATGGGCTTCATTCTCCTTTTGACTTATAAAATGGATGGCATACAATGCAAAAAAGGGCGGAAAGCGAACTACTAAGGTTCGCTTTCCGCCCATAGACCGTTATTCCGATGGCATGGCGTTATGGGACAACTCCAAATAACCCTTTTGCATAAAAGAGGGGAGACCCAAAAAATCCGTGCTGAACTCAGCACGGATGACCATATCATATCTGAATAAACCCTAAAGGGGCTTCAATTGATATCCGCAGTTCTTAACTAATTCAACGGATGAAATGAAAATCCATCAAAAAATAAACATATCCCCATACAGGGAATGCCCAAAATTTTACATTTCGATCCATATGAAATTTGGTTAGTTAAGAACGACCACCGACATCAAAATCTCTCCTTTAGATAAGAGTATAAAACAACTATATCCATAAATAGGGTCCCAAGTCAAGGCCAAAAAGCGGATACGGTCCCTTGAAAAACTGTGATATGATGGAATTGTTATACAGTTGCTATTCATTTAGTAAATGCTGTCGTCAATCACGAGAGTAAAAGACACGAGAGGAGTTGTATCCATGGGGAAGTTGCTGACACGAAGTGAGGTTCCAATCGAGGCAACCTGGAATCTGGATGATTTGTTTGCCTCGCAAGAAGAATTCGAAGCGGGGTTAAAAGCGCTTGAATCGCAAGCTGCTCAATTGACACGATTCAAAGGCAGGCTGGGAGAGGGTGCATCTGTTCTTCTGGAATGCTTGAATGAACAGGAAGCTTTGATGGAAAGAATCGGCAAAGTTGGAGCGTATGCCAGATTACGGCAATCGGAGGACGGAACCAACCCGGCTAACTTGGCGAATTCGGCCAAAACGGGCGATGTTCTCTCACGTATCCAATCCTCTCTGACGTTTATTGTATCGGAGCTGCTGGATCTCGAAGATGGAGCCGTCGAACATTACATAACGAAGGAAGAAGGGCTTGTTCCTTATGCCCGAAGCTTGAAATTGTTGCTGGAAACCAAGCCTCACCGCTTGAGCCCTGAGACGGAGAGCGTGCTAGCATCGCTAGGAGAGGTGCTCGGTTCCCCTTACCGCATCTATTTGCGCAGCAAGCTGTCGGATATGACCTTTGACGATATTCAAGTAAATGACGTAACCAAACCGGTCTCGTTCCGTCTGTACGAGAATTCTTACGAAATGTCCGAGGATACGCAGCTTCGACGCGAAGCCTATGCTTCGTTCACGAAGTCACTGCAGGGATCGCGCCATACCTTTGCCGAGGCTTATGCCACCGAAGTGAAGAAGCAAGTGGTGATGTCCCGGCTTCGCGGGTATGATTCGGTAACGGACATGCTGCTGAAGCCGCAGCAAGTGACCATGGAGATGTACAACAATATCCATGATACCATTCTGACGGAGTTAGCTCCGCATATGCGGAGACTTATGAAGCTGAAGAAGCGTGTGCTTGGGCTGGATCAAATGCTGTTCTGCGATTTGAAAGCGCCGATGGATACGGATTTCAATCCAAGCGTCACTTATGAAGAAGCTTGCTCCACAATTTCCAGTGCTTTGTCGATTCTGGGTCCTGAATACGGCGAGATCGTTAAATCCACGTTCTCCAAGCGCTGGGTGGATTATGCCGATAATATGGGTAAATCTACAGGAGCGTTCTGTTCCTCCGTATACGGAGTACATTCTTATATCCTGATGGCATGGGCGGACAATATGCGCAATGCCTTTACGTTAGCGCATGAAGTCGGGCATGCCGGTCATTTGATGCTGGCAGCTAACCATCAGCGTATTACCAATGCGCGTCCTTCCTTGTATTTTATCGAAGCGCCTTCAACGATGAACGAGCTGCTGCTGGCGGATCACTTGCTTAGTCAATCCGAGGATAAGCGGATGCGGCGCTCTGTTATTCTTCAGCTTCTGAGCACGTACTACCATAACTACGTGACTCACCTTCTGGAAGCGGAAATGCAGCGACGGGTATACCGCCATGCGATGGCGGATGAGCCGATTACCGCAGATAAGCTATCTGAGCTAAAAGGTGCCGTGTTATCCGATTTCTGGGGTGACGTGGTCGAGCTCGATGAAGGAGCGAAGCTTACCTGGATGCGGCAACCGCATTATTATATGGGTCTTTATCCATATACTTATGCCGCAGGACTGACTGCATCAACAGCTGCAGCACAAATGATTCGCGAGGAAGGACAACCGGCTGTAGACCGTTGGCTCCAAGTCCTCAAAGCCGGAGGCAGCAAGAGTCCGCTGGAATTAATGGCAATGGCGGGAGTCGATATGTCCACTCCTGAACCGATCTCCAAAGCGGTAGCTTATGTTGGCTCATTAATTGACGAATTGGAGACCCTGTACGAGGAATAGTACCATTTGCATATAGGAGAAAAGGGTGGTCAACAGCTCATTTGCTGAAGATCACCCTTTTGGTTGTGGAGGATATAGGAGAGACTCTAAAGTTTATTTGTCCGTGATATCGTCCTGCAGCGTATGGGTCGGGATCGTAAAGTAGAAGGAGGAACCGACATGTTCACGACTCTCGACGCCGATGACCCCTCCCATCAGCTCGACCAGTTTTTTGCTGATCGCCAGCCCCAACCCCGTACCGCCATATTTGCGATTCAAGGATGGGTGAAGTTGCGAGAAGGAGGTGAATAGCTGATGCTGCTGTTCAGCAGGGATGCCAATTCCCGTATCCCTTACTTGAAAAGCAAGCGTGATTTCCTGGGTGCCCGTCCTGCGCAGTCCCTCGACACTCATCATGATGCTGCCCTCATGTGTGAATTTGATGGCATTGCTGATGAGATTAACAAGCACTTGCCGCAGCCGCAGGGCATCGCCGATGATCACATCGGGTACCGTGGAGCTGTTCATGCTGCAGGATAACAGTAACCCCTTTTCTTTGGCTTTGGCCGAGAATAAATCAACGACGACTTCAAGCAAGGAACGTAAATCGATCGGTTCATGAATGAGTGTCATATTGCCGGTCTCGATTT
Organism: Paenibacillus lautus; assembly: GCF_050482385.1. GTDB lineage: Bacteria > Bacillota > Bacilli > Paenibacillales > Paenibacillaceae > Paenibacillus_AQ > Paenibacillus_AQ lautus_B. The sequence continues at coordinate 25,094 of NZ_JBCNHV010000029.1, forward strand.
TGCTGAAATCAAGGATCTCGTTCAGGATGTGAAGCAGCGAGCTGCTGCTCTCCATCAGAATATGGGTATAATTCAGCTGGTCTTCGTCAAGCTCGGTCGTTCGTAACAGCTCAATCATGCCGATGATGCCGTTCATCGGCGTGCGGAGTTCGTGGCTCATCATGGTCAGAAACTCCGTTTTCGCTTGATCTGCCCGTTCAGCATGCTCCTTCGCCCGGATGATTTCTTTCTCATCGGTAATATCGCGGAATACCATGACAGCGCCTTTCCGCTCACCTTGATCCCAGATCGGATTGACTTGATAATCTGCCAGAAAGCTGGTTCCGTCGCCTCGCCAAAGTACGATTTCGGCTCTGGTCAGCGGGACGCCCTGTTTGACGGCCTGAACAAGCGGAGAATCATCCCCTCGATAAAAAGTACCGTCATGGCGAATTTCTTTGATAATCTGGTCGCAAGGTCTTCCGATGGTGGTGGCCGGTTCATAATCCAGCATAGCTGCGCCTGCCGGATTGATAAATGCGACCTGTCCGTGAATGTCCAGTCCGATAATGCCTTCGGACACCGTATTCAGCAAAAGGGTGAGCTCCCGGCTAAGCTTCTTGATCTCTTCCATGGTTCGCATGCGCTCGGTGATATCCCGGGTAATGCCATAGACGCCGACCACTTCGTCATCCACGAAAATCGGGATGTTAATCGTATTGATGTCAATGGGATGCCCATCCTTATGAATAATCGTCAGATCATAGCTCTGAGGTATGCCTTCTGTTGCCTGGTTAAAATGAAACAACGTGCGGGCCATGTCTTTTTCCGCAACAATCGGTCCGAAGTACATCCCGATCAGCTCGTCCAGGGTGTATCCCGTCAGGTCCTGCAAATTCTGATTGGCCGTTAGATAGTCGCCATCTAAATTCATGGAGTATACGGCCGATGGATTATACTCAAATAGAGAACGATATCGCTGCTCGCTTTCTTTTAACTTAAATTCCATCAGCTTTCGTTCGGAAATGTCGCGGGCAATCGAAATGATCTCGTTCTTTTGGCCGTCCTGCGTGCTAATGTACTTGCAATTGACTTCAAACCAGATGTGCCTGCCATCCTTATGTATATAACGGAAGGTGATTGGTGTGAGCAATTTGCCGTCCAGGCAATGCTTAAAATAGTCCTGAAGCGGTATGATATCCTCAGCGTATACGTAATCGAATATACTGGTGCCAACCAGCTCATCCGGACGATATCCAATCAGTGAATAACAGGAAGGTGAACAATATAGAAACGTTGAACAGTCTATGGTGCTGCTGGATATGAAATCTAGGGAGTTTTCGGTTATGAGCTTGTACTTGTTCTCGTTCTCCAGCGATTGCTGTTCAATCAGCACCTGCTCGGTAATATCCTGCGCCATGCCAACCATCTCCATGGGTCTGCCTTCATTCGTAACGGAGACCTCCCATTGAGCTCGTATGGTTCGGATTTGTCCGTCCTGAAGCTGGATCCGGTAGATGATTTCATTCGCATTCCCTAGAATGGCTCTGCTTACCGCCGCCTCCAGCCGCTCACGGTCCTCAGGCACGACCAATGACAGCAGCGTGTTATGGTTTGGTTCGGTGGCATTGATCTGATATCCGTAAATTCGCCTCATTTCATCGCTGTAGGTTAGCGTCTGCGTGATCAAGTCCCATCGCCAGGAACCGATCTTGGCAATCCGCTGCGCGTGGGCCAGCGTATCCTCATCCGTTTTGCGCTTGGTAATATTTCGTCCAATGGCCAGGACCTTAGTAACCTCGCCTTGCACTCCCCGTACCAGCTGAAAAGACGTTTCAAACCATAAATAATGCCCATCCTTATGGCGAATGCGTCGAACGAAACTATCGTCCTCTGAAAATAGTTTTCCCGGTTCTTTCATTTGCTCGGAATCCACCTGATGATAGTAATCGATCCGGCATTGGCCCGTCATTTCCTCTTGGGTGTATCCGAGTACTTCCGTCACAGAAGGTGAGATGTATTCGATGATACCGTCAGCGTTGCTGATGGATATAAGATCTTGTCCGCTCTTGGAGATGAGTGCAAGCAGCTCATCATTCTTAATGGTCGACGGCAAAGACCACTTCTCCTGTTCGGTCCTGGGATCAATACAGCATAATATCCAGGGAGCCTCTCCAGGGGTGGGATGTTTCAGCAGGGAAATCGTCACAGAGACATGGACTTGATTACCGTTATGGCGGATAAAATAAGAGTCTCTTTTGAGCGTGGATGTGTGGTCATATGTCAATGATTGCAATGTTTGTTGAATCGATAGATTGGATAGAATTTGGATTTCGGAAGGTTTGAGCTGAAGCAGGTCTGAACGATTGGTTTCGGCAAGTTCGCAAAAACGATCATTAACCTTCGCTACAGGCTCGTCAACCGCAGAAATCAGGATCGCCCCCATAGGCAATTTATCAAACATCTGTTCCCAGACCCAATGTTCCGCTGTTTGCCTCATGATTATAGTTGCCTCCCTAAGTTAAGCTATTCCATTTGATCATAGAGGATAGGATCGCTTTATCGCAATAGAAAATACCAGTGTTACATTTGAACTTGGACATGAAGGCGCGTAAAAGCCAACCGATAAGAGGAGCATTCTTATGGCTGGCGGGCGAGTGTAACCGTACGAGTGCATCCGATTACCGATGTTGTTTTATCCTCGTTTTTTTATTTGTGCAGCAGGACACGATCATCGACGTTTTTGTCAAAATAATGTCCGGCATAGGAGCAAGCGGGGATGATTTTCAAATCTTCTTCCCGAGCGTACCCTATTACTTTTCGAACGAGTTCGTCGGCGATTCCTTGACCACGCAGGCTGGGTGAGATATAGGTGTGATCGATACTGATCACTCCGTTACCTTGAGGCGAATAGGTGATTTCGGCTAACGTTTTTCCGTCATCTTTAATAAAAAAGCTGCCGGGTTTTGACTGTATATTTTGTTTGTCCATGGTGTTTAACCCTCCTTCATCTGGTTGTACTATACCCGTATCCGCGATGCATTAAACGGATTCCACATAGGCGAACACCCTTGACGGGACATTTGCATACAATGCGGATAGAAGAGAATGAAGGAGGAGCATCATGAACAATTATTCAACGCAACCGCAAATGCTGTTTCAATGCGATCACCATCTGGTACATTCCATGAAGAAGCATAGAGAAAGCGCCCATGCTGCTATGAAAAATGTGGTGAATCGCAAGGTAAGAGTGCATACGATGGATGATGAAGCCATCGAAGGCGTCGTCATAAACGTAGACGCAAAAAATGTGTACATTCTTGTAGAACAAGGCAACAGAGGATTCTTTCCCGGATATACGCCCTTTGTGCCATACGGGCCTAATCCTAATGTAATATTGCCGCTAGCATTGTTTAATCTTTTGGCTGTCAGCTTGTTGTGGTAGCAAACGAAGAACCTGCAGTCTGGTCTGCAGGTTCTTCGTTTGTGGAAATTTTTTAAAATTATATTTACATACATTCTGTGTGTATGTTAAATTGGATTCATTCCAAATAGAGGAGAGGTTTTCCATATGAAGCTGCAAGGATTCTATCCTGTGATCATGACAGACAAGATCGCCGAAAGCGCAGAGTTTTACACACGGTTGTTTGGATTTGAGATTGTTTTTGAAGCGGATTGGTATGTAAGCCTGAAGCAGGGAGACCAGGAACAAGGCGCTTATGAAATGGCCATTTTGTCCAAAGACCATCCCACGGTACCGTCCCCTTTTCAGAAACCTGCACAGGGATTGATTCTTAATTTTGAGGTGGAGGATGTGGATGCCGAGTACCAAAGGCTGATCATCCACGAAAAGCTGCAGCTTCATCAGGAGATGCGGGATGAGGAATTTGGTCAGCGGCATTTTATTACCAGTGACCCAAATGGGGTGCTGATTGACATGATCAAGATCATTCCGCCTTCCCAGACCTTTCTGGAGCAGTATAATGAAGAAGTGTGGTCACCTAATGAGGTTGACTCCAGAGAATGATGCATAGGGGAGAACAACGCTAATTATGAGAAGAAGCAAAAGCGAAACCCACGAGACAATACAGCTGCTGTTGAAGATAGCCAGAACACAATTTACGGAAAAAGGCTATGCCAATGCGGCACTAGAGGAAATTGCCGACGAAGCTAACGTTACCCGCGGCGCGCTGTATCATCACTTTAAGAATAAACTAGGTTTGTTCCTGGCCGTGCTTGAATTAGTGCAATCGGAAATTGCACAGCGCGTCGAGACGGAAGCGGGTAGCTCCGAGGATCCCTGGGAGCAGCTCCTGTTTGGCTGCCGGGCTTTCATTGCTGCTGTGGTAGAGCCGCAGAATAAGCGGATTATGCTCATTGACGGTCCTAGTGTCGTAGGCTGGGAGGCTTGGCGCGAGATGGACGAGTTGCATTCGATGAGTCATCTGTGGGAGCAGTTAACTTTGATGCAGGAGCAGGGAATGATGAAGAGAATCCCCGTTGATGCTATGACGCATGCCTTGTCCGGTGCATTAAACGAATGTTCGCTCTGGGTCGCTCAAATGCCTGCAACCGATAAGGGCATCGAGGAAACAATGGATGTGATTGCTGGCATGTTACAAGGGTTCAGAGTAAGAGACTAAAGTGGATGAGAAGGTTAATCATACACAGTTTCGCGTCCCAAGGCAGCCTCGCATTATCGCTTTGCAGGAGACAGGATGTCTTCGTATTAGTATAAGATTTCAGATGGTTCATTAGCCTATAAAAAAGCGCCTTGAGCAGGATGAAAATATCCTGGACAGGGCGCTTTTAACATTTAGATTGAAGAGAGCTGATCCACCGTTAGGTCTAACCAGTCCAATTCTTCCCTTGTCAGCTGAATGGTTGAACCCTCATCACAGGATTTTAATTCTTCGGCTGATTGCGCACCGATCAGCGCACAGGTTGGGAAGGGCTGGTTCAGCACGTAAGCGAGCGCAATCTGAATGGCTGTCACATGTTTAGATGCCGCCAGCTGTTTAGCGCGCTCTAGTCGCTCCCAGTTCTCATCGCTGTAGAACACCCGCACCAGATCCGCATTATCCCGAATTTCCGGCGTGAATCGGCCGGTGAAGAATCCTCTTGCTTGGGACGACCATGAGAGCAACGGGAACTGCTCGGCTTCATGCCACGCAATCGTCTCTGCATCGGCAGACACGCAGCCTTTCCAGAACGGCTCGTTTGGTTTGGCCAAACTGAGATTCGGACTGCTGAAGGAGAAACCGACCAATCCATTTGCCTGGGCATAGGCATTGGCATCCCGGATGCGCTCCCATGTCCAGTTGGATACCCCAATGGCGCCCACGCTGCCATCGGCAATGTATTCGTTCAGGGCCTCGATAACTTCACCTGCCGGAACCTCAGGGTCGTCACGGTGAAGCGCGTACAGATCGATGAAATTCGTTTGCAGTCTTTCGAAGCTCGTTGTGATGTCACTCTTGATGTCTTTTTTATTGACGCGCGGGCCGTTCTGGTCATGATGGGCACCCTTGGTCAGGATGACGATCTGATCCCGGTTTCCTCTTTCCTGCATGTATCTGCCGATGACTTCTTCGCTTTGACCTCCACAGTAGATGTGGGCGGTATCAACGGAATTGCCGCCGATAGCCAGGTAAGCATCCATATTCGCGGCTGCTTTTTCATACGAATCATGATAGAAGTAGTCCGTTCCTTTCATTAGCGCAGAGACGGGTTTGTTTAATCCCTTGATTGATATATATTTCATATTCATATCCTCCTTGGGTGTATTTACAATACAATTCGCTTCCGTTCATGGGCAGATTGCAGACAGGCGTCAATAACTTTCATGTTGTGAATGGCGTCCTCTGCAGAGTAGCGGAGAGGCTTACTGTTCAAAATAGCTTCGGCCATATGATCTCCTTGTTCACTGTATGCGTTTGCACGAGGAACCTCGATTTCTTTACGTCCTTCGCCGGTCGTTAAGAAGAAGTTCGCTCCGTCCTCAGGCAGGCTATAGGCGTAAGGGACTTCAATCAGGCCATCCGTACCCACAATTTCAAGAGGGTTGCGATAAGCCGCCCACATTCCGCAATCAAATGTCAGGGCTACATTGCCTCCAAATTCGATTAGTCCGGATGCCATCATGTCGACATGGTCATGCTCAGGGGAGAAGAAAGCTTGAACGGTAACAGCTTCCGGCTCTTTATCCAGCAGGATGCGCGCGGCATTGATCGGATAACAGCCGACATCATAAATCGAGCCGCCGCCCCAATCCTTGTGGAAACGGACATTCCCGTGATTGGCGGAGCTATTGAAGGTAAACGCGCTGCGTATGCCCCGAATGTCCCCGATGGCACCGGCGTCGATCATTTCCTTCATCAAGTCATACCGCGGGTGATAGCGATACATAAAGGCTTCGGCCAGCACTACGCCGGCTTTAGCTGCTGCTTCAGCCATTTCAGCTGCTTCCGCTTCCGTCAGCGCAAGCGGTTTTTCACATAGAATGTGTTTACCGGCTTCCGCCGCACGGATGCTCCATTCTTTATGTAGATGGTTAGGGAGTGGAATATAGATAGCATCTATAGATGAATCCTCGAGCAAGGACTCGTAACTGCCGTATGCAGTCGGAATATTCAGTTCCTCTGCCGTTTGTGCTGCTTTTGCCTGGTCGCGGCTCGCAATGGCAACGACATCATTGAGACGGGATTGCTGTAAACCAGGTATGACCGAGCGTTTGGCAATGCTGGCGCAGCCAAGGATTCCCCAACGAAGTTTTTGAGTCATGTTCATCAGCTCCTATACAACTTATTAAGATTATATTGCGATTATAAAAGACAAGAATTAAAATTGATATAATATTATTTTGTAGTCTAATACAACAATATTGTCATTTGAGGAGCATTATGATGAAACGACAAAGTCATCTGTTAACCCTTCCGCAAATGCCATTCTTCTGCCTGCCCGAATCAGTAGGGATATACCGGGATGAACTGGACCATACCGTTTCGCGGGCAGCCGGGTCTCTGAACAATTTCAATATTCATTATGTGGCTTCCGGTAAAGGGTATGTTGAAATCGAAAATGTAGTTCATACGCTTGGCCCAGGTGAAGCTGTGCTATATTTTCCTATGCAGGCTCAGTGTTATTACACCAGCGAGGACGATCCGTGGGATGTGCGGTGGTTCCACTTTTATGGCAGCGGGCTGCAGAACTATTTCATCGAACGTGGATTTCATAAAAGCCAGCTGTGGAGCATTCGGCAGCCGTCAGCCTTTGAGGAAGCGCATGAAGCGCTGTTATGTGAGGCGGAGACCCACCGGATGCTCAAGCCTGCGCAGCTGTCCACGCTAACGTATTCCTTGTTAGCCGTATTCGTGGAGCAGGCGTCCGCATTATCGGACAATAAATCGAACAACTCGGCCAACCGGATTCTTGAACTGCTGCCGATCATGCAGCAGGAAGCGGCACAGCCGTTTATTTTGGAGGAGTGGGCGGACAGACTTGGCGTAACCACTTACTATTTCTGCAAATTATTCCGAAATGTCATGGAGATGACCCCGATGGATTTTGTGACGCGCTGCCGTCTTCAGATGGCAAAGCAGTGGCTGCTCGACCATAAAGAAAAAACCATCGGACAAATTGCAGTAGAAGCGGGCTATCCGAGCGTCAGTTACTTTAACAAGCGATTTATGGAGCATGAAGGCATGACGCCATCTTCCTATCGTCGCTTATATGGGGTATAGTTATGGGTATCACATTGCCAGGTCAGGTGAGAACTCGACTTAGGTCCAGGTCCTATTCACACCTATAGTCGGTTATGGAAACGGCTTGCCTCTATTACAATGGAATTAACGAAGGATTTGACGAAATCCGGATTCAATGAAAAATGTAATCAATGTATGTGGGGGAAAGCCAAATGTCCGATAACCAAAATATATATGTTCTACTGACCGATACGGGTACGATGTTTACCAAACTTATTAAACGAATTACAGCCGCGCCCTATAATCATGCTTCGCTGGCGCTGGACGAGAACTTGAATGAAGTGTTCAGCTTTGGCCGCAAATGCGCCAACAATCCCTGGGTTGGGGGATTTGTTGAGGAAGATGTATACGAAGGAACCTTCCGTCACTTTCCAGGTACGCGCTGCGCTCTGCTCCGACTCGAGGTCACAAGGGGGCAATTCGAGGCGGCAAGAAACGTGATTCAAAATTATAAGGATGAAGAGGATGCTTACGGGTACAATCTCATCGGTATGTTCGGCGTGCTGATGGGACTTGATATTATGAGAGAAAGATCCTACTTCTGTTCACAATTCGTAGCGGAAGCGATGAAGCAAAGCAGAATCCATCTATGGAATCGCCCTTCCTCCACAGTAACTCCGAATGATTTCTTTCAGCATCCGGCATTCGAAGTTATTTATGAAGGCATGTTATATGACTATCCATTGCTTGATCAATCCAGGTTGGCTGGATTCCAATACCCGTTACAAACGGCTTCAAGTTGAGTTGACTTGTTGCATATCGAACCATAACTTCTGCCCTCGGCAGAAGTTGTTTTTGTATGGTGGGATTCTTGAAAGCGTCACTTTAATTGCGCATTTGCACGTGCAATGATAGACTCGATTTTTTGTTCGTGACTGTAAATGCTTTTCTTTTTCGTCAGGATCTGACCGGAGAGCGTCAGCAGCCTGGAAAGGGTATCGCTGGTTCTGGCCGATTCATTCGCCTTTACTGCTGCTTTGAAATTTTTCCACTCGGTTGTCATCAGTTTATTCGGCGTAGAGATTGCGCTTTTATCGCCCTTGATCTTGCTTTTGTAGGATTCAATCTCGGACAGGATAGAGCGCACCTTTGCCGCTTTGGAAGTTTTCTCTTTCTTGGCTGCCGTAAGTGCCGCCTGCTTATTTCGGATATCCTCACGCCCCAGGGTAACCAGGATCTTCATGCCACCAGCTTGTGACTGCAGCATCTTGGAGAGCGTTTTGTCTTTGAGTTTCTTAGCTGCGGCAATTTGCTTATTGAGTGCGGTATAGGTATTAAACAGCGGCTGGTACTTGGTTTTGGCTGCTTGGAGCTGCTCCTCCAGCTTGCGGATTTTGTCCTTATCGATTTCGCTGATTCTTTTGCGGGTTTCCGAGGCTTTGGCTTCATTGGCATAACGAAGGGAAGAGATTCGATCATCCCAATCCATCGCTTGCTTTCGTTCCGATTTAAAATTATCGTACTGATTGATGAGTTTGGTACGTACGGTTCCGCCGGCCCGGTCCGCCGTGGCATTCAATTGGGCTTGAACCGTATCGGTGAACTCGATCGCGGCTGCATTTGCGAAAGGCATGGGGATTAAAGTGAGAAATAGTGCCATAACAAGGGATGAGATCAGTAATCTTCTAAACATAAACATCGCTCCTTAACATAACGAATAATTATCATTAGCGGCAGTCGCATCATGACAGGATGGCCGGACTCACGACAAAAAGCACCCGTTAGAAAGGCGCATTCAACGCCAGACTTACGGGTGCTTCCTTCGTAAGAGCTCCGATTCACTTTTTTGTAAATATACAGGTAAATTTTGGTTTTGTCAAACACTTATTCCCCTGAAATGAGCGAAAATCCTCCAAGAATGGTCTTCCAAGCCTCCAAATCTCCCTCCCATGTAGGCCCTTTCGGTATTTGCTTGATGAGCACCCGATCCGAGAAAGAAGGAAGAGTAACAATACTCGGACTGCTGCTAAGCATGACAAATAATAGGGTTACGTTCGGATTGGAGTAAGTTTCGCGAATAATCTGATCAATCGTCTCAGCATCTTTTTTATGCGGGATGATCCGTACGAGCAGAGTCTTTTGTTCAGAATTCAAGCAGCGGTTAAAGCGCTCGATTCTTCGATCCAGCCGTTGGCGAAAAGCGGGGTAGTCATATAGCGGCTGCTCTTCCGGGTTGTTCTTGAAATCATGGAAGGATAAACAGGAGGATCGTTTGTCGCGTACATAGTAACAGTTCACGGATTTACCATAAATGTCCAGGTTATCCCGGAGCATGAAATCGCTGATTTGATGTTTAATGACTTTGCAAAATTCACGGGTCGAAGCGAAGTTGAACCAGTCCCACGGACCTGCTGCATGACGCAGCTTGTTTCTTCTTAGCTGGGCGGCAACCTGACAGTTGTGACCCAGACTGAAAATGGCATCAAATTCCATAGGGGTTGTCATGCTACCAGACCTCCTTGAATCTATCATTAGATATCCTATGCAAATTGATAGCGTTGGTATGGAGTAGTGACCAAGGAAAGATGCGCGATAGCAGATGATAGCCACCGTTTAAGCTTAACGGTAGAAGGGAGTGATACTTTGAGAGGAGGGTGCCGCACATGGGGAGAGGGGGAGTATTTAGGCGCCTTCTAAAGGTGCAAACAACATGTGAATCCTCATCTGCTTCTATATCATTGTATTTTTCGTCTTCCTAAACCGTATGTTATATTAAAGATTAGAAATTTCAAAGGAGGATTATTGCATGCGGCAAAAAACATGGATTTGGGTACAAAATTTGAGGGAAATCGCATCATTGACCCTATAAACTGCGTATTCCCCTAAATTTATGGGGGCAACTACCAAGTGGAAGAGATTACTCAACCAAGTCAAAAATTACGGATCACAAATGCGAAAGGCGCGTTTGCCTGGCTGGGATTTTTGGTGTTTTTCAGCGTTTTGAATGAAACGGTGTTTAATGTGGCACTTCCGGATATTGCCAGACAATTTCATGTGGAGCCATCGACAGCCAATTGGGTCAATACAGGCTTTATGCTGTCGTTTGCCATAGGTTCGTTTGTGTATGGAAAAATATCGGATCTGTACGGGATCAAAAAAATGCTCATTATAGGCATCGTAACGTACGGAAGTGGGTCGATGCTGGGATTAGCGGCACATGCCTATTTACCTGCTGTGATTGCGGCAAGATTTATTCAGGGGGCGGGAGCCTCTGCCATCCCTGCGCTGGTCATGGTCATGATTGTACGTTATTTCGATGCCAGTCATCGCGGAAGAGCTTTTGGTCTTATAGGATCACTGGTTGCAACGGGCGAAGGAATCGGGCCTGTCATCGGAGGCGTTGTTGCCCATTACGTGCACTGGTCGGTGTTGTTTGTTTTTCCTCTTATGACGCTTGCAACGATTCCGTTCTTTTTAAAAGTGCTGCCGGATGAGACCGAACAGAAAGGGAACATGGATGTTATGGGAGCAGCTATGCTCTCCGTTGGCGTAGTGCTACTTACCTTGTTTACGACCCATGAACATTGGATGTATCTGGCTGGCTGTTTAGCAGCGCTCGTATTATTCGCCGCACGTATCAAACGGGCCTCGAATCCATTTATCGAACCTTATTTATTCATAAGGAAGAAGTTCATCGCCGGAACGATCACGGGCTGCCTCATTTTGGGCATAGTAGCCGGATTTCTGTCCATGGTGCCTTATCTGATGAGAAGCGTCCATCATTTGTCAACGGACATGATTGGCGCGGGTATTATATTTCCTGGTGCCATGAGCGTCATGCTGTTTGGCATGTTAGGGGGGGGACTCGTCGACAAGAAAGGTCATCATTTTGTGTTCTATATAGGAGCCTTGATGATTATCGGTGGTTTTTTAACCATGGCTGTGCTGGCGGATCAATCACCTTGGATTGTAACAGGTATGCTGATTTTTGTATTTGGAGGCCTTTCTTTTGTGAAGACGGTGATTTCAACCATCGTTTCCGATTCTCTGGAAGAGAAAGAAGCGGGTGCAGGGATGGGAATGCTTAATTTTGCATGCTTCTTATCGGAAGGGATCGGAGTCGCAATTGTAGGAGGCTTGCTTTCCAGACGATGGCTGGATTTCCCGCTTCTTCCGATGTTATGGAATGCTGAGGCAGACTTGTACAGCAACTTGCTACTTCTGTTTTCGTTGGTTATCGTAGCTGGAGGTATGATTTACACATTGGCTTTTATCGGAAAAAGAAGCAGCCGAATCTAACGCCTAGAAGCACATATGTGATCCAAATCCCGCTCTCTCTTGTAACAACGGAGAGAGCGGGATTTTTGGATTACAAGCCTTTTATACGTCATGGTTAGCTGCCACTTCTGTATTGACTAACTCACGAATAACGCCTATATTGTACGAATAATAAATGGAAGGAGTTGTATTATTTAAAGAAAAACTGCATTCCAGTCTAATTTGCTGCCAGAACTAAATATTGGGGGAGAGCAATGAGGCGCAAACAAACGAATTCTCGCTTGTTCTATCAATTTCTACTGTCGCATGTACTGATTTTTGCCATACCGTTCATCATCCTTAGCAGTGTCGTGTATTATAATGCGGTCGTACGGTTCAAAAGTGAAATTGAGGCATCCAATGTATACAAGCTGAATCAGGTCAAGAATACGTTCGACTTATTGGCACGCGGTCTGGACAACACGGCTTCAAGGATTTCGATTGACTCGGAATTGACTCCATTCGTAGTGAAGAGCGGGAAATACAAGGAAATTGAAGCGGTGGATGAGCTGGGCAAATATAAGGCAAATAATACGATAGTCGATGAGGTCGCGCTTTATTTCCATGGGGATGAGCGGCTGTATACTTCGTCCGGAATCAACTCATTTGATACATTTGCAAAGCGGGTATACGGATTTAGTGACCTGGACGGGATTCGCCTGGACGAGGAAATGAGCCGACTACAGATTCCTGAGATCCGTCGTATCCAGACTACGGTCTCGGGCAGCAGCCAACAGCAAAACGTGCTGATGTATATGTTCCCGATTCCACGCAATAGCCAATCGCCTTACGGCACGGTTAGCTTCTTCATTCGTGAATCGATGCTGACCGACCTGGTTGGTCCTATTTTAGGGGATTTTAATGGTAGCGTTTACATTCTGGATTCCAAGGACAGCATTCTGGCTTCAAGAAGCCACGAGAACGACCTGACAGAACAGGATGCTAAACAGTTACTTGTCTCCAAGACCCAGGATGGCATTCATGATGCCAAGCTAGGCGGCGAACATTATTCTCTAATGCAGGCTAAATCAAAATGGACGGGTTGGTCTTATGTCATCGTTATGCCAACCGACCAGTTTTTGGGAAGGGTACTGGAAATGCGGACCTTTGTATTGCTCATTTGTGGAGCAGTTGTCGCCTTCGGGATTCTGATCGCCGTACAGCTCTCGACTAGACAATACCGTCCGATCCGGAACATCGCAGACTATGTACGGACTTTACAGGTATGGACGCATGGTAACGATGACCGCCGCCATAATGAGCTCGACTTGATCCGCGATTCCGTTCAGGCGACGCGCGACCTGATGAAGAGAATCGATGAACAGCGTCCGATTGTGCGTGAGCAGTTTTTTGTCCGACTGATATTAGGTTTGATCAAGGATGAGGAGGAGACGATAGCTTTTTTGTCTCGGGAAAATTTATCGCTTCCCGAAGAGAACTGCTTTGTGACCGTTATCCCGATGGACGGGAGTGAGTACATATCCACGCAGAACCGGGAAGAGCTGCTGCGGCTGCTGTCCGAGATATCCATGACAGATGCGGTTGGGTATGGAGTAGAACTCATACCAGATCAGTCCCTCGCCATCCTGATTAGCACGGGCTGCAACGAATCATGTCTGCGCCAAGTCCAAGAGGAAATTGGAGGCGAAATTGCTCGGCTGTTCGAGCACTGCTGCGGATTTCGGCCAACGGTCGGCGTGGGCAGCCCGGTATCCGGGCTAATTCATGCGAATCGGTCTTACATTGAAGCTTCAGCTGCTATGGAGCAAAGTGGTCGAATCCGCAAAGGGGAGATCGTATATTTCGCTGATATGTCCGAATGGCAGGAAGGCAGTGAATGGTACCCGATCGAAGAGCAAATCCGCCTTGTGCAAAGCATGAAGCAGGGAAACAATGCAGCCGCCAAAACCGCACTGGTTAACATCATGCACGATCTAGAAGGAAAAGAAGTATCCTTGTTTTACTTCCGCTGTATGAGTTTTGATCTGATCAACACGTTCCTTAGAACGATGAATGAATTGAAACTGAGTATTCCTCAAGAGTATCGGAGCCATTTGGCGGAATTTACGACCTTGAAACAACTGGATGCGGGGATGACCGGACTCATTGACCTCATATGCGATTATGTGCAGGCCAATAAAGAAAGCAAGAATAGCGCCATGGGGGCCGAGATTTTCCAATATATTGAGCAGCACTACCAGGAATATGACCTGAATTTGGAGAAAATCGCCGATCATTTCCAGATGTCCATTTCCTATTTCAGCCGTTACATGAAGGACCAGACGGGTTATACGTTCACCGAATATGTTACCCATCTTCGCATGGAGGAGGTCAAACGGCTGTTAAAGCACAGCGATCTGGCGATTAAAGATATTGTTGCCAGCGTTGGCTATTCGGACGTCTCCAATTTTATGCGCAAATTTAAAAATACAGAAGGGATAACGCTTGGGCAATACCGGAAACTGTATTCGTAAGTACAAATCTGTAAATCTTCGTATAGTGTTTCGATAAAACGCGTGTTTCTACTCGAAATTTTCGATTCGAGAGGACGCGCTTTTTTTGTCCATTAGCTTCGGGTCAGGGAAGAGGTAATCCTTAATAAGGAGGGCTGATACAGAATTGTAAAGAATCGACAAGCCGCAGCAAGAATAACAAATTTACATGAATCCGCCTTGTCGTGGCAGGCAATGTAAAAAGTAACAACCCAGAACAATATCTACAGATTTACGATTACATCTTCGAACAGATAGCATGAGATTTAATAACCGTGGTTCACAAGTTCAATTTGAGAAAGGGGTTGGTTGGTTCATGACAGCCAAGACACTGCTTGCTGCCAAAAGTGCGGGGCGCGGGTTAAGGAAAAGCAGATGGAAGTCGGTTCTCAAAAATTGGGAATTGTATCTATTCGTTCTGCCCACGATGGCCTATTTTATTGTATTTCATTATTTCCCGCTGTATGGCCTGCAGATTGCCTTCAGGGATTATGCCCCCAGTTCGGGGATATGGAACAGCCCTTGGGTCGGTCTTGAGCATTTAAGGCGTTTTTTCGATTCTTATTATTTTTGGGATCTGATAGGGAACACGGTTGGCATCAGCTTATATGAAATGATCGTCGGGTTTCCGATCCCGATTATTATCGCGTTAGCGCTCAATGAGCTGAAGAACGGGGCGTTCAAGAAGTGGGTGCAGACCGTAACGTATGCGCCTCACTTTATATCCGTTGTCGTTATGAGCGGCATGATTATCGCCTTTCTGTCTCCGGGAACCGGTTTAGTCAATTTGGCCATCAAGGCTTTGGGTGGAGAACCTGTGCAATTTCTGGGCGAACCGGGCTGGTTCAAGTCTGTGTTTGTACTATCCGGTGTATGGCAAAGTATGGGCTGGGGGACGATTATTTACCTGGCGGCGCTGGCTGGAGTCGATCCCCAGCAGCATGAAGCGGCGATGATCGACGGTGCCACCCGGATGAAGCGCATATGGCATATCAATCTTCCAAGCATCCTGCCTACGATGGTGATCTTGCTCATTCTGAACGTAGGGAGCTTTATGTCCGTCGGGTTTGAAAAAGTATTCCTGCTGCAAAATCCACTGAATCTGGAGTCGTCAGACGTTATCTCCACATACGTATACCGAAGCGGGCTTGTGCAAGGCCAGTTCAGCTTCTCGGCTGCGATTGGCTTGTTTAACTCGGTCATCAATTTCATACTGCTGCTTACCGTTAACCGGATCGCCAAGAGAGTAAACGAGACAAGTCTATGGTAGAGGAAGGTGGATAACAAACATGAAAAGGAAACTTAGATCGGACAGAGTGTTCGAAATCATCAATTTCATATTTCTGTTCTTCATCCTGATCATCGTCTTATACCCGCTCGTATACGTTATCAGCGCTTCTATCAGTGATCCTGTCTATGTGAATCAGGGGACGATGTGGCTTTATCCCAGAGGCATTACGTTTGAAGGGTATCAGCGGGTGTTTCAAAATCCGGAGATTTGGTCCGGTTACAGAAACACGATTTTGTATACGGTTGCAGGAACAGCCATCAACCTGCTGTTTACGGTTCCAGGGGCCTATGCGCTCTCCCGCAAAGATTTGAAAGGCCGCGGGATTATGATGGGCTTGATCGTGTTCACGATGTTTTTCGGAGGCGGACTGATTCCATCCTTCCTGCTCGTCAGCTGGCTTGGAATGCTGAACACCGTGTGGGCGCTGCTGATTCCTAATGCAGTTGCAGTCTATAACCTGATTATTTGCCGCACATTTTTTCAAACCAATATTCCGAAAGAGCTTCAGGAATCGGCCGAAATCGATGGCTGCTCCAATACCGTTCTGTTTTTGAAAATCGTGCTTCCGCTCTCTGCTCCGATCATCGCGGTCATGGCCCTTTATTATGGGGTGACGCACTGGAACAGTTACTTTAGTGCGATCATTTACTTGAAGGACCGCAGCTTGTATCCGCTTCAATTAATATTGCGTGAAATCCTCGTGCAGAATCAGATGAACGATACGATGCTGATGACCGGAGACGACATGGAAGCGATGGCCAAACAGGCCAGGATTGCCGACATCATCAAGTATGCCGTCATGATCGTGTCCAGCTTGCCGATTATCGTTATCTATCCGTTTATGCAGCGCTTTTTCATGAAAGGTGTGCTGATTGGCTCCGTCAAGGGTTAACGGGCCACCTGGAATTTCACAAATGATGAACAATACAAGCTCATGGAGAGGGGAAATAAAGAAATGAAAAAATGGTTAAAAGGCAGTTTCTGTATCATTTTAAGCAGCGCAATTCTGTTAGCCGGGTGCAGCGCGGGTAATAAAGCGAATCATGCTGGGAATGAAAGTGGGGGAGAACCGAAAAATTTCAATACTAGCGGCTACCCGATTGTAGGTGAAAAAATCACGTTGACAATGATGGGAGCGAAAGCGGCCATTCACGGGCCTTGGGAGGATATGGTCCTATTTAAGCAAATGGAAGAAATGACAAATATCCATTTTAATTTCAATACGCCTCCAGCAGCTAACTATCAAGAGGCTAAGAACCTGGCGTTCGCAAGCCAGCAATTGCCTGATGTGTTTTTCAATGCTGGTCTTACACCTGACGATGAAGTTACATACGGCGGCCAAGGTTATCTGATTCCGCTGGAAGGATTGATCGAGGAGTATGCGCCGAATTTCAATAAGCTCATGAAGGATAATCCGGATATCAAAAAGTCGATCACCACCGTGGACGGGCATATCTACTCCCTTCCGCTCATTATCGATGAACCTCGTGCGTTTGTTCCGAACAGACTGTGGCTGAACGGGGACTGGATGGAGAGTTTGGGGATTACGACGGAACCAACGACTACGGATGAACTGTATGAGCTGCTGAAGCGGTTCAAGAACGAAGACCCCAACAAGAACGGCAAGAATGACGAAATTCCGATATCCAGTGAGAAACTGGGAGGCTTCCAGAGTGTGCTGCTGCCAGCATTCGGCTTGCTTGGCCGTGAAGTGGAGGTAAAGGACGGGAAGGTCCGCTTCAATCCGGTGCAGGATCAGTACAAGGAATATCTCGCTTATTTAAACAAACTGTTCACAGAGAAGCTGATGGATGAGGAAACCTTTGTACAAACGTCCCAGCAAATGACGGCCAAAGGTAATTCGAACCAAATCGGTGCTTTCCCACATTCATCTCCAGATCTCGTCCTGAAGGTTGATAAACCGGAAGACAATTTAAAGCATCCCATGCTTGGGACGCTGACCAGTCCGGTCAACAGCGAGAAGCTGGCGATGAAATCATCGAAAATTCGCCGCGGTACATTCGCGATTACGAGTCAGAATAAGTATCCTGAGGCGACGATGCGGTGGGTCGATTATTTGTACTCCTCCGAAGGCAGCAAGCTCGGGATTTACGGAAACAGCATCAAATGGCTGGATGACGCCAAAACGAAGTGGGAGTTCGATTTTCCAGAAGGAATGAACAGTGAGGAATATCGGGCGAAGTTAACCCCGGACTGTGGCGGACAACTGCCATTGATCAAGGAAAGAAAATTTGACGCTATGCGCGACAACGGCAAAGGGCCGGATTACAACAAAATGGTGGACGAGAAGTTGAACCCTTATGCGGTGCAGGCATACCCGGATGTGTATTTCAGCAATGATGAGCAAAAAAGACTGAATATCATTAAGACGGACATTAAAACCTATGTCGATCAAATGGAAGCGAAGTTTGTTGTTGGCCAGGAGCCGCTCACGAAGTGGGACGATTATGTGAAGATGATTAACAAGATGGGTCTGGATGAAATGCTGAAGATCTATCAGGATGCATATGACCGCTGGAACAAGTCGGAATAATCAAGATGAAGAACCATGATTCATGATTTTATTTCAGGTTAATTTATTTAGTGTCACGGAAGTATTTCCATACCGGATTGGCTACCATAAGGCTAGTCGAGTGCGATCGGCACCTGCATTATAAAATGACTACCATTCTGGAGGGATAAACATGTTTCACTATACGGTAGAAACGGATAAGTCAGTAGACGAAGCCATTGCTGCATTGGAACAAGCGTTGGCCGAAGAGAAGTTCGGTTTGCTGTGGCGATTCAGCATTCAGGACAAATTGAATGAGAAGGGCATCGAGTTTGATCAGAAGTATGAAATACTGGAGGTATGCAATCCGATTGAGGCGAAAAAAGTGTTGAGCGAGAACGACTTGGCCGGGTATTTCCTGCCTTGTAAAATCACCGTTTATGAGTTTGAAGGGGGAACAAAGATCGGACTCCCGAGGCCTACGGCGCTTATTGGCATGGTGGAGAATGAATCCTTTGAATCCCTGCGGGGCATTGCCCAGGATGTGGAGAAACGGCTTATTGCTTGTATCGATAACAGCAAATAAATTCTCACATTTGGCGTGAGTGAAAAAGGATGCCGACACGTTTGTGCTCTGAACGATCAAGTTGATTACATCCATGGCATTTTACAGAAGAGGCCACCTTCTAAAGGCTCTGACAGAAGGTGAAGCCTCTTCTGCTTCTATATAAAGGGTTACAACCTGGAGACTATCATGTTGCTCCGTTTATCAGCGGTTTACGGTCTTTTCCTGTGGCGTACATTCGTTGACAGTACACGGGTCTGGTGGTATCCTCCAATCAAAGACGGGGTTTATCCGGATCAAATGAATCAATCCGTATTTGTCCCCTTGGCGAGGGAGTGAGCTCTCCCAAGCGGAACGGTTACGGCAGCCATTTCTAAATACCGTAAGCCTTTAAGCTCTTCGCATGAAGAGTTTTTTCTTTTATATTACAACGAAAAGAATGTGATGACAGATGTTGGTTCGATTACGAACCCAAATGAACGGCTTGCTTCAACAGCATTTATCCGGGGAGTCGATGGACTACCGGCAGATTTTCGCTTTATTTTTCCCGATATTGATCGACCAGGCATTCATCATCGGGTTGAACCTGGTGAATACGGCCATGATCAGTTCGTCGGGCGTATCGGCGGTCAGCGCCGTGAACATGGTGGACTCCCTGAACATCTTCCTGATCAATGTGTTCGTGGCGGTGGCTACCGGGGGCACCGTCGTTGTCGCGCAGTATAAGGGAAGCGGCAATGCCTTGATGGTATCCCGCGCTTCTGCGGCCACCGTTACATCGGTGGCGATGATCGCTTTAGCGATCGCGCTGCTGATCATTGGGCTTCATCAGCCGGTGCTGAATCTGCTATTTGGCTCAGCGTCACCCGAGGTGCTGGAGAGTGCGCGAGTGTATCTGATCGGAAGCAGTACTTCCTTTATCGGAATTGCCATCGTGCAGGCCGTTTGCGGCGCGCTGCGGGGGATCGGCAAGACCCGGGCTTCACTGGCATTGTCGTTAATCATGAACCTGCTCTACGTTCTGCTCAACATCGTATTCATCACCCTGCTGAATATGGGCGTTATGGGCATGACGCTGGCGATTAACATCGCCCGCTTTGCCGGTGCGGCCTGCGCACTCTACTATCTGTTCAGAGTGGATGCCACGCTGCATATCCGTCTGCGAGATCTGTTTCACTTCCCGATATCCATGCTGCGCAAAATTATGTTTATCGGGCTTCCGTTTGCAGCCGAGCAGATGTTTTTTAACGGGGGAAAGCTCTTGACTCAAGTGTTTATCGTCAGCTTGGGTACGTACGCCATTGCAACGAACGCGATCGGGTCTTCGCTTGCGGCCGTCTTCCAAATTCCAGCCAGCGCGTTGTCCTTAACGATTGTAACCGTCGTAGGTCAATGCATCGGCCGCGGTAATATAGCGGATGCCCGGAAGTTCATCAAATCTTTTTTGTGGCTTGGGGCAATCTCGCTGGCCTTGATGGGTTTGATTTTGATGCCGCTCTACCGGCCGCTGGTCGGGCTGTTCAACCCGCCTCCGGAAATCGTGAACGATCTGTTTGTGGTGCTGTTGATTAACACCCTTGTACAGGTTCCGCTATGGTCGATAAGCTTTATTCTGCCTTCGGCGCTGCGTGCGGCAGGCGACTCGCGTTTTACCTCGATCACTTCGATGCTGACCATGTGGCTGTTCCGGGTGATTCTCGGTTATATTATGGGGATTGTTCTGGGCTGGAGCATTCTCGGCGTATGGCTGGCCATGAACTGTGAATGGGGCGTAAGGGGAGCGGTCTTCCTATGGCGCTTCCGCGGCAAGAAATGGTATGCGCACAAACTGATCTAAGCCATTATCTATTGCATATAAAGATGAAAAGCCCCGGATTTTCCAGGGCTTTTTTGCATGTTGTTTTTTATTGTAAGCAGTATGTCCATCGATTCCAGACAGATTTAATTAGGAGCGATTATAATGGCTTATAAACCGCTGCGTACGTTTTCCAGCCGCCGTCCAGGTTCTTCACCCGGAATCCATGCTCGTTCAAAATACGCGCCGCCAAATATCCGCGCAGCCCAACCTGGCAAGTAACGTACAGCGTTTCATTCTCCGGCAATTCCTTCAGTCGGCTGCGCAGATCATTAAGCGGAATGTTGATGGATCCTGGGATATAACCTGCTTCCCTTTCCTTAGGCTCACGAACGTCGATCAAGGTTGCACCGTTCTCAACCAGATCGTTGATTTCCTGCCATTGTACCGTTTCAACCAAGCCATCCAAAATGTTGGTGGCAACATATCCGGCATAGTTTACCGGGTCCTTGGCGGAAGAATAAGGGGGCGCGTAGGAGAGCTCCAGTTCCGTCAAGTCCCATACGCTGAGATTTCCCTTGATCGCTGTAGCCATGACATCGATTCGTTTATCTACGCCGTCTGCTCCAATCGCTTGGGCCCCATAGATTTGACCTGTTTCCGGATGGAATAACAGCTTCAAGGAAATGGGATACGCCCCGGGGTAGTACCCGGCATGTGACGAGGGGTGAATATGGATAGCTTGATAAGGTGCATGTATCTGCTTGAGACGTTTTTCATTGATACCCGTAGCCGCAACCGTCAGATCAAAGACCTTGGCGATCGACGAACCGAGCGTGCCCTTGTAGCTATTGTTTTTCCCATAGATATGATCTGCAACAAGCCGTCCCTGCCGGTTGGCAGGCCCCGCGAGAGGAATAAAGGCCTGGCTCTGCATAACAAAATCCTTCACTTCGATGGCATCGCCGATCGCATAGATGCTCGGGTCAGCGGTCTGCAAATACTCATTCACCTGAATTCCCCCGCGATCATGGACGGGAAGACCTGCGTCTACCGCGAGCGAATTCTCGGGACGGACGCCAATCGATAGCAAAATCATATCGGTTGATATTTGGTTGCCGCTGGAGAGTTCGATTCGTTGGCCGCCGTCATGAAAAGCTTGAACTCCGTCTTCCAGAATCAAACGAACGCCTTTTTCCTGAAGATGCGAGTGCACGATAGCGGCCATCTCATAGTCGAGCGGTGCCATAACTTGGTTCGCCATTTCAATGACTGTTACGTGAACGCCGCGATCGGTAAGATTCTCCGCCATCTCAAGGCCAATGAACCCGCCGCCAACAATAATGGCTTCCTTCGGGTTGTTATGGTCTATAAAATGTTTGATTCGGTCTGTGTCCGGGATATTCCGCAATGTGAATACGTTACGGGCTTCGGACAAGCCGGGAATATCCGGCACCACGGGCTTCGCGCCGGGCGACAGGATTAGGTGATCATAGCTCTCCGTGTAGGTTTCTCCGGTCTTAAGGTTTTTAATCGTAACCATCTTCTCATCACGTTGAATGGATGTAACTTCACTTAGATTCCGTATATCCAGCTGATATCGGCTGCTGAGGCCGGGCACGGTTTGAACCATCAACTTATTGCGATCCTGTATAGTTTCTCCTATATAATAGGGCAGGCCGCAGTTGGCAAATGAAATATATTCACCGCGTTCTACTAAAATAATGGTAGAGCTCTCATCCAATCTCCGTAGTCTGGCTGCTGCCGAGGCCCCTCCAGCCACACCGCCGACAATGACGATTTTTTTGCTCATGGTCTATTCCTCCCTTAATTGGCGTATATTATGAATTGAATCTGTATACCCTATGGGGTATCATAACATATAGCAGCCATGCTGTGTGTGACAAATATCAAACAGGATAAAACAAGTGGTGAACAGACTAGTCGTTATGGATATATGGCATCTTGAACTTGACAATATACCCACGGGGGTATATATTAATATCATGTAAAACAATATGAATTCTAGTTAAATAAAATAACAAAGTATATGGATAGGAGGGATTCGAGATGAATTACAATGATCAGATGAAGAATCGGGTGAAACGCATCGAAGGTCAGCTGCGCGGTATCCTGAAGATGATGGAGGAGAACAAGGATTGCAAGGACGTGATCACCCAGCTCTCGGCAACACGGACGGCAATAGATCGCACCATAGGCGTCGTAGTCAGTTCAAACCTTGTCGAGTGCGTACAGAAAGCCGAAGAGAGCGGGCAGGACACAGAGAAGCTTGTGGTCGAAGCGGTAAATCTGCTCGTAAGAAGCAGATAAGTGAAGGACTTAACCCTTTGATTCATATCAAGATGGAAACTAAAGCATGATTGACACGACATTCAATATCATTTAATATACCCATATGGGTATTTAACAATATATTTTTTCATCACTTCTAAGGAGGAATTATAATGAACGCGGAAAAAGTGTTGGATGCAAAAGGCTTGGCATGTCCTATGCCAATCGTGAAAACGAAGAAAGAGATGAAGGATATGGAACCAGGTCAAGTGCTTGAAATTCATACAACCGATCAGGGCGCGAAGAGTGATCTGGCCGCATGGGCCAAGTCGACAGGCAATGAATTGCTGGATCATCAAGAGGACGGCGGTGTGTTAAAATTTTGGATTAAAAAGGGCTAAATTTTTTTAAGTTCCATAATACCCATGGGGGTAAGGGTAAGGTGGATGTCCGAATTTCATTAATCATTTCACAGGGGGAGATTTTAACGTGACAGAACCAAAAAAGACAACGATCGTATTATTTAGCGGCGATTATGATAAAGCCATGGCTGCCTATATCATCGCAAACGGCGCTGCCGCGTATGACCATGAGGTAACGATATTCCACACCTTCTGGGGGTTAAACGCACTGCGTAAGGAAGAGGATGTGCTGCTGCCTAAGAAAAAGAGTTTTATGGAGAAAATGTTCGGGAAAATGATGCCGCGCGGGTCCGATAAAATGGGACTCTCCAAAATGAATTTTGCCGGAATGGGTCCCAAAATGATTAAGGGTGTGATTAAGAAGCACAATGCCGTTCCGCTGCCGCAATTGATTGAGATGGCACAGGAGCAGGACGTGAAGCTGGTCGCATGCACAATGACGATGGATCTGTTAGGTTTGCAAAAGGAAGAATTGCTTGACGGCATTGAGTACGCGGGTGTTGCGGCGTATTTGGGTGATGCCCAGAATGGCAATGTGAACTTGTTTATCTAATGGAATAGAGGCAATTATGCCTCTATAAAGAGAGGAATTCAAGATGAATATACTCAATATCATGTTCATTGCACTAATTGTCCTGTTTTTCGTATGGAGAATTCTCCCGACCAAGGGAGTCAGACAGATTACCGCGTCACAGCTGAAGCATGAGCTGAAGGACACAAACAAACAGTTCATTGATGTCCGTACACCGAGTGAATTCAAGGGAAATCACATTCGGGGTTTTCGAAATATTCCGCTGGATCAGCTTCTGCAGAGCAGCGATTCGCTTTCCAAGGATCAGGAAGTTGTATTGATCTGCCAGAGTGGTATGCGAAGCAATAAAGCCAGCAAATCATTGAGGAAGTCAGGTTTTGAGAAGGTGACCAATGTCAAAGGCGGCATGAGTGCCTGGTCCTAAATTTGTAATAGGGAGTTGTTTATCAACATGAGAGAGATTTCTCCAAAAGCAGTTGAGCAGAAGCTGAATGATGGGGTTACTATGAATTTTATTGATGTGCGAGAAACGGAAGAAGTCGCAGAAGGGAAAATTCCGGGCGCCATCAACATTCCGCTGGGTTTGATTGAATTCCGCAAGCAGGATCTTGATCCATCAAAGGAATATGTCATGGTTTGCCGATCCGGTGGCCGCAGCGGCCGGGCAACGGAATACTTGGAGGGTCAAGGTTATCAAGTCGTCAACATGACGGGCGGCATGCTTGCATGGGAAGGCAAAACAGAGTAGCTGTGTTCACATTTGAGAAAGAATAGGTGTGTTTGGAGCACCTTTTTTTTGAAACGAAATATACCCCTGGTGGTATATGGAAAATAATACGATGGAGGTTCGATATTATATGACAGCAATTGAATCCAATGTAAAGCTTGACGCAAAAGGGCTGGCATGCCCGATGCCCATCGTCCGCACGAAAAAAGTGATGAAGGATCTGGAAGCCGGTCAAGTGCTGGAGGTAGAGGCAACCGACAAAGGGTCCAAGGCCGATATGAAGGCATGGGCTGAAAGCACAGGACACCAATATCTCGGAACGATTGAAGAGGGTGATGTTCTGAAGCACTATCTGCGCAAAGCTTCCGGAGAAGAAACGGCAGAACGAACCTATCCGCATATCGCGGATCATGCACAGCTGGAGGAGAAACTGCAGTCCGGTGCACCAATCGTTGTTCTGGATGTGAGGGAAGCGGCGGAATTTGCCTTTGAGCATATTCCGAATGCGGTATCCATGCCGCTTGGTGAACTGGATAAACGTATGGATGAGCTGAACAAACAGGATGAGATCTACGTCATCTGTCGTACCGGAACCCGCAGTGACATGGCAGCTCAAAAGCTTGCAGCTAACGGCTTTACAGGCATTGTGAACGTAGTGCCGGGCATGAGCGGTTGGGGTGGACAAACGAAGAGCTTAAACGATTGATCAAATGGTTAAGAAGCCCGCCGGTTAAAGCATGCTGCGTGATTCCGAGCTTTAAAACGCAGGTTGAAGCATTTATAGATGATTAAACTTACGAGGAGGAATAACAACATGACAGTAAGAGAAATGCAAGCACAAGAGGTGGCCATGAAGGCGATTCAGAAAGAGAGCCTGTTCATATTGGACGTAAGGAACCCTTCGGATTTCGAAGATTGGAAGATTGAAGGCGAGCGAATTCAGCATTTGAATATCCCTTACTTTGATTTGATCGATGGGGTGGAAGATATTCTTGATCGGATTCCGTCCGATCAAGAAGTACTCGTAGTATGCGCCAAGGAAGGATCGTCGGTGATGGTGGCTGAGATGTTGGCCGAGCACGGCCGGAATGTCGCGTACTTGAAAGGTGGAATGAAAGCCTGGAGTGAACACCTTGTACCACTGAAAGTCGGCAACTTGGCAGACGGCGGCGCGCTCTATCAGTTCGTTCGAATAGGAAAAGGCTGCTTGTCTTATATGGCGGTATCGAACGGGGAAGCAGCATTGTTTGACCCAACCCGCATGACGAAGGTTTATCTTGAATTTGCTGAGAGGATTGATGCAGAAATTAAACATGTGTTTGATACCCATCTGCATGCGGACCATATTTCCGGTGGACGAATGATTGCCGAGCAGACGGGGGCAGTTTACTGGCTTCCGCCGAAGGATGCCGGCGAGGTCGTGTATAATTACGAACCGCTGGAGGATGGTAACGAGGTGATGATTGGCAGCACAAGAATCCGTATTGAAGCGCTTCATTCCCCGGGGCATACCATTGGCTCCACTTCGTTTGTTATCGATGATCAGTACCTGCTGACAGGCGATATTTTGTTTATCGATTCCATTGGCCGGCCGGACCTGGCAGGTCTTGCAGAGGATTGGGTTAGCGATTTGCGGGAGACGCTTTATGCCCGTTATACCGAATTATCGGATGATTTGATCGTGCTGCCAGCCCATTTTATGATCATGGAAGAACTGAATGAGGACGGAACGGCTGCGAAGAAACTTGGGGAACTTTACCGGGAAAACCATGGTCTGAATATAACCGATGAAGCAGAGTTCCGAACGATAGTAACGAAGAATCTGCCGCCACAGCCTAATAGCTATCAGGAAATCCGTCAAACGAACATGGGGAAATTGAATCCTGACACGGACCAGCAGCGTGAGATGGAGATCGGACCGAATCGGTGTGCGGTGCGTTAATTCTGACCGGACCATCCGTTCTTTATAGATGGATTAACAAAATATGCACGAAGGATGCTCAGTTCAGAAGTCAGAACAAGATGGAGCCTGGAACAACACAGATTAAAAAGAGAAGGGGAACCAGTATGGGTTCCCTTTTCTAAAGAAGTAAGGGGGGGAACAGGGTGGAACTGAATATAACCTTCATCATCACGATATTTTTAATCGGATTCATTGGCTCATATATTTCCGGAATGGTTGGCATTGGGGGTTCGATAATCAAATACCCGATGCTGCTGTATATCCCGCCGCTGTTCGGTCTTGCGGCATTCACGGCACATGAAGTGTCGGGCATAAGCGCCGTACAGGTATTCTTTGCCACGATCGGCGGCGTTTGGGCGTACCGCAAGGGCGGATATCTGAACAAGACGCTCATTATCTATATGGGGTCAGCCATATTGCTGGGCAGCTTTATCGGCGGCTTCGGCTCCAAGATGATGAGTGAAGGCGGTATCAACCTCATCTACGGAATACTGGCACTTATTGCAGCCGTTATGATGTTCATTCCTAACAAAGGCGTGGACGATATTCCGCTGGACCAGGTCAAGTTCAATAAGTGGCTCGCCGCTGGACTGGCTCTTGTGGTCGGAATCGGGGCCGGTATCGTCGGAGCGGCGGGTGCTTTTCTGCTCGTTCCAATTATGCTGGTTGTATTGAAAATACCAACCCGGATGACCATTGCAACCTCACTGGCGATCACCTTCATCTCATCCATTGGCTCAACGGTGGGCAAGCTGACCACGGGACAAGTGGATTATATCCCGGCGCTCATTATGGTTGTTGCCAGTCTCATCGCTTCGCCGCTTGGAGCAGCCGCAGGTAAGAAGATGAACACGAAGATCCTGCAGATCATTTTGGCTGTGCTGATCCTGGCAACGGCTATCAAAATTTGGCTGGACATTCTATGATCGCAAGGCTCCAGGTGCATCCTGACTGTCCCTGGTAGATCCACTATATATCACATGCAAAGAGGCTATTCCCGAACCATTCGGGGGCCTTTTTGGTGTATTTAAGGAAAAGACGCACGTGATTGATGACTCGCAGCACATCATTTCCTCCTCCCTGTGTTCATATAATGTTCATCATGGCGTTTGATGGAGGTACGATAGGAATGGGCAATGTACGGAGCACGGTAGATGTGGAAATAATGAAGCTGACTGACTTCTTCATGCAGCGGCAGCATCAAGACGGGTCATGGCATTTTTGCTTTGAGAACGGGATCACGATGGATGCTTATACGATCATTCTCTTTCGAATATTGGATATTCAGGATGAAGGGCTTATTAGCCGTTTGCATGCTCGCATTCTTGCCGAACAGCAGCCTGAGGGCTGCTGGCGATGGTATCGCGACGAAGAAGGAGGTAACATATCTGCATCCATCGATGCGTACTATGCACTGCTCTATTCTGGATACAGTGAACCAACGGACGAGCCGTTGATTCGAGCCAAACGTTACATTCAATCGCAAGGCGGATTAGGAAAATCCAACAGCATTTTGACGAAGGCGATTCTCGCAGCGACGGGTCAGCGCAAATGGCCGGCATCGATCTCGTTCATACCGCTGGAAATCATCCTCTTCCCAACGTATTTGCCAATGAATCTCTTTGAGTTCTCGGGTTATTCCCGCGTCCACCTTATTCCTATGCTGATCATGGCTGATCGTAAATTCTCCATAACAACCGATAAAGCGCCGGATCTATCCGATCTGATCGATTCCCGCCAAGATCACGATGAGCCATCCCCCCAGGAAAACCGGGAGATCGTGGAAAGTATACGAATGGGTCTCAGCAGACTGCTCGGGACTCCCCGTTATATCCATGAAGCTGCTCTACACAAGGCAGAGCAGTTCATGCTAAACCGAATCGAATCCGACGGCACTCTCTACAGTTACGCAAGCAGCACGATCCTTATGGTTTTTGCATTGCTTTCGTTAGAGTATGATAAACGACACCCGATCATCATGAACGCCATTCAAGGGTTAACGGCGATGCAGAACCGTTATGACGATAAGGCAACGATTCAGAATTCGCCCTCTACGATCTGGGATACGGCCTTGATTTCCTATGCGCTGCAAGAGTCCGGAGTTGCCAGCCATCATGAAGCCGTTCAGAGGGCGGGATCGTATCTCTTATCCAGGCAGCACGACAAAGCGGCGGATTGGAGTCTGCATAACCGAGGTACGGTTCCCGGTGGCTGGGGATTCTCTGACACCAACACCTTGAATCCCGACGTAGATGACACAACGGCGGCTTTAAGAGCGATGCACAGCTTGGCCCATACCGCACCCGTCTATCAGGACTCGTTGAATCGCGGACTGAACTGGATCATTTCCATGCAAAATAATGACGGAGGCTGGCCCGCCTTCGAAAAAAATACCAACAACGAAATGCTCACATGGCTGGCGATAGACGGTGCCAAATCCGCCGCCATCGACCCTTCGGAAGCCGACCTGACCGGACGCACATTGGAGTACCTCGGAAATTTCTGCGGATTCGATATGAAACACGATTTCATCAAACGGGGAGCCGGTTGGCTTATTTCTCATCAGGAACAAGATGGATCATGGTATGGAAGATGGGGAATTTGTTATATTTATGGAACGTGGGCCGCACTGACAGGTCTAAGGGCTGTGGGTATTTCGGAAGACCATGCCGCGATCCGAAAAGGAGCGGAGTGGTTATTGCAGGTTCAGAATCACGATGGTGGCTGGGGGGAATCTTGCACCAGCGACCAGGTAATGCGTTACAAGCCGTTGAGGCACAGCACACCTTCGCAAACCGCGTGGGCACTCGATGCACTCATCACGGTTCAGCCGGAGCCTTCTGCTGCAGTCAATAAAGGAATTGCCCAGATGATCGAATTGCTGCAGCAAGACGATTGGACGACAAAATACCCGACAGGCGCGGGTCTTCCAGGCAACTTCTATTCACATTATCACAGTTACCGGCACATATGGCCGCTCCTGACCCTAAGCCATTACAAGAAGAAATACGGGTCCTGAGGCGTGATGCTGTATCCATGTGACAGGAATGGTAGAATAGTGTTAGCCTTAACCTGTACTAGGTAGCATTGATTTCAATAAGTGAGGTGATCAAACGATGAATCCATGGAACGAACGGTTTCAGGGAGAAGATTACGTCTTCGGAACAGAACCGAACGTATTTATAGCCGATATGCATAAGAGGTTGGAATTAACGGGTGATGCGCTGGCGATCGCGGAGGGTGAAGGGCGTAATGCGGTGTTTCTGGCCCGCGAAGGCATGAGCGTAACCGTATGGGATTATGCGGAGTCCGGCCTTAACAAAGCCAATAAACTGGCTGAAGCCAGCGGCGTTGAGATTAGCACCGAGCTTGTGGATCTGCACGAAGCGCAGTGGAAGCAGGATCAATGGGATGAGATTATTTGCGTGTTCGGACATTTTCCTAAGGCATTGAGAACGAGGACTTTAGAAGGTGTGAAGACAGCGGTGAAGCCGGGAGGATACTTCCTCACCGAAGTATATTCACCGTACCAGATTCCTTATCGCAGCGGGGGGCCGCAAGATCAGCAATTTTTATACGCACCTGAGGATTTCCTCGAGCCCTTTGCGGATTGGCGGATTGTCCATTTTTTCATGGGGGAGGTCGTCAGGCAGGAGGGCCAGGGGCATCAGGGTTTATCCCATGTTATTCAGTTTGCGGGGCAGAAGCCGCCAACACTTGAGTGAAGACCAGCAAGATTAAGTGAATAGTATGGAAACGTCGGCCCGATCGTCCTGGTGCACATAGTTGGAGGGCGACAGGCCGGTGTATTTTTTAAACATCCGATAAAAATAGGACGTGTCATAATAACCCAAATAGTGGGCGATATGAGCGATCGTCATGTCCGAATGAAGCAGCAGGTTGCACGCTTCGAGCACGCGCAGCTGATGCATATACCGAATCGGTGAAAGACCGTACACCTCTTTGAAGAGGGCTGCAGCATAGCTCGGAGAGCGATGGATTAGCTTCGCTAATCCATCGATTTCGATCGGTTCGCGGTAATGCTCCAACAGATACGATTTGATGGTATCCGCATAGTTCCTTTTGCTTGGTGGCAGCTCGGTCTTCTCGAGTTCACGGGCCAACATGCCTATCAGTTCCTGCATGATGCCCTGACAGATCATGGCGCGGTAGCTTTTGCCGCCCCGCATTTCCTCGTACAAGCGCTCACAACGATGGTAGGCATATTGGATATGGGATAGGTTGAATTTCGTGCATTGACCCGCATCCAAAAATGGAATGCCTGTGGAACCTTGATGATCCAATGTAAAGAGAATGGTATGTTTCTGATGGGGAATGCCATTCCAGTTGCTGCCGCTGCGGCTTGTCGATCGGGGAATAAAGAGCATGTCTTCTTTTTCGGCAATGATTTCTTCCCCGTTGATCTCATATTTCACTTTGCCTTCTCTTACCACAACCAGGACATTGTACTCAATCGTCTCCAGCTGTGTCCGCCAATTCGGAATGTAATCATCAAAATTCACGCTCATCAATTGGATCATAGGACGACACCCCGCAGTGATTTTATACCTATAGCCTAGCACAATAATACTTCTAATGAGTAGCCATTCATAGGTTGTCATAATCTTGCTATATAGATTGAACTAATGAAAAGAGGAACCTCAACGGAGAAGGCGGAATTATTCTGGAGAAGCGGTAGCGGTCGCCCGAAAGCTTTCCAAAGGAAAGCTCGCATCGGAAGCATATACTGCATCCGGATTTCAACCAATTTTAATGGATTGATAGAAATCTGGGGGCAACAGCGATCGGAAGAATAATCCGTATTCGAAGTGATGCTCGGGCTGAGAATCTTTAGTTCAACTTACTTATATAATTAAAAAATGGAGTGGAATCGTACAACTAATTTATGAAATGTACATCGACTGCGTATAGAGTGGTGGCCTATAATTTCAGACAATTGCAGGATTATTGTAAACGCTGACATGAGTCCTGGAGAAGGGTAAGTGAATTCGACAAGAGGAAGGAAACGATGACGATATGAGAGTGTTATTACTGGATTTGGATTCGACCAGACCGGATCATTTAGGCTGTTATGGCTATCACCGGAATACGTCGCCGAACATTGACCGAATCGCGGCGGAAGGCGTGCGTTTTGACAATTACTATACCTCGGATGCTCCATGTTTTCCTTCAAGAACCGCATTAATGACTGGTAAGTTTGGTATTCATAACGGTGTTGTGGGTCATGGAGGCACAGCTGCCGATGTCCGGCATGAAGGCATGACGCGGGATTTCCGCGATAAGCTTGCTTCGGAGAGTTTTCCCGCCATATTCCGCCGGGCCGGTATGAAAACCGCGTTGATCAGTCCGTTCGGAGAACGCCATTCCGCCTGGACCTTCTATGCAGGCTTCAATGAAATGTATAATACGGGCAAGGGAGGCTTGGAGTCTGCAGAAGAAGTATCTCCGGTCGTGCTGGACTGGCTGGATCGCAACGCCGACGAAGATAACTGGATGCTCTATGTGAACTTCTGGGATCCGCATACACCGTATCGGGCGCCTCAGTCGCTGGGAAATCCATTCGAGCATGATCCTCTCCCGGATTGGATTACTGAAGACGTGCTTCAGGAGCATCAGAAGAAGGTCGGCCCGCATGGAGTGAACGAAATTAACATGTATAATAGTGATGTATCCCCCGATTACCCGCGTCATCCCGGAGAGATTCGGACGATGGAGGATTTGCGAGCGATGGTGGACGGCTATGATTGCGGTATTCGGCATATGGACGAGCATATCGGAGCTATCTTTGAATTGTTGGAAACCAAGGGCGTAATGGATGACCTGATCGTTATCATTACCGCGGATCATGGCGAGAACATGGGCGAGCTTGGGATTTATGGCGAGCATGGCACAGCGGATCAGGGGACCTGCCGCATCCCGATGATTATGCGGGGGCCCGGCATCATGAAAGGGATATCGGATCGCAACCTGCACTATCACCTGGATCTTCTGCCTACGATGGCGGAATATATGAACGTTGCACCGGCAAGAAGCTGGGATGGCATTAGTTATGCGGAGAGCCTGCGAAACGGAAGTGACAGCGGCAGGGAGTATCTGGTGGTATCCCAATGTGCTCATGTCTGTCAGCGAAGCGTGCGGTTTGGAGATTGGCTGTACATTCGAACCTATCATGACGGCTATCATCTGTTTGACAAAGAGATGCTGTTCCATATCACGGAGGACGTTCATGAACAGCACAATCAGGCCTCTCAAAGGCCGGATCTTTGCAGGGAGGCCGTCTACCTGCTGAATGAGTGGCATGATCATATGATGTCAACGATGCCGTATGACGTGGATCCGTTGTGGACGGTCATGAAGGAGGGGGGACCTTACCATGCCAAAGGTCATTTGCCCGGGTATATCGAGCGTTTGAAGAACACGGGCCGGGGAGAAGCGGTACCGGAGCTGATGCGCCGCCATCCTCGGGAGTTCGTGTAATAGTCATTATAGCAAGGTGAAGCAGGATAACCGCTCTGGTAGCGGTTGTCCTGTTCTCTGTATCAAGCATAGGAGGAACTTAGCATGGGAGAGCAACATTCTTGCTGCGCCGGCTCCAGAGCGAGCGTGCAGTTAGCGAAAACCGATCAGAAGGATCAGCTTGGCATTACTAGAGAAGAAGAGGATCATGAACAGTCTCTTCCTGATCTCCATACCGACATGATCATGCTGCCTGGAGGGACGTTTACGATGGGCACGAATTCGAATGAAGGTTTCCCTCGTGACGGCGAGGGGCCGGCTCGCAGCGTAACCGTCTCTGGATTTGAAATCTCGCCTCATGCCGTTACAAATGAGGAATTTCAACGTTTTGTTGAAGCCACCGGTTATGT
Organism: Paenibacillus lautus; assembly: GCF_050482385.1. Taxonomy (GTDB): domain Bacteria; phylum Bacillota; class Bacilli; order Paenibacillales; family Paenibacillaceae; genus Paenibacillus_AQ; species Paenibacillus_AQ lautus_B. Next base: position 58,571 of record NZ_JBCNHV010000029.1, read on the forward strand.
TACGGAAGCGGAGCGTTTCGGCTGGTCGTTTGTTTTTGAGCTGCTGGCTTCGGAGGAAACGAAGGCAAAAGTAGCCCAGGTCCCGCAAGAGGTGCCTTGGTGGCTGGTGGTCGAAGGCGCATACTGGGCTGCGCCTGAGGGAACGGATTCCAGCATCGAAGGCCGGATGGACCATCCGGTTGTACATATATCCTGGAACGATGCCGCGGCATACTGCCAATGGGCCGGCGTGTCGCTTCCGACGGAAGCGGAATGGGAGTATGCGGCTCGCGGCGGTTTGGAGGGCAGAACCTATCCGTGGGGAGATCTGCTGAAACAGGACGGAGAACATCAATGCAACATATGGCAAGGTAAATTTCCAGTTAAAAATAACGCCAGCGACGGATATATCGGTACCGCGCCAGTGGATGCCTACAAGCCGAATGGTTACGGACTCTATAACATGTCCGGCAACGTATGGGAATGGTGCGGCGACTGGTTCAGCCCGTCTTATCATCAAGTGACCTCGGCCATCCATCCGTTCTTTGGGGAGTCTACCGGCAGTAGGTCCATGCGCGGCGGTTCGTACCTGTGCCACAGATCCTATTGCAACCGGTATCGAGTCGCGGCGCGTAGCGGGAATACGCCCGACAGTTCGACGGGCAATTGCGGTTTCCGGGTGGTGAGGGATCGGGCTTTATAGGGGCCTTCCGTGGTTAGCTGATCATGCAGTATTTTTAGAAAATCGCTTAAAAATGCATATAACTGAACATAAACGAAATATATTGATTGTAAAACGGAACAAAAGTGAATATAATCGAGGTGTTAAATGAAAACATAATGAATGTTCAGGAGGGAAATGTATGGTGCAAGATCAATCAGGAATGTTTGCCGAGGAACGTCGTCAGAAAATTCTTGCTTTGCTGCATCAAGATAAACGGGTGATTGCCAAGGACTTGGCCGAGCGATTTGAAATATCGATTGATTCGATTCGTCGGGATTTGACAATGATGGAGGAGCAAGGTTTACTCCAGAAAACGCACGGAGGCGCAATTCCTTCCATGAAAGTCCGGCAGCCGCCCGTGGCTCCGGAACAGCGGTATAGTGAAGGCTCCCCGGAAGGGAACGCCATTGCTCAATTAGCCGTTTCATACGTCCGAGAAAAAGATACGTTATTCATTGGCAGCAGCTCGCTTACCTATTTACTACTGAAGCATCTTCCGGAGCAGATGCCCTTGACGATCGTGACCAACTGCATGCGTGTAGCAGAAGCCCTGCGTGAGCGCGAATGGATTGACACCTATTTGATTGGCGGACGGGTGAAGCCTTCCGGAAATATCACGGACGCGCTTGCTAACGAATTTATTCGTCAATTTAAATTGGATATCAGTTTCGTTAGCGGAGGCGGTATTTCCGATGAGGGAATATACGTGGCTACACCTGAAGTTGCTGCATTTGGACGCGCGGTCTCTGCCGTATCCCGCCGCAGAATTGGCATGGCAACGCATCGGATTCTCGGACAGGATGGCTTTGCCAGAGCTGGCGCCGTCGAAGATCTGGATGTGTTAATTACCGATCAGAAGGCGGATCAGGAGGTCGTGGACCGGATCCAGGAGCTTGGCGTTAAGGTCATTGTGGCGAAAGCGGAAGAAGCTGCACCAAAATGATGAACCATTCGATATAACTTCATATAACTTAAGATTGAAAAGGTAAGAGAGGTAGAAACATGATTCAGCTTCTTCTGCAAGCTCACTGGCCAGAATGGAACGGTGAACGGGTTGATGGTCCTACGGGCTGGAACAATACGACCCATTTTATTCATAACGAGCAGCGCCGCTCGGTCATGCGTATTTACAATACGCATCGAGATCAGGCAAGAATCGAATTCGAGTTTGCCGTTCTGGAATCGCTGCAGCGGGTGCCGCTGAGCTTTAAGATTCCCGCTCCTCTTCCTTCTGTGTCTGGCGATAAGATGGTTCGGGTTCAGGATGGGAGTGATCGTTATGCTTGTCTATTTGCATATATTGAAGGAACTCGTCCGGAAGAAGGCAGCACTCCAGCAGCGTATTCCTTCGGGGAGAAGACGGGGGAACTGGTAAATGCCCTTGTGGCTTGTTCAATCGGAATGAGGCCGGTGTATCCGCCGTATTACGAGCTGCTTCAGTCTTATCCTACATGCAGCGAAGCGTTCATTCTAGATTTTTGCAAGCAACCGCCATTGGAGTTCAAGGATCAAGGAGAGGCACTTCATATACTAAAAGAAGCATACGCTGATATATGCAGCAGGCTTGAATCTCTAAAAAATCTGCCGCAACAGCTGGTTCATGGCGATCTGAACCTTTCGAACCTGCTGGTAGACGCTGAGTACCCCCAGACGGTGACCGCTCTGCTTGATTTTGAATTTAGTACACGGGATGTAAGAGCGATGGAGCCTGCGGTTGTCATCTCGGGATTTTTGGGAATCGTCGACGAGAGGGAAGTCATAAGACAGTTTTGCGAAGGATTTGCCAGCCGCGTACGGCTGGGCGCAGAGGAGATTGCTGCGATTCCAGTTCTCATGCGCTTGCGTATGGTGGATGTATTTCTGCATTTTTTGAGCCGCTATCGAGAAGGGACCGATGAGTCTCATGTGTTAAGGGAACAGGTGGATATGCTGGCTGACGGATTTAAGCGAATGGAATACAGCCAGGAGTGGCTGGATGATATGTTGTTTCAGTATTTGTTGTAAGTTGTAAGGTATTGGCACATGAATCAGAAAAGCCCGGCTCTTTATGAGACCGGGCTTTTTCGATGTTTTCTGAACATATTAACCGTAATTTGGGGAAGTAAGATATTCTACTAATGGTTATTTTTTCAGCAGATTAATATGGTCCAGCTCTGTGCTGCTGTTAAAGATGAACTCCAATTTGTAATCTCCACGATTATACGTGAGCTTGGTTTGTTTGATTTTTCCGGTTTTAAAAGTGGTTGTGGCATTTGGTGCAAACCAGTTCTGCTTCAGCATTTTCATGGTGATGCCGCCGATGTTCGTCTGTCGTTCCACGTTCGTGCCAAAGTATCGCATCTCGCGGATTTTGTTCAGTTTATAGGAAAAGGCGTAGCCTGGATTCCCCATGTTAGCCCCGTAAACATCGAAGGCATCGGCATCCTTGCCGGGCGCGGTAGGCTCGCCAATGGCCTTGTATACGTCCTGCTTCGTGCTTTTGCCGATTGTTAAACCGCTGACGGCACCAGGGAATTGTCCCTTTAATGCAGGTTTATAGAAGCTGTTGAGTGTCTTGAGCGCGTGCTCGGTGGCATAATCACCGGCATTTGCTGCTGTGGCGGCTTCTGCTTGCTGCAGCGGAAAAACAGCATGATTCACGCCGATAGCACTTACGCCGAGGACTCCTGCCATAGTCAAGGTGATGATTGCTTTTTTTGCTGGTTGTTTCACGTTCATGTTGCATCCTCTCCTTTGTAACAACTAATTACCACATACGCTGTTAATCAAACAAATGAACCAAACTTATCTTCCCATGATAATGGAAGCTGAGCGGCATTGGGTTACGATTCTATGAAGATGAAATATCAGATTTGATACCGGGGCCCAAATCGAGTTCAGCCCACCATGAATGTTTCGCCTGGGAAAATGGGGTAATGATGCATGAGGTGATATGAATTATTGGAAAAATCGTGTAATCTATATAGAACCGACTTTTTCAGGAGGAATTATGGAAACCGAATCATTACTCAAGGTGGAGCAGCTTGCTCTCAAAAAACACAAAATCTTCAAACAAAGCCATCTTCGTTACATCGCCCGCTCCATGCTCGCCAGCATGTTTATCGGCTTTGGCGTCATTGTTGCGTTTAAGACAGGCAACTTCTTTTATCTGGAGCATTCCCCTCTGACTTACCCGATGGCCGCCATTACGTTTGGCGCGGCAATCATTCTAATCGCGTATGGGGGAGGGGACTTGTTTACGGGGAACACGTTTTACTACACGTATGCCGCTCTGCGCAAGAAACTAAAGTGGCTCGAGGTCGTCAAGCTGTGGGTCTTCAGCTACGCAGGGAATATCTTGGGAGCGTGCACGTTTGCGCTGCTGATATTCTTGACGGGACTATTCATGGATTCATCCGTAAATGGATTCCTGCTCGATGTGGTTGAGCACAAAATGACCACCCCGACAGTGCAGCTGTTTTTCAGGGCAATTCTGTGCAACTGGCTCGTATGCCTTGCCTTTTTTATCCCGATGTCATTGAAGGGCGACGGGGCCAAAATGTTTGCCATGATGCTGTTTGTATTCTGTTTCTTCATTTCTGGATATGAGCACAGTGTCGCAAATATGTGCGCCTTTGCCATTGCGCTTGTGCTGAATCATCCCGGCACGATTTCATTGGAAGGCGTACTGCATAATTTGATCCCGGTAACGATTGGCAATTTGGTTGGCGGCGTGCTCTTGATGGGTTTTATGTATTATTTTGTGAACAAACCGTTTCTGGATGCCAAGGAATCTCCGGGTGAATGAAGCTTAGAGGTTTATGTAGAACCCTAACGTAAATGGAGCTAGTTCTTTAATAATGAGTACACCCGCGTATCGTGTGCGACGCCATTTTGATATATATATTGGCGAAGGACACCTTCCGCTTCAAAACCGAGTTTGGTCAGCAGGGCGTGGGAAGCCTGGTTCTCCATAAAAACAACGGCACCGATGCGCGTCAGGCCAAGCTCCTGTAAACCATATGCGATGATGGCGAGAGCAGCTTCGCTTGCATAACCTTGCCCCCAGAACTCGGGATGCAGTTCATAACCGATTTCTGCTCTCTTATGCCGCGGGGACCATACGTTATACCCAATCGTGCCGATGAGACCTTGCGCGTCTTTCCTTTCGATCCCCCATCGAATCCCGCGTTTCTCCTTGTAGTTGTTCGCGAAGAGCTCAACGATTTGATGAGCCTGCTCGAGGGTGGTAAGTGTGTCTTGTCCGTAATAGCGAGTCACGTCATCATTCGAGAAACAGCTATAGATAGCCTCGGCGTCCTGATGTTGGATTTCCCGCAGCGTTAAACGTTTGGTCTCGAGTATTGGAAACATGTTCTCCCTCCCAGTTAGAAAATAGGATTCACTATATAACTAAGGGCTGGCCTTAAAAGGACCAGCCCATTTTGTATTGCATCCATTCCATGCTGGTTGAACGCTTCATGTTCGCCGAGCGCTCTTATCGTATCGGAATACGACTTAAACTGCCTCCGTCCGAAAATAAACGCTTGATGCTGCGTTCAACCTCTTCATCCGGTATTAATGGCGGAGCCTGATGCGGTTTCGTACGGGCATCAATAATGACCGTATCACAGCCCCAATGCTTGTGCTCGTAGCGGACATTCACGCCGTGAATATCATGGGAAGGATTGCTGCGCGTAAAGGTCGCCCACAGGAAATTACTCACTGTTGCACTCATGAATCCACTGTCATCGCACAAAATGATCATAGGACAGGAGGAGAGGGAACCTCTCGCACGGATCGTCTCGTTTAGACGCTCCATTTCCTGCCGCACTTCGGCATAACTCGTAAAAGGGGCTCCCTGGATCGCGACAATGCCGGGCATGATCCATTGGGCAGGCGAGTACCCGGGCAGATCCTTCAAGGCTTCAGGCACCTCTTGGCACAATTCCCTTTTTTTATCCCCGACGGCCGCGAATACGACCTTGCTGCCGGTGTTGAGTCCGGTACCTGAATAATCGAGTGTATCCATTGTGGTATTGGTCTGAAAATGGATATCCCGGTGCAGATCGATGCGTTCCAATATATAGGTCAAGAAGTCCTCGATGCGATGTGTGCTTAAAGGTTGTTTCTCTTCTGCCGCAATGAACAAATACTTGGCCAAACTCAATTGGCCCGTGCCCAATATCCGATTGGCTATCGTGAGAAGCTCTGCCGGCTGTTTCACTTGTTGGTAAGGGGTATATCGTTCGCTGCCGATGGCAAAGAGCAAGGGGTGTACCCCAGCAGCGTCCACTGCATGAACCTCTTTGACACCCGGGATTTCTTGCCGGATGGCCCCGCCGGTCAGCTCATGAATCAGTTCGCCGAAGGACGTATCTTCCTGCGGAGGTCTTCCAACGACCGTAAATGGATAGATGGCCTGTTGTTTGGCGTAGACCTTGTGCACTCGCATGACGGGAAACGGATGGATCAGGCTGTAATAGCCGAGATGATCACCAAAAGGACCTTCCGGCTTGGTTTCACCCGGATGGATTTCCCCTGTAATGACAAAGTCCGCATCGTGGCTAATGCAGTAACCGTCAACATAGCTGTACCGGAAATGGCGTCCGGACAGCAAGCCGGCAAAGGTTAGTTCGCTCATGCCTTCCGGCAGCGGCATCACCGCTGAAATCGTATGCGCAGGGGGACCCCCGATGAAACAGCTTACTTTAAGGGGCTGCCCCAATTTATTTGCCTTCGCTTGATGGATGCCGATGCCCCGGTGGATCTGGTAATGGATGCCGACTTCCTTGTTCATTTCATATTCGTTGCCTGTGAGCTGCACCCGGTACATGCCCAGATTGGAATTCATAACACCCGGCTTTTCCGGATCTTCTGAATAGACTTGAGGCAGCGTGACAAAAGCACCGCCATCATCCTTCCAGTGCTTAATTAGCGGCATATCGGAAATTTGGATTTCTTGAAACCCGGGTGGCAGAGCCCCCGTTTTTTTAATAGGTAACGCGGTTTTAGCTGCCAATCCCGTCCCGATATATTTGAACGGATTTTTGAGCGCCTTCATCGGATCGTTGCGCAGCGCGATCACGTCTTGCGTGGATTCGAAGGTTTCCCGAAAAATGAATTTGCTGCGCTCAATCGTCCCGAACAGGTTGGATACCGCGCGGAACCTTGAACCTTTAACATTTTCAAATAACAGCGCCGGGCCGCCTGCGGCATAGACCTTCATATGTATGGCTGCCATTTCCAAATGAGGATCAACCTCTTCATGTATACGAACCAAATGGCCATGTTTCTCTAGATCAATGATGCATTCTTCCAGATTATGATATTTCATTACATAGCTCCAATCCCTTGAAGATAGTGAACTTATTCTTCTCTCTACTATTATCGACAATCTCGGAGCACAGGTCAATGACACCTAATATAGACGGGACGAAACGTAACTTCATAAAAAATCGCCTCATCCCTCTTACGTAAATCAAAGGACAAGGCGGAAACCGTAGAAATTTATATACGGTGGGAAGCATTTAAGTATTCCAGTGCCCGACGAGGAAGTCATAGAAAAACAACAGGCTACATATCTTTAGAATGAATTTTGTCGTTTGTGATAATCAGGACTTTGACCAGTTTGAATAGTGTATGCTTCACAAAGTTGGGGAAGGAGTTGTGCAGGATGTCTCTTCAGGAAGAAGGTGCGCTTGCGGTCGGTTCCGGCCGAATCTTGCTCTCGCTTGCTGAATCATGGTATGAATCCGGTTTGTCCAAACTCACGGTTTATGTAACAAACGAGGAACCAACAGACATGGGAAAACTAAGGGAACTTTGCGAACAAACTCTAAGCAGTGAGACTGAGGCCACGTTAAATATGATTGCTGCAGCAGGAGATGAGGAGCTAAATTGGAGGGCGATCGTTCGACCTTTTCAATTTATTTTGTATGTTTCGGAGCATGGCGAATTGGAGGAGCTTCGGAGTGTTCAGCATGCTTGTATAGCAGAAAGGAAACAGATGCTCCCTGCCATCGTGATAAGAGGAATGGGTATGGTAGGCCCGCTGCTGCATCCGGGCGGCGACGGACACTGGGAGTCGGCATGGTTGCGAATTCATTCGTCTGCCTTTCCCGAGAAACGAATGCCGGAGGACTTCTCCACTGCGGCCGCAGGCATCTTATCCAATCTTATTGTCCATGAATGGCATAAAGCGATTACGGGTGAGCATGAATTGGGCTGTAGAGATCAATGCTTTTTACTTGACCCTGTCACGTTAACTGGAAGCTGGCATTCTGTTCTATCTCATCCTTTAGTATCCGGGTATGACGCGGCCCGTCCGGTGAAAAATATGGAGCTTAACCTAAAAATAAATCATGAGCAGGTAAGCCCGGAGGTATGGTTTACTGCCTTCAACCAACTGACTTCGACGGTAACAGGCATTTTTCATGCATGGGAAGAGGCGGACTTAATCCAGCTTCCGCTGGCACAGTGTCTTGTTCAGCCTGCAGACCCCTTGTCAAAAGAACCAGCACATCTTTTGCCGACCATTGTCCGAAGTGGACTAACGCATATAGAGGCTCGGCGAGAGTCGGGATTGGCAGGGTTAGAAGCCTACACGGCCCGTATAATCCCGCTTTTGTTTGCCGGCTTACCTCAACATCAGCAGGAAGGAATCAGTATCGGAGTTGGGTGCGATATAACTGAAGCCGCTCTGCGAGGGGTTAGGGCTTGTCTAACTAAAGAGTTAGACAAGCGGATTTTGTCAGATGAGCCGAAAGTTGTTCAGCGTATAGCATGCCAGCAAATCGAAGACGTCCGTTGTCAGTATTATTTACAAGCGTTAACCACCCTAGAGGGGGAATCTCTTATTGCAGTAGGTGAGCCGTTGCTCGGTTTTCCGACAGTGTGGGTCTATTCGGATTCCTCGTGGTATGGCAGCGTAGATCTTAGTTTCACGCATGCACTTCGTCAATCCCTTCAGAAGGCGTTAAGTAAGACCGAGCGCACTACGGTTTCTCCTGTCCTTTGGAAGGATCATGAAATGCAAGACATTATAATTTCCGATGGCGATTCTCTAAGCTACAGCTCTTTGATGTTATCAGCCAATGAGACTCTGAAGCAGTGCCATAGGCGTCTTGAGGTGTTTGAACTGCACAGCGAATCTTTGTGGGGGAAAGGACCCTTTGTAGCATATGGAGTAGTTCTCGGAGAGGAGGAATCCCCTTGAATACTGTTGCGATTATTGGAGAGGGAATGCTTGCCGACGCCGTGTGCAAGCGTCTGTCCAGGCTCTTGCTTGTCCGAAGAAAGGACTTCAGTGAAGATATACCCGCTGTAGACTTTGTAGTGGTACTGAAGGATGAGGATAACTCTTCCTATTATTATGAAGCTGAACAGATGTTAGGGCCGCGTGGTATTCCTTGGTTGTGTGCCTATGTATCCTTGGGAGAAGGAATCATAGGGCCGCTGATTGTTCCGGGAACGACTGGATGCTTCCAATGTGCAGAAGCTAGGGTTTCTTTGGCGGGGAGCAATCGCAAAGAAGTTCAGGATTTGCTTATGAAGCTCGTGTCTGATGATTATGTTCCCCGTTATACTGCTGAAATATCTCCAGCGGGAGCTAGTTATATGGCGCATATGATCTCAGCGGAAACGGATAAGGTGCTGCGGGGCGACAGAGCGAATACGGAAGAACATCTCTATTTAATCAATTTGAGTAATTTGAGCAGCACAATCCATTATGTCCTGCCAATGGGGACTTGCTCGGTTTGTGGGCAATTGCCGGATGATTCCGCGGAGTTAGCGGAGATATCACTACAGAAGTGCCTAAAAACGAGCAACAGCTACCGCTGCCGCTCGATGAATGATTTGAAGAAGGTTCTACTCAGAGATTATTGGGACAATCGTACCGGAATCTTTAATGATAAGAAGTGGGGTCTCGACGCTGTCTTTGCCAGTGCCGGCATAAACCTTCCTTTAGGTTTTTACGATGAGATCACGGGGGGGCGTTCACACTCGTATGTGGATAGCGAGCTCGCGGGGATATTAGAAGGGCTGGAGCGTTATTGCGGTGTGACTCCACGCGGCAAACGAACGATCGTGCGGGACAGCTATTCCCATCTTAAGGCTGCTGCGCTGGATCCGTCTAGGGTAGGGCTTCATGCAGAGGAGCAATACGAACAACCTGATTTTCCCTTCATCCCGTATGATCCTGATTCTCCAATGGAATGGGTCTGGGGATATTCGTTTCTAGAGGCATGTCCGATTCTGGTTCCCAATCTGTTGGCTTATTACAGTCTGGGCGAAGGAGAGGGTTTTGTATATGAAAACTCCAACGGGTGCGCGATAGGAGGAAGCTTAGAGGAGGCCATCTTGTACGGGATTCTCGAGGTGGTTGAGCGAGATTCCTTTCTGTTGACCTGGTATGCAAGACTGCAGGTTCCGCGGCTTGACTATAGTTCATCGGGAGATCCGGAGCTGATCCTGATGATTGGGCGTTTAAGAGCAGTTACTGGTTATGAAGTGAGCTTATACAATACCACGATGGAAAACGGAATTCCCAGCATATGGGCACTGGCAAAAGGAGGGGCGGAACACAGCGTGAACCTCATCTGTTCTGCTGGAGCTCATATCGATCCGATTCGGGCGGCCAAGAGCGCCATACATGAGCTGGCGGGCATGATCCCGACGACGGAGAGGAGATTGAATGAACGGAGGCTGGAAGCCGAAGCTATGCTTGATGACTCGTCCCTTGTGCAGAATATGGAAGATCACTCCTTGCTCTATAGCTTGCCACAGGCAGAGGAACGGCTTCATTTCTTATTGGACGAACGGAACCCTGTCCGTACTTTTGCAGAAGAGTTTCATTCAAGGCCGTGGCAAGAAAATTTAACAGAGGATTTAAAACAAGTACTTCAAGTTTTTCGCAGTCTTCAGATGGATGTCATTGTAGTTGACCAGTCCTCAAGTGAGACACTCCGCAACGGACTGCGTTGTGTAAAGGTGCTCATACCAGGAATGTTACCCATGACGTTCGGACATCATCTTACCCGGCTCACTGGCCTGAATAGGGTGTTAGATGTACCGATGAAGCTAGGTTACGCAAATCACAGGCTGACTCAGCAGGAGCTTAATCCTTATCCGCATCCATTTCCGTAGACGAGGATAAAATTTTTAGGTTTTCGCCGGTTTTTCAAACAAAAGCCCAATCCACAAGTCGTTTTCATTCATACAATTTAGAATAAACAGGCGAAAGGAGGAATGTCGCGATGGGAGAACTAGGTGGAATCGGAAGCTGTAGTTGCAGTTGTAGCTGTAGCTGTGCTGGCTTGTTTACAAATACAGGTGCAATCCTCGTATTATTCATTCTGTTGGTTATTATTACTCGTGCATTTATTTACTAAGTTTACGACTGCAGACTATCCAGCCCTGTGTTGATGAAAGACAGCGTCCGTAATCCTTGTAACTTCCTTGATACGGGACCGACCCCATAACGTGAGACAAATAAAATACACCTTCAAGAGAATGCAACCATGTCGTAAGATATGGAGACAACCTTGGAGGTGTTTTTGCGTTGGCAACAAGAGTCAGCTATCCGGTAGAACTGAATTAACAAGAAAGGAACTGCATATGAACAACTTAACGAAAGCTCAAATCCTTGATCTGGTGACAAAACTTTATAATGGGGAAGGCAGTGAGGAAGAGGTGGGAGAATGGATCGATCTGCTGCAAAGGAATCTTCCTCACCCTGACATTAGCAATCTGATTTTTTGGCCGGAAGTCGATCTGATACCAGAGGAGATCGTTGAAAAAGCATTGAATTATAAACCAATCATATTGTGAGGGATATAGAAACGGTAGATAATACCACCACCAAAGTTAGAATATGTGCAAGTAAGGTCACAGTGGGTGATCCTCAATGTATAATGATGGAGGAGTCCATATGGATCCATGTTCATGAGGATTTGATCTATACTTTGCTGGATTAAGGGGCAGAGGAACAAACCATCATTTTTCATATTCAATAGATTACTTAATGGGAGGTATTACATATGAGTTGGTTGGACCGGAAAACAGCGGAAGTGTGGCGCGCGGAAGGCAAACGTTATGCCGCCGACGTTAATGAATATATACGCGTAGGAATGGAGACCCATTGGGAGGAGGAACCGCCTGCCATAGAAGAGGATCGACGCCCGGCTATGGCTCAAGAAGTGGTTAGGATGATCGCTTCCGCCAATGAAGCCGGTGAAACGGCTCTGCTTCGCGAAGAGCTGCCGCCTGCGTCCTGGCCTTTGACAGGAGAGTTCAAGGAGGAGACGCAGGCGGTGAAGCCCCTATATGCATGGGAAGACGGCCATGTGCTGCTGCAAACGGGAGCTTCATGGGAGCGACGGTTCGCGTATGTCGTCGGTAATGATAGGATAACCGAGTTAACGGGAATCGGCTGTGCAGGGAGCTCCGCAGATGGACAATACTTGGCAGTAGCCGATGAGAATGGGGTACGGACGATATTTTCGCCGGATACTTCCTTGAACGGGCAAGAGGTTGCGAAGTTTACATGGCAGGATATTTGCAGCCAAATGAAGGCCGATCTCAAAGATCTTGAATCATTGGCTGATGAAGAGAGGCCTTATGATATTCTCGATGGTATCATTCCGTTCGACGATGGGCGGCAGGTTCTGCTCGTTAGCGAGTATGGCATTTACCTGCTGGAAGACTCGAAGGCGCAATTAATGCATCCGGACGCCGGGGAGCTCCGAGAGGATGAGCTTGAAGATACCAGAATCGACATGGCGCATGGCGCTGTCTCGAGGGATGGCAGGTGGCTGGCATATGGCAGCCAGTCCAGCGAGCATCTGCTGATGGACCTGCAGGGGAAGCAGTTGTACAGAATCGAGCCGCATTCCAGTTATCCACATTATAGCCTGTTCACGCAGGATGGTCGTTCCGTGTGGTTTAATGCCTGCCATTTTTACAACGGGGATACGATATCCGTACCTTTGCATGCTGTAGAAACGGGAGCCTTTGAAGAAGGACTGCCGATAAATGAAGAAATGCGCGTGTACGCCGGTGTCGCACTGAAGGAGGGAGGCATTCTTGGCGATGCCTATGGATACCTCCGTTATATCAATCATGAGGGTAACGAAATATGGCGTTACTTTGTAGGAAGTACAATTTCCGGGCTGATCGCGACGCCGGATGAGAGTTTCCTGCTGGTCGGTACCTATGGCGGCATGCTGCACCGGATTAACCTGACAAGCGGCGGCCGGGATGAATATAGTATCGGCACAGCCCCAATTCGTGAAACCAACCGCTGGATATTCTGGAAGAACCGAGGTCCTTTGTCTTGGTAAGACCGTAAACAATACTGCGCGTCATTTACGCGGCTCCTAAAGGGGGAAGAGATGTCCATGATGCTTACAAAACAAGAAATGATTGATCGAGTCCTTCATCTGCTTCATAAGACCTCCATATATGATCATGGTTACGAGAGAATGGTGACCCAACCTTTTGAAGAGGATTATATCGGTGATTTGAACCCTGTCGTTCGGGTTGGAGAACGGAACTACGAGGTCGCAATGTATGAACGAGGCGTGCAAATGCTAAGCAAAAGGACAAAGGATGCCGATGAAGTGATCTTCTGGATTCTGGAGGATACCGTTCATACGATGGCTCATCTGAAGCTTCTACAAAAATACAAGGTGGATAATGTAACCACCCATTTGAAGTATACCAAAGACAAGGTCCGGGAAATGACGGACATGATCAATGAATCCTTCCTGCAGATCGGCGGAAAATATGAAGAATGGCATAAGGCGGGCAAGCGGAAAGAGCTGGAGAACCCGAACTCGGGATAGCAGGCAGGCGCCGGTACTACGCAAAGCAAATGATGGCCGTATTCTCGTATATAGGAGAGGGGCGCCGATATGGTTGAAGTGCTTTTCTTGGACGGAATCTTTGTGCTCTATACGAACTGATCCTATGGTTTGTAATCAAAGAGCAGCCGCTTCGCATAATAGCGAAGCGGCTGCTTTGTCGATTCATCGGGTTATTGCTGAACGATGGCGATAATTTCGTCTTCCAGCTCAAGTCGTACTTGTTCGCTGTAAGCGCGGATATTGTACTCGGAGTACAGGTAGCGGAGAATGGCTTCGATGAGGTTAGCCTCAATCAAATATTGATTCCTACCGCTGACCCATACCTCAGCTGTATATCCGGTATCTTCATCCCAGCTAAGTTCAAGCGATACATCGGTTGGTTTGACGCCTCTGCGCTCCGCCTGATGCAGGCAGACTGCATTGACAATTTCGTCCATGCTCAAAATCATGGATTAGTACCGATTATTGTTATTGTTGTTGTCGCGAGGCTCGTTTTGTTTACGACGATTCTTCACGGAGCGTACAACAGCCATAACGATCATAACCAAAGCCCAAATTGCGATTAGGTTAATGAGCAATCCCATGATTTCGCCCATGAAGCCCATACCCCCGAACATGCTGCCGAAGAGCAAACCAGCTAGACCACCGATCATAAGTCCTTTCATCAAGCTGCCGCCGCTGAAGAATCCACGTTTTGCAGTGCTGCCGGCCGCCCCTGTAGTATTGGAACGGTTGTTCGATTGTTGAACATTATTGTTATTATTCTTTTTCGGAGTGCTGTTGTATGACTTGGTCCCGGATTTGAAACCTCCGCCGCCTCTTCGGGCATCTACGGAATCAGGTGTCAATGCTACAAAAAACAATGTAATCGCTACAAGAATAGTCAATACTTTTTTCATCGTGTTCTGTCGAACCTCCCAGTAAATTTAGAGTAATAAAGAGTAATACGGACGAGTCACGATAAGGTTTCAAAATTTGTGCGGCCATGTTTTGAGCTGCCTGCGCGCTGCTGCTGTTTCAGTAATTCCAGTACCCAATCACACCATTTCAGCTCGGTATCAGCCATCATCAACCCTTTGGTAGCGAGTACATAATTGCTGAAAGCCTTGCTTCCAATCTCGCGGGTATCCTCCGGAATTCCCTCTAAAATCTGCTCATAATAACGTTTTTTCTCCAAATACCCAATTCTGCGGTCCTCGAAAATATCGACGGCGATGCCGATCTCCGTTAGCCACAGGCAAAAGGTTCGAAGAGAAAGCTCATCCTTGGTGACTGCAGGCGCGATAGGTTGGTACATCCATTCACGCAGCTTCTGCATGCCTTTTTCTGTAATCGCATAGATTTTCTTGTCCGGTTTATCACTTTGCTGGACCCAGTGCGAGGACAATAGCTGTTTCTCCTCCATGCTGGACAGCAGTGGATAGATCTGACTGTGTTTGGCTTGCCAAAAAGGCTGTATTCGAAGCATCAAATCGTATCCCGATGATTCTCTTCTTGCTAGTAATCCTAACAAGCCGTATGACAACGTATTCATGGACATAACTCCCTTTGAAACGCATATCGTGGACGCTAAGGCAGGAATGATAATCCGCCTATCGGTCCGTTTGATAAAAAGTGTACACTGAAACTGTATGGTTTGACAACCGGGGGAGGGGGCTTTCTCTCTGCTTTTGGCAAAATTGTGACTAAAAAAGCACAAACGCTTAAGCGTTTGTGCTTCCATTTGACTTTGGTTGATTTATTCGTTCTCGTAACCTTCTACGACCAGATCAAGCGCGCCGGTGTTGGGGTCGATGACCATGCCATGAACGGGTACGTTTGGAGGAAGAAGTGGGTGGTTTTTGATCAGGTTTACGGTATTTTTTACGCCGTCCGTAATGTTATCGAAACCGCGAAGCCATTTGGATAACCGGATGCCGGAGTTTTCGAGCGTGGATAACACTTCATCGGATATACCGCGGTCTCTCATATGCTGGATCATATCCTCGGCGTTCAGGGAAGCCATGCCGCATTCGTAGTGACCTACAACGATGACTTCTTCGGCGTGCAGTTCGTACAGTGCAACCATGACGCTGCGCATAACACTTCCGAAGGGCTGTGATATGATCGCACCGGCGTTTTTAATGATTTTGACATCGCCATTCTTGAAATTCATCGCTTTAGGGAGCAGTTCAACCAATCGTGTATCCATACAAGTGATAATGACGAGTTTCTTCTCAGGAAAACGCCCTGTCAGGTAGGATTCGTACTCCTTGTTCTCTACAAAGCTGCGATTGTGTTCCAGTATACTGCTGAGGTGTTTTTCCATCGATTTTCTCTCCTTTGTATCTATTATTTATTTGTTTGTTGTACTTACGCTCTGGCATCTAATACTTGAATGTTGGTACCGTAGTTCTGTCCGCTGCTGTCCAGCCGAAAGGAGTAGGTGGCTGGATCGGCGTCGAGCCTCATCTTCTCTTCGAAAAAAACGGCCTGCTTGCGGTTCATGATAAACGGCACCGGGCTGCCTGTCTCGATAGCGATATCTTCCATCGTCGGCTCATCTACAATACGCAGGCCTGGGAAGCCGTTGACCGCACATCCGCATCCCTCCGTGTCATAGATCAGCCTGATTGCGCCCGGCTTGTCCCCAAGTTTGTCCTTCAGCTTCAGCTCTGCTTGCGGGGTGAGTTGAATATTCACGGCATCCTGACACTCCTTTATATGTATATTGTTATTTATTCTTTCTGGAAGTTGATTATATACCTTGTAAAACGTATCATCAATAGAGTATAGAAGAATCCTATTATTAAAAAAAGAAGGTGTGCCGGAATGGCAGTACAACATTTACCACAATGGGAACAATTTGATCGATTGGTTCGCAAAATCATGAGTTATTACGAAGCTATTGGCCTACTTCATTGGGATTTACGGACGGGTGCTCCACGCAAGGGAACCGAGATCCGTTCGGAGACGATCGGGGTTCTATCCACAGAGGCATTTAAGCTGCAAATATCGGAAGAGATGGGTCAGCTGTTATCATTTTTTGCGGAGCCGAAACAGGCAGAACAGTTGGATGAGCGCAAACGCCGCATGATTGCGGAAGCCCGCAAGGTGTACGATCAGAGCAAGTCCATCCCGCCTGAACGCTTTCAGGAGTATTCCATTCTCGCCGCCCAATCGGAAACGAAGTGGGAGGAAGCGAAGAAGAACAGCGATTTTGAAGGCTTCGAACCTTACTTAACGAAGATTGTTGCGTTCAAGCAAGAGTTTATTGAATATTGGGGCGTGAAAAACACCAGATACGACACACTCCTTGACATGTATGAGCCGGATTTAACGGTGGAAAAGGTGGATGCCATCTTCGACCGCCTGAAAGCACGTCTGGTACCGCTAGTTCACGCGATTCAGGAATCGCCCTTCAAGCCGAAAACCGACTTCTTGAAACAGCTGTTCCCGAAAGAACAGCAGGAGAAATTCAGCTTGTTCCTGCTGGAGCAAATGGGCTACGACTTTGAAGCGGGACGTTTGGACGAGAGTGTGCATCCATTTGCGACGGGCCTGAACCCGGGTGACGTACGCATCACGACCATGTATCTTCCAGATGATGTGCTAAGTGCGGTATTCAGCTCTTTGCATGAGGGAGGGCATGCCCTTTACGAGCAAAATATCGATAAGGAGCTTGCAGGTACACCGCTCTCCGGTGGTACCTCGATGGGAATCCATGAATCTCAATCGCGTCTATGGGAAAATATGATTGGTCGCAGCCGTCCGTTCTGGCGCCGTTATTTCGCGGATCTGCAGCAGCATTTCCCTGAACAATTGCAGGACGTGGACATCGAGGATTTCTATTTGGCCGCGAACAAGGTAGAGAACTCTCTGATTCGAATTGAGGCAGATGAGCTTACTTATAACCTGCACATCATCATTCGTTATGAGATTGAGAAAATGCTCTTTAACGAAGGGTTGGCCGTGAAGGATCTTCCGGAGACTTGGAACGCGAAGTATAAGGAATACCTCGGCATTATGCCGCCGAACGACGGAATGGGCGTTCTGCAGGACGTTCACTGGTCCGGAGGGGATTTCGGGTATTTTGCTTCGTATTCCCTTGGCAACATGTATGCGGCGCAGATGCTTCATACGATGCGCAAAGAACTGCCGAACCTCGATCAGCTCATCGAGGAGGGGAACCTGGCTCCGATCAAGGAATGGCTGACAGACAAGGTTTACAAGTACGGAAAGAGCGAGAAGCCGTCCGAGATTATCGTACGCGTCACTGGAGAAGAACTGAATCCGGACTATCTGGCCGATTATCTCGAAGAGAAGTATAAAGAGATTTACAAACTTTAATTATCACTATAAACGACAAACGCAGCCCAAGTGGCTGCGTTTTTTTTGTAGGTTGGACAGTCCATAATGCCATTCAACATCCGCCAGCATACTCTATCAGGCGTTTAACCTTTGGGCAGGCGCTTGCATATGCTGAAAAGAAACATTGGGTTAATGGGGAATGGAGGGTTACGATGAAGCGTCAAAAATGGTGGGGGCTGGCGTTAACCACGCTGCTTGTTTGCGGAGTAGCGCTTGCCGGGTGCGGTGGCGGCGGATCGGCTACGAAGGTCAAGATTGGCGAAGTGACGCGCTCGATCTTCTATGCGCCGCAGTATGTCGCATTGGAAAAGGGGTTTTTTAAGGAAGAGGGGCTTGATGTCGAGCTGCAGACGACCCCTGGCGGAGACAAAACGATGACGGCCCTGCTGTCGGGAGCCATCGATGTGGCACTAGTCGGCTCGGAAACTTCGATTTATGTGTATCAACAGGGCTCTGAAGATCCGGTCATTAACTTCGGACAGGTGACGCAGACGGACGGGACATTTCTGATGGCAAGAGACGGATCGGGTGCTTTTGACTGGAACAACCTGAAGGGTAAAGTATTCCTCGGTCAGCGTAAAGGCGGAATGCCGCAGATGGCAGGCGAGTTTACCTTGAATAAAAAAGGAATCGATCCGCACGCGGACCTGGAGCTGATTCAAAATATCGATTTTGCGAATATCGCCTCTGCCTACGCTTCCGGTACCGGTGAATTTGTTCAGCTCTTTGAGCCGCAGGCATCCATATTTGAAAAAGAAGGCCGGGGTAAGGTGGTCGCGTCCTTTGGCGTAGAAAGCGGACGGTTGCCATATACCGTATTCATGACAAAGCAGAGCTATATCGACAAAAGCGATGCAACGGTGCAGAAGTTTACGAATGCCCTTTACAAGGCACAGCAATGGGTGGATGCAAGCAGCCCGGAAGATATCGCGGATGCGATCATGCCTTATTTCAAGGATAGCGACCGCGACATCGTGGCGTCC
This sequence comes from Paenibacillus lautus, assembly GCF_050482385.1. GTDB lineage: Bacteria > Bacillota > Bacilli > Paenibacillales > Paenibacillaceae > Paenibacillus_AQ > Paenibacillus_AQ lautus_B. Next base: position 77,455 of record NZ_JBCNHV010000029.1, read on the forward strand.
TCCGTTAAACGCTACAAGGAGCAAGGCAGCTATGCGACCGATCCGATCGTGGACGAGGCGGAATGGAACAATCTGCTGGACGTGATGGAGCAAGCTGGGGAACTGGAAGAACGGGTTGCGCCTGACACAATCGTCAACAACAGCTTTGCCGAGAAAGCGAAACAAGCTAAATAATGAAGTACTCCTAATCCATAGAACGAAAGGAGAGAGCACCAATGGTACCGGTAGTTGAATTGAACGATATCGCTCACGTATATGTCACGGATCGGGAAGCCTCTCTGGCTGTGGAAGGAATTCACTTGAAGGTGGAACCGGGGGAGTTCATCAGCCTGGTTGGGCCTAGCGGCTGCGGCAAGACCACCATCTTGTCTGTCATTGCCGGCTTGCTGCAGCCATCCAAAGGAGCCGCCTACGTGAATGGCAAACCGGTAAACGGACCGTCGCCGGAGGTCGGGTACATGCTGCAGCAGGACTATTTATTTCCTTGGCGCACCATTATGGATAACGCCTTGATCGGCTTGGAACTGACGGAGCGGTTGAATCCGGAAAGCCGAGGCGTGGTACAGAGTTTGCTCAAGGAGATGGGTCTTGCGGACAGCGGTAATCTCTATCCCGCTCAGCTGTCAGGCGGAATGAGACAACGGGTTGCACTCGTAAGGACCTTGGCGACAGACCCGGGCCTGCTGCTGCTGGATGAACCTTTCTCCGCACTGGATTATCAGACGAAGCTGCAGCTTGAGGATCTGATCGTGGAGACCTTGAAGGAGCGGGGGAAAACCGCCATCCTGGTCACCCATGATTTGTCCGAAGCGATTGCGATGAGTGATCGTGTCATTCTCCTGAACCGCAACCCGGGGAGGGTTCACCGCATGTTCAATATCCCCGAGAACATACGTCGGGTGCAGCCTTTTTATGCTCGTAAGGAGCCAAGGTTCAACGAATTGTTTCATGAGATCTGGGGCGAAATGCAAACGATCGGGAAGGAGTGAAGCTTATGACAACAAGGAATGAGCCCTCTGCTTCTTCTTCGAAGGGCTGGCTCCAGGATATTTATGTAAAACACATGAAGCAAAAGAAAAGTTTACGCACACGCGTGCTGACCGTCCAGCTTAGCTTGCTGCTGCTATTCTTTATCTGGTGGGAAGCGGCAGGCAGATTCAAATGGATAGACGTGCTGCTCTTCAGCTATCCGACCAAAATTTTTGCCAACATATGGGGGAATATGATCAGCGGCGAGTTATGGGGGCACTTGGGGGTCACGGTAGGAGAGACGGTTGTCGGATTCCTGCTCGGCACGCTGGTAGGCACGCTGCTGGCCGTATTCATCTGGTGGTCACCGTTTCTTAACAAGGTTCTGGATCCCTACATGGTTGTGTTCAACAGTATGCCGAAAGTGGCGCTGGGTCCCATATTTATCGTGATGTTTGGCGCGGGTTTTACCGCTATTGTTGTCACTACGTTATCCATTACGGTCATCGTGACCACGCTTGTCGTTTACAACAGTTTTCATGAGGTGGATTCCAATCTGATCAAGGTTGTCCGGACCTTTGGCGGAACCAAGCGCCAGGTGTTTCAGCGAGTTATTTTGCCGGCTTCCTATCCGACGATCGTGTCAACGCTTAAGGTCAACGTGGGCATGGCATGGGTCGGCGTCATCGTCGGGGAATTCCTGGTCGCCAAATCGGGTCTCGGTTACTTGATTATGTACGGCTTTCAGGTATTCAATTTCACGCTTGTGCTGTCGAGTCTGCTCATTATCGCCGTTGTCGCTACAGCTATGTATCAAATGGTGGTATATATAGAAAGGATTCTGATGCGAGGCTAACTGAACTGGGTATTCAACAAGCTGAGAATCTTGCAGTATTTCTCATAGGTAAAAATAGTGATTTTAATAGAGCAGAGAACCCTTCCGACCAGCGGAAGGGTTCTTAGTTTTAATGGGGAATTATGGTAGTGTTGTTGTCATTGGCGCGATTGTCGGTTTCTTCTCGAATGGCATGTTTGCCGGGTATGGAGCTTTAATTAGCAGTTTCTATCCTGTGCAAATTCGAAGTACGGCGACAAATACGATTTTTAACTTCGATAGGGCCATTGGAGGGTTTTCGCCAATCTTTGTCGGCTATATTCTTCAAAGTTATGATATGACGGTCGTCATGATCTACTTAGCCGCCTTATACTGCATTTCCCTTATCGTCATGTTGACTCTAAAAAAAGGGCCAAGCGAGGTTTTGCAACCCGTTGAAGTTAAAATAAATTAAAGCATGAAAGAACGGATTCCGCACCATAGGGATTCGTTCTTTTTTATGTAAGCCCGGTATGGGATAATGTCTTTGGGTTGGACTGGGAAAACTTGGAGGAAATGATAACGATGAAATTTATAATTCGAAAGATGAGAGAGCCGGACGATTTTGCCGCGGTTGCGTCGCTGCTCAATACGGTTTGGCCGGAACCGGTAACGGCAGAACTTTTGAAGGAAGAGGAGGACCAAATCCCTCCTGGAAAGCTGGATTACAATGAGAAGGGCGAACTGACAGGATGGGATCGTCCCAAATGGATAGCGGAAGATGAGTCAGGGCAAGTTGTTGCTTACGCTATCGCTTGGAGGGCACCTTGGACGGAGCCGGGTGAATTATTCCTTACCCTTGTCGTACACCCGGAAAGCCGCGGGAATGGGGTAGGCAAGGCGATGTACGATACGCTTCACCAATGGGCGGCAGAGGTTAAAGCCTCTCATCTGACCGTTATTTTGAGAGAAACGGACGCTTCGTCGGCAGCTTTTGCTAAGCGTCGCGGTTACATACAGGAGCGCCATATCTTCGAATCCGTTTTGGATCTGGCATCGTTTGACGACGACAACCTGTTTGTTGCGATTGAAGAGGCAGAGCGGGCCGGAATTCAGTTCATTACATTAGCCGATGAGCCGGGAGAAGACGGGGAAAGAAAGCTCTATGAGCTGTACAAGGTCACGCAGCCGGATATACCGGGTTATTCCGGCGATTTCCCTTGGTTTGAAGAATGGAAGAAATGGAGCATTGGACAAAGCAGAGTGCGCCCAGAATGGATCCATATCGCCAAGGACGGCGACCGCTACATCGGTGTCGTCACATTGCAACAGAACGAGCAGACGCAGGCGATGTATCATGAATATACCGGCGTTCTGCCGGAGTACCGGGGCCGCCGCATCGCGCTTGCCTTAAAGCTGTTCGGCATTCAAACAGCACGTGCATGCGGAGTCCCTTATTTGAGAACGCATAACGATTCCATGAACGTCCCGATGCTTCGAATTAACCGTGATCTTATCGGTTTCCGGGCGGAGCCCGGAAATTACAAGATGGTGCTTAAGCTGTAAACATCAACAATTGGAGAAAGAGGAAACAGAACTCCATCAGCGTTATGGATGAATTGGAAAAATTCATGTAGGCGATAATATCGGTGACTCGATGGAGGAGCTTGTTCCAAGCCTCTATGGTGAAAAAGACGACTATATCAAGACACTTTTAAAGTATAAAGAAATGGATATGGAACTTTGTGTGTCAGGGCATAATACGGTTACGGAAAAGCAGGTCTTTGACAATATCCTGGATCTCTTATAAGGGGTTCCACCAACATTTTAACGGAAGTAGACACTAAGTAATATTTAATAGTTATCCAAAAAGCCGGTTTTCCTCTCTAAGGAATCCGGCTTTTCATATTCATTGGACACTTGTACGTTATGTCTAGCGAGAATTTATTCATAGCATCTAAAGATGCGGAAAATGCTTATAGCAGTCGACTAGAAGAATGTACTAAATTTGAAATAGCAAAGAGGGGCGAGGTCCCTCTTTCATTTATCTACACTTCACTCTCTTCCATCGCTCGGATTGACTCGGCGACCTTGGCCATCATCGAGCATTCGATCCGTTTGCGGAACACGTCACAACTAAACTCGTAAATTCCGTTGATGGAACCCGTCGCATGCAAAGCATTGGCAGGGCAGCCGCCACTGCAGTAGAGTTTAGCCCAGCACCCCTTACACTCCGGCTTCGTGTAGCAGTTGCTCTCTTGGAATTGGCATTGCAGCTCAGGGCGCGTGATGCCATCCCAGATGTTGCCCATGCTGTACGCTTCATCCCCGACAAACTGGTGGCAAGGGAACAGTTGGCCCCATGGTGTGACAGCGAGATATTCTGTGCCTGATCCACAGCCCGTGATCCGCTTCTGAATGCACGGTCCCTCTGAGAGATCAAGCATGTAATGATAGAAGGTAAACCCTTTGCCATGTTTGCTGCGCTCAATCATTTCCTTGGCGAGAATTTCGTACTGATTGTATATCTCCGGGAGATCCTTCTCGGTAAGCGCGTAAGGTTCCCGTGGATCACAGATGACCGGCTCCATCGAGATTTTGTCAAAACCCAGATCTGCGATATGGAAGATGTCGTTGGTGAAGTCGACATTATTCCGCGTATACGTTCCCCGTACATAGTATTCTTGAGCTCCGCGCTTCTGGATGAATTCCTTGAACTTCGGCACGATAGAATCATAGCTGCCCTTGCCGGTAACGGTTGTGCGCAGCCGATCATGTACCTCTTTTCTTCCATCCAAGCTCAAGACGACATTGTACATTTCCTGATTTAAAAACTCGGTAACTTCATCGTTGAGCAGCATGCCGTTCGTGGTGAAGGTGAAGCGGAATTTTTTCTTCCATTCCTTCTCTTTGCTTCGTGCGTATTTTACAATCTCTTTGACGACTTTCCAAGCCATAAGCGGTTCCCCGCCGAAGAAGTCGATATCAAGGTTTCGGTGATGGCCAGAATTTTCGAGTAGATAATCGATAGCTCTTTGCCCAACCTCTACGCTCATAATTGCTCGATCACCATTGTATTTCCCTTGGCTGGCGAAGCAATACTCGCACGACAGATTGCAGGTATGTGCGACATTGAGACAGAGCGCCTTTACATACGTTTTACGTGTTTTTAAATGAATAGAAAGGTCCTCATAGGCATCCTCTGTAAAAAGCTGCTCATTCTTAATAAGTTCCTCGACCGCTGAGATTGTGTCCTGAATGCTTTCTTCTGAATATTGTTTTTCCATCATGAACGCCAGGATTTGTTCGGGTGTCTCATGTTCATAAAGCGCAATAACTTCATATGCCAGGTCATCAACAACATGTACAGAGCCACTATAGGTGTCGATTACAATGTTGTATCCGTTCAGTTGATATTGATGAATCATACTGCGAATCAAGCTCCTTTTTACTACAAATTGCAAGCGGCTATTCAGCAGATACAACTTCGCCGTCCTTATAAGGACGGCGGTGAGTTTCTTTGCCCATTTGTTATTTGTTCATTGCGTTCTCACAACGCTGATTAGCTACGCCGCAGGAAGTCTTGCAAGCAGATTGGCAAGATGTCTGGCATGCGCCGCATCCGCCGTGTTTTGCAGTGTCCATCAGTTTGCGTGTACTTAGTGTTACGATTCTTTTCATCATGAATAACTCCTCTACCATTTCGTGAATTCGAATAAACTCGCTACGTTGAACTATGGTAACAACAACTTGGAATACTCAACAATCAAAAAGGTCACACTAATTGGAAAATCTAATGGTCGTGTCCACCCAGGCATGGTTGTTTGTGGCATAAAAATAAGCTAGGATGAAGATACCTTATAATATGTAGTCACATGGAAGGTAACATCTATAGTCATCATCAACTCGCCTGGAGGCTCTTCATCACATGGGATTTCGTGTCATCAAAACGGCTGCGGCAAGCCTGCTTGCCATCTTAATTACAGATGCCTTGAACATACCGGGGGCTACGTCCGCCGGTCTTCTTGCTATACTCGGCGTTGACGTCACGCGAAAACGGAGTGTTCGCTCCATTTCGTCCAGATTGTTCGCTTCATTGCTGGGCCTGGTGCTGGCGTGTATGTTATTTTATTTTCTCGGTTTTCATTATTGGGTACTAGCCATATACATATTGCTTGCATTTCCCGCGATTTCGAAGGCGAACTTCAAGGAAGGTATTGTAACCAGTTCGGTTGTGGTGTTTCGGGTGTTTCAGGGGAAAGAGATCGGAGTGGACATTTTGCTCACCCAAGTTGAACTGTTGATTATCGGTCTCGGATCGGCCATGCTTGTGAACTTGGTTTATATGCCGAACAGCGAGGGAGCCATGATGGAGATTCGCCGGAAGGTGGACGGGCTCTTCTCTGTCATTTTCCATCATTTCTCGCTTACGCTTCGCGATCCCGAACATATATGGGACGGTAAAGAGTTAATTGAGGCTAACCGGCAGATTGAAAGAGGAATTGAGGAGGCGAGGCGGGCATCGGAGAATCAGATGATTCATCCGGACGGCTCGTGGAACATCTATTTTTATATGCGGAAGGAACAGATGGAGAATATCCAGAGCATGATGCATCAAATATCCCAGGTGTACGAGCGGCTTCCTCACGGTGTGCTGACGGCGGAAATATTCGATCAGTTAAGCAAGGATGTCATTGCCGAAGGATATACGGGCAAGTCCGAAGGTCTGCTGATTGAGCTGGAGGACTTGTTTAAAGAGATGGAGCTGCCGACGACCCGCGAAGAATTCGAGGTTCGGTCCGCCATCCTGCAGCTATGCCATGAGCTGGAATACTATTTGAATATTTCGAAGAAGTATAAAGCACCCACGGCGAAAAAACCGCAGAAGCGCGCGGATTCGGCCGTATAGCTCAGGGATTTGCAAAAAAAAATCTGATATTTTTAGCATCATATGAATTTATTTGGACCACTTCATTCAACATTCGCCCATGTCTTGCATACACATGTATGGAATGATTGTATGGAGGAGGTTCGAAGATGTCATTGAGTCATAAACACCAATGTAGAGAAATCATCACGAAGGCGATCTGCGGCAAGGGTCGTAAATTCTCTACCGTAACACATACCGTGACTCCGCCTAATAATCCGACCAGTATTTTGGGGGCTTGGATTATAAACCATCAATACGAGGCGGTTGCCGCCGGAGACGGAATTGAAGTTATTGGTACTTACGATGTTAACATCTGGTATTCCTATGACAAAAATTCACAGACCGATGTGGCGAAAGAAACGGTATCGTATGTAGAACGCGTGCCTCTTTCTTATCTGGATCCGAAGCATCGTGCATCCACGGTGGAAGTGTCGGCTGAAGCGACACAGGAGCCGAGCTGCGTTGAGGCCAGCGTATCCTCGAATGGCACGAGTGTCATTCTGCGGGTAGAGAGAGAGTACGCGGTGGAGCTGATTGCGGAAACCAAGGTCGTTGTCAAAGTATGCAGCCATCACCATGGCGACTACGAAGACAAAGAATTCGATTACGTCCTGGGAGACGAAGGCGATGATTACGAAGACCTTGATTACGAAGGTCTGGAGGATGAACTGTAAGATAACCCTCCTGTAGGAATGATTCTAATCTTAGCATATGCAGTGAGGGCAGCTTTGCGGAGGGCGGATGCCCTCTTTTTTATTTTTTTTTTACAGGGGGACTAGGGGATGGCTCAATTTAAAGTAGAACCAGCAGCTGTAAAGGAATATGTACCATTGAAGGGAGCTGCTGTGCTCCTCGCGCAAGCACGTCTGATCAGATCCGGGATACCGTGCTCTCTGGGCTTGAGTGCAGTTGAGCAGAAGCATTTCACGGCCAGGTACGCGGTTCATGTCGAGCAGTTGTCTGCTGTCTCGGTCCGCTCTTATCACCTTGGCGGCAGCGAAGTGATATTTGAGCCCGATCCCGAGAACGGGAGGTATGAAGACGGCCTGCATCGGAGATTGGAGAAAGCGGCCCTGCGATCGCTGTATACGCTGGGTGTGGATGAAGGAGAGGTCATCATCACGGCTCGGCCTGGGCGAAGATACGTAGTCGAGGATGTCCGTATGAAAGCGGGCCGGAATAAAACCGTCATGAGTGCCAAAGGCCAACAGGCGGCAGGTTTTCACGCGCATAACGAAGACAGTGAGTTTCCTTTGACTTCGCAGCTGCTCATGGGGATGGATCCCGAATTTGTGCTGATGAAGGATAACGGAGACATGGTGTATGCATCCGAATTTATGGAGCGTGGCGGATCGGTCGGCAGTGACGCCGTTCGTTATCGGGGTGAGGTCATTTACCCCATTGCCGAGCTGAGGCCGTTACCGAGAGCGAAGCCGAAGGAGTTAATGATTGAAATGCAAAGAGCTCTGCGTCAAGCCCAGAGCCTGATTACCGATCATTCACTTACATGGAGGGCAGGAGCTCTGCCTTATGGTGATTTCCCGTTAGGCGGCCATATTCATTTCAGCGGAGTACCGCTCTCCCTGTCCCTTCTTCAGACCCTTGATAATTATCTGGCTCTGCCGCTGGCGCTGCTGGAAGACCCCAAGGGGCGTCTTCGCAGGCCCCGCTATGGTTATCTGGGGGATTTTCGGAGACAGCCGTATGGCGGGTTTGAATACCGTACGCTTCCCAGCTTTCTCGTTTCGCCGCTTATCGCAAAGGTGTCACTCTATGTTGCCTATCTGGCAGCTCGGTACAGCGACCGCTTGCTAGCGAGGCCATTCAATACGGAACGTTACCATCGTGCCTATTACGAAGGCGACAAGTCCGTGCTTAAAGAATGTATTGCAGGCTGGCACAGGGATTTGTCAGCACTGCCGGAATATTCGGACTTTGCTCGTGAAATCGAACTGGCTCTTGCGCACATGGAGGCGGGGCGCGTTTGGGATGAGAGCAGAGATATCAGGCCCCTTTGGAATATTCCCGTTAAACCGTGATGCCTTGCGGTCAATTTCTGTTATAATGGAGGTCAAGCTAGAAGGTAATGGAGGTACGTCATGGCTAAATATACGCCGATGATTGAACAATATTTGAAGGTCAAAGAACAAGCGCGCGATGCGTTTCTTTTTTTCCGCTTAGGCGATTTTTACGAAATGTTTTTTGATGATGCGATCCTCGCATCGAAGGAATTGGAGATTACGCTGACCGGCCGCGAAGGCGGCGGTGCAGAGAAAATACCGATGTGCGGAGTGCCTTATCATTCCGCGGAGGGTTATATCCAGCGGTTGATTGAGAAAGGGTACAAAGTCGCCATCTGCGAGCAGATGGAGGATGCTTCGGTCACCAAAGGCATGGTGCGGCGGGAAATCGTCCGGGTCGTTACGCCGGGGACCATTATGGACGGCAAGGTCGTGCACGACAAATCGAACAATTACATGGTGTGTGTGACGGAAGCCGGCGGCCTGATGTCTTTATCGGCATGCGATCTGTCAACCGGCGAGCTTTATGTGACATCGGTCCCATCTTCGGAGGAATGGCTGCGGGATGAGATTGGTCTCTATGAGCCTTCCGAGATCATTGGGGACGCAGCGCTTCTTGATATCATTTCATCTCAGGCGCTTCCAGGCAGCCGCAACATTGTTTATACGGCCTGGGATCGTAGGGAGGACACATTGGTTCGCACCCAATTCGGAGAACCGGCCTGGGCCCGCCTGGAAGAGGAGCGAAGAGCCTGCATATCCCTGTTGATCTCGTATTTAAGCGAGACGCAGAAGCGGTCACTGGGACAGCTGACGCAGATTGCTTCCTATGAACCGGGACAATACATGGTTTTGGATCCGTTCACCAGACGCAACCTGGAGCTGGTTGAGACAGTTCGTGAGCGTTCAAAGAAAGGTTCGCTCCTGTGGCTTCTGGATCGCACGGAAACCTCGATGGGAGCCAGACTCCTGCGGCGGAGAATCGATAAACCGCTGCTGTCCCGAAACCGGATTGAAGAGCGGTTGGAGGCTGTTGAGCATCTGTATAACCAGTACATACTGCGTGAAGATCTGCGGATGGCGCTTAAAGAGATATACGATCTGGAACGGTTGGTTGGCCGGATTGCGTTCGGCAGCGCGAACGGACGGGATTTGAACGCGCTCAAGCTGTCATTAAGACAAATTCCTTCTCTGAAAGAGCTGTGTGCCCAGTCGGCTTCCGAGACGCTGCGCCGGGTGGCAGCGGATACGGATATTTGTGACGATTTGTGTGAACTGATCGAGAATGCGATTGTTGATGAACCGCCGGTGTCCGTGCGTGACGGAGGTATCATCAAGCCGGGCTATCACGAGCGGCTGGATGAATTTCGTGAAGCGAGTACCAGCGGCAAACGCTGGATCGCGGAGCTGGAAGCGAAGGAACGCGCGGCTACGGGGATTAAGTCGCTGAAGATCGGCTACAACAAGGTGTTTGGCTATTATATCGAGGTGACCAAGTCCAATCTGTCGTCCCTGCCGGAAGGCCGGTACGAACGCAAGCAGACGCTGGCGAACGCGGAGCGTTATGTCACGCCCGAGCTGAAGGAGAAGGAAGGTCTGATCCTGGAGGCTCAGGAGAAGATGGTGGATCTGGAGTACGCCCTCTTTACAGAGCTCAGGGACAAGCTGAATACCCAAGTGAGCCGGCTGCAGAAGCTCGCTGAGCGGATTGCCGAGATTGACGTCTACCAATCGCTCGCTGCGGTCAGTGCGGAATACCGGTTCGTGAAGCCGGAACTGAGCGAAGGTTATGATTATATCGTTGAAGGCGGTCGTCATCCTGTCGTGGAAGCCGTCATGAAGGATTCGTCGTTTATCGCGAACGGGACGGATTTGCGCAAGGATGGTTCCTCGATCCTGCTTATTACCGGTCCAAATATGGCTGGAAAAAGCACGTACATGCGCCAGGTTGCCTTGTTATCGATACTAGCCCAGATGGGCTGCTTTGTTCCGGCTGAGCGTGCGGTTATCCCGCTGGTGGACCGTATCTTTACCCGCATCGGCGCCGCAGACGACCTGATCGGCGGTCAGAGCACCTTTATGGTGGAAATGGCGGATATTCAGGTCATGACGGAAAAAGCAACGCCTCGCAGCCTGATCATCATTGATGAGCTGGGACGCGGTACGTCGACGAGTGAAGGCATGGCGATCGCGCAAGCCGTGATTGAGTATGTGCATGATCATATCGGCTGCAAGGCATTGGTTTCGACGCATTTCCATGAGCTTGCCCATCTTCAGGAAAGCCTTGGCGGTCTCAAAAACTATTCCATGGCGGTTCAGGAAAGCGGAGACAAAGTGCATTTCCTCCGTAAGCTGATCCCTGGGGCGGCCGACAGCAGCTACGGCATTTACTGCGCGAGATTGGCCGGATTGCCCGGCAGTATTATTGACCGCGCCTATGGGCTGCTGCAGGGCCTAGAGATGGCCTCGCTGGCCGCGGTGGCATCGGAGCAAGGGGCTGTGATGCAGCGCGAGCAGCCAGCCGCCGCACCTCAGACCGATGAGAGACGAAGCGGACCGGAAGCTGTACATGAGTTTCGTGAAGATATGATGCAGTATACCGAAAGCTTGAGCGGCGCTGACCAGAAGGGCGGCGTGGTTCAGCTCTCCATTTTTGGCGAGGAGGAAGTGCCTGAATCGAGTGCTAAACCTGGTAAGGATCAGCACCCGATATCGCAGGAAGCATCTCAAGATCCTGCAATCAAGAGCCTCATTGATGCTGTAAAGGGCGCGGACGTGATGAATATGACGCCGCTTCAGGCCATGCAGTTCCTGAATGACCTGAAGCTTCAAGCGAAGGATATGTGATTTATATAGATTGGACTAAAGAAAAGAAGAACTTCAACGGAGAAGGCGGAATTGTTCTGGAGAAACGGAAGTGGTCGCCTTTGCCCCCGGATTTCAACGATGTACATCGTGATTAAAGGAAATCTGGGGGCAACAGCGATCGGAAGAACAATCCGCATGCGGAGTGATGCTCAGGCTAAAAAATCTTTAGTTCACCTTATATAGCAGGGGAATGAAATGAAACGGAGGTAGGAACGATGGGGATTATTCGGATTTTGGACGAGCATATTGCAAACCAGATTGCTGCCGGTGAGGTGGTGGAGCGACCTGCCTCCGTTGTGAAGGAGCTAGTTGAGAACGCCATTGATGCCGGGAGCACCAAGATTGACGTAACGGTTGAAGAAGGCGGACTGGACAGCATTCGCGTAACGGATAACGGTGCCGGCATTGATCCGGAGGATTGCGAGACGGCTTTTTATCGTCATGCAACGAGCAAAATCGCTGAAGGCCGCGATTTATTCCAAATCACGAGCCTTGGATTCAGGGGCGAAGCCCTGCCATCCATTGCGGCTGTATCCAAGGTGCGTCTGGTTACCTCCAATGCTCAGGATGGGCGCGGACGTGTGATCGAGATCGAAGGCGGTCATCTGCGCGTGAACGAAGAGACGGCCGCACCCAGAGGAACGGATTTCCTCGTGAAGGAATTGTTCTTCAATACGCCGGCAAGGCTGAAATATATGAAAACCATCCAAACGGAGCTGGGGCATATATCCGACTATTTGTATCGTCTGGCCCTTTCCCGGCCGGATATTGCCTTTACGCTCAGGCACAATGGAAACTCGCTGCTGCAGACGCTGGGCAATGGCGATGCCCTTCAGGTCATTGCCGCCATATACGGTACCCAATCGGCCAAAGCGATGCTGCCGTTTGAAGCAGAGAATATGGATTATACGTTAAGCGGATATATCAGCCGCCCGGATTATACCCGGGCAAACCGTAACGGCATGTCGCTCATCATTAACGGGCGGTATATCCGGAATTACGGCTTAATGCAGGCGATTTTGAGAGGTTATCATACGCTGCTGCCGATCAACCGGTTTCCGCTCGTCGTCATTCAGCTGTCCATGCACCCCTCGTTGATCGATGTGAATGTGCATCCATCCAAGCTGGAGGTACGGTTCAGCAAAGAGCAGGAGCTGTTCGCTTTTGTGGAGGAAGAGATTCGCAAGGTGCTGCAGCAGGAAATCCTTATTCCACGTCCGGCCAAACAAAATATTGGGAAAAGTGACAACGCCTATATCCAGGAACAGCTGCAATTTTCTTCTGCGCAAGGCCATGCCCCGGCGAACGGCAGCGGTAATGAGCAGGACATCGCGATCCCGGGAAGCGGCGAGCGTCACGTTGACGGAAACATGCATCTCAAGGCGCCGCCTGCGTCGACATGGCCGGAGGGGCAAGTCTTCACCCAGTCTGAGTCCAATATCAAACAGACTTATGGGGCCGGAGCAGCAGGAACAGCTGCTGCCTCGCAAATGCGGGAAACGGCAGCAGCTTCTTCTTACCGCAATGATTACCGCAATGAGACCAGGGGGAATGCCGGAATTCCTGCCATAACAAAGGAGTGGCTGCAGGCGGCCTCGGGACCGGCTCCCGAGATTCCGCCATTTCCGGAGCTTACGCTCATCGGCCAGCATCACGGCACCTATCTCATAGCGCAGAATGATACCGGGCTGTACCTGATTGATCAGCATGCCGCGCATGAGCGGATTAACTACGAGTATTACTACGAACAGTTTGGCAACCCGGCAGACGCATCCCAGGAGCTGCTGCTGCCGATTACGCTCGAATTTACGCCATCAGAATCGGAGAAGGTGAAGGAACGGCTGCACTGGTTTGAGAAGGTTGGCGTTTACATGGAGTTTTTTGGCGGCCATACCTTCCTGGTTCGTTCCCATCCGTTCTGGTTCCCTAAAGGCGACGAGAAGGCCATTATCGAAGAGATGGCTGAATGGGTGCTGAGCGAACGCAATATCGATATCGCCAAGCTGAGAGAAACCTCGTCGATCATGTGTTCCTGCAAGGCTTCCATCAAAGCCAATCAGAAGCTGACGGAGCAGGAGGCGATGACGTTGATTCAGCGTTTGGGCGCCTGCCGGCAGCCATACACATGTCCGCATGGACGACCGATCGTGGTTTCGTTCTCAGCTTATGATTTGGAGAAAATGTTTAAGCGCGTGATGTAACAGCAAGGAGGACCTTCATGATTATTACAACTGGAGAAGCGGAAGCGCCGGACATTGTGGAGCGCGCGAAAAATTTAGCCCGGGAAACCGGCTGCCGTTATGTCCAGCGCGGCGGTCATTCATTGCGAAAATTAGCCCGCAGGTTCGGAGACGATGACGTGCTGGTCGTACTGAACGGACATGTGCGTCTAAGCGGACCCGACGGGGCGGTCATGGAATTTCATCCGAGTATGGGGTTCGTCCGATTGAAACGCGTGCTGAGCGGAAAACCCGACCCCATGCTGGAGGCTTCCGGAATGGAGGAAGGGGATTCCGTACTGGATTGTACGGCCGGGCTTGGAGCCGATTCCCTGGTATTCTCGGGCAAGGGCGGGGCGAACAGTCGGATCACTGCCCTGGAAAGCTCGCTGCCCTTGTATGCGCTGCTGATAGAAGGGCTGCGGACCTATGAAAGCCATCTGGAAGCCAGTGATCAGGCGATGAGGCGAATCGAGGTCAGGCACAGCCAGCACCTGGATTATTTAAAGTCGCTGCCGGACCGGAGCGTAGACATTGTTTATTTTGATCCGATGTTCCGTGAACCGATCGCCGAATCGGCTTCGATCCATCCTCTAAGACACTATGCAAATGGGGAGCCGCTGGAAATGGAAAGTGTGAGAGAAGCGGTTAGGGTCGCGCGTAAAACTGTCGTGATGAAGGAAGCGCGATCCAGCGGAGAGTTTGAGCGGCTTGGCTTTACATTGCCTGAACGGGGAAAATCGAAAATAACGTACGGAGTGATTTCCATTGACAGATGAAACCAAACCGAAACTGCTCGTTCTCATCGGACCAACAGCTGTAGGTAAAACCAAAATGAGCATTGAAATCGCGAAGGAATTCGGGTGTGAGATTATCTCCGGCGATTCGATGCAGGTATACCGGGGCATGGATATCGGAACGGCCAAAGTTTCCATGGAGGAAATGGAAGGCGTTCCCCACCATCTCATTGATATTCACGAGCCCGATCACCCCTATTCGGTAGCCGAATTTCAGGAGCAGAGCCAGAGGCTCATTACGGAGATTACGCAGCGGGGGAAACTTCCTTTTATTGTTGGCGGAACCGGGCTTTATGTCGAGTCGGTGTGTTACGGCTATCAGTTTAGCGAGACGGGAGCGGACGAAGTTTTTCGGGAAGAGCAGTTCCGCTATGCCAACGAATATGGAGCCGAGGCTCTTCATCAAAAATTGGCAGAGGTTGATCCTGAAACGGCCGAGCGGCTTCATCCTAATGACCTACGCCGGGTCGTTCGTGCTTTGGAAGTATATCATGTGACCGGCGTCCCACTTTCGACCCAACTGGCACCTCAAACTAAGGCATCTCCCTATGACTTATGCTTGGTCGGTTTGACAATGGACAGGCAAATGCTATATAACCGTATTGAAGAGCGAATTGATCTTATGCTGAGCCAGGGACTTGTTGATGAGGTGGCGGCGCTCATGAACAAAGGGTTCGCTCCGGGGCTTGTATCCATGCAAGGGCTGGGTTACAAGGAAATCGTTTCGTACCTTAGCGGGGAGTTCAGCTACGAGGAGGCCGTCGTGCTGCTTAAGCGCGATACACGCCGTTTCGCTAAGCGGCAGCTATCTTGGTTTCGCCACATGAAGGACATCGAGTGGGTAGACGTCACCGACTCGGGAAATTTTTCTGCGAACTATCAAAAAATCCGTGCTATAATAGCAGGAAAGTTTCACTGAAATCTTGAATATATTTCAAAACAATCTAAATGAACCATTGGGGGTACGGCTAATGAACAAGTCCATTAACATCCAAGACACGTTCTTGAACCAACTGCGCAAAGAGAACATTCCGGCCACGGTATACCTTACAAACGGCTTTCAGATCCGTGGAACGATCAAAGCTTTTGACAATTTTACCATCGTGATTGACAGCGACGGCCGTCAGCAAATGGTGTACAAGCATGCTATCTCCACGTTCATGCCGCAGCGTAATGTGTCCCTGATGCAGGATAACAGCAGCGAACAATAGATTTTAGAATGGTTTTATAAAGAGCAGAATCATACCGTCAACTGATTAATTTGAAACTTTTTGGATTATAATTCGTTTAGCTTATAAGGAGTGCAGAGAGCAACCTGAGAAGGTTGTTCTTTTCTTTCCGAGGTATGACTTGAGTCAGAAGGCTTGATCCCGCAAGGGAGTAAGGAGGGGGATAAATGGCTGGAAAAGATAATCAGATGTCACGGTTGAACAAAAACAAAGACAACCCGAAGACATCCAAAACGACAAAACCGAATGCGAAGAAGAAAAAAGGCAAAGGAAAGCGAATTGCATGGGCATTGTTTTTTACAGCCGTCATTGCGATCTTCTGTGCGCTTGCAGGTTATTTGTTTATCTTGATCAGCGGTGAAAAGCTGCTGGAGCAGAATCAGGATAAGCTGACCGCTTACGGTACTTCCAAGGTATATGACCGTAATGGCACGCTGATGGGCGAACTGTCCCTCCAGAAGAGTGATCCTGTGAAGTACGAGGATATTCCGGAGCTGTTGGTACAAGCATTTATTGCAACAGAAGATAGACGGTTCATGGAGCATAACGGCGTAGACATGTGGTCGATCGGCCGCGCAGCGGTAAAGGATGTCATGGCCCGTTCCATGGTCGAAGGCGGAAGTACAATCACGCAGCAGCTGGCGAAGAATATATTCCTGACAAGGGATAAAACATTCTTCCGGAAGGCGACTGAAATGTCGATCGCGCTGGCGCTTGAGCGTAAACACAGTAAACAGGAAATTATTGAGATGTACTTGAACCGGATTAACTTCGGGGGACCTTATTACGGCATCAAAGCCGCATCCGAGCGTTATTTCGGCAAATCGGATCTAAAAAAGCTGGAGACATGGGAAATAGCAACACTGGCGGCAATGCCGAAGGGACCGTCCCGATATAATCCGCTCAAGAACCCTGAGCTCTCCAAAGAGCGTCGTGCGGTGGTATTGACTCTGATGGAACAGCAGGGTTATATCACGGCCGAAGAGGCGGCGAAAGCCAAGAAAGTGGACTATGCGTATACACCGCCTGAAAGACAACAGAAATATACAGCGTTTATCGACTATGTAATGGAAGAAGCCGAAGAAAAATGGGGCCTCACCGAGGACGATGTTAATATTGGCGGTTATCAGATTTACACAACGATGGACGTGAATGCCCAGACGGCAATGGAAGAAGAGTTCAAGAACCCGGAAAACTTTGAAAAAGGTCCTGATGACGTACCCGTTGAGGGCTCCATGGTCATCATTAACCAGGAGACCGGCGGTATCGTAGCGATGTCGGGTGGACGAGAATATACCCGCGGCGGGTTTAGCCGGGCTACCGACAGCCGTCGTCAGCCGGGCTCCGCCTTGAAGCCGATTGTATCGTATGCACCGGCGCTGGAATCCGGGAAGTTTACGAAGGACTCCAGATTGAGTAATAAACAGCAATGTTTTGGCACCAACTATTGCCCAAGAAACCTGCACGGATATTCGGAGACGATTGGTATGCCGGAAGCGATTCAGCGTTCCGAGAACATTCCGGCCGTATGGCTGTTGAACCAAATCGGCGTAAAAACCGGATTCGAGTTCGCTCAGAGTCTCGGCATCAAGATGACCGAAGGTGACGCGAACTTATCCCTGGCCCTCGGCGGAATGAATACCGGTACGAACACATTCGAGATGGCACAAGCTTTCAGCACCTTTGCTAATGGCGGAGAATTTAAAGAGGCTTTTGCAATCAAACAGATTAAAGATAACAAAGGCAAGGTTGTGCATGAGAACAAAGGCAGCAAAGGGAAGCGCGTGATGAGCGCTTCGACGGCTTCGCAAATGACAGACATGATGAAGCGCGTTGTAGAGGACGGAACGGGTAGAAATGCCCGGATCAGTCGTCCGGTAGCCGGTAAGACCGGAACCACGCAGAGCGGCTATAAGGGCGTCAGCTCAAACCGCGACGTATGGTTTGTCGGATATACGCCGGAGTTAACCGCAGCTGTGTGGATGGGTTATGATAACCCAGACCGGCAGCATCTGCTGAAACGAAGCAGTTCGATCTCAGCTTCCTTATGGGGCAAAGTGATGGAGAAGGCGGTTCAAGGCTATGAAGCGAAGAGCTTCCCTAGTACCGAGCCGGTACAGCCGCCTGTTGAAGAAGAAACGACATTAACCGCAGTCAGCGGTTTGACGGGCTCCTATAATGGAGAGACTCAGACCGTATCACTGAGCTGGAATCCGGTTCAGGGCAATGTTCAATACCGTGTGTACCGTAAGGAAACGTCGGAATCGGAATACACCCCGATTCTCGATCCCTTGATTGGTACGTCCATTGAGGATTTGAGCGCAATGGAGGGATTGACTTATGATTATTATGTGACCGCTATAGACCCGTCTACGAGCCAGGAGTCGCCACCTTCGAACATCCTGCAGATTGTGGCCGTTTCCGAGGAATTGCCTCCTGAGGATCTAGAACCCGATCCGGGGGACATCCAGGAACCGCCTCCGGTTGATGAAGGTGACAACGGAGCAGGCAATGAGTTCCCTCCTGGGAACGAGAATGGCAACGGGAACGGAAATGGCAACGGTAATGGCGAGCCAGGCAATGGGAATGGTGAAGGCCCAGGCAATGGCACCGGAAATGGTAATGGTAACGGTAATGGAACGAACCCTCCTGACAATGGAAACGGAGCCGGGAATGGCCAAGATGGTCAAAATTCTGGCAATGGATCTGATGGCTCAGGAGATGGATCTAACCATGGTGACACAGGCACTGGAGGAACCGACAGCGATTCGGGGAATATTCCTACGGTACCGGGAACCGTTGTGGATCCGTCAGATCCGGTTGATGGTTCTGACGAGTTCCAAGATAGTCCATAATGAACTTAAGAGCCTCCGCATGATTGCGGAGGCTTCTTTGTTTTGAGTGTGAAACCCAAATGTGGTAAGCTGGGAATACGAATGGGGAGGAAAAGTTCCATGAAACGTAAATTCGGAGATCGGGCGAATTGGCGCCGTATCACCCGCCGGCACTTCACTTCCCGGTATGTGGAATGTGAGCAGTTTACAGGGTATCTCACGTTATATACCATATATGGCCTGAAAGAACCGTTATGGAAGACGTATGGCCGTCATACTTACCGAATCGCGGACAAAGGCTATTCATGGCTGCAGTATTATCCGAAGGACAGCCATTTTATCGTGACCGCCATGTTTGATGACAAACGAAATATTGTTCAATGGTACATCGATATTTGCAAGAAACAGGGGGTAACAGATCAGGGTGTCCCTTGGTTTGACGATCTGTATTTGGACGTTGTGGTCGTCAAGAATGGTGAAGTGTTCTTGCTGGATGAAGATGAGCTTGAGGATGCCCTAGGGCGGAATGACATTACCCGGGATGATTACAGGCTGGCCAAGGTAACCGCACGGAATCTGCTTCGGGCCATCGACGCGCATGAATTCCCTTACTTTATGATGTCTCTGAAGCACCGCGACCAGTTATTTCATAATGGAGAGTTCAGGAGGAAGAAATAATGCGTCAGGAAATACATAAGAGTCTGTCACAAGCAGGCACGAAGAAGAGAGCATGGTATCGGCGAGGGATGATAACCCTGCTCTCTCTCGTTGTTCTTGGAGTGCTATGGTCAGGTTACGCATATTGGAAAATCGAAAGCGCCGTCAGCAGTCCGTCGGAGAAAGCGGATGTCGGCATTATCCTGGGCGCTTCCATGTGGGGAGATCAGCCAAGTCCGGGGCTTCGCGAGCGGCTTGAGCATGCCCTGGTTGAATACCATGCAGGACGTTTTGATACCTTCATCGTTTCTGGGGGCCTCGATAAGCCGGGATATCCATATACCGAAGCCGAAGGAATGCGAAATTTCTTGGTTGACGCGGGCGTACCGGAGGAACGGATCTTCCTGGAGAACGAAGCTACGAGCACTTACGAGAATTTGCTCTTCAGCCAAGCGATTATGGAGGAGCATGGGTGGAACACCGCCATGATAATAACCCATGACTATCACGGGACAAGAGCGATGGAGGTTGCAACAACCCTTGGTTACGATCATCCTTCTATGTCGCTGACGGAATCTACCGTTTTGCCGATGGCTAAACACAAGTCTAGAGAAGTGCTGGCTTATACGAAATGGACGGCCGATCGGCTGTTGATCGCCATGGGTGTCCTATGAGGACGAAACTTCTAATAAGCAGGCTGTAAATAGAATACATTGGAATAGATAGTCAGCCCTTTGGTAAAGAGGTGAGGAGCAATGAACGGGCGTGTAACGGCCGCTAACGGCCGATCTGAAGGACGGCCATCCAGGCAGATTAATGTCGTGCTCCGCAGCGCGGAACCTCCACTCATTAGCAGTGCGGTTCCGGAACGCGAACCGGCCCCTTCGCCAAACCCTGTTTCCCAGCACAGTCTATTCCAGGAAATACAGAAAGAGCTGGATCAACTGGTAGGTCTCGAACAAATCAAAGACCTGGTATTTGAAATCTATGCATTGCTTCAAGTGGCCCAGATGCGTTTGGAAGCAGGCTTATTAAGTGGCGGTCATGTGTACCATATGATTTTTAAAGGAAATCCCGGAACTGGGAAAACCACAGTCGCCCGTATCGTGGCAAAGCTGTTTCAAAAGATGGGCGTGCTTAATAAGGGTCATCTGGTCGAAGTGGAACGGGCGGATCTCGTAGGTGAATATATCGGTCACACGGCACAAAAGACCAGAGAATTGGTCAAAAAAGCACTTGGAGGAATTCTGTTCATCGATGAGGCTTACAGTTTGGCGCGCGGCGGTGAGAAGGATTTTGGCAAGGAAGCGATCGATACGCTGGTCAAGGCGATGGAGGATCATAAGAACCAGTTCATTCTTATTCTGGCAGGCTATAGCGATGAGATTGATTTTTTTATGGATTCGAATCCCGGCCTGTATTCCCGTTTTCCAATCCAGATGGACTTCCCGGATTACAATCTGGATCAATTGATCCAGATTTCGGAGCTGATGGCCAAGGAGAGGGATTATATCTTGATGCCGCAGTCGCTGAGCAAACTCAAGGAACACCTGCAGATGGAGAAGGATCACGGACTGCACGCCTTCAGTAATGCGCGTTATGTACGGAATGTCATTGAGAAATCGATAAGGAATCAATCGGTTCGGCTGCTGAATCAGTACGTAACCGGAAATCCCGGCAAGCTTGAGCTTATGACCCTGCGGCCGGAGGACTTTAAGTTAAACGGAAAAATACAATGATTTTAAGCTTGTCTTCGAACATAATGAAGGGGTAACGCTGCTTTCTTTGGATCATAATGTTTATTGCAGGCAGCAGCGGTTAGTTAAATTAGGAGACGTAATGTTAGAAGGAGTTGGCTATATGACAAATATAACACATGATACCCGGACAGAGATCGAAGATAAAGCCGTTTTGGTCAGTTTGGTGACGGATGCAGTTAAACGTACAGGAATTAATCCGGAACACTCGCTGCAGGAGCTGGTTCAGCTAGCGGAAACCGCTGGAGTAGAGGTGCTGGATGTCATTACGCAGAATCGCGAAGTTCCGGATTCCAAGTGGTTTATCGGCAAAGGGAAGGTCGAGGAGCTGCGCATGGCGATTGATGGGTTGGGCGCAACAACAGCCATATTTGATCAGGAATTATCCGGCGCGCAAGTCCGAAATCTGGAAGAATCACTCGATGTGAAAATTATCGACCGTACTCAACTGATACTGGATATTTTCGCTCAACGTGCGAAGACCCGTGAGGGGATTATCCAGGTGGAGTTAGCGCAGCTTACTTATTTGCTCCCGCGATTGTCGGGACATGGTAAGAATCTGTCCAGGCTCGGGGCGGGGATCGGGACCCGTGGACCGGGGGAAAGCAAGCTCGAAACCGACCGCAGGCATATTCGTGACAGAATCAGCGACCTGAAGCGGCAGCTGGATGAAGTTACTCGGCACCGTACGCTCCATCGGGAACGGCGGAAGAAGAGCGGTGCCGTGCAGGTTGCTCTAGTCGGTTATACCAATGCCGGTAAGTCGACATTGTTGAACCGGTTAACGGCCGCAGATGTTTATATCGAAGATCAATTATTTGCTACGCTGGACCCCACTTCGCGCGTGTTGGAGCTGCCTAGCGGCAAGGAAGTGGTGCTAACGGATACCGTTGGATTTATACAGAACCTTCCTCATGATCTGGTAGCGGCGTTCCGTGCGACGCTGGAAGAAGCCAACGAAGCCGATCTGATTCTTCATGTCGTCGATGCTTCTTCCCCGATGCGGGACGAACAAATGGCTGTGGTTCAATCCATACTTCAGGATCTGGGGGCGGCGGATAAACCGCAGATCGTTCTGTTTAACAAGAAGGACGCATGTGAACCGGATCAGCTGGAGATGCTGCCTACCGGAGATGGTCAATTAAAGATTAGTGCGTATCAAGATCAGGATTTGGAAATGGTTCGTGAAGCGATTCAGGACCAGCTGTCCGGAGGGAACGTGACGTTCCGGATTCCGGCTGACCGCGGTGATCTGAACTCGGTTGTATACCGTGTCGGAGACGTGCTGGAGCAGTCTTTTGATGAGAATGATATCCTCTACGAGGTGCGAATCAATAAAGCGGATTATGAGAAAATGGGTTATTTACTTCATGATTACGTTCAGAACGGATCTTAGGTATCAATAGGAATCGTAGTGTAAGCCCCTGTATGGGGCTTATATTGCGTGTTCAGGGTGCTCAAGCATTGCGAGTTCTATGAAATAAAAATATGTGTTAAGATGTGAGACATCATGTTTAAAAGAGGAGAGAGCAGTTGGTCATGGCAAGATTTTCGCAAGATATACTTGAATTGAGCAGTGAGATTGAGTCCAAAATCGGGCAGCGTTTACGGGAGATCGATAATATCGTTGATTTTAATCAGTGGAAGGTGATCGATGCTTTCCAAAAGTTTCAGGTGAGTGATTTTCATTTTGCGGCTTCCACCGGGTATGCATACAATGATCGCGGCCGTGAAGTGCTGGATGAGGTCTACGCAGAAGTATTTGGAGCCGAATCTGCCCTGGTTAGGCCGCATTTTGCTTCCGGTACCCATACGATCTCAACCGCACTATTTGGTGTGTTAAGACCAGGAGATGAGCTGTTGTATATTTCGGGGCGTCCTTATGACACCCTCCATAAAGTGATTGGCGAACCCGGGGACGGCACCGGGTCTCTTCGAGATTTCGGAATCGGTTATCAGGAGGTTTCCTTAACAGAACAAGGGGAGATTGATTGGGAGCGGGTAGAGAGAGCCATCACGCCTTCAACCAAGGTGATCGGTATCCAGCGTTCTCGTGGATATGATTGGCGTTCTTCGTTCACGGTATCCCAGATTGGTGACATGGTAAACCGGATTCGGTCCATTCGCCCGGATTTGATCATTTTCGTTGATAACTGTTACGGCGAATTTACGGAGCGATTGGAACCGACGGAGGTTGGCGTTGATCTGATGGCAGGTTCCCTTATCAAAAACCCTGGCGGCGGTATTGCCGAAACCGGCGGCTACATATGCGGCAAAGCAGCCTATGTGGATCAGGCAGCCTATCGGCTGACTGCTCCCGGCATCGGACGAGAAGTGGGGGCTATGCTGGGAACGACCAGAGGCATCTATCAGGGATTATTCCTGGCACCATCCACGGTTGGACAAGCGGTCAAGGGCAGCATTTATGCCGCCGCGATGTTTGAGGCGGTAGGTTTCACAACCAAGCCGGGCTGGCAGGATGAGCGGACCGATTTGATTCAGGCCGTATCGTTCACCGGAGCGGATCATCTGATCGCTTTTGTACAGGGGATTCAGCGGGCTGCGGCAGTCGACAGTCATGTGGTGCCTGAGCCTTGGGATATGCCTGGATATGAACATCCTGTCATCATGGCGGCAGGCACGTTCATCCAGGGAGGAAGCCTCGAATTATCAGCGGATGCGCCGATCCGATCACCTTATATCGGGTATATGCAAGGCGGCTTAACCTACTCTCATGTTAAATATGGTGTGCTTATGGCCCTTCAAAGCATGAAAGATCGTAAATTGTTGTGAGTTATCCTTACATGCGGTTGACGTGGTTGATCAGGAAATGTACAATAGGATCAGAATAGACCACTTGGAAGGTTGATGAGATATGGGTGATGAGATTCGGAGGAATATGGCATTATTTCCGATAGGCATTGTTATGAAGCTTACGGATTTATCTGCCAGACAAATTCGCTATTATGAGCAGCATAACTTAATTGTCCCAGCCCGTACGTCGGGCAACCAACGCCTGTTTTCCTTCAATGATGTGGAGCGTCTGCTAGAGATTAAGGCTTTGATTGAAAAAGGTGTTAATATCGCCGGCATTAAGCAAGTAATGAACCCTGTCACGAAAGAGTCTGAAGAGGCTACCGTCATTACTCCTGATACCGAGAACAGACGCCGTGAGATGTCTGAGTCCCAGTTGCGACGTTTGCTGAAGCAGGAATTGATAACCGCTAAAAGACCGGGTCAGGTTTCATTGATTCAAGGGGAATTATCCCGGTTTTTTAATAAATAAGGATTGCCATGCTGTAATTCTTCATTGAATCCAGTTTTTTTATTTAAAAAGGAGAGGATAAAATGAGTTATACCAGAGAGGACATTCTACGCATTGCCAAAGAAGAAAATGTTCGATTTATCCGCTTGCAATTTACAGATTTGCTTGGAACGATTAAAAACGTTGAAATTCCTGTAAGCCAGCTGCCTAAAGCGCTTGATAATAAAATGATGTTCGACGGTTCGTCTATCGAAGGTTATGTACGGATCGAAGAATCCGATATGTACCTGTACCCGGACCTGGATACCTTCATGATCTTCCCTTGGGTATCCGAGGATCGCGTTGCGCGTCTGATCTGTGATGTCTATATGCCTGACGGCACTCAGTTTGCAGGAGATCCGCGCGGCATTCTGAAGCGAGCGCTGAAAGAAGCCGAAGAGATGGGCTTCACTTCCATGAATGTCGGTCCGGAGCCGGAATTCTTCCTGTTCAAAACCGATGAAAAAGGCAACCCGACCATGGAGCTCAATGACCAGGGTGGATACTTTGACCTCGCGCCTACAGATCTTGGCGAGAACTGCCGCCGCGATATCGTATTGACACTCGAAGAGATGGGCTTTGAAATCGAAGCTTCTCACCATGAGGTTGCTCCTGGACAGCACGAGATCGATTTCAAGTATGCCAATGCGATCAAAGCAGCTGACCAGATTCAAACGTTTAAATTGGTCGTTAAGACGATCGCTCGTCAGCATGGACTGATTGCAACATTTATGCCAAAACCGCTGTTCGGCGTGAACGGCTCCGGTATGCACTGCAACCAATCGCTCTTCAAAGGCAGCGAGAACGCGTTTGTCGACGAGAGTGATGAGCTTGGCTTGAGCGTAACGGCTCGTAACTATATGGCGGGTATTCTTAAGCATGCACGCGCGTTTGCTGCGATCACGAACCCAACGGTGAACTCGTACAAACGTCTCGTGCCTGGTTACGAAGCACCTTGCTACGTAGCATGGTCTGCAAGTAACCGCAGCCCAATGATCCGTATCCCTGCATCCCGTGGCCTCAGCACGCGTATCGAAGTGCGTAACCCGGATCCAGCGGCTAACCCGTATCTGGCTCTGGCTGTTATGCTGAAAGCAGGTTTGGATGGCGTGAAGCGCGAGCTGTCGCTCCCGGCTCCAATCGACCGTAACATCTATGTGATGACGGAAGAAGAGCGTATTGAGGAAGGCATCCCTAGCTTGCCGGCAAACCTGAAAGAAGCCATTAACGAGTTGATTCGCAGCGAAGTCATTTCCGATGCACTCGGGGACCATGCGCTGGCGCACTTCTACGAGCTGAAAGAAATCGAATGGGACATGTACCGTACGCAGGTTCACCAATGGGAACGAGATCAGTACATTACCATGTATTAATAGAGGAATCCCTTGCGCCGTAAGGCGTGAGGGTTTTTTGTTTTTGGGGGCAAATGGTGTGGAATGATAGCTATTCTTGTTTCGCCCCCGACATTGCAATGACAATGATTTTTGACTTGGATGGAGAATCGTTCATAACATGCAACTTTTACGGAATCGCCCTCCATATAAGGGAAGATTCTTTTTTTATTGTTTATCAGAAAAAAGGGAACCATTCCTCGCTTCCATGACTCTAATTAGATGAGGTGAATCGGTTGGAGCTGGAATACTTGAAGCAGATAACGATGATGGACACACAGACACTGGATAAAATCATGAACTTGTACGGAAATGATATTTGGAATTACGCTTATTTTCTGACGAAACAGCAAGCACTGGCGGACGATATTGCGCAAGAGGTGTTTATTAAAGCTTATTTTGGCATACATACGTTTCGCGGTCAGGCGTCGTTCAAAACGTGGCTGCTCACGATCACACGACATACCGCGTTCCGGTACAAACAGGCTTTTTTCTTTCGGAATGTGACCCTTAAGGACAGACTGCACACAGATGCGTCAAGTCGGTCCGCGGAATTGGAATATCTGGACGGGCAGTTCACGGATGAAATATGGGCAATGATTATGACTTTGCCAACGAAGTTTAGGGAGGTGCTAATCCTGGATCTTCACTATGAGATGTCAATAAAACAGATTGCGGAGTTCCTTAATCTAGCGGCGGGTACCGTGAAATCCAGACTGTATCGGGCAAGAAAGAAAGTACAGAACCTGTTGAAGGAGAATGGCGATGAATAAGGATAAACCAGACTGGTATTCCCGTGTTCCAAAGGATCCTTTTCCAAATGATAAATTTACGGCTGAAATGAAAAAAAACGTCCACAAGTCCGTAATCCGTGGCAACGGCACGCCTAAGCGACGAAAGTATGTACAAGTTGGCTTTATAGGCGGCGGACTACTGCTTCTGTTTATATTAATTGCCATTCAGCTGCCATTTGGCCGTGAGGAACAACAGAGAGCTGGAGATGTACCTCCACATAAGGAGGAGACCATTCGGGCGCAAGGCTTCACAGATGAGGGAAGGTTGAGTGTGGTTGCTGTGGAACAAGAAAAAATCACGGCACTGGGAGCTCCAAGCTGCTTCGGCATCGAAACGGATGTGTCGTTTACCGGAAACTACAGCGTACAGTATAGTACTAACCAAGTTACAAATGAAGTAACTACGCTGGGGGATCTTACTTTTATTCAACCAACATCCGCTCCGGTTGATATGATTCGCCTGCCGTTTCAAGCTGCCGATGTATTTATACTCGCACCGCAATATAGGGACTGTCATGGTATACAAATCTATGCGTTCGCAGTGGAGCATGAAACGGGTAAAGCCGTCCAGCTCCGATTTCAGGATGAATCCTTGGTATCCTACTTTTCATATTATAGACCAGGTACTACTCCCATGGTTAAAGATAATAAGCTTGTTCTAGAGTCCACGGAGGGGCCGGGTGGGGAAGGTTCGCCGGATTATAAACCTAAGCGGATGTATCGACTGGATCTTAAGCAAGGTGTTATGGTGTTGGCAAACTAGCTAGGATCATGTTTCATTATCTATATAGAAAAAGCAAAGAGGTTACCATCCAATTAAGGAAGGTAACCTCTTATTCGTAGATAGATATATGAAATTAGTGGACATCCCGGAAGAGTCCGATTACTTTACCGAGAATCGTAACATGGTTCAGGCGCAGTGGCTCGTAGGTAGGATTCTCCGGTTGCAATCGTACATGATCCTTCTCCTTATAGAAGGTCTTCACAGTTGCTTCGTCTTCCTCGGTCATTGCTACGACAATGTCGCCATTGTCTGCAGTTTGCTGCTGGCGAACAATGACATAGTCGCCGCTGTGAATGCCAGCTTCGATCATACTGTCACCAATAACCGACAACATGAACACCTTATCGTCGCCTACATAATGTTGCGGGAGTGGGAAATAATCCTCAATGTTCTCCATGGCTGTAATAGGAACACCTGCAGTGACTTTTCCGACAACAGGCACTCTGGCAATGGTGTGGGTAAACAGGCTTGCGCTTTCGGACTCTTCTTGGCCAAGAAGCTCGATAGCTCTTGGTTTCGTAGGGTCACGGCGAATGAGGCCTTTCTTCTCCAAGCGGTCAAGATGTCCATGGACCGTTGAACTGGAAGCTAGTCCGACAGCCTCGCCGATTTCCCGGACAGAAGGCGGGTAACCCTTGCTACGAACTTCGTTGCGGATAAACTCTAAGATCGCCAGCTGGCGGCTGGATATTTTCGACATGCCGTATCAACCCCATTTAGTAACGTTTGGGAAAATTATAACATAGAACTTCCGTTCGTACAAACATAAGTTCTAAATTAAAATAGAACAAATGTTCTTTTTGGTATTGAATCAAACAAGTGTTCGTGTTAATATAAATCCATAAGAGAACACTTGTTTGGGAGATGATGATTCCATGTTGAAATACAGTACATACCGTAGCATTTATGAGAACGTTCCAGTGCAAACGAAGTCTTCGGAGACTTGGATCGATCAATTGAAGTCCAGAATGGCATCCATTCCTTTTATAAAGCTTTTATTCGTTCTGTTAATCGCAGCATCCTGCTGGACAGGGGCATATTCCGTTTTTGCCGGGGGGATGGAGAAACCCACTGGGGAGAAGCAGGTTATTGTTCAATATGGTGATAGTTTGTGGCGGATTGCTTCCCTTCATAAACCGACAGATATGGATACGCGAGTATACCTGGATAGCATCCGAAGAATGAATGGATTGAAGGGTCCGGATATACAGGCAGGAGAGGTGCTGTCTTTACCAGTCTGGTGATTGGACGACGCTAAGAGCAACCCTTTCCTTATTATATGTCCCTACTTCTCGCTTCATATTTCTAAGCTTGCCTGACGATGTGATTTCACGCAGTATCGCGTGTTTAGAATAGATATTTATTGATTTCTTAACATAGAGGACCCATTTATAGGCATCATATGTTCATATTTGTTCTTAATCAGAGTTTGCAAGGGTGCAGTTGCCTTGACAAGCTCTTTTTCACATGTTTAAGTTATACATGATATCGGAATTGGAGGAGAAGTCATGGACATCGATACTTTGGTTGAACGCATCAATGTACTAGCAAGAAAACAGAAAAGTGAGGGGTTGACCGCGGAAGAGCTCAAGGAACGGGCCGAGCTTCGGGAAATCTACCTTAACAATATTCGGGGTAACTTTAGACAACAGCTGGAATCGATCGAATGGGTTGATGAAAATGAACAAAAAGGCGGCCCGCGATTAAAGCATTAGTCGATCAACTGGAGCATGGATCTACAACCGGTGATTCATGACCAGATAGTAGGATAGAATTATAATACTTGGGGTGCCGATTATTCGCGGGAATCGAATACGGTTACCCCAAGTTTATATGGATTGGTAATATATTGAAATTGAATCCAGGGGGAACCATATGTCACGGTCATGGGAAAGAAAAGTCAACAAAAATATGTCACAGCTCAACAAGCAGCGTAAGAAGCAGGGGCTCACCTCGTACCAAGGCTCTGCCGTTACGGATAAGCATGATATATTTAAGGGACGTAAATATGTACTTCCGTTAGTGCTTGTTGCGTTGGCTGGTGTGTATGCGCTTCTCGGAACGGCGACGTCCGAGGCAGCAGGTGGAAGCAACGATGTACTGAACTGGGTGGGTGTCAGCTTGTACATTCTGTTAGCGCTTATGATTTTCTTACGCAAGCCTTATTTGAAGATTGAGCGTGCTTCTGTATCCACGATGAAGTTCAATCGGGAACGTCGTCTGGCTGTATCCGATATCGAGAAGATCAAATTGTCCTCGGGTTCCGTCGTGATCCAGGGCAAGGGGAAAGCAGGCAACTGGGTATTCTCGCGTATGATGAATCTTTATGATACGAATGCGATGGGCGAAAGATTAGAAGAGTTCGCAAAAACTCATCAAATTCCAGTAGAGCATAATTAACAAATAGAATAGATCACAGTGTATATGAGGAGTGGGAGAGACATGCCGATAGCTGCGGTTTTGTTTGATTTGGACGACACGTTATTGTGGGATGAGCGTAGTGTGGAAGAAGCGTTTGAAGTGACATGCCAGGCCGGAGCGAACG
Organism: Paenibacillus lautus; assembly: GCF_050482385.1. Classification (GTDB taxonomy): domain Bacteria; phylum Bacillota; class Bacilli; order Paenibacillales; family Paenibacillaceae; genus Paenibacillus_AQ; species Paenibacillus_AQ lautus_B. Next base: position 107,368 of record NZ_JBCNHV010000029.1, read on the forward strand.
AGACCGGCATCGATGCCAAAGCACTTTTGGCCGCAGTACGGGAAGAAGCGAGAGCATTATATGAATCATATGATACCTTTGCTTTTACCAAAATGATCGGAATTAACCCTTTCGAAGGCTTGTGGGCTAATTTCACGGCTGGATCGCAGCCTGAATTCAGAAAGCTGCAGGAGCTGGCACCCGTTTACCGCAAGGAATCATGGCGGCGCGGACTTCAGCGCCTAGGCGTTGATCATGAAATATTGGCCGAAACGTTGGCTGCACAATTCGCTGCTGAACGCAGAACAAGACCCTATGTATATGAAGAAACGTTTGAAGTTCTGAAGGAACTGCAGGGGAATGTAAAGCTGCTGCTTCTCACGAACGGAAGTCCGGACCTGCAGCAGGAGAAGCTGGACGGTGTTCCAGAGCTGGTTCCTTATTTTGATCATATCATTATCTCCGGTGATTTTGGCAAAGGGAAGCCGGATGTTTCCATCTTCCAGCATGCACTTGACTTGTTAGGTGTCGAGGCGGATCAAACCGTGATGGTGGGAGATAAGCTGACCACAGACATTAAAGGCGGAAATGCGGCAGGACTGCATACGGTTTGGATTAATCGGGTAAACCGACCTCACGATCCGTCCATTCAACCCAAGTTTGAGATCAAACATTTATCGGAACTGCATGCTATCGTCGCATCCTTATAATTTTAAGGCATTAATTGCTCACACCCGAAAAATGGGTGCGCAATCGTACATAGGAACAGCCCTGACATCAGATTCTGCGGTGATGGGCTGTTTTTTGTTGGTTATACGATCGAACTTGAGCCGCACATTTGGCAATGATAAACGTCACACAATTGTAAGCTGCATGAGATAGAAGTAAAAGAATAATGCGATATAATGGATTAGGTAACTTAACGAGGTTTGGTAATGACCATTACGTGAATGAACCATACATAGCCCTATTTTGTAAAAGAGGTGTAGAGCATGACCCGAAAAAAGATAGCCCTACTTGCAGCCATGGTGCTGATGGCAGTAGCGCTTGCCGCATGTAATGACAGCCAAGCGGAATCCGGAGAAGATGTGATGGCGGAACCCATCATCGTCGAGCTGTCTTTGACGCCAGAGAGCATTAAGGCTGGCGAGAAGGTGCTGATCGAAGCGAAGGTGACGCAAGCCGGCAGTCCGGTGGAAGATGCGAACGATGTGGAATTTGAAGTCACGCTGGAAGGCGGAGGCGTTCCGGCAAAGGTCCCGGTTAAGCATGATCAAGACGGGGTTTACAAAATGGAGAAAACCTTCGATGAGGTTGGAACCTATCGCATCGTTTCACATGTCACGGCGAGAGGAATGCATTCCATGCCGTTGAAGGAACTGAAGGTAACGGAGTAACGCATCGCTAATAAATAAGGCAGCACATGGTCCGCAAGGCGGATCGATGCGCTGCCTTATTTCGTTTTCCTATTCAATCTGCCCGCAGGCTTATTGGAATTGAGGATCTTCTACCGGTGTAGCAACCCAGCCGTTCTCTTCAATGAAAAGACGAACAGCGATGATCTGCTTGTTCTCCATCAATGTGAAGAAGTGAGGTGTATTTTCCGGTACGGAAATGACATCGCCTGGCTCAAGCTCAACATTAAAGTAACCGACATCGTCGGAGCCCTTAATAATGAAGATTCCTTTACCGCCGACAATCGCACGGATTTCGTCTTCCGAGTGAGTGTGAACCTCTTCGAATTTTTTCAGCAGGTCCTCGATATTGGGCGTGGACTCGGAAAGTGTGATGACATCCCAAATTTTGTAGCCGCGTCTTGCAGCCAAGTCACGAATTTCTTCATCATAGATGTCCAAAATGCGCTTCTTATCGTCATCACTAAGCTTGAAATTTTCTTGAAGCGCTGCCGGGAGTTTTTCCATATTCCAGTGCTCGTAAACAACCTCTTGGTTATTCAGGAATTCCCGAACATTATCTTCTCCAGTAATGCGTTCGTTCGTGTTGCGAATCACAATCTCTGCCATTTCTTTAACCCTCTTTCTCCCGTTGGATTAATATGTATTATAGCCCCCCTCACAGCATTTGTCATCTGCAAATGTGGATTTGTACCCATTGCTGCGCAATATTTCGGCTTTTCTATTGAAAAATATTCTGATACACTAAGATTTAACGTTTTCGGGGGAGGTTTATGAGTTGAACAAGCCTAGCTTACAAGAAATACTTAAAGAACGAATATTAATTCTTGATGGTGCCATGGGCACAATGATCCAGCAGGAGGACCTCTCAGCTGAAGATTTTGGCGGCCCGGACCTTGATGGCTGTAATGAAATGCTGGTCATTCATCGACCGGATGTCATTCAAAAAATACATGAACAATATCTTGAAGCAGGTGCCGACCTGATTGAAACCAATACGTTTGGCGCAACCTCCGTTGTGCTTGCTGAATACGATATTCCTGAGCTTGCCCGGGAAATCAACCTGAAAGCGGCTCACTTGGCCCGCGCAGCGGTTGACAAATATTCCACGCCGGACAGCCCGCGCTATGTGGTAGGAGCGATGGGTCCGACAACCAAGACGTTATCGGTTACCGGTGGTGTGACCTTTGCCGAATTGATCGAGAGTTACGAGGAGCAAGCCGTTGCCTTGATTGAAGGCGGGGTTGATGCGCTTCTGCTCGAAACATCGCAGGATACATTAAATGTGAAGGCCGGGAGCATTGGGATTCGCCAAGCGTTTGATAAAACGGGCGTCACGCTTCCAATTATGATATCCGGTACGATCGAGCCGATGGGAACGACGCTGGCCGGACAAAATATAGAAGCATTCTACATTTCTTTGGAACATCTGAATCCCGTGTCGATTGGCCTTAACTGTGCAACGGGCCCGGAATTCATGCGTGACCATATTCGTTCCTTATCCGAAATGTCGAGAAGTGCCATCAGCTGTTATCCTAACGCGGGTCTTCCAGACGAGAACGGGCAGTACCATGAATCCCCTGAATCGTTGGCTCAAAAGATGGGGGCTTTTGCTGAAAAAGGCTGGCTCAACATCGCCGGCGGATGCTGTGGGACAACTCCCGACCATATTCGCGCTTTAAAACAAACGATGGATGGCTTCTCCCCGCGACCGCTGGATGGTGGGCATTTGCCGGCATTATCCGGTATCGAGCCGGTATATATCGAGCAGGAAAACCGACCGTATATGGTAGGGGAGAGAACGAATGTTCTGGGTTCCAGAAAGTTTAAGCGTTTAATTGTAGAAGGTAAATATGAGGAAGCCTCCGAGATCGCCCGTGCGCAGGTCAAGAATGGTGCGCATGTCATTGATGTTTGCGTACAGGATCCGGATCGTGAAGAATCGGAAGATATGATTAAGTTCCTGGAGCTAGTAGTTAAAAAGGTTAAAGTGCCGCTGATGATCGATACCACGGATCCGGCCGTTATTGACCTGGCGCTGCAATATTCGCAAGGGAAAGCGATTATTAACTCCATTAACCTTGAAGACGGTGAAGAGAAATTTGAGCATGTGATCCCGTTGGTGCATAAATACGGTGCCGCTGTTGTCGTTGGAACCATTGATGAAACCGGTCAGGCGATCCATCGTGACGACAAGTTGAAGGTGGCCCAGCGTTCTTATGATCTGTTGGTCAACAAATATGGCGTTTCGCCGGAGGACATTATTTTCGACACGCTTGTATTCCCGGTAGGTACGGGGGACGAACAATATATCGGATCAGCCAAGGAAACGATTGAAGGCATCCGCATCATAAAAGAAGCCATGCCAAAAGTGCATACGATTCTCGGAATCAGTAACGTTTCTTTCGGATTGCCGGAAGCGGGCCGTGAAGTCCTGAACTCCGTGTATCTGTATGAGTGCACAAAAGCCGGATTGGACTACGCAATCGTGAATACCGAGAAGCTGGAGCGTTATGCCTCCATTCCCGAAGAAGAGCGTCGCCTAGCCGAGGATCTGATATACAGAACCAATGATGAGACGTTGGCGGCTTTTGTCGCGGCATTCCGGGATAAGAAGATAGAGAAGAAGGTTAAGGTTTCCAATCTGACACTCGAGGAGCGACTTGCATCCTATGTAGTGGAAGGTTCTAAGGAAGGCCTCATTCCGGACTTAGATATAGCATTAACTAAATACGGCGCGCTTGAGATCATTAATGGACCGTTGATGGCCGGGATGACTGAGGTTGGACGCTTGTTCAACAATAACGAACTGATTGTCGCGGAGGTGCTGCAAAGTGCCGAAGTAATGAAGGCCTCCGTGGCGTATCTGGAATCCTTTATGGAGAAAAATGAGTCGTCGGTCAAAGGGAAGATCATGCTCGCCACTGTAAAGGGGGACGTGCACGATATCGGTAAAAATCTGGTGGAGATCATCTTGTCCAACAATGGTTATCAAATCATTAATTTGGGTATAAAAGTACCACCGGAGCAAATTATCGAGGCATACCGCCGTGAGCAGCCTGATGCTATCGGTTTGTCCGGTTTGCTGGTGAAGTCAGCTCAACAGATGGTATCCACCGCCCAGGATTTGAAGAACGCGGGCATTAGTGTTCCGATCATGGTAGGCGGGGCGGCTCTGACACGGAAATTCACGAAGACCCGCATTCGTCCCGAGTATGATGGCATGGTGCTGTATGCGAAGGACGCCATGGATGGTCTTGCGTTGGCCAACCAACTCAGCGATCCGGCGCAGCGGACGAGAATCGCGGAAGAGATTAAGGCAGAGCAGGAAGCTGATGCTGCCGCTCCGCAAGTGGTTAAAGTGATGCCGAAGCTGTCAGAAGGACTGCGATCCAAAATATCGACCGATGCTCCTGTATATTTACCGCCGGATATGGAGCGGCATGTGCTTCGAAATTATCCGATTTCGCACATTCTGCCTTATATCAACATGCAGATGCTGTTAGGACATCATTTAGGCCTGAAAGGCTCAGTGGAACAGCTGCTGAAAGCCAATGACCCGAAGGCGGTATCGCTTAAGGAAACCGTTGATGGTATTCTGGAAGAGGCCGTTCAATCGGGGATCATACAGGCGCATGCAATGTACCGTTTCTTCCCGGCACAGTCAAAAGGAAACGATATTCTAATATACGATCCAAAAGATACAACAAAAGTGTTGCATACCTTTACGTTTCCAAGACAACAGGTTGAGCCGTACCTGTGCTTGGCGGATTTCCTGAAATCCGTAGACAGCGGGGTTATGGATTACGTTGGATTCCTTGTCGTTACAGCCGGCCACGGCGTCGGAAAATTGTCCGGGGAATGGAAGGACAAGGGTGACTATTTGCGCTCCCACGCGCTTCAATCGGTCGCCTTGGAAACGGCAGAAGGGCTGGCGGAGCGGATTCACCATATGATGCGGGATACGTGGGGATACCCCGATCCGGCAGACATGACCATGAAACAGCGCTTGGGAGCGAGATACCAAGGCATTCGCGTATCTTTCGGGTATCCGGCCTGTCCGGATCTGGAGGATCAGGAACCGTTATTTAAATTGATGCAGCCAGAAGATATCGGCGTTCATCTGACTGAAGGTTTCATGATGGAACCTGAGGCATCGGTATCCGCCATGGTGTTCAGTCATCCGGAAGCTCATTATTTTAACGTAGATAAAGCTTAACATTTGAATACCGGTACAGCCGGTTTGAAATCCTCCGAATGTTTCGGGGGATTTCTCCGGTTTACAACCGAAAGGGGAGAAGAGGGATGGAACTCTATTTTCTAGGAACAAATGCGGGGGTTCCTACGCTGCAGCGAAACGTAACCTCGATTGCACTGCGTATGCTGGAAGAGCGAAGAAGTCTGTGGCTGTTTGATTGTGGAGAAGGCACGCAGCATCAAATATTGAAGTCCCCGCTCAAGCTGTCCAAGCTTGAAAAGGTATTCATCACTCATATGCATGGTGATCATGTATTTGGTTTGCCGGGTTTGCTGTCCAGCCGAGGCGCCCAGGGGGTAACTTCACCCCTGACGATATATGGCCCCCCAGGTATTAAGGCCTTCATTGAAACTACGCTGAGCATTAGCCAATCGCGTGTTCCTTATACGATGGAAGTCATTGAGCATACCGGAGGCGCGCTGTTTGAGGACGATAACTTCCTCGTGGAATCGGCAAAGCTGGATCACAGGGCCGAGAGTTACGGCTACCGTATCGTGGAGAAGGATCTTCCGGGCAGTCTGGACCTGAAGCGGTTGGCGGACTATGGACTCAAGCCAGGGCCGCTTTATGGCAAGCTGAAAAGAGGGGAAAGCGTGGAACTCGGCGACGGCCGATGGATTCATGCCTCTGATGTGCTCTTGACTCCGAAAAAAGGGAGAGTGGTCACGATTCTCGGGGATACAAGGCCATGCCCTGGAGTGGAGACTCTGGCCAAAGGTGCCGATCTTCTGGTTCATGAAGCCACTTTCATGGAGGATCTGTCGGAACTTGCGCACGAATACTATCACAGTACGGCTAAACAGGCGGCGGAAGCAGCGAAACGGGCTGAAGTGAGATCGCTGTTCCTGACCCATTTCAGCTCCCGGTATAAGGATATGGAGCATTTGCAGCCGCTGCTCAAGGAAGCGCAGGAGATTTTTGAGAATACACGCTTGGCAGAGGATTTCGGATTGTACCCAATCCAGCGCAAATCATAAGTCAATAGGACAGCTATTTACAGGGAAATATCGAGTGATGGAGTGAATTATTTTCCGGGAAAGCGCAGGAAATGACAAACCGGTTTATAATCACTAATGCTCGGACAGTCTTCGATTTCTTTCGACTGATTAGCCGCCGGGCTGAAGTACTCGTCATGAGCCTTGCAACCGGAAGTAGCCTTCTTTACAATAATACTAACTGGGGTTTCTACGCAAGTATGCTTCAGGATAGTGTATGAACCGGGGTTATACATATTTATACCGATATATGACGATGAATGATGATCACAGCGATGCCGAGAACACTCATACTTTAGCCGATGAATCATTTATGGCGTGAAGGAAAGAAATAAAGAAGGTGCTATCAATTCATGGAAAAACCAAAACCAAAACCAAAAGGATTACTGATTGACCTGGATGGAACGCTTTATCATGGCCGTCATCGAATTGAGGGGGCAGACCTTCTCATCGAGCGGCTGAAGGAATTGCAGATTCCTTTTCTGTATGTAACGAATAATTCATCAAGAACACCAGAGCAGGTTGCGGCGCATCTGATGGAGATGGGGATACCTGCCTTGCCGGAGGAAGTCTGCACCTCTTCCCTGGCTGCAGCTAAATATATCGCGGAGAAGTCACCGGGTGCCAAAGTGGCGATGCTGGGAGAAGAGGGGCTCCGTGAAGCCCTCTTGTCTGCAGGTCTGAATATCGTGGAGCAGTCCCCTGAATATGTGATTCAAGGAATCGACCGCTCGTTCCATTACGAGAAGTTAACCCGTGCCGTTGGCTGGATTCAGGAGGGAGCCGTATCCATATTGACCAATCCCGATTTACAGCTTCCTTCGGACACCGGCTTGATGCCAGGTGCAGGTTCGCTGGGTGCTGCGATCGAAGCCGCTTCCGGAGTGAAACCGACGGTCATCGGAAAGCCGTCCTCGATTTTAATGAAATTTGCTTCGGATCGCCTCGGTTTGGCCCCGGAGGACACTTATGTAATCGGAGATAATATACGTACGGATATCGCGGCCGGCGCGCATGCCGGCTGTAAGACGGTGCTCGTTATGACCGGAATCACGACCGATCTCAATATGGAGGCGCATATGGAAGCCACGGGTGTCACACCGGACTTTATCTGCCGGGATTTGAGCGAAGTGATAAACCTGCTGTGCTCATAATGAGCGAAAGTGTACATTAACTTTTGTGATTGACGAAAGGGAAGATGAATGATGCCGGAACTGCCGGAAATGGAAAATTACCGAAGATTGTTATCGCAGAGCATTTTGAATGTGCCGATCACGAATGTTGTCGTGAACCGTGAAAAATCGCTGAATGTGACGGTTGACGAGTTTACTTCCGAGTTAAAGGGAAGCAAGGTCATTTTTGTGGAACGTAGAGGCAAACACCTCATATTCCATCTGCATAACGGAGGCAGATTGCTGCTTCACCTCATGCTGGGCGGCATTTTGTATTTAGGGCATAGGGACGAGGAGCGTCCCTCCAGGTCGACCCAGGTCGAGATCACATTTGGTGAACAGGTGCTGTATTTTATCGGTCTGCGTCTGGGTTACTTGCATTTCTTAACAGCCAGAGAAACGGAAAATGCGCTTAAAGAGCTTGGTCCTGAACTTCTGGATCGGCGAATGACCAAAGCGCGCTTCGTTGAACGGATCGGAAAACGGCGGGGCGCTTTAAAAACAACGCTGGTTAATCAGCAGGTTGTCGCCGGAATTGGCAACTGTTATGCGGATGAGATCGCCTTTGAGGCCCGCATCCACCCGCTGTCCAAAATTCAGGATCTATCGGAGCAGTCTTTAGAGCAGTTATACGAGAGTGCCGTTAAAGTGATGCACGAGGCGACGGATGGCGGCGGATATATGGAAATGCCGTTTCAGGAAGGGGATACCCTGACGGGAGCTTATAACGACGAGTGTAAAGTTTACGATCGCGAAGGAGAGCCCTGTGTTCGCTGCGGCACGCCGATCGTGAAGGCAGAGCATACCTCGCGCAAAGTGTTCTTTTGTCCGAATTGTCAGCATGAAGTCTAAAGTCCGGATTGGAAGTCATGTCAGCACACGGGGCGGATTTCTCGCAGCAGCCCAGCATGCAGCCGGCATCGGTTCACTCGCATATCAGTATTTCCCGAAAAATCCGCGCAGTCTTCATTTGAAGACGCCGGATGTCCGCAATGCCGCCGCATGCTCAAAGTTTTGTCAGGAACAAGGACTCGTTTCGATCGCGCACACACCATATCCGACGAATATGGCGGTTGGCTTAACCCGGGGAGAAGAGTTTTACCAGTTGACCGTAGATTCCATAAAGAATGATCTCATGATTGCCGAGGCTTGCGGGTCGCTGGGTATCGTGGTTCATTTTGGGCATCTCAAGAGCCAGGATATCCTTGAAGGGTATCAGAATATTATTCGCTGTATGAATGATGTGTTGTCTTCCTGGACGGGAAGGGCCAAACTGCTGATCGAGAATCAGGCGGGCGACCATGGGACCATGGGGATGACGCTTGAAGAAAGTGTGAAGGTTAGACAGCTTGCCGATTATCCGGAAAAAATAGGCTTTTGCCTGGATACCTGCCACTTGTTTGCTGCCGGAGGCTGGGACATTTCGAATACAGATGAACTCCTTGCCAAGGGCAAGTCGCTAGCCTATTGGGAAGCCACCGTTGCCGTTCATCTGAACGATTCAAAATATGGGGCGGGTTCAAGAAAAGATCGCCACGCCCGCATCGGACAAGGTATGATAGGCACAGAAGCCTTGAAGCGTTTGGTTCTGGCACCGGAACTTGCGGGCAAGGCATTTGTCCTGGAAAGTGAAAAAGGGGCTGACGGCACGCATCGGGAAGACATCGCCAAGGTGCTGTCCTGGTCCTGATTAAGGGAGAGAGTAAAATGATTCATCTATATTTAGACGACTGGCGCCCCAATCCGAAAGGATTTGCGCTGGCTCGAAGCGGGGAAGAGTGCTTGTTGATGCTCCGTGAATGCGAAGTGGATGTTCTGTCGCTTGATTTTGAATTGGGGCACGGCCAGATGAACGGCGGCGACGTGGTTGCAGCCATGATCGCCGAAAACCTGCAGGCCAGGGAAATATACTTGCATACCTCAAGCCCGTCGGGCAGAAGAAAAATGTATGAGCTGCTCTATGAGCACATGCCGGAAAGCGTCCAGGTTCACAATGGACCGATGCCGGAATCCGTTCTGCGGGAAGTTGCCCAGGGTTCAAGATGATTGAGGTTACACAGCGTGAATTGACGGAGAGGCTTGAATGGCACGAGCGCCTGACAAAACGAGATGCGAATGCGGAGCCTGTCATCGTATTTTTACATACGCCATTATGCGGCACATGTGCCGCTGCGCGTAAGATGATCGACATTGTGGAACATGTGGTGCCGGATGTACAGCTGCTCGAAGCCGATGTGAACTTTCTACCGGGCATTGTGGAACCGTATCAAATTCGCAGCGTTCCTGCATTGCTGGCTATTCAGTCCAGTCCTCTCGCCGCGCCGGAGGTGCTGTACCGGATGGGTTCCGTGCAGGATATCGTAAGTTTTATTAGGAGTGTGAGGCCGTGATTTCGCTACAGCATGTGTCGCTCGTCAGAGGGAGCCGTCATATTCTGGATGATGTTAATATCGAGATGAAGCCGGGACAGAACTGGGCCATTTTGGGCAGGAACGGATCAGGCAAAACGACGCTGCTGGAAATGATGACAGGATATATGTTTCCTTCCCGTGGGCGTGTTGAGGTCCTGGGTCATGTTTATGGACAATGCGACGTTCGGGAGGTCCGGAAGTCCCTTGGCTATATTAGCCAGTCATTATTAGAGAAATTGACCCTGAGCGACCCAGTCTGGGAGGTTGTGGCAACAGGGGCTTATGCCTTTCTGCGCTTCTACCAGGATATTCCGGAAGAGGTCAGGAATCTAGCCTATTCCCTGCTGAACGAAATGAATTTCGGCCATCTGGCGGAGCAGCCTCTAGGGACATTGTCCCAGGGAGAACGGAAAAAGGTGATGTTGGCACGCTCTCTCATGGCCGATCCGAAGATTCTGATTATGGATGAGCCTTGTGCCGGCCTGGATTTGTATGAACGGGAGAAGATGCTGCAGGAGATTGACAACCTTAGGCAGCGCGAAATTACGGTTGTGTACGTCACGCATCATATCGAGGAGATTGTCCCTTTATTTACTCATGTGGCGCTCATGAAAGACGGCCGGTTAACGGGTGCGGGAACAAAAGAAGAAGTATTAAACCATGAACTTATCAAACAAACTTATGATATCGACGCTCAGCTGGAATGGGATGGCGGACGTCCCTGGATCAAAGTTATTTCTGGAGGTTAATCCGTTTGGACGAATTAAATGTTATGCAAGGGCATGAGGAACAGAATCAAAATCACCGGGATTTTCACAGTAAGTGGATATGCACGGCAAACCATGGTTTTGCTCCTTACGCCCAAGAAGAGCTGCGCCGGATGTTTGGCAGTTTAAAGAGCACGATGATGATGCCGGGCGAGGTGTTTTTAGCGACACTCGGCAGTTCCGAAGATGAGGCGAAGCGGCTAATTACGTCTTCCCCGCCAATTTTTCTGCGGCATTTGTTTCCGGTACATCTGGAGGTAACAGCCGATACCGCTGCCGAAGCATTGCATGCGGTCGTTGAGCATGTCACGAAGCAGGAGGAGATCGGCAGCAGCCGTGTATCCATCCAGATCCGAAAGACGGAGAACAGCTCGTGGAAGGAAAACCCGGCGGCGCTTCGAGATGAATTACTGCATCGCTTGGCTGCGCTAGAAATTGAATACACGGTCCAGGCACCGGAGTGGATTATTTCACTATTCGCTGCTGACAGCGTCTGGTATGTTGGCGTGTCGCGGCCGGAGGACAACCTGTCGGATTGGAACGGAGGCGCCGTCCGCTTTCAACGGGAAGAGGGACAAATCTCAAGAGCCAAATTCAAGCTCCTTGAGGCGGAGAAACAGTTCGGGATTCCGTTTGATTCCTTCCGCAAGGCTGTCGATATCGGAGCAGCGCCTGGCGGATGGACATCCTTTCTATTGGAGCGCGGCCTGCAAGTTACGGCAGTTGATCCGGCTAAAATGCATCCATCACTCGATGGTCACAAAAACCTCCGCGTGATTCACAAGAATGCAGCGGACGTATCGTTTAGAGATTCTGAGTTTGACTTGTTGGTGTGTGATATGAGCTGGAGTCCTAAACAAATGGCCAGAATGGTGACCGGGCTGCTGCACAGTCTTCAAACGGGTGGTACTGCTGTCATTACGGTGAAGCTGCTGACTAAGAAACCGATGGCGCTGGTGAAAGAAATCATGTCGGTGTTTGAAGAGTCCAGAATGCAGATTCAGGGAGCGAAGCAGCTGTTCCATAATCGGGACGAAATTACGCTGTATATGATTAAGTATTAAAAAAGTCTTTACAAGTGAATGTAACTTGTTCTATAATGATTCCAAAATTAACCAACGACAACATTAGGGAAAGCATCCCGCTATTCATCACAGTTCAGTGATGGGCGGAGTGCTTTCCTTTTTTTGTTGTGCTTGTAAGTCAGAGGAGAGGGCATTGACATGAATCAGCCTTGCAGATTGGTACATGGGGAAGTGTTGGGCGAGCGTTACGTGATTGACCGCGTAATTGGTGAAGGGGGCATGAGCTGCGTATATCTAGCCGAGGATCTGAAGCTGCCCGGGAAGAAATGGGCAGTGAAAGAGAGCTTGTCTGAACCCGGTATGCAGCGCGCCGTTCAGGATGAGGCACAGCTTCTGATTAAACTCAGTCACCCGCGGCTGCCCCGTATTGTCGATTTTTTTCATGTTCAGGATACCGGCTACACCTATTTAGTTATGGATTATATTCAGGGCATGACATTGGAGAAGTACTTCCGGGGATATCGGGGAAATGTGAATCCGGACTTCATTATGGAACTGACCGAGCAACTGCTGGATGTTCTGGAGTATCTCCATCATCACGAACCTCAGGTTATATTCCGAGATTTAAAGCCATCGAACATTATGCTGACCGATCAGTTGGAGGTTAGACTCATCGATTTTGGAATCGCGAGAAGTTATAAACAGGAGGGTCGCGAGGATACGGTCAAGCTAGGCACGGTTGGATTTGCAGCGCCGGAGCAATACGGAGGAAGGCAAAGCGATGCGAGATCGGACCTGTATGGGCTTGGCGCGCTTCTGCTTTATCTCTCAACTAGCGGCAAATTCAGTGAATGGATAACGGGCGTGGAGCGTCATATTCGTGGCGATTTACCAAGAGAGCTTGTGCCCGTTATCCGAAAGCTGCTGCAGTATGCTCCGGAGCACCGATATCAATCCACGGTAGAGGTTCGTTCAGCACTTAACAGGCAGCAGTCGATTACTGCGAATATAGCGGGTGTTCAGTCCAACACGCTAGCCGGGACGCTTGTAACGGCCGTATTGGGGGCATCGTCCGGTGTAGGAACAACGCATAGCTGTATTGCATTTGGTCATTACTTGGCTTCAAGGTACGGGAAGGTAGCGATCGTGGAAATGAGCGCAAAATCCACAGCCTTTACCCGGATTCAGGAAATTGCCGAGGGCGGGAAGCTTGGGGCTATCCGAAAATTCGAAATCAACGGGATTCACTTTTGGCGGCAAACGGCCAGAACGGAAGTTATTTCGCTGCTCGGAGGCAGCTACGATGCGGTTGTGTTGGATTTGGGAGCATACCGGGACAGCGAACGGCTTGAGGAGTTCCTTCGGGCCGATCTGCCTGTCGTTATCGGATCAGGAGCGGAGTGGCGACAGCATGACTTAGTGACGTTGGCCCGGATGCTGTCCAGACACCCACAGCCGGCCAGGATCTATGCACTGCCTCTCGCAGGAGAAGAAACGATTCAAGAGATGAGAAGAACGCTAGGGACGAATAAAGTGTATTCTTTGCCCCTGCAATTGGACCCTTTTGAAGTACCGGACAGCAGTCGGGAGGCATTTGCACAGTTATTTCAGGACTATTTGCCGCCGGCAGAAAGGAAGCGAAGATTCAGGTTTCTAAAGAATTAACTGCATATGAACTGAAGGAGATGAAGCAATGCCGATTATCAGGAGGCGCAGCCGCAAACTGATATTTGCTGGACTTGCCGGCGCAGCCGTAACGGGTGCCGTATGTGCTGGCACAATGATGTATTATGTGCACGGTTATAAAGAGCAGCAGAGTGTAGAGCGTACGAAATACGAGCAGCGAATCACGGAACTTGAAGAGACGCAGCTGCAGCAGCTAAATTCAATGAAGGTTGCATGGGTCCCGTTGAAAGATATTCCGCCTGGTCATTTCATCGATGCGAAGGATATTAAGGAAGTGCGTCTGCCTGATGACGGTTCTTCCGGCAATCTGTTCTCGGTCAAGGAAGAGATCGCAGGGAAGGGGGCCAAGATCGAGCTGCTGCAGGGAACACCGATTACCCGCTCGATGCTCTTTGAAGAAGAGCCGACACCGTCTGATCTCCGTCATCGGGAGATGAAGTCCGTATATTTGCCAAGCAATTTACGCCAAGGGGATGTAATTGATGTAAGGGTTCAGTTTCCGACCGGACAGGATTACATCATTTTATCGAAGAAGAAGATCGACAAGCTTCAAAATCCAGCGTTTTGGACGACATTAAGCGAACAGGAGATTTTATTGCTCTCCAGCGCTTTGGTGGATGCTTATCTGCATGATGCAACGCTATATGCACTCACCTATGTAGAGCCGGAGCTGCAAGATAGAGCAATTCCTAACTATCCTCCGAACGCTGAAGTTACGAAGCTGATTGCAAGCAACCCGAATATTGTGAAGAAAGCTGAGAAGTTTTTCGAGGTAACGTTGCGAAGCACGCTGGAAGAGGATTTAAAGAAGCTTCAGCCGAATCAGCAGGCTCAGGTATCCGATATGCATCCTAATTCGATCTTCGCTAGCGGTGCAAGGAGTCCGGACTCCTGGAGTTCTGCGTCCAACATAAGCCCCCAAGCGAAATCTTCAACGGATACGGAATGGAATACCGCTGACATCCGTTCTGACGATGAGACCAATATAGAGACTCCGCTCCGTGAAGAGCGGGATTCAGAAGCAGAGCAGATTTTGGGATCTTCCGGCTCGCCAGAATCCCAGAATAGCAGTGATAAGGAATCACCAGAAGCGGAGTTGATATTCTCAAGTCCTTAGTAAGACAAGGCAAACCCTGAAGAACAGATGGTAAGTGAAGGAGTGTAATCAAAGTGAAGACATGGATATTTACAGGCATCTGTGATAAGAGCGACATGCTCCTCTACATGTGCAAAATATTAGCCAATGGAGACAACAGAGTACTGCTCGTGGATGGTGCGATTGATGCGAAGTACAAACATTGCATAGGCGTGATGCATCCGAAGCTGCCGGTTATGGAGTTTGCCGGATTCGACGTGGCAACCGGATTTAATAACTATACGTCGCTGATGGACTATCTGGAGGAAACTGACGAGAAGAAATATGACTATATCGTCATGGACGTGGAGAAATCGGAGTTCCTGGACAAGATTCAGTGGGATACAGCAGATGCCCATGTTTGGGTTAGCGGGTTCGAGGTAACAGGCCTGCGCAAGAGTACGGCTTTGCTTGATGAACTGAGAGCTTCAAGAACAGATGATCCGCTACCGCCTTTCCATCGGGTATATGTTCAGGTCATTGAAGATTTGATGGATGAAACCTATATTGAAGGCTATCTGGAAGACAGCCGGATTCAATGGCTGGGTCCACCCGTGAAAATGCCGTGGGATGAATTGTTTTTCGCCTTGAAAATAAAAAATGAACATGCAGGAAGATTGGGCATCAAGCCATTGTCCAGACAGTATAAACGATCGCTTACCGAACTTCTCCGCCTTTTAACGGAAATGGAGCAGCGGCATATTCGCCGGGCGCTTCGGCAAGCAGGAAGGAGGCATGCATGAGTCTGATTGCTGTATGGAGTCCCTTGAAGAGCGGCAGTGGCAGTACGATGTTGGCCTCGAGCTTACCTATCGTATTGGCGCTTGAATATCAGGTCAAAGTGCTGCTCGCCCATGGTGGACATGCAGGGGAACGAGTGGAGCAAGCCTTTACCTATAAACAGGAATCATTAGATTATATGACGGCATTTCAAGATACCGGAATGGATGCCTTGGAACGTCTTCGTGCAAGCGGGCGACTGAGCCCGGAGAATGTGCGCAATTATACCTTGCCGCTTCTGTCTGATCGGCTCGATCTTTTATGTGGACCAAAACCGATGACTGCCAATGCTATACATGCGGCAAGAAATGCGGAGGACGGGAAACAGGCGGAACTTATGACCAGCGTGATGGAGTCCTCCAAGCGAAGTTACGACGTCACGGTTGCCGATGCAGGCAATGGAGTTCCTAGAGTGGCAGATCGTGCAATACTTCGAGCGGCAGACCTAATCGTGGTTGGTTTGAATCAGAATTTGCATGTCCTGGAGAGTGCGCTTGAACAGGAGAGGTTACCTCCTGAAGTGAAGGACAAGGCATGCTTATATATCGTCGGCAAATATGATCGGGATAGCCATTGTACACTGCAAAATATCAAGCGCCGCTTTGGCATCAAGACGACGGTACTTGGTGTTCCGTATTGTTCCGGGATGACAGATGCATGGAATATGCGTTCAGTTATGCCCTATATGCAGCGAAGTCGGGGAGGCGCTGACCTGAAACGCATGAGCTCTCTGTATAATGCGGTTCGTAATCTGGCGGATGATGCGGCTGAATACCTTGGCCTTCCTTCCGGCGGTTCGAAAGCGGGAGGCCTGCATGCTCTTGGGTAATTCCTTGAATACGATATGGATTATCGTCATGATTTTGTTTGTATTGCTGTTTGTATATCTGCGTTATTTGGATACCCGAAAACCGGCTGCTACGATTTCGCGGGGATCAGACCCCTATTCTCTTGAAGCTATGACTGCGTTTGTTAAAGAAAGCCTCCATCAGCTGACGCACAGCCAGTTGTCTGATTTAGGGCTGCACGAAGAGGAGTATCGCCGCAGGCTGAACAAGCGAAGCGAATTGAGGAGTGCCCTCAAGGGCTGCGTATCCGGAGATGTGCTGGATAAAGCATATGTAAAGGATTTTTTAAAGCAGCTGCTGGTCAGAGATCTAGGTTTGAACGAATCCAACATTCATGCAGCCATTCCGTTCGAAAATCTGACCGAGTTAACAGCCCAGGATCAATTTGAGATCATATTATATCTGTATAAGCAGAGGCACGGAGAGGATGCTTTATCTGTACTACTTGAGACGTATGATCTTGCAGGGCCGCGCGTGATTCCAGGTTATGGAGAGGGCAGCGTCTATGCGGTTACCGCGGAGGACATCGCATATATCTATGAGTCGGAGCAGCGTACGCTCTTGTTTCCGGAGAAGCTTGACATCGTCGTCCAGCGCATTTATCAGCAGTACAAAGGCTTTTCCGTTGTGGATGAAATCAGGGATCAACGGATCGACGGGATCAGTGGCGGCGTTAGTGGCATTCCTGTTAATCGTGACAGCGGGCAGGATATTTTCCACTCCCAGGATGAGTTCTTGGGGTTAAGTTTTTCCCATACCGAATCGCCTGCAACAGGCTGTGAGAGTGTGTGGATTTTTTATCGAGGGGTGTCGCTGCATCTAGCTTTTTTATCGTTTGGTTCGATGCTAGAACTTAAGAGGGTATGTCAAAACATATACAAATACAATCATCCCGGGCAGCTTTCAGAAGCCAGCGGTTATAAAGTGAATGAGATGAAGGATGGCTCCAGGGTCGTTGTGGTTCGGCCCCCATTTGCCGAGTCCTGGGCGTTCTTTGTCCGCAAGTTTGATCTGCCCAAGGCTTCGCTGGATCAGTTAATTACGGGAGACGGCTCGGAATTGGTTATCGGTTTGTTGAGGTATTTAATGAAAGGCAGCCGGATTACGGCAATCACCGGTGCTCAGGGTTCCGGAAAAACAACGCTGCTCATGGCGATGGTGGGTCATATTTATGCGTCTTATACTCTTCGGGTTCAGGAGATGGCCTTTGAGCTGCATTTAAGGAAAATTTACAGCCGCCGGAATATTCTCAGCTTCAGAGAAACCGAGCATATTAGTGGGCAGGCCGGTCTGGATCTGCAGAAGAAAACGGACGGTACCGTTAATATTCTTGGTGAGGTTGCCAGTGACGAGGTAGCTTCATGGATGATACAGATGTCTCAAGTGGCAAGTTTGTTTACCGTGTTTACCCATCATGCCAAGACATTCAAAGACCTTGTACAATCCTTGCGCAACTCCTTGCTCAAGAGCGGCGTTTTCAGGCAAGAGCATATTGCGGAGCAGCAGGTGGTCAGCGTGATCAACTTTGATATTCATCTACGAAGAGACGCTTACGGTAACCGTTACATAGAGCGTATTACCGAGTGCATCCCGGTTGAGAAGGGATCCCTGCCACCATTCGAGGGAACTTCAGAAAACCGCTGGAAGAGCAGCATGGAGGAGTATTTTCAGCTAAGTGCAGAACATATGCGGAGATTGAACGAAGTAAGTTATTTCGTTTCCCGTAATGTGATTGAATACCGGGACGGTGCCTATATCGCTGCCGCCAAGTTATCCGAAAGCAGTGTTCGTGAAATGACGGAGCAGATGCATCCGGAAGATGCCGAAGAATTCAGAGTGTTTCTGGCTTCGGGTTGGGGGGAACAAAGTGACCTCTAAAGATGTGTTAACACTGATATTAATCATATCTCTGGCTCTGTTTTCCATCACATTCGGTATCATGTCGTGGATGAACAGGAGACGAGGGTATCGTGAGGTAACTTCCGTCAAGGTGGATGCGGGCGAGGTAAGATCATTGCGGGGGATGTACCGGCAATGGTTTCAATTGGCCTATATGTATGGAATGAAGCTCCCGCTAATCAAAGCCTATCTTAAACGGATCAGACAGCGGATCGCGATCCTGCATCCGTACGACGAAATATCACTCCGGTTTGAAACAGTGAGGCTAGCCCTAGCGATTACCGGTACGATCGGGTTAACCGCCATGCTTCTTATATGGAGTCATCCGGACTTGGGGTTTATTATCATTGTTATTCTCGCAGCAGCGGTTATTAACAATATGCTCGTTGAGATGTTCATTAACCGACTGGAACGAAAAATACTTATCCAATCGGTTGAATTGTTCTCCTCCGTCCGCCACCACTATCAGCAGCATGGAATGGTAGAGGAAGCTTTGTACGAGGGGGCGGAGACTTCTGGACATGAAATCTCTATGCATGCCCATCGGATCTACAATGCCTTGGTATCCAACGATCCTGATGACGAGCTGGAGAGATATTATGAGGTAGCGCCGAACCGATATCTTAAAGCATTTGCGGGTATTTCACATCTGGTCATGGAGTTTGGCGATCATGCGAGAAAACAAGGCTCTATCTATCTGCATGGACTAAGCGGATTAACGAAGGAGATCCAGTTGGAAATATTGCGCAGAGACAAGCTGGATTATTTAATGAAGGGTTTGAATGTGATTGCGTTGGCACCGGTCTTTTTCACCAAACCGATTGAACGCTGGGCCAGAAGCAGTTTTCCGTCGATGGATGAGTTTTATATGAGTAAGCTCGGTTTTGTGACCAAGATATCGATTTATGTCATTATTCTCATTTCTTATATCTTGCTTCAGAAGCTCCAGCAAAATCGAGAAACGGATTACCGCGCAGAGGTTCAGAAGATGACCTTGGAAGAAAGGATGTACCGAATTCCTGTTATGCGCTGGCTTGTGAAGGTGATGGCTCCGACACCCGGTACGGTGAAATATGACAGGCAGGTACGATTACTAAAGGAAAGTAACGCGAGAATCAAGTTCGAGTGGCTCTATATCAGAAGGGTGACGTTCTTCCTCCTGGCTTTCTTCCTGGCGTTATCGCTGGCAGCAGGCCTGCATGTGCAGGCAAAACATCATCTGCTGTATGTCCCCGTTTTCCTGAACCATTCCCTGTTCGGCCAGATGAATGAGATCGAGCGTCGTCAGGCAGAAGAAACGGTTGAGCGTGATCGGCTGCTTATTGAACAATTGCGTATGTCGCCAGATGTAACCGATGATCAGATCAAACAAATGGTCAGTGAGACAGACCCTATTGGATTGACCAAGGAACAAGTTGAGATCACAACCGATCGAATTATGACTAAACTCCAGCGCTATGATAGCGAGTATTTGAAATGGTGGGAGTTGCTCTTATCCTTTCTGGCAGGTGTGGCTGCATATGCGGCGCCATTATGGCTGCTGCATTTTCACCGGAAAGTACGCAATATGGAAATGCGGCATGAAATTTATCAATTTCAGACGGTCATATCCATATTGCGCGGAATGGAGCGCATCTCGGTTGAGGGCATCTTAGAATGGCTTAATCGGTTTGCCGTTATTTTTAAGATTCCCATTCAAAAAAGCTTGCTTCATTACGAACATGGCGCACAGTTGGCATTGCTGGAGCTGAAGGATGACGTCTGGTTTCCTGAATTTCAGCGGCTGGTGGACAAGCTGCTGCTTGCGGTAGATAAAGTACCGATCAAGGATGTTTTTGATGACCTCGATGGAGAAATGATATTCAGTTTCGAGCAGCGCAAGCATGAGTATGAAGCGATGATCGATACGAAGGCCGCATGGGGGCGAATGATCGGTTTTACTCCGATGTATGCGTTGATCTTTATGTATCTTGTCATCCCGCTAATCGGCATGAGTTTCTCCCAGATGGAGACGTATTATGAGCAAATTCAACGTTTATAACGATACGAGGATTGCTCAACTGGAATCATGATTCATAGGATCAAAAAATAATTGAGAGAATGAGGGAGATTTCAATGAATAATGCATCATCCGCTTTAAAGGTTGCAGCAGGTATATTTCTGACCATTGCTCTGATTACCATTGTTGTTATTTTGTTTATCTCGGCGCAGGAGGCAACCAAAACCGCTCAAAATAATTTTTCAGATATTCAGACAGAGCTGTCCCAGGCAGCATTTACCGTGTATGACGGAACAACCATCAGCGGTTCTCAGGTGACAAACGCACTGCGCAAATATAAGGACAAGGATCAATTTGGCGTTTTCATAGCAACAGGGAAAAATAAAGCAGGTCAATGGTACGGCAATGTGTTGGAGAAGGACGGTTCGATTCCTAATCCGGATTCAAGACAAGGGAATATCGAATACGTTATGGATGAGAAAAGCCCAGAGTACGTCAATCCAAGCGGGAAATTTAAAGCCACCATCGTTAAGGATGATTCCAACGTGATCAGAGGCATCAAGTTCGATCAATAGTTATGAATGGAAAGGTGACTTGCCTTGCGTGAACAAACGATAAGCGCACTTGAATTGGCAGCAGGGGTGGCATTATTTCTTGGCGCAGCCCTGTATGCATTCCATATTCAGACGATGGTCGATGGCGGTATATCAGCAGCGGGTAAAATGACTCAGGAGCAGCATGCCGGTGTGATCACCGTAGAGATGACGAACGAGAACAGGAAGCTCATTTATAAGGGAAGCGAAGTATTATTCACGCTGCGAGAGGTTCAAGCAGGCGGCTTCAATATGTATGTGGATGGAGCACTATTCCGATCTGGAAGTAATCCGGAGGAGCTGGATCTTTCGATCATTGATATGAACGCCCGTTATGCTACGGAGTACGTTCGGAGAATCGATGGAGATGTGGAGAGCATCCAGTTTGTTAAAGTGAGGTAACAACAATGTCAAACTCGGTTTCGAAATGGTTTGCTGCCTTTCTGGCACTTCTTCTGCTGTACTTGGTTCCCGCAGGCGAGATGGCCAGAAGACAGGATGATCTGTCACGACTCGTTGTTTATCAATCCGTCACCAAATTCGTGGACAGTGTTCGTACGAAGGGGTATATTACTCCGATTATGTACAATGACTTCCTGCAAGAGCTGGCAGCCACCGGGAACATTTACAATGTGGAGATGGAGCACCATCACAAGAAGTACCACCCGGAATATGCGGATCCTTCAGATCCTGGAACATTCCTGAACCGTTATTCCGTCGTATATGATGCTTACTATCAGGAAGATGTTATGGGATATTTGTTCCCGGAGTCGAATGTTGATAAACACGATGACAGGCGCCGATACCGCTTAACGGCCGGAGATCACTTCCAAGTAAGTGTCAGTTCTCTGAATCGAACCCCCGGACTGATCATGTTTGATGCGCTGACTGGATCAAATTCAGGTGGAAAAGCAGCAATCGCATTCCCTTACGGAGGCTTGGTTCTGAATGAAGATTACTGATCTTGCCATCGTATTCACCGCCGTCTTTTTCCCCATGTTTCTCATCCTGGGCATGCGTGCCGAGAGTCTGGAGGATGTCCGGTACGTAGAGATGAAATATTCGGCTGCGCTGCGCACAGCCGTCCAAGACGGCGGGATGATGCTGAACGATAATGAGATCCAGGACAAAGAGTCGGCATATGATTCTTTGAAATTTATGCGTGCGGACAAAGAGCGAGCGCTGGAGTCCTTTTCCCGGACGCTGTATATCAATATGGGAATAGCGGATGATCCCGCTGCGAAGGCTGCCCTGTGGTGGTATATTCCTGCTATCGTTGTTCTGGATTATGACGGGTATTATATGTATGTGTCGCAAACCTTCACCAACGCGTATGGGGAGGAGCTCATGGAGCACAGATGGACACCCAAAATTCCTTATGCCTGGAATGATGGCAGGGGCAACAGCATCCAGTTTACTTTGGATTCCTTCGTTAAGGTGTATGAATCAGGTGGAGGTTCCTCCATCTGGCACTCTGGTTTTCGGGAGGATCTGACTGGCAGGACGGGTGTAGCTTTGTTGGAAGATAAAGATAGGTTTGAACAAGTCAGGCGGATCACGATTGTGAATACCGTTCAAGATCATCTTGCTTATTACATACAGCGGCACAACCAAGTGGCGCTCCGAAACGGAGTATCCTATACGTTCGCGCTTCCGTTGATATCCCAGGAAGAGTGGGTGAATACGATGGATGATATCGGTATGATGGCGTTTATTCAAGGCATTCCCCTGGGCGATCAGTATTATAATAACTATGCCCTTGGAGGCGGCAGACTCGTTAAAGCTCCGGTCTATTTCGGAGGGGTGGATAACAGGGGGCTCAAATATTATTATCGTGATGTCTGCCAATACAACTATCGCGTGGAAGAAGTGTTTCCGAGTGCCAAGGAGGCAGCGGCAGCCGGTTATCAGGAGAAAAGCTGTTCTAATCCCGGTGTTCTATAATCTCTGAAAGTTATGGTTTCTGCCGGACTCCAGGATGTGATACAATAAACTCTTGACTGTTTATATTTCGCTAAATTAACATGAAATAAGTTCATTTTATACAGACAGGAGTTACTATAGCCATGAGTTTATTGACTGTAGAGAACGTATCGCATAATTTCGGGGAACGTACTCTATTTAAGAATGTATCCTTTCGTTTGTTGGCAGGCGAACATGTTGGTTTGGTTGGAGCAAACGGCGTAGGCAAATCAACACTAATGAATATTTTGACCGGGCAGCTGTTAAAAGACAGCGGCAAGGTGGAGTGGACACCGAAGATCCGGTACGGATACCTGGATCAGCACACCAAGCTGACACCTGGCAAAACGGTTCGCGATGTGTTGAAGGATGCCTTCCTGCCTCTGCTGGAGCTGGAAAAAGAAATGATGGAGATCACCAATAAGATGAGTGATGCTTCTCCCGAAGAGTTGGAGCTGCTGCTCGAACAAATGGGTGAAATTCAGGAGCAGCTGGATATCGGGGATTTCTACATGTTGGACGTAAAGGTTGAAGAGATGGCGAATGGTCTTGGGTTATCCGTCATTGGCTTGGATCGCGATGTAGCCACATTAAGCGGGGGACAGCGTACCAAAGTATTGCTTGCGAAGCTTCTTCTGGAGAAGCCCAATGTACTGTTGTTGGACGAGCCCACCAACTATCTGGATGTTGAGCATATTGATTGGCTCACTCAATATTTGAAGCAATACCCATATGCTTTCATTTTGATATCTCATGATACGGAATTTATGAACCAGGTGGTGGATGTGATCTATCATTTGGAATTTGCGAAATTAACTCGCTATACAGCGAACTATGAGAAGTTCCTGGAAATGGCCGATATCAATAAGAACCAGCATATTGATGCTTACGAGAAGCAGCAGGAATTCATCAAGAAACAGGAAGACTTCATTCAGCGGAACAAGGCCCGTTACTCCACCTCTGGCCGAGCGAAAAGCCGGGAGAAGCAGCTGGATCGTATGGAGCGGATTGACCGCCCCGAGGAAGCAGCTAAACCCGTGTTTAACTTCAAGGAATCCCGTGCCAGTGGTAAAACGGTATTCGAGGGGATCGACTTTGAGATCGGATATGATCGACCATTGCTCCCCAAAATGAATATCCTGATCGAGCGAGGAGAGAAAATTGCCATTGTTGGCTGTAATGGCGTAGGTAAATCAACGCTGCTGAAGACCATATTAGGCAAAATCCCGGCGCTCTCCGGGAAGACGTATCAAGGGGATTTCCTGGTGCCTGCTTATTTTGAGCAGGAAGTACGTCCAGGGAATATTACACCGATTGATGATGTGTGGAACGAATTCTCACATTTGAACCAGCACGAGGTTCGTGCAGCGCTTGCTCGCTGCGGGCTCAAAAACGAGCATATTACCCGACCATTGAAGGCACTTAGCGGCGGAGAGCAAGCCAAGGTCCGTCTGTGTAAACTTCTGATGCGCGAAAGCAACTGGATTCTGTTTGACGAACCGACGAACCACCTTGATGTTGTGGCTAAGGAAGAACTAAGACGTGCTTTGAAAGAATATAAAGGCACAATCCTGCTGGTTTCCCACGAACCTGAGTTTTATGAGGATTGGGTGACCAAGATCTGGAACGTCGAAGACTGGTCCAACCAGAATTCCTGATTCATATTAGGATCACAATCCTGCTCTCTGCCAGGATATATGAAACCCTGATTAGAATGAATTTATTCGTATTCCATAAGGAGGATGGGCAGATGCTGCCTGTCCTCCTTATGTATATCCGCAAAATGGGGCAACGGTTACGG
Source organism: Paenibacillus lautus (assembly GCF_050482385.1). Classification (GTDB taxonomy): domain Bacteria; phylum Bacillota; class Bacilli; order Paenibacillales; family Paenibacillaceae; genus Paenibacillus_AQ; species Paenibacillus_AQ lautus_B. The sequence goes on from NZ_JBCNHV010000029.1 coordinate 132,093, forward strand.
TTTATTGGTTTGATTATATCGTATATCGTATATCGTATATCGTATATCCTATATCGTATGGTATATGCCTTGTGCTTTATGTTTTATGGTATAAGTGCATTTATGATATGCTAGAAACAACCTGAAACGAACGGAGGAGATGTTGATGGAAGACATGGACTTATCCATCGGGGCATCATTATATGAAGGGGATTCGCATCCATAGCCCCATGAACCCGTAATTCCCTTCTGAAAGGGAGTCGTACTAAAATGAATTCGGAAAATAACTTAAATCAGGGAGAAGACGTCATGCTCTCTCCTGAAAAGTCGGTTGTACGGCGGGGCCAGATTGTGTACCGCCCAGCCGGAGCTTGGACTCCGGCTGTACACTCTTTGTTGAGGCATTTGAGGCAATCAGGGTTCACATCGATTCCGGATATTATAGGTTCAGGATGTAATGAGAAAGGCCAAGAGATGTTAAGTTATATCGAAGGCGAATTTGTTCATCCCGGACCATGGAGCGACAAAGGCATCATCGAAGTAGGACAATTATTACGGCAGCTTCATGACGCTTCGGCTACATTTAAACTGCAACCCGGGTTTGTCTGGAAGCCGTGGTTCCTGCGTAAATTGGGTGACGACGGGGTTGTGTACAGCCATGGTGATATTGCACCTTGGAATATGGTTACCCGTGATGGAATGCCGATTGCATTAATTGACTGGGAATACGCTGGCCCTGTACATCCGTTTGTTGAACTAGCCCGCGTATGTTGGCTCTTTCCGCAGCTGCATGATGATGATGTAGCTGAAAGGGTTGGTTTGCCAAATGCAGAGGTTCGTGCAAGACAGCTCCGTCTATTGGTTGACGCATATGGCCTCGATCCAACTAGTAGGGTCTCCCTCTTTGAGATGATTGTTGAGGTGGTCGTTCGAGAAACGGCAGAGGAAGCGATCGAGTTGCAAGTCACGCCGAAAACGGAAGGCCTTCTATGGGGGATTGCCTGGAGGGCGCGGAGTGCGGCCTGGATTTTGCGTCATCGCGGTATATTGGAGAAGGCGCTGAATACTAGATTGTATTAGGTTGCAATAGTTAAACAGCCCATCCTCTTCGTGGGATGGGTATTTTCAATCATGGGTCGTCGTCAAAAAAACTTCGTGAACGTCATCTTTTGTTAGAAGATTTGCAGATATTGATCGGAGGTAAATTCATGTTTGGTTTAAGCGATAACAGGGAGGAAGTAAATCGTACACAGCCTCTCTTCATGGCAGCCTCGGGGTCCCCGGACCGTGGTGTAACCATGAATAGGGAACGAGAGGATCGGTATTCTAGGCAAGAGCGCTTTACGCCATTTGGAAAAGAGGGCCAGCTCCGCCTCCGGGACAGTCACGTGCTCGTTCTTGGTGCTGGGGCGCTGGGAAGCGCTATAGCTGAAACTTTGGTTCGCGCAGGTGTCGGGCATGTAACGATCGTGGATCGGGATTACGTGGAATGGAGCAATCTGCAGCGTCAGCAGCTGTTTACCGAACAGGATGCGGTCGATCGATTGCCGAAGGCCGTAGCAGCGGCTAAACGGTTATCCGAAATTAATTCGGATGGTATCGTAGATGGTATCGTTATGGATGTACGTGCCCAGGAACTGTCGGTACTCTGTCAAGGCGTTGATTTGATGATGGATGCTACCGATAATTTCGGGACCCGGCTGATCCTTAACGACATCGGTTTTAAGCATGGAATCCCGTGGATTTACGGAGGCTGCGTGGGAAGTTCAGGCATGAGTTACACATTCTTGCCGGGAGAGACGCCATGCTTGAACTGTCTGCTTGGAACGATTCCCTTGGGTGGTGACACCTGCGACATTAACGGAATTCTTCCGCAAGCGGTACAGGTGGTCGTTGCCCACCAAACGATGGAAGCGATGAAGCTTTTGTCAGGACACCGACATGCTCTTAGAAGAAAGATGCTGTCATTTGATTTATGGCGTAATGAACGGGTGGAGTTTGGCGTGGACCGAGCGAAAAAATCGGACTGCCTCACATGTGGTGAGCATCCGGAATATCCTTATTTGACGGCTGAACATGCTGATAAAAGCGAAGTGTTGTGCGGCAGGGATACGGTACAGATCAGACCAGCCAGACCGCTGCAGCTTCAGCTGGATGAAATGGCCGATCGATTAAACAGCCTCCATCAAGGAAAAGCAACCGCAACGCCGTATATGATCATCTATCAGGTGAATCCACATCGTTTGGTTATATTCCGGGACGGTAGAACCTTGGTACATGGCACGTCGGATATTGCCAAGGCCAGGTCGCTGTATAATCAATACGTTGGTGGTTAGTTACAAGGACTATAGCAAAGTGTTCCATCAACAATGTGTAAACGCACAAAAGGAGGAGTCGCACAGGACTCCTCCTTTTGATATTGAAGCCGGATTATTGCACGATCAATTGAAAGCCGTTCTGAATGAAATACAGATCAGGATGTGCGATATTTTGCGTTGTTAGATTGTTAAATGTTGCCGACCCATTACCCGTATATGTGTAAATCGCCGCACCCGGATGAGGATTCGAGAACCTCGAGGATGTTATCCCATCAAGTCCTGTACCGTCGATATTGATGTTGTTAAATACGATGTTCTGAAAACCGCCGCCATAACCAAGCTGAACGGCACTGCGCTGGGTGTTCAGGATATCGATGTTGGTGAACGTGACATTGCGGATTGCATCATTCGATGCTTCCAGATCGATTGCGCCGCGCTCCCCATTGTACAGGTCTTTACTGGTTCCACTCCCAATGATCGTTGTATCGGAGAACAGAATGCCGGTATTGTTCTGGAAATGGTATCCCGGGAACACCGTATTCATTCGAATACCGGATCCTCCTACGGTGTCAACAATCAGATTATGAGTGGCCTTGTGACCGCTTCCCCCAAAGAAAGCGATGGCTGCTGCACGCCAGTTATTTTCGATGGTGTTATAAGAGAAGGTGTTGTTAACGCCCGCAGGTGCGCCATTTACGTTACTCGTCCAGACGGCGAGACCATCGTCGCCGTTATTTCGAATGCTGCTGTTGCGAACAGTCGAATGGCTGGTCCCCTGGGCAAAATTGACTCCATCCGCCAGGTTATTGCGAATCCGGCTATTCTCAATAATCAGTCCTTCCGCGATAATGGCTGGGGTATGCGCATAATCGCCTACCCAGAACCCACACTCAAAATGCTCGACCCACACATTGTGAATTTTGGAGTTGGTGCCGAAGTTATCCATAAATCCCTTGTAGATTGCATTTTGATTATAACGTGACCGCAGATTGGAGTTGAGGTAGATATGGCTGAAATCCAGCTGGCCCGTGATCCGGAGCGAGATCCCGCCGGAAGCCGCATTCGGGTTGGTAAATTGAATGTTCGTATGCCAGATGCCTGCCCCCATGATTTTGAGGTCATCAATCATATTGCCAACTGATCCAATCTTCCACATGTTGCCCAAATGGAATGTCCCTTCAGGAATGTATAAGGTTTTACCTGATGAAGCGGCAGCCTGTACGGCAGCTTCAAACGCCGATAGGTCATCTTGGCCGTCGTTCGGGGTTGCACCAAAATCCGTTACGGATACCGAATTTGCCGGACGAGCGATTGCCGCAGGGACCGGCTCGATTTCGATAAAATCAACGCCATATTCCAGGTTATCGGCATTGGACTTCTGAATACGAATTTTGTCTCCCGGCTGGAGGGGCGTATCCATCTTCCAGTGTACTTCATCGAACCGGAAGAGAGGGCGTCCTCCACCAGGCTCATCTGCAGGATGATCGCTGGAGAAATATTGCCAGCTGTAGTAGGAAGTCAATGGAATGGTCTTTTTCTTCGTGCCGTTCACATAAACGTCGAGGGAGCCGGTCAATCCCATGCCGTTAGATGAATCCGGCATCGTATAGCGCATGGTTACGCCGGCACCACCTTCACCTTGTCTAACCGTCCATTCCAGATTGGACCCGTTAGAGGGAAGAGCCACATAACGTTGGCCGGATGCTTCTGATGCTGTCAGTGCTTGATCGAATGTCGGAGCGGTCTTCAGCAATGCACCGCCGCCGCGTATTGCATCATCCGTATCATAACGTGTATATGGCATGCTGGCGCCGCGGGAGGAATATACGGTGAGATTGGCCTGGCTGACGTTGTTCTCCCGTTTGACCGGTTCTTCATTAGCATCTGGTGCCACGGTGGTTGTTAACGTATAGCTGCCATTTGCCGCTGTCCATGTGCCCGGAATATTGACGTTGGCGGAGGCACCAGCAGCGAGCGCGCCTTGATAGCTTCCGGTGAAGGTTTGGATCGTTGAACCGGCCGGATTCTTCAGCGCAACGGAAATCGCGTGGGGGCCGCTTGCAGAGGTCTTGTTTCCTTGATTCTGAAGATTTACGGTAAAGGCCACTGCATTCCCTGCGACTGGTGTGGAGGGTGTCCAGTGTACCGTTCCCACCAAATCGGAGCTTTCAACGGGAGCAATAACCAGAGGGGACACATGCGAATAGCTGTTATTCCCTTTATTCTGTTCTATGATTTTGTTATCCTCATCCACTTTGGCACTGATGGAATACGATGCAGCCGGTTTGGTTCCTGCTTGGAGCGTTACCGTGGTGGATGCTCCTGCCGCAAGCGGACCAACCGGGGAGGAACCTGCTTTGGAACCATTTAAGTAAAAATTGACCGTCGTAGCCCCAGCTTCCAAGTCCCCAATGTTTTTAACTGTAGCACGCAGTGTAATGTCATCGTTTTCAATCGGGGAAGCAGGAGTCCAGGACATATCCGTAATGGTCAGGTCCGGATTCTGTGCGGGTGTGCCGTAAACTTCCAATTCCGCAATCTGCCCTGCCGGTGCGCCGGAATTGGACGTTATGTTCAATTGAAGACGTTTCACGGTCGCCGTTACTGGAATCGTCACAAAGTTGCCGGACGAGGGATTGAATGTATAAGACTGAGCCGATACCAAATTACTAAAATTGGTTGTGCTCTGGTCATGTCCAAGCACTTGTATGGTTTGGGTGCGCGTACTCCACGCTGAAGAGGGATTCAGCTTCAGCACGATGGAGGTGACATCGTGATCGGTTCCCAAGTCGAGCGTCAAGGAGCTTGGATTGCTTCCGCCTTCCCAGTAGGTTTGAATGTCGCTGTCGTTAGCATGGGTTGCTACATACGTGAAGGTGCTTGAGGAGGCGGTAATCGGTTTGCCGCTGGCGATATTGTTACCCGTTGGAGGTGTTGGCGGAGAGACCGATGGTCCATAAATTTCAAACTCAGACAACTGCGCTGCCGGCCAAGTCGTGTTACTGGTTACGGTCAGGCGAACATATCGCGTGCTCGCTTCGTCAAAACGGATAGTTACCGAGTTTCCTGCTGTAGACGGGTTGAATTCATAATCGGCCGAATCCGCGATATTTGAGAATGTCGAACCGTTTGAGCTGCCTTGTACGGTTAACGTTTGTGTCCGTGATTCCCAGGTGGCAGGTAGTTTAAGGACGATCCGGTTGATGCTTGTGTCAGCACCGAGATCGACTTGAATCCACTGCGGAAAGGCATGATTGGTGCTTTCCCAGTACGAACCTTGATTGCCATCGTTAACGTTAGCTGGCTCGTAGGTTTGGGATTGACCACTTGCTGTTACGGCTTTGCCGAGGGAGAGGTTTGTTTCGTCTGCGGCTGCAGCCACAGCGGGAGGTCCGGCGGTTGTGAACAAAATGGATATCAGCATGGCTACGACAAGAGGCCATGCTACGAGTTTGTTGCGCATGTCATTTTCCTCCTCCATCATTTGTTGATGAGCTGAGCAGTGAAGATATCCCCCTTTCCTATTCTTATATCCCATTATAAAAATAGCGTCACTCCGGAGATAAGATGTAATTCTACGGAAATCGTAGGTGATTCCAGCATCTTTCGGGATAAAGCAGGAGTGAAAGTAGGATGAATCAGACATACTTACATTATTAAGTGTTGAAAGCGGGGGAGAACCCGTGGAGAAAGTAATACTGATCGCGGCTGACAATCAGGATCGGACTCAGACGGTTATTGAGATATTAGAACAGACGGGTTATGAGGTAACGCATGCCATGAATTATTCGGAAGTAGTCGCCATTTTGCAGCGCTCAAGCGCAGACTTGCTGCTTATTGACAGCAGACTACCGGGGATGAGTCAATTCAATCTCGTGGAGCGGCTGACAGGCAAAAGGGAACAGATCCCGATCATCGTGATTGGAAATGACGGTTCTGATGAAGCCATTCAGGCATTGGAGGCAGGTGCCCACGACTATATCCCTGATGACAGAGATACAAGAGAGCTGTTGGCGCGGATTGCCAATCTGTTGAAACTTTTTCAGACAAGTCGCATGGAACAGGAAGAAGCCATTCAAATTGGAGATTTGGTGATCGATCCTCTAAGCCGCAGTGTATCCAGGGAAAATGAACCGGTGGAGCTGACTCATCGCGAATATGATCTGCTGTTGTTCTTGGCTAGAAGACAGGGGCAGGTATGCACGCGTGAGGAGATTTTAAAACAGGTGTGGGATTTTGATTTTCATACGGGTACCAACGTGGTGGATGTCTATATTCTTCATCTAAGAGAGAAAATCGATAGAGGGCGCAAACAAAAGCTGCTGCGTACGATTCGAGGGACTGGATATAAACTGTTATCGCAGGAAGAAATCAATGCTGCAAGCAAAAAAGACCGCCTTCCGTGAGTGGAAGACGGTCTTTGATTTCGTTCGATAGTGAAAAGTGGAGTAATGAACTACAGCACGCGGCGGGCTTTCAGGTAAGTCTTGCTCCAGTTGCCTGACAGGCTGGAGATCGTTACGCCAGGCTTGCCGTAAGTGTGCAAAATTTTGTTGTTGCCCATATAAACGGCTACGTGTGTTACGTTTCTACCATTTGCGCGGCTTCCGCTCGAGAAGAATATCAAATCGCCGGCTCTCAGGTTCGATTTTGATACAGCCTTACCGACTTTGGATTGGGCAGCGGATGTGCGTGGCAGATTTACGCCGTATTTTTTAAAGATATGCTTCATAAAGGAAGAGCAATCAAACACTCTTGTCGTGGACGTGGATGCTCCGAATTTATAAGGTGTTCCCATATATTGTTTACCAAAGTTAACGACTTGAGTTCCTGTGCTTACCGATGCTGCTTCTACAGGAGCCGGTGGTGCAACAGTAAGAACTGCTCCTACACCCAAAGTTGCGCTCAAGCTGATTACTACGGCCTTCTTAATCCAAAGTTGTCGATTCATGTTGTTATTACCTCCAAGCAGTTTTTGTTTTTGCGATGAACCGAGTATATCAGATTTGAAACCGACTATATTTTGGATAATCAGCGCAAACCCTTGGGCCGCATGAAATGAAAGCGTATTATTAAAATATCATTAAAAGTTACAAAAAATTAAGAATTAGATGAAAAAGATGGCTTGGAAACAAGAAAAAACCCTTGATATACAAGGGTTTTTGGCAATAATTTCGATTGTTAACATTGCTGCATCAAAGATGACAAAATAGTAATGATTAGTGGTCTTTACTCTGAATAATAAGGAGCAGGCCGCCTTCAATCCGGACCGTCCCTTTGTCCTCGGCCAGCTTATTGCTAACTCCAAGAGACTGCCCCAATCGCAATGTGGCATCGTGAAGCGGGTACTCAAATCCTTCGAGATGGATCCCGGTAACTTCCGTAGTCAGCGGCAGCAGGGAGACATATGTAAACCCTTTGTTCTCAACCATGCAGCTGGAGCCCGTCAGGGTAATAAAATTGTTCTCATCTAATATAGAACACGGAATATGATGTTGGAGTCCACGAATCAGCATATGGATATTAGCCAGCGTGTGATCCAGGCGCGTTCCCGTAGCTCCTAGAATCAGGATGGATTTGGGGGAATGCTCCAGTGCCATTTCGAAAGCCAGCTCGGTGTCGGTCAAATTTTTATCGATCGGATCACAGTCGATCACCTTACCGCTCATAGAGCGTATTCGATCCATCTGGCCGGGCGGAATGGAGTCAAAGTCTCCAACGGACAGATCCGGCTTGATCCCATGTTCAATCAGGTAGAGGGCTCCGCGATCAGCCCCTATAATGAAGTCCCCATTTTGAACCTCATCCAGGAAATGCGGTGACAACTCCCCACCTGTAAAGATCAGGACGCGAGTATGGCTCATTATTATAAATTCCTCCTTTTTCGAGAGAATTGTCATTGTATTCTAGTATAGAGCAGTTTTCATGCTTGCACAATTTTAATAGGCACGGCTACAATGTAGTATGTAAATTGACGGGGAGCGGGGGAACTGAATTTTGGACATGCATGTGTTTGACGTATTCAGTATCATTGGCACCATTGCGTTTGCCATGTCCGGAGCTTTTGTAGCTATGGAAGAGGAATACGATATTCTGGGGGTTGTGGTTCTGGGTTTAGTCACAGCTTTCGGCGGGGGTATTATAAGAAACGTACTGATCGGCGTGCCGGTTACCACCCTGTGGAGTCAGGGAGATTTAATCATGCTTGCGATGATTTCAGTATTTGTAGCCTTTGTGCTGCCGCTCGGTTTGATCCAGCATTGGAAGAAAACGGAGGCGCTGTTCGATGCGATCGGATTATCTGCCTTTGCGATTCAAGGGGCTTTATATGCTACGCAAATGAATCACCCCATGAGCGCGGTGATTGTGGCTGCTGTGCTTACCGGAAGCGGCGGTGGAATGGTCCGCGATTTATTGGCAGGGCGGAAACCGCTGGTGCTGCGGGATGAGATCTATGCGGTCTGGGCCATGATAGCAGGAGTCGCCATTGGCCTTGGTGTCGCCACCAAGACATGGGAACTGCTGGCTTTGTTTGTTGTGGTGATCGTATTCCGGATGCTGTCCGTGCTTTATAAATGGAGATTGCCCAGAAGGTTGCTGCACGAGGGTCATCCTGCGGCAGCCAATGGAAAGAAAGTCAGTTCGGGTTAATGGAAGGTAGGGAGCAACAACAATACTCATTTAGTTGGATTTCTCGTAAAATGACGATTTATTATAGCGTGAAGGAGAGAGGACCATGGTATCCGTTTTGTTTGTATGTTTGGGCAATATCTGCCGCTCGCCAATGGCGGAAGCGGTGCTGCGACATAAAATTGTACTGCGTGGGCTGCAGGAAAAGATCAGCGTGGATTCTGCCGGCACAGGAGATTGGCATATCGGGAACGTTCCCCATGAAGGAACCCGAAAGCTGCTGGACAGCTGGCAAATCAGCTACGAAGGAATGGTTGCTCGCAAAGTGGTAAGCGAGGACCTCGTCAAGTTTGATTACGTCATCGGCATGGATGATTCGAATGTGGCAAATATGCGCAAGTTAGCGGGCGGCGAACAGGCTGCGATTCTGAAGTTTATGGATTTGCTGCCCGATGAAAAGCTGCGCGAGGTGCCGGATCCGTATTTCACTGGAAATTTTGATGAGGTGTATCGGCTAATTGATGCGGGGTGTGACATCTTACTGGACAAAATCATGAAAGAAAAGCTATAATCGATTCGAACAAGCGGTGAGTCCACCGCTTTTTTGACGAAAATCATTGAAAGCGATACCAAGAAGAACGGGCTGCTGAACATAAAAGATGAACAATGCACATTCCATAAAAAATGCGCGGTTGTTCATCTTTTTTTGAAGTGAAGCAACAGGAGTGGCATAACTTGTGCTAACGATTGCTTCAAAGGTATTCTTTTTTGCTAACTGCTTTAAAGCGCAACGCGTGAAGTCCCGGGTGGGACAGGCAATGAATTTTGCTGTAACAGGTCATTTATATAACCAATGGATTTTGCCAATCCATCGATTAATCCAGGAAGTACATAAGAGCAGCAGGGAGCTCTTTTTGCCAGAATCCCCAAAGGTGACGGCCGTCTTTTTCAAAATAGGATATAGTGGCACCCCGTTCTTCCAGCAATGCCTTTGTTGAACGATTCAGTTCAACGAAGTTATAGACACCTGTATCGGTTGCATAGTTGTCTTCTTGCAAGCCTACAATCATATAGATGTCGAGCCAGGACAAATCCCGTTCTTCTCTAATCATATTCTGGGACTTCTCATAGAAGGCGCCAGACAAGCTGATGATTCGGGTAAAGAGATGCGGGTAACGCAAGGCCAGATGCACGGAGACGCTTCCGCCAAGGGAGTCGCCGGCGAGTACTCTTTCGGCAGGCTCTTTGCGCACAGGATATTTTTGTTCGACGAAGGGAATAATCTCTTCGGCGAAGCAGGATAGATAAGCATCGAAACGGTTGCCGAATGGCGCGTACTCCTCGGTGCGAACTTTGGTGTTCACTTCCACGCCTACAATGATGAACGGCTCCACGCCTTCTTCGAGAATGAGCTGGTTGGCCCAAGTCGCGATGCGACCAAAATTGAAAAATTCCTCTCCATCCTGACAGTAAACGACAGGATAGCTGAGAATTTCATTGTATCCGGGAGGAAGGTAAATGCGCAGCGTTCGATTCTCCTGCAGAAACTTGCTTTCAATCACTTCTTTTACAATGGTTCGCTTCAATAAACGTTCATTCGTCATCATTCGTCACCTTTTTCGGGTTAGTTTTTGAAATGCGGTAAACAATAAGTTAAAATTACCCTGACATGTCTAAGTTGGCTGCTGTTCTATGATGTTTGTCATACTGTTATAGTATTATCTATTGTCTGTTATACATACAAACGTTAAGAAATATGAAATTTTATCTCGTATTTCTTTGACGAATGGAGTGAAACAGGTGTATAATAATTCTATAACAGCGGAACTTGATATTCAAATATTTATTGAGGTGAAAAAAATGACCAAGGTTCCTTATGAAGTATATACCGAGGAAGTCGATACTCTATCTGTACTTTCCCCGGATGGCAAAATCGTAAACAAAGATCTTTTGCCTGAATTGTCAGATGATCAACTGAAAGAAATTATGTACCGTATGGTATTTACCCGTACTTGGGACGACCGTGCCGTAAATCTCGGCCGTCAAGGGCGTCTCGGTTTCTATGCTCCAGTATCCGGTCAAGAAGCAACGATGGTAGGTAGCGAATTCGCGCTTGAGAAAGACGACTTTGTCTGCCCGGGCTACCGTGATATGCCGCAAATCGTATGGCATGGACTTCCACTTTATCAAGCATTCCTCTATTCCCGCGGACATCAGCATGGCGGACAAATTCCGGAGGGTGTTAACGTATTGATGCCTCAGATCATCATTGGCGCGCAAATCTTGCATGCTATGGGTATCGCTATGGGTTACAAATTGAAGAAGCAAAAACAAGTTGCTATTACGTATACCGGTGACGGTGGTTCTTCCGAAGGCGACTTCTACGAAGGTTTGAACTATGCAGGCGTGTACAAACTGCCTGTTATCTTCTTCGTGCAAAACAACGGCTATGCGATCACAACTCCATTCTCCAAGCAAACTGCAGCATTGTCTATCGCACATAAAGCTGTAGCAGCTGGTATCAAGGGTGTTAAAGTTGACGGCATGGATGTTCTCGCTGTGATCAAGGCCGTTCGTGACGCTGCAGAACGCGGCCGCAATGGCGAAGGCGCAACGCTTATCGAAGCTGTGACATACCGTTTCCGTCCGCATTCCCTGTCTGACGACGCTACGAAATATCGTACGAAGGAAGAAGAGGGCGAGTGGAACGAGAAGGATCCGATCGCACGTCTTGCGAAGTACCTGGAAGCAAAAGGCCTCTGGACAGAGGAAGATACAGCTCGCGTGAGAGAAGAAGCGAAAGCGAAAGTCAACGAGCAAATTAAAAAAGCAGAACAAACGGAAAAAATGACGGTACCTGGTTTGATCGACAGCATGTTCGAACAAACACCGAAGCATCTGGAAGAGCAGAAAGCCGATTTTCAATAAAAATGATGGGCCGATGATTGTCGAAGGTTGATCCTGGATAATCATCCGGTTTGTCATGGCTGCATGCATCAGGTCTGTTTTAAATTACGTTTTGACATCGATATATAGCCGCAAGGCATAACACTGGAATTTTAGTGAACTGTATTTCTTAAGGAGGAAATGAAGCAATGGCACAAATGAACATGAAAGAAGCGATTCGCGACGCCATGCGCGTTGAATTGAGCCGTGACCCTAACGTTGTCATCTTCGGTGAAGACGTAGGTAATGTCGGCGGTGTTTTCCGGGTAACGGAAGGCCTTCAAAAAGAATTCGGGGAAGAGCGCGTATTCGATACGCCGCTGGCTGAGTCCGCTATCGGCGGTTTGGCAGTAGGTCTCGGTATTCAAGGCTTCCGTCCGATCGCTGAAATTCAATTCGTTGGATTTATCTTTGAGGCGCTTGACCAAATCGTCGTTCAAGCAGCGCGTATGCGTTACCGTTCCGGTGGACGTTACAACTCCCCAATCGTATTCCGTACGCCATTCGGCGGCGGGGTTAAAGCAGCTGAGCTGCATACGGATGCACTCGAAGGTTTGATTACGCAAACCCCGGGTATTAAAGTTGTAGTACCTTCCAATCCTTATGATGCAAAAGGACTCATGATCGCAGCGATTCGCGACAATGACCCTGTATTCTTCATGGAGCACTTGAACCTGTACCATGCGTTCCGCGCTGAAGTTCCTGAAGGTGATTACACCGTTGAGCTTGGCAAGGCTAACGTGGTTCGCGAAGGAACGGACGTTACGATTATCGCTTACGGCCTGATGGTTCATACTGCTACGAAAGCGGCAGACGAGCTTGAGAAGAACGGAATCAAAGCAGAAATCATCGACCTGCGCACCATTTCTCCAATCGACATCGATACCGTGCTGGCTTCGGTTAAGAAAACCAACCGTGCCATCGTGGTTCAAGAAGCACAAAAATCGGCAGGCGTAGCTGCAGAAGTTATCGCTCAAATCAACGAGAAAGCGATTCTGCACTTGGAAGCTCCAGTGCTTCGCGTGACTCCGCCGGACACGGTGTATCCATTCGCGCAAATCGAGGACACTTGGTTGCCTACTCCAGCACGTATCGTGGATGCCGTTAATAAAGTATTGAATTTCTAATAGCAGCAATATCTAGGGAGGTTTTTCAGTTGGCAAAATTTGAATATCGTTTTCCAGAGCTGGGTGAAGGTCTGCATGAAGGTGAAATCATCAAAATGCATATCAAGCCAGGTGACAAAGTAACAGACGACGACATCATCATGGAAGTGCAAAACGACAAGGCGGTCGTAGAAGTTCCTTGTCCCGTGAACGGTACGGTTCAAGAAGTGTTTGCCAAGGATGGTCAAGTGTGCCGTGTCGGTGAAGTGGTAGCTATCATCGATGCTGAAGGCGACATTCCTGAGCAAGAAGCTCCTGCTGAAGAGCAGTCGGCGCAAGAAGCTGACGCAGCAAAAGGCAGTGCAGATACAACTTCTTCACCGGCTCAAAATGCTCCGGCTGACGCTAAACAAGGCGGAAACGGTGAAGCAGCAGCACCAGCAGCACCTAACCGTGATGTTCTGGCTACACCTAGCGTGCGTAAATTCGCTCGCGAGCAAGGCGTAGACATTGCACAAGTGCAAGGCTCCGGCAACAACGGTAAAGTGACTCGCGAAGATGTTGAAGCCTTCAAAAACGGTGGAGGCCAAGCAGCAGCTCCAGCGCAAGAAGCGGCTTCCGAAACGAAAGCAGCTCCTGCAGCAGCATCCGCAGCGGTGGACACTCGTGCAGAAGAAGAGCGCGTACCATTCAAAGGTATTCGTAAAGCGATCTCGAACGCCATGGTTAAATCGGCTTACACAGCTCCTCACGTTACGATCATGGACGAAGTTGACGTAACCGAGCTGGTAGCGTTCCGTACCCGCATGAAACCGATCGCGGAGAAGAAAGGCACGAAAGTTACGTATCTGCCATTCATCGTTAAAGCACTCGTTGCGGCTAGCCGTCAATTCCCTGCTTTGAATGCGATGATCGACGAAGAAGCGAACGAAATCGTGTACAAAAAATACTACAACATCGGTATCGCTACAGATACAGACAACGGTCTGATCGTACCGGTTATCAAAGATGCGGATCGTAAGAGCATCTGGATGATCGCTGACAGCATCCGTGACCTGGCTGCTCGCGGCCGTGAAGGTAAACTGTCTCCTAACGAAATGAAGGGCAGCACGATTTCCATCACGAACATCGGATCCGCAGGCGGTATGTTCTTTACACCAATCATTAACTTCCCAGAGGTTGCTATTCTCGGTACCGGCCGCATCAGCGAAAAAGCGGTTGTGAAGAACGGCGAGATTGTAGCAGCACCTGTTATGGCATTGTCCTTGAGCTTTGACCACCGTATCATCGATGGCGCAACGGCTCAAAACTTTATGAACTATATTAAACAACTGCTCGCTAACCCTGAGCTGCTTGTTATGGAGGTGTAACTAATGGTAGTTGGAGATGCTTCTTTAGATATTGATACTCTAGTCATTGGTGCTGGTCCTGGTGGTTATGTGGCGGCGATTCGTGCCGCCCAACTGGGTCAAAAGGTTCTGATCGTTGATAAATCGGAACTCGGCGGTGTTTGCTTGAACCGTGGTTGTATTCCTTCCAAAGCTTTGATCGCTGCAGCTCATCAGTTCGAATCCGCAAAGCATGCCGATGCATTCGGTATTTCCGTGGAGAACGTAACGGTTGATTTCGCGAAAACACAGGAATTCAAAAACGGCGTTGTCAAAAAAATGACGGGCGGCGTAGCCGGTTTGCTGAAAGGCAACAAAGTGGAAGTTTTCAACGGCGAGTGCATGTTCATCAACGAAAACGAAGCGCGTGTATTCAATGATCATGAATCTCCGCGTTACCGCTTCAAGAACTGCATCATTGCTACAGGTTCCCGTCCAATCGAACTGAAGCCATTCCCGTTTGGCGGACGCATCTTGTCTTCTACCGAAGCATTGAACCTGCCTGAAGTACCGAAGAGCATGATCGTAATCGGTGGCGGCTACATCGGTGCCGAGCTTGGTCAAATGTACTCCAAATTCGGTTCGAAAGTAACGATCATCGAAGGTCTGGACAGCGTTCTGGCTGGCTTTGACAAAGACATGACAAGCCTCGTTACGAAAAACATGAAGAAAACCGGTATCGAAATTATCACAGGTGCTAAAGCTGAAAGTGCTGAGCAAAACGATAAAGAAGTTACCGTGAAATACTCCGTGAATGGCGAAACCAAAGAAGTAACAGCAGATTACCTGCTGGTTACAGTTGGCCGTCGTCCGAACACGGACGGAGAGCTCGGTCTGGACCTGATCGGCCTCGATATGGATGAGCGCGGATTCGTGAAAGTTGACCATCAAGGACGCACCAGCATTCCTCATATCTTCGCAATCGGGGATATCGTGTCTGGTCTGGCGCTTGCACACAAAGCTTCCTATGAAGGTAAAGTGGCTGCTGAGGCCATTTCCGGAATGCCTTCCGTTGTGGATTACAAATGTATTCCAGCGGTTGTGTTTACAGATCCAGAATGCTCGAGCGTAGGTTACACCGAAGCTCAAGCGAAGGAAAAAGGCCATAAAGTGAAAGCTGGCAAATTCCCTTACGCAGGTAACGGACGTTCCGTATCCTTGAACCATCCGGAAGGCTTCGTGAAGATCGTGGCTGAAGAAGGAACAGGACTTATTCTCGGAGCGCAAATCGTAGGTCTGGAAGCTTCCAACCTGATTGCAGAGCTCGGTCTTGCGATTGAGATGGGTGCTACGCTTGAAGATGTAGCCTTGACGATCCATGCGCATCCGACGCTTGGCGAAATCGTAATGGAAGCTGCGGAATTGGTTATGGGTCATCCGATCCACATCATTGCCCGTTAATCCGAAGACGTATTTTCGAGTCATTATATATTCAGCCAGGAGGCAGAGAACGCGCAGGCGGTTTCTGCCTCCTGTTTTATTATGTAGATATGCCAACGGATATCCGGTCTCTCCGGGCAGGGTTATTTTAAGCATCCCAATCATTCCGTGAACATGGTAGACTGAGGATATGAGATTCTAGTGAGGTGACTATACATGAAACAATACTTGGAGCTGCTGCAAGACATACTTGATCATGGAGTAGAGAAAGGGGACCGAACGGGGACGGGAACGTTATCCGTATTTGGAAGACAACTGCGTTTTGACCTTTCCAAAGGCTTCCCTCTGATGACAACCAAGCGGATTCACCTGAAATCGGTGATCCATGAGCTTCTGTGGTTCTTAAGCGGGGAAACGAACATCCGGTATCTAAAAGAAAACGGTGTGCGGATATGGGACGAATGGGCGGATGAGGAAGGCAATTTGGGACCGGTTTATGGCTCGCAGTGGCGAGCATGGGAAACGCCGGATGGACGCCATATCGACCAGATTGCCAATGTCATCGATTCGATTAAAAACAACCCCGACTCCCGGCGGCATATCGTCAGTGCCTGGAACGTGGCAGAGATCGATAACATGAAGCTGCCTCCATGCCATTTTGTATTCCAATTCTACGTGGCGGGCGGGAGGCTATCCTGTATGCTTACCATGCGCTCGGTGGACAGCTTCCTCGGGCTGCCGTTCAACATTGCGAGTTATGCGCTGCTCACCCATATGGTTGCCCAGCAGTGCGGCCTGGAGCCGGGTGAATTCATCTGGTCCGGGGGCGATGTCCATATCTATTCCAATCATATGGAACAGGTCAGAACGCAGCTTGAACGCGAGCCTTATGAGCTGCCGAAGCTGGTCATCAAGCGCAAGCCGGAGAGCATCTTTGATTATACATTCGAAGACTTTGAATTTGAGGGATACCAGTATCATCCAACCATTAAAGCGACTGTGGCTGTATAAATAGAGTTCGAGCGGGTTTGCGGTGACATCACATATATAGGAAGGAGAGACTGGCGTTCATGATATCCATGATATGGGCAATGGGCAAGGATCAGGTGATCGGGCTGAACGGTACGATGCCGTGGCGTTTGCCGCGGGATATGGCCTTTTTTAAGGAGACGACCTTGCACAAAACGATTCTGATGGGGCGCAAGACCTGGGAATCCTTTGGCAGTAAACCGCTGCCTCACCGAAAGAACATCGTGCTTACGAGAGACCAAAGCTTCACGCTGACAGAGGATCAAGGCATCGTGATCCATGATATCGATAAAGCCCTTCCCTACGCGGAGAACGGAGAACTGATGGTGATCGGCGGATCGCAGATCTATGAATTGATGCTGCCGAAAGCGGATCGTCTGTACTGCACATTTATTGATGAGACTTTTGAAGGGGATACGTTCTTTCCTGAAGTGAACTGGGATGAATGGAAGATAATTGAAGAAGTTCCCGGCATAACGGATGAGAAAAATCCGTATGCCTACCGGTTTGTTACTTTTGAACGAAAATAGACATCCTCCAATCCATTCATGTTGACAACACTTTGATAGTAGGATAGTACAAATGATCATGCATATAGTCCATTTAACAGGTGAAAAGCGAAATGCTACTATATTTTTAATGTTTATTCAAATCGCTGCTTAACTAGCCGCTAATCGTGGGGGTTCATGCTCTGATAAAAATTTTTTTAGCATAAATAGAAAAAATAAATCAGGCTGAAACCTGTTTCTTGGGTCATCTGAAGATCGATGTCGGATGATTTATGATATGATAAATTGTACATGGTAACCAGCATGGATAGAACGGATGGGGGTAAAGCAGTATGTCTACACCAACAGGATTTATGGAATATCAGCGCCAGCTTCCGGCAGATCGGAGCCCGGCAGAACGAGTTAAAGACTGGGAAGAGTTTCATAAACATTTAGAAGAAGAAGAGCTCCAGACCCAGGGAGCACGCTGCATGGACTGCGGTACGCCATACTGCCATACAGGGATCGATATGCTCGGCGGCACTTCGGGTTGCCCGATTCACAATCTGATTCCGGAATGGAACAATCTTGTATATCGGGGCTTGTGGAGAGAAGCTTTGGAGCGTCTCCATAAAACAAACAACTTCCCTGAGTTTACCGGACGCGTATGTCCTGCCCCTTGTGAGGGTTCCTGCACCGTCGGTTTGATCGGGGAGCCGGTCACGATTAAATCCATCGAGCAAGCGATCATCGATAAAGGTTTTGAGGAAGGCTGGGTTGTTCCCGAGCCGCCGGCAAAGCGCACGGGACGTCGCGTGGCCGTTGTCGGTTCTGGTCCGGCAGGTCTGGCTGCAGCTGCTCAACTGAACAAAGCAGGCCATTCCGTAACCGTCTATGAACGTGCCGACCGCATCGGCGGCCTGCTGACGTACGGGATCCCATCCATGAAGCTGGACAAGGGCATTGTTCAGCGCCGTGTAGATCTGCTCGCGGCTGAAGGCGTCGAATTCGTTGTCAACACCGAGATCGGCAAGGACATTCCTGCCAAGCAGCTGATGGAAGACTACGATGCTGTCGTACTGTGCGGCGGTGCAACAAAGCCGCGTGAATTCAATATTGAGGGCAGTGACCTCAAGGGCATTCATTACGCGATGGACTATCTGAACGGAACCATCAAGAGCCTGCTGGATTCGGGTCTTGAGGACGGCAACTACTTGTCGGCAAAAGACAAGGACGTCATTGTCATCGGCGGCGGCGATACCGGCTCCGACTGCGTCGCGACAGCGCTTCGTCACGGCTGCAGCAGCGTCACTCAGTTCGGTACGCATAAACAGGCCCCGCTGCAGCGTGATCCGATTGCGAACCCTTGGCCGCAGTTCCCGAATGTGTACACACTTGATTACGCACACGAGGAAGCCAAAGCGCTGTTTGGCAATGATCCACGCGAATTCTCCATTATGACTACGAAATTTGTCGGAGATGAAGAGGGCAATCTGAAAGAGCTTCATACCGTTCAAATCGAGCGTATTGTAGATGAAACCGGCCGTAAAGTGTATCAACCGATTCCGGGCACGGAAAAAGCATTTCCTGCTCAAATGGCGTTCATTGCCATCGGTTTTGACGGACCGGAGCATACGCTGGTCGAGCAGTTGGGCCTTGAAACGGATCGCCGTTCCAATGTGAAAGCGCCATATGGCAAATATACGACCAATGTGGATAAAGTATTTGCCGCCGGAGATATGCGCCGCGGTCAAAGCCTCGTGGTATGGGCCATCAACGAAGGCCGCGAGGTGGCACGCGAAGTAGACAAATATTTGATGGGTGCGACCGTACTGGTTTAATCCTTCTCCTAAATATGCTATCATACTAATAGTAGTAAAAAGGACTTCGCGAGAGCGAAGTCCTTTTTGGAGTTAGCCACCGCGCCATGGTGACTCATCGGGGAGGAGAATGTCATTTGAAAACGTTGGTCATTGCCGAAAAGCCGGATATGGGACGGAACATCGCTGCGGTCATCGAGCCGAGGGCCAAGAATAACCGTACATATCTTGAAGGTGAGCAATATATCATAACTTGGGCTATCGGACATCTGGTTGGGCTAGCGGAGCCGGATGCATATGATCCGAAATACAAACGCTGGAATTTACGGGACTTACCTATCATTCCGGAGCAATTCAAAATCATCCCGAATCCGAAAACCAAGGATCAGCTGAAGGTCATTGGAGAGGTCGCCAAGCGCTGCAGCCATATCGTAAATGCATGTGATGCGGGACGAGAAGGACAATATATTTTCGCTCTTATTCAACAGCAATTAAAATTGAAACAGCCTGTAAAAAGACTATGGATTTCGGATTTAACGGCGGAAAGCATTGCCCGTGGCTTCGCGGAGCTGAAGGATGGGGTTGAATTCGAGAATTTAACGCAAGCTGCGCGCGCACGCAGTGAAGCTGATTGGTTGATCGGTATGAATGCGTCGCGTGCCTTTACGACCCGTCATCAGACATTACTGTCGGTTGGGCGGGTCCAGACGCCGGTTCTGGCTCTGATCTATGACCGGCAGAAGGAAATCGAAGCCTTCGAATCGCAAACGTTTTACGACGTGAAGGCCGTGTTCAAACAAGAGCAGCTGGAGTATACCGGAACATGGCAGGGAGAGCGGCTGACCTCCCAAGAGAAAGCAGAGACGATCGCATCCAAGGTCAATGGGAAGAATGGGGCCATCACCAAATATGAAGTCAAAGAAACGAAAGAATATCCGTTCAAATTGTATGATTTGACCCTGCTTCAGCGTGAAGCCAATGCCAAATACGGATATTCTGCCAAAAAAACGCTGGATCTTGCGCAAGCGTTGTATGAGCGTCACAAGGTGATTTCATACCCGCGTACCAACTCCAATTATGTGAATGAACAGAACATCGAAGGCATGCATAAGGCACTTCATATGTTGAAATCGACCCCCTATGCATCGATGGCTGAAGGAGCGGATCCTAGCCGGGTGCACATAAACAATAAAGCGGTTTGTAATCCGCAGCGGGTTGAGGATCACCACGCCATCTTGCCGACGTTAAAGCGTCCGGGCACACTCAGCAAGGAAGAGCAGCATATTTACGATCTGGTCATCATCCGGTTTCTGTCGCATTTCTACCCGCCGGCGATGTATAAGCAGCATACGGTGCTCACCGAGGTAGAGGGTGAAACGTTCAAGACAGGCATCAAGGAACTGCTGTCGCTTGGCTGGAAGGTGCTGATTGCCCAGGACAAAGAGCAGAAGAAAGCCAAGTCTTCCAAGAAGGGGAAAGAGGACGAGGAAGAAGAAACTCAGGAATGGAACGACCGTTCCTTTGATCTATCTCCCGATGAGCCGGTACACTGCAAAAAATCCGAAGTGAAAGAAAAGGCAACCCAGCCGCCAAAGAGTTATACGGAAGGTACCTTGCTGAAGGCGATGGAGAGTGCCGGGAAATCCATTGAGGATGAAGCGCTTCGGGATGCGATGAAAGACAGCGGTCTGGGAACGCCGGCAACCCGGGCAGCGACCATTGAACGCTTGAAGAAGGTCGGATATATTACAATGCAGGGCAAAAGAATCACCGTTACCCAAAAGGGAAGGACGGCGGTGGAGTTGATCCGGCATGCTGGCGTAGAATTACTCGCTTCGCCTGAGATGACAGGTCAATGGGAACGGCGTCTTCACCAAATATCCAAGGGCGAGGCTTCCGCTGACGTGTTTATGCAAAACGTGCAGAAGTTTACCATTTCGATCATCAATAAGGTATCCTCGCAGCGTCAGGCACCTTCATCATTATTTGGCGGGGATGAGGACAAGTCCAAAGGCAGAGGGAAGCGAAGCACGGGAAAAGCTGCCGCGGCCCCACGTGACAAGGAAGAACGTGCGGCTAAGCGGACTCCGAAGTCGGATACCTCCACTTCTAGTGAAGCATCGTCCGTGCGCTCTTCATTAGGCCGATGCCCTAGACCCGGATGTGAAGGGCATATTATTGAAGGACGCAAAGGCTATGGCTGCGCGAATTTCAAAACCGGCTGCAACTATGTCATCTGGAAGGAATTTGCCGGTAAACAAGTTTCGCATGCGATGCTGAAATCCTTGCTGCTTCAAGGCAAGACCCAGCTATTATCCTTTAAAAACGAGGACGGCAGCACGTATAAAGGCAGGATTGTCCTAGCTGTTGAAGGGAACGGAAAGCTTGCCGTTCAGGCAGAGGACTCAAGTGAAGCCGTGAAATCGTGAGGCGGCACAGTTAAATAAAAAACCGAGCCAACCAGGGATCCCCTCCTTGATCGGCTCGGTCTATTTTGATTAATCTAAGTGATCTTCAATGACCTCTGGAACTTCGGTCAGCGCCGAAACGGTATATAACACATTATGCGGCTCTTGCTTCAACTCGACCAGATTATATTGCCATTCGCGCTGCTGCTTGATATAGATGCTGTTGATGCCTGCCGTCAGCGCCGGAACGACATCCGTGCGAAGCGAGTTGCCGATCATCCATGTATCGGAGCGGGAGAATGTCCCCATCGTGAGGATTTCTTCCAATGCCGTAATATTTTTATGCTGGCGAATGTAGATTCGGTCATTGAAGTAATCGGCCAACTTCATCTGTTTGATTTTACGCTTCTGAATTCTGGTCTCGCCTCCTGTGTAGAGGTGGAGGCAGTGCCCATCTTCCTGAAGCTTCTCGAGCGTCTCGACCATGCCGGGGTAGGCTTCGATTTCTTGCTCATATACACTTAGCCCTAACTCGTAGAGAAGCTCTTCTTCCTTGCGCGAGCTTTCTCTTCCATGAATGCGGCCGAAATAATGATACGTATCGATTAAGGATTGTGGGAAGTTCGCACTTGCAAATCCCAGCTTATCTACGCCGGCTACGTCGATTTCCATCTGCTTGGCCCGGACTTCTTCGGTAGTCAAGCCATCATGTTGAAACCATTCGGTCATCCACTCGAAGTAATCGCCGAGAATCAGATTGAAGTATTTGTTGCAATGTATTAATGTGTCATCCATGTCGAAGATAATATGTTGCGATGTTTTACTCATGGTTTACTCCTTCTTGCTATGAAAGTCGAATGTAAGTCTCCAGGAACATCTGAAGCTCGGCAGCCCCATCCGGCCGCAGGCTGAATCTTTCGTTATTCTCGGACTTCAGATGGGAGCGCAGCAAGCCTGCTGCCCTCAATATCATCAAGTGGTGCATCAATTCCTCATAGGGCTGACCCAGCTCGGACGCCATTTCGGACACGGCCTTCGGCTCATCTGCAATATAACGCAGGAGACGCAGGCGTTTCGGATCGGCGAGTGCCTCGGTCATGCGGAGGAGGACGACGGGCGGCTCGTCTTCCTCTTCTTCCGGGATATCGATAGGATACTGCAGCAGGAGCACGTTCTCATAGAAGCAATAGGTATTGATCGGCCGGAAATGCGTGCCCGGGAACAAAACGACGTTCTCTTGAGGCACATCGTCGAGTATAACCCCGCTTGAGGCATATTCGATCAAATTTTCGTCATCCATTTTCGGAAGGAGCATTCGTTTCTCTTCGGCATCGTCTTCCAGGAGCTGATATAGGTCAGGCTCCACTTTGGAGAAGTAGTGCTCGTGCCACAGCTTCATCAGCGGTATGTAGTTTTCTCGAATTCTGGATGTTTCATCCCGCGAGAGGGAGGGCAAGTGAGGCTGAAGCAGGTCATGCAGCTCTTCCACGGCGGAAGTTTCAATCCAATTTAGAAAATCCGGGATTTCAAGATGTTCTCCCCGAAGCATGATCAAGGCGTATAACACATCATAATCCGCGAGTGGCCATGAACGGGCTCGACTGAACTGGACGCGAACAGGCTGAGGTAAACGCTCGTCCATCTCCGTTATCAGCTGTTTTCCGATATCCAGGTTATCGGTCCATTTCCTTGTTGCATATATCATGAAGCTGCCCAGCAGCTCGTAGACCATAGATACATCGATACTAACTTTATATTTCATTAACGGATACCCTCCCAATTGATGGCATTGTTATTATTATGGCTTGTATGGATTGGGCTTGTCCACTATAATGTTCATCTGGCTGTTTAAATTCATCGTTTTTTCACATTAGAGGAGGACTATATTTCAGTGACAGAAGCTGTAACCCCCCGTCAGGGGAGAACTCATTATTTCATTTTAATCGCCGTCGTCGTTGCGGCTGGTTTAAGCCAGGGACTGTTATTGCCGGTGCTGGCTATATTTTTGGAACGGATGGGCATTTCATCCTCCATGAACGGTTTGAACGCGGCGGCCTTATATGTAGGCTCGTTTGCCATGACGCTCGTTGCGGAAAGACTTCTGGGCTGGGTCGGTTTCAAAAAACTGATCATTTCGGGACTTGTGCTCGTGATGCTGTCGCTGGTCGCTTTTCCGTTAGTTCCAAGCGTGGCAGTCTGGTTTGTACTGCGTGTGCTCGTCGGTATTGGCGACAGCGCGCTTCATTATGCCGCCCAGCTCTGGGTGCTGATGATGTCAACGGTTAAGAACCGGGGGCGAAGCATATCCTTTTACGGCATGTCCTACGGCTTAGGATTCAGTATAGGGCCGCTGGGCATTCCGCTGCTGAAGTATGGCGAGGCGGTACCATTTATAATTCTGGCTGTGCTGTTCTTGTTCATCCTGTTGGTCGTGCTCTTCAAACTTCCGAACTTGAAGCCGGAAAAAAGCGAGAATGGGGATCAGCAGCCAGCTGGACGCTATCTCAAAAGCTACCGCCTGGCTTGGTTTGCGTTGATTCCCGCGTTTCTCTACGGATATATGGAGGCGGGAATTAACAGCAACTTCCCGGTCTATGGGTTAAGAAGCGGGTTTACATTGGGCGAAATTTCGGCGTTGCTTCCTTTTGTCGGCATCGGCGGTCTGGTGCTGCAGCTTCCCCTCGGCATGTGGAGTGATAAATTCGGACGCAAACGGGTGCTGACGATCGCCGGTATTGTGGGCGGATGCTGTTTCTTGCTCATTCCTGCAGCAGGAACGAATTTCTGGGCAACCCTAGTATTACTAACGCTGGCCGGTGGCCTGGTGGGTTCTTTCTTCTCCCTCGGTTTGGCTTATGCCGCGGATATCCTTCCCAGAGTGCTGCTGCCGGCGGCCAACGTCGTGGCTTCCTTCCATTTTAATGCGGGTAGTATAGCAGGACCGAATGCCGGGGGTGCCATCATGGAAACGGGGTGGAACGGAGGGATCTTCGTACTGCTTGGTGGATTGTATATTCTGTTTGCCTGTACGGGATTATGGTTTAAAGTCAAAACCACATCAACACAAGAATAGAAACATGTGTTCTCATGGCAATTGCTTTCGCTTTCTTCTAAACTAGAGAGTAGGAATATGCACTTGACGGGAGAGACGATAACATGATTAAAGTGGATCGGCTGAAGAAAACGATGGGTCCTGAACGCACACCGGTGTTAAAGGATATCACTTTTCAGATGGAGCACGGGGAAATGATCGGTCTGATCGGTGCTAGCGGAAGCGGGAAAAGCTTGTTGATGAGCTGTCTATCCATGCAGCAAAAATGGGACGGCGGCAAACTAACGATTGACGGCGAAGATATGATGAATCCTGCGGGAAAACGGAGAATTCGCCGGGAATGGGCTTATCTTGAGCAGAACCCGTCCTTAAATGTAAATCGAACGGCACTTAAGAATGTATTGATCGGACAATCCAGCCAAACACCGCTGTGGCGGATGGTAACCGGGATGGTCCGCTCTGATGATTATATGGGCGCTATGGATACGATCGAGCACCTTGGTTTGTTGGACAAGGCTAAACGAAAGGCCGGCGAGTTAAGCGGCGGCGAGAAGCAGCGGATTGCGATTGCCCGCGCACTTGTTCATGGTGCCAAGGTCATTTTGGCGGACGAGCCTGTGACGGGACTTGATCCGGCCTCAGCCGAGCACGTATTGAAGACACTTAAAACCTTGTGCGAGGAAGAACGTTTAACTGTATTTACCGTTATACCCTTGGAGCTGGCCGAGAAATATTGCACCCGGATCATGGGTCTATCCGGCGGAGAACTGGCCGTAGATGTGACCGGAAGACGTTTAACCCATGGCGAGAAGTTAAGACTGTAATTATTGATCACCAAAGACGCCAGGTGAATGTATAGAAATGAGTTGATACTTATTGAAATATAGAGTGATGCAAGTCCTCTTGGCAGGTTTGTTGCTATTTATCATAAGCGGCTGTACGTTTATTCAGCAGGACCCAGTCTCTTTAATGAAGAAACCGGATTTGCCGACGGATAAAGCGACGCTTAATGGCGCTATCCAAACCGCGCTTCTGAAGAATAAGCTGGAAACCGGTTCCATTATCCGGCCGCGAAGTGATGTGGATAGCAGTTCTATCCGTATTCATGATCTGGACAATGACGGAATTATGGAGGCGGTTGTTTTCTATCAGACGCCGGACGATGAAGTGAAAATCCATGGTATGATCATGCAGCAGCAAGGCGATACATGGGTGAAGAAGCTTGATTTCGACGGAGAAGGGACGGTATTGGAGTCGTTTGATTTCGTTGATTTTACGAATGACGGCAAGGCTGACATCGTGGCCGGATTCTCCCGCGGAGAAGAGAATCTTCAGAACCTGCTGGCTGTGTATTCATTCTCGGGGGATTCGCTCGAAAAAATACCGGCTTTGCCATATACTCATTTTAATATCGGAGACATGAACGGGGATAAGATCAACGATATTACGGTTGTCTATCTTCAGCAGAAAGAGCTCTCGTATATCAGCACCTATCAATACGATAAATTCGAGGACGCCTTTGTCGAGCTGAACAAGCTGGATCTGGGGCCGAATATCGAAAGTTATTACAATGTTGTCGCAGGTAAAGTGGCCAAGGACAAAGAAGGTATCATCTTGGACGCTTCGGTTGTATCCAGCTCTTCTTATTCCAAGCTCATCATTATGGAGGATAACCAGTTTATTGATGTCCTCCAGGATGAATTGCTTACCTACAAGGAACTGCCTGTAGAGAGCGAAGATGTAAATGATGACGGTATTTTAGAGTTTGGTGTTCTTACGAGACCGAGCGGCTGGGAAGATCGGCTTATACTGGATGAGATCCCGTTCTTCACCACGTACTTCCAGTGGGACGGAGTGGTACGGGAGACCAACGAAAAAGAAGGGCTTCAATTCGTGCTCCAAAGGTACTACGATATGAACAATCGCTTCTATCTGGACTTTCCGCCAGACATGTACAATAAGATTACCATCACGCCGGAATCCAACAAAAATGCTTATTTGAATTTTGTGACGACCGACACGGGAGAGTCCGTTGCCGAGATTAAATTCTTTTCAAAGGCCCAGTGGGGGAAAGCCGAATCTGATTGGGAGATTCTGGTGAAGGAGAAAAACCGCGTAATTGCTTATCGCAGTCATGGCGATCTGAAATTGAGTAAAAAAGATAAAAAGCCAAACAGTAATAATGTGGCTCCTATCGAAAGAAAGGGGAACTAGACCTTGAGTAAAGTGCTCATATTAGAAGATGAAGAATCTATCCGCAGTTTTATCGTAATTAATCTGAAACGAAACGGCTTTGACGTTCTGGAGACTGGGGACGGCAACGAAGCCCTTCGTTTGCTGCAAACGACGCCAGATATCGATATCGCCTTGCTTGATGTCATGGTGCCGGGGATTGACGGATTTGAAGTATGCCGCAGAATTCGGGAAACGAACGAGCGGATCGGCATTATTTTCCTGACCGCAAAAGTTCAGGAGCAGGATAAAGTGTATGCCCTCTCCGTTGGTGCCGACGACCACGTAAGCAAACCGTTCAGTCCGACGGAGTTAATCGCCAGGCTGCAGTCTTTACTGCGGAGGGTGAATGTCCAGCGTGCGGGAGCCGCCAAGGTATCGTTTCAATCAGGTCCCTTTACGCTGGATCTGATCTCCAAGCAGTTTAAGAAGAACGGGCAGCCGGTGGAGCTGACGCCAACAGAATTTTCGCTGGTGCAGTTTTTCCTGGAGAAAGAAAACACGCCGCTTAGTCGTGATGTGCTGCTCGATCACGTATGGGGCAAAGAATATATGGGTGACCCCAAAATCGTGGACGTGAACATTCGGAGACTGCGCCAAAAAATCGAAGGCAATCCTTCCGAGCCGGAATACCTCCAGACGGTATGGGGACACGGCTATAAATGGAAGGGTCAGGGACAATGATCATCAAAAAAGGCATTCGGCGGCAAATCGTGCTGCACTACTTCCTGGTAGTGTTCATCGCCTTGCTGCTGATTGAGGTTATATTTCTATTCGCTTTACGATCGTATTATTACGATACGGTATACAATCATATTGTGAATCATATTAATACCGCCAACGCTTTTTATCAGCCCTTCCGATTGACGTCGACGGAGAACGCTAACCAGTTGAGCGAGATGGTTCGCCATTTTGAATTGTATAAAACGGAGCTTCAAATTTTGAATCCGGGTGGTCAAGTTCTCTCCACATCCACCGGTTTCGAAATAGAGCAGACCATCAAGACCAGTGATGTCACCCAAGCGCTTGCAGG
Source organism: Paenibacillus lautus (assembly GCF_050482385.1). GTDB lineage: Bacteria > Bacillota > Bacilli > Paenibacillales > Paenibacillaceae > Paenibacillus_AQ > Paenibacillus_AQ lautus_B. The sequence continues at coordinate 159,902 of NZ_JBCNHV010000029.1, forward strand.
CAATACGGGCCATTGGATTGGTAAGCAGCAAGGTACGGGGCAGATCGTAATGGCTGTATCTCAAACCGTTTCGAACGGATTTGAGAAAACGTACATTCTTCGCTATGTGACTTCGCTTGAGTTCATTAACGACAAGCTGATGAAAATCACGCTGTTTGCCGTCAGCATCGGGGGGGGCGTGCTAGCGCTCGTGCTTGCCTTCAGCATTGGACTGGCCAACTCCATCGTAAAGCCGCTCAACAACATTACCACGGTATCTGCGCAGATGGCCAAGGGCAAGTTTAACGTGAGAATCAAAGGCGATTATAAATACGAGCTTGGCGAGCTATCGTCAACCCTGAACTACATGGCGCAGGAAATTGTACGAAGCAACCAGGTGAAGGATGATTTTGTTTCATCCATTTCACATGAGCTGCGGACTCCGCTCACAAGCATTAAGGGCTGGAGTGAAACGCTCGACTCCGGCGGCTATGATCCGGAAGAAACGAAGATCGGGATGCAGATTATTTCCAAGGAAACCGATCGCTTGATCGGTCTTGTTGAAGAGCTGCTCGACTTCTCCAAGCTCCAGCAGAATGAGATGAAGCTTGTGAAGGGTATCGTGAATTTACGGGAGCTTCTGCAAGAGATTATGCTCAATCTGTGGACCAAGGCCGAGAAGAAGGGCATCCAGATCAAACTGGAGACCGATGAAAAACCGATTGTCTATGGGGATGCCAACCGCTTGAAGCAGGTGTTTCTGAACATTGTGGATAATGCGATTAAATTCTCGCATGAGAACGGCGTGATCAACCTGTCCTTCGCTATGGAAGACAAGTTTGTGATCGTAACCGTGGAAGATCACGGTATTGGCATATCGGACGAACATCTTCGGCGGGTAAAGGATCGGTTCTTCCAGGTTAATCCGCTTAACGGGGGAACGGGACTGGGCCTTGCGATTACGCAGCAGCTCATTGAGCTCCATGGGGGCACGATGGAGATGGAAAGCGAGCTCGGGCACGGAACATCCGTTATCGTCAAGCTGCCGTTGCCTGAAGGAAAAATACCGATGGCCGGCGGATTAGAGAACGGTGAGGATGACGTAGCCGGACCGACCGTATAAGCTTTGCCGGGTTACCGGCAAAGCTTTTCTCAAAAGTACAGAATTGTTAAGTTTTCAGCGAAGCGTACTGTATTCGCAATTATATGTTTTGCGGCATTGGTTGGGGTCCCCGCAAAGTATTCGGATGAAGCATCGAGGTATAGGCTCCACTTTGTGGGGCAGTGTTTTGGGGTCCCCGCAAAGTATTTGGAATAAGCATCGAAGCATAGACTCCACTTTGTGGGGTTGTTAAAAGGGGGAGTGCGGAATTGGGACACACAGCAGCAACGTTTTCTACTGAGCAAGGTCTGTTTGAATTAATAGTGGCTGAGGCGGAACAGGCAGGAGAGATGCTGTCGCTGCTCAAGGAAGCGGCAGAGGTGATGGAACAGCAAAGGCGCAAGCAGTGGATTCCTTCTCTCTTCTCCTTGGACTTGATGGAGCAGTACCTGGAGGAGCGTGAAGTGTTTATCCTATGGCATAAAGACATGGCCGTCGGCATGTTCACGTTACAGTATGGAGATCCAGCTTATTGGGGAGAGCGGGATGATCCGGCCTATGGTTATCTGCATCGGCTGACCGTACGCGCCGCCTATCGGGGACTGGAGCTTGGAACCAAGATGATTTCCTTTGCGGAATCGTATTTGATATCCAAGGGTAAACAGGGTTTCAGACTGGATTGCGTAACCCATCTGCCAACGCTGAATCAATTTTATCAGCGCCAAGGATTTCAGTTCGTGGCTGAGCAGGATATGGGTGGTCGTGTCGTGAATTTATATGAGAAGAGATTTATTTCATAATTTCACACTTTAATAAAACCTAAGTCGCATGCGCTTGAAACACAGTCAGCAGGGCACGATACATGAGAAAAAGCGATCCGTCACGGATCGCTTTTTTGTATAAAAGTCTGAAGAAATTGAACTCAGAGTCAATATGTTGTTGAAGAACTCGTTTAGGATGAAGAGACATTAGCCCGCAAGCGTCCTTTTTCGTATACATCCTGAAGCAGTCGGGACGGTTGGGTACGAATGGTTGGTTTCGGAAGTACGGTCTCATAAGGTCCAACAACCACAACGTTGCCGGGAGATCCCTTTACAATCGCTCCATCCTTGATGATCGCTCCCTCGCCGATAATGGCATGCTCGATATGAGCGCCCTTGCCGATTTTGACATTCGGCATGACCACACTGTCCTTGACGATGGAGTATTTGCCGATCTCTGCACCGCAGAATATAACGGAGCTCTTGGCTTTTCCTTCGAAGGTGCATTGGTCATGAATCAAGCAGTCTGTGTATTCCGTATTGCGGTTCCGCGCTGCCGAAAGTTTGGTCTTCCATGTACGGGTATACATGGGCCACTCGGATCTTTCCAGAACAAGCCCGTTTTGGCTAAGCACATCCATATGGGCTTCCCAGAGGCTTTCTACGGTGCCCACATCGCGCCAGTAGCCCTGGAAGCGGAATGCAAGCAGCGACTCTTCTCCGGACAGCATCTTAGGGATGACATCCTTCCCGAAGTCATGGCTGGAGTTGGGATCAGCCGCATCCTCAATGAGGTGCCGCTTCAAATAGTCCCAACGGAACAAATAAATGCCCATCGAGGCGAGGTTGCTTTGCGGTTCTGCTGGTTTTTCGGCAAATTCAATGATATTGAGATTGTCGTCAACGCTCATGACACCAAAACGGCTGGCGTCTTCCCAGGGCACTTCCATCACGGAGATCGTGGCAGGTGCCGCTTGCTGTATGTGGGCTTCAAGCATTTCGCGATAATCCATTTGATAAATATGGTCCCCGGATAGAATAAGGACATGTTCGGGATTTTGATCATCGATGTATGGAATGTTTTTATAAATGGCGTCTGCTGTACCCAAGTATCCATCTTGGTGTGTGCTGTTGGATGGAAGCAGAGCGATGCCTTCACGTCCTGTATGTGTTAGTCCCCAGGGTTCACCTTCACCGATATGTTCGTGTAATGATTCTGCCTCATATTGTGTTAACACTCCAACCGTATCGATTCCGGAGTTCACACAATTGCTGAGAGGAAAATCGATTATACGATAATGTCCGCCAAATGGAACGGCGGGTTTTGCCAGCTTGGACGTAAGGGGAGCTAATCGTTTACCCTCTCCACCGGCCAGAAGCATAGCAATACAGTCTTTTCTCTTCATCACGTTTCCCTCCCAATGTATTTTCACGTTGTACATTACATAAACGACATTCCCGGGGTTTGAAACGATTATATTGAAAAAGTAAAATGAAAATTACAAAATTATTTTTCAGGGACATTTTTTATTTTCAACATGGTTAGAATGGGGTAATAGCACTAATAATATATGGATTTTTAAGAAAAAGCGGGTGACGATGATTGAACCAAGCAGTTAGGGAAGGAAACATGACTCCGGAACAATTGTATTTATTCCATGAAGGAACCTGGTATCACAGTTACCAATGCATGGGTGCACACCGTGCTACAGAAGATGGAGATGAAGGCGTGCGTTTTACGGTCTGGGCTCCAAATGCAAGGCAGGTGGGTCTTGCTGGAGACTGGAACGGCTGGGACGGTTCCCAGGACACGTTATATAGGATACCCGATTCGGGAATTTGGAGTCGGTTTTTCCCTGGGATGAAGACTGGAACTTTTTACAAATATCATATCACCGGACCGTATGGAGAAACGTTCTTGAAGGCGGATCCCTACGCGTTTCATGCCGAAGTTCGACCTGCAACGGCATCGGTTGTGACCGATCTCTCTGGATATCATTGGGATGACGCTGCATGGAGAAGAAAGAACAGATCCCCCTACACCAAGCCGATGAACATATATGAATTGCACTTTGGAACCTGGCGGCAAAAAGAGGACGGCTCGTTCTATACATACCGCGAACTGGCGGACCAGTTGATTCCCTACTTGTTGGAGATGAGTTATACCCACGTGGAATTCATGCCCTTGGCTGAGCATCCGTACGATCTTTCATGGGGGTATCAGGGAACCGGATTCTTTGCTCTGACCAGCAGATACGGAAGTCCCCATGATTTCATGTATCTTGTTGATCAGCTGCATCAAGCTGGTATCGGCGTGCTGCTCGACTGGGTGCCCGCACATTTTGCCAAGGATGCCCACGGGCTTCGATTGTTTGACGGGGCTCCTCTTTATGAGTACGCAGATTCGCAAAAAGCAGAGAAACCGGGCTGGGGAACACTGTCTTTCGATTATGCCAAGCCTGAGGTGATTTCATTCCTCATCTCCAATGCCTTATTTTGGATGGATATGTATCATATTGATGGTCTTCGTGTTGACGCTGTGACAAGCATGATTCGGCTCGATTTTGAGAAGCGCGAAGGTCAGTATAGACCTAATGAACATGGTGGCTTGGAAAATCTCGAAGCGATATCCTTTCTGCAGGAATTGAATAAAGCTGTGTTTCGATATTACCCAAATGCCTTGATGATGGCCGAGGAATCCAGCGCATGGGCAGGAGTTACAGCACCCGTGCACGAAGGGGGTCTCGGGTTTAATTACAAATGGAATATGGGCTGGATGAATGACACGCTGTCCTATGTGGAGAAAGCATTCGATCAGCGGCCCACCCATCATAATTTACTAACATTTCCCATTTGTTATGCCTATTCAGAAAATTTTACATTACCGCTGTCACATGATGAAGTAGTCCACGGGAAGAAATCACTGCTTAATAAAATGCCGGGCAGCTATGAACAAAAGTTTGCGGGACTCCGGATTTTACTCGGATATCAGATCACCCAGCCCGGCAAAAAGCTGCTGTTTATGGGGGGAGAGTTCGGCCAGTTCATTGAATGGAAGGATGAGGAACAGCTGGATTGGCTGCTGCTGGACTACGAAAGCCACCGCAAGCAGTTGGCTTATACGGCAGCGTTAAACCGCATGTATGTAGAGGAGAAGGCGCTATGGGAGCAGGATCACAGGTGGGAAGGCTTTGAGTGGCTTAGCGCCGATGATCATGAGCAGAGTGTCTTATCGTACATGAGAATGGGCACAAAACCTGGCGATACATTGATTATCGTCATTAATTTTCAGCCCCGGGCATATGACCAATATCGGATCGGCTTACCGAGAGCGGGACAGTACGTGGAAATATTGAATTCCGATCACACCGATTATGGCGGCTCCGGACGGGTCAACGACGAAGACTTAAAAGCGGAGAAGAAGGCCTGGCATGGTCAAACCCACAGCCTGGAGATCAAGCTGCCTCCACTAGGCATGGTGGTGTTAAAGAAAAAGCCGCGCTCCAGAAAGTCGCAGGATCGAGAGGACGTTTCTCTGAAAGTAGAAGCAGTAAAAGAGAAGACAGCGCGAAAAACCAAACGAATCCAAAGGGGGAAGCAGGATTGAAATTGTTATTTGCAGCTTCAGAATGTGGACCGTACATCAAGACAGGCGGATTGGCGGATGTGATCGCTGCTTTGCCGAAATCCCTTCGCGCCATGGGCGAGGATGTTCGGGTGGTTCTGCCCAAATATCGCGGCATTCCTGACGACTATCGGGAGCGCATGGCGCATGTCGGGGAAACCCGGGTTCGGGTAGGCTGGCGCGAGCAGTATTGCGGCATCGAGTCCCTGGTTGAGGACGGGATTACGATTTATTTTGTAGACAATGAATATTATTTTGGCCGCGACGGTATTTACGGCTACATGGACGATGGCGAACGCTTTTCGTTCTTCAACCGCGCTGTCCTCGAAATATTGCCGGTAATCGACTTTCAGCCGGACGTGCTTCACTGCCATGATTGGCATGCGGCGATGATTCCGCTGCTCCTTGAAGATGTCTACCGCCATGATCCCTACTATGCGGGCATTCGAACCGTATTCACAATCCACAATTTGTTGTATCAAGGTGTATATCCGTACGAGGTGCTGGTCGATCTGCTCGGGATCCACAGCCGTCATTTTACAGCGGAGGGCGTAGAATATTACGGAAACGTGAATTTCATGAAAGCGGGAATCGTCTATGCAGATCATGTAACGACGGTGAGCCCGACTTATGCTTCGGAGATCCAGACCGGTTATTACGGATACGGACTCGACGGGCTTTTGTCAGCCCAAGGCTCGAGATTGAGCGGCATTGTGAATGGCATAGATACTAAGAGCTACAACCCGGCGACCGATCCACACATCGCGATGAAGTACCGGAGCGGTCTGAATAAGAAAACGCAGAACAAAATTGCCTTGCAGGAAGAGTTGAATCTTCCGGTAGCACCGCATATTCCGTTGATGTCGATGGTGACGCGGCTGGTCGATTCGAAGGGGCTCGATCTGGTCATCCGGATTCTGGATGAGCTGCTCTACTATGATGAGATTCAATTTGTCGTTCTGGGAACGGGTGATCCGTCGTATGAGCATTGGTTCAAGGAAGCGGCAAATCGGTATCCCAATAAAATGTCGGCCCAGATTCGGTTCAATGAACCCTTATCGCGGCGCTTCTACGCTGGCAGCGATTTGTTCCTGATGCCTTCCAAATTTGAACCGTGCGGTATCAGCCAACTCATCGCCATGCGTTACGGCAGTGTGCCGATTGTCCGCGAAACAGGCGGACTGAATGATACAGTTCATGCATACGACGAGTATACGGGGGAAGGGAATGGATTCTCTTTCAAGGATTACAATGCACATGATATGATGAACACGATCCGGCGCGCGACCTCGATTTACCGCATGCCTGAACACTGGCGTAAAGTGACTAGGAACGCATTGGCCGGGGATTATAGCTGGAACGTTTCGGCAAAGGAATATCAGGAGATATACCATCAAATCACCCAATCTCATGCATGAACCATAACAAGACACAGGGGTGCAAGGATAGCCAAATAATGTGCTGTCCTTGTACCCCTGTGCTCGTTAAAGCTCGCTTAGATGTTATGGTGCCAGTTGGCCTGAAGCTTCATATTCCTAAATATGGGGGTTTGTACCACATAAGATGAGTTTACTAATGTTTCAATCGCCGGCATAAAATTCGATATGCATAAGGATCTAAATCGATATGCATTGTCCCGTTTACCGGCTTCACGGGCTCTTTTGTCTCGGCATCAATCCAATCGGTCGTGACGATAGGATGTGATATGGTGCGTTTCGAGTTGCTGTTGTTCATCCAGACGATAAAATGCATGGTTTCGTCCGCACGCTCGTACACAATGCAAGGATCATGGAGATTCGCTTGCAGGAAGCGGAAGCGTCCCTGTCTCAGCGCCTTATGCTTTTTCCGAAGCGCGATCATCCCCTGATAAAACATATACAGCTCTTGGTTTCGTTTCTTTGGATCCCATTCCATGCATTTGCGGCAATCGGGATCTCCGTCACCGGTCAATCCGATTTCGTCGCCATAAAAGATGCACGGCGTACCCATGAATGTAAACAGGAATACAACGGTGAGTTTCATGCGCCGGATATCTTCTCCCACACGGGTAAGCAGCCTCGGCGTATCGTGGCTGCACAGCAGATTAAAGACCACTTCGTTGGTCTGCTGCGGATAACGCATCAGGATCGAGCCGATACGGTTGGCGAACGTGAGCCCGTCCATGTTGCCGTTGAAGAACTCCAGCACCTTATCGGCAAAAGGATAATTCATGACGGAATCAAACTGGTCACCTTGCAGCCAGATTAAGGAGTCCGACCAGACCTCGCCTACGATATAAGCCTCAGGGTTGGCCTTCTTGACAACCTGTCTGAAATCCCGCCAGAAATGATGGTCGATTTCATTGGCAACGTCCAGACGCCAGCCGTCGAGATTGATCTCTTTGATCCAGTACTCGGCTACACCCAGCAGATACGCTTTTACCTCGGGATTGGCCGTATTGAATTTCGGCATATTTCCGAAAAAGCCGAAAGTGTCGTAGCTGGGAATCCCATCCTTGACTTCGCAAGGAAACTGGTTCACATGAAACCATCCGGCATATCTCGATTTTTCGCCGTGCTTCAGCACGTCCTGAAAGGGAGGGAACTCCTCGCTGCAGTGATTGAATACCGCATCGAGAATCACTCGAATGCCTTTAGCGTGACAAACATCTACTACTTTTTTCAACAACTCATTATCGCCAAAGTGCGGATCCACTTGTTTATAATCAACCGTGTCATATTTATGATTGGAGGGGGAGAGGAAGAGCGGAGTAAAATAAATGGCGTTAATGCCCAGGTCAACGAGATCATCCAGATGATCCAGCACGCCCTGCAGGTCACCGCCGAAGAAATTATCCACCTCCGGCTTGTCTCCCCAAGCTTTGGTTTCTTCAGGATTGATGGCCGGGTTTCCGTTAGCAAAGCGCTCTGTCATAATTTGATAAAACACGGCTTCTTTGGCCCATTCCGGTACTTTAAATACATCGACTTCATGTATGTACGGGAATTCAAAGTAACCGGCAGGCGGATAAGGATAGTCCCATCCGATTCCGTTGTCCACCATATAAACCGTCTCATCTCCGGCATGAATCCGAAAGCCGTAGGATAGTCTTTTATATTTCGGCCTGACTCCGCATTCCCAGTAATCAAACATGTCATCCGAGGCGGCCTTTTCCATGGTGATCTCGAAGTACGTACGGTCCCAATCATATTTGTCGCCAGTCATGGCAACAACAGAATCAATGTCGTTTTTCTTGGTTCGAATCCGAAGATGAATGGTTTTCGTATCATATGCATATGCCCATTTATCTCTTGGAACATGATACAGTGCTTCTAACAGCATGGTTACACCTCCTATATGAGTAAAGCTATAGCTAATTAATAACCAACTGCTGGCTTGCATGAATCATGGAGTGAAAGAGACCGCACGGTTAGCCTTCCTATATATCAAGTACCGCATGTTACGCGCAATTATAAGATGGGAAGGGGACGGATAGATTATGCATCATCGGAAGATTGCTCACTATAGATCCTCGTATCACTTCTGTTGATACTAAAGTCCTGTATTTACATTTATATGTAGGGAAAATTGAACGGCCTGTAATGGTTAAAATAGCGCTGTGATTTCCACAATATGGACTCTCAATCGATTCACCCCTCTTATTTATTTGTTTAAATGATTAAAAGAATCATGAGTAACATAATCCCTACGGGTATGTTGAATTGACCATTGTATTAAAATAGTGGGGTAGACGCAATATGTAGGGTTTAATATAAGGGTGCTGATCATGAGAACCCATGAATTTTCATTGCATATTCATGCATCCTGTTTTATAATGACTCAGTTGCATTTTTTCTATGGTTGAATTTATTCGTAACAGTTAGGGGAGAAACGAGACATATGAAACGTAAATTTACAGCGTGGATGACCCTGTTCATGGTGGTCGTGCTGTCTTTTGGCAGTATCGTTCATGCGGAGGGTGAGAAGAAAACGGTGATTCTCGGCACGAGTGCCGATTATGCACCTTATGAGTTCCATAAAACGATAGATGGCGTGGATACCATCGTCGGATTTGATATCGATATTGCGAAGGAAATCGCCAAGGATCTTGGTGCCGAGCTCATTATTAAGGACACTTCCTTTGATGCGCTTTTGCCGGAGCTGACGAGCGGACGTGTGGATTTTGTCATATCGGGCATGAATCCGACGGAAGAGCGTCGAAAGAGCATCGATTTCTCCGAGCCTTATTATGCTGCGGAACAATCGGTGGTCGTCCGTAAGGAAGATGCACTCAAGTTCAACACGCTTGAAAGCCTGGAGGGTGCTCGCATCGGGGTTCAGAAGAGCTCCATTCAGGAGTCCATTGCAAAGACAATCCCGAAAGCCAATGTGGTATCACTGGATAAAATCCCGGACTTGCTGCTGCAGCTGGAATCCGAGCGTGTGGATGTGGTTCTCGCCGAGTATCCAATTGCGAAGACGAATATGAATGAAGCGACCATGGTGATCACGGACGCTAAACCGACGGCTGAGAATGACGCTTATGCCATCGGGGTGCGCAAAGGGAACGAAGAGCTGCTCAAGAGCATTAATGTTACACTCGAGCGCTTGAAGGAGAATAACCAGATCCAGAAGTTTGTCGACGAGGCCAGTGACCTGGCTGCCGGTCGTAAGGCAGAGAACCTGAACACATTCGAATTCTTTTGGAAGTACCGTGATTATTACGCCAAGGGGATCCAGTTTACGTTGCTTATTTCGGCTCTTGGTGTATTTTTCGGTTTCATTCTCGGATTGATTATCGCTTTAATGCGGATGTCGGGTGTAAAAATCCTTAAGTTTTTGGCTTCCGCTTATATCGAGATCATCCGCGGCACGCCGATGCTGGTCCAGTTGTTTATTATCCATTACAGCTTGGCGGCGTTTGATATTAAACTCTCACCGATCCAGTCAGGTATTTTGGCGCTTTCTATCAACAGCGCTGCCTATCTAGCTGAAATATTCCGTGCCGGCATTCAAGGCGTGGACCGCGGTCAATTGGAGGCTGCACGCTCTCTCGGAATGACCAAGGGCAAAGCGATGCGCCACATTATTTTGCCGCAAGCGTTAAAAGGCGTTTTGCCTGCAATCGGTAATGAGTTTGTTGTCATCATCAAGGAATCCTCCATCGTCTCCTTCATCGGTGTGGCGGACATAATGTATCAAGCCCAGATTTTGCGCGGCAGTACCTTTGCGGCATTGAATCCGCTGCTTGTGGCGGCCATGATCTACTTTATACTGACATTCGTTCTTTCGAAGCTTCTGGGTGTCTGGGAAAGGAAGTTGAGTGCAAGTGATAACCGTTAAGGATCTTCATAAATCGTTTGGCAAGCTGGAAATATTGAAGGGCATTGACATTGAGATTGCAAAAGGAGAAGTAGTGGTTGTCATCGGACCGAGCGGCTCCGGTAAAAGTACCTTTTTACGATGTCTCAATTTGCTTGAAGTGCCGACTAGCGGCGAAATTTCGTTCGAGGGTGAGCTGATCACCGCCAAGAATCACAATATCAATGCAACCCGTGAGAAAATGGGCATGGTATTTCAGCAGTTTAATTTGTTTCCTCACAAGAAGGTCATCGATAATATTACGCTTGCTCCTATTCAGGTGAAGGGTGTCTCGGCAAAGGAAGCCGAGGCTACTGCAGACGAGCTGCTGAAGTCGGTTGGCCTGCAGGACAAGAAGGAGGCATATCCTTCCCAACTGTCCGGTGGACAGAAGCAGAGAATTGCCATTGCCCGCGCACTCGCGATGCAGCCGCATGTCATGCTGTTTGACGAGCCAACCTCCGCACTGGACCCTGAGATGGTGGGGGAGGTATTGGAAGTAATGAAGAAACTTGCCGAAGGCGGGATGACAATGGTCATCGTCACCCATGAGATGGGCTTCGCTCGGGAAGTGGGGGATCGGATCCTGTTCATGGATGGTGGTAAAATCGTAGAGGAAGGCACGCCGGACCAACTGTTTGGCAATCCGACTCATCCTCGTACGCAAGAGTTTTTAAGTAAGGTTTTGTAACTTTTATATCTGCATTGTAACAAACAAAAACAGCGCCATACCTGATCCTTTCAGGAATTGGCGCTGTTTTTGTTTGTTTATTGGTAACAATTGCTTGCAGTATAGGTTACAAAATTGTGATATATTGATGTTCGTTGACATATTACATCCGAATTACCAGGCTACATACAAGGAGGCATCTTAGATGTTACAACAAATGAAATCATGGACTAGAAATTATGGACTTAACAAAAATAATAAGATCGCTGGAAAAACAGCAAAATGGTTTACCGCTACCGCCGTTGTACTCGGCCTGACTTTCGCCGGAGGGGGACTGCAGGCACATGCAAGCGCAGTGCATGTCGCGAAGAATGGCGATACCTTCTACTTCTTATCTAAACAGTACGGTGTAAACATGGACAAGCTGATGAAGGCTAACCCTACGATTAAGGCAACGAATATATACCAGGGGCTAAAAATCACCATTCCATCGACGGTATCGATGAACTCGACGGCATCTGCTGCACCTATCACTTCAGGAACCTCCGGATTTACGCCCAGCTTGAGCGTTTCCCCTGAAAAGAACGTGGTGGAAGCATGGGGCAAGACGTTTAATTACAGCAAAACATTGTCGGTCAAGGCTACTGCCTATTCTTCTGCAGCAAGCGAGAACGGTGGTTGGGGCGCTGTTGATTACTTCGGAAATTCCCTTGAGCTCGGTACCATCGCTGTCGATCCCAAGATCATTCCGCTCGGTACCAAGGTGCTTGTAACAGGACATGAGCATCCAGGGCTGCCGAAAAAGGCATTTGTGGCAGAAGCTCGTGATATTGGCGGGGCTATTAAAGGGAATAGGATTGATATTTTCATCCCAGGTTCAAAATCATCCGTGAATCAATTCGGCATTCAGGATATTAAATTGTTCATTATCGAATAATTTAATCCATCCTCATGAATAACAATTCTAACACGGAAGACGGCTAGACTGGATCCAAACTCCAGTCAGCCGTCTTTTTTTGTTATTCAGATCTATCTCGACTCTGACACGTCTAACATGTCCGGGAGTGTGACGAAGCTATATCCCTTACTCCTCAGCTCGGTAATAATGTCCGGGAGCGCTTCGATCGTTCCGGTTAGGTTGGATCCCACGCCACCTCCGGCATGTTGGAGTACGATCGAGCCTGGCCCGACCGCTGATAAAATGTTGCTTTTAACCTCTTCCTTACGCAGCCCTTTCCAATCGAGGGAGTCGACATTCCAATTCACGACTTTGTATCCGTTTTTGCGTGCCCACTGAAGCTGTTCTTCATTAATATCGCCATAAGGCGGACGAATTAGCCGAGGATCCACTCCGGTTAGGGATTTCAAGATCGTGTTGGTACGTCCGATTTGGCCTTTGAATTTGTCCAGGCTCAGCTTGTTCAGCTGTGCGTGATTAAACGAGTGATTGCCAATGGCGTGACCTTCTTCATGGATTCGTTTCGTAAGATCGGGATGTTTTTTGGCCCGTTCCCCCACGGCAAAGAATGTGGCTTTTACCTGAAACTCCTTGAGGATGTCGAGTACTTTTCCGGTAAATCGGGGATCCGGAACATCATCAAAGGTCAGAGCGATCTGTTTGACCCGGGGTCCGCTGGAGCGAAAGGTATCCGGATATTTTCTCAGCAATTGACTTAAAGACGGCGCATCGTCTGAATTTTGGGTCTTACTGCGGTTGGCATGATCCAAGATTTGGCCGGATTCCGACATGACGGAAGTGTCTTGGGGTTGAAGTGACAAACTATGTACATTGGACGCGTGTGCCGGGATGTCCGGCACCATGAAACAGAATAACAGGATACACAACAGGCAGCTTCCTGCACGGTATCGATTGAACATCACGATCAGCCCCTTTCGCTTTTTAATATGGTATGCCCAGTTGATCGGGCGATTATCCTCAATATGGGAATGCGATGTTTTTTAGTTTTCCCTCAGAAAGGTGTATAATAACCGGTAACAGATTGGTTATTACATCTTGATCATTTGGATATGGAAGGAGATAATCGCTTGGCAGACTTGTTTACACCTTACAATTTCAAGAATTTGACCCTCAAGAACCGCATTGTTATGCCACCGATGTGTCAATATTCCGTTCAAGCTGAGGACGGGATTCCGAATGATTGGCATTTTGTTCATTACGTCAGCCGTGCCGTTGGAGGTACTGGCTTCATTATTGTGGAAATGACAGGTGTCCACCCTGATGGACGCATAACGAATCAGGACACGGGGATTTGGGACGACAATCAGATTCCAGCCTATCGCCGTATTGTGGAGAACGTGCATTCTTATGGAACCAAGATTGGTATCCAGCTTGGGCATGCCGGAAGAAAAGCGCAGGATGCAGAGCCGTCCGTAGCCCCTTCTGCGATTCCATTCAGCTCCCATTACAAAATGCCCAAGATGCTTTCCGGGGCGGAAGTGGAAGAGCTCATTCAAGCCTTCAAGGAAGGCGCGCGTCGAGCTGTTGAAGCCGGGTTTGATACCGTTGAGATTCATGGCGCCCATGGTTACCTCATTCATCAGTTTCACTCGCCGCTAACGAACCAGCGCAGTGATGAATATGGCCAAGATCTTCCCTTGTTCGGCGAGCGGGTTGTCCAAGCCGTTAAGGAAGTGCTGCCTGAAGGCATGCCGATCATGATGAGGGTATCTGCAAAAGAATATGTGGACGGCGGCTACGATGTGCAATACTGTGCGGAAATTTGCAAACGTTACCGGGATGCCGGTGTTGATATTTTTCATATCTCCTCGGGGGGAGAAGGCCAGGTCGGCGCAAATGGCGGCCCGGAAGCAGAGCCCGGTTATCAGGTGGATCTGGCAGCAGAGTTCAAACAACTGTTAAAGGTCCCTGTTATTGCGGTAGGATTGCTGGATGATTACCATGCCGCACAAGAGGTGATTTTGTCAGGCAAGGCGGATCTGGTGGCGATTGGCCGGGGCATGCTCCGCGATCCCTACTGGGCTGTTCATGCAGCCAAGGCGCTTGATGGAGGACAGAAAGTTCCTAAGCAATATGAACGAGCATATTAAAAGTGCGTGTTTGAACAACTTCTAAAAAAAATTTGAAACGTTTGGGAGCATGCAGCGTAAATATTAATCATATACCAGTATTTTAAAGTGAAAGCGAGAGGAAGAGAACGATGTCCATATTTAAAAGATTGCGCGATTTGACCATGTCCAATATTAACGCCATTATCGACAAGGCGGAAGACCCGATTAAAATGACGGATCAGTACATCCGGGATATGACGGAAGATCTTGAGGATGCCGAGAAAGCGGTAGCTTCGCAAATTGCCATCGAGAAACGCTTTAAAGCACTTTATGAAGAGCAAGCTGCGCTGGTGGAAAAACGCACGCAGCAAGCGCATACCGCAGCACAAGCTCAAAACGTTGACCTTGCCCGCCGCGCGCTGGAAGAGAAGAAGGCCGCTGAGGCCAAGCGTGATGAGTACAAAGCCAGCTACGATCAGAACAAACTGGCAGCTGATAATCTGCGCGGCAAGTTGGAAGAAATGCGCAAGCAGCTTACAGCGATGAAGAACAAACGTGAAACTTTGGTTGCCCGTTATAATGCGGCTAAAGCGCAAACCGAGATCAACAAAGCGATGAACGGGTTTGGGACTGACACGGCTTCTGCCGGTTTGAAACGGATGGAAGAGAAGATGCTGGCAATGGAAGCTCGTGCGGAAGCAAGCAATGAAATGTCGACACGCGAGAAATCCCTTGATGAAGAGTTTGAGAACCTTGGCAAGGACAAAGTCGTTGAGGATGAGCTTGCAGCCTTGATGAAACAATACGAGAACAAGTAATAACGATTCAGCGGTCTGACAGGTATATTGTTCAGGGGGCGAGGGAGAAACAGCAGGGCTGAATGCAGCTGAGCTTCTCCTTCGCTTTTGTTTGATCGTAGATATAAGGGAAGATCCCTTGATTAGACGTCGACGTCTGTCTTCAATTGAGGCAGCCCGGACTCAAGGGAGTTTTCGTATGTTGAATGTGGAGGCTTAGAGATGGATTTTGATATGATCTTGCGTGTATTGCTGTGGACAGCTGTCGGTGGGCTGCTGTTGTTTGTTTTGATGTTTGTGGATTCCCTGTTCACGAAATATAACGATCTTGAAGAAGTGAAAGCGGGTAATATGGCGGTAACCTCAAGACTGATATTGAAGCTGTTCGCACAAGGGTATATTTTATCCGTGTCGATCGGTACGTCATATCATCTGCTTGAGGCGATAGTGGTATCGATCATTTCGTTTATCATATTGCTGGTTCTTGAATCGTTGACAGAACTCATGCTGCGTAACTTCGGCAAGCTGAACCTTGACAAAGGAACCCGCGAGGGTAAGACGGGATACGGTTTATTTGCAGGTTCGCTGCATGTGGTTGGAGCGTTAATTATTACCGCTTGCTTATAGAACGCATAATGGAGATAGGGGACAGGAAAGATGAGTATGTGGAAAAGAATCAGCAATTTATTTAGTAAGCCGGAGCCGCCCAAAGTAGAGAAAAGCATGCTGCAGCTGGCTCCCGGCGATATTTGCGAAGTGTCTCTGGTCACTTATGAAGTCACGGGTCGCGTGCACAATCGCGGTCGTAATGCGGTCGTCTTGACGCTGCAGGATGGCAGCACCATTGCTTATCTGCATATTGAGGAACGCGAGACGGTTCAGTATGCGTTATACGCTCCGATCGATGGACGGCTGGATTCTCCGGATGAGGTACCGTCCATCATCGATTTGGACGATCATGTATTTCATTTGGAAGAGGAGTACGGGGGACATGTATCGATTACCGGTCGGACTGCGTTTACGCAAAGTGGGGAGCAGCATGTATGGCAATACCAATCGGATGATTACAAGCTGCTGCGAATTGAATGGCAGAACGGGCGGTTTATGTTGTATGAAGGTGAGAAAGTGATACCGGGGGACGTTCGAGTTATCCGGGCGACTTAGGAGTGGTGGCATGAAGGAACGCTCTTTTATATCTATAAAAATCATATTGGTGCTGAGTTTGTTCGTATCATTATTGAGTGGATGCGGAGCGCCGAATATCAAGGATACCTATCCGCTGGAATCCGTCAATCGAGACGGCAATGCAACGTCCTATGTATACCGGGCAGCTGATAAAAGCGTCCCTGATGTTGCAGACGAGCTCACGGCGGCAAACTCGCCGGATCAATCGTCTCCTGCGGATACCGAGCGGATGTTTCTGGTGTATGGGGATGAGTATTACCATTTGCAGCAGGACCCCCAGAAGCCAACCGATACGCTGATTGAGATCGATTCCAGGGAGTATGTTCAGCGCAATTATGATTCAAGTTTCCTGCAAGGTTACTTAACGGCAGTTCTGATCGGGAATTTATTTGATTCGATGGGCGGCGGAGGTTACCGGGGGTATACAAGTAAAGATGTGTATAAACCGGCACAAGGTAACTATAAGAAGCCGACAAGCAAGGATAAGAAGATCGCTCCGCCGTTGACGGTGGACCGGAGCGGGAAGATTACCCGGCGTGGTCAGGATTCTGCCGGTACTGGTGGAAGCCTGTTCCGAAGAAATCCGGATACAAGCGGAGACCGCGGGACGATTAAGCGCGGCGAAAGCGGCGGGGGGCTCTTCGATTCGCCGAAGAAATCGTACAAGAAGCCGAAGACCCGAATCGGATCTGGCAAAATCTCCCGAAGGGGACGAAGGTAAAGTAAGGAGTCTCAAGCGCATGGTCTGGTGACCATGCGCTTTTTTGTACGAGCAGAAGGGTTTCATATGAGCCGAAGGCTCGGTTTGAAGATTGCTCAGAATGTAGTACAGTAAGAATGTCAGGTTTCTTTGAGTCAGAAAGTGAGGAATGCGTTGTGAAAGATAATCATTCGATATCGCCTAAGAAACAAAATCATAAATTTGATCGGCGCGCTTTACAGGTAGCGGACGCGCAAGCGCTTGCCGCTTCATATGCAGGGCTTGGTCAGGAGGAGCTCATTCGGCTCCAGGACAGTGATGGACGTGTGCTTGCTTCCGATGTCATCGCCCCCCACCCGTTTCCGGCTTTTGCACGTTCGGGCATGGACGGTTATGCTGTTCGCTCAGCGGATTTGGCGGCATGCGATCTAGGGGAAAAGGTGTGGCTAGAGGTTGTCGATGAGATCCCGTGTGGATATGTGTCTTCAATCCCGATCGAACAAGGCAAGGCTTCCCGTATCATGACAGGCGCTCAAGTCCCGGAAGGGGCAGACGCTGTCGTTATGCTTGAAGCGACGGAGCTTAGAATGGAGGATGGCTTAACCCATGTAGGCTTCAAGCGGTCCATCGAGAAGGGGAAAAATATCACTCCCCTCGGATTCGAACTTCAGGAAGGTGATTTGATCCTCCGTCGAGGAACTCTCATCGGGCCTGGAGAAATTTCGGTTCTGGCTACCTTCGGCATACATCAGGTAGAAGTGTATCGTCAACCGGTGGTAGGAATTTTCTCGACGGGCACCGAACTACTCGGCATCACCGAGCCGCTTGAACCCGGTAAAATCCGAAACAGCAATACTTATATGCTCGCATCGCAAATTCGGGAAGCCGGTGGTGTGCCGGTGATTATGGAGGCGATCCCGGATGATATCGAGCTTGCCCGCCAGAAGGTGGAGGAAGCGCTGCAGGTGTATGACATCGTGGTTACGACAGGCGGCGTTTCAGTAGGCGACTACGATATTATGGGCGAGCTGGTGACATCCGGCGGTCTGGACATGCTGTTCAATAAAGTCACGATGCGTCCCGGGAGTGTTACAACCGCGGCTGTGAAGGATGGTAAACTGCTCTTCGCGCTATCGGGTAATCCGGGCGCATGTTATGTGGGATTTCTGTTGTTTGTCAGACCTGTGATCCGCAAGATGCTTGGCATGGAGCAGTTGTTTTTAACCGAATGGACAGTAGAATTGGGTTCGGATTACTCGAAAGTGAACAACTTTACCCGTTTCGTCCGGGGGAGCCTTGAGGTGTTAAACGGCAAGCTTGTAGCGACACCTGCATCCCTTGATGAATCGAGTGTCATGATTACGATCAAAGACAGCGACTGTTTAATCGTGATCCCACCAGAGCTTCGAGGTGCAGTTAAAGGCCAAGCCGTACAGGTCCTCGTTCTGCCAGGAGCCTGGAC
Source organism: Paenibacillus lautus (assembly GCF_050482385.1). Lineage (GTDB taxonomy): Bacteria > Bacillota > Bacilli > Paenibacillales > Paenibacillaceae > Paenibacillus_AQ > Paenibacillus_AQ lautus_B. The sequence goes on from NZ_JBCNHV010000029.1 coordinate 178,553, forward strand.
ATGAAAGTCTTCCAGATATGCGGTTATAAGAACAGCGGCAAAACCACGTTGATTGCCACCTTGATTCCACAGTTGAATCGGCATGGCATCCGGACAGCCGTCATCAAGCATGACGGGCACGGATTCGAAATGGACCACGAAGGGACGGATACCTACAAATTCCGTGAGGCAGGAGCCGAGGGGATTGCCATCGCTTCACCGGGGCGTACGGCGATGCTGATGGAAACGGAGCTGGAACTTGCGTCGTTGATCCATTTGTACAGCGATTTTGAGCTGGTGCTTGTTGAAGGCTATAAGATGCAGCCTTATCCGAAGCTCGTACTGCTGCGGGGAACGGAGGACATTGGGCTAGTGGATCAAGTAGAGGAGATCAAGGGTATTGTGGTGCGTCCTGAAATGCTAAAGGAACCGTCAGCCCTGCATGAGATACAGCAGCGGCTAGCGGTTCCCCTGTTTACATGGAATGACACAGAGCGGATTACGTCGCTGCTGCTGTCATTATAAAGAAGTTGTGGTTAATCATCGGAGCGGCGTTCAATCGCCTCGGACATCGTTTTGTCCGTTAAGTGGGCGTACACTTCGGTTGTCTCGGTGGATGCGTGACCCAGTTGTTCTTTGGTTTTGTAAATATCATTTTGCAGATAATAATCGGTTGCAAAGGAATGCCGCAGCTTATGCACGGTTAGGGCTGGCTTGCCAAAACGCTTGGCGTATTTGATGATCATCGCCTGAATTGCCCGCTTGGTCATGCGCTGCCCTTCATTCTGGCCGTTGCGCAGTGCAACGAACAGAGCCTTTTCTTTTTTTGGCACCTTATAGCGGGCCTGCCGAAGCTCCAGGTAATATTCAAGATCGTCTTTAGCTTGCGCACGGAAGTAGACCGGGGTTTTAAAGGTTTCGTCGTTATTCCCTTTACGATAGACATGCAGCATTTTATTGTTCAGGTCGATGTCTGCCAGATTCAAATTGACCACTTCGGATACACGAAGGCCAGAATTTAATATGAGGCTGGCGATACAGGCATCTCTGACTTTATTTTGCTCATGCGCATAGAGCGCCTGTTTGTTCTGCTCCACATCCAGCCCATAACCTTCGTGAATGTAAGTGATGAAATCCTGAAGCTCTTCTTCTTCCAGAATTTTTCCTTTTAGCTTGGCAGCCGTATCTTTGGGTTTATGAATTCGCTTAATTTCCACTTTAGCCATAATGTTACGCTTGAGAAGCGGGTAAAAGTCTTCGTCCTCCGCAATCTGGCTTAAATAATGAAACAGGGAGCGCAGCGATGAGAGCTTGCGGGAAACCGTGATTCTGGAGTTGGTCCCTTCCCGGCGCGTAGTCAGATATAAGCGGTAACTGGTGATGCTGTCCATGCGCAGCGTCTCCAGTTCGAGCAGCGTTATCTCTCGGTTAGAGGTTGCTTGGGACAGCCCCTCCGACCGGAGCCAATTAAAGAACGTTTCATAATCCCTTACATATTCGAGCAGGGTGGAGGGGGAGAGATCCGGGAGCTTGTAGTCGATAAATTGCTGCACGAACCAAGGCATATCCGGCGATTTCTCATCGAGTCTTGCACGGTCGATATCTTTTTGTATATTCATGTTCCACCTCGAATAATTGTCTTTATAGCGATGACCTGTGTCATTAATTACTAGTGTAACATATGGAAAGTCTATCGTGCTTGCAGGTGTCAGATCACCGTGCTCACTGATCCGATATGGCGCTTGTGTTTCACTATGAACGGATACTATGATGAAGATATGACGCGTTTAAATGATAGATGATATGCCCAGGGAGGCGGCAGCATGATTTCAGAACGATCGGAACGCATGGGAATTGAGCTGGTTCCCAAGCGGAAACAAGCCGTTATCGTAAACTTGATGCAATTGTACCTATATGATTTTACCAAGTACCTGGATATTTCAGTAAATGATCAAGGGCTGTTTTTACCCTATCCGGATCTGGATGAATTCTGGAAAAAACGAGAACGAAAATACCCTTATCTGATCACGTTTGATCAACGGCCAGCCGGGTTTGCCTTGATCGAGTGGTTGGATGACGCCGCAGAAGCGGACTATTACATGACGGAATTTTTTGTTATGCAAAAATATCGGCGTACGGGATTGGGGACCTGGGCGGCGACCTGGCTGTTCGATCAGTTCCAGGGACGCTGGAAGGTGACCCAAGTGAGCAGCAATATACCGGCGCAAGCTTTTTGGCGAAAAGTCATTGAATCATATACGGGCGGTCGATATGAGGAATATATTGATCCGGTTCGTCACAATCCTTCGCAATATTTTAATTCGTAGCATTTTTAAACGGATCGAAGGAACGTTCATTTATTTGATCATAGAACTTGATTACAGATTGATGCTTAGGAGGAATTGGAATGTATTTACCAAGTTTTCATCTGGAAGGGAAAAAAGCTTTTGTTACAGGGGCGGGACGCGGAATCGGACGCGCCATTGCCATAGGATTGGCGGAGGCCGGATGTGATGTCGGCTTGATGTCCCGAACCAGAAGCGATTTGGAGGAAACCGCAAATCTGATCAATGGCTTGAACCAGGGTCAGGCATTTGTGCTTCCAGGTGACCTGACCATAAGGGAAGAGATGGAGGGAGCGATTCGAGAATTTGTAGATCAGGCAGGACGAATCGATATACTGGTCAACAATGCCGGCATGAATATTCGTACGCCTGCGCTGGAAGTGACGGATTCCGAATGGGACTTAATTGTGCAAACCAACCTCAAGTCGGCTTTTGTAGCTTCTCAAGCGGCTGCCCGATTTATGAAAGATCAGGGAAATGGCAGAATCATTAACATCTCCTCCGTAGGCGGACACACCGCCCTTCGCACGGGCGTTGTCTATGGAGCCACGAAGGCGGCTCTCATCCATATGACCAAGGTGCTTGCGATGGAGTGGGCGCAGTACGGAATTCAGGTCAACTCGGTTGGACCTTGGTATTTCCGGACTCCGCTGACGGAGAAGCTGCTTAGTGATGAAGCTTATATGCAGGCCATATTGGACCGGACACCGCTTAAGCGCGTGGGAAGTCTGGAAGAAGTGGTGGGACCTGTCGTTTTCCTGGCGTCCGAGGCTGCCAATTATATGACCGGGCAAACACTGCTGGTGGATGGCGGACTTAGCATATATGGATTCTAGCAAGGGAGTATTCTTTCAAACTGAAGAATATAGTGAAATCGAATGGTAACGAAAGAAATGCGGCCACGCTTCCGGTTTGGACTATCCGGATGGGGATCCCGTAATGCTTGAGCAGAGCATTGACCGCAGCTTGAAGCGACTGAAGGTGGACCACGTCGGGGTAAGGCATAGGTGTATAAGAAGAGCCTGTCGAGAGATCTCTCGACAGGCTCTCTTTGCTGCTTAAAAGATTGCAAACCATACTGTAAATGATGATGTTATTTCAACATATGAAAAATTCATAATAAAGAAATGCCCATCCATTTCCTGATCTAGCCACTGCATTATTTTCATCTAGCTTCCTCTATACCCAGCACGTTTTCCAGATTTAAAACGGGAGGCATGAAGCGAAAAAAGTTGACATGGAAAAATTTCCCCCTGCAAAAGATGAATGTCCCCCTTTGAAACCAGTAGGGCTTGGAATAAAATTCTGGTAGACAGCAAGTATTTACATAAGGTTCTGAAAAAATACTTAGGGGGATTAGAAATGAAAAGGACTTCCATGTTACTCATGAGTGTCATGTTGTTGCTCTCCATGTTCCTAGCAGCATGCGGTAACAGTGGCACCAACACTCCTGCTGCTGGAGGAGATACTCCGAAGGAAACGCCGCCGGCAGATGGGAAGAAGGAAGAAGCCGCTCCGGTTTCGCTCCGCGTGTTCTCGACTTTCGGAGGAACTGACGCAGCTCGCGAAGCCTTCCAGGCAGCGTTGGATGAGTTCACGAAGGAGCATCCGAACGTGAAGATAGACAACGACACCATGTCAGCAAATGATGACGGTTTCAGAACGAAAGTTAACACCGACATGAACAGCGGCAACGAGCCTGACTTGTTGTTCTACTTCATCGGGGCTGACGCAGAAGGATTCGTCAATGCCGGTAAAGTTGTGCCGCTGAACGAAGTTCTCGACGCTGACGCTGAATGGAAGAACGGCTTCATTCCTGACGCGCTTGAGCTTGCCAAGCAAAAAGACGGTAACATTTACGCTGCACCATTGACCGGTTTCTATGAAGGCTTGTTCGTAAACAAAAAAATCTTCGAAGAAAATGGTCTGGAGCTTCCAACAGACTGGGCGAAATTGACCACAGCTGTGGAAAAGTTATCTGCCAAAGGCATTATTCCTTTGTCCGTACCATTTGACCAATCCCACTACCTGATCGAGCATACGATTTTGTCTGCAGCCGGTCCTGAAAGCCAAAGCAAAGGTCTACTTGATGGCATCGATCCAAACTGGGAAAAAGCGTATGCGGCTATGAAAGAATTGTATGATCTGGGCGCATTCCCTAAAGATGCGGCCACGATCGACCTGAGCATGTCCGGCAACTACTATAGTGAAGGCCTGGCTGCTATGACCATCGAAGGATCTTGGGCAGTTGGCGGTTGGAGCGATGATACTCGTGACAACTCTACAGTTCTGCCATTCCCTACGGTTCCTGGTGGCGCTGGCAGCGGTAATGATATCGTAGGCGGTTTCGGTTCCGGTTTCTACCTCTCCAAAGCCACTTATGATGATGCAGCCAAAAAAGAAGCGGCAATCGCTTTGCTGAAACACCTGACTTCCCCGGCATCTATTCAAAAAATCGCTTCAGCTAACGGTGGTACACCAGCTGCTGACGTTGAAGTGACTGGATTGCCGCAAGTAGCTCTTGACGGTTTCGCTATGGCAGCTAAAGCAGCTACCATCGTTGCACCGGTTGACAGTAAAGTTTCGCAAGAAACGTTTGGTAACCTTCGTGCTAATGTTCAGCCTGTAGTAGAAGGCAAGAAAACGCCTACTCAAGCGATCGAAGAAGCGAAGAAAACAGAAGATGCCAACAAAAAATAGTTTTTATCAGAAACGGTAGAAATAAAAGTGACGTTACGCCGCCCCTCTGCTTTCATTTGGGCGGCGTAGTCATTTCGGCAAGGACGATGAAGAAAAATAAACATCAAGGGTGATTAATATGAAGGGTGATCGCAAGTACATTGTGATGTTTTTATTACCCGCAGCAGCCATCATGACAATCTTTCTATATTATCCGTTCTTTAAGAGTTTGTATCTTAGCTTTTATCGCACAAGCGGCTTTTTCGACAAAAAGTTTGTCGGATGGGCTAACTATGAGAGACTCGTTACGGATAAACTGCTTGGCGCTGCAACATTGCACACGCTGGAAATCATGCTCTATGTTATCGTGTTTCAGGTTGGGATCGCGCTTGTGTTGGCCGTCCTGGTAGATAACATTTCCAAGCTCAAAGGGTTTTATCGAACTGTCTTTTTCTTCCCGGTTGTCATATCGGGTACTGCCATTTCCTTATTATTTGTATTGTTCTACAATTACAACTTCGGTTTGCTGAACAATTTGCTGGCGAATTTCAACATTGAGAAGATTTTGTGGCTGGATGCGAAGAATGCACTTAAGGCAGTATCGATTCCAACGGTATGGCATTATGTGGGCTTTTATTTCGTCCTGTTTTTGACCGCCATGTCCAAAATACCCGCGGATTATTATGAGGCTGCAAAATTGGAAGGAATCACCGGGTTCAAGAAAACAACGATGCTTACAATTCCGCTCATCATGAGTGACATTAAGGTTGTTATCACCCTTGCCATTACGGGAACGTTGAAGGTGTTCGAGTTCATCTGGGTCATTACAAGCGGCCAGAATGGAACGGAAGTACTGGGAACGTATATGTACAAAAAGGCCATGGTGGATCAGAACTTTGGTTACGGATCGGCGGTTGCTATATACATGGTGATCTTTGGCGTACTGCTTGCGTTGATTGCCAACCGTTTGATGAAAAGAGACGAGATTACATACTAAGCATTATAGGGGTGTACTGTTATGGAGCCAACCATCGTCGTTGAACACAAAACTCAGCGCGTTAGGAAAAGTCGGTTTAGTTTAGGCACCACGTTGATGTACGTGATTTTGACAGCGTGGTCCTTAACAACCATCTATCCGTTATTCTGGATCGTGAATAACTCGTTCAAGGTTTCTCGCGATGTGATGAATAATTCCTTTGGTATCGCATGGGAACCGGTGTTTGTTAACTATCAGAACGCATTTGACCGCATCAATATCGGAAGAAGTTATATCAATAGCTTGGTGATGTCCTTCAGTACCGTATTGTTGGTGTTATTGCTTGGAGGACTAGCCGCTTATGTGCTGTCCAGATTCAACTTTAAAGGCAAGCGCACGATTTATTCCATTCTGTATGCGACACTTTTGATCCCGGCGTTTGCTACCGTAGTTCCGGTATATGAGCTTCTTATCAAAACCAGCCTGGTCAATACGTACTGGGGCCTGATCTTCCCGCAAACGGCAGGCAATCTGACGTTTGCGACCTTGGTTATTGCCGGTTATATGGCAACGATACCGAAAGAGCTTGAAGAAGCTTCTTTTATGGACGGATGCAACCGATGGCAAATGTTTGTTAAGATATTCGTTCCGATCTCGCAGCCTGTATTTGCATCGACAAGTATTTTTGTATTTATGTGGTCGTACAATGACTTGTTCTCAGCGTTGATCTTTGTAAACAAAGAGAATGTCCGTCCGATCGTTGCCTTGCTTAATGAGATCAGTTCCCAATACGGAACAGACTTTGGCCTGATGGCTACGGCAGTATCGTTGACCGTTATTCCGGTGCTGATTGTGTACCTGTTTATCTCAAAGTATATTCAGAAAGGTTTGACCGAAGGAGCCGTCAAGGGTTAAGGAGACATCGAATTCAACGAATAGGCAAGTCAAGAGGGGACGCTTTCGTCACCTGTTTGACTTGCCTATTCGTTGTTATATCCCGTTTAGTCTTTAAATCTGGATGGTCGTTATCGGCGTCATGATCGCTCCATCAATATAGTCAATACCGTTCTTGGTTGCCCAATCCGCCATTTCGCGTGCACGATCAGGGAATCGGCTGTCAGGTTAGGTGAGTATTTCAACATATGAAAAATTCATAATAATGAAGAAAAGCAGTCCTATCTCTCAAGCAAGCTATATACAATTGCAACCGTGCTTCATTACGACGAAAAGGATAAAATCAATCATTGAACTAACTATAAGAAAGTTGTTGACAAAATATTAGCATCATGTTAATTTGTATATACAAATGAGAGGTGACTGGTTATGAACATAGATGATTCCATACTAAGCTCATGTTTGTTTTTTACTTCGAATCGGTTTGCTCGTTCGATGACCAAGATGGCGGAGGAAGCTTTTGCCAAAGCCGGATTATCACCAACATATTCCTATGTTCTGGTGGTAATCCATCAATATCCCGGCATCACGCAGAAAGAGCTAAGCGATAAGTTATCGATTGCTCCATCCACGAGCACCCGGTTCATTGATAAGCTGGAGGAGAAGCAGTTGGTACTGCGCCAATCCGAATGGAAAGAAACGCATATTTTTCTAACGGATGAAGGGAAGTTGTTATATCAGGAGCTGAACCAATATTTTGAACAGCTGTATGGACAGTATGTTTCCCTCTTGGGGAAGGAACATAGCGAACAATTAACTAAACTTCTCCATGAATCCAGTGAAATATTGAAAAAGGGAATATAAAGTCTCTTTTTCGTCCCTCATTTGTATATACAATTGATAAAGGAGAGATTCACAATGAAGATTGGTATTATCGGTGCAACAGGGAAAGCGGGAAGTCTGATTCTCAAGGAAGCACAAGCACGCGGTCATGAAGTAACGGCAATTGTACGCAATGCATCCAAGGTCTCCGATTCCAGTATTAACATTATGGAGAAGAGCGTGCTGGATTTGACTAATGCCGATCTTCAAGGCTTCGATGTTGTCGTGAATGCCTTTGCGGCGGCCCCCGGGCAGGAAACTCAATATGTGGAAGTAGGCCGAGTATTGATAAAAGCTCTGAAAGGCACGGATACCAGACTGTTTGTGATGGGTGGAGCCGGAAGTTTGTTTGTTGATGAAGCCAAAACCTTGCGACTCATGGAAACTCCTGATTTTCCTAAGGAATATTATCCGACGGCATTCCACGCCGGTGAGAATTTGAAAGACCTGGAGCAAACTTCCGATGTCAAATGGACATTTCTTAGTCCGGCAGCCTTCTTTAATCCGAAAGGTCAACGCACGGGCAGCTATCAGGAAGGTAAGGACCATGTCATTGTCAATTCAAGCGGTCAAAGCTATGTCAGCTACGCGGATTACGCAATTGCGGTATTGGATGAACTTGAACAGCCGAAGCATATTAACGAGCGTTATACGGTAGTGTCCGAGGCTTAATTAGTCCGGCAGCGACCTTCATATAGTTTCTTGAAAAGCTGATTTCATCATGAAATCAGCTTATTTAAGTAGGAAATCGTCCTTGATAAGTGAATAATACATCATGTGAAAAATTCATAATAGGAGAATAACTTCAATTTATCTAGCTGCTTCGATCTAATGCACCTCAACCTCCTGTATAGTCCCTACACAAAAGTGGAAATGGTGGGAGATATCCACACACTGACAACCGTTCTTCATTGCGGTAAAAGAGGTATTACGTATGGTTGCACAAATCCAGTGACCTGCATACAACATTCGTTGTACGCAGGCTGAACCGGAGTGAATTGACAGTAGGAACCATTCTTGGATTGTGACAAACGTCGCAAGATATAGGAGTTCATAAGAAACGAATATTGATATCATGAAATCGGCCAGTAGACATTTTTGGCATCTTAATTTGAAGAGTAGGCTGTTTATAGGTCGCAATGGTTTGTGAAGGAAGAACGGGGACGGGTAAGACGATGGTCTGGCTTTGATCTTTTGGCAAACCATGGATTTTAATTTGTGTCCGACTTAACTTAATCCATAAGTTTTCCGGATGGACAAGTTTGGGTACATAACATTTTACAACCAGAAAGTTATGGGTATCAAGAGTTTCATATCGAAGTGTATTAGGGTTAGGCAGCATTTCATTTCCGGCGGTTGCTTGTCTGATCGTATCCTTTACATAATCCTCAATTACGGTTGGATCCAGCTGGAAATCCTCATTGAGATCATTAAGATCTTTGAATGGAAACGAATTGTTTTTGAAAAAAGAGTCCTTTGACAACCAGTCAGGCCGTTTGGATCTTGAGTTCATTCTATATCCCTCCCTCGTTCTGTAAATTCATTATATGGGCGAAAGAAGGTTATAGTGACATCTGGGCTTCCAACCACATAGAATAAATCCAGGCGTATGATTTTGAATGAAGAGGTGGAATTGTGGTTTCGATAATCGGCAATATGAAGATTGTAAACGTGGGCCCCAGTTCTACGGTCTTGGTTGGAAATACAGGCGTCATTGATTTAAACAGTACCTCAAAAGCTTATTCCGGCGCCAACTCGTTCACCACTGGCGATACTATTGGTACGAATATTACAAACAACCAGGCCAGCAGCACGAATACATTTGATCCGGACTTGATCGATTCACCTAATGCTTAATTAAGGTTGTGATCCTCTGTGAATCTAACAATACATCAATGTATTAATATACAGCAGCTTCGGGTGGGAGCGGTGACTAATTCTTCGGTGCTGCAGATTGGAACCGCCGGAGAGATCCGGGCACTATCCAATCTATATAACACAGGTGGGTTTACAGGCCCTGCTCCGGATTTCGAGCCTCAGAATAATAGCAATAACCCCTTAGTCCCATTACCTGCGCCAACTGAAGGACTGTATAGGCAAGAATGAGGTGAATCACCTGTGCATAGATTGTATAAGGAGCAGGGGAGGCGGTGCCATGTATGATTATTATATACAGCAATTGTTCTATATTCTTCAAACCCAGTCAGAGCAGCTGAGTAGAATGGAACAAATGCTGAAGGAAATGAGCAGTAAAATAGATCAATTAAAACAGGGAAGCGAGAAAACGATAGATCGGGTGCAATATAATTTTGATTTATTGAAGATCGAAAAATTGGAAGGCACCTTAAATATTGGATTGATGCCTAAGGCCGGAGAATCCCTGGACGATATTACCGTGAATGGTCAGCCGTTAGAACAGTCCCAGACGGGAAATCCAGGCGGCGAACTACACTCGAACATATATCAGAATGTATCACGTTATCTAGAAGAAATCGTACCCGAGCAGATCGAACGCATGATTCCCGAATCCAAGCTTGTAGTTGGTGATGAATATGCTGGGGTTATTATTGAAGATATTCGTAAACAACTCGGAGACCGTATAACGGTTTATCTGAAGCAATATCAAACGAATAGTGAAAATATGAATCCGCAAGATGTTGAGCAATCGATCATCAAACAAGTGAAGAGTGAAATCGTTACGGCAGTCGAGCAGCACCTTCTTACTTTGCAACGAGGGAAGTGGAGTTCAAATGAAAATGACAGTCGTCAATAAAGAGCTTCAGGTTGGTTCGATCCGCATTACAGCGATCTCAAGTTCATCGGTACTGTTGATTGGAGATACCCATGTCATAAATTGCTCCTCCATGTATGATACGCCTTCCGAATCACTGCAAATCACCCCACTTGTTCCGTTATCTCCGGGCTCCGCATCATGAAACGTCATTCACACGTTGATCACATGTATATCATCAATATTTCCAATAGCTCCGTATTTGTATGCGGTGAATCGGGACATATCGATGCCGATACGCGTGCATTGGCGGTTCAGCGGCAGGTGCCGGTGTTTTTTGAAGACGAGGGACAATATGAGGATTACCCGATATTTTCTAGGCCCATGCCCACATGGCCGCCCGTCTCAGACGTAGAACTAAACATTATACAAGATTATAAAAAGATTCATGTGGGATGTGTCGAAATTATAGCGACTGCATCAGCATCGGTTGTACAAGTGGGTCCGAACGATACCATGGATTTGGAATCCAGGGTGAAGGCGATCAGACACTTTATTACGGATGCGCCCGAGTATTTAAAGGATTATAAGGGAGTTATCGTCAAATAGAATTTCGGTACTGAACATTTTACCTTCGCTTACAGTGACCCTGACGATTTCCCGGGTTGGTAGGAGATATGTGCAAAAACAGGAGGAGCGCCATACGCTCCTCCTGTTTCTATGTGATCTTTCGGATTATTCTCCTTGCTGATGGGCAGCTTCGTCTTTGATCTCTTCTCGGAAGCCGGAAATACTCTTTTCGCGACGAGCATTACGATCTTGAATCTGTTCTTTCTCGCTTGCCGGAATCTCATCCCCGAACTCCTCGAGATAATCTTCGGCTTCACGGAAGTTCTCAATCGTGTTCTGGACGGCCTGTTGCAAATGTTCTACATTGTCTTCGCGATTATCGGGTTTAGCCATGAGTTGTCACCTCCTTAAATTCAACTGCCTTGCTAAAATTTCACACCTCAAGAGTTTTCCATAATAAAAACATCCTTATGCATACGAGACGGACACGATCAAAAAAGCTACAGTATTGTAAATATTGCAAGTCACATCTTTACATATCCGTTGGACGGAATATGTTATAATGTCGAAAAAGCAGACTTGCAGCATGACATCGAAATAAGAGGAGGAAGAATTCTTGAAATCAAGTCGTTTTATATTCTGGCTCAGTATGCTAATGATGATGGCATTGATGTTAGCAGCCTGTACCTCAGAACCGATAAAACAACAGCAAACTTCTACAGTAGAAGACCCTCCTGAATCGGTTGAAGAAGAAGGTCAGACCATTACACTAGTGACGCCGGATACAGCAATGAAAGCGCCCGAGGAAAAAAGTAAATATCAGATACATACACGGTTGACGGATTTCCAACTCTTAAATGAGTCAACAGGGATTGCTTGGGGGATAACGAACACGGAGCTGCGCCTTTACCAGACCGAGGATTATGGCGAAACGTGGGTTGATATCTCTCCATCCTCCAATGTACAATTCGTTGATAAACTGGAGTATGGGAAAGACATCGTGTTCACGGATAAGAAACATGGTTGGATTATACGCAACAAGCAGAGATCAGCTGAAACGATCCTGCTCAATACGACGGATGGGGGAGACACCTGGAAGCTTTCTTCGCTGCCGGAGACAGGTATCGTCACGGCCATGTCCTTCGTCTCATCTCAGCAGGGATGGATTATGGCGAAAGGCGATCTTTCCAGGGGCTCTGAGGAGAAGTCGTTATTTCGAACCAGCAATAATGGTGGATTATGGGAAGAGGTCATGCAGAATACAGAGTATCCTACATCTCGTGTTCCCGGCAGCGTGATTCCACGAACAGGGTCCATTATTGGCTTAACCTTCACGGATTCGCTTGTCGGATTTGCGACCATCCGTGAAATGCAATCCTCCAAATTGTATATTACCCGTGATGGAGGTCAGAAGTGGAAGTCCTCCGGACAGATATTCAAGAGCAAACTGCTGGATCCGTGCGGTTCGATTTTTGCCGGCGCCCCCAAGTTTCTGGGCAAAGGGAGTAACGGAAGCGAGGTTTATATACCGGTTACCTGCGTGAAGGATGACCAGGCGAGCTATTTGGGATACTTTACTGCCGATACAGGAAAATCATGGAATCTGGTGTCATTCCCCATTGCGGGTGATACGGGTAAGGGGTCTATTCAGCCTGTTTTCCGTCGGCTTCATGATGGGTGGAGAATGGTGAACGGTATTGTTTATCATACGAATGATATGGGCAAGACCTGGAAGCCATTTCCGAGGAGTAAGCTGCTGAACGATAATCTTGCCAAATATCCGAACGTGGTAAAACTGCAGTTTACATCATCTGATGTCGGTTGGATGCTGATTGAAACAACGGACAAGAATCGATCGCGTCTGATGAAAAGCAGTGACGGCGGGGCAACCTGGCAGGGGCTATAGTTTTCGACGAGAATATATGATCTGAATATGCCGATAAAAAGAGCAGATTGAAAAAGCTTTATCGACTGTGACTATCAGTGCGGATAAAGCTTTTTTTAGTATATATTGTGAAATAAATCACAAACAATAACCTCCATGTATGCTACTATAAAGGTGTAATCAGATACTCCAAATTGTTTAGAAGGGGACGATCCTCATGCATACCGATCAAATGACGATAAATTTCCTCCGCCTTTGCTACCATTGTGATGATGCTTGTTTATGCGACACCGAGGAGCAGTGTCTGGCCTGCTGGAATGAGCAGGACATGACAGCGCAGGAGCATGAAATGACAGGACAAGAAGAAACGATGAAATGGATGAGATTGGCTTACGATTGAATGGAAATGAAGACAATGAAGAGAATGAATGAAACAGGACGTTCTAGTCCCGGGAAGAAGCTGATGACTGGCAAAATGCAGACATCAGCTTTTTTGGTGCTCCCAGAAAGGGACAAGTTCTTTAAAATTTCAATCAAACTTTCCATAAGGTATGAGTTAAATTGTCCGAATTAAAGCATATACATATTTCAAGACAAGGTGGAGGGGGGAGCCGTATGGGATCGGGGTCAGTGTGGATGTTCGATTTTTTCGGCAGCGTTATGCCCGTGTTTTTCATCGTCGTCATCGGGATCATTTTGCTGTCGGCCGGTAAGGGAATCTTGCAATGGAGTCAGAATAACCGACAGCCTTTGCTATCGGTCGATTCCAAGATTGTGAGCAAGCGAACGGAAGTGAAACACACGCAGCAGACAGATGATACGATGTCGAGCCGTACTCGTACCACCTATTATCTGACATTTGAAGTAGAGAGCGGAGACCGCATGGAGTTTGTTGTAAATGGGGAGGAGTTCGGCATGTGTGCAGAAGGAGACGAGGGGCTGCTGCGTTTTCAGGGAACCCGGTATTACGGTTTCATTAGGCACCCCAGAGCGCATCTTAGCGTGGTTCGAGGTTATGACCATCCTAAATAAGACACGGATTTGATTTTTATATGCACCTTCTCTTGTGGTATATATGAAGGAGAAGGAGGGACAGCATATGAAATTTCAGGATAAAACGGTTGTGATCACGGGCTCTGCCAATGGGATTGGCCGCGGAGTGGCTGAGGCTTACGCTCTAAGCGGAGCTCGAGTGATATTAAGCGATGTTCATGAAGAACAAGGCAACCTGGCGGCAAACATCTTGAAGGAACAAGGATTGAACGCAAACTTCGTCCCTTGCGATGTAAGGAAGGAAGAAGAGATTAAACGCCTGATGAACCAAGCCGTTCAATATGCCGGCACCATCGATATTTTGATTAATAATGCCGGGGTTTCCCGTTGGAAATCGCCATATGAGCTCACGGTTGAAGACTGGGACGATGTGATCAACACGAATGCCCGAAGCTGTTTTTTGGCTACGCGTGAAGCGGCGGTACATATGAAAAAGGCTGGAAATGGCGGGGCTATCGTCAATATGTCATCCACGCGTTCGATTATGTCCGAGCCGAATTCGGAGGCTTATGCAGCTTCCAAAGGAGCCATTGTCGCGTTGAGCCATGCCATGGCCGTAAGCCTGGGACCCGATGGGATTCGGGTGAATTGTATAAGTCCTGGCTGGATTGAAACTGGAAACTACGATGAGCTCCGTTCAGTTGACCATAAACAGCACCCAGCCGGGCGGGTCGGGATCCCAGCTGATATCGCTAAAGCCTGCTTCTATTTTACCGATCCGGACAATGATTTCGTGACGGGGGCCCATCTGGTTGTGGATGGCGGCATGACCCGCAAAATGATATATGAGCCTTAGTTATCTGAATATAAAGAGCGTCTTCCCATGGAAGGCGCTCTTTTTCTTAATGGTCAAGGGGGGCCGGTGTCTACCATATGATACAAATTCGTGATGCATTAACACTTTTGAAGAAAACCTGTTCATGATAAATAAAAACAGTATGATGTAATTAATGTAAGTACGAAAAGCCACATCTAAAGAATGGAAGGAATGAGGGTATGGGGAAATTGACGACAACCAGCACAAAAAATGAGCGTTCCAATCGAGTGTCCGTGTTCGTTACACTGCTCATGTCCTATCTTGTGATACTGCTGATCCCGGTCATCGTGTTCTGGGGACTGTATACGCAAATCGAGCGGATTATGATCGAAAATGCCAACAACTCCAATATGACACTGATCGAGCAGGCGAAGCAGGTGGTGGACAGCCGATTGGATGAAATGCATCTGATTTCCCGGAACATCACTTCGCATCCGCGACTGGATGCGCTGCTAAAGGCAAGCTCCCCTCAAAATGGAACCGAGCATTACAATTACTACACCTTCATGCAGGAAATGCAGCGATACCGTAACAGCAGCAGTTTTATCACCGATTTTTATGTATATCTACGGGAGAGCGATACGGTTCTCAGTCCCTCCTTAAAGACAACGTCCAGTGTCTTGTTTTCCGATATTTACGGATATGAAAAATTAACCTACCAACAGTATCAAGCAGATATTCTGCACGGCATCCACTTTAACCGGTATTTGCCCGTGACCGAAGTTGGCAAAGGGTTAAATCAGAAACGCATGCTCACATATATGCAAACGCTTCCATTTGGTGAGAAGGCCAATCCCAAAGGCGCGCTTGTTATGCTGATTGAGGAGAGACAGATCGCAGGATTGCTTGATGAGATTGTGAAAACAAACCACGGAACGATTTACATCAAGGAGCCAGCGGCCAAGTAATTCTTAGTGCCGGTGAAGCTGAAGCGAGCAGTATGGGTAAAACCACGGATAACCAGCGTGTGCTGACGGTTTCGGCAAGATCCGCGAGGAGCGGGTGGGAGTACGTGTCGGTCGTGCCGGAAAAAGTGTTTATGGAAAAGGTCAATATGGTCAAACGAATGGCCGTTGGCGTTCTGGCCATCTGTCTTGTCGCTGGGATTGCTGCCTGTGCCTTTATGACCTACCGCGCGTATTTCCCTTTGCGCGACATTATCCGCTTCATCCGGCAATCCCATCCGGCGAAGGAGGGGAAGGTACGCAACGAATATGATTTTATCAAAACGACGATGGCTGATTCTTTCGGTAAGCAGACCAAGATGAAAGAGCAATTGTCCAGGCAAACCCCTGTGATTCGGTCCAACTTTTTGCAGCGTTTATTGAAGGGAAACGTGGATACGGCGGATATGTCCGATCATGCTCTGGATTTCATGGGGATCTCGTTCCCACATTCCAGTTTTGCCGTTGCCTTGATCGAGTTGAGGGATGCCAGCGGGTTCATACATAATGAGCGGGAAAGAGAATGGGCCCTGATCCGTTTTGTCACCGGGAAGGTGGCGGAAGAAATTCATCCCTTTACCGCATATTCCGTGGAGCTGGAGAAGAACCTGGTTGCCATTATTCTAAACATGCCAGAATCTCTGCATGACAAAGCAGTCCAGCTGTACGATTGGGCAGAACAAGTGAAGCTGGTGATTGAACAGCGCTTTAAATCCGAAATCACGATCGGGATCAGCGATATCCGTTCAGGTCTTGGATGCTTGGCGAGCGGCTACATCGAAAGCTTGAAGGCTTTGGAATATTCCATTTTTACGGCGTATAAACCGATTTTATTGTACGAAGAAATGAAACAGAAAACGGGGGTGCATTATGATTTTCCCATTGAGACGGAAGTCCAGCTCATTAACGCGATGAAAAGCGGGGATACGGATAAGGCGCAGGATATCATCCAGTGTCTGTACCACAATAACTTCAACGGACAATCCATCTCGCCTGAGCTCGGCAGACTCATGTTCGCTAACCTGCTCAGTACCATGTTCAAGCTGCTGAATGCTTTGAATTTGAAGTACGAGGATGTATTCGGCGAGTCAGGCAAATCGATTGAAGACATAACGGAGGGCAGTACGGTAGAGGAGCTTTACCGGGAAGTGAAATGGATGTTCGGCAAGGTTTGTCTATACGTAAGAGATCAAAGGGGCGATTCCTCTTCGCTGCTGCTTGAGAAGATCAAGAGCTACATTGCGGATCACCACGACGATGCCATGATCAGTCTGGCTTCCATTGCCGAGCAATTCGATATTACGCCGCCCTATCTGTCGGCTTTCTTCAAGAAAAACAGCGGCACCAATCTCACGGATTACCTGGCCAAGATTCGGATCGAACGCTCCAAGGAAATGATGCGGGATGCCAAAAATACGATTTCGCATATTGCCCGGTCCGTCGGTTATACCAGTGACGTCGGTTTTATCCGGGTATTTAAGAAATACGAAGGGATCACCCCGGGAAAATACAAGGAAACCCTGCATTCCCTATCATCGACCTTAAGAAATGATCATCTCAATTCGTAATCCCTGTTTATGCATGTTGAAACTGTACGGTATACGATGTATGCGCTTCAGCCTTAGTATTTGAGGCAGGGCTGGCAGCACCTCAGCCTGAAGTCATATCGATGGATCATTCATTAGGAAAAAAGGGAGGCGTCGTGATTTGAAAACAAACCGGAAACGTGTTGCGAGACTTGCAATCTTTATGCTGATTGTGGCTATGATTGCCGGATGCAGCGGAAAAAGCTCGGGGGCACAGGAGCCGGCCGGCGGAAAAGGAAAGGAAGGTACGGACGTAGCCGCTGGCGGTGAAACGGGATATCCCGGGCAGCTTACCTATTGGGTATCGCTAAATGGAAACGCTTCAGCAACCATGCAGGATATGAACGGAATTGCTGCATATCAGGAATTGGAGAAAACAACAGGCACTAAAGTGAAGTTCCAGCATCCACCGGCGGGTCAGGAGGCGGACGCCTTCAATATCATGGTCTCGTCAGGCAATTTGCCGGATGTTGTGGAGTACGGATGGGCCAACGTATCAGGAGGTCCGGATAAAGCAATATCGGACGGTTCGATTATTCGCCTGAATGAGCTGATTGAAGAGCATGCTCCAAATGTATCGAAATTGTTGAACGAGCATCCGGAATACAAAAAGCTTATTACGACAGACGGAGGCAACATTTACGTATTTCCGTTTATCCGCGGGGACGAGTATTTGCTGACTTTTAACGGCCTTATTATCCGCAAGGATTGGCTTGATCAGCTAAAGTTATCCGTGCCGGAAACGATAGATGAATGGTATGAAGTATTAAAGGCATTCAAAACCAAGGATCCCAATGGAAACGGGCAGACGGATGAAATCCCGCTCCTGCTCGATATGGATATGACAGCAATTAATCATGCGTTTGTCGGCGCGTGGGGAATTACGACAGGTTTTTATCAGGTGGACGGGAAGGTGAAGTATGGTCCCATCCAACCGGAATTCAAATTATATTTGGAGACAATGAGCAAATGGTACGCCGAAGGTCTCATTGATCAGGATTACGCGGCAACGGACGCTACACTAAAAGACGCCAAAGTGACCAACAATCAAGTAGGTGCCTTTTCCGGTTACATGGGCAGCAGCCTCGGCCGCTATTCCGAGCTCATGCTAAAAAGCAATCCGAACGTAGATCTGGTAGGTGCTCCGAATGTTGTATTGAAAAAGGGAGACACTCCAATTCTTGGACAGAAGGATTCGCCATTCAACGGATTTGGCGCGGCCATTACAAAAGCGAACAAGTTTCCGGCGGAGACGGTGAAATGGCTTGACTATAAATACGGTGAAGAAGGGCATATGCTGTTTAATTTTGGGGTCGAGGGAGTCAGCTACGATATGAAGGATGGATACCCGACTTACACAGATGAAGTGATGAAAAATCCGGATGGCCTATCGATCACCCAAGCGTTGTCGAAATACAATCTGGCCAGTTATTCGGGACCTTTTGTCCAGGATCGCCGTTACATCGAGCAGTATTCCGCGCTTCCCCAGCAAAAAGCGGCCATTGAGACATGGATGAAGGCGGAGAATGACCGTTTGATGCCGATTATTTCACCAACGGCTGAGGAAAGCACGCGTTATGCCTCGATCATGAACGATATTAATACGTACTACGAAGAGATGGTCAACAAATTCATTATGGGCGTGGAGCCGATCAGCGGGTTTGATCAATTTGTCCAAACGGTTCAAGGTATGGGCATTGAGGAAGCGCTCCAGATTCAGCAAGCCGCGCTGGACCGGTTCAACAGCCGTTAAGTTGTAGGTGCATGAAGAGGGAGAAGACTTCAGAATTCTCCCTCTAACTGTGAATGATTTTTTGTCAGAGGAGGGGCACAGGGTGCAGCTTAAGGAAGAGACAAACCACGTTACGATACAGAGCAAGCCAGAGAGCTTCAGCATAAGAGTTGCGAAGGACTTTCGCCGAAATTCCACAATCTACCTGATGCTGCTGCCGGTGGTGGCGTTTTATGCCGTGTTTCACTACGGACCTTTATATGGCCTGCAAATTGCGTTCAAAAACTTCTCGGCAGGGCTCGGCATATGGAATAGCCCGTGGGTTGGATTTCAACACTTCAGCGATTTCTTTAACGGATTTTTCTTTGAACGGGTGGTTTCCAATACCATCATCCTGGGTGCGTACGATCTCATATTTGTTTTTCCCGCTTCCATTGTGCTGGCGTTAATGCTGAACGAGGTTCGGCATCGCATATTTAAGCGGACGGTCCAATCCATTACGTATATTCCCCATTTCATATCCGTTGTCGTGGTTGTCGGGATGCTGGTGGATTTTTTGTCCGTAGACGGGCTGATCAATCACATCATCACCTACTTCGGCGGAAAACCGATTTCGTTCATGCGGCTGCCGGAATGGTTCCGCACCATATATACCTCATCTGCCATCTGGCAAGGGATTGGATGGGGATCTATCATTTACCTCGCGGCCATTTCCAATATCGATCCATCCCTTTATGAAGCGGCTAAAGTGGACGGTGCCGGCCGCTGGAAGCAGATGCTTCAAATTACGCTGCCCGGCATCCTGCCAACGGTCATCATACTGCTCATCTTGCGGATTGGTTCCTTTATGGCGCTGCAAGATGAGAAGATCCTGATCATGTACAATCCGGTCATCTATGAGACGGCGGACGTTATCGGAACTTATGTCTACCGCAAGGGGATACTGGAAGCGAGTTACAGCTATAGTGCTGCTGTCGGCATGTTTAATTCCCTGATTAACTTTATGCTGCTCATTGGAGCCAATTATCTCAGCAAGCGGTTTACCGACACGAAGCTGTGGTAGAAAGGGGGCATCTCATGCGTACTTCAAAATCTGTCAGTGAAGTCCTGTTTGATTCTGCGAATGTCATTCTCTTGTGCTTGCTATCGATTGTCACGTTATACCCTTTCCTATACGTATTGTTTGCTTCGATCAGTACACCGGCCGAATTCGTTCAGCACCGGGGTATCCTGTTGTGGCCCAAGGGCTTCTCGCTGGATTCCTATCGTATGGTATTTGAGAACCCCAATATTATCCGAAGTTACCTAAACACGATATTTTATGTGGTGGTCGGCACGTCGCTGAACATTCTGATGACGGCTCTTGGAGCCTACGGCTTATCCAGGAAAAACGTGATGTGGAAGAGCACCATTATGATGCTGATCGTAATGACGATGTTTTTCGACGGTGGGCTCATCCCGAAATACCTGCTCGTGAAAAATATGGGTCTGATTGATACGTACTGGGCTTTGATTATTCCAAGCGCCATGACGACATGGAACTTGATTATTATGCGAACGGCATTTCAAGGCGTACCGGATGCGCTCGAGGAATCCGCACGGATCGACGGAGCCAGCGACTGGACCATTCTGTTCCGGATCATCATCCCGCTATCGCTGCCGGTCATTGCGGTGATGGTGCTCTTTTACGGGGTATGGCATTGGAATAAATGGTTTGATGCCCTCATCTATTTAAGGGATCGGGACCTGTTTCCGCTGCAGCTGATCCTGCGCGAAATTCTGATCCAGAACGATACCAGCAGCATGATGACCTCGGTAGGCGGGGGAGATCGGATGCCAGTTGGCGAGACCATTAAATATGCAACGATTATGGTGGCTACGCTGCCGATCTTGTTTTTGTATCCATTTTTGCAGAAATATTTCGTGAAAGGCGTCATGATCGGAGCCATAAAAGAATAAGGAGGTCGTGTACTCATGTGGGAGCAAGCCATTATGGATGCGGTAGAAAAAACAAAGAGGAATATCGGACAATTCCCGATGAAGTTTCCTCATATCACGGAAGAGAAGCGTTACGAGTGGGGAGAAAGCAATGACTGGATTGAAGGATTCTATACCGGGATGATCTGGCTGTGCTATGAATATACGAAGGACCCGTTGTTTAAGGAAACGGCAATAGCCCAATTGGAGGATTACAAGCTGCGTCTTGAGGAGAAGCGACATCTTGATCATCATGATATCGGATTTCTGTATCTGCCCTCTGCCTTGGCAGCGTGGATCGTGGATGAACATGAAGATGGCAAACAGCTCGCTTTGAAAGCTGCGGATCATCTGATGCTGCGCTGGCGGGAAGAGGGACAGTATATTCAGGCCTGGGGCCGGAAGGGCGACGAGAAGAACGGCGGTCGGATTATCATCGATTGCATGATGAACATACCTCTGCTGTACTGGGCGTATGATCAGACGGGTGATGAGCGATACAAGCGCGTGGCCGTGGCGCACGCGGACAAGAGTCGACGCTACTTAATGCGGGGGGATGATTCGTCGTATCATACCTTTTACTTCAATCCGACAGATGGAACGCCCATCCGAGGAGGGACGCATCAAGGATATCATGACGGCTCAACCTGGACGCGCGGCCAGGCATGGGCCATCTACGGATTTGCACTCTCATACCGCTATACCCGTGATCCGAAATATTTGGATACGGCTTTACGTGCCGCCCGTTTCTTTATTGAATACCTGCCAGAGGATCATGTTGCGTATTGGGATTTTGACGTTCCGATTGAGGAGGATACGCCTCGCGATAGCTCCGCTTCCGCCATTGCGGCGTGCGGCATGCTGGAGATATTGGAGCATCTGGACGGAGAAGATGACAACAAAGGGCTATTGACAGAAGCCGTCGAGAAGTCGATGATATCTCTGGTAAACCGATATTCTACCATCGATGAGGCGGGTGAGGAAGGTTTGATCAAGCATGGTTCCTATTACGTCAGAGGCGGTGCGGGACCTGATGATTATATGATCTGGGGCGATTACTATTACCTCGAAGCCTTGCTGCGACTGACCAAAGGGATACCCGGCTATTGGTATGAGAGAGGTTAGTATAATTGAATCTGTGAAATATACTGGGGATGTCGCGCGCTATGCGGCACTCCCTTTTTTGTGTAAAATATCAGAGGATCATTGTTCACAATTTACTCATTAGCATTGTCAGAATGTCTTTGTTATGATGAGGAAGATTCAAATTTGAGATACATGGTTTGGAGGAGATATGCGTGTTGAAACATGTGAAAGCTTCAGTCTTGCTGACCTTGGGTCTGCTGCTAATACTGGTGTTCCCGACTGCAACGTGGGCCCATTCCAAGCTGGAAACCAGTACGCCCGCGGCGGATGCCAAGCTGACGGAAAGCGTACAGGAAGTAAGTCTGTCATTTAATGAAAATATCGATGAAAACTTGAGCACGCTCAAGATTAAGAATGCGCAAGGCGAATCGGTTGAAGTAGCAGAGGTTAAGATCAACCAGAATACCATGCAGGGAACACTGGCTGCACCGCTTCCATCCGGCTCGTATACGGTCGAATGGAAAATCGTGGGCGGCGATGGACACCCTGTGGATGGAACATACGCCTTCGAGGTAGATGCCCCGGAAGCGGAAGCTCCCCCGGAGACACCAGCAGGTACTGAAGAAACGCCTGCGGATACAGGAAATACACAGGATGAAACAGCGCCAGCGGATAATACCGCTGCGGACAACACGGATCAGACGGCTGACCAGAACCAGCAGGCAGACAACACTACCGATACCGAACAATCGGCAGGCAGTGGGTCAACGGTGTGGATTGTCGTCATCGTGATTGTAGCCGTTATTGCAGGATACTTCGGAATTAGAGCATCACGGAAGAAAAAATAAATGTCTTACTATTGGTTAAGTGAGCCGTTTCTATATTTAGCCTACGCTTTTCTGGCAGGCATCACGGTACTGTCCCTGGTACCGAAAGCATATAAGCCGGAAATTTCAGTTCCGGCCTGGCTTGGCCCAGTGGCAGCAGCATCCATCATCGTATTCGGATTTGTGCCGCTGCTGCAAATCATCATGTTCTTCAAGGATGATATCGGGTTCTGGAAGTCCTTTAACAGTATCATGTTTAAGTTCAGTGAGGGCGAGCGTTACGCCTGGATTCTGGTTCTCTCGATCCTATTGGCGATTCTGACCCTAATCGTCCGCCGGAAACCCGGTTCTGTATTACGCTGGCTTATGCCCATTGCTTTGCTGGGCATTGCGGTGGCCATGTCCTCGTTTAACCATGCGGCATCTCTGTACGATGGTGTTGGACAGCTTGCATTCTTCGGCCATTTCACCGCAATGGCGATATGGACGGGGACGTTGCTGCTTACAGGATGGTTCAGCACGGATCAGGAGCGCTGGAGCTCATTTCTCAAATGGTTTCATCCATTAGCGGTCGCCTGCGTCATCGTTGTGATCGGATCGGGTCTGTTCCTGATGACGGCGGTGACGCCGGAGCCCATAAACAGCTGGACGCTGTCCTATGGGCAAGCTCTGCTGGTTAAGCATATTCTTATTTTGCCGCTGTTGGTGTTTGCCTTTGTTAATGGTTATCTCGTAAAGCGCAAGCTGCGCCGGGATTCCGGTTATCGTCCAGCGGCATGGGCACGAAATGAAGGAGTTCTGATCTGGTTGATCTATATCGTCACCGGATATATGAACCAGCAGCCGGCTCCGCATGAGGTGATCGATACATTGGCCTCCTATGGTCCTGCTGCAACCTTTGTTTGGTTTCATCCCGGGTTTACGATTGGTGAACTGGCTTTTACGTGGAGCTGGATAGGAATTCTTAGTTTGTGTCTCGGTCTTGCTCTTCTGTGGAATGTCGTGAACGTATTTCGCAGAAACCGGGCAGCTGCCGTCGGACTGTTAAGCGGCTTAGGCGCAGTTGTGTTGATCTATTGCGGCCTGATGTTCTCAGTTACCGCCGTTTAATATTTTGGAAGTTAACAAGGTCCTTGCTGTTTATGCAGCGGGATCTTTTTTATTGTTGGAGGAGGAAGCTGGGACTGGATAAGGATGGTATACTGGGGAGTAAATAGATTATAGCTGTTACATACACTAACACTTCAAATGGGGGAAGTTATATGAACAATGAGAGACAAATCCGCTTAGCATCGCACTCGGATGCATCCGTCCTGGTCCAGTTGAACTGGGAGTTTAATGAAGTGCAAATGCCGCTTGCGGATGTTGAAGACCGATTAAAGCAATCGGGTGAAATTGTAGCCATAGCTTATATGGGCGATGAAGCTGTAGGATTTGCCTGTGCCCAGTCCTTTCAATCCTTCTGTTACCAGGAGCTGATCGGTGAGATTACGGAAATGTACATTCAGGAGCGGGCAAGAAGGCAGGGGCTGGCGGGCTTACTGATCGCTTTCCTGGAAGAACAATTGATTGCGCGTGGGGTTAAGACCGTAAAGGTGCTTACAGGTCATGATAATCATGGGGCCATTGGAGCATATGAGAAATCAGGTTATACGCGGGAGGATGAAGTGGTTCTGGAGAAAGAACTGGAATAAAATGTTGCTTGACTGTAAAATATGGATTTCATCCATCTTAAGCGTGTTGACCCTGGCTTACATCAGGATCATCATGCTTTCTTTATTTGCAGGAATATCTGATCGCTTTATTGAGGATGCTGAACATCGCTCCGGTATTGACCAGGCGTGAGCCCTGTATTTCGCTTAAACACCGAGTGGAAGGCGTGCATGTCCTTATAACCGACCTTTTCCGCAATCGTACTGATTTTGTCCGGGGTGGTGCGCAGCAGCTCGCGGCTCATTCGAATGCGAACGCTCTGCAGATAGTGATGCCAGCTCTGGCCTGTATACCGGCGGAATAACCGCTGCAGGTGGCGTTCGCTGAATCCGCTGATTTGTGCAAGCTGCGTCAAAGTGAGCTCCTGCATGTACTGCCCCTCCACGAATTGAAGAACATCATGAAAGGAGTGGTGTTGAGGCTCCGATGTCATGGGTTGTGAATGTTCAATGGCCCGGTTGAACTCTATGATTAGCTGTAGCAGCAGCGTGTGCAGATAAACGGCAGAACCGCTGCCTGGCATGGCATTTTGCTCATAAAGGGAGCCAAAGAGCCTCTCGAAGCGATCATGACGGTCCATAATCGCGTGGTATCCAAGGGATCCATCTTCCATACGTTTCAAAAAAGCTGCTGTATCCGAACCTGATGCAAAAGCAATCAGTTTGGGCAGCAGCTGTACGGAGAATATGCAATTGTTCACAATGAGCGGTTTCCCGTTTGCAGCGGTGGGTCTAAATACGTGAGGCATTCCGAGTGGTATATAGAACATTTGGCCTTTGCGTACGCGCTGTACGGAGTTCTCCAGATGATGAAAGCCTTCACCCTCCGCAATATAAGCAATTTCCAGAAAATCATGGTCATGGTAAGAGCCTGTAAAATTCTCCACGTTGCGATTCACATACATCAAGGTGTCGTCCTGGAAAAAGGTATCTCCATAATAGGTTTCCATAGGTCGTTTCATCTTACATGCTCCTTATCGTTAATCGAGGATAGATGTCTGTTATGCCACATCGAATTGTCCGTTATCCCCATAATTCCACGTTCAGGTTCACTTATAATAATAGTTGAAATAGGCACGGTTAGGGAAGCACATATCGCGATTATCGGCCTATAAAACTTGATTGTTGGGCTAACCCTTAATGAAGGTGAACGGAGGAATGTTCTATGTTCAGCGTAACGGATCTACGATGTGAGTATCAGCATAATCCGATAGGAATCGGCGAGAAGCACCCGCGTTTTTGTTGGAAGTTGGTCTCGGACGAAAGAGCAGTCAGTCAAACGGCCTATGAGATTGAGGTTTCGAATGACGATACCTTTGCCAAACTCCTTTGGACCTCAGGGAAAGTGTCTTCATCGCAATCGGTGTTTGTTGAGTTCAGCGAATGGAGTATGTTGTCTTGTAAGCGCTATACTTATCGAGTCCGGGCATGGAATCAAGCGGGGGAAGTATCGGAATGGTCGGATACTGCCTATTACGAGACGGGGAAACTGCAAGGGGAGAAATGGATAGGGGAATGGATATCGGCACCTAGGTCTTTGCTGCCTGCTGACTCTGCTCATCTACCGCTGCTTCGCAAGAGCTTCCGCTTAAAGTCGCCCATTGCGAAGGCAAGAATATACGCCTCGGCCTTAGGTCTTTATGAACTGGAGCTGAACGGACAGCGGGTGGGAGATGGTTTTTTCACGCCCGGCTGGACGAGTTACGATCATACGATTCAGACGCAGACCTATGACGTGACGGAGATGCTGAATTCAGGCCAAAACGCGGTTGGCGCTTGGCTCGGAAACGGCTGGTACAAGGGACAATTGGGATGGGAGGATCGGAGCGCGATCTATGGAGAGCGTTTAGCGCTTCTGCTGGAGCTGCATATTACGTATGCAGACGGGAGCGAAGAAGTAATGGCAACCGATTCAAGCTGGCAGTCGGCCAAAGGCCCGATCAAGATGTCGGAGCTCTACCATGGTGAAACCTACGATGCGCGGCTGGAGCTGGAAGGGTTCAGTTCAGGAGATTATAACGCAAGTGATTGGCAGGGTGTCGAATGGATCGATCACGGTTACGAGAAACTGAAGCCTCAGATAAACGAGCCCGTGAGAGTCGTTCAAACGGTGCGGCCCGTTGAAAGTCTGACCACACCAAAAGGTGAAACCGTTATCGACTTCGGACAGAATTTGGTGGGCTGGGTCCGATTTAGCGTGTCCGGTGGGAAGGGCACCATGGTGACGCTGCAGCATGCAGAGATACTGGATTCCGATGGTAACTTTTATACGGAAAACCTCCGAACCGCTAAACAAACGATTCAGTACACGTTAAAAGGCGGCGGGAAAGAAACCTATGAACCTCATTTTACATTCCAAGGCTTCCGATATGTCCGTTTAGACGGTTTTACGGAGGATCAGCTGGACCGAGGGGCTTTCGAAGCGGTTGTGCTTCATTCGGATTTTGAAGAGACCGGGACATTCCAATGCTCGGAACCCATGGTGAATCAATTGCAGAGCAACATTCGATGGGGGCTCAAGGGGAATTTCCTGGATGTGCCTACGGATTGCCCGCAGCGTGATGAGCGGCTTGGCTGGACCGGTGATGCACAGATGTTTATTGGGACGGCGGCCTATCTTGCAAATGTGGCACCTTTCTTCACAAAATGGTTATCGGATCTGGCTGCAGAACAGCGCGATGACGGAGCCGTTCCATTCGTTGTCCCGCATGTGCTTGGCGATGAAGCATATGCTTCGGCCGCATGGGGAGATGCAGCAGTCATATGCCCGTGGACCGTATATGTCAATTATGGCGATCGACGGATATTGGAGCGTCAATATGAGAGCATGAAGAGCTGGGTCTCCTACATTAAGGCACAGGGAGAGAATGAGTATTTGTGGAATACCGGCTTTCATTTCGGCGATTGGCTGGGGCTGGATGCGAAATCAGGCGACTACGTGGGTGCTACGGAACGGGATTTGATAGCGTCGGCGTTCTATTGTTATTCGGTAGAGCTGCTTAGGAAAACGGCCGTCGTATTGAGACAAGAAAAAGATGCTGCCCTGTATACGGAGCTTAAAGATAAGGTTGTCGCTGCATTTCGTAACGAATTCGTGACCCCGTCCGGAAGGCTTGCGGCTTCGACACAGACCGCGCATGTGCTTGCGCTCATGTTTGGCTTGCTGGATGAAGAGGCAGAAAAACGGGCAGCGAAACGTCTCTATTCGCTGCTGGAGGAGAGTAGATTTCATCTAACAACAGGATTTGTGGGCACCCCCTATATGAACCATGTATTAAGCCGGCATGGCATGCATGACGCGGCATATAAGCTGCTGCTGCAACGGGACTATCCATCTTGGCTGTATCCGGTTGCGAAAGGCGCTACCACGATATGGGAGCATTGGGACGGTATTAAGGAAGACGGCAGCTTCTGGAGCCGTGACATGAATTCGTTTAATCATTATGCATACGGAGCCATTGGCGAGTGGCTGTATCGTACCGTTGCCGGCATACAAACCGTAGAGGAAGCACCGGGTTATAAACATATTGTGATTGCGCCTGTGCCGGGCGAAGGATTGACGTGGGCTGAAGGCAAGATCGATACGCTGTACGGAACCGTCCGGTCAAGCTGGAGAATGGAAAGTGACGGAGCGTTTCAACTGGAGGTAACCATCCCGCCAAATACAACGGCTGAAATCCGTCTGCCAGGCGCTTTTGATGCCTCAAGCGTTATCGAAGGAGAAGCGATAGCTCTAGACCAAGCGAGCGGGATTTATTCTGTATGTGATGGGGAAGCAGGAGTTGTGATTCATGCGGGCTCAGGTGAATATGCGTTCAGATATATTTATTCCGATCATGCAGTGCAGTAATGAATAGAAGCAGGGAGCTAAAGTTCCTTACCGTGCTAAAGTTGCGGTAAGGAACTTTTTTTCTCCTCATATAGTCACATTTTTGGGCGAATGCACATACAAATACAGAGTGATCTTAAGGAAGCGAGGGGAACTCTGTGGCAGTCATCAAAACGAATTCGAGCGATGTGGATCTTCTGGCAAGATTGATCCGCGCAGAGGCAGAAGGTGAAGGCGAGCAGGGCATGCTCATGGTCGGGAATGTCGGCGTGAACCGGATACTGGGCAACTGCTTGGATTTCCAAAACATCCGCAACATGAATGATATGGTGTTTCAGAGCCCGGGTGGGTTTGAAGCAACACAGAAGGGCTATTTTTATCAACGGGCCAGGGAACGGGATCGTCGGCTCGCCCAAAGAGTCATTAACGGGGAACGCATATGGCCGGCAAGCAATGCGCTTTGGTTTTTCCGCCCGGCCGGGGATTGCCCGCCTACCTGGTACAATCAGCAGAACACAGGTCGTTTCAAAGCACACTGTTTCTTCACCCCGACATATGCCGACTGCCCGACAGTCTTTTGATACACGTTACTTAACCGCTTAGGCGGGTAGATATACATTAAAGGAGGAAATTACTTATGTACAATCAAGGTGTGCCGCCTGTAAACTTCATGAATGGAATCCGTTATCCGGGAGTGCCGAACCGCGGGACGGCTGGTTATACGGCGAACGTTCCACCGCAGGTGCCTAGCGGAAGCCCAATGACTCCAGGAGGCACCGTTGTTCCGGCCCCGCAATTCGAACAATCTTACGTTGAGAATATTCTTCGACTGAACCTGGGCAAACAGGGAACCTTCTACATGACATATGAAAACAATTCGCAATGGAATGCGAAGGTGTTCACAGGCGTGGTCGAAGCCGCTGGACGCGATCATATCATTATCAGCGAACGGTCGACAGGACGCCGTATCATCTTGCTGATGGTAAACCTGGATTATGTCGTGTTCGACGAGCCGCTTCAT
This sequence comes from Paenibacillus lautus, assembly GCF_050482385.1. Lineage (GTDB taxonomy): Bacteria > Bacillota > Bacilli > Paenibacillales > Paenibacillaceae > Paenibacillus_AQ > Paenibacillus_AQ lautus_B. The sequence goes on from NZ_JBCNHV010000029.1 coordinate 208,078, forward strand.
TATCAATATCCGGGTGTTATCGGCAACCCGCCTCCGACTGGAAGATAACTTCTAGCAGCCAGCATATGCATAATAACCTTCGTTTACTTAGGCGTAGACGGGGGTTATTTCATTATGTTTTAGATGGCAAATATTCAATTTCGTGCGTTTTTTTTCCACAAAGGTGCGTAAATACATCGAATTCTATTAACATTTTGAATGTTTATTCATAGAATATATCAATTCATCGAAAAACGAGTGCTAACGGCTGAGAATCAAATTAAAGCTTATAACAACGTTGATTAATGTCATAAGACAACGTTTGACTGTGTATCGTAGTACTATATAATTACTTATATAGCTTGATGAAGTCGGAATAAGATAAGGAGATGAAACCATTGGGAAGTTGATGCGTAGTCCGAACACGTTGTTATGCTTGATGGCACCACACATTTTTAATAACCGAAGGAGGTGTTCCTATTCGTCATAGCATGCTGTATGGCGGGTAGGAGATCGATTGAGTGACCCCTTACCGAGTTTGATAAGTTTAACCTTGGTATTGATTCTCGTCCTGTTAAATGGATTTTTTGTATCGGCTGAATTAGCTTTCGTTAAAGTGAAAAGCAGCCGCATTGACGCTCTGGTCGAAGAAGGACATAGACGTGCAAAATTTGCGCAGAACATACTGAAGAACCTGGACGGATATATATCCGCATGCCAGTTAGGTATTACCATCGTGTCCATTGGACTCGGATGGATCGGCGAAAGAACGATATCCGCTATGATTACGCCTTGGTTTAATGGCATGGGCTGGAGCAATACAGCTGTTCATGCCGTATCCTTGGTATTAGCCTTCATCTTGATTGCACTCATGCACATTGTATTTGGTGCATTGGCGCCTAAGACGGTGGCTGTTCGTAAAGCGGAACAAATTACGCTGTTATCAGCAGGTCCACTGCGGGTATTTTACACCATCATGTTCCCGTTGATCTGGTTTGCCAATGGGCTCTCCAATAACGTTCTCCGCCTATTCCGGATGCAACCGGTGGTTGAACGGAATGTGCATACGGAGGAAGAACTGCGGGATATGATGAAAGAGAGCAGTGAGAGCGGTCTGATGGATAGCACGGATATGGTATTGGTAGACAACATTTTTGAATTTGCCGATACGACGGCAAGGGAGATCATGATCCCCAGAACAGAAATGATCTGCTTATACAACAATCTCTCATTGGAAGAAAATCTGAAGATCGCAAGCGAGGGGATGCGAACCCGTTATCCAATCTGTGACGAAGACAAGGATCATATCATTGGCTTTATTCACATTAAAGATCTGATGCGCGGATTCGTTCATGACCAGCTTTCCTTGATTCGCCCGATCATTGCTGTTCCTGAGTCGATCAAGATCAGTGATCTGCTGCGAAGAATGCAGCGGAGCAAGACGCAAATTGCCATTCTTATTGATGAATACGGCGGGACTTCAGGACTCGTAACCCTGGAGGACATTATGGAAGAAATCGTCGGTGAAATTCAAGATGAGTTTGACGAAGAGCGCCCGGGCATTGAAAAGGTGGGGGAGGATGAATACTCCATTGATGGATTGATGCTGATCGATGAAATTAATGACCAATTTGGTCTGAACGTGGATACAGAAGACTATGATACTATCGGTGGATGGCTGTCCTCACGTCTTGAGGTGCTGCTCCCACACAAAGGTCAATCTGTCATGTATGAGGATTATCTCTTTGTGATTGAGGAGACCGAGAATAAACGGATCTCGCGGATTCGTCTGATCAGGCAGCAGCAGCAGCTGATTCAGGAAGAAGCAGGCGCGTAAACTGGATATTAGAAGAAGTAGCGACATATTATGCCGCTACTTCTTTTTATTTGCAAAGAGGTTTCAATAATTATATCAAACTGTGAAAAATTAGATACTTTTATGTCGAAACCATGTGTTAAAATATGGATGTTCCTAATATATTGAAAGAAAGGTGATATGATGTCAAAAGTACGCAGTCCTAAACGTATAGCTTCAGCGCTTGCAGTCAGTGTTCTATTAAGTTTATCTCTAGCGGGAGGGGCATACGCGGATTCCGCTGCAGACATTGCACCCGGTGCTTTAACAACTCCGCCTCCGGTGGAAATGAATCTGAACTCTTCTATCAATATTTTTGCCAATAAATATTTGATGAATTATTTTTCTTCAATTGGGAAAGTAAGCAGTACTCAAGTAGGCATAAGCGGTACTACCAGTGCTTCTCAAGCTGTTGATTCTCTGGGAATCAATTATGTTCTTCAACGCTGGACGGGCTCTGCTTGGGTTGATGCGGGAGCTTCATACGATAACGGAACGAATAAGGCCTCGCTGAGCGGAAGCAAAACTTTCAATGTGCAGGCGGGTTATTATTATCGAGCTAAGACGATTCACTGGGTCAATGAGAGCGGTACATATGAAGAAGGGACTTATCACACGAGTTCGGTTTTGGTGGAGCTATAATTCGAATACGGATTTATGAAGGAGTGTCCCAAAAGATCATAGATCTTGCGGGGCATTTTCTTTTTTTTTCGTTGAAAGACGCTCCGTGAAGAATCTTCTCACCCATCGATGGCTTTATAATCTGCTCATGTGGACAACCATAAAACAAAAAGGTCGAAGACCAGCCCTCAATTTGAGCCTGTCTTCGACCTTTTATCGGTGCATGAGTGAAAATCCAGGCTGTTTTTCAAAGAAACCATATACTTTGGGGGCAGCCAGTTCTTTTTTTAGATCATCTAAAAATCATTGTATGCTGTTTGCGATTTTAATGAATTCTTCTTCCGTGAAGAAGCCGCTAATGGACACAACCACTTGATCATTATCGTATAAGAAGCGCAGGTTATTCTCGGTTAAATAGGCTTTCGCTCCGGATTCAAGAACAATCGTCTTCTTGATATCTCCATTGAGATTAATCATTTTGCCAAGTTGCATCCCGATGAGATCAATATAGAAAAACTTATCGTCCGAATTTTTATATTGAAGATGAAGCTCGTCAAAATCTGCATTGTCATCCTTTGTTAATGCGGTAGCCTCATGGAATTTGTAATCTTCCGGAAGATAATTGATTTTTGGTATTTTAAATACGGCACGTTTTTGTGACTCTGTCAGAGATTCATCGGTATCTGTGAAAGGAACATATTCGGTGTCCACTAATTCAGCTGGCGGTACATGCTCTTCTGGCTCTATTCCTTGTTCCGGTGGTGGAGCGGTTAATGCCTTGCCCTCATCAACAGGCTCTCGCATACCGAATATTTGAGTAACCACACCATTTCCCCAATCCTTGATCTCCTGATAAACCGGTGTTACCGCTTGAGTTACAGAGGATGGAGAGAATATCAACGCACCAAAGGCCATCGATGCGGCGATGACTCCGGCTAACTGAAATCTGTGTCGACGCTGTTTCTTTTTGTTAGCCTGATTGATTTGTTGCTTGACCTGCTGCCACGATTGTCGTTTGGACTCGTTGTCAGTAGGGAGTGAGGAACGTGATGCTGCACGATCAAAGGCTTCGTCAAAGGCTTCATCAAACCAATCATCGTATTTTTCGTTGCTCATCCAATTCACCCCACTCTCTATACAGCATTTTTTTTACGGATTCTCTGGCTCGAAACAAGCGCTGCTTCACGATCTCTTCACGAGTATTCAGCAGCTCCGCGATTTCCCTGTACGTCAGACTATGCTTCCAACGGTACTCAATCAATAGCTTGTATTCAGGCTTCAATTGGTCGAGGTAATGCTCGATGGATTCCTCCAGCATATTCGACTCCACCTGATGTTCCACGTTTGTGGAAGAAACTGCCACGTCCTCTTCATTAATAAAAACACTCTCGACATCCACTTGGTTACGGTATTTTTTATTTTTTCTTAAATAATTCATCGTTGAGTTTTTGGCGACGACTCGGAGCCATCCCCGCATCTTGCTTTCCGTTTCAAAATTCGGCTTACTTGTGATCACTTTTATAAAGGACTCCTGAATGATATCCTCAACAGCAGCATGATCCCGTACGACATACAGTATCTGTCCATAAACGAGGTCATAAAATTCATAATAGATTTCTTCCTGAATAGGTTCGCTCAGATCAGCGAAATCTGCTGCAAGGAGGAGCTGTAATCGGTTGGACACGCGATAATCCCCTCTCTGGTGTAACCATCCTATTTCTCTCATCATTTTACAACATATCGGGTAAAAAAGCCCTATTAATTCTAATAACAGCCAGCTCTGAAGACTGTTTCCGGAAAATGGGTCTATCCTTATGAAGTCATGTGTTTGAAGCGCGTTAACTTATGAATTAAAATGGCTAGTCTGAGACATGCGTCCATCTCTTCATTATATGCTCGGCAGATTATATGTATTAATCGAAATGGAATTGAGGCAATGGGGAAGGGCATAGTAGGAAGGTCTATTATAAAAAAACAGAGCAGCCTCTGATTTAGAAGGCTGCTCTGTTATATAGTTCAGGTCTAATTTGCGCTGTGCTTGTCATACACATAGCGGAATTGCAGTGGTTTACGCCCAATTGCCGTCGATGAATACAGGCTCCTCCGTACCATCATGGGTGATTCCGGTAATATTAAGCTCTCTGGAGCCCATCATGAAGTCGACGTGGGTAATGCTAGTGTTCAGACCGCTTGCTTGAAGCTGTTCGGACGTCATGGTCTTGCCGCCTTCAAGGTTAAAGGCATACGCGCTGCCGATGGCCAGGTGACAGGAGGCATTTTCGTCAAACAGCGTGTTGTAATACAAGATGCCGCTTTCCGAGATTGGGGAACGATAAGGCACAAGCGCAACCTCGCCAAGATAATGCGAGCCTTCATCCATGGAAATCAGGCGGGTTAAGGTATCTTCGCCTTGTTCCGCGGAAAAATCAACGATGCGGCCATTCTCAAACGTTATTGAGAAATTGTCGATGATGTTGCCGCCGTAGCTCAAAGGCTTCGTGCTGCGTACAGTGCCGTTCACGCCGGTTTTGAGAGGAGCGGTGAATACTTCCTCCGTCGGAATATTGGCAACGAACCGCTCGCCTTTTTCGTTGTGGCTGCCCGCTTGGGCCCAAATATGCCCCTCCGGAAGCTCGATCGTAAGATCCGTTCCCGGTGAAGTGAAACGGAGCTTATGATACTTCTTGGCATTGAGCTCATCCGATTTGTGCTGGAGAGTCGTGATATGCTCTTCCCATGCACCCATGGGATCTTCGAGATCTGCACGAACCGCGTGGAAAATTGCGTCCCACATTTTGTCCACCTGCTGCTCGACCGGAACGTCAGGGAACACCTTGGCAGCCCAATCAGGGGAAGCGTAGGCAATGCCGGTCCAGCTCATTTTATCGGCTTGCTGATATTGCCGGTATTTCGCCATGGCAGCGCCATATGTACGCTGGTAATTGGAAATACGCTCCGGATCAACGCCTTTGAGCAGGTCCGGGTTCGAGGAGAGAATCGTCAAGAAAGCAGCTCCTTGCTCGGCAAGCTCGGTTACTTCCTCCGCATAATATGTCGGCGGCTCCAGAAAAGCTTCGGCTGGTGCTAGATCATACCGTATCCGGTTCACAACCTCATCACTGTAATTCACTTTAACTTGCTTGGCGCCTGTTTCATAAGCTTTCTTCACGATAAGACGTACTAGCGGCGCGGCATCGATCATTGCGTTAACGACCAGCGTTTGTCCCTGCTGCACATTGGCACCCACCTTGACTGCAAGCTCCGCATAGCGTTCCAATTTTTGTTCAAAGCTGGACATGACAGATCCTCCATTTCTTTTATGCTACCTTTAAGAGGTTGTTCAAAAAGCTTCGGTGCTGAAAAGCTGACTTTTTGAACACGCATTTTAAGTATCTTCGTTCGCTTTCTTGATTATCGCACCATTTTTCCGATTGTAAATCAACCTCAGGTCAATTAAAGGTCGGAAAAGTTCAAAGAAAGCAGCTACTTCATAAGAAATAGCTGCTTATTGCTGTATCGTTTCTTAAAATGCCCAGTTTCCTTTCAGGAATACCGGTTCTTCCTTGCCATCTGCCGTCACTCCGTAAATATCCATTTCGCCGGAGCCGATCATGAAATCAACATGGGTTACGCTCGTATTGAGGCCGTTCTGAATCAATTGCTCCTGATTCATATCTTTTCCGCCTTCTAAGCAGAAAGCATATGCACTTCCGAGGGCAAGGTGGTTGGAAGCATTCTCGTCAAACAATGTATTGTAATACAGGATGTTTGACTCCGAGATCGGGGATTGATGCGGCACCAATGCCACTTCTCCAAGATAACGAGCACCTTCATCCATGTTCAGGAGACGTTCAAGGGTCTCATAACCTTGTTCTGCCGTAAAACTGACCACTTTACCTTTTTCAAAAGTGAGGGAGAAATTGTCCACGATGTTTCCGGCATAGCTCAAAGGCTTCGTACTATGTACGGTTCCGTTGACTCCCGTTTTGAGAGGAGCGGTAAATACCTCTTCTGTTGGCATGTTAGCCACAAAGGAATGTCCGCGTTCGTTGATGCTGTCGCCTTGGGCCCAAATATGACCTTCCGGCAGCTCGATGGTAAGATCGGTTCCCGGTGCGATATAGTGGAGTTTCTTGTATTTCTTGGCGTTCAGCACGGTGGATTTCGCTTCAAGCACTTCGAGGTGTTTGTTCCAGGCTTCCACCGGGTTATCCTGATCCACACGAACGGTGTGGAAGATGGCATCCCACAATTTGCCAACCTGCTCGGACTCCGGCGCATCCGGGAACACCTTGGCAGCCCAAGCTGCTGAAGGCACAGCGATCAGACACCAGCTAAACTTGTCGGACTGTTGATAGGCGCGATATTGTTTCAATGCCTCGCCGCGCGTTTTGTAGAAGTTTCCGATGCGTTCGGAATCAATGCCGCTGAGCAGATCGGGATTCTCGGCCAGCACGTGCAGAATAGCTGCGCCTTTCTCCACCAATTCCGTCATTTCGCCGGCATACCATTTCGGTGCTTCGGTAAAGACATCATCCGCTGCCTTTTCGAATTGAAGTCTTGTTATCGTTTCGTCGGTCCACATGATCTTAACCAGGCGGGCACCCGCTTCGTATGCCTTTTTGGCAATCAAGCGAGTGAACTCGGCGGAATCAACAGGAGCATGAACCACTAAGGTTTGTCCTTCCTGTATGTTAACTCCAACCTTTACAGCCAACTCGGCATATTTGTCCAAGTTTGTATTGAAATCGGACATTTGGTACCCTCCAATGCAATTTAATTTACCAACCCATATTATACTAGATCCAGGCGTATAAGAAAAACAATAATCAGTTGCCAGGAAAAGTGATATACTGAGTCTTGTGAGTGCTTTACAACGTAATGAAGGAGCGTGGAAACGTGTCAGAAGTCCGAATCGAGCGTGCGGATATGAAGCGGGATGATAGCGATCAGTTCGTAGGATATACCGTATTTTCTATAGATGGACATGCATCAGCCTACGAGATCACATTCCTGAGCAAGAATGGCCGGGACTGGGACTACAGCCTGAACTTTGCTGGCGAGCCGGGAATCGAGGAGCAGTTTCTTCAGATTGACGAGCGGATTGAAGCCGATAACGAGCTGTTTGATGATTTGCTGGATGCAGCCATCGATGCCAGCGAGTTCGGCGAATAAAAGACGAATCAGAAATGGATTCCAATGAAAACAAACCGTACACCTCCCATGGAAGGGAAGGGTACGGTTTGTTTAAGATTATAGAATCTATAAGTTTTCAGCGGAGAAGAACAACTTACCCTATCGTAATTCGGCCTTCCGGATGGCGATACAGTTCTTTATTATTCTTGCGGCTAAGCGCGTAAGCAAGGGTTAGCGGACCTAACCGGCCAAGGAACATGAGCAGGGCAACGGTGACCTTGCCAACTCCGGATAGCTCGGTTGTAAGTCCCATGGATAACCCGGCTGTACCGAACGCGGATACGGCTTCGAACAGAATTCTTAAGAATTCACCAGATTCCGTAACGGACAGAAACATGGAAGCTCCCACCAATAGCAGCAGCGATAGAATCGTCAGCGTAATGGAACGGTAAACCAAGGCTTGGGAGATTCGATTGCGATAGAGAACAACATCACGTTTTCCCTGGATCATCGTAACGACAGCACCGATGAGCACGGCGAAAGTGGTTACCTTAATTCCGCCTCCTGTTGATCCGGGAGCTGCGCCGATGAACATCAGGAGGATCATGAAGAACTGGGAGGATTGCTCCAGGCTCGAGATGTCCAAGGTGCTGATGCCGCCGGAACGCGGCGTGATCGATTGGAATAGAGAGGCCATGATTTTTACCGGGTACGAGAGCGGCCCTAATGTTTTGGGATTGCCGTGCTCCAGAATAAAGATCATGACAGCCCCAACTACGATTAACAGTGATGTCACGGTTAATACAACCTTGGAGTGAAGAGACAGTTTCTTGCACTTCGGATACTCGATAAGATCAAAGATGACAATGAAGCCGATTCCTCCAAGAAAAATTAAGAGCATTAAGATAATATTGACAAATGGATCCGCTACATAGGTTGCAAACCCCGAAAAGGGGCCGTGAATTTGGCCAAAGAGGTCAAAGCCTGCATTGTTGAATATGGAAATGCTCTGGAATATGCCGAAGTATGCCGCATCTGCAAGCGGCATAATGGCAGAGAACCTGAGCGTCAGCAGCAAGGCGCCTGCACCCTCAATGATCAGAGCGTATATGAGCACTCTGCGGATGAGATCCACAATCCCTTGAATTTGGTATTGTCCCATCGCCGCCTGAAGGATCATGCGCTCGCGAAGCGAGATTCTGCGATTGAACATCAATGCAATCCAGGTGGCTGAGGTCATAAAACCCAATCCGCCAAGCTGAACGAGCATGAGCATAACAATTTGTCCAAACATGGACCAATGAGTCCCTGTATCCACAACGGTTAAACCCGTTACACTGATGGCGGAAACCGCTGTGAAGAGAGCATCTACAATCGAGGTAGAACTCCCGTCCGCCGTAGCGATGGGAAGTTTAAGCAGGAATGTCCCGATCAGTGTAATCGAGGCAAAGCCGATCGCCAGAAATTTGGGAGGGGTCATTTGGTTGCGAAGGTCTTTCTTTTTCATGCCAATTATCCTTTTCCGAATGTTATAATTTTAAAATCATTCTCTAATATAACACGAAAGGTGAATCATTTAACCATCATGAATTCGAACCGAGCACCGATTCCCGTATTTATTCCTCTATTTATCGGCATCATAGCTATTTCTTTTTCCTCGATTTTCGTAAAATGGTCCAGCAGCCCCGTATCCATTCAAGCGATGTACAGACTGGTGATCACGTTCCTGATCATGCTGCCCTTCGCGGTAAAATACGTGCCGGATATCAAATCGCTGAAGCGAACAGATCTGCTGCTGCTTCTTCTATCCGGAACGATGCTGGCTCTGCATTTTTTGTTATGGATGGGCTCCTTGAAGTGGACGAGCGTAGCCAGCTCCACGATTATCCTTGCCCTTCAGCCGGTATTCGTGATGATGGGTGCTTACTTCTGGTTTAAGGAGAAAACATCGCTGGCGGCAATCGGAGGCATGGCCATCGCCTTCCTCGGCGTCTTCCTTCTCATTGGAAGCAGTGGGCTTAGTGGGAGCAAGGGACATTTGACAGGGGATATCATGTCTTTGCTGGGGACGGCTGCGGTCGCCGTCCATATGCTGCTGGGTCAATTGCTGCTGCGCCGTCTGCCTTCTTTCCTGTACAGCTGGCTTGTCTTTGCGATAGCAGCGTCCGTATTGGCGGTGTATAACGTGGGTATGAACATTCCAATGACAGGGTATTCCGGACGAGAGTGGGGGATATTTGCCTTATTGGCTGTCGTGCCAACGGTATTCGGTCATCTGCTATTTAATTGGTTGATGAAGTATGCCACAGCCTCAACCGTATCAATGAGTGTTCTCGGAGAGCCGGTTGGAGCGAGTGTGCTGGCTTTTCTCCTGTTGAATGAGTCGATGAATTCCCTGCAGGCGGCAGGGGGAGCGCTTGTGCTGTTAGGGCTGGTATTATTCTTGAAAGTCGGGAAATCAAAAAAGCAGCCAGTAGACATTCAACCCGAAGCGCTGGGCTGAACTTCTTTATTTTTGCCCTGGCGGAGTAGTTATGACTGAATTTGCGTAGACTGATCCTAAAAAGTCAAATCCTTACAAAAATGGATATTGACTCGAAAAGGAGTTTCGTTCGTGAAAGCAGTCACCTATCAAGGCAGACATCGGATCCAAGTGAAGGAGATGAAGGACGCCGTTCTTCAGCACAGCGAGGATATTCTGATCCGAGTCACCACCACGGCCATCTGCGGATCGGATTTGCATTTATATAACGGTGGATTAAAACAGCTGACCGATGATTACATTATCGGCCATGAGCCTTTAGGAATCGTTGTGGATGCAGGTCCGGCAGTAAGCAGGGTCAAAGTGGGTGACCGTGTCATTATTCCTTTTATCATATCTTGCGGAAAATGCCTTTTCTGCCAGAACCACATGGAGAGCCAATGCGATTATGCGAATGAAGCCAAGAATACCGGCGGTTTTTTTGGTTATAGTGAGGCGTTCGGCGGTTTTCAAGGTGCGCAAGCAGAGCTTTTGCGCGTCCCTTACGGAAATTCCATGCCCTTTGTTATTCCTGAGGACGCCGAGATGGAAGATGAGAAGCTGCTCATGCTCTCCGATGCGCTCCCCACAGCCATCTGGAGCGTGGAGAACGGAGGGGTTAAACCGGGTGATGTCGTGATTGTTCTGGGCTGCGGTCCGATTGGATTGCTGACGCAGAAGTTTGCCTGGCTAAAAGGTGCGAAGCGGGTGATTGCGATTGATCATGTGGATTACAGGCTGGCGCATGCGAAACGGACCAATCTTGTGGAAACTTACAATTTTGAGAAAATCCCCGAAATCGAGCATTATGTCCGAGAGATCACCAAGGGAGGCGCAGATGTTGTCATTGATTGTGTAGGTCTGGACGCCAAACGGACCCCTGCTGAAATGCTGGCCAGCATGCTGAGGCTCCAGGGAGGCTCACTGGGTGCTTTCCGCATGGCTGTGAGTATGGTTCGTAAATACGGGACCATCCAGCTAACCGGCGTGTATGGGCTTGTTTATCATGCATTTCCGCTTGGAGAGCTGTTCGAACGCAATATTACGTTAAAAATGGGGCTGGCACCCGTCATTCATTACATGTCGCACCTATATCAAATGTTGAAAGAGGGGACTATAGATCCTTCGGATATCATCACACACCGCCTCCCGATGGAGAAGGCTGCCCATGGCTACGATATCTTCAATGAACGAAAGGATGGCTGTATCAAAGTCATCCTGAAGCCTTAAGCAGCTAAATAAACCGAATGAAGAAGCGTTCTTGGCGAATGAGGAGCATTCCCGGGACGCTTTTTTTGATGAAAAAACGGTGTAACAGCGTTGACAAGGCAGCAGGAAGAATTCATAGTAATTAAAAATAGAATTGTAGAGTAAGAGAGGAATCGAACACAGATGAGCACCAAGACAGAACAGCTTCCCGCAGGTCTAGAGAGAAACCAGGGAAACACCTACCTTCAAGGCTTCAAAGATTGTATTCCAACCCTTCTGGGCTACCTGAGCATCGGTTTTGCGGCAGGTGTTGTCGAGCGCACCGCAGGTTTCAGCCTGCTCGAGATTGCGCTCATTTCGCTGCTGCTCTATGCGGGCTCCGGGCAATTTATTGCTGCAGGGATGATAGCGGCTGCTAGCCCGATCCTATCGATCATTGTTACGATATTTTTTGTTAATGCCAGGCATCTGCTGTTAAGCGCCGCGATTGCCCCGTACTTTAAAGGGCTTTCCTCCGGAAAAAGCTTCTTTATCGGGTCCCTGTTAACCGACGAGACATTTGGTGTTGCGGCAGCCAAGGCCACCGAGCAGAAGAGACTCGGCTATCAATGGATGGTCGGCTTGAATATTACGGCGTATCTGTTCTGGTGCGCAGCCAACGTAGCAGGCGGTTTAGTCGGGGAATGGATTCCCGAGCCCGAGAAGTTTGGCCTTGATTTCGCATTACCGGGGATGTTTATCGGATTGCTTGCTCTGCAATGGATCAGCCGGAAGAAGTATAAACTCGACTTCATGGTGGTTATGATTGCAGCCGTTTCAGTGGTAGCTGTCAGTACAGTTATGCCGGGAAGCGCGGCGGTCATTGTTGCGATAATGGTTGCGGCTACTGCAGGGATGGTGATCGAACGATGGAAATAAGATGGCATATCGCCTTACTGATTATCGGTTGTGCTGTCGTAACTCTCATTCCAAGGGTTTTGCCGCTTATGATTCTGAGCAAGCTCCGCATTCCGGAGACGATGATCCGGTGGCTCAATCATGTTCCGATTGCCGTCATGGGAGCGCTGCTAGCCCAGGAGCTGCTCCTATCGGATGGACGTGTAGATCCTGGTGGGCATACACTCGAATTGATTGCAGCCGTGCCCGCGTTCCTAACCGCTTTTCTCACGAAAAGCCTGTTTGCCACCGTCATCGTCGGGATCCTGACTTTGGTAGGGCTCCGCTTGTTTTTCTGACAAAACGAAGCGCTATGTTTGGGATGTTTTTCGTGTCCCTAACCGGAACGCTTAAAAACAGCCATATCCCTTGGAATGACGAGGAATAAGGCTGTTTTTATGTTCATTTGCTACCGTTCATTTGGGAACCTAGGATGTGCCAAGCCAGTGGCGGTAGGTTTCTTCCACTCCTTCTTCCAGGCTAAATAACGGGCTCCACTGCAGCAATGCCCGAGTTTTCTCATTATTCAGGCAGCTATGCAGGATATCACCGTTCTTTGCAGGCAGATAGTTGACATCAATGCGGTCAGGATGCAGACTGCTGATGTGATCGACGAGTGAATTGACGGTATGGCCAGTGCCGGTGCTAACATGAAGAACGCTCTCATCCCCTTGTTGGATGGAGGCGAGGTTCGCTTCAACCACATCCTTAACATAAATGAAATCCCGGGTTTGTTCGCCATCGCCGTAAATATGAAACGGAGCGCCTTGACGCAGGCGATCACCAAATACCGCCACAACACCGCCTTCCCCCTTCGCAGTCTGACCCGGTCCGTAGACGTTCCCATAACGAAGAATGGTATACTGCAGGCCGAAGAAGCGGTGGTATAAACGGATATATTGCTCACCTGCCACTTTGGAAAGTGCATAGAAGGAGATCGGATTAACTGGATCATCCTCCGTCAGCTGAGATTTCTCCAGGTCCCCATATACGCCTGACGTCGAAGCAAACACAATCTTACGGACCCCAGACTTACGACATGCTTCGAGTATATTGATGGTGCCCATAACATTCGCATCCGCATCAAGTCGAGGATCCTTGATCGATCGCTGCACGTCGGCCTGTGCGGCCAAGTGGAACACGACATCCGGCTTCAGCACGGAGATATACGCAGTTGTCTGCTGACTGCTTACATCGGCTACATGTAAAATCGCCTCGCTGTGCAGGCGACCTGGATCTCCGGTTGTCAGGTTATCGATCACATGGACTTCATAGCCTTGATTAACGAGTCCGTTCACCAGATGGGAGCCGATAAAGCCAGCTCCGCCGGTTACAACCATCTTCATGTCTTAAACCCTCCAGCCTTTTATATTGGGATGCTTTATCCTACGTGATACGTAAGGATCATGCATTGGACAATTGACAGGGGGGGCGAAGGAATGGGCAGATTAGATTGATGTTTACATTCCTGTTATAATGGAAGCTGCAATTTAACATTATATTTACACAAAAGAGGGAATGGAAAATGGAACGCTACCTTGAACAAAGGTTGAAATTAAGCATACTCGTTTTTTTGACGCTCTTATTGAAGTTGATTCTTCTAAGAGTGTTTCTGTTTAATGGGGTCTTATGGGGTAAGGTGCTTACTGACGCGCTATCCCTGTTGGTCCTGATTAGCTTACTGGAGCTGATCCTGCCGGTAAGAGGGAAAAAGATGGTCTATGTGATCCTAGATGTCGTATTATCTTTTATCATGTTTGCGTCCGCGGTTTATAACGTTCATTTTGGCTCCATACCGACGTATACCGCGCTTGCGGGTATCGGTCAAGTAAACCAGGTGAGAGCCAGCATTACGGCTTTATTAGAGCCGGAGCACTTTCTCTTCTTCCTGGACCTGCTGGTCCTGTTGATCATATGGGCGGTTCGAAAAATTCGTTCGCGCTCCCGAAGAGGATTGCATTTTGGTGGAGTCCGTTCGAGTTATTCCGCATCCTATTCGCGCAGACCTGGAATGAAGTGGCGCATCTCCATGACGGTTGTGCTGGTCATTACGGGTGTTCTGTCCGGACTTATCATCCGGAAAGAATGGGGAATCGAGAATGAAATCGTGCGTGCGGAGCAGATGGGCTTTATGAATTATCAGGTATCGGCCGTGATCCGGAATTCGCAGGAGAATCGTGCGCTGGCCGAAGGGAGTCTGCAGGACACCATTCTGCGCTCCCAGCAGCTGCTGGCGACCTATCCTTACGTTAAGGAAGCAAAGGACAAGCCGGACTACTTCGGCGCTGCCAAAGGCAAAAATCTGATCATCGTTCAGATGGAATCGCTGCAGAACTTTCCGGTGGGTCAATCCCTGAATGGCCAGGAGCTGACACCGGTGATGAACCAGCTTGCGGATGGCGGCCTGTATTTCCCGCATATCTTCCAACAGATCGGGCAAGGCAACACATCGGATGCCGAGTTTGCGGTCAATACATCGATTTATCCGACCGGAACGGTGGCGATGTCCACCGGGTTCGGCAATAAAGAGCTGCCGGGTCTGCCGCGGCTCTTGAACAAGCACGGGTATATTACTACGACATTCCACGTGAATGATGTGAAGTTCTGGGATCGAAGCAAACTGTACCCGGCACTTGATTTTCAGCATTATTACGACAAGCCTTACTTCACGAATGATAATTTCAATGAATTTGGACCTTCTGATGAAGAGCTGTTCCGTGTCGGCGTGGACAAGCTGCTGGAGAATCAACAGCAGAACAAGCCTACCTATGCCCATTACATCACGGTATCCAACCATTCTCCATACCATGTGAAGGATGAATTCGCGAAGATTACCCTGCCGGCTGAGCTGGAAGGGACCCATCTGGGGAATTACCTGAAGTCGGTGAACTATTCTGATTATGCACTCGGAACACTGGTTGACCGTCTGAAGCAGAACGGGTTGTGGGAGGATACCGTACTGGTTGTGTACGGGGATCACTTCGGCATTAATCCGGCAGAAGCCGACGCCAATATGATCTCGTCAACGTTAGGGATTCCTTACCATGAGCGGGTCAGCCGATTTAACATCCCGCTTGTCATTCATGTACCCGGGATGAAGGAAGGAAAGGTCATCGAGCAGGTGGGGGGTCAGGTCGATATTCTGCCAACCGTTGCTAACCTTTTAGGTGTATCGCTGGACGATGAAGGTTTTAACGCATTTGGCCATGACCTGCTGAATGTGGACCGCAATGTAATCGGGATGAGATATTATTTACCGACAGGGTCTTTCTTTAATAATGATATTCTGTTTGTGCCTGGGGACGGGTTTGAGGACGGCACGGCGGTTTCCTTGAAGACACTCGAGCCCGTAACGGACATTTCGCAGTATCGCAGCGATTATGACTATATTCTGCAGTTGATGAAGCTGTCCGATGAATATGTGAAAATGCTGCCCAAGCGAGCGCCGTAAAGCCAACGAGTAGTTAACGAGGATGAGGATTGTTTCATCAAGCCTGACGCAGGCATGGATGAAGCAGTCCTTTTTTTCTTGCAAAAGCTGCGCTGGAGGATTGCCACTGTTTCGTCATCTATGCTATTATTACCCATATTGTTAACCTAATAATATATAAATATGGTTGACATTAAAAACGTAGAGGGAGAATGAAGATATGACGACTCAAATCCATTATGATTGGGTGACTCTGGCTGACCATGTTGTGCAAGGGCATGATATTACGCCGATTGAGGCTTTGGCTATTCTAAGCAGCGAGGATCAGGAACTGCTGACGGTTATGCAGGCTGCATATCGCATCCGCCGCGAGTATTACGGAAATAAAGTCAAGCTGAACATGATAGTAAACGCCAAATCCGGTTTGTGTCCTGAAGATTGCGGGTACTGCTCCCAGTCCATTGTTTCGGAAGCGCCTATCGATAAATATGCATGGCTTACCAAAGACAAAATTCTCGAAGGCGCGCGTGAGTCGATTCGCCGAAAGGCGGGCACCTATTGCATCGTTGCTTCCGGTCGTCGTCCTACCAATCGGGAGATTGATCATGTAGTCGCAGCGGTGAAGGAGATTACACAGACTACTCAGTTGAAGGTGTGCTGTTGCCTGGGTTTTTTGAATGAGGACCATGCCCGTAAGCTCGCCGATGCCGGTGTGCATCGGTATAACCATAATTTGAATACTTCCAAAGATTACTATGAACAGATTACGACCACGCATACATACGATGACCGGTTAGATACCGTGAAGCAGGCAAGCTCTTCCGGAATGTCCCCTTGTTCCGGAGCCATTTTCGGAATGGGCGAGAGCCTGGAAGAACGGGTAGAGATTGCGTTTGCTCTGAAATCGCTTGGAGCGGATTCGATTCCTTGCAATTTTTTGAATGCGATCGAAGGCACTCCTCTTGAAGGGCGCAAGGAATTGACCCCGACGATGTGTTTGAAGATTCTTGCCATGATGCGGTTTGTTAACCCCACGAAAGAGATTCGAATTGCAGGGGGACGCGAAGTGAATCTGCGCTCCTTGCAGCCGCTGGGGTTATATGCAGCCAACTCGATTTTCATCGGCGATTATTTGACGACAGAAGGCCAGGCGCATACCGCAGACTGGGGATTGATTGAAGACCTGGGGTTTGAAATTGAGGAATGCGCTCTGTCATGATGTATTGACATTTAAACATGAAGCACATACTATATACCCGTAGGGGTAGGTACTGGGGGTTGAATGTCCCGTACTCTTTCCACCAAGCATCAAGCTGAAACACATGACAATGATGGGGGAATGCTATGTGCTGATTGCATCTGCCGCTCTGATTATATTTATATTCAGTATTTATTACCGGAGGTATGTACCTATAACTGGCCTGCGGTTCATGAAGTGCAGTGAACTTCGACAGGCTCAGAAGGAATGTCCGAATCTGAAAGTGCTCGATGTACGCGATGTATCCGAATATATGGCCTGTCCGCAGAAAGAGACGATTAACATCTCTCTGGGAAGATTGCCGTATGTGTGGGAGCAGGAGCTGAGACCCGATGATGCCGTGGTCATTGTAACACCGAAGCGTTCGGATGGAATCCTGGCTGCGCGCAAGTTGAAGAAGGCTGGCTTTACTTCGCTTTTTTATTTACAGGAGGATTGCACGGCTTGTAATTCCATGCAACATTCACTGAATTAATCATGATCTGATCAGCAGACTTATGCTGGTCAGATTTTTTTGTTTTTCGGGTGAAAGGATATAATTTGACAATGATAATCGTTATCATTTAGAATGAAAGAATATCGTTCATTTTACGTTATTTTTGCTAAGGGAGTGTTCGTTCAATATGTTGATCGAGACGAAAACGATTATTGTTAAAGCAGGCACATCCAATTTGGTTGTTGAGCGTTTTAGCAAGCCGGGACCCATTGAAGAAATTGAAGGTTTCATCGATCTGAATGTCCTTGTTAAGAATGCAAAGCGTACCGACGAAACGGAAGAAGTCATCGTCATGATTCGCTGGGAATCCAAAGAAGCTTGGAAACGTTGGGAAACCAGTCCCGCACATATTCAAGGACATCGTGATAAACGCGGCAAGCCGCAGCCTGAGCATGTGATTAGCTCCAGCCACGGCATGTATGAGGTTATGGCATCCAAAGGACCGAGACCTGTTCAACAGGCATAATATCTTTATTATTCACAAAAAAGAAGCGGCTGCTCAAGCTGCTTCTTTTTTTGTCCCATTGTAACGTCGGATGGGGCTAACAGGGGTTAAAGCGATAGAATTTAGGGAACCGTAAAGGGATGAAAGACAGGATCAGCTAATCATTCCACCTACTGTTTGGAGGAAGTCACCTATGTATCATCTATACAGCCATAATGATCTGGATGGTGTCGGTTGCGGCATTATCGCCAAATGCGCTTTCGGTGAAGGAATTGATGTCCGTTACAACTCCATTCACGGTTTGAATCAGCAAGTCGCAAGGTATCTGAACCGGACTTCCGTGCAGGAGAATCCGTATGATGTGTTGTTTATTACGGATTTGTCCGTCGCTCCGGATATGGAGAAGGAACTGAATGTGTATGTCGAAGAGGGAGGGCAGGTGCAGCTTATCGATCACCACAAAACGGCTCTTCACTTGAATGAATATAGCTGGGGGCAAGTGGATGTCACGCATCGGGACGGCCGCCCAGCATCGGCAACCTCACTATTCTATGAATATTTAATTGAGCATGGACATCTGGGCAGAAGTGAAGCGCTGGACGAATTCGTAGAGCTGGTCCGCCTCTATGATACGTGGGAATGGGAAGAGAATCAGAAGATTGAGGCTAAACGCCTGAATGATTTGTTCTATATGTTGTCCCTTGACGAATTTGAGAGCAAGATGACGCAGCGTCTGCGGGAGCAAGGGGACTTCTTCTTTGATGAGTTTGAAGAGAAAATATTGGATATGGAAGAGAATAAAATCGATCGTTACATCCGCCGCAAGCAGCGGGAACTCATTCAGACCTTCGTGGGGGAGCATTGTGTAGGCATCGTGTATGCTGAATCCTATCATTCTGAGCTTGCTAGCGAGCTGGGAACGACGTATCCCCACCTGGATTACATTTCCATTTTGAACATGGGAGGAAGGAAAATGAGCCTTCGCACGATTCATGATCACGTGGATGTGTCCGAAGTGGCGATGCGATACGGGGGAGGCGGTCATCCCAAAGCAGCGGGATGCACGATTACGGAGGAAGTGTATCAATTATTTGCTGCTGACCCGTTTGAACTGGAACCGATTCGATTCGATGCTTCGCGGAATCAGTTCAACATGAAGGGGACGGAGTCCGGCGTTCTATACGAAAGCTGGGGTGAGGATCTGCTGTTTGTTTATGCCCACGCCGGGGAATGGATTGTCGAGTGGAACGGAGAACCCCTTCCATTCCGGTTCAGATCGTTCGAGGAGGCGGAGCGGCACATGAAGCGGCAGTATGGTGCCTGGCTCTCCAGGGATGACGTGTTTGTGAAGATGTTGAAGGAACAATGGAGGCGAAACCGTTCCAATGACCGGCCGGGACTGCCGCCGGATATGGATGAGGAGAAGTTAATGGAAGATCTGTAGAATTCACAGCATCAAGGGTGGAGGAGATCTATCCTAAAGACGCTTTTTTGTGAGACAGGAGGAAAATACGGTGAAAAAAATGATCGCCGGCTGGGCTCTTGCCCTGTTAACGGCAGGCATCCTCGCATGGAGTCAGACTCAAAGTCATTCCGAGCCCTCCATTCCCTCGGCTGTTCACAACAAGGAGCTGCTGAAGGATGTTCCTGTACCTTGGTCCGCTACGAAGAACACCATTCGATTGAATACATCTGATCCTGTAAGTGCGGCCGTACTGACCTCCAAGACGCTGTGGCAGTCCACGAATGAGCATAGTCGTCCGCAGACGGTGATCCTGGTGGATTCGGCTCAATGGTCCATAGCGGCTGTTAGCGTCGATCTGACGCAGCTTAGCGAAGGGCCTCTGCTGTTTGTGGAAGAAGAGGGGATTCCCAAGGAGACGCTGGAAGAGCTGAGACGGCTGAAGCCAAGAGGAGCGGAGCATAACAAGGGCATTGAGATTATTACTGTTGGCCCGATCTCGGATAGGGTGATGAAGGAACTGCACGGTCTTGAATATAAGACTGATCACATTGCTGCCGGGGAGCCAGCAGAAGCAGCAGCTGCTATTGATGAATACGCTGCTAAGGTATCCGGATCAGTACCCACCTCGGTTATTGTCGGATCGATGGATCGTCCGGACTACACGCTTCCTGCAGTGAGCTGGATTGCCCATATGCCGGAAACGATGCTGTATGTTCGCGAGAAGAATGTGCCTGAAGAGACGGCACAGGCGCTTCATAAGCGGAAAGGGAAAGCGAATATCTATATCATCGGTCCCGAAAAGGTGGTATCCCGGGCAGTAGAGGAAGAGCTGCAGCAATACGGTAAGGTGACGCGAATATCCGGGGATGACCCGTTCGAGAATGCCATACATTTTGCACAGTTCAATGATCGCTTAACAGGCTTTGGTTGGGGCATTCAATCGCCGGGTTACAATCTCTCGTTCTCGACTCCAGATTCGCCCGTATTGTCCATTGCAGCGGCTCCATTATCCCATATGGGGAAGCATGCACCTTTATTGTTTACGAACCGTGACGGGGTGCCACGCTCCATTATGAAGTATGTTGAATCGATACGGCGTCAGAGCGGCAAGTCCCTGGTGGAAGCTCCTTATAATCATGCCTGGATTATTGGAGACGAACAGACCCTGACCACGAAGCTCCAGAGTGAGATTGATGAAATTCTGGACATGGATGCAGGGCGTGACTAATGTCGTCTTCCAAGTGCATTGGCAGGTGAAGTTGGTCCATGGTGTATTGAATGTAAAGAAACCGTTCCTTTCGTAAATGGTGGGTAGCACTTCCATTTTACCAAGAAACGGTTTCTTTTCGTTTGTCTAAAGTATGTTTCCGCACAACGTAGCGGAGAGGACGAAACGATTCGTACACGAAGCGTCGCATAAAAGAAAAGAGGGCATCCCGCCAGATCTAGGATCTTTTGGGACACCCTCTTTGATATGGGATGATAGGATCAGGATGCGAACGTTCATCGCCATATTTTAAGTTCAGAGATATTCGCAGGGATTAAGCATACCAGCCCCATACGAAGATGAACAGCGTTCCGAAGATGGTGACAAGACCGACAAACAGAGCGTAGGCAATGTTGATGTAAACGGATTTTTTGTCATCACTTTCCCCGACGTGCATGAACAGCATGAGCTGAACGGTTGCCTGCAGGATAGCGGTAACCAGCAGAACGGCCAATTTCGAAGCTGCCGGCATATCCAGCAGAACGACGAGCGCAACCGCTGAAAGGACGAGAGACGATATATAACCCGCTACATGCTTAATTGGAAACAACTGTTTTAACATGTCACATCAGTCCTTTCAAGTATACAAAGCTGAAGATGAAGATCCACACAACGTCCAGGAAGTGCCAGTAGAGCGAGAAGATGAAGGACTTGTTGGCTGTGGAATGATCCAGTCCATGCTTTTTAATTTGAAGCAGAATGCCAGTTCCCCACAGGAGACCGAAGGTAACGTGAGCTCCGTGGGTGCCAAGCAATGTGAACAAGCTGGAGGAGAAGGCGCTGGTTGAGAGCGTTACTCCTTCATGCACATAGGTGAAGAATTCGAAGATCTCGATCCCAAGGAATCCTGCACCGAGCAGCAGGGTGATGACCATAAAGATCATCATCTGCTTTTTCAGTCCCAGACGCATCGCATGAACAGCCAAACCAATGGTGAAGCTGCTCGTTAAGAGCAGGAACGTTTCAAGTAATACTGGTGTAATTTCAAAGATTTCTGCTCCGCTCGGACCGCTGGCAAAGCGGTTCACGAGAACGAAGTAGACGGTAAACAAGGTAGCAAAGAGCGCAATTTCAGCTCCAAGGAACAGCCAGAAGCCAAATATACGATTACGATTTTCCTCTGTTCCATATTCCAGCGGCTGAGTGGCATCTATTTTCATACCGTATCACCCCGCAGTTTCTGTTCGGTTTGAACAATCTCTTCAACCGGGATGTAGTATCCGTGATCACGATCAAAGGACATGGTTGCCAAAATAATCAATACCGCAATACCGGCAATGATGGATGGAATCCACCAGCTGAATACCAGGAAGAAGCCAAGGAAGAAGAAGGCGATACCTAGTATAAATGGTTTTCCGGTGTTGCTTGGCATGTGAATCTTCGTGATTTTCTCATCCGAAAGCGACTCGTTGTTTTTCTTCGAGAACCAGAAGGCGTCGCGGCCTTTGACTTTCGGAGTTACCGCAAAGTTGTAAACAGGAACCGGACTTGGCGTCGACCATTCCAGTGCGCGTGCATCCCATGGATCTCCTGTTTTGTCGCGCGGCTCGTAACGTGTACTCCAGTAGATGTTGTATACGAGAAGGATGAATCCGATCGCCAGGCCAACCGCGCCGACCATCGACAGCATATTCAGCGGACCAAAGCCGGTTTCGGCCGAATACGTGTACGTACGGCGGGTCATCCCCATAAGCCCCAGGAAGAACATCGGGAAGAACGTAACGTTAAATGAGATGGCAATGAACCAGAATGCGATTTTGCCAAGCTTTTCGTTCAGACGGAAGCCGAACACTTTAGGGAACCAGTAATGGAAACCGGCAATGACGGCGAATACGGCGCCTGGAATGAGCACATAGTGGAAGTGGGCAACCAGGAACATCGTATTGTGATACTGATAGTCGGCACTGGCCATCGCCAGCATGACGCCGGTAACGCCACCGATCGTGAAGATCGGAATAAAGGCAAGCGAGTAGAGCATCGGTGTCGTAAAACTGATTCGACCCTTTCGAAGCGTGAAGAGCCAGTTGAATATTTTGATTCCGGTCGGTACGGCAATCGCCATCGTCGTGATGGAGAAGAAGCCGTTGACCATGGCCCCTTGACCCATCGTATAGAAATGGTGGGCCCATACCAGGAAGGACAACCCGGAGATAATCACCATACTCAATACCATGGAGCTGTAACCGTACAAGTTTTTTCTGGAGAAAGTCGAGATGATCTCACTGAAAATACCGAAAGCTGGCAGAATGACAATGTATACCTCAGGGTGTCCCCATACCCAGAACAGGTTGGCCCAAAGCATATCCATGCCGCCGTTGGCCATCGTGAAGAATTGCGAACCAAAGACGCGGTCGAACATCATAAGCAAGAGCGCAATCGTAAGTACAGGGAAAGCAAAGATAATGATGACGCAAGTGATCAGTACAGACCACGTAAACATTGGCATGCGCATCAAGGTCATGCCCGGAGCACGCATCTTCAGAATCGTTACGATAAAGTTAAGACCTGTCAGGAGCGTACCAATCCCTGAAATCTGAAGCGCCAGCGAGTAGTAGTTGTTGCCGACCGTCGGACTGAATTCGATACTGGCCAGCGGGAAATAGGCGGACCAGCCGGCATCCGGCGAACCTCCGATTACAAAGGAAATGTTGAACAGCATCGCGCCAGCAAAGAACAGCCAGAAGCTGATTGCGTTCAGTTTAGGGAAAGCTACGTCACGGGCACCGATCTGAAGCGGAATGATGACGTTCATCAGACCGAAGATAAACGGCATGGCCATAAAGAGAATCATGATGACCCCGTGAGTCGTAAATACTTCATTATAATGCTGACCGTTCAGAAACTTCATCTCTGGTGCGGCGGTTTGTGCACGCATCATGATCGCGTCGACACCGCCACGGAACAGCATGATCAATGCACAGATGATGTACATGACCCCAATTCTTTTGTGATCCACGGTTGTGAGCCATTCCCGCCAGAGATAACCCCACTTCTTGTAGAAGGTTAAACCGAAGAGGATTGCAAGCGAGACGAGAACAATACTCACCATGGCACCGTATATTAACGGATCACCGGTAACGAAAAATTCGTCCCATTTCATAAAGGCCTAGCTCCTTTCTGGATGTATGAAGTAGATCGGGTGAAGAACGTTTTCCTCACCGATTTAATGTCCTTCATGTTGATGATTTGGACTTTCTTCAGCCGGGAAGTCCGGCAGCGGTTCGTTCGGATTGACGTTCGTTTCACTATCAAATTCCGTTTCCTCTGTTGTAGCTGGATCCGGATGGTCATCTTTATGGTTCTGATGCTCCTCATTGCCGTTGGCATCACCGCCATGATGATGATCTTCGGACGGTGGAGGGCTGAATTCCAGATGGGTGTTGGAGAAGGTCATTCGACCGACATGCGCGGTTTCCAGAAGCTTTTTGAATTCATCTTCCTTCAGCTCAGGTGCCGTATCCTTCACGTCCTTAACCCACTCATCGTACTCGGCAGAGGTCATGGCAAGGGCTTCGAACTCCATATGGGCAAAGCCTTCACCGTTAAAGTTCGCGTTACGGCCCATCATGGAACCCGGTACGTCGGCCACCATGTTCAACTTGGTGAGCATGTCGCTCATCGCGTATTTCTGCCCGTGAAGCTGAGGGATCCAGAAGCTCGTGATCGGACCGAAAGAGTAGAGTCGGAATTCGATCGGACGGTTGGTTGGAATGTTGACGTAATTGACGGTCTCAATTCCTTCTTCCGGATAGCTGAAGTGCCATTTCCAGTTCGAAGAGGAAGCGTAGATGACCAGAGGTTTTTGGTTCTCATAACCTTCAGGCACCTTCTCGACAGCCACCGTCGTTTTGACCGTCACGACCGAGAGGACGGCAACGATCAGGATCGGAATGGCAGTCCAGAGAATTTCCAGCCACTTGTTGCCCTCCTCATGGGGTGGTTCATAACCTTCATTGGATTTCTTAGCTCGATATTTGGTAAGCATGAAGATATAAAGCGTGTAAACAACGGCTAAAATTCCGACCATCATCAGAATGGAGAATATGATTGTATCGGATAGGGTTTTGGCAGCCGGTCCTTTCGGATCTAATACCGTGAGTGAGCTGCATCCCGATAAGAGCAAGGTGAAGCTTAATAACAATGCAAATAACGGCCCTCTTTTGTTCATGATGTACCCCTTTCCTTGAAACGTTCGTTCGATTCAATGTTACTGACACATCTATAGTAGAAAGTTCCGGTCGGCTTTGCAAAACACATAAACTTGTATAATTAACATATAAATCCATATTCGTGTCAATGTATGTAATTTTATGTGTTCAATTTGTTACAAAAGCAACGGGGTGTGAGTGAAATCATTGTAGTGGCGCGGTTTTAAGGTAGTTCATAGTTTGTTCAAACTTTCACGAGAGTTACCAGTTTCGTCACAATTCTGGGCCTGTTTTTCGCCACAATTGTCCTCTGATCTTGCTGAAAAAATCCCAGTATTGATAAGGGTTTAGAGGTGTATGTATAATTTTTCACAATTAGATGGAAGCCATTTTTTATTTCCAATTTACTTATTTCACCAAAAGTACTGAATAGGCTTGTGATATGATATCACTAAAATTTGGAACGTTATTTTATACTGGAAACCTTGAGTTTGCTTGAGTGGAAAGAGCGGGGACGATGTGCGGTCGTTCTGGATATGGTTTATATTTCTTGGTTTGAGCTTGGCTTTCGCCTTTCTCCCTGTGATCCAACATGGAAATCCCGACCAATTGCCTTGGAGATTGGGGAGCAGCGCCATTTTCTTCACGGGCCTTTTTTTATCGCCGTTATCCCGCGTCAGGCCTGCAATGCAATTTATCACACTGCTCGTTGCTTCTTTATTTTCTGTGATCTCCTTATGGCCAACCAGTACGAAATTATCGCATCCTAGCCGCAATGGATAACCCACATGTCCAGCTAGCTGATCAGCATCTCCGTACGGTTACGAAGGATAAAACATCCGGTCTTTGGAACCGGCTCATTCTGTCTCCTGTTCGAAAAACGGAGATGTATATGGGCACCTGCTGTAAAACTAGTTGATCGGCGTTTTGCTGATCATCATGGTGCTGCTCATCTTTCGGTATGGTTTCGGCTTCGATTTAGGCGACCAATACGGTTTGCTGCTGCAAGTTATTGTGATCTATACACTGACCATCGTCGCTTTATCCATGCTCTTGGCATCTGACATAAGGAAAGGGTCTTCCCTGTGGATCATAGTCCTCAGGAGAGCCCTTATGTTCATTATAACGTATGGAGGCGGATAAGCTCCGCAAGCCTAATAAGCCCGCTCTCCAGCTGATTGTACGAGGCGTAAGCATAGGATAGGCGCAGATGCTGCTGGTCGTTACGATCATATATATTTCCGGGATTAAGCAAAATGCTCTCCTTCAGCGCCTGCTCGAATAAAGGACGAATGGAGAGGGGGTTTTTGATGCGAAGCCAAATATAGAATCCACCTTGGGGTGTATTCCAGTGTGCAATATCGTGAAAATATCGCTCCAGCAACGACAGGGTAAAGTCTCGGCGGCTCATCAGCTCTGCCCGGATCTGAGCGAGATGATTCTCATATAACCCACTGGAGAGCCATTCGGCGACGGCATGCTGGGAAAGGGAGCTGGAGCCGTAATCGGTTTGCATTTTGATGTCGGACAGCCGATCAATGACCGGCTCAGGCCCGACGATCCATCCGATGCGCAGCCCGGGACCCAGCGTTTTGGACATGCTGCCCATATAGAGCACAAGGCCTTGTTTATCTGAAGCTTTCAGCGGGGGTGGTGAGGGGGTATCTAACCATAAATCTCCATACACGTCATCCTCGATTAAGGGCAGCCTTTCCTGATTGCAAATCCGAAGCAGCTCTGCTCGTCTGTCGGAAGACATCAGCTTTCCGGTAGGGTTATGAAAGGCAGGGATGGTATAAAGCAGGGCAGCGCTGTGCTGGCGTTTGAGTCTTCCGATGGCTTCCGTTCGGACCCCGTTCTCATCCATGGGGATACCGTGCAAATGCATGCCGGCGGATTGAAACACATGAATCGAGTTCAGGTAAGAGGGATTCTCCACTAATATGGAGGAACCGTGATGCAGCAGTCCGAGCGAGATCAGCTGTAAGCCTTGCAGCCCGCCGGAGACGATGAGTATGGAAGCGGGGGAGGCCATAATCCCTTTCTTTTTCAGATGATCACTGATGATTTCTCTTAAGTATAGGTTCCCTTTCGGTTCCGAGTAGCCCAAGGTGAAATGGCTGGACATACTGCCGTTAAGCGTTCCCCGCATCTGGTTGGTAGGGAGGAGGTCAGGCGAGAGCTCGCCTGTTCCGAGACGGATCATGCCAGCATCGGTTTCCGCACGATTGATTTGCTGGATCATATGGATGTTGGGCTGATAGGAGCCGGATATCACGTATTGATTCCAATCAGGCGGAGGCGTGGCAGCAAGTAAACTCCAAGTATTGTTGATAATCACCGTCCCTTGTCCCACGCGGGATTCGATTAAACCGTCTGCAGCAAGCTCCCCGAGCGCATACACAATGGTGCTGCGGTTCACTTGATATTTGGCAGCCAGATCTCGCTGCGTGGGAATTCGGGTTCCGACCGGCCATTCCCCGTTCATGATTCTGCTCTTGATATCGTCATAAATTTGCTGATGAAGCGGCACGTCGGAGTGCTTATTCAATTTCCATTCTTCGGCCATAGGTATTGGTAAACCCGCTTTCATGTAGGAATATGCCTCAGTATACCTCATTGGTTGGGTCTAAAGCCAACCAATTGGTTGGAGACGCAGCCGAACCCCTCCTTTACAATGGTGGAAATATTCGCTGGAGGCTTGGTTTCATATGATAGGCGTTATGGTTCATGGATTCATTCTAGCTTTAGGTCTTATTCTTCCTTTGGGCGTGCAAAATGTGTTTGTATTTAATCAGGGAGCGGTACAATCCCGCTTCATCAAGGCACTGCCCGTCATTATTACCGCATCACTATGCGATACGCTGCTGATCTCATTAGCGGTTCTGGGGGTATCCGTTGTTGTTCTGGAATATGAATGGATCCGAACCGTGCTGTTTTCATTAGGGATCTGTTTCCTGGTCTATATGGGAATGGTAACCTGGAAGAGTAAACCTTCTGGTCAAGCGCAAGAAGAGACTCGTTCGTTTACGCCGAAAAAGCAAATTGTATTTGCCATGTCTGTATCCTTGTTAAATCCGCATGCTGTTCTGGACACGATCGGGGTCATTGGCACAAGCTCGCTCCAATATACAGGGATCGACAAAGTGGTCTTTGCCGTTGTATGTATCGCAGTTTCGTGGTTGTGGTTCTTGGGTCTTGGAATAGCGGGCAGGACAGCGGGAAGGATGGATCCATCAGGGAAATGGTTGTCCACGTTGAACCGAATATCAGCGTTGATTATGTGGGGAACCGCGGGGTATCTGGGGGTTAGCCTGATTTTATCTTAGCCGAAAATGGTATGTGTTAATTTTTTATTATAGATGATAATTCCCTTGGCCCACTCTGCTTCCAACCTATATAATGAGCCTAATTCAAAAGGGCATAAGGAGGGGGAGTTATGGAATACAGATTAATAAAGGCGGATCCCAAGATGTTCTCGAAATATTTTGCTACTTAATTATAAGAATAATTGGTTTAGACCGAGCTGGGGTGATTTAACCAAGGTTCTAGCGGATTCGGACGACGGTTACTGGGTTGTTTCAGGTGACGATAAAGCGGCTGGGGTTTATTTGTCTGACCATTCCATCGGACTTGTATTTGGCATCCCCCCATATTCCATCACCACAAAGATGATTGATTACGTGAAGAGCTATGCCTTAAAATCCTGGAATTTGACAGAGTCTCTGCATGCTCATAACGTTCTGGCTGAGCAGGAGATCGCTTTTCGTGAAAATGGTTTCGTTCAGGTTGAATCCAGGCAATGTATGATGCGGCCTACCGAACAGCTGGATGCATCGATAGATTTCTATTATATGGATAGGAAACCTACTATAGAAGATATGTCTAAGATTGTAGAGGTGTTTAGGGGAGCGTATACGAATGGCCCGGATGAGCAGGAAGACCAGGTTTATGCTGATGATGCGGCCCGATATTTTGACCAAGTGGACCCCAAGCTGTTGGAAGCATCTTCAGTAGTATATGACCGAACAACGGAAGAAATCGTCGGTGTGTGCTTGATCTCTTTATGGGAGGGCTTGCCACTCGTGTATAGTATCGCAGTATTACCCCAACATCGAGGAAGGGGGTTGGCGAGCGCGATGCTGGATAGGGCATTAACGGTCTTGGAGCCTGATTATCCGGTGCTGCGCCTCTTTGTAACGACGGGGAATCAAGCGGAGCAACTGTATAAGAAGAAAGGCTTTCTCTCCGGCGGGGAATATCAACATCTTAAATACACCATCGAGTAAGATCTGCTGCGCAGGGTGTTTGGCAGTGTGATAAACGGAAGATCGTGCTTTCATCTATTCTCTAAGGGGGTATTCAGTTGAATATTTCGATTGGCGGCTATTCGTTTTATAATACGTTTCTGGATGGAAAAATGGATGTGTTCGGTTATTTGGAGACGGTGAAGTACCGGTACCGAATGGATGCGGTTGATTTGTGGAACGGTTTTTTCATCGATCGGAGCGATAGCGTATATAAGCTGGCTGATAAGAGCTACATCCGGAAAATCAGAGAGGCATTGGATGAGAAAGAGATGAGGGTGGTTAACTTTGCTGTGGACGGAGCGCATCTATGGGATCCGGACCCGGATATCCGGCAGAAGCTGTACGAGAATGCGCTGGTTCATCTGGATGCCGCTGAAATTTTGGGTGCCGAAACCGTGCGGATCGACACCGGCGGCAGTTATAAGGAGTCGGAGCCGATGTCTTACGAACAGTTCGAGTATACCGTTAAACGTTATCGGGAATATGCGGATCGTGCAGCGGATGGCGGTTATACCATTGGTCCGGAAAATCATATGGGCGCATCACTGCTTCCGCGTGAAATGAAACGGCTTGCAGAGGAAGTCCATCATCCGGCTTTCGGTTTTCTGCTTCATCTTGGCAGATGGAAGGCGGATGAGGCTGAAGGTGATGAGATGGTTGCCCCATGGACGGTACATACTCATTTTGACGCGAAAACAGCGGTTCATCCCGATGCGGAGAAGAAGGTGCGGAGCCTGCTCGCAGGCGGATACAAGGGTTACTGGGGCGTCGAATACAATGCGCCGCGCAATCAATATGTGGAGATGGAATGGATTATAGGGGCTGTAAAACGGATCGTGAGTAATGCCAGTCGGGTTGAGTTGGAATGATGAAATCGTGCGAGATGATTGCCTTGTATTGCATTGGAATTGCATTGGAAGTGCATTGGAAGGGCGTTTGTATTGTGTTGTACGGCATTTGAATGGCATTTATATTGCGCTGTATGGGCATTGTATTGCATTCTCATTGCATTGTATTTGTAATGCGTCGTACTGCATTTTATTGCATTTGTATTTATAACGGACTGAGGATCCGTTATTTAGTTAAAAAAGATGGATTTGACAAGTGTATCGGACATGAGATACGTTATTCGCCGTAAAAGTGTGATTATCGCCTTATGCTAACTAAAATAACGGACCTGGTGTCCGTTCGATTCGCGAATTGAGCTATTTTGATCGAAATAACGGACCTGGTGTCTGCTCGATTCGCTAACTGAGCTGGTTTGATCGAAATGAAGGCCCTGGTGTCCGCTCGATTCGCTAACTGAGCTGGTTTGATCGAAATAACGGACCTGGTGTCTGCTCGATTCGCGAATTGAGCTGGTTTGATCGAAATAACGGACCTAGTGTCCGCTCGATTCGCTAACTGAGCTGGTTTGATCGAAATGAAGGCAATCAGGTCCGGTAGCGCCAAATGGGAAGAATAATCCTCATTAGTCTTGGACTGATACAGATACTGTACTGCAGTTAGAAGGGGTGGCTTGGTGCGGTACGCTGCGCTCGGTTCGCCACGCTTAGTTCGCAAGACCATTTATTCGGATAGCGCAGAAAACCAAGAGAGCCGGTTTCATGGAACCGGCTCTCTTGGTTGTTGTCAGCAGCTTGTAAGAAAGCTTCCAAAGCCGCTTTAACTGGTTAACTTAAACTGGCTGTTGTATAACTCGTAATAAAAGCCGCGCTTGGCCAGCAGCTCTTCGTGTGTGCCGCGCTCCGCGATACCGCCTTGATTCATGACGAGAATCTGGTCAGCCTCACGGATCGTGCTTAGACGATGAGCGATGACAAAGCTGGTCCGGCCCTGCATCAGGGTACGCATGGCGGTTTGAATATGCATCTCCGTCCGCGTATCGATGCTGCTGGTAGCTTCGTCCAGAATCAGTATCACCGGATCGGCAAGCACCGCGCGTGCGATCGTCAAGAGCTGCCGCTGGCCCTGGCTCAGGTTGCCTCCGCCCGAGATAAGCTGAGTATCATAGCCTTCGGGCAGCTTCATGATGAAGTCATGCGCATTGGCAAGCTTGGCGGCAGTTTCGATCTCTTCGTCCGAGGCATTAAGCCGGCCGTAGCGGATGTTCTCTCGAATCGATGCCGAGAATACATAGGCATCCTGCAGCACGATTCCCAGCTTGCTCCGCAGATTGTCCTTATTCAACTGACGGATGTCGACCCCATCAATGGTGATCACGCCAGAATCGATCTCATAGAAACGGGTGAGCAGATTGATGATGGTGGTTTTGCCGGCACCTGTCGGACCGACGAGCGCAATGGTCTCGCCCGGCCGAGCGGTGAGTGATACATCCTTCAGAATCGGGACGCCCTCCTTATAACTGAAGCAGACACGGTCAAATTGTACCTCGCCATACATGTCATCCGTTGTATTATCGACTTGATTGTCTTGGTACTCGGACTCCGTATCGATCACCTCAAAGACCCGTTCAGCACCCGCCACAGCAGATTGCACCAGGTTGAATTGATTCGCCAGATCGTTCAGCGGCCGTTGAAACTGCTTCGAGTAGTTCAGAAATGCAACGACAATCCCCACGGTAGTAAAATCCTTGAATGCCATGTACCCGCCAACCGCCGCAATTAAAGCAAAGCTGACGTTGTTCAGCACGTTCATAACCGGACCGACGGTACCCGAATAGATCTGAGCTTGAATGCTGGCATCGGTCAGCTTCTTGTTCATGACATCGAACTGCGCAGCGGTATGCCGCTCCCGGCGATATACCTGTACGACCTTCTGACCCGAGACGGTTTCCTCGATAAAGCCATTAAGCTCCCCCAGCGTGCTCTGCTGCTTGGAGAAATGCTTCCTTGTCCGGCTTGCTACCGTCTTCGTGAACAGCATAACAAGCGGAATGGTCACCATGCTGAGCAGCGTCAGCCATACGTTCAGGTACAGCATGATGGCAAGTGATCCAACCAGAGACAATACGCTTGAGATTAGCTGGGTTACGCTCTGATTTAATGTCCCGGAGACGTTCTCGATATCGTTGGTCGTGCGGCTCATCAATTCGCCGTGCGTCTTGCTATCGAAGAATCGCAGCGGAAGGATTTGGAGTCTTGCAAAAATATCCCTCCGCATAGCCTGAATAGACAGCTGGGAGACCTTAACCATGACATGCTGCTGCAGCCATGCCGTGAGTGCGGTACCCGCGTAAACGGCAAGAAGCACCGCACACAACGCCATGAGTCCCTCGAAATCTCCTGGAATGATGTAATGATCCACTGCATTTCCCAGCAGGTAAGGAGCCGCCAGGGACAGAATCGTCGTGATGAGCGTGAATAAGAAAACAGCGATCATATCGCCTTTAAATGGTCGGATGTAACCCCAGATCCGGCGTATCGTTCCCATTGTATTTTTGGGCTTCGCCTTGGCCATCGTCATTCCACGCATGGGGCTGCCGCCGCGCATGCTCAGATCCGGAGCATCCGCATGGCTTTGCTTGGTTCCCTGATCTGCTTTAGCCATGGGAAGACACCTCCTTGCCGAATTGCGATTGATAAATATCCTGGTATAACTCACAGGAAGCAAGCAGCTCGCTGTGCGTACCCTCCGCTACCAATTTTCCATCATCCAGCACCAGTATAAGATCGGCATCGATCACGGAAGAGATCCGCTGGGCAATCATGAGGCAAGTGCGACCGTTCATCAGCCGGGCCAACTCTTTCTGAAGCCTGGACTCCGTCCCCATATCGATGGCGCTTGTGCTATCATCAAGAATAAGAATGGCGGGGCGAAGCAATAATGCCCGTGCAATGGAGATCCGCTGCTTCTGGCCGCCGGAGAGGTTCACGCCTCTTTGTCCAAGCACGGTATCATATCCTTCCGGCATGGATGAAATGAATTCATGCGCCTGCGCAGCCTTGGCTGCTGCCATCACTTCTTCGTCGGAAGCATCCGCTTTCCCGTAGCGGATATTGTCCCGGATGGTGCCTGTGAAGAGGATGGATTCTTGAAGGACAACGCCAATTCGTTCGCGTAACGCCGATAAGTCGATTTGTCGCACATCGGTCCCATCGATGAATATCCGCCCGGATGTTACGTCATACAGGCGGGGGAGCAGGGATACCAGGGAGGTTTTTCCCGAACCGGTTGCTCCCATAATGGCGACGGTCTGTCCTGGTCGAACCTTGAAACTGATATGATGTAAAACGGGCTTCAGTATTTCCGGTTTATAGGAAAAAGTCACCTGGTCAAATACGATTTCTCCCTGCTTGTATGCATTCATCGTCGGATGAGCAACGTTTACAATCTCGGATTCCGTATGCATGACTTCCTGGATACGATCAGCGGAAACCTTGGCTGTAGAGATTCGGACCAGCATCATCGCGACGGAGGATACGGAGAATAGCACCTGTGTCACATAGTTGATAAAGGCTACCAGGCTCCCCACCTCGAAAGAGCCGTCGATCGCGTTCTTCCCGCCAAGCCATAGGACAACCACGATACTGACGTTCAGTATCATAGTGAGGATGGGCATATTGAGCGCAACGATCCGTTGTGTTTTAACCGAAACTTGCGTGAAGTCGGTATTCGCTTGATGGAATCGATCCTTCTCATACCCGGCTCGCACGAATGCTTTGGATACCCGGATGCCAGCGAAATTCTCCTTCAGGACCGTATTCACCTTATCGAGTTTCTTCTGAACGGTGGCGAATAAGGGCAGGGTGGCCCGGATGAGGAAGAACATCACAACGAACAACAATGGAACAGCAATGGCCAGAATGATGGCGAGCTTGGGGCTAATGATCACCGCCATAATCATGCTTCCAATCGCGAGAAACGGAGACCGTACGAAGATGCGCAGCAGCATCTGGACCATGGTCTGTAGCTGAACGATGTCGCCCGTCAGCCGGGTGATAAGTGAACCGGTTGAGATACCGTCCAGATTACGAAACGAGAGGGTTTGAACCTTGCGGAACAAGTCCCGGCGCAGGTCGGCACCGAAACGCTGCGAGGCAATGGAAGAATAGATCGTACATCCGAGACCTCCAAGCAGCCCGATGGCAGCCGCGCCCAGCATGATAAGACCTGTATGGAGAATGTGTGAAGTATCGTTCTGCATGACACCTTGATCAATAATGCTGGCCATAAGAATGGGCTGAAGCAAATCCATGGCGACCTCCAGCAGCATAAGCAGCGGCGCAAGCAGGGCCGCAGCCCAGTGGGGACGTAAATAACGAAATAATTTGAGCAAGAATAATGGCACCTTCTTTATTCTTTTTAGTCTAAATACCAAGTTAAGCCATAGGCTTCAACCTTGTCAAAGGGAATAGGGAAAAGCGCAAGTTGCATCTCTTAAGAAAAACTTTAACTTTTCCCTACTTTTCCTTAAACTCTATTTATTAATCTGGATAAACCAAGCTAGAGGGAGTTGTTGAAGTTGAAAAAGGGTTTGATATTGCTCGTTATATTTCTGTTGGTCGGATGCGAGTCCATTCTGACGGAGACGCCTAACGTGAATGATAAAGTAGAAAGTAGAGATGGACAGGAAGCAAAAGCGGGTTCCGACACGCAATCGAATCCTCCATCAGCTGCGCAGACGATCCGTGTAACAGATGAACAAGTGACACGTGGAAATTTGGTCCTGGTCAACAAGGAACATCCGCTTGATCCAGGAGCCGTGCCGAAGGATATCGTAACATTGTTTGAGAATAAAGACTTAATGCATGGTTATGTGGTCCTGGACAACACGATCCGGTTATCGCGCAGTGTGGCAGAGAAATTCGGTGATATGGTTGAAGCCGCCGGAGAAGACGGAGTCAATCGTTTTATGATCAGCAGCGGGTATCGGGATGAGGGTGAGCAAGAACAGCTTTATCGTGAAAAAGGTTCTGATTACGCCTTGCCTCCAGGCTACAGCGAACATAATCTCGGGCTCTCGATGGATATCGGGTCGACGCAGCAGTCGATTGATCAATCACCCGAAGGGAACTGGCTGAAGGAGCATGCATGGGCGCACGGATTCATTCTGCGCTATCCTCAGGATAAGACAGAGATTACAGGCATTCAGTATGAACCGTGGCATTTTCGTTATGTTGGGCAGCCGCACAGCATGATCATGAAGGAACTGAATCTTACATTGGAGGAATATCTGGATTACCTGAAGGAACAATCCAGCTATGGAACTACCGTAAAGGGGAAGGAATACGAAATAAAGTATGTACCCGTTACGTCCAAAGACATGGAGATTGAGATACCGGCGGGAAGCGAGTATGAGATATCTGGAAACAATATCGACGGAATCATTGTGACGTTACTGCTAAACAAGGATGATGCAAAATGAAATTATCGTATAAATGGATGCTTCTATTACTATATGCGCTGTATCTCTATGTCTTACTCAAGGTGATTTTATTCAAGTTCGGTTCCGTAGATATATCGGTTCTGTGGCAGCAGCTGCATCGAGCCACCGAGATCCCGAATTACCTACAGAATCGATTGCAATTTGCCAATTTCACGCCCTTTGAATCCATTCGAATGAATATGAAGCGCCTTTCGAGTCCGCATGACGTGATCAATCTCTTCGGGAATATCGCCATATTCATGCCCAATGGCATATTCGTCGGTCTTATGCTTAGGAACAAGTTCCGCGGATTCATTGGCTCCTTCACGACATCCCTGGGGTTGAGTCTGGGGCTGGAATGCTCCCAGCTCCTTTTCTCAATGGGAAGTTTTGATGTGGATGATTTAATCCTGAATACGGCTGGAGGTGTACTTGGGTACGGCATGTTTCTCGTGCTTAAACTAACCTTAGCGGGAACAACTCTTCCTATTGACGAGAGTAGAGGAAGAACGGATAAGCCTTTAACTCGGAACGAACAAGCAAGGAATTGAAGTGTTCCATATTCGGAGCATCTTTTAGGAGCGGGACGATTCGGACTATTGCGGACAAACAGCGGGAAATAGATGAAGACCAACACGAGGGGAATGATGGCGAGTCCGAACACAATCTCCCAGCTTCCGAAATGTTGGGCAAGGCGATTGGCGAAGAGGGTTGCGAGGACCTTGCCGCTGTTACCGGCACCGGCGGGCCGTGTTCTCTGTAACGGAAGGGGATCCATGGAAAGGGGTATCTGAGAAGTATCCACTCATTTTGACCATGGTCGTGCTCTGTCCCACTATCTAACCGGCGTGCAGAATGTCATGCACGCGACCCGGTCGTAGCTGGACCCGTTCTGTAAAATGCCCGGTTTTAAGACATCCGCTGTCCGGATAAGGCCATTGAGGTGATCTTCTGGAGCGTCTTAACAGAAAAAGAGGGCATCCCGCCAGATCTTACGATCTTTTGGGGCGCTCTCTTCTTTTGATTTAAACAAGGTGATCTTGAAGGGCTTTCGCCCACTGTTCATGAAGCTTTTCTTCGGAAAGCTGGAAAATGTCTTGATAATCATGGGGCTTACGAATCAATTGATTTAATGGATCTAACCCATATTTTTTAATGATGAACTCAACAATCAGATAGGAGAACTGAAAACCCGTTTTGCCGAAATCCCAGGAATCATCATTGAGATCCTCGAAACATGGAATTGCCCGATTGCTGATGGCTTCCGAAGTCGTGTTTCGAATGAAATCCTCGGACATTTGCTGCGCTTCGTACCCGCCAATGCCCTGACGGATCCATTTGGGGGCGAGAGGGTTGATGTCGCTGATCAACCACATGGTATACAAGTGCAGCGTGGACCTGAGGATCGATTGATACGTATGCTCGGGACCCGGGTTCAAGGGTGAGACGATTTTTAACGTGTTGTTATCGAACGTGCCCATGAACCAATCAGGTGCATCCGATTCTCCAACGGCTTGATGGAATGTTGGCAGATCGGGATAGATTTCAATGACGATTTTGTGTGAAGGCTGATGATTATATCTCGCTGCAATCCGTTCTACATCGTTCTTAAGTTCTTGAAACAGGTCCTGATGCACGTTGCTCTGATGATGACTTGCATCACTTTTGCTTTCAAAGGATATCAAATCTAGAATTGACATAATGGTGATGTCACCCCATTCTTTTAATTCTTTCTTTAGCTTCTCTAAGGACCGGTACAATCGATTTTTCACCGCACTCTCGTGCATGCCCACGATCCTGGATATTTCCGACAGCGTACAATCCACGAAGAATCGCAAGGATATAATCTGCTGATCAAGCTCACTCAGCTGCTTAAGTGCCGCGCTAATATCGATTCGAATATCAACATATCTGGCAAAATCAAGGGAGATGGACTGTGATTCATAACTTGTAAAGTCATAAGGCATCTCATGTTTACGTGATATACTTCGATATTCATTCTTAACTGTGTTCTGGGCGATCTTGAAGATCCAGGTGAACAGACTGGAGTTCCCGTTAAACTTATCGAGGTTCTCCATCGCCCTTAAGAACACTTGTTGTGTTAAGTCATCTGCAGCCATCGGATTCACTTTCAGCGCGAGATAATGGCGAATCCTCAGGCGGTATTCATCATACACCTCTTCAAATGTGCGTTTGGTTCCCTGGTTATCCGGATAAACAGGGAGATTGTCTTGAGCTCTTGACACGGATAAGAACCTCCTCTTGACCTTACAATTCATTAGACACCGGAGAGAGGGAAAAAGCCACATTCGACGGAAAATATTTGCTCCATATGGTGACCGGGCCTTCTAGGTTATTGATGTATTTATATCCATCCTCCTATAAAGGCACAAGAATGATTGACGGCTCTGCATATGATGTCTACAAGCTGAATAGGGAAGCGAGGTGATCCTAATATGCAGTCGAAACGCGCGAGGAAGTCCAGAGCCGCTTCGAAGTCGAGTCCTCCCCAGCATTGGGTAGGTCAACCGGTCGTGGTTGTTCTGAAGGACGGCAGCTACTATATCGGAGAACTGAATCAGATCCAAGGCCGGGAAGTGACGCTTTCCGGACTTCGTGCTAACCAAAAAATGCCGGCTTCGATTGCACAGGCCGGGGATAAAGCACAGATTTCCGGATTTTTAAGCGACTTGTTTGGAGGTCCACCAAACGCTCCGGCAGTCGAAGGGGCTGAGCAAGGAGAAGGCGTCGCGGCTGTTGGCGGTTTGGGCTTCTTGGGACAAATCGTGCCTCACATTAAACTGGGCATGAATGTGATAAAAACCATCATGCCATTAATGGGAATGTTAAAAATATAACGTTACAGCACGTCAGGCAAATCACGAGACTAAGAAAAAGAAGCTTGAAGGTTTCAAGCTTCTTTTTGCATGAAATATGATTACGCCACAACCATCGAACCATTACGTAGCGATAGCACGCTGAATAATCGATTTGGCTTCCAATGCAATGACTTCATCCTTTTCGTCGATGGCCTGGATGAATATTAACATGGGGATATATACGGCGATCATTTGGGCCAGAATCTTGGTTTCTTCGTCCACTTCGCCATAGATATCATAGAAATCCGCTCTGGAGGCCGGTGGCAGGAAGCTGTAAACGATACTCAGGTCACAGGCAGGATGGCCAATGTTGACGTCGCCCCAATCAATAATACCCGAAAGCTTGCCGGTATCATCGACCAACATGTTTTTAAAATGGAGATCTCCGTGGATTAGAACATATCGATGCCTGGCCCGATCCAGGTGAATGCCCTGCAAATAGTCTGCAATCTCGTTCAACTCCGCCTTCTTAATATAGTGGGTAAGATTGGAGAGGAGATTCAGCATTTTGTCTTTCCGGCCAGCCAGATCGGTCAGATTACGCTGGTCAGACAATACACCCGCTTGTCGTGCTATTTCTACGGGAAATGAATGCAGGTTCTTCAGAAACCGGGCGAGCGTTGACGCCAACTGCATCCGCGTTTGATCCGAAATTCCAATCGGGAATTTTCCTGGAAGATAGGTATACCCCAGAAAAGGTGCAGGATAGTCTTCGCTTTCTTTTCCGAAGAAAAGGGGTTTCGCATAAGGTACCGTTATGTAGTGTTCAAGCTTGGGCAGGATTTTTGCTTCGGTATTTAGTAAAGATATGGCAATATCTCTTCGAGGAAAGCGAAATACATACTCATCGCCAACGCGATAAACGGTGTTGTCCCACCCGTTGCCAATCTCCTGGACCTTGAGGGTGGACAACTGGGGAAATTGACGGGTAAGCAATAACCGTACTAACGGCTCGGTTACTTCCCATTCGGCATCCCATAAATTTCGTCCCATGATTACCTTCACCTCCATAATGAATTTCTCGTATGATGAATCGGTTGTTATCCAGTCTAACGGAAGCGCTCGTACAGGGCAATTGAAAGGATTGCTATAATCGAAATTTACTTGCGAAGGTGTACATCTGAATCATAGTGATTCCTTTCACAATAACAATATTGTATAGTAGAAGAGAGATAAAAGTCACTTGGGGACATCTATAAGACAATAATTCGATGAAATGAAGGGATCAGAGTGCCATATTTACGCTTTAAAGGATTTACCGAAGTTTTTCTCGAAGAAATAACGCCACAGGTCGTTAGCGAATTCGCGGGTATCGTTCAAATACCGCAGGAAATTGTGAAGATTGAACTGCTTCCTTATCAGATTATAACCAATACGCCGCTATCCGTGGAAATCCTTATGTTCCAGAGATCTCAGGAGATTCATGATGCTGTTGCAGCCCGCATTCACGACATCTTGTCGGAACACGGGTACCGGAAGGTACATATTTTCTTCGTGATTCTTAAGCGGAATCTTTATTATAAAGAAGGCAGGCCATTAGAATAAAAATATCTGGTTAACGGGAAACAAGGGTGCAGTAGATGCATTCTTGTTTTTTTATATGAGGTAAAACAGGCTCAATTCTTCTTGGATGCTGTCATAAGCCTAGAATCATTCTAGAAGGAATTCTCCATCCGTTTCATAAACGTACGAGCTGCTGCACTTAAATATTTGTCATTGCGATAGTACATCTCCAAATCCCTGGAAGGAGGGTGTTCGATTGTAACTGCCTTTAAACCGAGGGACTGAAAACTGTCGATCAGTTGACTGGGTTGAATGGTCGCACCGATTCCTTCTCTCACAAGCTGAAATAGAGAGGTTACCGAACCGGTCTCGATCAGGATCTTGAGTTCAATCGCTTGCTCTTTGCACCATGCGTTGATCAGTTCGCGTCCATAAAACCCATTCGGATACATCACAAACGGAACAGGTTGCAGTTCCTGGGGCTTAATCAGTTCACGGTTGGCTAAAGGATGCTGTTCATGAACATAGAGACTATAGGTTTCTGTGTAAAAAGGTATGCGGTTTAACCGGCTGTCAGGCTCAATGGCAAGACCCACCCCTATATCGACCTCATTGTTTAGCACTTGGTTCACGATATCAATGGAAGGAATGATCTGCACTTGGGTATTCGGAAACTCCTTGTGAAACTCAACAAGCAATGAAGTCAGTCGATAATCCAAATCGGAGGGAAGCACGGCTACCCGTAAATGGCCTGTGTTTAAATGGGTCAAGTCCGCAATTGCTCTCTTTGCATTTTCCATTTGCTGAATCATCTGTCGGGCATAGTGTTCCAGGATGGCTCCAGCTTCCGTCTTAACGGTTTTTTTACCCATGCGGTCAAATAACGGAACCCCGACTTCATCCTCCAATACCCGTATTTGTTGACTTAAAGTGGGCTGGGAAATACCCAGTTTATGTGCCGCTTCGGAAAAATGAAGTTCCTTGCACAGCATCAAAAAATAGTGCAGTTGCCTAATCTCCATTCGATTCACTCCGTATTATATAGTTATAAACTATTGTTTATATAGAAAATATAGCATTGATCTATTATTATTGAAAAACTACAATGAGGTCAAGTTAACCGCAGTTACTACAAGCAAGACAGTAATGAAGAAGGGGTGTTCCATATGAATATATTGAAAGTTGAAGTACGGACGAAACAGCTGGCTATGATCAAGAAATTCTATGTAGATCTTTTGGAATTTGAAGTCAAGAAGGACGCGGATGAACGATTGGAGCTCCAAGCCGGTCGATCAACCATCGAATTTGTTCAGGATCATGATTCCCGCGCCTTTTATCATATTGCCTTCTCCATCGCCGTTGACCAATTATCCGAAGCCATGAAGTGGTTGGAGAATAACGGGATCGAGCTGATTACTCAAGATGGCAATCAACCATTTGAATTTAAAGATTGGCCGGCGTCGGCTTGTTATTTTTATGATCCTGACGGCAATTTGATTGAATTCATTGCTCATCATGCGATGGTTCACGGTCAAGCAGATTCTTTCCATGCGAAGCATATTATAGCGATTAGCGAAATCGGTCTTCCGGTGGTTGATGTCCGTGAAGAAACCCGACGACTGCATGAAGTCTTCGGTTTATCGCTATGGAGAGGTGATGGCAAACAATTTGCAGCGATGGGTGATGAGAGCGGGTTGTTGATAGTCATTGATAAACATCGGCCTTGGTTCCCTGTACACATTAAGCCCGGCATGTTTCCGACAGTGGTGTCAATTCAGGGACTAGCCCCTGAAGAACAGCATCTTGTCGTGAATGATGGACTCTATATCATATCTTCACTATCGTTATGATAAAGTGAAAGGGAGCACCAAGATTTATAAGAAGGTTGATAGGAGGACCCATGGACCGTTTACAAAACATGTTGAAGGATTATTATGGCTTGGAGCATACCGAAATTTCACCACAACAGGGTGGATGGGCTGCTCTGGCATTCAGGGTACGGAATGTCAAACATACCTATTTCCTGAAAGTATATGAGAAAAGCCGTGCATCCACCCCGAAGTGGACTGCGTTGATTGATGATTACGTGCCCGTACTGTTGTGGCTTGAGGAGCATAGTCGTTTAAAAGGTAAGATTCCTGTTCCGATTCTCACGCAAGACGGCCGTTATCAATGCGAGGATGATGAAGGGATCTATCTGCTGTATGAGTATATCGTTGGGGACACGATTGCCGATCAAGAATTGACAGAGGATCAGGTACGGCAGCTAGCGGAGATGATCTCGGAGCTTCATCGTTATGGAGAAGAGATTCCGCTGGTGACAAGTGCGATGAAAGAAAGCTTTACGGTGCCGTTTCTTGGGCAGCTAAGGAGCACGCTGGACGAGGAGTTGCCGTATGACCTCGGGGAAGTGATGCTTCATCATATCGATAGCTTGAAGGAATTAATGCTTAAAGTTGAAGAGCTGTCCGAAGCGCTGAAGAATCGTGATCTCCGCATGGCATTATGCCATACCGACGTACATGGATGGAATCTGATGTCTACGGGGCAGCACCTGAAGCTGATCGATTGGGAAGGACTGAAGCTGGCACCGGTTGAGGCGGATATGATGTCTTTTGTGGATGAGCCCTATTTTGAACGATTTATGAGGGTTTATAAAGAGACGCACAGTCATTATGAAATAAACGCTGAGGCGTTGCAGTTTTATCAAGGCAGACGCAAATTGGAGGATGTCTGGGAGTTCATGGAGCAGCTGCTCTATGATGTCCAGCATGACAAAGAGCGTGCGTTAACGCTCCAGAGTCTGAGAAAAGAGCTGGAAGAGATCGCTTCTTCAGTTTAGCGAGATCATATGTTATAGAAAAATAGCCTGCCAGTAAAGGGAAGTACACTTACCCCTACCGGGAGGCTTTTTCTTGCCTATCAAGTTCAACTGCTTCTATGTTTTACATCACGTATTTGGCAAGTAACCAACAGAGCAAAGCCATGAACCAGGAGACAAAACCGAAAATCATCACGATTTTGTTCTCGCTCCATCCGTACTTGAGACTGAAGTGGAAATGGATCGGTGCCATTCGGAACAGACGCAGCTTGGTGCGTTTGTAGTACCATACCTGCAGGATAACCGAGAGCTGCTCAGCTAAGTAGATGATGAACAGAAGGGGAATCAGAATTTCGACCTTCTCGATCACCGCAAGGAATGAAAGGGAGCCGCCGATGGCGAGAGATCCCGTATCGCCCATGAAAGCTCGTGCTGGATAAATGTTGTAGAGCAGCAAGCCGAGCAGGCAGCCGATCATGACCAGCGAGAACATCTGAACCTCCGGTTTGTCGGAGATTAAAAAGAAGAAAAAATAGGTGGGTATGGCTACATTGATTAATAGTCCGTCCAATCCGTCGGTAAAGTTGATGGCATTCGCCGAACCCACAATGAATAGCAGCATGATGATGACATAGACGCTTACCGGCAATTGGAGATGGAATCCGTTGAAGAGTCGGATATCAC
Source organism: Paenibacillus lautus (assembly GCF_050482385.1). Taxonomy (GTDB): domain Bacteria; phylum Bacillota; class Bacilli; order Paenibacillales; family Paenibacillaceae; genus Paenibacillus_AQ; species Paenibacillus_AQ lautus_B. The sequence goes on from NZ_JBCNHV010000029.1 coordinate 251,369, forward strand.
TTGTCAGCGAAAAGGAATGGAACAGCACATACAGTAATGCGCCGGTAAACAGGAACTGAAATACAAGTTTCATGCGACCGGAGATTCCGGATGGATCCTGCCACGCAGCTTTTTTGAAGTCATCCATAAACCCGATCGAGCTGAACAAGAGGAAGGTCGAGCATAAAAAAACGGTAAGCGGTGCGGGTTGAAATTGCAGTGACATGGCAACGCCAATCAGCAATATAAGACCTGCCATTAACGGCGTCCCGCGTTTGGCCTGATGATCGGGAGGCAGTTCGGTCCGGATCGGCTGCGTGAGCTTTAACGTACGCAATCCCCAGATAAGCAGGGGGGTGAACAGTGTCACCAGCAAGAACGATAGTCCGGATACGCCCAGAATTCCATTCATCTCATACACATCGCTTTCTATCGATTTCGTATTAGTACATTGTATTTCGATGAAATGGACAAATATTCCTTCTGATTTCTAGAATTGATAGGGGCCGTTAATGGACAATCGTAATACCATGGCTGTCATTTCCCGTGGAGTGTAGGGATACCCCTTCAACATCCACCACAAGATGGTCTCGTGAAAAGCACCCGTCATAAAGTTGATCACCACGTCGGATGGCACACTGATCTCAGCGCCTGTCTCAATGGAAGCTTCAAGCCCAACCTTTACAAAATGGTATAGCGTGGCTTTGAAATAACGCGTAAATGGCGTGTCCGGATGGATTAAAATGAAGGCTTCGTAAAACTGCCGATTCTCCAGCACATGGTTGAATAAAGCTACCATATTGGAGGGCAGCTCCACATAATCAACCTCTTGAAGGGATATTTTTTTCTCGATCACGATGCGGCGTTCCAAATCTTCCATCGTCTCCTTGGACATGACCTCCATTAACTCGGCTACACTACTAAAATGCTTGTAAAAGGTAGGCCGTGTCACTCGTGCCTCGGCACATAGATCCGTAATGGATATGGGATCGATTCGGGAAGCCATCATGTGAAGGAGAGCGTTTTTTATTTTTTGCAGGGTTCTGATTTCTCTCGGATCTAACTCCGGTTTCATGACAGTAGCTCCACTCCTTCGCAGTTCCACAATATGTATCTCTCTATTATACAAAATTTCATCATGTATTGAATGTGGGTAGGAGATGGAGTAAGATCCACGTATACTGATGGAAAGTGATAAGTAGATCTAATCATTCGTCAGTAAAAGATAATTTGAGTTGTTCGATCATAAAGGATGGACAGCACCGAAAGTATCGGGAGCTTACAACGTCGATTACGGCGATTGTGAGCTCTTTTTTCTTTCCAATAATTAGGTTGCTGCTATAATGGGAGGGTGAGAATGTGAGTATATGGGTGTCTCGGAATGATGAAAGTTCCTTGTATTTCCATTTTAAGTATGATGAACAAATGGTGATGATGATTCGAGAAATACCAGGAAGGACCACATTCCAATCTATTCATGGAATGAGTCGATAAAAAGGTCCTTAGTTCATGCACTGCAGCTTCGAGGTTATAGTAAAAAAACGATAAAAGCTTATTGTAGTCAAGTCCATCGATTTCATATTTTTGTACAGCAACAAAATAATTGGATGGATCACGAGAAAATGATTCAGAGTTATTCCTTACACTTGCTTCATAGGAAATGTTCCCATTCCTATGTTAATCAAGCACTCAGCGCGATCAAATTCTATGCTCAAAAAGTATTATTGCATGAGGAAACATTCTCTTATGTTCGCCCTAAGAAAGAAAAGAAGTTGCCGAATGTGTTATCGATGAACGAAGTGATGTTGATCTTAAAGGCAATCCATAATTTAAAACATCGTGCGATCCTATACCTTACCTATTCCTCAGGATTACGGGTAGGGGAAGTGGTCCGGTTGAAAACTCAAGACATTGATTTCGAGCGAAAAACGCTTCGAGTTTCTCAAGGCAAAGGTCGAAAGGATCGTCTTACGCTATTATCCGATACAGCTATGGATATTGTTCAACCGTATTTACAACAAGAAAAGCCCGAGAAATGGATGTTCCCAGGTCAACACCCAGAGCGCCATATGACTGAAAGAACTGTTCAAAAAGTGTTCGAACAAGCACGTACTGCCTCCGGAATCCAGAAAAAGGTTAGTATTCACGCCTTACGCCATTCATTCGCTACACATCTATTGGAAGGTGGGATTGACATTCGCTTCATTCAAGAGTTGCTCGGTCATCAAAGTGTACGCACCACCGAAAGGTACACACATGTGAGTGTAAAGGACATAAGAAGGATTAAAAGTCCTTTGGATCAATTGGAAGAGGAGTCGTAAACATTTTTAGTGAAGGAGTGTTCACGAAGTTCGTGAACACCTCAAGAGATGATATTTTTGCGAAGTTCGTGAAAAAGACGTTATGTGAAATACCGGGAACTGACTATTTAAGGAGTGGGGGGAGATTCATGAAGCAAGTAGATATAACTAAAACCCTCGAAGAACTTGAAGGAGAAGGCTGGAGTGAACCAGTTTTTAGCTCTGGATTGGTAGTCCGTTCTCATGAATTAAGAAAGAAACCTTTAAATGAGTTCAATCTTGAAGATCTGAGACTATTACTACAACAAACTAGTTTAGATATTCTTTTGCCTTTAGCACTGGAGCGATTAGCTGAGAACCCTTTACAATCAGGTGAATTATATGTTGGAGATTTATTGTGTTCAATACTTAGAGTCGATAAAGAATATTGGGAAAATAACATAGAAATAAAGAACGAATTGGATGAAGTAATAAGAATTTACGAAAATGCCAGAGAAACAGTAGATAATTATATTAACAAATACAGAAGTGATAGCTTGTAAGTATATTCAGGAAGCCGGTACATCCCATAACATTATATTCATGCTGCGGGGCTTACGCCCCTTGGTCGCCAGATGTATAATAATCGAAGAAGATAACTCGGACGACACACGAGCCGACCTAAGATAGGAGCTATCTAAGGCCGGCTCGCGTCGTGAATACGGGAACGTTATAGGAAATCAACGCAAACAATATTAAAAGTGGAGGTGAAGGAAATACACCCATTCACCATCAGAAAAAGAAAATTAGGCTCTCCATTTATCGCGAGTATTCCTCATGGATCTTCATTTCTAACCGATGAAATGAAATCGAAAATATACGGAGAAGTAATTTTAACTAACAATGACTGGTTTATACGTGAACTGTATGATTTCTTGGAAAGTATCCACTTCACAATAATATCTGCGAACTATAGCCGGTATGTGATCGACGTGAATCGAGATTTATCATTAAGGGGAAATAGAGATAAATATACACGCTCATTAATTTACTATACGACAACATTTGGAAAGAATATTTATGATGTAGAATTAGATGAAGCCGAAATTAGAAATCGAATCGAAACTATATATCTACCTTATCATTATTGCCTTCTGGAAGAGATTAGGAGCTTTCAACTAAAAAATCGAAAGGTTTATTTGTTTGATTTACATAGCTTCTACATACAGTCTACAGCGGATATTGTTCTTGGAACTTGCGGAGGATGCACATGCTCAGCAAAATTCTTAAATATACTAGTTGAGTCTTTTCAAGAAGAAGGATTTATTGTTGAAGTAGATCGGGAAGGCCTGACAGGCGGATATATTGTATCGCATTATGGGTTATACCCGGATGTAGAAGCTGTTCAAATAGAAATAAGATATACTGCCTACATTGAAGATCGTACCTTTGGTGAGGAGGAAGTAATTAATAAGAACAAAGGGTTGTTCAACGCGACTAAAGCCAGATTGTATAAAGCATTTCTTAGAATACAAGAAGAGCTGGAATTTAGTTGACATTTCCAAGAAGGCAATGACATCCTATAACAATGTATTCACGCTGGGGTTCGGCTGGCGCCGCCCCTTGGTCCGCCAGGGCAATAGGCAGGGAAGTTGATTCAGGCGGACAACCCAGCGAGGCTAAGTGGCTGAGCCACCCGGCGACTTCGTCGCCTTAAGCCTCTCGGGTTCGTGAATACGGGTACGTTATGTGAAACCTATGCAATGTAAATTCTCAAGGGAGTGACCCAATGAAGAGAATTATGGTATTAGCTCTGATGATAATATTACTTGTTGGTTGCAATTCCAAGGAAGAGTCTGCAATAAACCGGTCTCCAAATGAAGGTGAAGGATATATTTTAGAAGTAACAGAACATCGTATTTTAGTGGTTGAGAAGAAATATATGAACAAGACTTGGAAGGATATTATGGATGAGTATGTCGGAGAAGCAATTTGGTTAAGAACCAATACAAGAAATTTAAAACCTGATCAAAAAATACATTATAAGATTAAGGGTGGAATCGACGAATCATACCCCTCACAAGCAGAAGCCAAAGAAATAAAGATAGTAAAGGAATAACATTTGGAGGTATTTCAACGAGGGCATAGGCATCACATAACACTGTATTCACGCTTCAGGGCTATCGCCCCTTGGTTGTCAGATGTATAATCGAGGAAGAAGCACAGACAACAAACGACCCAGCCTAAGATAAGAGCTATCTAAGGCTGGGTCGCTTCGTGAATACAAGAACGTTATAAGAAAGTGATGCAATATTATAAAAAATTATACTTACTGGGGCGATTCGAGATGATTAGAAATACAGTTCGAGCATTGATAATTCAAAACGAAATGTTGCTCACAATTAAGAAAGAGCGTCCTGAAGTAGGTGTTTATTATACCTTACCTGGAGGAGCTCAGGAGACAGGTGAAACCTTGGAGCAGACTTTACAACGAGAATGCTTTGAAGAACTTGGAATTGATATTTTGAATAGTAAATTAGTTTGTGTTAGAGAGTACATATCTAAGAATCACGAGTATTCTTTTATTATGAAAGAAGTTCATGCAGTAGAATTTATTTATGAATGCAACAGCAATTCGACTACTTCTTATAGCTCACAGGCTGATGTTGGACAAATCGGAATTGAGTGGTTACCAATTGAAGGTATTAAACAAGCTGTATCTCAGTCGGCTGAGTTATCAAAGCCATATAAATTTCCTAATACAACTAATGATTTTTTCAAGGAATACTTTATAGGCCAGAAAACAGAACCATACAGAAGTCAGATATTTGAAAGTTGATCAAGAAGGCATCACCATCACATAACACTGTATCTACGCTGCAAGCTACGCCCTTGGTTCGCAAGATGTGGTAGGCAAAGAAGTGGATTCAGCTCACAACCCTGCGAGGCTAAGTCCGTCGGACCCAGTCGCTGGCGCTCCTTTAAGCCTCTCGGGTTCGTAGATACACAAACGTTATCGGAAATCAATGTAAGTAATATTTGTATTAGGGAAAACGAAAATTGAGGAGGGTCAAACGATGGAGGATAATTCAATGAAAATAGATTATAGTCAATACTTTTGGCAGGATGATAAAGTCAGATTACGTGCAATACATTCAGCAGATTGGAAAGGAGATTATATTAGTAATTTTGATACTCCTGCACGTCGTCTTCTAGAATGTTCGACAGAATTGCCGCCTACTATTGCGGGTTCAAAGAAATTTGCAGAGGAAAATGCTGATTTTTCCTCAACAAATGGAAGAATCATGTTTACTCTTGAGACCTTAGAAGGCGAAAGCGTAGGAGGTATCAATCTTAATAGTATTGATGAAAGAAATGGTACGTTCAGTATTGGAATAGTAATCGATAAAGAATATCGTGGTATGAGTTATGGTACAAGAGCGATGAAGATTCTGTTAAGGTACGCATTCCTGGAACGAAGGCTTAATAAATTCAATGACTATGTTCTTGAGGGAAATGAAGCATCTGCAAAGATGATGGAGAATCTCGGATGTATTCAGGAAGGCGTACGGAGACAGGTCGTCTATATCAATGGCAAATTTATGGATTTCATTTTGTATGGATTAACGAAAGACGAATTTGTTGAAAAGCATAGAGAAGAGTTAAACCTCTAGAACTGACTTCCACCGGACAAATGTGAGTTAAAACGAGGAAGGCATCGACATCCGATAACAATATATTCACGCAGCGGCTCCTTACGGAGCCTTGGTCTGTTGGATGGATTTCAGGGAAGTGGACTCAGCAGACACATCCGAATTCGTCGGACGTCGTGAATACAGGAACGTTATCCGAAATCTCTGCACGAAAAGAATAAGGAGAAAAGTAGATGATAAGAGGAATTAGTTTTGAAATTCCAAATGAATACGGAAGATTTCTCGAAGATATATTAAAACCGTTTAAAGTAGAAGATCATAATTGGTGGATTGGTGGGGAAGAGTCATACATTATACTAGATGGCAAACTGGATGCACTTTTTTCAGGGTTAATTGAATGTATGGAAGGTGAAACACTAAGAAACATTATAAAGAACAATGATTACTATTTAATTTTCCAAGACCTTAAAGCTTTTCCTAAAGGCAGTAAACCAATTGAAATTAAAACTTACGACGATTTTCTCAGAAGCAACTGTGAATTGGTATTATTAGTTGTAGATAGTTCTTATACAACAATCTACTGCAAGAATGTCGAGTTAGTAGAAGGGCTGTATTCTAACGCAAAAAAACAGGACTATACAAATATAGAATACATAACCGACGAGAATGATTTCAGAACAGGCCTTTCTGTATGGTAAGGAAGTATTAACGCAAGTAAATCAGGAAGGCAGAGACATCGGATAACATTACATTCCTACATCGTCGCTGAACGCTCCTTGGTCGCCAAGAGGGATATCGGAGAAGCTTATTCAGGCGACACATTCAACCAGCTAAGTCTATCGACCCGGCAACTTTGTTTCCTTAAGCTGCTTGAACGTCAGGAATGCGGGAACGTTATGCGAAAGACAGAAGCTATTTATTAACTGGGGGTCTATCCATGGAAGAAATTATTCGTTTTTACGATGCTGTTGATGAGGAACTACGTTTTCAAAGAAATTCTAGAAGAATTGAATTTCTAACTAGCATAAGAGCGTTAGAAGAAGTTATTCAAAATTCATCGAGGATACTTGAATTAGGTGCGGGAACAGGAGCATATTCATTCTACTATGCAAATAAAGGGCACGTAGTTACAGCACTAGATGTAACACCAAGTAATATAGACAAAATAAATGAGAAAAAATCTGATTATAAGAATGTTAGTTTGAAGGCAATTGTCGGAGATGCCACGGATCTAAGCCGATTTGAGTCAGGGGCTTTTAATACAGTTTTATGTTTCGGGCCTTATTATCATATAATTGACGATGTTGCGAGGCGTAAATTAATTGAAGAGTCATTAAGAGTATTATCTTCTGGTGGAATATTAGCAATAGCCTATATTAATAAGCATTCAGTGGTTCCAATGCTTGTTAAGAAAATACCTAAATTCATTAATGAAGGCACAATTAGTAAAGTAATAGACATCGGAAATTTAAAGGCAAGGGACCCTGAATCATTCTGGACAGATTCACATTATACAACACCCATAGAAATTGAAGAATTTATGAACCAATTTGATGTTTCAATAATAGATCATTTAGGGACAGATGGATTAAGTCACACTCTTAGTAATGAGGTAGATGAACTATCTGAACAGAAGTTTGAGATTTATAAAAACTATCATTTTAAGACTTGTAGAGAAAGAAGTATTCTTGGGATTAGCACGCACGGATTAATAATTTGTAGGAAGAACTAAGGACGAAGAGGGTATCACAGAATGTCCTTCGCATAACATAGTATCTACGCTGCGGGCAACGCCCTGGTTCGCATGATGAGGTAGGCAGAGAAGTGGATTCAGCTCACAACCCTGCGAGGCTAAGTCCGTCGGACCCGGTCGCTTGCGCTCCCTTAAGCCTCTCGGGTTCGTAGATACAAAAACGTTATGTGAAAGATTATGCAATATTTTTAAGAAGGTGAGACAATGAAACCTGATTCGTGGAGTAACCTATTAAATCCAAATATTCTTAAAGCTAATTTAGTCAAAACTTCAATGTTTATAACCTCATTTGAACTATTAAAAGATAATATTATTAATCATTTAAAATCACTTTACTCGGATGGGCATAATATAAAAGAGGGATTGATTCTAAATGAAAACTATCAACTCAAGGTTCTAGCAAGGGCTAAAAGTCCGTTGTACGCTTCTCTAGGTTGGTATAAAGAAAATAAGGCAATAGACCAAGAAGATATAGAGCAATTTAATAGAATTAAGGACTATAGAAACAAATTAACTCATGAAATGGCTGACTCTATTTTTAAAGGGATAGATGAAAAGGAGTACTACTCTTTATTTTTAAGATTAATTCAATTATTTGAGAAGATCGATAGATGGTGGATAATTAATTTTGAATTAGCGATAGACGATGATATTGATATGGAACTTGTGGATACTGAATCGATTCAGTCTGGCCCTGTGCTAATGCTTAAAGTAATGTTTGACATTGTTACATCAGATAATGAAGAATCTTGGAAGTACTATAATGACTTTGTAGAAACATATAAAAAATAATATTTGTAGGTATAACGAAGAGGGCATAATCAATCACATAACAAAGCATTCCTACTGAGGGCATTCGCCCTTGATCGCTTAGAGGGGATTTCAAGGGGATTAATCAGGCGATACATTCAACCAATTAAGTCTTACGACCCGTTCCCTATGGTCACTTAAGCTGCTTGAACGTCAGGAATGCCAAACGTTATATGAAAGTCAGGAAAGCAAATAATGTAGGAATGAGTGTTTCAATATATGGAAATTAAGAAGAAAATTAATGCTAAGTTTGATGATATCTTCGACTTTTTATCTATGAAAAGTTCGTCTAAATATGGTTATATAGTGAGGAATTTAAGAATTCAAAGCTTTTACAATAATCAATTTATGTACCACGATTATATTACAAAAATGCGAAATTTTTATCAAAGTGAAGCTGTTGTATATTGTCAAAATAACAATTTACTACATATAAATGAGTTACTACTTCGAAGAAAAGAATTGAAAAATCAAAAAAACTATTTGCTAAGTATTGGGGTTGGTATCGGTACAGGTGTACCGGTAGGTTTGTTTGTAAATAACATTAATAAATTTGGATTTTTATTAGGTAAACCTGATGATGGAATAATTCCATTACTCTTTAAATTTATCTTTGTAGTAGGTCTAATGCTTTCTATTATAGGGGGAGTTTTTGCGGTCCTTGGTATTTTTAAATATTTTTCGTCTGATACAACACCATTAATGGATTATTCTGAAGAAGAAGAATTAAGAATTATTGAAGAAGAAATAAATAAAATAGTAAATATTCATTAGCATTCCAAAGACGATCTGACCCTCATATAACATTATATTCACGCGTCGGGCATACGCCCTCGGTCCGGCAGATGAATTTCGTGGGAGTAGGAGTAGCCGGACACATCCGACTGCGTCGGACGTCGTGAATACGGAAACGTTATGTGAAATTATCGCTAATGTTAAAACCAAGGAGGAATAATCGGTGAGTAGAAGACAAATTCTAGCTAAAATAGCAGAAGAATTAGCTTCAAGACCATTGATAGGAAATAAAGATAAATACGGTCCAGATTTAGAACCAATTCTTAGATGTTTTCCAAGAGATAACCCGAATATTGGTTTCGATTGGTGTGCTGCATTTGTATATCATTGCTGTACTGAGGCAGGCGTGAAGTTACCAGTACGATATCCAGAGCCGGTTTCACGTAATTTTGCATGGGTAGAAGCTTGGTTAGAATGGGGACAAATATATAGTTTTTATCATCATAAAAGTGATCAGTCGTTTCTTCCAGATCAAGGGGATCTTATAATATTTGATAACATTTTAGGGAATGGACTAAACGATCACATCGGAGTGGTAGTAAAAATAGAACAGGGTAAAATAATAACAGCAGAAGGGAATTATTATAATAAATCAGGAATATTTCAAAGAACTATAGAACAAATAAATGGATATATAAGAATTGACGATACGTATTAATAGATTTTGAAAGAGTATTTATAGAAGGCGATAACATCACATAACAATGCATTTCAGCATCGTCGCTGTCGCTCCTTGGTCGCCAAGGGGATTTTCGAAGAAGTGGAATCAGGCGACACATCCAACCGGCTAAGTCTGACGACCCGTTCCCTTTGGTCACTTAAGCCGCTTGAACGTCAGGAATGCCGAACGTTATCAGAAATTCCCGCAAAATCTATAAAACACACTACATAGAGAAGTAATAGGAAGGACGAAGTCAAATGCCGTTTGATATTGAGAGTAAATTTGTTATAGCAGTAGCTTCAAGCGCATTATTCGATTTAACAGAGTCTGATCGCGTATTCAGAGAAGAAGGAGAGGAATCTTATCGAAAATATCAAAGAGAACATGAGAATGAAATATTAAGTCATGGTGTTGCTTACCCACTTATAAAGAGATTGTTAAGTATAAATACACCTGATGATCAAATCGTAGAAGTTATCTTACTCTCACGAAATGACCCTGATACTGGCTTGAGAGTCTTTAAGTCTATTGAACATTATGGTTTAACAATAAGTCGAGCTGTTTTTATCGCTGGAAGCAATCCCTTTAAATATATGTCAGCATTTAATGCAACCCTCTTTTTATCTGGAAACCCAGACGACGTCAAAGAAGCGGTCGCACATGGGTATCCTGCAGGATGTATCTACCCATCTGATTATATTGATGATGAAAAAGATAATGAAATACGATTAGCATTTGATTTTGATGGAATCATTGCAGATGATTCTGCTGAATCTATTTTTCAAGTTGGAGCTTTAGAAAAATTTCATTCACATGAAAAGGAGTTAGCGGGTCTGCCTTTACCAGCTGGACCTTTATTAAAGTTTTTTACAGAAATATCTAAATTACAACAAAAAGAGATTTTAAAAAATCAGAACGATCCTAACTATAAACCTAGAATTCGAATAGCAATTGCTACGGCTAGAAATGCACCTGCACATGAAAGAATGATTAACACACTTAGAAAACTTGATATTAGAGTTGATGAAGCATTCTTTCTCGGAGGAGTAGAGAAAATAAGAGTGCTGAGCGTTTTTATGCCACACATATTCTTTGATGATCAGGTAGATCATATTGAGGGTGTGGCTAGAATATTTCCCTCGGTACATGTTCCGTTTGGAGTCGTGAATAACAGGGATGATGACAAGCAATAATAGGACTCAGACTTCGAAGACGGGAACATCTTATAACAATATATTCACGCATCGGGGCTAATGCACCTTGGTCGTCCGATGTATAATCATGGGAGACAACTCGGACGACACACGAGCCGGCCTAAGATAAGAGCTATCTAAGGCCGGCTCGCGTCGTGAATACAAGAACGTTAGTTGAAATCCATGCAATTACAAATTGGAGGAGAGTTAAGATGTCAAAAACAATGAAAGAATTTGAAGAGTTTACTCTTTATGTAGACTCAATTGACGAGGAGTTATTATCAGTACCTATTGCCGAAGGAAAATGGACTGTAAAGGAAGTTATAAGTCATTTAACTAATTGGGATACATATAGCATTGAGAAGATGGTTCCTTACATGAAAGACAATGCTATTTTACCTGAATTCATTGACCATGACACACATAATATGGTGGCTATTGAGATAGCTAACAATTATAGAGATAGTGCGGCACTGAAGAACGACTTTCGAGAAACAAGAAAAAAGCTAGTATCTTTGCTTAACAGCGTTGGTTCGGATATATCGTTTACGATTGGGAAGGGAAAGAGGAAATATACGATCGATTCATATGCAAAGATATTTGTACACCATGATAAAAAGCATCGGAAACAGATTGAGAATCTAAGATCTTGATATTGAGTATTTCAGAGATGGCATGGACATCATCTAACTTTGCATTCACGCGGCGGGCCGCAAGCGGCCCTTGGTCGCCAGAGGAGTTTCAAGAAAGTGGATTCAGGCGACACCCCTCACCGGCTAACTGCATCGCAGCCGCCCTTCGGGCTTAAGCCGTTGAGGGTTCGTGAATGCGGGAACGTTAGATGAAATCCTCACAAAACATAAATTTAAAACAAAGGAGTGAAAGAAGAAAATGGGTAACATGACTTATGAAAAGGCTTTGTTATATGATAAATATCGATTGCCGTATTCCGTAGAGGCATGTACTTTTGTTATGAATGAAGCCAATGCGAGTCGTGGAGTTGTAGCTGATATTGGCGCAGGTACCGGGCTCCTTACTCGGCACTTTGTCGGAAATGTACAGAAGATCTATGCAATAGAACCTGAACAGGAAATGCGAAGAGTAGCATATGAGATTATCGGATCAAGAGGAGATATTGAATACATAGATGGAGTAGCTGAGAATACGAAATTACCTGATCAATCTGTTGATTTAATCGTTGTGGCCAATGCATATCATAGATTTCAACCAGAGAGGGCGATAGAAGAATTAAAGAGGATAATGAAGCCAGGCGCTATGCTGGCTATGTTTTCATATCAAGATGATACTGGATTTTTAAGAGACACGATGAAAGTATGTAGTATAGACCCCTATAAAACGAGACTAAGTGAAACACGACACAATAAGCCAGTATCTTATTTCTATGGAACGACAATACCAAATAGCTATTTGTTCCATCAAGAACATGAAGAATCATGGGAGGAATACTGGGGAGCAATAATATCAGGAATGGAATCACCGAATGAGAGTGAAGCGTGGTTTCAGGAATTTAAAGAAACGCATGTCAAGAGATTTAAGGGATTGGAAAGGAATGGAGTGATAAGGGTGGTTTACAGTACGGAAGTATGGATAAGAAAACCTAAATATATAAATTTTTGAAGCATTTCGGGGAAGGTGAGGACATCATCTAACATAGTATTCCCGCAGCAGGGCGAGCCCCTTGGTCGCCAGAAGTAGGAAGCGAAGAAGTAGAATCAGGCGACACATCCGCACCACCTAACCGCGTCGCGGCCAGCCCTGACGGGCTTTAAGTTGGTGGGACGTCGTGAATACGGAAACGTTATCTGAAATACTAATCAAAGGAGTTTGTAAGTTGAAAGATCTATTAATAAGTTTCATAATTGCTTTTTATGAGTTGTTTCAAAAAATATGCTTTATGATTAAAGATTGGATAAAAAGAAATATATTTATAGAGGAATTCCAAAAAGTATATGCAGCATACACATTCATTCTGATGACATTCTTATTTTTTTCACTTAAATACAACAGCAATCTCATAAAGTTTTTAAATCTGGTAGTAATAATTTCAGCTGCAATAGTTCTGATATGTATTTACAAAAGAATTTTAAAAATGAAAGAAGATCACATGAAATTCTATTCTCAATCGTTGAATTGGTGGCTTACAGTAAGTTTTTTTTGGATATTTGCCTCTATGAGCTTTGTTCATGTTAATCCATATCTGGTGAAAATATTTTTAATTCCATTTTCTCTATTTTTTTATTATGGAATGAGATATTTATTTTTGAAATGGGTAAAACATTGGTTTTTTTATTTTGTGTTATTTTCCTTAATGCCTATTCTCTCGTTTTTTATTTATAGTTTTTTGGGATCGTTAATATTTGAATTTACAAATAAAGAGTTTTTTGTATCAGATACTGTATTCAAATGGATGGTTATTCTATTTTGTGTATTGTTAACAAGCATCTTTGTATGTTGGACTCCTGCAGATAGATTTGATGAAGTGAAAGTTGCAGTCTATTTGTTACTTGCAGTTTTTTCAACAATATCATATTGTTTTTTTATTTCTGATTACCTTGCTGAAGTAGTTACATCAAAGCTAAATGAAATCAATCAATTTGAATCCTTTACAAGAGACGAAATCAAAGAACTTATAGATGTAGTTGTTAAATGGGTTTCTCTTCCTTATTTAATTGGTTCCGTATTTGCTTGTTTTACACTAGAGCTTATAGCAAGAAACAGAAACATTAGAGAGAAATCAAGGTAGTCTCGTACTTCAGATAACATAATATTCACGCTGCGGGCGTGCGCCCTTGATCCAGCATTCGCCGGATACTCAGCATGCGCTGAGTCGTGAATACAGGAACGTTATCAGACATTGCCTAAGTACGAAGAACGGAGGAAAACATGAAGGATCTAAAAGCTGTAATCTTTGATTTAGACAATACACTCTTAAATAGGATGAAGACATTTCATAACTTTACAATTTCATTTGTAGAACATTATTTTGGTCACCTTAGTAATACCGAAGAGATCATCGATCGGATAATTGAGCTGGATCAGGATGGTTATAAGGATAAGAATGAATTATTTATTGAGTTGCTTGAAGAACTTACTTGGAACGAAAAACCAATGCTAAATGAATTATTAGATTACTACTCGAAGCACTATGTAAGTAATGCTTGTTTAATGGAGGGCGCAATTGAAGTAATTGAGCGTGTTCGTAATTCTTATAAAATTGGATTAATAACAAATGGTAAAACTTTAATTCAATACGGCAAAATGGATAAACTTGGAATACGAGGTTATTTTGATTTCATTCTTGTATCCGAAGAAGTCGGTGTAAAGAAACCTAATGCAAGAATATTTGAAATGGCATTAGAGAGATTAAATTTACCTGCAGATCAATGTGTTTATGTAGGAGATCATCCAGTCAAAGATATTGAAGGAGCTGGAAAGGCCGGATTGAATACCATTTGGATTCAAGTGAATCAACCTTGGAATGAAGATGTAACAATTCGACCCAATTATATAATTAGTCATTTAAGAGATTTGGCGGGAATTCTCTAAGAAGAGGCAACGTCTGATAACATTATATTCACGCATCGGGGCATTCGCCCCTCGGTCCGCCAAGAAACGGATCGAGCTAAGCGCCGATCCGGGCGGACACATCCGCACCGACTAACCGCATCGCGGCCGGCTTCTGGCGGAGCCTTAAGTCGGTAGGAGGTCGTAAATACGGGAACGTTATATGAAATGCGGAAAAATCTTTTTTTTCAAAGGAGCAGAAATATGTTTATAGATCTTTTTAATAGACTCAGCATCACATTACCTACTGTATTAGTTGAGGAGTTAGAAACTCACAATAAGAAACAGAAGGATCAAATTTACTTTTTAAGATTATTGGAATTTGACGAAATAATTGAATTAGCTGATTTCATGTCTGAAATTAAGGTTTATCAAGATATTATTCCTTTATGGACAGATGATAATTCGAACTATATAGGATTACATATTCAAGGTGCATGCAAATACAGGATAAGTTACATCAATCATGAGGAAACGGATTTATCTCCAGGTTTTAGAAGTATAAGTTCATTTATAACTAAACTCGAACAACATCCTAATTTTGATTGGGATGAATTGAAGAAAGACTATCCCTCAGAAAAAGAAAATAGTAGTACTGAGATTGATGAAGACTTAAGTTGTATTGAAGAGTTGAACAATTTGATAAGTTCTAACCAACTAATAAATGATGATATTCGTTGTCAGTATATTTTTTCAATCATGGCGTTAACTCCGAAAAGATATCTTGATTCATTAATAAAATATTTAGATGATGAAGATATGTATGTTCAAGAGAGAGCATGTGAGATTATTGGTTTTCATAGATACATTCCAGCTAGAGAAAAGTTAAAAGATCTTTCCATAAACGGAATGCATAATGGGAAATTAGCAGCCAAAAGAGCATTAGCAAGTATAAGAGAAAAACTAAATGAAGAAATTTGAAAGACTATTCAATGAAGTCCGCACTCCATATAACATAATATTACACGCACGGGGCTTTCGTCCCTGGTCTGCAAGGTGCAACTGCATTTACGGAAATATAATTTCATATAATTAAAGAAAAATTCAATTCGGATACGAAGGAGTACCAGATGATAAGTTATAAACCATTTCAAAAATTATTGATTGACAGGGAGATTAAGAAACAAGATTTATTGAAAATGACGGGGATTTCATCGGCAACGATGGCAAAGCTCAACACGAATGAGTATGTATCTTTAGAAGTAATTGATAAATTATGTACGGCATTGGAATGCCAGCCTGGAGATCTTTTGGAACATCTAACAGACCAATGAAAGAGAATATAAGAGGATGTTGGTTAACTCGAAGATGTGATTCCGTCGTATAACATAATATTCACGTTGCGGCTCCTGTGGAGCCTTGGTCTGTTAGATGGTTTTCGAAGAGGCATTTCAGCAGACAACCCCTTTGGGGTTCATGAATACAGGAACGTTATATGAAACCTCGGTATTGTATGAAAGAAGGAAAAACAAATGAATAAGGAACAGTATTTTGAAGATCTTCAAGATATAATAAACGATTTAATTTATATCGGTTCCTCTGAAGCTGATCTTCAAGAAGAAATTGAAACAAATATGTGGAGAATCTCGATTTCTCCTGATCTGATTAATCAAATTACAACTGACGATTTCGATGAATTTATAAATAAAGTTATACAGAATCGGAAAGATCAAATAGAACGCTCTAGTTCAAATCTAGGTATGTATTTTTATTTATGGTTTGATATTATGGCAAGTCAATTAAGATTCAATCTAATATCTGACATAAACAAGAAATTACCATTTAGCTGTGAAATACAAATATTGAATAATCCAAGAGAAATACTTGATGATTTTTTAGGGTCCCCATTTCATAATGGGTTACTAATAGAAGGACATAATGATGACTCAGAAGATAAAGAATATATATTAAAGATTTATAAATTGCATTTAAAAAAAGACTAATATGAAAGTAAATCGAAGATGACTGAGGCATCACATAACATAATATTCACGCTACGGGGCTTACACCCCTTGGTCGTCCGATGTATAATCATGGAAGATAACTCGGACGACACACGAGCCGGCCTAAGATAGGAGCTATCTAAGGCCGGCTCGCGTCGTGAATACGGGAACGTTATGTGAAATTCCTGAAAGAACTAAACTCATAGAAATCAGGTGAAATCCATGATTAACCTAATGGACTATAAAGATCGAAAGGAAATAATAAATTTGCTAGCTGAATGTATGTATCCAGATAATAAACGAGTAATTCAAGAATATGAACGATATAAGAATGATAAATCAAGAATATTACTGGGAAGAATGGAAAATCATGAATTAGTCGGACTTATCGGAATTATTTATCAAACAGATTATGAAATTGAATTAAAACATATAGCAAAAAAATTTAACAATAGAAGAAAAGGATTAGGAAAGAAATTAATAATGGAATTTATGGAAGAGAATCTTATAAGAAGAATGGAAGCCGAAACCGATAAGAATGCAGTGAACTTTTACAGAAAGATCGGTTTTAACATTACAAGTTTAGGAGAGAAGTATCCTGGAGTAGAACGATTTAAATGCACATTGAATAAGGAATGATTTTGAAAGTATATTCAGGAAGTCAGGAACTTCAAATAACACTATGTTCCCACTGCGGTTCCTACGGAACCTTGGTCTGTCCGAGGAATTTCGAAGAAGAGGATTTTGTCAGACACACCTGCACCAACTAACCGCGTCGCGGCCGCCCTTCAGGCTTAAGTCGGTGAGGCGTCGGGAACACACAAACGTTATAGGAAATCAGCACAATACAAATGTATGGGGGATAATCTGTCAAGTAGTCAAGTTCAAGAGGAATTAGTAATAGCAGAGTTTTTATTTGCAGAGTTTAACTCTGATAGATTTAAGAACGGAATAATAGATGCTCTTGGTGATCATGATTCAAGTTTAATAACTAAACCTAATTTGAATGATAAAACTGAGAACCAATTAAGAAGAGATATTCTAGGTCAGACAAGAGGATTTGGCTGCAATACAGATTTGTAATTTTCCTACAGAAGTTAAATGGTATAAAGCGGTTTTTCAGAAGCAAGATCTAAGCGAAGTAATGTATATTAACTATAGTTATTGGAATGAATTGTCAAGTGGTACTAGACTTCCTATGTATGCATCGAAGAATATCATTAATCAAATTGAAGTTTTTGGAGTTAGTAACCAGGGGTTTATTGATATCTCTTTAGCGATCAAGAAAGGAATAGCGTTTCCAAGACTAATCTTTGTGTCAATGAATGAAAAGTCGAAAGTAGTTGTACTTGAAGGTCACGCTCTGTTGACAGCTTATTTTATTGATAGTGAATATTTACCCGATGAAATAGAAGTATTAATTGGGTACTCTGAGAAGTTTAGTGAATGGGATTTATATTAAGAACATTGTGTAGGTTGTGCATAGAAGGTAATTACATCCTATAACACTATATTCACGCTTCGAATCGGCTGTGCCGACCCTCGGTCCGCGAGGAGCGATCGGCAGGGAAGATGATTCTGCGGACACATCCGAACCGACTTTACCCTGGCGTATCCTTAAGTCGGTGGGACGTCGTTTGAATACACGTTATAGGAAATCAGCGCAAATCGTTCAAATCATTCAATAACTTAAATTTGAGTAGAAGGAGAATAATTCATGAAAGTTGAACTGAAATCTCCAACATATGAAGAGAAGGAAGTCTTAAAGAATTTGCTTGAACTTTATCTTTATGAATTAAGTTGCTATTCAGAACAAATTGAGTTGAATAAGTTTGGTCTGTACGGATATCGATATTTGGATCATTATTGGACAGATGAAGATAGACAAGCATTTTTGATCTTTTCGGAAGATAATTTGGCAGGATTAGCACTGGTTAGAAAATTTGATTACAGCGGGAATGATAAAGATTATAGATGGTTAATGTCTGAATTTTTTGTCTTGAGGAAATATCAGAATAAAGGAATTGGTAGATTGGCTGCTCATCAACTTTTCAGCCGGTTTTCAGGTCCATGGATTGTCGCACAAATGGAGAATAACATCCCATCGCGTAGATTTTGGGAGAAGGTCATTTACGAGTATACGAGTGGTGAATATAAACAATCTAAGTTAGGGAATCAACCTGCACAGGAGTTTATTTCTGAAGGTAATGTCACCGGGAATGAAAGTAGATATATAATCTAAATAATTCGGGGGACTTCAAGAAGGCTCTGACATCCCATAACACCGTATCTACACCGCGTCGCTAACGCTCCTTGGTCTGCCAGATGCTTTTTCGAAGAAGTGGAGTCAGGCAGACAACCCTGCACCACCTAACCGCGTTGCGGCCAGTCGCTATCGCTCCTTTAAGGTGGTGAGGGTTCGTAGATACAAGAACGTTATGAGAAATCAGCGGACAAGAAATAACAGAGGTGAATACAATGAAGGTCATAACACTATGTGGATCAACAAAATTCAAGAAAGAATTTGAACAAGCGAATAGATACTTAACCCTTAAAGGTAATATTGTTATTAGTTTAGCTTTTTTTGAGCAAAGCGAAGGAATTGAGATTACCAAGGAACAGGCAGAATTATTTGGAAAAATCCATTTTTGTAAAATTGATATGTCAAATGAAATATTTATAATCGATGTTAGTGGTTACATTGGCAGTAGTACAAGAAAAGAAATTGAATATGCAATTGAAAATAGGAAGATAGTTAAGTTCTATTCAAAAAGCGAATTAGTAAAACACGATAAGACAAACGACTTAATTCTGGAATAATATTGGTGGTAGTTCAAAGAAGTCGCTGACATCTCATAACATCGTATCTACGCTGCGGTCCGTTCGGCCATTGGTCTGCAAGATGTGATTCGGGGAAGTAAATTCAACAGACAACCCTGCGAGGTTAAATCCGTTGGACCCGGCGCGTTCGCGCTTTAAGCCTCTCGGGTTCGTAGATACAAAAACCGTTAGCTAAAATTGCTGTAATAAGAAATAAATAAGAGGTGCGGACAAATGGAGGAGACTAGTCCTAAGTATATTGATAAAGAATCAATTGAAAGTCTTATAAAGAAATTACATTTATCGCCACTTACTCCGTTTTCGCAGGACTGGGAATATACGTCGGCTGATTCTTCAAGAGTAAATGAATTTATTACATATTATGAGAAAAATAAATTAAACAACAAAGAGAAATTTACGCTGATGATAGTTATAATATCTTCTTTTGATGATTATCTTTCCAAGGGAATAGGAACGGAAGACATCAAAATTTGGAATCGAATAAAACAAAATATACTTAAAGACTATAAAATACATATCAATACCATTATCTATTGGGCACTAGAAGAGAACGACCTAGAGGATTGTTTTGCAGTCACACCTTATATACGAGAGATCTTAGAACAAAAGAGCATGTAACTAACAACAAACAAATATCACTCGAGCATCTCAATGAAGTCAGAAACTCCAGCTAACACCGTATTCACGCAGCGGGCCTGACGGCCCTTCCTGCACTGGCTAAGTCTTCGACACGGCTGACCCGATCGTTGCGCTGGATCGGTCAGCAGCTTAAGCCAGTGAGGGTTCGTGAATACAATAATGTTAGCTGAAATTGCTTGATTACAAAGAGAGGTAAAACCATGGTGAAAGATTCAAATTCAAGACCAAGACTTTTAAACTGGCATTTCGATGATGAGATTGGAACTGATAATCCAAAAGAATGGAACTGGATAGAGATCACGATGCATTTCACAGATGGTTCAAAAAGATGGAGTATTTTGTATACACCAGAACGATTACTTAATAACTTATCCAGACCCAATATAGATCCACCTGGTCTTCATATTCAACAGCTTATTGTAGTTAGAAGCTATGAATTTAGTGATATAGATAGAATATTAAAAGCTTTAGACGAAGAGGATAGATTGATAGAAGCATCAAAAAATTATCCCGAGTGATTCGAAGGAGCCAGCAACATCATCTAACATAATATTCATGCATCGGGCTTACTCCCTCGGTCCGGCAGTGGGGGTTCGGAGAAGCAGGAATCGGCCGGACACATCCGACTCCGTCGGACGTCGTGAACACGTGAACGTTAGATGAAATCCCTCAAAACCAACTAAATAATAAATCTTTTCTTTTTAATTCGATTATATTCACTTAATAGACGTTCTTCTTCATCTTCTAATTTATCAATAATGACATCAATAGATTCGATTATTTTAATTATGTGGGGATTCAAAATTGTATGCCTACCAAAAATACGTACTCGAGGATGAAAGTTAAGATATTCTTCAAACTCGCTAGTAGAAGAACGACTTAAACTTTCTGTGCGTTCGTAGATAGAATAGGCGGTTTCTCCACCAATTATTTCGTTAATATTTTTAAATATCAGTTCAAATTTGTCACTCTTAAATAAGATTATTGACCACAGTTCTTCGCCTTCATAGTTAGCACAATCTTCATCTCGAAACTCTTGTAAAAAATCAATTGAGTTTTTTATTGCTAATATTTTGTCCATGAATGTCTGAATAAACCTGTCTTCATCAGATTTTTGTATGGTCAATTTAACACCGATTAGAGTAATCCATCCACCTGCAAGTGAACCTCCAACACCAGCTATTGCCAGGTAGATTTCTTTTTTAGGAAACCAAATAAATGAGAATGATAGACCAAGTAAAACTAATAAAACTGTTAGAATGAATAATAACGAAGTTAGGGTCAACTTTTTGAAAATGATAAACAACTCCTAAGTAACATTTTCTTTAAATATATTATATTGTAAGGCATAAGAAAATACGTTAGCGTATCAAGAAGTCATCTACGCTGCGGGCTACGCCCTTGGTTCGCATGATGAGGTAAGAAAAGTAGAGGGCTCAGCTCACAACCCTGCGAGGCTAAGTCCGTTGGACCCGGTCGCTGGCGCTCCCTTAAGCCTCTCGGGTTCTAAGATACATGAAAGTTATATGAAACCTACGCGGAACTAAAACACAAATCTTATCGGAGGTTATTATGTCAGATCCGATTATTGTAGTACCTTATGATTTTTCTTGGAAACAAGAATTTAAAAGTATTGGTTTAGACATTCGACAAGCACTTGGCGAGCTAGTTATTCGAATAGATCATATCGGCTCAACTTCTATAGAAGGATTAGATGCAAAACCTATAATTGATATTCAGATTTCGGTCCGATCATTTGAACCGATAGAAATATATAAAAATAAACTTGAGAACATAGGATTTATCTATAGTTATGATAATCCTGACCTAACAAAACGATATTTCCGTGAAAAGCTTGGAAGAAAACGAATTCATATCCATATAAGAGAATTTGGAAGTTGGTCTGAACAATTTTCACTTTTATTTAGGGATTACCTTCGGACTAATGAAGATGATTGCAGAAAATATGCGGAAGTGAAATATGATTTAATGAAAAAATTTCGAAATGAGCGGGATCGATATGTGGAAGGCAAGGAACCAATAATTTGGGAAATCATGAGCAGGGCCAGTAAATGGAGTCAAGTTACTGGATGGAAACCAGGAAAGACCGATATGTAAGTATATCAAAGAAGGCTTAGACATCATATAACATTGCATTCACGCTGAGGCCTTACGGCCCTTGGTCCGCAGGCGGGATCTCAAGGAAGCGGGTGCTGCGGACAACCTCCTTCGGAGGTTCGTGAATGCGGGAACGTTAGATGAAATTACGATGCAAGTTCTTATCAAAATCAAAAACTATGAGGTGCATAATGCCAAGACTAATTACATTGGCTGATGGAAGATCAGTAGAAGTTGAATGTGTAAGCTGCGCATTGACAAGTGGTTTGATTTCTTCAACAGGTGGAGTAATTTTTGAATCAAGCAACTTTCATGTCCATCAGGATATTGCTTACCCAATTAAAGGGTTAGTTATATTGGCTTCAAAGAGGCATTTTTACTGCATGGATGAATTAACAGATGAAGAGCGATTAGAATTTATTTCGTTAATCCATAAGCTCAGAAGTGAACAAAGAAAACGATTGGGAATTGATAAGGTCTATTATTTTTATAATGAAGATACAACACATCACTTTCATTTATGGATGGTTCCTAGATATGCATGGATGTACCAATTTGGAAATTCAGTAGAATCATTAAGACCGGCATTATTACATGCAAGGAATAATATGAATGACGATGAGAATATGAAGAGTGTAGAAGAAGGGGTTAGCATGCTAAGAGAGGGCATGAGGGATTTTGTGAGTAGCTCAAGGTAACTCCATCTAACAACGTATTCACGCATCGGGGCATTCGCCCCTCGGTTCGGCCGCGGATTTTCGGGGAAGCGGAATCAGCCGGACAACCCTGCGAGCCTAAGTCTGACGACCCGTTCCCTACGGTCACTTAAGCCTCTCGGGTTCGTGAATGCGTAAAACGTTAGATGAAATTACTGCAAAGCTAATATACAGAAAGAAGATGAATGACTATGGAAAGTCTAAATAGCAATAAATTAAATAGTTTCTTCCAACAACTTGAAGATATTAAACAAACATATAGCGAATTATCATCTTCATGTTTACATAAGGATTCAATAATGCAATGGACTGAATACAAAAAAGAGTACGAAAAGATAGGTGGAACTATTAATTCAGAAACGTTCAGACAAATCCAATCAGAATTAATTGAAGAGGTCATTTATTCAATACTCGAAATGCTTGATGGCTATAAAAATTTAGGTTTTGATATTGACATTGTGGACAAACAAACAAGTGAATCAATAATAAATGGATTACAACTACATGATAAGTATAGAGATTTTATAAATAAAGAATGAATATTGTGAGTAACTCAAGAAGGCAGTAACATCATCTAACAATGTATTCACGCTTCGGGACCTTCGGCCCCTCGGTCCGCCAGATGGAGTTCGAGGAAGTGGATTCAGACGGACACACCTGCGAGGCTAACTGCGTTCTTAAGCCTCTCGGCGTCGTGAATACTGGAACGTTAGGCGAAACCCTCTAAAAAATATAAAGGAAATCAAATAAATGAACGACAATCTAAAACTCAATAATTCAGAACTTCAATTTCTAAGCCTTGCTTACAATGCTTTTTATGATATCTATGAGGAAATTCTTGATGATAACTTTTGGAGTGAAGATCAATATTTCCGTTTTTCAAGAGCAAGGGATGCGTTTTCTATTTATGCCGAATTACTTAACTATGAACCCATAAAGTGGGTCATCGAACATATGAAAACAAGTCGTCCTCCAATGGAAGCAGAAATCGGAAGTGAGCTCTTTAAGTTTATTCGTAATGTAATTGCTCATTTTCCATTTTATAATTCTTGGGATGATATTTGGATTAGTAAAGGTCTAGTCAATTGGTATAAAGAAGGTAGATTTTTAAGGAAGTATGCAGGACGACAGAAGGTGAAATATAGATTTTGGCAAGCTGATATAAAGAGAATGACTTATCTAAGTATTGGCTTTCCTGAGGAATATACCGAGGAATCAAAGATATATATGAAGGATATTTTAACAGAAGAAGAAGGTATTAAATTCTCAATGATATTAATGAGACAAATCTTAGATACACAAGTAATTAAGGAATAATGTGAGAATAATCAATGAAGAGAGGGCATCGCCTAACACCATATCTACGCTGCGGGGGTCAAGCTCCCCTTGGTCTGCTTGAGGGTTTTCGAGGAAGCGAATTCAGCAGACAACCCTGCACTGCCTAACCGCGTCGCGGCCGGTAGCTGTCGCTCCCTTAAGGCAGTAAGGATTCGTAGATACAAGAACGTTATGCGAAATACTAAGTATTCAAAGGAGAAATAAAATGACAAAGAAAGTAATAGAAACAATAATTTCTGCACTGGTTTTGGGGGCTCTTACATTAGTTTTTAACTTGTTTATCTCTTATTTTTTTATTGAGAAAGGTACTGTTCGAATTGGTGAACCAGTGCAGATTGGGCAAAATCAATTTCAGATCTCAATCTCATTGGTGAACACTAGTAACAAAAATATAGATAACTTAGAAATAAAATTGCCTTTAAATGTTTTGACTGATGATATTTTTGTTTCACAACCTATAATAATTAACAAATTAAATACAAATTACGGTAACCACAGTGGAGGGGTTTATCAAATTCCTAAAATAGCAAGTCATGAAAAGTTAACAATGATAGTATCGAGCCCTGTTAGAATAGAGAGTAGTCAAATAGTTATAAATAATAATGGAAATAATCTCGAGATAGAATATCTAGATAAAATCTCAAGTCCCTTCAAGAAAAATATAGGGCTATGGATTATTAATGCGTTAATATTTACTGTCTTATTTGGATTAACAAGCTATATAGCTGACAATAGAAGACAGAAACAACATAGGGAATTGATTGAGTCGATAGAGAAGAGTAAGAAAGAAATACAAGATGAAAAAGAATGGATGTCAAATAGATTTGATGAATATCATAATGAAAAAGCTTTATTAGTAGAGAAGACTAATAGACTAGAACAGCAGGTACAAAAAATACATGATTCTCACATAAAATGGAAAGTTATTTATCAATCTAAATTGAGGGATTATAGTAAAGAATTAAACTTTTGGAGAGATACAATTAGAAAAATAGTTTATAAGTCTTCTGAAAGCAAAATAGAATCAAGTGATCTAATAAATATTGTCACAAAAAATCTTCAAACTTATCATACAAAGATTGATGCAGAAGAAAATTTTGAATCACTGATAATTATGTCGAAAATATTTACAGAGGAATCGTAATAGTGAGTATTGAGCAGTACCTCGCATAACATAATATTCACGCATTTTGGCGCCGCCCTCGGTCCGGCAGGGGAATATCGCGGGAAGCAGAAGCAGCCGGACACACCTGACATTCGTCAGGCGTCGTGAATACGAAAACGTTATACGACAGTCTCTAAAATACATAGAAAAACCTAGAAAGGAATCATTGAATGATCATTAGGACCGTTTCATTGTGTCTAATTCGAAGAGGCGATCAAATATTAGTTGAAGAAACATATGATAAAGCCGTAAACAAGTCGTTTTATCGGCCGGTTGGTGGAACGGTTGAGTATGGAGAGAATAGTAAAGAGACGATAATTCGAGAAGTAAAAGAAGAATTAAATGCCGAAATACAAGAACCCAAGCTAAAGTTTGTCATCGAAAACCTATTTAAATACTTGGATCAGAGAGGTCATGAAGTAGATTTCATTTATGAAGCCGATCTTGTTGATCATGACTTATACAAAAGAGAAGTTATCGAAGGCATAGAAGGAATAACTCCATATAAAGCAGTTTGGAAATCAATTAATGAATTCGAGAATAATGAACAGGAAAAACTAGTACCGGATGGATTATTGGACTTATTGCTTGCGAATTATTCAGAGAGAATTAGCAAAGTTGAGCACATTAGAACTACATAAAATCAAAAAGAACAACTATGTAAGCAGTTCAATAAAGAGAGACCGTCGTATAACATAGCATTCACGAATCGGGCTGTTTTCGCATAGATTGTTTATTTACCGATACTAATAGGACCTTGCTATAATTGCGATCTAGGAGGCGGTAAAAATGTGAGAAAGTATATTTCAAGGTTTCTCGGAATTATCTAAACAGAACAATTTAAGTTATATAATGCGATTAAGTTTCTATTGTTTCGGGCAGATCAAGGAGACGTAGCTAAAATAAATTAAAGATATCCGTGAAAGTCGATTTCACGAAGGCCTTGCTTGTTTACATTGTGGAAGTGTCTCAGTTAAAAAGAACGGAAAATATCGAGGAAGGCAACGATACCTCTGTAAAGATTGCGGAAAAACGTTCAATGATATGACTAACACTCCCCTATCGGGCACCTATTACCTAAGTAAATGGATGGAATGCTTTAAGATGATGGTTGAGGGCTATACGTTGCCTAAAATCACTTAAGTATTAAAAATTCATATCTCAACTGCTTTCTACTGGCGGCATAAAATCCTTAATGCTCTTAGGTCATTAGGCCACAGTACATTAAAAGGAATTGTCGAGAGTGACGAAATTTACTTTTTAGAAGGTCACAAAGGCAAATAAGATATCTCCCACCGGGAAGCCCGTAAACGAAGTGGTGCAGCTACAAAAAGGGGCATTTCTAATGAACAAATATGTGTGCTTGTAGCCCAGGACAGAAATGGACAAGTAATTTCAGAAGTGGCCGGCACAGGAAGAATTAAAAGTACTGAGATAGACCTTGTAATGGGTCAATTTATAGATCATAACGCTTTGTTATGTTCTGATAACGCAACTAATTATAAAAAGTTTGCAGCAGAAAAAGGGATAAAGCACGAAATTATAAATATTCGAAAGGGGATTTATGTAAAGAAGTCAATTTACCATATCCAACACGTCAACGCCTATCACGCTCAACTCAATAAATTTATGCAAAGGTTTCATAGTGTGGCAACCAAGTAATTGGATAACTATATTTTCTGGTTCAAATATATTAATCAAACAAAAACTATTGCCAAATCTGAACGGGTAAAACAGCTACTTTTAGGTTCTTGCCGGGATTCAAAACATTTTACAGTGGAGATGTTAAGACCAGCGTAAAAAATCTGTTTTTGATGGTTTCTTTGGTGTGCAAAAATTTGATTTAAGCCGGCAACCTATTTAAGAGCTTATGTTAAAATTAGAATAATGGAAATAATCTTGTTTAACTAACGGGGCAGTAATATTGAATAGGGTAGG
Source organism: Paenibacillus lautus (assembly GCF_050482385.1). Taxonomy (GTDB): domain Bacteria; phylum Bacillota; class Bacilli; order Paenibacillales; family Paenibacillaceae; genus Paenibacillus_AQ; species Paenibacillus_AQ lautus_B. Next base: position 278,775 of record NZ_JBCNHV010000029.1, read on the forward strand.
TATTTAGGCTTGTGCTAGTAAAATTCTTTTTCAGAATGGGAAGGTGTCAAAATGAATATTGCAGAGGAAATCATAATTTCTCCATTAAAGGATGAATTAATTGAGGACATTAATAAAACAAGTGATTATTTTAAAGTGTTTGGTAAGGTTGTACCCAGTTTTCAATCAGGAAAATGGTCTTTTGAAGAGAATCTATTTGATGAAACTAAAGAAATTCGTTTCCCAGATGATAAACTTGATTGGAGCCGATATATAAACCGTGAAGATAAAGCTCTATTTTTAGCTTATAAGAATAATAATTGCATTGGGCAAATTAGAATAATCAAGGATTGGAATCGCTTCTGTTATATTGAAAATATCGCTACAAAAAAAGAATTTAGAGGATATGGAATCGGGAAGTTGCTCTTAACTAAAGCGGAAGAGTGGGCAAAACAAAGAAAACTTATCGGAATGTCTCTAGAGGCTCAAGATGATAATCTTGGAGCGTGCAGGTTTTATGTGAAACAAGGATTTATACTAGGTGGAGTTGACACATTGAAACAGTCATATAATCCAAAAATAGAAACCACTTTGTATTGGTATAAGTTATTCAAGTAAGGGGTGCTTTAGTTAAAGAAGCAAATCCTTAATTAACAAAAACTCGTAATTTTTCTAATGCGAGTTTTCTTTGTTATAGCCTTATGGTATAGCAACAATATTTACGAAAACAGCCTAAATATAAGAAGATTCAGAATGCTGAAAAGGCGGATATGTGGAATATTTTTAAGAGGCATTCCGGAGAAGCGGATGGAAAACCGACTCTAAGTAGGCACTTCGGAGAAGTGAATTGAAAGCGATTGAGGTTGACTTTTCAGAGGTGAATTAAGTGAGGTTTGTAAGCAATTCGCAGAAGTCAGTTCCATAGGATAACACCATATTCACGCTGCGGGAGCTGAGGCTCCCTTGGCCCGGACCGTGGAACTTCACAGAGCCGGACAACCGCTGCGAGCCTAAGTCTAGCGACCCGTTCGCTGCGCTCACTTAAGGCTCTCAGATTCGTGAATACAAGAACGTTATCGGAAATCCTGGAAAAATTATATTAATGCATTCGCAAATCATGGAAGTGAGATTAAATGACGATCAGCAAAAGAAAGTCGAGAACCATAAATATTAATGGCGAGATCTTTAGATGGACGGATTTAAAAGAAGAAAATCTAGCTAAAAGGTAGATCTAGGTTTGTAAGTAACAAAGGTGTCAGGGCATCTGATAACATAATATTCACGCATCGGGCATACGCCCTCGGTCGGGTAGAGGGATGTAGGGGGAGCAGGAGCAGCCGGACACATCCGCACAGACTAACCGCATCGCGGTCGCTCCCGTTGGTTGCTTAAGTCGGAAGGACGTCGTGGATACAGGTACGTTATCGGAAATCAGCCCAAAAAGAACTATGTTTTTCTAAGCCATAACGGCACAAAGTAGGTTTTTATGAATGGTTCTTAATTATATAGTTTGGTTCATTATTATTTTTTAGAAGACTTACAATAGGGAGAACCACATTGAAGAAAATACTAAGTAAAACAGGCACATTAACAGTATGTGTCATCCTACTTATCGCAATCATTACTACTATAGCGTGTTGGGATGAACTTGGAAGTTTAATAAAGACAGGGAATTATGATTATACGGATAATATGGTGGAAACCATAATGGCCAAATCAGCGACTCCAGGGGTGGCTATGGTAGTATCAGAGCAGGGCAAGACAGAATATAAGAATTACGGATATGCGGATGTTAATAATAAGAAGAGGGTGACTGAAGAGTCATTATTTGAATTGGGGTCGACTACAAAGGCATTTACGGCTTTGGCCGTTATTTTATTAGAAAAAGAGGGCTACTTATCTCTTTCAGATTGTATTACAGACTATATTCCATCGTTTGAGCCAACCATTAAGGGTAAGAAAGTTAATATTACGATTCATCAGTTGTTAGCTCATACAAGTGGAATTCCACCGTGGAGTATTCGGTTAATTCCTGAAGGTACCACGGATGATATGCTTGAAAAAACGATACATAATATGTCAGGCATTGCATTAGATACGTATCCTGGGACAGCATATAATTATGCTACAGTTAATTATGATATTTTAGCGTTGATTATTGAAAAAGTTACAGGCAAACGTTATCAGGATTACATGACTGAAAACATACTGGTTCCTTTAGGAATGACTGATAGTTATTTTTCAACAGGTCAGGAAAAGGAAACTGATAAACTTACCAAAGGATATCGTGTATTTTTTGGAAAAAGCTTAGAATATGATGCCCCTAGATATTATGGGAATATCGCTGCAGGATATTTGGTAACGAATTCAAAAGATTTAGAACGCTGGATTAATGCCCAAATGGGGATAGGCGACATACCAGATAATTTATTGAAAGCGATACAACAATCTCATCAAGTCGACATCAAAACGGCGGGATACGAAGATGAAAATCAATACTATTCATTTGGATGGAATATTCATACGAACAATAGAGTTGTTAGTCATAATGGATCTAATCCTAATTACTCCTCAAAGGTTCTTATTGATTTAGAAAAGCAGCAGGCCATATTTGTTCTGGCTAATTTGAATTCAACTGCACCATCGCTAATTGCTAATAACATATATGAGAATATGAATGGAAATCACATGAATAAATTTAATTATGATGACGCGTATCTATTAATTGATTTGGTATTTTCATTCTTAGTAATAATAGCCGTCGTTATCTTATGTGTCCAAGTAATTAAACTCTTTAGAGGAATAAAACTAAATATTAAAGATGAAAAGACAAGATTCAGAAAAATGACAGGAAGTAGTATCGCACTAATCTTAAGCATTATGCTTTTGGTATTGGTAATGATCTTGCCTTATTTATTAGACAATAATTATTTAATGATACGGGTGTGGATGTCGTATTCAATATTTATTTGGATGGGTCTTACTTCTATCAATTGTATTTTATCGATAATAATTAACATTAAAAAAATCGGAATTATTAGAAGCAGTTAAAAAATAGAGGTGAAGTTTGATCTTGATTTCTCAAATCTTTAAAGAAGATTAGGTGTATTTCGAAGAAGTCGCTGACATCCGATAACACAGCATTCCTACAGCGGGCATTCGCCCTTGATCGCTAAGAAGGATTTCCAAAAAAGGAGTTTATTCAAGCGATACATTCAACCAGCTAAGCCTGACGACAAGTTTCCTACGGTCACTTAAGCTGTTTGAATGTCAGGAATGCCAAACGTTATGTGAAATCAGCGCAAACTAATAAAATTATCTATCTCAAATGGAGGAAGAATGAATAAAGCAGAAGCCTCATTACCTATACTGACTGATCGTCTAATGATAAGAAGACTTACGAGAGATGATTTCGAACATATTTACGCTCTTTGTTTACAAGCGTATACAAATGATTGGCCTTCAGGATGGAAAATGAATAAACAACAAGCTTCAGACTTTTTGGATTGGCAGATAAGTAAATACAAAACTTTTAATGTTGTATCTGATGCGGTTTATTTTGCAGTGGTAACAAGGGATGAGTCTATTTTTGTAGGGCATTGTCATGTCGGAGTAATTGAGGAGCTCTCTGAAACTGAAATTGGCTATGGTATTTCCAAACATTTTAGAGGTTTTGGGTATGCCACTGAGGTTGCAATAGCCTTAACCCAATGGGCTCTCAACACATTTAATATTCACTATGTAATAGCGACAATTGTGGACGATAATCCCCACTCGTTAAAAGTGATTGAGAAAGCTGGTTTCATAAACTACGGAAAGAAACAACTCGGATCCGTGGGTGAACAAATGGAATATAACTATTTTAGATATTACAATCCAAGTTATGAAAACAGATATCTGAATGTACCTCAATGAAGGCGCTGACATCAAATAACACCATATTCACGCATCGGGGCATCCGCCCCTCGGTCCGGCAGGGGAATTTCGGGAAGCGGTTACAGCCGGACAACCCTGCACTGGCTAAGTCCGTCGGACCCGCGCTTGCGCGCTTAAGCCTTTCGGGTTCGTGAATACAACAACGTTATCTAAAACCGGTGCAACACACAGAATGATACTATAATATTAACTAATTATCTGTAGGAATGGGACCATTTTTCTTCTCATAGTCATGGATATGCTGCTCAATTAGATATTCAATTTGCATAGCAATAGAACGTTTATTTTTATCTGCTATATATTTAATTTTTTGAAAATTGGTATCCTCTAATCTTAAAGTGAAGACTCTTTTATTAGTTGCCACAATTGTCTCTCCTTATTGGTGATAGCACTATATTATCATTTAGAAGTCACAAAGAATACATCCATATTGACATCACTATGAAATCACCATAGAATGGAAATGTCGAGTGATTTCGAAGTGACATCACTAATTGGAGGGGATTTAATGCTTAAAGAATTAGAGTGTTATTTTGATTGTTTTGTTGGAAAAAGAACTGAAGAAATTGGACAAGTGATTTTAATGAAAAATTTATACTACAGGAAGCTTGTGAATGGTAAAAGATGTTCGTTCGAGGAAATGTTGAAGAGCATTCCGGATTCATGCCGAGAATTGTTATTTGATTTCGAAGATAAAGTAAATTATCAGGTGGCGTTTGCAAACGAAATAATCTATAGACAGGGTTTGTTGGATGGACTGAACTTTCGAAATACCACCTTAAATAATCATGTTCATGAGCATTTTATGGGAGAGTTCGAAGAAGGCAACGGCATCAGATAACAATGTATTCACGCTGCAGGGCTTTCGCCCCTTGGTTGTCAGATATATAATCATGGAAGAAGCTCAGACAACACATGACCCAGCCTAAGATAGGAGCTATCTAAGGCTGGGTCACGTCGTGAATAAGGTAACGTTATACGACAGAACCTAAAGGGAGAATGGAATGAAAGAGTATTACTACAAAAATTTTAAGTGGTTTGGTTTAATTTTTTCTATTGTATTAAGTCATCTGGTTATGATTACAACCTTCAATCCATCAGAATATCTAGATAATGAATATATTCGTGGGTCATTAATTTGTGCATTTATAGTTTTCGTTTTAGCCATTGCTTTTTTTGTTTTTAAATATCTTGTTATATATCCAAGCACATCGGTATCTTTTAGGTTTTTTAATATAATTATTGATTTGAATTTTATTTACTTTTCATTTTCACTGATATCTATAAATTCGATTCAATTTCGTATTAATTGGATTGAAGATCTTAGCTATATTTTTTTATTAATAGAGTTCTTCGGGATGCTTTTATTTAGTCTACTTTTTGTATATTATAATTTCTTTATGTTAATGAATAAACTGCACCCAAAACAAAATAAATCTCATATTAATTCAAATAGACTTATAAAAATATTTATTTGTTTTGTTGTATTTACATTATTATTAATATTCCTTTTCACATATTACGGAATGATGCTGGATGGAATTCTTGGTGATAAATTGTTGCGATTTATTGATCAGAAAAAAAACGAAATTGATCCTGGATTTTGGGAACGTTTTTATTTTCACTTTGTAACATACATGGGGTTAGGTAGTAGTGATCTTATTGCTGTTAATCCTGCAATGAAGATAATCGTTGCATTAGAACTGATGCTAAGCTTTATTAACACTGCATTATTTCTGGTTATTATCTTGGATAAAACCATCAATTTTATACCATTACGAAAATCGAAAAATGAGAAACTATTTAAAAAACTATTTTTTATAATATCCTTAATTATTTTGATAATGACAATATTGGTCTACATTTTCAATCACTTAAAACCAGCCTGGGCAAGTTCAATGTAGTAGGTTCCGTCGTATAACATAATATTCACGCTACGGGCATACGCCCTTGATCCGACATTCGTCGGACACTCAGCATACGCTGAGTCGTGAATACAGGAACGTTAGCAGAAATCAGTACAGATTACATAAAGAAGGAAAAAAGTTCAGAAAAAAATTGGAGGATCAGCTATGAAGATTGATTTTGCAAAGGATACAGATTATATGTACATTTTAAAAAGAGATAAGCACATAGTTGAAACATTGATCAGATCAAAAATTAAAGAAAAAGAGATATTTATACTTAGAGATGAGGGCAAAGAAATTGGTTGGATGAGGTATGGATACTTTTGGGATAATACTCCCTTTATGAATATGATATGGATTGATGAAGGATATAGAGGACAACGAATTGGTAAGGAAGTAGTACTTTATTGGGAAGAATTAATGAGCGAAAGAGGATTCACAACCGTAATGACGTCTACTCAATCTAATGAAGGAGCACAGCACTTTTACAGGAAGCTTGGATATCGTGATGTAGGATGTTTGTTACAGGAGAACGAGCCTCTTGAAGTAATTTTGACCAAACAAATATAAACAGTTGTCGAACGTTATTCGAAGAAGGAACTGACATCTGCTAACACAGCATTCCTACTGCGGGCATTCGCCCTTGATCGCTAAGAAGGACTTTCAAGGGGATCATTCAGGCGATACATTCAACCGGCTAAGTCTAACGCCCCGTTCCCTTTGGTCACTTAAGCTGCTTGAACGTCAGGAATGCATAAACGTTAGATGAAATAGTCGAATATAAGAATAAAAACATATTATAACTAGGTGAAAAAATGTCGAATACTGATAATAACATTGAAGAACTTAAAAGAATATTAGAAGACATGATAAATGAAAAAATTCCGATTCATCTTGGATGTCATCGACTTTCTGGCATGTATCATAGTGGGAATGAAATAGTATGGTACGATTTTGATGAATATTATAACAAGTTAAATGACATACCTTTACCAAGCCAATATTTATTATGGAATGAAGTAGCATTAGAAGTTAAATTAAAGAAATTAGATGAATATAAAGTCCAAGTACTTGGTATGGCAGAAGAACTATTAAAAGAAATAAGAAAATTCTAAAAAGAGAATCAGTGATTTCGGAGATGTCGTCTACATCATCTAACATTATATTCACGCTGCGGGGCTTACGCCCCTTGGTCGTTAGTTGTATAATCATGGAGATTACTCGGACGACACACGAGCCGACCTAAGATAGGAACTATCTAAGGCCGGCTCGCGTCGTGAATACGTGAACGTTATCCGAAACCTCCGATTAGCAAAGGAATAACCTTAATTAACGGAGGCTTACATGAAGCTAATACAAGCATTAAGTATAGTAGTTATAATTATCCTTTCAGGTTGCAATGCAGATAATAATAAAACTTACCATTCGTCAATTCCATTGTCTTTCTTTTCTGACGTTGAGGGGAAGTATTACATCACGGCAATTGGTACCACTGATGAACAAAATCTTGAATTTCAAGAAGTGTTTGACCAAAACATAAGGATTCTTAGTGGTTATTATCAAACCGGAAGTCATGATGATAAGGAACTACAAATGTTAAACATTGATGATGTACCAAAGTACATTATTTTTGATACAGAAAAAGAATTATATCGAACAGACAATTTAAATGAACTTAATCAATTTCTTTCGAATCAAAGAACAAAGTAATAATCAAATTCAAAAGAACGAAAAGGATACTAGAGAATTAAAATTGAAAATGAATAAAGACGATAAAGGACGAATTGTGTAAGTATATCAAAGAAGTCGGAGGCATCGGATAACAAAGTATTCACGCATCGGGCCATTCGGCCCTCGGCCCGGCAGAAGTTAGAAGTGGAATCGGCGAGGCATTTCAGCTGCAGGGAAGTGAATTCAGCCGGACACATCCGCACCGACTAACCGCATCGCGGCCGGCTCCCGGCGGAGACTTAAGTCGGTGGGACGTCGTGAATACGGGAACGTTATCTGAAACCACCCAAGAATTTATTAATAAGTGAGTGTGATCGAAGAAGAATGATGAATACGCATACTAAAGATCTAATTAATAGATTACTTCCACTGGATAATATTCTATCAATGTCTGGTGAAGATATAGTAGGACATATTGCAAGTAACATATATGGTAAAGAGTATACTCAATTAAGAGAGTCGCTCGATCAAGTGCCAATCGTATTCAGGGACATTGTATTACTAATTGATCTAGATACAGAGTTATCTATGAACGGAATATTAGGTTTTTTAGAGAACCCAAGTGGCGAATATATTGATGAAACTATAGAAGCACTTGAAAGAATTCGAGCAGATAAAGATTTTAATATTATGAAGAACATCAAAAACTTATTGAGTTCAAATGGAATTAATATCTAATGTCAATAATCTTGAAGAATTCCAGGTGTCCAACTTTTCCAGAACACATGGGAGAGAGTGTGTTAACATAATAAATTCAATTGAAATCTTGGCTGAACAGCTCTACCTGTATCGTGATGATGATAACTTATTTGAATATCTTATTAAATATGTTGAGGTAAATAAGGCTGATATAATTGGATGAATTTAGAGGAATGTTAAGTTCGTGAATACAAAGACGTTATGCGAAACCCTTGCGAACTAAAAATAATAACATCATTTTATATGGAGGCGGTATAAGTTGGGAATTTCTAAAAGCAATTTTCTAAAGATTAATAATGCTAGTCTATTCTACTCGATGACAGGGGAAGGTGAACCCTTAGTTCTTATTCATGGGAATTTTAATGATTCTCGTATCTGGGAGTATCAGATAGAAAGTTTGTCTAATTATTATAATGTGATTTGCTATGACCTAAGAGGGTATGGCCAATCTGATAGCCCAGTATCTTCTTTTTCGCATTTTGAGGATTTAAAAGCATTATTTGAATCGTTGGAAATTCAAAAAGGTACTATCATCGGATCCTCCTTAGGTGGTAGTGTTGCGATAGATTTTGCTCTTCAATATCCGGAATTTGTTAAGGCACTGATTCTTGTTACTCCTTCTATTAACGGATGTCGTTATCCACTACGAGTAACGTTTGAGGCGATAAAAAGCATGTCGTTATTGAAATCAAAAGGTTTTGAGATTGCAATTCAAAAATTTATTTGTAACCCGTATTGGGAATATTTATTCCCGCCTCAACATAGACAAGAAGCCAGAGAAAAGGTGTTGCGAACAATAAGAACACAAAAGAATTTTTATAGTTGGGATTTTAAGCTGGCTGTACCACGTAAGCCGTATGCAAATAAGCTTTTAAGTAAAATACACGTTCCTACCTTGATTATTCTCTCGGATCTGGACAAAGCTTTTAATATAAAAGTCGGTGAACACGTACATAAAAGCATAGAGAATTCGAAAAAGTCTATTCTCTCAGATTGTGGGCATTTACCCTTTATAGAAAAACCTGATGAATTCAATACAGTAGTACTTGATTTCTTGAAAGAAAATTAAGGAATTAAGGTATATCGAAGAAGGTAAAGGCATCGCATGACACCGCATTCACGCTGTGAGCGTAATTTCCTTTTAATATCTTATTTATCCAATAAGGCACAAATAGATGCTACAGAAGATTTTTGCACAAAATATGGTTGGTGTGAACTAACTTCGAATCCTATAATAGCATCAGTGTTGACGAGCGGATTATCAACCCCAGCTGTTATTCTTTCAGTTACACTATTAATGATACATCATAAGAAAACTGCCAATGGAATCAAAAGATAAAGATATTTGTAGGATTATTCGAAGATGTCAATGGCATCTCATAACAATGCATTCACACATCGTCGCTGACGCTCCTCGGTCCCAGAAGAAGGTTCGGAGAAGTGGATGCTGGGACACATTCATTCTCCTAAGATAAGAGCTATCTAAGGGGAATGAACGTCGTGAACACAACAACGTTATGTGAAATCAGCCT
>NZ_JBCNHV010000030.1:0-152110 GCF_050482385.1 Paenibacillus lautus
TAACTTTTGGGGGTCACTTCACAAAGCCGGCTTTTTTTATCATTATTTGTTCTTTAGTCCTGTATTCCTGATTACTCAGAATTCTATCTCTACAACGAAAACAACCAATGTCCTCTACAAGCGCGTAGAATGCATTGGGAAATAAAGCTTGATATATGAATACTTATATGCTAATATCATCGACGAGTCAATTTTTTACAAAAAAATAAACATATTACATATTTATAATTTAATGATATCACAATCTTATCTCGTTGTCAATTACTGTCTCACATAAATTTATCATCAGCATGAGGCTGCAGAGCTCAAGTGATTGATATTGGTTTTAGAAACTGAACTACAGTCTGATTGGGGAGTGTTAAGATGAGCGCTAAATTTGAGAGCTGGGAAGATGAACAACAACGGGTAAACCTTGTCATGTCTGAGATCGATAGGCAGTTGGCAGAGATTGCTGGAGACATCGACGAGAAAAAAACGGATATCGTGGAATTCCGAAAAAACTTCTGGGAAGATGTGTCTTTGAATTTTGAGGACGCAGGCACCTATGCAAGCCTGAAGCAGCAGGCCGAGGTTTTGTCCGAGAACGAACGTACTTATCAGCATGCAAAAAAGAAAATGAAAACCTTGTCTCGACTCAAGCAGTCTCCTTATTTCGGACGCATTGATTTTTATGATGAGTACGATAAACAGATTCAGGAAATTTATTTGGGAATTGCTTCTTTGGTCGATGAAGACGGAATCAATTTTCTTGTCTATGATTGGCGCGCTCCTGTGTCCAACTTGTACTACGATTATTCTCCCGGGCCAGCCCAGTACAATACGCCCAGCGGTATCATTACAGGGGAAATGACCTTAAAAAGACAGTACATGATTCGGGATGCCATGATTGAAAGCATGTTCGATGCCAGTGTGACCATAGGCGACGAATTGCTGCAAGAGGTTCTTGGTAAGCAGTCCAATTCGCAAATGAAAAGCATCGTGGCGACCATTCAAAAGGAACAAAACTTGATTATACGCAATGTGACAAGCCAAATGCTTGTTGTTCAGGGGGCGGCAGGCAGCGGTAAAACTTCAGCTGCCTTGCAGCGGGTGGCTTACCTGCTGTACCGTTTCCGGGATACGCTGCGTGCTGACCAGATCGTGCTGTTCTCTCCAAATGCGATGTTCAACAGTTATGTTGCTACCGTCCTTCCTGAGTTGGGTGAAGAAAATATGGAACAAACCACTTTTCAGGAATATTTGGAGCATCGCTTGGGAGAGGTATTTCAGGTTGAAGATCCGTTCAGCCAAATGGAGTTCATTCTGTCGGCGATAGGGAAAGAGGGATATACCGAGCGGATTGAAGGTATTCAAATCAAAGCTTCGGGAGAGTTCATGGATTGGATCGAGCAGTACGTGTCTTCCTTGGGCAGCAAAGATATGATATTTAAAGATATTACGTTTCGCGACGAGGTTCTGATTTCCGCTGCACGGATCCATGAGCAGTTCTACGGGTATGATTCCAGCCTTCGGATGCCCAACCGAATGGGACTTTTATCGGAGTGGCTCCTAAAGGAGCTGAAGAAAAAGGCTGTTAAAGAGATGGCTAAATTATGGGTTGAAGAGGAAATTGAGTTGCTTGACAAGGATGAGTACAACTGGGCTTTCAAGGAGCTTCAAAAGCGAGAGCGCAGTGCTGGCAATACGTTCGATGATTTTCAAACCGAAAGAACGATTCTTGCCGAAAAGATCGTGGATTTGTACTTCAAACCGTTAAGAAAAGAAATCAAGCAATTCGGTTACGTCAATATTCCGTTGTTATATCGCCAACTGTTCGGGGATCTAAGCTATGTCTCAAACTTTATGGACAATGCCGAGCTTCCGCCGCACTGGGCGGAGATTTGCAGTCAGACGGTGGAGAATTTGGATCAAACGAAGCTCTTTTATGAGGATGCTACACCATACCTGTTTCTAACCGAATGCATTGAAGGATTCCAAACGAACAATACGATCGGGCATGTATTTATTGATGAGGCGCAGGATTTCTCCACGTTCCAATTCAGATTTATCAGGAGATTGTTTCCCCGGAGCAAAATGACGGTGTTGGGGGACTGGAATCAAAGGATATTCATCCATGACCAGGGCAGCTTGAACACAGATAACTTAACGCTGTTATATGGAGGGATGGATACTAGCCATGTGACCTTAGCTCGGAGCTACCGCTCGACGCGGCAAATCATCGAATTCACCCGTGCGCTCATTGAAGGCGGGGAGGTTATTGAGCCGTTTAACCGGGAAGGCGATAAGCCCGTCCTGAAGCAAACGTCTGATTTGGCGAAGCATGCTGCCGTGGTGGTGGAGAGTATCCAGGAACTGCAGGCCGCGGGTCACCGGACGATTGCCGTAATCTGCAAGACAGCAACCGAGAGCGGCAAGGCATATGAGGCATTAAAGGACTTGATAAGTGTAAGGCTGATCGAAAAGGAAACGGCCTCCTTTCAGGCCGGGATCCTGATCATTCCGTCTTATCTGGCAAAGGGCGTTGAATTTGATGCGGTCATTATCTATGATGCTTCACAGGCAACGTATGGAAAAGAAAGCGAACGCAAATTGTTCTACACAGCCTGTACAAGAGCGATGCATGACCTGCATGTCTGTATTAACGGTGAATTGAATCCATTTATGGTGAATGTATCGAACGACCTGTATACGGTGACAGGATAAAAAGATTTCCATTAGGAGGAGTTAAATGAGTTCTTTCGATCATCACAAATATAGATGGTGGACACTGGCTTGTCTGGTTTTGAGTCTCTTAATTATCAGTTTTGATGTAACCGTCCTTAATGTCGCACTGCCGACGCTTTCCAAGGAGCTTGATGCCGGTACCAATGAGCTCCAATGGATTATGGATTCGTATCTTCTGGTTTTTTCCGTGTTGCTGCTTCCCGCAGGCAGTTTGGGAGACCGGTTCGGGAGAAAAAAAATGCTGTTTATCGGTTTAATCATTTTTGCCATAACTTCGCTTGTGGCAGGATTTGCTCGAACTACGGATGTGTTAATTGTGGCAAGGGCATTTATGGGTGTGGGGGGAGCGATCATTATGCCGCTCACGTTTTCCATTCTTCCTACCGTATTCACTCCTCAGGAAGCAAGGAAAGCTTCCGCCATCTGGTCAGCAAGCTCGGGCGTGGGATTGCTGGTCGGTCCGTTGCTGGGAGGGTTTTTGATTGAGAAGTTCTCCTGGGGCTCCATCTTTTTTATCAACGTGCCGATCATTGCAGTGGTATTGATAGCGGGATACTTTCTTATTCCTGAATCCAAAAATGAAAAGGCTCATCGGATAGACTGGCTGAGTATGCTACTGTCCTGTATCGGATTAGGCAGTTTGGTGTACGGAATTATTGAATCCTCGCGCCTCGGATGGGGTTCGCTGCAAGTCATCTTGACTTTATGCGCAGGGACACTCTTTATTGCTTTGTTCATTGTACGGCAAAAGTTTGCCAAGGAGCCTATGGTGAATTTAAGCTTGTTCAAACATCCTTTATTCACCTGGGCCACCCTTGCCGTATGTGTGATTATGTTTGTCCTGAATGGACTCCTATTTTTCCTGACCCAATATCTTCAATTCACATTGGATAGCAATGCCTATGAGACGGGGCTGAGGCTGATTCCTTTCATGGCCGGGATGATTGTAGCATCGCTATTCAGTGTCCGGGTTGCGAGCAAATTGGGTACCAAATGGGCGATTGCAACAGGATTGCTGATCATGGGCATTGGGTTGTTCTTACTTTCAACCATTGATGTTCAGGACAGCTATGGATTTGTCGCCATATATTTAGTGATACAAGGGGTTGGATTTGGTCTGGCACTGTCCCCATGTATGTCGGCGGTCATGGAATCGTTGCCTCGGACAGAGGTTGGGATTGGTTCAGCGGTGAATAACACATTGCGGCAGGTCAGCAGCGCGCTGGGCGTTGCGGTCCTCGGGACGCTGATATCTATTAAATACCAAAATGGAATCAATAAGGTAATTAGTGATGTGCCCAGCCAGTATGTCGACTATATAACAAATTCCATCGGGACAGCAACCAAAGCGGCTTATACGATGGATGAATCCATACGGAGCTCGATCTTAGCACGAATTAACGTTGCTTATATTGATGGAATGGATTATACGTTGAAAATTAGCTCGGCCCTGTTGATTCTATGTGCCGTGTTGATCGTAGTAGTTCTGCCTAAACCACTGGGAGTAAAGTCGAAAGAAAAAGCGGAGAGCCATGGACCGATAAATGGATAAAGCAAGCCACGTGACAAAGTGCTTCTACTACCGGAATCGAGATTACGTATGCTCTCCTTGATATTTATAAATTTTGGATTTTATTGTTCTCGCTTGTTAAGCCCTTATATCGGATATATTTCATATGAATTTCATTAATCAGGGTCAATCGCGAAGAACGAAACCGAGGCTTAACTTTATATTTTGAAAATTCGTCGGGAGAAATCAAAAAACTCACTTGCATAAGAAAATCCCCTTGGATGATCTGGACCCTTTGTCAAGGACACTTAAAAAAGAGTGTTTAGAATATTTAGGATGCTTTCAATAGATGATTCCTGTATTGGACGAGACTGCTAAAAACTTACGTTATGAATTAGTAATTGTTTTTTAAACAAAATAGTTCACTTCCTGTTCGGTTTTTGAACAGGAAGTGAACTACTTCTTTATATTTAGTTACTTTTCTGCTTTAATCAGCGTGAGAATTCGTTTGAGGTTGACTGCGAATATAGCTGTTGCTCCTTGTATTTCCATGCCAATTAGACCCGCCGATGATGCTTCATCATACCCGTGTCTATGTTTGAGTTCACTGTTTTTCGCCTCAATTTTATATCTTTCTTTTGCTAACGATTTAAATTCCTCACTATTTTGAAACGCTTCTTGTTCGCGATGCTCAGTTGATTTAATTGTGACAGAATACGTTTTACTTTTTGCACCTTCCTTATAACATCCGTTACGGAATGGACATACTCTGCATTTTTCAATATCAAACATATAAGTGTCTTTTTGATTTTTATTAATACCTTTCTTGCCTGTACGTGCCTTTCGTATAGCTAAATGTCTTGCTTTACACACATACATGCCCGCATCTTTATTAAATTCAAATTCGTCCTCCTTGTACACGACGGAGAGGACGGGGCTAGCCGCCCCCTCCTACTCGGTTCATCCTAAATCATTTTAATGCTGCAATTTTCGGAAGACACTATAGCTTCTTTGAGCGCATTCGGAGATGGGAATGGGGTGGAAGCCACTGACATCGGCATACAACGTATCGTTTAGCGGCGAGATCCACTTCTCAGGAAGCGACGCCGCTCCAATCGATGCACCAAGAATGGAACCGACGGTGGCGCCATTGCAATCGGTGTCCCAGCCACCAAGTACGGCTGTCGTAATGCCTTTCTCAAAATCGCCTCCGGAATGAATGAGCGCAGCCGCGCATAATGCAGCATTATTATTGGTATGAACATGGTGATAGTGCTTAAACGTTTCCCATATTTTACTCACCAATTCTAATGTGTCTTCCGTTTCCTCAGCAATGTTGACCGCTAATGCGATATCTTCTGCAAGACGGCTGTGTTTCGGAATTTCACTCAATCCGATCTCAACAATTCGCTTCATATCACTTTCAACGAATGCGGCGGCAATCATAGCCGAGCAAAACATGGCGCCGTAAATACCATTCTTCACATGGGAGAAGGAAGCGTCCCGCCAAGCAAGCTCAGCTGCAAGCTGTGGCTGGCCGGCAGCACCGTACGCATAGCCGTCCACACGGATTTGGGCGCCGATCCATTCCCGGTAGGGATTTAAATAAGAGCGTCCAGAGTGGATATGTTTCTCCCAGTCGTCTGGCCGATCGCCGCTAATATGTGAAGTGACACGAGCGAAATTAAGATAGGCCTGCGCTTCAGCCGTGAATACCTGCCCGAATGACAAATGACGATGCCACAGCTTGCCCACATCCCAGGAGTTGAAATCAAGCCCGCGCTCTTCCAGCATGAGCAGGCCAAGAACGGTATAACGAATATCATCGTCTGTTTCCATAAAGCGAATGTTTTCCCGGCAGCTGGCTAAACTGCTCCACCTTGCTATCTCGATATCGTACTCGGCTTCCGCAGTTGATTCGCCCGGTGTATAGTGGCGAATCGGCCATTGTCCTGCGCCTTCGAACCACAACTTCATATTGTGCCACCCGGGTCTTCCGCCGGAGCCTTGCATGAAGGCAGGAGCCTCGAGAGGTTTCCCAAGCGCACAACCAGCCGAACGGCCGAGCCAAGCACCATAAAATTTATCCTGCCACTTACGTTCATCCCAGTTTCCGGACAGTATTCTCGGTCCATCCGGACGTTCGGCGCGAATGGCTTCCAATTCAGACGGCTCGATATACTTGAAATCCGCACGTGGTTCAAGAGCCAACAAAGCCTGGTATACTTCCATTAGCTTTGCTTCGTCTGTGCCGGCCGCTTCCAGACGTTCGGACATCCCCTCTACATGACAGCCTTCTTCTCTGCGCTGCTTTATTTCATCCCGAACTATTTCCCTCAGTCCAATCCATTTCGTCATAACGGTTACCCTCCTGAAATACGTGAAATCAATATGTGCCTTGATTATAACCAGCCATGCAGCCAATGGCTTCTCAAATTATGAAAGCCTTATTCTCATTTTTTGCTCATTTTCGTAACCCCCATAGATTGTCGATAACGGATCGGAGACACGCCGACAGTCTCTTTAAAAACGCGATAAAAGGTTGGCAAGCTTTGAAAGCCGCATTCGAATGCAATATCAGCAACAGCTTTGTCCGTTCCCGCCAATTCCCGCTTGGCAGCCTGGATACGCAGCAAGGAAACATATTCCGAGAAACGATAACCGGTCGTTTCCAGAAACGCCCGGCTCACGCGCGAGACGCTTAAACCAAGTTCATCAGCCAATTCCCCTAAGCTAACCGGCTCGTTGTAACGATGCTCGACCAAAGCGGCAAGCGATTGCGCCTGGCGAACGGAATGTACCATATGATGACGCTCATCATCGGTTAGCAAACCGTTGTAATGTCGAAGAAGACGGCCGCACAGCTGAATGAGCGCGCTTTTGGCCATGACCAAATAACCCGGGGACTTCTCCCGCAGTTCTTCCGCTATAGCCAGCACCCAAGGCGTAAGCTGTTTGGCGAGGGGAGAGCCGCCGATAATATGATTGCAAAAATGAGTGGAGCGATAGGAGAATGGCAGCAGCAGACCGGGCTCCTCCGCTAGCAGCAGCGCGGGATCAAAGTTAATAAACAGATAGCGGCTCGGGTTGTCGGGGGCAGATTGGGCAATATGCCGTTCTTCATTATTGACCAGAAATAAGTCGCCAGGATTAGCTGCATATTGTTTGTTGCCAAAGAAAAAATAGCCTTTGCCTGTTAAACAGAGGCCGATCTCCAGACTCGCGTGCACATGAGGCGGCTGCCGATAAGTGGCAGGGGTCCATTCGAAAGCATTGATAGCAATGGGATGGTCATAGGCAATATGAAGTTTCATTATGATCCAATACCTCCAGACAATAATGAATTTATATGCTAAGTATATAGACAAGGGATGCCTTCAACCAGATACTGTTATTTACTTTCATACATACATTTTGAGGTGTTTCTAAATGAAGAGTAAACACCGCCGTTGTATACGTCAATCACGGTAATTATTTATTTTTGCCTGGTGTCAAGAGGTGTATACGAAAGTAAAGACTAGTATATAGAACAGCGGGGAGCTTCTTTCTATACTGGAATTATGAAAGACTGCATTACAATTTGCAGCGAAAACTAAACGAAATGTACCGGAGGGGTAAAATTTGAAGAGCAAAAGGGCACTTGCAATGATCTCCTTGACGCTTGCATTGGCGATTTCAGGCTGCGGCTTCAAATCGTCGTCTGAGCCAAACCAACCACCTGGAAATTCCAAGGAACCAATTGAAACAACAGGCACAGGAAACGGCAATGATATCATTGAGGTTTCAACGGTTTCGCCAAGCGATCCTTACTTGAAATTTGACGAAGGTGAAGACTTCGACAAAAACTCAGTTTATGACGCTTATGAAAAAGATCTCGGTATCAAAATTACAAACAAGTGGATTGCAGATGTAAGCCAATTTAAAGAGAGAGTAAAAATTGCGATCGCATCCAACGATCTTCCGGATTTCTTGCTTGTAAACGCTGCACAGCTTAAAGAGCTTACTGAAGCGGATATGATTATGGATTTGACAGAGATTTATGATCAGCATGCTACGGAAGAGACGAAAAAGTTTCTGACCATGGACGGCGGCATGCAGATGAAAACTGCGATGATCGACGGGAAAATGATGGGGATTCCAAGCTCATACAACCCGTTCAATTATCAATACTTGTTCGTTCGTACAGACTGGCTGAAAGAATTGGGCTTGCCTGAGCCTAAAACAATGGATGATTTCATAAAAATTGCCGAAGCGTTCAAAACCAAGAATCCTGGCGGCACAAAACAAGCTTACGGTATTGCGGTCAGCAAAAACCCAATTAGTATCGAGACAGGCGTTACCGGTCTGAGAGCGTTCTTGAACGGCTATCATGCTTATGAAAACATTTGGATGGAAGATGGGAACGGCGGTTTGATGAACAGTGATATCCAGCCCGAGATGAAGCAGGCGCTTGCAGCGCTGCAAGACATGTTCAAAAAAGGGTTGATCGATCCTGAGTTTGCGGTTAAAGATACGGAAAAAGCCGCTGAGCTCATCTACGACGGCAGCATCGGCATGGTATTTGGTGCTTCCTGGACACCGGCGCAGCTTGTGCAGGGCGCTGTGAAAGACGGGAAGGTTGTTCAAGAATGGGGAGTGTTCCCTATCCCTTCCGTAGACAACAAGCCTACATTGAATCAAATTGGTCTTGGTGTTGACGAGTACTATGTGATCTCTAAACAAGCCAAGCATCCTGAAGGCGTTATCAAATTGCTGAACCAATGGATCGTCGTTGATAATACGATGAATCCGACAGATGAGCAAAAAATCTATCTGTATGGTAAAGACAAACAAGAAAAAGGCAACAACTACTGGCTGCTGAACCCGCTTCGCGTAGGCAAACAGATGGATAACAACGGCGAAATTCTGCCGAAAGCGATCGAAACGAAAGATCCTAGCATTCTTCAAACTGCAGACCAGAAGGGTCGTTATGAACGTGCGATGAAATTTATCGATGGTAGCGATATCAATATGTGGTGGGAAGTGCTGATTTCGGGGCCGAACGGAGCGGTATCGCATAACCCAAAAATCCAGCAAAACAATGAATACCTGCAAAACAAATTCTACGGCGCGCCTACTCCGACGATGGCAGACCGTCAAGAAATTTTGACGAAGAAACGTGATGAAATATTCATCAAAATCATAATGAACCAAGTATCCGTAGACGAGTTCGATACATTCGTTGCAGAGTGGAAGAAGCTTGGCGGCGATGAAATCACGAAAGAAGTTAACGAGTGGTATAAATCGCTTCAATAGGATCTGTAGCGCAGGGAGGGATTGAATCAATGCAATCCCTCCTTTTTTCAAGAACAATCAGGTTCTTGAGCAGGGAATGCGCACAGCATGATAAGTGAATCAGCGAGGTGAAGATATGAAGAGTCTGACGCGTGTCTGGAAGAAGGAATGGCCGCTTCATTTGATGCTGCTGCCGGGTTTGGCTTTTATTATTATTTTTAGTTACATTCCAATGTCAGGAATCATGATGGCTTTTCAAAAATATGTGCCGAATAAAGGGTTGTTTGGCTCCCCGTTTATCGGATGGAGGAACTTCCAGCTGTTAATGGATTATCCGGATATCGGCCGTATCTTTTTTAACACGGTATATATTGCCGTAATGAAAATCGTTGCCGGTTTGTTCGTGCCGATCACCATTGCTATTTTGCTTAATGAATTGCGTAGAGAATGGATGAAAAGAACGTTCCAAACCCTGGTCTATCTGCCCCATTTCTTATCCTGGGTGTTGCTAAGCGGCATTTTGGTCGATATTTTGTCTCCTTCCTCCGGCATATTGAACCAGCTGCTTGGATGGTTCGGCATGAAGCCGATTTTCTTTCTTGGCGACAATAACTGGTTCCCTTATGTCATGGTCATCTCCGATGTTTGGAAAGAATTTGGATTTGGCACCATTGTTTATTTAGCGGCGTTGACAGGAATTAATCCTACGCTTTATGAAGCCGCTCAAATGGATGGCGCGGGCCGCTGGAAACAAACGCTTCACGTAACGCTGCCGGGCATGATGCCGATCATCGTTCTTATGCTTACGCTTAATATCGGCAATGTGCTGAATGCTGGATTTGATCAAATATTTAACCTGTACAGCGCGCCGGTTTATGAAAGTGCCGATATCATTGATACGTTCGTTTACCGAATGGGGATACAGCAAGCCCAGTTCGGATTTGCCACAGCTGTCGGCTTATTGAAATCCGTCGTATCCTTTATTTTCATTTCCGTATCCTACGTACTCGCATACCGACTAGCGAATTACCGTATTTTCTAATAGCGGAAAAGTCGGTGATTCAGAAAGGAGACAGACCGTGGTCATGAAACCGTCTTTCGGAAGAAGAGCTTTTCTCGTTTGCAATCTCATCTTTCTTGCGTTTATATCTTTTTTATGCTTAATGCCGATCATTCATATTTTGGCGATTTCCTTTAGCTCGGGTTCGGCGGCGGCAGCCGGCAAGGTTGCGCTGTGGCCTGTAGAGTTTACAACCGCGGCTTATGATAACGTGTTCGGCAAGCCTGAATATTTAAGAGCCTTTGGAATTTCTATTCAACGGGTTGTTGTTGGGACGGCATTAAGCATGCTTTTAACAATTGTTACCGCTTATCCTTTATCCAAGGACCGCAATACGTTTCGTCTAAGAACCGTTTATGCTTGGATTTTCGTGTTTACGATTTTGTTCAACGGCGGACTTATTCCTACCTATTTGACCATTAAAAGCTTGGGACTTATTGATTCTCTCGGAGCGCTGGTGTTTCCTATGGCGATTAACGTGTTCAACGTTATCCTGCTATTGAACTTTTACCGCAATTTGCCCAGGGAGCTTGAGGATGCTTCACGGATTGACGGAGCCGGGCATTTTGCAACACTTTGGAAAATATATGTTCCGCTATCGTTGCCCGCACTGGCAACAACGGGGCTTTTTACGATGGTCGGGCATTGGAATAGCTGGTTCGACGGCATGCTTTATATGAATCACCCGGAAAATTATCCGCTGCAAACTTTCTTGCAAACCGTTATTATTAAGATGGATTTCCGATTTCTTAAATCAGAAAATGTGGAACTCATGCTCCAGCTGTCTGACCGTACAAGCAGGGCGGCACAAATCTTCGTAGCGGCTTTCCCGATTCTTATTGTCTATCCATTCTTGCAGCGGTTTTTTATCAAGGGCATTGTAATGGGAAGTGTAAAAGAATAGACAGGAAGGTCGTAGATCTCGGGCACAGGAGAACAGACGATGAAAAGTATATTCTTTTTACAGGATTCCTCTATATTCAGAAAAATAATGGCTGCCTTTTTGGCGGCCTTGCTGCCGCTTATGGCTATTACCTGGATGATGAATGAGCAAGGGGCCAATCATATCCGTAGCGAAATATCCGATTCGATTTTGAATACGACGCGGTTTTATTTAGACTCCCTGGATCAGGAGGCAGACCGGATCAGCCGATATTTGCCTAACTATGTCATGGACAGGGATTTAATGGAAGTGGCTGCAACAGGCGAACAGATGAACTCCTATGATCGGTCGTATAAAATATTGGATATACAGCACCGCCTGGATTTGATGAAAAATTCCAGTCCGTTTATTCGCGAGGCGAAGGCGTACATTCCGCAGATCGAGCGCACGGTGCTGAGCAACAGCTTTGAAACCAAGCTGAACGCGGAAGAATATGAAGCGATGCAGCCAGAGAAGAAGCTTTATACGGAGCCCTTTATTTATTGGCAGGACCGGCTGTTTATTACGATGCAGTACCCTGCAGGCAAAAAGGACCCGCTCTATGTGGTAGGCGTAGAGCTCTCAACAGGCAAAATGAAAGAAACATTAGCGCAAATCGGCAATAGCAGGGGAGGCCAGACCGTATTGTTTAATCTGGAGCGCGACTGGGAAATCAATAGCGGCTCCGACCTTGAATTGCATGATCTGATGAAGCAGCTGGCTTTTGAAAAACAGGCAGCAAAAATGGATGAAGGCTATGATACGATCCATTATAAAAATAAGCGATTTCTAACCGTATTCAAGTATTCCAGCCTCTGGAATTCATACATGGTAACGAGCATCCCGGAAGAGATGATTCTCGGTTCGCTCCAGGTATATAAAGCTTTGTTTTGGTGGGCTTGCGCGCTTGCTGTTTTTATTTTTTTATTCTTCACCTATTTTTTAATCCGGCTAATATACCGTCCGTTGATCAAGCTGGTGCGTTCCTTCCGTCGCATGCAGCAAAACGAGCTGGAGCCGATCTTGATCGACCGCAGGAAGGATGAGTTCGGCTATTTATACCAGGCTTTTAACGATACGGTAAAATCTTTGAAAACATTGATTGAGGAAAATTACGAGCAGCAAATTCGCAATCAGCGTTCGGAACTGAAAAGATTGCAATCGCAAATTAATCCTCATTTTTTATATAATTGCTTTTTTGTGCTTTGCCGCTTGATTAAATCCGATAGCCAGAAGGAAAAAGCCTACCAGTTCTGTTTATACATCGGGCAATATTTTCAGTTCATTACTCGGCATAATGATGATGACATCCCGCTGGAGATGGAGCTTGAGCATTCCCGCACATATGTGGAGATGCAGTCGATCTGTTACGGGGATCGAATCCAAGTTCTGTTTGAAGTCGAAGCCCAGCCGATTGAAGTCCCCCGATTGATTTTGCAGCCTATTATTGAAAATGCTTACAAGTACGCCCTCGGGAATATGCGCGGCACGGGCGAGCTATGGGTGCACAGCAAGCTGCGAAATGATGCTTTTTACATTTATGTGGAAGATAACGGCGAGTTCATTACGGACGAGGAGATCGAAGCGCTTGGCAAGAGGCTGCGTTATTCAACCAACCAGATTGAGGAGACAACGGGCATGCTTAATGTTCATCGCAGAATTCAGCTTCGTTATGGAGAAGAGTATGGGATTACCGTGTCACGCTCTGAGCTTGGCGGGCTTCAAGTTATTATTAAACTGAGCATGAGCTAAGGAGGAATCGCCATGTACAGGCTTTTAATCGTGGATGATCTGCCGATTATTGTTGATGGTCTTCTGGAGTTGTTCGAGAAGACGGAGCATTTGGAGCTTGAAGTCATGAAAGCCTATTCCGGCGAAGAGGCGCTTGAGGTGCTGTCACATCACCGGATGGATATTGTGATTTCGGACATTAAGATGTCCGGCATAGAGGGTATTGAGCTGCTGCAGGAAATAAAATCGCAGTGGCCGGCGTGCAAAGTTATTTTATTGACAGGGTTCAATGATTTTCACTATGCGAAGAGCGCCCTTACATTTGGCGCTTTTGAATATTTGCTGAAAGTGGAAAGCGACGAGAAGATCATTCATACCGTTGAACGGGCGATAGAGGAAATTGAAGAGGAACAGGATCAGGCGCAAATGATCTTGCGGGCCCAGTCCAAAATGAGAATAGCGATGCCCTCCTTGCAGAAGGAATATATTTGGGGCTTATTTCAAGGCAAGACGATGACGGGTCAGCAGCTTCGGGACGCTTTTGCGGAAATGGACATTCCGCTCGAAGCATCACTGCCTGTCTATTTACTGATTGGCCGGATCGATGCCTGGAAGGAAATGTTCACGGCGCCGGACAAGGCTTTGCTCGCTTACGCTCTGCAAAATATCGGCGATGAGTATTTATCCGCCCATGTACGCTGCTTCTCCGTCGTATTTGATATGAACAAAATGGTATGGATCTTTCAACCTAAAGCCAGTCCGGAGATAACGGTGGATACCGGTACGATGGAATGGACCAGGGCATACCGCTATGTGAGCGGCAATTTGGAGACGATACAGGCTACCTGCAAAAAGTTGCTGAGCCTCTCCGTATCTTTTCTTATTGGCAGCGAGGCTGTCCCATGGGATCGGTTGTCGGATCGTTTTCATGCGATGAAATACGGTCTTATGCAAGGCCATGGCTTGTTCCATGAGGTCATCATGACAGATAAAGATATTCAGAAGTCCGAAGAAAAAGAGAAGGCGAAAAGCTATCATGACAGCTTTTTACACGCTCGCGTCCAGCTGCTGATGAGCTGTCTTGAAAATAATCACCGCGAACAGTTTAATCACCTATTTGTTGAATTGACAGACATCTGGAACGATCCGGATACTCCTTACGAGCGCAAGGTTGAGTTGTACCATTTCCTATCTGCGGTATTTCTGGCGCATATGCACAAAAATAAAGATATGCGAGACTATATGAATACCCAGATTAATTTCGATATGCTGTTCCGACAGGAGGAGACCGCTTCATGGACGGAGCTCATTCCATACTATTGGCAAATGGCGGACTGCTTTTTTGAATGGAATGCGATACGAGGAACAGAACTGCCGGCGGAGGTCGTCAATAAGGTGCATCGCTATATAGAGGAGCATATTGCGGATGACATATCCCTAACTGCTATTGGAGATCATGTCAGCTTGAATCCATCCTATCTATCAAGGCTTTACAAACAGATCACGGGAATTGGACTCTCTAAATACGTAAATGATTACCGCAATTGTCTTGCAAAGGATATGCTGCTCAATACATCCATGAAGGTGAATGAAATTGCCGCCAAGCTCGGCTACAATTCGGCGCTGGCCTTTATCCGCTTCTTTAAGAAGCAAAATGATATGACGCCGCAGGATTTTCGGACGGCTCGAGCCGAAACGATGCAGCAAGGTCAATAAATGTATATGGAATGTAAGCAATGATCTATTTTGATGCGCGGAATCACCCCTTACAATGAAATTATGATGCAATTGCATATGCAAGGGGGAAGAACATTGAAAACATTAACGGCTGTACTATTAGGCGCAGGCAGTAGAGGAAGATACATCTATGGACCGTATGCGGAAAAATTTCCGAATGAGCTGAAGTTTGTTGCAGTAGCCGAGCCGGATGATGAACGCAGACAACGTTTTGCAGAGATTCATCAAATCGCTGAAGAGCATGTTTATCATTCTTGGGAAAAAGCATTCGAGCAGGGAAAAATAGCCGACGTGATGATCATCAGCACGCTTGATCGGATGCATTATATACCGGCAATGAAAGCGCTGGAGCTTGGCTACCATGTCATGCTGGAGAAACCGATGTCACCGAATGTGCGGGAATGCATAGACCTGGAGCAAGCTTCCCTTAAGCATAAGCGTTTGCTGGTGGTCACGCATGTGCTTCGCTATTCCCCGTTCTGGTCGGGGATCAAGAAATGCATCGAGGATGGGGAGCTGGGTGCAATCGGCACCATTCAGCTGACCGAGAACGTAGGCTATCACCATATGGTTCATAGCTACGTACGCGGCAATTGGCGTAATTCCGAGGAAACCAGCCCGATGATTTTGGCCAAGTCCTGCCATGACCTGGACCTCATCTCCTGGCTGATGGATGAGCCGTGCACAGCGGTCAGCTCCTTTGGCTCATTGCTTCATTTTAAAGCCGAGAACGCGCCGGAGGGAGCAACGGACCGCTGCATCGATGGTTGCGAAGCAGAGAGGGAATGCGCCTTTTCAGCGATTAAAATGTATTTGGAGCAACCTGCCGATCATTGGGCGCGCTATATGACGCACGATTTATCCCAGGAAGGCATTATCCGGGCGCTTAAGGAAGGACCGTTCGGCCGCTGCGTCTATCGTTGCGATAACAATGTGGTCGACCATCAGGTCGTCAATATGGAATTTGCCAGCGGCGCCAACGCTAACTTTATTATGTCGGGTCTAACCCAAAGCGGTACTCGCCGTGTGCAGATTATGGGCACGCAGGGAGAGATCATTGGCGACATGGATAAGGGCTCATTCACGCTGTACCGCTATGCGACGGGCGAAGAGATTGAAATTAAATGCAGCGTGCAGGGAGACGGCCACGGCGGAGGCGATGAGCGCATGGTGAGCTCCTTCCTCAAAAATGTACATAAGTTCGACCGCAACCCGTCTCAAGGCCTTACATCAGCAACAGCTTCCTTGCAAAGCCATTTGATTGCCTTCGCTTCCGAACGATCTCGATTGCAGCAAGGCAGAAGCATAAAGCTGACCGAGATGTATCAGAAGGAAGAAGCGGGCGTTTGATTGTTGAAATCTGCGAGACGATGTAGGGAAAGGCAAATATAGAACAGAATCACTTGCTGCGCCGTAATAATGGCGGACATCCGCGGCGTCCGGGCTTGGGAAGTACTTACCCCGGATGCCGCACAAATTCGCGAGCAAAAAAGGAAATGGGGAATGAGAGATTTTTGTTTTTGAAAGCGATTCCAACAGGAGATTGTACCGATTTTCGTGAAAGGGGGGATCCATTCAGGTTTTCACAATGCGGATATCAAGCATTTCTACACTCGAGGATAAAAAAAGGAGTTGACCATGATGATTTTGAATAAGAAATGGGGACCCGCCCTGATGGCAGCCGTCATGCTGATGGGCCCGGTTTCTTCGGTGCAGGCGAAATCGCCTGTTCCGCCAGTAATTAGTGCGCAGGCGGGAGATGCAACAGGAAATCCACAGTTCGAACCGGATCAACCGACGGATGCCGGGGAACCGGATGCAGACCAGGCACCATCAGCACCGAATACAAACCAGCCGGCAGCATCTTCGGCAGTGGAGGAGACGCAATTCCGCAATCTTGCGGATGGCCTCCCTTATGAATGGTCCGAAGAGCCAGAAGCGTCGCGTCCTGACGATGGATACAAGCTTACGGATGGAAAATACGGCACATTGGATATGAATGACCCGGCATGGGTAGGGCATCAGCGTGGAAAAACGAGGGAAGTCGTCTTTGATCTCGGTGAGGAAAAGTCAATTGGAAAGATTACGGCACACTTCTTCCAAGATTATCCTACCAACTCGATCCTCGTACCTTTGACGGTATCCATGTATGTCTCCGACGATAAAGAAAATTGGGGACTGCTTTCCCATAACGCCACCCAACTGCTCTGGGGGGGAGGACCGCCAAGACAGGAGACCTTTGAATGGGACGGGAGCCGGGATGGAATCAAAGGTGGGAATACGGACGGCAAGCTGGCTTATGCCCGTTATGTTAAAGTCACCTTTACGATGCATCCTACACAATGGTCATATATTGATGAGATTGAAATTCGGGGTACCGATGGACAGGCTGACGGATCAGTAAAGGTCCCTGCCGAAGAGCCTCGTTTTTTGGAGCCGGGAGAAGCTACAGCCGGTATCCGGAATCTGAATCTCCTGTATAACGGACAATATCCAAATGGTTTGGGTGATTGGAACAAGGAACGGATCATCCCTAACATCAGTTATGTAAATAAAGATGGGGAGCCTGTCGATTGGCTTTTTGACGGGATATTATATCTCGGACTGGCTTCGCCTGCCGGCCGTGACTTCGGTGTCGGGCAAACGAACCTGGAGGACTGGAGTTGGTATTTGGACAAAACCTTCGCAGCCGCAGGGGATATGCAGCAGTTGAATGAGGCTACAGTGGAAGTCGGATCCAAGCTGAATCAGCCTGATCATAAAATGAAGGTTGTGCTTATGATTCCGAACCCGGGGGAATACGTAAACGACTTTGGTGACGTTGACGGTGACGGGGTATCCGAAAGCTTCAGAGACTCGGTTGTCGGCAAAGAGAAAGCGCAAGAAAACCGGATAAAAGTGATGCAGTGGTGGCTGGATCAGGTCCACCAAAGATGGCAGGAGGCGAACTATTCCAACCTGGAGCTTGTCGGCATGTACTGGCTGGAAGAGCAAATCAGCACAAGTGATACGGGTCCGGATTTGATTAAAGCAGTAAGCGGCAAAGTCCATGATATGGACCTGAAATTTTTCTGGATTCCGCATTCTTTGGCATACAAAGCTTTTATGTGGAAGGACGTTGGCTTTGACAACGCTGCATTCCAGCCGAACTATTTCTTCGAGGCTTTGGATTACGACCGTCTGGAGGATGCCGCCAACCTGGCGAAGCAATACGGCATGTCCAATGAAGTCGAGTTTGATGACCGGATGTTGACCGACGGCGTGTTCCGTGAGCGATTTATCGACTACTTGAACAGCGGCGTTGAAACAGGCCTGATGCAAAACGGATACAGAGCTTATTATCAAGGGAATAATGCCGTTTACAATGCGGCGGTCAACCAAGACCCTTCCAATCGCGTTTTGTATGATTGGTTGTATCAATATGTGAATGGAACCTATGAAATCAATAATGCGGCTCCGCCGGAGGCAGCCGTGCAATTGAATGGACAGCCTCTTCAAAGCGGCGTTTTGGTAAATGAAACAGAGCCGCTCCAGTTTACGTGGCAGTTAAAGGATGACGATGGCTTGACAAAAGTTACGGCTCAGTTTGACGGCAAGCCTTATACGGCCGGAACAACCATGAACCTGATGGGCGCACCCGGAAAACATGAATTGATTATTACGGTAACGGCGGGCAAGTCACAGAAAACGTCTTACATCATCAATGTTGGTGCCAATGCAGACAGCATGAAAACTTTGGTAAACCGATTTGTGGAACAAAATCAATTTACGAATGCCGAAGCGCCTCGTTCTTTGAACAATTATCTAGAGCTGATGAAACGCTACGAAGGAACGGATGCGACACAGGTCGACAAATATCTGAGAGGATTTAACGCAAAACTTGATATTTTGTTGAAAGATGGCGTTATGAAAGAAACGGCGTACAGCGCGCTAAAGGAAGACGTTTATTACCTGATTGGAAACTTGGCGCAAAATAAAAAGGCGGAAGCCTCTTCGGTAGAAGGCGGCAGCCCGAATTTGCAACCTGAAAAAGCGGTGGACGGATTCCCAGCGACAAGATGGGCCAGTGATTACACGAATAACAGCTGGGTCCAGGTCGATCTTGGCGAAGTCAAGGAATTCGATACCGTACGAATTCATTGGGAATATGCGCGTGCTAAAACCTACAAACTTCTTGTATCTGACGATAAACAGAATTGGACCAGTGTGATCAAGAACAATGAGGGAATCATTACGGCACGTGACGGAAAAGAAACGCTCCATTTTGAACCGGTCAAAGCCAGATACGTCAAATTCCAAGGGCTCGAAAGAAATACGGATTATGGTTACTCCTTCTATGAGTTTGGCGTGTACAACCTTGCGGGAGGTGATGCGGTAACTCCGATCGACGGCGTAAAAGCTGTGGCAGATGTCGGCGCAGGGAAATTGACGATCGATGGTCTGGTGATGAATGGAAGCAGCCAGTCCAAAGTGAATTTGAAAATACTCGATTCGAACGGGAAAGTTAAGTATGAAGGCCAGACGACAAGTACAGTAACGGGTAGTTTCCAATTCACGATCAAGCTTACCGGTATTCTGAAGGGAACCAACGTTGCCTATCTCTCAATGGATGGTATGTCGACTCCCGTGAAGTTTACATTTGAATACAAGCCACAGTGAATGATAATTATTTCTCAGGCAAGTGAGAATTCGATAACAAACGGCTTGTTTATCGTTGATTCCGACCTTGGACCAAGGCATTTCATGACAAATACTGCCGCGCCATGATACTGATAACTTATAGCTCCAAATAAATAAAAGCCATGGGCGCAGCGTTATTTTCACGCTGTGACCCATGGCTTCTGCTTTTGAATCGGTGTCAATGTTACTTTGTATTAATCTTTACGCTAAAATTAGTCTTTAATTAAGCGATATAGAAAATAGAGCGCTCGCATCTGGAGTTTGATCGTTTTGTGCAGGTAAGCCTGGATATTTTCAGAAAGCTTCATCGCATGCTCGATGTTCTCTAGTTCTAAGCGTGCAATGGATTGTTTTAAATTCACGGTTTCCTCGGAATAAACAGAGCTCTGCAGTACCTGAATCATCCTAATTTTAAAGAGATGAGTTTCATTATAAAGACGGTAATCGTTATCAGGGTCTCGTTTAGCCATGAACAGGCCGCTTTGCTCCCAGTAGCGGATTGCCGATTTAGGAGCACCCGTCCGGCTGGAAACCTCGTGGATGCTGAAATGTTGGTTAAAGTCACAATCTCGACTACCTTCGAAATATGATTTCAACTCCCTTACCAGTTGATCCAAACTTGCTTTTTCCCGATGCAGCATGACCTCTCGATCCCTGATGATCCACAATGCGTCATCCAACTTATTTTGCCCAAGACAATGCATGACCTCGCTCGTTACTTCCATGCCGAATCCGGCAGCCATGGCTTGAATACATGCCAGATAAGCTTCATGCCGTTCTGTATACATACGATATCCATTGGAAGATCGATCTGCCGGAGGTATTAACCCCCTCGCTTCGTAGTTCCGCAGGGTGCTGCCGCTCAACCCGTATTTTTCAGCCAGCTTTTTCGGTCGATAGCCCATGTGATCCCACCTTCGTAAAAAACGCAAACATTAAAACCGTTGTAATGTTATTCTGGATGATTTATTGATTTCCTTCATAAATATCTCCGAACCTTCCAATTGGCTTGCATGTTGTATGATGGAGCTAATCCATTTCAAGGAGGAGTTTATATGACAGTAAAACCAGTATTTCGTTCCGACATGACAATTGAGGAGATTTGTGTAGCAGGTAACCAGTATATCGAATCGGTATGGAAAACACGATACGATTCGATGTTTGATGAGTTAACGATCGCTTTTCGTGAAATCGAGGATGCTGCCTATGGGCTTTATTTGGACCAGTTGATGCCCGTAATCTTCGATAGCCTTGAAGATGCAGGTTTCGAAGCAACGGAGCCCCTTAAGGAGCATGATTTCGTCATCGGGAAATGTCTGCTATTTCGCAACTCGCTTGAAAAATGGGGGACCGAGGAAAATAGGTCCAGAATTTTCTGGAACGTTATACGAAGTAAGAATAGTCAACAACCCATTGGAACATTATTGACGGAAATCCCTCATTCTCATCTGAAGTTCGACATTCCTAGGGCACCTGTACTCTATTCGCTGTGCGAGCATGAGAGGGAACAAATCGCGCGAGGGATTCGACGGATTAAGGAATTAGAATAATCGTGAAGGAGAGCATGCTTTTGTTAGGTCCAAATCCCAATGAAAGCTGAATATTGGCGTGATCGTCATCGGAGATATGGAAACGCTAAAAAGATTGAAACAACGTCCTAACAATCGTTTTTTTAGGAGGTAATATGCATGAGGGTTATGATACATGAATATACAGTCAAAACACAGGATTCCGGCCCATACGGAATAACGAGGGGAAAAGACGCTGCCATGTGGTTTACGGAACAACGGGGTAATCGAATCGGACGAATTAATGAAGCAGGCGAGATCACTTCGTTCAACCTGCCGACAGAGAATGGTTTACGGAAATGAATAGCGGCCAGAATCGGAAGGTTAACCACGTCGGGGGAGATGACCGAGTTTGAGTTGCCTAACTCAGACTCATTTCCTTCATTTATTGTTCCCGGCCCCGACGGGGCACTATGGTTTACACAGAATCAAGGTAATTCGATCGGCAGAATAACCACTGAAGGTGATGTAACGGAATTTCCGATCCCAACACTGAATTCCGGACCTGTAGGCATTACGAGTGGTCCTGACGGGGCATTATGGTTTGTGCAAATGATGGCCAATACAATCGGAAGAATGACAACTTCAGGCGAGGTAACGGAAATTATGATACCAACATCGAATGCCAGACCCCATGCTATCATCTCCGGGGAAGATGGGGATCTTTGGTTCACCGAATGGGGCGGTAACAAAATCGGACGAATTACGGTTCAAGGCATGATTACAGAGTATCCAATCCCGACTAACAACGCCGAGCCCCACAGTATTGCGATTGGTGCAAAGGGCGAAATCTGGTTTGCTGAAGAGTGCAACCAAATTGGACGTCTCATCATCTCTCCATAACAGCATGAGCCGATTATCTCATGCTGCCCAATTTGGGCGGCCTTCGAATAGAAGCTATCAGAGCTTCGAGGGATCCTGTCACCTAAATTTATAACCCGAATGTGGGCAATAAATCGCAAAATGTTCCTATGAAAACCTCGACGGGCAAATTTTAATAAACAAAGGTGAAAACGGTTTGAAAGTCGCATAATATGCGGCTTCTTTCTTTGAAGTAAACTAATTTCCTGTCGTAATTCAATGGGGCAGCGTTATTCGGGTTGCTCTTTATACTGCATCGCCGTTTTCACTTTGTCACATTTTCGGCCTCCTTCCGGTCTTGTTTAATGAGAGCGTATGAAGGAGGTTTCTTCGAATGATTGCAAAGTACGATGTGGCCGTTGTTGGTGGAGGCATTGCCGGACTGACCGCAGCTCTTTATTTAGCAAGAGGAGGAAAACGCGTCGTTGTTTTGGAAAGTCAGAATCAGATGGGGGGAAGGGCGATCACAAACAAGAAGGACGGGATACGCTTTAATTTGGGTTCACATGCCCTCTATGCCGGGGATGCGTACGACATTTTCCGCGAATTGAACGTAAATCCGGATATTTTTCGAAAAGTCGACGAGTTCACCCCGTACGGAATCTGGAAAGAGCAGGTGCACCCTTTTCCGGCTGCGGTCCGTTCGCTGCTTAAGACTCCCTTGTTATCGGCTGCGGACAAATACAGGTTCGGAGCCATCCTCATGAAGATTCTCAAGCTGGACACGGCCGCGATTCCACACATGAGTCTGCGAGACTGGATGGAGGAGCACGTGAGAAGTCCGATGGTACGTCATCTTCTGTACGTGCTGGCCCGAGGAGGAACATACGTGCAGGCTCCGGATTTACAAGTGGCAGGCCCCTTGTTCAGACAGATGCAGCGTTCCATCACTGGCGTGTATTATTTGAAGAAAGGCTGGGGATCCCTGATCGAGGAAATGTGCTCGGAAGCACGTCGGCTCGGCGTGGCCTTGATGACTGGCAGGAAAGTTAATTCCGTGGAGCATGATGAATGAACCCATCTCGGAGGACAAGAACATACAAGTATAAGAAGTCGCGAACATCGCGGCTTTTTTCAATCTAATTATATAAGTTCTTGTCGTGACTTGATGACAAGAGCTTCTAATTGAATAACATCAACAGATTATTTAGCTAAAGGGCACTATAGTTGAAAAACACATCAACAAAGCCGAATAGCCTGATAGATCATTTTTGAAGCCATAATTGAGTCATTACAAGTAGAGTAGAATGATCTAATATACCTCATATGATTCAAACAATCTTTAGAGAAAACATTAAAGTACAACGATAATCTTTTTATATTGATGTTAGTGAAATGAAGGATATGTCAGTTTTATCTTTGCACTTGCATAAATGTTGTACACTTATATTGGAATCGAAAGGAAGGGGATTTTAATGGGAGACCCTAGCTTCGTTACTATGAGTCGGGCGGTACATTGCAGGATACGGATTATCTCTTCTTGCGATATTGGCAGCCGATTGCGCACAACATGAGCTACATTAATTCGTGCAAGCACAACCAAATGAAGATCGCCATCGTCGAGTGATTGAACTCAATCAAGTAAGGCCGCCTTTGAAGCTAACGCCGCACAGGCTGCTGGGCAGGCCCTGGCTGTGACGCATGTAAATGCTCACGAGTTGGGTGCAGCGACCTATGGGATCAGCGCCTTACGTTCAGTACAATACATAAGGGAGTGAGAAAAATGAAAGCTGTTAGCCCAGAACGCCAAACATTGTTGATAAAATCGATGCAGTCAACATTAAGCAAGCTCGAGAATGCCTATAAGAATATGATGGAGAAAGGATCAAACGAAAACCTCGTTAAGAAACGACTGGATGCAGTGAAAATCGCCTTAGATAGTCTAGAACATGCTTGGCATGGAGCGGATTTTTCATACGAAAAGGAAAACATCCTTGAAGCCCGAAAGGTTATATTTGGTATTCTTCCATCTGTTCAAAAACAGTATGAAAAAGCTAAAGAAGGTAGTCCACAAAAGACGTTACTTGAAAGACGCATTGCTTCTATTGAAGCAGCTATTGAAGCTCTCGATGCCCACACACAATAAACTTTTATGTGAAAATATGGGGATAGTTATACACCGTCTAAAATAGTCGTGATATTAATTACATACCTTATAATCCCATTTAATCTCATTTCGACATTGTGCGTATAGTAAAGACAAGAAAAAATCAAAAAGATAAGGAAGTCACCCATGAAAAAATTGCTAGTATGCACATTAGCTATCATGCTAAGTTTAGCTGCATTTACCCCCGCTATCTACGCTTCTAAAGTCCGAGTATCCGTGGATGGTCGTGAAGTACATTTCCCAGATGAGCACCCATACGTCGATCAAAGAACCAACCTTACGATGGTTCCACTTGCTTTTGTATCCGAAAAGCTCGGAGCTACTACGAAATGGAGCGGAAAATTAAAACAAATCACGATCTTGCTTAACCGTGACATCATTATTTTGGGGATTGGCGATAATCATGCACTGGTAAATGGAAAAAGAGTAGACTTTGAAGGATCGGCGGTGCTCAAAAACGGTCGCACGATGGTTCCGCTTCGCTTTATTAGTGAAGCCTTGCATGCAATTGTGGATTGGCAGTCTTCACTTAATCTGGTGAGCATCGTGACTTCAGTGGCCCGTGCTCCGAAAGGAACATGGATATGGAACAGCCACATCCTGAAACAGGATCAAGATAAAATTATAAACTTTGCAAGAATAAAAGGGTTAACGGATATTTACCTTCAGGTTGATAGAGATATAGATCCAGCAATATATGAGGGTTTTATTCGAAAAGCGAAGAGCGAAGGAATTCAAGTGGAGGCACTTGAGGGTCGTCCCGAATGGGCCTATAGGTCTAAGCAGGAGGATATTCAAAAATTTATAGCGTGGGTTAAAGCCTATAACGCCGCTGTTGGCCCGGAAGCAAGCTTTTCGGGTTTGCATTTCGATATTGAACCTTATGCGTTAAGTGAATGGACGAAGGACAATAAGACGATTCTTGAAAGCTGGATGGACAATTTAAGACTGATCGAGAAAGAAACCAAAGGGAGCGGCTTAAAAATTGCAATCGACGTTCCGTTTTGGCTGAATACGATTCATGTACCAGGGAAGGATTACAGTATGAGCGCATGGTTGCTGGAGAAGTTCGATTGCCTAGTGATCATGAATTATCGGAATCATGCGTTAGGCACCAATGGAATTGTGGAAAATGCGCAGACCATACTGAGAGAAGCCTCTACGCTGAAGAAGAAAGTTGTTATTGCTGTAGAAACGCTCGAAAGCAAAGAGGGGCCGCGGGTCTCATTCTATTCCATGAGCAGCGAAGTGATGGAAAAAGAGCTGCAGTCTGCCCATAATCAATTGGCGCACTACGCAAGCTATGCCGGCTTCGCCATTCACGATTTCAAAAGCTGGAAGGACATGAAATAAGAAGCTGCTTTTTTGTCTCTGGACAGATTATCCGGTCCCATCCTCGGAGGCGTGGTGGTCGAACGGTACGGTTTGCAACTCGACGTGGCTAACTGAATACGGTAGTTGAACCATGATAAAGAGGCGGCTGATCAAACGATCAGCCGCCTTTCGTTTTGGGAAATAATGAACAGCCCCTAATTTCATAATTGGCTGATAATTCCATTATGTATGCAATTTTAGACATTCAAAATTGAAGTGTCCAAAATATTAGACATCGTCCATCCAAGCTACTTTCACAGTTTCAGCCGTTTGAGCTTATTGTAGAGCGTAGCCCGCGAAATGCCGAGCTGCTTCGCTAGCGTGTACTTGTTCCCGTTGACTGCTTCAAGCGCTTCACGCATTAGGTTCCGCTCGTACTCGTCAAGCCTTACCTGGTAAGTAGCACCGTCGATGGGTGCGGTGCTTGGACCAACATCCTCTCCCTGCTGCGGACTCTTATCGCCGGAATAAATATGGTCTGGCAAATATTCGCGCCGAATCTCTCCTTCGGTAGAGAAGATGACGAGACGCTCAATGGTATTGCGCAGCTCGCGGATGTTTCCAGGCCAATCGTAGTGAAGCAAATCCTCGAATACCTCAGGCGTAAACGAATGGATATGGCGGCCATAAACGAGCGAGAATTCGTGAAGAAAGGACTGTGTCAGCTCGTAAATATCTTCTTTGCGGTCGCGTAAAGGGGGAACCTCCAACGTTACGACGTTTAGCCGGTAATATAGGTCCTCGCGAAAGCTGCCGTCATCAATCATCCGCTTCAAATCACGGTTTGTGGCCGCGATAATCCGGCAGTCGGCCTGCAGCAACTTCGTGCCGCCGACCGGGAAGTAACTCCGTTCTTGGAGCACGCGCAGCAGTTTGACCTGAAGATCAAGAGGCATTTCCCCAATCTCGTCAAGGAATAGAGTGCCGCCGCGGGCCAGTTCGATCTTTCCTTTCTTTCCTTTCGGGTCTGCACCAGAGAAAGCGCCCCGTTCGTAGCCAAATAATTCGCTCTCGAACAGTGCGGCTGGTATGGCTCCGCAATTGATTGCAATGAAGGGGGCGTTCATCGACTCGCGGGACTCATGGATCGCCTTCGCGAATAATTCTTTTCCGGTACCGCTCTCACCCAGGATAAGCACCGTCGCTTTCGTAGAACTGATCTTCTTGATTGTTTCGATACTGTGTTTAATCGCGCGGCTCGCTCCCTTAATATGCTGAAATGGGTCTGCCGCAGGGTTCAGCAGGGCCACTTCCTTCTGAAGATGATGGACCTTGCTTGTCATCTGCAGCAGCTCTTGATGCAGCCGCATTTGGGTGGTCAGGTCTGATTCCGCCGTAACGGCGCCAATAATCCGATCCTCGAGAGTAACCGGATTCGAATTAATTAGGACGAACAGGTCGTGCCGCGGCCGATGCTGCATTTTATGGGCGGGCTGGCCGGTTTCGAGCGTGCGAAGAGACTGCAGACGATCGACGGGAAAGAAATCCGAAGCAGGCTTGCCGATGATATCGTCTTTCGGAATGGAGAATATATGCTCCGCTCCTGATGTCCAGACGGCTACACATCCTTCCTCGTCAATCAGCGTAATGGCAACGTCCGGGTCCAAGGTATCCAGCGTTGTTGCAAAATAAGCCTCCAGCACCCGGTGAGTCTGCACCACCGCATCCATAACATCCTGTGCGGAAAGGTAACCGACAGCCTTGCCGTCGTTAAGAACGATCGCCAATGAACAAGAGTTGAAGGCAGCAGAGACTTTCGTTAACGGATCATCTGTGTTTACAGTTTTGACTTTGATCAGGATATCTTGAACATTCAGAATGGTTTCGGCGGCCGATGCAGGCAGCAGTGCATATTGACCGGACTCATCCCTGACAAAAACAGGGGTAAACTCGGCAGCCTTCCGCGCACCCCGGATGGCTACAAGGTCGGTCAGATCTACAATTATGCAGTCCGTGCGGATGAAATGCTCCACGGCCGGCAATAGATGCTTCATTCGATTGCCCCCTATTTTATGGGAAATGTAAATGCTTACAATCTTGTATTAGGGCCATTATACCGGGCCTGTTTTCCAGTGTAAATCATTTGAACATATTTTTGACGACCATCCATAGATTAGCAGGCTTTTCTGCCAGCCGTCGGGTGTAGTACGGGTACCACATGCTGCCGTAGGGCATATAGCAGCGGATTCGGTAGCCTTCCTTCGCCAATTGCGCCTGGTCGTTCATTCGCAGGCCGTACAACATCTGGAATTCGTAGGCATCGTTCGGAATGCCGTTCTTAAGAGCATATCCCTTGACCCAATCGATGATGCGATCATCATGCGAAGCAATGGCCGTGTACACGCCTTGGTCAAGGTGCATTTGAATGAGGGCTTTGAAGTTATCGATGACTTCACTCATTTGCTGATAGGCAACGGATGCCGGCTCCTTGTACGCTCCTTTTACGAGACGGAGGTTTACACCAGCTTCAATCAATCGCTTCACATCTTCTCGTGAACGCAGCAAGTAGGCTTGAATCACAGTTCCGACATTGGTTAATCCCTCCCCGTGAAGGCGAAGAACGATATCGATTGTTGCTTGTGTAAAGGGGGAATCCTCCATATCGATCCGTACGAAATTGTTATCTTGTTCAGCCTGAATGACGATGTCCCGAATGTTGCTATAGCATGCTTCCGGATCAAGGGCCAAGCCCATCTGCGTTGGCTTCAGTGATACGTTGGAGTTCACCTTCCGCATGGCGATCCCATTAATTAAGCGTATATATTCCTCTCTGTAGCCTGCAGCTTCCGATAACTGTGTGATTCCCTCCCCCAGATGATCCAATGTGACGATGATCCCTTTTTCGTTCAACCTCTCAATTTCATCCAACGCTTCCTCCAAGCTGTTACCAGCAATGAATTTAGCTGCTAATTTACGGCCGTACCGAAGGGCAAGATTCTCGACCAGTTTATTGCCGGAAACTGATAATAATACTTTTCGATAGAGTTCAGTACTATCCACGGTTGATTTCTCCTTTCAGGCTGTCATTGCTCGTGCAATGAATCTTTACCAGGTTAACTGCAAGCAAAAATCGTTCCAGACGAAAGAAACAAGCACAGTTGGCACGATAATTGCTTATTATCCAAGAGGACCGGTGGAATAGGGTTTGACGATTCCAGCCAAATCACACGAAAAAGGGTGGGTAATAATTATGAGAACTGAATTCAGGAACGAGTCGTTTGTTAACTTTAAGGATGAGCGTAACAATGCGGAATATGACCGCGTACTTGAGCAGACGGAGGCAGGACTTGGCAAAGAGTATCCGCTAATCATCGGAGGTGAGCGCATCATGACTGAGCACAAGGCCGTCTCCATTAACCCTGCGAATAAAGCTCAGGTGGTCGGTACCGTATCTCAGGCGAATGTACAATATGCGGAGCAGGCAATGCAGGCGGCTGCAGCTGCCTTTGAGACTTGGAAGCGGACGGATCTGAATGAGCGTGCACGTTATTTATTCCGGGCAGCAGCTATTTTGCGCCGACGCAGAAATGAATTTTCCGCCTTGATGACATTTGAGGCTGGGAAGACCCGGGTAGAAGCGGATGTTGAAACGGCGGAGGCGATCGATTTCCTGGAGTTCTATGGACGCGAAATACAGCGGCTTAGCCAGCCGCAGCCATTAACGGTTAGCCAGGAAGAAGAGAATGAGCTGTATTATCTGCCTTTAGGCGTCGGTGTCATCATTCCGCCATGGAATTTTCCATTGGCCATTATGGCAGGCATGACGATGGCTGCCGTTGTATCCGGGAATACCGTCGTCCTTAAACCGGCCAGTCCAACACCTGTCATCGCTGCCAAATTTATGGCACTGCTCGAAGAGGTCGGGTTGCCGTCCGGCGTCGTCAACTTCGTTCCAGGACCGGGTGGAGAGGTCGGCGATTACCTTGTTGACCACCCACTGACCCGTTTCGTCAGCTTTACAGGCTCCCGCGATGTTGGACTCCGCATCAATGAACGGGCGGCCAAGACGCAGCCTGGGCAAAAATGGATCAAACGTGTCATTGCGGAAATGGGCGGCAAAGATGCGATCATCGTTGATGAGGATGCAGACCTCGATCTGGCGGTGGATGCCATAACGCTGTCCGCCTTCGGTTTCTCCGGGCAGAAGTGTTCGGCTTGTTCCAGGGCCATCGTCCATGAGAAAGTCTACGACATCGTGCTGCAACGAGTAGTGGAGCGGGCAAGTCAGCTGGTAATGGGTGCCCCGGCAGCCGCCGCAACCGATGTAGGTCCTGTTATTGATGAAAAGGCATACCTCAAAATTCAGGAGTATATCGAAATCGGAAAAGAGGAAGGACGCTTGGCCCTTGGTGGCGGCACAGGAGATCTGAACGGATTCTTCATCGAACCGACGATCTTCGCGGATGTAGATCCGAATGCCCGGATTTCGCAGGAAGAAATATTCGGTCCGGTGGTTGCATTCACGAAGGCGCAAACCTTTGATGAGGCGCTGGCGTATGCCAACAATACGGATTATGGCTTGACCGGTGCCGTCATTTCTCGTAGCGGGCCGAATCTGGAGAAGGCAAGACGCGAACTTTTCGTTGGCAATCTGTATTTCAACCGCAAATGCACTGGCGCCTTGGTCGGAACGCATCCGTTCGGCGGATTTAATATGTCAGGCACGGATTCAAAAGCCGGCGGTCGGGATTATTTGCTGTTGTTTACGCAGGCAAAGCTGGTAGCTGAGCGGTTCTAACAGGATGAACATCAAATCGCTCAACATATATAGTCTAAAATATTAGACACGAAATCATGATGTTCATTTCGAATGTTTTTGAGTATAGTCAAGAGGGAACAGTATATTCATTGAAGAGAGCCTGCGGGAGGAGGAGAATCTGTTGCTGAGCTATCAATTAGTGCAAGACCAAAGCACGAAGCTGGCAATAACTCCTGAACTGAAGCAATCGATTCATATATTAACCATGTCCGCCGAAGACCTGGTCCAGTATTTACAGGACCAGGAAGCTGAAAACCCAGTCCTTGAACTCGAATTCAGACGGGATTACGACGCTTATGGCTACAGGAGCAGGGCCACAATCAGCAATGGGTACGAGATGGACCCATTACAGAACGCAAGGCAGTCGCAGGACACATTGGAGTCAAGGCTTAGGAGCCAACTGCGTATGCTCTCCCTGCCAAGGGAGGTATACCGAGTTGCGGCATTTATGGCGGGGAATCTAAGCGATGACGGATATCTGGATATCCCGATCACCGAAATCAGACGGAAGCTTGGCGTATCAGAGGAGCTTATTCGGACCGCGCATGAGGCATTGCAATCGTTAGAGCCTGCCGGTGTCGGCTGCAGAGATTTGCGGGAATGCCTGCTGCTGCAGATTGTTAGAGATCCGGCGGCCGCTCCGTATGCCTATGAAGTCGCAGACCTGTATATGCCGGAGCTGGCATACGGGAAGCTGGAGAAGATCGCAATGGCTTTGAACATACCCATGGAGACGGCAAGGACGGCAGCGGAATATATTCGCGGATTGAATCCTCGTCCGGGGCTGGCGTATACCTCGATAGAGCCAGAGTATATCGTTCCGGATGCGATCGTCGAAAACTATGAGGGTGGCTTCATAGTGTCGATCCATCCGGAAAATCTCCCCAAGCTCTCCATTAACAACTCCTCCCGAGAATGGGTTAAGTTGCGGGGATCAACCGAAGCCACTTCGTATTTGAGCAGCTGCGTCCGATCTGCCCGTTGGCTGGTTCGGAGCTTGGAGAAGAGGAACCGGACAATGATGAGGGTCGTCAATGCCATTATGGAGGAGCAGCGGCAGTTTCTGGTTGAAGGAATCAAGGGAATTGCACCGATGAAGATGAATACGATATCCACCAAACTGGACCTGCATGAATCGACCGTTAGCCGGGCGGTGAACGGTAAATTCGTACTTACGCCGCATGGCGTGCTCCCTCTCAAATATTTTTTCTCTGCTAGACTGTCGACGACGGGCGGTAGCAGTGTATCCTCCCGGAGTGTTAAAGCCCGAATCAAGGAGCTTATCGACGCCGAAAATAAAAACATTCCCTATTCGGACCAGCATATTACGGATATGCTGCGAGCGGAGGGAATCCGGCTGTCTCGCAGAACGGTTGCGAAGTATCGGGAACAAATGCAGATTATGCCCTCCTCGTTCCGCAAGCGTAGATAGAAAAGGGTGTCTCGGATAGGTTTCCGAGACACCCTTTCTTGGGTACGCCCAGCATGGGCGATAACTTGGAGGTGAAAGTCCGCGTATAGCCGTAAGCGCGATATTACAGCGTTCGATTACAAACGAAAAGCTCACACAGGCAGGATACTATGAATTTCCTGCGCAGTACGAGCGCCTGCGTAACTTGCACTTAAGCGATTGAACCGCCATATACCGAACTTACGTACGGTGGTGAGGAAGGTCGGCTACTCAACAAATGGGTAGCCTCCTATTCGATTTTCAATCCTCCTGAAGCGGTGCGTCATTTTCCTTTAGTCGGCTGTTGTATCGGCATCGTTCTGCTCTCGTGTCAGCGAACTTGCAAACGATCCGATACCCTTCATCATAATGTCTAGCGACTCCATTAAATGGTAGAGGATTACCGGAGGAACGGTGTCGTCATTAGGCATCCCGGCTTCCTCTGCGAGGTTGATGATATGGTCATATCCAATAACCTGCATACAGATCTGATGCAAAAATCCGGCAGATTCATAGTAAATGCGGTTCGGCGGATTCATATCCTGTTCACTCATAGAGGCGTCCCAAATATCGCAGCATAGCTTGAACAGATTAACAGCCAATGTTTTCAGAGCCGATGAAAGGTCTGCATAGGCGCTTTTGCTGCCGGAAGAAGAATCTTGGTAGTGACTTGCTGCAAAATAATCAGTACAGGTAATTTGCCTTAAGTAAGAGACGGTTCTCTCCGTTAATTCGCAATACGAATGGGGCATGGCAGCATCCGGTGCGGAATCGATACGGATTCTCTTTAATCGGGAGGCGGCTTCCGTGAGCGGCGTCGCATCGAGCTGCAGCTGCTTCGCGGATTCCCTGAAAGAACGGATCAGTCGTGTCGACACCATCATAACAGAATCCGCGGAATCGGCCGGACGTTGTCCCTCGAGAAGTTCTTTTGCCATCCATAATCGATACTTTAATCCCTCGATGGCTGTGATTAACTTGTGCGAAAGTTGATGGGCGGCAACATTTAGCGTGGTCGAAATGATCCAATCGGCTGTATGAGGGCCGTTCACGTGAATGTCTGGATCAACCACCGCATAGTTTCCTTTATCCTCAAGCATCAGCTCCAGTGCCCGGTTGGCAAGCACCTCGTTCATATTCACATTCAGGATATTGCTTGAAGAACCATGGATATAATCTGTAATAAATTGCTCCGAATGCTTTCCATCCATGATTTCATCCGTCGCCTTCAAAATGAGATTTCCGATTCGCTCCGGCACAAAGCTTTGCTCTATGCCTGCACGTACGACTGCGTTTTTGACGGAAGCCAGAGCCTTAATAAATTCGCTATGGACGCGAGCGTTCACATGGGGATATTCACCGGCAGCGCGCATCGTCTCCACACCGTAGTATGCATGGGAGGGCACGTTGACCTCTCCGTTCTTGTCCCGCTCAATTCTTAACATCATCATCTCATCCCTTTCGAAAATGTTGTGTCGTCATTTCCTTATAGGGATAACAAGCAATTTTCGTGCCATCATGATGGGATTTTCCGAGATATGGGCACTTTGGAGGAAGAAATCATTCATCAAGACGAGTTCTTCTCTGAAACGTTTGCAATGGTTGTAGACAGAAATAATGATGCCCCTGACATTGTGTTAATGGAGAATGATATAGAAGAGACCTTATACGGTGAAGTTAAGCCTTAAAGCGATACGTACAAAATGCGAGGGTCTGAAGGGCGCGTAGAGTCGGTGTGAAAAAGGGACCCAATCCAACATCGGACGGGTCACCCGTGTTTGTTCATTACTTGCACAGCCTCAACAACTAGAAGGCATTTCAATTTTGAAATTTAACCTATAACTGACTTGATCGTATCACGTATGACCAAGCTTGTAGGCAGCATGACTTTCTTATTGCCATAAGATGAGCCTTCGGTAATTTCGAACAGCAGCTTGGCACTCTCATAGCCGAGAACGTCGAAATATTGCTTCACGGTGCTTAAGGCCACCTTGGCGAACTTGGAGCTCTCGAAATCGTCAAAGCCCATAAGGGATACTTGTTCGGGGATACGTATGTCAAGTGCGGTGAGCTGTTCGATTACCTCAAGGGCTCGCTTGTCGTTCGCGCAGAACAGCGCGGTCAGCTCTCCGTCTTGGATAAGGCTCACAAGTGCAGCATAGTCCAGTTCCTTATCCAGGAACAAGAGCGCATCGGGTATCGGAATGGACGCATTCGACATGGCGTTGCAATAACCGTTATATCTGTCAACCTCCGGGCTCAGGTGATAATCGTAAGCCGCGAATCCGATTCGTCGATGTCCTTGCTGGATCAAGTATTCAACGGCTTCATAAGCACCGTCATGGTTATTACAGGTGACAACGTTGACCGGATAGCCGGAAGGGGAGCGATCCAGCATAACAAACGGAATCGATTTTTTGCGAATCTCTCCGAGATAGCCCTTTGCAGCTTCGGGATCAGAGGAATAGATGAGTAAACCTCTTAGCTCCGTTTGAATGAGCCCCAGAATGAGCTCGCGTTCCTGTT
This sequence comes from Paenibacillus lautus, assembly GCF_050482385.1. Lineage (GTDB taxonomy): Bacteria > Bacillota > Bacilli > Paenibacillales > Paenibacillaceae > Paenibacillus_AQ > Paenibacillus_AQ lautus_B. The sequence continues at coordinate 34,284 of NZ_JBCNHV010000030.1, forward strand.
CGAAGTCGTTCTCCACGAATTCGATGATCAGCTTGCAGCCATGCTGGCCTAGAAATGACTGAATACCTCTCATGATCTGCATATACGAACTGTCGTACAGGTCGATGCCGGAGATGACGAAGGCCACCAGATTGGAGGTCTTCTCCGAGACGGCTGCTTGGCTGGCGACAAAGCTTCCCTTACCTCGGACACGGTAGATCACGCCCTCGTTGACCAGCTCAGACAGCGCTTTACGCACCGTGATGGAGCTGACATCCAGCAGCTTGGAGAACTCCGACTCACTAGGAATCCGATCGTCTTTCGTAAATTCCTTATTCTCGATCTGGGATAAGACATAGTCTTTTACCATCTGGTACTTTGGCAGAGCCAAGTCCTTCTTGTTCAAGTGAGTTCACCTCGTATCAACATTTCCTCAATTATAGCGTACATCAGTTTAAAAAGTATACGTACTTGGAGCTTAACTCCGAAAAAGATTTTGTCGAATAGGTGGGAATTTTTCAGGAATTAAGCAAGAAAGGAGCGAAATGATATAAAAAGTTTGAATTTCGTGAAGGTCTGTATTACGATGGGGTCAAATAAAGTATGTGTTTTAATTAACTTATCATAATAACTTTATGACGGAAACACTTTGCAAAATGAATGGTACTATACGGTGCCGCAAATCGGACAAAAAAAGGAGCCGCTGGGGGATCCAGCAGCTCCAAGCTTGGAATTTCATCTAGAAGGTTGCAATGGCGCCTTCCTTCTCGAACGGGTAGTCGATGACGATGCGTGCCGCTTCGGTATCGCCGATGCCGCTGTACAGATTAACCTTGCCGTCGGGACGCATTTCGATGCCAGCGGTGAACGCACAGTCGGTCAGATGCGGCTTCTTGGCGGGGCCATCCGGATAACAAGGACGAGTGCCGATGATTTTCAAATCCGAGAATCGATTCGTCTGCGGATCCAATACGAAGGCCATGTTCATATAAGTCGATGTATCTCCTTGAGCGTAACAGATATGGCCGATGACGCCGATCTTCCCGCTCTCGAGTAAGTATGCTTGGTTACAGCCGCCCCATTCATCCTTGCTGAATAATCCGCGGATATAAGGGGCGTTCTCGATGACTTCCGGAGACAATTCGTCTAGGCTGTCGATGACGGTGAATCCCACCAAGGATTCGCTGCCGAATTCATTGCGGATCTCTTCGCCGCGCGGCCTGGAGAAAACGCCGATCATCCCGTCCTGGAGCTCTACGAGCCGAATGTCCTTCATATAATCCGGACCGGTCGTGAAGTAGAAGAGATCATGAAGATCACTTCCTTTGTAGAAATAACCGTAGAATGTATCGAGGCGTCCCTGCTTGTAACGGACATGCGTGCCGCCCAATACGAGCTGTTTGTCGATCACGCTAATATAAGGGTCTTCTAGCTGATAAATCATCGTATTCGGTACGGCAGTCCACTCGTCCGGACCGCTCTGCTCGAACAAGCGAACCCAGGACCTCGCCCACTCATGTCGTTTCTCCACGCGTCCGTAAATGTAGCGCTTGCCGTTCCATTGGAACGGGATCGTAGGGTTGTAGACGTCAAAGCCTTCGACTCCGCGGAAGACAAGCTTGGCGCTTTCATAAATGCGTTTGTTTGCTTCGAATTGCTGACGCAGTTCCAGTAAGTTCATTCGTGACAAATCTCCTTTCGGGCTCCAATAACAACTTTATCCTAATCGAAAGTGCTCCTCCCGATCTTGCTCTATTTTGGAATGCTTTATGGTGTTTTGACATCGGAAGAACTAATCAACATACAAACAAGGAGGGATACCCATGTTGAAGCTTTATGCGGCGGACGGGATTGATTCTGAAATTCAGGCCCACTATCGGCTGATCGCTTCTGTGCGCGACACGATCGACATGCATACGCATGACTTCTTTGAATTGTTTCTTATCCTGAAGGGAAGCGTTGTGCATGTCATTAACGGCAAAAGGCAGCTGCTGCAGGAAAATACACTCGTATTCATACGGGACCGGGATGTTCATTATTATGAGCAGACGACGGACAGCGATTGCCAGTTCATCAATTTGTCGTTCCATCGCGAGGTCTTGGACGACCTCATAGCTTTCTTGGGAGAAGGGTTCCCAAGCGAAAGATTGCTTGGGCCGACCATGCCGCCGTCGACCTTACTGTCCAAAACGGAGAAGGAATATGTGCGGTATCGGCTGGACCAGCTCAGTCTGATCCCGCAGGAGAAGAAGCTGACTGTCAAGGCGGAGGTAAGAGCCATCTTGACCGACCTGTTCTCCAGGTATATCAAGGCTGACGCGGATCCGATCGATCTTACCGGACAACCGGAATGGTTTAAGTCCCTATGCCGAGAGGCGAGGAAGAAAGAGCACTTTACGCGGGGAACGGCAGCGCTTGTCCAGTTGTCGGGCAAATCGCATGCCTACGTATGCAGAATGTTTAAGAAGCATCTCGGGATGTCTCCGACCCAGTATATTAACGAATTGAGAATGTCCTACGCCGAGAATTTGCTGCTAAACACGGATATGGACATCCTGGACATCAGCCTTGAGATCGGACTTGACAACGTCAGCTACTTTTACGACTTATTCAAGCGAAGGCATAACCTGACACCGCACAGATATCGTCAGTTCGGGATAATCCGAAGATAGTATGCTAAATAACGATGAACAGATTAACGCTTTTATGTGTTGACGATGTAAATAGTATGTGTTATTTTCTACTTAGCATAACAAGTTGTGGGGCATCATGATAATCATATCTATAGGGGACGGTAGCCGGAAGCAAATGCGTTTTCGACGAACGTTAGGATACAGTCTGGGGGTGAAATTGAATGCGCTTACATATAAAACGAACCAAATGGCCAGGCTCATGCGAACTGGAGTAATAGCACCAGCCGTATCCGATCACGTTAACAGTCAGGAGGTGTTCCTTTGAAGACAATCAATAACAGGCTGGTGGCCAGGATTGTGAAGCACCGCTATCTCTATCTTATGGTGCTTCCTGGCTTTCTGACGCTGTTAATCTTTCACTATTTTCCGATGTACGGAATATTAATCGCTTTCAAAGATTTCAATGCTTCCAAGGGGATTTGGGGAAGCGAGTGGGTGGGGATCAAATACTTCACTTCTTTTTTTAACGATCCGATGGCGTTTAGAGTTCTAAAGAATACTTTGCTTCTCGGTTTGTATACTTTATTTTGGTCATTTCCGGCGCCGATTATATTGGCTCTGTTGTTTAATGAATTGAAAAACAAGGGCTTTAAGAAGCTTGTGCAGACGGTTTCTTATTTCCCGCATTTTATTTCGGTCGTCATTGTTGCGGGGATGCTTAAGGAATTTACGGCGAGAGACGGTTTGTTTAACCATATTGTCGGCTTCTTCGGCGGAGACCCGATCATGTTTCTTCTCGAACCTGACTATTTCCGGACCATCTTCATTTCTTCGGGCATATGGCAGGGCGTCGGGTTCGGCACGATCATCTACCTTGCAGCATTAAGCGGAATTGATCCTACGCTGTATGACGTGGCCGAGGTAGACGGCGCAGGGCGATGGAAGAAGGTTTTGCACATCACTTGGCCGTCGCTCAAGCCGACCACCATTATTTTGCTGATTTTCGCCGTCGGAGGAATCCTCGGGAGTGATTTCCAGAAGATCATTCTGCTCTATTCGCCTGAGACTTACGAAGTAGCGGATGTCATCGGATCCTACGTTTATCGTCAAGGTATACTGGGCGCACAATACGAGTACACGACGGCTATCGGATTATTCATGTCGTTTATTTCCTTTACGATCCTTTACTTGACCAATTGGTTAAGCCGGAAAGTATCAGATACGAGTTTGTTCTAGGTGGTGGGATGTTGAAAAAGGCTAGTTTGGGTTCCAGAGCATTCGATGTATTCAATATGGTTATCATGCTATTCATCCTGATTGTCGTGCTGTATCCGATTCTGAACATTATCGCGACATCGCTTAGCGGCACGCGTTACATCTCCTCGGGGAGCGTAACGATTTGGCCCAAGGGATTTAATCTGGAAGCGTACACGACGGTGTTTCAGGATCCGTACATTTTTAAAGGATATCTGAACTCGATTATTTATGCGGCCGGCTCTACGGGCATCATGCTGCTGTTTACGGCACTGATGGCGTATCCGCTCACGATCCCGGGATTTGCGGGCAAGAAATTTCTGACCATTTTTCTCATGATTACGATGTTTTTCGGCGGCGGCTTAATCCCGACCTATCTGCTTATGCGCGGTTTGAACCTGTTGGATACGGTATGGGTCATGATTCTCCCTGGTGCGATCAGTGCTTATAATGTGTTTCTGTTTCGGACTTTCTTTCTGAATATTCCTTCTGAACTGAAGGACTCCGCCTATATCGATGGAGCGAGTGATTTGGTGGTTCTCTTCAGGATCATACTGCCGTTGTCGAAAGCGCTGTTTGCCACCTTTGCTCTATTCGGTCTGGTCGGAAGCTGGAACAGTTGGTTCGAGGCTTTGATCTATCTGCGAGACCAGGACAAGTATCCCTTGCAGATGGTGCTCCGAAACTACCTGTTTACCTTGGATACAACTGCGATTCAAGGGCGGGTAGGAGGCGGCGCGGTTGCCATCAATGCTCCGGGGGAGACGCTTGATCCGAAGGCGGTACGAATGAGCGTCATCATTATTACCATGTTTCCGATCATGTGTATTTATCCGATCTTCCAGAAGCATTTCACCAAAGGGATATTCGTCGGCTCCATCAAAGGCTAAAGATCTGAAGGCGCCGGTGCAAGCAAACTGAATGTGCAGTCATTCATTGACCAGTAATGAATAGCAGATTTGAAGAAGAAGTGGTTAATTGTGCAAATTAGGGGGAAATGGAATGAACAAATTGGCAAACATGCTTGTCCTCGGATTGGCCCTACTAATGGTTTTTTCCGGATGTTCGAATAATTCCAAAAAATCCGATACCAATGAAGAGAATCAAGAAGTCATGCGCTTTTCGGTCACGCTGCCTGCGAACGGTGTGGATAATCCGAATAGTCTGGTAGGCAAGGAATGGCACAAACGCATGGAAGCTTATATGGGCAAGAAGGTAGAAATCAAATATAACTATATTCCGTCTTCCGAATATGACGAAAAGGTCAAGCTCATGATTGCAAGCGACGATCTGACGGATTTCTTCGTGACGCCGTTATTCTATGATACGACCGAAATGGCCGAACAAGGCCAGCTGCTCGAGTTAGGCCAGTATCAAGATTTAATGCCGAACTATATGAACTACATTGGCAAGGTTAAGAACGGAATGAAGCGAGTAACGGATGCCGACGGCAGCATGTTCACCTTTAAAGAAACCTCCACGCCCAGATTCCCCGAGGATCGAGGCATGCTCATCCAGAATACGTCTGCTTACCGCTATGACGTGTTCGAGGCCAATAACATCAAAATTCCGGAAACCCTCGATGAATTTTATGGGGCTGCCAAAAAACTTAAAGAGCTCTACCCCGATAAATATCCGGTTGCGACAAAATGGAACAGCTTGAGATCGCTGTTCTCTGCGAACCATATCCGGGATGAAATTTTCTGGGACGGCGAGAAATACGTATACGGAGTTCTGGATGAAGGATATAAAGATGCGCTCCAATTTGCGAATAAGCTGTATGCCGAGAAGCTGTTAGATCCGGAGTATACCATTGATACAGACGATACGCTGAAAAGAAAAGCGCTGAACGGCGACAACCTCATGTGGCTGACGCAGTGGTTTACGACGCCGGCCGAGTACACGAGAACGGCCGACGACGGGAAGATTTTCGCGGTTTCGTTGTATCCTGACAATCCGAAGTACGGAAAAGCCTGGCAGGAGGTTGTGAACGGCAATACCCCTGACTTGGGCTGGGGAGTCTACGGCGTAAGCTCGAAAGTTAAAAACCCTGAAGAATTGATCAAATTCATCGATTATCAATATTCGGATGAAATGATCCAGCTCATCACTTGGGGAATCGAGGGCACAACCTATACGATCGGGGAAGACGGCGTTCCGACCTTTGTCGACTCGCTGAAAACGGCCAAGGATCCCTGGTTGGAGGGCGATAAATACGGCATGCGCGCTAGCCGAAACCATAACCCCGGCTTGCAGATGGTGAGCGACGCAAGAGCGTTCGTGGATTTTGCCGCGACAGACTATACGGTATTTAACGGCAAATATGAAGAGGTGCCAATTGAGAAGGCGGAATTCCTGACGAGTCTGCCCATGCCTGAGAACGACTATGTTCCTTCCTGGTTGAGCGAGCCGTCGATTCAACTCACGGGCAGTGAGAGCCAGCGGGTCTCGGAAATTATGAACCCGATCAAGACGTTCGTTACGGAAGAACAGGCTAAATTCGTAGCAGGCAAAAACAGCTTCGACAATTGGCAGGCATTCATCGATAAGGTCAAAAAAATGGGCAACATTGATGAAGCGCTGAAAATCTATAATGATGCTGCACAAAGAGCGCTAGGAAACGAATAGAAATCGTCCCTCCGCTGCAAGGCCGCCGCGGAGGGGCGGTATGCCGCAAGGCGATAGGATCATAGATAACGAAACATAGGATGTGAGAAACCTTGAATGAAAAAAAAGAGATTTTATTCCATGTGGAAAAGCTGCTAAACAAAAGAGATCAATTTATGATAACGAAGCTTTATTCTATGGATTTTTCCGGTTTTACGACAATGAAACAACTGTTTATTCATGAAATGGATGGACAACCGTTTGAGAGTTTCGCTCCGGGTCAGCGGTGGGGAGAAAATTGGGGATACGGCTGGTTCCGCTCGAACATTATCGTTCCCAAAGAGGCCGAAGGCAAACGGCTTGTGGCCATGCTTGATTTCGGATGCGAAGCGACCGTGTACATAAATGGTATCGTGAGCGGCGCAAAGGACCTTAACCATCATTACGTAACTTTAACCCGTTCGGCAAAAGCCGGCGAGCCATTTGAAATCGTCACGGAGGCGTACGCCGGCCATTCGGATTCCAGGCCGACGTTCGGAGAGTCACAGCTTTGCGTTTTTGAAGAGGAGGTCTACCAGTTTTTCATCGATTTGGAGTGCTTGTACGATCTTCGCAATCATCTGGATGCCAAATCCCTCCGCGTTGCGGAGATTGATCGATGCCTGACTCAGGTGTTCGCGACGATCGACCTGACCCTGCGTCAAGAAGCGCTCTGTGAGAACGCAAAGCAGTGCCGGAAGTTGATGGAGCCGCTCCTCTCCTGCGTGAACGGTTCGACGGCGCCGACCCTGTACCTGATGGGACAGTCCCACCTGGATGTCGCCTGGCTGTGGCCGATCGCGGAGACAAAGCGGAAGATTGCGCGGACCATGTCCAATCAGTTGGCGCTCATGGACGAATATCCGGAATACACATACACCCAGAGCCAGCCGTATTTGTTCCAGGTGGTCAAGACGCTGTATCCGGAGCTGTATGCGCGCATCAAACAGGCGGTAAAGGAAGGGAGAATCGTTCCCGAAGGCTCCATGTGGGTGGAGCCCGATACGAATCTGCCCAGCGGCGAGAGCCTGATCCGCCAGGCGCTGCACGGCAAGCGGTTCTTCAAGGACGAATTCGGCGTGGACAACGAGATGCTGTGGCTGCCTGACGTATTCGGCTATTCCGGGAACCTGCCGCAAATTATGAAGGGCTGCGGGATCCATTATTTCGCGTCTACAAAATTGTTCGGTACTTATGATAATGTAGCGGACCCGTTCCCGCATAATACGTTCATGTGGGAAGGGATCGACGGTTCGCAAATTTTGACGCATCTGATGAACTACGGCGATTACTATCCAATTCGGATTAACCCGTCATTCTTGATCCATCAGTGGAGCGATCGCGTCCAGCTTGAAGGAATTTCCACGCGGCTCACGCAGTTCGGACACGGCGACGGAGGCGGCGGATCCAATCGGGATGATCTCGAGTTTATGCGCAGGCTCGGCAATTTGGAGGGCGTCCCCAAGACAAAGCATGGCTCGCCGATCGAATTTTTTGAGGATCAGATCGAAAAAGGCATTCCTGACGCCAAATATGTAGGAGAGCTCTATTATCCCGCTCATCGCGGGACTTACACGACGCAAGCGATCATCAAAAAGCTAAACCGGAAGGCGGAAATCGGTTTCCGCGAGGTGGAGCTTTGGGGGGCTGCGGCGGAGCTGCTGTTTAACCGGAGCTACCCTCACGAGGATATGGACCGTCTATGGAAGGTTCTGCTGCTGAACCAATTCCACGATATTCTGCCGGGCTCCTCCATTCATCGCGTCCACGAAGAGGCGCAGCTAGAGCTGAAGGAATTGAATCAGAACGTATATGACATGGCTTCAGACGCAAGAGATGCGCTCACGGACGACGATGCCTCCCGGGTTACCGTCTTTAACTCACTGTCCTGGCCGAGAAAGGAACTGGTCGTGTTGCCCGCAGGCGTCCGTGGAATTGCGGACGGAAACGGAGCGGTTCTGCCGGTGCAATTGCACGAAGGCGTTCGCTATGCCGAGGTAGAGGTGCCTTCCATGGGCTGGTCGACGTACAGGGCTGAAGAAGCGGAAGCGACGGGTACTTCAGCAGCGTCAGCGGTCCTTGCGACGGAATCGCGTCTGGAGAACGAATGGATTGCGCTCGAAATAAACGAACGGGGCGAGTTAACGACTATTTTTGACAAGGAGACCAGAGCGGAATGGGCGGCGGATCACTGCAACGTCATGCGGATGTATCGGGATCAAAATTCGGATTTCGATGCTTGGGAGATCGATCGGCGCTACCGCTTGGCACCCGTCGAGCTGAATGCGAGCGCCAAGGTATCCGTTACCGCGAACGGCCCGCTCTTCGCGACTATTCGGGTTGAGCGCGAACTGAACCAGTCGACCCTGATCCAGGATATCCGGCTGCGTGCCGGCAGCCGCCGTGTGGAATTCCATACGACGATTCACTGGCGCGAGAAGAACAAGCTGCTAAAAGTCGATTTCCCTGTTCGCGTACATGCGAACGAGTCGCTGCAGGAAATTCAGTTCGGTTACGTCAAGCGGCCGAATCATGCTTCGCGTCCGCATGATGCGGATCGTTACGAAGTGGTTCAGCATAAATGGTCGGCGCTTGCGGAGGCGAACCGCGGCTTTGCGCTGCTGAACGACTGCAAATACGGGATTTCCGTCAACGACAACACGATGAGCCTAACGCTGCTTCGGGCTCCGACGTGGCCGGATGAGACGTCCGATCAAGGGACGCACCATTTTACATATGGATTTACGTTCTGGAACGGCGCGTTCCTGGGGAGTCCTGTCATACGTGAAGCCTACGAGTTGAACTATCCAGTCAGCCTAACGTCTGGAGGAGGCCGGGAGGAGCAATCGTTGCTCAGCATCGATCAAGCCAATGTGATCGCGGAGACGGCCAAGCTTGCCGAAGACGGATCAGGCGATTGGATCGTGCGTTTGTACGAGTGCAAGGGAGCTTCCGTAGCGTGCGTGCTTCACTTCGGGCTGTCCGTTGCAGCGGTTTATGAGACAAATATGCTGGAGGAGAAGTTGGCGGATTTGCCTCACGAGGACGAAGAGGTATCACTTCAGTTCCGTCCGTTCGAGGTGAAGACGATTCGTCTCCAACGGAGTGGGAGGAATAAAGGATGAAGCTGAAAGAAGGGCAACGCCTGGTCATGATCGGCGACTCGATCACGGACTGCGAACGTAAATATCCGTACGGGGAAGGGCTGTTCCAAGGCGTCGGCAAAGGGTATGCCGCGCTCGTGGACGCGATGCTGCAGGCGGCATATCCCGAGCTCCTCATTCGAGTGACGAATATGGGCATCGGCGGCAATACGGTTCGGGATTTGCAGGCCAGATGGCAGACGGACGTACTGGATCTAAAGCCGAATTGGTTAACGATCATGATCGGCATCAACGATGTATGGCGGCAGTTCGACCAACCTGCGATTCCGGAATCGCATGTGAACCTTGAAGAATATGAGCAGACCCTGGAAGAGCTGGTTCGATCGGCACTCCCCGGCCTGCAAGGACTCGTGATCATGACGCCGTTCTATCTGGAACCGAATGCCGAAGATCACATGCGAAGCCGGATGGATGAGTTCGGGCGGGCTGCCAAGCGGGTTGCGGAGCGGTAGGCGCATTATTTGTGGATACGCAGGCAGCTTTCGCGAGCCATTTCGACTACGCGCATCCGACTGCGCTGGCGTCTGATCGGGTGCATCCGAACTTGACGGGTCATCTGCTGCTTGCGCGCGCGTTGCTGGAGGTGATCGGCTTCGATTGGTCGCGCATGCGAATGGGCTCCTGACGTCAACTGCCTTAGTTGGAATAATTCCTCATAAGCAGATTTATGGGTTCGAAAGACATTTCTACACTGAGAACAGCCGCGCAGCTTGTGCGGCTGTTACTCGCAAACAATAATGTATTCGCTTACATTATAAGTTCGAGTCGGGGCTTCCTCATATCTCAAGAAAAACTTCTACTAAACGTGGTCAGGCTTCATTGAAAATGAGCGTCCCATAGACGTTTCTTATTGCTCGATCTCGAACATTGCTCTCCATGCCTTGAAAGGAGGTGGTTAGTGAGGAGTTCATCAACGAAGAAGCGGATGCCGCTCAGCGTCGCTTCGATCGCTTGGACGCGATAGACCAAACGCATCCAGAGGTATTTCGTAACCATGGCTGTAGGAATAGGGTTTGAAAGACAGTACCGGGTCAGCGCAACGATTTCTTCTAAACGCCAAAAGTTAGGGAGGTAAGAGAAGTGAAAATAAAACAGTGGAAACGTGCGGGAATATGGGCTTGCATCCTGCTGATGACCATGACGGCGCCGGGCGCCGCGATCGCAGCGGAGGCGGCGGGAAGCAGCGCCGAGAAGAATTTGAGCAGTGCAAAGAAAATGGTTCAGCAGCCGTTCATGATCAAGATCGTTGATGCCGAGACGGGCAGGGGCATTCCCCTTGTCGAGCTGAAGACGACGAACAACGTTCTGTATTACACGGACAGTGCCGGTATCGTGGCATACAACGAGCCCGGCCTGATGGATCAGACGGTCTTCTTCCACCTGTCGAGTCACGGTTACGATATCCCTGCCGACATGTTCGGCAACCGGGGGCAGGCCGTACAGATTGTGCCTGGGGGCATGATTACGCTTGAGATGAACCGGGTGAACATCGCCGAACGGCTGTACCGAATTACAGGTCAGGGCATTTACCGCGACAGCGCGCAACTTGGTTTGGGCGCGCCGATTCAGGAGCCGCTGATCAACGGCTTGGTCATGGGACAGGATTCCGTGCAGACGATCGAGTACAACAATAAACTGTACTGGTTCTGGGGCGATACGGACAGACCGGCCTATCCGCTGGGGAACTTCCGCGTGACGGGTGCGACTTCCAAGCTTCCGAGTAAGGGGGGACTGGACCCGGATGTCGGTGTGAATCTGGACTATTTTACGAATCAAGACGGTTTCGTCAAAAGTTTGGTGCCGCCTCTGCCTGATGGTGCAGGCATAGCCTGGGTATTCGGTCTGATGACCGCCAAGGACGGCGCCGGACAGGAGCGTCTGCTCGCTGGCTACAGCACGCACAATCCTGAACCCACCGCCTTCGGTATTCTTGCCTTTAACGACACGACGAAGGAGTTCGAGCAGGTCGTCCAGTTCCCTTCCAAAGACGACTGGCGCCATCCGGGCGGACAGGCGACCTACTACGAGGAGGGTGGTAAGGGATACTGGCTCTTTACCGAACACCGAATTCCGAATTTGCGGGTTGCTGCCAGCTATGACGCCATCATCGACTATACCCAATACGAATCGTTTACTTGCCTGACGCCGGGAACGACATACAACGGGGCTCAAACGTCGCTGGAACGCGATGCGGACGGCAAGCTCGTATGGGGCTGGAAAAAGGATACTCAGCCGCTCAACCAAGAACAAGAGAAAGAGCTGATCCAATTAGGGCTGATCAAAGCTGACGACCCGCGTTATTATCAATTGAAGGATATCGATACTGGTGAAGACGTTCAAATCGCCCAAAGTTCCATTGAATGGAATGAATATCGGCAGCGTTACGTGATGATCGCGCAGCAGGTACAAGGCAAGACATCGGTACTTGGGGAAGTCTGGTACGCGGAAGCACCATCGCCTCAAGGTCCTTGGACCAATGCCAAGCATATCGTTACGCATAACGACTATACTTTTTATAACGTAGCCCAGCATGAATACTTCAACAAGGACGGCGGCCGGGTCATCTACTTCGAAGGAACCTATACGAATACATTCACGAATCATGTCCCAACGCCACGGTATAACTACAATCAGATCATGTATAAACTCGACTTGGCGAATCCGAAGCTGGGGCTTGAGCCGGTTCTAGAAACGACCGGTGAATAGCGCCAGAGTGCCAGACCATTTTTAATAACTGAATAAGGACCTTTCCGAAAGCACTGAGGTGCTTTGCCGGAAAGGTCCTTTTGGATTTGAGCCTGTTCTCGCGAAACGCATCCTTGCCTGCAACCTCTCCATAATAAGCTGGCAAGCGCGATATCTTAACTAGAGGGAGTCCCCGTGGATTTCACGATACTGCTTCGGAGTGAGATTCGTGAACTTCTTGAATGCGGAGAAAAAATGCCCTTTGGATAGGAAGCCGCATTGATCTGCGATCTCCAGCACCGAGAGCTGGCTGGATGTCAGTTTCTCTTTCACTCTCTCGATTCGTTCCTGGAGAATGTACTCGGACAGAGACATGTTCATGATCTCCTTGAATAACTGCCGGATATAGCTCACGGAGAAGGAAAAATTGTCGGCAACCTGCTCGATCGACAACTGCGCATCCTGCAGATGGTTGTCCACGTATTCTTTGATCTCCAAGACGATCTCTTCCTTGCGGCTCGAAGATTTAGGAACCTCGGTCTCGGACGCGAGTATCGCGACGATGTTCTCGAGCCATGCTTGAAACTCGGACAGCGTGCTGTACCGCTCCAGCAATTGATGGATGCTGCTGATCTCGCGCAAGACGCTGGACTTGTTGAAATTTTTGAGCAGATCGTAGGTGAAGTAGGTCAGGTTAAGCTTACAATCGCGATAAGATAACTCTTGAACGTGTTTCATCTGCTGGCGCAGCAAGACGACGGTGGTGTCCGGGCGGCCGCGACGGATCGACTTGATGATCTCGGTTGTCTCCAGCGCCTCAGACGCAGAAGGATACCCTGCCATAAACTCTTCATAATCGCTCTCCAGAAAAATTTGCTTCTCTCCGTTGAGAAATCGCAGTTTCGTCAATTCGTAGATATGATCATATATGTTTCGGATATTGGTGCTGAGGTCATAGGCATTGCTGACTGCGGCGGTTGTATCAATGTTCAGGATGCGTGCCACCTGATTCTGCGTCTCCTCCAGAAGACGTTGTAGCTGAAGCTCGTCCAATTCTTGGCCTCCGATGACCAGGATAAGGTGGTCGCCGCCCATATCCAAGCCTTCGGCCGCATAAGAACCTGCACCAAACACTTCTTCGCTAATATTGCGTATGGCGTACTTAATCAATTTCCGGGAGGGGAAATCGTAACGTTCGCAAAAGACCGTATAGGCTTCGATCCGAAGGACGGCCAAAAACAGAACTTCACAGGAGGCCAGTTTGGTCTTGGTCTGAATATATTCGTAGCTCTTGGTACCCGGCGTCCCGTGGAGCATCCACTGGGCGAGAAGCTCCGTTCGAACGAGCTCGGATTGGTTTCTCATGGATGCATGCAGCTGTTCCACATTGTTCAGCAGCATATCGATGCCGTCATTGATCCATTGGATATCCGGCTTGACATCAGGCGTGGAGTTTGCGAATGCAACCTTTCCTTTCAGCTTTTCCGACAAAAAGGTGATGGAACGCAAGGAACGGCGAGAACTCCAGAAGAACAACGCGGAGACGATCCCCAGCAGCAGTAATGTATACGTTATCAATTTGTGCTGGAATAAGGAGATATGACGAGTCAAAATATGATACTCGTTCGAGTAGTATACCGACCAATTTTCAGTAGTCAGCTTGGCTGTATTGACGAACCATCTCTGATGCGGGAGCCGAACTTGAAAATCGCTGTCCTGCTGCTCCTGGCTGGCTTGATAAAGCTGTCTGCTCAGCGCGGGATTGGACACACCTAGCAGAAGTTGTCCGTCCTCGTCGAGAATCCGAATGTCTTGCTCCGAGGCGATCGTTTGGCCGAACAGAAGCTTCGACAGCAGCGGTTTGTCAACGAGCAGCACGAGATAGAAGTCAGACGGCTTCTCGGGGGTTGCGGGCAGAATAAGGGCCAGGGAGTCCGAGCCATCCAGCGAATGACTAAAGAAGCGCAAATATTGGGGGTGGAATGACTTCACACGCTCCAGCATGCTCGGGTCGGCAAAGGATTCATTCCGGACGATTCCGGCTTTGGAATCGACGACAAGATTGTGCTTCAAATTAATCAGATAGGATCGCTGGATGAGCGGTTCGGTGGACATGAAGTTGGATTGGGCGACGAGCGCAGCATGGTCGATGAGCGGATCTTTGTTTGTATTGAAGAACCAGTTCTGAATATTCTGATCGGCGTACATGCTGAGCCCGTAGGCTTTCAAATTGCCGAGAATCATTTCGGCCTTCGAAGCCAGGTTGTTGACTTCGTTCTGCGAATTGCTGCGCACCTCCAGCATGGTGTATTTTGCGAATTCTGCAGACAGCAAGTAGACGAAAGGAATAATGGAACAGATCAGAACGGTGGTCAGTAAAAGAAAGGTTCGAAAATAGGTCTTCTGTAAAATAGGTTTGATCTTCATATATTGCCAGCACCCCTTGCTGATGGATTGACGGTTTAAGGGTATAACGGAACTGTTCGATAGAAGAAACGAACCGGGACCTCCTTACTCAATCATATCCTGACCTTCATGTGAAGTCCTCATTTTGACAAAAGTAGAATCAAGATAATACCGGAAGCCCAAAGAGCTCAGAATCCTTAAGTTTAAGTACTCCTTGTGACACAATGAGGACTATCCCAAAGTCATCCTTCCGTACATAATTAACACTGTCAGGATATGGCCACATCGGACAGACCAGATCGAATGGAGGGATACTATAAATTGAGAATGTTTAGGGATCTTGTGAAGAACCGGGGCTTGTATTCGATGGCGATACCGGGAATCGTCTTTCTCGTTGTCTTCTCCTATATTCCTCTGTCCGGACATCTGTTAGCGTTCAAGGACTTTCAGATCAGCAAAGGCATATGGGGAAGTGATTGGGTGGGGCTGGACAACTTTCGCTTCTTTTTCTCCAATCGGGATTGGATTCAAGTTACGGTCAATACGGTTTATTTAAATGCGCTGTTCATTATTTTCGAGATGGTTTTTGCGCTTCTCATTGCGCTCTTCTTGAATGAAATTCGCTTGAAATGGTTTAAACGTACGATCCAATCCGTCGTCTTCCTTCCATATTTCATTTCCTGGGTCGTCGTAGGGTATATGACATTCATTCTATTCAACAATACGGACGGTCTGATTAACCGTGTGCTGAGCATGAGCGGACTTCAAGCCATCGACTGGTACCAGACCCCGTGGGTATGGCCGATTATTCTAACCTTAACGCGAATATGGAAGAGCGCCGGTTACTACTCGATTATTCTGCTCGCTGCCATCACCGGTTTCTCCTCCGATTATTATGAGAGTGCCCGCCTGGACGGAGCCACGAGGCTGCAGCAGATGAAATACATTACGCTGCCTTTGCTGAAGCCGCAAATCATCATTCTCGTCCTCTTGGGAGTTGGACGGATCTTCTACGGGGATTTCGGTATGATCTACGGAATTATCGGGGACAACGGGATTCTATTCCCGACGACCGATGTCATCGATACGTATTCCTATCGGGCATTAAGGCAGCTTGGCAATTTTAGCATGTCATCGGCTATCGTGTTCTATCAGTCTATTATGGGGCTTATCGCTGTCGTTTCGTTTAATGCGCTGGTTCGGAAAATCGATAAAGACTCCAGATTATTTTAAGAGGTTGTTCAAAATGTCATCTTTCCATGACGAAGCAAATCATGAGGTGGACTCGACATCGAATCTTGAACTGAGTTTTTTTTGAAAACGCACTTTAATTCCGCGGAATGCAAGGGAGGTGAATTTCATATGAATCGTCCGGTTGCTCTGATCCCGCCCCCACGAGTCCGACGGACAAACGGGTTCTCCGATAAAATGGCGGTGTTGTTGTTCGGACTGTTTTTGATTTTATTTGCACTGGTTTGTTTGTTTCCTTTTTGGCTGATGGTCATCAATTCGTTCTCCAGCACCCGAAGCTTGGCCGTGAACGGATACTCCATATGGCCGGATGAGTTTACGCTGGAGTCGTATCGTTTCCTCCTTCAGGGCAAGCAAATGTTTACCAGCTATGGCATCACCATTGCGGTAACGGCCATCGGAACCGTGCTCGGCCTCGTCGTCACCATGTTGTTTGCTTACGTGCTGGCCCATCCGAAGAACCGATACGGCGGCTTCCTCTCATTTTTGACCTACGTGCCGATGGTCTTCGGCTCTGGGCTTGTCGGCTTCTATCTTCTGGTCGTCCAATGGCTGCATCTGAAAGATACGCTGTGGGCGCTTGTGCTCCCTTACGTCATGAATCCGTTCTTT
Source organism: Paenibacillus lautus (assembly GCF_050482385.1). Classification (GTDB taxonomy): domain Bacteria; phylum Bacillota; class Bacilli; order Paenibacillales; family Paenibacillaceae; genus Paenibacillus_AQ; species Paenibacillus_AQ lautus_B. The sequence continues at coordinate 50,914 of NZ_JBCNHV010000030.1, forward strand.
GCGTTTATCTTAGTCTCGTTCTATCGCTCGTTGCCTTATGAGCTGAACGAATCGGCTAACATGGACGGGGCCGGTGAGTGGACGATCTTCTTCAAAATTATCCGGCCGATCTCAACGCCGGTTATTGCGACGATTAGCTTGTTTTACGCACTGCAATACTGGAACGATTGGTGGCTGTCGCTTCTGTTTATCGATAACAGCGATATGTACCCGCTCCAGCTGCTTCTTCGGCAGCTCATGTCGCAGATGCAGCTCACGTCGCTCAATCACGGCAATGTGCTGACGCTACCGCCGGCAGAAGGGGTCAAGTTGGCAACGGTATGCCTGACAATCGGCCCGATTATACTTGTCTATCCAATGGTTCAGAAATATTTCGTCAAAGGTCTAACGCTCGGCTCGGTGAAAGGTTGAGGCTGGGGTTCTACGCAAATGGCTGAGCGCGATATAGATTGGCCCAGCCATTTATTATACATAAGTTGATTATTTGAAGGGAGTCATTTACATGGCCAAATCAAAACGCAAGTTCTTGACGACGGTGATGCTCGGACTAGCCATCGCGTTGTCCGGCTGCTCCGGATCCGGCGGGGATGCCTCCGCGCCGGGCGATTCCGGGGAAACCGGCGATTCTGCCCTTGAACCGGTCACTTTGGAGGTTGTCATTCCGGGGGCTAAGGGGGCTAACTATGACGAGGTGCTGGCCGAAGTCAACAAGCGATTAAAAGCCGAAATCAATACGCAGGTTAAATTTACATTTGTCGACTTTGCCGATCTGAATCAGAAGACCAACGTCATGCTGGCTTCGGGAGAGAGCGTGGATTTGATGTTTGATGCTCCGTGGCTGCATCTGGACACGATGGCTTCCCAGGGCTATTACGAAGAATTAAGCGAACTGCTGGACCAATACGGCCCCAATGTGAAAAAGACGAGGCCGCAACAAATGTGGGACGCTAACAAAATTAACGGAAGCATCTACGGCGTTCCCTTGGGAAGCGCCTATACCCAACAGAGATCGGTCTTCATCCGAAAGGATCTGAGGGAGCAGTTCAACTTGCCGCCCGTAAAGACGTATGAGGATCTAAAAGCTTATCTCTACGCCGTTCGCGACAGTAACTCCGGAATCACTCCGCTCCTCGCCGGCGCGGATGACGTCACCTACAGTTGGGTTAACTGGCTGATCCGGGACGATACCAGTGTCAACATTCGTCCAACGAATTTTGCTGGAGCCAGCTTGATGCTGTATTACAAGGGCAACGATGGCAAGGTCTACAACCTCTTTGAAACCCAGGAACCTAAGATCTGGTCCGGCATCCAGGATGTCCGCAAGTTGTTCGTAGACAAAGTCATGTCGCAGGACGTCTTGACGAATAAAAGCAGTCCGGGGGACATGCAGCTCCAGAACAAAGTCGCGGCCACGCCCCAAATGGCCTTTGGCATTCCCAAAACGTACAACGATCAGTTGAAGCAGGTCGTGTCTGATGGAGAGCTGGAAGCCGTTCGTCTATTCGATCTGACCCCTGGAAAGAACCTATCCAATTTTAAGATGGATAATTTCATTTGTATTGTAAAGACGAGCAAACATAAAGACCGTGCAATGATGTTCCTTGATTGGGCGAACCGGCAGGAGAATTATGATTTGTTGGAGCACGGCATCGAAGGCGTGAACTGGAAATCGGTCGGCGAGCATCAATACGACACGCTGAACAACGATGGCGGCATCGTCTCGTTCCAGCTCATGTTGAATCCTGCGTTAGAGCGGGAGTGGGCCGGTATCGACGAAGAGACCCGAGAGTACAGTCAATTCATTACGCAAGCCGACAACTTCACGAAGGATATCATGACCGGCTTCACTTTCGATCCGACTCCGGTGAAGAACGAAGTGGCCCAGTTCGCGACCATTCAAGCCAAATATTATAGCGGATTATTTAACGGCGCGCTTGATCCAGACGAATACTTCGCCAGATTCAAAACGGAAGGCGAAGCGGTGCTCAAGCAAATTCAGACTGAGCTGCAGAATCAGGTCGATGCCTTCTTGGCAAAGTAAAAGTGTTGCTGTCTATCGAGAACAGCGACCCGCAAAAATAGGACCGCTTTGTATAGGAAGCGGTCAGCCTGCAAATCCCGCCGAAAGTGGAATAATCCATCACGGAATACGGCAAGAGCCTGTCTCCGATTTTGGAATCCTTACATCAATGGGGAGCGGCCCATGTCGAGCGAAAGCAGCTCAAAATGGCGAATAATGAACAAACAGAAACGGACTAGCATTACGCTAGTCCGTTTCTTTCTGCATCGAGACGCAATATTTAACGAAAGTGATTACGAGGCATTTATTGATATTTGGCGAAGTCGTCCTTGATAAGATCGGACCGCTTCGTATAGGAAGCGGCTTTTTGCAGGTCATTCTGTTCTAGCGGCTGGCTGCCGGGGAAGGGGGGAAAGGGAACAAACCTGACGGATTGTCCCGACCAATTGTTCGGCCATTTGCCGATGCTTCTTGATGGAAGGGTGCCCACAGCCTCCCATGCCGTCTTCCGGCCGTTTGATGAGCGGGAATTCCACGAAATGAATGTTGTCGTCGCCTTCTTCGTTAAGGCTTTCGATGAGATCCTTTAAATGGGGAGCGGGATCCAGCGTCATCGGACCGATTGCGCAGAATAATGGGGCGGATGGATATCTATCGCGAATAAAACCCGTCAATTTGCGATATTGTTCAAGATAATCCGCAGGCTCGATGGGCGCGGACCAATCATTGGTTCCGAGATTAATGACAATCATGTCAGGATGAAACGGATCCATGGCTTCTTGATCGAGATCAGGACAGATGGTTTCCATGAAATAATCCGACATGCGGCCTTCCTTGCCACCGCCGAAATTCTGATAGCATCCCGTACCGGATGCGCCCACGATCAAAGTTTCGGCATGCAAAAGTTGACCGGTCAGCGAGCTGTAAGCAAGCGCGATATTTTCTCGTGAAGCATCGCAGTCGCAGGGAATCTGCGCTTCGTTGCCGAAGCCGCACGTGATCGAATCGCCGATGATGAGCAGCCGGTAGGGAAGAGGGGCTGGCGGGCTCAAAAAAGCTCCGTTCTCTATCGTCAAATCGGTAAATTTAATGCTGCCGAATGCCGCTTCCGTACGCTTCTGCAGCGTTAAGGTATGGGGCACGTCTTCAAGGTCATCCGCAAGCTGGTACAGCCGGTTATCCGGATCGATTCTCATCACCCTTACCGGAAGATCGTCGATATAGACGTTAAGCCAGCTTTTCCCTTCACCGCGGACATCCTCGATCTCGGCCGTTATTTCCCGTCCATGAAAGCGCACGGTTATCGCGCTGCCGGGAAGAAAACAGGAGATGCCATCCCGCTCTTGATGAAAGAGCCCGTGTCTGAGACTGGAAGCCGCAAAGTCGAATTTCATAACGCATTCCTTCCTTTCAATGATCTATTTAAACTGACAACGTTAGGCGTAAGGGTTCTCGCATGTAGACTCCCGGATCACCAAAGTAACACCTGACAATATTTTTGTGCTGCCTCCATGGCTTTTGCCTTGAATAACTTGGTGAAGTAAATTCGCAGCATTTCTGCCGATTTCCTCGAAATCTTGCCGGACGGTAGACAATCCGATCGACAGGTTGCTGGAATGGTCCCAATCGTCGAATCCCATAATGGAAACATCCTGCGGAATTCTAATGCCGCGGTCCGTTAGCTTCTCGATCATTTCGATGGCAAGTTTGTCATTGCAGCAAAACAAAGCAGTAACATTCCGCTTCAAAATACTGTCGGCTAGTGCGTCATAGTCCACACGAGTCAGCAAGTTATCGTCGGTTACCGGAAACCCTGCCTGACGCATAGCGCTGCAATAGCCGTCAAACCGCTCCTGCTCGGAATGAAGAAAGAAGTGATAGCTTGCAAACTTTATTTTGGTATGCTTCAGACGGATCAGCTCCCGGGTAGCCAGGATCGCCCCGTCGTAATTGTTGCATCCGGAAAAATAGCTGGGATGATCCACATTGTACCGGTCTACCAATAGATAGGGGATGTTGTTTTGTTCGATGAATAGGTAGTTATCCTTGCTCCGGATCGGATCGAACGGATAAATCAAAAAGCCGTCAACTTTCCGGTCCAACATTTTCTGAATGGATGCTTGTTCAACGGCCAAATTTTCGTTGCTCCATTCTACGATTAAGGAGTAATTGAAATCGGCTGCCACTTGCTGCGCGCCCTTGATGATCTTCATATACGATACATCGTAATTGTCCTCCGCCGATAAAATGAACGCGATCAAGTGACTCGAATGGTCCGCGGCTTGAGCTCCATTGACAAAAGAGCCCTTTCTTTTGATTCTGGTAATTACGCCCTCGTTGGCCAGTTCTGTCATCGCTTTTCGAATCGTTATTCCGCTTACATGAAATTGTTTCATAAGTTCTACTTCAGTCGGCAGTTTATCGCCAGGTCGAAGCTTGCCGGCTTGAATCTGATGCAGCAGCGACTGTTTTACCGTCATGTACTTCGGCTCATTCACAAAAAATTCTCCTCTTTTACAGACTGGTGCTTGATTGCGGCACTTTATACGATTTTATAAAAGTATACTTTATTAATGCGTTGAAATCAAGACTGTTATCTTGAATTCCATGCATATTTATGCTTACAAACAAGGAGATTTCATTGCTTTGTAATTGACTAAAAGTATATCAATTGATAATATAAATACAGTTAACAATATAATAAAGTATACTTTATTATGCGTTGTGAGGATTCCGTTAGTCTATGCAAAAGTTGAAGGGGGATTTATGTTGGAGTTTAACTTTACCAAATATGCCAGGCTCATGGGGAGATTTGATCTAACCGAGAGAGAGAAGCCGAAATGCGGATGGGTCAACAGCGCGGTTTTTGTTGCTTTCCGAGGTACGACCATCTCGATGACGGCTGAGGATTCCGACGGCCAGGATTATGTTGAAATCGTAGTGGACGGTGTCGCCCGCAATTGGATCAATTTGAAGAAGGGGGTTCATGAATATATAATCGAACAGGGGCTGCCGGAGGGTAAACACACTTTAGAGATCCACAAGCGAACGGGGATCCTCACCGGAAGTATAGCATTTCATCATTTTTCTCTGCCTGACGGTGGAAGCTTCCTTGCCCCACCCGCGGCAAAACCTGTCCGGCTTGAATATTTTGGGGATTCCATCACAGATGGAGCAGGGATCGGCCATCCGCATGTGCTCGCTGAAGCGCCGCATCTAGACGACGGATACATGTCCTATGCCGGGATCAGCGCCAGAATGTTGAACGCGGAATATCATACGATGGCCATATGCGGAATTGGCGTTTGGCAAGATGCGATAGGGAATAGGCAAGGATTGCCGGAGCATTTTTCCGGGACGCTCGGCAAAGAGACGGCGCCATGGGACTTTTCCCGGTATATCCCTGATGGAGTCGTCATTAATCTGGGCCAGAACGATTATTCTACGCCGATTGATGATGAGGAGTATATTGCCGCTTATATTGAATTCATTCAGGTTATCCTACAAAAATATGACGACCCCTATGTCTTTTGCTGTGTTGGAACCATGAATAACAACTATCTTGCCAGCGTGAATAAGGTCGTGTCCTATTTCAATAGAAGCGGAAACGCAAAGGTATTCGTGGTTGATCTGGGGTTGATTCATCCAGAGGTGGAAGGATGGGGCGGCCGGTATCATCCCGGCTATCAGACGCATTACCGCATGGGCTCGGAGCTGGCCTCGTTTATATCCGCCAGAACCGGATGGGAATTGCTTAAGCGTCCGTTGACCGCAACGGAATGCGTGTTCTGATAATCCGAATATGGTGAGGAAACGAGTTTACAGCGTGCAGCGAAAGCATTTTTACAAAATGGCGGCAAACTTGGCAGGGGCTGTGGTATATTTGCAGGATACAATTGATGCAGCCATCTCTTAACTATGCACGTATGGGTTGCGATATTAATGAACTACATTAAGTCGTTTATGATACAAAATAACCACTTTGATCAAGTGGCGTGACACGCAAAAAGAGTAAAATCCCTCAGTTCTATTCAATTGAACTGAGGGATTCATATTTATATACGCTGTCAACTTGAAAAGGAGCCTATCACATTTGGTTAGCGGGCTTTTTGGACGCAAACATTTAGCTTACATAATGGTTGTCTGCTCTACTTATAGATTTTTTGTTCCAAATATCAAATCGAATGTTACTGTTAACAATCCCGTATAGGATAATGATCACTCCTATCCACTGAGGCCAGCTTATGACTTCTCCCAGCACTAAAGAGGACATGGTAATGACGACCGGCAATTCGGATGACGTAAGAATGGTTCCCAATCCCGAACCAACATGCGGCATTCCAATCGAATACAGAAGGGGAGGAAGGACGCCGCCGAATATGCCCAGAGCTAATCCATAAGGAATGATTCCCATAAGTACATCCAAGTCAAACAAAAACGTTGGCGGAAATACGATAAATACGGTCAATGCGCCTCCCGTGGAAAGAAGAGCGCTTTTTAAAATAGGAGGGGTCTCCTTTTCAACCGTCCCGCTCAAAAAAACGAATGTGGAAAAGGATAATGCCGCAAGCATTCCCCAAAGGCTTCCCTGCCATGACAACGCTAAGGGTTCCTGAAATAGGATATTGGCAGCCAACACGGAACCAACCAGTAGCAATGCGATGGAAAAAAGTTTCGTCTTGGTCGGTTTTTTCTTTTGGAATACCCACTCCAACAAAGCTCCGATCCATACAAATTGGAACAAAAAAACGATAGCAAGAGAGGCGTTTAAAGTTTGTAAGGCTTGATAATAAAATATGCCCGTTAACCCGAATGGAACTCCAGATAAGATAAGCCTTGAAGTTTGTATTCGAGTCAGTTTTTTCTTTTTAGTAAATAACACTGCAAGCCAAGTAAGCACAACGCCGAAGAGATACTGTCCTCCGGTTACTGCGGACACGGTGAAACCTGCTGCATATGCCAATTTAACAAAAGTGGACAAAACTCCATAACTGCAGCCTCCTAAAAAAACGATCAATGCATAGTGCCATAATTTCATAAAGTCATTATCCTCCTTAGATGAACGCAAAAAAGCCACACAAATGACCGTACGGCCTTTGTGTGGCGAAAATAGAGAGATTGCTCTCCAGAAAAGTCCACATCATCCCAAATAGGTTTTAGGTAAGATATTCAAGTTTCATTTAACAGTATAAAAGCATACTTTGAACAATGTCAATTACTATATACAAAAATAATAAGGCAGCGCCAAAAACCAATTTTGCCAAGATACACAGATGAATATTAGGTTTAGATCAATGGATCGTTCATTAGAAAGGGAATCCTAGTAGGTAAGGAAACGGTGCTGCACATATCCCGGGAGTTTCCCGTATACAAATCGTAGGCGGAAATACGATAATTGAATCGACCCTGGCGAATTTCCGTCAATTAATAAAAACGGTTACCCTTATAGTGTTAAGTTTAGAGTAAATAATGCCTTATTGAAGTCAACATATAGGCAGGTGGTAATCGCGGCTTCTATCAAAACTGTTGATGATACAACTGAGATTGTCACGTCAGAAAGAAATAGGTCTCCTTATGTAAATAAGCTCCTCATTAGTGTGATTATACTTGTGGGAAGCTGATTGTTGTTTTACATGCTGATTTGGTGTAAGACTAGTGTATGAAGTGTGAGATATAGGAGAAGGTGACAATGGCAAATATTAATGATATCGCAAAGCGTGCAGGAGTATCCGTATCAACCGTATCAAGGGTGCTGAATCAACATCCTTATGTATCTGAATCGAAGCGTGCAGCTGTGCAGCGTGTGATTGATGAAATGGACTATACGCCAAATCGCTTAGCTGTCGATTTAATTCGTAAGGAAACAAGAAGTATCGGTGTGATCATGCCGTACAACAACAATCAAGCCTTTGATCAACTGCTTCATGGTGTACTTAATCGATCGGTTGAACGTGATTATTCCGTGATGGTGCTCCCTACAAAGTATGATCCGGAAAAAGAGCTTAGCTGCTTAAATATGCTGAAAAATAAACAACTGGATGGAATTATCATTACCTCTCGTTCGAACACTTGGGATGCCATTATGCCATATACCAAGTATGGGACGATCGTCGCGTGCGAGTTTACGGATCATCCGGAGATTGGCTGTGCTTACATGGATCGATACGCATCTTATGTAGACACGTTTCAACTCTTAAAGGATAAAGGGCATTCACGAGTTGCTTTTACGACAGCAAGAGGAGAAGAGAGTAATAGTACACAGCTGACAATAAAAGCGTATCAGTATATATTTGGTGATCTGCCGCCAGCATACCATATCACGGATTGCTACAGCATGGATGACGGGGTAAGAGCAGCACAACAACTACTTAATATGGATCTTAGACCAACCGCTGTTTATGCGAACGGCGATGAGGTTGCGACAGGTATTTATCAGTATGCTAACAGCATACAACTGAGGGTGCCAGAGGATCTGGCGATCATTGGCCAAGAGAACCAGCCTGTTGGAATGGGGTTACATCTGTCTACGGTTGATCATCAATTGGTAAAAGTCGGTGAACAGGCCTTTGATCTTACAATTGAGAAATCAAAGGATAAGGTAGAGATTCCTTACCACATTATTTTGCGTCAATCGATATAGTTAGGAACTCATCTCTGATAAAGCTGGCAAGGACAAGAACTTGTACGGATTGCCGTAAAGGAGAACTTAACTTAAAGCTCACTGCTCCTTGGCATAATTCAACCCTAAGTGATGAGCTTGGTTAAGCAGCATCTCATAATGCTTGGGATTGGAATCCAAAGTCTCGTATAAAAATTCAACCTTGGAATTGGATACACCGCAATAATCTGGAAGTACGCACTTTCAAGTTCTATAGGATGATACAGGTGCCATAGAAACATGGAAGTGCCCTAGAAACTTACCTGAATAACGGACTGAAATGAATGAATCTTATGTTCCTAGCAAAAAACACAGCCTTTCAACGGAGGAATAAGAGATGAATGAAAGTAGGGAAAATAACGTTCAAAAGAAGTATAAAGTTGGAGTGGAGGCGGCATTAGAAGTAATGGGGGGGAAATGGAAGCCTTTAATCATTTATCATTTGATGACAGGACGGAAACGGACGTCTGAGCTTCGACGGTTAATACCCGGCATTACGCAAAAAATGCTGACCACTCAACTAAGAGGTCTGGAAAAGGATGAGATTGTTGCAAGAAAGGTTTATAAAGAGATCCCACCTAAAGTGGAATATGAGTTAACGGCCTACGGCTGGGGGTTAAAGCCCGCGTTAGACCATTTATGCTATTGGGGAGAGGATCATCTGGATAAGGTTCATGGTGACAAATCCAAGGTTTTAGAAGAGTTTTAAGTCTATTGTCGAGGGGCAAGAACATGGTGCCATGGAAAGCCGCTATTTTAGCGGCTTTTTAAGTTTTATCGATGCTGTTACCAATATTCAACGGAAGTTTATTAATCTGATTTGATTTTATTGCGATATTCAAGAGGACTCATTTCATAAATCTCTTTAAAAGCAGCCCCGAATTTACTCTGACTTTTGTACCCCACCGACAAGGCAATATCCCCGATGCTTTTTGAAGTCTTATGTAACATGGAAGCAGCCTGCCTGATCCGATATTCTTTCATATATGCCGCAATGGAAACGCCGTATACTCCTTTGAAAGTAGTCTTTAGTACAGTAGGACTGATACAGTATTGCTGTGCTAGTTCCTCAATTGTAAATCTTCGTTCAAAATCTTCCGTCATTTTCTTTTGAATCTGCTTGATAATATCAACTTGCTGTCGGGCATAAATCGTCTTTTGTTTCTCGCTGGCTATATCAAAATAATGAAGATATATTAAAATTTCTAATACTTTAAGCCGGAAATAAGTGCTTCTGGCCTCTATAGGAACCGAGTACATCCCACAGAAGATATGCTGAATCTCTTCCTTGGCCTGTATAAAAAAGCACTCATCGTTTACAAAAAAACGAGGAGCCATTCCTTGAACATCAATGGAAAGATCGGGCAAATAATCCGCTAACTGTTCTGCTAACTTTTCCAAATCAATCGTAATATTTATCCCTTTATAGAAGCCCAATGGAAGTTCAATACAATCACTGTGGTTGCTCATTGTGTTCATGAACAAATCACCTTCGCCTATATATTGCAGGCACCCGTCCTTCATTTTACACTCGGCTCGTCCTTCTTGACAGTGATTGAGTTCCAGCATGTTACGTTTGGAGTGAAGTGTTGGTATAAAACGGCTCGCATGAAAGTTTAAGCTAATCACTTCAACACCAGGCATTACAGCATAAACCGAGGCAGTACCTTGCCCATGCTTAGGATCCAGCTGGTAAACGATGTGGTCAAGGCTCCGTTCTACAATCGTGCCTGTACTAAAATGTGAAAAAGCAGATGCTCCCATAGGTTGGTTTCTCCTCCGATTGTTATTTCTATTTCCCCATCTTAATATATACGAATTCAAATAGACAATTTCCTAGAGTCTTGGGTTTCATCGCTAAAAATTATTCCAAACCGTCGAATTTTTAGCCCAAACAGATTCACTTTCCAAATTTTATTGAAAAAAACATTGGAGAGAGTATACTTTTAATCAATCAAACGATCATTTGATTGTTATATGGTTTGATTGTAATAAAAAAAGTTCGATATTTGAAGGGAGTAGTTTTTCATGAAAAAAACTTATAAACTGAGTAACCTGGATTGTGCGAATTGTGCGGCGAAGATCGAAAATGGTATTCGCAAGCTGGCTGATGTGACCGAGGTTAAAGTTAACTTTATGGGGCAGAGGATGATTCTCGAGGCTCCGGATGATAAATTTAACGCCATTCTTGAGGAGTCCAAGAAGGTTATAAAAAAACTTGAACCGGATGTATCCATTGAGGCTTAGCAGATAGATGCAAGTTTCTCGATTTGGTCTATAACGATTGAACATGGTTAGCCACATTCAAATTGCGCTATTTGAGTCAGCAGTGGTTGTGATGATACAGCCGCTGCTTTTTCAAATAGGAGGAGGATAGAGACATGTCAAAAAAGGAAATAAAACAGTTGGTGCGTATCCTGATTGCATCTGTTGGTTTCGTAGCGGCACTACTGCTGAAGTTAGAGGGCATCGCTGAATTTCTGCTATATCTCGCCACATATCTCATCGTTGGAGGAGACATCATCTGGAAAGCGATAAGAAATATTTCTCGGGGACAGGTCTTCGACGAGAACTTTTTGATGTCAGTGGCCACGATCGGGGCATTCTGTCTTGGCGAGTATTCGGAAGGTATCGCCGTTATGCTGTTTTATCAGGTCGGCGAACTGTTTCAATCCTATGCCGTTTCCAAATCCCGCAGGTCCATATCCGAACTGATGGATATTCGTCCCGACTATGCCAATGTGCTAAGAAATGGGGAATTGATACAGGTCGACCCGGAAGAAGTACAGGTTAATGAAATCGTTGTGGTGAAGCCTGGCGAGCGTATCCCTCTGGACGGTGTTGTTACAGACGGTTTCTCCGCAATCGATACATCAGCTCTTACGGGAGAGTCTGTTCCGCGGGAAGTACACGCCGGGGAAAATGTGATTAGCGGCTGCATCAACCAAACCGGTAAACTGACCATTCAAGTGAACAAAGAATACGGCCAGTCCACGGTAGCGAAAATACTGGAGCTGGTGGAGAATTCTTCCGACAAAAAGAGCAAGAGTGAAAACTTTATCACAAAATTCGCTCGATACTATACCCCGATCGTTGTTTTCGCGGCGGTTATTTTGGCCATCATTCCACCGCTTATCACAGGTCAGTCATTCGGCATGTGGATTGAAAGAGCGCTGACTTTCCTTGTCATTTCCTGTCCCTGTGCTTTGGTTATTTCGGTACCGCTCAGCTTTTTTGGTGGAATCGGCGGGGCGTCCAAATCCGGCGTTCTAGTGAAGGGAAGCAACTATCTTGAGGCTCTGGCCAAAACAGAGATGGTCGTGTTTGATAAAACCGGTACACTGACAAAAGGCAGTTTCGCCGTCAGTGAGATGCATTCCGACAAAATGACCGGTCAGGAGTTGTTGGAATTGGCAGCCTATGCGGAGGATTATTCCAACCATCCTATCGCACAAAGTATCAAGAAGGCATTTGGTAGAACCATTGATTCCTCTCGCGTCAAAGATATCGAAGAAATCGCCGGTCATGGTGTGAAATCCGTGATCGATGGCAAGGTCGTGTTGGCAGGCAACGCCAAACTCATGAAACGTGAACGCATCACCTACAAAGAAAAGAATCTTGTAGGTACCGTAGTTCATCTGGCTGTAAACAAGGAGTATATGGGATATATCCTCATTGAGGATGAAATTAAGGAGGACGCTGCGCGCGCTATCGCGGCTTTGAGATCGGCAGGAATCAAGCAGACCGTTATGCTGACCGGCGATGCCGATGCCGTAGGGCAAAAGGTTGCTGCAACGCTCAAATTAGACAAAGCTTATACTGAGCTGTTGCCCGCGGATAAAGTTGAACGAATGGAAGAATTAATGAAGGGGAAAAGTCCCAACGGAAAACTGGCTTTTGTCGGTGACGGCATCAATGACGCACCCGTTCTTGCTCGCGCCGATATCGGCATAGCCATGGGGGGATTGGGTTCCGACGCGGCGATCGAAGCTGCGGATGTTGTGATCATGACCGATGAGCCATCCAAAATCGCCACCGTGATGAAGATAAGCAAAAAGACGCTCCGTATCGTCAAACAAAACATCATTTTTGCTCTGGGTGTCAAGGGAATTGTGCTGGTTCTGGGAGCACTTGGCATTACAACCATGTGGGGAGCAGTATTTGCTGATGTTGGAGTATCCGTCATTGCCATTATCAACGCAATCCGGGCACTCAACGTGAAGAAATTCAATACGCCGATACAAGCAGCCCGAAAACAAGGGGAAGGAAGTCGGCAAAGAGCGATGGCATAAGTTGAGGGGGCGTGTTACCGGTAAGCTCTGTGCGTAACACGCCTGCTTTTTATCGATTCACCTGATATCTTGTCAGAGGCACCCACGCGGAAACAAACGTATATAATGTCATACGGATATTAATATATGTTTAGATTTACCAACTATAAGGAGGTTATTTTTTATGATTTCTTTAAACGATACGCCCGTACCCAGGTCGGAAGATATTGATATTACTACCTTTGCGGAATTAATGAACGCCATAGAAAACGCCAATGACGGCGACGTTTTAAACCTTAATATAACAAACGACCTTCTGTTCACCAGTTCTGTGGTGATCAGAAGAAGCTGACCATCAATTCGGCTTTTTAAGCTCGGGCGGACAATTGATTCTGGATGGCTGCTCAATTATTAATTGCGTAAGAAGCGGATCTGGGCGTCGCGGGCAACGGCGGAGGCCTTTCGGTTGGCGGCGATACAGCCATATGTACGATAAGCATGCGGGATGTTCTGATTGCGAACTGTATGGCTAATAACGGCGGCGGCATATACATGAACGGCAACGCTGTTTGTATGATGAACAATGGTGAAATCTCCGGCAATACAGCCAGCGCAGACAACTGAAATGGCGGTGGTGTGTATGTGTTCGGTGCTACCAATTCTTTCACTATGAACGGTGGCACAATTTTTAACAATACGGCTACAAACGGCGGCGGAGTGTTCAACTAACCTATATGCTGGTAAAATTTCAGGAAATATAACAGGATCATTTAGTGGCGGTAGTGTTAACAACCAGGCATCTACCTTTGTGATGACAGGCGGTGAGATTTCCGGCTACAGCCTCCAGCGGCGGCGGCGTATTCAACTTTGGTCCCGCCATCTTTACCAATACGGCCATCATCGACGGCGGGGGAGTTTGGATCGCTCATGAAGACCTGGCTAATCTTGTTGTAGGGCCCGCTGCGATTTTCTCGAACAACAGCGCCTCCAGAGCCTTAGCCGCAACCCTATCGACGACGAGCTCTATTTTACACATATCTTTGGTACTCTGTGGACTTTGCCCTTTGCACAAGGCTATAACAATTTTGACGTGTCATATATCAACAGCACCACCTAGCCTCTCCCGTAGATGTTAACCTTCAGGGAATCAAAGGGAATCAGTCTTGCCATTACGATCGACACATTAGTGTCGGGTGACAAGAACCTATATGCTTAAAAGTCGCATAGATGCGGCTTTTTTGTTTTAACGATATAAGTTCTTGTCAAAAGTGAATGACAAGAATTTTTCTTGATTTACGAAATAAGAACGGTTTTCAATACCTCGAATCGTCTGGCAACGCAAGAACTACTTCTTACCAGAGTCGGCTGCCGTCGAGAGGAAGAGATTGTTTCGAAATCTTGCGGTTTCATTCGAAGATGATACAAAACCGAGTTCTGCGAGTTTATACTGTGAATCAGCAACGGAATTTAGAAGATGAAGGAGGATGCATTTCCCACATGATGAAGCAAAATCCAGTTCTTAATCTTGATACGGATGAACGAATGGACATTGGAACCTATCTGTTGGAACAAATCAATGACTACCTGACGCACATACGCGGGGTCCGTGTCTCACCTGAACTCAACGTGGATGCACTTGTAGAACACGCACGTAGATTATCCTTTGAGCATCCCGTCAGCGCGCGCGAGGCGATTTATCATATCCTGGAGGGATTAACGCAATACCAGGTGCATACGCCACACCCGCGATATTTCGGCCTGTATAATCCGCGGCCCAACTTCATGGGAATTATGGCGGACACGATTACTGCAGCTTTCAATCCGCAGCTTGCAGCATGGAGCCATGCACCTGTAGCGGTCGAAATAGAGAACTATGTATTGAAAGAGATAGCTTCAAAATTCGGTTATTCAGCAGATGAAGCGGATGGGACATTTACAACGGGGGGAGCGGAAGCAAATCTGACGGCCGTACTAACCGCATTAGTACATCATTTTCCATCGTATGCCAAAGAAGGACTGAGGTCGCTCCCCAAGCATCCCGTCATGTACGCCTCTGCAGAGAGCCACCATTCCCTGGTAAAGGCAGCGCGTTCCTGCGGACTGGGTACGGATTCCCTTCGTATGATTATGACGGGCTCTGAAATGCAAATAGATGTTGATGCGCTTCATCATCAAATTCAAGTGGATCGCGCTGCTGGATACACTCCATTTCTCATCATTGCGACGGGTGGGACGACCGGCGTCGGAGCGATTGATCCCATTAACGAAATGGCAAACTTGGCTGAACGCGAGCAATTGTGGTTGCATGTCGATGCTGCGTATGGTGGAGCCTCGGTGTTTGCACCGGAACTGTTGGATCTACTTTGTGGTATTGACCGAGCTGACTCCATTACCTTCGATGCGCACAAGTGGATGTCTGTCCCGATGGGGGCGGGAATTTATATTACACGCCATAAGGACATCTTACATAGAACATTCAGCATAACGGCAGATTATATGCCTAAAGAAGGGGCTGATCTGGATATTATTGATCCGTTCACCCATTCGATTCAATGGTCGCGAAGGTTTATCGGTTTGAAAGTGTATTTATCGCTTGTGACGGCTGGTTGGGAAGGCTATCGAAGCATGGTGCAGCACCAGACTGAGATGGGCAATCGGTTGCGCCGGGAGCTTGCTTGCTCTAACTGGAAGGTTATCAATGAAACTGTATTGCCTGTCGTTTGCTTTACAGATACCAATATTCAATCAAAGAGCCAATCGAATTTCGCATCATTTATATGTCAAGAGATATTGCGTTCAGGGCAGGCATGGATTTCGGTATACGAAATAAACAAGACTCCCGTTCTGCGGGCTTGCATTACGAACTACGATACAACAGAGGAAGATATTATGGTATTGATGGAACTGCTGAATAGAGCAAGAGCAAAATATTTGGAGGAGATATCCGAAAGGTCATTTGAAAAAGAGCACCCATAAATTTTTTTCATCCCTAAAGGCGAAACCGACTGGCTATGTATGGCTAGGTCAGCACTAAATAAGGCTAACGTTTCTTACTACGAACCGGACTTTATTCGGCTGAGGGAAGAATCAAGCATTGTTCAAAAATGAAATGCACAACTTAAGAAAGTATCTATAGTTTTATCGATTGAGGTTGTGATCTGCAATTCCTTTCTTTGGGCAAGTCATTTGAAAAAAATCATCTATCATTTGATGAACCAGGCGTGCTCTTTCATTGTCGGCCAGTGAATAATAAACTTCTTTCCCCGCACGTCTGCTTTTGATCAGTCCGTGAAGCTTCAGCAATTTCAAGTGATGAGAAACAGAAGCGGCACTAATGCCAAGAGCGGCTGAAATATTGTTCCCGCACTCCTCGCAATGACAGAGCAACCAAAGGATTCGCAAACGTGTGCCGTCGCAAAGCTGTTGAAATACGGTGGCTCCGTCCAGAAAATATTCCACATCAGGCATTTGCTTTAAAGCATGGCTTAAATCTTGTCCGTGGTCGTGAAGTATTTCCTTGTCTTTTTTCATGGACACTCCTTCAAATAAGTATTCATTTGATGAAACGATCAGTATGCTCATTCTATTTTAGCCTATGCATTACCTGATATCTAGTCAAGGAATCCCGGGACTTTTGCTTTCCATGACTGGTATATTCATAGTGTTTTCTCAAAACAATATTGACAATGAGAATCATTATCACATAATATGTTTACTAGTAAACAAAATAAGAGCAACGCATATAAAAAGGAGTGACGATGAAATGACAGTGAGTCTGCGAATAGAACAATTGAAGGCGGCAGTTGAAGGTAAGGAAATCTTGAAAGGTCTGAGCCTTGCGGTAAATGGCGGAGAAATTCATGTCGTAATGGGACCGAATGGAACAGGGAAGAGTACATTGGCCTCCGCTTTGATGGGGCACCCCAAGTACGAAGTAACGGAGGGAAGGGTTACGCTGAACGGAGAAGATCTGCTGGAGATGGAAGTGGATGAAAGGGCCCGGGCAGGATTGTTTCTGGCCATGCAATATCCGAGTGAGATCACGGGGGTCACGAATTCCGATTTCATGCGTAGTGCGATCAATGCCAAACGTGAAGAAGGCCAGGAAATCTCGTTGATCAAATTTGTGCGGATGATGGAAGCAAGCATGCAGACGCTGGAGATGAACCCGGAATTTATGCATCGTTACTTGAACGAGGGCTTTTCCGGTGGGGAGAAAAAGCGAAATGAGATTTTGCAAATGATGATGCTCGAGCCGTCATTGGTCATTTTGGATGAAATCGACTCCGGTCTGGACATTGATGCCCTGCGCATCGTTGCTGAAGGGGTCAACGCTTTGCGCAGTACAGATCGAGGATTCTTAATTATCACGCACTATCAGCGACTTCTTAATTATATCAAGCCGGACTTTGTACATGTGATGATGCAAGGAACCATCGTTAAGTCCGGGGGCCCGGAATTAGCGGAGCGGTTAGAAGCAGACGGATATGAGTGGATCAAAGAAGAACTGGGTATTACAGAGGAAGCGGCGGCGCCGGATGAAGAAGAGCCGTTTCAAATTCCGATGCAGACCAAGTCACCGCGCATCTGAAAGGGGGGAGCCATAACATGACAATGAACAGTGCAGAGAACCAGGTATCAGGGCAACTTCAATATGAAGCAGAACCGGATTGGTTGACCATGTTGAGGAAGAGAGGCTTGGATGCCGTCAGCACCCTGCAGCTGCCCAAGTTGGAAAAGACTAATCTGCAGCGGTGGCCATTACGGCAGCTAGGGATATGCCGTAAGCCAGAGCAGGTAAAGTCCCTCGATGAATTGCCGGAAACCATCAGGAAATGGGTGTACTCGGACAATGTGCTGGTACAGCGAAATTCGGGCCCATTAATTAAGTGCTTGTCAGAAGGACTTCAGAAGCAAGGCATTATTCTGACCGATCTGGAAACAGCAGCAAGGCAGTATCCGGAACTTGTAAAGCCTTATTTCATGCAAGCCGTGCAGACTGAAGAGAATCTGCTTACTGCGCAGCATGCCGCGCACTGGAGCGGCGGAGCCTTTATTTACATTCCTGAGGGGGTTCAGGTAGAGACCCCGCTGCAGACGCTTTGTTTTGTAGACGAACCCGATACGCTCTTTATGCCGCATGTTTTAGTGGTAGCCGAGGAGCGTAGTACCGTAACGCTGGTGGAGAATACCATGTCCTCATTAGATCAGAGTGTGGCTGTGAATCAAGCCGTTATGGAAGTATTCGTTGGCGAAAGTGCAAAAGTCAATGTCGTGTCATTGCACCAACTGGAAAGAGACGTGATCGACCTGACTTATCGGCGCGCAATCGTTGAACAAGACGGAAGTGTGAATTGGTTGAATGGCGAAATGAATTGGGGCAACTCGATGAGCGATACGGCATCCATACTCAAAGGCGAAGGGGCACGTTCGGATATAAAGTCAATCTTGGTGGGATCCGGCAAGCAGATCATGAATATTACAGCCCGGACGGTCCATTATGGCAAGAATTCGCCAAGCGATATGGTTATCCGAGCGGTGATGAGAGAGCAGTCAACCGCAATATTGAATGGAATCACCAAAATTGAGAAGGGAGCAAGCGGGGCGAACGGACAGCAGACAGAAAAAATATTAATGCTGCATCCCGACGCGCGCGGCGACGCCAATCCGATCCTGTTGATTGATGAAGACGATGTGAAAGCCGGACACGCCGCCAGCGTCGGACAAGTGAATCCGGAACAACTGTACTATATGATGTCCAGAGGCATTAGCCGCGTAGAGGCTGAGCGGCTAATCGTGTATGGTTTCCTCGCTCCCGTTGTGGCCGAAGTACCGCTGGAAGGTGTAGCCAATCAGATGCAAGCGCTCGTGGAACATAAGCTGGGGCAAATCAAGAACATAGATCAAGCAAGCATATCCGAATAAGGAGGATGACAACATATGGCCAAGGAAATGGTGGAGCTGGGAGAATATCAGTATGGCTTCAAAGATGCGCATCAAGCGGTGTTTCAATCCGGCAAAGGACTAACTCGTGAGATTGTTGCCACCATATCGGAGATGAAGGGCGAACCCGGCTGGATGCTCGACTTTCGTCTGAAGTCGCTGGAACTGTTCCAAAGTATGCCGATGCCTGCATGGGGCGGCGATCTGCGAACACTGGACTTCAATGATATTCAATATTATGTCAAGCCTTCCGAGAAGCAGGGGAAAACCTGGGAGGAAGTGCCGATTGAGATTAAGCAAACCTTTGACAAACTTGGCATACCGGAAGCGGAACAAAAGTATCTTGCCGGTGTGTCGGCCCAGTATGAATCCGAAGTCGTGTATCACAGCATCCAGAAAGACCTAGAGGAGCAAGGGGTCATCTTCACAGACACGGATTCGGCGCTGCGCGAGCACCCGGATCTACTGCGCCCATATTTTGGCACCATTGTTCCGCCGAGCGATAACAAATTTGCCGCACTTAACAGCGCGGTATGGTCAGGAGGAAGTTTTGTCTATGTTCCGAAAGGGGTAAAATGCGAGGTCCCATTGCAAGCTTACTTCCGCATCAATTCGGAGAACATGGGACAATTCGAAAGGACGCTCATCATTACGGAAGAGGACAGCTTTGTGCATTATGTAGAAGGCTGTACGGCACCGATTTACAGCACGAACTCGTTACATAGTGCCGTTGTAGAAATCATCAGTAAGCGAAATTCCCGTGCGCGGTATACAACTATTCAAAATTGGGCACCCAATATTTACAACATGGTGACAAAGCGGGCGATAGCCGAAGAAAACGCAACAATGGAATGGGTGGACGGCAATATTGGCTCCAAACTGACGATGAAATACCCTTCCGTAGTGTTAAAAGGCCGTGGAGCCAAGGGTTCGGTACTCTCGATTGCGGTCGCTGGCAAAGGGCAGCATCAAGATGCCGGGGCCAAAATGATTCACCTGGCCCCGCACACGACTTCGACCATCATATCAAAATCGATCAGCAAGCATGGTGGTAAAGTAACGTACCGCGGTCTGGCTTCCTTCGGACGCAAAGCTTCAGGAGCCAAATCGAACATCAAATGCGACACGCTCATTCTCGATAATGAGTCCACGTCGGATACAATCCCTTATAACGAGATCATGAACGACAATGTCACGCTTGAGCACGAGGCGACCGTCTCCAAGGTATCCGAGGACCAGCTCTTCTACTTGATGAGCCGTGGCCTGTCTGAAGACGAAGCGACCCAGATGATCGTGATGGGCTTCATCGAGCCGTTTACAAAAGAACTGCCCATGGAATATGCAGTTGAAATGAACAGGCTCATTAAGCTGGAGATGGAAGGCAGTATAGGGTAAGCTCTATCATCTGTCCAGAATTATGGGGTTGGCAACCGAGTTCATCAGGAAGGATGGGAGAAAGATGCATAAATTGGTTTTGATTAGACATGGAGAAAGTCTGTGGAACAAAGCGAATTTATTTACGGGCTGGATGGATGTAAACTTGTCGGATAAAGGCATTCAAGAGGCTTTACATGCCGGCAGATTACTTAAGGAAGAACAGTTCGTATTTGATGTAGCTTACACCTCATATTTGAAGCGAGCGATTAAAACACTAGATTATGTGCTGGAAGAAATGGATTTGCTGTGGATCCCTGTATATAAAACATGGCAGCTTAATGAGCGCCATTATGGTGCACTTCAAGGTTTAAGCAAAACCACCACCGCTGAGAAATATGGAGAAGCGCAGGTTCAATTATGGCGTAGAAGCTATGATGTGCTGCCTCCTGCGTTGACAAAGGACGATGCCCGTTATCCGAGATACGATATTAAATATCGCGACATTGATGACGAGCTTATCCCGTTAACGGAAAGCCTCAAGGAAACGGTTGTTCGGGTTAGGGATTATTGGGATAAGGAAATTGCACCGCAGATCAAAGCCGGTAAAAATGTCATTATCGCTGCACATGGCAATAGTCTACGGGCATTAATCATGTTTCTGGAAAATCTCAGCTCAAAAGAGATTATTGATTTGAACGTTCCAACGGGTATTCCGCTTGTATATAATCTTGATGACCGACTACATCCGGTTCAGAGATATTACCTAGGAAGCGAGAAGCATATCGAAAGTAAGATCAAGCAGGTTGCCGAGCCAGACAAGATTATGGAATAAGGGCATGAATTGGATTGAAACCTGCCGCTAATGCGTGTAGATTTATTATTTTGGTTAACTAGTAAACAATGTAAGTGAGGGGCGGTGGAACCTGCTATGAAACAAACGAATTTAATGAACACACAAGAGCAACAAACTCAGAAGCCCCTAAAGCTTATACCATTAATTGTAGCGATTTTCATGGGAAACTTCCTTTCGCTGTTGAATAGCAATACGATTAATATAGCTTTGCCGGTCTTGCAAAAGAATTTGCAACCGACTTAAGTGTTGTGCAATGGACACTGACAGGCTTCATGTTGGCGCTCGGGACCTTCGCGCCTACAGCTGGCTATTTCGGCCAACGCTTCAGTTATAAGCGATTGTATATTTTCGCCTTGCTTGGCATGACGGTTGCTTCCGTACTGTGCGCCTTGTCTTGGAACGCGTCGATGCTGATCGCCTTCCGCATTGTTCAGGGCGCGTTCTGCGGTATTATAGTGCCGGCGTCGATGACCATGATATTTCAAATCATCCCCAGGCACCAGCAGTCTGTCACCATGAGCATCTGGATCGCAGCTTCGATCGTGGCGCCAGCCATTGGACCGACTTACGCAGGTTGGCTTATCCAGCACGGCTCCTGGCAGTGGCTCTTCTGGACCAATGTGCCGCTTGGCGTGCTTGCGATCGTTGTTGCCGTTTTCTTCATTCCTTACTATCGTCTGAAAGTACCGAAGGGTTTCGATGTATGGGGGCTTCTGACGGTCATCGCCGCAAGTTCGCTGCTGTTGATCACGTTGTCGCAAGGCTCCGGTTGGGGATGGGGCTCGGCCCGTACGCTGCTTTGTCTGGGAGGCGGGCTATTGGCGTTAGCACTGTTTCTTTGGCGCGAGATGTCAATCGACACGCCGCTTCTACAGCTCAAAGTATTTCTGAATCGGCGATTCACGTCGACGGTGATATTGCTGTGTATCGTGATGATCAACTTTTTTTCGGGCATGCTCCTCGTTCCCGTTTTCTTGCAAAATGTTCAGGGACATTCGCCACTTGATTCGGGGATGATTCTGTTACCAGCTACATGTGCCATGGCGATTATGTCCTTGGTTGTCGGTCGGCTGTACAAAGTGGTTGGCCCCATGCCGCTACTGCTTGTTGGCGTACTGTTGATGGCCGCAGGAAATTTGCCGCTAGCGTGGCTGAAAATCGACAGCTCATCTGCATATACGCTCTTGTGGATGACGGTCCGCAGTCTAGGTCTCGCCCTGGTGCTGATGCCGGCGACGACGGCCGGGATGGAGGAGATTTCCCACGAATATATCGGACACGCCTCCTCCATTCAGAACTGGCTGCGGAATGTATTCGTATCGTTCGGTGTGGCTCTATTCACCACGCTGCTATCTTCACGTACGGCTGACCACGCCGCAAGGCTGACCGATGGGGAAGTCGGACCGAACTTGGCCCACCTGTCCACAACGATGGGCATCAACGATTTGAACATTTTATCAACGCTTATTGTCCTGCTGGCACTACCATTTGTCTTTGCAATTCGCAAAGCGCGGCAGAAGGAACGGGGAACCAGCGGAGCCTAAAGCGATCCCGTGCGTTAATCATCTCGTATCCTTGGTAGAGGAACGTTGCTCTCTGGTATCGGAACATGATACGATTGTTTCTCGGTTAACTATATTCTATGTTACGAAAGGTACGAGATGATGAATACATTGGAGACGATCAAATGGCTGGTCCATGATCAGGTTGTTCATTTTGTGCATCTGAGCGAGCAAAGGATCGAATCGGAGCAGGACAAGATTTTTCGTTATGCACAGGAGCAGCAATTGGAGTCGATCCCGCGTCATTTGACTAGCGTGCACGTCATCGACTGCATCGGCAAAAACGAGCCGATCAACAATACGGCGCTTGCAGAGAAGATGGACTTGTCCAAGGCCGGTATTACGAAGATCAGCGTGAAGCTGTTGGAGGAAGGTTATATCCATCGACGGCAACTGAATGATAATAAGAAGGAAGTCTACTTTAGCCTGACGGAGAAGGGCAGACGGGTTTTTGAGCTCCATCAACAGCTTCACATGCTGGAGGAGGAGAGGTTTATGCAGCTGCTTGAGCCGTTTAAGGAAGCGGAATTACACGTTATTCTGCGTTTTCTGCAAAGCGTATCCTCGCATTGGGCTGACAAAGAGACGGAGTAGGCGAGCGGCCGCCTGGCGTTGGTAAGTGCCAGTGCCAATCGCAGGGCCACTAACAATGGGAGTGTGATTGTCCTGAGTATCGCCGACACAATTCGGGAGATAAGAGAGCATTCGTATTGTTACAAAAGTGTCCCCATTCCTGTCGGACGAGAAGAACATAATATCTTGAAAGTCACATTAAATGTGGCTTTTTTTATTTTTAAGCATATCCTCGACAGTCTTTATTCCGTATTTAAGTGCTGTTGGGATGCAAAACGACTTGCAAAAGCCACGGGGAAAGATTTTTTTAAAAAAATTAAATGCTCGAACCGTACGTGAAATACTAAATTTGACTGATATGGAAGACTCAACATTTGGACCAATAGCGTTCCATTCGGATTAGCGGAAAGCCGCGGTGCCCAATAGGTCATCGATGCAAAAACGGATTCTGAACTCAGGGATTGAACGGAGCGCGCACATTCGATTTTCTTCCTATCACGAAGCATGTCGTGCCATTCGAAAACGGGGATGAAAGAACATGTATGGATTGATGAAGTCCATCGTAAGCGTTGAAACAGCGAAGAAGATATGATATCCAACATTTGAACAAATGCTGGCCAATCTAAGGCCAGCATTGTAATGTTCAAAAGCCGCCAGAATGTTTCTGTTTAGACAGAAACACGCGGAAGTTAGCTATTTACAGAATCCATAACGCTGGCTAAAATGATCTTACTGATGCATCAGTCTGGCCATAAATCCTAGTTATCCTATTTGAATTATTATTTTACTTGGAAGATGGGTTTCTAAAAATAGACAAAGGTGGTTTCTATGAGAAAACAACGATATTCCGGATTGTTATGGTTAGGGTTATTGACGCTATTCCTAATACTGTCTGCTTGCTCCTCCGAATCTGCCAACAACGAGCCTGAGGCGTCGCCGCCTTCAACTCCCCAAGCGACTGCCTCCAGTGAGCCGGCTGAGCAGGGGACGGAGGGCCATTTACTCGAAGCACCCTTGGCCGCAACCGATTTAAACAAGCTCCCGGACAGGGCGAAACAGCGCAATGATGCGATTATCGTGACTTTGGTGAATCCGAGCGGGGCCTTCACGCCATACTTCACCCAAGTGGGCTATGACGGGAACGTCAACTCTGTCCTGTACACCCCGCTTGTCCGCGTCGATACCGACGGTTTGCCGATTCCGGGTCTCGCGGAGAAATGGGACATTTCCGAGGATAAGCTGACTTATACGTATTATCTTCGCGAAGGGCTGAAGTACAGCGACGGTTCCCCCATGACAACCGAGGACGTGGAATTTACATGGACCTTGCTTCATGATCCGTCGTATGACGGCCTCAACAGCGTGGTGGAGGCGAAGATCAAAGGCGGTCAAGCCTACAAGGACGGCAAAGCGGATTCCATTGAAGGCATTCAAATTATCGATGATCGAACCATTTCCGTGACGCTGGAAGAGACCAACGCAACGGCGTTGACTGTGCTTGGCGGACCCATATTGTCCAAAGCGTACTATGGCAAGGATTATCAGTTCGGCAACCTGGATTATATTAAGAACCTGCACGCCAATCCGATCACGAACGGACCTTACAAGCTGGAGAAGTTCATTCCGGGCCAAGAAGTGCGTTTTGTCGCCAATGAACACTATGTGTTAGGCAAACCGAAAACCGAATATTTCATCTACAAGACGACGGAGGGCGACACTTGGCAGTTTATCGAAACCGGGGAAGTCGACTATGGCAGCTTCGCGGCTACGACGGATAACATCGAGAAATTGAAAGCCCTCGGCTTCTTGAACCTGATTCCGTCCACGGCCAGCAACTACGGCTATAATCAATTCAATCTGGAGAGGGATTCATTGAAAGACAAGCGGGTTCGCCAAGCCTTGACTTACGGTCTGAATCGTCAGCTGATTTACGTGGATTCCAGGCAAGGGGCTGCATCGATCGCCAACATTCCATCATCTCCGATTCTGTGGTCCTATACCGAGGAAGATATCAACCCGTATCCCTATGATCCGGAGAAAGCTAAACAATTGCTGGACGAAGCAGGCTGGACGGTCGGCGCAGACGGCATTCGGGAAAAGGACGGGGTCAAGCTCCGTATTAACTATTTGGGATCGAAGAGCCCGAATACCGATATTTTCATTGCCGTCGCCAAAGAGAACTATCAAGAAATCGGGGTTGATTTCGTGCCTGAGCAATTCCCGGATTTCAACACGCTTGTATCCAAGGTCAATAGCGGCGATTATGATATGGCTTCATTCTCGACGACGATTATCAGCGATCCTTCGCAAGGGGTGGAGCGGTTCATCAAAGGAGAAACGAAGGGCTATGACAATCCGCGCATCGAAGAGCTCTACGCCCAGGGTCTTGCTACTGGCGACGTCGAAGAGCGTAAAGCGATTTACCACGAAATGTTCAAAATATTGAATGACGAATTGCCGATCATGTTTACCAACTATACGAAATCCGTCATCGCGATCAACGGACGCATCGGCGGTTTTGAGTTGAACCCGCTCGCGGGTATCGCATTCAGCTTGCCGGGATGGAATTTGCAATAGGCGAGCTGGCAGCTGGAGGGAAGATTAGACAGCTCTATCAAAGAAGACATCTCTTGCCTGAACCCATCAGGCAAGGAGATGACTGATGAAGGAGAGAACATGAGAACCTATTTGCTCCGAAGATGCTTGTACATGCTCTTGATATTAATTGGAGCGTCCTTGTTAATCTTTATCCTGTACTCCTTAACGCCAGGCGACTATGTCGACAACAACTTGAGTTTGAGCGATGAGCGCAAAGCGGAACTAAGGGAAATCCACGGGTTGAACAAACCTGTCATTGAACGATACGTGAACTGGATGGCCAACATTTTCAAAGGCGATTTCGGTTATTCTTTGGCCCAGCAGCGCCCCGTCCTGGACCTGTTTCAGGATTACATATGGAACTCCTTTCTGCTGGCTGTGGTTTCGACGTTCTTCACCTGGTTCATTGCGGTCGTCGTGGGCGTTCTTACGGCCTATAAGCAATACTCGCTGCTGGATACCCTGGTGATGATCGGCATCTTCGCCGCGATGTCGATCCCTTCGTTCTTCATCGGATTATTCCTGATCAAAGTATTCGCCGTCGATTTAAAGATTCTCCCGCCAGGTGGAATGATTACGACAGGGAGCCGGGCCGAGGGCTGGGACTACGTCGTCGAGGTAGTGCACCATATGTTGCTTCCGGCAGCCGTCATGATTTTGCTTGGCGTCGGGTCGCTCACCCGTTATTTCCGGAGCAACATGCTGGAGGTGATTCGGCAGGATTATGTCCGCACCGCCCGTGCGAAAGGGTTGAAGGAGAGAACGGTGCTGTTCCGCCACGCATTGAAAAACGCGATGCTGCCCGCGATTACGTTGATTGGCTTCGAATTGCCGGGCCTTTTCGGCGGCTCCATCATCATTGAGAAGATATTTAATTGGCCGGGCATCGGCCAGTTGTACATGCAATCCTTCACGGTTCGGGATTATCCGCTCCTCATGGGCTTTACCATGTTTTTGGCTATCTTGACGATCGTCGGGACGCTCATATCCGATATCCTCTACCACACTTCCGATCCCCGGGTCAGGCTTTAAAGAAAGGAGGAGCTACCTTTGTCGATTCCAACGACGGCAAGTCAAGCCGGAAAAGCCAGCCGAGGAATGAATGTTTCAGACTCCTTATGGAAGCAATCCACTCGGAAACTCAGGAAAAACAAGTTGGCCGTAACTGGCTTCGCCTTCATCGTGTTGATGTTTGTTGCTTGCTTTATCGGTCCCTTATTCTCGCCATATGCGGATGGTAAAATCAATCCCGCCATGATGCACCAGCCCCCCAGCGGCAAGCATTGGCTGGGAACGGACCTGCTTGGCCGCGATGTGCTGACCCGGCTCTTGCAAGCAGGCCGAATTTCGCTCACGGTCGGCCTTGCGTCCATGGCGTTGTCCATGACAATCGGGACGGTTCTCGGCGTTATCTCGGGTTATTATCGCGGAGTAGTCGATCAGTTGATCATGCGAACCGCCGATTTGTTGTTTACGATCCCGGGGCTTCCGATTCTCTTCATCATGGGGGCGTTGATGTCGGATTGGAAGGTTCCAACCGACTATCGGCTGTATCTGGTCATGCTCATGCTCAGCGTCATCGGCTGGCCCGGCGTGGCGCGGCTCGTCCGCAGCCAAATGCTGACCTTGCGGGAACGGGAGTATATGATAGCTGCCGACGTGCTAGGTCTCAGCGATAAGCGCAAGCTGTTTCGCCATCTACTGCCCAATGTCTTCCCGCTTCTGATCGTCATTGCCACACTTAGTATCGGAGGAGCGATACTGTCGGAATCGGTGCTTAGCTTCTTCGGGCTCGGGGTCATGCCCCCGACACCCACTTGGGGAAATATGATCGATGCGGCCAATAACGTCATCGATTTTGAAAAACGGCCCTGGCTGTGGATTCCGCCAGGTCTGGCGATTTTTTTGACGGTCATTGCCATCAACATTTTCGGTGACGGATTGCGGGACGTTCTCGATCCTAAACAGAATACAAGCAGGTGAACGGATAATGAATTCATTAATCGAGGTCAATCATTTAAGCACTTATTTCGAATCCGGAACCGGAACGGTCAAAGCGGTGGACGATATCAGCTTTCGCATCCGCGAAGGCGAAACGGTATGCGTCGTGGGCGAATCCGGCTGCGGCAAGAGCATCACGGCCATGTCGATCATGGGACTGGTTGAAGGGCCGCACGGGAAAGTGGTGAACGGCCGGATCCAATTCGGGGACAAGAATCTTCTAAAGGTCAGCAAAGAAGAGATGCGCCGAATTCGGGGCAACGACATCTCGATCATATTCCAGGAACCGATGTCTTCCCTGAACCCGGTCATTACGATCGGCAAGCAAATCATGGAGCCGCTTATGCTCCATCGCCAGATGAACAAAAAACAAGCCTATGCGCGAGCGCTTGAACTGATCGAGCTGGTCGGCATTTCCCGAGGGGAACAAATCGCGGGTTCCTATCCCCATCAATTGTCCGGAGGCATGCTGCAGCGGATCATGATTGCGATTGCGATCTCGTGCGGCCCCAAGCTGTTGATCGCAGACGAACCGACGACGGCATTGGACGTTACCATCCAGGCGCAGGTACTGGAAACGCTGAGGGAAAGCAAAGAGCAATCCAATATGTCGATCCTGCTGATTACGCACGATCTTGGTGTGGTGGCCGAGATGGCGGATTATGTCATCGTCATGTACGCGGGGAAAATCGTCGAGGAGGGAGACGTCGAGGAAATCTTCGACCGTCCGAAACATCCTTACACGAAGGGATTGCTGAAATCCAAACCGATCCTCGGCCAGCGCTCGGACCTGTTGTACTCCATCCCAGGCCAGGTACCCAATCCGCTTGAACTGACGGAATCCTGCTATTTTCATGATCGCTGTGAAAGCTGCATGGCCATCTGCCGATCCCGGCAGCCGTCATTAAGAGAGGTGGAGCCCGGTCACAGGACGGCCTGTTGGTTGTATGAAGAGGAGGCGCGGCATGAGTGAAGCATTGCTGGAAGTACGACATTTAAAAAAATATTTTCCCATTACCGCCGGGCTGCTTAATCGTAACGTTGGTCACGTCAAAGCGGTCGATGATATCAGTTTGACAATTCGGGCTGGAGAAACGTTCGGCCTGGTCGGCGAATCCGGCAGCGGCAAAAGCACGGTTGGGCGCACGATACTCCGGCTTCATGAGAAAACCAGCGGGGACATCCTGTACAAAGGTATCCCGTTTCACGACCTGCCCAAATCGGAGATGCGAAAGCTCAGGCCTAAAATGCAGCTTATCTTTCAGGACCCCTACAGCTCGCTTAACCCGCGTATCCGCATCGGAGACGCAATCGGCGAAGCGCTGTTTGAACACGATTTGGCCGAAAAATCCGAGGTTCGTGGTCAGGTGCTGGATGTACTGGAAGCTTGCGGCCTGTCTGCCTATCACTACAATCGGTTTACGCACGAGTTTTCAGGCGGCCAGCGGCAGCGGATCGGCATTGCCCGCGCTCTGGTGCTGAATCCTGATTTCATAATCGCCGATGAGCCGGTATCCGCGCTTGATGTGTCCATCCAGGCACAAATCATCAATTTGTTTCAGAAACTTCAGCATAATCGCGGATTAACCTATTTGTTCATTTCGCATGACTTAAGCGTCGTGGAGCATTTGTGCAATCGCATCGGGGTGATGTATCTCGGTTCCATGATGGAAATGGCTTCGCGTGACGAACTGTTCGGCCGTCCGCTGCATCCATATACCCAAGCATTGCTATCGGCGATCCCTGTCCCGGTACCGAGGCTGAAGCGGGAGAGGATCGTGCTCAAAGGGGACATTCCGAGTCCGGCTCAACCGCCTTCTGGCTGCAAGTTCCATACACGCTGCCCTTATGCCTTGGCGCAGTGTAAGGAAGTCGTGCCCGAGTTCCGCAACGTGGGGGATGATCATTACGTGGCATGTCATCTCGTTTGAAGCGGCACGCCATCTTCGGATCCTTATGTAACTCATTGAGGATATGCCCGGAGGGCGTGTTCGGACGATGCGGAATGTTGTAAAATATGAGCGAAATGGCTGCTGGATACCGGCAGCCAGTCAATCATAAGAGGTCAAAGAAGGAGTGCAGCCCGGCAATATCTTTTATTCGTACGGAAGCCTGACCCTCTGCCATTATGCATCCAGGATCGAGTCGTATGCTGAGGAAGACGACGAGCCGTCGCTTCATTTATACCGGCTTCTTCGCAGTCTGAGCGAGAAGAGCCGTTTGCGGATTCTGCACTTTTTGCGCAGCGAACCGCGTACTTTTATCGAAGTGGTTCGACATCTTGGCATATCCAAAGGCATAACGAATGATCATATTTTCAATTTGCGCAGTGCGGGACTGCTCAACGTTCATGTCGTCGGAGAGACGGTATCGACCTATAGTTTGAGAGTGGAACGAATTCTACAAATTGAGCAGGGGCTGTTCGATTATTTGGGAATGTCCCCCAGCCTGTCATCCAATTCCGTCAATGAAATGGAATAATCAAGCAAACGAGTGTTGACCGAATCGTCGGAGACACAGCTTTAAGCAGGGATGAGCTGCTTAGCTGTGTCTTTTTTTCGTTAAAAATATCAAAATTGTAAAGGAGCGAGATAGCATGACTACATTAAATGATTATTTAGCACAAAAAAAAGCGGCGGCAGAGGCCCTGCGTTCTCAAGCGGAGCAAGACCCCAAGCCGAATACCTATTCGGCCAAGGTACAGGCGAAAGGCCGCAGCGGCGTTCGAGAAATACGTATACGCGACTTCCAAATTATCAGCGACAGCCCTGAGAATTATGCTGGATATAGCCTCGGTCCCTCATCACCTGAAATTCAGCTTGGCGTATTAGGCAGCTGCCTGACTCATATTACGTTGATTCAAGCTGCGGAACGGGGCATATCGCTGGAATCCCTTGAAGTCGAAGTCACGGGTCAGTTGCACCCGCTTGCCGGCAAACCGGGATACGAGGACATTCCCATATATCCGCATAATATCGAATATAACATTCACATCGTATCCGAAGAATCCGCCGAAACCATCACCGAGCTTCATGAAGTGGTTGAGCGCGCATGCCCGATATACAACCTCCTAAAGTATCCCCAATCCATCTCCGGTGGATTAGTGCATCGCTCGCCTGCTAGCCAGCCAGAAGGTTCTTCCTTTTAGATATGAAGGTATAGATAAATAGTCTTGACAAGTGGACACACAATTTGGTTTGTGTGTCCTTTTATGCTATAACAGGGCACAGAATAATTTATAACAAGAGCCATCTGTCTTAGAAAAAACACTTTACAGAAAGCAAACAGATTCTTATTTTATGTTATTTGATTTTTCCGCCTTATTCCTTGGAAAATCAGCATAAACGCCATTAAGAAAAATAAAATATTGACTGAACTTAAAGGCTGTTTTCCTAAAAAATCCTTAATTATAAGATAAGATTGGATAACCAAGATAATGGATGCATATAGAAAATACATATTAGATTTGTCTTTAAATTTCCGGCCAAGTGACTTTATTATCATGGTAAATGCAATGGCATAGATAGTGATTATCCCGACAAGGATAAGAGCTAAGATCGATAAGTTCAAAAAATCAGCCCCTTCATTTATTTTGAATTACATTTTATCACATAAAAAGCAAATATTGCGTCCGACGATAAGAAATATATATTGATAGTACAACTCTCTTTGGACAAGACCACTATCCTAAAGTGTTAGATAACTTGAAACAGGTTCAAATGGCGAAGCGTGTTAAAGGTTTGTTTTATAAAATGCTTCGTCCTCATTATCATTATTTATTATTAAATTAACGGGGTACGATAGTTCAATAAAGACAAGAAGAAGCGCTAAGGGCAGTTATGTATAATAAAAAGACTTCAAGATTTCATAATACAATTTTCCAAAGATGGTAGTATAATGGAGGGTAGTTGTTATTATTTCTTACCGCGTGTCTCTCCTGGCGCGCGGTATAATGATGGCTGCTGCAAGAGACACGGAGTCCACGTTAGGACAACGCGCCGTGTCCATCGGAGGTGCCGTTAGATGAAAGATGTGGAAACAAGCACAAGTAAAAAATACGTATTATTTTTGCTTATGCTTGCGCTGATAGTAGATGCAACATTGCTTTTAGTAAGTCTTAAACAATACTACTTAATCTTTGATACTTCTGGATGGAATAGTTTTATCGTATTTAATATAGTAGTACTAACTTTAATGTTATTAATATCAAAAAAAAAGATTATATGGCTTCCTATTGTCATATTATTCTTTTTATTAATAGGTTATCGGATTGCTTTTTTATTTATGGAATGGGAATACGACTATGTGGATTCACCTAAAGGAACGGAAACTCTAATTATAAAGCACCGAGTAGCAACCTTAGGCGAAAGCCATTATTCATATGAATTTTATCAAAAGTCGTTTCCTTTTCTAATGAAAAAACTACCTGAAGAAGATGTAGGAATTACGGTTTATGATCATGATTCACATCCAAATGCTGAGAGAACATTAGGATTTGATCGTCCTGTATGGCTGAATGAAAAGGAAGTCATCTTTGAATCAAAAGATGGTCGAAAGAAGATTACACTAAACAAATAATGAGCAGGGTATTAATTAAGCGTTATTTTTTATCTGCCGAAAAAAAGAACACATGACATACGTTGATAAATTGTAAGATATTTATACGGCGGTGAAACGTATCATAACTAGAATTGCTGATCATTATGCTAACGGGAGAGGTTAGTTCAATAGAAGACAAGAGAAGGCAGCCGTTTACGAGATCGGCTGCCTTTGTTTAACTGATGGGCAGGATGGTGCAGTAAAGGATACGAAGATGGTCCGATTACCGATTAGATAATGATCTAAATAGGTTTGCACAATAGTGATTTTAATGAACAGCATGAAAACCTGAAAATGGTAACAGAAACGCTGCCGGATGGAACGGCGATTTGTTACAGTTATGACGTGGTAGGTAAATCGTACGCAGAAGGTGGCGCCAGCAGTGGGCAAGAGCAAACAACAACGTACACGCATAATAACGCAAATATGATAGTTCAGACTTAACTTAAAGCTTACTGCTTGGCATAATTTAGCCCTAAGTGATGGGCTTGGTTAAGCAGCATCTCATAATGCCTGGGATTGGAATCCAAAGTCTCGTATAAAAATTCTACCTTGGAATTGGATACACCGCAATAATCTGCAATTCCCACATTGAGAAGATGCGTCATCATTTCATCATAGTTACGCTTTTTCATCTGTTCTTTCGAAACGCCCGCCAAACCAATCCACAAGACATGCTGATGATGAAGCTGATTCGAACCGTACGCAAACCCATTGTTCCATACCCGGTCAATATAACCTTTTAGCATAGCTGGCAAATGCCACCACCAAATTGGAAAAATAAATGCCAAGGCATCATACTCCTTCATTCGCCTTATTTCCATTTCTACCTGAGGGGAAAAGGACTGTTCCTCGGCTGACCAATCAGGTTCATCTACGCCTTTTAAAACAGGGTCAAAGCCAATCCCGTGTAAATCCAATATCTCATAGTCGTGGCCAGCCTCGGCAAGACCTTTTACAAAACGATCGGCAATCTTAAAAGTCAGGGAATCCTTTCTTGGGTGCGAAACAACGCTTAATACTCTCATGCTTGTATGTTCACTACCTTTCTTAACAGCTAACTCGTAGCCACGATCAATGGCTGATGCTATTATAAACAGTAACAAAATACTCTGGAAGTACGCACTTTCAAGTTCTATAGGATGGTAGAGGTGCCATAGAAACATGGAAGTGCCCTAGAAAGATGCCCTAGAAACTTACCTGAATAACGGACTGAAATGAAAGAATCTTATGTTCCTAGCAAAAATACAGCCTTTTAACGGAGGAATAAGAGATGACTGAAAAGAGGAAAAATAACGTTCAAAAGAAGTATAAAGTTGGAGTGGAGGCGGCATTAGAAGTAATGGGGGGGGAAATGGAAGCCCTTAATCATCTATCATTTGATGACTGGCCGGAAACGGACGTCTGAGCTTCGACGGTTAATACCCGACATAACTCAAAAAATGCTGACCACTCAACTAAGAGGCCTGGAAAAGGATGAGAATGTTGCAAGAAAGGTTTATAAAGAGATCCCACCTAAAGTGGAGTATGAGTTAACGGCCTACGGGTGGGGATTAAAGCCCGCGCTAGACTATTTATGCTATTGGGGAGAGGATCACCTGGAAAGGGTTTATGGTGACAAATCCAAGGTTTTGGAACAGTTTTAAGGCTGTACACAGTAAATTTATACACTTAAAAGACCCCATAGAGTGGGATCAATCAAAACACCTTCAAGGGAATGCTTCAATAGAGACAACCTTGGAGGTGTTTTGATTTTTACAACAAGAGTGAGCTAATCGTTGAGCAGACCAAATTAATCGGTCAGTGGATGTTAGATAGGAGTTTAGATTATTAAAACCAATATTTTGTGCATTAAGGGGTAGTACCAGCCTATTAGCTAGATGATTTTAGTCAACTTGATGTCCATCCAATGTACCCAATTCTTACCGTCGTTTGACAGCTCCCAACTACCTGTTAAGGTGTTGCTATCTTCACTAAACATTCCTGTAAAACGCTCCGATTTGCCCAAAATTGTCCAGGCACGGTCGATTAGGTTCGCTTGGTATGCACTGAAATTGCCTTGGTTGTCATATGAGTGTGTGGTGTACTTCTGACTGGAAGCATCATAGCCAATGATCTCAATAGCCTTAACCTCATCCTTTCCCATATGGCCATCAACATGATGAATAAGAAAATGACCCCCGGGCAACCACTCGTAGGTATCTACTGCTTTCAGCTGATCAACTGGCCCAGACGGACTCGCTTTAATCACACCCTCTGTATTCCATTTCCCTATGAAGACATTCAAGCGTACCATTGCAGGATCTGGTTTAGACGGATTTTGTGGAGTAAGGGCATTATCATTCTCTGGTTCCCTGATATTGTTTGTTGCCATTTTGTTTTCTCCTTTCATGCTAAGTTTCTTATATCATAGCATGTAACAAATGTTATGATTTCTTATCAATTGCTCATTTTATTACTCAGGGATAACCAAATTACCTATTAACCAGAACTGCCCTTTAGAATGCACAAAAGTGACCACATTGTAGGAAATTCACATAATAGTGTCCACCTGTACGTCGCATATCTTCCACCCTAATACTAAATCGGCGAAAAGCCTCGGCTAAACGGCTGGGGATTGTTTTACTCTGCAACATAACACAACCTCCTGTGGGCGCAGCACCAACCACAAACAAAGAAAGGACATGGAATAAAACGGTTGCACCTTTCGTAATGTATATATTAAACATATTGTATGAAATGTGGTGATTCGGATGAGCTCTACGGAAAGGGTACCTTTGTATCAGAGGGTTCAAGAGTATATACGAGAATTAATATCGTCGCAAGTACTGAAGGTTGGAGACCGTATCCCTACGGAAAAGGAACTCATGGAGCGTTTCGGAGTAAGCAAGATTACGGTCGTTAATGCCCTGGCCGGTTTGGTTAACGAAAGAATCATAACCAGGGTGCCCGGAAAGGGGACTTTTGTAAGCGAGCCTGAATATGAAATGCCGACGACATCTCCTAAAATTGCCGTAAAGCCTATCCATAAAACTAGCGGTGAAATGGGGACGCGGTTGATAGGCCTAATTTTGCCCAGCATTTATGACTATTTTACGATTAGACTTATACAAGGTATTCAGCAAGCCCTAAATGAAAGCGATTACCGTTGTGTTATCTATTTATCGGAGGGGGACATTGATAAGGAAAAAGAGGCGATCAAGACATGCAGTAACATCGGAGTGGAAGGGTTATTGATTTTCCCGGTTGACGAGGAATTATTCAACGAGGAAATATTAAGCATGAAATTTGCGGGGTTTCCGTTCGTTCTCATCGACCGTTACCTTCCTGGGGTAGAAACTCATTATATAGCATCAGACGGCAGGCTTGGCGCTAACATGGCGGTAAATTACCTGTGGGAGCTGGGGCATCGTGAAATCGCCATATGCTCCGATTCGCCCATACAAACCGTCACCGTTCAAGAGCGGATCGATGGATATATGAATGCCTTTAAGGAAAAGGGAGCACTCATAAACCCTGCCCACATCGTGACTGGTTTTGAAATAGGAAGTCTTGAGCAAGCTGAAACACATCCACTGTACCGCTATATCCAAAATCGAATGGCAACGGCCTATATTACGCTAAATGGAAGTCTTGGAGTGAAAATCTATCAGATTGCCCGTCAAGTTGGATTGAAGGTGCCTGAGGACATTTCCATTATCAGTTTTGACGATCCGACTTCCATCATCGAAGGATACAGCACTTTCACACATGTTAAACAGTTTGAACGAGACATGGGCTACCGTGCGGCTTACACGCTGCTTGAGGTCATTAACAGTGATGACGGGCAACAAGGAAAATACTTTAAAACCCTAGTGGAACCGGAATTGGTGATTGGCGAGACGACGGGAAAAAACGTTCTCTCCACTTCATGATATCAACACCCGCTTCCCCCTATATAGGTAACCTAAATACGAGTCCGACGCGCTTTCTTTCGAACCTGACAAAGGAAGCGACGGATGCAACGGACTCTTCTACTAGGTCAACTACAACTTCCTCTCATGAAATCCTCCCATAATAAGTCCAATTCCATAAAGAAATCCAGCAGAAGCTCTTCAGACCATTCCCAGGTTGCTTTATTTCAATAAACATTTTCATTAAACCATTTCATATGCATATATTGAATATAATGTATCCTTGTCAAGGAATACAAACACCTGAATATAGCCGACAGCCATCAAACATGCCCTAAACCACGCATCGTGTGCATAGGGAGGAGTGCGCACGATGTACAAAATAAAATTATGGAATGATTCCTACACCATATTGAATATATTTAAACTATAAAAATGAAACCGCTTGCAATAGAGGAGGGGGAGACAGTCGTTATATACCGTCGAAACATCGAAAACCATTGGCATTGGCTCTGTTCCTAAGCTATCGGGAATGGATTCGTAAAAATCCGATACGACGAAGAAGTAGGAGGTGTTCCGAGGATGGTACCAAAAGGTGTTGGTATTGCTGGATTTGAGCAATTAAAAAAGAACAGGAAACTAACTAAAATATGGTATTTCAGGCATGTATATTTGTTTTTGCTTCCAGCTATCATCTGGTTTCTGGTTTTTGCTTACTACCCGATGTACGGCATTATAATCGCGTTCAAAGATTACAAATTCAATCTGGGGATCATGGGGAGTTCATGGGCAGGCTTCAAATACTTCGTACAGTTTTTAAACGATTCCAAATTTTACGAAGTACTCCGAAATACGTTATCCATTAGTGCCCTTAAACTTATTTTCGGATTTCCAGCTCCATTGATCCTAGCCTTAATGCTCAATGCCGTCATGCACAAAAGAATCAAAAGAGTGTTTCAAACGATTTCCTACCTGCCGCACTTCGTTTCGTGGGTCGTTGTCGTTACCTTACTTCAAAAAATCTTGTCTCCGAACGTAGGGCTTATCAATGACATTCGGTACCAAATGGGTTTGGATCCGATCTTTTTTATGGGAAAGCCGGAATTATTCTATCCACTGGTCATCATTTCTGACATCTGGAAAGGTATAGGCTGGGGTTCAATCATTTATTTAGCCGCGTTAACGAATATCGATCCACACTTGTATGAAGCTGCGGAAATCGACGGGGCGGGTCGATGGAGCAAACTATTTAAGATTACGCTTCCATGCCTTGTTCCAACGATAGGCATACTGCTCATATTCTCCCTTAGCGGAATACTGAACGCAGGTTTTGACCAAATCTGGCTGATGCAGTCCCCAGCAACATTAAACGTCTCCGAGATATTGGACACTTATGTCTTAAAAACAGGTCTCCAACAAGGGCAACTAGCCTATTCCACGGCCATTGGTTTATTCAAATCGGCGATCTCGCTGCTTCTCATTGTTGCTGTAAATAATATATCCAGGCGCGTGAGTGACGTATCGTTATGGTAATCAGCTTGCGCTGAAGACGAGGAGGTGTGTGTATGGGTGCGAGAAGGCTGACGACAGCAGATAAAATGTATATAACGCTTAACTATTCGGTGCTGCTGTTATTCTGCGCTACAGCACTATATCCATTTATCTATTTTCTAGCCCTTTCCTTCAATGACGGCTACGATGCGATGAAGGGTGGAATCTATTTTTTTCCTAGAGTGTTTACATTAGAGAACTATGCGAAAGCATTTAGCAATACTTTGATCTTAAATTCGTTTTATATTTCCATTACCCGAACCCTTGTGGTAACGGTTGGCTCTGTATTTTTGACGGCCTTGCTAGCCTACGCACTTTCGCGGAAAGGTTTGCCCGGAAGAAAATATATCGTGTTTTTCTTTTTCTTTACCACGTTGTTCAGCGGAGGGCTTATTCCGACGTTTATCCTGTTCCGGCAATTACACATCCTGGATACGTTTTGGGTGTTGGTGTTGCCGTCTCTATATAATTTTTTTAATGCGATTATTATGAAAACCTTCTTTGATGGGATCCCTGAAGCTCTGTCGGAATCGGCCCGAATCGACGGAGCAAGTGAATTGTCGGTATTTGCAAGAATCATATTGCCTCTTTCGATGCCGGTGCTTGCTACCATTGCCTTGTTTGTCGGAGTGGGCGTGTGGAATGACTGGTTTACCGGTCAGTTTTTCATCCAGAATGAAAAACTGCAGCCTGCAGCTACGTTCCTTAATAAGATGATCAGCGAAGCTTCTTTCCAGTCGATGACGTCGGGAAATAGCGGATCTGCTATTCAAAACATGGCCCAGACTCAGATGGAACTGCGAGGAGTAACGCCCGAAGCCTTGAGGATGACTTTCGTCATCATTATTACGACTCCGATTATCTGTGTGTACCCATTTCTTCAGAAATATTTTGTAAAAGGCGTATTGGTAGGCTCTCTTAAAGAGTAGTTGGTATAAAAGGTAAAGCCTTTTATATAAAAACTTCCAATGGAAGGGGATTGCAGGATGAGGAAGAACAAGCGTAGGAGTGTGCTTGGCATGGCACTAATCGCTTTACTGCTTTTAGTGACCATGACGGCATGCACGGGAAAAGGCGGAGGGGAGGATGCAGGCACGGTTGACACAGGTCCGAAGGAGCAAGGTACTGAAGAAATAAAACCGGTAACCTTGACTTTTCTCAGTGCTTGGAACGGTGGCGGAGCCGGTTTTCCGCAGGACCAGGAAAATAATCCTGTAGCCCAAAAAATTAGGGAGAAGACCGGGGTAACGTTAAAACTTGAATCCATCACAACAAGCGAAGTAGAAAAACTAAACACCATATTTGCTTCCGGTACGGTCCCGGATATTGTTAACGCACCCTTCTGGTCGACTACAGGAGGAGAAGGACAAGTCATTAAGAAGGCAGCCATGGAAGGACAGCTTCTGGATTTAACCCCATATCTCGATAAATACCCGAATATTAAGAGACTTGTGACTACTGGGATTGCAAAGGATTTTGCCGAGTTCGATCTCAATAGTCCCGATTTTGAAGGCAAGACTTATCTCATTCCTACGGAGACCCCAGACGGCACCCCTGAGAGCATTCATAATTGGAATTACGGTCTTTTTGCCAGGGGGGATATCCTGAAAGCTTTAAACGTAAAAGCGGAGGATATTGATACGCAAGAAGAACTATATGATCTATTGGTCAAGATTAGAGATGGCGGTTTTAAGGATATTGGCGGGAAACCGGTCATCCCGGCCGGAACGATGTGGAATGGATGGGATTCCGGCCAGTTTCTAGCCGGGTGGTCGGATTACACGATTTCGGACTTCCATCAAGTGGATGGAAAACTGATTCACTGGACGCAATCCAAGGATCATGAAGCTAAGTTGTTATACATGAGGAAGTTATTAACGGAAGGTTTGTTTGATCTTGAAGCGTTTAACAATACGAGTACAACAGCGAATGAAAAACTTACGACGGGTAAGCTTGCGGTATTTGGAGCCCAGCCGATGTTAGATGATTTGCAAAAAACGCTTTATAAGACGAATCCGGAAATGCAATATGAACTACTCGGACCCATGAAGAATAAGAGAGGAGAAATTCGAACGCAAGTGGAAAAACCCGGCCGTTCCGGTTTCCCTGCCCTGTTCATAAGCGCTAACATCAAAGATCCCGATGCGGCCTTGCGGTACATTGATTATGTCAACAGCGAAGAAGGCCGATTGCTTGCTTATTTCGGGATCGAAGGAACGCACTACTCCATGGAAAACGGGTTACCCCGGTGGATTCCTGATGTGAAAAAACAATTCGATGATAACCCGGATCTGAAAAGAGACGCAGGGCTCAACTATCTTCCAGGAAGGTTCATTGGGGCATTCTCCAATGATATTACTTGGCCTATGCCCGAAGATCAAAAAACGAAGTGGAAAAAGTTAGAGGAGAGTCTCTCAGCAAAAATGCCTATCAAAATTATAGACAAAGTAAGCGCCAACTACCTTGCAAGAGAGTGGCCCAAATATCAGGAATATAGGGATAAAACCAGCAGCTTGAATTTCGATGAGGAATTTAAGAGAGCGTATTTTGCGGCGTCAGATCAGGAAGCTCTAGATATGCTTCATAGTGTTCAAGAAAAATTTAGAGCTGCCGGCGTGGAAGAAATGGCGGAGTTTGTGGCTCAAAAAGCTGCAGAACGAGATGATGTAGGGTTCTAAGTGAAGGAAGTTTATCCATGGGATGGTGTCACAGCCATCCCAAAATCGCTTTGATTTAAAGATTACGGAGGGAAGACGAATGTTAAACGTTGCGATGTTAAGTAAGTGGCATGTGCATGCAGATGACTACGCCAGAAGGTTACAATCTCACGGTAACGTTAAGCTCATGGCTGTCTGGGACGAACAGCCTGAACGCGGAAACGAATGGGCTGCCCAATTGGGAACGGATTTTGAAGCCGATTTGGACACTCTGCTAGAGCGGGAAGACATCGATGGCGTCGTGGTGGATGCTCCTACAAGCATGCACGCAGACGTCATGGTAGCTGCCGCCGAGGCCGGCAAACATATCTTTACCGAGAAAGCCATGGCTCTTACCGTAGAAGAATGTAATCGGATTTCTGCAGCGGTACGCAAAGCAGGCGTCAAGTTCTGCATTTCATTTCCGGCTCGCACAAGGCCTCACCCATTGTTCGCGAAGCAGCTGATCGATGACCATGTATTAGGGGACGTCACGCTTTTGCGCATTCGGAACGGCCACGACGGCGCATTGAACAATTGGCTCCCGGAATACTGGTACGATGAGAAGCAAACCGGCGGCGGAGCCATGATGGATTTGGGCTGTCATCCGATGTACATCGCAAGTTGGCTGCTCGGTAAGCCCAAAAGAATCACCTCCATGTTTCATTATTTCACCAACCGAGCAGTGGAAGATAATGCACAGTGCTCCATTGAGTTCGTAAACAACGCGGTGGCCCTGGTCGAAACAAGCCTTGTTACGTACAAAACTCCTTCTGCTCTTGAGATTTACGGTACGGAGGGCACCTTGATGATCTCGGATGATACCGTTAGAGTCATCTCGAAGAAGCTCGATGTACCTTTTTCCGGATGGATTTCACCTAATCAACTCCCTAAAGAGCAGCCGCTTCCGATCATCCAATGGGCAGATGCATTGATTCATGACAAGCCGATGCCCTTCGGACTGGAGGACGGGACGAAATTGACGGAGCTATTGGAAGCGGCATACATCGCTCATAAGGAAAACCGAACGGTAGAGTTCAAATAACGCGGGGGAGGGACTTTGATGAGAATCGTAAAAGTAGGGATCATCGGCTGCGGAATGATTGCGGGCGGGAAACATATGCCGTGTTTGTCCAAGTTGGATAACGTACAGATGGTGGCCTTCTGCGACTTGAAGCTGGAAAGAGCCGAGGAAGCCGCCAAAAAATACGGCACGCAAGGCGCAAAGGTGTTTACAAATTACAAGGATCTGCTTGCCATGGATGATATTGAGGTCGTACATGTGCTAACACCGAACAGCTCCCACGCGATGATTTCCATTGATGCTCTCGAAAGCGGCAAACATGTCATGTGCGAAAAACCGATGGCCGTCACAGGTGCGGAGGCCAAAGCGATGTACGAAGCCCACTTGCGAACAGGCAAGAAGTTAACCGTCGGGTACCAGAATCGTTCCAACGCCAAAAGCCAACTGCTAAAAAAGATGATCGCCGATGGGGAACTTGGAGATATCTATTTTGCAAAAGCTGTCGCTACCCGAAGAAGAGGCGTACCCACATGGGGCGTGTTTCTGGATAAAGAGAAACAGGGGGGCGGTCCTATGATCGATATTGGAACCCACTCCCTTGATCTGATCCTATGGTTGATGGATAACTATGAACCGGTGAGTGTAGTCGGCAGTGTCTTCCATAAACTGAAGTATACCGAAAATGCCGCGAACGAATGGGGATCTTGGGATCCAAACGAATTCGAGGTAGAAGATTCGGCGTTCGGGTATGTGAAATTTAAAAATGGAGCGACGGTCATCATTGAAACCAGTTGGGCCCTTAACATAGCGGAAGGCGGCGGCAACCTGCTGTGCGGAACGAAGGGAGGAGCGGATTTTGCTAAAAATGAACTGCGGATCAATGGCGAGAGGGACGGGAGCTTGTTCCTGAATAAAATCGAGGTGAATCCGAATGCAAGAGAACGATTCAGGGGAGAAGAAATGACCGATTTTGAGTATGAAGCCAAACAATGGATTCACAGTATCGTGAACGATACCGAACCCTTGGTTAAGCCAAGGGAAGCTATGATTGTTTCACAAATATTAGAAGCCGTGTATATATCCGCAGATACAGGAAAAACCGTTTATTTTGATAAGGAATAAGTTCTCCTATATGTTCGTGGAATTTGTAATCCTCATGATTTTAATGGGATCTTTCAATGTTCTGAGCTGGAACTGCATAAGAAAATGGTTGATTCTATAAAAAAGTAATACTTATACGGCAGCGTTTTAGGCCCGGTCATAAACCGGGCTATTTTTCTGCTTATTTCAAGAAAATTTGGATCGATCATCAACAGCTCCTTGTATTTTACTTAGGAATACAATTTGCCCAATATGATATGCATCGTGCAATGGCAATCGAAATGTAGATTTATTATCTTCTGCCTGTGGTTCATTCGCTGTTTCATCAAGAAATCGCATCAGAAGTCTCTTTTCATAGAAGAGTAAATGACAAACTAATTCCCAAATGGAATTCATTGCATCAACTGGTTTCCAAATTGCCTGTTCAAAAGTAATATCCTCTAGCCTCATTTGGAAAATTCGGATGATGCCACAGAACGCGACGTTGGTCTACCGGCTTTTTGTTCAATTTAGTATAATATGCATGAATTGGTATGAAAGGGGAGTGGAAATGATGATGAAGCTTATTGACTTGAGCGTGCCGATTAGTCCGCGCATCCGCGAGCCGCTGCCAGCGAAGATCGAATATGCGTCCCATGAAGACGGTGCGCGGCAAGCTGCGGCGATACTTGGCCTCGAGCAGGAGGATTTTCCAGAGAGCAAGGCATGGGCGACGGAAATGGTGACGCTGAATACGCATTCGGGTACTCATATCGACGCGCCGTGGCATTACTGGCCGATTTCGGAAGGGAAGCAAGCAAGGACGATTGACGAACTGCCGCTCGAATGGTTTTATTCCGACGGCGTGGTGCTCGATTTCAGCGCGAAGCCGCCGGGATACGAAATTACGACGGACGACCTGATCGCCGAGCTGAAACGGATCGAGTATACGTTGAAACCCTTCGATATCGTTCTCATCCGGAGCGATGCGGACAAACGGCTGTATCACGAACATTATGCATACCTTCATGCTGGGGTATCGGCCAATGCTACGCTGTGGCTTCTGGATCAAGGCGTCAAGGTAGTCGGTACTGATGGCTGGGGCTGGGATATTCCGCTCAACCTGCAGGCTGAAGCGTATAAAAAGCAGCCGAGGGAAGGCGTTCTGTGGGCAGCACATTATGTCGGCAAGGACAGGGAATATTGCCAGATTGAAAAGCTGGCCAATTTAGAGAAAATTCCTAAACCGTTTGGCTTCAAAGTATGCTGCTTTCCGATTAAAGTAGAAATGGCAAGTGCCGGCTGGGCCCGGCCGGTCGCAATCGTGGAGGAATGAGACAAAAAAATAAAGCAAGTATCAACGTGTTGTTGCGTATACTACGAAGCTGCCATAAGTAGTGTTGGGGGAATTTGGATTGAAATGTGTCGGGGGACAAGAGAGCATGGCCCCATTGAAAGTCGCTAATTTAGGGGCTTTTTTGTTCTATCGGTACAAGTTTTGAAATCACTAAGTTACCACATTGTTGAATCAGTAGTCATGCCAGCCCTCCGGTAGAAAACCGGAGGCTCTTTTTTGTTTCCAAAAAAGCAGGCAGTAGAGCGCTCTATTCTCATCTTAGAAGTAAATAGGGCTGGCGCTGCGTCGGTCCTTTACGAAAAAGCTGGGCGAGGCTAACTTACGCGCCGGTGGTCTTCCTAGGCACTTAGTTGCATTTTGACGCCTGATGTCAAATATTCTTTTTAAACAGATACATTTTGGGTAACTGATTCAA
The DNA here is from genome assembly GCF_050482385.1 of Paenibacillus lautus. Taxonomy (GTDB): domain Bacteria; phylum Bacillota; class Bacilli; order Paenibacillales; family Paenibacillaceae; genus Paenibacillus_AQ; species Paenibacillus_AQ lautus_B. Next base: position 95,385 of record NZ_JBCNHV010000030.1, read on the forward strand.
AGTGGTCTTTATTATTATATCCACAATATTCACAATTGGAGGGATCATGTTGCCAGGACTGAAATTGGGAAAGAACAGCAAGCCGGCCCGGTCAGAACAACCGGATGAATCCCGGCGGAAATTTTTGAAAGCCTCAGGTATGACGCTGGGCGGTCTGATCGTCGGCAGCGTATTCGGGGGTGTCCTGACGGACAATCTTGAGAAAAATCACTCCCCCGAGCCGGCCAGCAGCAAGCCGGAAGCTTCGTTACAGGATGCGCTGATGTTCTTTAATCAGGAGCAGTTTAAAATGACCGATGCGGCGGTCGAACGGATTTATCCCGAAGATGAGAACGGTCCTGGAGCCAAGGCGCTGGGCGTAGCCTTTTTTATTGATCATCAGCTTGCAGGCCCTTGGGGATATAATGCGCGGGACTATATGATGGGTCCTTTCGTCCAAGCCCAGGTAACTCAGGGAGAGCAGTCGCGCCTAAAGCGCAACGAAATGTTTACGCTGGGCCTGGAGGGGCTTAAGAGCTACTGCCAGCAAAAGTATAAAAAGGTTTTTACGGAACTTGAGGCCCAGCAGCAGGATGAAGTGCTGACCGCCATGGAAAAGGAGGACAAATTTCCCATGCGCGGGGTGACGAGCAGCAGTTTCTTCAAGATGCTGAGAAATTTGACGATCGAAGGGGTCTACGCGGATCCGCTCTATGGCGGCAACCGGAATATGAACGGGTGGAAGATGCGGAATTTTCCTGGCAACCAGATGAGTTATACCCAGCAGATTACGAAGGAAGGACTGGTCCAGATCCAGCCGAAAAGCCTGCAGGCTCACATGAGCGAATAAATTTCACAGATATAAGGGGACATCAGACGTGGCCAAATTACCTAAAGTACCAGTAGTTATTGTTGGAATGGGCTGGGTCGGCGGCATTATTGCGGCCGAACTGACCAAAGTGGGCATCCAGGTAGTCGGACTGGAGCGCGGAAAGAGCCGGAGCACAGAGGATTATTTCATGGATCATGACGAGCTCCGGTACGCGCGGCGTTTTGAACTGATGCAGGATCTATCCAAGGAAACGATCACCTTCCGCAATTCGGAGTCAATGAGGGCGCTGCCGATGCGCAGCTATGGCTCCTTTCTGCTGGGGGACGGGCTCGGCGGTGCCGGATCGCACTGGAACGGGCAGACGCACCGTTTCCTGCCGTATGACTTTGAAATCTACAACCAGACGGTGGAGCGGTATGGAAAAGGCAAAATTCCTGAGGGCATGCAGCTGCAGGACTGGGGAATCACGTATGACGAAATCGAACCGTACTACGACAAGTTTGAGCAGATAGCCGGCATTTCGGGGGAATCGGAAGCCAATCCGATGCTTGGCAAACGGTCTAATCCGTTTCCGACCCCGCCGATGAAGAAAACGCCGATTTTGCAGCGGTTCGAAGAGGCGTCGAAGAAGCTCGGATACCACCCGTACATGATCCCTTCGGCAAACCTGAGCGAGAACTACAAAAATCCCGACGGCGTATCCCGGGCAGCCTGCCAGTACTGCGGATTTTGTGAGCGGTTCGGCTGCGAGTATGGCGCCAAGGCGGATCCTGTTGTTACCGTCATTCCGACGGCGATGGCCACCGGCAAACTGGAGGTGCGCACCTTCTCGAACGTGACCGAAATTCTCCATGACGGCAAAAAAGCGACCGGCGTGGTGTACATCAACACAGTGACCGGGGAAGAGGTGACCCAGCCAGCGGACGTGGTCGTTCTCGGCAGTTTCATGCTGAACAATGTACGCCTGCTGCTGAACTCCAAGCTCGGGACGCCTTACGACCGGAAGACCGGACGGGGGACCATCGGCAGAAATTATGCGTATCAGGTAAACTCCGGGCATGCGGTCGGCTTTTACGATGACGAAGAGTTCAGCACGTTCATGGGCGCCGGGGCGCTCGGAATGGAGTTCGACGACTTCAACGGGGATAATTTCGACCATTCCGATTTGAAGTTTCTGCACGGGGCTGGAATCCGGATCAGCCAGAACGGCCTACGTCCGATCGAGAACAATCCGGCACCGCAGGGTACACCGACTTGGGGCAAGAAGTGGAAGGAGACCACACTAAAGTATGCCAACCGGGTGCTGACCGTGGCGACGCAAGGCGCCAGCCTGCCCTGGAAGCACCATTACCTGGATCTGGATCCGACCTATAAGGACATTTACGGCAAACCGCTGCTTCGGATTACGTTTGATTTCGAAGATCAGGACCGAGAGCTGACGAAGTTTCTGGCAGACAAGGCGGGCAAGGTCATGAAGGAAATGGGTCCTTCCCAAGTGGAGATCAAGGACAAGCTGGACCCGTATAATATCGTTCCTTACCAGTCCACCCACAATACCGGCGGCGTCATTATGGGTAAGGACCCGGAAACGTCGGCCGTGAATAGTTACCTGCAGATGTGGGAAGCGGGAAATGTGTTTGTGGTGGGTGCTTCGGCATTCCCGCATAACAGTGGATATAATCCGACCGATACCGTCGGCGCGCTCGCCTACAGGGCGGCGGAAGGGATCCAGAAATATTTGAAACAGGGAGGCATGCTTGTCTGAACGGGCAAGTCCTTCCATGCTCATGCGATTAACATGCTACTTCATGAGACTTCATGGAAAGGGAGGGATCGGCCATGCTTTCGACGATTGGAATACCGGGGCTGCTGCTGTTGCTGCTGCTCGCCCTGCTGCTGTTCGGACCGTCCAAGCTGCCTCAGCTTGGCAGGGCGGTGGGAACGACACTTCACGAATTCCGCAGCTCCGCTCGTCATCTGACGGAAGAGGACGAAGAGAAGCAGGACGCGGGGCGCCGCCAGGAAGATCACTAAGAATGGTTTGTTTGCTTCGAAGACGGCAACTTAATTATTTCATCTGGAGGGATTTGACATGAAAAAATGGATGATGATTGGACTTACACTGCTACTGGTTGTGGTGCTGAGCGCATGCGGAAGCGGGGGCAGCTCGTCGGACGAGTCCTCGTCTTCAGGCGGAGCGGATGGTGTAAAAGAAATTAAGGTGACGGCGTCAAACTTTAAGTTCGAGCCTTCTGAGATCAAAGTCAAAAAGGGCGAAAAAGTCAAAATTACGCTGGAGAACAAAGATGGAAATCACGGCCTGGCCATTCCTGATTTCAACGTTGACCTGCAGCAGCCAGGCTCGACCGAATTTACCGCCGATCAAGCCGGTGAGCATGAGTTCCACTGCTCCGTCATGTGTGGGGTCGGCCACAGCGATATGAAGGGGACCTTGATTGTCGAATAAATATGTATTGCGGTTGAGACCGCCGGATTGCCGCCTAGATGACTGCGGGAGGCAGATCAAGAAAGCGCCGAACAGCCGGACCGTAAAGGTTCGCGCTGGCGGCGCTTTTTTTTCTTCTACGCTCAGGACTGTGGCTGGATCCATGTTAGAAGATACTAAAGTTCAAGACTGAATAATAAAGTGTTGAGCTAGGGAAATAAACTTGGAGGTATCTGATGGAGCGCCATGTACCTCGAGGCACAGGGACAGAACTTTTCTCTACTTCTCAACACGCCAATCTACCTTTTTCAAGATCAATACGATGGAAATCAGCGAGAAAAGCAAGAGTACAAGCGTGTTCCTGGCGACTGACCCGGACCAGCCCGAAATCAGCACCTCCCGCATGGCCTCAGCGCCGTAAGTGGTTGGGAAGATATATGAGAACCATTGCAAGATCACAGGCAAGTGATCCATATCTACCATGACAGGCGTCAAAAACGAGACGAACATCATCAACGCCTGAACCAACATATTCGTCAATTGATGACTAGGTGACCAGAAGCCGATCAGTACACCCGCGCCAACCACGCTAAAGACGGTGAGCAGCAATACAGGGACAAGTCCCCAGCTGTAGTGGAATTGAATGCCGTAAGCAAGTTGACCAATCACGGCCAGGATAATAAAAGACGGTACGCTCATGATCAAGCCGCGCAGTAAATTAGCGAAGATGAAGTTTACCTTGGCAATCGGCAGGGACGAATAGTACGTGAAGTGGCCTTGATGCTTCTGCCAAGATATCTCCTGAGCCATGGAATTGAGTCCCATGACGATTAAGCCGAAGAGCATATTCCCCGTAATAATACGGGTCATGACAGCCGGTGTTGGGTCAACCGTAAAGAATTTGAGAAACAGCAGCGTCGTTAATGGAAACATGCACGCCATGATAAAAATCCAAACCCATGCCTCGCGGATAATCGTGAATTGTATGCGGGCCAGAATCAGCCATTCCGTCAATCTGCGTTGGATTATGCTCTGCTGCTCGTGCCCTTGGAGAAAGACCGATTCCTGCAGTTGCAAGTCTTGGCTTTGCATTGAAGGTTTCATCTGTTCCACGTTTAGTTCACCTCCGCTTTGGCAGGCTGATCCTGTTCGTCATCGATATGAAAATAGACATCTTCAAGATTGGGTGGAACGAGCGAATATTCTTCAATTGGTAGCTGCTGCGTAGTCAGGACGTCAATTACGTGGCTTGCGTCTTGCTTCTCGATCAGTGCCCGGATTCGGTTTTCTCCCGTTTTGGTCCACTGTCCCAGCGCGCTTAAGCTTCGGCAAACATAATCGCTTTCGCCTAAGGAAGTCGTAATTTCCAGCTTCATCCGCTGATCGACCCTTTGTTTTAAGACACTGACATGATCGATGGCCAATAGCTTTCCGTGATTTACAACAGCTACTCTGTCCACGACCTGTTCGGCTTCCAGTACGTTGTGTGTCACCAAGATTACGGTTACTCCTTGCCGATTGCGTTCCTGAATCAGATCCCATACGAGCCTTCTCTTTTTAGGGTCCAGTTCATTGGTCGGTTCATCCAGGATCATGACGGGGGAAAAGCCGATCAAGCAAGTACCAATCCCGATTAACCGCTTCTGTCCGCCGGAAACGTTTTTCAACAGCTTATGACGGAGGTCCTGCATTCCAAAGCGTTCCAACAATTCCTCTGTTTGCTTTATGGAGGACTGCTTCGTCAACCCCCGCAACCTTCCTGTAAAATACAAAGCTTCCCAGGTTTTTAAACTGGTCAAGGCGTGAGGCTCTTGCGAGTAGTAGGCCACCTCCTGGGCAACTCGCTTGGTTTGGGTCTGTACGCTGGTTCCTTTATAGCATACCGTACCTGAGGTGGGAGCAAGATGTCCTACCATCTGCTTGATTAGCGTGGATTTGCCTGCTCCATTCGGACCGAGCAAACCGAGAATTTCCCCTTGTTGAACGTCGAAGCTTATGTTTTGATTGGCGACAACCTTTCCTTTTTTGTACGTTTTATTCACATGCTCTAATTGATAGATCAGCTTCATCATTCTTTCCCCTTTCAGTTCGAACTATGTTTTTGCTGCTGCGTGTCTGAACCCAGAGAGAGTATGTATTCTTTGATTGATCAATGCTTTTGTTGGATGATGCCTAAATATACTTAACGGTATATCAACAGGCGTTAATATCAAGATATCGCATTGCTCTTCCAAGGAGTGACGGGCGGCAGAATGGTTTTCGTCTCCGTCTTAGGACGGAGACGGCATGCTGAGCTCCCGAACCCAATATTTCGATCACAAGATATAAGTAACGCCATTCCGCGAAAAAGCGGGTGATGATAAGAATCAGTCAAAAGTTTAAGCATCAAAACTAAAAAAAGTGACAACATCTTAAAAAGATTTTAATGAAGGACAGTGAACGTATGCGGAGTTCATGCTTAGAGCGGAAGAAAACGAAAAGCTGTACACAATCACGAATTGATGGCGAGCATATGAAGTTAGGGGAGGAAACCCATGAGCCTCTGTAATGTTTTTTTGTTACGCTTACGATATGATTGGATTCAGAAAAATGTAGAAGATTAGACCCTTGCCCTCGGCTTCAGTTTGGCTGTAGAAACGCGGGAGTTCGTTAAAATGCTGCAGTATGTAGGCAAAGAACTCGTCCTCATCCTTCTTTCCATTTTTAGTAGTGACTCTACTGAACTATCTAAATGTATCATCCCGAAATTGTGTATTTCAAGGAATTGGGGATATAATCGTCAAAAAAAAGCTATCGAAAATATAGGGAAAGGGGGGTTAACAGTATCGGGATGCATTTAAGGTGGAGGAATTGATGTGAACTTGAGCACCGATTACTTAAGTGGAAATGTGATACAATCAAAAAAGTTTGGCCTTTCAATATGACAAGAAAAAGGGAGTGGAATAATGTATGAAGAAGGGTTTGCTCATAGTTTCGGCTTTATTACTAAGTCTTGTGTCAGTAGCTTGTAACAACGATAATAGTGCATCGAATGAAGTGGGAGCACAGGAAATCAAAGAAAAAGTCCATGCGTATAGTGTTGGTACCTTTGAGGATGTATCTGCATCTATTACATCACATGAACTAATTGTGACTGATAATGGTAAAAAGACTTCTTTTGACCTTCCAGAGAACGAATTTTTTGTTTCGATTGCACCGTTTGTTGAAAATACACATGAATGTGCTATCCACAATTTAACAGGGTGCCAAGGGGAATTAGTAGAAAAAAACTTCGATGTGTTTATTCAGGATGAAGAAGGCAATGTAGTGATGGATGAAACGATTACTTCTTTAGAAAATGGTTTTATTGATCTATGGTTACCGCGAGATCGGACATATCAAGTGAAAATTGAGTATGATGGCAAAACAGTAGAATCTGAAATCGCTACTTTTAAAGATGACAATACTTGTATCACAACGATGCAACTAACATAACACTCAATAAAGCATTAAAGCCTGATCGTTCAGGCTTTTTTATTTTATGGGTATAGGTGGAATCAGAAACTTTTTCATAAGACTCTTAATTTATGGTAGGTCTGCTCAAAAAAGTAAAAGAATTTACCCCTCCGTTGAAAGATTATCTCCCTATCACAAGTGAAGGTTTAGCACTACTATGATGGTAGGTTGCAAAAAATTTGAGAAAAGTGTTTATTGCGCTGTAATACTTTAGTTCATTACCGCTACACCCGGTTACACGACATGATTTCCTCCCCTGCGCAGCTGAACTGCCTGTATGATGAGCTGCTGCGATGTATAAGCCACGTTTTTTGTTTCTACTGTCAAAATATTCAATCAACTGGAACCCGCACAATAGCATTAACCTGCCTAATTAGTATGACTCTCTCCAATAGCATGAGCTTGCCCAATCAGCAACATTCCACACAAAAAGCATGAGCTGTCAGTCAACATGCCCCCCTCACAATGGCATGAAATAACCCACTCAGCATGATCCCACACATAAGCATGAACTTGCTTATTCGTTACAAACAGCTGCATTGGCACGAAATTGCCGCAGAATTTCTTTTTTTGAACGGCTTGATTGCTCCAGCTTGTTCTTTTTCGTTAAGACAGAGAAACGATGTTGGTTTGTTTGTACTCTGAATGTTCCTTAAAAAGAATAGTTGGAAAATAACGTTCGTTATAAGAAGTTAGTAAGTTTTATTTTTCTAAAGACTACTCCACAAGGAGAGTGTATTCATGTTTAGAGAGATGCATAAGTCCAAAATTCACCGTGCTGTCGTGACGGAGGCCAATTTGAATTACGTAGGAAGCATAACCATCGATCAGGATATTTTGGATGCATCGGACATCCTGGAGAACGAAAAAGTCCAAGTTGTCAATATAAATAACGGAGCCAGGCTGGAGACGTATGTCATATCAGGCCCAAGAGGCTCGGGTATGGTTTGCTTGAACGGCGCAGCTGCCAGACTGGTGCAGCCGGGCGACCGCGTCATTATTATTTCTTACGCGATGATGGAGGAATCGGTAGCCCGGACGTATCGTCCGCATGTCGTCATTATGGACGAGCATAATCGCATCGTAACGGAGGATTATCAAGAACTGCATTCCACATCGGTGTAAATAAAAGACAGAACGGAGGGCTGCCGACTATGAGAACCATCCGTAATTTGTCCGGCGTACTGCTGGCGCGCAAGGAAAACGATGCGGGAATTTTATTTTGCGAAAGCAGTCAGGAGCGCTACTTGTCGTATGGCCAATTACTTGCATTGGCCGGAAGGGCGCTTCATCTGCTGCGCGAGCAGGGCCTTGTGCCAGGCGACTTTGCCGTCATGCAGACGGAAGATAACGAACGGTTTATCCTTCTATTCTGGGCTTGCGTGCTCGGCGGCATTGTCCCTGTCCCTGTGATGGCGGCGCGTACGGACGAAGGACGCAAAAAGCTGATCCAGGTATGCAAGCAGTTGGAAGCGCCGAGATTGCTCTGTGATGAAGAGCTTTGGCCGGGAATTCAAGGCTACGCTTTGAAGCACGGGGAGACGGAGGCGCTGGCCCAGCTCGAGTCCGGCAGCGTGCCGGTTGCGGAGATATTTGCGGCGGCTACGGATGCAGGCCGGCCCGAGGCTGAGCCATATGACGCTGCCGAGACGGACACCGCATTCATCCAGTTTACATCAGGCTCTACCGGAGACCCGAAGGGGGTCGTATTAACGCACGGCAATCTTCTGTCGAACATGCGCGCCATTATCCTTGGGGCGCAGTCGACAAAGAGGGATTCTTCGCTAAGCTGGCTGCCGCTGACGCATGATATGGGGCTCATCGGCTTTCATCTTTCGCCGCTGTTTTGCGGCATGAATCAGCTGCACTTGCCGACCTCGACGTTTGTGCTTCATCCGATGAAATGGTTGGAGCTTACGCATAAGCATCGGGTGACATGCCTCTCTTCGCCGAATTTCGGTTATGTGCATTTTCTGCAGCATTGGAAGCCGGAAGGAGCGGTGGCATGGGATTTGTCTTGCGTCAGGCTGATTTTTAACGGGGCCGAACCGATATCGGCCGCCAATTGCCGCGGTTTTCTGGAGGCGATGAAGCCGTACGGGTTAAAGGGGAATTGCATTTTCCCGGTATACGGGCTTGCGGAAGCGAGTCTGGCCGTAACGTTCCCGGGGACGGAAGATCACCTGAATACCATTAAGTTTGAGCGCCAATCACTGGCTGTTGGACAGGCTGTACGAATGGCCGCGCACGGGGATCATGCTGCGATCGAGATCGTTGAGCTGGGTTTCCCCGTACAAGAGTGCGAGGTGCGCATTTGCGACGAAGCGGGAATCCCAACGGCTGCAGGCAGCGTAGGCTTGGTTCATATTAGAGGCCGCAACGTTACAAGCGGCTACTATAAGCGACCTGATGTAAACAAGCAAACGATTTCCCCGAATGGCTGGCTGAATACGGGAGATTTGGGTTTCTTGCTGGAAGGGCGTTTATATGTGACCGGTCGCATGAAGGACGTCATTTTCGTCAATGGGCAAAATGTGTATCCGCATGACCTGGAGGCGTTGATCAGCGGCCTGAAAGGGGCCGAAATCGGGAAAACGGCGATTGCCGCCGTTCAGGATGACACGACCAAACGGGACGCGATCGCTGTTTTTATTCAACATCGCGGCAAGATCAGCGGATTTGTACCGCTGATGGCCGAGGTGAAAAAACGGCTGAACGGATCGGCCGGTCTGGACGTTGCTTTTGTTGTCCCCGTTCGGCGAATTCCGAAAACGACCTCCGGCAAAATTCAACGCTACGTATTGGCGGAAGCGCTGCGCGAAGGCGAGTTTGCCGAAGCGCTTGCCGAGTTGACGGAGCTGGAAGCGGCGGCCGCGTTGGAGCTCCATGATGCGGATGACGGCAATGTCTTGCACGGGGATGACGGCTTGGAGCCGGCCACGGAGACGGAAGAGCGGATCATGTCCATCTGGCGCAAGGTGTTGAAAAAGGATGCCATAAGCCTGAGGGACAGCTTTCTCGAGCAAGGTGGCAACTCGCTCAAGGCGGCTGATGCCGCAGCCAGGTTGCAAGAGGCGTTTGGCGCACGGCTTACGCTTACCGAACTGTTTTTGCATGACACAGTGAGCTCGTTGGCCGCTTTACTGGAGCAAAGGGCGCAGGAGGGCATTGGTACTGCCACAGCCGCTCCTCCTCCGGTGGTTAAAGCGGAAGAGCGGACGGTTTATCCATCGACCTCGGCGCAAAAGCGGCTGTTCATTTTGGAACAGCTGAATCCGGGACTGCTTAACTACCATCTGCCCTTTGCGGTTCAGGTGAAGGGCCCGCTCGATATCGACCGATTCCGCGCAGCGTGGCGGGCGCTGATAGAGCGGCATCCGGCGCTGCGGTCATCCTTTTATATGGAAGAAGGCAATGTGATGCAGCGCATCGATCAGGCGATTGAGCCGCCGCTTGTCGTCGTTGACGGAAGCAACTGGTCAGCGCATGAACTGGCGTTACGTCAGCGCAGCTTCCTGCAGCCGTTTTGTCTGGAGCAGGGGCCGCTGCTGCGCATGGAGCTTGTTCTCCTGGAGTGCGAGTCAAGCGTGCTGCTGCTGGATATGCATCATATCATAACGGACGGAACGTCGATGGGCATTTTGATGTCCGATCTTACGAGGTATTACGAGGGGAACATACCTGAGCCGTTGTCCATTCATAGTGGGGATATAGCGTTGTGGGAAGAAACGGGCCAAAGCGGCGGCTGGCTGGAGCGCCAGAAGTTTTATTGGCACGAAGTCTTTCGGGATGGCGTGCCGTCTCCGTCGATTCCGTCTCCCCGTCCAAGGCCGCAGACGCCGAGCTATCGCGGAGCAATGGAGCGCTTCGAGCTGGAGCCGGAGCTTGCCGGATCGCTGCGGGGGCTGGCTAGACGCGAGGGCGTAACGTTATACACCGTCCTGCTATCCATTTATTATGCGCTGCTTGCAAAATATACGGGCGAATCCGACATCGTTGTCGGCACGGCAGCCGCGAGACGGATACGGCCGGAGCTGCAAGGCGTAGTCGGGATGTTCGTTAACATGGTTCCGATCCGCCTGCAAGGGCAAAGCGGCTTGCGCTTCGATCAATGGCTGAAGCGGGTCCACGGGGAGGCGCTGACCGCCATCGGCAATGGGGATGTGCCTTATGAAGAAATAGCCGAGCTGGCGAATGTTGAACGGGCGTATGGGCGGAATCCGCTGTTCGATTCAGTGTTTACGCTGCAAAATATGGAGCTGCCCGAATGGAAGAGCAAAGATGTTGTTTATACGCCCCAGGCGCTGGACAGCGGCTCGGCCAAGTTCGACCTGACTTGGGAGTGCGCGGATAACGGCGTTAGTATCGCATTTACGCTGGAGTATGCGCTGGATTTGTACGATGAGCGGGCCGCTGCGCAATTGGCCCGGCATTATATAGCGTTGGCCCGAGCTGTCGCCGCGCAGCCGCATGCGGCGCTTGGCGAGCTTGATCCCGTCGATGCAGAGGAGCGGGAACGGCTGCTCCGGCTTGGCCGTTCATTCGCCACGCAGCCGCAGGAGCTGTCGCTGCACAGGCTGTTTGAACGGCAAGCGGCGGAAACACCGCAGCAGATTGCCGTTGAAATGGGCGAGCGGACGTATACCTACAGCGAGCTGAACGAACGTGCCAACCGATTCGCGCGCGTGCTTGCGCGGTGCGGCGTTGCGCCGGGGGCCAGGGTGGCGTTACTGTTGCGTCGCACGCCCGATATGATTGCGGCGATATTGGCTGTGCTGAAATCGGGAGCCGTTTATGTCCCGATTGACGCGCAATATCCCGAAGAGCGGATTTTGTTTATGCTGCGGGATACGGAAGCTCGGGTAATCGTGGCTGCAGCCGCGACGATGGAGATGGGCGCCCGACTTGCCGGAGACAGCATCGATGTCTTTGACATGGATGGACTCGATACGAGATGGGCCAGCGAGCCCGGCCATGATCTGGACATCGACGGCGCTGGGGACGATCTCGCTTATATCATGTACACGTCCGGCTCGACGGGCAAGCCGAAAGGGATTATGACCGCGCATCGCAATGTGTCCCGAATTGCCGTCCATACCGATTATGTAAGCATTTCGGAAAACGATGCGCTGCTGCAGCTTTCCAACTACGCCTTTGACGGTTCAACATTCGATTTGTACGGAGCGCTGTTGAACGGCGCGAAGCTGACGCTGGTCGGCGAGGAAGAGGTTGCCGACGTTGTGCGGCTGACCGAGCTGATTGAGGCCAGAGGCATTACCGTATTCTTTGTGACGACGGCGCTTTTCAATACGCTGGTCGATCATGGGCTGGAGTCTCTGCACGGCCTGCGCCATATTTTATTTGGCGGAGAGCGGGCTTCCGTGCGGCATATCCGCAAAGCGCTCCGCGCGCTTGGACCGGGCGTACTGCTGCATGTCTACGGCCCTACGGAAACGACGGTGTTCGCAACCTGTTATCCGATTACTGAGACATGGGACGGACAAGGAACGGCCACCGTGCCGATCGGCGCGCCAATCGCACGTTCAGAAACGCTGGTGCTGAATGAGCAGGGCCGATTGCAGCCGGATTGGGTGCCGGGCGAGCTGTGGATTGCGGGCGACGGTGTCGCATCCGGCTATGTGAATTTACCGGAGCAGACCGCTTCGAAGTTCCGTCCGCATCCTTTCCGGGAAGGCGAAACCGTGTACGGAACCGGGGATCTGGTGCGCCGCTTGCCTGACGGAAATTTGGAGTTTCTGGACCGAATCGACGGCCAGGTCAAGCTGAGGGGTTACCGAATCGAACTAGGCGAAATCGAAAGCAGGCTGCTGGAATGCGCAGGCGTCAAGGAAGCGTTTGTGGCGCTGATCGAGAATGACGGCGCGCCGTATTTATGCGCTTATATCGTTGTGGAGCAAAACGAAGGGCAGGCAAGCGTTCGGAGCCAACTGACAGGCAAGCTGCCGGCATTTATGATTCCTGCCGCGTTTGTGCAGTTGGAGAAGCTGCCGCTGAACGCGAACGGCAAGGTGGACAAAAAACGTCTGCCTGCGCCGGAGCGCGCGGTCTCATATGAAGCGCCCGCCACAGATACGGAGATCATTGTCGCAGGATTGTGGCAAGAAGTGCTTCATGCGGGGCAGGTTGGCGCGCTTGACCACTTCTTTGAGCATGGCGGCCATTCCCTGAAGGCGGCCGCATTGACCTCGGCCATCTACAAGTTTTGCCGGGTGCGCATGCCGCTTCAGGAAATTTTCAAGCTGCCGACGGTTAGAGAGCAGGCGGCCTGGATCGACAGGGCTGCCAAGGAAGCGTACGAACCTGTTACGTGCGCGCCCAAAGACGCATCCTATCCACTGAGCCCGCCGCAGCGGCGCATGTTTTTGGCGGAAAGCATGGCTGATATCGGATTAACCTACCATATTCCGCTTGCGCTTAAACTGTCGGGTGCGGTGGATGAGACCAGTATCGGTCCAGCGCTTCGGAAGTTGATCGAACGGCATGAGCCGCTGCGAACCTCCTATCATTGGATCGACGGCGTGCCGGCCCAGATTGTACACGATTCGGCCGCCTTTGTTCTGCAAACGGCGGAGCTTGCGGGGACGTCGCTTTTTGAGTGCTTGAGCGAGTTTTTCCGGCCGCTCGAGCTTGCCGCGGCGCCGCTGCTCGCCGCATGTTATTGCCGGCCCGCATCGGAAGGAGCGGAGGCCTATCTGCTGCTCAACATCCACCACATCGCGGCGGACGGCATATCCGTCAAGCTGCTGCTGGAGGAGTTGACCGCTTTGATCGACGGCGCGGAACTTGCGCCTTTGGCCCTGCATTACAAAGATTATGCCGTTTGGCATGAGCGACAGTCGGGCTCGGAGCGCGCCAGGGCAAGCCGAGCATATTGGACAGAGCAGCTTGCAGAGCCTACGGCGCCGCTCGATATGCCGCTGGATCGGCCGCGCGGCGACCGTCAGACATTTGCGGGCGATACGTATACCTTCCACATTCCGGCGGCGCTCACGGCACGGCTGAATGAGACGGCCGCAAGCGCCGGAGCGAGCATGAACAGCCTGCTATTTGCGGCTTACGCGCTGTTGCTCAAGGGAACGACGCATCAGTCGGAATTTGCAATCGGTTCTTTGGCGGCAGGCCGGACACATCCGGACACGGCCCGGATGATCGGCATGTTCAACCAGTTTCTGCCAATTCGGATGCGGGTGGCGGACGAGCTGCCGATCCTGACATTTGTCCGTGAGACCCATGGGCGTTTGCTTGCCGCATACGAGCATGGCGATGTCAGCTTCGAGCACATGATGGAAGCGGCCCGGTATCCGCATGACCCGTCGCGCAGCCCGCTGTTCGATACGATACTGATCGTCCACAACCAGTTTGAAGAAGAGAAGCTGGTGGCACGCGGCGACGGCTGGAGCATGGAGGCTTTGCCTGTCAGCCACGGAACCTCCAAGCTGGACTTCAAGCTCGATCTGTACAGCGATGGTGAAGGCGGTCTGCGGGCGGAGCTGGAGTACAATACGGGATTGTTTTATAAAGGCACGATGGAGCGGTTGGCGGATCGGCTGCTTTACATTTTGGAGCAAACGGCCGCCAGACCTGACCTGATCTGTGGCGACGTTGCAATGACGACACCTGCTGAAGAAGCCGTCATTGCGGCATGGAATGATACGGGATATTCGTACCCGATGGAGAAGACGATTCACGGATGGTTCGCCGAGTCCGCGCGGAGGTGGCCAGACCTCCCGGCGGTGCGATCGGCAGAAGGCTCGCTGACGTATGGGGAGCTGAATGACCGCGCTGAACGCATGGCTGCCGTGCTAAGAGGCAAGGGGGTTGCGGTTGAAACAATTGTGCCGATTGCCGCTCAGCGCTCGTTGTCCATGATGATTGCGATCATGGCGGTGCTCAAGGCGGGAGGGGCCTATTTGCCGATCGACCCGGAGCATCCGTCCGAGCGGATCCGCGGCATTCTGGAGGACAGTGGGGCCAGTCTGCTTCTGGCAGGGACCAAGTGGATTCATACGCTCCCGGCCTTTCAGGGGGAAACGCTAGATCTGGACGCGCTTGCGACTACCGCCGCATCGGAGCTGCCGATGGGCGAAGAAGAAACGGTTCTGCCACCTCAAGCGGGCCCTGAGCATTTGGCGTATGTCATTTATACGTCAGGCTCCACCGGCAAACCCAAAGGCGTTATGGTGGAGCATTGCGCAGCGATCAACCGTCTGCATTGGATGCAGACAGCTTATCCGCTGAATGAGCGCGACGTTATTTTGCAGAAAACGCCGATCACGTTTGACGTTTCCGTATGGGAGCTGTTCTGGTGGAGCTTTGCCGGTGCTACGCTTTATTTGCTGGAGCACGGCGGCGAGAAGGAGCCAGCAGTCATGCTGCGCACGATAAAGGAGCAAGCGGTCACGGTTATGCATTTTGTGCCATCCATGCTGGGTGTCTTTTTGCCCTATGCGACGGACAGCGGCAGAGGCGGCGAGCTAAGATCCCTGCGGTACGTATTTGCAAGCGGCGAAGCGCTCAAGCCCGCGCATGTTGCAGGTTTTTACAGCCTGATGGAGTGTAGCGGCGGCCAATGCCGGCTCATCAATCTGTACGGCCCGACGGAAGCGACAGTCGATGTCAGCTATTACAATTGTCTGGACTCTGGGGCGGGAGCGATTCCGATCGGCAAGCCCATCCATAACATCCGGCTCCACATTGTGGACGAGCGGATGAGACCGCAGCCGATCGGCGTGTCCGGCGAGCTGTGCATCGCGGGTGCCGGTCTTGCCCGCGGATATCGCAACAGGTCGGATATGACAGAGCAAAGCTTTGTTCCGAATCCGTTTGCCGCAGGAGAGAAGATGTACCGTACCGGGGACCTTGCAAGGTGGCTGCCGGACGGCAATATTGAATATTTGGGACGCTTTGACCATCAGGTCAAGCTGCGTGGTCTCCGCATTGAATGCGGCGAGATTGAGCACGCGCTGCTCCTGCAGGTAGAAGTTCGCGATGCCGTTGTGACGGCGGTGACGGACCATGCGGGAGAGCCGGCGTTATGCGCCTATCTCGTGACAGAGGATGGGGATACGCCGGAGGAAGCGAGTCTTCGGGATGCACTTAAGAAACTGCTGCCGGAGTATATGATCCCTACATATTTTGTAGCTATGGAAGCGATACCACTGAGTCCGAGCGGCAAAGCCGACCGCAGCCGCCTGCCGCAGCCCCGATTCGCTGAACCGGTGGCTCACGGCGAAGCGCCTGCGACGCCAACAGAGCAGCGGCTGGCCGAGCTGTGGCGGGAGGTGCTCGGTCTGGCCGCAAGTGGGCCGGACCAACGAGTGTTGATCGGGAGAGAAGCCCATTTCTTTCAATTAGGCGGCCATTCCTTGCGCGCCGCACAGCTTGCGGGCTTGATCGAGCAGCGTTATGGAGCGGCGTATGCGCTGAAGGATGTGTTCGAGACTCCCCAGCTGCGGGAAATGGCGGCCCGCATCGACACCGCAGCCTTCAAGCCGGCCGTGGTTATTGACCGGGCGGAAAGTCGGCCTTACTACCCGTTGTCACTCGCGCAGAACAGGTTGTTTGTGCTGCAGCAGCTTTATCCGGGCAGCACGTCCTACAATCTTCCGCTAGCGCTGAACCTGACGGGCAAGCTTGATCAGAACAGGCTTTGCGAGGCGATTCAGGGGTTGATTGATCGCCATGAACCGCTGCGCACCAGCTTTGACTGGGCAGACGGCAAGCCTGTACAGCGTGTCCATGAGAGAGTTTCGTTTGAACTCGCCGTTTATGCCTTGATGGATGCAGCGGACTTGAATACATTTGCGCGTGCAGTCGTCCGCCCGTTCGATTTGCGAAAGGCTCCGTTAATTCGGGCGTTTCTCGCGACAGACGGCGAAAGTCGACATACGATGCTGCTGGACATTCACCACATCGTCGCCGACGGCGTGTCCATGAATGTGATGGCCCGCGATTTCGAGCGATTGTATCGCGGAGTCTCCTTGCAGCCGTTGCCCATTCACTATAAGGATGCCGCCGTTTGGCAGCAGGAGTGGATGGCTTCGGAGGCAAGAGAACAGCAAGAGCAATATTGGACGTGCCAGCTAGCGGGTACGCTTCCTGTGCTGCAACTGCTGACCGATTATCCGCGTCCGTCCGAACAAAGCTTCGAGGGCGCTAAGCTTGCGCTGCCGATTCCGGCGGGGCTTGCCGAGGGCACCTCGGCAGCGGCGGAGCAATGGGGCGTTACGCCATTCCATATTTGGCTTGCCGCCTACCACACGTTATTGCATCTGATGACGGGGCAAGACGATTTGATTGTCGGCACGCCAATCGCCGGCCGCTTCCATCCCGCAACCGAGTCTCTGGTCGGCATGTTTGTCAATACGCTGCCGATTCGCAGCCAGCCATCCGGCGAGCTGTCGTTCAGAGCGTTTGCCGAGCAGCTCAAAGAAACCGTGCTTGCGGCGCTGGATAACAGCTTGCTCCCGTTTGAGCACATGGTGACGATGCTGGACGTGCCGCGCGATCTGAGCCGCAATCCGCTGTTTGACACAATGTTTGTCATGCAGCATATGGAGGCCGGACAGGTGGCGGTGGACGACTTGCAATTTGAGGCGCAAGTGCCGGACCATTGCGTATCAAAGCTGGACTTGACGTTTGAGATTGCGGATCAGGGCGCAAAAGGTGCAGCCTTGACGATCGAATATGCGACGTCGTTGTTTAAAGAAGACAGCATATGCAGAATGGCGGAATGGTATTTCCGTATTGTCGGCCTTGCACTGGCCGAGCCGGAGCAGCCGCTCGGAGGGATCGGGCTACTCGATCCCGCGGCGGCGGAGAAGCAGAGCGAAGCGTTCAATTGCACGGCCGCGCCGTATGCAAGCGGCGATACAGTAGAGGTTTATCTCGAAAGACAAGCGGCGGAAACGCCTCAGGCCGTTGCGGTTGCGGCGGAGGACGGAGCATTGACGTATGCGGAATTAAACAGGAGGTCGAATCGGCTGGCGCAGGCGCTGAGAAAGCAAGGCGTCAAGCGCGAGGATCGCGTGGCCGTCGTAATGGATCGCAATCTGGAGATGATGATTGCAATCTTTGGCGTGCTAAAGGCGGGCGGAGCTTATGTTCCTGTCGCGCCGAGCTTGCCGCCGGAGCGAATACGCTACATGCTGGACAATTCCGGAGCCAAGCTTGTCCTGACGAAGGGCAAAGCCCCGGAAGAGCTGGAGAGGTTCGTGCCATT
Organism: Paenibacillus lautus; assembly: GCF_050482385.1. Classification (GTDB taxonomy): domain Bacteria; phylum Bacillota; class Bacilli; order Paenibacillales; family Paenibacillaceae; genus Paenibacillus_AQ; species Paenibacillus_AQ lautus_B. The sequence continues at coordinate 113,379 of NZ_JBCNHV010000030.1, forward strand.
GATGGACGTTCATGAGGCGCTGGCCCAGGAGGGGGATGACTCCCCTGTAGAGAAGCTGCATGATTCACGTTCGCTGGCTTATGTGCTGTATACCTCGGGATCGACCGGACAGCCGAAAGGCGTCATGATCGAACATCATTCTGTCGTCAACCGGATCGGCTGGATGCAGAAGCAATACGGTCTGGACGCAAGCGGAGTCATTATTCAGAAAACGCCGATTACCTTCGACGTATCGGTCTGGGAGCTGTTCTGGTGGAGCTTTGCGGGAGCCAAGCTGGTCCTGCTGCCTCCAGGCGGCGAAAAGGATCCCGCGCTTATGATGGATACGATAGCGCGGCATGGCGTAACAACGATGCATTTTGTGCCGTCCATGCTGCACCTGTTCCTGGAGCATCCGAGCTTGCTGCGCGGCGAAGCCAGGCTGGAGAGCCTGCGTCACGTGTTCGCTAGCGGCGAAGTGCTGTCTGCGGATCAGGTGCGGCGGTTCCGCGAGCGGATCGGAGTTCCATTCGATGTCAGGCTCGTGAACTTGTACGGCCCGACCGAGGCGACGGTTGATGTTTCCTATTACGATTGCTCTGAAGGCGATATTCCGATCAACGATATTTCGATCAATGTTCCGATTGGTAAGCCGATCGACAACATCTCGCTTTATATCGTGAGCGAAGCGATGCAGCTTCAGCCTGTCGGCATTGCCGGGGAACTGTGCATATCCGGTGCGGGTCTGGCGCGGGGTTATGTCTGCCGGCCCGATTTGACGGAAGAAAAGTTCGTCGAAAATCCGTTTACGACGGGCAGTCTGATGTATCGGACAGGAGACCTTGCCAGATGGCTGCCTGATGGAACGATCGAATATTTGGGCCGAATCGACCATCAAGTAAAAATAAGGGGCCAGCGCATCGAGTGTGGGGAAATCGAGCATGTGCTGCTCGGTCATCCGGCGGTTTCGGAAGCGGTGGTGATGAAGCGGGACGCTGCAAGCGGAAGCGAGTATTTATGCGCGTACATCGTTTGCTCCGAACCTGCGAACCATCAGGAACTGCTGGATTTTACAGCGCTGCGCCTGCCGGATTATATGGTTCCGCAGGCCGTGGTGAAGCTGCCAGCCATACCCCTGTCTCCAAACGGCAAAATTGACCGGAAGGCGCTGCCAGAGCCCGAACTCGCGGCAGATAGCGGCACTCCGTTTGTCGAAGCGGCAAGCGATATCGAACTGGCGATTGCCGCCGTATGGCGCGAAATTCTGCAAAGGGATGACTTCGGCATTCATCATCGTTTCTTCGATGTTGGGGGAGAATCGCTGCTTCTGGTGCGGGCGCATCAACGGCTGGAGGCGTTGTATCCTGGCGCTCTCGGCGTAACGGATTTGTTCACCTACCCGACGATCGCATCGCTTGCGGCTTATCTGGAGTCGAGAAATCGCGAGCTCGCGAGCTGGAGCTGGGGCGGTCTGCCTGTGGCAGACGACTGCGTCAGTAGCGGCGATGCCGCGGAGCGCATCGGCAGCGTTCAGTTCCAACTGGACACGGTGGTTGCTGAAGGACTTACGGAACTTGCGGCATCCCGCTCGGTAACGGTCGAAGCCGCGGCGTATGCCGTATATCTATACTTCTGGCGCGGCGAGTCCGGCATGAGCCGGCTTGTGCTTCCGGCAATGACGGACAACGGGCTGATTGCTCCGAAGGAAATCGACTTTGGGGAGGTGCGCGATTTTGATACGCTGCTGCGGCATGCTGCCAAACGGGTGAACGCGGGAGAATGTTATACCTCGCGGCAAATCAGAAAGCAGCCGCAAGCCGAAGCCGGATTTACCTTGTTCCCGTTATTTGCAGGAGCAGCGCAGCACGGGTTCAAGGAGCGGGAGGAGCTATTGGAACGATTCGATGTTGTGCTGTATATCAGTGGTGCTGCCGCCGCACCACGCGGGGCGGAAGTACTAGAGCTTGGCGGGGTATGGACGTACGACGCCCGGCGCCTCAGCAAGGAGGCGGTGCTGGATTGGGCTTCCGCTTATCTGGAGCTGCTGTCGAGTGTGGTCGAGCAATATCGCGCCGCAACAGGTAGCACCGAATCGGGGGCGTAGCATGGCCAAGTCGGGCTGCGCCTGACCTTAGAGTACATCTGATAGAGGTTGTTTAAAAAGTCCCCCTTTGAAAACCAATCGGGGCAAATTCAAGGCTGAGCGACCGCGATTCAGAGGCAGGTTTTCTTTGCAATATAGAATTTCATCAACTCCGTTGATAACTTATAAATCCTATTTCTACCACGAAGTAACACTGGAGTTTACTAGGCATCGAATCTTGAATTCAGCCGGGCCTAAGCAGATGCTTACGAACCGACAGAAGAAGAAAGGAGCTTTTCTGTGAAAAAAGTGTTGTCCGTGATAGGGAATATCGCGCTTTATATAGGGGTCTTTTACGCGCTACTCTATCTGCTTCGCTCGACTTACCATTACGATGCGACGCTGGCTTTTGCTGAGTTTCTGGATCGCAACCCGGCCATGTTTATGGTCGTTCTGTTCACGCTGATTACGCTTGTGTACTTGCTCATCTTTCGTATCAAGGGATGGATCTGGCCTCATGCGGAAAAAAATCTATTCCGCGCGTCGGGCTTCAAACGGCTGAGCGCCTCGCGCGTCTTGCTCATGATCGGCCTGGGTCTTGCGGGAAGTTTGTTCAGCATCGGCCTTATCGTTATTGATGATATTGCGCGGCAATTTCCGTCCATTCCCGCGCTGGTTGACGATACGATCAGGGGGGATTCAATCTGGTATGTCATTCTAGGGGCCGGTTTGATTGGCCCGGCATTTGAAGAAATATTGTTCAGGGGCCTCATTTTCAGGGAGCTTCGCCGGGTTATGCCGGTATATGCAGCCTTGGTACTGCAAGCCGCGGCTTACGCCTTCTTCCAGCCGAGCGCGGCCCTTTCATTTATCAGCATCGGTTCGGGCCTGATTTACGGGGTGCTATATTTGCGTACCGGGTCGCTGTGGGCACCGATTCTGGTACAGAATACGGCCATGAGCACCATCTTTCTATTTAAATACATCGGGTTCTACGAATGGTTTGACAAACTCGGCGATGTTTCGCTGTATATCATTACAGCGCTCTGTCTGGCCGCGTTGATTGGAGGTTCCGTCTATGTCTGGCGGTCCTCCAGCAACGGCGGCATCGGCACACGTGCCGGTCAAACACTGACGGCTGACGCGCCGCCGACAGCACAAAAGGGGGGCTAACCGCATGAAGGCGTGGGGAATGATGCTGGCCCGCGTGGCCGTTGTTATCGGGCTGTATTTTGCATGGTTTTTTACCGTGACGACATTATTTTTCGATTATCTATACCCCAGAAGCACGTGGTTTGAACAGAACACGGTAACCGTCATTATTTTGAACGATATGGTGGGTTTGCCGCTCATGTTGCTGGCCTGGAGGTTTATCTTCAAGGAAAACCTGTTTAAGGCGGCTAAGTTTCGCGTGATGAGCGGCAAATCGGTGGCCATCGCTTTATGGATCGGACTTGGAGCCGGCCTGTTTACAGTCGCATTCTCCCGACTTCCTGTCATTGCAACGGACAAGTATCAGTTCCGCGAATTGTTTGATTACCTGAACCGCGCGGAATGGTATGTATTTCTGGTTTTCCTGATTCTCGGAAATATTTACAAGGAGACATTGTTCAGAGGCATTCTGATGAATGAGTTCAGACGCGTGCTCCCGGTCTGGATCGCCATTGTGATTCAGGGCGTGTTATACGGGGCGCTGTTCTTTTTCGGAGATATTCCGCTGTCGCTGTACGGTTTTCTCGGCGCGGTTATTTTTGCGCTCTTGTATGTCTGGTTTAAATCCATCTGGGCGCCGATTGCCGCGCAAGTTGCCTGTCAGGGCAGTCAGTACCTGCTCTGGCATTACGGGCCAAAGACGACGAATGTCACTTTGATGTCCGCCTGGATGGCTGTGGCGGCTGTCATGATTGCGGTTGGCATATTCCTTGCGGTCAAGCATCGCTCTTCGATCTCCGCGCCGTTGTCTTCTGAGGCGGTGACACCTGTGTGAAGGGATTACGAATAGCGGGAAATACCGTGTTATATTTGGTCATTTATGCGGCTATTGTGATGTTTGTGAATCAAGTCCTCTACAACGGTGTCAGCAATCCCGTGCTGAAAGAATGGATCAAAGGCAATTCCGGCATTGTGCTGATTGTCTCCAATATCATTGTACTTGCCGTCTATCTTCCTCTGCTGCACTGGCAAAAAATTTCACTGAAGGATCTGGGGTTTGTTCCTCCGCGCAGTGGATCGTTGCTGCTCTCCGCAGGGACGGGCATCTGGCTCGGCTTGTTCATAGCCGCGTTTACCCGTCTTCCGTGGATAAAAGCGACGTTTCCGGCCATTTCGGATCTGGTCGCTTTTGTCGCTGGCGGCAGCCTGATTATTTTTGTGCTCGGCAGCTTGCTGCTGGGATCTTTGCTGGAGGAATGGCTGTTCAGAGGCATGCTGTTCCATACACTCAGTCAACGTCTTTCGATTCTGTGGACGGTTCTGCTCCAGGCCGTTTTGTTCGGCGCGGTATTTATGAATGTGACCGTTGGCGCATTTGCGGCGCTGGGCGCGATGCTTTACGGCGCCGTTCGCGCGGGCTCGCATTCGCTTTGGGGGTCGCTTGCGGCCCATGTGTGCAGCACAGGCACCTTGTATATCGTGCTGCAATGGGCGGGCGATTGGAAGTCCGGTACGATTGGATTATTAGCCCTGATCAGCGGATTTGGCATTGCGGCGCATGTGTTGCTGCTGCTGCGCGGAAGCGGTCGAAGGGCAGGAAAAGAACAGGCCGTCAGCGTTTCCATTACTAGCTAGGGGGAAGAGTGCCATGTTTCAACTGGATTTGCTGGATACCAAAAAAGACACATCCGGGCGGAAGGGGCGGAGCGGGGGCTCCGTCTCCAATGTTTCCCTCAAGGATATTGCGATTGTCGGGATATCCGCCAAGCTGCCGCGCGCGGAATCGCACGAAGCCTTCTGGGAGCTTCTGCGGAGCGGCCAGGACCTGGTAGGCGGGTTTCCGGATTCCCGCAAGAAGGAATTGAAGCCGTATTTGCGCCGCATGGAGGCGCAATCTGGTCCCGTTTCCTTTTTTGACGGGGCGTATATCGAAGATATTTCAGGTTTTGACTATTCTTTTTTCGGACTTTCGCCCAAGGAAGCCTCGCTGATGAGCCCGGCGCAGCGCCTGTTCCTGCAGACGGCTTGGGGCGCGGTTGAGAATGCGGGGTACGGCGGAGATGCGCTGCACGGTTCGCGCACAGGCGTCTTTATTGGCTATAACGGGGACATGCTGCATGATTACAAGCGAATCATCGAAGCGCTGGACCCGGAGGCCTTGTCCATGGCGGCTCCCGGCAATCTGAGTTCCATGATACCGAGCCGGATTTCGTATCTGCTTAATCTGCGCGGACCGGCGATTAGTGTTGATACCGCCTGCTCCTCCTCTCTGGTAGCGATTCATCTGGCTTGCCAATCGATCCGCAGCGGTGAATGCGAAGCAGCGATTGCAGGCAGTGTCAAAATTAACCTGCTCCCGCTGGATACCGGCATACGCCTTGGCATCGAGTCAAGCGACAACCGGGCCAGAACGTTCGACGACTCGGCGGACGGAACGGGTATCGGCGACGGTGTGATTGCGCTGCTGCTGAAGCCTCTCTCTCGCGCGCAGGAGGACGGCGACCACATTTATGCCGTCATCAAAGGCAGCGCGATGAATCAGGACGGCAGCTCGGTCGGCATTACAGCTCCGAACGCCCTCGCGCAGGAAGACGTCATTGCGCGTGCCTGGCAGGATGCGGACATTGATCCCGAAACGGTGACATACATGGAGGCGCACGGCACGGGAACCTCGCTTGGCGACCCGATCGAAATCAACGGGCTGACGCGCGCCTTCCGGAGATATACCGACAAACGCCAATTTTGCGCGATCAGCTCGCTGAAAACGAATATCGGCCATCTCGACCATGCCGCCGGCATTGCCGGGCTGCTCAAGGCGATCCTGTCGCTTGTCCACAAGCAGCTTCCGCCAACGCTTCATTACCGCTCGCCGAACCGCAACATTCCGTTTGTGGATTCGCCCGTTTATGTCAATGACGAATTGACGCCATGGGAGACGGACGGCGAAGCAAGAAGATGCGGAGTAAGCGCGTTTGGCATGAGCGGGACCAACTGCCATGTTGTGCTGGAGGAGGCTCCAGCCGGAATACCTTCGGGCCGCTCGGACAGAGCGGAGCTCTTTTGCTTGTCCGCGCACAGTTTGACGGCGCTGGAACGGCTCGTGCTGCTGATGCGGGACTGGTCTCAGCAGCATCGCGGCGATAAAAGCTGCAGCTTGGCCGACCTTTGCTATACCTTGGCCGTCGGTCGGGGAGCCCATCGGTATCGGCTGGCGATTGTGGCAAGCAATTGGGAAGAGCTTGCCCAGACCTTACATACCGCAGCAGAAAGCGGGCTTACCGGCCCTGCGCTGCCAAACGTTTTCTTCGGGATGGTCGATTCGGCTGCAGCCGGGAATATGCGGCAGCAACCCGTTCCAGACGAACGGGAAATGGAAGCGCTGGAGCTGGGCCAACGTTATGTGGGCGGATACGAGATCGACTGGAAGGCGATCTATCTAGGACAACGCCACAAGAGGCTACCGCTTCCAACCTATCCGTTCGATTCTTACCGCTGCTGGGTGGTAGAGGCGCGCGCCGGAGCGGCGCTTCACACGCCACTTGCGGCCTGGAGCGGATATTCGCTCGGAGGAGATATTCCCGAGGAGCTTAGGCAAGAAATGAACGAGACGTTTGCCAGATGGCAAGCTGAGCTTCAGCAGAGCGGTGGGGAGACGAGTCAGCGCCGCCGCAGTGTTAGGTTAACCGGGGAGCGATCCGGTACAGAATGGGAGCAGCATGTTGCAGATGTCTGGGGAGAACAGCTCGGTTATGACGAATTGCCTGCGAATGCCGGGTTTTATGAGCTTGGCGGAGATTCCATTATTGCGCTCAAAATAGTGAACCGGCTTAGCGAGCTTGCGGACGTCCACATTCAGGTGGTGGATTTGCTGGGGCATGCGGATCTGCCTTCGTTTACGGCCCTGATCGAGCGTCGGCTCAGGGAGAGCGGTGCGGCAACAGCTCAAACAACGAACGCCCAAAGCAATGTTGGGCAAAGGGAAGCGGCTCAGAACAGCAGACACGAGGCAAATGGCGAGCATGACGGGCAAGCAGTGTCCATTAGCCGTGACCTGGCAGGAGCTGACGGGCATAGCAGGCTATTGATCGGTCAAATGTCCGGCGGCCGTGACGGAGCAGGAACATCCGGCGGGCAAGTCAGGCTATTGAACGGCCAAGCGCTGCACCTTTTGTCCGGCGATACGCTGGAGTCGATTCCAAGGGCGGCCCTGCAAGAGCACTATCCGGTTTCATCGCCGCAGAAACGCATGTATTTGCAGCAGCAGGCGATGCCGGATGATCGCAGCTACAATTTGCCCGAATGTTTGCACTTGGACGGGGCTATTGATGCAGACCAACTGGAAGCCGCCTTGCAAGCCATCGTGGAGCGGCACGAGACGCTTCGCACCAGCTTCTATGTCATCGACGGCGAAATCAGGCAGCGTGTTCATGCTGCCATACCGTTCCACCTGGTCCGCATGGAGGCCAATGAAGCCGAAGCAGACGGCTTGCTGCAAAGCATGTTCTTGCCGTTCAGGCTCGATACGGCTCCGCTGCTTCGCGCAGCCTTGCTGACGCTGGGACCGGAGCGCCATGTGCTGTTTATTGATATGCATCATATTGCATCCGACGGCATGTCGGCGGGTATTCTTTTGTCCGACCTGATGACTCTATATCAGGGTGGTTCGTTGCCGCCACTGCCGCTGCAATACAAGGATTATGCGGTATGGCAGGAGAGCAGACCGCTCTCCGGAAGCGCCGAACGGTATTGGCGCGAGCAATGCCGGGGAGACTGGCCGACACTTGCGCTTCCGACCGATGCTCGGCGACCGCCTGTCAAAGGCAATCGCGGCGAAACGTTTGACGTTTACGTCGAGGCCGGTTTGATGGCGGCTGTGCGCAGCCTCGCGGCCGAATCAGGCACGACTCCGTTTATGGTGCTGCTCTCGGCGTATTACACTTTCCTCGCCAACTATACGGGGGCCGAGGACATTGTCGTCGGCACGCCGATTGCGGGGCGGACAAGGCGCGAACTGGAAGCGGTCGCGGGCATGTTCACCGGCACGCTGGCGCTTCGCGCTTATCCGCGCGCGGACAAGCCGTTCAGAACCTTTTTATCCGAAGTGAAAGAGATGGCGACCGGAGCTTACGCCCACGCCGATTATCCATTCGAGGAAATCGCGCAATGGGTGGACAGAAGGGACGCCAGCCGGAGTCCACTGTTTGACACGATGTTCATCATGCAAAACCTTGGTATTCCAAAGTCTTCATCAGCGGGATTGTCGTATCACCACCAGCGTTTTGAGCATGGCACGGCCAAATACGATTTAATGATTCAAGCGGTGGAGCATGGTGCGGAATTGCGGCTTGTCGTGGAATATAATGCCGATCTGTTTCACCGCGCGACAGCCGAACGGTTCATGCGGCATTATGGGCAGCTGCTGCGCAGCGTGACGCATCGTCCCGCCGCCGCGCTCGGCGAAGCGCAGATGCTGACGGAGGAGGAGCGCCTGCACATGCTGGCGCTGGGGAGACGCGAAGCGGACTTTCCACCGCCGTGCTGTCTGCATGATTGCTTCAAGGAACAGGCGGCGGCCGTTCCCGACCGGCCGGCCGTATCTTGCGGCGGTGAATCCATGACCTATCAGGAGCTGGATCGCCGCACCGATGTGCTGGCGCGAACCTTGCGCGCCAAAGGTGTGGGACACGGCAGCGTCGTCGGCATCATGGCGGAGCGTTCCATCCCCATGCTGACCGCGATGCTCGCCGTTATGAAAGCCGGAGGCGCATATATGCCGGTAGATCCGCATTATCCCGGCGAGCGTATCCGCTATATGCTGGAGGACAGTGGCGCGGAGCTGGTATTCGCGGACGGCGCAAGTTCCGGAGCCGCGGCCGTCGTACCGGCCACCTTGCAGGTGGTGGACATTGCGGATGAGACGTTGTTCTCCGGCGGAGACGATGCTGCCGCCCTAAGGACGCAGGACCCCGCCGATCCAATGTATGTCATCTATACCTCCGGTTCTACGGGTCAGCCGAAGGGCGTCATTGTGCCGCATCGCAGCTTTTACAATTTCGGGCATTCGCTCCGGACATTTTTTGAGGGGCAATACGGTGAGAGGGACAGATGTCTTAGCTTGACCAATATTTCGTTTGATGTCAGCGTAGCAGAGCTGTTTATGCCGCTCATGTTCGGGGCTTGCACGGTGCTTTACCCAGAGCCGAAATTGCTTGATCCGCGGCGAATTGCCGAGGTGATTGCGGAAGAGCGGATTACCTTCGCTTATTTGCCGCCCTCTTTGCTGAAAGAGGTTGCGCGGCTGCTGGAGCAATCGGCTTCCGCGATTATGCTGGACAAAATGCTTGTTGGGGTAGAGCCAATTCAAGATGAAACGCTCCAGCTGTTTTCGAAGCTTAATCCCGAGATTCGGATTATGAACGGCTATGGCCCAACGGAGGCCACGATTTGCTCCAATATGTACGCATACAAGCCGGGCGCTTATCGCGGTGGCTATGTGCCGATTGGCGGGCCGATGCACAATGTCGAAATTTATATATTGGGCTATGGCGGCCAACTTGCTCCTATGAATGCAGTCGGGGAGCTGTATATTGCCGGCAGTAGCCTTGCTGACGGTTATGTGAACAAGCCGGTAATGACGGCCGAGCGCTTTTTGCCGCATCCATACCGCAAGGGCCACTTCATGTATCGTACCGGCGATATCGTAAAGTGGCTGCCGGACGGCAACATGATGTATGTGGACCGGGCCGACCAACAGGTGAAAATCAGAGGTGTGCGGATTGAAATGAATGAGGTTCGCTCGCAATTGATATCTCTTCCCGAGGTGGAGGATGCGGTTGTAGTCATTCGCGAGCAGGCAAGCGGCGACAAGGAGCTGTGTGCGTATGTGGTTGCTTCGGACAAGCTTCCTTCGCGGGAATGGCGAAGAAAGCTGAAAGACAAGCTGCCAGAAGCCATGATTCCGGCCTATATCGCGGCGATTGATGCAATACCGCTGACGCCGAACGGGAAAGTGGACCGTCGCGCCTTGCCGGAGCCTGAATTCGGGCTTCGGGAGCAGGGAGAGCTTGAGCTGCCGCGAGACGGGATGGAAGAGAACGTTTCCGCCATTTGGAAGGAAGTGCTGGGCGATACGGCTGGGCCCATCGGCATTCACGACGACTTTTTCGAGCTTGGCGGCCACTCCTTGAAGGCTGCCGTATTGGCGGGCAAGCTCGAGCAGGCGACGGGAGTCCAAGTTTCGCTCAGCCTGATATTCGAGCATACCTCCATTGCGGAAATGGCCGCCTGGCTGAAGGATCAGGACGGCGCCGCTGCGGCAGCCGAGCCGATCCCGAAGGCGGAGCGCCGGGAGTGGTATCCGATGTCGCGAGCACAGCGCCGCCAATATATGATGCAGATGCTGGCCGGAGATGCCACCATGTATCATGTGCCGTTCGCGCTCCGCTTGCAGGGCAGATTGGATGCATCGCGGCTGGAAGACGCGTTTTCGGCACTGATCGGTCGCCACGAAAGTTTGCGGACAACCTTTCATATGACAAAGGACGAGTTCAGGCAAATGGTTCATCCGCCGTATGACTTTCAGCTGGAGACGCTTGACCTCGCAGCGATGAACAGGGACGAGCTTTTTCGAGGAGCGCCGCCGGACTTTGCTGAGGTGACGCGGCTGATGGAAGTCTTCCAGCGCCCGTTTCATCTGGACAAGCTGCCGCTGCTGCGGGCAGGGCTGCTCCGATTGAATGAGGAAGAGCATCTGCTGCTGCTGGATGTTCATCACATGATTACGGATGGTGTGTCCTCCGGTTTGCTGGTGAATGAGCTGTCGCAGCTGTATGCCGGACAAGCGCTGCCAGAGCAGCGCGTACAATACAGCGATTATGCGGTGTGGCAGGAGGCCGGATTTGCCAGTACCGCATATGCGGAGCATGAGCGGTACTGGATGGAAATCTTCGAAGGCAAGCTTCCTGTGCTGGAGCTGCCAACGGATCGGCCGCGGCCGTCTCTGCCGAGCTATAAAGGCCGCCGCTATTCGTTCCGGCTGGACGCGGTGACAACCGCGGGGGCACGAAAGCTGGCGCGGGAAGCGAAGACGACGCTGTATACGGTGCTGCTGGGCGCTTTTGCCACGATGCTGGCCAAATACAGCGGTCAGACCGAAGTGATTGTGGGCACCCCCGCCGCCGGCAGGGAGCATGCCGATACGCATGGCATGATCGGGATGTTCGTCAACACGCTGGCGCTGCGGATTAGGCCGGAAAGAGACAAGACGGTAAGGGCCTATATAGCGGAACTGCAAAACCATGTCGTTGAGGCGCTTTCGCGCCAGATGTATCCTTTCGAGGAGCTAGTCGAAGGGTTAAAGATTGATGCGGACAGAAGCCGCAATCCTTTGTTCGACGCCATGTTTGTCTTGCAAAATATGAACCGGCCAGTGATGGAAGCAGGTGGCCTCGTATTTGGCGAAATACCGTTCGAGGCGGGGACAAGCAAGTTTGACCTGACGCTGGAAGCGGTGGAGCGGGAAGCGGATATCGAGCTGCAATTGGAATATGCAACGGATTTATTTCATGAGGAAACCGCGCGACGCATGGCGGAAAGTTATACCGTGCTTGTGCAGGAGATGTGCAGATCGCAGGGTCGCACGGTCGGCGAGCTTGAGCTGATGAGTGAGAGCGAGCGGGAGCAATTGTTGGCTCTATTGGGTGGAGGAAGCATGCCGGTACAAGCCGCAAGTAAAGAGGGGAGCAATGGCAGGATGGAGATTCGAGCAGACAAGGACATGACAGAGCGGCAAGGAGGCGCGGGTGCAGTTTCCGCGCAAGCAACGGCGGAATGGACGGGGTTCGTGCAGGAAGTGGAGCGCCAGGCGGCGCGCACGCCAGATGCGGCCGCGATTCAATTCGGTGCGGAGATGGTGACGTACGCCGAACTGAACGAACGCGCGAATCGGCTTGCCCATTCCTTGCGGGCGAAGGGTGTGGGGCCTGAGAGCATTGTCGCCCTTATGGCGTCTCGCAGCCCGCTGCTACTTGTCGGTATTCTGGGTGTTCTGAAAGCCGGAGGCGCTTATGTCGCCATTGATCCCGCTTACCCGAAAGAGAGGATCGACTGGATGCTTGAGGATTGCGGTGAAGCGCTACTGCTGACGGAAAAAGCCTATGCGGGAGTCGCAACGAGAGCCGCTGCCGAGATGTATCTGGACGATCCGGAGCTGTATGCGGCGAACAGAGGCAATCCGGAATGTATCCATAAGCCGGACCACTTGGCGTATGTGCTGTATACGTCGGGCTCGACCGGGCGCCCCAAAGGTGTGATGATCGAGCATCGCGGGCTGTCGCATTTCATCAGCGGCTTCCGAGAGCGGATTCCGTTTGAGAAGAGCCAGCGCATCCTGGCGATGGCATCGGTCTCCTTTGATATTTTTGTCGTTGAAAATCTGCTGCCGCTCACGCTGGGTATGCGGATTGTATTGGCAAACGAAGAGGAACGGGACGACGCCGCCTTGCTGCAAGGCCTGATCGACGAGCACGGCGTTGATGTTCTGCAAATTACGCCTTCGCGCTTCAAATGGTGGATGAATCAGCGAGGCGAAACGGAAGGCTTGCAAAAGCTGCGCATATTGATGATCGGGGCGGAGCCGCTGACGATGGATATGCTCGGCAGGCTGTGCGCCGCTACCGGAGCCAGATTGTTTAATTTGTACGGTCCGACGGAGACGACGGTGTGGACCTCCATCCGTGAAGTGACTGAAGGCGAGGACATTTCGATCGGGACACCGATTGAAGGTTCCCTCATGATGGTGCTTGACGAAGGAATGAAGCTGCAGCCGACAGGTGTGACGGGCGAAATTTGCATTGGCGGACCGGGCGTGGGGCGTGGGTATCTCAGCCATCCCGAATGGGATGCCGCTTTTGTGCCGAATCCGTATGCTCCGGGCGAACGCATGTATCGCACGGGTGACCTTGGGCGCAGGCTTGATAATGGAGAGTTCGTCTATGGGGGACGCCGCGATTTCCAGGTGAAAATCAGGGGTCACCGGATTGAGGTCGGTGAAATTGAGCAGCTGCTGCTTCGCCATGAGCAGGTAAAGGAAACGGTTGTCACCGCGTTTCAGGAAGAGGATGGGGAATATGCGCTTTGTGCGTATGTTGTCCTGCAGAACGCCTCGCCAACGGATACGGAGAAAGGAGGCGAGGCGCCATCCGGCCGGGTGACAGGACAGCTGCGTGAATATCTCCGGGACAAGCTGCCTGCTTATATGGTTCCGGCCTTCATGGTCGTTCTGGATGACATTCCGCTTACGCCAACGGGCAAAATCGACAGAAGGGCGCTGCCGAAGCCGGGACCGGCCGATGCCAGCATTCGAGAGCTCGTTCCGTTGTCAACGGATACCGAGCGCAAGCTGGCGGAGATTTGGAAGGAGCTGCTCGGTACGGATGTCATCAGCGCCAAGGACAGCTTTTTTGAGCTTGGCGGCCATTCCCTGAAGGCGGCAGGCATGGTCAGCCGCATTGCGGAACGCTTTAGCATCCAAATGCCGCTGCGCGATATTTTTATGAATCCTACGCTTGAAGGTTTAGCGGCCCATCTGGATACTAGTGAAACCGTGGCTACCGCGCGCATTCCGAAGCAGCCGGAGCTCGAGCACTATCCGATGTCAAGAGCGCAGCGCCGCCAATTTATGATGGGGCTGATCTCGGGCGAGGCAACGATGTACCATGTACCGTTCGCCGTGCATATGAAGGGCAAGCTCGATGTGGAGCGGCTGGAGGAAGCTTTCCTTGCGATGATTCGCCGCCATGAATCGCTCAGAACGACATTTCATCACGAGGAGGACGAGTTCCGTCAGCGCGTGCATGCAGAGCCGGTATTTACGCTGGAGCGGGGCGCCAGGCTGAGAATGGCGGCGGGCAAGCTGCTCGCGGAAGGCGGAGACGAAGGATTGTTCGGCGGCATCAGCGCGCTGATGGAGCGCTTTATCCGTCCGTTTGATCTCGGCCGTCTCCCGCTGTTCCGGGCCGGATTAATCCCGCTTGGCGAGGAACGCCATCTGCTGCTGCTGGACTTTCATCATATTATTACTGATGGCGTCTCCGTCAGCGTCCTGCTGCAGGAACTGACCACGATGTACGGCGGCGGCGAGCTTCCGGAACTGGATATCCAGTACCGGGATTACACGGTATGGCAAGAAGAGCAAATCGGCAGCGAAGCCTATATGGGGCATGAGCGCTACTGGCTGGAGGCGTTCGAAGGTGATCTGCCGACGCTTGAGCTCAAGACGGACTTGCCAAGGCCGGAACTGCAAAGCTTCGAGGGCGGTCTGATCAACTTCAGACTGGATGAGGAGTTGACGCTTCAGATCAAGACATTCGCACGCGAGCGGGGTACGACGTTGTATACCGTGCTGCTCGGAGCTTACGCGATGCTATTGAGCAAATGGAGCGGTGAGGAGGATATCATTATCGGCACGCCGGTAGCGGGCCGCAATCATGCGGGACTGGAAGGGTTGATCGGGATGTTTGTCAATACAGTTGCGATTCGCAGCTTTCCGGAATCGTACCGGACCGTGGGCGATTATTTGTCTGAGCTGCATGAGGATGTGCTGCGAGCGCTGGAACACCAGAATTATCCGTTCGAGGATTTGGTGCAAAAGCTGGGAATCGATCAGGACCGAAGCCGCAATCCGCTGTTCGATACGATGTTTATTTTGCAAAATATCGATCGCGTCGCTTACCGTTCGAGCGGCATTGAATTCGACCCTAAGGAGTTCGATCCGGGCGTAAGTAAATTTGATCTAACGCTTGAGGCACTGGAGCAGGACGGCAGGATCGACTTTGCGCTGGAATATGCGACAAGTCTTTTCCGGGAAGAGACCGTCCGGGCGCTATTGCATGATTATGCGGCGATCCTACGCGCGCTGGTTGATGACGGAGCACAGAATAGAATCAATGCCGTGCTTGCAGCAAGCAAGCTTGTATGAACCAACATTCTAAGCCTAAGGAGGCGACGAACGATGAAGCTGTCCATGAAAAGGAAACCCTTTAACGAGTTTTGGATGAACTGCATGCTGAACCAGGCGTTCTCCATTGCAGTGTCAGTGGAGCCCAGCTACAATGATGCGGCGTATTTGAATATTTACCGTTACTATCCTTGGGAGGCCGCAACGGACAAGGATTTCCGCTATCCGACCATTGACACACTGTATTATATGGACGATCCGGTCAAATTTCCGTTATCGCGGTTGATCCGCTATATCGAGCCCGGTCATTTCCGCAGCAAGGAGACGGTGCTGGAGGAAATCAGGGCGATGCTTGCGGGCGGACGCAACTTGAGCGTAAACGTCGATCTGTACGACTGGCTGCCGGGCAGCATGGCCTGGAAAAGGTTCCATTGGTATCATTATTCGCTGTTTAACGGATTCGACAAGGAGCGCGGCACCTTCTACGTCATTGACGATACACTTGCGGGCTACGAGGAGCACGAGGTGCCAGAGGAAAGATTGCTCAAAGCGTACGGCAACTCGGAATACAACGTGAATCCGGACTATTTGGGGCCTGCCTACTACGTATACAACCTGCATGAAAAGATTCAACCCTACGAGTTGAAACTGGCTGAAGTAGTGGAAAATGCGGAGCGGCTGGCAAGGGAGCTTGGCGAATTCTCCATAGAGGGGATGTGGAATGTAGATTCCGAACCGGAGAAGAAGCAAGCTCATTTGACCTATGGCCTTGTCGGCGTGAACATCATTTGCAACCGGCATATCGCCAACATGTCGCTGCTCCGCTCCATGCGGGAGAAGGACCTAATCGGCGAAGCGCTGTATGAGTCGCTGTCCGGTCAGCTTGGCGAAGTCAGGAATGGATGGGATCTGTTGAAGGATCGCTTTGTGACAGGAGAATTCGATCGCGGGAGAGAGCTGGCGCTGGCGGAGGTTTTGTTCGCAAAGGAACAGGCGTTCTGGACCACGCTTGTCGCCGGCGCGTAAAGGCCGCTTACATCAAACCTGGGAGGCGGGCGTTATGACGATATCTTTAATTTGTTTGCCATATGCTGGAGGCACCGCACAAGTGTACAAGCGCTGGACGAACCAGCTGCACCCTGACGTGCGTCTTGTACCGGCCGAACTGGCGGGAAGAGGAAGCCGCATGGGCGAGCCGTTCTATGCGGACTCTGCGGAGGCCGTGCGGGATTTGCTGCCGCTGGTGCAGAAGACGGCGCTTGGCTCCGATTCATATGCTCTATTCGGCCACAGCATGGGTTGCCTGCTCGGGTATGAGCTGCTGCATGCGCTGCAGGAGGAAGGATTCCCGCTGCCTAGGGCAGTCTTCCTCTCCGGCAGAGGGGCGCCGCATTGTGAGCAGGTGGTGAGTCGCCGGATCCATATGCTTCCGGAAGAAGAGTTTCTTGATGAAGTGAAACGACTCGGCGGCATGCCGGACGAGCTGTTCCGGCATCGGGAGCTGCTGGATCTGTTTACGCCGATCCTAAGAGCCGACTTCAAGCTTGT
Source organism: Paenibacillus lautus (assembly GCF_050482385.1). GTDB lineage: Bacteria > Bacillota > Bacilli > Paenibacillales > Paenibacillaceae > Paenibacillus_AQ > Paenibacillus_AQ lautus_B. The sequence goes on from NZ_JBCNHV010000030.1 coordinate 130,097, forward strand.
CGGTGAATACGAGCATCGGATGCGGGCGCCGCTGCCGCTCCGGCTCACCATCTTGAGCGGCAAAGATGACGACTGCATCAAAGGCCCGCTCGGTGAATGGGACCGTTATGCGACGGGAGGCTGCGAGCTGATGCTGTTTGAAGGCGGACATTTTTTCCTGCATGAGCAGGAACAAGATGTTGTAGCGGTGATAAACAAAATGCTGACCGAGGCGCCTGCCCCGATCTGACCTTGAGGAGCGTGATGGAAGATGCTGAACAAACATGCGATATGGTTTCCCGGTCAGGGCTCGCAGCGCGTCGGAATGGGAAAAGCGCTGAGCGAGCGGTATGCGGTTGTCAAGGAAACGATAGAGGAAGCGAATGAGGCGCTGGGCATGCGTCTTGATAGCCTGATGTATGAGGGACCGTTGACGGAGCTGACGCGGACGGACAATGCCCAGCCCGCCATTCTTGCGCTTGGCGTGGCGATGTACCGCGTCTACAGCCGGGAATGGGGATACGTACCGGCGATGGCCGCCGGCCACAGCCTGGGCGAGATTACCGCTTTAACCTGCGCGGGAGCTATAACGTTCCCGGATGCGCTCCGGCTCGTACGCCGCCGTGGCGAGTTGATGCAAGGGGCCGCCGCTACGGGGATCGGCGCGATGGCCGCCGTGAATGGGCCGAGTTCCGATGTTGTCGCCAATGTATGTCTGGAAACCAGCGCAGGCTGCACGGATGGAAGCCGTATAGTTGTGGTATCGAATATGAATTCAGAATCACAAACGGTGATTTCGGGACACAAAGAGGCCGTCCGTGAAGCCTCCGAAAGACTGTTGGCCCATGGAGCCGAAGTCATTCCGCTGCAGGTAAGCGCGCCGTTCCATAGCCCGTTAATGGCGTCGGCGGCGGCACAATTTGCCGAAGTGCTGAGCTGCGTCTCGTTTGGAGAAATGGCTTTTCCCGTCGTTTCCTCCATGACGGGTCTGCCTTACGGGAATACAGCGGAGATTGCGGGTATGCTGGCAAGGGGATTGACAGACCCCGTCAATTGGCCGGCAGTCCTTGCATTTCAGAAGAGCATTGGCATTGCCGCTGCCGTGGAGCTGGGTCCGGGCCATGTATTGAAACGGCTGGCTCCAACGGAGGGACAACGCGTATTCACTTTTGACGACAAAGAGGATGAAGCATACCTGGCTGCCGCAAGCTTGCAAACGGACGCTTATCCGATTGAATTGCTGAATCGTTGTCTGGCAATCGCCACTTGCCTCAGCAACCGCAACTGGAACGCGGCCGAATATGAACAAGGTGTCGTTTCGCCTTACCGCGGCGTGCAGCAGCTGGTCGAGCGGCTGCGTGAGACGGGAGAGCAAGTGACGGAGACACATGTTCGGCAAGCGCTGGCGATGCTGGAATCGGTGTTTCGCACCAAAGGTACGTCCGCCGAAGAGCAGGAGCGGCGGCTCGCAAGGCTGCAAGGTGAGTTCGGCCTGGGTAGCTTGCCAGGCCTTTCTCCTGCCGACCGCCCATACGCGGGCAGTTTATTATAGGAAGGAGAGGGGTCATGGGTATCCAGCTGACCAATGACGCGTTTGAGCAGGATAGTGCCCGGCGCCCGGGGGAGCTGCCGTCTCCCGTGGAGATTTTGCAGGCTTTGATCCGCTTCAATACAACCAATCCGCCGGGTGAGGAAGCCGCATGCATCATGTATATCCGGCAACTGCTTGAGGATGCGGGCATTGAGCCGCGGATCTGTGCGCTTGACCCTGCCCGGCCCAATCTGCTGACCAGGATAAAGGGCAGCGGGGAGGCATCGCCGCTGCTGCTGTACGGGCATGTTGACGTCGTTGGCGTCGACAAGCAAGCCTGGAGCCGCGACCCGTTCGGAGGCGACATTGAGGATGGCTTCGTCTGGGGGCGGGGCGCTCTTGATATGAAAGGCGGCGTGGCGATGCTCGTATCGTCTTTCCTCCGCGCGCATGTCCGTAAGCTGCCGCTCCGGGGCGATCTCATTCTGGCGATTGTCAGCGACGAGGAAGCAGGGGGCAAATACGGGGCTTCCTTCCTGGTAGAGCGGCATGCCGATTATTTTGCGGACGTAAAGTATGCGCTCGGCGAATTCGGCGGCTTCGCGTTTCATGCGCTGGGGAAAACCTTTTATCCGATTATGGTGGCGGAGAAGCAGCTGTGCTGGCTTAAAGCGACGATTCGGGGAGATGGAGGCCACGGATCCATGGGCAAACAGGGAGCCGACTGTATGGCGCAGTTGGGGAACATGCTTCAATCGCTTAACCGGAATAAGCTGCCGATACGAGTGGTACCGGCGGCCCGGTTGATGATTGAAGGCATGGCCGCCGCGCTGCCGTTACTGCCAGCGCTGCTGTTGAGAGGAATGCTGCGTCCCCGCTTAAGCGGTCTTATCCTGAAGCTGCTGGGGGAAAAGGGCGGGACGTTTACCCCGCTTCTGCGTAATACGGTCAGCGCGACCGTTGTTCGCGGCGGCGAGAAAATCAACGTTCATCCAAGCGAAATTACGGTCGAGTTGGACGGCCGAACGCTGCCGGGCGTCACGCCGCAGCAATTTATGGACGAGCTGCGCCGATTCGCAATTCATGATTCGATCGGGCTGGAAGTGCTGCGCCATGACCCATGCGCCGCTGCTCCCGACATGGGGATGTTCGGTTTGCTGTCCGATGTGCTGAAAGAAGTGGATGAGGAGGCCGTTCCGGTACCGATGCTGCTGCCCGGAGGGACGGACGGAAGATGGTTTGCGAGGCTCGGCATCCAAACCTACGGTTTCCTGCCAATGCCGCTGCCCAAGGACATGCCGTTTACCAAACTGATTCATGCAGCGGAGGAACGCATTCCCGTAGAAGCGATCGGGTTCGGCACGGATGCGATTTACCGGGTGCTGGAGCGGTACGGAGCACAGCCGTGATGCCTTTTAAAACGTTTTGACAATTTTATTAGCGCTTGAAATATAAATGACGATTTCAAGCGCTTTTTTTGCATAGCTTTTCAAGAGAAAAGGATTCAACGTTGAAGAATGTTCACAAAAAAGTTTAGTTTTATCTATTGTAAATAGCGATGTAGAGGATAAACTTAAGAGAGCATGCAATTTGAATCTACAGCGTGTGGAACAAAAGTTTCATTCACGTTTAAAATGTAATAGAGAGGACTACAAAGGCGTAGTCTTACTAAAGCAAAGAGGCTTAAGGTTATAGCATTCCTACTTGTTAGGAAGCTGTATAACTTTAGGCCTTTTTGTGTTTATTCTCTGGTATGGGAGATGAGGAAATGGAAGAAATTTGTTTCACACCTCTTTTAGCCGAGAACAGAATCGATGTTCAAAAGTGTATCACGGCTGTAATGGTTGCTATGCTCATTGCAAGTAAAATGGTTCCAAAAAACTGCACCTAAGAAGTAGAGGAGGGTACACATGAGTATCGATAAAAAGATGATTGAAGAAATGGTTCGTAAAATCATCATGGAAAAAGTAGGGGTTGATGCTATTGAACAGAACGTTCATAGAGGTCCTAGAGGGATTACTTCTATTAAAGTGCCAAATATGAAAGTAACAGAAGAGGATCGTCTCGATACAGGCAACCCTAATGATATCGTCTATTGTAAAGACCTTTTTTCGCTAAAGGAAAGTCCAAGACTTGGCTGCGGTATCATGGAAATGAAAAAAACAACCTTTGACTGGACACTTAACTATGATGAAATTGATTATGTGATTAAGGGACATCTAGATGTTATCATCGATGGTACAAAGGTGTCAGTTGGACCAGGAGAAGTGATCCTGATTCCAAATGGAAGTAAGATTCAATTTTCCGTGCCAGAATATGCACGATTTATCTATGTAACATATCCGGCTAACTGGGCAGAACAAGCGTAACATTCTAATTTCTACTCGCCGGAGAAATCCGAAACCCAAACCGCCGCAACAGTAATGTACGTATACTCCGTGCTCCATGGTTTCAGAACCGGGGCTTTAGCGATGCCCCGGTACCAATTTCGAGCGGACTAGCTGCCAGAATCATTCCCGACGGGCGGGCAGGATCTCCTGATACAACTAGAGGTTTATCCTTGTATTCTGCGGGATGATGTCTAATGAAACAAATGTGACCACATTACAAACAGTACTAAAGCCTGATTCTTTGGGCTTTTTTTTATTTTATGTGGTTTGATTTGTGTCATTAAAACATGCACAAATGTGACCCCTTTGTAGGATTTTGACACAAAAATGGGTACGTTGTGGAGGACCTTTGTCGATTAGGTGTTTCAATGAAGAAGGTTATCAACCTGAGCCACGACATTCGAATTTAATTTATTAACAAAGCAGTAGCTTATAGCGTGGTCACGTCCTATACTGATGATTATAACGAGCGTCGTATTCACTCAAGCATCGGAGTATCAACCATTACATCTCTTTGGTGATCAACTTCGAGTCTATTGCCCTTCCAGCAAATCGTATTTTTAAGCTCTTTATTTCTATATTTTAACAGAGAAAACGATAGAGAAATCTATAGACTATCGTAGAGGTCACGTGTATGTCGGTTTTGAAAAAACGAAAGTGGATTTTATGGTTGTCAGCTTTAGTCCTTATCGTTGCAGTTTCAATAACATTTTTCATGCAAATCATCATTCATTCCAATGTACCCGAACTTGCAGAAGGAAGCATTGAGCAGCGATATGCACAGCAAGGAAGCCATCCTGTAAAGGTGGAGGAAGTTAAGAGTACGAGCGGGGAGGGTTTATTTAGAATATACTACCCAGCATTTCAAGGAGACGAATCCCATCCTATTATTTCATGGGGGAATGGAACAGATGCCACGCCAGATCGTTATGATGAGCTCTTCACTCATCTAGCAAGCTGGGGATTCATTGTAATCGATTCCTATAGCAAGACAACAGGAACAGGCAAAGAAATTGTGGAGGCTATTGATTATTTGAAAAATGAAAACGAACGAGCAAACAGCTTGTTTTATCAAAAAGTACAAATGGAACATATTGGTGTAGCTGGACATTCTCAAGGGTCTACTGGGGTCATTAATGCTCATACCAACTATATAAGTGGATCCTTGATTAAGACGGTTGTATCCATAGCTCTCCCGGATTTGAAGCATTGTGATCCGGAAGATGTGTATGATACATCGCGTATTACCGTTCCTTTCTTCATTATGGGCGGTACACGAGATTTTCTAATCTCGCCGGTATCAACGAATCAATTAGCGCTGCGGAGTACCAATGCAAGCACACCAGTGATGATGGGAATGGCAAAAGGTGCAGCTCATACAGCAATTGAAGGCAACGGTGGCAATCATAGGGGGTACTTGACGGCTTGGATGCGATATCAGCTGCTTGATGATCAGGAAGCCATGAAGGCATTTCATGGGGATTCTTCCGAGATGATGAATAATACAAATTGGGTGGACGTTATACAAGCCAATATGGATGATAATAAATTCGTGCAATAACAAAAAAAACGGCATTTTTGCCGTTTTTTTTTGTTGATGTAGTCATTGAACTAACGGGGGCGATAGTTTAATTGATTTAGGCTGAATTCATTAAGCTAACTGGAAGGAAGAGGTAATAAATGAATATATCTATAATCCACCTTTCATCGTTGTCTTCTTTTCCAATATGATGATTATGTACTGCGTTAAAGGATGGTGATTTTATGTTAGTAGGAGAATTCAAGCATCATATTAATCACATGGATAATGGCAAGTGGAAAATCGACCGTGGCACAGTTGCTTTCTGAACCATTCGATAAATTGGTGCATTTACTTTGAGAATTTTTTGAAAAATGACGGCAAACGACAGGTACAAAAAAAGTTTCATCTTGTAAAAAAATGGTGGGAGGACTTCAAAATGAGCGAAATAAAAATCGAAACTCTGACACAGGTTTTAAGTAAAATGCTAGGGACAAAAATAATCAGCACGGATTTCCAAACCAAACCATTGCATGGCGGTACAGTGGGTGATGTACAGCTTGTAACGGGCAATGCCAAAACCACTGACGGCGGGACGTTACCCTATAAAATCGTTTTAAAAACGCAGAAAAAATTTGAACGCTACGGCGATCCAGATTCCTGGCGTAGGGAATATGATTTTTATAAATCCAATTTCGGCGCTCTGTTTTCTGAATCATTCCGTTGGCCTGAATGTTATCACGCCGAAATGAACGATGAAGAAAACGAAACGCAGATATGGATGGAATATATTGACGGCATATCGGGTTTAGACTTGACCGGCGATATGTATGAACGCGTAGCCGAGGAATTAGGACGGTTCCAAGGCAAGTTATATGCCGAACAGCCAGTTGTTTTACAGAACTTGACCAACCTGAGCAAAGTGGACTATATGAAGAACTTCTATCTTCATTATCGGTCATGGAATAGAGTGTACGATTATATACGCTCCGACGATTGTGAAATCCCGAAACACCTATGTCAAATGCTCATCGACATTGATGAAAACGCAGACGAAATATTTAGCCGCATTGAAAAGCTACCCATCGTGCTGTGCCATAGGGATTTTTGGGTGACAAACATATTCTATTCGGACGGTAAAACCATACTCATCGACTGGGATACCACAGGATGGGGCTATTTAGGTGAAGATATGGCAAGTCTTATCGCGGATGAAGCTGATGTAGAAGACATGGTTGAATACTACCGTAGATGTATCCCGGCGTACTACAAGGGCTTTTCGGAATATGCGGATATTTCACACATATCGGATAACTGCGTTTATGAGTTGATTCTACTTATGTTTGGATACCGACTTGTAGAGTGGTATATGGACGCAGAATCGGGAAATAAACTCCAAGAAGCGGATGATGAAAGAACGCTGCACATCGATACCCTGCAGAAAATCTTTGAGATAAGGAATGAACAATTGGAGGTATCATGAATCTAATAGACTACGGTTTTCTGTTGCAATATTATTCAACAGACACAGAGGGCACTTATGCAAGAATTACCGCTGTGCATAAAGGGAGCTACAGCCTTGTTACCGAGTATGGCGAATGCTCTGCAAAACTAAAATCGAGTGTTTATTTCAACAACTGCACTGAGGAATTCCCCACTACTGGTGACTTTGTAGAAATTCAATACAACGCAGAGGGTGAAATCCTTATTTTACAAACGTTAAAACGAAAATCCAAATTTGCGAGAAATGACTTATCCGGTCATGGAACTGAATATGTCAAAACCATTAAAGAGCAGACGGTTGCTGCTAATTTCGACTATGTATTCATCATACAATCCCTTAACCACGATTTGAATCTAAAGCGATTAGAACGCTATTTAACTCTATCATGGCAGTCGGGCGCAGTGCCTGTTGTGGTGCTGACGAAAGCAGATTTAATTGAAGACTACTCTGCACAACTTGCTTCAGTCAAACAAATTGCGATTGGCGTGGATGTTCACGCGATCAGTGCAAAAGCGGGCTATGGCATTGACGGACTTGCAGACTATCTTAAAAAAGGAAAGACCGTTGTCTTTCTCGGATCGTCAGGTGTGGGAAAATCCAGTCTTGTCAATGCTTTGGCTGGAAAGAAGGTGATGTCTGTCAAAGAAGTTCGAGAAGATGATAGCAAAGGTAGACACACCACCACGCATCGTCAGCTGATTAGATTGGACAGCGGCGTGATGGTTATTGATACTCCTGGTATGCGTGAGCTTGGTATGTGGAATGTGTCTGAGGGCTTGAGAGAGAGTTTTTCTGATGTAAAGCAGTTTTTAGGACGGTGCAAATACTCAGATTGTAAGCACCAAAGCGAGCCTGGTTGTGCAATTAAAATGGCGATTGAGAATGGAAGCCTTGCCTATGAACGGTGGGAAAGTTATTTAACCCTTAAAAAGGAAGCTGCGTTTGTTGATGATAAAGCTGCTTATCTACGCACTAAAGACCATCAGCAAGTAACTATGAAAGTATGGGAAAGGCAGAAGAGTAAGGAGACTCGTCGTACTAAGGATAAACATTGATTTTACTGATAAGCATATAAACTATCATTCAGCTAAAGTCCTAAAGAGAGTCCACCTTAAGTTGGGCTCTCTTAGTGGCATTAAAAACGGGCCGAAATACACGTTTCAGCCCGTTTTTTGCTCCATTTTTATTTCAAAGTATAAAGTATATTACAAATTTATTGTTCTGCTAAGCTCCTTCAACCATATCCCGTTTGCGGTATCCAATATAGCCCATAACCATCGCTGCAATACTGATCACTGTGATCGTAATAAAGGTGGCAACATCAAACGGATCTACCGGCATCCGCGGAATCCAACTTTGTACGGCTGTTTTCGAGAACCATTCCGGCAAATCCAAAATGCCGCCAAAGTAGTTTAATGCAAAAGAATAGCCAAGATACGCATATACGGCTTTGCCCAGTCTTGGTGCCCAACCTAATGCCAAAGCGGCAAGTCCGGTAAAGAACAACACGGAAGGCAGGAAGTTATAGCCAGCAGCGATAAAATCCCATATATTCATGGGGGAGCCGTCACCCATGGCAGAAATGGCCGTCCCGCCAAGTCCGCTTGAAGCGAGCAAAATGCCAACGATTCCAGCAACGATGGCCAAAATGACACTCGTCCAATAGAGCTGAGCTCGCGTCACTTTTGTAGCATAAAGCTGGCTTAAATGCTGCCGCGCTTCTTCCGAGAACAGTTTGTTCACGATCGCAATCGGCAAAATGGAAACCAATCCAATCATGACCATCATAATAGTCCCGGTGAAGGCTTCTTCGATGGAAACGCCGGATATTGTAAACATTTGACTCATGATTTCATTGCTTTCAAGGAACGTCCGCATATCTCCATAAATCGAACCATAGGCTGCTCCCATGATGACGAAAGCAATCAACCAGCTGATCATTACGCCTTTGTTCAGCTTGGTAAACAGGCCGGGTACGGACAGCAATGATTTTTTTGCTGACTCCCGGCCTTCTCTTTCTGGCAAATAACCGGCACCCATATCCCGACCGCCTTCAAGGGCAAAAGCGATGATCACGACAATGACGCTGAAGACGATAGCCAAAAACAGGGGGACCCAATTGTTCTCCGTAAATGGATAAGTCAGATAAGTCCAACCCATCGGATTGACCATGGAAATATCAACATTCGACACATCCGTTCCGGCGCGGAAAATATAAAGCAAGCCTACAATTCCGAGCGATGAACCGGTTGCACCGGATGAAGTCGGCATAATTTGCGCCATAACTAAGGCAATTACGGCTCCCAATATCCCGGCCATCCCGATGGATGCGCCAAACAAAAAGGATCCTTCGGCCGAAATGGTATCTACACCATAGCTTGTCATCATTCCGCCAATAACGAGCGCTAATATCATATTGATCACAACAACTTCGGCAATTACCGCAAGCGAATTGGCTTGACGGCCTACTTGAAAGGAGCGGACGAGTTCAGTAAGCCCGAGATCTTCTTCTTTCCGAGTATGGCTTACCACATGCAATGCAGCGATAATCATCGCAAACAAACCGCAGAATAACAACATTTCGTGCGCATACATCGCGCCCAAAGTATAATCTGCTGATGTCTCAATCGGTGTCGGACCAACCATGGAAATCATGGCAGGATTTTGCAAGGTTTCATACATTCCTTGCAAACCTTGCCCCTTGCCGATTTCTTCAAATGCAGGAACAAATCCGGCCGAAAACAAGCCTAAACCTAAAACCCAGATGATGATTTTTTTCCAATCACGTTTCAGATATTGGACGAATAGTACACGTGAACGTGCAAATTTTTCTTGCATTATAATTTCCTCCGTTTCCGCCCTTAGACTTCATAATGACGCATGAATAAGTCTTCTAGCGTAGGCGGCACGGACTCGAACTTCTTGACGCTCAACTTTGCCGCTTCGGACAAAATATCATTGATACATTCGTTATCCGCGGAGAATGTCGCTTGATTGCCGGACTGCTTGAAATCATGGACACCATGAACGGATGCCATTATGGCCACATTGCCTTGCGTTACCATCGTTACTGTAGAACGGGTTAAGTGACGCAACTCATCCAATGTCCCGGTTTCAACCACTTTGCCTTGGCGAATGATAACCACTTTATCGGCCAGTCGCTCAACTTCGCTCAAAATATGAGAGGACAGCAAGATGGCTTTTCCCGCAAGCTTGATTTTTTCGACCTCATCCTGGAAGACGGCTTCCATCAATGGATCAAGGCCGGAAGTCGGTTCGTCGAAAATATACAAATCGGAGTCAACGGATAAAGCCGCGATCAAGCCGACTTTTTGCCGATTTCCTTTGGAGTAGCCTTTGGCTTTCTTCTTAGGATCCAATTCAAAGCGTTTAATCAAATGGTCACGTTTATTTTTGTCTCCGCCGCCATGCAATTTCATAAATAAATCAATGATTTCGCCGCCTGTTAAGCTGCCCCAAAGAGCCACATCTCCAGGAACATAAGAAATTCGTTTATGAATCTCAAGGCTATCCTTCCATACATCCTTGCCGAAAATTTTCGCTTCCCCGGCATCCCGGCGGATGATTCCGAGCAAAGTGCGAATCGTTGTGGATTTCCCCGCGCCGTTCGGCCCGATAAAGCCGACAACTTCCCCGGCATTTACCGTAAATGACACGTCATGCAACGCTTTGGATTTCCCGAATCTTTTTTGCAAGCCTTGCACTTTTACAATGTTTGTCATAACTAAAACTCCTTCTTAACCAGTTTTAGTAACGTGCTTTCCAGTTTAAAGCAAAGCTCCTATTCGATAAATAGTGAACTAAAAAAGTAGATGAAGTTCGTTTATTCCGATTATTCGCTTTGTTTTAAACCAAAGTTCATTTACAGTTCCAGTTATACACCCGTTTATCCGTATAGTCAATTCAAAAAAACATAAATTTAGAACTATTGCATGTTTGATAATTCATAATTATGCTATATAATAAATATGAAGGGAAAATACGAACTAAATTTCTCCTTTAAATGTTTTTTAGTCATAATAGTTAGAAAGCAGGAATAAGGAATGAATGGTTTTGAAAAGAGAACGCAAGACAAGAAAAATCAAGTTCTAAAAGCAACATTTAACTTGATAAATACCGATGCCGGCATAGAAAATGTAACGGTCGATGAGATTGCTAGACATTCCAATGTCGGTAAAACGACGATTTTTAAGTATTTTGGGAGCAAAGAAAACCTGATCCATGAGGTTTTTAAGTATTTTTTAACTCAAATGGGGGAAACGGCCCGAGAAATCATGGCCGAAAATAAACCTTTCGAAGAAACGATCATTGCCATGAGTCAGAACAAAATCAATTTCCTGGAAAAAATCAACAAACAGTTTTATTTGGCTTTAATGGATTATTTTACAAAAAAGGATGATGACGGATTATCTCTGATGATGCAGCAATACGTCAAGGAAAGCTACGGTCTCATGTTGGATTTGTTTCACCGTGGGCGTAAAGAAGGCAAGGTTGATCTGAAATACTCGGATGAATTTCTCCTCATTTATTTCCAGGCCCTGGTTGAAGGGATCTCCAGCCCGCATATTTACCCGAAGATTCTCCCTTATACGGCCCAATGGACGGAATTGCTGATAAAAGGTATTGCGCCAAGCCAATAAAGCACATAATTCCCCGAAACTGACTGTACGGGGGACATGATTATCCTGAGAACACAATCATGGTCCCATTGAAAGTCGCTATATTAGCGGCTTTTTTGTTTAGGCATTAGCCAGTTGAGTACGTGAAACGCGCGATACAAAAAAACACCCGCTATGCGGGTGAGGGAACGAGGGTTTGACTAATAAGTTTAAACATCCAACTGGGTACGGTATCGACCTCGTGCAAACTCAATGCCTCCCATTACCAGTCCAATGAGCCAAGGGATAAAATAGTACATCAAACGAAATAATACAAGTACCGCAGCGTTTGTTTCAGGAGGGTATCCAAGGGCCTGAAGACCAAGCAGGGTAATGAGATCAAAACCGCCAATGCCGCCAGGCGTCATACTAACAAGACCAGTCGCTACCGCGACGGTGTAAATGCCTAATGCCGTTCGAAGAGGAAATTCCGGAAGTAGAGTCGCCGCAATAGCCCAGAAGGCAACACCGGCTAATAGCCACTCCACGACAGAGACACCTACAGCTGCAACAATTATGGACAGATTCATCTGGGGCAGATTGCGGTTCAGCCATTTGCTATAGAAGGGAGTCCGCTGAAAGAGCAGGTACCCCGGCAGATAAAGCGCGATCGCCCAGACGGCATACATGGCCCAGCGATGAGATTGAATCACCGCATCGATCGGAAACAGCCCGGTCAAATCCCCCCAAGCCAGCAGCGAAATTCCCGTAATCGTAATAGTAGCCAGAAAGGCAATACAAGCTGTTATGGTTGGAATCGAAACTCCTCGCCCTCGGTATAGGAAGGTACGAAGCGCGGCACCAACAATCCCGGCAAATCCGATGACATTGTTTGACGTGTTAGCAATCCATGCATAGCGGAAAGTCGCCCAAATCCCGAGAGAAAGTTTGAAATGGCGCCGAAGCAAAAACTCATAGCCGCTAACCGATGCGACTGCGACAAGGGATAGAGACAATAGAAGGAAAATTCGTGTAGGGTCGAGATCCCTAAGGATATCCAGCGTGGCAGCCCAGTCAATACGGCGCAGCTCGGCTTGTCCCGCCCAAACAACCATTCCGAGGATGATCATCGGAATCAAGATCTGCACAATTTTTAGGCGATATAATGTAGAAATGAGTTTTAACTTCCCCAATCGTGCAAACTGCTTTTTCATCTTTGTCATATCCATTCTTCCCCTTACGTTTATCGTGTAGCTAGTATGCCCATAAGGACTCTCATTTAAAATCCGAAGCAATGTATCAATTTTCAATTCATTCAGGCGTTAATGGAATGGCTGGTCAACTCACGCTTTTGAATCCCCTCTGGATATCATCTCAGGATTTATATTGGGCACAGGAACAGCTAGCACCAATCATACTTTTCTTTTAAAGCAAATTGGGTACACCGAAACTTCACTAAGGTCATCAGGTTAGAGGCTCTAGCAGGTTATTTTGGCATTGACGGGGCTATCTTCGTTGACAGCAATTATATGAGGCTTTTATCGACAAGCCATTTGGGTATTAAATTTTTGCTGATACGATCCTCCTAAAACAGTATCATTTTTTGACATGATTTAAAGTTATGATTAACCCATCAAGCGAAATGAGAAATCATTGAAAATTTTAAGAAAAGGAAGGGAGTGAATATGGCAAATTATACGTTAAGTGGAAAATAACCAATAGGAGGAAAACAAATGAGTAAAATGATCGGTGTGGAAACCACCATGAAAGTAAATACCCAGCCCCACGGAAAAATGGTTGCTTATTGGTCAGTCACATTACTACTCGCAGCAGCTATTTTGTTAAGTGGTATCGGACAACTGATGCAATTTGGAGGCAACCTCGATTTAGTGACGAATCTGGGCTACCCGTTATACATATTGACCATTCTCGGGATATGGAAAGTGCTTGGAGCCATCACTCTCGTCGTGCCAGGTTTACCTCGACTTAAAGAATGGGTTCACGCTGGTATCTTCTTTTTAATGACGGGTGCGGCATTATCTCATGCATTTGCTAACGATTATGGTGATTACGGTTTTAATCTTATCCTCCCGCTTTCCTATGCTGCACTAAATATCTTATCGTGGGCTCTACGGCCACCGAAGAGTCGCTTACTTTAAAGATGGGGTGAAGCCATCCCATGCGGCTAGAAATATTGCCTTGGCTCGAAACACGAGGAAGAAGCTGCAGCCTTACATCGTCGGATCAATTAAATCTAAAAAACCCGTTGATGAATAAGTTCAACGGGTTTTATTGATGTTTTATTTTCAAGATATAAGTTTTATAAGCCCAAAAAGAAAATTATTCATTCACCGCTTAGGGAAGTTCAAACTTGAGATCCATCACGATAATGATGAAGAAAGACCGGAAGTGATTTCTTGACCTGCGTACCGATACCCAGTCCTTCATACAGAAAGCCGAGTTCCTCCAGATGTTGCTGTGATAAAAAGTTTCGCGTATCCAGAATATATGGGGATTTCATCGCTGCCGACATCCGTCCCCAGTCTAAAGCTGCATACTCTTCCCATTGGGTTAGCAAAATAATTGCATCGGAATTGCACGCAACTTCCTCGGCAGCAGTACAATAGGTTACCGCCAAATCACCGTTCAACGAACGGAATATTTCCATCCCCTTTGGATCGTGAACTTGCAATACAGCCCCATGTCCAGCAGATTCCGAATAATAAACGAAGCCTGTGTTTGACGGGCATCATCCGTATTCGGCTTGAAGGTTAGGCCCAGCACGCCAACCGTTTTTCTATGCAACGTCTTCAACTGCGATTGAACCTTTTCCACGCAAAATTGGTGCATTAATTTGTTAGATTCAATTGCCGCCTTCACAATGTTCAACTCGCACCCACATTTCTGGCTGGTCGCCAAAAATTCCGTCGTATCTTTAGGAAAGCAGCTCCCGCTCCAACCGCTAGAAACTTGCAGAAACTTAGCGCCGATCCGGGAATCAAGCCCCATACCATGGGCGACATCCAATACATTGGCTCCCAAAGCTTCGCATAACCGGGCTACTTCATTAATATAGCTGATTTTAACGGCCAGAAATGCATTGGAGGCATATTTTAATCATTTCGGCGCTTTTCAGATCGGTTTCGAAATACACGGTCTGGCGCTCATTCGGATTGAAATTGGGCATGAAATCGCGGAACACTGCTTCATAACCGATCCGGTTCACTAATTTGTGGTAAAGCTTTCGTAGTACCGCACGAGCTTTATCATTGGTCGTACCGACTACCACCCGGTCTGGGAAGAAAACATCCTCTAAAGCATAGCCTTCCCGAAGAAATTCTGGGTTGCTGATCACGGTGAATTGTTCCTCCACCTTCAGTCCGGAAACCTCGCTGATGATCGACGCCACTAGATGGGCTGTACCGATGGGTACTGTCGATTTGTCGATGATAACGGTAACTTGCCTGGGTTCAGCTTTTCGGCGATACTTCGTGCAGCGGTTATAACAAACTGTAAATCAGCCGTTCCGTCGAGCTTGGACGGAGTTCCTACGCCGACAAACACAACATCCGCATCGTATACCGCATCATAAGAAGTAGTTGCGGTCAACGTGATGCCAATATTCCGCTTTATCAGCTCATCTAATCCCGGCTCATAAATAGGACTCTTTCCAGAGCAGATCATGTCGACTTTGTGCTGATCCACGTCAATGACCGTGGTTTGATGCCCTAATGTGGCAAAAGCCGTTCCGGTCACACTACCAACGTATCCCGAACCGATACACACTATGTTCATCTCTAGATTACTCCTTATGCCTCATTTTAAATGATTTAGGCCAGATGGCTCCGATAAGCTTTAATTGTCCGCTTTAGTCCTTCTTCAAGGTCGATTTGCGGATCCCATCCCAGCAGTTGTCTGGCCTTGTCAATAACAGGACAGCGCACTTTCGGGTCATCCTCCGGAAGTGACAGAAAGCTCAGACTGCTGTCCGATTGCGCCAGCCGCTTAACCATTAAGGCGACATCCAGAATGGTGTGCTCCGTTGGATTGCCGATATTAATAATTTGTCCTGTCGCTTTCTCCGACTCCATAACCAACTGCAGCGCACGTATATTATCGTCTACATAGCAGAAAGAGCGGGTCTGACTACCGTCTCCATAAACGGTGATCGGTTGTCCAGAAATCGCTTGAGTCACAAAATTAGAAATGACCCGTCCGTCATCATTCCTTAAGCCTGCCGAATAGGTATTGAAAATCCTAACGACCTTCGCCTGCACCTGATAACGGTGATGATACTCATAGCAGTATACTTCGCCCAATCGTTTGGCCTCATCATAGCAAGCCCGCGGCCCCCATGTATTGACATTTCCCCGGTAGTCCTCTCTTTGCGGGTGAACCTCCGGATCGCCATATGCCTCACTTGTGCTGGCGAAGAGCAGCTTGGCCTGATTCTGCCTTGCCAGCTCAAGCAAATGCATGGTGCCTATAGTATTGGCTGCTATCGTTTCCATTGGTGACGCCTGATAGAATCTGGGCGAAGCCGGTGATGCTAAATGGTAAATCTCTTCGACATCCTCCAATACATATAACTCTAAGATACGAGGATCGGATACATCGTAAATCAGATGGGTGAAGCCTTCCTGCCCAAACGAGTCATGGAAACAGCATCGGCTCCGGTGGGCTATTATCCGAATCTCTTGGATTGGGTGCAGGCATCGGGATTGAATCGGGAAAAGCACTTTCGCGAGCTATACAACTCATACAGCTTCGAATACAAGGACGCTTCAAGCCTTGGGAAAACTCCGCCACCTCAATTCCAAGGAGGACGAATTACTGCCCCGACTGCGAATGTAGCCGTCATACCCAGCGGCCGGGTATGGGGCATGAACGGCGCTGTCCTGTCGCAGGACAATATGCTGCTTTCAGATGTATCTATTGAGTTTTATGTCGATACTTTAATTAAGGGTGAGAAGCATCCCGCACTTCATGACTGGAAACCCTTCCCATTGGTAAATACGTCGGAAACAGTGGCGGCATTAACTTTTGGCATCAGTCAAAATTATTTCCACTGGCTGTTTGATGTATTGCCGCGACTGCATCTCATCCAATTATCTGGTTTGAAGCCAAGCAAATATGTGTTGAATCGAACCGTTAAGATGGCATTTCAGGACGAGACGCTGAACATGGTAGGAATACCCGCTGAATCGAGGCTGGAAACACACGCTGAATTCCATTTGCAGGCGGACAATCTAATTGTTCCTTCCTTGATCGGGACATCCTCATTTAGCTATTATCCGAAGTGGGTGTGCGACTATTTAAGAAGTGTCATGCTCCCCCATGCGGACGAAGAGGTCAGGAACGGGCCGGAGCGTATCTATGTCAGCCGGGCGCGGGCCGAAACTCGTCGGATAAAGAATGAACAGGAAGTGATGGAGAGACTTTCGGCAAAAGGATTTGTTTGTGTAGAGCTGGAGTCGATGACAGTACGTCAGCAAATTCGCTTGTTCCGTTCAGCCAAATGGGTAGTCGCCCCACACGGAGCGGGATTGACCAACCTGGTGTTTTGTGAGCCGGGAACGAAGGTGCTCGAGCTGTTCACGCCAAATTACATGCCCAGACATTACTGGCTAATCAGCAATCATTGCGGGCTTGATTACTGGTATTTAACCGGGACTGGCGATGGCCGCGAAGGGGATTGGAATTTAGTTGAAAATATGTTTATAAACGTAGAGGAGTTATCAAGGACGCTTTCCAAGATGGGAGTTGATACGCGTCATTAGGATGAATGGTATCCTGCAGGCTCACTTTCATACAAAGTCGCTTAAAAAGCGGCTTTTTTGTTTTATTGATACAAGTTCTTATCCCAAGTCAAGGACAAGAACTTGTACGTCGTTACGTTAACGGGCAGGATAGTGAAAATGTAAAATCCGTTAGAACAACGCTATTGCCAAACCATCTACTACGTGTTACTTTATAGATGTAGTAAGTATTACTTCATACAAGTCTTACAGAATAGCATGGAGTTATTGTGCTGGAAAACTAAACGGAAAGGCTCAAATGCGTGCTTGAGGGCTACGTTCTTGAAATTATAGGCCGCAAACAAACCTACGGCTACGAAATCATACAGCGGCTCAACGCCCTCGGCATCACAGTAAAAATACAAATTGGTGGAGATCACCAAGAAGACCTCTGACAAGGGGACCGCCTCGAGAGTTTTTGCGAGCTCAAAGACGCAAGGCGAGAAGCTGGGGAGGTTTCTGGGGAAAATGGGAATTTAAATCATCGAAAATTAACGAATTTAAGGAGAGAAGACCATGAATTTTTGGGAAAAAATCACCGGCAGCGACATGATTAATGAATTGAAAACTTTTGAATCGCGAGCCAAAAAGCTGCCAGCTGATTATCAAGCGGCATGGGAAGAAATAAATGCCAATCTTTGGCCGCACTCAGATTTCACCGGTCGTAACATCATGCCAATTCTTGACGGTGTGCTTGGCCTGCTCGAAGAAACGGCGGCGGACGGTCAACGTGTCCATGAGGTTTTAGGTGACGATGTCAAAGGTTTCTGTTCAGCACTGGCTGGCGAAGAAGGAGCAAAGTCTTTTCGCGACAAGTGGCGCGAGCAACTCAACAAAAATATCGCTAAAAAATTAAGTAAGTAGGAGGATCAAAAGATGAGAATACAAGATATCATCGAAGGCAAAAAAGAGTGGCGAGCGCATGTGGCGCGTGTCAAAGCCCTCCCGCAAGATTATCAGATTGTTTATAAAGAGATGCAAAAGTATTTCTTTAAGGTCGGCCCTGTTGAGCTAACCGACGGGACGGGTTTACTCTCGGGGATTATCGATCTTTTTGAAGAGGGCGCGGCCTTGGGAAAAGGCGTACTTGAAGTGACCGGCAGTGACGTAGCGGCTTTCTGCGACGATCTAATCAAAGATTCTAAAACTTACGCTGACATCTATCAAGAATCTGTTAACCAAGATAAGGGGATGATTTATCAATGATTCATCAGCGTGAATGTCCAGTTGAGACACTCATTCATGTTCTAGGTGGCAAATGGAAGCCCATGATTTTATGGCATTTGATTGAATCCAAAAAGCGATTCAACGATCTGGAGAAGCTTATACCTGATGTTTCACAAAAAATGCTTTCACAACATCTCCGAGATTTGGAACGAGAAGGCATAGTCGATAGAACGGTCTACCCTGCGATCCCTCCAAAAGTAGAATATTCTCTTAGTGAATACGGCAGAACATTGATACCTGTAGCAGAAGTCATGTGTGCTTGGGGAGAAAATCATAATAAGCGGAAATATGAAGAGCCAGCGTCATAAAGCTGGTTCAATGAACTTATACACGAATTAATCAAAGCTGCCACGGGATTCCGGGCAGCTTTTGTTTACCTACACTCGCACCCCTGATATGAATGAATTATCGGTCTGAGATAATAAAACTCCTTATACTGTATGCTTGTCGCCAATCTGTCTTGTTTTCCTGTCCTCCCGACCTCCGCGTATAATATGGCATGCTTACTTTTTAGTAAGTACCCTACTTTAAAGTGGGTTCTTAACATCATTTTGAAGCGATGCTAAGCTTGAGTTAACCAAATACTGGAGGCCATTAAAGAGGAGGAAAGAACAATGAAAATTATTGTTTTTGGAGCGACGGGGAATACAGGGAAAAGAGTACTGGTACAAGGGATAAAAATGGGGCATGAAATGACCGCTTTTGTGCGAAATTCTGAGAAGCTTTATGAACAACTAGGTGAGCATTCCGCAAAGCATGTGAAGGTGATCGTGGACGATATGATGGACCCGGTGAGCGTTGGTGAGGCGCTCGCACATCAAGACGCTGCTATTATTGCTGCCGGACATGCGGGGCAGGGAGAAGAGTTTGTTCGTATCATCGATAACATTATAAGTCAGTGTGAATTGGAGCCTAGTTTCTCCGGGCGGGTATGGGTTATGGGAGGAGCCGGCCTGCTGGATATTCCATATACTGATCTGATCGGCAACAATTTACCCGGCTTCCCGCCTGAGTATAAAAATCATAACCGGAATTTTGAAAGGCTGCAGCGGACGGAGCTCGATTGGTCCATCATGTGTCCGGGAACCATGACAGATTCGAGAGAGCATTCAGATTCTGCTTATCTACATGTAACAACGGAATTCTTGCCCGTTCCGATGCAGGAGACGATCAAGGACTTTTCCGAGGCAGAGATAGCCGGTCACTTGTTCAGCAGATTTCAAGAGCTGAATGTGGCTTATGACGATGTCGTCATGTGTATGTTGGACCATCTTGAACTCGAAGGATCGTTTAAAAGAAAAAGGGTCGGTCTAGCCTATCAAAGCCATATTGCGGTGAGCTGAGGAGGAGGGGATTATGGGTTTATTTGGATTACTGCTCGTTTTGCATATATTGTCTTCGATCGCTTTTATCGGCCCCGCTTTCGTAACGCCCATCATTCGGAGATCCGCCAGAACGGTCGGCCAGCTGCACTTTGTATTAGGTATAACGGCCAAACTGGCCATCATGCCTAAAATTGGCGGAACCGGACTTATTCTAACCGGGGTTGGGCTCATGATCATAACCAAGATGGGATTATCCCAAATGTGGCTGAATGTATCCATTCTCTTAGCGCTGCTCATGGTTGGACTGATCGACGGATGGATCGAGCCGCGTATGAAAAAGATCAGAAAAACCATATCTGAGCGCCAAGACCAAGGTAATGACATACCCGCCGAATTCGGACTTCAGTTAAAAAAGATCGTGCCCATCGAGATGGCAGCAATGCTGCTGATGATTGCCGTATTGGTGCTAATGGTCGTTAAGCCATTTTAAAGAAGCCGGAGGGAGCTTCCCAACCGCAAGGACGTTCTGGGATAATCATGATGCCGAAGTGTTGGATAAGTATGATAACGATTTTGATTTAAATTACAGATGTGAGAATGTAGGTGGTGTAAAAAACGCCGGTGACCTTAAGCAGGTGACCGGCGTTTTCATACTAACGTTTCGGCATTTTGCTCTCATCCATGTACAGCAGGTTCCAGCGGTGCCCGTCAAGGTCGGCAAATCCTGCGCCGTACATCCAGCCGTCAATTTCACTCGGCTTGCCAAAGATGTTTCCTCCGGCAAACTCTACTTTTTGAATAAAGGCATCTACTTCTTCTCTGCTTTTAGCACCGATGGAAAATATCACCTCAGCGCTATGGGAAGTATCTGCGGTTTTTGAACCTGTAAATTTCTCAAACGCCGCATCCGGAAACAGCAGAATTGTTGTTTGGTCTATGGCAAGCTTGGCTCTCTCGTTACCAATGCTCACCGCATGGAATCCAATTTCATTAAAAAAGGCAGTTGACCTCTCAACATCTTTGACCGGCAGGTTAATCCAGATCTCCTGTGACATGGCATAGCCTCCTGGAATATATTTTAAACTATTCCTACTATACACTACTTCTGCGGGTCTTGACCCTGGTATTTTCAGTTCAGGGAAGTTTACAGCAACGAGTACACGAATAACGAAACGAGGCTCTAAGAGGCTTAGACGTTCTCTATAGTTGTTCATTATTATTTTCGCCTTTTCTCAGGCCAACCGGTTGGAACAACTGATACATAATGCTGCGATACGTTCGGCCAGTTCAGATTCTCTAGTGTGTCATACCTCTTCCATTCAAAGCTAAAAATGGGATCTAACTAATGGAAAACAATGCAAAATACAAGTCTTCCTATTTTTTTTAATCCCTATATTATTTAGGATAGGAGAGTGATGACAGATGGAAATATTAGCAGTGTGGGAAGAATTCCTTCGTCCGTACGATAGTTCAAACGATTATGTTAAAGAAATTATCAAAACTGGTCGTCATTTAAGTCGATCAGGAGCAGTCTATAATTATAGCCATGATGAAAAATCAATACAAGCAAGTGTTGCTGGTAAAAGCGGTGGACATGAGGTGAACATTCAGCCTTTTATTCTAAGGAGAACAAAGAGGCAAGAAAAAATAAAAGGTGATCTACCTGAGAAAATAGAGCAAAAGCAATACTGCACATTAACGGATGAACAAGAAGAGTTATACAAAAAATTGGTGCAAGAAGTAAAAGAAGAAGCAAAGAAGTTAACGAGGAAAACACGGAAGCCCTATATGATGACTATGATCGGAAAATTAAAGCAATTGTGTAATCATCCTGGACTATACTTAAAAGAACAATACATAACGAAAATCGCTGAACGTTCTAATAAAGTAGCCCTGGTTGATGAACTGATTAGTACTATTCTTGAGGCAGATGAAAGTGTAATTATTTTTACTCAGTATGTAAAAATGGGCGAGTTATTACAGTGATTGCCGACTGAAAGCCCACGGTTTTTTTGCCAGAACATCCCTTCATGGGATCAAACACATAACACGTGTGCGTGTGTGCTTTTCTTTTTGTTTAATTGTTGTAGTTGTGTAGTTGAACTGATACAATTGTTTTATG
>NZ_JBCNHV010000031.1:0-2560 GCF_050482385.1 Paenibacillus lautus
AGTTCACCTCGTCTCTTTTGGCTGGTTTAGTCGCTTAACCTATTCGAGATTTGGGGAGGTACTCCTTTTTCTATGCCTAAAAAACCTTTTCATTGCAAGGAGTTAGATTTATGAAATTGATTCCAATACATATATTTAAATATTCTGTTATATTATTTATTTTGAAGCACTTGGACTTTTTCAATTTCATATTTTGGTCCAATCAATACTCGTGTTTTTCTTTTCATAGTAACCTCTAAATCATGACCATTAACTGTTGCCATATAAAAATATAACTCATCAGTTCCCCCTTGCATATCGGAAGTTGAATCTACTTTTTCTTCTTTAGGAAGTCCCGACAAAAAAGAAAAGCTATAATTATCTTTAGAAATTTCTTTCATTTTATTTATATCTTTCTGAGAAATTATCTCGTTAAGCTGACTCTCTAATGCAATGGAACCTCTATATCCTAATACATCAATATTCAAACAAAATATCGTTATTAATATAATTATAAAAATTCCTAGAATTAATTTAGTTTTCTTTTTCATTTCTCACCCCAACTAATATTAGTTATTCTTTATCTGTTAAACTCAATATTTTAGCTATATCACCAAAATCCTTATAAACTTCTTCTAGAAGAGTAACATGCTCTTTTTCATTTTTTTCCTGTATCGATTTATTTAAATCACCTATATCATTAAGAATCTTAGATACATATTTTTCGTCTTTATGTTTTGCCAAGGTTTTATGAAATCCAGAATGAAAAATGCCAATCATTTCTTTCATAGGAGCTCTTGCTTCTTCATAATTACCTTTTTCAAGTGAGTTTCTAACTTGATTTAATAAATCGTACTCTTTTTCGAGTAATCTTGATAATGCCGTATTAACATTCGATGAGTTGTTTGAACTCTCATTCCCGTTATTTTGTTTAATAACATGTTCTTCTTTAATAGAGCATCCAGCACTAAGCAATAACCAACATGCAAATAAAGTAATCATTAATCTACGCATACTTATCTCCTTATAGATGGAAATGCAGGGGGATTATCTTTAAGCATAGTTAATATACTTAATTTAAATCCCCCTATAAATCTATTGCAACTTATAAAAAATTACAAAAATCTAATTTCTCCACCATACAGTAACTGGCCAACTTTTGTGCAATGAGCAATTATACGGTGAAGTAGTGTTTACACCTAAACCATCACATGTAGTATCTCCTCCCCAAGTATCACACCCCCAAGATATGAGTGCATAATCACAATCACTCATGTAGAAGTTTTGTAATGCTGCAACAGGGCTAGATTTGTAAACCCAGTATTTATGATCAGAGAAAACACCATTTAAACGGTTACAATGTACGTGATCTCCTGTATAAACTGGTTGTCCATTATATGTTTGTCCTGGGTACATTGCGTATGTACTCATCCCAGAATTTTCAGTTATTCCATTTGCTTCATCCATGGATTCAATTAAATCACCAAAATCTTGATTATCAATAATATTTAAACTTACTGAATTTACTTGCTTAGTACTAAGTTTTCTACTCTTTAACACTTCGCCATCTATTGATCTAACCTCGATAGTTGTCTCTCCTGACTCAACATTTACTGAATATCCGCCATTTTCGTCAACTAGAACTTCCTCATCATTAACAAATACCATTCCTTGTTGTGCAGGATATTCTCTAATAACAGTTATACCACCTTGATCATCCGGTATGACTTTGAACAAATTGTCAACAGCAGCTATCTTATTCATGCTCTCTAATTCGCTATCAGTTACACTTTCAATATGAGCAACAACATTGGTTTGAATTTTACCAGATATACTTGTAACAGAATTTGAAGCAGCATACCCAACACCTGGTAACATACTGCTACAAAGAACAAAAACACCTAACATTTTTTTGATATTCATATAAAAACTCCTCCATAATTTAAATAGTGATTTTTTGAGAAAAATCCCAATTTTCCAAATTATCCCCATTAACTAATACATGAATGATCCATTTGCCCTTAGATAACATAACTTTGCCAACATATTTATTTTTACCTTTTTTAACTATCTTAACGGGTAATTCTTTGGGATCGTCAGCACTTGTTATGAACGATACTATCTTACCCTTCTTCAAAAGATTAGCTTTATCCTCAAAACTCAGGTTAAAGGATAATTCATTATTATTTACATTTGCGTCAATAAATGCGTACAAGTTTTTTGATTCCGTTTGAGATGCTTTATCACATCCACTAATTAATAAAGTGAATATTAGCACTAGGAAAACAAATTTGGTTTGCGTTACTCTCAATTAATTCATTTACCTCCTAATCAAAACATGTAATTATATCTGAACATTGGCCAATGATTCATTCAAATATTATATTTTTATGAAATACTACCATAAATCACCTTATCTACTTACCGTATGTTAATATATCTCAATTACGTATGCAAGAATTTTCTACATATGAAAGAATTTTCTTATGAATTTATAGGTCTGTTTACCTAAATCTTTAAAAATACATATGCCTGAATCAATTTCATAATGCATCAACTTAAAAAAGAGCATACTGCTCCA
>NZ_JBCNHV010000032.1:0-119898 GCF_050482385.1 Paenibacillus lautus
ACACGAAGTGAATCAGGAAGCAGTTCGGCATCGAATCTTGAATTCAGCCGGGCCTTCCGGTGCTCACGTACCCAAAACGTACGCTCCGCTCCTGACGTCCCTAGCTTCATCCAACCTTCTCGGTGCTGAAAATCGACCTTTTTGAACACGCACTTAATATAGAAATAACCTTATGGCTTCTCCGGTAAAAATTCATTGGTAAATGCGCGGTCTGCGTCAAGTTCCTTCTCCAGCAGCTTGCGCTCAAACATCCAGTCGGCGTACCCCGACCATACTTCGGCTTTCTGTTCGCCCCAGCGGGCTGCATCGTCCTGGTAACGGGGGCTCAGCCATTTCTGGCTGGCGAGAACCAATTCGGCATCCAGGTCAGGAACAGCCTTCGTCAGCAGGGCTGCTGCATCTTCAGGATGTTGAATCGCATAGTCATAACCTTTTGAAGTCGCCCGCATGAACGCTTTGACAAGCTCAGGGTCTTCCTGGATCTGCTTCTCGTTCGTTACGATCACCGGTGTGTAATAATCAAGCTGCTCCGAGTAGTCCTTCACATAAATCATGTCAAGCGGCTCATGGCGAAGCTCGGCTTCAATACCCGTCCAAGCATAGAAAATCCAGGCAAAATCAATGTCGCGTTTCACGGCCGTAAAATAATCGGCATCGCCCATATTGACCATATTCACCTTGCTGACATCGGCGCCATCGATCTCCATGATGGATTTCATGACCGCTTCCTCCACAGGCGAGCCCCAGCCGCCATAGGATTTTCCTTCAAAATCGCCTGCCTTCACGATGCCTTTGTCCTTGGGGGCGGCAAATCCGGATGTATTATGCTGAATGATCGCCGCAACGGAGACGAGCGGCAATCCTTGGGTTCTCGCCAGCGTTACGCCTTCCTGATAGCTGATGCCAAACGGTACGTTGCCGGATGCGACCAGCGTATCCGTTCCGCCTGCTCCCGGCTGGACGATCTGGACATTAAGCCCTTCTTCCTCATAATACCCAAGCTCCTTCGCTGCATACAGGCCGGTGTGATTCGTATTGGCGGACCAATCGAGCATCAGCTGTACGTCACGGAGTTTCCCGGGAGTCTGACTGTCTTCGCTTTCAGCACCTGTTTTCTTGTTCTCTCCGCTTGTGCCGCATCCAGACGCAACCATCAGCAGGATGCAAGCAAGAAGCAGTGGAATCCATTTTCCCTTCTTCATCGTTTCTTCTCTCCTTTGAATTCTCTTTATATTACCTCGTTAGCTCCATAAAAAAAACGCCCTGATGACATCAGGACGCATGACGGCGTAAGTGTATACCACGGCAAATAAAAGCTGCCGCAAACATGGGCTTCCTACGCTGGCATTACCCAGATCAGGTGTAAGGGTCAGTATCATATCGGATACACTCTCAGCCGGCCAAATTCCAGCTCCCCCGGTATTTATGAAGTTTCGATCATTACATCCGCTATTATAGTCCTAACACAGCAGACCTGTCTAGTTCGAAGAGGCGCGAACGTGACAGGTCTTTGTTAGAACACTAATGTAATGGGAGAATGAATTGATGCTATGAACCTTTCACAAGGTAAAGTGTTTGAATACGGCTTCACGCAGAGGTTAGCGCTGGAAGAACTCAATCCATTCCCCTTCGGGGCCATGTACGAAGAAATAACGGAAACCGTTCGGGAGCGTCACGATTTCCTCGTCCAAGTGAGGAACGTCAAGTCCCTGAACACGGGCATATTCCTCTTCAATGTTATCCGTGCTGACTGCAAAATGATGTACAGTTCCTTCCGAAGGCAGTGTGTCGCTGTATCCCTGAATAAGCTCGACTTCCGTCTCGTTGCTGCCGTTAAATCCTAGGAACGCCAGCTGGATGATGCCATTGGTATGAGTCAGGCGGTCCTTCAGTTCAAGTCCGACTACGGATGTATAGAAGGCGATTGTAGCTTCAAGGTCCCGGACAACAATACCAACATGATCCAATCGTTTCTGTGACATGGTTCAACACCCTTTCCGATTCATATAAGATATGACTGAAATATTATCATATAATTCCTATACGTCAAGTGGGTGTTATATTGTTCTGCACAGGCTAATAAGATGATTTTTCTTTCATTTCCTCATCTTTACTTTTGGGTGGGCAAAAAGTATCATGAGAAATAGAAATGTTAATTCAAAAGACCTAACACACTTAAAGTGAACCCGCTTACCTTTTGGCCGAGGAGGAATGCTTATGAGTCCAACTCCAGCAGATCATCTGTGGATTCGACTCGCCATAATATATGCATTCATTCAGATAATGATCGCTCTGTGGATGCCTGATGCTTTATCGCTTCAGCGTGTTCTAGTCATTATTTCTCCTGCAGCCGCTTCCGTTTATTTAATGCGGATTCGTCGGCGTTATGAGGTTCATCTTCGTAGGTTTTGGCTTATTGTGAGTCTCGGATTGATGGGGGAGGCAGTGGCCCGAATCCTCCACGCATGCAATATCTGGTTTGCAAAAGAGAGCGCTTCCTCGCCGGTTCTAACCCATTTGTTCTGGGGGCTTGAACTTATCCTGTTCGCAAGTGCTCTCATTTATTTATTCCGGCATGTTCAGGGTTCGTTTCGGGGGCTGCGGTTTATGCTGGATATCGTGATTGTTGGCATAGCGGTCATGACGGTAGGATGGGAATATTTCATCAAGCCTGAGCTTCAGGGTCTGGCCCATGAGATCGTATGGGGAAACCTTTGGGTGGACATGCTGTATCCACTGTGCGCAATGGTACTTATTTTTTTTACACTGGTGTTGTATTTCAATACCGGACAGTTAAGGAAATGGGCGACCATTCTGTTATGTCTTGGCGGAAGTACATTTATTGCCGGAGATGTTCTGTATATCTATCTCGTTGATATTTTGAATATCGAGGTTCGCTCCTACCTGTATCCACTCTACACGTTATCGGTATTTTTCATTAGTTTCGCAGGCGGACAGTCCGCTCCTGATACCCGTAATCCATCTGTTGGCGAGCGGGAGCCGCGTTCAACCGGAAACCTGATCGTAAGGTACCTGCTTCCCTACAGCGTGCTCGGCGGGATGTTTGCCCTTATGGCACAGTATTTTGGAGGGTGGAATGGACTGTTTACCGGCCTTTCCCTGTGCGTTATCCTGATCCTGTTCAGGCAGATTTTAATCCAGTTTGAGAACGACCGCTTGTTTGATCGACTGCATGAAAGTCTGATGCAGAGTGAATCCCTGGCACATCGTGATGATCTTACGGGGCTGTATAATCGTCGTTATTTTAATGCAAGGCTGTCAAATTCGCTGAAGGAGGCGGACCGCGCAGGTTCCCGTGTAGGCTTGCTGTATATGGATATGAACCGTTTCAAACGAGTCAATGACCGATACGGCCACCGTGCCGGCGATTTGTTGATACGAAAGGTTGCAGACCGGCTTCAATCACTCGAATCCAAGGGAGTATTGGTTTCCCGTTTAGGAGGAGACGAATTCACCGTTATGATCCATCCGGCTGGCGATGATCAGGAACTGATCTGGATGGCGGAGGAGATCTGGACGATGCTTAGCGAGCCGTACGAACTGGAAGGGCATGAGGTCCGAACCACGCCGAGTATCGGTATTGCGGTTTATCCAGATCATGCCAGAAATGACCAGGAGCTGATTGGTCGTGCGGATGCAGCGATGTATGCGGCGAAGGAACGGAACGCCCCCTGGCATTTTGATGTAGAGCGGACGATGATGCTGCAGCTTTTGGACCAAAAGGTGAGTAGATGAATGTATGACCGTAGTGTCGACAATAGGTTGTTAAAAGCAATATAAGTCGATTTTTGTAGAATTTGACGCAATCATTGCACGAATCTTGCGCATTTCTCTTAATATAGGTCATAACTTCGATATAAAATCCATAAAATGCAAAGAAATCATATTCAAAATGCCGATAAGAAGCATAGTGAGAGCTAGCTTGCCAAGGAGGACGAACATGATTTGCGACAATTGCAGCACCTTTGAACCGATTGAGGACCAGGGGACCATTCATATGAAGCCTGCAAGTGGTGAGCTTATTCAGTTGCTGGCAGTGAACGGCTACACGGTACAAGAGAACAATGAGGGTTGTGCTGTGAACTACAAGGTACGTGCGGACCTGATCTCTATGATGAAGTGTCTGCAGCCCCTTCCGCTGAAGATTCGTCAAGAGCTGTCCTTCTGTGTTACCGGTGGAGAAGCTCCGCAAATCCGGCATTCGTGGACCCCTATGCAGAAGTTCGAACTGCAGATGGAGCATTACGATATGGTGAGTATCATTTTACATAAGCAGTTTACGAGCTACATGCAGCCCATCGTGGACACATCCGAGCAGATCGTGGCCTACGAATTTCTCCTTCGTCCGGTAGAGTGGGGAGCCAGGTTCCAGCCGTATGAGCTGTTTGAGACAGCCCGTAAAACCGGATTGCATGCATTTCTGGACCGGGCAGCACGAACCAGTGCCATTGAGACCAGTGCCGAGTGGCTTCCTATCGGCGTGAAGCGATTCGTGAACTTCCTGCCATCCTCCATATATGATGCGCAGATGTGTCTAAGCCACACCTTTAATACCATCGACAGGCTCCATCTGGATCCGAGGGATTTCGTATTTGAGGTCGTGGAAACCGAGCAGATTGATGATGTTAAGCATTTGCAATCGATTTTCGAGGTTTATCGCAGTCATGGAATCTCGGTAGCCATGGATGACGTCGGCGCAGGTTATTCCACATTGGAGCAGATGATTAAGCTTAAGCCGGATTATGTAAAGATCGACCGGAGTCTGATCGACCATTGCGATCGAAATCCCGCCCAGCAGAAGCAGCTCAAAATGATCACCAACATGGCTCATGATTTTGGGGCCATGGTGCTGGCTGAAGGCATTGAGAGACGGGAGGAGTTTCATTTTTGCCGAGAAATCGGGATCGAGCTCTCGCAGGGGTATTTGTTTGGGAAGCCATCTGAACGACCTCCGCGTGACCTCATTCTCAACTAATCTATTCATAGCATACATAATCGGCAATTCCCCCGCCATCTTGATGCGGAGCTTTGGCATCTGGTTGCCGCAGCCTTCGGCTGAGTCCGGACAATACAGATGCTTGGCATGGATGAAGATGGGTCCTTCAAGGAGTAATGATGTCTGAAGGAGCCCGTTCTGTAAAAACAAGGGCCCTGGAGTGTTCTCCAGGGCCCTTGTTTTTATATAGTTCGGGGTAGCCATTGATTGAACCAGCATGCTTGTTATCTTGCGGCTGTTACCTCTCCAAACCCGCTGATACTGTATTCCTTGCCATTCACGTTCAGGATAGCCGGCGTATCCGTTTCGTTCACGATGATGGTTTCCTTGCCCTTGACGTTGACCTTCAGGCGGGACCCGCGGAACATCACCTTGAAGGAGAAGGAAGACCAGTGGCCTGGAATGAATGGATTCAAATGCAATACGCCATCCTTCACACGCAAGCCGCCGAAGCCATGCACAACGGACATCCAGGTTCCCGCCATACTGGTTGTATGACAGCCGTCCTCGGTATCGTTGTTGTAGTTGTCCAGATCCAGGCGAGCTGTACGGAGGTACATCTCGTACGCTTTCTCCTGGTACCCAAGCTCGCACGCGAGAATGGAGTGAACGCATGGCGAGAGGGAGGACTCATGTACCGTGAACGGTTCATAGAAGTCGAAGTTTCGTTTTTTCGTAGCCAAGTCGTACTGGTCGCCAAGGAAGAACAATCCTTGCAGCACGTCAGCTTGCTTAATGTATACCGAGCGCAGAATGCGGTCCCAGGACCAGTTCTGATTCAGGGGCAGGTGGACTGGGTCCAGTTCCTTCACCGGAACAAGCTCCTTGTTGAGGAATCCGTCCTGCTGCAGGAATACGCCCAGCTCCTCGTCTACCGGGTAGTACATTTTGCTGATGATATCCTGCCATTTGGTCGTTTCGACATCCTGCAGCCCAAGCTTTGCCGTAAGCTCGGTATAGCGGGAATTCTCGTTCTCTTTCAAATATTCGAGCACGTCGAGCGTGTATTCCATCGTCCAGCTGGCCATGCGGTTTGTGTACCAGTTGTTGTTCACATTGTTCTCATACTCGTTCGGACCGGTAACGCCGAGCATCATATACTGATCCTTCGCTGGCACGTAGTTCACGCGCTCTTCCCAGAAACGGGAGATTTCCACGAGCACTTCCAGACCATATTGGCCGAGGTAAGAGAAGTCGCCAGTATAGTTTACATAGTTGTAGATGGCATAGGCAATCGCGCCGTTACGGTGAATTTCCTCAAAGGTAATCTCCCACTCGTTATGACACTCTTCGCCGTTCATCGTCACCATAGGATAGAGAGCGCCTTTGGTAAAGCCGAGCTTCTTGGCGTTTTCCTTCGCTTTTTCCAGGTGCTTATAACGATAAATCAACAAGTTGCGCGAGATGCTGGCATCCGCGGTGCTCAGGTAGAACGGCAGGCAATACGCCTCGGTATCCCAGTAGGTACTGCCGCCGTATTTTTCCCCGGTGAAGCCCTTCGGCCCGATATTCAGACGGTCGTCTTCGCCGCTGTAGGTTTGGTTCAGCTGGAAGATGTTAAAGCGGATCGCTTGTTGGGCTGCTACATCGCCTTCAATGACGATATCACTTTCCTTCCATTTATCGCCCCATGCATCGGCTTGCTCCTTCAGCAGCAACTCAAATCCGGTCTCGATCGCCGGCTCCAGCACAGCACGTGCAGCATCCACCAATTCGCCGAATCCATGATTGCGGGAAGTAACATTAGCCACATATTTATAGATGGTAATGACTTCGCCTTCAGATACCTGCACGCTTACGCGGTTCCCCGCATATTTCTCTTTCTCCACCAGTTCCGCTTGAAGTTCCAGCTTCTCGCCGTTCTTTAAAATAGCATAAGACATGACGGAGGTTACATGGAAATCAAGCTTCTTGGTTTTTACAGTCAACGCGGCCGAACCTTGCGCAGCTTCCTTGAATACTTCAAGCCAGAATTTCTCGTCATAGTTGGAGTCTTTGTTCTTCACATCTCCATCGAGATAAGGGGTAATCGTAAGTTCACCACTGAAATTGAGTGGTGTAACTGTATAACGGATGGCACCAATCTCATGGCGTACGATGCTGACAAAACGGACAGCTTCAACCTTGAGTTCTTTGCCGTCTTCCATGACAGCGGTGAAGCTGCGGGAGAGGAAGCCTTCCTTCATATTTAGCTCACGCACAAAATCCTTCACCGTGCTCTTAGCCAGATCAAGCGGCGCGCCGTCGATTTCAATGCCGATGCCAATCCAGTTGGTGCTGTTCAGGACTTTGGCGAAATATTCAGGATAACCGTTCTTCCACCAGCCTACACGGGTTTTATCCGGATAATACACGCCGGCCATATAACTGCCTTGCAGGGAGGAGCCGCTGTAGGATTCCTCGAAGTTGGCGCGCTGGCCCATAAACCCGTTCCCGATACTGAAGATACTCTCCGAGATCTCATGCGTGTGAGGATCAAAGCCCTCCTCAATAATTGACCATTCATCAAGCTTTAAATATTGTTTCACAATCATCGGCTCCTTTGTTTTTAGGAAAAATGGTTGCAGATCTATATGGGATGAAACTACCGGATGCCGTAAGCATGTGTACGCATTCGCTTACAACTCCTGCAGGCGATCCACCGTAAATCCTTCCAGGGAGGGAAGAACGATGTTGGCCCGCCCCAAGGTTTCAGGCGAACCGATGCCGACGCTGCGCATTCCCGCGCGCGTGGCCGCTTCGATGCCGGCCTCGGCATCCTCGAATACGACGCAGGCGTCTGGCCGGACGCCAAGCTCATGAGCACCCAGCGTAAATACCTCGGGATCCGGTTTCGCTTGGGCAGTCTTCGTTCCATCGATAATGGCATCGAAGTAAGGCGTGAGGCCGGTATTGTTCAGGATCAGCATGGCGTTTTTGCTGGCGGAGCCCAGCGCAACCTTGATGCCGCGGTCCTTCAGCGCTTGGATGAATTCGAGGGCTCCAGGCAAAATCTCGGATTCATCCATGTTGGAAATATACTCGACATACCAGGCGTTCTTCTTCTCGGCCAGTGCCAGCTTGGAGCCTTCATCCAGCGTCACTCCGCCAACCTCGAGCAGAATATCGAGGGAGGCCATGCGGCTTACTCCCTTCAGGCGTTCATTGTCCTGCTCCGTGAATTCAAAGCCGAGTTCCCCGGCAAGACGCTTCCAGGCAATGTAGTGATACTTGGCGGTATCCACCAGAACGCCGTCAAGATCAAATAAACAAGCGGATAGGGATGACATGAACATCCTCCTTAACGAATTAGTGCAAACGTTTGAACCGAGCTGCAAAAATAAAGGAAGCACCACGATGCTTCTTTATTTTGAAATACTTCGTGTATCTTCCGCATTATGAAAACATTTGTGTATCTTCCGCGATTCGATCCGGACCTTAAGATTTCGGGAGCGAAAACATCGAGGATTCGCGGATCATCAACCGATGCGGAATGATATAACGGTGCGGCAGTATCGTGTTGTCATCGTTACGAATGGTCTGGATCAGCGCTTGCGAGGCGGTATAACCCAGGTTATAAATCCCGATGTCCACACTGCTCAGCGGCGGGGTCGATAGTTCGGTCAATGAGATATTGTTGAAACTGATAATGGATACATCATCGGGCACCTTATACCCTAGCTCATGCAGTCCCCGCAGCACGCCGAAAGATACAATATCGTCAACAATGACTAGGGCCGTCGGCCGTTCAGGCAGGTTCATGAAAAAAGACATGGCGCGATAGCCGCTCTCCTGAAGGAACTCGCCTTCGACAATCCACTCTTTTCTCATCTCCAAACCTGCATCGGCAAGTGCTTTGCCATAGCCCTTCATCCGGTCCTGAGATACGATCAGGTTAGGAGGGCCGCTGACAAAGCCAATCCGTTGATGTCCAAGGGAGATCAGATGCTTGGTTGCATCATAGGCAGCCTGCACGTTATCGGTATCGACGGATAACAGATCCGGGTATTTCTCGCTCCGGCCGACAAGCACGAACGGATAGTTGTTGGACTTGAGAAAATCGACCACCTGATCGTCCTGCCTGGAGTATAGCAAAATGGCGCCGTCGACGCGGCGACCGTTAAGCAGCCGGGATACGGCTTCGACCTCTTCCTTCTCGTTGCCGCCCGAACTGAGAACGACGTCGTATCCGGATCGGTTCGCTTGGGTGACGATACCGCGAATCAGTTCCATAAAGAATAAGTTGAGGAACAATTCCTCCGCAGGTTTCGGCAGAATGACGCATATGCTTTCCGTCGTTTTGGAAACAAGGCTCTTGGCCATAATATTGGGATGATAGCCCATTTCCTCCATGATCTCTTTCACCTTACGCGAGGTTTCGCGGCTGATTCTAGGATGATTGGAAAGCACCCGTGAGACGGTGGAGGGGGATACGCCCGCTCGTTTTGCGACATCTTTAATCGTTACAGACATAATAGGACCTCCAGTGGAACCGTTTGCGTTTTTTTGAAAATAAGAAAGCGACTACTGGAGTTCTCTCTTATTTCAGAAGAGTAACTTCCGCTAATCGCGGACCGTTCTTCTTTATTTAATTGTGGGTCTGTCAGGCCCTGAGTATACATGATACCAATTGATCTAAAGCCATATTGATCCGGTATGTTAAACGGTTTCACACTGCTATATTAACGTTAATCGATAGGCTTGTAAATACGTATCCAAGTCAGTCCAACGCAATTATTTCACAAATGCATCAAAAAAGAAGCAAGGGTTAGAAAACGGGAGAAAGGGCGGTATAATCACCAGAAAATCCCGAAAAACAACTTAAAACGGCATTGTGCAAACGATTTAACAAAACGAAGAAGTGAGTTATGATATGGATGGATAAAAACGGGCCGTCATCGGG
Organism: Paenibacillus lautus; assembly: GCF_050482385.1. Lineage (GTDB taxonomy): Bacteria > Bacillota > Bacilli > Paenibacillales > Paenibacillaceae > Paenibacillus_AQ > Paenibacillus_AQ lautus_B. Next base: position 9,900 of record NZ_JBCNHV010000032.1, read on the forward strand.
CGGAGGATGATGAAATTCAAGTTGAACCCTAAAATGTAACCGTTTTACTGGAAAACACTAGTGACTTTGTATACAAACGTTTGCGCCATTCTGGAATGCTGTAGAGATACAAGAGATCCTATCGAATACATAAGTGCAGTGACTGGATGAACATCAGCTGCTGCAGCGAACAGGAGGTAACACGTGATACGTTCTACATGGGGAAGACGTAGGGCCCTACCTTTATGGCTCGTCGCCTTTGCGCTTACGGGAAGTCTGCTGACAGGCTGCAGCGGCAACGCAGCTCCACCGCAAGAGGAGGCTAAGCCGCCAGCGGCACCGGAAACGAAGCCGTCGGATCCGGAAGCGCCTCCAACAATGGAGACATCGGAGGTGGATGAGCAGCCCTCGGATGTCTATTATGAAATTTTCGTACGATCATTCTATGATTCCGATGGGGATGGGATCGGTGATTTACAAGGTGTCATTGAGAAGCTGGATTATCTGAATGACGGAAATCCGGACACTACTGGCGATCTTGGCGTGACGGGGATTTGGCTGATGCCGATCAATCCTTCGCCAAGCTATCATGGCTATGACGTGACCGACTATCGTTCCATCCATCCGGAGTACGGAACGCTGGATGACTTCAAGACGCTGCTTGCTGAAGCGGATAAGCGCGGAATCAAAATTATTATGGATTTGGTAGTCAATCACACCAGCACGGAGCATGCCTGGTTTCAGCAGGCTGTGAAAGACAAGGCTTCGGCTACCCGCGATTGGTACATCTGGGCCGAGGATCAAGGGAAGACCCCTTCGGGGGCCAGCGCGGCAGGCAGCGGCTCGCCTTGGCATGAGATGAACGGGGCCCATTATATGGGCACGTTCTGGGGTGGAATGCCGGACCTGAACTTCGACAACCCCAAGGTCCGCGAGGAAATGAAGGATATCGGGAAGTTCTGGCTGGAGCTCGGTGTCGATGGGTTCCGGATCGATGCAGCCAAGCATATTTACGAGGATCTGATGTCCGATAAGGGCGAGGCAACCACGGCCAAGAATACGGCCTGGTGGCAGGAATTCCGCGCCAGCATGAATGAGGTGAACCCGGACGCTTATATTGTCGGGGAGATTTGGGATAATTCCGCTGCGGTCATTGCGCCGTATCTGGATAACGCATTTGATTCCGGGTTCAACTTTAGCCTGGGCGAGAGCATCATCGGTGCTGCGATGAACGAGAAGGATAACAACCTGGCCTTCACCCTGGAGCGGACTTATGGTTTGTTCAGCCAGGTATCGGGCGGCAAGTTTACGGATGCCGCATTCTTGACGAATCATGACATGAACCGTGTGATGTCCCAGCTGAAGGATGACGTGAACCATGCCAAGATGGCTGCCGGTATTCTACTGACGATGCCGGGCAATCCGTTTATCTATTACGGTGAAGAGATCGGGATGAAGGGAGCAAAGCCGGACGAACAAATCCGCGAGCCGATGATCTGGTCCAATACGGGCAGCGATAAGGGGCAGACGACCTGGGAGCCGCTTAAGCATAACCGGGGCGATCAGGTGCAGGGTGTGGAGCAGCAGACGGGAGACCCGGCTTCCCTGCTATCCCGCTATCGCACGCTCATCCGGTGGCGGAATGAGATTCCTGCCCTGAATAGCGGCACGATTGAATCCTATGCTTCCGGCAATGGGCAGGTGATGGCGTATATCCGCCGTACCCAAGACAACAAAGCCCTTGTGGTCCATAACCTGTCAGGCGAAGAGCAGACGGTCGATTTGGCGGCAAAGAGCGGGGAATCGCCATTCCAATCCTTGTCGAAAACAACGGACGATAGAGCGGTATTAAGCGGCAGCAGCTTAACGCTGCCGCCCTATACAACCGTCATATTGGAGTAGGTCGCAGCCTAACCCTGCTGCCCTATACAACCGTCATATTGGAGTAGGCAGCAGCTTCTCTATTGAGTGGAACACTAAAAGACCGCGAGCCCCTCTTGGAAGGAGGTGTGCTCGGGGTCTTTTTGACCGTTAGGATGCCTCCATATGAGCCTGGAAGACGTAGATGTCTAGGATTGAAAGTGCCGTAAATATCTGGCTGTTAGGGAGTGCGGGTTCTTCAGCAGATCAGCCGGTTTACCGGAGAACAGAATATTCCCGCCGTCTTGCCCCGCGCCGGGCCCCATGTCAATAATCCAATCGGCCTGGCTGATGATATCCAGATTATGCTCGATCACAATGACCGTGCTCTTCTGACGGACAAGGCGGTTGATGATGGACATTAACCGCTCGCAATCGGACAGATGGAGGCCTGTCGAGGGTTCGTCAAGCACATAAATTTCACCTTGTTTATCAAGCTCGGCCGCCAGCTTCACCCGCTGCCGTTCCCCTCCCGATAGCGTGCTTAAGGGCTGACCGAGCGTCAAGTAGCCCAGACCAACATGCTGAATGCGCTGAAGTGCAGCCACGATCCCTTGTTCCGTGAAATAATCCAGCGCTTCGTCGGTGGTCATGGCGAGCACGTCACTGATGTTTTTACCGCGAAGTTGATAGCGTAGAACGTCATCATGAAAGCGGCGGCCCCGGCAGGCTTCGCAAACGGTAACCAGGCTGTCCATAAAAGCCAGATCCATCGTAATCGTGCCGGAGCCGTTACACACCGGACAAGCCCCCTTGGCATTAAAGCTGAACAGGGATGGACTTACCTGATTCTCGTCGGCGAACAGCTTGCGGATGGCATCAAAAATGCCGGTAAACGTTGCAATATTGGAGCGGTTAGACGCCTGGATCATGTCCTGGTTAACTATGATGGCCTCCGGGTAAACGTTCGGCAGCACCTGGTTAATGAGTGTGCTTTTGCCTGACCCGGCAACACCTGTTACCACCGTCAGCACTCCGGCCGGAATGCTCACGGACACCTGCTTCAGATTGTGAAGGGAGGCGTCCTCAATGTGCAGCCATCCGGCCGGCTCCCGGACCACGGACTTTAACCGGGCACGTTGACTGAGATATTTTCCTGTCAGGGTGTTGGCGTGCCGCAACCCTTCCGGGTCTCCCTTATACACAATCGTACCGCCAGCGGTGCCGGCTCGCGGCCCCATATCGACAATATGATCCGCAATCCCGATGACGTCGGGATCATGCTCCACGATGATGACCGTATTCCCCTTATCTCGAAGCTGTTGCAGCAGGCGGTTCATGTTGTGCACATCGTGCGGATGCAGGCCGATACTGGGTTCGTCAAAAATATACGTTAAATCCGTCAAGCTGCTCCCCAACTGGCGCACCATCTTGATGCGCTGGGACTCGCCGCCGGACAGGGTCGCGGTTTCCCGGTCCATCGTCAGGTAACCAATCCCGACCAGAAGCAGCTGCTCCAACCGAGTTATGCAGGTTTCCACGATGGTTGCTGCCGCCGGATTCTCGATCGTCTGCAAAAAAGCGATCAGCTCATTGACCTGCATCCGTGCACAGTCGGCGATGGATGTTCCGTTGATATTGCAGGAGAGCACCTCCTGATTCAGTCTCCCGCCATGGCATAACGGGCAGGTGGTCTCAGCCACCACTTGATCAATAGCTTCCCTGTACGTCCTGGCATCCCGTGAATCCTTGCTCAGGAACGTTCGCTCCAATCGGGGGATAATGCCTTCATAATACGAGGTGGGCGGCCATTCCTCCGTTGGGTTCGGCGGTTTAAAGCCGGTTTTGTACAGCAGCGTGTCCCATTCTTCCTCGCTGTAATCCTTCAGCTTCTTATCATTATCAAACAGGCCTGTGGCGATATAACGCTTCCAGCGGAACTCCCCCGGACGGAATGTCGGGAACCGGATGGGGCCTTCATTCAGCGATTTCTCCTTGTCGATCAAGTTCTCGATCCGAAAGCTGTTCACTTTGCCCAGTCCCTCACAGTGGGGGCACATGCCTTGAGGATTGTTAAAGGAAAAGACGTCCGCATATCCGACGAAGGGCCGGCCTATCCGGGAGAATAACAAGCGCAGCAAGGAATGGATATCGGTGATGGTTCCCACGGTTGAACGGGCATTGCCGCCGATTCTTTTCTGATTGACGACGATGGCCACCGACAGGTTCTCAACCGAATCGACCTCCGGCTGCCCGTAATGTGGGAGACGATGACGGATAAAACTGGAATATGTCTCATTCAGCTGACGCTGGGATTCCGCGGCAATCGTATCAAAGACCATGGCGGATTTGCCGGAACCGGACACACCAGTGAACACCGTGATTTGTTTTTTGGGAATGGTCAGGCTCACGTTACGCAGGTTTTTGTTTCGGGCACCGTTTACCTTGATGGCCTGTTCCATGTGGTTGCACATCTTGAGGACTCCTTTCTTGTATCGTTTTGACCTGGACACAGCAATAGCATATCTTATAAACATGACAATTCTTGTCTAGTTATAACGTGTGAGGTGTGTATTATGTCAAAAGCGAAACAGCTTATGGATGTCATCATGTATGTCAATGCCAAAAGGAGTTTTACCGCTCAGGAAGTGGCCGACGAATTCGGCGTTTCCGTTCGCACGGCGCACCGGTATCTTACCGAAATCAGCGATATGGGCGTTCCCTTATATACGGAGCAAGGGCGGCACGGGGGATACCGTACATTGAAGAGTCGCGTTCTTCCGCCGATCCTGTTCGATGAAGATGAAGTGTTTGCTATATTTTTTGCCTTTCAAGCCTTAAAGCGTTATACCTCGTTACCGTTTGAGCTGAATATCGACTCTGCCTCCCGCAAGCTGCTGGCCGGATTTCCGGAGGATACGAAAATGATGATCAGCCGTCTGGAATCGGTGCTGACATTTTGGAGTCCAAACAGAACCGCAGGGTCCCCTTATCTAAAAGATGTCATTGAAGCCGCTCTTCATCAGCGGGCTATACGGATCAGCTATCGTTCGAAATCGGGCACGAGCGACCGGGAAGTGCTGCCGATCGGCGTTTATGCCCAGGATGGTTTATGGTATATGCCCGCGGTGGAACGCGAGAAGGAGGGTGTGCGTGTGTTCCGCATGGACCGGATGGAATCCTTAGCCCTGACCGATAACACCTATGCGGTGGACTTTAGCATGCAAGAATGGCTCGAGGACTATCCCATTCGGGAGCCGGTTCGATTATATGCCGAGCTGACAAGAGAAGGGGCGAGACAGTGCGAGAGCATTGCGTGGCTGGAGAACGAGGTGGTCATGCAAGATGAGCAGCGGGGCATTGTGGACACCATCGTAGATCGCAATGATTTTGAATATGTCGCTCAGGTCTTCCTGCGTTTGGGTATGGAGGCGAAAGTCATTGAACCTCAGGAGATCGTTAATATGCTGAGGGAGAAGGCAAGGCAGCTGAGCTTGCATTACGGAGTGGCGGATACATAGGTGCCCGAATCACCTAAGGCCCGTAAGATTAAGTGGCGCGAAGTGTTTGGATTGAGATTCAGAGAAGGTTGAAGAAGGATCAGGGTTGGTTAGCGAACTAGATCCCTGCACGCTTGGTATCCCATGATACAATGACAAATGATGGATCAATGTATATATAAATAGATACGGAAGTCTATTTTGACTTAAAAGATCTAGGGAACCTCTTCACAGGGGATATGAATATGGGCACGAGAAAGGAAGATGGATCATGAGCGCATGCATTCTATATATCGAGGACGACCGGGAGATCGGCGGGTGGGTCAGTGAATTTCTCAGGGATAAGGGCTATGAGGTGCGGTGGCTGCTGACTGGAGAGAAGGCCGTAGAGGAAGCGGCTCCGTGTGCGGTCGTTGTTCTGGATGTCATGCTCCCGGGGCTTGACGGTTTTACAATCGGGCAGCGCCTCAAAAAAGCCTATCCTGGACTGCCTATCCTGATGCTGTCGGCCCGCACCTCTATTGACGATAAGCTGCAGGGGCTTGAGTTTGCCGATGATTACTTAACGAAGCCTTTTCACCCGGACGAGCTGGCTGCCCGTCTGGAAGTGCTTCTGCGCCGGTCAGTCGTGAAATCAGCGGAGCCCATGAGAGTAAAGCACTTATCCGTATATGAAGCCGAGAATCGGATCGTGAACGAAGATACCGGCGAGGAGACGCTGTTGACCGGCAAGCAGTATCAAATCTTTATGTACCTGCTCCAGCACCAAGGGCGTGTCATGACCAAGGAGCAAATTTACGAATCGGTTTGGGGAGAGTCTTATATCGAGGGGGACAAGACGCTCATGGTCCATATCCGGTATCTGCGCGAGAAGCTGGAGCGGGATCCCGCCAACCCGGAGATTATTGAGACGGTTCGCGGGCTTGGTTATCGGGTGAGAGCATGAGATGGAGAAGGAAGCAGGGCAGGTTCCGCAATTCCCTGACCAACCGCTATCTGCTGTTAATCTCAATGGCGATGATCTTCATGCCAATCATGTTTCCGTTAGCATCGATTTTTTACTGGTTCGTGAATGATACGTTCTCGGATCGGCCGCCAGCCCCTGTCGGGAAGTATACCAGCGGTGCCGTGTTAGAGAAAATGTGGCATGCGGAAGCAACCCGATTAAGCGGAGCCTCGCCGAAGGTTATTGAGCAGAAGCTGAATTCGATACGGCAGGAGTATCCGGAAATCTCCATGTTCTGGGTGGACAGCAGCAATGAGACTAGGCTGCAGCTGCCTGCACAGCCTAACATTCCCGAGGTATGGAGCGCCCTCTATACCGTGCAGTTTATGAAAAACTCCCTGGATAGTGACCCGTTCACATCCGTCGCTTTTATTGGGGGAGAGGGATCGGGAGAAGGCTTTATGGTCATGCAGCTGCCGAGAAAATATATCAATGTCCAGCAGCCCATTGCCAGCGAAACGGCGCTGTACGGCCTGTTCATGGCCTTGATGTCCGGACTGTTCATTCTGGTCTCCTGGCTGTTCTTTGTGCGCATCCGCAAGCGGCTGCTGCGACTTCGCTTTGCCATGACGTCTTCTCATACGGTGACAGGCATACCGCAGCCGGTTACCTTAACCAAGCATGACGAGATTGGGCAGCTGGAGGAGGGCTATAACGATATGGTCATCCAATTAGAGGAGGGTCAGCGCCGCCAGCGCGAGGAAGAGGAGCTGCGCAAGTCGCTGATTGCCAATCTGTCTCATGATCTGAGAACCCCCTTGACGGTGATTCGAAGCCATATTTTCTCTATGGAGCGGGAGCCGCTGAGCGAGAAGGGGAAAGCATCGTTGTCACTCATCGAATCGAAAATCGCGGATTTGGGCGGCCTGATCGACAACCTGTTGTCCTACAACCTGCTCACCAGCGGCAGAGTGCAGCTGAACATGGAGCCGACCGATGTTCTGCGAATCGTCAAGGAAAGCGCTGCGGCTTGGTACCCCGTATGGGAGAAAGCGGGGATCGAACCCGATATCCAGGTGCGTGACGAGCCGCTAAGCTGGAACGTGGACGTGCTGTGGTTCCGAAGGCTTCTTGATAATCTGTTCCAAAATGTCGTCCGCCATGCCAAATCCGGGAAGTACATCGGAATACACACCGAGGAGAGAGAAGGGCTTGAGGGCGTGCTTGTCATTTCGGATCACGGACCGGGAATCGAAAGCGACTCCGGCAACAAAGGAACAGGCATCGGCCTGGCCATCGTGGATCACCTGACAAGGGAGATGGGACTTGGCTGCCATGTGGAAAGCTCGGACGAGGGAACGAGGATCCGCATCTGGAAGCGGTGAGGAAACAAGGGGTGGGCTATCAAGCATCATATCTGGGATGGTTGAGGTCTAGATCGAATATATAAAAAGAGGAACCGGCATTTATAACGGTTCCTCTTTTTTGCTGTCCATAACGGAAAAGACATCCTATCAGGCGTCTTTGTACCATTACTTTTCGCTCGAGTTTCACGAACTCGTCAGTGAACCGGGTTCATAAGCAAGGCAGGCTACAGTTGCTAGACTGAGAGAGAGCCATTTCGAAATCCAAACGAACTAGAACATTCATATTCATAGTTAACCGCGTTCTAATCGTAACTGTTAATTAGGCTGCGACTGGTACGAGTTCTCAAGCTTTGTCAGTCGGCAGGAGCAGATGCAGGCTCTATCATTCGTATTAGTTTATGTGAAGGAACCCCTTGCACCCTTGCAGATACACCAGCGGAGGGGACGGAATCGTTGCTGGAGAAGCGAAGCGTTCGCCTTTAAATCCGGGAAACCACCCTTGGGCAAATTCCAGTTTCCTGGATTTAACAGCGATCGGAAGAACGATCCGGCACCGGAGCGGCCTTTGTTGCACCAAGTCACTCTTAGCTCTTTTCACGAAGTCATCCCTATCTGCACGAAGCTCCAGCGACAGAGATCCACGAAAATTCCCACGATGGTGGCAGCCACTCCGAAACCGTTTGGATAGTCTGCCGACTTTTTAAAGAAAATTTAAACTTCAGGTCGACCGGCATTTAACCTTGGACATGTAGGATTTATACCTGAGGTGATGAACGTGACGGAACTCGTCATTCAAACAAAAGGCTTATATAAAATATACAAAAAGCGCGCAGCCGTTGTGGATTTGAATCTGGAGATCGCCCGCGGCGACATTTATGGCTTCCTCGGACCGAACGGTGCCGGAAAAACAACGACCATCCGCATGCTGCTCGGACTCATTCAACCAACGCGTGGTGCGATTCATTTGTTCGGCAAGGATTTGAAGAGTGACAAAATGGACATTTTGCGCCGGACCGGATCGCTCGTGGAATATCCATCCTATTATGGCCATCTAACGGCCGTAGAGAATCTGGAAGCCATTCGCCGGATTACCGGCGGACCGAAATCCCGCATCTCGGAAGTGTTGGAGATCGTCTCCTTGACGAAGGAAGCCAAGCGACCGGTCAAGGGGTACTCCCTTGGGATGAAGCAGCGTCTTGGCATTGCAGCCGCCCTGCTGAACAATCCGGAACTGCTCATTCTGGACGAGCCGACCAACGGCCTGGATCCATCCGGTATTCATGAAATCCGGGAGCTGATCAAGAATATGCCGCGCCAATACGGGATAACCGTGCTGGTATCCAGTCACCTGCTGGGTGAGGTTGAGCAGATGGCCGATAAAGTCGGCATCATCCGCGAGGGGCGCATGGTGTTCCAGGATACGATCAGCAACCTGGTATCCACGGCGTCCAGCGGCTTCCGTCTATCGGTGTCCGAGCCGGAGTTAGCGCTCGGATTGGCGCTGGACCTGGGCTGTGAAGGAGTTTTGCGTAATCAGATGCTGGAGCTGGAAAGCATGCAGGACGCCAAGATCGCGCTGCTCGTGAAGCGACTGGTGGAGAATCAGCATGCGGTGTACCGAGTGGAAGAACAGCGGAAGTCGCTCGAGGATATCTTCATGCAGATCGTAGGGGAGGGAAGCCGGGTATGATGTTCCGTGCGCTTTCCGCCGATTGGCTGAAAATCCGGGGCAAAGGCATTTGGTTTCTCGCTGCGCTCGGTCCCATCGGGCTGGCAGCGATGCAAGGGCTGAACTTCGGACTTCGATATGATTACCTGATGAAATCCTACGCGGCCGATCCATGGGGCGGGCTGCTGGAGAATGTACTGTTTTTCGTACCGATTGCCCTTTTTCTTGGGATTACACTGGTCTGCTCGTTGATGGCCAACGTGGAGCATCAGCTGAGCTCGTGGAAACAACTGCTCGCATTGCCTATTTCCAGAACGGCGGTATTCAGTGCCAAGTTCGTGCAGGCCTTCCTGATTCTCTGCGTATCCTGTCTCCTTCTGTCGATCAGTACCGCCGTGCTCGGCATCGTACTGGGGATGGGCGCAGATCAAATGCCATATCTAGATCTGCTGCGCATCGGTTTTGTGCAATTAATGGCTGCGCTTCCCATGCTGGCCTTTCAGCTGTGGCTATCATTGACGCTCAAGAACCAGGGGATCGCGGTCGGAATCGGGATTACCGCCTCCGTTGTATCGATGTTTGCCCTGCAGTTTCCCGATTGGATGCCGCTAAAGTGGCCGCTGTTGGCTTACATGGGTCCGGGAGAAGCTAAGGTCATCGGAGCGGGTCTGCTGCTGGGTGCGGTGATCACGTGTGCCGGCCTGATTCATTTTAACCGAAAGGATGTGGACTAAGATGGCATCCTGTATAAGAGCCGTGTCCGCAGAGTGGCTTAAGCTGTCAAAATCCAAATTGTGGCCGCAGATTTTCCTATGCGCGATCCTGGTCATGCTGGTGGGCATATTAAATGGAAAGCCTGAGGAGCTGGCACCATGGGAGCATTTGATCAGTATTATGATCATCCTGCATGCGATGCTGCTGCTCCCGATTCTGACGGGGATCTTTAGTGCCATGGTGTGTCGGTATGAGCATACGGGCGGGGGGTGGAAGCAGCTGCTCGTCCTGCCGGTTTCACGCGGTGCCGTCTATTTTGCGAAGTTCTCGGTGGTGGCCATGCTGCTTGCCGTGGTGCAGTTACTGTTCATGGGAGCCGTCCTGGGAGCCGGTTTGATCCATAAGGTGGAAACACCGATTCCGTGGGAAATGCTGCTGCGCTGCGTGCTGGGCGGATGGGTTGCCTGTTTGCCGCTGGCCGCGCTGCAGCTTGGAGTCTCCACAGCCTGGAGCAGCTTTGCCGCTCCGCTGGCATTGAATGTGGTTTTTACCATACCGAACATGCTGGTGGCCAACTCGCAGACGTATGCCCCTTACTATCCATGGACACAGCCGTTTCTTGCGATGATGCCAGCAGGTCAAGCCGATTTCGGTGCATTCAACCTGCCGTTTGAGAGCCTCATGACCGTCGTGGTTGGCGGGTTTCTCCTGTTCTTTCTTGCGGGCTTCATTTATTTTCAGCGGAAAGAAGTGTAACTCTTCAGAACTGAATTTCCAGTTGGCTTGGTTTCATGAAAAAGAGCTGCCCCTGGCCTTTACGGCCTGTTGGAGCAGCTCTTTATATATATTTCTATGTGTAACGAACCCTTGGTTTCGCTATTGAGGCAAATCCACCCACACATAAGGGGTGTCAGCGGCCGTCAATCCATACTCGATAATCGTGATGACGGCGACCGTTTCTGCCGGGTTGACGGCGGGCTTGCCCGATTCGAAGAAGTTCACCAGATTCTCAATGAACAAGGCAAAGAAATTCGAATTGGCGGTGACTTGCTTGAAGCTCCCGGCGTCATTCTTTATGCCTAGGGTAAACGGGCAGTTCTCCCCAAGATGATTCAGCGTGGCTTGACGTCCATCACCAAAATCGATCAGCAGGGCGGGGGAGTCAGGTGTTCCGATGTACATCACCCTCTTTGGGCTGGCCCCCATCAGGCTGACGATCGGCTCGATCTGATGGATCGAGTAATTGGCGAATCCGCCGGGGCCCCAGCTGCTGATGGTTTGGATGTCGCTCCGGTCCAGCTCCGTATATTCGCTCGCAAAGCGAAGGGCGGACGTTGAATACATCGGCGTTCCGTGTTTTGCCGCCAGATCAAACAGGCGGATAGCCGTGTATCGGTCAGGCGCGAACGTTTTATCAATATAAGTTGGCTTGCCGGATTGCAGCGGAAGCTGGGATAGCTCCTCATGGAATTCCGGGTTATCCGGGGACAGCACGATCAGGTAATCGCTGCGCTCCACCACGTCTTCGATCGTGGGCAGCAGCTCAATTCCATTCTCCTTGCTCCAGGCTTCGTTCGTGAGCCCGTTCTCTTTGTCTCTTTTGCCGTAGGCGTACACGACCTTCATGGCACTTTCCGTAGCCTGTTCAATCCAGCCAGGATATTTATTCGCATGGAATTGGTCCAGATGCAGGTCGATGAATCCGATTTTTTTCATGATTAATGATCCTCCCTGGCGTTCGAACTATAGGTTAAAGGCTGTTCTGGGCAACGGGCTGCAGCGAAACTTCTGCGCCTTGGTCGGACGAGTCGTAAATCGCCTGGATGATCTGGGAGGAGAGGATGACCGTATCGATATGCGAAGGCTGCTTCTCCCCGGTTTGAATGCAGCGGATGAATCCGTCGATTTCGTTCTGGAACATGCTGCCGAGATTGAATTTCGGCGTGGTTTCGATCAATGCGCCGTCCTCCGTGGTATAGAAGGTGAAGTCCGCGCCGTACTTCAGCCGGATGCCGCCTTTGTTGCCGAGGAAGTCGATGAACATTTCTTCGGCACCGATATTTTGCGCCCATGCGCCATTCAGGGAAATGGTTGGGCCTTCCGTGCGGACGAGAGCCGTGACAAAGTCATCGACGTCATACGTGCCGTCATATTTCGGCGGACCTGCCCACATGTTGAGGAAGGTGTAATTCTCCATATCTTTGCCCAGCTTGCAGTAGGCCTGCCCGGAGACGGTCTTCGGTTTCGGATCGCCCGTACAGTACATCACGACATCGAGGAAGTGAACGCCCCAATCGATCAGCGCGCCGCCGCCAGCGATGGCTTTGGTCGTGAAGGCGCCGCCAAGTCCCGGGATCGAGCGATGGGAACGGAAGCTGGCATATACGTGATACAGCTCGCCGAGATCGCCGTTTTGGATCATTTTTCTGATTCTGTTTACGCTTTCATTGTAGCGGTTGACCACCCCGATATTCAGCGTCTTGCCCGTTTCGTGCTGAACCTTTTGCATTTCCAGTGCTTCCGCGTAGGTCCGGGCTGCCGGCTTTTCGCATAATACATGCTTGCCTGCCCGTAAACAATCGATGGCGATGGAGGCATGGACGTCATTCGGCGTACAGATGGATACGGCATCGACCTCGGGATCATTCAGAATTTGTTGGTAGTCCTCAATGGCTTGACCGCATTCGTATTTGGCGACGGCGGTTTCGGCCCAGTCCTTCACGATATCGCAAAAGTATTTGATCTCGGCGTCTTCGTTGGCCATGTAGGCGGGGATATGGGCACTGTTCGCAATCGTGCCGCAGCCAATCACGGCAATTGTAATTTTGTTCATCGGTTCTCCTCCAAAATCGTGGATTGATGATGCAGGGATTACATGAGCCTGACACTTGATTCTTCGTTCTTGCTTGCCCCGAGTATAGCATGGGATCGCTCGCTTCGATTTCACTATCGTGTTTATTTATTGGATTATCGTACCGGGGTGTTAGTCCACGGTTTTAAAAGCATTCTTTTTATAGTATGCGGGAGTCGTTCCCGTATATTTCTTAAAAATGCGGCAGAAGTAGGGAAGCTCGTTAAACCCGACCTTGAAGCATACATCGGTTACCGTGAGTTCAGGCTCCGTGAGCAGCCGCATGGCCATCCGTATCCGGTAGTTGGCCAAGTATTGGCTGAAGGTCCGGCCTGTAACCTCCTTGAATCGGCGGCAAAAATTAGTCCGGGACATCATCGTCCGGGCACACAGATCCTCCAGCCATAGGGGCTGGTCGAAATGGTCATGAATATACTGAACGGATTCCAGGATGGGCTCTCGGTACTGGTCGCTGCCTGCGGTGATCGATGGATGCTTTCCCTGCTCGGCATGCTCGCGGTTCACGATCGCCAGCAGCTTCAGCAGATTGGCTTTTAGCAAAATATCAAAGAATGGACCCCGGCTTCCGTACTCGGCCAGCATTTCGGTTAGGAGCTCCTTCACGGCCAGGTCGCTGCTGCCGGTCAAGGTAATTTTGAGCGGGACGTTATCCTCGGTCGTAACAAATGAGTTGATGAAGGCAAGGTCGAACAGCTGCGGTTCGGTCGGCGTCTCATTTAGTCGTTCATTAATGAAGGCCGGCATGAATTCGCACCCCAGCACCTCCAGCTCTTTGCCCGGTATCATCTCCACGCGATGGACGCTATAGGGAGGAAGCACGAATATATTACCTTGGACCATCCGGTATTTTTGACCATAGAGCGTATGGATGAATTCGCCTTTGCTGACATACCAGATCTGAAGATAATCGTGCATATGGTCGGATAAACTCCCGAACTTTTCGGTAATCCGGTACATTTTGCAGGGCAGGCCATTCATCATTTCCAGCTCCGATGTAAAGTAGGCGATTCCTCTTCGGGTACATTCGGCGATATCTGGTGCCAGCCAGTGAATAGCCATCGTTCTTTACCTCCTCACGTGCATGTCGATCCTGTTATTAACAGCATAACTGATTAAGGGCATGAAGGAAGAGGAAAATTGAAAAAGTTAATCGAATTCAAGGCGTTTAGGGCAGAGTGAAAAAATGACGAGACCTGGTAACAAATGGACATCGGCAAACGTCTGTAGGTTAGAGGTGATGTTGTGATGAAGACCTTGAGGACATTCAAGCTGACAAATAAGGGTCTTGTTCTGCTAGGGCTGATGATGGTGGTGCTGCTGGCAAGCTGCGGCTCCGGGAAGGATGGTGACGTGAAGGAGTCTTCCGAGATGGGGGGACGAGGCACAACTTCCGTTATGGAGGAGGATAGCAGCCAATCCCAAGATCATGTGACGATCCACCGCGGTCAAACGTTCGGCAAAGTCAACTCGAGTATTTTCGGAACGCTGGATAGTGTGGAGGAAGTGGAGGGATTTGATGAGGCCATTCGTAAAGCCATCAAGATGCCAGGCATCATGGATGTAAGGGAGCCCGATTATGATGCGGTGATCCACCTTGACGGGAAGAGCACGTCCATTCATCTGTGGCTAGAATCCGACAGTACACGTGGAATGTTTACCTATATAACGGATACCGGCACAGGATATAAACTGACCGAAAAGTCGACAGCCCAGCTTAAAGAATCGATCGGTCAATTGCGATATACACCTGAGCAGGCCATGGACAATGGGGATGTTGTATTAAGCTTGGGCGGAATCGCCAACCGTGAGATATGGGACAAATTCATGATGGAGGTTAAGAAGAAAAAGCCCGCTTCTGTACAGCTGACGACCTATACAAAAGAGGGCAGCCCCATTTTTAGTGATTTGGAGTATGGTGACCAGGGCGAGTTCTTTCGGCATCGGTTCGATACGACCCATGACCCGATGGGCATGCCTATAAAATCCGTCGAATTCTGCAAGGAACTGGTAGCGGAGCAGACGGAACAGGGAATCGAATATCGTCTGAACGGCTGCGGTGAGGGGGATGCTCAAGAGAGTGAGACTTTCTATGTGCTGTTTCCCTTTGATCGTGTGATTCAAGATAACTGAAGATCATATCCCTTTTCGCGTGCGAAGAACAAATTTCGTGTTGCAAAGAGCCGAGGCGTCCTGAAACACAGGTGAACCCCCGGCTCTTTTTTGTTATGGGCAAAACTCTTGCAGCATCTGCTCCTTCACTTCTTCAATGGGGAAGTGCTGGGGATACGTGGATATCATCAGCATGATCCCCTGCAGGGTAGAAGAGAAGTACAAGGAGCGCTTGCGCGGCTCGGGAACTCCGAGGCCTTCGAATATGCGGCATTGAATCTCAAACTGCCGTGCAGCCTCTTCCACAAGACGCTTGCTGTAGGGAAACAACTCTTGATCCGCTTCGGGCTGGGTTTGAAGATGCAAGTAAAACCGGAATACTTCCGGCTGCTGATAGACGTTGTCGATGGCTTGCTCCAAAATAAATCTCAGCTGATCTGCAGGTGCTTGGAGTGAAGCGGCATTCTCTATGACTTCGGCCACGCCTGCAATTCGCTCCTCGACCATGGCGGCCAGCAGTCCTTCCTTGCCTGAAAAATAGTTATAAAGCAGCCCTTTGGATATTCCGGCTTGCTTGGCTACATCGCTAATGGAAGTGGCATGGTAGCCCTGATGGATAAACAAATCCATGGCGGCTTCTAAAATTTTGTCTTTTGCTATCTGGCGTATGCGTTCGTTCTCGCTGGGTGTGCGTGGCATGAAATCTTCATTCCTTCACAAATTTGGTGATATGGCGGGATAACTCCTCCGGATGCGTTAATGTGACCATGTGATCCGCTCCCGTAATAGTGGCAAAGCGAACGCTCGGAACCCTCCGAAATTGTTCTCCTACCTGCTGGTTATCAGGCAGTTCATGATCTCCTATGATAAACAGCGTTTTGGCCGAGATATCTTGTAATCGGTCCATCGCAGGCGGTTCTGGCCAAATCGAGTCAAAGGTAGCCCAGGTAAATGTACGTTCAAAATGGTGGCGAAGCATGTGGACCATAAGTTCCCGCTCGGCGTGGTTCCTTGTAATTTCATAAGAAGGCGGCTCCAGGCACAGTTCGATCATTTTCTCGATATCAGGGGCAGCGGCGCTTACCCGTAGCATGTAAGCTTGCATTTCCTCGGAATAAGGAAAGCCGGATAGGGCTGGTGCAATAACAATCAATTCCGATACTCTTTCAGGATAATGGATTGCGAACTCCGTGGCAATCCGTCCGCCCATGGAATGACCGACAATCGCGGCTTGAGGAAGCTTCAGATGATCAAGAAGAGATAACAAATCTTCAACATAGTTTGGCGGCTGGGCGGGAGAGGGGGAGCGTCCAGCTCCGCGGCCGTCGAAGGCAACCACGTGAAAGTTCTCAGATAAGAGAGGGGCAAGATAGCTCCAATCCCGTATATCCGCTCCACCGCTGTGAACAAGAACGACAGGCTTACCGTTGCCGTGAACTTCGTAGTGCAGATCCAATAGAATACCTCCAATCGATTTTCAATCATTTGCAGCGCTTGCTGAGTCCATTTTAATATTGAATGAACGACCAGTCAATATAAAATCCGAATCGAATCTTGAGAAGCTTTTCGGATCTGGGGTCGTACTGTGAATTCCGCTGTGAATTATTTCACTAATGTTAATTGTGAATTATGTTACAATCGAAAAAAATAAACTTAGCGGATTAGGAGGAACGGACGATGGCTCGTTATTTTAACGGTAAAGAAGTGGAACTGTTGGCTCCTGCCGGAACATTCGAGATATTCAAAACCGTCATTGACGCAAACTGCGATGCCGTATATTTCGGGGGACCCTCCCTAAATATGCGTATGTTGCGCAAGGGTTATAACTTAAGTTATGAGGAAGTCAGAGAAGCCGTTCAATTGGCCCATGCGCGCGGTAAACGCGCCTACATTACAGTGAACAACCTGATGGATGAAGAGGACCTGGAGGAAGCGAAGCGTTACTTCGCCTTTTTGAACGAGGTGGGCCCGGATGCTATTATCGCGCAGGATCTGGCCGTGTTTCCCCTGATTCAAGAGATGAATTATACGAATATTCCGGTTCACTCCTCGGTCATGATGAACGTGCACAATCTGGAGATGATTGAAGCCGTCAAAGCATTGGGCGTTTCCCGTATCGTGGCTTCCCGCGAGATGGACCTGAAGACGGCGGAGGTGCTGCACGCTAAGAGCGGAATGGAGTTCGAGTACTTTGTGCACGGCGATATGTGCACCGTTCATGGCGCTAACTGCTTGTACAGCTCCATGTTATTCGGTAACAGCTCCAACCGGGGACGATGCATGAAGCCTTGCCGTTGGGATTATCGGGTGAAAAAAGACGGATACCTCTATCCTACCGAATATCCGCTTGCGGCAAAAGATATGTATATGTACGAGCATATTCCGGAGCTGGTCAAGTCCGGCATTACCAGCTTCAAAATTGAAGGACGCATGAGAGATACCGAATTTTTGCTGATGGTCATTAATGCTTACGGAGATGCCATCGATCGTTACATTGCGGATCCGCTGGGCTTTAACCGCGAAGATGGGGCAGATACGCTGCATAAAAACCGGAAGCGTGATTTTACGACAGCCTATGCCTTTGGCAAGCCGGGACTGGAGTTCATCAATCGCCGTTATGAAGGAACAGGCAAGTTTTACAGTACGGGGAAGGTGTTCAGCACGCCTACCGCGGAACGCGAGATGAAGGAGGAACGGGTGCTTCAGGTGAAGGAATCGCTTCGTCATGCGAAGCGTGAGCAGCCGGGTACGACGATTCCGCAAATTACGGTGCATGTTAACACGGTAGAGCAGGCCCGTGCGGCAATGGAAGAAGGGGCGAACGTCATCTATCTGACAGGTGACGTATTCCAACCGGATCTTCCATTCGGCCGTGAAGATATCGAAGCTTTGACAGCGGATAAAGGGAACGCCGAAATTATTCTTGGCATGCCCCGCATGATGAATGAGCTTCATATGGAGCAGTATCATCAATTCCTCAGTGCAGGCAAGGAGCATAACCATTATGGTCTGGATGGCTTGCTTGCATCCAACATCGGTGCCATGCACAAGTTTCAATCCCTAGGGCTGCCGATGATTGCCGATTTCAGCCTGAATATATACAACCATATGGCGGCTTCGTTCTACCAGAAGCATTTTGGCATATCCAGAATCAATCCGTCCCTGGAGCTTCAGCTCCATGATTTGACGAAATTGCTGCGTCATCCGGAGATTCCTGTCGAGATCATCGTTCACGGATCGCCCATCGTCATGTATCTGGAGCATGACTTATACACCAATGCGGCAGAGTTTGAGCCCATAGCTGAAGAGGATAACCGGTTCGTGGATAACCGTCATCTCGTACTGCTTACGGATAAAGGGGAAAACCCCGTATATCGGGATGCCGCAGGATGTAACCACTTGGCACTGGCGAAGGAGCTGTGCAACATGCCGTTCTTGAAGGAGCTGCACGAAGCTGGCGTGAATCATTTCCGCATTGAAGGGAAGACGTATACGACGGAGCAGCTTCGCGGCCTGGTGC
Organism: Paenibacillus lautus; assembly: GCF_050482385.1. Lineage (GTDB taxonomy): Bacteria > Bacillota > Bacilli > Paenibacillales > Paenibacillaceae > Paenibacillus_AQ > Paenibacillus_AQ lautus_B. The sequence goes on from NZ_JBCNHV010000032.1 coordinate 28,436, forward strand.
GGATATATCGCCAAGCTGCCCTGAATCTGGATTCATGCAGCAGGCTGTATGCAAACATGACACCGATCTATGCCGGTTATACACTGGGTTCGCTCCAATTCGGCCATGCCTTGCAGCTTGAGCTGACAGAAGTATGAGATGAGCTTCGAAACGGAGTATGAAGATGGACCCGATATGGCTATCATTTCGATATATTTTCACGGAACATGGGAGAAACGAGAACAATTCAAAGAGGTGAATATCCATGACGCATGCAGATCTGACGTATATCGGTCCCGAAGCTATCGTGGCAAAGCGTCGGGAGTACGGCTACCCTTGCACGGCTAATTTCTACAAAGAGCCGCCTCAGATCGTCAGCGGCAAGATGCATAAACTTTACGGCCATGATGGCAAAGCGTATGTTGACTTCTTCACAGGGGTGTCGGTTGTCGCCTGTGGTCACTGCAATGAAGCCATTACTGCAAGAACGATCGAACAGCTGCAGACGCTGCAGCATACGTCAACCATTTACCTGACTCAGCCGATGACGGATCTGGCGGAGCGGTTGGCAAACGGCGTTTTGCCCGGCAACCTAAAGCGAACGTTCTTCGTGAACAGCGGCTCCGAAGCGAATGAAGGCGCCCTGCTTGTCGCGCGTCTGCACACGAAACGCCGCAACTTTCTGGCGCTGGAACATGGCCTTCATGGCCGCACCTTCCTGACCATGAATGTGACCGGCATCCCGATGTGGCGTGCCGATGATTTCCTGGACCAGGAGGTGACTACGTTTATTCCGCGTCCTTATGATCCTGCCATGGATCAGGATGCTGCCGCTCGCCGCTCCCTGGATGTGTTGGCGAGTGTGCTCGCTGCGAAAGGAGACACCTTCGCCGCGATGATCGTAGAGCCGATCCAAGGTAACGGAGGAATGATCGTACCGCCGGATTGGTATTTCCATGAGCTGAAGACGATGCTGGAGGTGCACGGGATTCTCCTGATTGCCGATGAAATCCAGACAGGCTGCGGCCGTACAGGACGCATGTTCGCGATCGAGCATTATGGCATCGTGCCCGACATTCTGACCATGGCGAAGGCACTAGGCAATGGCGTGCCGATCGGCGCTTTCTCCACGACGGATGAGATTGCCGCCAGTCTAAATCGACCCTCCGCCTCGACCTTCGGTGGCAACCCGGTGTCATCGGCCACGGCGCTTGCCGTATTGGATTACATCGAGCAGGAAGGCTTGGTCGAACGTTCTCTGCGTATCGGCGGACGGCTCATTGAAGGTTTGAGGGAGCTGCAGGGACGATATGAGCTTATCGCCGATGTCCGAGGCAAGGGCTTTATGGCCGGGGCCGAAATCCGGGGAGCGACCGACGAGGAAAGCGCAGCATGGACGGATATCATTCTGGAGCGCATGAAGGAAGAAGGATTCATTATTGGAAAAAATGGCATCGGCCGAAACGTGCTTGCGTTCCAGCCGGCCATGATGATTCCGGAGGAAGATATCGAGGCCATGCTCAGCGCCTTGGACAAGGTGCTGGCTGGGTTATCCCAAACGTAAAATGAATGAGGTTGGATCCGGATGCAAATGATCAATAAAGTCGTTCACAAGACCAAAATGTTCGGAGAACTGGTGATGTTCTCCCACACGCTGTTCTCGCTGCCCTTTGCGATCATTTCCATGATCTGGGCCGCGGGCGGCGTACCGTCATGGCATGTCATGCTGTGGTCGTTGATTGCGCTGGTTGCCGCACGCAATGGGGCCAATGCCTTCAACCGTATCGCCGATTTGAAGTTCGACGCCGCGAACCCGCGAACGGCGAACCGCCATATGCCGAGGAAGCTTCTGCTGCCTCGCGAAGTGTACGCATTTGTCATCGTTAACTTTGCCATCTTCATTCTCGCGGCAGGGATGCTGAACCGGCTCTGCTTGTGGCTCTCACCGGCAGCGATTATACTGATCTGCTCGTACTCGTACACGAAGCGCTTTACCTGGTTGTGCCATCTGTACCTGGGCTTCACGATTGCTTCGGCTCCGATCGGGGCATGGTTTGCCGTAACGGGCCAATTCGCCTTCATTCCGTTTATCATCGGTACCGTCGTGATGCTGTGGATTGCGGGCTTTGATATCATTTATGCCACGCAGGATATCGAATTCGATCGCAGCACCGGCTTGTGGAGCATTCCCCGCGCGTTTGGGTTAGAGGGCGGACTGCTCATTTCCAGAATGCTGCACGGGATTATGGTCATCCTGCTGGTTTCCCTTTACTTTATCCAAGGCTTGGGCTGGCTCTACTTGACGGGGATTGTCGTCTCCGTCATGCTGCTTGCCGTGGAACATCGCATCATTAAGCCTTCCAGCCGCAGACGGATGCATCTGGCATCCTACAACCTGAATCAGGTGATTAGTTTGACAATTCTGCTTTTTACTTTGGCTGACCAATTTTTGCTCGGATAAAAAAACTCCCTTCGACTGCCGGCCCGTATACACGGGCCATATGGCATTCAAAGGGAGTTTGATTTTTATTGACCGGCCTTTAAGATGGCAAAGCCATAGGCCGGCAGCTTCACGGTCAGTTGGCCCTGCTTCGCGCTAAGGCTTTCGCCGTTCCACAGGTTCGTCCACTGATGATCCAGCACAGGGACGTTCATCGTGTTGCCCGCCTTGTCGTTGTTGACGGCAATGAGGATCGTTTCGTTGTCGTCCTCGCGCAGGTAGGCGATTTTACCGCTGTTCTTCTCGGCCTTCAAGAATGTGAAGGTTCCCGTACGGAGAGCGGAATGCTCTTTGCGGAGCTTAATCAGCGTTTGATAGAAATGGAACAGGTCCTTGTCATGCTTGGACTCGTCCCATTCCATGCATTTGCGGCAGCCCGGATCGTGCCCGCCGTCCATGCCGATTTCGTCGCCGTAATAGATGCAAGGCGTGCCGAAATATGTGAACTGGAACATCGCGGCAAGTTTCATCAGGCGTTTGTCGCCGTTCGCTTGCGTTAACAGTCTTGCAGTGTCATGGCTGTCCAGCAGGTTGAACATCACTTCACTGGCTTGTCTTGGGTAACCGGCAAGCTGCTTGCCAAGCATGAAGGAGAATTTCTCGGCATCGGCGGTACGATTGATGAAGAAGTCCAGTACGGCATTCGTGAACGGGTAGTTCATGACAGCGTCAAACTGGTCGCCTTCCAGCCAGATGGAGGATTCATGCCATACCTCGCCAAGGATGTAAGCATCCGGGTTGGCTTTTTTCACGACTTGACGGAATTCGCGCCAGAAGCTGTGCCCTACCTCGTTGGCTACATCCAAGCGCCAACCGTCGATGCCCGTTTCCTTGATCCAGTACTCGGCAGCCTTGAGCAAGTAAGCCCGAACTTCCGGGTTCTCCGTGTTCAGCTTCGGCATCAGCGGCTCGAAAGCAAAGGTATCGTAAGTTGGAATGCCATCCACCACTTCCAGCGGCAGGGAGCGAACGTAGAACCAATCCTTATATTTGGAGTTCATACCGTTCTTCTGCACGTCAACGAACGGCGCAAACGTTCTGCCGGAATGATTAAAGACTGCATCCAGCAAGACGCGGATTCCGCGCGCATGGCACAGATCGACGAGTTTCTTCAGCGTGTCCTTGTCGCCGAACTGCGGATCGATTTCGAGATAATCCTCGGTATCGTATTTATGGTTTGTTGTTGCCGTGAACAGCGGCGTGAAATAAATCGCGTTAACCCCAAGCTCACTAATATAATCCAGGTGGTCGATTACACCCTGAAGGTCACCGCCGAAGAAGTTTTTCGGCGTCGGTTCGGCACTGCCCCAAGGCAAAGCGCCTTCCGGATCATTACTTGCATCCCCATTTGCGAAGCGTTCCGGGAAGATTTGATAGAAGATCGCATCTTTGACCCATGCAGGCGGGTGGAAAACGTCATCCGGATTGATGAACGGGTATTCGAACAGGCGGTCCGGATTGGCCGGCGGCTCCGTCAGGAAGTCATATTCGGTCATCCAGCGTTTCTCGTCGCCCTGCTGGAGCAGGAAGCCGTATTTCAAGCGGCGGTACGGAGGGGTTGCCTCGCACTCCCAATAATCGAACATTTCATCCGAGGACAGCTTGGTCATCGGAATATATTCCATCGTTTGATCCCACAGGTACTTGTCGCCTGCGAGGGCGTACACTTCGGTAAGGTCGTCTTTTTTGGTGCGGATTCTGAGATGGATGGTCGTACCGTTATAAGCATAGGACCAGTTTTTACGCGGACGGTGATAGATGGCTTCCAAGAACATCGATAATTCCTCCTTAAGTCGTGAAATTAAAAAAAGGCACAGCCAGGACTATGAATAGCCGAGGTTGTACCTTTGTAAGATAACATTGCCTTTAAATTATGAGGTTTGGATCTGGGTGACTATGATTTCATTCGTTATTTAAAAATATACCATGCGCTCTTGGCGTATACAAGCCCTATATCGAAGTTGCTAATCCTATGCAGCAGCGAGCAGCAGGATGCCGATTTTCAAGCGGGATTCTGCCGGCGGGCAGGTCGTAAGGAAAGAGCGGGCGTTTGTTGTATAATATAGGGACAAGGATAAGCCTGACAGTGCAGATACGTATTATAGGAGGACAGTCACATGCAATATGACGATCAGATGAAAAACCGGATCAAGCGGATTGAAGGACAGCTTCGCGGCATCTTGAAGATGATGGAGGAGAACAAGGACTGCAGGGAGGTTATTACGCAATTATCCGCTTCGCGTACGGCGATCGACCGTACCATTGGCGTTGTTGTAAGCTCCAACCTGGTGGATTGTGTACGGCAGGCCGAAGCGAACGGCGAGGATACGGAGAAGCTTGTGCAGGATGCCGTTAATCTGCTCGTGAAGAGCAGGTAAACGTTTGAATAGCAGGCAGGGTGAGGGCATGAATGAACCGCTCTCCTCGAGTATCCGACCCATGATGGAACCGCTTGAATTTAGCGGGTCCCTCTGAATTGAACATGCACCCGAACACGAAAGGATCACCTGCCGTTAAGGGGTCTGGCAAGGGCTGGGGAATTTGTGAACGGACAAAATGGGTAAAGATAAGATGATGTTTTTTTTAAAGGAGGGTACTCAGATGTCTGTGAACGAACAAATTATACTAGCCAAAAGGCCGCAAGGCATGCCGGATGAGTCGGATTTTACATTTGAGGAGCAGCCTTTGCCCGTTCCGCAAGCTGGAGAAGTCCTGGTACGGACCGTATATTTGTCGGTGGATCCGTATATGCGGGGCAGAATGAGCGATGCCAAAAGTTACGCGAAGCCCTACGAGGTAGGACAGATTATCGCTGGAGGCGCAGTAGGGCAGGTCATGGAATCGACGGATCCGACCTTTCGGGAAGGCGATTTTGTTGCAGGAACATGGGGCTGGCAGCGCTTTGCCGCCGTGCGGACCGGGACGCTGCGTAAGGTTAACCCGGATCTGGCGCCCGTATCGACCGCCTTGGGTGTGCTGGGGATGACCGGTTTGACTGCCTATTTCGGACTGCTGGATATCGGTCAGCCGAAGGAAGGCGAGACGGTGGTGATATCGGGTGCCGCAGGCGCCGTTGGCATGATTGTCGGGCAGATTGCCAAGATCAAAGGGACCCGGGTAATCGGTATTGCCGGTTCTGACGAGAAAACCAAGTACCTGACGGAGGAGCTGGGGTTTGATGCAGCGATCAATTACCAGACCGAAGATCTGGCATCGGCTTTAGCGGAAGCTTGCCCGAATGGGGTGGACGTCTATTTTGACAATGTCGGCGGTGAGGTTTCCGATGCGGTGATGCGTCTTATCAACAAAAATGCACGGATCCCGATTTGTGGCCAAATCGCACTCTATAACCTGGAGAAACCCGATACGGGTCCGAGAATTCAGAGCCTGCTGCTGACCAATACGGCACTGATGAAGGGCTTCCTAGTCGGCGACTACGCCAGCCGTTACAGTGAGGCCTTGCATGAGCTGGCCGAATGGCTGAGGGATGGTAAAATTCAGTACGCCGAACATATCGTCGACGGTTTTGAGAAGACCATTGAGGCGTTTCTGGGGCTCTTCTCCGGGGAGAATCTCGGGAAACAGCTGGTGAAGGTAAGCGAAGAGCAAAGTTAGTCTTGTGATCTATATAAAATAAAAGAGTGTCGTATTCACGACTTCGTGAAGCTCCTCATACGGGAGCTTCGCGGCCGAACGGGTACAAGCCGTCCGGTTTAGCGTGAACATCGGCACTCTTTTTTGCGCTTGCTAAGTTTCATGACTATATAGATTGAACTAAAAAAAGAAGAACATCAACGGAGGAGGCGGAATTATTATGGAGAAACGAAGAGGTCGCCCGAAAGCTTTCCAAAGGAAAGCTCGCATCGGAAGCATATACTGTCCCCGGATTTTAACCATGATATGGATAAATAGAAGAAATCTGGGGGGCAACAGCGATCGGAAGAATAATCCGCATTCGTAGTGATGCTCAGGCTAAGAATCATTAGTTCAACTTATATAGTTAACGATGGAACATGTCCGCTATATAGCCGCTTCTGGTGTCGTAAATTGCTGATACTGGCGATACATCGAGATGCGCCAGTGGACAATCATGCCGTAAGCCAGCATGAAGAACAACGCCGCGGTCTGCGGGATGGAGATATGCTGCTCGATATATCCGTGGAGCAGGAGCCGGATAGCCAGCAGGCCCAGCAGAATGTAAATAAAGCTTTTCGATTTCTGCATGAAAATCTGGCCATCGACTTTCTCGAATTTGGTGCTGCGAATCAGAGGATAGGAGAAGATGAACCAGCCTACCAGAAAGGCAATTCCCGCCCACCATATGGGGATGCGTACTTGCGGCTCAACGAACATCAGAAACCCGGAGCTCATCGCTAGCGGAGGGATGATGATCTTCTTGACGGTGACGGGTCGGTGACTCGCTTTCATTCGAATGAAAATAACGGTCAGTGCCATAACCAGCATCACAATCGTAGAGCCTATTTGAAGAATTGGGGAATCGAAATTAACCACAATTCAGAACCTCTTTCCATATAAAATGACAAGACAATGTGCTGCTTTCTGATTATAGCACATTCTGATGCCAGGCAAAATCAGGCAGGCGGGGGAGGAGCAGCGCTGTTGGCGCCGGCTGTCTTTAAGGCTGGAGTCCATCGATGAAAATCCGGATCATGAAATCCAGGCTTTCGTCTACATTCAGATCCATGGCGAATTGACCCCCACGTTCCAGAGATGAGAAGCCATGGCACAGGCTGCGAAGTGTCCGCACGGCATGCAGCGCTTCCGCCTCATTGAGCTGGTAAGGAGCTAAGATTTGGAGCAGAAGCTCGACAATCTGATTGCCTACTTGCTGTGCCTCCTGCTGTTCCGGACGGAGAGGCTGCAATGCGGCTTCGTATAATCCGGGGTGAGATCTAGCAAAGTCTACATAGGTAAGGCATACATAACGGAGGGCATCTTCGCCTGACCGGCCGGCGACAGCCTTCAGCAGCCGATCATGCAATGTCTGGAGGCCATACAGCATCAGGGCGGCATGCAGACCGGGCAGTCCATCTACGTGGTTATACAGGGAAGGCGACCGAACGCCCAGCTTACCTGCAAGTGCGGCCAAGGTCACGGTATGAAGCCCATCCTGATCCGCTAGTTCGGCAGCGGTTTGAAGCAGTTGAAGCCGGTCGATTCCGGGTCTCGGACTCATTTTGCATTCCTCCTCATAATCGATTCCGCTTGCGCAACGGCCTGCTGCATGGCAGCCGCCGGATTCTTTAGCATCCGTCCATGGCCGACAGCCAGAACGACGGGGTTTCGTGCGGTTAGTATTTTGGCGCTCTCCAGAGCAAGCTCCTTGCTCCAGGTCGCCATGGCTGGGAAGGGAAACCAGGGCTTGAGCACGCCTGATACGGCTAATCCGCCCCGTGTCTGCCAAGCATCTCCGGCTATCAGAATACCGCTGCGTTCATCAAGGAATGCCATATGCCCCGGCGTATGACCGGGAGTGGCGATGGCCTTGAGCGAACCAACGGAATCCCCGTCACCCAGCAGCACATCCGGCACGGTGGTTATGTTCTTGGGAATATCCCCGCGAATCGGAGTTTGCAGCTCTCCAGGCTGGAGCTCGGCATTTCCTTTTAGCAGCAGCGCATCACGCCGCGAGATGTAAACCGAAGCATTCGGAAGCTCTTTCTTTAACCCGTCGAGCGCCCCGACATGGTCGCCGTGAGCATGGGTCAGCACGATCCGGGTGATGGGCTTTCCTATAGCGGCTGCCGCTTGAAGAATTCCCTTTTGGGAAAATGACATACCTGTATCAATCAGCGTAACCCCGTCGTTTTCTTCTACAAGATAGACATTTACCGGGAAAAGACGAGGAAGAAAAGAAATTTGAGTCACGTGTTCAATCGTTGTTATTAACATAATACAATTCCCCTCTCATTCAAAACTAATCATATTAGTATAATAACTAATATGATTAGTTTTATCAAGCCTGAATTTTAACATTTTCATGAATAGGCTCGTTTAACCCCTAAAATTTTTATAAATTTACCAAATTTTGAGTGCAATTTTCATCATTTTGAGTTACCATAAAGATAGATATACGGAAAAAAATGTAGATTATTGAGATGAAGAGTGAGGGGCGGACGACATGGATATTTTCAAACGCATCGTACTTCTGATGGTGATGTATGCCTTCTCCGCGGTACTTCTGTATGTAGCCAGTCAGCACACGCCATATCTGCTTCCTGTCATCTGGCTCTCTGCGCTTATGCTGCTGTTATGCGGCATCGGATATCTGGGATACCATTACTTCTTTAAAGGACGCAGAAAACGAAGTTAATTGAGAGATACGTTCAAGTCTGCCTGCCCGGGCGGACTTTTTTTGTGCGGAAAATAAAAAAACCGTTTGAATCGCTTCGCAGTCTTATATACAGAGATGAAAACAAACGAGGTAGGTCGGAGGGGAAGGGTAATCGGATGATGGAAAATCAAGAGCTTGCGGCTGCTGCCTGTAGAGGGGACGAGGAAGCGTTCTATGCACTCGTTACGGAGCACCGAAGGCGCCTATACGGAATTGCGTACAGTTATTTGCATAACGAGAGTGACGCACTGGAGGTATTGCAGGAGACGATATGCCGGGCGTGGATGAAGTGCCGGAAGCTGAAGCATCCGGAGGCATTTGTCCCTTGGCTCATTCGGATCCTGATTAACTGCTGCGTGGATGAGCAGAAACGAAAAAAGCGCATGGTTCCGGTTGAAGAAATTCGCAACCAGGAGACGGCTGGCGAGATGGTCAGTGATAGCAAGCTGGATTTGGAACGTGGGCTCAGCCGCATGAAGCCTAAATACCGCCATGTGCTGATTTTGAAATATTATCAGGACATGACGATCAGTGATATTGCCAAGATTCTCGATGTTCCGGAGGGTACAGTCAAAACCCGGCTGTATCAAGGATTAAAGCTGCTTCGGCAAAAAATCGAGCCAGGAGGTGCCGTATTCCATGTTTGAGAAGGAAGAGCGAATGCTGAAGGAGATGAATAGGGACGCGGAGAGCAGCGCAGCGGTTGTATCCGATGAAGCATTGGACGCGGCGGTGCGAAGCGGGATGCGAAGAGGACGGCGCGCGCAGCGGAGCCGGTCACGAATGTCTACCGTCACTGCCGTGGCTGTAACCGTAGCGGCTGCGCTGCTGTTCGTCGTATGGAACGGGAACGAAGGGCTGGTGAATCCTAAAGAGCAAATGGCGGCTCAAGGGCCGTATCCGCCATTGACCGGGTTTGATTTTGGAGAAGATATTACGCTGAATACAGCCAACAAACACGGCATGATTCAGCCGGTGAATCAATCGGTGACCAAGGGGGATTATACGGTAACGGTGAACGGGATACTTGTAGGCTCCCAACAGATGGAGGTGTTCTATACGGTCCAGAACCATGCGGAGCATCCCGCGGACTTAAAGAGGGTGGAGATGAAGCGCCGGGGATCCAGCGAACCGCTGCCTTATAGCATTGGGTCATCGGGCGGAAACGAGATTAAGCCCGGCGCCGGCAAGCTCTATTCCCGATCGGACATTCATATGGGCGAGAATCATCCTATACCTGAGGAACTGACGTTATCTTTTAACATCGCCCCCTATTCGACAAATACGGCTTATGAATCCTCTGCAGAGAACGAGCAGGTGCTTGATATTAACGTAACCGTTGATATGGAGACAGTCCGGAAGTATATTAGCACGATTCCGCTCAACCAAATGCTGCAGATTGAGAGCCAGAAATTCTATTTGAAAGAAGCCGTGTTGTCGCCTGCCGGAATCGTCTTGAAAGCGAACATCCCTTCCAGCAATACGATGAAGGTATCCGGTTTATGGGATGTGTATTTGGAAGCCGTGGTTAATGGCGAGAAGATCAGATTAAACAGCGATTCCGCGTTTTTGCCCGGTGCAGACGGGGGAGATATGACCTACTTCTTTGACAGCAATATATTGGAGAATCCGGAATCGATCACGCTGAAAGCAAGCGGATTCCAGGCGGTGGACCCCTCGAAGATGAAGCTCGTGGTGGATACGGATAAAAAGGAGGTCATCCGTTCACCGGACGGCGACCTTCGGTTTGGAGAGTACACGGGGCATACGCTGACATTTGAATATGAGGAACAGACCGACCGGCATATGGGCAGCGTGTCGATTGAGCCCGAGTTTGTGGATGGAGAGGGGAAAAAACATAGGATCAACGAGGATGCAGGGGGAGTTCGTTCTTCGTCCCGTTCCTCATCGGATACCAGCGTAAGCCTCATTACGGAGTATATCTACCTTAAACCTGGGGACTACCCACAGCCGCTGACGTTTACGTTAAGCAGCTACCCTGGAGTCATGGAGCAGGCATTCGAGGTGCCGATTCAATAAATTTAGAGATGCTGAAAGCCCATCAGAATAACCACAACGCCGAATGCGATGGTCATTTTGCCAGCAAATTTTAGATACCATATTCTCAAATCGCTGAGTTCAATATCATCGCTTGAGCCACGAATAAGGAACCGCCCCCGACCATGATGGCCGGAGGACGGTTCCTTTTTTTCATTTATGATATCTTGAATCATGGGCTTGATTTCGCTATTCCTTATGCTCGGTTGGGGAGCTGCCTTCAGGTCTCTTAGCATCCAGGAGTTCAATTAGCGCTTTGGGCACCCCGTTAAGCAGCAGCCACTCACGAAGCGTTTCGATGGCGCGGATATGGCCATTTCCTTCATCCCGCCAGGTCAGCAGCTCGACGACCTTGATGACGAGGAGCATCAGCTCCATTTTGTCATGCTCGGTTTGATCCGCGCGGATTTTTTGGAATACGGCTTCTTTCTCCCAATCCAGAAGGATCTCTTCCCCAATGGTTGGTCTCATGAGTGAATAGCTGTAATCGCACTGCGGGCAGAGTACCGTGGTGAACTGTTCTGATTTGAACGTAACCCCGATATCCGCTTGGCACTGACGGCAGTGAAATTGGACTTCAATTGCTGAGTTTGTTTCCATGTCTATGATGCCTCCTTCGAAGAGAAAGGTATCTACTTATACCCATTAGTCGGTAACTATGACCCATCTTCCGATGAAAGAGGCGCATGAAACATGAAGAAGGAACCGCCAAATAGAGGCGATTCCTTGAGGATCTCAGCCAGAAATCAGCGTTTCCTTCTTTGCGTACTTTTAACATGGGTTAGCACATTATAGAGGAAAGCCAGAATGCCCAACGTGACCAGAACGCCTCCAACGGCAATGACCGGCTCTACCGATTCCATACCGCTTACCAGCAGTGCGAGACCGATCATCATGACAGGCAGACCGATATTGTGCAGCCAGAAATGCACTTTGCCTGCGGTGGATTCTCCGGCTGCGGGGAACAGAACATAAATAACACCTGCAAGAGCCAGGGATGCCCAGCCCAGAAGGTTGATGTGTGTGTGAACTGAGGCGTAATCGTAGCTGTGGGAGATCGACATGTACATGCCGAGCAATATCCCCAGTACGAAGTATACAGCGGCAATCTTGATTAATTTAACACCCATATAACCCCTCCTCTTATGGATTACTACTATGATATATGCCAGCTATGGTGAAGTAGACCAAGAGGGAAAGATTTAATGAAGACCGATGCTTTACAGCCAGCAAAAAAAAAAAGAAACCGTGAACACCCTTGCCGGGGATTCACGGTGAATCGTGTTTTACACACTCGTGATGCCGATAACTTATTCAAGCTCCAGCACATCATAGATCAGCCATTTGCCTTCGGCTTTCTTAAGCCAGTAAAGAGAGGTCGAACGGACGATTTCACCGTCTGCATCATCGCTTTCTTTGGCATAAACAACGGCGTCTTGATCTTGGAAAAAGACCGTCCGGAGCTCCTCAGACTTGATGTTGAAATTCACCTCATCGAAGATGCCTTCCGCAATGCTGGTTCGGAATATCTCGTGGAAGGCCGATTCCGGATGAATAACCGACATAAGCAGCGGACCATCCTCCTCATTGAAGCCCTTGGACTGGGTGTCAATGGTAGCCACGATGGCTGTTTGTTCCGCTGCCGGCACTTCCGGACGAGCTTCCAGCAGTTCATCTCCGACCAGATATTCCGTCTCGTAATGGGTCAGATCATAGATTTTCCATGCTCCCGAAGCATCCTTCTTCAAGAGATTCTCGTAATGGAGTGTAGCATCCCAAGCAAAAGGTCCGCCGGTGCGGTCGAGGGTCACGCTGGTGTAGGCATGGATCGACGTTCCGGCTACCGTTACTTCCCATACGTCAGCAGATACGTGCAGATCGTTCTTAAATTGGTTCTGATAATTTTCTTGAATTTCCGCAAAAATAGGAGATTTCGGATGGAAGGCGCTCATGACAGCATCCAGTTTCTTGGCACTTCCAGCTTCTTCAATCGTATGGTAAAGCTTCTTCACCTCATCGGTGGCTTTATCAATTGCACCTTCGCGGTCGATCTTGATGGTGCGTGCCTTGGAATCCCACTTCACGGGCAGTCCGGTGGCTTCAGCTACGAAACGAAGGGGAACCAGCGTGTTGCCGGCATCGGTGAACGGGGCAATCTGAAGCGTGGTTGCTGCACCATTGACATAAGCGGTTTTCTGTCCGATGGTCATCTGCAGCTTCTGATCGAGGTATGTACCCGTCACCTGTTTATTCGTGCGGTTCCAATTGACTTTATAATCCAAGGCCTGGAACAGAGGGCGGAATTGCACGAAGGTGACTCCATTCTTCATAATAGGCGCTGCCTGAAATTTGATTTCCTGGTTATCGAGGTAGACCCGGATATCCCCTTGATTCTTTGCCGGAGCCGCTTGCGCCGCAGTAGCGAGCAAGAACAGGAAAGCGATCGTCAGTAGGCTGATTTTTTTCTTCAATGGGCTGTCATCTCCTTCAACGAATGATAGAATATAGTGGTAATTGTGGTAATCGTACATGATAAAACCAATGCTAGCAATACATTTCTTTATGAGTAATAATTGGTAGAGTAACCTGGGACGGCTTGCCGGATCGAATTGAAAAAAGGCGGTAAGCACAGAGTCCTGATGGGTAATACATAATAAGAATTAGACCGGTTCACCGGATCATTCATTAGACAAAGGAGTGGATCACATGACAGCAGGACAGGAACTGATATTTTACATAGGAACCTATGGTTCGGAGGAAGAGAATCGAATTCATTGGGGGGCGATGGATCGAGGTACGGGCGAGCTGCGTCTCTTAGGTGGTACGGCTGGTATAGAAAACCCTACCTATCTGGATTTCGATGATTCGATCTCTGTATTGTATGCAGCGAGCGAGAAGGGCGAGAGCGATGTATCGGCTTATTCGGCCAATCTGGTCACTGGTGAATTAACGCTGCTGAACGTTCAGTCTACCGGCTCGTCCGGTGCATGTCATGTATCCCGTACATCGGACGGGAAGTATCTGCTTACGACAGGGTACAGCGATGGACATATATCAGTGCTGGCATTAGAAGAAGACGGCCGGATTGGAGAGCTGGCCTCCAAGATCAAGCACAGCGGACGCGGTCTTCACGATGACCGTCAATCGGAAGCACATCCGCATTCGATATTTGAAGACCCCGTCAGCAAGTATATCGTGGTCAGTGACCTGGGTATGGATGATGTGAACCTGTATCGGCTGGAGGAAGGCAAGCTGGTGACCCACCGGGAGATCAGTCTGCCGCCAGGCTCGGGCCCGAGGCATGTGTCTTTTCATCCATCAGGCAAGTGGGTGTATGGCACGAACGAGCTGAACAGCACGGTAACGGCTTACGCAAACGATGGAACATTTGGCGATTTGAAAATATTGCAGCATATATCGACCTTGCCAGAAGACGTAGTGATGGATAACAACACATCGGCCCATCTGCTGGTCTCGCCTTGCGGCCGTTATCTGTACGCCTCCAACCGGGGTCATGACAGCATCGTTCAATATGTAATCGACCAAGAGAGCGGTACGCTCCGTGCCGTCAACTGGGTGTCTTCCGGCGGTAAAACGCCGCGCCACTTCAATATCATGCCGGACGGCTTCCTGCTAACGGCGAATCAGGACAATGGTTTGATCGCAAGTTATCGGATCGATCCGGACACGGGCAACCTGGTTTCTACGGGTTATACACTGGAAGTTACGCGCCCGGTATGCATCTGTCCCGTGGAGAAGGCAAAGGCTAATAAACGTTAACGTATAAAGAAGAAGCAGCTCGAAGACCCGAAAATGGGTCTTGAGCTGCTTCTTTTGTTAAGCGTCCCCTGCCGGTAGCAATGGACAGGAACACGGTGTTCAACCTCCAACTAGCGAGGAAGCTGACTAGCAAGGTTATAGGAATTCATTGGTTTAATGATTCATTCCATGAATCATTAATGCGCAAAGATATGATTGCCGATCTGCAGCACTTGCGGTCTGGACCAGATCCATTTGCTTGTCGCTGTTTTCGGATTGAAATAGTAAAGGGATTCATAAGTCGGATCCCAGCCGCGAACGGCATCCAATGCGGCAAGATAGGCGGTCCGGTTCGGGGGCAGCCAGTATTGTCCATCATCTACGGCTGTAAAGGCACCTTTTTGAAAGACGACGCCCCGAATATCATTCGGAAATTCGCTGGATTGAATGCGGTTCATGACAACAGCCCCGACGGCAACTTGTCCTTTGTAAGGCTCACCGCGAGCTTCGCTGTAAATGACTTTGGCCATGACATCCATTTCGGATTGATTTAACGTATATTTTTTCAGCTGTCTCCAGGTTTGTGCGCCGGTAACTCCATCGGCTGGCACACCGTATTCTTTTTGGAAACGGGTAACGGCTGTTTTCGTGTTAACGCCATATTTGCCATCCAGCGGCTGCGTGTAGAAGTCCAGCGTTTTCAGGCGATATTGAAGCTCCCAGACATCCCCGTTTTCGCTGCCCGGCTTTAACACCGGAGCTGCCTCCGTCGTTTGGGCGAATGCAGGCATGAACAGAAGAATACTTAGGAAAAGAGCAGAAATTATTTTTCGATTTGGCTTTCTTATGGTGATCAACTCCCTTTGGGGTAGAATTATAAGGCTGGAAGCGGGTTCATACAACCATCAGTAAATGGAAATCCGCGCCGTGACTGCGTTCGTTCCACCAAAAATGGTTCCATGGTCCGAGTGGTCCTGAACTTGAAATTTTTTGAAAAAAAGGTTTGACAGCAGGAGAGGGACTTATTACAATAGCAATATAACATACTAAACAGGTAGGAATTATATCATATTGTTCTCACCGTATCGACGGAGGAACGCTCGAGGACCAAGAGCAGGCACGGTTGCAAACCGGCTTGACTCTGTTCTGATGAGCCTTCCTCCGTCTTTTTTTGCCATACGGCCTGTTTAGTAAAGAAGAATAGGGGGAGTGATCCATATGAAAAAGGTGTTGAAGCAAGGGGTTCTCATCGGATTAACAGTGATGCTGACGGCGGCACTTACAGCTTGCGGTGCAGAGAAAACAGAGACAGCCACCGCCAATGGAGACGCGCCTGCTTCGGGTTCAAGCAAGCCGAGCGTGGAACTGCTCAATGTTTCTTACGATCCGACCCGGGAGTTATATGACCAATACAATAAAGCATTCGCGGCGCACTGGGAGAAGGAACAAGGCCAGAAGGTAACATTTAAGCAATCGCACGGGGGGTCAGGCAAGCAAAGCCGCTCGGTTATCGACGGTTTGGAGGCGGATGTGGTGACACTGGCCCTTGGATACGATATCGATGCGATCCGTCAGGCCGGATTGATCAATGAAGGCTGGGAGAGCAAGTTTGAGCATAACAGTGCGCCATACACCTCAACCATCGTTTTCCTCGTCCGCAAAGGCAACCCGAAAGGCATCAAGGATTGGCCGGACCTGATCAAGGAGGGCGTGGAGGTGATCACGCCGAACCCGCAGACCTCCGGCGGTGCTCGGTGGAACTACCTGGCGGCATGGGGGTACGCACTTAAAGTTAACAATCATGATGAAGCGAAAGCACAGGAATTCGTGAAGGAACTGTTCACCCACGTACCGGTGCTGGACAGCGGAGCCCGCGGTGCGACAACCACTTTTGTAGAACGCGGAATCGGGGACGTGCTGCTGGCTTGGGAGAATGAAGCCTATCTCTCGATTAACGAGCTGGGACCGGATAAATTTGAAATCGTGAATCCGTCCGTCAGCATTTTGGCGGAGCCTCCGGTTGCCGTCGTGGATAAGAACGTCGACAAGCGGGGGACCCGCGAGGTAGCGGAAGCCTATCTGCAATATCTATACAGTGAAGAGGGGCAGACGATTGCGGCGGAGAACTACTACCGTCCAACGCTTGCCAGCGTGGCTGACAAGTACAAGGAGAAATTCCCGGCTATCGAATTGTTTACGCTCAAGGATGTGTTTGGAACATGGGAAGAGACGCAAACGAAGCATTTCAATGACGGCGGCATCTTTAATCAGATTTACGTGCCAGGCAGCTGATCGGCATAACCGCCGAAGGCAGGAAAGGATGAGTGGATATGGCAGTACTCCCCGTAGAGAAGCAAAGCAGAAACAATCGCAGCGTACTCCCGGGTTTTGGAATCGGCATGGGACTGACCGTCCTTTATATGAGCTTGGTTGTGCTTGTGCCACTGTCGGCGCTGCTTCTCAATCAAACCGGACTAACCTGGGAGAAGTTCTGGTCGGTTGCAACCGATCCGAGGGTGCTGGCCTCCTACCGGGTTAGTCTGACGACAGCGGCGCTGGCTGCATTCGCGGATGCGATACTGGGGTTGCTGCTGGCTTGGGTGCTGGTGCGGTATGACTTCCCCGGCAAAAAATTGTGGGATGCCCTGATTGATTTGCCCTTCGCCCTGCCAACGGCCGTGGCGGGGGTGGCTTTAACCGCGATTTATTCCGCTAATGGCTGGATCGGATCGCTGCTGGAACCGCTAGGGATCAAGGCGGCATTCTCTCCTTTAGGGATCACGCTGGCTCTCATGTTCATCGGCATACCGTTCGTTGTGCGGACGGTACAGCCGGTGCTGGAGGATGCGGAGCGGGATACGGAAGAGGCGGCTGCGACGCTTGGAGCGGGCCGATGGCGCACGTTTTGCACCATCATTCTGCCGACCTTGGTTCCGCCGCTGCTGACCGGATTTGCGCTCGCTTTTGCCAGGGGCATCGGAGAATACGGCTCTGTAGTCTTCATATCGGGGAATATGCCGATGAAGACGGAGATTGCACCGCTGCTGATCATGACGAAGCTGGAGCAGTTTGATTATGCCGGCGCGACGGCGGTTGCCCTGATTTTGCTGCTCATCTCTTTCGCACTGCTGCTCGGCATCAATATGTTACAACATTGGACGCGGAAAACCGCGCGTTAAGGAGGGGATACTATGGCTGAAACTGTACCCGCTGCCGTTCCTGCAGCGAAACGAAACACGCCGTCCTCTCCGGCGGCAGCGGAGAAGACGTGGGTGAAATGGACATTCATAAGTTTGGCTGGGCTTGTGCTGTTGTGGCTTATTGTCCTCCCTCTGATTACGGTGATGTCCGAAGCGCTTAAGAAGGGATGGGACGTCTACATAGCCGCTCTATCCGATCCTGATGCTCTATCTGCGCTTCAGCTGACTTTACTGGTGGCCGCTATTGCGGTACCGCTGAATTCAATATTCGGCGTTATTGCAGCATGGACCATAACGAAGTTTCGTTTTAAAGGCAAAAATCTGTTGATTACGCTGCTGGATCTGCCGTTTGCGGTATCGCCGGTGATCGGAGGTTTAATCTTCGTGCTGATTTTCGGGCGGCAGGGATGGTTCGGCCCTTGGCTTGAAAGCCATGATATCAAGATTATTTTTGCCGTGCCCGGTATTGTCCTGGCTACATTATTTGTCACGTTTCCCTTTGTGGCCAAGGAACTGATCCCGCTGATGGAAGATCAAGGGACGAAGGAAGAGGAGGCAGCTGTAACGCTGGGCGCCAAGGGATGGCAAATATTCTGGAGGGTCACCCTGCCCAATATCAAGTGGGGGCTATTGTACGGCATTATTCTGTGCAACGCCAGAGCGATGGGCGAGTTTGGCGCCGTGTCTGTCGTTTCCGGCCATATCCGCGGCGAGACCAATACGCTGCCCCTTCATGTCGAAATTTTGTACAATGAGTATCAGTTTTCGGCATCGTTCGCGGTGGCCTCATTATTGCTGTTATTAGCCGTCGTAACCCTGCTGCTGAAAAATTGGTTTACGCGAAAAAATGCCCATTGACAGTCGTTTCCAACCCATGCTAATGTTAATTCATACTATGTAGGTTGGAAAAGAATGAATAATGCATGCGTGCAGGTAAAATGTCACTTCGACTTGTGGGGATGAGTAAATATATTTGGGCTTTGCCCGGTGAGGAGGCGTATCCATGGCTAAACCTTTAAAAGTGGATGAAATGTGGCTCGAACGCATAGCCAGCCTGCTGAACGACATGGAATTTGGTTCGCTGCAAATTGTAGTGCATGAGGGTCAAATTGTTCAGATGGAACGAACGGAGCGCAAGCGTTTCGAGAATACGGCCTCCGGAGCGGTCAAGACGTCAGGACCATCCCGGGCATCCGGTCAACAGCGAAGAACGAATGCAAGATGATCCCCAAGGGTTATCGAGTACCAAGAAAAGAATTTCCTTAGATGCCATAAGTACACCTTACCCAGTAGACTTTGGAGAAACACCTTGAGTGTTAACCGACGTAGACATAGGGGTGCGTTTTGGTCATCATGCGGGAGTTCTTTTTTTGTATGAACACAGGGATCCAGGATTGCGGCATGTAAGAGTATGAGCGTAATATCGGGTAATGACTGCCTGCCGTACAAGGAATGTGGAGATATAAAAACAGCCCGGCCGTTGATTCGGCACGGGTTGTATCTCGTCATATTCATATCGTCGGCTATCTTATCTGGATCGCAGAGGGCTGTTAATGATCTCCGGGTCGCCGGAACCTCCCGTCTCACTAAGAGGGTCATTCTCGCCCGTAGGATGAAGGAATTGTTCCATTAGCTCCGGGTGTCCGGCATAGGGCCGTTCACGGCGCTTGCGGGTGGCTGTAACCCGGAAACCCGCCAGATACAGCAAGCATTGGGCAGCCAAAACGTAAGGCGAGGCCTCGTTCCAGATCAGATTAAACAGGGCTGAAGCTACAATCAGCAGATGCAGTATGGTATAGATCATTCCATGCGTTCTTCTTCTGGAATCCATCAATAGTCGGTAGAAAGAAATCGTGGCAATTATGTTGGAGAGCCACAGACACCATACCTCGGGGGTTGTCCAGGCAGAGGATTGCCTTAGTTCTTGGACGAGAATCGTCGTCCATAGGATCGCGGCGCTCAGTGAAAGGGCAGGTACGGCAGGTTTCAGGAGCAGCCACAACCCCATACCCCAACCGGGCTTCTCGAGCCGCCCAACCAGTTCGTCGCGCTCCTTCATAAGTCTGTTGATCTCGCGGTCCAGCAGCTTGTGAAGTGTTGTTAGTCTGGATTCATCACGATCGCTAAGAAAGGTATCAATCTGTTCGTGGAGCTCCCGCGTCAGCAGGTCAGCGGATTTGCATTCCTGCAGAAGCCGGATCAACAGGTCGTCGGGGACAGCCGTTCGGGTCGGTCGATTGATAAGGGTTCCCAGAGGTCCGGCTAGTCTGGTATAAATCGTCAAGGACTGACGAATGCGTGCGAGTGAATCCTTCCGTGCACCCAATAGCCGGGATGCACTGTATATGTACAGGCCCGAAAATACGGCAGTGGCAAGAAGTATGGCCACGAGCGTGTCCAGTGAGCCAAAGATATCAACCATCCATTCCGTAAGGGACAAGCGGATCCCTCCTTCAATATTCTACCTTTCACTATTGCACAACAAGGGAGAGATTTCAAGCCGATTCGGAAACAGGCAGCTATGGATAGCATGGGGGTTGCGTATAACGTTACGTCATATCCTATAGTCACCTTAGGAGGGGATGGAGTTGAATCGAAAAAAAGGATGGGTGATCTTGGGTAGCATTCTCATTGCTATACTAGCTATACTGACGGTAATAGGCTTTTTATTCAGAGATGACGGGTCGTTAAGCGGTTTTGTTACAGAGGATGGGCAGAAGGAATACGCGGCGGCTTATGATGAGGCGATGAATCACTTACCGGAACCGGTTGAATCGATTAAGGTTCATACCGATTTTGGCGTGGTGCAGCTCTACAAGTTCCGGGAGAGCGATACACCGCATAAAACACCCTTGTTGCTGCTTCCCGGAAAAGGATCTGCTACACCCATGTGGGAGGCCAATTTAAGCGGCTTGTTAGAACACCGGCCTGTATATACCCTTGATTTGATAGGAGAGCCGGGTTTAAGCACAGAAACCAGACGGATCGAAACCGCTGCGGACCAAGCAGCTTGGTTAGGGCAAGTGCTGGATCAGCTGCCGGAATCAGAGATCCACCTATTAGGGCTGTCGTTCGGCGGGTGGAGTGCGGCGAATGTGGCGCTCAAGCACCCTGAGAAGATTCACTCGCTCATATTGCTGGACCCTGTCTATGTGTTTGGCCCCATTCCACTGAAAATGATACTGGTATCCATTCCGGCGTCTGTGCCCATGGTGCCCAAACCGAT
Source organism: Paenibacillus lautus (assembly GCF_050482385.1). Classification (GTDB taxonomy): domain Bacteria; phylum Bacillota; class Bacilli; order Paenibacillales; family Paenibacillaceae; genus Paenibacillus_AQ; species Paenibacillus_AQ lautus_B. Next base: position 49,513 of record NZ_JBCNHV010000032.1, read on the forward strand.
CCGGGAGAAAATGCTCAGCTATATATCCGGCGGGGCTGAAGTTGATGACAGCGACCCGACCGCCAAATTAATCGAAACCGGTATGCGGACATTCAAGAGCAAGCTGCCCATGCCGAAAGCCATCAAGCCGGAACGATTAGCTGAGCTGACAATACCGGTGCTCGGTATTTTAGCTGGACAATCGACGATGCACCATGCTGAAAAGTCGTATCAAACGGGGATGGATTCCCTGAAAGACCCTAATAGCGAGATGGTCGTATTTGAAGATGCCTCGCATGCAATTAACGGGGAATACCCTAAAGAGTTACTGGAAACGATAGAGGCTTTTTTAGCGAAAATCGAGTAAGGGACAGGAAGGGATGGGTTCATGGGAAAAAAATATTCCGTAAAAGAAATCAGTCAATTGTCGGGAATAACTCCGCGAACCATTCAGTATTACGATAATGAAGGGATTCTTAAGGCGGAGCGAGATGAGCTGGGGCATAGAGTATATTATGATAAACAGTTGTATGTACTTGAACAGATTATGTTCTATAGAGCCATCGGTTTCTCTTTAAGAAAGATCAAAGAACAATTGATCGTGGGCACCGAGGAGCAGGATATCGAGAACATTCTAGATTACCAGGAATCGGTGCTCTATTCACAGAAAGTGAGTATCCAAGCCAAGCTTGACGGATTGCATGTCGCAAAGGAAATGATGAAAGAAGGTTACAACGTACCTTGGGAGCTGTTAGCCCATCTCATGCGTTCGTTGAATGAGGTCGATATGTCGGCTTGGAAAGAATACGAATTTTCGGAGGAAGACTCGCGGCTATTTCAAAAAGTATTTAACTCTGAGCAGGCTGCATTGGATTTTTACAATACGTTCAGAAAAATATCGCTGCAAGCTGCAGCTTATAAGGCCTCAAAGGTTCCCATCGAATCCCGTTTAGCCAGGACCTTAGCCCAAGAATGGCAACGGATGGTTCAACGTGTGACACATGGCGACGAACGGATTCATGCTGCCTTCTTAGCAGTCGATCGAAATCGGGATCAGTGGAACACGGGAGAACGTCAGCTTGTAATGGAAGCAGAACAATATTTGCAGGACGTCTTGAAGCGCTATCCTGATCGTGAATGAGCTGCATTGCAGCCCAGGTTCTGCTTCTTATGCAGGAAGCCTAAATCGTACTCTACTGTTTGCATGGCTAATCGTTTTTTTCTTGGCAAACAATTTTTCCTCAAGGCAACACAAGAGACCGAGCCGCATATAGTATATGAATAAGACGGTAGCACCGAAAGAGAGGAAGGGGCCCTGGGTGATGGAAGTGCAGGTAAAAAAAGCGCCGCTACAACGCGCCAAATTGACGGTCGGTTATGTACTGCTTCTCATGTTGACGGTTTAAGAGCGATCAGGCCTTTTACCCGATGGAGAGGATGAGTTCCTTCATCTAATAATATAAAGATGGCGCCAGAGGAGACACCCTCTTGAAACGCCATCTTTTTTATTCCCATTATGAAATAAATCGCGATGTTATCGATCGGAGTCATGCAATGCCTTCCAGTATCGGTAGTCATGAATGGCGAACCCGGAGAATGAAGGGTGCTTCTCCGCTTTGGTACATACCTTGGACAACTGTTCCTCCATATAGGACGTGCCTTCCTCAAAAAAGGTAATGTAAGCTCCCTCATTGCTCGATTTGGTCTCTACGGCGATCAGGGCTTCCTTGCGGAGTTCATCGGCTTCCTTAAGCTCGGCGGCAGCGACGCTGTAAATGTTATCCGCTTGATCACGATAGGCCATAATGACGACCTGGTCGAACTGCTGGATCATCCACCGACTGATCGACATCGACTGGTCCGGCAGCTGGTAGCCGTGCAGCCAGAAGGTCATGTCGGAACCGATGGGCAGATTCAGTGTGTGCGCTTCATGGACCAGATAGCGGACGCTCGCTTGCCATTGCTTTACCAAGGAGGCCTGGTTTGTTTTCCACTCGGTCAGCACATGTGGCTCGATATCGACATGAATGCCGGTGAAGCGCTCATTCGGAGCGGCGGAAGCCTGATATTCAGCGGTCCATTGAATGAAAGTTTCTAATCGATCACGCTCCGTTTCCAGCGCCCAGTTAGGCGCGCCGCCAAGAACATGAACCTCGATCCCCTGTTCACCTGCTTGGCGGATAAAGCTGCGATAATATTCGGGCCGAACATCACGGTTCATCTGCAGATAGAGCACATTGGCGCCTTGACTGATGGCAAAATTCAGAATGTCGTCAGCCGAATCTTGAATCTGCGGGGTATCCCAGAACCAGGTTGCCTTCTGACGGGATTCGGCTGTAGCCGCATCAGGCTGAAGGGAGAAGCTGCTTAGCAGCAGCAGACTGCCTGTGAGACAGAGGGCTAGCAAGCGAACGTATTTTTGTTTCATGGTATGGATAATCTCCTTTACATTACGATCAAGTCATAGAAAAACGACAAATTCCAGCAAACACACAACCTTAGTAATGCGAATTAAGTCGCTATGCAAGATATATATTTTCGTAAAAATGAATCTATGTATTCTATCGGTGAAAATAATATTGTGATACATAGGTCTAAAGATCTATTGTTTTGAGGAAAAATGAACGAGTGTAGTTTGAAGAGGTCTGTAAGGGGATAAGTAAATAGGAGGTGCGACAGCCTGGGACGGCTATAGACGGCACTAGGTGTTTATAATACTACTTAAGATTCAGTAAAGAGCCATTCATCACCAAGGGTGATATAGTATAATTTCTAAGCGAAGGAGCGATGAACATGAAGGTAGCATTAATTGGAGCAAGCGGAACGATCGGGAGACGAATTACGGAGGAAGCGCTGCGCCGGGGGCACGAAGTCACGGCGGTATTGCGTAATCTGGATCGATTGGATTCAGAGCATGAACGATTAAAGAAAGTCAAAGCGGATGTAATGGATCCTTCATCATTAGAAGAGGCGATTCAAGGGCATGATGCTGTCATTAGCGCTTTTGGTCCGAAGTTCGGCCAGGAAGAGGAACTCGTTGCAGCCGCACGCACGATTGTAGAGGGAACGAGACGCGGCGGCGTAACCCGTCTGTTGATCGTTGGCGGCGCTGGTAGCTTGATCGCCGACAGCGGCGTACCGCTTATGGATGCCCCGGAATTTCCTGAGGAGATCCGGCCGCTTGCCCGTGCGCATGCGGATGCTTACGATCTGTATAAGGAAAGCGATCTGGAATGGACGTATGTCAGTCCGGCGGCGATCATTGAGCCGGGGAAACGCACCGGACAGTTCCGAATCGGCATGGATCGCCTGGTGACCGACGAGAGCGGAAGCAGCCGAATTTCGGTTGAAGATTTCGCGGTAGCCGTGATCGATGAGCTGGATGATCCGCAGTTTATTCAGTCCCGGTTTACCGTTGCTTATTAATAGTGGGGCATCCTGAGTCGACAGAACGTTTGTGTAGGATATATCGAAGCAAAGGGGAGAGCTTGGATGTATGTTGTAACGTCTGAACAGATGAGGGCACTCGACAACCATACGATTCACCGAATCGGTATTCCGGCGATTGCGCTGATGGAGAATGCGGGTAAAGCGATTGCCGAGGAAGTTCTGAAGCTGTGCCTAGAGCGTGATAGAGTGAGCTGTTCTTACACTGCAGGTGCTGTGACTGCAGGAATGGCTCAACCATTCATGCCGGGGGACGGGCGAGGTGAACAGCGGCTATCCTTACCGGAGCATTCGGCAGTGGCGGAGGCTCCTACCGCCGGGAATGACCTGGCTCTGGCGATGAGCCGCCCGTCGCCTGTCATCGACGGAGAGGCTCGATTGCCCACCGCGCTCGCGGCGCAGCAGCACTGGCTCATTCTGGTGGGCAAAGGCAATAACGGCGGCGACGGCGTGGTCGCCGCCCGGCATTTGCGTGACGCCGGTATACGCGTCACGCTGCTCTATGCCGCCGAGCCGTCTGCGCTTGCCGGCGAGGCGGCGGTGCAGCGGGATGCCGCGACGGCGCTCGGCATCCCGGCTCTGGTCCACGGCCGTGAAGCCGTGGACTACGGTGCGTACACCGGCATCGTGGACGCGCTGCTCGGCACGGGCGCGACGGGCGCGCCCCGCGGCGCTTACGCCGCGCTGATCCAGGCCGCCAATGACAGCGGCCTGCCGATTGTGTCCGCGGATATTCCGAGCGGACTGGACGCCGATACCGGCGCGCGGCACGAGCCGTGCATTTCGGCTGCGGTGACGGTATGCCTCGCCTTCTTGAAGCGAGGCCTGGTGCAGTACCCCGGCGCCGAGGCGGCAGGCCGGGTGGTGGTCCGCTCCATTGGCATTCCGGCATCGCTGTGCCGGGAGCAGGGCGTGGGCACGCATCTGCTCACCCCGCATGTCCTTCGGACCGAGCTGGGTGCGGACGTGTCCCGCTACCGCTCGCCGGACGGGCATAAGGGTACCTACGGTCACGTCCTGACCGTAGGGGGGAGCCGCACGATGAGCGGCGCAGGCCTGCTCGCTTCCCGGGCAGCGCTTCGCGCGGGCTGCGGCCTGGTGACCTGGGCGCTCCCTGCAAGCCTGGTGCTGCCGCTGAGCGGAGCCGCGCCCGAGGTGATGCTCGCCCCCGCCACAGGTGAAGAGAGCGGTGGCTATTGGGATGAGGCCTCCGCGGAGCAGGTGCTGGAACTCGCCAAAACTCGTGATGTGCTGGCCGTAGGTCCGGGGCTTGGCCGCTTTGACGGAGATGCCAGGTGGCTCCGCCGGTTGTGGGAAGAATGGGAAGGGCCGTTGGTGGTGGATGCTGATGCGCTGAATATGCTGTCCGCAGCCGGTGATTTCAGCACCTGGAAGCCGCGCGGTGCGGCAACCGTGCTGACCCCACATCCGGGGGAGATGTCCCGGATGCTGGATACCCCCACCGCCGAGCTGCAGCGGGACCGGATCGGTGCCGCCGCTGGGTTTGCGACCGAGCACGGGGTTACCCTCGTGCTCAAGGGGGCGCATACCGTCGTGGCTTCGCCGGACGGACAAGCCTACATCAACCCAACCGGCACCTCCGGCATGGCGACCGGAGGTGCCGGGGACGTGTTGACCGGCATCATTGCCAGCCTGCTGGCGCAAGGATATGCCGGTCCGTCAGCAGCCGCGCTTGGCGTGTGGCTGCACGGCCGTGCCGGTGAGCGAGCCGCGCGGCACCGGGGACATCCCGCCTCGGTCATCGCCGGGGATGTCATTGAAGCGCTTTGAAGCGAAGAGCAAGGGAAGGGCCCTCATCGGAGGGTCCTTTTTGCATGGAAGGAAGCTATAGGCACTTGAATCAGATTACCCAGCACAAGAGGGGAACGGCCAAGGCAAAGAACGGGGTAGCCAGAGAATTGCTGGAGAACGTATGCTTTCCCCACAAGAAGAGCAGCAGTGTCAAGGCTCCCGCTGCTGCGCGAAGCCAGATCTGCTCCGGATTCCCGCCTGTGAATAAGGCGAAGAACAGAAAACCGACCGCTCCGTACACGGCGGCTTGTTTACCCTTATGCAGGGAAGGCAGGAACGAGAGAATGGCATCCGCTGCAAGAGACGCGGTCAGCGCGTAACCGTAAACCCAGTGCTCTTGCGGCATATAGAGGCCTAACCATTCCGAAGCTTGATCAGCGCTGGAAGGCCACACCCGATCAAGCAGGCTCAGCAGCAGCACAACGATGCCGGCACTGGCGAGCTTGTTTAATGCATAAAACCCCATGTCCATCCGGGCAGACCGTTTGGGAATTCCGGTGTTCATTGTACACATCCTCTGCTCGTTATTCATCGAATCCTCGGATGCTTGCAGCATCCCTGCTAGCTGGTTACCATCTGCCCTCCGTTGACGTGAATAGCCTGACCCGTGACAAAAGATGAGCAGATGGATGACGCCAGGTAAACATAGGCGGGTGCCAGCTCATAGGGCTGTGCGGCCCGCTTCATCGGTGATTTCGTTCCGAATACGGCGACCTCTTCAGCGGAGAAGCTGGATGGGATGAGCGGCGTCCAGACTGAGCCGGGAGCGACGGAATTGACGCGGATGCCTTGATCGACCAGCGAAAGGGCCAGGGATCGGGTAAGGGAAACAATGGCGCCTTTGGTTGAGGAATAGTCGATGAGCTCCTTTAAACCGTTATAGGCGGTAATGGAGGCCGTGTTGATGATCGACGCCCCGGATTTCATGTGGGGCAGCGCGGCCTGGATCATGAAGAAGAAGGGAAAGATATTCGTTTGATAGGTGTGATGGAGCTGTTCTTCCGTGATGTCCAAGATGCTGCGCTGCACATACTGGACGCCATGGTTGTTCACGAGAACATCCAGCTTGCCGAAGCAGGCTATCGTTTCGTTAACTACGGCTTCGCAGTTTTTTTTGGACCGCAGATCAATCTTAATTAAGAGGCATCGTCTGCCGAACGATTCAATCCGTTGTTTCGTCACCTCCGCATCCGAAGTCTCATATAAGTATGGGATGACCAGATCGGCACCTTCCTTGGCGAAGGCAATGGCGGCCGCTTTGCCGATACCGCTGTCCCCCCCGGTTACAATGGCGATTTTGCCATCCAGTTTACCGCTGCCCCGGTAGGCGGGATCCTCGCTGATCGGACGCGGCGACATGAGGCTTTCAAGACCGGGCTGGCAGTTTTGATGCTGGGGAGGGAATGCGATGGGCTGTTCCTTGCATTCGGTTTTGGAGCCTACGTATGGAATGGGCTGCTGGGGATTCATTTCATTCCTCCTTTGGTGTACAGGATGTTTTCGTTGAACGCCGATGCTTTATCTCTATGCATCCGCCCAGTCGGAGGTGCCGTTTATGATCAGAATAGGAGAAAGGTCGTGCGTAAACATGCGGGTTACAGATTTTTTACGATGTCTTCCGAGCTGTCATGGTAAAATATTTCCAATTACACAAAACAGCCAGGGGAGGACGATCACCTGATGAAACCCGTGAAGCGTTCAAAATTCCGCTAGTGGGCAGGCAAGCAATAATTTACGTACCGGCGTTATTGGGAATGGATGAAGAAGAGTGGCGGCAATATCCCCAGTAATGCGAAGCCTGAGCCGCTATGATATCCGGTATTCGCACACCAAGTCCCGCTGAGACGTCAAGTGTAGTGGTTCGCGAAACGCCAAGGTTCAATTGCCGATGCTGCTGGATTGACAAAAGCGCGGACACATTGATACGATGATATTAATTCTGACAAGTTTGCTCTGATTTATGTTGGTAAACGTCGGATTTAAGAGCGACTGCTTATGGAAGACTTTGTGGTTCTTTGTAAAGTCTTCTTTTTCTAAACATGTTGGCTAAGGCCGTCCGACTCTAAGTCGAGAGGATCTTACATAGCGATCTTATGAATGGATGAGATGGCGACACTATAAGATAAGCCGAGGTGAATGATTATGGCGAAAGCTGTTATTATTAACGGGAGTCCCACAGCCGGATCCCGATTGAATGCGATTATGGAGTATGCGGAGCAGGCATTGACTGCTGCGAATTTTGAGGTGAGCCGGATCGACGTGGCTGGGCTGCCGCCTGAGGATTTGATTCATACCAAGTTTGAGAGTGAGCATATTGTCAAAGCGAACGGGCTTGTGGCCGAGGCTGATGCCGTGATTGTGGCAAGTCCGGTTTATAAAGCTTCGTTTACGGGCGTTCTGAAAACATTTTTAGACCTGATTCCGCAAAAAGGATTGGCCGGCAAAATCGTGCTTCCGATGTTCATCGGCGGTAGTCTCGCGCATCTGCTGGCGATTGATTATTCGCTTAAGCCCGTGCTTTCTTCGATTGGAGCCCGTCATATTCTAGGCGGCGTGTACGCGGTGGATGCCCAAGTGGCACGTACTGAGGACGGCGGATTTGATGTAGCAGAAGTGCTACAGGAACGCTTGACCTCTGCCATGGAGGAATTGATTGAGGAAACCCGTTACCGGACAGAACGTGAATAAGGATGCATGAGTGAACGGCAGGGATATGAAAGCGATAGAGATCATATGGAGGGATACCATTTGCAAAAGCTAGTGTTTTTTGTCGGCGTGGCCGGTACAGGCAAGACAACCGTAGCCAAGAAGCTTGCAGTCCGTATACCGGCTGCATTTCTCGACCGTGATACGGTGGGGGGACGCTTTGTTGAGAAGTTCCTGGAAAGTAACGGACTGGATCCGAACGATCGCGACTCTTCCTTCTATAAAGAGAACCTGCGCGATCTGGAATATGATACGACCAAGGACATTTGCATCGAGAACTTGAGTGCCGGACAAAATGTCTTTATGATTTCTCCCTTTACCGCGGAGCTCAAGAGCCGCGAATGGATTGAAGAAGTCATCGCATCGGCAGGGTTAACGAAGAACGACGTTGACGTGAAGGTCATTGTGGTCGCGCTCAAAGACATGGATTTGCAGAAGGAACGGATCGTCGACAGACAGACCGAGCGGGATCAGTGGAAGCTGGATCATTGGGACGACTTCAAGAAACGCGTCGATTTCGTTCCGGAAGTGAACTGGGACATTCCGCAGACGTCCATTAAGGTATTCGATAACAGCGGCGATCTGACGGAAGAGAAGGTCGAGGAGCTCTATCAATTTATCATAAGCGAATAACATGTCGGAGCAATAGCATTCGATATCGGATGAGAAAATGCGTCTTTCCAGGTGCCTACGTGCCCTGTGATGGCGCATTTTTTTGGAGACTGGGGCATCATCTGCGTGAAGGAATCGTCCTACCTGTTATCGCCAGAGCAGCAGGGTTTCCCAGGTTCATGCTTCTGGAATGCGCCGTAGACTATAGACTGCATTTGGCACTTCTTCCGAATTGGAACCGAAGCTGGAATGTTATATAGTAGACTTGTCATGATCGGTTAACGTAAATATCAAGGAGGGAAAGCGGTTGGATCAGTCGGCTATGCTTGCCTATCTTCGCAGCGTTGTGTTAATGAGGGATCGTATCCCGTCATTTAACGAATACCCCTTTAATTTGCCGGCCGTAGCGGCTATGGACGGACTTCATTTTCATCCCAAGGTTACTTATATCGTAGGCGAGAATGGCATGGGCAAATCCACGCTACTGGAGGCGATTGCGACGGCCCTCGGGTTTAATCCGGAAGGAGGGACTTTGAATTTCTCCTTCTCGACGGAGGAGACCCATTCCAAGCTTCATGAATATATACGAACCGTTCGAGGCGCACGCAAACCGCGGGACGGGTTTTTCTTTCGGGCGGAGAGCTATTATAACGTCGCGACGAATATCGACCGGTTGGATGCCGAAGAGAGCTTCGCCCCTCCCATCAAAAATTCCTATGGCGGCAAATCACTTCACGAGCAGTCGCACGGCGAATCGTTTTTTGCCACTTTTTTGCATCGATTCTGGGGGAACGGTTTGTACATCATGGACGAGCCGGAAGCGGCACTCTCTCCATTTCGCCAAATGGCGCTGCTCAGACGCATCCATGACCTGGTCCACGAGGATTCGCAATTCATTATTTCCACGCATTCGCCGATTGTTATGGCTTATCCGGATTCGATCATTTATAAGTTGACATCCGAAGGGCTGGAAGAGTCGAGCTTGGAAGAAACGGATCATTATATGATTACAAAGGAATTTGTGAATCGCCGGGAAGCGATGCTTCACGAATTGTTTGCAGACGATGAAGAATAGCCATCAAGTGTGAAGGGTTCCGAAGGCGTGAGTTGGCCTTACCGGGTCCCTTTTTTTGTATAGCAGAGGGGAATTAGACTAGGCGAATCGTTATGAAGGGCATACCATGGGGGAGTTTTTCTGGAAAGGTGTCTTCTATAGAGATTATGGCGGCTCAGATCCCTGTAATGAACTTCGAATGATCTAAGTAGTTTAGTGATAAATCATGCATTAAAAGGGAAATAGGGAAATGAAAACATGAAAATGGTGTTTACAAGTTAGAATCATTGAACTAAAATAAGATTGAGGTGAAAAACTCTGGAGAACGGAAGAGAAGCAAGCGTGGAGAGACTCATGGATATGTACCGTGAGTTATCGGATAACATGACGAGGCATCGCGTCGTATCTTTTTTGAATCACTTGAGAAAGAACGATTTAACGATGAATCAATATAAGATTTTAAGTTTGATCGAGCAGCAGGGTCCGCTGCTTCCCAACCGGTTGGCTGAGCATATGGAACTTAAGGCTGCAACGATCACGTATTTGGTGGACGCTCTGGGACAGCGGGGATTGGTGGTTCGAACGCCCAATCCGAGTGATGGACGAAGCCACTATGTCAATCTTACGGCAGAAGGCCGGCAGCTTGTGCTCGATGCGCGCAGCGAGGGGGATTATGCCGTCATGGAATCCTTCAAGCAGCTGGATGAGGATGAGGCGGATAACCTGTATATTTTACTGCGATTGCTTGGCAAAAAATTATTTCCATAATCTAAGACCAAACTCTTCGAATCCCGCCTCCAGCTCTGTTAATCAGATCCGGGCGGGGTTACTTTGTTTAGGAGGCTTCATGTGAATACACAAGATAAATCTTCATTTTGGCTTATTATGAGCGCTATATTTTTCGGTAATTTTCTGGCGGTGCTTAGCATCACCACCATTAACGTGGCCTTTCCGGTTGTAATGCAGCAATTCGATACCACGCTGAGCACTACCCAGTGGCTGATGGCGGGGTACCTGCTGGCAACGGGAATTGTGGCCCCCATCGTAGGCTACATGGGGGACCAGCTCAGTTATAAGAGGCTGTTTGTCCTGGCATTGATGGGGTTTACGCTCTCGTCGCTATTATGCGTCGTAGCCTGGAATATCGAGACCTTGATTGCGTTCCGGATTACGCAAGGCGTGTTCGGCGGGATGATTATCCCGATTACGATGACCATCATCTACCAGGTATTCCCCCGGGAACGGCAAGCCTATGCCATGGGTTTATGGAGTCTGGCCTCCATGCTGGCACCGGTGATTGGGCCGACACTTGGCGGATGGCTGGTGCAATATTTTGGCTGGAAATCGATTTTCATTCTAAATATTCCGATCGGCCTGATCTCGATTGTCATCGTAAGCAAATTCATTCCTTTTTACCGACTGACCGGGAAAAAGTCGTTTGATTTCCTCGGATTCTTGACGGTGGTGGCGGGCAGTTCTCTTTTGCTGCTCTCCTTCAGTCATGGTAACGACTGGGGCTGGGGATCCTGGAAGACCCTGTCCCTGCTCATCTCCGGAGTCTTACTGCTGCTGTTCTTCATTAAGTGGGAACTGCGGATTTCATCCCCGTTATTGCAGCTTAAAGTATTCAAATTCCCCCGATTCCGGTACAGCTTGATCCTGAACTGTATCGTGACGATATCCCTGTATACGGGAACCTTGCTGGTGCCGCTCTATTTGCAGACTGTGCTGAAGCTGTCCCCGATGGATACCGGCCTGATCATGCTGCCGGGCGCGATTGTCATGGCAGCAGCGTCGCCGCTTATCGGTAAATTTTATGATCGGATCGGTCCATTCCGGCTGGTGATCACGGGAGTTCTCATCATTGTGGCAGCCACGCTCGCTTTCAGCGGAATCGGCACCCGTACCTCGGTTTTGTACATTTCCTTGCTGCAACTGGTTCGCTGTCTCGGCATTGCTTTATGCAATATGCCGTTAACGAACGCAGCGATGAGCGCGGTGTCCAGCGAATATTCCGGTCACGCATCGTCCATCACGAACTGGGCACGCCAAGGGCTTGCTTCATTATCGATCGGCATATTCAGCGCATTGGTAGTATCCAGAACATCCTACTACATGGGTGCGGGGGCTTCGACCCAGCGTGCCGCAACAACGATGGGCATTGATGATGTGTTTATGATCGGAACGATGGTGGCTGTTATTGCCATACCTCTTACATTTTTGTTACGGGTCAAAAAGAAAAAATCGGTTCACCCTGTCGCGCTCTGACCCGGCGTTCATCGGCCATGTTGGAGAAGATGATCTTTCGGGCTGTTGAAGCTTAGCGCAACACAGGGAACCCGAAAGGTATCAAGCGATTGAACGGTGGTTGAACTGCATCATTGGCGTCATGCACAGCCACAAAATTATAGTCAAATAGGACGTTAACCGATGAGAGGGCAGCTCTAGGGCTGCTCTCTTTATTTGCTTTACACCCGTCAATGGATTGGACGAATGATGACAACGCTGTTCTTTTATTGAATTCGCGGACTGTGGTAGGGTGAAGTATACGAATGTGCAGGTAGGAGGAGCTTATGGAATTTATACGGAAGCTGTGGATTTTCGGTTATCAGCAGGCTTTGTCCTGCATATTTCCGGTTATGATCTTCGGTACGCTGGGACTGACCAAGGTGGTTGAAATTCCCGGCTTGGCGCGTTATGATCTCATCCTTCTCATATGTGTACTGGCACAAATCGGGATGCTGGTGAGCAAGCTGGAGACATGGGATGAGCTGAAGGTCATCTGCGTCTTTCACGTCATCGGTTTGATGCTGGAGCTGTATAAAGTGCATATGGGCTCATGGTCTTACCCCGAGGAGGGCTGGAGCAAAATCGGCGGCGTCCCGCTGTACAGCGGCTTTATGTACGCCAGCGTAGCCAGTTATATATGCCAGGCATGGCGCCGAATGAATTTGCGCATCACCGGCTGGCCGCTGCCTGTGCTGACTGTGCTGATCAGCGCAGCGATCTATGCCAATTTCTTTACCCATCACTACGTATGGGATGCGCGCTGGCTTCTCACGGTATTGCTGTTCGTGGTTTTTGGCAGAACCATGGTGTATTTTGACGTGGATGGAAAAACCTTGCGGATGCCACTGGTGCTGTCGTTTCTGCTGATTGGTTTTTTCATCTGGATCGCTGAGAATATTTCTACGTTTCTTGGGGCCTGGACCTATCCGGGTCAGGAGCGGACATGGAGCCTGGTGCATATCGGCAAAATCAGCTCGTGGTTTCTGCTGGTGGTGATCAGCGTCATCATTGTGGCTCAGCTGAAGCATCTGAAGCAGGGCAGAGGACCGTCCAAAGACAATCCGAAGGGAACGGTCATGTGAATCCAGTTTAGCGGATTTGACCATTCATGCGAAATCATGTATCCTATGCTGATTAAGGTATGGAAGGCTAACGTTGCGACTCGAGCTGTAAAGCGAGAGACTTTGTATAAACATAGATGTTTGGCATGGATGAACCGCCGCGAAGCAGAAGGGAGGAGTATTCACATGAAAAAAAGATCATTGGCGTCTTTGGCAAAAGGCATGGGATACTCCACCGCTGTTTTCTTTGATCCGTCCGATAATGGGAGAAGTGTGTCCAAAATCGGATATTCAGCGATCAAGGATCCTTCCATTCGGTAACCGGATGAGGATGCAGTGGAATTGAACACCACAGGTCGCTTGCTTGTGGTTGCATAGATCGGCATGTACACCACAGGTGCGCTGTGGTGTTTTTTTGTGATTCTAATGCTTCAAACAGAGGAGAGGGTAACTATGTTCATGCAAGGGAAACAGATTTATGTCAAGTCGGTAGAGGAGTCGGATGTAGAGGCACTGCTGAAGCTCGAGAAGGATAACCGGGATTTTTTTCAGCGGTTCACGGGTTTAAGGGAAGAGAGCTTCTACACCCATCAGGGTCAGCTTGAGCGGATCCGAAAGGCCATGGAAGCCAGCAAGGCAGATCAAGGGTATGTCTATGTGATTGGACTACAGGACACCGGAGAGATGATCGGCGAGATAATGCTGACCGAAGTGGTGCGGGGGAATCTGCAGAGCTGCTGGATCGGTTATTTTCTGGACCAAGATCACAACGGAAAGGGCTATATGACCGAAGCGGTGCAATTGATTGTGACGTTTGCCTTTCAGGAATTGAAGTTTCACCGGATTGAGGCGGGCGTGATGCCGCACAACCTGGGTTCGATCCAAGTGCTTTTGAAAGCTGGATTCCATAAAGAAGGCATTGCCCGGAAAAACGTGAACATCAACGGAACGTGGGAAGACCATCAGACGCTGGCTATAGTGAATGAAGCCGATGAGGATCTGCCGTCCCCAATCCAGCGGTATAATCCGCCTGTCATCGCCCCGCCGATCGGGCCTTATACCCATGTAACCAAGGTTCCGAGAGGGGCTGAGCTGTTGGTCTTCTCCGGTCAGGTGGGAACCGACAGGGAGGGGAACTTGCCGGAAGATATGAAGCAGCAGGTGGAGAACACTTTGGCGAACATTGAGAGGTTATTGGGTGCGGAAGCGATGTCCGCGGATCATATCGTCAAAATCAACATTTGGGCGGCTCAGGAGGTCGACTGGGATCACTTTCACCAGGCATGGGAGAAATTCCACGGGGGGAAGGCGCCGGCCATGACGATGGCCTACGTACCGGCACTGGCGATGCCGTCCATTCTGGTAGAGATCGAGGTATGGGCAGCGAAGGGGTAAAACGACCAGAAGGATAGATCGAATCTTCAGCTCCTTGGTTTATTCAACAAAATTAGCTGCTGATTAAGTAAAGAAGCGATTATTTTTATAGCCAACCACGCGATAACAAGCGTCAAAATCATTGTTTAATGTTGACAGACATATATAAGATATGTATATTGTGATTACCGACTAATTAGTCGGTAATCACAATGAGAGATGGGTGCATGTCATGGAAAAAAAATATGGTCTTCAACCACCGATACCATTCAGCTTTAAATCTGTAGCAGGGTTCATCGTCATTTTTATAATTTGGCAAGGCGGCACTTTATTATGGTTAAATCTTGTTAATTCTTTGATTCCCGCTACTCGCTCAGGATTACCTAGTTTAATCACACTGTATATGTCTTTTTTATTCCTTATTCTCGGCATCTTTCTTGTTACCAAATATTTCTTCAAAATTCGTTTTAGAACATTTTTATTTGAAGGTAAAAGGCCCGATTTCCGAAAGTTCGCAATTTATTTTTTGTGGTATTTTATAGCACTTATCTTGTATTTGCTTATCGATATCGTCGTGCATCCTCAAGCTTTTACGCTTCATTTTGATCCGCTTCCATGGTTAGGTGTACTCATTGTTACCGCTCCTTTGATTTTGGTTCAAAGTGCTGCTGAAGAGATGTTGTTCAGAGGCTATATGTACCGTATGTTTAGATCATTAAGAGGCGGTGTATTCTGGTCCATCTTCGTCACTTCCCTAACCTTTGCCCTGATCCATGGTTTTAACCCCGAAATGCTAAACTACGGGATTTTTGGACCGTTGTATTACCTGCTGGGGGCATTCTTTCTGGGAATCGTTGCCTACCACACCAATGGTCTGGCTGCTCCCATCGGAATCCATTTTGCCACGAACATTTTTAATACATCCATTTGGGGATATGGATCATCGACGCTGGAAGACATGGGGCTGCAAAATATTGTATACCGCCACACGCTAGATATGCCGTTTGCATTTTCTATGGTTTTTGCTATTGTTATCTCATATGGTGCTTTTCAATTTTTCAAGCATAAAAGGAACCGTTCATAAGGTTCCGGGAGGAGCTTATGGCCAGAAGGCGATTGCCAGCAGAAGAAGCAAAAACGATTATATTAAACCATGCCAAGTTATTATTTATTGAAAAAGGCTATGATCGAGCTACAATGGACGATTTATGTATCTCGACTCAGATGAGTAAAGGCAATTTGTATCATCATTTTAAAAATAAAGAGGTACTCTTTCTCCAATTGCTTACCCAGCATGCCGAACAAATGTCACAAAAGTGGCTTCGTTCGGCTGAGCAATCCACGTCTCCCAGCGAACAGTTGCTTGAAATGGCTGATTTATTCGGAAGAGATTGTGAAAGTCCCTTAATCCAAGCACTTGAAGAGTATGCCAAAACACTTTCAAGCGAATCCGAAGCATTGGCTACATTGAGAGAGATCACAGAAGTAGCCTATCGTGCAATTAGACAAGTGCTGCATAAAGGGATCGAGCAAGGCGTTTTTATTAATGAAGATATCGAAACGTTGAGTTTTGGTGTGATGTCCACATTAGCCGGAGCAACGCAGCTCTGCCTAACGATGCCAAAATTAAGCGGGGACGAATATGCAGCCCTGCATGTCAATGCGATCAAGCTGCTTTTAAAGGGAATATCGATGGATGATCCCAACTGAAAAAAGAGAACACACTTGCTGGAAAACACTCATTGCCCGGACAATCGATGGTCGATAGATGTGCATCGCAGGCTTTTTTCACCCAGGCGATCCACTAGACACTTCTCCCATCGATCCGGGTACAGCTTGTTTAGCAGCCTTCGGCTCTGCCTGGCGAATTTCATCCGGAGTGGCGTTTTCAATGACGTGGTCGTTTCTAAACCGCTCCTTTAATTGCCAACTCCTTTTTCTCCTGATGAAACTTCGTGAGATTCCAAGAAAAGCGCATGTTTTATGCTTGACGTAATGGAATATAATAGTTATTATAGACCTGCAAAGTCCTTAATTGAGGTGATGTTTGAATGAAGTACTCCAAGGCTACAGACTATGCCCTCCATACGATGCTCTTTCTTACTGCGGCGACTCCCCAGAAACCAATAGGCGTACAGCAGTTGGCAGAGCGACAAAGTGTGTCTCCAACCTATTTGTCCAAAATATTGACCAAGTTGGTGAAGGCCGGCATGATTGAATCGATAACGGGGGTGAATGGCGGCTATCGACTCAAACGAAATTGGGAAGATATTTCGTTTCTGGATATTATCCATGCGATTGAAGGTTCGGCTTCCTTGTTCGATTGCAGTTTCGAACATGGACCAGGATGCCCGATTCAAAAGGTGGTGTTATCGGCAGAAGAGAAGATGGAAGAACTGTTGAGAAATCAGAAGATGTCGGATCTTGTACGTGAACATAACATCGTCATATGATCCTTCTTTTTTAGTCTATTCATGACAACGTGTATCTTTAAAATCTACAATATCGATTTATAACAGGCATGATTGAATCGATAATGGGGGTGAATGGTGGGTATCGATTCAAACGAAGCCGCACTCCTATGCAATCCACTATACCGCGTCAGCATTTGTTAGCCTATGGGTGACAAGTGATGGTTTTCTAACCGGGGTGGCTGCAGTCCTACATGAGCCGCGATTTGGATCAAGAAGCGGCCGTGCCGCCGGATGTGTCTGCCGATCGCATCATGAAGTTTGTGATGGACCCAAAGGCGTACCTTGGCGAACAGCCGATTTTTCTGGATTATGAAGGACGAGAGTGACCCTGGCAAATGAGAAGGAGAGGAGACTATGAATATGAAAGCAATTGCGCTTGGACAATACGAGGGAGCGAAATATCATCCTTTTACGCATATTGATCACGAATTACAAACCATATTTGAACCTATGGACGTTGAATGTACGGATGATTATGCCGTGCTTCAAGAGGATAAGCTGGAGGGCTATGATCTGTTCATATCGTACACGGATTTTTCGGATCTGGAGATACCCGAAGACCAGGTACAAGCGCTCATATCCTATGTGAGAAACGGCGGGGGGCTGCTAGCTATCCACAACGGCATCTCGCTGCAGCAAAGCCAAGAGCTGGAAAAGTTAATCGGCGGCAGGGTTACGGGACATCCGGAATATACGTCACTGCCAATTCGATATAATCATGGGAGTCACCCTATTGTGGAGAACTTAAGCGATTTTACGGTAGATGAAGAACCGTTTCGGTTCGAGCTGAGTCCGCATGAATCGGCGGTTATACTTGCCGAATATGTGCATGATGGCCAGCGGTGGCCTGCTGCGTGGGCACATACATATGGTTCTGGCCGCGTGGTATATCTGATGCCGGGGCATCATCTTCCATCTTTCCAGGTGGAATCCGTGCGTAAGCTGATTCGGAATAGCGGAATGTGGGCTGCCCGGGGTGCGAAGAGTAGTGATTCGACATCCTAATTTTAGGATAACGTGCATCGCTATTAACGGCGGTATTATTAGTGCGCTACGTATGGCGATTAACTAGGTGGCGAAATCCGCAATTTAACCCATACGTAGCTTATTATCAAAAGGAGAGTGAGAAGATGGATGTATTCAAAAGCCAGTATGATTTGATTAAGCGTACAAGGGAATCATTATTTCGTTACTGCGAAACTATGTCCCCCGCAGATTATGTTAAAGAAGTTGAAGCCCTAGGCGGAGTTTCTATTCGCAGTCTGCATGTTCATGTCACTGATTGTTATCGGGTATGGTTGGGGAGTCGTGGCCTTGGCAAATCACTTCCAAAATTAAAACCAGAATCCGTTGACAATGTGCAGAAAATGCGTGAAGTTTTTAAGAAAACAGATGACCTGGTTTATGAATTTCTGAATGAATTTAAAAACAAATGGGATCCTGCCGTTCAAGCATCCTGGCAGAGTGACAGTGTAGAGTTAACCGAATTATGGCTATTTACGCACACCATCACCCACGAATTTCATCATAGAGGACAAATTGTAAAAATAGGCAGGCAGCTCGGGTATATCCCGCCGAAAATGAACCTTGCTAAATCTTAGTGATTTCATAGAGATACGTTACTGTCCAAGTTGATGAAGGCGAGCATGACAATCCTGGCGGAATGCCCGATTCAAACAGGTGGTGTTCTCGGCAGAAGAGAAGATGGAAGAACTGTTGAGAAATCAGAAAATGTAGGATCTTGTACGGAAACTGAATATAGTTACATAACACTTCTTTTTTGGATCAATTAAAGACAACTAGTGCCTTTAAAATCTATAATACCTAATTATTACTGGGAGAGTGGAGAATAATATGCAAGCAGTGACGTCAGAAACACAGCATAATGCGGTGCAAAAATATAAAGTTATCCCCATCATGGTTTCGTTACTATTAAGCGGATTTATTGGGATGTTTAACGAGACGGCTTTAAACGTAGTGCTCAGCGATTTAATCAACCAGTTTCATATCACCGCCGCAACAGCTCAATGGCTGACGACGGGTTACTTACTGACCCTCGGCATATTGGTTCCGGTATCCGGGTTGTTTCTCCAATGGTTTTCAACCAGACAATTGTTCACGGCTTCGCTCCTGTTGGCTTTACTCGGCACAGCGGTGGCGACCGTTTCCCCCGGATTTGAGCTGCTCATGATTGCACGGGTGATTCAAGCTGCGGGCGTAGCGATCATCCTGCCGCTGATGTTTCACACCGTGATGGTCATTGTTCCACCTGAGAGGAGGGGGACGACATACGGGCTGATCGGGCTTGTCCTTGTGGTTGCTCCTGCTGTCGGACCTACCCTTTCCGGTCTGTTGATCGATCAGCTTAGCTGGAACTGGATTTTCGGATTGACTCTTCCCGTTTTGGCGTTTTCTCTTCTGTTTGGCATGCGATATATGCAAAATATATCGACGATTACCAAGCCGAGAATCGATATCTATTCGCTTATCTTATCCACGCTTGGCTTCGGCGGAATTGTATTTGCTTTTAGCAGCGCCGGGGAAGGAGGACTTGGAGCGCCCAAGGTCATGATTCCGATGATTGTCGGCATATTGGCGCTATTGATATTTGCGGTACGGCAAGTGCGAATGAAGCAGCCGATGATGGATTTGAGAGCATTCAAACAGCCCATGTTTACGGTAGGTACTGTTATGCTCATGATTGCCGTAATGGTGATGATGGCATCCATGATTATGTTGCCCTTGTATTTGATCAGAGGCCTCGGCCTTAACGCTTTTTCGGCCGGACTTGTGTTGTTGACCGGGGGGATTGTGAACGCGATCACGCAACCGATTATGGGCAGAATATTCGATAAATTTGGGCCGAGATGGGTTGTACCCGCTGGTATGGCCTTGATATCCGTCGTGCTCTGGTTTCTCTCAGGAGTTACGACAACGACGGCCATAAGCCAGATCATTATGCTTCATACCTTCTTGATGATCGGGATCTCCATGGTTTGGATGCCTTCACAGGCGAATGCTCTGAACCAATTGCCTCCTTCACTTTACCCGCACGGCAGCGCAATTATGAATACGGTCCAGCAGGTGGCGGGTGCGATCGGCACAGCGGTTGCGGTAAGTATCATGTCTGTGGGCATGAGCAGCTTTTTGAAGCAAACGGCAGACCAGGCGGATCCTGCTAACGCCGCGCTTGCTTTGACAGCGGGTGTACAGCATGTTTTTAATATTGCTATTGTTGTTGCGATTGCAGGTTTCGTCATTTCTCTATTCATGAAGCGTGTTCACATATCAGAGCAGAAATAACCCTCCATATTTGAAATTTGAAAATCAACCAGCGCGGCCAGCAGTTTCAGCGGCACGAACCGATTACGTACAGAAATGTCAGCTTCATAAATGATGAAACATTATTGTATTACATTTTATTGTAGTCGATCATATGATATAAAAAACCTCCGTGATCCCTGTTAAGGGATCACGGAGGTTTGTGTATATGGAGAGGATCTTATAGATCGTCAAAACCGTTGTCGTCGCCAACCTTGCCGTAGTTACGGGATTTGGCTTCGAAGAAGTCGGTTTTGGTTGCGTTCAGAGCTTCATCCGAGAAAGGCTTGATCCATGGCATGCAGTTGACGTCTACGCCTTGGTAAGCTTTTTCCAGACCCATCATCGTAATACGACGGTTCGCGATGTACTTGATGTAGTCGCCCAACTCGTTCAGATCGATGCCGCGCACATTGCTGAGCGTGTAGTGTGCCCAGTTGGTCTCAAGCTCAACGGCACGGTCGATGGTGCGGTACAGGTAGTCGATGTTCTCTTGGGAGTTCAGCTCCGGGAAATCCTTGAGCAGCTGCTTGAATACTTCGGCGAAGAAGTAACAGTGCTGGTTCTCGTCACGCTGAATGTAAGAGATCATCTGGCTGGTTGCCATCATCTTCTGGTCGCGAGCCAGGTTGTAGAAGAAGGCAAACGTGCTGTAGAAGAAGATACCTTCCAGGATCAGGTCGGCCACCATTGCTTCGAAGAAGGACTGCGGCGACGGATTGTCGCGGAAGTTCTGATAAATATCTGAAATGAACTGATTGCGCTCCAGCAGGACCGGATCATGCTTCCAGTATTCAAAGATTTCCTTCTGTTCTTGATCCGAAACGATGGAAGAGAGCACGTAGGAATAGGATTGGTTGTGAACGACCTCTTGCTGACCGATGATAGCCGAGATGGCTTCGAGTGACGAATCAGTAAAGTAACGCTTCACGTCGCTGACAAACATCGTCTGCATGGAATCCAGAACAGCGAGCAGGGAGATGTTGATCTTAAAGGTGCGCTGCTCTTCAGGGTCCAGGCGCGGGAACTGCTGCGCATCCTTGGACATTGGAATCTCGTCCGCGATCCAGTGGTTCAGTAGCAGGACTTTGTACAGCTTATACATATGAGGCATCCGAATGTCGTTCCAGTTCAAGATCCCGGAGCATTCACCTTCAATGACGCGAGTGGAGCGGTTGGGTGCTTCGGTGTTAAATATCTTTTGCATTTGCATGCCGATTTTCTCTCCTTGTATATCATAGTAGGGCGGGCAGAGGCGAAGCCGAGGGATAGGGTCCAGCCTATTCGAGGGACGGGTATCCACTCTCCAGCCGCTGTTGTCCGCCCTTTGCTTGAATGTATTTAAAGGTTGCAAAGGGCTCCCAAAGGCGGACGTAAACTCTTCCGCTTGGATACCCTTACCCTTGTAGTCTTTTATTAGATAGCATATTCAATCCTGCCTCGCGGGAACACCCGCATGCAGCCGTTTGATGCTTGTTGCACCGCATGAGAAGCGACTCCCAAGGGGAGAGCGATCCCAGCAGGCAGTAACTCAACAACCGCACGAAGTAACTCACGGTCCCTGCGCCGCATGAGAAGCGATTCCCAGAGGGAGAGCGATCCACGCAGGCAGTAACTCAACAACCGCACGAAGTAACTCAAAGGTCCCCGCACCGCATGAGAAGCGATTCCCAAGGGGAGAGCGATCCCAGCAGGCAGCAACTCAACAACCGCACGAAGTAACTCAAAGGTCCCCGCACCGCATGAGAAGCGACTCCCAAGGGGAGAGCGATCCCAGCAGGTAGCAACTCAACAACCGCACGAAGTAACTCATTAGCTTCCGCACTAAATTCCAGCGTTCCCGAAGGGAGAAAGCGCTCCTAGCCACTAAAGTAACATAGAAGCCGCCTCATTCATTCCCTGCACATCTTGCGGGTGTCCAGAGGGCAGAGCCCTTGGGGCCCTCCCTTGGAAGGGAGGGTTTGGGTGGGTTCGAATTTTAGCTTGCGCACGACTCACACTCTTCAATCGTCAGCGCACGGCTGCGTACATAGTACGTGGACTTGATGCCGGCTTTCCAGGCATGCAGGTGCAGCTCTAGGAATTCCGAAGCCCGGATATCAGGGCGGACATACAGGTTAAAGCTTTGCGCTTGGTCAACGTGACGCTGACGGGCGGCAGCCATTTTGATGGACCAATGCTGGTCGATCAAGAAAGCCGTTTTATAGTACCAGATTGTTTTTTCGGACAGATCCGGCGCCGGGTTAGCCACTTTGTAAGTGGTTTTTTCTTCATAAGACAGAAGTTCGTACAATGGATCGATGCTCGCCGTGGAACCCGCGATGATCGAAGTGGAGCCGTTCGGTGCGATGGCAAACAGCCATGCGTTACGGACGCCGCTTACTTGTACTTCCTGCTGCAATTCGCGCCATTGCTCAGTGGTTACGAACTTGCCTTCATGCTCGCCGTCGGTGTAACCGCGGAACTTGAAGTACTCGCCGCTCTCCCAGTCGGAGCCTTTGAATTTCGGATAATGTCCTTTTTCCTTGGCCAGCTCCATGCTGGATTTGACGAGCAGGTAGTTGATGTGCTCATACAGGTTGTCATTATAGGCAACGGCTTCGTCGGATTCCCAGCGGATGCCTTCCAGCGCCAGCAAGTGATGCAGACCGAAGGTGCCGAGACCGACCGCACGATATTGACTGTTGGTATATTGAGCTTGTAAAACTTCGATATTGTTAATGTCGATGACGTTATCCAGCATGCGAACCTGGATTGGAACGAGACGCTCCAGCACACCAGCAGGTACAGCACGAGCGAGGTGGATGGAGTTCAGGTTGCAGACAACGAAATCGCCAGGGATTTTGGAAATTACGATCCGGGTTTGGCCGTCTTTCGTAACCAGCTCCTCTTGCTCAACAACGGTTGGAGATTGGTTTTGCATGATCTCCGTGCACAGGTTGGAAGAGTAAATCATGCCATGGGCAGAGTTCGGGTTCGCCCGGTTGACCGTGTCACGGTAGAACATGTACGGTGTACCCGTTTCAAGCTGGGATTTCATGATGCGCTTCATAATGTCGATGGCCTGTACCGTAATACGCGGCAGCTGCGGGCTCGCCACGGCTTCAGCATACTTTTGGCGGAATTGGCCTTCGCCTTGTCCTTGATCATAGAAGTCTTCAAGGCCCAGCGGACGGCCATTCTCGTCTTTCCAGCCCATGATTTTCTTCACTTCATGCGGACAGAACAGGCTCCATTCTTCACGTGCTTCTACAGCTTCCATGAACAGGTCAGGCAGACTTACGCCGTGGAACACGTCATGTGCTCTCATGCGCTCGTCACCGTTGTTCAGCTTCAGGTCCAGGAAGGACAAAATGTCTTTGTGGAACACATCCAGATAAACCGCGATGGCTCCTTTACGAGTTCCCAATTGGTCAACGCTAACAGCGGTATTGTTTAACTGGCGAATCCAAGGGATAACGCCGGAGCTGGTGTTTTTGTGACCGCGGATGTCAGAGCCGCGTGCACGAACTTTACCGAGGTATACCCCGATGCCGCCGCCCATTTTGCTGAGACGGGCGATATCCGTATTGGAATCGAAGATTCCTTCCAGGGAGTCATCCACGGTATCAATGAAGCAGCTGGAAAGCTGGCCGGCTACTTTTTTACCTGCGTTAGACATTGTCGGCGTAGCAGCCGTCATATACAGGTTGCTCATGGCCCAGTAGGCTTCTTTGACAAGGTCAAGACGCTTGTCAGCTGGCTCGTTGTGCATGAGGAACATCGCGATGACCATGTAGCGTTCTTGCGGAAGTTCCATGACGCGACCGTCAAAGTCGTTTGCCAGGTAACGCTCAGCCAGTGTCAACAGACCGATGTAATCAAACAGCAGATCGCGGCTTGGATCGATGCATTCGCCGAGTTCTTCGATTTGTTCTTTGGTATAGCTGGTTAGCAGATCCTCGCGATAAATGCCTTTCTGTACAAGCTCCGTAATGAGCGGGTAGAAGGCACCGTATGGTTCTTCCGGATATGCTTTGTATCGGCGGTTGGTGGCCGCTTTTTTATATAAAGAGGTCAGAAACGAACGCGCAGCTGCAAACTTCCAATTCGGCTCTTCTTTGGTTACAAGCTCAAGCGCGGACATCGTGAAGGCGCTGCTGATTTCTTCGCCGGTAACTTGCTCACCGCGCAATTTGGCATTGACGCCGCGAAGCAGGCGCTCTTTATCGAGCATGTCCAATCCTTTAAGAGTCCGGTCGGCATAGACGGAGAGGCGAATTTCATCAAAGGCGAGCTGACGGTTGTTCGGTTTAACTACGAGCTGGGGCATGAATAAATTCCTCGCTTTCTTCGGGGGGAATATGAAAAAGGACATCAAAAAAACATTTTCTAAAACCCGCGGGCAGGCTTGAAAATGTCCGTGCGCTGTGATTCGAAAATGACGTTTGCCATAAGCCCATGAATGGGCATGATGTTATGTACAGACGCAAGCTTAACGAACACTTACCTAAAACCCCGTAGGTTGGTGTCTGCTGCATATAGGCAGGTCTCCTGACTTGGGCTGCATCCCTCGGCATTGCCTTTCCCGAGACCTTGATCCGGTTCCTCGGTGGCATATATCGGTTGTGGATGGCTGATAGATCATAAACAGCCTTACGCCCTTACAGTGGCGGGACCGTGATGGATTTACACCATGCTTCCCTATTAAGCCGGACTGCCTTATAGGTTGATCCGGCACCTACACACACTATATTTGGTTGTTGTTAATCTAATTTAACCCAATATATTGTGTTTGTAAACTATATTCTTAAAATTGAACGCAAAAAGAATTATAGCAAACGAACGGCCATTGTGCCAGTTAAGAAACTGCCAAAAGGCCATAACATTTCCTGAATTGTGACCAAATGCGACCTTTTCTGCGCAGATACCACGTATATTATCGTTTTGACAAAATAGGATGTATTCGTATGGGCGAGACGAGGAAGGAACACCATATCTTGTGTGAAGCTAAAGACGGATGGACTTTGATATGAAGGGCAAGAATTGTTATGATAACTGTATCCGGAAGTTTAAAGCATTCCATATAGATGAGATGGGAACGAGGGAGGTTTTCAAGATGGCGATAGCGGAGGTAACGGTGATTCCGATCGGAACCGCAACAACGAGTTTGAGCTCTTATGTTGCCGAGATGCAGCGTATATTGAAACAGCAGGATGGAATATCCTATGAGCTGACTTCGATGAGTACCATTATTGAGGGAGAACTAAACATGATTTGGCGGGCGATTGAGGCTTTGCATGAAGCGCCTTTTCTGTCCGGTGCGAAGCGGGTATCGACTTCCGTGAAAATCGACGACCGCAGGGATCAAGTCTCCTCGAGCAAACAGAAGATCCAGTCCGTGCAGGAGAAATTAGGCGGGTAATGCCGCCATTTTCGGAGGATATTTCCGTAAGAATAGGACTTGCATTTTGCTCCTGAAGTATTATAATAATTTTTGTTGTTTCATGAGGAATAACATCGAATCACATTTGCTGGTGTAGCTCAGGGGTAGAGCAACGCACTCGTAATGCGTAGGTCGGGGGTTCAATTCCCTTCACCAGCATCTCACGTTAATATTTCCCGCCATATCAACGTTTGGACGTTCGTTGAATGTAACGGATAGGCAGCGTCAGGTCGACGCATTCCAGCCGTTGAAATGGACGAGCGTAGACGCTAATAGGCGGTCATATCGGAGTCTCCTACAGTACATCGTAGGAGGCTTTTTGTTATGAGTAATGATCCGCGCAAAGGTAAGCAAGCGATTATAAATAAACGTAAGGGCCGCGGTCAGGAAATCGGCTCGACAACATTAGATATCGGATTTGATTTGTTTTATAGCGTAAAGAGGACGGAAGGCGTTCGCCCACGTACTCTCGCAGATTACAAAAGTTATTGGCGTTATTTTCGTGAATGGCTCACACGAGCACATCCGGAAATAGAACTGATCGGGCAAATCACGGTCGTTACGCTCCGGGAATACATAGAGTACATGTCACACGAACACGAGCGTTACGAAGGCGTAGAGTACCGTAAGAAGGACGGAAAGAAGCTTTCGCCGGCGACCGTGGCTTCTCGGCTTCGTGCGCTGCAAACGATGTGTAAGTTTTGGGGGACGGAGGGACTAACGCAGACTAATGCGGCTGAGAAGATTAAAGCACCGCGTATGGATATACCTGAAAAGAGCATAATCACGGACGAGCAACTTTCGGCAATTATTGCGTCTGCAGATACGACCACGTTCGCTGGCTATAGAGACTATGTGCTGATGACTCTACTTGCGGACTCGGGGTTACGGATTAACGAGGCGCTTCAAATTGAAGACACATTCATCGATATTAAGGCGCGATGCATACGTCTTCCTGGACCGCTGAATAAGAATCGTAAGCCGCGTATTGTCCCGGTATCTGCTTCCGTATTGCGCGAGGTTATTCGTTTAATGGAAGAAACGCAGGATTACTTCGATACGCAATATGTCTTCGTTTCAAATTACGGCGATCGGTTGAAGGCGGATCAATTTCGTAAGAGGCTACGTCAGTATGCGATTGAAGCAGGTATTGATACTTCTAAGACGCAAGTGTCTCCGCATAGATTTCGCGATTACTTTATAACAAATTACCTACTTAATGGAGGAGACTTATTTACGCTACAACGTATTGTGGCGCACGCTGATATTAAGACGACACAAGGCTACGTTAAAATTAACGAAGAGGCAATGCGAGATAGTCATACGCAATATTCTCAGATATCGCGGCTAGGTGTGCCACGCATTGGAAGGCGACGTAAATAGACTGATAGTGTGTAAATGCTAGGAAATCTGACAGCAGTAAAGTACAATAGTGTTGGTAATATTATCAAATAAAAACGGGGGATTGCTATGGATTCATATACAATTGCAAGAGGAATGCCCTATGGGTGGGCTACGGTAAAGGAAAGTGGTTTGCCTGCGCAGTTCTTACAAAAAAGAGTATATATTGAATCGTTAGATAAGAATGGGAAAGTGATAGACAAAATAGAGGTTTCCCATAACGAAAAGAATACTATTATGGCCGCCTTATACGCAATACATGGTGTGAGACTACTTATTAATGAGATGTACCCTAAATTGTTTACTGAGTTAGAGTATGAAACTGCAATAAAAGTTCTTGAAGAACAGTATAGAGTTGTTCCTACAGAATCGGAAATCATGGAAGTGCGGTCCCTTTTTGATAAATACAATTACAAAAGAGTTGCCCTCGCTTCTGAAATGGAGAAGAGCGGCCAATACTCTTATGGGTATTTTGCTGTTACCCCGAAAAGTCCGTATTTCGGAAAGAAATTTTCATTTAAAGAAGCTTTGGATTTTTTGAGCGAAAGAGAAGGGCTTTACTATGCGGTAAATAATGATGGGAACAGATGTTACGATTTTGTTGATAAACCTAATAAAAGTCAAATTAACTACCAGAAAAAGAAAAACGGCAATGAGGTCGTATTTCTAAATTTTGAAGATTGGACAGAGTATAAAATATCTTAACTTAGGTAATTCGATATACGGTCAAAGCGCTCGATCAACGGGATTTTATTTTTCCGTAGGTCGGGCGCTTTTTACGTTCAGACTTCGAGAGTGTGGTCTTTTTCTTGCGGACAACCATGTCGTATTATGGTAAAATTTCGGTTATGGGACGATTTATGAAACCGCTGACCGCCGATATACACTTTTATACCGCGATGCTCGATCGGACACCTATCGTCGTGTTTATCGCGGACGAACTTATTGGCAGCGGAAAGATAGAGGAAATAACGGAGAATAGCGTTAAGATCGGGAAAAGGCGTTATCTTCGCGAGAGTTGTACATTTAAATACGCAGAATAATCAAATGAGGTGCCTTAATCCATGCCTAATTTAACAATAAATTTTCCTAGTGGGGCAAAAGAAGTATTGATAGTAGAACATGTTGAACTTTGTCCACACTGTAATAGAGACGTTAGCGCAGTTATTGTAACAGTATGTGTTATTAACAAATTTCGGGTTGAGATAATTTATCGGTGTCCGCGGAGCCAGTGTAAAAGAACATATATTGGAAGTTTTTATGGAGAAAACACTAAAGTTTTTATCAAGGCCGCAGTTTATCCCGATTATAAGACTATTGTTGAAAAAGAATTTCAACCGTTAGTGAAAGAGATATCCCCCAGTTTTGTTGAGATTTATAATCAAGCCCTCAGAGCAGAGCAATTGAACTTAGAACATATAAGCGGAATGGGCTATAGAAAGGCGCTTGAATTCTTAATCAAAGACTATGTTCTTAGCAGTAATCCAGAATCAAAGAATGTGATTGAAGACCACAAAACAACTCTCAACAAAGTTATTAAGGAGTTCATTATGGATGCTCGAATAATTCAAACCGCTACACGAGCTGCCTGGTTGGGTAACGACGAAACACATTATGTTCGTAAATGGAATAATAAAGATATCAGCGATTTGAAAATTCTGATCGATCTTGTCGTGCATTGGGTATCAATGGAGAAACTAACGAAACAGTATTTAGAAAGCATGAATTAACTAGTTAATAAGAAACTCCGTAAACACTGGACTCCGCAGCATTCCGGATTTCGTCCAATTCCGCATCTTCACGCGCGCCCTAATCCGCGGTTCCAC
Source organism: Paenibacillus lautus (assembly GCF_050482385.1). Taxonomy (GTDB): domain Bacteria; phylum Bacillota; class Bacilli; order Paenibacillales; family Paenibacillaceae; genus Paenibacillus_AQ; species Paenibacillus_AQ lautus_B. The sequence goes on from NZ_JBCNHV010000032.1 coordinate 78,294, forward strand.
GTAAACGAAGTTGCGGTCTTCACCGGTAATCAACGGCTTCACAACGTTATAAAACACCTTCCTATGCGTAGGATTTGCGCCTAGCTCGATAATACCGGCTAGGCGCATTTTTGCGTTGTGTCAGTCGCGTACATGCCGTTGCGACGGATTGACGGGATTACCTCATGCGTGATCCAACGTTTGAATGCGCGAGCTTCTGGCTTGCGGCTGCCGAGGATCAGCGAGTACAGGCCTGGTTCGTTAACAATGTACATTTTCTGTCCTCGTCCTAGAGAATCAATGACGTGAGTTGAATTCACCTCATCGGAGTCCAATCTCTCTACAGCTCTAATCGCTTGGTTAATTCCCAGCGCGTCACAAACATCCTTCGCAACAAACCAAGGTTCCCCTCCGATCGTCACCGTTCTAACCTCCGCGGTTCCGTACGTAAATACTTTCGTTAATTCGCGTCAGTCTGCGTCTAGTTTCGTTGACATTTCGTTTGCGTTGCGTGAGTGAAAGGCGGTATGTCGCTGTTAAAAGATTACCGTATTTTGGCACGGGACATAGCGATTAGAGCGTGTTAATATCGGTTTCGACGTTGATTTGCGCGCGAAAATAGACGTCAATAATGACGACAATGACACGGAGGTCTGCAATGGTAGTTGACGCAGAGACTAGAAGACGAGAAGGGCAACGTTTGGCCGCAAGAGAAGTGACGGTAAAGGAGATCGCGAAGAAATACAACAGAAAGGAAGGAACTGTCCGTGGCTGGAGGAGAGACGCCGAAAGCATAGAGGAAGAATTGTCCGTCGATGCCGGAGGTAATGAGTTACATAAGCTGCGCAAAGAAAATGTTCGATTAAAGGGACAGGTTCAATCTTTATTGAAGACTGTATCACAGTTAGCGTTGAATCAGAAATAAGTATATAAAATCAAAAGGACCGCGCCCATTTACGGGTTAGCGGTCTTCTTTTTGTTGCGGTATGTACTCAAGGACATCGGTTAAGGTATATCGGCGTCCAGTCATTGAGTTCAATGTATCGAGAATATTACTCAACGTTTCCAAATCAATCCTCTTCGTTTTGCCCTCGCACATATCATAAATAAGATTCGGTCTTACTTTAGCCTCACGAGCGAGTGCGTTCTTGGTAACGCCCGCATCGTTTAATGCGTCATCGAGTTTGATTAATATTGCCACGGACATTCACCTCTCACCTTCTATTATATCCTCTCGATAAACTTTTTAAAATAATCTATTGACGTTTAACGATAGACGATATATACTTCGTTTATAGATTAACGACAGACGATAAACGTAATACGTTAAATCATAATAGGAGGTTTCAAATATGAATGAAAAAGAATCTATCGTCGTATTCGAACGCATAGCCAGACGCGGCTTCTACAGCGTCACACTCAACGGCCAACGCAGCTATATCCCTTTCCGCTTGTTTTACGCAGTATTCCCACGAATGAACCGCAAAGTATCAAGAGGCACCGTCGAAGCCAACGAACGCCAGCTCGAAGCACTCGGAACCGTCGCAGATATTATGGGGAAGGATCACCATCAAATCCGTTACACAGTCGAACTCGGTTACGATATTTACGGTCGCCCATGCGCAACGAACTACATGGTTAACGCGCTCCACCTCGGCCAAACAATCGCGATCGTACCGGCAGCCTTCCGCCGCATAACTGGCGCACATGAACGCGCAACGGACGGCTGTATGGACGTGACTGGCGCGCAGCTAGATGAACTCGGCTTTATCCGGAAGGAGGTCGCAAGCAATGCAGCAAGCAACGCAATCCTTACCGCCTAGAACTCGCCGCGTCAGTCGTCGTACTCAACGCGCACTTCTGAGAGGACTCGCCTGGTTCGTCGCAATGATAATACGGGAGGTGCTTTCGTAATAATCCGTCCGATGATGGCGGCCGCTGCTCGAACAGCGACTGATGACCGGAGGACAAGTATCGGCAAGTGACCGCCCAGGTCGTATGTTAAATGTAAGAACCACGTACCCACCGGCGGCAACCGGTTAGGATCGCCATGCGTGGAAACGGTCGCGACTCCAATCGTGACCACCGGAACACGGTGCGCTAACACCGTTGATCCGAAGTTTTAATCGTCAGGATGGCGCCAAACATCGCTGGCGATCGATCAAAAACGCGGGATACGAGATCGCTGATCTCCCGGAAAGTATCGCGTAATCACGGCGACAGGCTGGCCGTTGAGACAATTGCGGATGGAGGGAAAAGGAATCCTTCGTCCGCTTTTGTTATGTAATATGTGGGAACATATGTTTGGTTTCAGGATTGTTGTCCCATTTTCAAAAAAATTTGTCCTTATATCTTAGTAGACAAATGTACGGATCGCATTCGGCCGTTGTTGAAGTTAACATAAGCCGAAATAATTTCGCGCCATGCTGTACGGAATCGCAATTTAGATTGTCTAGGTGTATGTAGGCGAAATATTTTGCGGAATGGTGTACGGTGCGGCCGTAATGGTGTCATAAGGATTGAAGGCGGAAATATCTCTCGCCAGAATGTGCGAAGGCGGGGTCGAGAGGGAACGTGAATAGTAGATGCGGAAAATTTATGCCGGAGTGTGCAGACGATAAGTGTCGCGTAGATAATACGATACCGACAAAGTTTACGCCAAGATGTGCGAAAGGCGTGTGTAGTGTTCTAAGTTTATGTATAACCACAAGAGATAGTTTCCCGAAGCGCACACCTTACGCACTTGCTACTCCACTCCGTTATCACTTTTTACTACGTTCCTTTAAGGAAAACGCGAGAAAACCCAGTAACGACGCGGCTTTTCAGACACGTTTAGCACTTTTTTGTGATAACCGTTTCCGACGCGATTGCTCTTTATCGCGGAGGTGAGGAACGAAGTGACGATGGCACCTAACTCCGGGGAAGATCGCCCGTCGTTCCGAGTCCGCTAAAGCGTCCACGGTCATATCAATTTCCTATCGCGAAAGAAGGTGTTACAAGATACAAAGCCATTGCGGACATGTCATGAAGCGAACCAAGTCGTATCTCATGTAGGCAATATCAGAGAAGGCGCGTTAGTCTTTAACGGGGTCAACCATAGGCCACGTTATGGAGTAGCAGCGCCAAATAGAAGGAGGCGGACATGTGACACAAGTAAAGGTAATCGATTCGATAATGGGAAGCGGAAAAACATCGTGGGCGATCCAGCATATCAACGAAGCGCCGGCGCAGGAACGTTTTATCTACATAACGCCGTACCTGCACGAGATATCGCGGATTAAAGGGGCGGTAACCTCGCGACGATTTATCGAACCGAACAATCGTAACCATGCGCGGAAGAAGATGCATAGTCTCAAGGCGTGTATTGCAGCCGGCGACAATATAGCGGCCACTCATTCGCTATTTCAGACGGCGGATGACGAACTGATCGACTTGATCACTGGCGCCGGCTACACGCTCGTACTGGATGAGGTTATGGACGTAATCGAGGTCGCCAGCATAAGCCGCGAGGATATCCGGATATTGAAGGACTCCGGGGAAATAGAAATCGTCGATAACCGCGTCGTATGGACCGGTGAGGGATACGTAGAGGGTCGGTTTAACGACATAAAGTATCTGGCTAAAGCCGGCAACCTTTTTTACCATCGCGGCAGCTTCTTAATATGGACGTTCCCGCCGGCAGTGTTCAGCGCCTTCGATAGTGTCGTTGTTATGACGTATCTATTTGACGGCCAACTGCAACGGTACTATTACGAATTACACGGGATCGATTACGACTATAAATCCGTTAAGCAGGCGGAGGACGGTCGGTACTGCCTAACGGAATACAGGCGGGAAGACGAAGGACGCGCTGAAATACTGCGCCTTATCGACCTGTACGAAGGGCCGATGAATGATATCGGTAAGATTCCGAACTCGTTTAGTGCGAGTTGGCTCAATAACTCTAAGCCGGAAATGTTTGCGCAGATAAAACGAAATCTAAACAACTTTCTACGAAATGTCTGCCGCGCATCCGGTGAGGACATCCTCTGGACTACGAAAAAGGACCATCGGCAGAAGTTGAACGGTAAGGGTTACACCAAGTCATTCCTACACTGTAACGCGAGAGCAACGAACGAGTATGCGGAACGATGGGCTCTTGCCTACGTGTTCAACCGGTACATGCACCCGTTCGAGCGTGCGTTCTTTGAAGACCGAGACATAACGGTTAACCAGGATCTACTCGCGGTGTCCGACTTACTTCAATGGGTATGGCGGTCGCGTATCCGCAAAGGGGAAGCGATTAAGCTGTACATTCCATCGAGTCGGATGCGGTCGCTACTTATTGCGTGGAGTAAATACGAAATTTAAGGGAGGGGATCGTATGATCCGGAAAGAAGACGCATTGAAGAAGATTCAGAACTTTATTATCGAAAATAAGGATGTCCCGACAGCCTGGCGTTCGGAACTTGTACGAGCCTTGACGGAGGAGCTAGAAAGCGAGGGATTCGTGCCTGCGCTGTACTGGTTATGGAAGATGAAGCATCCATCATTACTCCGAAAGGGGGCAGCGCCTCAGACGATCTGCGAAATCTTGGCGGACTTCATACTTAATATAAACGAGGTGGCGGAACGAAAGGCGGAGTATCCCGTACTTGGTCCGGAAAAGGCACACCGGAATGAAAAACAGCGCGAGGCATGTGAAAGTCTTCTCCGCTTTGAGCGCGATGACGATTTGGACCATCAGCCGCCGGGAACCGTCTATGAGGATTCCTTTGTCGACGGTAATCCAGTAGAGGAGCAACTGTTTGGGGAGCGATGCGATATGTCTGCGGAAGAGTTAACCGACCGGCTCGAAACGATCAAGCGAAGTCCAAGCGCGTTTATCGGCAAGTATGCGGATGGCACCGAGTGGAACCGTGAGGTTCCTGATAAGCGCAAAACGGTCGAAAATGTGGCCGAAGCTATTGAGCGTATTGATATTAGGAGAGTAAGAGTTTGCTTAGTGTGCGGCAACGCGTTCTATTCACATAGTAAGCAACCCGGACGTGTCAAGGTCTGCGATATCATCATACATTTGAAATTCAAGCCTAAGACTCAGTGCCAAGTTACCCGCGATAGGGCACTCGCGCCACTCCGTAAAAAGAAGAACAAGACATCAGCGTAATCGAACCATTTTCCAATACTATATAGACGGGTAATCCGTCATGTGGTCTATTTTATTTACTCTTATAGTAGCAAAAATAATATAAAAGGGAGGTTTGTAGAATGAATGCCGAAACTGTAAGAGCCATTCGGTTATCTAAGGACATGAGCCAACAGGATTTTGCAGATGCGTTGCGTGTTTCGCGGCAGTGTGTAACGGCGGTGGAGTGCGGGTATCGTGCTGTATCTTCAAATCTGCGTATTAAGATCGCGCAGACATTCGGTACCGGTCCGGATGTTATGGAAGCGATAGAGCGTGCGAAAGAGTCAAGTAAATTGGCGCTGTGACAAGCGTCTTTTATTTTTTGATGGTTCATCTAAAAAACTTTAGTATATCCCAAAATAATATTACAACGAAAACAAACGGGGGTCAAGACTTGGGGGACCAAATTTTAAAAAGAATCCAATCACTCGCCCGCAATCAATGCGCAGCCTTTACCGGTACTGACGGATGCCGATACGAACCCAACGGCCAGGCACGCTGCCAATGGTTCCGGACTGATCCGCAGGCGCTACCGTTCATTGAGGCCGGTGATATGCGTTGCCTGGAATTTGAACGCGCAGTGCTGCCGACAGATCCCGAATTAGAATCGCGCTACTTCAACCGCGAAGAGAACACGGCGACATGCGAGCGCTGTTCAACTCCGATCGTTAAGACGTCGAACCGGATGAAGTATTGCGGAGAGTGTCGCGAGATTAGACGGAAGCAAGGCGCAGCTGATCGGGCTAGGAATCGATATTGGGCAGCCAAAACCTAACGTTTTAGGACGTGAAAAACCGCGTAGTGGTGCGGGTTCTTAGGCGCTAATTTAACGAGATAGGGTGTTTATACCGGAAAGCCGAAAAACGGCTTCTAAAACGTTAGAAAGAGGTGGAACATGAATGACAAGCAAGCCGACGCAAAACATTACTGTCCTTATTTTCGAAGCGATTGCGGCTGCGTTTTGCTTCAAGCGATGAATAAGGCGGATATTCGTTGCAAGGTTTGGCGCGGCGAGGATTCGGTAAGATGCCGCTATTTAGATACGCAAGTTGCGAAAAGGGGATGAGGAGGCAATATGAAGGCAAATTAACGAAAGCCGCTAATGAAATCGGCAAAAGCATCGGTAAAGCTACCGCAAGTGGGATGACAGAAGCAGCATAGCAATTAGCTGAAAAACGGCTGACCGGCACCGTCGTTCTCTATCGCGATCATCGCGGTTTCGGCTTTGTTAAACAGACTAAAGGTAAGGACATATTCTCTCACATAAGAGACGTTGCCGATCCGGGTTTAACACCTCGAACCAGGCGAACGCGTGTTATGAACTAGGCGAGAAAGACGGGCGGCAAGCTGCAGTCAAGATCGCTCTAAAACATTAAGAATTGTATTATCATCCATGAGAAATGGTTAAGTTCCAATATTTAATGGAAAACATACCCTTTCCGTGTTATGTGTTACATGATACAATGTAGGTAAGGATCTCCTAGTTCTAAGTTGATAGATGTGGGTATAGAGTTTATATACCAGGAAATACTTTATACCGATCACTAAACACAACTTGGAGGTGTGTAGTATGAGTAAGGAGGGCAAAGACTTGAATAGTGCATTGGCAGAGAAATATCCAAATTTAAACATCAAACCTGATTACAGAAAACTTCTAGAAAATGTTAAACTCCCTAAAATTAAAGATGACACCATTATCTTAGACCCAACGAATGAAATGCACAAAAAATGGTTCGATCTAGAAGACGGTGAAGATAACGAGTGAGCAAACACGAAATAGGAAATATATATAAAGGGTATTTTCAATACCAAGATCGCCACGAAACTAGGGACTTTAGAAGACTTTTATTAACTGATATTACAGGCGAAAATTCCGAGATAGGAATCGTGACTCAAATAACTGGACAAGGACCAAAAGAACCGCCAGGCTATTATGACAAGTATCGAGAGCCTATCGAGAAATGGAAGCAAGCAGGGTTAACAAAAAAGTCATATGCAAGAGTTAATAAGAATATGCCTCTTCCCCTTAATGTTCTTAATAACCCAATCGGAAGGTTAGATGACGAGGAGTTTATAAGAATTGTGGGAGAGGCAATGAAATATTTAAATAGTCACGGATTCGAGCACTAATATAATACATAACTAAGCTGAAGAAGCCACTCATTTTGGGTGGCTTTTTTATATTCAAAAAAATAAAACAAAAGGGGAAATGAGAAATGGGTTACAGAGTATTTATGCAGGAGTCTTTTAATGGTCATGATGCAGGGAAAATGGTTTCGGGACTTGATTACTCAGAAGCACACTTGATCCAAAATCAACGTAAAGGAGTTATTGTCGATGCGCCAGACGCCTACGAAAGGCAAATAACCGAAAAAGTGGAGGAGTTTCGCGCAGAGTATAAAAGAATGACTGAATCCGATGATCCGGTTTACAGAGTAGAGGGCGCGATCGATTACTACGTGAAGCAGATGCAAGAAAAACTTGATAAAGAGGTTGCCGAATTAACACAGGAATGGAAAGACGTATATAAGGCAATGCAGGAAGAAGCCTCAAAAGATGCAGCTCGCTTCCGCCGTTATATCACGGAATCTGAGAAGGAATCCGCGAAACAGCACGCAATTAAAGCTGCTCAGGCGCTTAAATACGGAAATGATCCGAATGTACTAGAGGAATTGGTACGCCTGGCGCCACAAATGCCGAACGGACAGAAACTCGCGCTAATGGACGAGCTAGAGAGAATCGAAAGCGCAGCGAACGGCAAACATGGCGCGGCAATTAAACGTCTGTATTCAGAGTTGAGCAGCGTAACGAATACGGATCTCATGCATATCAAAGTCGTCGAGCTGCTCGGAGATGTTAGCGTAGACAGGACTTACCGGAACCTAAAATTGATACATCGAACGTACAAGCATCTACCAATTAACATGCACAATGAGCATAGAATTACCTCTGCAGTAGGGGCAGGTGTGCGCTAATGTTGGTTAATCATGGGACGGTTAACAGTTATCGAAATAATGACGGTAAGGTTGCCCTGGTCGAGGAGAGACATATGAACTTTGCGGATGCCGAGGCATTTCGTAAGTTTACGGAAGAGAACCCGGAAGCGCTGATACGTCATTTCGATGTTAGAGACGGAAATATCTTTGCGCAGGTACAATTTATCAAAATGGAGGACTTAAAATGAACGGAACAATTACGATTAGCAAGACGTACCACGTTCGGAATCTATCCCATATGTGGGGTTCGCGTATCGAGATTGACGGTAAAAAGCTGATTCATCTTGGTAAGTACGGCGGAAGCATAGGGTACGAATTATCCGCAGTAAACGCGGTTGAGGGCAACCTAAACGCCGTCTTAATCCACCTAACCGATAGCAAGGATACCGGCGTTAACCTAACCGTAAAGTTGCCACAAGGCGTGACGCTATCGGACGCATATAAGACGCAAGTGACAACGAAATATACGGCTGACGGAACGATCGCGACGATTACATTTGAATAATAACGGACTTATTACGGGAGCTGCCTTCGGGCGGCTTCTTTTTATTTTATTCGGAGGTGCTACGGATGATTGATTTACAAAAGGCCGACAGATTTACGGTCGAGGCGGCGGAACTATACGGCTTACTGATACACGGCAAGCCAGCGGAGGAGAAATATTTGCGACTGATGGACGTTTATAGCGACGTTGACGTCTTTAATGTCTTGCCGGACATTTACGCACTCAGAAAGTATCGCTATGGGAGTAGAGGTTGGGGGCGCCTGAGGGAACGGATTTATGAAAAGGCACAACGATTCAACGATTATTGCGAGGGGGTTCGTAAGCAATGATTGATATAACTGCACGACTTCGCTTAATCGACGATATGTCGTCGAAATTACGGCGCGTAATGGGCGGCCTCGGATCGTTTAGCGGAAAGGTTATCGGCGCATCCGCCGCGATAGCCGGACTTGGCGCCGGACTCACAGCCGCAGCGGTAGCGGCCAATTCGCTCGGCAAAGCGATGGATTTCGAGGCGCAAATGTCATCGATCGCGGCACTAACCGGCGCAACTAATAAAGAGATGGAGCAAATGCAGGCGCTCGCACTCAAAATGGGCGCAGCTACGAAGTACAATGCGTTAGAAGCCGCGCAAGGTATCGAAGAATTGCTCAAGGCGGGATTATCGCCAGCAACCGTTCAGGCGGGCGGACTTGAGGCGGCGCTTAACCTTGCGACTGCTGGCGGATTGGATCTCGCAGCGGCCGCGGAAATCATGTCGACCGCATTGAACGCGTTCCAGGAAGACGGAATGACAGCGGCACAAGCGGCGGACATTCTCGCGGGAACGGCGAATGCTTCCGCAACGAGCGTCGAGGAATTGCGATATTCCCTTTCGATGACGTCGGCAGTAGCGGCTGGCCTCGGCATGAACTTCGAAGATACGAACGTTGCGCTCGGCTTGTTCGCAAACCGCGGCCTTAAAGGTTCGGACGCAGGCACATCGCTGAAAACGATGCTCCAAACGCTGCAGCCGGTAACGGACGAGCAAATCGAATTGTTCCGCGCACTCGGACTCGTGACGGCTGACGGTTCTAACCAATTCTTCGACGCGGCCGGTAATATCAAATCGCTGAACGATATCGCGGGAACTCTGCGTAAATCCATGGCGAAGTTGACGAACCAAGAGCGGCAGCACGCGCTTAAACTCATGTTTGGTACTGACGCTGTACGTGCGGCTACGATTTTATTTAAAGAAGGCGCAGAGGGCGTTGATAAGTTCCGCGATGAGATGTCGAAGGTCACAGCGCTCGATGTTGCGCGTAAGAAGATGGATAACGCTGCGGGTGCGGTCGAGCAATTCAGGGGCGCCCTTGAGACGTTGCAAATATCCGGAATGATGCCGTTGTTGCCGATCGTTAAAGACATGGCGAATGCGGCTGCGGATTTCATCGATAAGTATAGTCCGCAAATCGTGGCGGGTATGCAATCGATGGTTGATAAGGCGAAAGCTTACGTTAAGAAGAACTTTATCGATAATCCTGAATGGCAGCGATTGACGACTCTGGAACAGAAGATCGAGTTTACCTTCGATAAGTTCGGCGAGTTGTTTAATAACTGGTGGAATGCTGGCGGAAAGACGAAAGTGACTGCAGCCGCCGAAAAGATTACGAGCGTCATCGGTAGTGTATTGGGGAATTCCCAGCCGCTCATAAATGCTGCCGTTAAATTAGGAGTAGGAATAGCGGATGGTGTACGTAAGGGGATTATGGACTCGTTCAAACTTCCGGAAGAGCTACTCAATCTCGTACCAGGCGGAAATACTGCGCAGACTAAACGGTTGATCGAGTTTAACCAGAAAATGAGCGATACAGACAACAATACGCCTATGTTCGGCGGTGAGGCCGTCATGCAGGCTCCGCAACCTAAGTCGTTATGGGATTCGGTAACAGGCGTCTTCAAAGGGCATAACGGCGGATTAGATCGCGTTCCATATAACGGATATACTGCGTCGTTGCACGCTGGTGAAGCCGTATTGACTCGCGAAGAGGCTAAACGTTATCGAGGCGAGAGTGGTGCTAATGGCGGCGGCTCGAGTAGTGTAACGGTCAATATTTACGGCGGATTAACGGTGCGTGAAGAGGCGGACGTCGAGAGTATCGCGAAGAGATTAGCGTACGAGATGGCGATGTAAGGAGGTCCATATTATGACGATAGAGCTGATAGAGGGCGGAGGGTTTAGTCAGTTAAAGCACGTCGTTAAAACGATCGGCCATAACCGAGATGTTGATATCGAGTTTGCGACAGTACTTTCACCGCTACCCGACATCCGGATAAAAATCGATAACATGCCGATAGAATTGGACGCAGATGACGTTGTTGTTTGCGAGCATCTGCGCGACCATAAGCGTGAGATAACGATAAATGGCGGTGAAATCGCAGAGATGACCGTTATGTCTCCGCTTATGGCTGGCGACCGCGTTGCTGTAGTGATGTATTCCGACAATCAGGGTTATCTCGTGCTAGACCGGATTTAATTACTTGCGGAATCATGGCGTTTAACACTGCGCTGTGGTTCCGCTATTTTTTTTGTGTAAACTTGAGGAAATACTTACGAAAAGTAAGCTATAAAGAGATAACGCAATGTCTGGCGAAGATTTAGCGAGTATATTCCCGAGATAAACGGTTACGCTGCTTTACATATAGTCGGGTTTTCGCTAATATAACGAGACGATGGACAAAGACGGAATACGGCCGAAAATGAGCGTATTCACAGAACGGTGATACCGACTATGGGCGACTAATGACGCGGTATTTCAGCGATTAATAAGTTGTGGAAAACGGTGAATTTGCGGAGTTATTTCGATATCCATACGTGTCCAATTTGCGCAATATCCGAAACCGATTTTTAGCGTAATAATTCGCATAGTAGTGCGCATAATTGGCGTAAGTTCTACTTCGGATTCTTTCGGAATATAGCGAATTTTACCCGCCGCGAGCTTCTGACGGACGTCCCCTCCGAAATTTTCAGGGGGTCAAACCGCATACTTGCATATTTATGCGCTAAATCGATGTATAAACGGCTTGAATATGATGCATAATCGGACGCAATCGGACAAACGGCGTAACCATGCGGCTTCGTGGTACATACGCACAGCCTACGTATTAACAGTGCGTAGACCCTACGATGAATAACGGATGTATAACGGTCGATCCCGTGAAAGGGGGGGCGGGCCTCCTGCGAACGAACCCGAAATCTGGTGCCCGAAGAATCCGCGCAAAATTTTAAACTTTGGGGGTTTGCGTAATCGAAATGCGCGGGATATAATGGAAATACGTAGGACTCCGATAGATCCGTAAGACACGTCTGAATGTGCGTTATAGGCAACGTCAGGTATCGGAGGGAAATAGCGCTATCTAGCGCACTCGTAATGCGTAGGTCGGGGGTTCAATTCCCTTCACCAGCATCTTTAGAAAGTCAATAACGGCGCGGTTTTCCGAGTTTTCGGAATCGCGCCGTTTTTGTTTAATAACCTACACTTCTAACATTCTTCTAACATTTAGTTGAGTAAAGTGGATTTTTCGTCCTCGAAGGAAAACCCTTCCTGATGTCGGAATTTGATATTCAAGGGGGGCTTTTATTGATGAAGAAGAAAAAGGTTGTTTCGTAGTGACACCTATTGGACCGGTAGCTAATTTATCTGGTCTGAATCCGAATGTATTATATGAACTGGCTGTAAGACATTCGATCAGAAAACCAGTCATCCAAATATGTGAAAAGGGTAATTCCCACTTTCTATTATTGATGCAGTTCCAGTGGCAAGCCGCGAAAAGGTGGTGAAGCTTTGGAAATCGGCGGTATGGATATTAACGGAAATATCGTTTAACTGGCACGCTAAAACCGAGCGTGTCTTTTTTATGCCCCTGGGTGTCCGGGGGCTTTTTAATTTGAGGAGGGTAGTTCCACGTTGAATCAATTGAAGCATTTAGGGAATACAGTGTTGTTAGCTGCTTGCTGGTGCATCTGGCAAGGAGGCAGCAACCGGAGGGGTTGTAGAGGTGCTGGGGCTGCTTGCAACGCTGCTCGGCTGTGGGATAAGCCTCAGTAGATTCTGGTCGATCTGATGATCGCCGATTACAGAGAAGTGATTTACAAATATATGCCAACTTGATTATACTTAAAAAAGTGAACTGAAGGCATCGGTAAAAAAATCCCTGCTGGCCTATGCTGGCAGGGATTTTTTTGTTTGAATGGGGGGAGCAATTCGCATGAAAAAGTTATTCTTGAAATTTGGAACAGCGGTCTTATCCCTGTTATTGGTTTGGTTGGTCCTTAATTATTTTCCGGAGTTAGATGACATTGACGTAAACCCACCAATACCGGGTACCGTTGTCGAATTGGAGTTTCCAGCGGATAGATATCCTGAGACAGCGGATCATATAAAAAAGGCTATTGAATCCGGCCATTCCGATGTTTGTACCATTGATCGAACTGGTGCAGAGGATAACAGGAATTTTTCATTAAAAGGAATCCCTACAAAAAAAGGATATGATCGGGATGAGTGGCCGATGGCCATGTGTGCCGAAGGCGGAGACGGTGCAAGTGTTGAATACATAGATCCATCTGACAATCGAGGAGCAGGAAGCTGGGTAGGTAACTATTTGGAGGGATACCCGGATGGTACCCAAGTACATTTCATTTTTAGATAGCAAAAAGACCCTACTAGCTATATGCTAGTAGGTTTTTTTACGTCTAGTCGTATTAATCGACTCACATGCTTTATTTCCTCTATGGAACCCAGACTGGCCCATAAGCACTCCGCATCTTTAAGCGATCTATACAAGCATCTGGTATGCCTATGCTTCGCCATCGATAAGGTATATCGTCACGCTTTGCTTCTTCTATATATGGCTATTTTTAGTTCTTTATCCCACATTTGATTGATCACGCACCCATGACTAAAGTAATGATGTCAATATTCCAAAGGTGGCAACGCATGCAATTTCGCCGTCCAACACGAGGTCATCCGGAAATAAGGCGTTGGCTATCTCAGGGTATAGGCGCGTACAGTCGTTGTTATGGCGTGTATATAAACGGACTATGCCGTTTTTCTGCGAGTAGATCAAGCGGTGGCCGTCGATTTTAGGCTCGAATATGAAGCACGAGTCTGAGGAGCTGGCGCGGTTGCAAGTAACAACGGATCAATAAACATAAAAACACCTCAATGGAATTATAACGTTCAAGCTTATGCTGATCAGGCGGTAAGTTAACAGAGAGCGGCGCTGATTATTGGATTCAATACTTAGGTATAACGAACTAGTATATCCCTAATAATAACGCCTATTTTTTATCTGGAATGGTTCCGGTTTGTTTGATACAAGTTATTTGTCCATCCCCATGGTGTGCATTTGACATATAGATATGACAACACACAGTCATGAAGTCTAAGGGAAGGTGGCGGAAATGAAGGATGGCAGCTAAACGAAAGTACAAATGTTTAGAGGCAAAAAGAAAATACAAATGTACCAAAAGAATTAAAAAAACAGTTTTTCGTAAGAAACCCCGTTGTAAAAGGCGGTTATCAAAGTGGTGTTTATTAAATAGAAGAAGGAAAAATCTTCAAGTTGCAATTGATCAGCAAGCCTTACAAGCTGCAGAGTTAGCTAAATTGTGTGAAATGCAGAGATCCATAAGCCAGCCAGGTATTCAAGGGGTTTCAGGTCCACAAGGGATACAAGGTATTCCGGGAGCTCGAGGAGAACGAGGGATTGATGGATCTGAGGGCCCCCCAGGAATACAAGGCCTTCCGGGATTACAAGGAATACAAGGAGAGATGGGTCCGCAAGGAATACAAGGAGAGATAGGTCCGCAAGGAATACAAGGAGAGATAGGTCCGCAAGGGATACAGGGTATTCCGGGAGCTCGAGGAGAACGAGGGATTGATGGATCTGAGGGCCCCCCAGGAATACAAGGCCTTCCGGGATTACAAGGAATACAAGGAGAGATGGGTCCGCAAGGAATACAAGGAGAGATAGGTCCTCAGGGCCCTCCTGGACCTGTAGTAATTCCTGAAGTTACCATCTTGCCTACGACAAACCGTTATTTTTATCAACCAGAAACAGATTTGGATTTAACCATGTCGGTTACAATTCCAGCCAGTTTTTTCACCAACGATTTGGGGGCTCCAGTTGCGGATTTCTCAGCACTCGACCCAAATAGTTTTAACAATCTTTATATAAATGGAATTCTCCAGCCGGGTAATTCGTATGATGTAAACCCTACCAGTTTATTATTTCCGTCACAAAGCACCACAATCTATGCGGGAACTCCTATCGTTTTAGAAGCAGTACAACTAACGGCGATTGTTACTGTCTAGTAATTTTTGGAAGAATGCCCTCACTTCTCCCGAACCCTCTGCATTTATTGTACAAGAGGATCAGGCATGTTTTCTAAGTTTGCTAGAAAATCTGTATGATTCTCAAGAAAGAAGGGAGGCGATGAAAATGCCAATAGTACCACCGTATCAAAACAGTAGAAGATTCACTGCTACAGCTGGCGCTGGAACGGGAACAGGAGCAACATTCGCAATTGCAGCAACAGCGTTTACCAATGATGCAGGAACAGCTGCCACGGTATTTCCGGGTACGTTCAACTATTACAACCTTTATGTGAATGGTATAATGCAAACAGCTGATGTTTCTTCTGTTACAACAACGACGATTACGATCCCTGGCGGTGATGCGTTAGATCCCGGAACTCCACTTATAGTTCAATTCGTTGTCTCTTAATTCATGTTGGTTTTCAAAGAAAGACCTGCTCTGTTTTTTAAACGAGCAGGTCTTTTCTTTGATTTAAAAGCGAAGGGGAATTTTGAGCCTTCCCGGAAGATGCTGCCGGTATTACAATGCTAAACCAATTGATAATCTAATAGAATTTATAGAAAACATCGTGAACAGGCTTAGCATGAATAATAGAAGAAACATGGTGTCGCACTCGTAATGCGTAGGTCGGGGTTCAATTCCGTTCGCCAGCATCTTTAGCAAACCTTATAGGACGCGGATTTCCCGGTTTCGGGAGCCGCGTCTTTTTAGCTGCTGCGGCCGATCTTTTACCCTCTAGTCAATTCCTTGACAAATATGGCGTGGATAAACAGAAATCTAAGA
The DNA here is from genome assembly GCF_050482385.1 of Paenibacillus lautus. Classification (GTDB taxonomy): domain Bacteria; phylum Bacillota; class Bacilli; order Paenibacillales; family Paenibacillaceae; genus Paenibacillus_AQ; species Paenibacillus_AQ lautus_B. The sequence continues at coordinate 94,084 of NZ_JBCNHV010000032.1, forward strand.
TGAAACAACAAAATGCGGGCGGCAAACTAAGGTAGGAAATAAGTTCTTAGCTTGCCGCTTTTTTTATTGATTTATTTTCTCCGTTACTTTAATGTTGGACTAACTTTGTATAAAATTTGTTTCTCATTAAAGTAATCGGTATATTCAACATACTTAATCTCGCCAGTTGCTGAATAACGAAATATAAGTTGTTCATGAATCATCTCGGTTAAAAAAGTAGTTTGGGTTGAATCGTGACTTACTGGAACCAGTTTGAACTTATATAAGACGCCGTACATTTTAGGAACCATAAGGTATAGCTCGTTGTTTATTATTGATATGTCCAAGACTGTGCTCGTGTCATCGACCGAATACTTCCCCGATATAGACTCTTGATTGACAAAATGCGTTGGTTTAGCAAGCAATGGGAAAGAAACATTTTCTCCGAAAATAACTTTTGCTATCTCTCGGCTTAAATGAGTTACTGGAGTTACGCCCATATTACTTAGAAAAATGATTGTAACTTCGTCATCTACGAACCTGAGAAAATCGCTATAAAAGCCGCCAACATCTCCAAAATGATGGGTGCAAGTTCGGCCATTTATATCTGAAACTACCCACCCGCAAGCATATGAGTCGTATTTAGGTGTAAACATTATTTCCGTCAACTCTTTGCTTATTAGTTGGGATGTTTTTAGTGCTTTATCCCACATAAACAAATCCTCAGTGGTTGAATATAATCCATAGGCTCCTAATGGGTATGACATATCTTGATAAGCAGCACGGACAGGTTCTTCATAAAAGGAATAACCAGAGGCAACTTTTGATACAATTTTAACGCCATCATCACAGCCGGTATTAAGCATTCCCGTTGGTAGGCAGATTTTTTCCCTTATATAATCGGAATAGGACATTCCGGAAGTGGATTCAATGATGGACGTTAATAATGCATAGCCGGAGTTGGAGTATTCAAATCTGCTTCCTGGTTCGAATTCGCATTCAAGGCCTTTAAACGAGTCAATAAGTTGATTTAAAGAGGATGGAAGCCTCATAGTATAAGGCCAAAAGTCTGGGGAGCTTGTGTAGTTGGGGATGCCGGAGGTATTCGTTAAGCAATGGAAAATCGAAATACAATCACCGTTTGGATATTCGGGAAAATATCTATCTATAGTATCGTTTACGTTTAATTTGTTCTTCTCGTGTAATTGAAAAATACTCATGGAAGTGAAAGCCTTAGTCAAAGATCCGATAAGAAACTTAGTATCAGGCGTATTTGGCACATTATGTTCTCGATTAGCCATTCCGAAACCTTGGTTAAACATAATTTGTCCATTACAAGCTATTAATATGGATCCATTCAAATATCCGTTTTGATCATATGATTCTATCCATTTTTCTATTCGTTCCTGAAGCATGAATTAGCTTCCTCCTAATGGTTTATAAGGAAATGTTACCAAGGAGGATATGAAAATCGAAGGGAAAAAACAATTATTGTTAAACTTTCTTGTCTATTCGTCTAATAAGTCCAATATCGTACCAGCATTAATAAAAATTGCCCGCCGGCTTTTAGCCAGCGAGCCGTAGTCCTCTACCAGAAACTCTACCCAAATCAGGAACCATTGCTCATCTCAGCAGTAGTCATTCAAAAATGTCTGGAAGATGAATCATCATAAAAGCGAGCAGGAGCGCTTCAAGCGCCGGGAATCATCCCGGCGCTTGCGCATGTCTAACTATTGTAAGAAATCTTTCTTGTTCAGCGCATGATCGACGATACGAATTTCGCTGATCCATCCGTTAAACACGCCGTCCAGCTTATTGGCATATTGGCTCGCGCCGATGATCCACGGTTTGCCAGTCGTGGCGATGCCCTGCGGCTTCGTATCGGGATTGCGCAATACTTCTACGCCGTCGATATACATCTTCGTCGATTGCCCGTCGTTGACCAGCGCGATATGGTGCCAGCTGTCGTCCATCTCCCACGACCAACTCGTTTGCTCGCTTCCGTAATTGAGCGGGAAGGACGCCCATTGAATTTCCCGTAAGCTTGACACAGCTAACGTTGCTAGCGGAGCGTCGGCGTCACCTTCTTTCTTGCCGACGTCTTGTCCGGTGCCGTACCGGCCCAGAATGCCCATCCAGGAATGCTTGTCGGCGTCAAAGTCAGGCCCGAGCTTCACGACCGCTTCAATCGTATATCCGTTCGGGAATGTCAGTGCATTGATAGGTGCTTGATCGGATGTTTTCAAATACGAGCCTTTCTTTTGTGATTTGTTGTTGAAAAAGCGAATGCCCGAATTGCTTTGCGGATTTTGCGCATTTCCTTTGTACCAGATCAGATCGCCTGGCTTGGCGTCGCCTTCGTCGATACGGTACAAATCGTTGCCTTTGCCGGAAAGATCTTTGACTGCTGCTCCCTTGCCTGCCACAGCTTGCCCTTCAGCGGCCGAACGGTTGTCCATTTGCCAGTAAGCGACCGTACCTTCTACTTTCGGCACTTCTTTATTGACGGAAATGATGGGCTGAAATCCGGAGAACCGTTCTTCAAAATCCATCGCGACGGTAAAATCGTTAAAATCGTCTACTAATTTCTCCTCATCAAACGCGGTTCTTTGTTTCTCCGGCATTCCCATGACCCATGGGGAGAAGGAGGATGTATGAATGCGGTTTTTGTCCATGTCGAATTCAAGCGTTCGTAACAAGCCGTTGCCGCCATGAAAGGCGCTCTGATAATCAACGACCATCATAACGACGTCGTGACCTTTGTTATTTTTCTTGACCGTATGAGCATAGCCATGATGATGACCGTTGACGGTGAGGAAGATTTGATCGTTCTTCGCAATCAGTTTGTCCCATAGAAATTGCCCGTGATCTGTCATGACGGCTGATTTTTTGTCGTTGGAAATGTTCAGCAGTTGGTGAGTGAACACCATGACCGGGTACGTAGGATGTTTGTCGATTGCCTTTTGCGCCCACTTCAACGTCTCTTCGGACGCTCTCCAATCCAGGAAGAGTGCCATGTACTTTTTCCCGGACCCTTCAAAAATATAGTAGGAATTAAATCCGTCCTCCGAATGGCCGGTAAAACCCGGGATGTTCTTCATCCGGTCTGTCGAAAAATAGTTCAAAAACGGTTCCTTGGCCAAATCCCGTTCGTTGTCGTATTGCTGCGAGTTGAGCACATCATGGTTTCCTGCCAAAAAACCGTATGGAAGCTTGGCTTTATCGAGTACTTTCATCGCCTCGTCGGCGTTGCGCCATTCGTATTCTTCATCGGCACGATCGACCAAATCGCCTAAATGTGCAGTGAACACAATATTTTCTTTTTTCGCGTTCTTTGCGATCCAATTCGTTTGCGACAGCCAAAGCTCGTTTTTGTAACGTGCATACTTTTGCGTATCCGGCAGTATGGCCATCTTGAAGCTATTGTCGCTATCTGGTGAAGTGGCTGGACTTGCGGACGCTTGAAAGCCCGACAGCAGCCCCGCAATCATCGTCGCTGGCAACAGCAGCGCGAGCAATTTCTTGAATTTCTTTTTCATTCTGTCATATCCCTTCATCGATGTAATGTGATAGGGACATTGTACGGAATATGTATTACCGGGATGTTAGGAGAGAAACGGATTTGTGTAAAGTATGGAAAATGGTCTGTGCTGATTAAATTGCCGTTGGCTTCCAGTGTGGATCAATCGGCAGTATATCGATCATGGGAATCGCGAGCACCCGGCCACTAAGCTGTGAAGGAGTGATCAAAGAGTCATAAGGAGAATGCCTAACACTAGAAAAAGGGCTCCTAGAACGATCCAGAGAAGCCCACTGGATTTGATATATTGAATGTAGTTCGAGCTTGGCTCAGACTCGTATTTTACCTGCCAACTCTTATATAACGAACCCCATGTGGGTTTGCGTATTCTCAATAGACCACGTATTAGAAAAACGACAGCGAACAGGATAAGTGTAAACCCAGACATATAACCAGCCCCTCATCAATGGCTTAATGGAAAAGTTAAATGCGAGTAATACATATTACAAGTTAGAAAAAAGTAGATAACCCTAAAAGAGCTAAAATAATACCAAAACCAACAACAAATACTCCTAGAAACTGCATTTTTAATATATCATTATCATCTATTTCATGGTATTCATCCCGATTCATGCGGATTGCCATTTCTTCAGGATTTCTGAATATTAATAGACCAAGCCAGATATTAATGGCACCGACGAACATGGTAAACATAGAATCAACCCCTTAACAGACAATACGCAAATCCTAATTTCAAGTTCCATTAAATGTAAAATGCAGGGCCCGTATCTAAACTCAAAAGGTGACTAGAAACCGATCTAGGCCGCTCAATATAGACACAAGCAAACACCGAATGTGCTAAACAGGAGTATCTTATATATATACTCGTCTTGCAGTAGGACTTACAGTTGCTTGCCTAATATAAGCATTGAAACATTAGTTGGAAGCAATTGCTGCAGTTGCCTTCGCTGTAATGGATCACCGGGCTATTCAACAACCTACAAAGGCGGTGAATGATCGTGAAAAAGGTTTGGATTGACGCAGGGCATGGCGGGAAGGATTCTGGAGCAACCGGAAACGACCTGCAGGAGAAGGAAATCGTATTAGCGGTGTCTCTTGCTGTGAAGAAACGATTGGAAGCGGAATATGGCGATGTCCAAGTACTACTCTCCCGATCCTCAGATGTGTTCCTTGAATTGGCTGAACGGACCCATAAGGCAAAAGCTGCTGGCGCCGATATCCTAGTTAGCATCCATTGTAACGCGGGTGGCGGTGCTGGGGGCTTTGAGTCATATCGATATACCTCGGCAAGCTCGGCTTCGGTAAAATTGCAGAACGTTATGCACACGGAAATCATGAGTACCATTAAATCCTTCGGTGTCATCGATCGGGGGCAGAAGGCCGCTAATCTGCATATGGTCCGTGAATCTAAGATGCCTGCTGTCTTAACCGAAAACCTGTTTATCGATGTGGCGGCAGATGCAGCCAAGCTTAAACGGCAGGATGTGATTGATTCTATTGCGATCGGTCATGTGAATGGCATTGCTAAATATTTGGGACTTCAGAAGAAAGAGGGGGGCGTTACGGTGGAGGATAAGGTACATGTCATCGTAAACGGGAAGCAGATCGCGGACGGCAAGCTTGAGAATGGCGTGACCTATGTGCCGCTTCGGGCTATCGGTGAGGCGTTAAGCGCCAAGGTTGTCTGGGATAACAAGACCAAAACGGCTACAGTTACAACAAAGCCATAAATTATTAAGACCCTACTGGCTTGGACGCTGGCAGGGTCTTTGTTTTGTTTACCAAGTATGCATTTCTAAAACTCAATATTTTAGTAGTATCCGATATTCATTAACAGAGCTTCCTGAAGTTGGCGCATATCATCGTCCCCTCTCGGAATATTTGAATGATTTTATTGTTTCTGGTTTTTCAATAGTTCGATTAGATGAACCCAAAAGAATGGATAATTCAGTAGATTCGCTTCCTTCTTTATTAGCTGTCGTAGGACAAAAATCGTCAAACCATCTTTCCTAGTTCAGCCTTGTTACAATACCATCAGAAACCTGAGCTAAACAATTTATGTCTCTTTAATCATAATTTAAGCTTCCGTTAATATTCGGAGCATATGATAAAAGCACCCCTTAAAAAATATATCAGAAGCCCCTCTAACATCGGTTAGAGGGGCTTCTTTGGTTATCTTCCCTCGCCTGCGTACAGGCGGATTTCTGATTGAATATTTAGAATCCCAGCCATTTCGTAATATAAGCGGATACGGCTAACTCCTGAAAATCCTGCCAGCTGCGAAATGGGGTATGTTCAACGATAAATGGGTTAATCGTATGTCCTTGTATGAATTCGTCAAACTCTTCATCTGTGCTTCCCTCATACCCTGCGGCTTTCAGCAAGTGACCGATTGAAGAAAACTTGGTATGTCTTTGAATAAATGATTCCGAGAACAGTTCTTCCACGGGCACTTCTTGTTTCATGTCCGAGAGCCTTGCGGCATTTTCGCGAATTTCTGATAGCTTCTGTTCATCCAGTCCGTCTAATCCACTGATCCCAGTATTCATTATGCCCACCTCCAAAAAGTTGCACGTCACTCTATTATACATATACGAGTATGCTGAATTATTGGATTCGCTTTTTTTTGAAGCGGGTATTGACTTGCTTGTTTTATATAGGAGGAGAATACGGAAATTCGTTATACTGAATGGTTTAAATCTTACATAAGCAAAAAATGTCGAAAAGTTAAGAAAATAATAGAAAAATCATATATGGTATGATAATGTGGTATATATTACCTACACGGAGGTCAGTAAATGAGAACAAAGTTTGGTTTGATTTTGATGATTTGTGCATTATTAGTTATTTCGGCATGCGGAAATAATCCTACGAGCAGTGACTCCGCCAAGCAAGATGAAAGTGTCAATGCAGTTGGGGAAACCGTTAAGGATGAGCCGAGCAAAGAAGCAACAACAGAGCCAGCCAAAGAGGAGCCAAAAGAGGAACCAAAAGAGGCTTCTAACAAACCTGGAGAAAAATTCACCTTAGGTGATTGGGAAGTTGTGCTTGATTCGTTTGAGTTTGATCAAAAAGTAAGTGCAGATATGTTTTCGTCGAGTGCTGATGAAGGCAACAAGTTCCTTATTCTAAATTATACAGTCACTAATAATGGTAAAGAGGCAAAGGATTTCACATCAATCATTGGTGGCGTTAGTATGAAAGCCATATTTAAAGAGGAATATGAGTATAACTACACGGTGACCATGATTGATGGCGATCTGGGAACAGGCAGCATCAAGCCTTTGGCTACGAAATCCGGATTTGTTGTCATAGAAGTACCCGATGGCGTAGCTGATTCTAAAGAAAGCTTGGTCATCAAGCTTGAGGATCAGGACAAGGCACAAATCACATTACGATAACACCGGGAGAACGACTGACGCTAAATTCTAGTACAATAAACGAACGCCAGCTCTGCATAGATGCAGAAGCTAGGCGTTCGTTTGCTTTTTCTTAGTACAAATTATAATTATTTTTTACCTAGGAATGACTGTGGATATCATGTAGACTGGTAATGATTTACTGCCGCCACGCCTTGCTTTATGGGGAATGGAGGTCTGTACATACTTGCTTGCATATGGGGGTGGGCACTGTGCCCAAACAAGAAAAGGTTTCAATGTCATGGCTGCTACGGTATCTGAAACCGGTAAAAGGACGGCTGATACTGCTAATCCTGATGCTGCTGACGTCGACGGGTTTGCAGCTTCTGAATCCGCAGATTGTCAAACGGTTTATTGACACGGCAGCCGAAGGTGGCGTTATAGCCACGCTGATTCAGCTGGCGGGATTGTTTCTGGTCGTGGCTGTTTTTAATCAGCTGATTACCGTGGCTGTCAGCTATATGGGGAACGATATTTCATGGCGCGCGACGAACCGGCTTCGCGGCGATCTGTTGAAGCATTGCTTGCGGCTGGATATGCGATTTCATAATGTAAAAACACCCGGGGAGATGATCGAGCGGGTTGACGGCGACGTGACGAATATTTCGAACTTCTTTGCGATGTTTATCGTGCAGGTTATCGGAAGTTTTGTACTGCTTGCCGGCATATTAGGATTTATGTTTACGGTCAATCTGCCGATCGCAATCGTCATGACGGTATTTACACTGCTGTCCATTTTGTTCATGGTGTTCATCCGGAATATGGGCGTCAATTCGTCGAAGAATGAACGGGAAGCCAGCGCTTCGCTGTTCGGCTTAATTGAGGAACGCATTGCTGGCATTGAGGATGTACAAGCGAACGGCAATGTGCCGTATGTGATGAATCGGTTTCATCGCATGATGCGCAGCGTGTTCCTGAAAGGGAGAAAAGCCTGGATGCTTCGCGTCGTCCCTTGGAACACCACGGTGATTCTGTTTGCCCTTGCAGTTACCGCTGTCCTGTTGCTAGGGGTTCGTTATTATTTGATCGGTGAAATTACGCTAGGCACCCTGTTCTTAATCTATCAATATACGCAGATGCTGAATGACCCGATCGAAATGCTGGGTGACCAGGTGCAGGAGTTCCAAAAGGCAAAGTCCGGCATGCTGCGCTCCAGAGAGCTGCTGTCCAACAAGAGCGAGATTGTGGACGGAGAACAAGAAGAGCTTCCGGAGGGAGCGCTCGGTTTGAAATTTGAGGCCGTCAACTTCAGTTATAACGAAGATAAGCCGGTGTTAAAAAACATCAACTTTGAGGTCAAACCAGGCGAACGCCTGGGCATTATCGGACGTACCGGCAGCGGAAAGTCGAGTCTCAGCCGTATTCTGCTTCGACTGTATAACATCGACAGCGGTGTGATCCGCGTCGGGGGAACCGATATTACGAAGCTGAAGCTGCCTGCGCTTTACCGCCGGGTAGGGATGGTCACGCAGGATGTACAGCTGTTCGATGGCTCGCTGCGTGACAACCTAACGTTGTTCGATAACAGCGTGTCGGATGCATTTATTCTGGAAACGACGGAGCGTTTGGGACTTCGGCAATGGATCGATGCGCAGCCGGAAGGTCTGGATACGCATCTGACAACAGGCGGAGCATCGCTATCCGCGGGGGAAGCACAGCTATTTGCTTTAACCCGGGTATTTTTGACGCAGCCGAGCCTGGTGATTCTGGATGAACCGTCCTCACGCCTCGACGCCGCAACGGAAATGATGCTGCAGACGGCCGTGGATCAGCTGATGAGCAGCTGTACGGGCATCATCATCGCGCACCGGCTGGCTACGCTGGAGCAGGTGGATAAAATTATGGTGCTGGGTGACGGACAAATTCTGGAATTCGGCGCACGGGAAGCACTTGCACAAGATCCGGCATCGCATTATGCCAGACTGCTGATCACAGGCAGAGAGGAGGAGCTGGCATGACCATCACAGGTTTTATAGGGCGCCTCTTTCGTTTCAGGCCTTCATTATTTTTATTCAACGGTCTGTTGTGGTGCATATTTCATTCCTTGCCGCTATTGATCGGGCTTGGGATGCAGTGGTTTTTTGACCGGGCTACATCGAATTCGACGGATTATGTATGGCTAGCCGTTCCTTTGATCTTCATTGCCGTAGTAAGGGTTGCGCGGGTGGGGACGTTCTTTGCGGCCTTTTATCAATGGGTAACGTATATTTACCACATTCAGGCCATTCTGCGCACGAACATGCTGGCCGGGATCATGCGCTGGCCGGGGCGGAATTTGCCGGCTTCTCCAGGGGAGGCGATGAGCCGCTTCCGCGATGACGTGGAAGAAGTTGTGGAATACGTGGAATCCTGGGTGGATTTCTGGGGACGCCTTGTTTTTGCCCTCGTATCCGTAGTCATTATGGCAAGCATTAACTGGAAGATCATGCTGGTGGCCGTGCTGCCGCTCGTAGTGGTCACACTCCTGAACAATCTGTCCGGCAACCGCGCGCGTCGTTACGGTCTAAAGAACCGGGAAGCTACGGGGCGCATTACCAGCTTTATCGCGGAAACCTTCGGTGCGGTTCAAGCCTTGAAGCTCGGGCAGGCCGAGGATCATGTTCATGAGCGCTTCATGAAGCTGAACGAAGACCGACGGCAGGCAGCGCTGAAGGATAATCTGTTCAAGCAATGGATGCGATCCTTGAATCAGCATGTACTTAGCATCTGTACGGGACTGATTCTACTGATGTGTGCTGCTGAAATGCAGGCCGGGCATTTTACCGTCGGGGATTTTGCTTTGTTTACGTCTTACCTGGCCAATATCGGCTTCAGCATTTCCTTGTTCGGGTACATGGTATTCCAGCACAAGCGGCTGAAGGTTTCCTTTGACCGGATGCGCTCGCTGTTCCGTCCTGGTGAGGAAGACCGGATTATTGAGGCACGGGAAACGTATCTGAACGAAGAGCCTCCGGAACTGCCCGTCATTCACAGAGAACCGGGGGAGAAGCTCAAGGAGCTGGAAATCAAGAATTTATCGTACCATTATCCGAATTCGGAGAATGGCATATCGGACATTAATTTCCGCTTGGAGCGCGGCAAGTTTCTGGTGGTGACCGGACGAATCGGGGCGGGGAAATCGACGCTTGTCCGGACATTGCTGGGTCTCCTTCCGAAACAGGAAGGGACGATCCGCTGGAACGGGGAAGAGGTGGATCCGGCAACCTTCCTTATGCCTCCTCGGGCGGCATATACTCCGCAGGTTCCTAGGCTGTTTAGTGATCCCTTGAGAGAGAACATCGTGCAAGGGAAGAAAGAGCGGACGGAGGAAGCTCTGGAACGGGCCATCCGTCTGGCCGTCATGGAGAAGGATATCGAGAATCTGGATCAGGGACTGGAGACGTTGGTCGGTCCGAGGGGCGTCATGCTGTCGGGCGGACAAATCCAACGGGCGGCTACGGCACGCATGCTGATCACGGGGGCGGATTTATTCATTTTTGATGATCTGTCCAGCGCGCTGGACGTGGAGACGGAGCAGCTGGTATGGGATGGGTTGTTCAAGGAACAGGGCGTCACTTGCATCGCGGTATCGCATCGCAGGGCAGCCCTTTCGAAGGCCGATCATATCATCGTCATGAAGGATGGCCGGATCGAAGCGGAGGGCAGCTTGTCTGCGCTGCTCGCCACGAGCGAAGAGATGCAGCTGTTATGGCAGGGCGAGCAGTCCACTGTCGAGACTCAGGCCCCCGTAGAGGATAGAGCTGAGGTTAGCAAGGTATAACATTAAGTTTGGTTTTGGAATTGGGGACGTTAGAACAGCTTTAGAGCAAGGCAGCTTCCGTTGGGGCGGAGGCTGTCTTTTTTGTGTAATACGCATGGGGAATAATGGGCGAAATATCCCGCCACAAGGGCTGGACTCAGAAGGATTACTTTGATCCGGTGCTGCACAAATGGGCTGCGTTTATTCTAAACTCTCAGATTATCGACACGAAACCTATCGAAAATTCCATTTCGCAGATTCTATTATTTTACTTGCGAGAATAAGGATATAAATACAAGCCAATCGATAGGCTCGAGGAATAGGATGTAGAAGATGAATGGAAAGGGTGGGTTTACCATGGAATGGAGCGTCATTTTTCAATTGATCGACCCGCGGCTCTTCATGGTTGTTGCTGCCTGTTGGGTAATCGGATATGTGCTGAAGCAAACCCCCAAGGTTCCGAATTGGAGCATTGTATATCTGGTTATGGTTGTATCGATTCTGTTCACAACCGGCTTGATCGGCTGGAGCGTGGAAAATATCATTCAAGGCATACTTGCAGGGGCATTTGCGGTATTCGGGCATCAGGCCGTTAAACAAACGGCAGAGGCGATTGCGACTAGAAAGAAGTAAGAATGGCTGAATGACCCAGGATAGTTTTTGCCTAAACCGAACTTTACCTGGCAGTCTGCCGCTTGAGCCTGTTATTCTTAGGTTCATGAGATGATATAAGGGAGGGTGAAGATTTGCAGAGGAAAACGTTGACGGTTGCGGCATTACCTGGGTTTGAGCCGGAGATCGGCCGCTGGATATGGGGACTTGAGGATGTGCGGCGAACAATATTGAAACGGCTGGAAGGGATTCGATATGAGCAATTGAACCATAAGGTGGACGGTCGGCAGTCGATCGGGTCCCTGTTGTACCATATCGCTTACATTGAAGCGGACTGGCTGTACGTCGAGGTGCTTGAATCCGATTGGGACCCGGAAATAAAGGCGTGCTTTCCCTGGGATCACCGTACCGAGGATAACCATCTTTCTGAAGTGCCGGATCAGTCACTGGATGAACACCTTCACCGCATGCAGAGGGTACGCCAGGAATTGCTTGGCCATTTCGAGGGCATGGACCTCTCGGACTGGAGGCGAGTCAGACAACTGGAACCGTACGATGTGACGCCCGAATGGGTCATCTATCATCTGATTGAGCATGAGTCCCATCATCGGGGACAGATATTTCAGCTGTTAAGAGAATTGGAGCACGCATAAGGATCGATTGTCCACTCAAGTAAGACTGGGGCCTTCGTTGCATGATGCCGGAGCCTTTTGAGGCTGCTGCTATACACGTTAAAAATTCCCCGGGGCAAGGAGCTTTCCTTGCTCTTTTTTGTATATCCTGCAACGATTCAGCATGCCAAAACGTAATAAGCAGAAAGAATACGGTATCGGAGGAGCTATGATGAATAATGAATTTTACGTGGGATGGGGAACGCTGGCGTTGATTAATGCGGGGTTGGCTCAAGGAAAAAACAGAACGGGATTAAACTGGTTTCTGTTATCCCTGTTGTTAGGCCCGCTCGCAACCCTGTTTCTTGTTCTGTCAGCTAAAAGGTAATTTAAGCAATAAAAGAGCCGCCTCCCGGCAAGGGAAGCGGCCTTTATCGTATTACATCCGTTGAAACATGGCGGTGTCACGGCTGTAGTGTGTCAGATAACCTGTCTCTTCGTTGCGGATGCGGACGACATCCGGTGTGTAGCATTCAATGTAACCTCGCTCGATCTCCACGTATACGCTTGCGGGGTCCTCTTCCCATACGGAAACCACCGTTTCCGACAATGCGGCCGCGAAAAAATGGATGTCTTGCGATAGGTACCGACTATTGCGGTCTGTATTCATTTATTTCATATCCCCTTGATGGTTAGAATCAGATAAAATGCGGTCGACTAACTCGTTCATTCCCTTCCAGGAATCCTTCAGAATAAATTCATGCTGAATATGCGCGTTCCACGGACGCGGAATCAGAATGGTTTGCTTTCCAGCTTTTCTGGCGGCAATCGCATTATGGGGACCATCGTCAATCAGAAGATCGAATTCCACTAAATCCTTGCGCTTGGCCACAAAAAAATTCTCGAACGGAATAAAAGGCATATGCCGCTGCAGCCATCTCCACTTCTCGGGGACCGAGGATGGGCGGGCTGCGGTAACTACAATGACGTCATAATCATGCGTCATTCTGTGGACTTCGTCAATCGTATATTCATCAAATATTTCAAGTTCTTCATATAAGCCGGGCTTTCCGAAGAAAAACTCTTCTGAGCAGTCAGGATGCCAGATTTGGTGCAGGTTATAATCGGTAATCTGATCCAGCGTCAGCTGAGGGTCTTTGTACTGCAGATTGTGATAGTGAATGGCCTTGGGTATGAGGTGGCAGATGGTATCATCCATATCGATGGCGACTATTTTTTTGCTCATATCGTCATTACTCTCCTGTAATCATGAATTCTAAGAAACGATGATGTTCCGTAATTGTAAGGGACAGGATGATTATTGGCAAACCGGAATCAAAAATGGGAGGGTGTAACATTTTCTTCCCCCATACTCTTATAAACTAAGTATAGCATTAATACGGTCAACAACCTTCCTGATATTTACGGGTAGCGGGAATAACTTAATAAAAGAGGCCTTCACCCATTATGACAGTACATGTCATGATTGCCCTTTTATAATAGGAACACTACAGGGTATAAGGGAGGAACGGCCATGGCGCAAGAATATATCAACATCCGTGGAGCCAGAGAGAACAATCTGAAGAATGTTTCGCTGAAAATTCCAAAACGAAAGATCACGGTTTTTACCGGCGTATCCGGCTCGGGCAAATCGTCCATCGTGTTCGATACCATCAGTTCGGAAGCTCAGCGATTGCTGAATGAGACGTTTACCGCTTTTGTTCGAAACCGCCTTCCACGGCATAGCCAGCCGGACGTCGATTCGATCGAGAACTTGTCGACGGCCATCGTCATCGACCAGAAGCGTCTGGGGGGGAATTCACGGTCCACGCTAGGCACGATCACGGATCTGTACGCCATACTCCGTCTGTTGTTTTCCAGGGTGGGACAGCCATTTGTGGGATACTCCAACGTCTTTTCTTTTAACGATCCGCAGGGCATGTGTCCGGAATGTCAAGGAATCGGCAGGAAGGTCGAGCTGGATCTAAATAAACTGCTGGATACGAGCAAATCTTTGAATGAGGGAGCAGTCCGATTTCCTATTTTCTCAGTGGATAGCTGGTATATGAAAAATTACACCATGTCCGGTTTCTTTGATAACGATAAGAAACTGGCCGACTATTCGGAAGCGGAATGGGATCTCTTCCTATACGGCAAGGAGGGAAAGGTGACGTTTCCGTCCAAGGGTGGACCCGTACAGTCTGACTTCGAAGGTCTCGTGTTGAAGTTCAACCGGTTGTATATACAGAGAGACAGCAGTGAGTTATCCGAACGGACCTTAAATCACGTCAAAAATTTTATTGCGCATGGCACATGCCCGTTATGCGAGGGGACACGGCTCAGTCAAGCGGCATTAAGCTGCAGAATCAACGGTTATAATATCGCTGAGTGTGCGGCTATGGAGATTGGGGAGTTAAGAGAGATCATCCTGAATATTAAGGAGCCGGTGGCTGCCAGTATGGTGGCCAGCTTGGCCGAGCGGCTGCAGCACTTGATGGATATGGGGTTGGATTACCTGACGCTGAATCGGGAGACGACCACGCTCTCTGGTGGTGAATCGCAGCGGGTGAAGATGGTTAGGCATCTGGGCAGCAGTCTGACGGATATGATGTATGTTTTTGATGAGCCGAGTGTTGGTTTGCATCCACGGGATGTTCACCGTCTGAACGACATGCTCAGGAAGCTTCGTGACAAGGGCAACACGGTGCTGGTCGTGGAGCATGACCGTGACGTGATTGAAATTGCCGACCATGTGGTGGACGTGGGCCCGAATGCCGGTACCCGGGGTGGAGAAGTTATCTTCGAGGGTACGGTTGAGCAGCTGTGCAGCCAAGAATCTACGTTAACCGGGCAGTATATGAAACGCTGCATGCCGATGAAAGAACAGTATCGGGTACCGACAGGACTTATGCGCATTGCGAATGCCAATCATCATAACCTGAAAAATGTAACGGTGGATATCCCGGAAGGCGTGTTGACCGTGATCACGGGCGTAGCGGGGTCAGGCAAGAGCTCGCTGATTCATCATGCCTTCCTGTCCCAGCATCCCGAGGCTGTCGTCATCGACCAGTCAGCGGTCAGCACCTCAATCCGTTCCAATCCTGCTACCTATACGGGGATCATGGATGACATTCGGAACATGTTTGCCAAAGCTAACGATCAGAGTCCATCCTTATTCAGCTTCAATTCCAAAGGAGCCTGTCCCGACTGCCACGGTCTCGGGTTCATTTATACGGATCTGGCGTTTATGGAAGGCATCAAGTCACCGTGTGACACCTGTGACGGCAGGCGCTTTAAGGATGATGTGCTGCAGTATAAACTCCATGGAAAAATGATTACCGACGTGCTGGATATGACAGTGCTGCAGGCACTCGATTTTTTCGAGAAAAAAGAAATCAGACGGCGGCTGGAGGCCCTGCACGATGTCGGCCTGCACTATCTGACACTCGGACAGCCGCTAAGCACCCTGTCCGGGGGTGAAAGTCAGCGCATCAAGCTGGCCAGCGAGCTGCACAAGCAGGGAAAGATCTACGTGATGGACGAGCCGACAACGGGGCTGCATATGTCGGATGTCGGGCATTTGCTGGACATGATGAATCGGCTCGTTGATAACGGCAGCTCGGTGATCGTGATCGAGCACAATCTGGATGTGATCCGTCAGGCGGACTGGATCATCGATCTCGGACCTGAGGGCGGCAGCAGGGGAGGTAGGGTCATGTTTGAAGGAACGCCTGCTGAACTGATCATGGCGGAACAATCGCTGACCGCGAAGTATGTACGGGGTTAGCGGGGAGCTGGCACGAATTCGTTTCCGTAGTCGATTCATAGTAGACTTATTGTGGTCGTGCCGCATATCCCCGCGGCATGGCCATTCTATGGTTGTTAGGCTTATAAGATCGCTTAAACGGCAATACTGTATGCTGCGACAGACTAAGTTGGTTAATGAAGTACGTGTAATGACTCGGTCTGCATTCCTAAATAAGCAGCATCTTTATTGTAAACGGGGGATACGACAATGCAGAAAGTATGGTGGAAAGAAGCAGTTGCTTACGAAATCTATCCGCGCAGTTTTATGGATACGAATGAAGACGGGATCGGGGATCTGCCAGGGGTTATATCTCGCCTGGATTATTTGAAGGATCTCGGGATCGATGTGATATGGGTATGCCCCATCTATCGTTCATCTAATAGCGACAACGGTTACGATATCAGCGATTATCAGGATATTATGACGGAGTTCGGATCCATGGCCGACTTCGATCAGCTACTGGCCGAAATCCATAACCGCGGCATGCGGCTTATTATGGATCTGGTGCTCAATCATACCTCGGATGAACATCCGTGGTTTATTGAATCCCGTTCCTCAAGGACCAATCCGAAGCGGGATTACTATATCTGGCGGAATGCGAGGGATGGAGCCGAGCCGAACAATTGGGAATCCGTCTTCACTGGTTCCGCTTGGGAATATGACGAGTTAACGGATCAATATTATCTCCACCTCTATTCCAAGAAGCAGCCTGATTTAAACATGGAGAATCCGGCGGTCAGGGATGATCTGGTCAAGATGATCCGTTGGTGGCTGGATAAAGGGATTGACGGTTTCCGCGTGGATGCGATCACCCATATTAAGAAACTGCCGGGATTGCCGGATATGCCGAATCCGAATCATCTTCGATATGTCGACTCGAATCCCGGACATCGGAATATAGCGGGCATCCATGATTTTCTTCAACAATTCAAACGCGAAGCGTTCGCCCATTATGACATTATGACGGTTGGCGAAGCGAGCGGCATTCCGATATCGGAAGCAGACCGCTGGATCGGGGAAGAGAACGGGTCGCTGAACATGATTTTTCAATTTGAGCATGTCAATCTTGATTTCGGGCTCGAAGGGCGCTGGGATTATGCGATCTGGGACTTGGCCGAATTGAAGCAGATCATGCATAAATGGCAGACGGGACTTGAAGGCGTGGGCTGGAATGCCCTCTATATGGAGAATCACGATCAGCCGCGCTCCGTATCCCGTTTTGGCGATCCGGTCCACTATCATAAGGAATCGGCCAAGATGCTGGCTACTTTTTTTATGCTGATGCAGGGGACGCCGTTTATTTACCAGGGGCAGGAAATCGGCATGACGAATGTTGAGTTTGCGGAGCTGAGCGATTATCGAGACGTGGAGATCTACAATTATTACCGCGAGCGGCTGTTAGACGGGAAAGACGTGTCCGAGACGATGCGCAGAATCGCGTACCGGGCAAGGGACAACGCAAGAACGCCGATGCAGTGGGATGACACGCTTTATGGCGGCTTCTCCACGGTTGTGCCGTGGATCCGCTGTAATCCGAATTATCATGAGATCAACGTGGAGCAGCAGTTAAATGATCCTGATTCTATTCTGAATTACTATAAAGCCTTGATTCGTCTGCGCAAATCCAGTGAGGCGTTGATCTACGGAACATATGAAGCGGTGCTTCAAGAGCATCCGGAAATATTCGCCTATTCCAGGTCGCTCGGGAACGAGACGTACTTGGTCGTACTCAACTTCTATAGCGGAACACCGGATTTTCAATTCCCTGTCGAGTGGCGTGAGCATCAACCGGAAGTTGTACTCTCGAACTACGAGCGCTCGGACCGAAGTTTCAGCGAATTCGCTCTACACCCTTATGAAGCGATAGTTTATCGTGTAAACTAAGTTGGTAAGCGATTTCTTGAAATGAGAGGTGAATGCAGCTTGTCACAACCAAACATGATGTCTGCCGCTGTTCTTGATCGCCCTTTATCCATTGGGGTGAAGCAGGTTCCCATTCCGGAGCCGAAGCCGGATGAAGCCTTGATTCAAGTGTATTGCATTGGCATATGCGGTTCGGATGTGCACTACTATGAGCATGGACGGATTGGCAGGTATGAGGTGAAGGAACCGTTGATTCTGGGACATGAGCTTGCCGGCGTTGTCGTTAGAACGGGGGAGAAGGTGAGAAATGTCTCCGTCGGTGACCGCGTGGCCGTGGAACCAGGCGTTACGTGCGGGCGCTGCTCTTATTGTAAAAGCGGACGTTACAACCTGTGTCCGGATGTTGTATTTATGGCCACCCCGCCGGTTGACGGAGCCTGGGCCGAATACGTCGCGGTGCGAAGCGACTTCCTGTTCCGGCTGCCGGATGAAATGTCCTTTGAGGAAGGCGCTTTGCTTGAACCGCTGTCTGTAGGACTTCATGCCGTACGCCGCGGGCGTATCCGGCCAGAGGACCGAGTGCTGGTGCTCGGACTGGGGCCGATTGGCTTGCTTGCCATGGAGGCGGCCAAAATGTCCGGAGCCTCTCAGGTATATGGCAGCGACGTCGTGGAATACCGGCGTAATTTGGCCCTTCAGATGGAAGCCTCCGGCGTGATCAATCCGATGGATGAATCCGTTCCGCAGCGATTGAACGAACTTACGGGCGGCAAAGGTATTGATCTTGTTATTGAAACGTCGGGCAACGCAGGTGCCATCGCGGATTCAATCGGTTATGTGAACCGAGGAGGCCGGATCGTGTATGTAGGTCTGCCCACAAAGGATGCCATCCCGGTGGATATTGGCGCTTTGGTTGATGCCGAGCTGGATGTATACGGCGTGTTCCGCTACGCAAACACGTACCCGGCGGCTATTCAGATGCTGCAAAACAAGGGCAGCCGCATACGCGATATCATCACCCACCAGTTTTCCTTAGATCAGATCGAGGAAGCTGTAGAGCTTGCTCGCACGCAAAAGAACACCAGCGTAAAAGTCATGATCTATCCTCATCCAACCGCATAACATAGTTGCTGCCGGGAGAGTCGCTTCCAGGGCCAGCACGTTCAATCGTGCCCAAACAACGTCATTGATCATCATAAAAAGGCACCGCTCCAACATTAGTCGGAGCGGTGCCTTTTCATGATCCAGGTTAGTTCGGGCGTTCATTGCTCATCCAGCTGTCGATACGCAGATCATCGCTGTAGCTGTCGCGAGCCGAAATTTCACCAAGCTTCTGCTCGGCTTCCTCACGGGTATCGAACCCGCCGATGACCGCGATGAATTCACCGCCGGCGGTCTTAATGAAGGTCACGTCGTCTTCCATATAAATCTCTTCAAGAATAGCAAGGGATTCCCCTTGCGGCATGGCTTCACTGCGGATATAGAAGACCTCGCGCGGGGTTACCGGCTCGCCGGTCGAAGTGAGCTTCAGCTCAATATAGCCGGGGTCTTTATATTCGGATACGGTATGCTTCACGCCATCCTTCAGTTCAACGACAAAACGCATGGCCGAGTCGTCCAAAATCACATTCTCATAGACATCCTTCACCAGCGGGAGGGCCAGCATGTCTTTCTTGAGGGTTTCATAATCAAAGTTTCGTACGCCGTTAAACGTGAAGATCAGACGGTTTGGTGCATCCCGATGATCCACGGTGTAGGCCGGGACGCTGGAAACGGACTGGCCTTCCTGATCAAATTGAATCTTAAACACGTCCTCGGAAGCTTCCGTACCCACGGTAACGCCGTCGGTCCGCTCGCCTCCGCCCCCGAACTGCAGAACCTGAACGATGCTGCCTACCACGGGGACTTTGGCCAAGGCGTTTGCCACCGTCGGGATGTTGACCACGAATAGCAGGGCAATGGCAGCTGCAACAACGGACGAATATCTTGTCAAGCGCATGGATCGTTTGCGGGCAGCCGCCTTTTTCTGTGCTGCGACCATAACGTCGGTTAGCTGGGCAGGGATCTCAATGTGTTCGTAGCGTTCTTTTCCTGTCATAGTTTATCGACCTCTCCCTCGATTAAATACGATTTTAATTTTCCGATAATGCGGTAGAATCTGGTCTTGACCGTGTTTTCGGACAATGACAGCACATCTGCCATTTCTCGAAAGCGCAGGTCCTCAAAAAACTTCAGAATAATATAGGTTTTCTCTTCGGGCATCAGTCTGTCCAGCGCATCATATAAATCCATTTTCTCTTCCAGCGGTATGGTATGCTCTGCGGCTGCATAGTCTTGTGTTTGGTCCTCCATATAAGTTACCCGCTTCTTGCGACCGAGATGGTCGATGGCAGCGTTAATGACAATCCGGGTCATCCAGGACTCAAAATACTGCGGCGTGTTCATCCGCTCGTAAGCGAGATATCCCTTATAGGTTGCCTCGGAGACGATATCGAGTGCCTCCTGCTCATTTTTTACATAGCAATAGGCCACCCGGTATAACTTGCTTTTGCATTTCTCAATATTTTCGCTGAACTGTTTTGGCTTCGACTCTTTCGCTCTCAGTTCACTCACCCCTAACTACTAGCGCTAGTATTTTATGTCATGGCACGAATTCGTTTTGATCTATTCCTGGTTTAATGGGTTGGATCATGCTCAAGTACTTGAGTGTGCTTGACTGATCATTAGACCGTGGAGCGGGCCAAATAGTTTTAGCCGGGGATAAAAAAGTTACGGCTTGGTGAGATATACCATCTGAATCACCTGTAAAAATTAATCCGTGAACTTAACAGAAGTCCTTAACGGTGTTACTATATTAACCATATAAAATGTACGGAGGCCAGAACATGTAGGTTTTTCTACCCTAACCAACACAACTAAATACAGAATTGGGGTAGAAAGATGAAGAGGAAATCTTTTCGGTATCTCTGGATAGGTCAGGCGCTCGCCAATAGCGGTGATTTGTTTTACATTGTCGGCCTGATGGCAATTATCTATGGGATTACGGGATCCGCCATGTTGATGGCCATGATACCCTTTGTCACGACGATGGCACGGTTTATAAGCGGGAGCTTTGCGCCCGTGTTGATGGATAAATACAGCCTCAAGTCGCTGCTTGCTTCGTCGCAAATCGGGAAAACAGCCGTGTTGTTCCTATTGTTAATGACCTACTATGTGCTGGGAGAACAGGAGGTGACGGTCTATGCGATTCTCGGATTCGTATTCCTCATCTCTTTGCTCGATGGCTGGGCTGCACCTGCAAGCCATGCCATGCTGCCGCGGCTGGTGGATGCCGCCGAGTTAACGAAAGCCAACAGCTTTGTCGCTCTCGTCGATCAGCTAATCCAACTGGGAGGATGGGCCGTTGGGGGACTGCTGGTTGTAGCTATGGGTGGCAGCAACGTGATATGGCTAACCTTTGCCCTGGCTCTTGCAGCCGCTGTCTTCATGAAGATGATCGAGGATCGGCATGAATCCACCCAGGAACAGAAAGAGAAGGCGCGCGTTTCGAATTGGCGCTCCATTCAAGAAGGCTGGACACTCATTTGGAAACAGCCTTCTCTTCGGGCAATTCATGTGATTTATGTATTGGAGACGATGGCGGGCGTGATTTGGATCGCAGCGACCATCTACGTGTATGTAGCCGATGTGCTGCACAGGGAAGAGGCGTGGTGGGGATATATCAATGCAAGCTTTTTCTTAGGACTTATGCTAGGTGGACTGTTTGGAATGAGAAACGCGGGGCTGATCGACCGCAACATCCGTAAATTCGTCATCTGCTCTTCCTTCGGCATCAGTCTCATGACGTTCGGTTTTGGATTGACCTCGGTGTCTTGGCTGGCCCTGGTGTTCTCTGCAGGTTTTGGCGTTTTTGAACAGATTAAGGCAGTCTCGCTTCAGACTACACTCCAGCGGGGCGTATCTGTCCATTTATTGCCGAAAGTGTACGCAGCTCAAAGCGCGCTTGTTTCACTGGTATTCGGCTTATCCACCCTGTTGTTTGGGTTCATAACCGATGAATTCGGCGTTCGGGCTACGTACATCATCGCTGCCACGGTGTTGTTCATCTCGGGATGTTATGCATTACGGATACGAACGAGATTGCCGGAGTTAGGGGAGGGGCTTGAACAAGGACGGATCGGCATTGAAAAATAAATAACAAAAGACGAGCTGAACGCTCGTCTTTTTTTCATGCATAAATTGATCCGGACGCAAGAAACGGCAAGCATCACAAGACGGTTCATGTCGACTTAAAGGAGATGTTCGAATATGCCCCAAACACAACAAGCAATCACGCTTTCCCAAAATCCAGCGTCATCAAGCTCTGCGTATTCTTACGGTTTACGGAACGTGAAACTTAAATAAATCGCTGGCGATACTGGTTTTAAAAATAATTAGAAAATCCGTTGACAATCCAGCTACTGCGTATTACGATATACCAGTAGTAGGTCACACTGATTACCGACACCGCGGGAAAGTGAGGTTGCGAAAATATTTTAGGAGAAATTGTTGACACTTCCCACTACTCGGTGATACAATGTACGTGTAATGAGTAATACTTAATAGCGTTTTTCAAATGCTGTTAAGTGAAAATTTCCCTTAGTACTAAGTTGTACTGAATATAAGTTATACTAATTAGGGGAGGGACAAATAGAGGAGGCACTGAATATGGAAAATTTAACTGAAATGCTGAAGGGTTCGCTGGAAGGCTGCGTGCTGGAAATCATCAGCCGCCGTGAAACCTATGGCTACGAAATTACCCGCCGCCTGAACGAGCTGGGGTTTACCGAAGTCGTGGAAGGAACGGTCTACACCATACTCGTGCGGCTAGAAAAGAAAAAACTGGTGAACATTGAAAAGAAACCGTCAGATATGGGGCCGCCGCGCAAGTTTTACTCACTTAATGAGGCTGGCCGCCAGGAACTTAAATTGTTTTGGGAAAAGTGGGATTTTTTATCGTCGAAAATCAACGTCTTGAAGTCAAACTAGCTTCATAAGATATTCCGTCCGATATTTTGGGGTGTCTTGTTCAGCTTTCAATAAAAGGAGGAAAAATAATATGTTGGAAATGTTCAAAAAATTGATTGGTGATAAAAAAGAGTACAAGATGATGATGGCCCGGGTCGAAGCCCTGCCAGAGGACTACCAGTTTGTATTTAAGAAAATTCAAAACTACATGTGGAATTTCTCAGCGGGCAACGGGATGGATATGCTGCACATGCAGTATGAATTAATCGATTTGTTCGAAGCCGGTGCGGCGGAAGGCAGACAAGTGCTGGAAATCACCGGGGACGACGTGGCGTCCTTTGCCGACGAATTAGTGGCAAACGCTAAAACCTATGTAGCCAAGTATCGGGAAGATTTGAATCAGAGTATCATGAACCGATTGGGAAAAAAATAAATTCAATAGATCATACCGACTGATTAGCTGGTACCAAATGTGAATTGCCGCCTCTGCTATTCAGTTCATTTTTAACCCGGTAGTAAGTTATACAGATTATCAGTCTGACTAAATAGCGGAGTGCAGGCAATCCAGCTCCGCAAAGCACTTATTATTAAGGAGGAAAAAATATGAGAAATGAAGCGATTTCTGTAAAAGGGTTAAAAAAATCCTTTAAAGACAAGGAAGTCTTAAAGGGGGTGGATTTTGAGGTGCGGCGTGGTGAAATTTTTGCACTGCTGGGCTCAAATGGAGCGGGCAAGACGACGACTGTCAACATCCTCTCGACGCTGATGAAGCCTGATGGCGGCGAAATAGGTATTTGCGGCTTTGACGTCCAGCGTCAACCGGATCATGTTCGCCAGAGCATCAGCCTGACAGGGCAGTTCGCGGCTTTAGACGGCATGCTCACCGGGCGGGAAAACCTGATGATGATCGCCAAGATGCGGGGAGTCTCCAATCCAGCACAAGTCGCCGACAATCTGCTTGCAAGATTCAGCCTGACCGATGCGGCGGGCCGCCGGGCAGACAAATATTCCGGCGGGATGAAGCGCCGGCTTGACATCGCCATGAGCCTGATCGGGACACCGGCAGTCATTTTTCTCGACGAACCGACGACGGGGCTTGACCCCGAAGCGAGGATTGAAGTCTGGAATACCGTCAAGGAGCTTGCCGGCGGCGGCACGACCATCTTGCTGACGACCCAGTACCTGGAGGAAGCAGAACAACTGGCGGACCGTATCGCCATCCTGCACGGCGGAAAAATCATCACGACCGGTACCCTTACCGAACTCAAAGAGATGTTCCCGCCAGCAAAAGTGGAGTACACCCTGAAGCAGCCGACATTAGAGGAAATTTTCCTCGCGATCATCGGCAAAAAGGAGGCGATGTAAATGAAAAGCAAAACAGGGGTATTACTAGGGCGTTTAATGCGCAACATCATGCGCAGTCCGGATACGATTATTACGGTGGCGATTACGCCGATTATGATGATGCTGCTGTTTGTCTATGTATTTGGCGGCGCCATAGAGACAGGCACGGACAACTACGTCAATTATTTATTGCCGGGAATCTTTCTGATGGCTATCGCATCCGGCGTCGCTTACACTTCCTTGCGGCTGTTTACGGATGTAAAGAGCGGGTTGATGGCGCGTTTCATTACCATGCCCATCAAGCGCTCGTCGGTATTGTGGGCTCACGTGTTGACCTCGCTTGTTTCCAATGCGCTTACTGTCGTGGTGGTTTTCCTCGTCGCCCTCTTAATGGGCTTCCGTTCCAGCGCTAATATCCTGGATTGGCTTGCTGTCGCTGGGATACTTGGACTGTTTACGCTGGCGCTGACATGGCTTGCGGTTATTCCCGGATTGACAGCGAAGTCTATGGAAGGGGCGACAGCCTACTCGTACCCGCTGATTTTCCTGCCGTTTATCAGTTCGGCCTTTGTCCCCACCGAAACCATGCCTAAAATTGTCCGTGCGTTTGCTGAGAACCAGCCCGTGACTTCAATCGTGAATGCGATTCGTGCCCTCTTGTATGAAGGGACGGTTGGCAACGATATCTGGATCGCGCTTGCTTGGTGCGTCGGCATCATGGTCATCGCTTACTTCTTCGCCAGTAAAACATTTAAACGCCAGTTAGGGTAGATACACCATTATGAGATTAGCCATATCAATAGTCAGCCCCTGCGATGAATGAATTTGCTATTACATGGAAGGCTTTAATGCGGGGGCAACCATCGGTATGATTGGTGCGGCATGATCACTTATCCCAATGCGAGTTTTGCCATGCATGCTTTAGAAGTATTTACAGCCTCTTTCGCAGGAAGCAAAACCGCTTTGGTAATCAATGTCATTAACTTAAGGAACTATGGATTACATTTCGGTTGGAATGTTATCCATAGTTTTTTTCGATTCAGATATCGTTTGGACTGTCCAACGTGGACTGTATCATGATTAGGAAAGAAGAGATGCATTGACGTGAAGGAGACCCTCCCGTGTCACGCAGGGGAGAGCCTCTTTTTGGATTGCTATGTTGTTACCGGTGTTATCGTGAAGGACCGATCGCAATCCAGGACATGAAGCCATAAGCAAGATTGCAGTTAGGCTGACGGGTTACTTCCAGAACGGCGACATCCTCGCGCTGGGACTTCAACGAGATTTGGAATCCCGGATTGTTGCTCATCCCTACAATGATATAGTTTATTCCGCCAAAAGGCTCCTCAAATTGGACGGTAACCTCAGTCAGCACCTCAGCACCAAATACAAATGGAGTCATTCCGAATTGCTGTAGCTTCGGCTGGCCGGCTGCGCTCCGTATAGGAGTAAAGCCCAAATGTTCCGCTGTTACCGCGCCCTGTGCCAATTGTTGTCCGGTAACCGCTCCTTCGGCCAGGTGGGCGCTGGTGACTGCGCCATCGGCAAGCTTGCTGCCATCGATGGAGCCTTCGTTTAATGTGAAGTTATCGAAGGCATCCGGTCCGAGGTGACGGCTGCCGATGGTCCCGTCGGCAATCTGAGTGCCAGTGAGTGAGCCGTCAGCAACGTGAGCGCCGGTGATGGAAGCGTCGGCAATCTTGCCTCCGTCTATGGAGCCGTCGGCTAACGTGAAGTTATCGAAGGCATCCGGCCCGAGATGCCTGCTGCCGATGGTTCCGTCGGCAATCTGAGTGCCAGTGAGTGAGCCGTCAGCAACGTGAGCGCCGGTAATGGAAGCTCCAGCAATCTTGCTTCCGGTAACAGATCCCTCGGCTAACGTGAAGTTATCG
>NZ_JBCNHV010000033.1:0-5709 GCF_050482385.1 Paenibacillus lautus
AGTAGGACGTCGCCAAGCGAAAAACCACTGTCGATGTAATCGATGGTGGTTTTTATTTGTTTTTATAAGAATTGTTTTTTTGGATATTTAGATGAAATGCAGATTTAGAGATTGTCCGACTAAGGATATATGCTGTAGCGTGATGTCAGCAGCTTCTCTGTTATATAACATGATCATAAAATTGACGTAAACAGATGAAGATTTTGTTACCGATACCATGCCGAAAATCAGTATAATAGAATTAGGCAAAATCGGGTAGCGATTACCGATTTGCGCAGGCTGTAGGAAATAAGGCCTGATTGGAAGGTTCTCCATTAACCAACCAACTACGAACACTCATCTGGAGACCGGTTATTGTGGGGGAAGGAGGACAATTACATGTTGTGTAAACGTGGTCTGCATGTGGCAGAGATGATCTGTGCGGTTACGATATTGTTGATCGGATCCGGATGCGGGGCATCTACCGAACCAAGCTGGAAAACCTTTGATGGGGCGGCGAATGTGAAGTCATTCCCGGTTCCGAAGGAAGCGAATAAAACGGAGCAAACAACAGGCAATAGTGACTTGGATTATGTACGGTATGCGCTTCCTGGCCTGAAGGAAAGCGACAGCATTCCTGAAGCTTACTTGGAAGAGATTGAGTCCTGGGGATGGAAGCCGAAGGAAGTTGAAGATAACGGTTCTTCGTTAGTATTTGAAAAAGGCAAAAGTATCGTCCACCTATCGGTACATGACGATTTTCTTATAATTACGGTTCCGACTCAGCTTAAAAAACAAGCCATACAAGGATTAGAAAGCAATAAAGCCAATGAATAAAGACCTCTTCCCGACTTCGGAATGAGGTCTTTATTCATTGATGAAACGGAAATAGGGTTTATAGCGCTATGTAGTGATGGACGCAGAATTCTAACATTATTGCAGGTAGTAAGAGATGTCCTGCTCATTCATTTTCAACATGCCATCTTTACGCTGGCCGCTCAGACGCAGCATGGTATAGCCGCGCGGGAGAAGGAACCACAGATGCCAGACCAGAAGCGTGATTGCAAAAGGCAGCGGTGACCAGAAGGCCATGATAGCGCTTAAGACAATCCCTACCCAACAGGTATAGAACTGCACTAAATTAAATACGCGACGGCTGACGTGTTGATCCGGTATATAACCAAGCCAAGGCAACCTCAGACGGAAGCGCCAACGTTTTCGGTAGCTTGCTCCCAATAGGACGAGCACGGTATGCCCGACCACATATTGGATCCATAACATAAGCGGAAAGGCGATTAGCAGATAGAGCAGGAAATACGGTGACACCCAGAATGTCCCTGCAGCCGCAGCAAGCCAAGGCAGAGTTAAGTAGAGGATGAGCAAGCTTTTGGAAAATTGAATTTTCTTAATTAATCGATAGTGATAAAAGGTGGCTTGACCATGTTGATCTGCCATTGGGCTATGCCGTCCCCCTTTAGGTAGAAGTAAATTACGATAGACGGGAAATTTAAGTCTTTTATGTTTTTATCGGACAAAATCATATTTTTATTAAGCTGAAAAAAAAGGTACAGACACAAGGCCACCAAGGGGTACATATACATAAAGCGAAGAACGATATCCTATGAAAAGGTTTAAAATAATAGAAACTGTGTCATACTAATAGGAAAAGGATCAAGGTGGGATGGTTATGGAAGAATTGACCGAACACGTGTGTATCATATGCAATCAGGCGAAGACAGAGGGGATTACCATTGTTTCGCAATTCGTATGCGAGGAATGTGAATCCGAAATCGTTCATACCAGCGCGGAAGATGCCAAATATCATTTTTTCATCCGTCAATTAAAACAAATTGCCATGCCGAAAAATGCATAGGCGCGGGTACACGCGTCAAATGGGCCTGAATACAAGGCCTTTTTTTGTTTAGAGGGGACTTTCCGTGCATGGAGACGTAGGCGTAGGTTTCAAATTGCGTTAAAATAGGTTAGAGAATGTAATCCGAAGGGATATATCGATGACTACACATAGAGAGCGTGCCCCACTAGCAGAGGCTTTAATGAGGTATCGAGAACGTGGGGCTTCATCTTTTCATGTACCTGGTCATAAAAATGGCAGGGCATATGCGGGAGAAGGTAAGGCTGCGGAGATGCTGCGAGAGGCCATGCGCATTGATGTGACGGAAATTACCGGAACCGATGATTTATTTCATCCTGAAGGCGTTATTCAGGAAGCACAGGAACTGGCCGCAGATTGTTTTGGCGCAGAGGAAAGCTTCTTCCTGGTGGGTGGGAGTACAGCTGGCAATTTAGCGCTAATCTTGACGGTTTGCCGTGAACCGGGCGAAATTGTGCTTGTACAGCGGAACGTACATAAGTCCGTGTTGAACGGATTGATGCTGGCCGGTGCAAGGGCGGTATTTCTTCAGCCGGAGCTGGACAAGCAGAGCGGTTTAGCCGTTGCTCCCTCTGCAGCTACACTCGCAGCTGCTCTTGAGACCTATCCGGAGGCCCGGGGGGCGATCATCACGATGCCGAACTACTACGGGATGGGGAGCGACTTAAGGCCGCTCGCGGAAGCTTGCCATGAGTTCGGCATTCCACTACTCGTGGATGAAGCGCATGGAGCTCATTACGGACAGCACCCCCAGCTGCCGATGAACGCTTTGTCATGCGGCGCGGATGGTGTGGTTCAATCCACACACAAGATGTTAGCCGCCATGACGATGGGAGCCATGCTGCATGTACAGGGCGGGCTGCTCGACCGCAGCCTGCTGCGCCAGCGGCTGGCCATGGTGCAGAGCTCCAGCCCCTCGTACCCGCTCATGGCTTCGCTGGACTTGGCGCGGCGCCTGCTGCACACGCAGGGCGCAGACGCCTTCACGGCTAGCCTGGCCGCCGTGGAGGCCTTCCGGCGCGGCCTCGCGAAGCTGCCGCGCTTCGGGCTGCTGCAGCCGCCGCAGCCCGGGGGCCACGCCGCGGGCACAGCCGCTGCGGCGTATACCCGCCAGGACCCGTTCAAGGCGGTCATATATGACCGCACCGGGTCCCTGAGCGGGTATGCACTCCAGCGCGAGCTAGAGGCGCGCGGCTGTGTGCCGGAGATGAGCGACGAGCTACGCGTCGTCTTATTGTTTACGTTGGGATCCACTCGGGAAGATGCGAATCACGTCTTATGGGCACTTGTGCATATTGTAGAGCAGGGGGAGAAGACAGAAGGCATCGAAACCGAACTAGGCACTACGGCAGAGAGCACGGAATTACTGATCCGGACATTGCGGGATCAGGGGGATTTCATGAGTTATGAGCCGCGAGTGGCCCACGAAAATATGGATTCCGTCCATTTCGATGACGATGCTAACTTGTTAACTGAAGCAAGACCAGTCTCCGATGTTTCCACGTGGAACAATTTGCCCACGGAGATTCCTTATTCGGCCCCAATTCCTTTCTCGCTGAAGCCGATTGACAGGGAGCGGTTAGAATCAGTGCCGTTAGAGAAGAGCGCTGGGCGAAAGGCAGCGGAGATGGTTATTCCCTATCCGCCAGGTATACCGATCTTATACCCAGGTGAAGTCATATCAGCGGTAATGAAACAGAGGCTCCTGGCTTTAAGGAATGCAGGGGCGAAATGCCAGGGGATATCCGATCCAGCACTGCAAACCATTGTCGTTTATAAGGAAACGTGAAGGAAGAGACTCCACTATACGTTGGTAAATATACCGGAGCGTATAACATCGAGCTCAACGATCAACAAATGATGAAAGCAGGATACGCTATGAATAATCGCAGACCACTATTTATTACCATCGAAGGAGGAGACGGATCCGGTAAAACGACCATGATAGGCAGACTTGCCGCTTTTATGCAGAATCATTCGATCCCGTATCTGATTACACGCGAGCCCGGCGGCATTGAGATTGCGGAGAAGATCCGCTCTATTATTCTCGATCCGGAGCATACCGCGATGGATGCACGAACTGAAGCATTGTTGTATGCGGCTGCCCGCCGCCAGCATCTTGTGGAGAAGGTGGAGCCAGCTTTGAGTCAGGGCTTGACTGTGCTGTGTGACCGATTCGTGGACAGCAGTCTGGTTTACCAGGGATATGCACGTGGACTGGGTATGGAGGAGGTATGGAACATCAATCAATTTGCGATCGATACCCGCATGCCGGATCTAACGCTGTTGTTCGATGTGGAGCCGAAGATTGGTATGTCACGGATCACGGCGAATGCAGATCGGGAATTAAATCGACTGGATATGGAGACCATGGCATTTCACGAGAAGGTTAGGGAAGGCTATCTATTGGTAGCAGAGCGTAATCCGGATCGAATTCGCATTGTGGATGCTTCCAAGACGCCGGCTCAGGTGGAAAGAGAAATGATTCGTCACTTGGAAGACGCGATATTAAAGGATTTTTGAGGTTGTTTGTCAAATAAGTAGTGTTAAGGACAGATGATGTCCAAATAAACAAGGAGGGTTTACCATGAAATTGATTGTTGCGATTGTCCAGGATAAAGATAGCAACCGTCTCTCCGCCGCATTGGTCAAAGCAAATTTTCGGGCAACAAAGCTTGCAAGTACAGGCGGCTTCCTGAAGGCGGGAAACACCACCTTTATGATCGGGGTAGACGATTCACAGGTTGAAAGTGTGCTCAGCGTCATTCGCACAAGCTGTAAGGTTCGTGAACAGCTGGTCACTCCGGTAACCCCAATGAGTGGTACAACCGATTCCTACTTGCCGCTTCCGGTCGAAGTGCAGGTTGGTGGCGCAACGGTGTTTGTCCTCCCTGTAGAACGATTCGAACATTTCTAAATTCATTTTCTGGATCTGCGATAGATACGTAACGGATGTTTTTATTGGGATATTTGACGGCTGTGCTCTCTCCTGTAACCAAAGTCTTCTGAAGCACTTCTGTATCATAATAAAAATAGTTACCGTAGATCGCCGCACTCGGGAGATGGTTTTAATAGATGGATGATCTCGATGGATTCCGGAAAATCACCCAATTTATCGATAATTATCGATGAATCGCTTGACAAGCAAACCATTTCAAGGTACGTTCACGTGAGGCATAGGTTTGTTCGATATGAACGTACCAGGTGCCTCCGTTTTATTAGATGCAAAGAATAACGCAAGAGGCGGTGGATCAGATGAAAATCAATCCGGGCTTTCGGCCCATGAAAAGTGAACTCACGGTGCCGGATGGCAACGCCAGACCGATTCAGCAGCGATCGTTCTCGGATATGATGCAGCAGCAGGGAGAACGCGCGACCCATGAAGAGTTGAGTCGTCAAATGCGTGAAATTGCAATGCAAGGCGATCGTTTGGCAAAAGTGATGACCGTTCGGGAGCTAAAAGCGTATAAATTGATGGTTCGCCGATTCCTGGAGGAAACAGTGCGTCGCGGTGTGAAAATGAAGGAAACGCGCGGCTGGGACCGCCGGGGACGCGGCAAGCGTTATAATGTAATCGATGAAGTCGATTCTGCGCTGCTCGCGATGGCGGATGAACTGCTGGATACGGAGCAGGGGAGAATTGATTTGTTGAACAAGGTTGGGGAAATTCGAGGCATGCTGATCAATCTTGTATTTTAGAGGTTGTTCAAAAAGTCCGCTTTTGATAAGAAAACCCCTATCGAGGCCACTTCAAGGATGAGCGACCGCGATGCATAGGTAGGTTTTCTTGCGATATAGAATTTCACCAGTTCCACTGGTAACTCATAAATTCTATATCT
>NZ_JBCNHV010000034.1:0-35943 GCF_050482385.1 Paenibacillus lautus
GCCTTCCGGTGCTCACGTACCAAAAACGTACGCTCCTCTCCTCAGTCCCTAGCTTCATCCAACCTTCTCGGTGCTGAAAACCGACCTTTTTGAACTCGCACTTTTAGTCGCAAGAAGCAAGAAAGCTTATCGTGATTCATGACTGCTAAGTCATGGAGGATCATGATGATTGATAGAAAGTGAGGACTTATGTCTTTTAATGATATCGTAGGTCAGGAGACTGCGAAGCAACTGCTGCAAAATGCCTTGCGACGTAATGCGGTCAGTCATGCCTATCTGTTTAGCGGCCCCCATGGTGCCGGACAGATGCAGACGGCGCTTACGTTTGCCAAGGCATTGTTTTGTACGGAACTTGAAGACGATGCCTGCGGGCAGTGTTTGGAATGCCGCAAGGTAGATCATGGCAACCATCCCGATCTAACGTTGGTTGAGCCTGATGGAGCCAGCATTAAGATCGATCAGATCCGTGATCTTCAGCGTATATTCTCCTATCGATCGGAGAATCGCAATCCCAAAGTCTATATTATTGACCGGGCGGAGAAGATGACCACGCAGGCAGCCAACAGCCTGCTGAAATTTCTGGAGGAACCCCAGGCGCCGGCTGTAGCTATTCTGATTGCCGAGAATGGACAAGCCCTTCTGCCTACCATTCAATCGAGATCCCAGCAGGTTCCATTCCGGGCTTTAGATCCGCAGATGATGGAGAAGGTTCTTGTAGGGGAAGGTTATCCTGCCGCACTTGTACGCTGTGCAGTCCATCTTTCGTCAGGACTTGATGAGTGCAGGAAAATATTGAGTGAGAATTGGTTTGCAGAAATTAGAAACCTAGTGTTACAATTAGGGAAGGAGTCTTTGAACCGCAGTGGCTCAGCAATTATCACAGCGAGTCAAAAAGTGTTCAAAACCGAGCTCTCTGATCATCTGGACCTATTGTTCAGTATGTTTCATTTATGGTTTAAGGACATGATCCATGTCCAGTATGGAAGGAAAGAGTCTCTCGTTTTCATAGATCAGGCAGAGTATATCTCTGGTCATGCATCAACCCGCAGCACAGCACAGTGGGTGTCATACATGGATTTGGCCGCAGAGTGTCAGAAGAAGTTACGCTATAATGTCAATGGACAGCTTAGTTTAGAGCAGTTATTGATGGGTTTGGGCGGTAACACTCCGGCGTGAGCACACCCCCAGGCCCGCAGAATGGCCATTATGTACAGGCACAAGGGGGTTTATTTTTGTACAGTGTAGTAGGTGTCCGCTTTAAGAAAGCGGGCAAAATATATTACTTTGATCCGCTCGACCTGCCCGTGGAGAAGGAACAATCCGTCATTGTGGAAACCGCGAGAGGCATTGAGTATGGTCAAGTTGTGATAGGAAAGAAGGAGGTTGGTGAATCGGACGTTGTCCTTCCACTCAAGAAGGTCATTCGGATCGCTGGTGATTCCGATGCCCGTGTGGTTGAAGAGAACAAACAAGCGGCCAAGGATGCATTCACCACCTGTTTAAATAAAATTCGGGATCACGAACTGAAAATGAAGCTGGTTGATGTGGAATTTACGTTTGACCGCAACAAAATCATTTTCTACTTCACGGCCGAAGGCCGTGTGGATTTCCGTGAACTGGTCAAGGATTTGGCCAGTATATTCCGTACAAGAATCGAGCTTCGCCAGATTGGAGTTCGTGATGAAGCGAAAATGCTCGGCGGTCTTGGACCTTGCGGACGCGTACTGTGCTGTTCCTCATGGCTTGGTGATTTTGAGCCGGTATCGATCAAGATGGCAAAGGATCAAAGCCTATCGCTCAATCCGACTAAAATTTCCGGGCTATGCGGAAGATTGATGTGCTGCCTGAAGTTTGAGCATGATAATTATGAAAGCGTGAAAGAAGAGCTTCCATCCGCTGGGAAATTGGTCATTACTTCGCTTGGAGAAGGCAAAGTAGTCGGACTGAATGCGGATAAGCGGACGGTTCATGTTCAGCTGTTTGAAATTGGAAAGGTTAAGGAACTTCCAATGGACGACGTTGTCATCAAATAGTCCAATAGAATGTTTATTTTCGGGGTGTAGACTTGGAGAAGAAAAACATTTTTGTGCTCATTCAAGAGTTGGAAACACAGATGGGAAATATACACAGTGAACTGGGTGGACTTAAGCTGGTCATCAAGGAACTGCTGGAAGAGAACCATCGCCTCAGTCTTGAAAATGAACAGCTCCGGAAAATTTTAAAGCGGGAAGTCAATCCGGCAGAATTGGAAAACCCAGTGGCTTTACAACCTCAGCCTCATGTGAAGGATGAGGAACATGAAGATGTGGTCGGCGAGGGGTATGATAACCTGGCTCGGCTGTATCATGAAGGCTTCCACATCTGCAATGTCTATTATGGACATCTGCGGACGGAAGGGGATTGCCTGTTCTGCTTGTCTTTTTTGAATAAATAAGAAGCCGTAGGAGAAACTGCCTACGGTTTTTTTCTAGAATGGAAAGGTTATACTGTAAGGATCGCGATTGAACCAATACCGGCTGCTTGTCATGCAATGTGAAGAGCAGCCTTTTGTGTATTTCATTTTATCAGGTACTATGTAGAGAGCCGATACACCAAAAACGCGTGTTTGGAATTTTGGAGATAAAGGGTTGAAACTATGAAATTGAAAGAAGTGTTATTGCAATCATCCGAGCGGATTGATGATCTGCTCACCCATGAGCTTGGCATTATCCAGAGTGAGGAGGTATTCAGCTTTTCCATGGACGCCGTCCTGCTCGCCAGGTTTGCCAGCATACCGCGCAGGGGCCGTATTTTGGATATGTGTACGGGAAACGGGGTTGTTCCAATCCTGCTGTCGACTCGTACAGGTGCGCTAATCGAGGGGATTGAGATTCAGCCCAGACTTGCGGACATGGCCAGACGGAGCGTCGAGATGAATAATCTCCAGGACCAGATCACCATCCATGAGGGCGATCTGCGGGAACTATACAAGGATAGAGGATATGGAGCGTACGACCTGATTACGGTCAACCCGCCCTATATGCCGATGAATGGCAGCGACTTGAAGCTGAATGAGCACCAGGCGATTGCCAGGCATGAAATCCACTGTACGCTGGAGGAAGTGATTGAATCCTGTGCAAAGCTGCTTCGCCAAGGCGGAAAGATGAGCATGGTCCACAAGCCCCTACGGCTGGCGGAGATCATCACCTTGATGAGCAAATACCGGATTGAGCCCAAAGTCATCCGATTTGTCCATCCACGTGTGAATATGGAAGCAAACATGGTGCTTATCGAGGGTATTCGGGACGGGAAGCCCGAGGTTCGGCTGAAGCCCCCGCTGATTGTATATGATGAGCAAGGAAACTACGGACCGGATTTTATGGAAATTTACTATGGAACACATAAGGATGAGACGAAAGAATGAGAAATCTTGTGCAACATAGTTATGCCGACCAGGGAGAGGGAAGCCCCGGTTCTCTATATTTGGTGGCAACGCCGATCGGTAATTTGGAGGATATGACCTATCGCGCTGTGCGCATTCTTCAGGAATGCGATATTATCGCGGCAGAGGATACGCGGCAGTCACGCAAGCTGCTGACCCATTTCGAAATTCCGGCTAAACCGTTGTTTAGTTATCACGAGCATAATAAGGCGGCCAGCGGCCCTGAAATTATACGTTATATAATAGAAGGAAAAAATGTGGCACTCGTCAGTGACGCCGGTTTGCCAGCGATTTCGGACCCTGGCAGTGATCTGGTTTCACTTGCGATTGAAGCGGGAATTTCGGTCATTCCGATCCCGGGGGCCAATGCCGCTCTTTCCGCCTTAATCGTGTCGGGTTTGCCGACCGAACGATTCACGTTTATCGGCTTTTTGCCGCGGGAGCGTAAAGATATCGTTCAACAACTGCAAGCTTTGCAATCGGCGCAGGGAACGTTATTATTTTATGAATCTCCGCATCGCGTGAAAAAGACGCTAGAGATCTTGCAGGAGGTACTGGGAAATCGGAAGGTGACCTTGGCTCGTGAACTGACTAAACGTTATGAGGAATTCTTGCGCGGGAGCATTTCCGAATGTCTGGACTGGCTCACGGAACATCCGCCGCTGGGGGAATATTGTCTGGTGGTGGAAGCCGGTAGTGCAGAAGAGGAGCTGAAAGAGAAAAATGCTTGGTGGCAGGAGCTTTCGCTGGAGGAGCATGTGGAACATTATGAGCGGGAAGGACTAAGCCGCAAGGATGCCATGAAAAAAACCGCGGGTGATCGCGGTGTATCGAAGCGGGATATCTATAATGCGCTCCTGACGGAGTCGTGATAATACTTAACTTGGTGCAGGGGGATAACAAAATAGCCCCACAAAGTGGGGCCTATGCCTCGATGCTTATTCCAAATACTTTACGGGACTTAAAACAAATAAATGAGATGAAAGAATTACTTACGTTTCGCTGAAAACTTATAAATTCTTTAATCAAAAAAAGACCCTCCTGCGGCCGGGTTCATAGCCGAGGAAGGCACCAAGGAGATATGAAAAAGGTTAGAATTAACAAAATGTAATAATGCTATTATATACTATAAATCTTAATTTGTCACAGGTGTAGGGATTTCCGAGATACATTCATGGCAAACAATTTTACCTTTGAAGTAAGTGACATTCTCAGCGTTACCACAGAAGATGCAGGCAGGCTCATATTTCTTAAGCATGATGCGTTCGCCGTCTACATAAATCTCCAATGCATCTTTCTCACCAATTCCGAGCGTACGGCGTAATTCGATCGGAATGACGACCCGTCCAAGCTCATCGACTTTCCTTACAATTCCTGTTGATTTCATCATAACTTATAAATGCCCCTCTCGCCATAATTTAAAAAAGTCATAATTCGACATAGTTCTAGTTTTTATGTTATTTATAGTACCAACGATTCCCAAAACAGTCAACCTATATTTTTGAAAAATGGGAACCTATTTACGAAAGTATAGTGAACAAAACCCTTGTATATCAACGTAATTACCATAATCGAACCAATTTTTGTTACGATTTTTGATTTGTCGATTTGGAAAGCGCAATTTTACCTTATTCGACATAGTTCGACATTAGATGTCAAAAGAAGTGTTTATCGGCTAAAACCCAATCGAAACGATAAGGAGTTGAGATGGAATGCATTCACCAATTTCGGAAGAAAAAGTGTTTAAGGATCCCGTCCACAATTATATTCATGTGCAAGACGACATCATCTGGCGATTAATCGATACCCCGGAATTCCAGCGGCTCCGCCGGGTTAGACAGCTTGGGACCTCTTTTCTGACCTTTCACGGGGCCGAACACAGCCGATTCTCCCATTCACTGGGAGTCTATGAAATTACGAGAAGAATCATCTCGCAATTCGAACGGAGGGGGTACTCCGATTGGCCTGCCGAGGAAAGGCAAGTTGCGCTCTGCGCGGCCCTGCTGCATGATTTGGGGCATGGTCCTTTTTCTCATTCTATAGAAGAAGCTTTTCATATGAATCACGAGGATTGGACGTGCCGGATCCTGCTTGGGGATACTTGCGTCAATCAGGTACTGCGAGAGCTCGGAGCGGATTTCCCCGAGAAAGTAGCTTCCGTGATTAACAAAACCTACGATAAGCCGATTGTGATAAACCTGGTCACTAGTCCGCTGGATGCAGACCGGATGGATTATTTGCTAAGGGATGCGTATTATACGGGAGTTAATTATGGAACGATTGATATTGACCGGATCTTGCGGATGCTGCGGCCATACCGCGATCGGGTCGTTGTGAAGGAATCGGGCATGCACGCCGTGGAGGATTACCTGATGTCACGGTATCAGATGTACTGGCAGGTATATTTTCATCCCGTCACCCGAAGCTCCGAGATCATCCTGCGCCAAATCTTTCGCCGGGCAAAGGAACTGCATGACAGCGGATATGATTTTCGGTTCATGGTCGAACCGCTTCCTGCATTGTTTTCGGGCCACATTGACGTGAATCAATACCTGCGTCTGGATGAAGCCCTAATCCAAACGGCCTTTCTGCAATGGACGGAAGAGGAAGACAAGCTTCTTAGCGAATTATGCGGCCGTTTCATGCATCGTAAGCTCTACAAATATGTAGAAATCGACAATATTGATCTGGAAACCATCGACGGGATACGCCAAGCGTTCCGTGCCACGGGATTACATCCGGAATATGACCTGGAGATTGATTTTCCAACCGATCTTCCTTATGATAAAGTTCATTCCGATATGCCGCTTAACGAGAAACAGATTCTGCTTCTCGATCGGCATGATGAGCTGAAGGAAATCTCGGAGGTATCCGATATAGTACGCTCGATCAGCGGTATTCACAAAGGACGATACCATCTTTATTATCCGGAGGAGAAGGTGAGTCCGCTGCTGGCTCAAATGCCGGAGAAGATAGCCGATGTTTTCAAACAACAATATTAGCCTAGTGGGAATCGACAAGGCTTGGCACATCTGCAATTTATCCAGCTAATGGAAGATATATGACATAGAAACGACAGGAAGGAGAGTGTGGATTTTATGTTGTTCGACACGCACACTCATATGGACGCTCCCCAATTCGACGAAGACCGGGAAGAGGCAATTCAGCGCGCGCTTGAAGCCGGCGTGACACGGATGATCAATATTGGATTTAACCGAGAGACGATCCCGACTACGATGAAGCTGGCAGAAACTTATGATTTTATATATGCGGCGGTGGGCTGGCATCCTGTAGATGCGATTACCATGGAGGATCAAGACCTGGATTGGATCGCCTCTTTATGCAGTCATGAGAAAGTGGTGGCTATTGGGGAGATCGGCTTGGACTATTATTGGGATACGTCCCCGAAAGATGTCCAGCACCGGGTCCTTCGACGTCAGATTGGGCTTGCCCGGGAACTGAACATGCCGATTGTCATTCATAATCGGGATGCGCATGAAGATATCATCAAAATTTTACGGGAGGAAAAGGCCTCCGAGGTGGGCGGTGTCATGCATTCCTTTTCCGGAAGCTGGGAAACGGCCAAAATATGTCTCGATATGGGATTCCATATTTCATTTGGCGGGCCGATTACCTTCAAGAATGCAAAGCAGCCCAAAGAGGTATTGGCGCAGGTTCCGCTGGATCGATTATTGATCGAAACGGACTCCCCTTATCTGACACCTCATCCCTTCCGCGGGAAACGAAATGAGACCGCATATGTAAAATTGGTGGCGGAGACCGCAGCCGAGATTAGAGGGTTGTCCTATGAGGAATTGGCCCAAATTACCACCAAAAATGCACTGGAACGATTTGGTATTTAACAAAAAAGAGAGCAAAACCGATGAAAAAGGGAGCAATCGCGACTAATTAAAGTTTTTTAATCAGAAAAGGCGTCAATATTACAATATTTTAACCTTTTACATGAGAAAATGTGGTTGAATGTTGCTTTACAACCTGCATGTAAACAGGATATCATCTTTTCAGTGATAAGAAGCTGCGATGTGCAGATCGTAGCCGAATATTTCATGAACCGTCTCGCTTAATCTCCGGAATTCTGGAGAACGGGGGAACCGATACCGCCGTGCATATTGGTCTGAATGCACGCAGCTGTATTTGATTTCTTTTTCGGGTCTTTGGGGTGAATTTGAAGGATCTCGCCATGAGCGGGTATCCGGATCTAGGGCGTCTCTCTTACGTCCGAACCCGACAGCTAACTCCGTAAGCGAAATAAGAGGGGAAATCTCGTGCATACCAATTCCATGATTCTAATCATCAGGAAGCCACGTTAGAGCCTCTAGTACTCTTTCATTGGCTTTCTTTTATTTTTGAATAATGGAGAAGGGATCATCATACTCTTGGTAAACAAGGGGTGGTGGTAGATGGACGAAATGACGGGAATTGACGCAGGGTGTAGATAGATAGCAGGGCGCCTTGTGAGAAAAATTGCTATAGTCACGTCAAATGCATTCATGCGTTTACCTAGACGGCGGGACTATGAAGGAGGATGGAATAGTGGGCATTTTTCAACCTGAAGAAACCCATGAATCACAATCATCCAGCATGTCTTACGCATTGAGATGGAAGCATGACAATTTGCGTCAACTGATGTTGCTCGGTGCCATGGGTGCCGTTACGGTATCACTTCTCATATCGTTGGTCGTACATGATCAGTCAGGCAAGGAGGTTCAGCTTGTCGTCGATGGTCGTGTCACCACAGTAGAAACACGTGGATCATTGCTGCAGGAATTGCTGGATGAGCAAGCGATCACGTTGAGTCCTCAGGATCAAATTTCGATGCCTTTAAACGGCGCGATCCAGGATGGAGACCGGATCATCATTGAACGGGCAATTCCAGTCAAAGTTACAGTAGGCAGCACAACTAAAACCATATTTACATCCCAGGATACGGTTGATCATGTACTTAAAGAGGCTGGTATTACGATCCAGGGTGAAGATATAGTACAACCGGCACAGAACACGAAGCTGACCAGCAATATGAATATCCATGTCGTTCGCGTCACGAAACAAAAAGTTAAGGAGACGGAAGACCGGGAATTCCGTGTGATCAAAACAGCCGACCCATCGCTTGAAAGAGGGGATAACCGCGTGATTCAGCGGGGCGAATCTGGTCTCATGGTGAACCATTATGAGAAGGTCTACCACAATGGCAAGCTGGTTTCCAAGACGAAGGTCTCTCAAGAGGTCGAGCGCAGAACGAAGGATAAAATTATTGCCGTAGGTACGAAAAAGGTGGAGAAGCCCGTCATTGTTCAGGCGGCAGCCACCGATGTGAAAGCCACACCGGCCAAATTGTCCGGCACGAAGAAAGTAACGACCGCCAAGGCTGTACAGAACAATGTGGTTTCTCGGGCAGGCGTTGATTTTAAATACAACAAGGTGTTGAACAATGTGTCAATGACGGCGTATTCTTCTGAGCAACAAGGAATCGGTACACGCACTGCATCCGGTACACGCGTTACAGAAGGGCGCACCATCGCCGTTGACCCTAATATCATCCCGATCGGATGGTGGGTCTATATCGAAGGCATTGGCTTCCGTCGTGCTGAAGATACGGGCGGCGCCATCAAAGGCAACAAAATCGATGTTTATTATGATTCACTCAAATCGGCCACGAGTTTCGGCCGAAAGAGCGGCCGCACCGTTTATGTGATCGGTCCGGTTAAACCTGAATTGAACTAGATGCATGAATTCCAATTTACAATGCCATTCTAATGCTATACTATTTAGCTTATAATATATAATGATGAAGAAGAGGGAATATTTCCTCTTCTTTTGTTTTGTTAAGAACATAGAGCTAAAAATGGTTGAATCTAAAGTTGTACAAGCGTGGCTTTGCTTGGGAAGGAAGAGAACAAACGCATGATTAAAGAAGTGATTGTTGTGGAAGGCAGAGACGATACCGTTGCCATTAAACGGGCCGTAGAAGCGGATACGATCGAAACGGGCGGATCAGCGATCAACAAGCAAATCCTGAAACGCATAGCGCTTGCTCAGGAGCGCAGAGGCGTCATTATATTAACGGATCCTGACCATGCAGGGGAGCGGATCCGTAAAATCGTGGATCAGGGCGTACCCGGCTGTAAGCATGCCTTTATTCCGGAAGCGGATGCTACCCGCAAAGGGGATATCGGCGTGGAGAATGCCTCGCCAGAGGCGATACGGCGTGCGCTGGAGCGGGTCCATACTTCC
The DNA here is from genome assembly GCF_050482385.1 of Paenibacillus lautus. Lineage (GTDB taxonomy): Bacteria > Bacillota > Bacilli > Paenibacillales > Paenibacillaceae > Paenibacillus_AQ > Paenibacillus_AQ lautus_B. The sequence goes on from NZ_JBCNHV010000034.1 coordinate 9,674, forward strand.
TTCGAGGGTGGCGAGAGCCTGATCAGTCTGGAGGACATGCTGGAGGCCGGATTATCGGCTCACCCGGAGGCGGCGGCAAGGCGTATGACGATGGGTAATCTACTGGGGATCGGTTATTGCAACAGCAAGCAGTTCCATAAACGACTGGCCATGTTTCAAATATCACGTGAAGAATTTCTGGCCGCACTTGCACAGCTGGAAGAAGGGGGCGTAAGCCAATGAATCGGATCGAGGATATATCAACACCAAGACGGACGAAGGAGATCATCTCACGGCATGGATTCTCCTTCAAGAAGAGTCTGGGTCAAAACTTTCTTATTGATCAGAATATTCTGTATAAAATTGTGGAAGCTGCAGGACTGGATAAAGATAAGGGAGCGCTTGAGATCGGCCCTGGTATCGGTGCATTAACGGAGAAGCTGGCACAGACGGCAGGGACCGTCACCGCGGTCGAAATTGATCAACGCCTGATTCCCATCCTGAGGGAGGTCCTGGAGCCATATCAGAATGTGAAGGTGCATCATGGGGATGTACTGAAGGTGGATCTTCATGAGCTGTTCCGTCAGGATTTTGCGGGCGTATCGAAGGTAAGTGTGGTTGCGAATCTGCCGTATTATGTGACGACGCCGATTCTCATGAAACTGCTGGAGGAAAAGCTGCCGCTGGAGAACATCGTGGTAATGATTCAGAAAGAAGTGGCAGAGCGGATGGCGGCGGCACCAGGAAGCAAGGATTATGGAAGCCTTAGCATTGCCGTTCAATATTACAGTGAGCCTAAACTGGTCTGTATCGTGCCGCATACGGTGTTTATTCCGCAGCCGAATGTCGCTTCGGCCGTCATTCGCCTGGCGGTCCGGGAACAGCCTCCTGTTAGCGTAGAAGACGAAGGATTCTTCTTCGAGGTGGTTCAGGCTTCTTTCGCACAACGGAGGAAGACAATTGCCAACAATCTGAAGAGCCGGTTCTTTCCAGGAGAAGGCCGTGAACGGCTGGAGCAGCTGCTGCAGGAAGCGGGCATCGAGCCCTCACGGCGCGGTGAGACCCTCAGTATTGAAGAGTATGCACGGCTCAGCAACATATTGTACCATGCGGATATTCGTTAATACAGCCATTAGAGAGCCCATAGGGCCCGCGAAGCATTTAACGCGATAAATTGATGTTTCGTAAGAACCAATAGTCACAGTGGCCCATACCATAGGGTAGGGGTGATGTTGTGATGAACTTGGGAGACTTGGTCGTTCGTAAATCCTACGGCGGCGATGTAACGTTCCGGGTAGAAGGCATGCGGCAAAATAATAATATCGTCATCAAAGGGACAGAATTCCGGTTACTGGCCGATGCTCCCATTGATGATTTGGTCACGGTCCCGCATCCCACCTTAAGCGAACGTACAAAGCAGGCGCAGATCAAAGCCAATGAGTCGCTGGACCGTCTGCAGAAGCACAGACAGGAGCAGAGTGAGCGTCAACTGGCCAGCCTGCGCAATATTCAAGGCGGACAGCTTGCGGATAAAGGATATTTTGACGTGCCGGGCAAGGTGCTGCATTTGGATGGAGATCCCCAATACCTGAAGAAGAGTTTGACCTTGTACAATCAGCTTCGGGTCCCAGCGGAAGGCCTTTATATCAATGAGTCGGGGATGGCCGATTCATTATATCGTCTTCTTCCGCGGGTAAGACCTGATATCGTGGTGATTACAGGTCATGATGGAGTTCTGAAGAGACGAAAGCCATACGATTTATATAGCCTGGACAGCTATAAGAATTCACACAACTTCGTCACGGCGATTCAGGTAGCGCGTCAATATGAGCGGAATCTGGATTCCCTGGTCATTGTTGCCGGGGCGTGCCAGTCGCATTTTGAAGCGCTGCTGCAGGCGGGAGCCAATTTTGCCAGCTCGCCAGGGCGAATCCTCATCCATGCGCTGGATCCCGTCTACGTTGCCGCCAAGGCAGCCTATACGTCAGTCAGGGATACCGTCAACATCCATGATGTCGTTCATCATACGATCAGCGGCAGCGAGGGCGTGGGCGGAATCGAGACGAGAGGCAGCTACCGGATCGGTCTGCCCAAGCTGCAGGATTTGTCCACGTTGAAGGTTACGCCTTCGGTCAGTTAGCTCATATTGCGTTCTAAATGAGGCGTATTGGCTGTTGGAGAAAGAACCGAGAAGAACCCCACAAGTTGGGGTTTTTTTATTTTTTGTTTCAATTCTTTAAGAAAGTTGTCAAAAAAAATACATAAAGCTTGTCAATTTAGCGGATATTAAAGCAAATACACACGAGAAATACAGGGTCAAAAAAAATACATTGACAATATATTTTTGATGCTGATATAATTAATGTTTTTGAATTGACAAATGACTGAATCTTTTGTATAATGGACAAGGAAAGAGGTGGTCGTCGACAATGGCTAAAAACGCGCTGTTGGAAATCAAACGCAGTCTCGATGCCCATTTAGGGCAAAAAATTACGCTTCGGGCTAACGGTGGCCGTCGGAAGACCGTCGAGCGTACTGGTGTTTTGGAAGAAACGTACCCTTCTGTTTTCATTGTGAAGCTGGATCAAGACCAGCAAACTTTTAAACGTGTGTCCTACAGTTATGCCGATATTCTGACCGAAACCGTGGAAATCATGGTAACCGGTGATGACAACGAGATGCGAATCACCTATATCAAGTCATAACGATATGTCATGAGAGAGCAGTCTCCACTAACAGGGAGGCTGTTTTTTGTTGCCATTGATCCGGGGAATGACAAGCTGGGGTTGAACACATACTAAGGCTGCGCGAGGCCTTCTTTAGTCCGTTTCATATGCGGTGATGGAGGTTAAGCTTGCAGGGGGGCGTAAATACCACTGCATCGCGCCGGATGCTGTTCATGCCATACTCAATACATCTTCCAAGGAGGCGGGATTGATGAGCAGGAGAAGACGAAGCATTATGTCCGATCAATTGAAGACCGAATTGGCTAAGGAATTGGGATTCTACGATACCGTGGAAAAAGAAGGCTGGGGAGGCATTAAGGCCAAGGATGCCGGCAACATGGTAAAGCGGGCGATTGAGCTCGCCGAGCGGGCAGCCAGCAAATCCGATCTGTAAGAGAAAGACCATAATGCGGCAGGGGCTTCCGGTTAAGCGGGAGCCCCTGTTTGTTTACTCAAACGGTCCCATGACTTCAAAGCCTGAGTTTGTTAATATAGAGGCATTAGATGTTTTTCCTCGAATATGTTAAGTTCAAGCATATGGGAAAAGCTAAGGATAGGTGAACGTTCTTGAAAATATACGAAAAAGCACCGGCCAAAATCAATTTGATGCTGGATGTACTTCATAAACGTCCTGACGGCTTCCATGAGGTAGAGATGGTCATGACGATGATCGACCTCGCCGATCGGCTCGAAATGTCCGAACAGAAGCGGGATACCATCATCATCACCTCACAAGCAGGGTACATACCGCTGGACGAGAAGAATTTGGCCTTTCAGGCAGCAAGACTAATTAAAGAGCGCTACGACGTGAAAAAGGGTGTGCATATTCACCTGGACAAAAAAATTCCCGTTGCCGCTGGACTCGCAGGAGGCAGCAGTGATGCAGCGGCAACACTGCGCGGCTTGAACCGCCTCTGGGGACTGGGTATCCCCCAGGAGGAGCTGCTGGCGCTGGGCGCAGAGCTCGGCTCGGATGTGCCGTTCTGTGTAACTGGCGGCACCGCACTGGCTACAGGGCGCGGCGAGGTACTCACGCCGATCCCTAACCCGCCGCAGTGCTGGGTGATCGTGGCGAAGCCACCGATCAATGTGTCGACGGCGGAAGTGTACGGCCGTTTGCGCAGCGAGCAGATTCAGCGCCATCCATCGGCAGAGCGCATGGTCGAGGCGCTTACGCAAGGCAGCTTCCAGCAGATGTGCCAATCGCTGGGTAACGTGCTAGAGGAGGTTACCTTGAAGATGCACCCGGAAGTTCAGCAGCTGAAGGAAGGCATGCTGAAATTGGGAGCTGACGGTGCGCTCATGTCCGGAAGCGGCCCTACGGTCTTTGGTCTGGTCTCCAAGGAATCCAAGGTAGCCCGGATTTACAATGGCCTGCGGGGATTCTGTAAGGAAGTGTATGCCGTTCGCCTACTGACTTAGAAACGGTTATGTTTGACAATTCGGGGTCGAATTTCAAACAAAGTTGTATAAATACGTACAAAGGTGTTATATTTAACATATAATATTCGGATTTAGCGAGGAACCCTAGGTGAAAAAATTAAAACGTAGCGAACGATTGGTCGATATGACCCAATATTTACTATCTAAACCGCATACGCTGATTCCGCTGACAACGTTCGCTGAGCGATATGGAGCAGCCAAGTCATCTATCAGTGAGGATTTGGCGATCATTAAGGACGTGTTCGAGAGCGAGGGGCTCGGAGAGCTTCAGACGCTGGCTGGCGCAGCCGGAGGAGTCCGATACATTCCGAAGCTGCGCAAAGATCATGCCTTGCGCTTTGCGGAGGAGCTGTGCCAGCAGCTTCAGCAATCGGATCGGATTCTGCCGGGCGGTTATTTGTACATGTCTGATCTGCTTGGACAACCTTCGCTGATGAACGAGGCGGGCAAGATCATTGCCACGGTGTTCGCCGACCGGGATATCGATGTGGTCATGACCGTGGAGACCAAAGGGATTCCGCTGGCCTATGCGACAGCGGCGCAATTGAACCTGCCGGTCGTACTAGTTCGCCGGGACCATCAAGTGACGGAAGGATCGGCCGTAAGCATCAATTATGTATCGGGATCACATAAGAGCATCCATACCATGTCATTATCCCGCCGGGCGCTCAAGGAACGCTCTCGCGTGCTGATCGTGGATGATTTTATGAAGGCAGGCGGGACCATTCAGGGAATGGTCGATCTGCTTGGTGAATTTAATGCTGAAGTCGCAGGTGTCGGTGTCCTGGTAGAGTCAGGAGCGGTGGAAACCGAGGAAAGACTTCTAGAGGACTATATTTCACTAGCCATCTTAAGCGATGTGGACTCCAAAACGAAGAGAATTACCGTAAACCCTGGTAATTACTTCGAAAAATAGAGTCGCGATATTTGTCGATATAATAGCGTTTTCATTCGAATTAGGCCGAAGTCTGTCGAAAATATCACATTCTAAAAAAAATTCCTGTTTTTAGGACATTTTGTATTAGAAAAAAGAAGGATTTCTGGTTTGCTGTGTGGAATTATACACCAAGTCTCTGATGGAAAAAGGTGGTGAACACATATGCAAATTACGGATGTCAGACTCCGCCGTGTTAACTCTGAGGGGAGAATGAAGGCAATCGCATCCATTACCATCGATAATGAATTTGTCGTTCACGACATTCGCGTCATCGACGGAAACAATGGAATGTTTGTTGCAATGCCGAGCAAACGCACTCCTGATGGAGAATTCCGCGACATTGCCCATCCCATTTCTTCCGGTACTCGCGAGAAAATTCAATCGGCTGTATTGGCCGAGTATGAGCGAGCGGCTACTGAAGAAGAAGTGATTGAAGAAGGCGCTTAAGATTTACAATTGGGGTTCAAGGAAAAGAGAGCCATACCTGTGGCTCTCTTTTCTTTTTTTGTAGAATGATATATATTCAGTAGTGAGTTCAAGAGGAGGAGGCATGGCCCTTGAAAAGATTTGCTATTGTGCTCGCCGCTGGGCAGGGCAAACGTATGAAATCCAAACTATATAAAGTGCTGCATCCTGTTTGTGGCAAGCCGATGGTCGGACATGTATTGCAAACGGTACAGCAGGTAAACTGTGAACGCAGTGTTGTGGTCGTAGGCCATGGTGCCGAAACGGTTCGCGCTTATCTGCAAGACGCAGCCGAGTATGTACTTCAGGAGCAGCAGCTCGGAACGGGTCACGCTGTGAAGCAAGCCAAGGAATTACTTGGCGGCGAAGAAGGATCCACGATTGTCATTTGCGGGGATACTCCGCTGGTGACGTCCGAGACACTGGAGAATCTTTTGAAACTTCATGAAAGCAACAATGCGGCCGCTACGGTGCTTACCGCGCATATGGATAACCCGAAAGGCTACGGCCGGGTCATTCGAGGCGAGGACGGCAGCGCACTTCGGATTGTGGAGCAGAAAGATTGCAGTCCGGAAGAGGACGCAGTCACTGAAATCAATACCGGTACCTATTGTTTTGACAATAAAAAGCTATTCGCTGCACTGGATAATGTAACCAACCAGAATGCGCAGCAGGAATATTACCTGACCGATTGCATCGGTATTTTGAAACAAGCCGGCGAGACTGTGCTTGCTTATCAGACCGATGATTATGCGGAATCGATTGGCGTTAACGATCGCCTGGCGCTGTCGGAAGCCGAAGGCTTCATGAGAGAGCGCATCAACCGCATGCACATGTTGAACGGTGTTACGATCATTGACCCAGCTTCAACCTATATCGGAGCTGATGTTAAGATTGGTTCAGATACCGTGCTCTATCCCGGTACCGTCCTGAAAGGGAATACGGTGATCGGTGAAGATTGCGTGATCGGACCGGATACCGAAATTGAGGACTCCGTTATCGCAGATGGTGCCAGCGTCAAACATTCGGTGCTCAGCAGCGCTGAAGTCGGCTCCCGGACCTCTGTAGGACCGTTTGCTTATCTTCGTCCAGGGGCCAAGCTTGGGGATGATGTAAAGGTGGGCGACTTCGTTGAAGTGAAGAACGCCACGATTGACAACGGCTCTAAAGTATCCCACCTCAGTTATGTTGGTGATGCCAAAGTCGGCAAAAACGTTAATATCGGCTGTGGTGCGATTACAGTCAACTATGATGGTTATAATAAGTCCATTACCGAAATTGAAGATGATGCATTTATCGGCAGTAATGTGAATTTGATTGCACCGGTGAAAGTGGGCAAGGGCGCATTCGTTGTTGCAGGCTCTACCATTACGCAATCCGTTTCGGACAATGATCTGGCCATCGCCAGACAGCGTCAGGAGAACAAGCCAGGGTACGCAGAGAAGATCCGGGCACGCGCCATCGCCAAGAAGAACAAGAAATCGTAATTATCCCTGCTTCCTTAACCAAGATATGAAGCGGTGATCGGATACCTAATTCAACGAACCAGCACGGAGGGTTTTTATTCTATGACTTATCTTGATTCTAAATTAAAAATATTCACGTGTAATTCCAATCCTAAACTTGCCCATCAGATCGCCGATTATATCGGCATTCCGATGGGGGAATCGCATACAACCAGCTTTAGCGACGGCGAGATTCAAGTAAAGCTCTCCGAGAGCGTACGGGGCTGCCACGTTTATATTGTGCAGTCCACTTGTTTGCCGGTGAATGATAACCTGATGGAGCTGCTGGTTATGGTGGATGCGCTCAAGCGGGCATCCGCGAAGAGCATCAACGTGGTTATTCCGTATTACGGATATGCCCGTCAAGACCGCAAAGCGCGTTCACGGGATCCGATCACCGCTAAGCTGGTTGCGAACCTGATCGAAAAAGCAGGAGCTCATCGCGTCATTACGATGGACCTGCACGCGATGCAGATTCAGGGATTTTTCGATATTCCGGTGGATCATCTGCTCGGCGTACCGATTCTTGCCCAATATTTCCGTTCAAAGCAGATCGAGAACCCGGTCGTTGTATCTCCGGATCACGGCGGTGTGGTTCGCGCGAGAAAGCTTGCTGATTTCCTGAATGCGCCGCTGGCGATTATCGATAAACGCCGACCGGAGCCGAATGTCAGTGAAGTCATGAACATTATTGGAAATATCGAAGGCAAGACCGCTATTCTGATTGATGACATTATCGATACCGCGGGTACGATTGTGCTGGGTGCCAATGCGTTGATGGAAGGCGGCGTGAAGGAAGTCTACGCGTGCTGTACACATCCGGTTCTCTCGGGCCCTGCCCATGAGCGACTGGAAAACTCCCCGCTGAAGGAAGTTGTTGTAACAGACACCATTCCGATCACCAATCCGAACCCGAGCAGCAAGCTGACGGTGTTGTCGGTTGCTCCGTTGATGGGGGAAGCCATCATCCGGGTTCATGAGGAATTGTCGATTAGTAAATTGTTTGAAATAGAATAATAAACCGTGTAAAGGCAGGGTTACATCTCCTCATGAGGAGATGTAACCCTTGTCGGCTATAACGACTTTGCCGTTTTGGTTAGCAAGAGCAGATGAACAGTCGGAAAGAAAACGTTTTCATAAGTTCAGCCTGTTAATACCGCGCAGGCATGTTAATATCCGGGCCTAGAGATAAAAGTGAACGTACTCCGATTGTACAGCGTTCCCTCAAGCTCGACAAAATAGGCGTCGACTGCAGTGATCAGACCCACGTCTATGTGACAGCCCAGTTCATAGACTTGAACAGGGATGCCATGCTTCATATGGTATTGAAAATGGCTGTGGTGCGTTAATTTCTGTTCGAAAGCTTTCAATGCCGATTCACCTTCTTATGAGGCATAACGCCGATAGGTTTTGTTCATATTGTACTCAGAAATGCGCAAAGAAGAAAGTATAAATCGTGAAAGGAATCAACCTGTGATGAAATGGATTGTCGGACTGGGCAACCCCGGTTCAAATTATGAGAAGACACGCCATAATGTTGGGTTCATGGCGCTGGATGCACTGGCAGAGCGACACGGCATGAAGTTCAATCAGAATAAATGCAAATCGGTCATCGCCGAAGGGATGATTGGCGGCACCAAAACCGTCCTGATCAAACCGATGACGTTCATGAATCTTTCGGGCGAGGCCGTGCGTGCTTATATGGATTATTATAAAGTGAGTCTTGAGGACATGATTGTGGTCTATGATGATTTGGATACCGTCGTCGGTAAGATCCGCCTGCGGTATCAGGGCAGTGCCGGAGGACATAATGGCATTAAATCCATTATTCAGCATACCGGGACTCAGAGCTTCAACCGTGTTCGTATGGGCATATCGAGGCCTGAGCCGGGTTATGCGATTGTCGATTATGTGCTAGGTACTTTTCCGAAGAAGGAACGCGAACAGCTGCAGAGCATGGTAGAGGAGACCTGTGACGCGCTGGAATTCAGTCTGGATCATACCTTTGAACAGACGATGGCGAAGTTTAACAAATCTTAGAAAAGCATTATAGTATGGAAGTATCCGAGAGATGATTCCTAAGACATTGGGCAAGCGTAAGATCGAAGTCTTAAACGAGGGAAATCCGGGCATACTGAAGGTATATACGACCTTCAGGAGGCATATGATGGCGATAACCTATGTTTGCAGACACTGTCGGGCATTTCAGGGCCGCATTGATTCCAATTACGTATCCGAAGCCCGTCTCGGATTTGATTCCTTGACCCCTGAGGAACGCAAGGATATAATAGCCTATGATTTTAACGGAGAAGTAATGGTCCGGGTAACCTGCGATCATTGCAGAGAAGCCCTGGAAGCCCATCCGGAACTTAGTCTTTTGGCAAATCCCCTGCAATGAGAGTATAATGGGGTACACGACGTTTTTTTGGTAGAAGACATACAGCGGCAGGCTCTGCCGCTGCTCTAGCCTTGGCAGTTTTGCTCAAGGCTTCTTTTCGGTTATAATTTTTTGGCAATCGTCTAAAATTCCATGAGAAATAGAGTCTAGGAAATTCATTTCTTTTGCATAAGAGAGGTGCCCCTTTTGTTACAAGCACTTATTGATGTATTTTCGAAGGATTCGGACTTCAAATCCATAACCGCTGGCGTCCAAGCCGGCATGAGGGAGCAATTGATCTCCGGTCTTTCCGGGTCGTCCAGGCAGATCTTAATGGCCGCATTGCACCAGGAACAGCAGCGCCCGCTGCTCGTTGTCACTCATAATATGTTTTCAGCCCAGAAAATTGCGGATGATTTACAGGAAGCGCTCTCACCGGATCAAGTATTGTTATACCCGGCGAATGAACTGGTAGCGGCCGAGTCGGCCGTTTCAAGCCCCGAGACTCTGGCGCAGCGGATTGATGTACTCGTCCGTTGTGCAAGAGGCTTCCGGGGTATTGTCGTTGCGCCATTTTCCGGCGTGCGTCGCCTGCTTCCCGCTCCCGAAGTGATGTCTGATGCACGAATTGTGCTTCATGACGGCGGGACACTCGTACTGGATTCCTTCCTGAACCAGATGATCGAGATGGGATATGAACGGGTGGAGCGCGTCGAGAGCCGCGGCGAGATGAGTGTTCGCGGGGGTATCATCGATTTTTATCCGATGACAACGACCATGGCGTACCGCATCGAACTGTTTGATGAGGATATCGACTCGATTCGTACCTTCGACCCGACGGATCAGCGCTCGATTGACAAGGTCCGGGAGGTCACCATTACACCATGCAAAGAAATTATTGCTGATTCAGAGCGGCTCAGCCGTACAGCGGGTACGGTGGTCCGTCTGCTGGAGACGCAGCTCGAGCGCATGAGTGATCGTCAGGCCAAGCTCCGTCTGCGGGATGAAATACACCGGGAAGTTGAGATGCTGCGCGAGCGGATATATTTCCCTGAAATCTATAAATATATCTCCCTGTTGTATCCGGAGAAGACCAATCTATATGATTACATGCCGAAGGATACGATTCTGATTATGGATGAGCCTGCACGTCTGTTAGAAACAGCCAAGCAGTTGGAGCGGGATGAAGCGGAATGGAATTTGCATCTGATGCAGAATGGCAAATCGCTGCCGGATCTGCCGCTTTCATTGGATACGGAAGAACTGATCTATCAGCATCCCTATCAAAGTCTACTGATCTCCATCTTCCTGCGTCAGGTGCCAAGAATGCAGCCGCAGAATATCGTCAATATGATTACGCGCGGCATGCAGGATTTCCATGGCCAGATGAACGTGCTCAAGGCTGAGATGGAGCGCTGGAAGAAGTCGGGCGTTCAGGTCATGATGCTGGCAGGCGATGCGGAGCGGATGGACCGCATGCGGCGGGTACTGCTGGACTATGGCATCGAAGAACCGGTTATGTTTGAGGGGCATCTGCAGAATGGCTTTGAGATGCCTTCGGTTCATGCTGCCATTATTACAGAGAGCGAGATGTTCTCTTCGAAGCAGCGCAAAACACGCAAAACCACGAAGAATATGGACAACGCCGAGCGGATCAAGAGTTATACCGAGCTCAAAGTCGGCGATTATGTGGTGCATCAAAACCACGGTATCGGGAAATATATGGGGATCGGGACGCTCGAAATCAACGGAATCCATAAGGACTACATGCATATTCTGTATGCCGGGGGCGATAAGCTGTCCGTTCCGATTGAGCAGATCGATCTCATCCAGAAATATGTCGGTTCCGAAGACAAGGAACCGAAGGTTTACAAGCTGGGCGGAAATGAATGGACGCGGGTTAAGAACAAGGTTCGTTCTTCCGTTCAGGATATCGCCGACGATCTGATTAAGCTGTATGCCGAGCGCCAGACTGCGCCTGGGTACGGGTTTGAGAAAGATACGTCGGAGCAGCAGGAATTCGAGGACACATTCCCATATGATGAAACACCCGATCAGCTTCGAGCGATTACCGAAATTAAAAAAGACATGGAGCAGAACCGGCCGATGGATCGGCTGCTGTGCGGTGATGTCGGTTACGGGAAAACGGAAGTGGCGGTACGTGCTGCGTTTAAAGCAGCAATCGAAGGGAAGCAGGTTGCGGTGCTGGTACCGACGACAATTCTGGCCCAGCAGCATTACGAGACGTTCCGGGAGCGTTTTGCCAATTATCCGATCAACATTCAGGTGCTGAGCCGTTTCCGGAGTCGTAAGGAGCAGAATGAGACGATCAAGAAAGTAAAGCAGGGATCTGTCGATATTCTGATCGGGACGCACCGATTGCTGTCGCAGGATATTGTGTTCAAGGATCTGGGACTGCTGATTGTGGATGAGGAGCAGCGGTTTGGCGTTACGCATAAGGAGAAATTGAAGAAGCTGAAGACCAATGTCGACGTACTGACGCTGACGGCAACGCCGATTCCACGCACACTGCATATGTCGATGCTCGGCGTTCGGGATTTGTCCGTGATCGAGACACCGCCGGAGAACCGTTTTCCAGTGCAGACTTATGTCGTAGAGCATAGCCAGACCCTGGTGCGGGAAGCCATCGAGCGAGAGCTGGCCCGGGGCGGTCAAGTTTACTATCTCTACAATCGGGTTCAGGGCATTCAGGAGATGGCAGCCCAGATATCCATGCTGGTACCGGAGGCCCGAGTGGGTGTGGGACACGGCCAAATGTCGGAAACGGAACTGGAGAAGACGATTCTCGACTTCCTGGACGGCGAATACGACGTATTGGTTAGTACGAGCATTATTGAGACGGGCGTGGATATCCCGAATGTAAATACGCTTATCGTGCATGATGCGGACAAAATGGGCCTCTCCCAGCTGTATCAGCTGCGCGGACGCGTCGGTCGTTCCAACCGAATCGCTTATGCTTATTTCACGTACCAGCGGGATAAGGTGTTGACCGAAGTGGCCGAGAAGCGGCTGCAGTCCATTAAAGAATTTACGGAGCTTGGCTCCGGATTCAAGATTGCGATGCGGGACCTGTCAATTCGCGGCGCGGGCAACCTGCTCGGAGCGGAGCAGCATGGGTTTATTGCTTCCGTCGGGTTCGACCTGTATTCTCAGATGCTGGCGGAGGAGATACAAAAACGCAAAGTCAGCATGCTGGGTGAGCCGCCATTGCCATCGAAGGACTGGAACACCACCATCGATCTGGGGATTGATGCTTACTTGCCGTCTGATTACATTTATGACAGCATCCAGAAGATCGAAATTTATAAAAAAGTGGCTGTCGTTTCGTCTATCGACGAATCGGCTGAGCTTGAGGATGAGCTGCTTGACCGCTTTGGCGAGCTGCCGCTTGCGGTAAGTAACCTGCTTGCTGTATCCCGCTTGAAGGTATATGGTCGTACGTACGGGATCGACTCCATTATCCAGCGCGGCGATGATGTGCTGCTGCAGTTTTATGAAGGGCAGGATAAGGCGGTTGATACCACAGGACTTGCGCAAATTGGAAATATGTTCGAAAGACGTGTACAATTTGAACAAGGGCCGACTATGGCCATTCGAATCAAAGGCAAGGGACTTTCCGATCAACAACTGTTAGAATTGCTGGAGCAATTCCTGGAGGCCGCAAAAGGGCCATTCAACCTGAAGGGAGAACTACAAAATGCCGTCAAGAAATAACAAGGCATGGAAGACGTTTATGGTATCCATCACAGCAGTACTATCCATGTCGATGATCGCTGCGTGCGGAAACGACAAGAATAAGGGAACCGAAAATGATAATAGCAAAGTTATTGTCAAATATAAGGGTGGAGAAATTACCGAGAAGGAATTTGATCTGGAACAGCGTATGATTCAGTTCATGTCCCCGGAATACGCCCAATTTTTACAAATGGATGAATTTAAAGAGTATTTGGCGAAACAGGGGGTAGCCTATGAATACCTGTACGCCAAAGCTGATGATAAAGCGAAGGAAGCTGCCGGGAAGCAAGCGGATAATTTGATAAAGCAGCAGAAGAGCGGAATGGGCGAGGAGCAGTTTAAAGCTGCTCTGGAATCGCAGAAATTGACGGAAGACGATCTCAAAAATTATATGCTTCGCGTCATGACCGTTATGGAATATGAGAAGAATCAGGTAACCGAAGAGAATATCAAGAAGGAATTCGAGGCGAACAAGAAGGATTACACCAACATTAGCGTTCGTCATGTCCTGATTGGTTTTAAGGATGCGGAAGGCAAGGAAAGAGCGGAGGGCGAAGCGCTCAAAATTGCCAAGGAAGTACAGTCCAAGCTGAATAAAGGCGAGGATTTTGCTGCGGTAGCGAAGGAATACTCCGAGGATCCGCGCTCCAAGGACAACGGAGGTCTGTATGAGAACAAACCGGCAGGCACTTGGGTACCGCAGTTTAAGGAAAAGGCACTGACGCTTGAGCTTAATAAGATCAGCGATCCGGTAGAAACCGATTACGGTTACCATGTCATGAAAGTAGAGAAGCGCGAGGAAGTGTCTTACGACAAACTGCCTGCCGATCAGAAGGAAGGCATTCGAAATGAACTTGCCTCGGCGAAGATCGACAACTTTATGCAGAATGAGCTCAACGACCTGATTGAGAGCATGAATCTTCCGAAGAGTGAGAATGCGGACAAGCCTGCCGAAGGTACGGGAGACCAGAAGAAAGACGGTACCACCGACAAACCTGCGGAAGGTGATCAAACACCGGATGCAGGCAAGCAAGACACGGGTAAATAAGCCCGCGGACAAGGTCCGGGCGATTGATATTGTATGCGCTGCGGGTAATGCCGGATGTTACGGCTAGCGCATGATGAAATGGTGGGATCTTCGAATCCATAACGTGCGAAATAGCGCGTTATGGATTTTTTCTCCCCTGACATCCGTCGCTTTCGAATGATATTTATTTTTGGATTTCGCAACCAACAGAGGGTAGATGATGTATAAGGAATTGGGAATGGATGAATACTATGGTCAGACATTAACTCTTATATACCTGGGGACATCCTCTTCCCGAATGGAACAGTAGTTGAAAAATCTTCTTATGAAAGTGGGGCAACAAGTGACATGAAAGCTACTGGTATCGTCCGCCGTATTGATGACCTCGGGCGCGTGGTCATTCCAAAAGAAATTAGACGCACACTGCGGATTCGCGAAGGTGACCCGCTGGAAATTTTCGTTGACCGGGATGGAGAAGTCATTCTGAAGAAATATTCACCAATCGGTGAATTGGGCGATTTTGCGAAGGAATACGCAGAATCCCTTTATGAGAGCACAGGTCACATCACGATCATATCGGACCGTGATACATTTATCGCCGTAGCAGGCGGCTCCAAGAAGGAGTATTTGGACAAGCCGATCGGCAACCTTCTGGAAAACTGCATGGAAAATCGCAAGACGGTGCTTGAAAGCAACAGTGGTACGTATGAGATCAGCAAAGACAATCCGGAAACTTTGTCCGCTTTTGTCGCTGCGCCTATCATTGCTGGAGGCGACCCGATTGGCAGTGTCGTGCTGATGAACAAGGACGAATCCGTGAACATGGGTGAGATGGAAGTGAAGATGTCTGAAACCGCCGCAGGCTTCCTCGGCAAGCAAATGGAACAATAAGACGAGGACATGAATCCTTGGATGGAGACTCCCGCTGAACGTTGATCACAGGGTCAATCGGCAGCTGGGAGTTTTTGTTGTCCGGTTTCTCTTTTTTGTACCCCTCTCCCACCCTTGGTTATAATAGAGGTACACATGGCAGCATCTGCATGATGGCTGGTCTGTGATACGGAAAAAGAAACTAGGGGATTGGAAGAGGATATGAAACCAGATCAAACGGGGGCAAGGCTTCTACAGGGAGCGTTTATTCTCAGTGCGGCCGCGCTTCTGTCCAAGCTGATTGGCACACTGCAAAAAATACCGCTGCAAAATATGGGAGGGGATGCCGTCTTCGGCATCTACAATACGGTTTATCCGTTCTATATGATGATCATTACGATAGCGGCGGTTGGCTTCCCCGCGGCGGTCTCCAAATATGTGGCAGAATATGAGGCCGAAGGGCGTACTGAGGACGGTCATCGTCTGCTGCGCCTGTCTTCCGTCTCGTTGGTGCTGTTCGGTCTAATTCTCGGCTTCCTGATGTATATCTGTGCTCCGTGGATCGGGATGTGGATCGGAAGCAGTCAGGTTGTGCCCGCCCTCCGCGCAGCTGCGTTGGCGCTGGCATTCGTGCCTTGGATGTCGGTCCTGCGCGGTTATTTTCAAGGGCTGCACAATATGGTACCGACGGCAATCTCTCAGATTACGGAGCAGGTTGTCCGTGTCGGGGTCATGATTTTGCTGCTGCTCTATATGATCCGTGCCGGCGCCGATCCCGACGTGATTGCCGCCGGAGCGCTGCTCGGATCTGCTGCCGGTGGTGCCGCCGGTCTACTGGTCATGGGACTATACTGGCGCAAGCATATTCGGTCAACTCGGGGTAAAATACAAGGAGAAGTAAGTCACGGATTCGGAGCGGCGGGTATGAACGAAACGGGGATGCGTGCCGATGTAACTAGAGAGGGAGCAGGTGTTCTACTTGGCCGCCTGCTTGCTTATGGAATCCCGGTCTGTCTTAGTCTGCTCGCTGTTCCGCTGATTGGACTGGTGGATACCTTCACGGTACCCCGGTTATTGACATCCGGTGGACTGGGCGAAGCAACGGCCATGGCGGAGTTTGGGGTCTATAACCGCGGACTGCCGCTTGTCCAGTTGGTTACGATGCTGGCTACTTCGTTGTCGGTTCTGTTTATCCCTGCGCTGGCGGAGGCCAAGTTCAAGGGAGAGTCCGCCCGGGTTGCAAGCCAAACCCGCATGGCCCTCCGTTGGTTCTGGCTGATCGGGATGACGGCCTCCGTAGGTCTGGCCGTGCTTGCAGAGCCGATTAACATCATGCTGTACGAAGATGCAGCCGGCACGGTGACGATGCAGGTGATCGCCTTTACGGCTGCAGGAGGGACGCTGAGCACGATTACAGCCGCACTGCTTCAGGGCATCGGCGTCGTGAAGGCGCCCGCGCTCCATCTGCTGGCGGCGGCCGGACTGAAACTGCTGCTCAACCTGCTGCTGGTGCCGCAGCTTGGCATTACCGGCGCAGCCATCGCCGGCGTGGCTGCGCACCTGACCGCCGCCGCGCTCAACCTCGCGCTGCTCTCGCGCAGTGCCGGCGCACGGCTTGACGCCGGCGGGTTGCTCGCGAGGACGCTGCCGGTCCTCGCCGCGGTGGCACTGGCCGCCTGGGGCGCAGGTGAGGCAGCCGGCGGCATCCTGGCTGCGGCCGGCTTCGCCCCGGGCCGCCTCACCCACGCGGCTGCGAGCCTGAGCGGCGTCGCGGCTGGCTGCGGCGCCTTCCTTATCGGCGCCGCACTCACGAAGCTCCTCACCGAGGAGGAGCTTCGGATGCTGCCAAAGGTCGGAAGACCGCTGGCAGCCTTCTTGCGGGCCCTGCGCGTGCTGCACTGACCTAGGTTGACGTGAGATGTTTGATCTTCTGTGATATAGTAGTGTACGATAATGACGTCGACAAGGCGGACGAAGACGAAAGGAAGTAGCGTATGAGTGCATCCATTACGGTGGTCGGCTTGGGTTCTGGCAACCCGGATCGATTGACGATAGGTATCATAAAAACCATGCAGCGGGCATCGAAGGTGTATGTGCGTACATTATCTCATCCCGTCATCGCTGCGTTGAATGAGTTCCAGATTCACCCGGAATCGTTTGACCATGTGTATGAAGCGCATGACACCTTTCCCGAGGTGTACGAATCCATTGCATCCGCGCTAATCAACTTGGCTAAGGCTGCTGAGGATGATCGTGAGCTTGTCTACGCGGTGCCCGGGCATCCGATGGTAGCGGAGGCAACGGTTCGGTTATTACGGGAGCGCTGCCCGGGAGAGAATGTGACGCTTACGGTGCTCGGCGGTGAGAGCTTTCTGGACGAGGCCTTCGTTCGCCTTGGTTTCGATCCCATTGAGGGCTTCCAGCTTCTCGATGCGGCTGAGCTACGTGCAAGTGTCATCCAGCCGCAGCTGCATACCCTGATCGGCCAGGTGTATGACATGTTTACCGCTTCGGAAGTTAAACTGGCGCTGATGGAACTGTATCCAGACGATTATCCGGTCATTGTCGGCCATGCGCTGGGCGTTGAGGGCGAGGAAGTGATCCGGCGCGTGCCACTCTACGAGCTTGATCGCATCGACGGATATGGGAATCTGTCGCTGGTCTACGTGCCCCGGAGCGATGACAGCCTGCTTCGGCAGCGAACGTTTGCCAGACTCCATGAGATCGTTGGCATTCTGCGCAGTCCTGAGGGCTGTCCATGGGACCGTGAGCAGACCCATGAATCCATCCGCAAAAATCTGATCGAAGAAACCTATGAGGTATTAGAGACGATTGATGAGGATGATCCTGAGCATATGCAGGAAGAACTCGGGGATCTGCTGCTGCAGATTATGCTGCATTCTCAGATGGAAGAGGAGCTCGGTACCTTTACGGTGTATGATGTCATTCAAGCGCTGAATGACAAGCTGATCTTCCGTCATCCGCATGTCTTTGGCGAGAGCAGCGCCAAAGATGCGGAATCTGCCCTGCAGAACTGGGAGCAGATGAAAGCGGAGGAGAAGCGCCGCAAGGGGCTCTCACCAGAGAAAGCCTCGGCACTGGATGGCATCCCGCGGGATCTTCCCGCCTTGATGAAGGCGTACAAGCTCCAGAAGAAGGCATCCAAGGTTGGTTTCGATTGGGATAACATTGAGGGCGTGTTCCAGAAGATTGAAGAGGAACTTGGTGAACTGAGGCAGGCGGTGACCGAGGGTCAGTCTGATGAGGATACGGTGCTTGAGCTCGGCGATCTGCTGTTCGCGGTCTCCAATGCGGCAAGATTTATCGGGGCGGACCCGGAAGAGGCGCTTTCGAGAACGAACCGGAAGTTTGTCAGTCGCTTCAGCTACATAGAGGAGCAGCTTGCCGCCCAGGGGAAAACCTTGCAGGAAAGTACCCTGGACGAGATGGAAGCCCTATGGCAGGCAGCTAAATCGGGATCGGCACAAAGCGGCGGTATCGATGTGTGAAAAAGGCAACTTTTCACGTAAAAAATAAAAAAATAGGGATTTGCGGCAGGAATTCCGCAAGGCATCCAGAATAATCATTAATGGTGAAATCTTGCAGATTGCAAGGCGGTTTAACCGAATAACCGTAAAATCTTATATTTTTCTGATAATTGGGAGGATTTAATTCATGAACAAAACAGATCTGATCAACAACATTTCCGGTAAAAGTGGTTTGACAAAAAAAGACGTAGAGAACGTCTTGAACGGTTTCCTTGGTGAAATTACTGAAGCTTTGGCTAATGGCGATAAAGTTCAATTGATCGGCTTTGGTACATTCGAAACTCGCAAGCGCGCTGGACGTACAGGCCGCAACCCGCAAACAGGTAACACCATCGAAATTCCAGAATCCAACGTTCCTGCGTTCAAGGCAGGTAACAAGCTTAAAGAAGCCGTAAAATAATGCGTGTCGATAAATTCCTGAAAGTATCGAGGTTAATCAAGCGGCGTACCGTAGCGAAAGATGTATCGGATCAAGGTCGGGTGCTGATCAATGGCCGTGAGGCCAAGCCGAGCAGCACGGTTAAATTGGGCGATGAGATCACCGTCCAATTTGGTCAGAAGCTGGTGACCGTCCGGGTCGAGCGTCTTACCGAGACAACCCGTAAAGATGAGGCGACCAGCCTCTATACCTTGGTCAAGGAAGAACCGATCGTTAAAGATCGCGGATTGGACTGGTAAGCAGCCCGAGCCGTTCCATCAAACGTCCCTCTCACCATATGGTGTGGGGGACGTTTTTATGTTTATCATATGTGTATAAACATTGCTTCCTTGCTCTCGTTCATTCTCCGTGCATTCCTTGCAGCGTCACGATCATTCCTGAAGCGGTTGCTCTTCTTCCGGTTCTAAAGGCAGGCACCTTCCCATAAGCTATTGTTAAAAGGAGGGGTACATGCCATGATCGACCAAGGGAAGGGAAAGTTTCATGACCTGCGGATGCAGAACCGGAAACTGCTGGACATTACGGGTGTCCAAAATGTGGAGAGCTTTGACAGTGAAGAATTTCTGCTTCAAACCGAGCTTGGGCATCTCACCATTCGGGGGCAAAATTTACATATTAAAAATCTCAGCCTGGAAGAGGGGCTTTTGTCGATTGAAGGTCAGGTGCATTCGCTAATTTATTTGAATCCCGGTTCGCAGACCAAGAACAAGAGTCTGCTGGGTAAGCTGTTTAAATGAACCCCAGCGTACAATGGATCACGCTGCTCTGGATGCTCTTCTCCGGAGCAGCGATGGGAGTCGCCTTCGACAGCTACCGGGTGCTGGCAGGGCAGCTCCGTTTCCCGCAATGGTCCAAGCATACCCTGGACTTCCTTTACTGGATTGCGGCAGCCTTCTTCATTTTTCGCATGTTGTATGTGACCAATGACGGTCAACTGCGTTTTTATGTGTTTGTGGGCCTGTTTATAGGGGTTTGGATCTATTTTTTATTATGGAGTGTCATAACCCAGCGTTTTGTGGTAATGTTAATTCAAGTGACAAAAGGCTTGCTGTCCTTTTTGTACAAGCTGTTCCGTATCTTATTGTGGAATCCGATCAAAGGAATCCTGATGCTTATCTTAGGATTGTTAAGGTTTCTATGGAAGTTTCTCCTGTCGCTGTTGCGTTTAGTCCTTAAATGCCTCATGCCTTTTTGGCGACTCTTGAAATGGATGCTGAGACCGATCACATCCAGAGTCAGGCTGCCGGCATGGTGCAAGCAATTCGCGGACAAGGTTATCAAGGCGTGGAAGCGCTGGTTTTAGGAGGTATGGTCATGGGAAGATTTGCTGATCCGTCGAAGCAGGCTCCCCAACAAACCAAGACAAAGAACAAAGGCGCACGCCGGCGTAAAAGAATGTTTGTGGCGATGATGGCGCTGTTTTTGATCTGGGCAGGTTCAACGCTCTGGTCCCAGAATGACCGCATCCGTAATCAGAACGAAGCGCTAGCTCAAAAGCAAGAGGATTATAAGTCCGTTGAACAGTCGCTAATCCAGATTACTCATGAAGTGGAGCGATTGAAGGACCCTGAATATATCGGGCAGATTGCCCGCAAGAAGTTTGGACTGTATCTGCCAAATGAGACGCCGATCATTCAGCCCCAAAATTCGGGCGAAGAGCCGTAATTAGGCAGGACAGACGTCTGTTGACCTTGTTTAGGTCATTATCGTATAATCAAATCACCGCAGCGCGATTTATAAATCGGACTGTATATTTTTAAGGGAGGATCATTTTATTCTATGGCAATTGAAGTGGGCACCAAGTTAGAGGGCAAGGTGACAGGCATAACGCATTTTGGAGCATTTGTGGATCTGTCAGGAGGTGTCACGGGTCTCGTTCACATCTCGGAGATCGCCGACAACTACGTTAAGGATGTCAACGATCATTTGAAGATCAACGATGTCGTTACCGTGAAGGTGATTAATGTCGACAAGGACGGCAAGATCGGTCTTTCGATCAAGCAGGCTGTCGACAAGCCGGCTTCCGAAAGTCGTCCACCCCGCGCACCGAGACCGGAACGCAGTGGAGGCGGCGGAGAACGATTCGGAGGTGGCGGTGGTGGAGGATTCAACCGTGAACGCGGCGGACGCCCGTTTAAGCCTGCGGCCAACAAGCCTTCATTTGAGGATAAAATGTCACGCTTCCTGAAAGACAGTGAAGAACGAATCTCTTCGCTTAAGAAGAATACGGAAGGCAAACGCGGTGGACGCGGAGCCAAACGTATGTAATTCGATAAAATATAAACTGACCGCAGAGGGAAATCGCCTTCTGCGGTTTTTTTGTCGTTGTATCCAAGGGTACGACAGGTTCCTACGCAATTTACGGCGCTTCCGTGTGGAATGAGCACGGGATGTCCGCCTCAATTCGGGAAATGATCTGCAAGAATGCTCCGGGCTTGACGCGTGTAAACACCGCTGGGCGTGGGGGATGAACGCTCTTTTCCCGATCGTTCGCAAGGCCCGTTGATTTTGTCGGAAATTTCTTTCGGGCTTGTCCGGTGTTCTGACAAACTTTCCTGAATAGGGGTTTTATAATGGGACCAACAAATTCGTGAAGAATGGGGTGCCAGCGTAATGGATAAAAGAAATCTGGTGATGTTTCCGGGTACTGAGGCAGTTAAAGGGGGAGCGGGTTCCATTCGTGCCCGTGTAACAGAACGGTTAGGACAGCTGCCTTTTCTACAGCGTCCCATCCACTTCCTGGCCGCTAAGAAGTGGATGATCCTGCTAACCTTCATGGGTTTTCTGCTCGGACGAGCTATGATTTTAGGCGAGCTGTCTCCATTTGCAATCGCTTATTTTGCAGTCATTGCCTTTATGCGCCGCGATTATTTGCTGCCGGTAGGCATCGCTATCGTTGCAGGAAGTTTATTTGCGTCCTTTCCGGTGGCATGGATGGTACCGGCAGAAATCTTGATCTTTTACTTTATGATGCGGGGATTGGAGACCTATGATCGGGCAGAATTGTCGTATGCACCGTTGATGGTATTTGTCTCCACCTTCTTTGTGAATCTGTTCAGTGTTCTCATCGGACCGAGCATTACCTGGTATTCCATGATGATGCTCACCTTGAACGCCGTGCTCAGCTTTGTCCTGACATTGGTCTTTATCCAAGCGATTCCGGTGCTGACGCTTCGTAAAAAAACTCATGTTCTTCGAAATGAAGAAATTCTATGTATTATCATTCTGCTGGCGTCGGTCATGACAGGTGCCGTTGGCTGGACGATCCAATCCCTGTCGGTAGAGCATGTCTTATCTCGATACTTAATTCTGCTGTTTGCCCTAGTCGGGGGAGCTCCGCTAGGCGCCTCGGTTGGCGTAGTAACGGGCCTCATCCTCAGTCTTGCCAACATTTCGGCATTCTCCCAGATGAGTTTGCTCGCCTTTTCCGGGATGCTCGCAGGTATGCTGAAGGAAGGGAAGAAGGGCGGCGTTTCGCTGGGCATGCTGCTCGGGGCAACCATTCTCTCCATCTATTTCAGCAATCCTGGAGAAGTGATGATCTCCACTTGGGAAACCTGCGCGGCTATTGTGTTATTCCTCATTACGCCCAAGAGCGTGATGCAGGCGATAGGCAAATATGTGCCGGGTACGCAGGATCATACCCGTTCACAACATGAATACGCCAAGCGGGTCCGGGATCTTACAGCGGACCGTGTGACTCAATTTTCCCGGGTGTTCCGGCAGCTCTCGCAAAGCTTCGGACAAACGTCCGGGGTTATACAGCCTCCGGGCAAACAGACGGAGGAGATGAACCATTTCATGAATGCTGTGGCAGAAGGAAGCTGTGCCACATGTTATAAACGGAATCAGTGCTGGGACATGAAGTTTTACCAGACTTATAAATATATGACCGATATGATGACCTCGATCGAGGAGAATCCCGAGATGGAAGCAGACGATCTGCCGCCGGAATGGAGCCGGATCTGTGCCAAGAAGGAGGAGGTGCTTGGCATCCTCAAGCAGCAGTATCATCTTTACCAACATGATATGCAGTGGAAACGCCAAATATACGATAGCCGTCATCTGGTAGCGGAACAATTATCCGGGGTTTCGCAGGTCATGGAAGACTTGGCCCGGGAGATTAAACGGGAAAGCCAGACGATGCACATTCAGGAAGAACAGATTCGGGAAGCGCTTCAGCAGCTGGGCTTATCGGTTCAAGGCATCGATATCATCAGTTTGGACTCTGGGCAGGTCGAGATTGAGATCGTTCATGCATACACCCGGGGTTATGACGAATGCAGGAAAATTATCGGACCGCTGCTGTCCGACATTCTCGGGGAGCATATCGCTGTAATGGAAGAGACCTTGATCCATCCAAGGGATGGATTGGCCACCGTGCGATTCGGCTCAGCGAAAACATATGAAATTATGACGGGCGTAGCCGCAGCGGCAAAGGGAGGAGATATTTTATCAGGTGACAGCTTCAGTACGGTCGAGCTGGGCAACGGGACGTTTGCGGTAGCGCTTAGTGATGGCATGGGCAATGGGGAAAGGGCTCGGCTTGAGAGCAGCTCGGCTCTGAATATATTAGAACAGCTGCTTCAGTCAGGGATGGATGAGAAGCTGGCGATCAAATCGGTGAACTCGATTCTCATGCTGCGCTCGCCGGATGAAATCTATGCCACGGTCGATATGGCCCTGATCGATCAATATACGGCTCAAACTACCTTTATGAAGATCGGTTCAACGCCAAGCTTTATCAAGCGGGGCAATGATGTCATACCGGTCTCGGCCAGCAACCTTCCGATTGGGATTATTCAGGATATCGAAGTGGATCTGGTGTCATTACAGCTGCAGGCCGGTGACGTTCTCATCATGATGACGGATGGCATATATGATGCGCCGGGTTATGCGGTAAACAAGGAGCTATGGATGAAACGCATGATTCAGGAAGTGAACAGTGAGGATCCGCAGGAAATTGCTGATTGTTTGTTGGAGAAGGTGATTCGCTACCAGCAGAATCAAATTCATGATGATATGACGGTGGTGGTCGGGCGTGTGGATCACTTCCATCCGGAATGGTCGAATGTGCATGTTCCGGGCTTTGCCCGAATGGAGCGGCCGCGAACGGTTAGCTGATCGTTTAGATAAACCAAGCGATTACCCGGGAAATGGAGGACCCCGGAGATGGTAAATCTTTTCCGCCGATTCTTCTTATATATCGTTTGAACTCTCTTGAATGTGGAAATGATAGAGATAGAAGTCAAATCGATAGGATGAGACGGAGGCGATCATTGATTATGAAACAAATTCTACTGATTACGGACGGATGCTCGAACGTTGGGGCCAGTCCGGTTCTGGCCGCAGCCCATGCGCTCCAGGATGGTATTGTCGTGAACGTGGTGGGGGTCCTTGATTACGGGACGATCGGAGAACTTGGGGGATTGGAAATTCAGGAGATAGCCAAAGCGGGAGGAGGCATACACCGGATCGTAGGCACACCGCAGCTGGCGCAGACGATACAGATGATGACTCGGAAAACGGTGGTTCAGACGATCCAACAAGCGGTAAATAAGGAGATACAGCATATTCTGGGGGGCGGGTCGCTGGAGGAGCTTCCGCCGGACAAGCGTTCGCAGGTCGTGGAAGTGGTGGATGAACTGGCTGAGACGTCATCCCTGCAGGTCGCGCTGTTAATCGATGCAAGCGCAAGCATGAAACCCAAGCTGGTTGCCGTTGAGGAAGCGATACGTGATTTGATGCTGAGTTTGAAAGCGCGCGCAGGCTCAAGCGAACTGTCCGTATTCCATTTTCCAGGAAAACACAGCGGCGAAGATATCGTGATGGACGTGAATTGGACCTCAGATCTGGACGGCGCCCGGGGAATGTTCAGCCGCCTGCAGATGAGGGGGGCGACGCCGACGGGACCTGCCTTGTTAAAGGTGATTGAATTTTACCGATATGGTACACTAGAAGGTAATCAATCATGGCAGGGTCATTCCAGCCAAGAGGAAGGGATGCTCGGTGACTACGTTGTCTAACCCGGGTTATCCGCCAGGAACCGTAATTAAGGGCAAGTGGCGGAACAGCCGGTACATCGTGGAACGTATGCTCGGCAAAGGGGCTAACGGCAAGGTGTATCTGGTTCACCGGGCAGGAGTACGCGAGCGTTATGCTTTAAAAGTAGGGCATGACGCTCTGGATCTTCAATCCGAAATTAATGTGCTGAATGCGTTAAAAGAACAGATGCCGGACCCGTATCTCGTGGAGGCGGACGATCATCATGACGGCAGCGGCGAAGTGTCCTTCTATGTTATGCGTTATATTGAGGGGAGTCCGCTGCATCATTTTATTAGCAAACGCGGTGCCGACTGGATCGGATTGATCGGACTGAAGCTGCTCGAGAAGCTGTCTGTTCTGCATGCATCCGGTTATGCATTCGGTGATTTGAAGCCGGATAATGTGATGGTTTCTGCATACGGAAGAGTGGAACTGATCGATTACGGAGGCGTCAGCCCTTTCGGACGCAGCGTAAAGCAGTTTACCGAATGGTATGATCGGGGATACTGGAATGCCGGAAGCCGGACTGGCGACGTAACCTATGATTTGTTCTCGTTTGCCGTGATGTGTATCGGCCTGCTGGATGAGAAATCATTACGGGAGGCGTCTTGTCAGCTTCCCCAGACCCGTAGTGTTGCAGATCTGCAGCTGGTGCTGCGAAGAAACCTCGTGTTCAAGCCATACGCTGTTTGGCTGAACAAGGCTTTATCGGGAGATTTCGCGGATTCACGGGAAGCGTTGAACGAGTGGAGAAAACGAATATACGAAGGTTCGGGCAGGAACGTGCGTCCTAATCCAGGACGAACTCCGCGTTGGCTGAAGAACGCGTTTGGTTTGTCGTTAGTCATCATGGCCCTTACTGTTTATTTTTTCTTCCGCTCATGAAGCTGAATTGTTACCTTGTTACTGGGAGTTCATAAAGGTGCGAGTTCAAAAAGGTCGGTTTTCAGCACCGAAGCTTATGCTTCCGATGTGCGTTTTTTCAAACGCTTCAGTTGGATGAAGCTAGGGACGTCAGGAGAGGAGCTACACGTTTTCGCAGAAAACGCCTTCGAAAGCATCTGCTGTTTTTGGTACGTGAGCACCTGAAATGTTTCCGCAGGAAACATACTTCGAAAGCATCTGCTTAGGCCCGGCTGAATTCAAGATTCGA
>NZ_JBCNHV010000035.1:0-22172 GCF_050482385.1 Paenibacillus lautus
TATGAGTTATCAGTGGAACTGGTGAAATTCTATATCGCAAGAAAACCTACCTATCCATCGCGGTCGCTCATCCTTGAAGTGGCCTCGATAGGGGGTTTCTTATCAAAAGTGGGCTTTTTGAACAACCTCTAAAGGGGAACTGGAAGTGAAACAGGATTATTTACGAACATTCGTCCAACATGTCGAGCGTACAGCCGCAGAGTTTGATCTGTGGTCAGAAGGTGATAGCATCGTGGTCGCCGTTTCGGGCGGGCCTGATTCCGTTGCGCTCCTGCACGTGCTGCATGAAATTTCTTTGCACCGGACACCGCTCCGATTGATCTGCGCCCATGTGCATCATGGGTTTCGGAAAGAATCGGACCAAGAGGCGGAGATGGTACGTGAACTGGCGGAGCGGCTCGGACTTCCATTAGAAACGGCGTTCATCGATATTCCCGCTTATATGGAAGAGAGCGGCAAGGGTGGGCAGGAGGCTGCAAGAGAGAAGCGTTATGAATTTCTGCTGCAAACGGCCCATAAATACAATGCGCGCTCCGTGGCACTTGCTCATCATGCTGACGATCAAGCCGAGACGGTGCTCATGAGGCTTTTGCGCGGGAGTGGCGTATCCGGACTAGCCGGAATAAAATTTAAGCGCACGGAAAAAAAAGTGGAACTTATCCGCCCGTTCCTTCGTATGTACAAGGCGGATATTGTGGAGTTGTGCCGCGTATGCGGATTCCAGTATGTGGTGGATCACAGCAATCTGCAGACGAAGTACCGCCGTAATGCGATTCGCCTAGAAGTATTGCCTTTTCTGGAAAGGTATAATGGGCAGTTCTCCTCCTCACTCAATCAGCTGGCCGAGATCGTCCAGCAGGAGGATGATTTTGTGGAGCTTGAAGCTGCGAAGCAATTTCGGAGTATGGTACAGGAGAACGATGGGAGGCTCGCTTTCGACGCGCCTTCCTTTTTGGGCTTACATGTCGCTTTACAACGGCGTTTGATTAAACTAATATTAAATTACCTGCCCTCAGACCAGGAAAACACCGATTTTGTCAAGATTGAAACGGTGCGCCATGGCATTCTTAACGACCAGCGAAGCAACTGGCGTCTGGATCTGGGTGACGGCATTACCTGTGTTCGTGAGTATGGAGTGATCCAGTTTTGGCCTAAGCCTCCGAATGAACAGGGACAGTACATATACATTCTTGATTCTCCTAATGTTTCGCAGCAGTATGTTAAGGAAATCGGAAAAATGCTGAAATTGTCGTCAGTGACAGGAAGCGAAAGCCGGAGCGGTTCCAGACCATCAGCCTTTGTGGCGGATTTTGATGCGGATGAACTGAGGTTTCCTTTAACCTTGCGTAACAGACAGCCGGGGGACAAGATGAAGATCATGGGATTAAACGGAAGCAAAAAGGTGAAAGATATTCTCATTGATGAGAAAATCCCACCGTCTGTCCGTGCCCGGATTCCTATTCTTTGTGACGGTTCCGGCAGCATCGTGTGGATTCCAGGTGTACGACGTTCCGTTCACGCCGCTTGCGGGCGGCACACATCACGAGTTCTCCGGATGGAGCTATCGGATGCTTAAGGCAAGTGTAAAACGAAGAATGGCCCGTTTCACGCTTTCATAGTATAAACGTAGGAGGTCCACTTAAGTTGCAGAATGACATTCAGGAAATACTCATCAGTGAAGAAGAGATTCACGCAAAGATTAAGGAACTTGGTTCCAAACTCAGCGCCGAATATGTGGGACGCAATCCACTCGTTATTTGCGTTCTTAAAGGTGCGTTTATTTTTATGGCCGACTTGGTTAAATCCATAACAGTACCTCTTGAGTTGGATTTCATGGCTGTATCCAGTTATGGGGCATCAACCAAATCCTCCGGCGTGGTGAAGATCATTAAAGATCTGGACGCATCCGTTGAAGGCAGGGATGTGCTGATTGTGGAGGATATTATCGACAGCGGTCTTACGCTGAGCCATTTGATTGAGCTTCTGAAGAGCCGCAAGGCAAATTCGGTGTGCGTTGTCACGCTGTTTGACAAGCCGGCACGTCGTACGGTGGATTTGCAGGCCGATTACACCGGATTCGTGCTGCCGGATGCTTTTGTTGTCGGATACGGACTCGATTATGCCGAGCATTACCGGAACCTCCCCTACATCGGGATTTTGAAGCCGGAAATCTACAGCAGTTAAACCGCGCCAATGGGCTGCTATCACAGTTCAGGGCCCTTTGTTGAGATGGCCAGACAGGCTGTGGTAAAATATCTTATGTGTCTTGAGAGGAGGTAGGGGATGAGTCGGTTCATCCGGAATTCTGGTTTTTATTTGATTCTATTTTTAGTCGTGGTGGGCATAGTACAATTCGTTACTAATGGCGGCGAGCAAGCCGATGCCCCTAGTTATAATCAACTGCGGCAGGAAGTCAAAGCTAACAACATAGAGGAAATGACGGTACAATTTGACGGTTACGCTTATCTGGTGACCGGTAAATATAGGGAGATCTCCGAAGAGAAAAAATCGGAGAATTTCTCAACCTATATTCCTGCCACGGATGCAGCGATGCAAGAGCTGACTGCAGCCAGTGACAGCAACAACGTCAAACTGTCCGTGCAGCCAATGGAAGGCCAAAGCATTTGGCTGACATTGCTTTCATCCTTTATTCCGCTCATCATTATGTTTGTTCTGTTCTTCTTCCTGTTTAATCAGGCCCAAGGCGGCGGCGGCAAAGTGATGAACTTTGGTAAGAGCAAAGCCCGCTTATATAATGAAGAGAAGAAACGGATTACATTTGAAGATGTAGCCGGAGCAGATGAAGAGAAGCAGGAACTTGTTGAAGTTGTTGACTTCTTGAAAGATCCGCGCAAGTTTAACACGGTTGGCGCTCGCATTCCGAAGGGCGTTCTGCTTGTCGGTCCTCCGGGAACAGGTAAGACGCTCCTGGCTCGTGCCGTTGCTGGTGAAGCAGGAGTGCCATTCTTTAGTATTTCCGGTTCCGACTTTGTTGAGATGTTTGTCGGTGTCGGTGCTTCTCGTGTACGTGACTTGTTCGAGAACGCAAAGAAGAATGCACCATGTATCATCTTCATTGATGAGATTGATGCAGTGGGTCGTCAGCGTGGCGCCGGACTTGGCGGCGGTCATGACGAGCGTGAGCAGACACTCAACCAGTTGCTGGTTGAAATGGACGGTTTCGGAGCGAACGAAGGCATTATCATCGTTGCTGCGACCAACCGCCCGGACATATTGGACCCGGCGCTTCTTCGTCCGGGACGTTTTGACCGTCAGATTACCGTAGATCGCCCGGATGTGAAGGGCCGTGAAGCCGTACTGAAGGTGCATGCACGCAACAAACCATTGACGAAAGATGTTAAACTTGACATCATCGCCAAACGCACTACCGGTTTTACAGGCGCCGATCTGGAGAATCTCCTGAACGAGGCTGCCTTGCTTGCGGCTCGCCGCAACCGTAAAGATATCTCCATGCGAGAAGTGGATGAGGCGATTGACCGTGTTATCGTCGGTACAGAGAAACGCAGCCGCGTGATCAGTGACCGCGAGAAACGTATCGTAGCTTACCATGAAGCAGGTCACACCATAGTGGGTTACTTCCTCGAGCATGCGGATACGGTGCATAAGGTAACGATTATTCCTCGTGGCCGTGCCGGTGGATATGTCATCATGATGCCGAAGGAAGATCGGATGCTCGTGACGAAGCAGGAATTGCTGGATCGCGTAACCGGTTTGCTTGGCGGCCGTGTTGCTGAGGAGCTGTTCATCGGTGAAATCGGAACCGGAGCATACAGTGACTTCCAGCAAGCGACAGGCATTATCCGCAGCATGGTTGTGGAATACGGTATGAGTGAGAAGCTCGGACCGATGCAGTTCGGTACATCTCAAGGACAAGTGTTCCTTGGACGTGATATCGGACATGAGCAGAACTATAGTGATCAAATCGCTTATGAGATCGATCAGGAAATGCAGCGATTCATTAATGATTGCTATGAGAAATGTAAAGAGATCTTGAATAAGCATGCTAAAGAGGTTCACCTGATTGCGAACACGCTCCTCGAGATGGAAACGCTGGAGCTTGAGCAAATCAAGAATCTCATTGAGACCGGATCAGCTGAAGGCAACGGCAGTGGCGACGGTGAAGGAGAAGGTTCTTCCGAGAATGGTGAACCGATCATCGACAACATTGGCGACGTGAAAGTTCGCATCCAAGGGAAAGAAGACGGCGAGCAGCCGACTTCCACGGAAGAGATTCCGAACAACCCGATGGATTCGAATGATCCAGGGCCGGAGCGCAAAGATTCCGAACGTAAGGATCCTCCAGGCGGATCGGACAACGGTAACAGCAGCTTAACGTAATATTCGCTGATAAAACATCGAATACCGAATAAAATTGAAGAACCGGAGAACGATAATTCGTTTTCCGGTTCTTTTTGTGCTTTCTATCACATTGACAGGGGGCAGAACGAACGTGTACATTAGTTGTTAAATAAGGATGCGCATCCTTTCACAAAGGTGGAAACCATCCTGAAAGTCACATGGTCATCAGCGGCGAACCGCCGGACTACATAAAGGGAGAGGGTCGATCATGGAAGCTTTGGCACTGGAGCGTAAAGCAGAACAGAACCGTGAACTGCGTGAGCGGTTAATGCAATTGAAGAAGGAACGTAACGCAATCATTTTGGCTCATTATTATCAACGGGACGAAATACAAGAAGTCGCTGATTTCCGGGGGGATTCCTTCCTGCTGGCGCAGAAGGCAGCACAAACCGATGCCGAGGTCATCGTATTTTGCGGTGTGCATTTTATGGGCGAGAGCGCTAAAATTCTGGCGCCGGGCAAGACGGTTCTTATTCCGGATGAGCGGGCTGGCTGCCCTATGGCGGATATGGTGAACGTGGACGGACTGCGGAAGCTGAAAGCGCAGCATCCGAATGCGAAAGTGGTGACATACATCAATTCATCGGCTGAGATCAAAGCCGAAACGGATATCTGCTGTACGTCATCCAATGCCGTGAAAGTGATTCAATCGGTGGATTCGGATGAAATTATATGGGTGCCTGATAAAAACCTGGGACATTATGTTCAGCAGCATACCGATAAGAAGCTCATTATCTGGGAAGGGTATTGCAACACGCATGACATGCTGACGGTTAAGGATGTCGTCGAGATGAGGGCCAAATATCCTCATGCTGAATTTGTGGTGCATCCAGAATGCCGTCCCGAGGTTGTTGCGATGGGGGATTTTGTAGGGAGTACCACTGCCATTCTGGAGTATTGCAAAAATTCATCTGCCAAGGAGTTTATCGTAGGCACCGAGGACGGAACCGGTTATCAGCTTCGATTGGATAGTCCGGATAAAACATTCCACTTCGCTACGAAGTTCCTGGTGTGTCCGAATATGAAAGTAAATAACCTCAAAAAGCTGGTTAAAGCGTTGGAAACGATGAAGCCGCAAATTTATGTGCCGCCGGTCGTTGCAGAGAAAGCCAGAACTTCATTAGAGCGCATGTTACAAGTTAAGTAGCATGCGCTACTCTTTCGTGAAAAGACAGGTGAGGCATCGTGATACCGCAGTATTTGATTGATTTTGAGTTGAACGATCTCCCGGTTGTAGAGACGGATGTCATCGTGATCGGCTCAGGCATTGCGGGTTTATATACGGCGATTATGGCAAGTGCGACTCAGAATGTGCTATTGATTACGAAGAAATCGCTGCTCGAAAGCAACACGCGTTATGCGCAGGGAGGAATTGCAGCCGTAACAGCGGAGGATGACTCTCCGGCCTACCATCGGCAGGACACCCTCCTGGCAGGGGCGGGCCTATGTTCATCTGCCGCGGTGGATGTGCTTGTAAACGAGGGTCCGGTCGGTGTTCAAGAGCTGATTCGGCTCGGTACGATGTTTGATGTGGAGAATGGCGAGCTCGCACTGACCCAAGAGGGCGCGCACAGTCATCGCCGAATCCTTCATGCGAACGGGGATGCTACTGGATATGAAATTGTGCGTGCCCTTTCCATTCAGGTCGAAATGCTTCACAATGTAGAGGTGTGGGACGATCATTTTGTCATTGACCTGATTACCGAGCAGGGAGAATGTCATGGCGTTTTAGTACAGATGCCGGACGGCAAACGGGTATTCGTGCGTGGACGGGCGACGGTGATGTGTTCCGGCGGCGCCGGTCAATTGTACCGGTATACGACCAATCCGGAGGTTGCCACAGCGGATGGCGTTGCCATAGCTTATCGGGCAGGCGCAGAAATTCGGGATATGGAGTTTATACAGTTCCACCCGACGGCGCTTAGCTATCCGGGAGCGCCCCGATTCCTTATATCAGAGGCGGTTCGCGGTGAAGGTGCTGTTCTTCGGAATATACGAGGGGAACGGTTCATGCCCAAATACCATGATTTGCTGGAGCTTGCGCCGCGGGATATTGTAGCGCGGGCCATTGTCAGTGAGATGGAAGCAACGGGTTCTACCTTTGTTTATCTGGATATTACCCATGAGTCGCCGGAGATGGTCAAACATCGATTCCCAACGATTTATGAAACCTGCATGCAATATGGACTCGATTTATCGTCAGATTGGATTCCGGTCTCCCCGGCTGCGCATTATATGATGGGGGGTATCAAAACCAATCTGCACGGCGAGAGCAGCGTGAAGCGTTTATTTGCTTGCGGGGAGGTATCGTCTACCGGTGTCCACGGGGCGAACCGTTTGGCCAGCAATTCGCTGTCGGAGGCGATTGTGTACGGCAGTCGTATTGTAGAGCGCATTAAGAGCCTGCCTGAACCGTCAGGGGATCGGCTTCATTTATCTTTTCATCTCGGTCGCAAGGACGCTCCGTCTCAGGCGATGGTGGAAAAGCGCTTGAAACTTCAGAAGGTAATGGTACGTTATGCAGGACTTCGAAGAAATCGGGATACTCTATTAAGAGCAGCGGAAGAGCTTGGCCGTCAGCTGCCATTGTTCCAATCGGCGCTCTCGAAGCGTGAGGAATACGAGTTTGCCAACATGCTCACAGCATCCCTGCTCGTGGTGCAGGGTGCGCTGGGTCGTGAAGAAAGCCGGGGAGCCCACTACCGTGAGGATTTCCCGGAGCGGAATGACAGCGTATGGCAGAAACATATTGTCCATACACGGGATCAAGAAATGACGGAGGAATTAAGCGATGATGTTTAACGGATACAACGATGGCCTTCTCCAGAGTATACGGACTTGGCTGCAGGAGGATATTGGGTCAGGGGACATTACGACTCTCACCACCATTGAGCCGGGTCATGAATCCAAGGGCGTTATCCATGCCAAGGAGGCTGGAATCGTGGCAGGTATGCCGGTAGCAGAGCTGGTATTCGAAACGGTTGATCCGTCGCTAACGTTTACGGCATTGGTTCGGGATGGGGACGAGGTTGAAAAAGGGACGGTTCTCGCCGAAGTGGAAGGGAGCACTCACCGTATTTTGACAGGCGAGCGCCTCGCTTTGAATTTGCTGCAGCGTCTGTCGGGTATTGCAACAAGAACACGTTCTTTTGTTGATGTACTTGAGGGATTGCCAACAAGATTGGTGGATACCCGCAAAACGACACCAGGCCACCGAATGCTTGAGAAGTATGCCGTTCGGGTTGGCGGCGGCGCGAACCATCGTTTTGGTCTCTATGATGCCGTCATGATTAAGGATAACCACATTAAGGGTGCAGGCGGAATCGCGCAAGCGGTCAGCCGGGCAAGAGCCCATATTCCACATACCATGACGATAGAAGTTGAAACCGAGAGCTTGGCGCAGGTGGAGGAAGCACTGGCTGCAGGCGCAGATATTATTATGCTGGATAACATGAGCCATGACATGATGGCGGAGTCTGTTCGAAGAATCAAGGCCAAGGCCCCTCATGTTCGCGTCGAAGCATCGGGGAACGTGACGCTGGAGACCGTACGCGGGATTGCCGAAACCGGGGTCGACGTGATATCCGTTGGACGGCTGACTTATTCTTTCCATTGTCTCGATATCAGTCTGGATCTGAATGCGAAGAAAGGAGGGACAGAGGGTTGATTCTAGTTGTGGATGTAGGAAATACCAACATTGTACTGGGTGTGTATCAGGGGAAGAAGCTGCTGCATGATTTTCGAATCAGTACATCGCGTCAGTCCACCGTGGATGAATACGGTGTATTGATTCACAATTTGTTTCAAATGTCCAATATATTGGTAAGCCAAATAGAAGGCGTTATTGTTTCTTCCGTAGTTCCTCCTCTTGTGCGTGTAGTCGAGGAGATGTGCAATAAATATATTGGCAAGGCGCCCCTGATCGTAGGACCGGGGATCAAAACGGGACTTAATCTGCGGTATGAGAATCCGCGCGAGGTTGGCGCTGACCGGATCGTGAATGCAGTAGCAGCCGTCGAGCAGTACGGGGGGCCGCTGATCGTAGTGGATTTCGGTACGGCGACGACGTTTGATTGCATTGATGAAGCAGGCAATTATCTTGGCGGAGTGATTGTGCCGGGTATTGGCATTGCCACTGAGGCTCTTGTACAGCGTGCTTCCAAGCTTCCTCGCGTAGAGCTCGAAAAGCCGAAAAAAGTAATTGGGCGCAATACCGTACATGCCATGCAGGCCGGCATCGTTTTTGGTTATGCGGGACAGGTGGATGGCCTAGTCAAGCGTATAAAAGCCGAGATGGGTACGGACAATGTTAAGGTTATCGCTACGGGGGGAATGGCTGAGCTGATTGCCAGCGAAACGGAGTCCATTGAAGAGATTTCTCCCCTTCTGACATTAGAAGGCTTGCGTATTATTTATGAGCGTAACTAGAACCGCTATAAAACCGTTAGATATTACAAACAACTAGAAAGACAAGGAGGCCTCAAGATGGGTAATCAAAAAGACCGTTTGCTGCGGGGAACAGCATTAAACGGGAAAGTACGGACATTTGCCGTTCGGACAACCGATTTGGTCGAAGAGCTTCGCCAAAGACATGATACGTTTCCTGTCGTCACAGCCGCTTTGGGCCGCACCGTGTCAGCAGCAGCGATGATGGGAGCTATGCTGAAAGGAGACGAGCGTCTTAGCATTCAAGTGCGCGGCGACGGACCGATTGGTTTGATTGCGGCGGAGAGTAATGCCAACGGCGAGGTACGCGGATATGTCAAAAATCCGCATGTGGAGCTGACGAATATCCGTCCGGGTAAGATGGATGTGGCCGCTGCTGTAGGAACAACCGGCCACATTGATGTGATCAAGGATTTCGGGTTGAAGGAGCCTTACCGTGGCAGCGTACCGATTATTTCGGGCGAGCTCGCTGAAGACTTCACATACTATTTTGCCGTATCCGAACAGACCAACTCGGCGGTAAGCCTGGGTGTGCTGGTTTCACCGGATTATTCCGTGGCGAATGCGGGCGGCTTCATCATTCAGCTTCTCCCCGGCGTTACCGAGGATGAGATTACGGAGCTTGAGCTTGCGCTGGGCAAGATTCCACCGATCACCGAGATGCTGGAAGAAGGACTGGAACTGGAAGACATCCTGAAACGAGTAGTTCCGGATGTGACCATTTTGGAGGAAATGGAAGTGTACTTCAGCTGTGACTGTTCGCATGAGCGGGTGGAGCGCGCTTTGATCAGCTTGGGGCAGGAAGAGCTTGAGCAGATGATTGAGGAGGATGGCAAGGCCGAAGTTTCCTGTCATTTTTGCAATGAAAAATATACGTTCGATAGAGAACAGCTAAAATCCGTGCTAGAGCGGGCCAAATCTTAACGTTGGGATGAGCGACCGTGATGACGAGACAAGAGAAGGGATTATGGGCGACCGTCATTGTCTTGACAGCATGCGTATTGGGTATGGGCGGCTGGATGCTGTTTTCCGGGAATTTATCGCAAGAGGCTTCACCATCTTGGAAAGATGGCTCCCAACCAGTTGCATCCATCCAGGACAGGGCGATTACCGAAGACGAGTGGGTGGACGAGCTAAAGAAGCGTTATGGCCGCGAAATGCTGATGACCATGCTGAATCGGCACGCCGTGGCTCTGGAGGCCAAAGCGAAGGATATTGATGTTATGGCGGCGGAAGTCGATGCAGAAATCGAAGCCATGAGTCACAGCTACGGTTCCAAGGAACGTTTCTTATCGGAAATGGAAGATCAGCTTGGCATTACGGAGAGTGAATTAAAGACAGAGACGACGTATCGGCTGCTGCTTGAAAAAATTGCGACTTCCGACGTACACATCGAAGAGCAGCAGATCGATTCGTATCTGGAACAGCACCCTGACCAATTTCGCCCCAAGAAGCAGTTGAATTTATCCATGATCGAGGTCGCTTCGGAAGATGAGGCAGAACGGATCATGGATCGGCTGGAGAATGGAGAAGCTTTTGCGGATCTCGCGGCTCAGGTATCTCTCGATGAGTATACGCGCGAAGACGGCGGGGAGATCGGCTTGGTCGAGGAGGATGATCCCTTCTTGCCGCCGAAACTGCTGGATGCAGCTTCAACGCTTGAGCCCGGGGATATAGCGGGGCCGATTTCGCTCACAGACACCTATGCCATTGTTTATGTGAAGGAAATTATCGAGCCTCAGGTCCCGAGCGAGGAAAGCATCCGCGAGGCGGTTCGAAAGCA
The DNA here is from genome assembly GCF_050482385.1 of Paenibacillus lautus. Classification (GTDB taxonomy): domain Bacteria; phylum Bacillota; class Bacilli; order Paenibacillales; family Paenibacillaceae; genus Paenibacillus_AQ; species Paenibacillus_AQ lautus_B. Next base: position 10,610 of record NZ_JBCNHV010000035.1, read on the forward strand.
GCTGGCCCTAGAGCAGTCGGTGTCATTATCCGAACTGGAGCGTCAGCTTCGCGAGAAATATGAGGCTCGGATTAGCGCTGGTACGGTCACGTTGTAAAATAGAAGAAGGACATGGGGAAAGCTCGCTGTGGCGGAGAAAGATGTGGCTGCAGGGGCTTTTTTTGCGTTGAAGGATGTAAAAGGTTTTTCATTCGCTGGAAATGGTGACTTTCTGAACGCGCATTCCTAAGAGATGAATCCGCGTTTCCTCGTTCGGGAGGCGCAGGAAAATCCACCTAGAAATGTTGATTTTCGAGGTGTGGGATATTGACAATGACTCGTAACGTTGATAAGATGAAGGTATAAAAACCTACCTTTTTACTCGGATATCAGCAGCCTTATTAATTAAGAATTAGAGTCTATATGCTGGCTCTGCTTTTCTTTCAACATCCAGACACCACAAATTTAATGATTCGACATTAGAATGTATAACACCATTATGGATTTATCCAGATTCATATTTAGAGGAGGGCTTCATTCATGGCAAAAGTCGTAAACAATGTGACAGAATTAATCGGTGGAACTCCACTCGTCCGTTTGAACCGGATCGTACCGGAGGATAGCGCAGAGATCTATCTGAAGCTGGAATACCAGAACCCGGGTTCAAGCGTTAAAGACCGGATCGCGATCAGCATTGTGGAAGAAGCCGAGAAGGACGGACGTTTGAAGCCGGGCGATACCATTATTGAAGCAACAAGCGGTAATACTGGTATTGGTCTAGCTATGGTGGCAGCTGCCAAAGGCTACAAAGCGGTTATCGTTATGCCTGAAACCATGAGCTTGGAGCGCCGCAACCTGCTGCGTGCCTATGGCGCGGAGCTGGTACTGACACCGGGTTCGGAAGGAATGAACGGTGCGGTTAAGAAGGCAGAAGAAATTCTGAAGGAAAATGCCGGATTCTTTATGGCCGATCAATTCAATAACCAAGCCAACGTGAAAATCCACCGTGAAACAACAGGTCCGGAAATCGTTGAAGCGATCCAATCCATCGGCGGTTCCTTGGATGCGTTCGTGGCAGGTATCGGAACAGGTGGAACGATTACAGGAGCGGGCGAAGTGTTGAAAGAGCAATTCCCTGATATCAAGGTTATTGCGGTTGAGCCTGCTGCATCGCCAATCCTTGCCGGAGGCAAACCGGGTCCTCACAAAATCCAGGGTATTGGCGCAAACTTCATTCCTGAAATTTTGAACCAAGAAGTCTACGATGAAATCGTTCATGTTGAGAATGATGATGCCTTTGAAACCTCCCGCCGTGTGGCGAAGGAAGAAGGCGTTCTTGGCGGTATTTCCTCTGGTGCGGCTGTATATGCCGCATTGAAGGTTGCGAAAGAGCTGGGTAAAGGCAAGCGAGTGGTAGCCGTGATCCCAAGTAACGGGGAACGCTACCTGAGCACGCCGCTCTATAACTTCGAGTAAGATGATATGTAATATGCGCGCATGGTCTCACTTCATCTGTGTGAAATAATGCGTGACAAGGAAGGAGCCCTCAATGTGTTTTTATAGCATTGAGGGCTTTTTGCGTATACTAATCCCTAAGATAACGCTTTATTGGAATCCACGGGATGACCGCTCCAAAAATTATTGTTGGACGAGCTTCTATTTAGGGTTTTCAAGAGAAGCGGGATACAGTATACTGACAGGCAACAGTAAGGCTTTTGATGACTAAGGGAGGATCGGCATGGAGAGAAGAGTGGAGCTGGCCCAGTGGCAGGCATGGGCTAAAGAGGGCTGGTCCGTCGTTCCCTATCTGGTTCAATATAAAGGAGCAACAAGAGGGTTACCCCTGTCATGGAGACATGCATGGAAAGCGGCATCGCCGTATGCCTTTGTGCTGGAGAGCGGTAAGGGCGGACGCTATACGTATCTTGGATTGCGGCCGGTGTCCATTCTGCAGGGGAAGGGAAGCCATGGAGAGATCATTGAGCTGTCGGGGGATTCACGAACGCAGGTAACGGGAAAGCCGCTGCATCTGTTAGAGCAGTGGATGAAAGAATGGCGGGCTCCCCGTGTACCGGGATGGCCGGACTTTCGCGGAGGCTGTGCCGGTTTTCTAAGCTACGATGTGATCCGCTCGATTGAGCAGCTCCCAAAAATGGCCACAGATGAGCCGGGGTTCCTGGATTATATGTGGATGCGCATGGAAGAGATCTGGATCTATGATCATACAGATGACAGCATCTACTGCTCGGTGCATGTCCCTCTGCCTTGGGCATCCGGGAGCGGGGAAGTTTCGGAGGAAAAGACGGCGTCCGGTGCTTCTTTTGATGCATCCAGAGGTTCGGTGCCTTCAACCGATCAAGAGAAGCTATTGCAGGAGTTATATGATCGGGCTGTCGTAAGGGCTGAATCGATGCTGTCCCAATGGAATCAAATGTTCGGAACAGTCTTAGGGAACGGCTCGGAGTCCGAAGATGAGCACGTGCGGCAGGAACGATGGAAGAAAGCGCAGGAGCTGTCCGGGCCGAATGTCGAGATTTGGGATCGGCTGGAGATTGATTTTACGCAGGAAGCGTTCGAGCAGGCGGTACGCTCGATTCAAGAGTATATTCGGCAGGGTGATGTATTTCAGGTCAATTTGTCTCTGCGCCGGCATTTGCAGCTGCATGCGGACCCCGCCGATATTTATGAGTGGCTGCGTATACTGAATCCGTCGCCGTACATGGGGTATTTATCCTCGCCGGGCTTCAGTTTGGCTAGCGGCTCACCGGAATTGCTGGTGAAGCTGGATGGCGATGTCGTGTCTGCACGACCGATTGCGGGAACTCGGCGCCGGGGAAGCAATCCGGAAGAGGATGCGGCAATGGAAGCGGAACTGCTTGGCAGTGAGAAAGAACGGGCGGAGCATATTATGCTGGTCGATTTGGAGCGTAATGACATTGGCCGCATTGCCGCATACGGAACCGTACATGTTCCGGAGCTGATGACCGTCGAAAGGTACTCTCACGTGATGCATCTAGTGTCGCAAGTAGAAGGGCGGATTGCAGAGGGCAACCATGCACATGATGTCATTGCGGCAGCGTTCCCCGGCGGTACCATTACAGGCGCACCTAAAATCCGGACCATGGAGATCATCGAAGAGCTGGAGCCCGTGACGCGGGGACCCTATACCGGCTCCATGGGCTGGATCGATTATAATGGTGATATGGAGCTCAACATTATTATTCGAACCCTCGCCGTGAAGGATGGCGTCGGCTATATTCAGACGGGTGCGGGGATTGTCATTGACTCCGATCCGTACCGGGAATACAGGGAGTGTCATAACAAGGCAAAGGCTTTGATTGCCGCACTGATATGCAGTGAAGAAGAAGCGGCAGTGGTGGCCGCGAATATAGGGGGGAAATAACATGATACTTGTCATCGATAATTATGATTCGTTTACGTATAACCTGGTTCAATATTTGGGTGAGCTCGGCGAGGAAGTGAAGGTTTACCGGAATGATGAGATCGACATCGCCGGCATCGAGGCGTTGGCCCCGGACCATATCCTGATATCGCCGGGACCGTGCACGCCGAATGAAGCCGGGATCAGTCTGGATGTGATTTCACATTTCAAGGGTGTGATTCCGATCTTTGGCGTCTGCCTCGGCCATCAGGCGATCGGGCAAGCCTTTGGAGGTAACGTGATTCGTGCGGAGCGCCTCATGCATGGGAAAACATCCGCGATCCAACATACGGGTGGCTCCGTCTTCGAAGGCTTGCCGGTTCCGTTCACCGCAACGCGCTATCACTCGCTGATCGTTGAGAAGGAAACTTTGCCGGATGAGCTGGAGATTACCGCCTGGACCGAAGAGGGCGAAATCATGGGGCTTCGGCATAAACAATATCCCATAGAAGGGGTGCAGTTCCATCCGGAATCCATCATTACGGACCATGGCCATCAAATGCTGCGCAATTTCTTGAAGCGTACAGCTGGCGCCAAGGCATGAAGTATATTGGCATGAACGGCGGCATCGTTGAAGCTGCCGAGGCTGTCATACCTGTAATGGATCACGGTCTTCTGTACGGAATGGGGTTATTCGAGACCTTCCGGACTTATGAAGGGAAGCCTTTTTTAATAGAGCGGCACTTGGACCGGCTCATGGACAGCTGTCGGGAGCTTGGGATCGTCCACAGGGCGGATGCTGAGAGGATCAGGCGCTGGATAACGGAACTGATGGAGGCCAATGGTCTCCAGGATGCTTATATCCGGTATACCGTAACGGCAGGAGAGGGATTGCTCGGTCTGCCTGCCGGCGATTATTTGAGGCCTTCCGAGATTTTATTCGCCAAAGAGCTGCCGGCTGCAAACGGAATACTCTACGAGAAAGGCAGAGCCATGCGGCAGCTGTCCCTTCCACGGAACACGCCGGAATCATCGGTTCGGCTGAAATCTCTGCATTATATGAACAATATACTCGCAAAGCGGGAATTGGCCGGATATCCCAGCCAATCGGATGGTCCGACAGAGGGGCTGATGCTAACGGCGGCCGGGGAAGTGGCAGAGGGCATTGTCAGCAATGTCTTTTTTGTCAAAGCGGGTCGTTTATATACGCCTGAAGTAAGCACGGGGATTTTGCCGGGGATTACCCGGGCCGTCGTGCTGGAATTGGCTGCCGATCTTGGTATGGAAGTCGAAGAAGGCCGTTACAACTGGGAGTTTTTCACTGGAGCGGATGAAATATTTACGACAGGCTCCGTACAGGAGATAGTTCCGGTTACGACGTTGATTGGAGCTGAAGGCGAGACTCTAGTCATTGGACAAGGGTTGGCCGGTCCGATAACCCATACATTACTGAGCGCATATAGAAGGAAAGCAGGGCAAAAGGCATGAAAACAACGATTTACGAACGTGAATATCGGCTGGGCAAGGATGCTGTGTTAAAGCTCGGTCAATCCACGCTCATTATGGGCATATTGAATGTGACGCCGGATTCGTTCTCCGACGGAGGTCGTTATCACGACACGGAGCGGGCGGTCGAGCACGCGCTTCAACTGGTGGAAGAGGGAGCCGACATCATCGATATCGGCGGAGAATCGACGCGTCCAGGCCATGAGCCGGTTGGAGCTGAAGAGGAGCTCGCCCGCGTGATTCCGGTTATAGAAGCCATTCATCGGCATGCGCCGAATATTCCATTATCCATTGACACGTATAAAGCGGAAGTTGCGCGTCAGGCTATTGGAGCGGGCGCTCATATCATAAATGATATTTGGGGCTTTAAAGACGACGCAGATATGCCCAAGACAGCGGCAGAGCTCGGATGCCCCGTGATTTTGATGCACAATCGCCGCGACCGGAATTACATCAATCTTATCGAGGACGTAAAGCGCGATTTGCTGGAAAGTGTTGAAATTGCGAGGGCTGCAGGTGTACAGGATCAGCATATTTTGCTCGACCCGGGTATCGGATTTGCCAAGGACTATGACGAGAACATGAAAGTGATGGCCTCCCTCGATCAGCTTGTAGGGCTTGGGTTTCCGGTGCTGCTGGCTACCTCCCGCAAAAGGTTCATCCAGACCGCACTTGGCGCCCCGGCGCAAGATGTGTTGGAAGGAACGGCCGCTACGGTGGCTTACGGGATTGCGCAAGGCTGCCAGATCGTTCGTGTGCATGACGTGTTGCATATGAAACGGACAGCGAAGATGTGTGATGCCATGACTTACGCTTCAACGGAGCTGACACGTATATAATTTTTTTCGGGATAAAGGATGGAAGGGCGGAGTACGAGATGGATAAAATGATACTGAGCCGCATGGAATACTACGGCTATCATGGTGTGTTTGAGGAAGAGCGCAAGCTGGGACAACGATTCTATGTGGATCTGGAGCTGGAGATGGATTTGAGCAAAGCTGCGAAGACGGATGACCTGACGTTAACGGTAAATTATGCCGAGATTCATGATCTCTTGCTGGATATTATGCGGACGGAGTCGTTCCGCCTGATTGAAGCTTTAGCGGAGCATATTGCATCTAAGGTATTAGACACTTATACTATTATCGATGCTTTAACGGTCCGATTGACGAAGCCGCACCCGCCTTTTGACATTCATTTTGAAGGTGTGACCATTGAGCTGCACCGGACCAGGAAGTGAGACGATCATGAATTCACACGCCACCTCTGAGTGTTCAGAGGCTTATATTGCTTTAGGGGCCAATTTGGGAGACCGCGAGGGTAACCTGATGGAGGCTTTGGAACGGTTGGACGAAGTACCCGGGATTGCGGTAGAGCGCGTATCCAACTTGTATGAAACCGAACCGGTCGGCTATGTGGATCAACCGATGTTCCTTAATATGGCCACAGCCGTGTCGACATCGCTGAGTCCCCATGAGCTGCTTGCCGAAATGCAGCGAATTGAAAAGCAGCTCGGCCGGGTCCGTCATATTCATTGGGGGCCGCGGACGGTGGACTTGGACCTGTTATGGATGGAAGGACGCCGTCTGGATACGCCGGACCTTGTTCTGCCGCACCCCCGTATGCAGGAACGGGCTTTTGTGCTCAGACCACTGGCCGATATCGTATATGAGTTCGAACCTTCAGGTCTGTACCCTGTAGTGAAGACAGCACTTGAGAACCTGGAAGGAAAGGAAGGAATACAGCTTTGGAAAACAAGCAGCTGGCGCAGCGTATCCGCGCTTTCCGAAAATTGAAGGGTTTAACCCAGCAAGAGCTCGCCGAGCGAACCGGTATTTCACTGGCCGTCCTTGGTGCGATTGAGCGGGGGAACCGCCGTGCCGAGGAGCAGATGCTGGCTCAGATTGCGGACGTGCTGGAGATTACTTTGCAGGAGCTTAAAGAACGAAGCTAGAAAATCTGAATAGAAAAGCCAGTGCAGGTTTATTTTCATTAAACCCGGCTATTAATAAGGATGATGCTTCTGGATGCGATCTATATACAAGACATGTAATTTTTGTTGACTGGACGAGGGTGCGATTCATGAGTATGATGGGTTAGTTTGAAACTTAGGGATCCCTTGCACGATAAACGAGATTTTTTGACTATAAATATCTGAATATAAAGGGGTGAACACATAAAATGGATAAGTTGCAAATCGGAAACATCGAGATGAAGAATCAGGTTGTTCTTGCTCCTATGGCAGGCGTATGCAACCCGGCCTTCCGATTGATTGCCAAGGAATTCGGCACAGGACTGGTCTGCGCTGAGATGGTCAGCGGTAAAGCAATCGTTCACGGGAACAAGCGCACCCAGGAGATGCTATTCGTGGACGAGCGGGAGAAACCGCTGAGTCTGCAGATTTTTGGCGGTGACCGTGATTCCCTGGTGGAAGCGGCCAAAGTTGTCGATCAGCAAACCAATGCCGACATCATCGACATTAACATGGGCTGTCCTGCACCGAAAGTAACGAAGGTTGATGCGGGTGCGCGCTGGCTTCTGGATTCGAACAAAATCTATGAAATGGTAGCGGCCGTTGTTGATGCCGTGAACAAACCGGTCACGGTGAAGATGCGTACAGGCTGGGATAGCGATCACATCTATGCTGTCGAAAATGCACAAGCTGTCGAACGCGCGGGCGGTCAGGCGGTCAGCGTTCACGGACGTACGCGCGAGCAGCTTTACACCGGGCACGCGGATTGGGACATTATTCGCCAAGTGAAAGAAGCCGTCTCCATTCCAGTTATCGGTAACGGCGATGTGGTGACGCCCGAAGATGCTCGCCGGATGCTGGATACGACAGGCTGCGATGGTGTCATGATCGGCCGCGGAGCGCTGGGGAATCCATGGATGCTGTATCGCACCATAGAATACCTGAAGACAGGCCAGCTGCTGCCGGATCCGGCTCCACAGGAGAAAATCCGGATAGCCATCCTGCATATGGACCGGCTGATCGCTCTACGTGGCGAAGCGGTTGCGGTACGGGAAATGCGCAAGCATCTCTCCTGGTATTTGAAAGGGCTGAAGGCCTCCGCCCGCATTAAAGATATCATTATGGAAGAAACAAAGCGCGACGAAATGGTAAGCCTTCTGAACAACTTTGTGAACAATCTGGAGGTCCAGGAAGAATCGACAAAAAGTGTATACCCTCAAGCCGCTGCGGCGACGGGATAATTAAGGGTGCAGGCTGTTAATGGGTGCGTGTATGCGACATTCGTGACAGCCTTTGCGCGCATTGACTTTTTGAAATGGTTCCCATATAATCTTTCAGTATAAATTCAAGAAATTGAGCAGGCATCAGAGGGAAGTTCTGATCCCCAAGAATTCGCATATAGTATGTTGATACCGTGGTTTAAATTATTTACATGACAGGAGAATCGGTTAATGAGCGATAAAGAAGTCATTCTTACCCAGGACGGTCTGAAGAAACTGGAGGACGAACTTGAGAATCTAAAGTCTGTAAAACGCCGTGAAGTGGCTGAGCGGATTAAAGTTGCCATCGGTTATGGTGATATTAGTGAAAACTCCGAATATGAAGACGCCAAGAACGAGCAAGCCTTTATCGAAGGCCGGATTATAACGCTGGAGAAAATGCTCCGCAATGCGCGTATCATCAACAATGATGATATCAATACCGACGTCGTCGGCGTGGGCAACACGGTGATCGTAGAGGATTTGGAATTTGGCGACACGATGGAATATACCATTGTTGGTACGGCTGAATCGGATCCGCTTAACAACAAGATCTCCAACGAGAGCCCGGTTGGCAAAGCGATTATTGGCAAGCAAAAAGGATCGGTTGTAGATGTTAACGTTCCTGCGGGCGTTATTCAATATAAAATTGTAGACATTAAGAAGTAAGTCGGAATGTGGTGTAGAAAGCTTCCTTCGGGGGGCTTTTTTAACATATTAGAATAAGTTTTTTGGGGTCCCCGCAAAGTATTTGGAATAAGCATCGTAGCGTAGGCTCCACTTTGTGGGGTTATTTTGAATAGGCAAGGCAGTGTTGAGGGCTTAATGGGTTAATGGCATGTCTTGAAATGGCTGTCCTACCGTTAAGTCCTAACCGAATGTGTACAAGTTGTTCAAGGGCTGTCCGAATCGTGTAATAGGTGGCGGCGTTTGTGCTGGTGGGGATTACGATGGAAGTGAAATGAAGGAGATGAATGACGATGACGGAAGAAATGAATAACCAGGAACAAGAACAGGAGTTAAGTGAGCTTTTGCAAATCCGCCGCAACAAATTGGACGAGCTTCGCAAGCTGGGCATCGATCCGTTTGGCGGAAAATATGAAAGAGAACATCACGCAGGTGATATTCTGAAACAGTATGACGAGCTCTCCAAGGAAGAACTGGAAGAGAAGCAGGTGGAAGTGAACCTGGCCGGCCGGATTATGGCGAAGCGTGGCATGGGTAAGGCTTCTTTTGCTCATATTCAGGATTTGAGCGGCCGGATTCAGATTTATGTTCGCCAGGATTCGATTGCAGAAGCGCAATATGAAGCATTCAGCATCCTTGATCTGGGTGACATCATCGGGGTGAAAGGGGTCTTGTTCAAGACCAAAACCGGTGAAACCACCATTAAGGTGAAGGAGCTGGAGGTTCTTTCGAAGTCGCTTTATCCGCTCCCTGAGAAATTCCATGGTTTGAAGGATGTGGAACTCCGTTACCGTCAGCGTTATGTCGACCTGATTATCAACCCAGATGTGCAGAAGACCTTCATTGCCCGTTCCCGTATTATCCAATCGATGCGCCGTTACCTGGATTCCCAAGGCTATCTTGAAGTGGAAACCCCGACTTTACATTCGATCGCTGGTGGTGCGGCGGCACGCCCGTTCATTACGCATCATAATGCGCTGGATATGGAGCTGTATATGCGGATCGCGATTGAGCTTCACCTGAAGCGTCTGATCGTGGGCGGCTTGGAAAAAGTGTATGAGATTGGCCGCGTATACCGGAATGAAGGAATCTCTACCCGTCATAATCCGGAGTTCACGATGATAGAGCTCTATGAAGCCTATGCGGACTATAAAGATATTATGGCACTGACCGAGAATATGATTGCCCATATTGCCCAAGAGGTGCTGGGTACACAAGTGATTTCCTATCAAGGGCACGAAGTTGACCTGACGCCACAATGGCGTCGTGTATCCATGGTTGATGCCGTAAAAGAAGTAGTCGGCGTTGACTTTAGTGTGGACATGTCCAATGAGGAAGCGCATCGCCTTGCAAAAGAACATAAAGTTCCGGTAGAGCCGCATATGACATTCGGCCACATCTTGAACGCGTTCTTTGAGCAATTCGTTGAAGAGACGCTGATTCAGCCAACGTTCGTAACCGGTCATCCTGTTGAGATTTCGCCGCTCGCGAAGAAGAACGACGTGGATCCGCGGTTCACGGATCGCTTTGAGCTGTTTATCGTGGCACGTGAGCACGCGAACGCCTTCTCGGAGCTCAATGATCCGATCGACCAGCGTCAGCGTTTTGAAGCGCAGATGAAGGAAAAAGAACAGGGCAATGACGAAGCGCACGAGATGGATGAAGATTTCTTGCGTGCACTGGAGTACGGTATGCCGCCAACAGGCGGACTTGGTATCGGGATCGATCGTTTGATCATGCTTCTTACGAATTCCCCGTCCATTCGTGACGTCTTGTTGTTCCCGCACATGCGTAATAAGGAGTAGTAGCGTTTGCTCCATTAATAGATTGTGGAAGAGGCAGTCGACTATAGATCTCTATAGACGGCTGCTTTTTTTGTATGGTGATCCCGATTCTCTCTTGTTCTGTGAATAAAGCTGTGCTACATTTATTTAGTACAATTGTATTAAATAAGGGGGCTGGCGAATGATTGGAGCTTTTATTATTGGATGTGAAATTTCATTCTGGGTATTTGTTCTCGCGGGATTAAGTGCAAGATATTTGCTTGGGATGAAAAGAACGGGCGGCATACTGCTGCTGTGTACGCCGATTATCGACTTATTATTGATAGCTGTAACCATTATGGATTTGCGAAGCGGGGCAGAGGCCGGATTCATGCATGGGCTGGCAGCCGTATACATCGGAGTGACGATAGCCTTTGGGCATCGGATGATCCAATGGGCGGACGCACGGTTTGCTCACCGATTTGCAGGTGGCGAAAAACCGGAACCGGCGCCGAAATATGGAGCGGCTCGAGCCAAGCGTGAGCGCCAGGGGTGGTATCGCCATGTGTTGGCGTGGATGATAGGAGTTATATTGCTTGGCGTTATGATTGTTGTGGTTGGGGAACCAGCACGAACAGAGCAGCTAAAGACGATGGCCTTACAATGGGCCGTGATCCTGGGAATTGACTTCATATATAGCTTCAGCTATACTTTCTGGCCTAAGAAGCAGGCAGGGTAAGTGGGGATACTTAATACGTAGTATATAGTAAGTAAATGAATGTATGATTTTACCTTATTATTAATTTGCTCAAAAGGGTTGCATATTGGCGATTGCCATGGTATATTATATTTCCGGCCAAGAAATACGGTCTAAACAAACGCTTGGGTCAACAAGCCAAAATGAATTTGAAAAACAAATTTAAAAAAAGCTTGCAATGATCGAGCGGATGTGATAAGATATAAGAGTTGCTAACGAGATAAACTGTTGGTGACAAACGAAGAAGTTGATCTTTGA
>NZ_JBCNHV010000036.1:0-34689 GCF_050482385.1 Paenibacillus lautus
TGGGTTCTCCGGCTCTGGTGCTGGGTTAACAGGACCTGGTCCGCCGCCGGTGTTGATCGGCTTCATTGGAACGTCGTATTTTACAATATCAAAATCGACAGAAATCGTATCGCTCCTGTGCGTCTCGTATCCGTCCTTCGTTACGATCAGATAGTAATCCGCTTCAGGAAACACCATGTACGCATAGAAGCCATTGGCGTCGCTATCCTGCTCCGGGCTCTCGTTGTCGTGCGGCGGGAAATTCGGAACCCTAGGAAGCGTTACTTTCGTATCCGGAATGCGGCCATTATCTCTATTCCGCTTCGTATCCGCATAGTACAGTGTAACTTTGGCTCCGTCAATTTTCTTGCCAGTGATGGCATCTCCTGTCGTTTCATCATAAACCGTACCGTAAGGGTCAACTAGTTCCTCCGAAATATTGAGCTCTCCGTTAGCTTTCACATCCAGCTGCGCCACCTTGAAGAGCAGTTCCTCGCCGGTCTCAGCTTTATAGCGAACTTCCATTGTGTACTTCTGCTCGCTTAGCCCTTCCACGGAGAACGTTCCATTCGAAGCCATCGGAAACGCTTTGGGACGACCGTTCTCCTTAATATAATTGCCATCCTTGTCCTTCAAATAGATATGCATCTGGCTGGTAAACGAATCGTTGAATAGTGCTTTTGTTCCATTCAATTGCTTGAACAGAACGATCCCTACCGCCGTAATGTCGGCCGGAACGGTCTCGTCCGTCACGTTGCCGTCCACATTGGCCTTCTGCGTGAATTTGACAGGGAAATCCCTCCCGCCTACCTGATACACCTTCGTATACGTGATTGTATAGTCGGTATCCGCTACAGCAGGGACTGAATATTCACCCTTCTCATTCGTCTTAATCGTCTGCCGTTCGTTATTCTTCTTGTTCGTCACGATGATTTCCGCGTTCGGAATGACTTCGCCTGTGTTGTTGTCACGCAGCACGCCTTCCAGATACGGGCGGGTATTGACAAAGTGCGCTTCGGCCACTTTTTTCTCCGGAATGGTGCCTGTGCGAACGAGACTTTCAGGATCCGTCACATAGCCGCCTTTCGTATAATCATCCTGGGTCACCTCATACTGGAGATACGTCGGAAGTCCTTGCACAACGAACGTCTGACCATCTGTAAGCTCGAAGGTCTCTCCGCTCTTAATCATGCCCTTGCTGCCGTCCGACTTCTCATAGGAGTAGGATTTGTTATCTCCCTTGCCTGTGAAGGTGATTGTGTACTTGAACAGCTTTTTCTTGTCATCGTCTTTACCTTTAACCGTGTTACTGATGAGCAGGCCACCCTCTATGACTCGCACGTTCGTGAACGGGGCATTTTCATCTCGGCCCGCCATGACTCCGGTATAATACCGTTCCTCAGGGGTAGTCACGTATTCGTCGGCTATGTAGTCCTTCTGAGTAACTTTGTATTTCAGATCCTTAGGCAGACCCACAATTTCCAGTGTCTCACCATGCTTGAGCGTGAAGGATTCACCAGACTTGATCGTACCCGGTGTACTCGTCGCGCCATCCGACTTCGTATACGTGTAGCTTCCATCCTTGCCTGCTTCTTCAAAGATGATAGTGTACTCAAACGGCTTCGTCTTGTCACTGCCGTTGCCCATGACCGTATTGCTGATTGTCAGCTTGTTAACGGTCCGTTCATTGGTGAAGTCCGCTTCGCGATCGACGCCCGCCATGACTCCCTCAATAGACAATGCAGGGGTGGTCACGTAGCCGTCGTTCTTGTAACCGTCCTGAGTGATCGTATACTTCAAACTGTCGGGAAGATCCTTAATTTTAAAGGTCTCACCATGCTTGAGCTCGAAGGTATCGCCGGATTTGACCTTGCCCGTCGTGCCGTCCGAATGCTCGTAATTGTATTCTTGACCCTTTCCTGTACCGTCAAAGGCCACCGTGTACTTAAACGGCTTGTCTGGTTCTGCGCCGTCCCCCGTGACGGTGTTGCTGACGGTCAGATTGTTAACGTCTCGCTTGTTGACAAAATCCGCCTTGTGGTCGCCTTTATTCACGATTGTACCGAGCAGCTCTCTCGTCTCCGGCATGGTCGTGTAACCGTCTGGAGTATAATCCTTCTGGGTTACCGTATAGCCCAGATCTGCAGGCAGAGCCGGAAATACAACAGATTCTCCGTCCTTGAGGAGGATCTTGTCTCCGCTCTTGATCTTGACGGCGCTAAATGTACCATCTGGCTTCTTATAGGTGTACTCTCCGTCCTGGCCTTCACCAGTGAAAATTACGGTGTATTCAAAATCCTTGGTAGGATCGCTTCCGTTTCCTTCCACCTCATTGCTGATGGTCAACTTTCCTTGCGCCGGCGTAGGTACAACCAGCGGATTTTCAGAGGTTACTTTCACGCCGTCTACCCAGATGGGCTTCCCGGGCGTATTCCCTACATATACTTGATAAATTCTTGTAGTTGGCAGCCAAGTATTTGTGTCGATATAGGTTTCCTTCAGCTCATAATACCCTGGATCTGGGAATAGCAGATTAAGCTTTCCTCCGCTATCGGTTGTTCCTTTTGCGGCTTCCGTTCCATCGCTCTTCTTATACAGTGTAAACTGTACACCCTGTAGCGTCTTGCCATCAGGATCAACCTTTTTCAGTGGTAATAGAGCATTGGAACTTGAACTGCCGGCTACATCTGAACTATCTAAAGTGCTTTCGCTTGTTGCACTGATAGATTTCAGCTTATTATCGCCCTCGAGCTTTACCTCGTTGCCCATTTTGTCTCCGGCTTTCGCTTTAGATGGGTCAACCTCTGTTTGGTATACAAACTGGTAAAACTTATTAGGGTCGTTCATTTTGAATTTTAGAACTGTGGTACCTCCCGCGCCCGGTGCAGCTTCTACCTGAACTTCAGCATTCGGGTCGCTCAGGTCCAGCGCTGAGCCTTCTCGTTCCAGAGCACCACTGACAGTCAGTTTAGCAAGGTAAACTGCCATACTAGGCGATGTCAGCACAAGCTTTCCGTTTTCTTCATAGCGCAGGTTCATGTTAGCACCTATCGTATCCTGCAAAAACACGCCCTGCTCCATGTTGAATGGCGGGGTATAGTTCACCGTCCATTCCAGCACCCCTGGAACTGGCTTAGTTACCGACTTGCCCAGAGTCTGGATAGGCACGATAATCTTACGTTGTTCTGTGACGACCTTTTCCTCGCCACCCCATGTCATGTGAAGATCGGCCTTGTTATACAGCACCTGCTTGGATGTTCCTTTGACCGTGTACTCCTCCAAATATTTCTCCAGCGCCTCATTGGAAGGTCTTGCCTTTACCAATATAACATAAGGACTTTCCAATTTAGAGAAGGTAAACGTTCCTACGTTCCCACTATGGGAGAAGTTTACCACATGAGCATTAGTGCCTGGTTCAATAATTGTTCTGGCATCATTTCTAATACCATATTCGGTACCACTACCATTGTCCGAATAACCTTTCCAAAGCTCAAAATCTTTGCCCTCAGAAAACGGCACGAATTCCCAGCCTTCTGGCAGTGTATCCACTAGCTTGATGTTGCTGATTATCCGGCTACCGCCGTCCTTAGCCATTTCTTCTGTGTTGTATCCTGGCATATTGACACCTAGACGGAAAGTGACCGTCTTGGTTGTCCTGTCATAGGCCGAAATCGTCCACGCTTCATTGCTGTCGTTTCTAATGTAGCTACCAACATTATTTGGGGTTACATTTTCAGGCGTACCATCTGCCTTCAAGGGCTTCGACGCAAAGAGCATATCCTTGTTCAGCATATGCACATGGAGATTATTTCCACCATCCGCTGTCTTCACTGTTCCGCCGTCGAACAGCAAGGCCCGGTTAGATTGCCCCTTGGATACGTTAATATCCTGTCTGAACAGAATATCCGGATTTGTTACGACAGAGCGGAAGCTGAAAGAAGCTGGCTGATCCGTATATCCTGTTACCTTGATCAAGTCGGCTACGGTCTTGCCGTCAACGGTTAAAGGAATCGCCTTCAAAGTCAGATCTTTATTTGCGCTAGTAAGCGTATCCTTTCGATATTGCTTCCATAGCTGGTTGGCCGTCACATTCGCTTTAATCTTGGCAATCGTTGCTGCGTCAACCTCGCCGGTTGCATCCTCTGCACGGTCCAGGACGTTCAGATCTCCGCCATGAACGAGCACATCGTAAACTACCGCGTCCGGCAGCGCATACTGTGGATTTAAATTAACGGTCCATGTGACGCCGCCTAGGTTATAATCCTCCATCGAAATTGAGATTGATTTAGTAAAATTATGGGCCCCGACGGTGACAGTTGCCTCGTCAGTCACCGCGCTAGGTCTTAAACCGGTCACTACATCATTATTCTGAATACCGGCTGGTGTGTCCAAATTCCAGTTGGCACGTGGGTCGATTCTAAAGTTGGAACCGCTTTGGACTTTGGACTTAATGATTAGTTCTACTTTACCGTCAATATCGCCGCCAAAAGTATAAATGCCGTTCGTATCTGGTGTAATTGGTTTCTCTCCAGATGCAGCGCCATCCACCCATGTCTGCCATGTAGCTGATTCAAATTTCAGCCCAGCAGGTAAGACATTTGTGATAGTAAAGTCCTTTAACCCTTTTTTGTTATATTGGTTAACTGTGACTTTCCATGTGATTGTTTCATTAGGATGATCATACGAGGCGCTGGCTTGAATCCAGTCTGGAGCAAAGGAAATCTCTTGAGCTGCACTCACTAAAATAGTGTCATCGATCTCTTTTAATCTCACTAAGCCGTTCATGTCCCGATAGCTGCGGCCAAGATTCCCCGGTGGATTCTTGTGCTCGTAATAGTAAGCTTCCTTTGGAATCCAAGTCTTAAACTCAACCTTCGGATCTAGACCGGTATTCGGTGGAAAAATGTAGCTCAACTTGCCGTCGGCATCGATATCCGGCTCTACCGCTATGTCGTTGACTTTGAAGGAACCATGCACATAGATACCGCGGGTATTACCATAGCCAGTATTATAAGATGCAGGGTCCGTAAAAAACTTCTTCCCGTCGAGCGGCAATTTGATTGTTTTATCAAACTGATCGAATGCAGATACGGTTGACTGCCAAGTAACTGCACCCTCAACGAATTGGGCGGGTTGAAGTCCGCGATAACTATACTGATCCCACCTGATCATTCCCGGCGAAAGCAATGTCATACTATATGCTGGCGTGACATCCGGGTTTTTCAGCTCATAAGCTGCCCCAAAGATATTGATAGGCTTTGTTTTGCCATAGTCTATTCCCGTTACATCGGCATCGGCAGTAGTCTCAAAACTGAAGTTAATGCCACGTCCGACTCCATTGAAAAAGTTATCATCACCAGTAAATACAATCCTGATGCTGTTCGGCGTGAAATAGGCGGTACCCAGCTGTTTCATACCTGAATCAGTCTGTGCATTCAGGGGTTTAGTAGTTGTCGGCAGCACCACTTCCTTGAAGTAGTCTTCTCTTTTCAGCTCAATCCAGTCACCCTTCTGAATGTATAAGTCGGGGGTCGCATTTGTCGGATTAGCGTCATCACCATTCACTGGCACCTTGAGACCTTCCGACTTGAGCGTGAATTGCTGTCTACCCTGAATAATTCCGTTTGGATCAATAGCAGCATTTCCCTGGGTCACCTTCAGCGGAAAGGTTGAATTAGCATTCATAAACACCGCTGTTTTGTCCGTCGGGGCTGCCGCCATCACTATGTAATTGTTCGGCACATCGTACACCGCCTCAGTTACTGACGGTGGTTCGTCCACGCTCGGCGAATCGGCTTCGATAACAGACTCCGCCCCGGAATCGCTTAGAGCGCCATCCGCATATCCAGTGACAGAGAACGCCACCGTCTGCAAGACAAGCATAATTGCCAGGCACAAAGAGAGTATTGCTTTACCTATGCTGCGTTTTCGTTTCAAGACTCATTTCTCCTCCATTCCCGAAACTACTGAAATTTTTAGCGACAGTAAGATCATCGACCCGATAACGCTCCACCGAATAGACATCTTCTATTTGCTTGATCCCAGCAGCCCTTTGCATCATCGAAATCTTGCGGAGTTCCCTCCATTTCACCTCCTCCATAGATACTGATTGGCTGGTTGGTACATGTAGGAGTGCTTCTTCCTTAGTTTTGCTGTGATTTATCGTCACAAAATCTTCTCAGGTGTAGGACACCGCTAATAGGATATCTACATATAACCAGCCTGTTTTAGTTCTATTTATAATATTTATAATTGAGAAGATTTACCTGATCAGTGTACGTTATATGTCTCTACAAAATCTCTACAAAATCTCTACAACGTGAAGAATTGCCTTCTCCTTGCAAATCTCAAAAAAAACAACCACTGACAGACTTCAAAACAAAGCGTCAAACATAGATAAGCACTTTCCTTTGTTGCATAGATTTGGAGGTGAAATCATTATTTGAGGGGGGGTGCTGAGGCGATCTTAATTTTTCGTAAAAGAGGGCTTGTTCAAAAAGTAATACGTTTGTTTCATGCGGCAGTGATAGCGGTCGGCGTCAGCCTGTTCCCGGCCTCGAAGGTTCAGGCGGCATATGCGTTGGCTTTCCTCACGATGTAATACGGATAGCGTCCGAACGGTTCCCTTCGGTTAGCCGCTGCAGGGATACAACCTTTTCGTCCGGGAACGGGGACGTTTAAGCCGGGGCGACGGCCATGTCCGGTGAGATAAAGGCATTAAAAATGAGCTGGCGGGGATTTACCGCCAGCTCATTTTCGTGTCGTATCATATTGTAGGTATATTTGTATAAAGATGACGATGTAGTCAGCCGGATCCGGACACCTCACGCGACTCCCGGCGCGAGGTGCTCGGTCATACTTGGACGGATTTATTCTCGTTCTCCTGCCGCATATTCGCCTGGACTGACGTCCATCACTTCTCTGGAAGGCTGGATCAGCGACATTTCGAACCTGCAAGGCCAATACACGCCCGGCGCCATCTCCCCGTTAATCCGAAATCCCATCTTCACCTTACGCCTATCAAAGCAGTCGGGTGAAACTGGATGTTCTGTAGCCCCATCAACAAATAGCGAAAAACATGGGAGAGGACGAACACCATTTTTTACAATGCGGAATATACAAATGAATAGGCACTTATCCCAACCATGCTTATTCTGTAAACTTTGCGAATCGGAATAGGCACAAAGGAGTGTTTCAAGTTGGTAGTAAAATCATCTCACTATTTTGCCCACGGCAACACTGCGCACGGAGCTCATTTCTTGTATACATCCGCATTTGATGGGCTGAACAAGATATTTGTCCTTACGGGGCCCCAAGGTACGGGGAAGTCGACGGTCATTCAGAGCTTGGCGGATAGCCTGCTGGATAAAGGCTTGCATGTGCAATGCTTCCACTCCCCTCTCCGTCCCGACGAACTGGATGGCATCATTTTAACGGAATTAAAGGTTGGTATTGTCGACGGGCGAGTCTGTAAGGGGATTTCGAATAGCGGGGCCGGTGAAATCGTCTTTATTCATTTCGAGGAAGCGTTTGATAACAGCCTTATTTTATCGGAACACTTCATAACGATAGAAGATCTTAGAGGCAAGCTTGAGAGCGCCTATTCAAAAGCGTATGAAACGTTCGCAATGGCATTGCAGATTCATGACGAGTGGGAAAAATATTATATCGAAAATATGGACTTCTCGAAGGCTGACCAGATTGCACAGGATTTGATTCAAGAATTATACGCCGGGCATGAAAGCGATACGCCAATCGCTCCGCGTCACTTATTTTTCGGAGCTGCGACTCCAAGGGGGGCATTCGATTTTATTCAAAGCTTGACCGCTCAGCTGGAAAGACGGATTTTCATCAAAGGAAGGGCGGGATCAGGCAAATCGACTCTGCTGAAAAAGCTTGCCTCCGCTGCCGAACGGAAAGGAATCGAAGTTCAAGTGTTTCATTGCGGCTTTGATCCGAACAGTTTGGATATGTTGATATTCCCGAAGCTTCGAACAGCTATCTTTGACAGTACGTCTCCGCATGAATACTTTCCGGATCGGGACGGGGATGAGATCCTAGATATGTATACACGGACTATAGCTCCTGGAACCGATGAAGCCCATGCTGCCGAAATAGCTGGGATTAAAGCGCGCTATTCGGCAAAAATGAAAGAGGCCACCTCCCATCTGGCGGAAGCCGAAGCCATCGATTCTCAAATTAAGGCCTACTATGTTGCAGCCACCAATTTTTCGATCGTAGAGAAACTCCATCTGCAACTACAGTCCGAATTGAATGAACTGATCAGCTCAATTCAGCTTTCCAAATAAAGATGCAACTCAAAAGCGTTCTATTTCTGATGGGGCTCAGCAGCCTAATGCAAGCTAAGCCCCGTTTGAAATTGAATCTCTTCCTCTTCTCCTATAGCCTTCTCCAAAACGACTGAGCGTATGGGACTGCAACGGAGTGCTCTCTCCCTTTATTCATGAATACATCTCTATTATATGCGTGTACATTCGCCGTTTTCTCGTAGATGCGAGACACACTTTAACGTGTGTCGTATATAGAGATATTTATTACGGTTACCGATTTGCATCCAAATTTCGTCCTACTTGTGGTAGGGTTCACCGCAATATTTCGCCGTTACTTATGATACGGCTCTCCCCGATTAATCTTCACCGCCCGTACACCTGCTCAACCAACACCAGTCGCCGTTTCAGGGAAATTTCGGTACATATATTGGATGGACTGCAAGCATCTCGGCAACGGCGTCGTTCAACTGTGTTGTGCGATCGATAGAATATTTATGGGAAAATATCCCTATTTACTAAGCGGTAGAATAGAAGTACTATAAATCTAGATGTTTCCATAATTAAACAAATTAAAGTTTTTTTGGATGAACATCAAAATAAATAGAAAAGAGGAACGAACAAATGAATCTATTCAGAGTCATATCAGGAATGGCTTTATCCTCCGTAATGTTACTAGCTCTTTCTTCCAGTGCATTTGCTCAACCAGTGAGTCAGGGAACGGAGGAAACGTCCGATGTCTCTGTAACATTGGACGGAAAGACAACTCAATTTACCAGTTCAGAAATTACAAAACTGGCGGAATTAAACAATGTCGATCCTAATGAACTGAGGAAGGCGATTGAAAGTGGACCGGATGAAGAAGGGAGATTTTCTCCATTTTCACAGCTTGCTATCAAAAACGTAATTACGACAGAACAGGCAAATAAATCTGATGCGAGTAAGCTATCCTCAACGGGGGTACCTCTCGTTGAGCCTATAACTGCAAGTGAAACGTCTATGGTGAGTCCTCTAGCCACCTCATATTCCAAGACAAACCAAGACTCCACGGCATACAATTGGACAGGTAACAATACAGCGAATGGTAACGTGCCGGTGCTAGGGATTTGTGCCGTCCATAGGAATAAAGATCTCGGTGGCAGCGACTACAAACCCGTTATTCCTTTTGGTACACAGTTAACTACAAACAAGAGCATTTGGTTGCCTGACGGTGTCAGCTACACAAGCACTTTTAAAGTAGATGATACAGGCTCTGGTCCGAAAAGGACAGATTATTGGATCGATATCTACTATCATAAGGATACCGCCTCCGCAATTAAATATGGCATCATCAAACTTGATTATACTTATTCGTTGTAAAACTAAACTTACTTGAGTCTTGCAGAAATATCGCCGTCCACTAATGGACGGTTAACGCGGAAATTTAGAACTTTCATCGAGAAATTAAAAGGGAGAAGGACATCGCCTTTGGATTGAGAACTTGTCGGTTACCACGCCCACGGTTCCCTACAAAAGGAGATGACCCGCTCCCTTTTCCGAGTTTCTTAAACCGCGCTCCATAAAATTCAACCTAGGAGAAGAAAACCTTGTTAAAGAATAAGTACATCGGCATAGGCCTTACTATATTGATCGCAAGTATGGCCTTCCTATTATACGCTCTCAAGATCGGTCCGTTTAACGGTCCTGCCGAAAAACCAGTGGAACGGGCACTGTCAACAACCAGTGAGAAGACCGATGAAAAGAAATACTTAACCGCCATGGAAGCGTGGCGCCTTGGATACGAGGAGGCAAAGAAGCATACGGAAGAAGAACCATTGCTTATTGACTTGACAAGCACGGATAGTGTTGTTGTACCCCAAGAGAGAAACGATGGTATGGACGGAAAAAGGAATGCGTGGAATGTTCTTTTTGGCAGCAGAAATGGAAGTATTAGTATTCTGATATCGATCCGAAATGGAAAAGCCACTGCTGATAATGTAAAAAAGAACAAGACCAATTTACTTATGAAAGGGCAGTATGCTATTTCTGATGTCAAAATTGATTCTCCCGAGGTAGTCAAAAAAGCTATTGAAGTACTGGGTATGCAGCCAGGGAATCCTCAAATAGAGGATGACTGGATCAAGGGTTATCATTTTAATATCGCTGGATTTATTACTGATCCCAAATCCTCCAAATCGCGTTTACTTCTAAGAGTTACGGGCATCTCACCGAATTCTCCCAACGATGAGAATGACAGCTTAAGGATGAACGTATTCTTTGATGTCACCACAGGCAAGATATTGAGCGCCAGCGAAATGACTGGCTACGACAAGGATGGCCGTACTAACTGGAGGGATATTAAGCTAAAACATTGAGGACTTCCGGCGATAGACAAGGACAACTATCATAATTGATCCGGCATCAAGACCCCTTGAAAGGGGTCTTTTTTTGATTCAACAAAGGGGTAAGTGATCCACTCCCCCAATCCAGCTAAAAAAGCGTCAAGGTCATTGAAATGTTCTTTGACGCTTCCCTTAGTGAAGATTTGGCCCTACTTATGATAAGGTTCACCGTATCATCTTTGAGGAGAAATTTCAGGAGGGTGCTCCAAAGTTTACTTTTGGAACACCCTCTTGGATTATTTAATGATTACAATGTAATCATATCCTAAATGACAATCGCGGAGGGAGATTACACAGTTATTGAGCCTGTTCTAATACAGTTCCATCTGTGAAAAGGTACTGAATGCCTTCTGACTTTTTCCAGAATGAAGGTTTAATCGCTGCTACAATTGATGCACGATCGACTACTCCGGGCAAAATAACGAAATCGGCTGTTTTCCCCAAAATTAAGAAACTCCACCCATTTTGAACCCCATTATAGTAAACAGGATCTTCATCCTTAAAGTCTTCAAGTGATACTAACTCTTCCTCACTCAACTGTCTCGGAGAAATAAATCCAAACAGTACAAAGTCCTGCTTATGTTTGCGTACCAATTCCCCGTGTTGATTTAGCTCTTGAAGCCAAAAATTATTTGCTGATCGATCAAATTTGTTCACATGGTTTTGTTTACGACCAAAAACGTCTCGTTCCGGCAAAAACATGCCCAATCTTGGATGGATTTGTGCTGGATCAAGTCCCGCAAGTCCCGAAATTGAATTCGAGTATTCAGCTAGTGCCTTCATCCTTGAAGAGATTTCGGTAGTTTCATAGTTATGCAACAATCTATTGTATAATGAAGAGGGAATTATCGGCCACAATCCAGACACTAAGTCATACTGGGAGTATTTACCGCACCATTTATCAGCTCTAATCACTAATGGGAGAGTTTGATCCGGTCCAAAATGGCGCTGTGGAACGATAACGCTCTGAAACGTTGATGACGTGATGTGTACATCTGTATCCTCAACATCTATAATGTCAGCCTCCATAACCTTACCTAGAAAGACGAGTTCACCAGTGGGTTCTAGTAGTCTACTGTCGAACCTCTTTAACACTAGATTTTGAGAACGTACAACATCGGCAACAGAGACCCGCTTCTCCCCGAACAATGACATGTCAACGAGTATCATATCTGCTTCTGGAATAACTGCGAGATGGCCGACCATCCAATTGGAAAATTTATGGAATCTGTGGAATATATAACTCCACAATACTCTCACTTCAGCGGAGTCTGACTTTAAATTGTAATTTGCAATGTGTCTACTAATTTCAAAGATGACTTTACCAGCAAACTTTTCCGGGAGCTTACTGATAGAATTCTCAAGTTCTTTGGGGATATTTGTAATAGAGTTTCTGTCAACGGATAATTGCGGTCGTTCCATACCTACAAAGTTTATTGTTCCTATGTCTGTTAAATCGTGAAATCGAAGTCCTGGTGTTTCGACCACAACTCCATCAACAAGAACCTCAGGAATCTTGTATAACACAGGTTGAAAAGAAAGCACTCGATAGTCTACTTCAGGCATGCCCGGTAAAGGCAAGTTCAGTAAAAATCGATACTCAACATCTTCGACACGTATACTGTGCTCCTGTAAGTTAATAAAGTCCCTAACTTTTAAATAATCATCTAATACCTTATATCCATCCGAGAGATATCTACGATTTGTATAAATAAGTTCCACATCCTCAGAAGGATAATTACTCAGATTGATTGGAGTCCCCCAAGGAATGACTTTTTCAGTCGTCCCATCATTGATCGCCACCAATACATCAACGTCTTCCTTCGGGATCGCTAAAGAGCTACTTATCAGCTTGTAAATATGAGAATCCCACTTTTCATAAACGGTTGGTCTATTTTGCTTAAATTCTTGCGACTCACTTCCGTGAATCACTAGTTGAAGTTTATCGATTTTGTGATCGTAAATAACCACGTCATCAGACAGATATACCTTAATTAAGGTTCCGTTCCTTCCTAATTTCTCCAAGTCAAGCGCATCTGGTGTCATGTAATAGAACTTCTCGTGAGGCCCATCAATTGAAAAGCGAATTGGCTGATCGGAAGTTGTTCCGTCGACAGCGAGAGATCTAGTCGTGACTTCTAATTTGTCTCCGATCATGAAACATGACAATATCCCAATTCCGAATTGAGAAGTTGGTTTAAAGCTGCTATTTAACAAGGCATTTTGTTTTTGAAACTCCTTGGATTTATAAAATGAGTTCCCGATCTTTAAGAAGAAATTTGTTATTTGGTGCTTGTCCATACCAACACCATTATCTAGACAGTATATGTAAGTTCGCTGTCGCCCACCTTCTTTAGATATACCAAGCCCAAATTCAATTTTTCCACGTATACTTACTGATTGATTATTAAATATCGCCATCATACAGCGACAAGCATCGAGTGCATTTTGATAGAGTTCACGTAAACATAGGAATTTATTTTTATAAAGCCCAACACCCATTAGTAATTCAAGAATCTTGTTTTGTTCAAGAGTAAATTTCATATTTGGTACAGGGGTAAATTTGCTGTTATCGTATTGAACCTGTGACCTGTCTACTACATTCGCGATGTTTAATCTGTATCTATTGGCGAGGTGTCTTGTTTGCACGGAATACTCCATGCCGTGAATGAAACGAAAGTAATTTTCTATTTCTCCGTCAACCCAGTCTAGATATTCCTGTATGAAGTAATAGAGGCTCGGTTCATCGCAATAAGCCATATATTTTATTTTTATCCGTCCATTTGCATCTAACTCATCCAAACTGTAATTAATCCCTTGAAACTTCACCTTCCAATGCAGGAGGCTTTCCTTCGAGCGAATCATTTTTTCAATAAATAATGATTGTGGTGCTCTATCATGACTGAAATGCAATATGTCCGCAAGACGAAGTAATACGGCAACGAACTGTAAATTCGCAGACTCTGCTCCATGGTATGCTGTGTGCTCCTCGAGGGCTTTAACATAATCCATCGATTCTCCATGCGACCGACATATTCGTGCTAAATCGTTTGCCAGTTTATCTCCCCAAACTCCACCGAGGCGAGCTTCAAATAAAGAAGCAAGGTTGCGGATATACTTTTCAACTCTCTGAGGGTGTGTTTGCCGAATAAATTCGTATCGAATTAAGTCACTCAACTCAAGAAATTCAGTGTGACTAGCATTTAAAGCTTTTTTCTTTAGTTCATCGGTGTAGCCATTTCGAAACTCTTGATAGTCGATGAGTCTTTCAGCTAAATCACGTTGCATTTCAGACTCGGATGGGAAGGAAAAAATAAAAGCTTTTACTTTTTCGAAATCCTCATATAATTGGGGCTTATGGGTCTCTATGAGCTGAATAGCGGATGACAATTTGTATGGAGGGTTTCCATCATTAGCATACGACTTTCCCAAATCATTATGGACGAACTCACCAATTCCCTCAGTCATTTTTAGGAGATTGAGCTCCCAAGTGGGTAAAGCCATAGCGCAATCATGCAAAAATCCGGACATTTGAAGCAGGAATAATTCGTAACTAGATAACTCATCTACCTTGTCTCTCAAGAGAGATTCCATGTTACGCACAACCATATTACTGTGAGAAGCATCGTGAATGTCAAATTCAGGCAATTGCTGTATAACTAGTTTCAAGTGCTGTGTTGCGTGATCACAAACATCCTTTAACAGAAGCAATAGTCTAGAAGCCATATTTCCATTATCTGATCTGCTATTTAAGGCCTCTACAATCGTCATTTACTCATCTCCAATTCAGTAGTAGGTTTTTTCTGAATTCTTTGTTTTTTCAGTTCTAAGTATAATTTTCAGATGTACAACAGTGCAAATCTACATTTGTATGTCACGCATACACTCATATAAGATAAAGAGCAACGCTCATTAAACGCTTATCAAAGCCAACCGCTTCAGTCAGTCCCCTTTCACTAAAGTGACGCCCGCCGGGGGATGAACGGCCTTGAGGAATGATTGCTCGGCAACACCCTTCTGCTCCATGGAACTTTCCGCGCCCTATGCGCTGAGAAGGCCAAAAATTTCGCCGTCACTTATGATAAGGTTCCCCCCGATTAATCTTCACCGCCCGGTAAATCTGCTCTACCAGGACCAGGCGCATCAGCTGGTGCGGCAGGGTCATCCGCCCGAAGCTGAGCTTTGTCTGGGCGCGCTTCAGTACGTCCTCGGAGAGGCCGTTAGAGCCGCCAATGACAAAGGCGACGTTGCTGGTGCCGTACGTCCCCAGCTTGTCGATGTGGGCCGCCAGGTCCTCGCTGGACCACAGCTGGCCGCCAATCGCGAGGGCAATGACATGGGTGTCCGGCTTGATGTGGCTGAGAATGCCGGCGCCCTCCTTCTCCTGCACTTGGCGCATCTCCGCTTCGCTCATATTCTCCGGCGCTTTCTCATCCGACACCTCGTGTACGGACAAGCGCACGTAAGGGGCAAGACGCTTACTGTACTCCGCAATGCCCTGCACCAGGTACTTCTCCTTCAACTTGCCTACGCATACCATCTGTATATTCATGGCGTTTTTCGCTCCTTAAACTCTGCTGTTATGTCGTTCATTCTAACATTGTACCGCCACCAATTAAAGGACATACCCAGACCAGACCAGACCCGCCTTCCTACAGCAAGCTCCTCATTTCCTTGTCAACGCAAAAGCCAGTAGAGCATTGGAATCTTGAGAATTGCCAACTCATTTACTTCTAAGCTTGTTCGACCGTGTTTGACCAACTTACATCGATTAATCAAAAAAAGAGCCGCTCTCCCTGAGAGTGACTCTTCTCTTCGTATCTACTTTAAAAGGATCGGCAGCTCTCTCAGCGCGAACATCATCGTGCTATCCATCCGTGCCAGCTCTACGGAGCGGTCACGACGATATTCGGGGTAACGATCCAGCAGGGTTTGAAGGGCGATCCGGGACTCCATGCGGGCCAATTGCGAGCCCATACAGTAGTGGATGCCGCTCCCCAGTCCCAGATGCGGGTTCGGATTCCGGTGGATGTTGAATACGTCCGGCTGCTCGAACACATCCTCGTCATGATTGGCCGAAGCCATCCAGATATAAACGAACTGTCCCTGCTTCAGCTCCTGCCCGCGCAGCACCGTGTCCTGCTTCACGCTGCGGAACATCAACTGAACAGGTGAGAAGTAACGGAAGACTTCTTCGATTGCCCCTGGAAGCAGCGTTGAATCTCCAAGTACCTCTGCACGAACCTCAGGCAGGCTATCAAAAGCAAGCACCGCCGATGAGATCAGATTGGTTGTCGTTTCATTACCCGCTACGAGAAGGAGAATACAGAATCCGATAATCTCCAGGTCGGTCAGGTGTTCATTGTCGATACGCGCCTCCACCAGTTTCGTGATCAGATCCTCCTGCGGATGGCGACGGCGGTCCTCGGCGATCTCCGAGAAGTATTCGCTCATCTCCCGCTGGCACTGATAATAAGCATCCTCATTGTTACCTACCAGGGCGTCCGACCACGCCTTAAATCGCTCCCGGTCCTCCATTGATACGCCGAGCATCTCCGCAATCACCGTGATCGGCAGCGGACTTGCGAGATCGGCAACGATATCCATCTTCCCCTTCTTCTCCGCTTCGTCCAGCAGGGATGTCGTGATCTCCTGGATCTTGGGGGCAAGCGATTCTATGATACGAGGCGTAAAAGCATGGGATACCAGCTTACGCAGCTGACGGTGCTTCGGCGGATCCTGCCGCAGAATGCTGGATTCAATCGGGTCATCAGAAGAAGAGGTCCCTTGAGAAGAGAACACATCGTAATTCGTGAAGACGGCTTTGACGTCCACGTATTTATAAACGTTCCAGCCTCCATTACCCTCAATTGCCTCCACCGGAGACTCTGTCCGCATCTGGCGGAACCATTCCAGCGGGAGTAAACCGTTCTTATTCCATTCCATGCTTAACACCTTCGCTTTCCATCGCTAGTTTTTGAACTGACTGGTCAGTTGTACGCGCTTAAAAAAAGAAGGCCTTGCTTATTCAAGCGATATAAACAGGCCTTGGGTAATCATCGTGAAGGCAAACCGCTCCAGATCCTCGCGCGAATACGTATCCTGATGATTCAGGTAATAATTACATGTGCTCTCCAGCGTTCCGACAATACTGGCAGCAGCCAGATTAGGATCAACGGCACGGCACAAGTTCTCTTCGCACTGTCCTTCCTCAATCATCCTTGCCAGAAAACTTAAATAATTTCGTTTCAGCTCCTTCAATTCGTCCAGAACATCCTGCTCGATGCCGTTCGAAATCTCATTAAATACGATGTGCGAGAAATGGCGGGATTCGAGAAACAGATCCAGATGATGGCGAATCGTGCGCTCAATCTTCTCCTTCATGGGCAGGGAGGAATTCAGGTCTGCCTCCGTCCGCTGCATGATATCTTCGAAGCCCTGCTTCACCACCGTCTTGAAAAGCTGGGATTTGCCCGGGAAGTTATAGTACAGAGTCCCCTTGGCAACCTGTGCGCGGGCGGCAATCTCGTCCATGCTTGCGCGGTGATATCCGTTCTCGGAGAATACTTCAATGGCTGCTTGGATAATTTTATCTTTGCTCACAATCGAATCGGCCCTTTCACAACCAAATTTCAGATCATCGTCCTTATTCTGACTGGTCAGTTCAAAAATAAGATACCATGCTGGCAAAAATTAGTCAACCGAAGACATGCCCCTACTTATACCGAAATCTCAATCTCCATATAATTCGATTCTTATGCTGATTTCCGTGGTATCCTATACATATGGCCCAATACAGTGTATATTTCAACAGTGCTGGTAAACAATCAGCATATAGGGATAAGAATATACCGTAACGGAGTGATGGGTTGAGTAAATCCAAGGGCAAGGGCGGAACAGGCAGAGGCACGGGCAAGAAGGGCTGGAGCCGCTGGGATGCAAGTGCGAGAAGAGCGAAGAGTAAACCCAAACCTTATACCAGTAAAGGGGCCAAGCAGGCAGACGGTACATCAGAAGCCGAGAATCATAAAGGTACCCGGTAATGAACATATGGTACAGATCGACCTGATACATCATATTGAAGGAGATGAACGGATTGGACAATCAAGAATTAATAACGGATATGCCTGAGAATTACGAGGAGCTCAAAAGCTCTGCCAACCGGAATGCCAATTGGAGAGAACGGTTAGACGCGGTGGAAGCGTTGGGAAATTGGAAAAACCAGAAATCCATTGATATTTTGCTGCATAGACTGAATACGGATGCGGTTTATCAAGTACGAGAGGCAGCCTATCGTAAACTCCTGGCCTTTGGTGAGGACGTGCAGATGCCGGAAAGACCCAAAGGCGAGCTGATGAAGGACGTTTCGAAAGTGCTGCTCCGCATTAAAAAAAGCCTTCCCCGTGACCACACGTATGAAGACTTCAAAGAGAAATTAAAAAAGATGAGAATCGACATCTACGATACGTACGAAGGTGACAAGGGCGATGACTTTGATCACTGGCTGGAACAGACTTGGTCTTCATTATTAAGAAGATAACAATACGTCAAGCCTTCCGGAGCTGACTCTGTATATGAGAAATCCGGTTATGTTATACTGAACACAAATATTAGTTATAGGAGTGGTACTCTGAGAAAGCAAAAGCCCATGTCGTTTGATGATCTGTTGAAGGAATTACAAGGCCAAAAATCGGTACAGGAGGATCCGGATAACATCTCTCTGGAAAAGCTGTTCAATGAATCGTTTATGCGTAAACATTCATCGCACAGCAGTTTTGGGGATTTTGTGATAAAAGGTAACTTCCAAGTGGAAACGCACGAAGATATCGATAACATTCCGGATGAACTGTTTGACCGTCATGTTTCAAGAGAAACCGATTTCCCCGATTGGAAATCGATGCTGGAGCAGGCAAAAGCCGATTACGCTGCGGCCATTAAGTAAGTCATGATAATGTCGCTGCAATGACGCAGCTATGATCAGGGGCCGATGGCCCCTTTTTCTATTTCCATCCGTTAGATGTGGTATGCATTCGACATCGTCTTTCTTACTTCGACTCGGACTTGGATTCCGATTCCGTCTCCGCCTTCTCCCTGAACTTCTTGTAGAGCTTCGTAATATTCGCCGTATTGATCTCGATGTTGTGCTCGTAAGCGTATTTCACCGCATATCCCAACGCCAGGGTGGTGGCACCCGCTACCGTCGCTCCGGCAACCGATCCCGCTCCAGGGAAGACCTTCACGATCTGCCGAAAAATGCTCTTGCCGATATTCCCGAATATCGTCGCAATGACCAGTTCCTTCGCCGTCTCCTTGCTGATCGGCCTATTGTACAGCACCGCAAGCCTGGTGAGCAGACTCACCTGAATGCCGGTAATCGGAATGATATCCGACCCCGGAATGGGTGATGCGCCTACCGCTCCTGCCGAGATCGAGGCTCCGATGATCCATCCGTTAGCGGTCGCTGACTTCTCCTTGATACTTTTGGCAAAGAGAATGTCTTTAGACTTTTTTTTAAGCATCTCCAGAATGCTGCTTCGCAGCCGGTCAATGTTCTCTCCCGTCCGTGAAGATACAGGCGCAACCTCATAACGCCCACCGGTCTCCTTCTTAATCCGCGCTACCAGGCGGTCGATTTCATCTGCAGCGTCTATTTTGTTCAGCACGATCAAGATGTTCGAGTTCACGTCCCGAATCTTCTCGAAGGACTTCTTCTCCGCCTCGGAGAAGACGGTGCCCGCAGCGTTCAGGAAGAATAGAACGATATCCGCTTGTTTATAGTATTTCAAGGTGATCTCCGAGTTCGCGGTGTTCACATCATTCAACCCGGGTGTATCCATGAAGTAAATATGTTCCTTGTACTTATGCGGTTTAATTTCCGTCGTTTCCCCAGGCTCTGCCCCGACACCAGCAACCTCTTCACCCACGATCCGGTTCATGGTGGAGGACTTGCCTGTATTCACATCACCAATCAGAGCGATGAGAATTTCCTGCTTCAGCTGACGGTTAATTTCATCCATTTCCTTCTCATAGGCCTCATCGGCTGCCCGACTGATCTCGTCTTCCCATGATCTTCTGTAGTCACCCATTTCTGATCGTCTCCATTCACGCTAGGTTACCCGCGCCTCCGTGTAATCTATACATCCATCATACACTACGGAGGACTGTCCATCGAAGCTTTGTTTCTTCTATTCACTTCAACATCTCTTTAAACAAAAAAAGCGTGAATTCATCACGCTTTCTCATTTGGATTATTTATTTAATTGAAATATTCACGTTACACAACTAAAAACTCAGCATGCTTCTCGCACTCCGCGCACTTCACCGGTGGGTCCCAGTCCGAAAACTCGGTCTCCTTCAGATCAACAATATCCGGGGCATCCTCATATTCATCCACGAAATTTTCGATCGCTAGTTCCACATGTTCCTTGCATACGACGTACATTCTATGCATCCTTTCTATCTTTCGCCTCATGTTGTGTTTTTCTTCAAACCAGTATAGCCACTCTTCTGTTCTACCACACTCTACGAGAAAAAGAAATGTTTTTAACCCATTTGCTCATCCCGGCCGTTTTTCAATCCACAAAAGCTTCCTATCTATCCATGGATTTCACATCCAAAGTCCTTCTACCCACCATCATGTCGATGCAGACAGCAAAAAAAGAGCGTAATCCACGCTCTTCTTCGCGGCCGTTTCACGGCTCGTATCTAACCTTTTTCAATCTCTCTATATTGGATAATATTCAACGCTAACCGTAATATATACCCATGAACCTGCTGCATTAAACAATGGACAAGCACATTTACTCCAAAAAAAATCCGCAGTGACTTGGGCCCAAGCAAGTCAGCCAATCCAGCCTGCATTATTCTCCAGGCTTCTCTTCCAGCATCACCTTCAGCGACTGCAGCTTGCCGTCACGATAGAAGGTCACGTCCAGGTCTTTGCCCACCTTCGTGTTAAGGTAGAGATGCTTACGCAGCTCCAGTGTTGTCGTGATCGGTTTGCCGTCCAGTTTGATGATCACGTCGTTCAGCTGCAGGCCGGCATCCAGTGCAGGTCCAAGTGCATCCAGCACGACCACGCCTTCGGTTACCGTCTTCGGCAGCTTAAGGTTCTCCTTCTCCTTCTTGCTCAGTGGAGCATACGGGTTACCCAAGTCTACAGTGTATACGCCAAGATAAGGGCGTGCAATATGCCCCTTCAGCATCAGCTCGGTTACAACCTCCGTAATTTCATTGACCGGAATTGCAAACCCAAGCCCTTCTACGCCGGTGTCCGCAATTTTCATCGTGTTGATGCCGATCACTTTACCGTTCAAATCCACCAAAGCGCCCCCGCTATTCCCCTCATTAATGGCAGCGTCGGTCTGAATGACCGCCTGCTCCCAATCGTAGATGCCGTCCTGGTTCAGGGATACCGGTATTACGCGATTCGTGTAACTGACAATCCCGGATGTGAGCGTGTCGCCAAGTCCCAGCGGGTTGCCGATAGCGATCACCGTTTCGCCGAGTCGAAGCTTGGAGGAATCCCCAAATTCTGCGACCTCTCCGATGCCTTTACTGTCAATCGACAGAACAGCAATATCGCTAACTTTGTCTGTTCCGACCAACGTCGCCTTCTTCTTCTCGCCGCCCACCAGCACAACCTCAAGGGAAGCGGCGCCTTGCACCACATGGTTATTCGTAATCACGAAGGCTTTGCCTTCAAGTTTCTTGAAGATAACGCCAGAGCCCAGGGTGTCTTCCTGTGAACTGCCGAAATCATTTCCGAAATCAAAATCCTCACCGAAGTCGAATCCCTCCGGAAGCTCAAAGTCTCCCTCTTCCTCAGGCAGGGTACCGAAATCCTCTTTCAATCCTTCTCCCTCAAGGCCTTCCTCTTCAGGCACCGCGGTCTCTTTATGTGTCAGCACACTGACAACAACCGGTCGCACCTTCTGAGCAACGCTAATAATCCGTTCATAGGGATCCCCATCGGACGACAGCTGATGGCTGCCATTAATCAGGGTAATCGGTGAAGAGGTCGCAGGATGGCCCGTTATGAAACTGAACAGCATCACCGCAATCAGAGCACTGCACACCGAACTGATCGCGGAAATCTGGAATGTGGATAAACCCTTTTTACGGCGGGTCGTCCGCCACTTCGTTCGCTCAGGTCGGTCCTCGCTGGTATTTTTGCTCCGTCTGGAAATTTTAGTTGAATAGAAATCATCGTCAAATAATCCCATTGCGATCCCTCTCTCCCCTTGGTTGCTACGCGTCAAGATACTTTACCAGCTTCAGACCCTCCGCCATTACCGACTGACCTATGAAATCATCTTGTCGTCATAACAACCTGCCCTGTACCGAATGTATCTAGATTCCTATGAAATCGGCAGCGTACCACCTGTTAAATATCTCTCTATTGTAAAGACTCTTCAGCGGCTAAAAAAGTTGCATTTTTGAGCATTCTGTTTGAACTTTTATCGAAATATGGCTTTACATTGAATATTTCAATCCATAGCCTGAAATGTAGTTCCAAAAAAGGTATGTATTGGCACCCAACAGTTCAAAAAAAACCCTGTATTCTTCTATTACCACAAACAGGGCGACTTAAGCGCGAAACATCTGTTTTTTCTAAAAAAAGATGGGAAAACCTGGGCCGGTCGCATTTTAGAAATGCAAATGCCCTGGTGCTTATTCGATGCAAGTGCTTAACAGAAGCATTCAGACCTTCTAGTGTTCCTATTGTACCACACGAACAGAGGTTCACGTCAGCTTTCTTTAATAAAAACAAATGCCAAATTGATGGCAATTTTGAGAGTCAGTGCAATGAGAGATTCTTCATTTCATAACAACGAATAGCCCGGATGAACCTATTAACCTTGTATACGTGCGGACAACCAAAAGGTTCCATTATGCAGGGATTTTCTTCAATCCAACTCTTCTCTTCCGGCATATCCGCTATTCTTAGCAGCCTACAACCCTCATTCGCACATTCCCGCCTTAAACAGCATACCGGACAATGATGTAAAGAAAATGGCAATATCGTCAGTCTCTCATGGCAAATCGATCCAGTCCAGATCGCAACGTTGAAGGGGACTTCGGCGACCCACACATCATTCCTATTTCGATTCCCCGCAACTTATTCTTCCTAAGCCACCCATTGGAAAAATACTTCCTGCTCCCCTCCGCTTAGCCCCTGTAGACAAGATCGGCCTATCCTGCTTTCCTATTAAAAAAACCAGAAACCCTATCACAAATGGTAGGGTTTCTGGTTGAAGATGAATCTAGCTTATGCGCCCACTACTGATAAGTTAATTGGTTTTCCCCGCAATTAAGCGAGCACGGCATCCATCACCATTCGTAAGAAACGGCGGTAGTCCGCTTCATAGGCCACGTTGATCTCGGGCAAATGATCCCACGTATGGTGATGCCGCGTATCCAGAATTGTCATGCCCAGGGTCAGTTCCCCCTTCGTCTCAATCCCGACCTTGCCCTTCACGTATTGAATCAAGGAAGGCTCGATTACTGCGGCGACAGCCATCGAATCGATGAGCACGCAATACGATTCAAAGCCGCGTCCCAGCACGAACTGAATCATGTTATGCAGGAAATCCGCCTCGCGGTTTTGCGACTGCGTCAGCTCGGCAAGCTCACTCTCCGTAAAGTTCACGTCAAAATGAGTAGCCACGTCCAATCCGATGGCAAACAGCGGCACGCCTGAGTTAAATACGATCTCTGCAGCTTCCGGATCCACGTACACATTCCACTCACTCTGCGGATTATCGCCGGTAGCGTTAGCTGTTGCATATTTATTAAGTCCATAGGAACCGGCAATTGCCGTGATCGAGCTGATCATCGGTTTGATCTCCGGTGCAATCATCATGGCGAGCGCCACATTGGTCAGGGGACCCAGCGCCAGAATATGAATATCTCCCTCGTTCTTCTTGACCATCTCTATAATCATATCAGCGCCATGCAGGCCTGACAGCTCCAGCTGCGGCGCTGGCAGATGATATTCAGCTTGTCCGTCCGAGCCATGGCTGAACGGATCGGAAGCCAGTGCCCGCACCAGCGGTTTCCCCATGCCCTTAGCAACAGGGATATCGCTCTTCCCAAGCATTTCCATGACTTTCAGGGCATTCGTGCTGGTCACATGGATCGGATAGTTACCGGCTACCGTCGTAACCGCCTCTACCTGAAGGGCAGGGGACTTGATCGCCAAGATCAGGGCCAGGGAATCGTCCATCCCCGGATCACAGTCAATAATTACTTTTTTCATTGAATTCTTCCTCTCTCCATACGAAAAAATATTACTTTACACTTCCCTGGGTGAGACCGCTCACCAGATAGCGCTGGAACACAATCGTTAGTACAATAACAGGCAGGCTGGATATCAAGCCGCTGGCCGACATCAGCCCCCGGTCCAGTCCGCGTTCGCTCACGAAGGTGCTGGTCAAAACGGGCATCGTCTTTGTATGGGCGCCCGACAGCGTCACCGCAAACAGGAACTCATTCCAGCAGAAGATGAAGCAGATCAGCCCCGCTGCCGCAATGCCCGGCATGACCACCGGCAGGACGATGCGGAAGAACAATCCGATGCGGGAACAGCCGTCAATCATCGCCGCCTCCTCCATCTCCACGGGAAGCTGTGCGAAGAAGGAACGGAGCAGCCATATGATTAGCGCCATATTCAGCGCAGAATAGGTAATGATTAAAAGAACATACGTATCCAGCAGATTTACGCGGTAAGCCAGCAGGAAGATCGGCACAATCACGACCACGGGCGGAATCATTCGCGTCATCAAGAGCAGATTCGGCAGCAGCGGGCCCCCGGTACGGAAGCGTTCAATCGAATAAGCCGCAATGGCACCGATAACCACGGTGATCAGCGTGGCAATGCCGGAAATCAGCAGGCTGTTCACCAGGCTTGTCACAAAATCCGGATTCTGAAACAGGGTCAGGTAACTGTCAAAGACCGGCTGCTCCGGGAACCAGACCGGCGGAATGGCCATCTGGTCAACAGGGCGTTTAATCGATGTCAGCGCCACCCATACGATCGGCAGCATAAAGAAGAGGAAGAACAGGAGAAGTATCCCTGTTTTGAATCCCGTAAACAGATGGCCTTTCAGTTTTCGGCTATTCATCGCTTCTTCCCTCCCCGGCTAAGCATATAAAGCGCGCCAAATATGACCACGCCCAGCAGAATCATCACGGCAGCGGAGACAGCCGACGCATATCCCATGTCATAGCGGCTAAATGCGATTTTATAGTTGTATACCGACACCAGCTCGGTTGCCGTGCCCGGTCCGCCACTGGTCAGAATGTAGACCAAGTCGAAGGTCCGGACGGCGTCCATCGCCCGCAGTACGGCTACGGACAGCAAAGCCGGGGCAACCAATGGCAGGGTCATCGACCAGAAAGTCTTCCATCTGGAAGCCCCGTCCATCTGGGCAGCCTCGTACACATCGTCCGGGATCCCTTGAAGGTTAGCGAGTACCATAATCATGACAAACGGACTCCACTGCCACACGTCCGCCAGAATGACCGAGAACATTGCCCAGCCCGGATCGGTCAGCAGCTTCGATGTATCGAAGGGAATATGCAGAAATGTGAAGATGGGTCCTAGCGGCGTAAATCCCGGAAGCAGGAACAGTCTCCAGGCTACCCCGACAACAACGGGAACCATCATCATAGGGACCATAAAGGCAACTTTGAAGAATGACTTCCCCCACACATGACCCTTCAGCAGCAGGGCCAGCATCGTTCCCACGATCATTTCCGCGGCAACGGCGCCTACCGTGAACTGGACACTTCTCCATAATGAATTCATGAAGGTGGTGTCCGCCAGAAGCCTTTTGAAATTATCGAGTCCAATAAATTGGATGCCCAAATCCGGTCGCTGCAGCGGGTAGGAGAAAAAGCTTAGTCCCAGCGCTGCCAGAATCGGAATCAGCAGAACCAGAACGATGATCAGAATGCCTGGTAAAACGAACCATAGTCTTTCACGTGGTTGAGATGGCATTGTTCATTAACCGCCTTACGTTAGAGAATATAGAGAAAGGAAGGGTGCCCCTTCCTTTCTCTTAGCAGCGAACTGCTGTCATTCCTGTATGATCCTTAGTATCCTCGCGACTTCATCAATTCATTGAATTCGGTTTCCGCCTCTTTCAGGGCATCTTCGGCAGCTCGTTCGCCGAACAGATATTTCACGACGGCATTTGGCAGAATTTCGCCTGTAATTGTCGAACCTTCCGGAATGAGCGGCAGCGTCTCCAAGCGGAATGAATTCATGATGTCCGCATGCGGCTCATAGAAGCTGTATTCCGAAGCCAAACTTCCGGTAAGTGCCGAAGTACGGGCAGGAATGTTTCCTACCGGCGCCGCTTTCTCCATCATTTCCTGGCTGGTTGCGAACTCCATCCATTGGAAAGCAGCCTCCTGATTGTCGGATTGCTTGGTCATGACAAAACCGTATGGCAGATAGAAACGTTTAATGTCGCTGGTATTGTCATCATTTGCCGGAATTCCAGTGAATCCGACTTTACCGGCAATCGTGGACTGATTCGGATCCTGCGCCATTTGCGCAACCGTAGTGGCCATCTCTGCCATCGCGCTGCGTCCTTGCAAAAACTCGGAGGAAGCATCCGACCAACCATACTGTCTGGCCGCAGGAGAGGCATACTGGAACAATTCCTTGAAGTCATTCAGCGCCTTGATACCCGCTTCATTGTTGAATTGCTGTTTATAATTGCTGTCGTATAAGTCGCCGCCGTAGTTAAACAGACGGTTATAGAAGGCAAAACCGGACAGAATGCTATTCTCGCCCATCAGTGTCACGCCGTACAGGTTCTCGTCCGGACGGTTGAAGAATGCCGCGATATCCTTGTACTGCTGCATCGTTTGCGGCGGCTGCAGTTCATAGCCATACTTCTCCTGGAACGCTTTCTTCTCGGCCGCATCTTCAAACAGGTCGGTCCGATACAGAATGCCGTGCGTTTCATTCATATAAGGAAGGAAATACAGCTGTTTGTCCGCACCGAAATAAGCGTTGTCGATTCCCGGAAAGTCATCCAGCTCCAGCTCGTCCAGCTTGGCCTGCTCTGTCGCTACCGGAACGATATAGTTCGCGAGCTGGAATTCAGGCACCCAGCCGATCGGGATGTACGCCAAATCGAAATCGACCTGTTCGGATACAAATTTTAATTTAAGCTGTTGTTGATACTGATCGTAAGGCAGTTCCACGACATTCACTTTCACGCCGTACTTTTCCTCGAAGTCAGGGATGATGCTCTTGAACGCATCCGCGTGGGAACTGGTTTCCGCCATAATTGTCAGGGTCTTCGAACCTGATTTCTCCCCCGATCCAGCCGTACTGCTTCCAGCCCCAGACCCGGAACATGCGGAGAGCAATAGTGAAACCATGAGTAATGCCGCTAACATTGTAAAACTTCTCTTTTTAGAAAATACCATGATAAGCCGACTCCCCCGTTTTTCTCTATAGTTTGTTGGTTCCTAACCCATAACCTGTAACGAAAATAACAAAAATACCGACAATAGAATAGAGACGTCCCCCTAAACGCATAAGCGAACACGTCTTGTCGAATTGTCATAATAGGAACTAACTGATAGGATAATAACAATAAAACAGGCGGGATATCACCCGAATTCGGTCATCTTTTTATAATAATCGGCTAATATTTAGCCACAAGGAGGGGAATTATGGACCGACTGCTGTTTCTTTTCCATACTCACCATAAAAAAGATACCTATATTCAGCTGCATCAGCATAAATGCTATGAACTTGTTTATTACTTCGGCGGAAGCGGAAATACGCGGATCGGAACTTCAAATTTCGCCTTCAAACCGCATACCTTCGCTCTCATCTCTCCACATACCCTGCACGATGAGAAGCATACCTCCGATTCGGAGCTGCTCTTTATCGGCTTTCTCTGCGAACAGGAAGAGGCCATCCGCAATTTAAACAAAGTCATTGAGGATGACGATAAACATACGATCCAGCAGCTGATTCTGAGGATGGAATATGAGTTTACCTCCCAGCAGGAGGGATATTATGAAATGCTCAATCTGCTCGTCAGCGAGTTGACCACGCAAATTCAGCGCCTGATAGGTCTGAACAAACATCTCCAGCCGGATGAAGGGCGGCTTAAATATGCCATCAATTATATGGACGAGCATTTTCAGCAAAAAATTTCCGGCGAATCGTTAGCCAGCATGTCCGGGTATAGTTACGAGCGCTTCCGCCATTTGTTTAAAGAAACAACCGGCGTCTCTCCTCAGCACTATTTGCTGCGCAAACGGCTGGATCATGCCAAGTCCCTGCTGCTGCACACCGAAATGACCATCTCGCAAGTGGCTAACGATTCGGGATTCGTCAAGGACTCCCAGTTCTCTGCTGTATTCAAACGGGAAACCGGGGTTACTCCGATGGCCTTCCGTAAACAACCCAGCCTCTAATACGAAATACATCTGAGGCATACCTCTAGTTTATATATTGGGTAAGACTTCGTCAGATATTGAATGCAAATGATCCTTTAATTCTATCTTTTGTGTAGAATTTGCTACATCTGCCATGGTCCCATTCTCTTCATCTCTCCTCTAATATTTGAACTGGTTAGGTTATCCATTCATCTGTAAGTGACCTGCAGGGAATGCTATGCAGGGGAAACCATACTGTAAGGAGGGTTATGGGATGGCTAGAAGATCAAGGCGACGCCGGAGTCCCGAAATGCAGCAGTTCATGACCGACGTCATGCGGGACGAAGGCTATCAAGTAGACCCGCAGAGACAGCAGGACGTCAAATATGAGGTAGCCAAGTCGCTTGGGGTCCCGCTGAAGCCGGGCGACAACAGAGATCTGACCACCGAGCAGGCCGGTAAAGTCGGCGGTGCGATTGGCGGTTCCATGGTCCGGGAGATGGTTCGTATGGCGCAAGAGAGTCTCAGCAAGCGTTAGAACGAGCCTTGTTTCTTGGAATATGGTTTTCCTTAAACAGCAAAAACAGCTCCATATCATAGATCCCTATGACGGTGGGGCTGTTTTTGTTATGCCTATATAATGATTACTAGTATACAATGGCTTTGGAAATGAATTCTTCTATGGTAAACCTGTCGTTGCCTAAACTACTCCCCCACCTTGTCCCAAGGGGTCGGACGGTCATAATACGTATCGCACAATTTAAACTCGCTATCCTTAAAGAAGCAGCCGCGGTCCTCCATCGTATCGCGTACGGTCATTCTCGCCAGCTCCATCATGTTGTGATCGAGGCTGAGATGAGCAAGATATGTACGTTTGGTATCTCCCGTCAACAGCTCGCTTAAGGCATCGCCTGCCGAATTATTCGATAAATGCCCCATGTCGCCGAGAATCCGGCGTTTGGTATTCCACGGATAGCGTCCCATCCGGAGCATCTCGATATCATGATTGGCTTCCAGAACCAGGACATCCGATCCATCCAGCGCTTTCTTCACCTTATCGCTGACATAACCGAGGTCCGTAGCGACGCCCAGCTTCTCATCGCCGTCATAGAAGCAATAACCGACCGGTGCCGCAGCGTCATGGGATATTTCAAAAGGCTCCACCCGCAGCGTGCCAAAATCCTTGACCTCATGACTCTCCAGCACAATCCGGTTCTCTTCCGCAATCTTGCCCAGCGACTTGCTCATCGCTTCCCAAGTCTTCTCATTCGCAAAAATCGGCAGATTGTATTTGCGCGCCACCGCGCCAAGCCCCCGGATATGATCCGAATGCTCATGCGTGACCAGGATCCCGTCGATTTCTTCTCCCATCATTTCGCGTTCCTTCAACAGCTCATCGATGCGCCGTGCACTTAAGCCAGCATCAATCAGCAGTGTCGTATCCTCATTGCGGACAATGGTCGCATTGCCCGTTGAGCCGCTCGACAGCACGGAAAATGAAATCCCCATAGTCTTGTTACTCCTTTGTCGTATCGCTTTTTGGCGTCAGCACGTCCCCGCTGATGCCTTGTACATAGATCATCTCGCCATGATCCAATGTAAACCGCCAGGTTGGTGCTGCTAACTGATCCTCCGTATTAAACAACTGTCCATAATAGCCAAGCTGAATGTCCCTTACCGCCGAATCAGGCGGGATGAAATTACGTTCAATAAGTGTCTCCAATGCCTTCGATGCGGGCAGGACCTTCTGCTCCTCCATATCGCTGCTTGGCAGAATCTCAAACACGGGTACGCGAAACGCATGGATCTTCTGGGATTCATAGATAAACTCCAATTCCACATTAAACAGCGGCCATTCCTTCTGCACCAACGGTCGGAATACAAAGACGTTCTCCTTATCCGACGGCTCATCATGGCGATAGTTCCCAAGATCCGCGATCTTGCCTTCCAGCGCATTCCGCAATTCCTTCTCATCGGCATAAATCAGCTTGGTATCCACCGGCTGCTCCAGCCCTACCGGCTCTCCCTGGGCTTCCGCGCTGTAGATATAATTAATCTTGGGCAGTTGCGGCGTTTCTGTTGGAATCGGACTCAGCAATTGAATCCCATTCTCCTCCATCACCTGCTGGGTGCTTTGGGAAAGTGAGGTGAAATCCAGATTGGAGCCGACCTGCTCGCGGTAATCCATCCAGAGCTGATAGCCCAACACCAGATTCAGCAGCAAAAACGCGTAAATCAATACATTTTTGGCACGGCCCCAATCCATGATCATCCCTCCTTGTGATTCAATTTCCATCTTCATCATTTATTCGAGTATGATAACTGACCCGTTCTGAAGCTCCAAGGCCCATACCGGCTTTAGCAGCAGCCCTTCTTCCGTCAGCACCGGTAAATAAGCAGGATCCAGACCGATAACCATGTTTTTCTCCTCGATATAAGTCTTCAGCTTCGCTTCCAAGGCCTCGCCTCCTGTCAGCTTCACCATCTGCTTCTTCAAGGAAGCAGACTCAAGATATAAGAGCGAGCGCTCATACGAGGTGACCGTTCCCTGCTGTAAATCCAATTCCATGACGCCATACTGGAAGCCTGGTGTATTCAGGATCGGGAATCCGCCATAGTACTGCTGGAATTTCACCAGCGTCCGATCCTCGGATTCACCTGCCTTAGCCAGCCTATACATACCATTCCAGCCCCCGTGCTGATTCACGAAATCAATCGCGGACAGCACATCTTTGCCGGGATTGCTCTCACCGGATGGCGGCGCAGCCGGATCGGTGTAACTGATCCATTTTTGCCCCTGGTCCACCTGCAGGCTCCGCTTACTGTCCGTATAAATCTCGGACCCGTCTTTTTCCCGGATGTTGCGGGTGATGCTAGGGTCAAAGAACAGGCTGCGCTGCATCTGCTCTACCGTATATTCGCCAATCGGCAATTCAATGCTGACCATATTCAGTTCCTTCTCCGGAGTATAATACCGGCCATTCACCATCTTATACGGCGTCCAGCTCAGCCCGAAGTCCACCAGTTGATCCACGTCCTGTACGGTCAAATCCGCCTGTGCAGCTTCATAAACGACATCGCCCTCCGTACTAAAAAACATCACATGGATCTTCGCTTCGCCTTCCACGCTGTACAGCCATATTTTATTGATGCTTTCCCCTTCAAACAGGGAATCCGGGACGATCTGCATCACTCTCTGGAGCAGGGTAACCGGAATGCCGGAATCAAAGCTCAGCTCAATGCCCCGATTCTCGGAGCGAACCTTGGCCCAATCGATGTTGCTGACCATCCGCCGCTGGAAATTATCAAAAGTTCGCCCTTTAAGCCGGTTATACACGAGATTATAGAACGTATCGTTCGGATAGAATACCGTATGTTGGTCTTCGCCCAGATGAATAATCATCTTGTCGGGAAAGAGCAGATTCTCGGGCTTTTCCTCCGGGCCCATTTCCTCGGTTCGGATATAGGCGTTCTTGGATTGCACAACGGAATCACTGCCCGGAAAGCGGAAAATCAAAACGTAACTCTGCAGCAAACTGCCAACGACCAACACAACCAGCAGAATGGTCTTTAATCGCTCCTTCACGTTAACGCCCTCCCCTCGTTATCCAGGGGCAAGGTAAAGGTCACCGTGGTGCCTTTCTCCAGCTCGGAATGAAGCGTAATAAAACCTCCATGTGCCCTGACAATTTCCCGGGCAATGGATAAACCGAGGCCTGTTCCGCCTAAATTTCGCGTCCGGGCCTTATCTACCCGGTAGAAGCGCTCGAAGATCCGGTCAAGATCCTTCTTCGGAATGCCGATCCCGGTATCCTTTACCGATAAGGACAGCATGCCTTCCTCCGTAATGCTTGCATCCATGGTGATAGTGCCTCCGTCTGGCGTATATTTAAG
Source organism: Paenibacillus lautus (assembly GCF_050482385.1). Taxonomy (GTDB): domain Bacteria; phylum Bacillota; class Bacilli; order Paenibacillales; family Paenibacillaceae; genus Paenibacillus_AQ; species Paenibacillus_AQ lautus_B. The sequence goes on from NZ_JBCNHV010000036.1 coordinate 31,961, forward strand.
AGCATTGGATATCAGGTTGTCGAGAACCTGATCAATGCCATCCCGGTCCAGCATAGCTGTCGATACGCCCGGTTTCACCTCAATAATGGTGCGGATATGCTTTTGCTTCATTTGGAAAGAGAAACGGTCCCCTACGTCCTCCAGCATCTCCACAATATCCGTCGGCTCCTTATGCAGCGCAGCCTCCTTGGAATCAAGCCGTGACAGATGCAGCAGATCCGTTACCAGCCGGATCATCCGACCGGTCTCATTCTGAATGACGCCGACAAATCGCGGCCCCATCTGTTTATCCTCCAGCGCCCCATCCTCCAGCGCTTCGGTATAACTCTTGATGGTTGTCAGCGGCGTACGCAGCTCATGGGATACATTCGCCACGAACTCCCGCCGCGACGCTTCCAACTTCTCCTGCTCCGTAACGTCTTGCAGCACCGCAATCGTACCCGTGATGCCGATCTCCCGCCGGTGAATCGGCGTAAAGGTCACACGCATCATGAACGGTTCGCTGCCCTCGCGCGGCATAATCTCCAGCAGTTTGGAATCATGGCCCTCGCTGAGCGCCAGCGCCTCCGATTCGGACTCCTCAAGACCCAGCAGGGACACGATATCATGTCCTGCCAGCTCTTCTCCCTCCACGCCCAGCATCTCTCCGGCACGCCGATTCATCAGGATGACTCGCCCCGCTTCATCGGTTGCGATGACCCCGTCGCTCATATTGGTCAGAATCGAAGCGAGCTTCTCCTTCTCCTCCTCATTCTGAGAAAGAGCTTCGCGCAGACGGCTGGTCATATAGTTAAACGCCTGGCTCAGCTGGCCGATCTCATCACTGCCGAAGACAGGCGTTTTCTCGGTGAAACGTCCGTCTGCAACAGCTCGGGCATGCTTGGTCAATTCCTTAATTGGATGGGTGATCGTATGGGACAGAATCACGCCAAGTACCGCGGTCAAGCCAAGTGCGAGCAGAATGCCCGATATAAAAATATTGTTGATCCGCTGCATCGTGCTGTACAGCTCGCTCATGCTGGCCACAATGTAGATGGCGCCAACGATTTTCTCATTGTACATGACGGGCTTGGCCACCACTTTTTTGCGGATATTATCATCATCGATAATGTATTCCTCATTATCCTGTATTCCCTGCAGCGCCCGGCTGACAACCGTCTGTGTATTCTTAGTGTTCACATAATCCGCATGGGAAGGCAGCGAGGTGGTTAGTACCCGCCCCGTGGAATCCAGCACCTGAATCTCGGCTCCGTTCAGATTGAACAGATTGTTCACCATGACACGCAGGCTGTCGTTTGAATCCTCCTTCGAATCGTTCTCGCCGCCAAGAGTCTTAGCTGCCAGAACCGACACCAGCTCGGCACGCTCCTGCAAGTCCTTCGTGAAGTTGCTGGTCAGCGAGTTCTTCATCGCACTAACAAAATACACCCCGATCAGCTGCATCGCGATCAGAATGAGAAGGACATAGATGATGATGACCTTCGCCTGAATGGTGCGGAAGAAGGACAGCCACTTCATTACAGGCCTCCGTTTTTAGCGCTGCGCATCAGGTAGCCTAGTCCGCGCCGAGTCAGGATATATTCCGGCTTGCTCGGATTCTCTTCAATCTTCTCGCGAAGTCGGCGAATCGTAACATCCACAGTCCGCACATCGCCAAAGTATTCAAAACCCCATACCGCCTGCAGCAAATGTTCACGAGTCATCACTTTACCGGCATTACGGGCCAAATAATATACCAATTCATATTCGCGGTGCGTCAGATCGAGCGCTTCCCCGCTTTTGTATACCATGTACATATCGGTATCAATAAACAGCTCAAACAGCCGCAAGCCTTGTCCGCCTGCACTTGTGCCGCCTGTGTTATCCGCTGAGTTGTCCGGCTTCTGCTGACGGCGCAGATGCGCCTTCACGCGTGCCAGTATTTCTCTGGTGCTGAACGGCTTCGTCACGTAATCATCCGCACCAAGCTCAAGTCCAAGCACCTTGTCGATCTCCCCGTCCTTCGCCGTCAGCATGATGATCGGGATCTGCAGGTTCGCGGCACGTACCTCGCGGCACACATCCATTCCGTCTTTTCCGGGCAGCATCAAATCAAGCAGCATTAAATCCGGCCGCTTCGTAAGTGCGATCTCCACCGCGCTAATGCCGTCAAAAGCGCAGATGACCTCGTAGCCCTCTTTTTCCAAGTTAAACTTTAAAATATCGGCGATGGGTTGTTCGTCATCCACCACCAGAATGGTTCCCTGCATTGTCCTGTTCACCTCATACCTTCACTTAAAGAGGATATTCAAAAAGTCCCCCTTTGATCACGAAGCAGCACCAGTAGCCCACTCGACATCGAATCTTGAATTCAGCCGGGCTTTCCGATGCTCACGTACCCAAAACGTACGCTCCGCTCCTCAATCCCTTGCTTCATCCAACCTTCTTGGTGCTGAAAGTTTGACTTTTTGAACTCACCACTTAAACGGTCTTCCTCCCATTTTACCACACCTGCCGCCGCTACACACCCACCGCTCCTAACAGCTGACCTGACTCCGGGGGTGGTTAATAGGGAGGGGTTATATGGATGGAAAGTATAAATATCTTTATTCATTTTAGACCCATATGAATCAATTTCATAAATCTAACTCCTTGCAATGAAAAGGTTTTTTAGGCATAGAAAAAGGAGTACCTCCCCAAATCTCGAATAGGTTAAGCGACTAAACCAACCAAAAGAGACGAGGTGAACT
>NZ_JBCNHV010000037.1:0-1303 GCF_050482385.1 Paenibacillus lautus
ATGGAGCTGACCAATACTAATCGGTCGAGGGCTTATCCAAAAAACTATTTCAATGTGCTGCAAATTTCGTTTCGTATCTAGTTTTCAGGTGATCAAACACTTGAATTGAATATTGTTCCCTGATAGCTCAGTTGGTAGAGCACTCGACTGTTAATCGAGTTGTCACAGGTTCGAGTCCTGTTCGGGGAGCCATTTATGGAGAGGTGTCCGAGTTGGCCGAAGGAGCACGATTGGAAATCGTGTAGGCGCCAAAAGCGTCTCGAGGGTTCGAATCCCTCTCTCTCCGCCACTATTATTTCAAGCAAGGCCCGTTGGTCAAGGGGTTAAGACACCTCCCTTTCACGGAGGTAACAGGGGTTCGAATCCCCTACGGGTCACCACTTTCTTTATTGCATCAGGGGATGAGAATCCCGTCGGTTCGTCGGAGGATTACTTCGTAAGCAGAGGCTTCGCAGTCTCGAACGAAGTGAGAGTATCCCCTACGGGTCACCACTTTTTTTTGAAAAACACTTGCATCTTATATCAGATTTTGGTATGATAAAAGTCGCTTTGTTACGGAGGCTTAGCTCAGCTGGGAGAGCATCTGCCTTACAAGCAGAGGGTCGGGGGTTCGATCCCCTCAGCCTCCACCATAATTTATCACCATTGCAGTAACCCTTTTAATGACGCGGGGTGGAGCAGTTCGGTAGCTCGTCGGGCTCATAACCCGAAGGTCGTAGGTTCAAATCCTGCCCCCGCAACCAATTTATATCGCGATAGCGATAATGCCTCGTGGAACTGTGGTGTAGAGGCCTAACATGCCTGCCTGTCACGCAGGAGATCGCGGGTTCGAATCCCGTCAGTTCCGCCATTATTTATTACTTTGGGATGAGATGAGTATCCGATATTGGGTTCCGTCAAAGTTCGCGAAGAGCTTTAAGGCTCGGTAGCTCAGTCGGTAGAGCAGAGGACTGAAAATCCTCGTGTCGGCGGTTCGATTCCGTCCCGAGCCACCATGTACGTTTTATAACTTTATATGCCGGTGTAGCTCAATTGGTAGAGCAACTGACTTGTAATCAGTAGGTTGGGGGTTCAAGTCCTCTCGCCGGCACCATTCTGGAGGATTAGTGAAGTGGCTAAACACGGCAGACTGTAAATCTGCTCTCTTCGAGTTCGGTGGTTCGAATCCATCATCCTCCACCAGTTTTTAGGGGCATAGTTTAAAGGTAGAACAACGGTCTCCAAAACCGTTGGTGTGGGTTCAATTCCTGCTGCCCCTGCCATTGAATATTTATAATGAACTTGGCGATCGTGGCGAAGGGGT
>NZ_JBCNHV010000038.1:0-47815 GCF_050482385.1 Paenibacillus lautus
AAGGTCTTTTTAACCAGCGGAGCTTCGAGGAAGCAAGCACACGAGTTCTATACAAAGTTGGGTTATGACGGTGATTCGAGTAAAGCCTTTAAGAAGTACTTATAATTTTTGAAAGTTTTTCGAAGATGAGACAGACATCACATAACACCATATTCCCACAGCGGGGCGTTTGCCCCTTGGTCCGCCAAAGAGCGAAGGGATTCACTGCGGAGCGAATTCAGAGGTACAGAGAAGCGTTGGCGGACAACCCTGCGAACCTATCCGCGTTGCGGCCGCCCCGTTAGGGCTTAAGGTTCTCGGGTTCGTGAATACAAGAAACGTTATCTGAAAGTTAGGCACTAAATATTATCTGGGGGTGGCTGCAATGACGCAAATTGAAGAACATTTTCAGGAGTTCCCTGTTCTTGAAACTGAACGAACAAGATTAAGAAAGATAAGTTACTCGGATCAGGATGATATGTATAGTTATTGTAGATTTCCAATGGTATCGAGATATACCGTTTGGGACACTCATCAGTCACTTGATGATACAATAGCGTTTATTGAATTTGTATTAAACCGTTATGACACACAGAAAGTAGGACCTTGGGGAATTGAGCACAAACAAGCAAAGAAACTAATTGGTAGTTGTAGTTTTGTAAGTTGGGATAATCGAAATAAAAGAGCAGAGCTTGGTTATGTATTGTCAAATGAATATTGGAATCAAGGATACATGACCGAGGTAATTAAAAGGATTTTAGAGTTTGGATTCAATGAATTAGGATTAGTTCGAATTGAAGCAAGATGCCATCCGGATAATATAGGATCCGCCAGAGTAATGGAGAAGACTGGGATGCGATTTGAGGGGATATTGAGAAGGCATATCTTGGCAAAGGGTGCATTTCAGGATGTGAAATTGTATTCAATAATTAAAGACGATTTTGTAAGGGAACTCGAAGAAGGCCCAGCTATCTGATAACACCGTATTCACACTGCGGCGCATTCGCGCCTTGGTCCAGCCGAAGTAGGAGATGAGAATTCAGGGAAGTGTTCTCAGGCGAGGAAGGGAAGTCAGCCGGACACATCGATCCCTCTAAGATAGGAGATAACTAAGGAGGATCGACGTCATGAATACGTGAACGTTATAAGAAATCCCCGCGAAAGGAGATATAAAACATGAATACAATAAGCGATATTAATTGGAGAGATAAAAGCCTAGTAGTCGATTCACTATTAGAGTTTAGCAATTCACTAACCGTGGTCCCTTTAGAATCAGGACTTGAAGCAGAAGTGACAAAAATATGTTTTGATGAATCAAGTTTTGTGCTTAAAGTATGGAATAAATCTTCAAAACCAAATGTTGAGTGTCAATATATGTTATTGAAGGCTTTGTTTAACCAGGGGTTGTCAGTATCACAGCCTTTGGGCTGGGGCTTGGATAAAGATGCTAATCAGGTACTGTTAACTAGTTATGATGGATCACCGGTTATGAAAGTAAATCAGTCTAAACTTATCAACATTGCAAAGATACTATCTGATATTCATAAGATTCCACTGGCAAAATTGAGTGGTTCAAATATTATGAAATATGAATTTATTAACTACTTTTATCCAAGTATTGAGGAACATAAAGATATTCATATGTTACTTAACCACCTAGTTGATCTTAGTGATATGAAGCAGGATACACTTATTCATGGTGATTTCAATTTAGGTAATATTTTGGAGTGCGAAGGAAAGTATACGATAATTGATTGGACGAATGGGACAATTAGGTGATCCAAGGTATGATATAGCGTGGTCAATTGTGTTAATCAGGATATATGTTGGTCTGAAATATGGAACTATATATCATTCTTCATTCATCTCAAATTTTCAATATACAGTAGATGAACTAGAATTATTTGAGGCAATAGCTTGTCTCAGATGGATATTACTTAATAGAATTGCTGATTTGCCCAAAGGAAAAGAAACCATTAAAAGGGTAAGGATCATAATAATGAATAATAAATACTTGAACGAAGACTTAATTTGAGAGCAACTCGAAGAGGGTAGTGAAATCTTATAACACCTATCCACGCGTCTGTCCTTCCGGCCCTTGGTCTGCTGAGGTTTTTTGAGAAAGCAGAATCAGCAGACAACCCTGCACTGGCTAAGTCCGTCGGACCCGGCAGCTAGCGCTGCCTTAAGCCAGTGAGGGTCCGTGAATACGATTTTGATACTACATAGAAGTATTAACCTTCACAAATTCTCTCTTACGCCAATTTCCTTTAGTTCCCAAAGGTATGGAGATCATGAAACTACATTCGATCCTGGAGCAACATAACGATGATCTCCCTTCATTTTCCAACGAAGCTGACTTTAAGGACGCCTCTGATCTGATGCGAACAGATGTATGGCACAAATTGAAGTTTTGCCGCCTATAAGGCGGCGTTTTTATTTTTAGGATAATCGTACTTTTAACTTTATTTGTTGTTTTATTGCATGATTTATATAACAACTAACGCTACATATGTTCTAGGGGATTTGATGAAACCATGGAACTTACTTAATATCTTGTAAGAAATTCTTGAAATTTCAGAAATTTATCCGATAGGGGGGTGCTAATATACAAATACAAACAAAGACGAGGTGATGAAATGCAAGCGAAATTGGCAGCGGACGCCATTCCCCTCTCCAAAAAGCGGAAGCCATGGATAAGGACGATACAAAAGTATAAAGTGATGTATGCTCTCTTATTACCGGCCTTAATTTATTTTGCCGTATTCAAATACATTCCTATGGCGGGAATCATGATTGCTTTTAAAAACTATAACCTAGCTTTGGGACTATGGGATAGCCCATGGGTGGGATTGAAAAATTTTACGGATTTTATGAACGGCGTTTATTTCTGGGACATCATGGGAAATACGATTATCATATCGCTGTATAAGCTATTGTTCGGTTTCTCCGCTCCCATCGTACTCGCTTTACTCCTCAATGAAGTTTATAGCCAAGGGTTTAAGAAAATCGTACAAACGATCACTTATTTGCCTCATTTTCTGTCATGGGTCATTGTTTATGGAATCTTGGTGGCATTATTAGCACCAGGGGATGGTCTCTTTAACATGATTTTGAAGGAAATTGGTGTCGAACCCATCTCATTCCTAACGGAACCTGCTTGGGGCAGACTGCTGATCATCTTATCTGAAATATGGAAGGATATTGGATGGGGAGCGATATTGTACCTTGCAGCATTAGCAGGAATCGATCCAAGCTTATATGAAGCGGCTCGAATGGATGGTGCTTCCAAATGGAGACAGCTCTGGCATATCACTTTACCCGGCATTCGAGGAGTCATTATTCTGATGCTGATCCTTAAATTAAGCCATATTCTGGATGCTGGCTTTGACCAAATATTCATGTTTGCCAACAGCTTTAACCAGGAGAAGATCGACATTATCGACACATGGGTATACCGTGAAGGGTTGGAGCGTCTTAAGATTGGCTTGGCTACTGCTGTAGGATTGTTTAAAGCTGTCATCGGATTTATTTTAGTGTTGGCAGCGAATAAGCTCGCCAAAAAATTCGATGGGCAAATTTGGTGAGGTGGTTATTAAAATGATCCATTTGACAATCGGGGAAAAAGTCTGGCAAGCCGTCGTTTATTTGATTCTTATATTTGTATCCTTACTTTGCTTATTACCCTTTCTATATGTGGTTGCTGTCTCAGTGACGCCAGAATCGGAAGTGTTAAGAAGAGGAATTGTTATTATACCAGAATCCTTTACCTTTATAGCCTATAAAGAGGTATTCATCTCTCATGGTATCGGGCAGGCGTATAAAATTACATTGTTTCGAACGATTGTAGGCACTGCGTTAAATGTGTTTTTTACAGTAATTGCAGCGTACCCGTTATCCAAAAAATATTTGCCAGGACGCAGTCCGTTTTTACTATTTATTGTGTTTACCATGATGTTCAGTGGGGGGTTAATTCCGACTTATTTACTAATCCGCTCTCTGGGATTGCTAGACAGTCCGTGGGTATTGATTATTCCAAATCTCATTAGTGCATTTAATCTGGTGATTATTAAAGGCTTTTTCGAGCAATTGCCTGGCGAAATCGAGGAATCAGCGAGGGTTGACGGTGCAAGTGAGCTTCAGTCGTTATGGCGGATCATTTTACCCCTGTCTTTGCCCGTCCTTGCCACCATTTCCTTGTTTTACGCCGTCGGCCATTGGAACAGTTATTTCGATGCTATTGTTTATATCAATGATTCCAATTTCATGCCACTTCAAGTTGTCTTGCGCAACATTCTGCTTAACGTCGCAACACAAAGCGCTGATTCGATTGCCAATTCCGGAGCAGTTAGCACATTCGCTGTGCAAATGGCCGCTGTTGTCGTGACTACGGTTCCGATTTTGATGGTTTATCCGTTCATGCAGAAGCATTTTACCAAAGGTGTGCTTTTGGGATCAGTTAAAGGTTAAAAGGTGTTCCAACCTAAGTTATTACGGGGAAACCGTGATAATATATAAGCAAAAGGAGAGGTCAATATGCAGCGTAAAAAGATTTCATTTGCTATTCTGTCGGCAATAGTTGGTTTAGGAACGGTATTGTCAGGATGTGGGGGAAATGGTGAAGTTATAACCCCAGCTTCGAGTCATTCGCAAGGTCAGTCCAGCCAATTTGAAACCAAAATGAAAATTTCAATGTTTAACCAAGGTACTTTCAATGCTGCTGCTCCGATCCCTCCACGTGATGAAGATATTCAACGCCAAATGTTAGAAAAAGAGATGAACATCGACTTGGATATGATGATTCCTCAAGCTGGGCAAGCAACAACCAAACTGAATACGCTCATTGCAGGGGGAGATATTCCAGATTTGATCTTCTTAAAGAGCCGTGCTGATCTCGCACAATATTATGACCAAGGTGTTCTTGCGGATTTGACACCGTATCTGGATCAATTCCCTGAATTGCAGAAACGTTTTAGCGACGACTCCTGGGAGGCGATGTCCTATCAAGGAAAAACCATTGGAGTTCCAGGCTATGATAATGTAAACGGTATCAGTCGAAGCTTCTTCATCCGCAACGATTGGCTGAAAAAGCTGAACATGGAAGTGCCAACGACACCTGATGAGCTGTTCGAAGTTATGAAAGCCTTTACAGAGAAAGACCCGGACGGTAATGGCAAAAATGATACGTACGGATTCATAGGCGGTATGAATAAAGAAGGCAATCTGCAAACCTACGGCTTTGATAGCTTGATGTGGATGTTTGGCGTCAATCCTCCTTCGGCCATTGAAGTGAAAGATAATGAACCGGTATTCCTATTTATCGATCCCAAAATGAAAGAGGCGCTTGTGTACATTAATAAAATGATGGCAGCAAAAGTGGTAGACCCAGACTGGGTGACGATGAACTCGCCTGAATTGTTGGACCAAAAGTTATTTAAAGGTAAAGTTGGCTTCATGATCAGAGATGCCCGTAGGCTGGAACCGGATTATCAGCAGAAAATGAAAGAAATTAGTGGCGAGGTGCCGGAATGGATTGTCATTCCTCCGATGAAAGGTCCTTACGGTGATCAAATTGTAGAGAGAAAATCGTTCCAAGGCAATTCATGGGCCATATCCGCGAAAGCGGATAAGGACAAAATCATTCGGATCTTGTCCATGCTGAATTATCTCTTTACAGACGAAGAAGCATATCCGAATTTTGCATACGGAATTAAAGGGATTCATTGGGATGTGGTGGACGGCAAGATCAAAAATAAAACCTCCGAATTATCGAAGGAAATGAAGGAAAAGTACCTTTGGGTCGATCATTACAGAATGCCTCGCCGTGGTGATGATGCCGAGTACTTCAGCTTCCAGAATCCTAAGACGGCAGAAGCATTCAAGAACAATCAGCAATATGTGGGGCCAACGTTGCCCGGAAATTTATTGACCCCAGACCCCAGCGATACCTTGGATGCTGACCGCCAACGTTTCATTAATGAAAGCTTAGTTAAATTTATGACGGGCAAAGAGCCTCTTTCCAACTGGGACAATTTCCTCCAAACGTTGGATACGAAGTTTGACATGCAGAAATATAAGGATTCAGCAATCAAGCAATTTAAAGAAGCCGGCCTGATTAAATAAAATATACGAAGAGAGTGGCTATTCGTAGCCCCTCTCTTTATTGTCATATGCTATTCTTAGTTTACTACGGAATTAAAAGGAAGATGATCGATGCGAAGAAGAATCAGCTTGCCTTTAAAATTATTTTTGATCGTGTTTGCATTTGTATTAAGCTGCATCATCTTGATAAGCCAATTGTCTTATCGCTATGTCCAAAAGGAAATAAGAACCAATGACATTTATTACACCAACCAAATTCTTGACAAAGTAGACCAGTACTTCACTGTTAATTTTTCCTCCTTCCAGACGATTCTCTTCTCAGTCGAAACATCCGTGAAAGCCAATATCGACAATACGGAAGTGATTAAAAAGCAATTAAGAGAGCTATATGAACTTAACAGTAATTACGTCAGTAATATTTATTTGATCAAAAGCGATTTATCCATTCTAGGCGGAAGCACACCTACCCGAATATTCGATGAACCCTTATCGGAAAGAGAACCGTTGTTTAATGCGGCTGACAAGAACAGAAGGACTACCTTTGTTAGTGATCCTTACAAATCCAAGTATTCCGGCTGGACCGTTACGATGGTTCGATATCTGAACGGCGCTCCGTTTCCTATGGCCATTGCGGTAGATTTGGATCTAAATGCCATTGAAGAAACCTTGTTCAAGATTAATAAACAAGAACAAATGAATCTGGCTCTGATCACCTCATCCGGTCAAATCATTGCCGGATTTTCTGAGAACAAAGGACTAGTGAATATTCAAGATCATACGTTTTCAATCGGGGAAACGTCAGCGGAACAAATTCTGGATACGACAGAAACAAACCTTCAAGTGCATACCAAGGATGGCATTCCGGTCTCTCTTCTGAAAAAACCGACGGAGAAATTCAATTGGACCATCATCTCGATCAACGATGAATCACGCTTGAAAGCCGCTTTGTCCAGATTGGAAACTTATTATATCGAGCTTCTAGTCGCAGGTCTTCTCTTAAGTTTGTTCATTTCTTTTTTTATTGCCAAATATATAAGGAATCCGCTATATGCGCTCAAAACAAAAATGAAACGGGTGGAGCAAGGTAACCTCACGACGACAATAACGATTAATCGAAACGATGAGTTTGGTGATCTCTCCCGAGCCTTCGATCGTATGCTGCAGCAAATTGTGGAACTGATTCGGCGAGCGGAGCTTCATAATGAGCTTGAGCGGAAGCTGGAGATTCAAGTGCTGCAGTCTCAAATCAACCCTCATTTTCTGTATAACACGCTTGGTTCGATCAGCAATGTTATACGTCTTGGACAAATAGAGAAAGTAGATGTGGTGATCGGGTCGCTCATTTCATTATTGGAATACGGGGTAGATGACGCTTCAGAGAAAGTTTCCCTACGTCAGGAACTACACAATGTAGCGGATTATATCGAGATCCAGAACATCCGGTATAACCGAAACTTCCACTTGATTGAACATATCGAAGCAGGGTTAATGGATTTCCCTGTTTTTCGAATGCTGCTGCAGCCTCTTGTGGAGAATAGTATCTTCCATGGTTATAACGGAGGGGGTATCGAAGGCCCGATTACGATTCATGCGTACAGGGAGGACGGCATCGTCATCATAGAAGTCGTTGATCAAGGCGAGGGAATTCCAGCCGATCAAATAAAGCATATTTTCATTTCAGAACCGAGTGACGTGGAAATAAAAAGGAAAAGAATTGGATTAAATAATATCCATGGCCGAATAAGACTTCACTACGGAGAACAATTCGGGCTCCAAATCATTAGCATACCTAAGGAAATAACCCGCGTACTTGCTTTATTCCCGGCAGACTTGCTAAGAGGAGATGCATAATGGTGAGAGACTTTACCTGCTTCATTGTTGACGATGAAGATTTAATCATTCAAAGATTGGAATTGTTTTTTAACGAGCTCTCCCATAGGGATAAGCGATTTGTTCTCGTGGGAAAAGCGAATAATGGGCTGAATGGGATCGAGGAGATTTTAAAACGTAAGCCGGATATTGTAATATCCGATATTGTTATGCCACGAATGGATGGAATCTCCATGATTGAGCAGTTAAAGCCGGAGCTCCCCCATACCCAGTACATACTTCTGACCGCCTATTCATCCTTTGAATACGCCCAGCGAGCGATTCAAGCCAACGTATTGGAATACATTGTAAAGGTTCCGCTAAGGGAAGCGGATTTGAATCGAGCTTTAGATAAGGCAGCCGGAATTTTGAATGAGTTTAAGAAAAAAGAAGCGGAATTTCAATCGTTAAACGTTTCCGTACTTGAAAATAAATATAGAGTCCGCAAGCAATTTTTTAACGAACTGATCAGAGGTGAAATTCCTTCTCATCGGGCATCGGATTTTGCCAATCGCATGCAATTCCATTTCTTTCAGGCCAACTACTGCTGCTTCATCGTGGAAATGAATACGTATGAAAGTTTCCGAAACGAATACGCTGCCGCTGATCAAAACATCTTGAAATATGCGATTACGAATGTAATCGAAGAGACGGTGATGAATGGTGGCAGCGGCGTAGCAGCCGATCTGTCCGATAATCGTTTTATTGGCTTTCTATCCTGGGAAAATAACCGCAGTGATATGGAAACGGAATATGCTTGCCAATCCTTGGGAGGGCAAATTGTCTCTCATTTGCATCAATATTTGAATCAAAGGGTATCTGTCGCTTTTGGAGGTCCACATCGAGGTTGGGAATCGATCAAACAAGCGTACACGGAAGCTAAAAATGTGAGTGAGGATTTCTATTATCATACAGAGAAAGTCGTAAAAACACCCATGCATCGGTTCCAATACCATAATGACAAAAAAGCAGACTTTCAGCAGAAGCTGGCTGATTTTCTGATAGGGGTGAAAAGGAAGATTTCCAAGGAAGACCTGGATAATGCACTCGCCGATCTGAACCAATTCGTTACGGATCATAAAATCCACAAATCCATCATGGCGCCGATGATTAGAGATTTGTACAGGGACATTACCAAGAAGTTTAAATCGGGGAACAAGCTGTACACGGAAGCAGCAGAATTCCCCATGGAATTTATGGCTTTTCAGGAGCAGCTTGCCTATATTGGCGACTTCACCTTCGAATACGTACAAGCGGGCCAACTTTTACATCGTGCAGAAATCATGAGTGCTATGCATTTTATAGAGAAAAACCTGAAACAGCGTTTAACGCTCGAGGCGATTGCCGAGGAAGTGAATTTAGCACCATCGTATTTTAGCAGTTTATTCAAAAAAACAATGAACGAAGGCGTGATCAGTTACATCAACCGAAAAAAAATCCAATTAGCTCTCGAGCTGCTAAATGTCCGGGATTATTCTTTATTGGAATTGTGCGAGGAAGTAGGCATCTTCAATGAAGGTTACTTTTGCAAACTATTTAAAGAATATACGGGCGATACACCTAAACAATATCGGATAAAAATGACACGGTACAAATCCAAATAAGGATGCAAAAAATGTATGATTTTTTCGCGAAATCATGTAAAAAAAAGAAGGCCAAAAACATTACCATGATAGAAGCATCTAATCATGGAGGTTATCAAAATGGAGCTTATAAAAGCAGATGTAACCGTCGTAGGCGGAGGTATTGCCGGGATATGTGCTGCCATTGCTGCCGCACGCCAAGGGCTTCGGGTTTCACTTATTAATGATCGGCCGGTTCTTGGGGGAAATGCGAGCAGCGAGGTCAGGGTTCATATCAATGGGTCGGCATATCTCGGAAACAGTCCATCCTATTATGCACGCGAGGGCGGGTTGGTGGAAGAACTCAAGCTGAAGATCTTTCATTATAATCCGTTATACAACAAGAAGCTTATGCTTTCGCTTTCGGATACGGTCTTGCTCGACATGGTTTATGATGAGCCTAACATTTCTCTATTCCTGAATACATGCGTGCATGAAACGGGCATGGAGAACGGCAGAATTAAATGGGTGGAGGGCCTTCAATTGGCTTCCGAAAGAAAATTTAGTTTTGAAAGTCCAACCTATATCGATTGCTCCGGCGATGGAATTGTTGGATACCAAGCAGGGGCTCACTTCCGATGGGGAAGAGAGGCGAAGCATGAATACAACGAGGAGTTGGCTCCAGAAGTAGCGGATCATTACACCATGGGTGATACGATTCTGTTTCAAGCCCGTGACGTAAACTATCCCGTTTCTTACAAAAGACCAGGATTTGCGTATGACATTACGAAGTTGGCCTTTTTCGATAGTATCAGAAAAGGCTTAAACCATCGGTCTTTTCCGAGGAAAATCAACGGGCTTGGCGGATTATGGTGGCTGGAATACGGCGGACATATGGATATTATCAAGAATAATGAAGACATCGCATTGGAACTGCGAAAATTGGTGTACGGGATTTGGGATTATATCAAAAATAGCGGCGAGTTTGATGATGTGGACAATCTCATCTTGGATTATGTATGCCCAATTCCGGGAAAGCGGGAGTCGAGGCGGTTTATCGGGGAGCACATGCTGTCTCAGAACGATCTCATAGTAAAGCCACATTTCGAAGATGCGGTATCCGTCGGAGGCTGGTATATGGATCTGCACGCGAACAAAGGCATCTACGATGAGGGGCCGGCTACAGCGTGGAATTTCGTGCCCGGATTGTATAATATCCCTTTCCGCAGCTTATTTTCACGCAACATTCCTAATCTGATGTTCGCTGGCCGTAATATAAGCGCTACCCATGTGGCTTTCGGTTCTACAAGGGTAATGGCAACCTGCGGTTGTATGGGGCAGGCGGTAGGAACGGCTGCTGCGTTATGCTTGAAATATGAGACAGACCCCTCGTCCATAGTCAAAGACCACATGGGTGAGCTGCAAACGCAGCTGCTTCGAGACGGGCAAACTATTGTAGGGCTTCAAGAGGAGGTAGATCCTTATTTCGGTGACGGATTAACTATTCGTGCCTCATCTCAGCGCAGCTATGATAATCCTGGGCCAACCGAAGAGATCTCCTTGGAGAAAGCGTTATGTTTGGTCTTGCCGATTCAGACATCGGTGGCTGAAAGCGTGCGAATCAAAATTAAAAACAGGTCCGAGCATTCGGAAACTTTGCATGTGAAGCTGTTTGGCGGGGAGCAGAAGGAAAACTATATTCCCACCAGCGAGCTGAAAGACTATCACTTGCTTATTTCAGCGGGTCACGATGACTGGATTACGCTGGACCTGGGCTGCGAGAAACCGGCTGATGACAAAATCTACATCGTTTTGGAAGGCCCGGCGAGCCTTGCCGTACACGGCAATGAAGAGAAGTTGACAGGAGCGGTCAGCTTCGATTATAGGCCAGAAGTGCCTTCCAGGTTGAAGAAGCTTAATAAGAGCATTTGCTTCAAAGACCTATTGCCATCTCAAAATATGTATCATCCTGAGAATGTCGTCAACGGCTTCTCCAGACCTTATGGTCTGCCAAACAGCTGGATTTCTGAACGTACGGAAGGACAGGAATGGTTGGAATTTGGTTTTGCAAGCCCCAAAAATGTAGACGAAATCCATCTTGTTTTTAATTCACAGTTGAATTTGGAGCATTTTGACGATCCGATTGAGCCACTTATCCAGGATTATGATGTGACCTTAACCTTAGAAGACGGAACCGAGAGTCAGATTATTATCCGTGGGAATTATCTTTCGTTGAATAAACATCAAGTGCATGCAAAAGGGGTAACCCGAATCCGGTTTGATTTCTGTGCAACGCATGGTTCACCTTATTATGAAGTGTTTGCTGTAAAATTTTTTGCTCCTAAAAACGCTAAGTGAGGTCGGGTGAAGTCGCGATGAAGGAATTTTTCCCTCGAAGAGGGCTCCCTAATGTCATTCATAAGTTGGAAAATGGTAAAACCGTGACACTCGTCTATTTCGGCGGCAGTAATACGCGTTCTGAAGGATACAGGGTCATGACGGCGGATTGGCTGCGAGGGCAATATCCCAATGCGGAGATCCGCTCTGTGAATGCAGGCATTGATGGGACAGGATCGGACCTCGGCTGCGCCCGCTTGGAGACAGATGTACTGCGTCATCAGCCTGACCTCGTGTTTGTTGAATTTGTTGGCAACGATGGCGGAGTTCCCGAATCCAAGGCGAGGATTGAAGGAATTGTCCGTCAGATCCGTAAGCGCAGCCGGTTTACCGATATCCTGTTCGTTTATACGCTGAAGGAGCGGGATGTGGCCCTATTTCAATCTGGCGAATATCAGAAGGGAGCTCTTATGCAGGAGGAAGTCGCCGACTATTACGGCATTCCTTCCATTCATCTGGGCGTTGCGGTCAGTCAATTGGTTTCGGATGGAAAGCTTATTTTCACCTCAAAGGCAGACGTGTCCATTCCCGGAGCCGTTATTTTTACGCATGATTCGATCCATCCGACTATTCCTGAAGGACACCAGATTTACACGGATACAATCACCCGGTCGTTTGAGAAAATGAGCAACCTTCGAGATCGCGTGGGAAAGGTCGAGCATCACTTGCCGCAGGACCCTTTGGTCCCGGCCAATCCTTGGGAGTATGCGACCATGCTGCCGCTGGATAGCCTTACTCTTTTTTCGGCAGGATGGTCTTACATGACCCCCGATAATTTTGCTTTAATGCGCGAGTACGATTGGTTGTTCCCCGGTCTATGGCGAGCCGTCGATCCCGGAGAGGCTATCACGGTGCAGTTTGAGGGAACCCACCTTGGGTTATTCGATATCGGGGGGCCGGATTCTGGCAGATTGAAGGTGTCGGTGGATGGCGGGGAACCCTTTCTTATCGATCGATTCACACCCTATAACGATCATAATCGAAATCAGTATGTTTTCTTGCCGGAGCTACCGAATGGGAAACATACGGTTCGCTTCGAAGTCGATCACGAGAAGACAGACAAAGCAGCCGTGTTTGAGGCAGGCGGAAATGAACGAAGTATGGAGCATGTTCGGCAGCATCCAGCTTGGTATGATCAAACGGTTATTCAGCTTGGTAAGTTACTATTGGTGCAGCCGCCATTATAGTTGATTCTTCTACTTGAAAGACCTACATTCGATCTGACTGCAATGGAGCGATCAATTCGGATGTAGGTTTTTTTTTACTTAAAATCGTATAAGAAATTCTTAAAATGAAAGAAATTTCACGGTGATGTGACATGCTAAGATAAAAACGACGGAGCAGGATTAGCCAGAAGGATAAGGCTAATTGCTTCTTTACGATCTTCGAACAAAGGAGGGCATTATTATTTTGAAAGCGTTATCAATTTAAGGGAGGCTGTGAGTTGTATGGTCAAAAGGAGGCTGTTTTTCTTCATCGTTTTCATGTTGACGATAGTAGTTCCTTTCAGCCTGATCGGAATAAGGGCCGCTTATGCGGAGACCTTACCTTATCAGACGATTATCATTGATGACGGGAGCATCACGATCAATGATGTTGTGACACCTGATCCAGGTAACGAGAACAATGGATATTCGGCTCCTTATTGGACCACAAGTACAGGAGTGAAGGGATACAATAACTCCAGTTCCAAATACACCGATGCTGTAGGCAGAAGCATCACTTGGAATCCACGCTTGGAAGCAGGAACGGCGAGAATATCGTTCTATAAGCTGGATTGGGCGGATAAAGCAGATAGTAATGTGAAGATTGAGATTGTTCACAACGGGGTTACAGATGTCATGTTTATGGATCTTAGACCTTCGTCGGGTCCATCGGTCGGATGGGTAGACTTGGGGGAGTATGAGTTTAGTGGTGATGATACCGAATTTGTCAGGCTGACTCGAACGCAACCTACGACGGGCAAGATTATTACTCGGGCTGATGCGGTCAAGTTCGAAGGAAATATCCGGCAGCAAGCACCACCATTGCCTCCGCTGCGGAGCCGCACATTAGCGAATCTCAGTTTCACGGAAAAAGGCAGCATCGAAAATGAAAACTATAAGGCGACCTTCTATGAGGCAGCATGGGATGGGGGCAAATCCATCGTTCGTGACATGTTCTACAAGAACACGGACACGGGAAACTGGGTGCCGATAAATAATGTGGCGGAAAGACTTGAGGAGCAATGGGTTTTATTGGATGGGAATGCGGGGAGCCTAACCAATTACTACGATACGATGAACAAACGCTGGATTACATTCGACGGAATTCATTTTCCCGACAGCCACACGGCGGTATTGACCGATTCTTCGCATGGCAGTGATTACGATTTTGAAGTGAACTGGTCTATGACAGAGGACAAACCTGATGTTTCCTTCGCCTTTACACCTCGGCGAGATGGCAATTATGTGATTGGATATCAGTCCTTCACTACAGAGGTAATCTCCGACATCAATGAAGTATTAAGTGGATTCAGGTCGCACGCAAAAATGGTAGGTACAGTGGAATCAACAAGCTTGAGGGAGCTGAGTGCTCCAATGAGTCTGGTTGAGAAGAATGACAGTGCGGGGAATCCTTTGACGTATGGGGTATTTGTACCATCGGAAGAGCTTCCGGTTGAATTTGAACCGACGGGAGGCGTTACGAAACAACGGCTGGGCATGAGCCTTGTCAACAACGAAGGCAGCGTGCAGCCGATCCTGTATGCCCCTCAACTGGGGACTTATTCGCAAATGACCGCAGAGAGCACCTACCAATTTCATATAGGGCTAATCGCTCAACACAGCAAACTTTATGAGTCCTACGCGGATATTCTTCGCAATGAGTACGGTTATTCGGCATACCGGGAAAATGTATCCAATCAATCGCTTACGGACGCGATGTTCAATATGATCGATGTGCTTAAGATAGAGCCGCAAGGGGACGACTCTGTTGATTATGTCCCGTCACCCAGCGGGTGGTGGAGCCGTGCCAAGGGCTTTATTGATATCGAAAACGAGGATAGCGTTCGAACAAGCTCGAATGCGGTTCTTCTGGGAGCTTACTTTTTGACCGGGGATGACCAGCTTTACGATACGAGAGCATTACCGTCCATCCAGTATGGCGTATCGCGAAATGGTATCGGATGGTCGCCGACGCAGAAGAACGTATACGGCGTGCCTTCGTTATGGAAAATGGCTACTCTGCCGTTCGATGTTTCAAGTGTAGCTGCAGTTAATCAGATGATGGGCACTTCGGCAGGAATTGAGGCGATGGCACAGGAAGAGTATCTCGTGCGTGATCCTGACCAGAAAGACCGGGGTCCTGTCATTCAGCCCCTGATGATGTATCGTATGACGGGAGATGCGCAGTATTTGCAAGCTGCCAAGGATGCAGCCGATAGCTATATCATGCAGCATATTGATACGCCTGCATCCGTCAACGTGAGTAAAAATGAGTTCATTTATTATTATAGCAAACTATGGATGGAGATCTTGGAGCTTTACGAGGAAACTCAGGATCCCAAATACTTGAATGCCGCTTATAAGGAAGCCAAACGGTATGCAACCATGTTCGTTGCTCGTCCAGTTCCTGAAGGAACCGTTACGATTCCGCAGCCGGAGACATATAATTACGCGGAGTCGTTCCATTGGCCGGAAAGCGGTAAATACCCATATCCTAGGATCAAGCTCCCAGAAGATGTAGCCGGAGGCGTACAAGCGGATCGTTGGCTTGTTTCACCGAGCGGATTGACGTTTGAAGCAGGAAGTACAACCGGTTATTATCGGATGAATGCCCAGGAAGCTCCATTTATGCTGAGGTTGTCGCTCTATACAGGTGATAAACTGCTGCAGGATATTGCCCATAATGCGGTTATTGGTCGATATTCCAGTTATCCAGGTTATTACTATAAAGGCTTCGCCGTTAGCCAACTTGAACCGGATTTTCCTCTGGAAGGCCCAAGCGGGGCTACATCCATCTATTATCACCATATACCGGGGCAGCTCGGGCAAACGATGGATTATTTGATCAGCGAACAATCATTGAAATCGAACGGGAGTATTTCATTTCCTTCTGTATTCGAAACGAATTTTTTATGGTTCAAATATCACCTCTATGGGAATAAACCAGGTCATTTTTATGGTAATTCCGACGTTTGGCTTTGGATGCCCAAGGGGATTATTCAGACCAACCACCCTCAATTGAACTGGATAACGGGAGAGAGCGGGGATAAATTCTACATCGGGCTAAGCAACGCATCGTCTGAAGAAGTTCAGACTCCGATCGAATTGAATGAACAGATCATTGGGTTCAACCCGGCACAAGATTATACCGTAACGATCATCCGCGACAATGGCACACCCGAACAAGCGGTTATGAGTGGCGGAATCATTCAAGCCACGGTTTCAAGCAAGGGAATCACCGCTATCATTGTAGAAGGACTCAACATTGATGTGCCGCTGCACCAGGTCAGAACTGCGGATACATCGGATGCAAGCTATTTCTTCGATATCCACAGTCCAATCGATGCGGTTAAAGGCATGCTGATCGTTAAGCCCGACGAAACGGTTTATGATGCTTATGTGCAGGCAAAAACGACAAAACCAGCAACAATCCATTATTCCTTGGATGGCGGGGCTACATACACGACCATCCCAGATACGATATATCCGATTGAATGGTCGATACGGGTGGACGATTTATCCCAAACCGTCTCGTATTATGTGGAATCGGAAGGGAAACAGACCCGCAAGCGGACACTCTATCTGCCCGATCAGGTAACGCAAATTCCAGTCCAACCCGATGGGCAGGATGGTTCATCGATCATTGTGGATAATACGGAGGCGGAGACAGAAGGTGTTTGGATAAGGGATACGACGGCTAACGACTATTACTATGATAACTATGTGTATGCCAAATCGACAGCCGGCACAGCGACTAGCAAAATGAAATGGCGGCCAGAACTGCCGGAAAGTGTTACTTACAGTGTGTATTACAAGCTTCCGCAAATAACGGCTGCGACTGAAAATTGGGCAACGAATGCCTCATTTACCGTTTATTATAGCGGGGGCTCCGAGACGGTTACCGTTGATGAGACAACGGCGAATGGTACTTGGGTACACCTAGGTGACTATCCTTTTGCTGCAGGCGATAGCGGCTACGTGGAACTAACCAATAAGGCCAACAAGTCAAGGGTAGTTGCCGATGCGATGATGTGGGTGGACCCGAACAGGATACCGCAATGGGAATCTGCGGTGATCCTGTCCGATCGGAACGAGCTGCAGATGACTCAAACCGCACAACTGAGTGTAACCGGCTATTTGGATAACGGTTTGATCGGTGATCTGACACAGGCCAATGTGCAGTATTTCGTTGACCGTACGGATCTGGCTGAAGTGGATAGTAGCGGTAAGTTAACCCTTCTAAATCTCGATGGGGCAACCGATCACATTGAGGTATGGGCCACGGTAACGATTGACGGAGTGACGTTAACAACTCCTTCGTTGACCATACCGATCAAGGACCTAACGGTTATCGTCGACAGTACAAATACAACGGGGTTATACACGACAGAAGGGTCTTGGAACCAAAGCAATCTAGCTGGATATAAAATTGGGGTTAAGTCGCGTTACACTACAGTTCAAGGATCATCAGCAACGTGGAAAGGCCAGTTTCCAGAGGGGAAATACACGGTCTCCATCTTCAAGCTCGTCCATACGACGGCAAACGATAATCATGTCAAAGTGGAAGTGAAGCATAAGACGGGTACCGAGGTGACGTATATCGATGCAACGGTCGGCTCATCGGGTTGGGTTAATCTAGGAACGTTCGACTTTACAGGAGACGGCAGCGAGTATGTTCGTTTAACCAGGGAGACTCCGACAACGGTAGATCCGCCAACCCTTCCTGCCGATATGATCTATACGAGGGCTGATGCAGTTAAGTTCGAACGACATTCCGTTAGTCCGGAGCTGCTTGCAAATGAGGCGCCAGGTAAACCGACACTTTCTGAATAATAGGGGTGTTGAGGTGAATCCCGGCAAACCTGTGTTGTCTAGTGACAACTGGGATCATGGTGGGAACTATACCAAGTGCTCAATCGGCCATTACACAAATTTCTGGGAGATCTCCTGGCATTTATCAATATCGCGGTGAGTATATGAATGGAAGTGGAACAACGGTACGTGATATTATACAAATTATTGTAAAATAACCCTAAGAGCCGAGTGGATGAGAACGATCCATTCGGCTTCTTTATTTCTTGGAATTTAGTATTGAACTATGCAAAATGCTTGTAAAACGATGATGTAAGAAGACAGCGCGTTTTTGGAACAAATGCCGGAGCATCCGACCGCGTTTGTTTGCAGAATATAATGGAAGTATTTTTTTGTGGATTAGTAGAATATTTTATTTAGGATTAGCAATCTATAAGAAACAACCCAAGTTGAATTATGCTAAAAGGTAGTTAATGTATAATGTAGATATCCCTCATGAACAAAGGAGAACTGAAAATGAGAAAACTCGTTTTATTTCTGCACGCATCGCTTGACGGTTTTGTAGAAGGGCCGAACGGTGAAATGGACATTGGCTGGGTTTCCTACGATGCTGATTTGGAGAAACACGCGAAAGAAATTCTGAGTATTGCCGACACTGTCATTTGGGGACGTGGGACTTATCAGATGATGCACAGTTACTGGCCATCTGTGCCTTCGAACCCATCAGCTTCGCAGCATGAACGGAATCATGCCGAGTGGATCGAAAAGACAGCCAAAGTTGTTTTTTCCACGACGCTGGAGAAAGTCGAATGGAACAATTCCAGACTGGTGAAAGAAAATGTCGAGGAAGAGATCAAGAACCTCAAACAGCAACCAGGCAAGGATATGGTCATCCTCGGCAGTCCTAGGTTCGCGCACTACCTAATGCAGCTTGATTTAATAGATGAGTATAAAATTACTGTTTCTCCCGTCCTGATCGGCAGCGGGTTGCCGTTATTCCAAGGTCTCAAGGAGAAGATCAATCTTAAACTCATCGAAAACAAGACCTTTGATTCTGGAGCCATAGGTCTCGTTTACCAGACGACAAGATGACCTGTCACTTAAAGTAGATTACGCAAACGGGTAACGATAGTTTAAAGAAAACTGATGAAGATATTTCAAAGAAGATGCTGACATTCTATAACAATTATTTAGAGTTAAAGAGGTAAATAGTTAATCATTGAAGACCATCACATGTCGATATGGCAAAAGAATCTCATGGAGTACAAGCTACAAATTACCGAGGGATCGTGGAACCAAAATAAGTCATACCATGATATCACTCTTAAAATTGATGATTTTTTGAATACGATAAGATTTGTCATGTTGTTCAACTAACGGGGAATTTGTGAGTCGAAGAAGGCGCTGAGATTCTATAACACCGTGTTCAAGCTGCGGGTCGTTCGGCTTTGGTCTGCAGAGGATTTCCGAGAAAGCGGATTCAGCAGACAACCATGCGAGGCTAAGTCTTCGACCCGGCGCTACGCGCCTTAAGCCTCTCGGGTTCGTGAACGGGGCTTACACCCCTTGGTCGTCCGATGTATAATCATGGAAGATAACTCGGACGACACACGAGCCAGCCTAAGATAGGAGCTATCTAAGGCTGGCTCGCGTCGTGAATACGGGAACGTTAGTTGAAGGATGCGCAAATCTTAAAGGTGAGGGTGATTCGTTTGAAGCAAGGACTCATTGTGTTGATGAATGGAACTTCAAGCTCAGGAAAGACTAGTATTTCTATGGAACTGATCAATCAGAAAGAGATTCTTTTTCATCATTTATCCATAGATGATTTTTTTTATAATTACAATGATTTTATCGATAATAAATTTCCAGACATTGAACCTACAAGAGAAGTGGATAATCAAGTTGTCGGACAAATACTTTTTGATCCCATAATCTCAGTGTATTATGCAACAATTAAACTGTTTTCAGAAATGGGTTTGAATGTAATCGTCGATACCGTAATCGACAATGACAAGCGGTTTAATGATTATCTTGATGTATTTTTTGATCATCCTACATTATTTGTAGGTGTACTATGCTCGAAAGAAGAACTCATAAGAAGAGAGCAAATAAGAGGAGATCGAGAGATTGGACTAGCAAATTCCCAGTTCAATAAAGTATATTGCTTTAATGAATATGACCTTGAAGTAAATACTGAAGACTTGAATCCAACAGAATGTGCCGAAAAGATATTAAGTTTTATTAAGTCCGATAAGGATTACTCGGCATTTAAGAAATTAAGTAAAAGAGATATTCGTGTTTCATAGAAGGCGAATCCATCAGATAACAACATATTCACGAATAAGGGCTATCGCATTGCCCCTCGTTCTGCCCAAGGGTTTTCGAAGAAGCGGAATCAGGCGGACACATCTGCAAGGCTAACTGCACTCTGGGCAGCCGGATTGGTTGGAGGTCTACGCCTCTCCAGATCGCACCTTATGCCTTTCGACGTGGTGAACACAAGAACGTTAGGTGAAATCCCCCTAAACCATTTTAATTACAGGAGATTCTATGAAGCGAACTATAATGATCAGTGATATTCATGGCTGCATAAATCAGTTAAATCAATTGTTATCTCAAATCTATTACGATCCGAATAATGATCAACTTATTTTACTGGGTGATTATGTTGATAAAGGGCCAAACAGTAAAGAGGTAGTTGAAAGAGTTATTGATCTGATGGGGAATCATAATGTAATTGCGTTACGTGGAAATCATGACCAACGATTGTTTGATCTAATTTATACCGAAAGTAGTAATGTTAGGTCCAAGTTCATAGAACACGGTGGCATTCAAACTATACAAAGTTATTGTGATATAAATACTGAAATCAATGAAGAACAATTGAATAAGGCGATAGAAACTATTAGAACTCATTTTAAGCATCATCTTGATTTTTTAGGTAGCTTACCTCTATACCATGAAGACAATAACCACATTTATGTTCATGCTGGATTGAATCCAAACTATACAGATTGGAAGAAGCAACCGGAACGGGATTTTATGTATATAAAGGACGAATTCATTAGATCAAATTTTGAAATAAACAAGAAAGTTATTTTTGGGCATACCAGGACAATTGATATACATGGAGTACCCGATATATGGTTCAGTGAGGACAAGATAGGAATAGATGGTGGATGCGCATATGGAATGCAATTAAATGGTTTAATCTTTCAAAATGGAATATATACAACGGCACAGGTTAAGAGTTCTTGAGATTAGTACAGGATGTAGGGAACATCACCTAACACTATATTCACGTATCGGGACGACTCTGTCGCCCCTCGGTCCGGCAGTAGCTTGATGTAATTCGGTGAGGCATTTCAGTATTACGCGGAAGCCCCTGATCTCAAGGTGTAATAGCATAGAGGAGAATCCAGCAGACAACCCTGTACTGGCTAAGATAGGAGCTATTTAAGTCTGTGAGTATTCGTGAATATGGGAAACGTTATGTGAAATAGTCGAAGACTTAAAAAAATTGAAAGAGTGATTGTATTAATGGTAAATCAAGACATACTGGTTAAGGGTATGGAAGCATGGATAATTTCAATAAGTGGTTAAAGGTTTTGATAAACAATAGAGAGGAAGTTATTAGAACCTTAATACTTCAGGGCGCCATCACATAACACCAGATTTACCATCGTCGCTAACTCTCCTTGGTAGCCAAGAGGGATAACAGAGATCCGGATTCAGGCGCCACATTCAACCGGCTAAGTCTGACGACCCGGACCTACGGTCCTTAAGCCGCTTGAACGTCAGGAAGCCAAACGTTAAATGAAACCATTGCAAAGACAATTTCAATAAGTGCATAAGGAGAAAATTAATGATGCTTGACACTTCCTTTAAAGAAATCAATGAGCTTTTTCGATTCCATCATATTGACGATGAAATTATAGGAATCCAAAGATTATCTGGAACAACTTCCGGCCTTGTTTTAAAGCTGGAATCTCAAAAAGGAAATACATATATTTTGAAATATGATCATCCGCACCAGATCCAATCGGGGGAGTATTTTTTTAATACCTATAAGAACTCAACGCTTTTACCCAATGTCCTTTTTACAGCAAGTGATAGATCGTATTTTGCCTACACATTTATAGAGGGTACAACACATTTTAATCGTGGATCCAAGAAACATTGGCTAACCCTATTAATTAAAGATTTATTCAATAAATATGTTCGTTATAAAGACTCGGGCATTCCGGGCTTAATAGAATATTCACAAGAGACATGGAAAGAGTTTAATTTAATAGGTATTGAAGAAGCTAGGGTCAATATAGGGGACTTGCTGTCGGTTGAGGACTATAATTATGTTCAATCCAAAGTAGAAAAACTTTTTGATAATCGTATGAAGCAGGGAGATAAGTTCTTATTGCACGGTGATACAGGCGTTCATAATTTTGTATTTGACCAATCGACGTTAATCGGTGTAATTGATCCATCACCGATGGTAGGACCATTAACATATGACTTTCTATATGCATTTTGTTCTTCGCCAGATGATATTAATGTTGATACCTTGTATGCTGCTGCGGATCTTCTTGAACAAGGTGAAATAGATAAATTTAGGTTGATTGAAGAAGTAATGATACAACTATATTGCCGGATAGGTCTTTGTGTTAAGCATCATCCAAGTGATTTGCCCGGCTATCTAAAAGCATGGGAAGAATGGAAGCAATTGTGTGGGCAGCTCGATGAGGGCATTGGCATCATTTAACATCATATTCACGCATCGGACGTACGCCCTTGGTCCAGCAGAGGTACTTCGGGGAAGCAGAGGCAGCCGGAGACACCCAGCATGCGCTGGGTGTCGTGAATACAGAAACGTTAGGCCGAAAGATCACTAGAAGAGTAAAAACAAAAAAGTACAGGGGATCAAATGAAAAAAGAAATTATAAAATACCTTAATGATAATTTCCCGAATTTGGGTAGTGACATACATATAAGATTTGAACTTGGGGAACCATTTCGAAATGGTTCAAATCGAAGAATTAAACAAGTGAATAAAAGAGTTGTAACTATATTTGAAGAGGTTTTTGACCAAAATGATTCTATTTTTGTTTATATCAAAGATTGGGGAATTATAGAAGATGCTATGTTTGGGAATACAACACCTGAATATCTCTACGAGTTACTAAATGGAAGGACAATAGAAGAGGAAACATTATTTGATTTAGATGAAGACGAAGATGAAGAAGGAAATACAATTGAAATAAAGCAAGAATATCAAGTCAAGATCTTAAATGGGCTTGTTTCTTCATTTCCATATAGGAAAATTCTTGAAGGGATTAGTCATTACGAGCAAGGAAGAGAGCCCTCCATAGGTCAAAGTGTCTTTTTTATTAATAAGGACAAGGACATTGTATTTAACATGTATGATGATAGAGGTTGTATTATTTATTCAAAAACTAAAGAACAATTAAGACACCTATATGTGAAATATAATGATTGGATAGTGAATTATTGGAGAGATTATTTCAATAGATTGTTCAAGGATGAGTGATTCATCGTCTAACAAAACATTCCTGCTGCGTCGCTGACTCTCCTTGGTCGCCAAGAGGGATAACAGAGATCCGGATTCAGGCGACACCTTCAATCGGCTAAGTCTGACGACTCGGACCTACGGACTTATATATCTACAGGAATTACTAAGTAAATTGAAGGTGTTGTTAAATGATAATAGAAGTAGATGGTTAAGTCCGTCGGACTCGTCACTTTGCTCCCTTAAGCCTCTCGGGTTCGTAGATACACAAACGTTATAAGAAATCATATGCAAACATTGTTTTAAGCAAATTCAAAAGAAGAAGTTCAACGGGAATAAAGTAACAGTAAAAGAAATGATTTAAACCTCAAGAATACTTTCTAAGTGATGTTAGTCAATTCAAAATTGGATGGTGGACTATATGAAAGTAGTCATTGGAGCAGGGCAAACAAAATTTGATGGTTGGCTCAGTACGCAGGAAGATGAGTTGAACTTACTATCTTTAGAAAGTTGGAACAAATTATGTGAGCCTGAGAGTATTGATGCGCTCTTGGCTGAACACGTATGGGAACACTTAACGTTTGAAGATGGAATTATGGCTGCGAAGCATTGTTATCAATTTTTAAAGCCTGGTGGGTATATTCGTTGTGCAGTTCCCGATAAGAATTTCCGTAATGATTGGTATCAACAGATGGTTCAAGTCGGTGGTCCTGGACCAGCGGATCATCCCGCAGCGTCTCACAAGATAGTTTATGATGCAAAAACCCTCGTATCAGTATTTGAAATCGCGGGGTTTGAAGTATCGTTGTTGGAATATTGTGATGAAAACGGGGATTTTCATTTCAGCTATTGGAATGAAATGGATGGTAGAATAGGTAGATCGTTTCGATTTGATACAAGGAATTCTATTGAAAAACTAGGAATGGTGTCTATTATTATTGATGCAAAAAAACCTTTAATAATAAGAAATAAAACCTAGAAATAAATTGGGAAGGTTACTAGATTCGAAGAACGTATATGACATCTTATAACAATTTCACGTTATGGAGCCTGATGACTCCTCAGTCCTCAAGAAGTATTTCTGGGAAGTGAAGACAGCGGACAACCCTACACTACCTAACCTCGTCGCGGTCACTTACGTTGGTCACTTAAGGCAACGCATCGGGCCAGCTTTGCTACCCCTTGGTCCCGGAAGAATAAACAAGGAAGCGGGGGGCGGGACACATCCACCTCTGGGGGACGTCGTGAATGCTGGAACGTTATTAGAAATACCTGCTATTTGAAAGGAGAGCCAAGATGACGACAACATATCGATCCAATACGTTTAAACCTACATTTGTTACCCTGAGCAAAGATTTTGCTAAGAAAGCTGGATTTACTAAATCTTGCACTGATGATTTTGGAAGACTTCTATATACTCTGGCGGGACAGGAAAAGAAGAATATACTTGAGATTGGTACAGGATTCGGAGTAAGTACAGCTTGGATAATTTCTGCAATGTCAAAGGATGCCAAATTAGTTACTGTAGACATCGACCAGAGTAAAGTGAAAAGTGCTATAGAGATATTGGGTAGGAAGAATGTCGAGTTTTTATGCGGTGACTGGAAGGATGCATTGAAAAGGGGACCCTTTGATTTAATATTTGCAGATGTCAAAGATGCGAAACAGGATAATGCAGAATTATTATTTGAAAGCATGTCAATAGGAGGCTTGTTAATACTTGATGACCTGACTCCAGAAGAATATTGGCCAGATGATTGGAAGGGGAAACCAGATAAGATAAGAAATTATTGGTTGAATCATCCTAAACTTGCTGCATCGGAATTATTTTTGAACCCTAGGGAAGCTGTGATTATTGCGTCAAGACTAAGTGTCTAAGGATTTTGACAGTGTATTCATAGATGGCAAGAACTTCTTATAACAATGCATTTACGCGATGTGTCAGTAAGCTGACCCTTGGTCCGCTCGAGGCATTTTCAGGAAACTGATTCAGGCGGACAACCGTGCGAGGCTAAGTCCGTTGGACCCGGCGTTCCGCGCTTTATGAAGAATCAATTACTTGGTTTGATGAGGATAGACAGTTTGATACTATTCGAGAAGCGTACGAATGGGTCTATAGTGGAGCATATAATGAAATTCGGTAATCTGAGTAACTTTGCGAGTGGAGACCCCGTTGATCACCATCTCCATAAGGGAGTTGGTTAAGTCCCCATGATAACGAGATCTTTTCCGTTTGATTAAGACAGTGTTATTTCCACGTTATTCTCATGAAAGATGATATTATCGATGATTAAGTTTGCGAATTATTTCTCGTGTAATATACTTAGTATATTAATATTATGATGTCAGGGTGGTTTTGTGGAATTGCATTTATACGAGCAGATATATATCTATATTGTACAAGAGATTAAAGAAGGCCGATTAAAAGAAGGAGATCGAGTCTCTTCTGAAAAAGAGTTGGCTGAAAAATTTGGTGTCAGTCGTATTACATCTAAAAAAGCTCTGGAGAAATTGGCGGATTCTGGGGTTATCAAACGAATACAAGGAAAAGGCTCTTATGTGGCCGATGGTATAATTGGAGAACAAGAACCGAAGCACTATTCAGAGGTTAGAACGACCTTGGCTTCTGAGGATGATAAGCGGTTGATCGGGTTTATTATACCGAATTTTTCTGACGAGTTTGGCCTACAACTTCTTAGATCGATGGAAAAACGGAGTGCTGAGCACAATTATCAACTCATTATCAAGCGAACTTGCGGGGATCGGGATGAGGAAAAACGCGCGATCGACTTATTTATTCGTTTAGGCATCAAAGGATTAATCGTGACCCCCATTCATGGTCAACACTATAATTCGGAGCTGCTTCGTCTTGTATTGGATCGGTTTCCAATTGTTTTGGTCGATAGATATCTAAAAGGAATTCCGGTTTGTTCGGTTTTCACAGACAATAAGAGAGCAGCCATGGATCTTACACGCCATCTGATTAACAAAGGTCATAAAAAAATTGCCTTTTTATCTCCGCCGGAAGAGAACACTTCAACATTGGAGGAAAGGCTGCTCGGATATACGTTTGCTTTCACCCAAGAAGGAATGAACTTGAACAAAGATTATTTATTGACAAACTTGAAGGGCACCCTTCCCATGAACATAAATGGAACAGCGATTGAAAGTGATAAAGAAACAGTAAAGCATTTTTTGAAACAACACCCTGATGTAAAGGCGTTTGTCGCGTCGGAATTTCTAATAGCTACCATGCTGGCTCAGGTCATCAACTCGATGGGGAAATCTCTGGAGGAATACGAGATTGTTTGTTTCGACTCCCTGAACGATCACCTAGGTCAACCCATCTTCACTCATATTGAGCAGGATGAGAAGCAGATGGGTGAATTAGCCGTGGATATGCTAATCTCTCAGTTGCATGGAACAGCAGTTCCCGAGCTGAACATCATTGAACATCGTATGATCGTGAAAAATAACGGATAGGGTAATACAACTGCAGTTCAACAAAAGCAAGGTCAAATGTTCGTAATTCGTGGTTTTTGTCTTGCAATCATATGAAAATACCCCCTCTATACTGGTCTCTCATTTTCCAGTATTGCCAGGGGTTAATCATTTATTTCAGCGAGGAAGCAAAAGAGAGGAGGTATAAAAGGTGGACTCATTACTTTGGATAACTATTGGTTTCTTCATAATTGGATTTGTTGTTCTCGTTTCTATGAAAAAAAGTATGGAAAGTAAGCTCGCTTTTATAAAAACAAATATTGAAGATGAGGAAAGTTCAAGAAAAGCTAAATCCATAGTTTGGTGGATAGTGAGTACCACAGCTTGGGGAATAGTGAGTATGATTCTTATTGTTTGGTGGTTTCATAATCACTTTGGATAACTGTGGTTTCCTTTAATTTTTACGTAATTATCGTAAGCGTAAAACCCAGCACACCTGTTCATAAGAAACAAAGCCTGTCACAATGAGTCCATCATACATGGAGAGGATGGACATATGAATGGAAGAGACTTTACAGGAAATATGGGAGAACCGCATTGCGGCCTATCAGGAAAGCGGGCAAACGATGAAGGCCTGGTGTGCCGAGCAGAACCTGACGGTGCATCAGTTAAAATATTGGCTGTCCAAAGCCCAAAGACAGCATTCCCCGGCGGCAACTTCTACGACCTTCCGTGCCGTGGCCGTCACAGCCCCGGAGGCGGAAAGCGCCTCCTTGTGGGTGAAAGTTGGTTCTGCACGCATTGCCGTGCGCCCGGGTTTTGAACCGCAACTGCTTCGCGATGTGGTAGCTGCACTAGAGACCCTATGCTGAATCTAGCTGCTGCTTCGCAGGTCTATCTGGCCTGTGGTTCCACGGACATGCGCAAATCCATCGACGGCCTGGCGGCGATCGTCCAGACTACATGAAGGAACGCTCCATTGCCGCTTACAACACCAAAATCGGGTTGGATTTTCTGGAAGCCACTTATCAGATCACAGTGTTCAAGGCATTAACAAACGAAAATAAAGTGAAAGCCAGATCCATTCAAGTCCTGAATGACTCTATCATCTTCACGGCGTTATTTTCCCCAAATACACAACCTCGTCTTTGTCATTGTTATCGTATCACTCCGGCGTACTCAAGCAGTTTCAGGAATATCGCAAACAGTTTCATATTTCTAAAAGTACACTGAAATCGTATGAAAAATACATTGGCAAATTTCTGTTGTTCCTAGAGAGACATGGTGTTTTAGACCTCTCCCAAATAACGGTATCATCCATTCTGGATTACACCAACATTCTTGCTGGCTATTCATCCGCAACCGGCCACAATTCTCTTTCAGCGCTTCGCGTTTTCCTTCGTTACTTACATGAAACAGGCACTCTGGATGAGGATTTTGCCGACAAAGTCCCTAACATAAGATACCGGAGAGACGCTCGTATCCCGTCGGCATTTTGTAAAGATGATGTTCATCGAGTATTGGAAGATGTGGATCGCTCAAGTCCTAAAGGGAAAAGAGATTATGCTATGCTGCTGAAATCATTCAGAAATTCGTGAGGCATAAACGTTCCTTGGGATACAAATATCTCCTCGAAGAAGACCTGCTCTACCGGTTTTCACAGTTTTCCTCGTCCTATGAGATGTCGGGTACAACTATTATATCGCTTGTTCAATGTGTCGAGGAGTCCCCAGGGGTTTTTTGGCACTTTATTTTTTTATGCATCATGAATTTTTATGTCGTAATATTGCAATTGACACATTACACAATGGTATATTAACATACTTAGTATAACCAGTAAATTCCTTATAACAAATTCACTTCGTTCATCATTTTCTGTTTTTAATAGCTCATATCACCAATAATGTTAGCGCTTACATATATCTAAATTTGGCTATGTTTCTATTATCTACATGTAAATGTGAATCAGAAAAATGAAGTGAGTTTTATAGGGATCCAAGGTATCTAATTAATTTAACTAAGGGGGACTTTGAATGAGGAGATCCAAAAAATTCGCATTTCCAATTCTTGTTTATTTTCTGGCTTTGTTATTACTTGTAACCGCTTGCTCAACGAAGGGAGGCTCCAGCGATCAGGCGGGAGAGGGGATTACAACGGTTACGATGTGGCATGGTCTTACCTCAATTGATTTAGATAATATGAATAAAGTCGTGAAGGCATTTGAGGAGAAAAACCCTACCATCAAAATGAAATTGGTTTATACAGAATCCAGCGAGGGATCCGATCAGAAGCTGCTGACTGCAGTCGCAGGCGGCAATCCTCCTGACGTTGCACTTTTCGACCGGTTTAAGGTCGGTACTTGGGCTGCGCAAGGTTCTCTGACTGACTTATCCTCGATGGCAGCAGAATCCGGAATTCGAAAGGAAATGTATTACCCATTTGCTTGGGAGGAGTCTAGTTATCAAGGAAAGCTTTATGCAATGCCGATGGATACGGACTCTCGCCTGCTATTTTACAATAAGGATCATTTCAAAGAAGTAGGGCTGGATCCCAACAAACCACCACAAACAATCGCCGAGCTTGAAGCGGCCGCCGAAAAGTTGACCATCAAGGAAGGTAAACGTTTCAAACGGATCGGGTTCATCCCATGGTATTCGCAAGGCTGGCTGTATACTTGGGGATGGGCATTTGGAGGAGAATTCCAGGACGCTGCCACCGGCAAAATTACCGCAAATGATCCTAAAGTCGTTGAAGCGCTGCAATGGATGACCGACTTCGGCAAAAAATACAATGTCGAGGATATTGCCGGATTCACAAGCGCAGCTGGCTCGGAGGAAATGGATCCGTTCATTTCCGGTCAAATCAGCATGAAGATAAGTGGAAACTTTACGGTGAAGGGTATCGAAAAATTTAAGCCGGATTTAAATTACGGTGTTGCACCAATACCGACCCCAACAGGTACTAATTTTACGACATGGTCGGGAGGAGGGTCCGCTATTATCCCTAAAGGCGCCAAGAACGTCGCTGCTGCTTGGAAATTCCTCGAATTCTTAGGGAAAGAAGAGGGGCAAACGTTATTAAACGCTGACTCTCAAATTTCGATTATCGATTCGGTTAACGACAAATACGGTTACAAGGACGATCCGATTATGAAAGAATTTATCAATATTTTACCCAATTCACATAACCGCCCAGTTATTCCTGAAGGACAACTGCTGTGGAATGAGTTAGCTTCCGCAACGGAAAAGGCTACCCGCGGTAACGGTACTCCGAAAGAGAACCTGGATAGAGTAACAGAGACTGTGAATAAGGCTTTAGAAAAATACGACAAATAGGGTGCTCGGTAGGCAGGGAGCGAACCTTTCTCTCCTTGCCTATTAATGAATGACAATTGGAAGGAGAATGCACATGGCGAAACTGGCCGATTCAGTTCAAGTAAACGCAATTCCATCGGCAAGGAAACGAGCACTCCGCAGAACTAACGTAATTGGGTGGCTGTTTGCTTCACCTTGGGCTATAGGGCTGCTATGCTTTTATGCAATTCCGATGCTAATGTCCATCTACTTCAGCTTCACGACTTACAGCATTCTGCAGCCTGGTGAATTTGTCGGAATGAATAATTATAGAGATCTTTTCCATGATCCTTTGTTTTGGAAATCCATATACAACACGATTTATTTTACCGTATTTTTTGTTCCATTAAGTATATTTATTGGTGTGGCACTCGCTATGATGCTGAATATGAAGGTCAAAGGGATGGCTGTATTCAGAACGATCTTTTTCCTACCTACTCTGGTGCCACAAGTGGCTTTGGCTGTTCTGTGGATGTGGCTGTTACATCCAAACTTCGGATTGGTAAATGGGATGTTAGCGCATTTCGGTATCGATGGGCCTCCTTGGCTTGGTGGTGAAGCTTGGTCCAAGCCTTCACTCATCTTGATGTCGCTTTGGGGTATTGGGCAAGCCGTCGTCATCTACCTTGCTGGATTAGGAGACATCCCTGATGAGTACTATGAAGCGGCGCAAATCGATGGAGCTAACTGGTTTCAGAAAACGAGAAAGGTAACCCTGCCTTTGCTCACTCCCGTTATTTTCTACAACCTTGTCATGGGAATGATCGGTGCATTCCAACAGTTTACTCTTCCCTATACGTTGACCAAAGGGCAAGGAACTCCTGCAAATTCCATGACTTTTTACGTCATGTATTTATATGAGAACGGATTCAGGTATTTCAAAATGGGTTATGCCTCCGCAATGGCTTGGATCTTATTTATTATAGTTATGGCATTAACCGGTATTATTTTTATTACTTCTAAACGCTGGGTTCATTATCAAGGGAAATAAGGAGGAGGAAGTAAGGGATGAATCCTATCGCTATCAAAAGAATCAATCGTGCGTTAGCCTATTTATGTCTAATTGTTGCTTCTGCATTTTTCATTATTCCGTTCATTTGGCTGCTTTCGACTTCTCTTAAACCACTCACACAAATCTTTACATTCCCACCAGAGTGGATCCCGCATCCAATTCT
Source organism: Paenibacillus lautus (assembly GCF_050482385.1). Lineage (GTDB taxonomy): Bacteria > Bacillota > Bacilli > Paenibacillales > Paenibacillaceae > Paenibacillus_AQ > Paenibacillus_AQ lautus_B. The sequence goes on from NZ_JBCNHV010000038.1 coordinate 31,423, forward strand.
GTGGAGTAATTATTCCCGTGCCGTTGAGTATATCCCTTTCTGGACATATCTGAAAAACACGGCGATTATAACCATCGTTAGTACGCTTGGTGTGATCATATCCTGTCCCTTGGTTGCATATAGTTTTGCCAAGTTAGAGTACCGTGGGAGAGGTATACTTTTCTTTGTTACCCTCGCTGTTATGATGATTCCCGGACAGGTGACGATGATTCCTCTATTCCTGTTGTTTACTAAATTAGGTTGGGTAGGAACATCTCTTCCACTGATTGTACCCCAATTTTTTGGAGTGCCCATTTACATTTTTCTATTGCGGCAGTTTTTCATGGGACTGCCTGATGCCCTGCGCGAAGCGGCCCGCTTAGACGGCGCTAGTGAGTTCCGAATATATTTACAGATCATGTTTCCACTAGCCAAATCCGCCGTTTTGGCCGTAGCATTGTTTCAATTTATGGGGAGCTGGACTGATTTCATGGGCCCCTTGCTCTATTTAACCAATGAACCATCTTACACGGTTTCGCTCGGATTGCAGCAATTTCAGAGTCAAAAGGGATCTGAATGGGGTCTATTAATGGCCGTATCCACCTTGATGACATTACCTATTATTGTTTTGTTCTTTTTTCTTCAAAAGACGTTTATTAGCGGCATTACATTTAGCGGTATAAAAGGTTGAACATCATTTGTATGAATTAAGCTCCACTGATGCGGAACCCCAGGGATGTTAGGACGGACCAAGGCAGAGATGGGATGCTGAATTTGATTAAATGTAAGGGTGTGGAGCGTAAGCGGCGTGGGAACATACAGCATTTCCGGAAATACGATTACGGTCAAATTTGCGGACGGCAAAACTGAGCGGTTCGTATTCTTCATCCATCCGGGAAAAGGTGGAAAGCCGAATTCGCAGTATATCCAAATCGACGACCGCAATTTTTATGTAGATAACGATCGATAGGTCTGTTGGAAAAAAGTTAATAAGCAAAAAGGCAGCGATGTGTAAAGCAGAAGCTGCCTTTTTGCGTACCAATGCATTCTACATAATCATGAGGCTCCCAGGCAGATGGAACGGTAGTTTGTGGATTTGATACAATTGTAAACTAATTACGAAAAATAGGTTTTCAATAATGTGACTCAAACTCAAGGAGAATTCCAATCTGACACTTGCTTTACTAAGTGTTATTTAATTAAACCAAGAGGTAGAATTACAAACAATAGTAAGGAGATTCAGGAGTTCCTTGGCTACTCAAGCCTGAAGACAACCGAGATTTACACACATGTCGGCCTTAAAATGGTGGAACATGCCTGCAGGCGGTCAAATTGCAATGGCGAACAACCCCGCACTGACTAACCGCATCGCGGCTGCCACTTCGTCGCCTTAAGTCGGTGGGACGTCGTGAATGCGGGTGCGTTATAAGAAATCCTTAACAGGGGATGAATATTGGTACGAGTCGATTTTTGACTCAGCATCTTAGTGGACCAGCCTGAGTATGCAAAAAAATTCATAGTTGGCAAAGGAACTTACTTGGTTACTTATCATAACGAGGGTTATACTAATATTAATGAAGCCTATCTTAGGCTACTGCGTTATGCGAGCATCATAGCTTGGTTTTAACAGGCTATTTCTACGAGGATCTCCTTCTGGATGAATTATCTATTAAAGATGAAGACTACGTACAGATTGAAGAATAGGAGCTGCTTGATTTGAAGATTAGATTCTATACAAGAATTAGATAACAAACATTTAAAAGCACTGATATCCTGAAACAATATATTCAAGCATCGGGCACACGCACTCGGTCCAGCATGGAAGGATTTCAGGGAAGCAGAAGCAGCCGGACACACCTGGCATTCGCCAGGCGTCGTGAATACGGATCGTTATCTGAAAGACATGTGAAACTTAAAAAACATAGAAAAGGAAGATCATATGAAACGAATAGACGTTGCGTATTCTTTGATTATAGATAAAGACAAAACAAAAATCCTCATGGTGAAGAATCATAAAAACGGTACTTGGTCACTACCAGGCGGAGGCGTTGAAGAAAACGAGACCTTAGATGCGGCTGCCATCCGCGAAGCAAAAGAAGAAACAGGATATGATATTAAAGTTCATGGTGTAGTGGCTATCAATGAAGCAATATTAACAAAACATGATGAACACGTAGTGTTTATTACTTTTAGAGCTGAAATAATAGGCGGACAACAAGAGATAACTAGACCAACCGAAATTAGTCATGTTGAATGGGTAGATATTGATAGAGCAGATGAATTTATGCCTTATTATCAAGAAGGATTAAAAAATATTGCAAAAAACGAGTTTGAAGTCAAGTATTTTAATGAAGGAAAAGTTTAAAGGAATTGTAAGTAAATCGAGGAGGACATGTCCTTCAGATAACACCATTTTCCGCATAGAGCTATTCGGCTCTCGGTCCGGAAAGAGGGATTTCGGGGGAATGGGACCAACCGGACAACCCAGAACTGGCTAAGTCCGTCGGACCCGGGGCATTCGCCACTGGTTGTCAAAAGTTCAGGCATAGACGAATATACAGTTAACACATGACCCGACCTTAGATAAGTGCTATCTAAGGTCGGGTCGCCTCGTGTATGCAATAAATTTCATAGTTGGCAAATGCCTTACTTGGTTGTTTCTCATAACGAGGGTTATACTAATACTAATGAAGCCTATCTTAGGCTGCTGCGTTATGCGAGCAGCTTGAATCGAACAAAAAAGTGGTGGTTGAATTGGGGTAACCGTTAAAGATTTACTGCAGCTGCCTTCATTTAGAGGAGCTCAGGTGGTCACTGGAACAAGCAGGCTTCATCAGACCGTGTCCTCCTTATCTGTTTTAGAGGTGGCGGATGTCAATTTCTTCTCGCAAATTATTCAAACCGTTCAAGAAGAGTGGTATGCCGAAGAGCTGGTCATTAGCTCTTTTTATTCCATTAAGGACAGCGTGGAACAGCAATGCAAAACGGTTCAATATTTGCATGACCTTGGTGAAGTGGGATTGATTTTGTACTATGTTGGCATTATCATGCCAGATATAGCCGATGAAGTGCTCGAGCTGGCCGAATCTCTGAATTTTATTATCATTTGCATGCCGAGAAACGATTACTCGCTTAGGTATAATGAAGTCATTTATGAAGTCATGGAGGCAATCGTAAGCAATCAGAATGTGAATGAGCATTTCGTGAATGAATCACTGGAAAAGGTCTCGCTGCTGCCGGAACATTTGCGGAGTGTGGAAATTACCCTTAAACTGCTGTCGGACCGGATGAAAGCGAACATCGTTCTGACAAACAGCAACCTGGATATCATCAATCGTGTCATGTGGCCGCGCAATTCATCGCTCGATGTTGCGAATCTAATCCGGTCCATGGCGCCTTCCATTTTGAACGGCAGAATGGGAGAAGGAGAGCTGGATTCGTCCTGCTTTGTTGAATACAAACGTGTTCATCAAAAAAACGGGGAGATCCTCTACCTGTTTCTCATTAAAGAGAATACGAAGCTGCCTCCGAAGACGATGGACCAAATCAGCGAGGTGGTGCAGGTGGCCATCAATTTGTGGGGAGATAAGCATAACGAGGTCAGCGAATACGCTTTGGTTAAAGCCATCGTGAATGATGAAAGCGAAAAAATGCGCAGATTGGCCAGTTTGCTCTATATTGACGTTTCCGCCATCCAAATGATGTGGCTCGTTTACATTCGGGATTTGTCGGAGGAAAGAAGGATAAGGGAAGACTTAAAAGCGCATCTCTCGCAATATTATAAAACTGCGGTCATTCAAACGATCGATCACTGCGTTGTCGTGTTGCTAGGGAATTGTTCCTATAAATACAATGAGTTTGAAATCGCAGCGGAATATATCGAAACCACGAGTCTCATCACTGAAATATCAAGCATTGTATATTCTCCGAGAATGCGGAACACACAGGACGTACGCCGAATGTACCAGCTCGTCAACGGAGTCTCTAAAGAGGTTCACCGCATCTATCATAACCGCAAACTATTCACCGCTGCTGAAGTCCGATCCATGAAACGGGCCATAGACCTCAGCAAACAAGGGGAAGAGATCACTGAAGAATGCTTGTCTATCATGGAGCCAATTATGGACGACGCAGAAGCATTGAAAACCCTGATGACTTTTCTTCTGGATGCGAAGGGGAATATGGATGACTGCAGCAAGCTGTTGTTCGTCCACAAAAATACGGTGAAATATCGCATTAAAAAAATTTGCGAGCTCATAGGATATGATGTGACCATCAATTCGGAATCGTACGATGTATATACCGCCTGCATGGTCTACCGTCTCATCCATAACTAAAAAGTTCCGATGTTTTGTCCAATAAGACAAAAACATCGGATTTTTTTTTGTTTTCTGAAAAAGACGCTGACCTACTTCATCTTTTACAATAAGAAAACAATATTCGAACGAACAGGATTGGGGGGATCATATGAAAGCCGTTAAAGAGCATCAATCCTGGTTCAGTCTCGGGATCATCTGGGCTGGCGCGGTCATCAGCATCCCGAGTTTGTTGGTAGGAAATGCGCTTATTGCAGGCATGGGACTAACGAAGGCATTGCTTGTCACGTTAGCAGGTTACTCCATTATTGTGCTGCTCATGATTTTGCAGGGTATTCAAAGCACGGATTTAGGAAGGCCGACGGTTCAGGTTGCAGGTCAGGTGTTTGGCAAAAAAGGGTCTCGGGCGATTCTTTCGATCATCCTTGCCATTGCGTGCCTTGGATGGTTCGGAATTCAGGCGAATGTGTGCGGAGCGGCCTTGGCCAATTTGTTAGCCGTAGGTGGAATGAGTGTCCCGGTTCCGCTGGCTTCTCTTATCTGCGGTCTTGTGATGGTGGTATCGGCGATCTATGGCGTTAAAGTGCTGCGCGTCATCAGCTATATTGCCGTCCCTTTATTGGTGGGAATCAGCATATTTGGTCTTATCAAAGCTTTGACCGGTGACTCCCTGCAGATCATTCAGCATTATAAGCCTGAGGGTGCTATGAATTTTACGGACGGGCTGGCGATAACGCTGGGTTCATTTGCCCTGGGTGCAGTCATCGCAGGAGATTATTCGCAATTTTCAAGAAAACGATCCGATGTCCTAAAAGCCGCTCTATTCGGGATTGTTCCGGCAGGCTTGCTGATGATCGGTGCAGGATCTGTCCTGACGATTGCTTACCAAGCCAGCGATATTACAGCAACCTTTTTGAGCATCACGACTCCGTTTGTTGGCGGCGTGGTTTTGATCCTGGCTACGTGGAAGACGAACCTCGTGAACGCTATTTCAGGCGGTTTTGCTCTCATTAACGTGTTCAACGTATCGAAGGAAAAAGAGAAATGGGCCGTCGGCATCGCGGGAACCATTGGGACCGTATTGGCCGTCGTCGGTATACTGAACTATTTTACGCCGATTATGTCTATCTTGTCGGCCATGATTCCGCCGGTTGCAGGCGTGATGATCGCATCTTACTGGATGCTTGGCAAAGGGGATAGGAGCCGCTGGCATGAGGTCGAAGGCGTGAATGCACTGGGCGTCGTTTCCTGGCTATTAGGCGCTGTTATTGCTAGTACCCCTGTTGTGTTATCCCTGTTCCCAAGCCTGCCGCAGGTACCGAATCAGCCGTTAATCGGGATTGTCATTTCTTTCGTAATGTATTATGCAGGATATCGTTTATCGGCTCGGAAAACAGTCATATTGGAGGAATAGTGAATGAGATATTTAGATAAAGCAGCTGTTGAAAACATCGCCGTCGGCGCAGCATTCTTAGGAACCGGCGGAGGCGGAGACCCTTACATCGGAAAATTGATGGCTCTCTCGGCCATTGAGAAGTTTGGACCTGTAAAACTGTTCTCAGTCGATGAGATTCAGGATGAGGACTTTTTCATTCCGGCCGCGATGATGGGGGCGCCTTCCGTATTAGTGGAGAAATTCCCTAAAGGGGACGAGTTTGTTAAGGTTTTTCAAAAATTAGCGAACTACTTGGGAAAAGATCAGATCGCCGGCACGTTTCCGATGGAAGCGGGAGGCGTCAATTCCATGATTCCCATCGTCGTTGCGGCGCAACTGGGCTTGCCTCTGATCGACTGTGACGGTATGGGGCGGGCGTTCCCGGAGCTTCAAATGGTGACGTTTAACCTGGACGGCATTCCGGCGACACCGATGGCGATTTCGGATGAAAAAGGGAACATCGGCATCTTTGAGACCATTGATAATAAATGGACGGAACGGCTCGCCAGAGTGGCCACGGTTGAAATGGGCGCCAGTGCTTTAGTAAGCCTGTACCCGGCAACGGGTGCTCAAATAAAGCAAAGCGGCGTTCATCATATTGTGACCCTCTCCGAACAGATTGGAGACATCATTACATCGAAGAATCGGGACGCGGGCGATAAGCTTCAAGAACTGTTAAAACTTGTGTCAGGCTATGAACTTTTCCAAGGTAAAATCGTGGATGTCATCCGGGAAACCAAGGGAGGATTTAACCTCGGCCAAATGCATCTCGAAGGAATCGAGGCGTTTAAAGGCGGAGAGATGAAGGTGCATTTTCAAAATGAAAACCTGATCGCTGAAAAGAATGGTCAAGTGGTAGCGATGACCCCCGATTTGATCTGTCTGGTTGATTACGAAACCTTGTCGCCTGTAACCACAGAGAGCCTGAAATATGGTAAACGCGTACGGGTTGTTGGACTCCCCGCTCATGAAAAGTGGAGAACGGAAAAGGGAGTCCAGACTGTAGGACCAAGATACTTCGGATATGATTACGATTATGTTGCTATTGAGGAACTGGTGAAAAAGGCGGTGGCTGAGAATGTATAGAATCGGGATCGATGTAGGCGGCACCAATACAGATGCCATCATATTGGATGAGAATCATCATTTGATTCATGCGGTTAAATCCCCAACAAGTCTGGATATTAAAACGGGGATTGAAACCTCGCTCCGGAATTTGCTGCAGGGATCGAATATGGATAAAACCCAAATCACGCATGCCATGTTAGGTACAACACAGTGCACAAATGCGATTGTTGAGCGTAAAAAGCTGGCCCAAGTCGGCGTCATTCGTCTGGGTTACCCGGCAACGGCTTCCGTTGCTCCGTACACGTCCTGGCCTCAGGATATGGTTCAGAAGCTGTCGGGTAAATATGCTCTCGTTCATGGCGGATATGAATATGACGGCCAAGTGCTTGGAGAAGTCGATGAAGCTGAAATTACAGCCCTTTTAGAGGAATGGGGGAGCAGTGTCGAGTCCATCGCAGTCATTGGTGTGTTTTCATCCATTAAAAATGATCAGGAGCTCCAGGTTCGCGATCTCATCCATCAAGTATATGGACCGGGATTCCCTGTTTCCTGCTCTTCCCTGATTGGTTCGGTCGGTTTGATCGAGAGGGAAAATGCGACCATACTCAACGCAGCTTTATGCAAGGTGATTGAAACGACAACCCAAGGATTTGTGCAGGCGCTAGAAGAAGAAGGCATCACAGACGCAGCGGTGTTTTTATGCCAGAATGACGGTACCCTAATGTCGATAGATTACGCTAAGCAATTTCCGATCCTAACCATTGCATGTGGGCCGACGAACAGCATACGCGGTGCCTCTTATTTGGCGAAGATCAAAGATACGATGGTTCTCGACGTGGGAGGGACGACATCGGACATCGGGGTTTTGCAGGACGGCTTTCCGAGAGAATCCTCGGTTGCGGTCGAGGTTGGCGATATCCGCACGAATTTCCGCATGCCGGATATTATCTCTGTCGGGTTGGGCGGCGGAAGCATCGTGCGCTCGGAGAACGGCAAGATTACGGTTGGCCCTGACAGCGTAGGATACAAGATCGGACAGGAAGCGCTGGTCTTTGGCGGTCATACGCTGACTACAACAGACATTGCCGTTCGGCTGGGTCTCGCGGATCTCGGGGATAAGAGCTTGGTAGCGCATCTGGATGAAGACTTCGCTAAAAATGTCCAAGCTGAAATTGCAACCATCATTGAGCAGGCCATTGATAAAATGAAGACATCGTCGGGAGACGTTGAGCTTGTTTTGGTAGGCGGCGGCAGTGTCGTTATACCGGACACGATTCGCGGGGTATCCCATATGATTAAGCCTGAGAACGGGGGCGTAGCCAACGCCATTGGCGCATGTATAGCTCAAATCAGCGGACAATATGAACAAATTTATATCTATTCTACAGAGCCCCGTGAGGATTCATTAAGAGATGCACAAGAAAAAGCGGTGAAGCAGGCGGTGCTGGCTGGCGCTGACCCGGCTACGGTGGAGCTCGTGGAAGTGGAAGAAACCCCGCTGGCTTATCATCCGGGAAATGCAACGAGACTGAGAGTGAAAGTCGTAGGAAACATGAAGTAGAAGAGAGGCTTCACATGAGTTTATACAACTTGTGTGAGGCTTTTTTTTGTTAAGAGATCAGAAAGTATAAGTTTCAGAGCTTCTGCTTCCTGATCTCGCAAGAAAAACTTCCGCTAAACGCGGTCTGTCTTCTTTGAAGGTACGTCGATAGACGTTTTTCTTATCTATAAGGTGCAATGTGATGAGTGGAAAAGAGATTTCACTTTTAATTGAACAATATTAACTTGGAAGATAATATAGTTATGATAAATGTGTATTAAGTTAACCGTAAGAACCCTAAATGAGACGGTAATCCAGTGCAGGGATTTCCAGAAAGCGGCTACTGATGGTTGAGCTTAACCTTAGAAGGGATGGAAATGAAGTGGTCGTGTACTGGCTAAGTTTATTGTTATTCACCTCACTCGGAAGTTTTATTTTGTGGATTTTCCTCTATAAAATTGTATGGAGAACTTGGAAAACTCGAAAAATAAATCAACGAAAAAAGAGTATGAAAAAGGTTATCAAACGGACGTTTTTCGGCAATGTGAAACATGGTCTCGGAATTGGATGTTCTTATGTTTTCATGTTAGTTTTATTTATTGGCATACCTATTTTCTGTTTCTATGTTGCAGTTCCCACTTGGTTAGACCTACCCGCTGTGCTTACAGGTAACTATGCCGAAGTGACAGGTCATTTAACGAACAATGTCACTGTTGAAATGACAGGTAAGTCATGGGGTTACCCATACTATGCTTATATTGATGGAGAATTCTATTATTCTCTAATACCGCTTGATTCTTTTGAGGATCTAACAATTACTGTGAATTATCTACCTCACACGAAAGTAATTCTGGACATACCGTAACTACTCTAAATGAACTACCGTTTTATCCAAAAGGTCCTGTTTTCCGTATCGATTAAGAAACAATAACTAGTACAATCCAAATTTCAGGATATTCCGAACATGAAAGCCTACTATAGTGCGTCAGCATCCCCTTTATGGGTGGGATGAGAGTGAGATCGGATACGGATGACGGATGGCGACTGTAAAATATGAGGTTGGATGCAATAGAACAGTTTTAAACAAGTCAGCATTATGTGAAGAATTTTTTGATTTTTATATTGCTAAGACCGCTTACCTAAAAAGTTTGTAAGGCAGAAAACAATTACGGAAGGACTATGAAGCTTATATGGTCGGTAAAGATGCGTTTGTTAAAGAACTGGAAGGAATAGCACTGGATTGCTGTAAGAATAACTAGGAGGATCAAAAATGGAAATAGAAAAAATGCCAAAAGTCGGAGTAGGGGCAGTTATACTAGACGAGAATAGCCGTATTATACTTGTGTTGCGTAAAAAATCACCTGCAGCTGGATACTGGAGTTTGCCTGGGGAAAAGTTGAATATATGGAAACAGTAGAATATGCTGTGATCCGTGAGATTAAAGAAGAACTTGGGATTGACATTGAGATTGAACGACTATTATGTGTTACAAATCATATTGTTCATTCGGAAAATGTTCATTGGGTCGCTCCTACTTTCGTAGCTCACATTATTAATGGTAGCGTACAGAATAGAGAGCCTCATGCTTTACAGGAAGTGCAATGGTTTCCTATTGATGACATACCAGATAATATTACAATTACAACGGAGTACGCTCTTGAACAGTTGAAATGATAAAAGGAATTATATGCTTTTAAATAGTCCAATGCGAAAAGTTCTATATTCACGGGAGATCTGTCTCAACATCCGTAATATCAAAAGATAAATGTTTTGAGATAAACGGCTACAATAAAAAGCTTCGGAGACCGGAGACCTGCAGGTGTCACAAATGTGATCTGCGGGTCTTTTTTGTAGGAATGAGTTGCTTGAGGGGCGGGTATGTTGTTTTAATTGGCTTACTTACTCACATGATTATATCAATTAATGCAACAGTACGCCGAAATTTATATAAGAGATATGGATAGTTAACCTGCAACGACCGTAAGATCGCCTTTACGATCTTATCGGACATGCGGTAAACCGGTCCAATGTGGCGAAAAAGGTGAGCATTCACGTGGTGAGATATTCTTTAACGATGCATTTGCTGGAAGGAGGTACGGATCTAAGGTATATACAAAAGTTACTCGGGTACCAACGCAGCCGAACAACAGGGTGTTATACTTATGGTCTATGAAGGACGCTAGGCGGATTATAGCCCGCTGGAGTATTGAAATCGGGGTATTATGGAAGGAGAGTTCGTTAATATCCTGACGAAAGGAGTGTTTACGAAGTACGGGAATACACGTAATATGGTAGTATTCATGGAGTTCGTAGATAAGACGTTATACGAAACCCCTAAAAAAACAAAACAAAACGATACAACACATTTGAAAATTGAGGGATGAGATTAATGGACGAGAAACAAGAAAAGCTTCTTCGAAAGATCTGGATTGGTATTCTTTTATCTCCTTTTATCGTTGGATTGATTGTGTCTATAAACGTAGTGGATATTACTATATCAAATGATTGGATCGGATTCTACGGCACCATTATTGGTGGATTAATAACCTATTTTAGTATTTACATGAGTATGAAAGGTGTTAGAGGCCAATTAACGGCCCAAAAGGAAGCTAATGACCTTACAAGGTATCAACTTAATAATGAGAAAATTAAGATAGAAGAAGAGCGAAGATTGAGCGTTAGGCCTTACATAAATGAAATTTCTGGGGATTCTAAGGGGGCAATTAGGTACTTAGCTGTTATGTTTGATGACCATCGATTAGAAGAGCACACTTATCAAGATGATATAATATTAAACATTAAAAATATTGGTCTAGGACCAATCATATCCTTAAAAGTTATAGGTTTGAAAAGTTTTCAAGCTGAATTGTTGACGCCATTCCATGAAGAAACTAAGTCTTTAGAAAAAGATGGAATAATGGTAATAACCATTAGCTATATGCATAGTCAATCATTTTTGAGTAACAATCAGCAAGTCATATTAGAATATTACGATATTTTAGATAACTTATATACTCAATCCATTACATTTACTGTCCTGAAAAAGGAGGGGAGATTAGAAAAAACAATAATAAACAATATTTCAAAACAAGAACTAATTACCAGTGAGAAGAAGATTGATCTAATACAACAAAACTCGGCCTTCGTATAACATAATATTCACGCTGCGGGCATACACCCTTGGTCCTGTATCGCAGGACACTCAGCATATGCTGAGTCGTGAATACAGGTACGTTATATGAAACCCCTTAAACCCAAAAAAGGACATGAAAATATTGAAGAACAATTAAAACCTAATAGGGCAGAACTTGAATTCTTAAATCTAGCGTACAACAGTTTTTATGATATCTTTGATGAAATATTTGAAGATGCATTTTGGGAGAAAGATGCTTATTATCGTTTTTCAAAAGTCAAAGATGGATTTACAATCTACGCTGAATTATTAAATTATGAACCAATTAAATGGGTAATTGGAGAGATAAAAAAACGAAGACCTCCTATGGAAGCTGAGATTGGTAGTGAGCTATTTAAGTTTGTAAGAAATCTTTTTGCTCATTTTCCTTTCTACAAAAATTGGGATGAAGTATGGGTAAGTAAGACACTATGTAATTGGGTTAAAGAAGGACAATCAATTGATCGTTTTCTTAAGAGATATTCTGGTCGTACTGAAGTGAAGTATAGATTCTGGGAAGCAGAAAAAAAGAAGATGACATATTTAAGCATTAGGTTCCCGGATCAGTATACAGAGAATTCAAAGATTTATTTGAAAGATATTTTAACCGAAATGGAAGGTGTCAAATTCTCATTTAAATTAATGAAGCAAATAATAGATACACAAGTGATTAAGGAATGAAATGTAGTTTATTCAAGGAAGAAGGGGATTCGTATAACAATGCATTCACGCTTCTGGGCCTGCGGCCCCTCGGTCCGCCAGATGGAGCTCGGGGAAGCGGGATCAGGCGGACACACCTGCGAGGCTAAGTCCTGTCGGACCCGGTCGCTGTGCGACCTTAAGCCTCTCGGCGTCGTGAATACGGGAACGTTATAGGAAATCAGCCAGAACACTTTTAAGTAAAGGGAACGGAGAAATTAAATATGACAAATATTACTTTGCATGTGAACAATATCTCACGTAAGAAAAGAGAATTAGCAAAATTACAGTCGGATAGAGTGAATGAATTAAAGAAAATGAACAATCAATCTAAAAAAACAATTTCTTTAAAACAAATTATGACACGTACAAAATCTTCATTAACATTAAAATCCAAGGCAGCAGAATTAGGGCGTGCAGAGAAAGCATTAGCTGGATTTGAAAAGAAGATAGTAGAACTGGATAGTAAGATTGCAAAAAAGTCTAAGGAAATCGCGGATGAGGAAAGCAAGCTCAGCAAAACAAGAGAACGTGAGGAAAAATCGAAAATGAAGGAGGCAGAAAAGCAAATGAAACGTATAGATCAAACCTTGGTAACACATAATGATTTGCATATCCAGACTCAGGAAGCTATCACACAATTGCAAGATATCCCAGAGAGAATAACCGTGCTTTTCATGGCTTCAAATCCAATTGATGAAGGGCAATTAAGATTAGGTGAGGAGGCTAGAGAAATTAATGAAATGATAAGGAAATCAGATTATAGAGATTCTGTATCTTTTGTGACCAAATGGGCAGTCAGGACACAAGACGTTTTACAATCTATAAATGAAGAACGACCTACAGTCATACACTTCAGTGGGCATGGTTCAGATAATGATGAGATTGTTTTTCAAGATCCGCAAGGTCGAGCTAAACTTGTTTCGAAAGAAGCGATTGTTCAAGTAATGATGAGTTTATCTGATACTATACGACTAGTATTTTTTAATACTTGTTTTTCATTCGGGCAAGCTAAAGCAGTAGTAGAACATGTTGATGCAGCTATAGGTATGAATACTTCAATCGGTGACGATGCAGCAAGAATTTTTGCCGCACAGTTTTACTCTGCAATTGGCTTTGGGAAGTCATTGAAAGTGGCATTTCAACAAGCAAAAGCCATGCTCATGTTAGAGGGAATTGATGAAAAAGATACTCCTGAGCTTTATGTCAGAGAAGGATTGAATCCGAATGAAATAATTATTGTAAAGCCGTAGTATTTTGAAAATTAGATTCTATACAAGAATTAGAGTACAAACATTTAAAAGCGCTGACATCCTATAACAATATATTCACGCATCGGGCATACCCCTGGGTCCGGCATGGAAGGATTTCAGGGAAGCAGAAGCAGCCGGACACACCTGGCATTCGCCAGGCGTCGTGAATACGGGAACGTTATTTGCAATTGGGGCAAATACTATTTTGAAGGGTGATCGATGATGAGTAAGTACACACAACCAAACTTCAATAAATGTGCGGTTATTACAATTGATACTCAGAATGATTTTAGCCTACCAGGAGCTGTTGCTGAAATAACCGGAACATTAAACGTAATACCTCAAATGAAGCTAATACTGGATGCTTGTAGAAATCGACAAATCCCAATTTTGCATGTGATTCGGATATATAAGGAAGATGGATCGAATGTAGATGTCTGCCGAAGAGAACTGATAGAAACAGGTGTTCAGATTGTAACACCAGGATCGGTTGGAGCAGACTTAGTCGAAACAATTAAGCCGAAGAATGCAGAAAAGCTTAACTATGAAGGACTGATTGAAGGCTCTATACAAATTATTGGAGATAATGAATGGGTCATGTATAAACCAAGATGGGGTGCATTCTATCAAACCCAGTTAGAAGAGTTTTTGAGGAATAAGAATATCGACACTCTGATTTTTATCGGATGTAATTTTCCGAATTGCCCAAGAACAAGTATATATCAAGCAAGTGAAAGAGACTTCAAGGTGGTCATGGTCGAGGATGCAATATCAGGAGTTTATGATAAGGGAATTCATGAGATCCAGAGTATTGGGGTTAAAGTATTTAGAACAGAGGAACTCATAACACAACTAGCAAGCAAATTCGAGGAAGGCCCCAACAGCATATAACAACATATTCACGCTTCGGCAGACAAGTTGCCTCGGTCCGGCACGAAGTAAGAAGAGAATACGAAGAGGCATTTCAGTAGCGAGGAAGTATAATCAGCCGGACACATCCGCACCGACTAAGCGCATCGCGCCCGGCGACATCGTCGCCTTAAGTCGGTGGGACGTCGTGAACACAAGAACGTTATAAGAAATTGGCGTAAGAGCGAAATATATGAAGGCTTAATACATCGATGTAGTGAAAAAGCTATGCTGGAGCATCCTTGTATATTGGGGTATAATAAAGAATGATTAAATAAAAGGGGGTACAGTTGATGAGTGTCCCGAATGATGAATTGGAAAACATATTAGGTAATTTAAACGAGAAAAATAAGGTTGTCGCAAAGAGCTTTTTATCATGGTTACTTGAAAAACAGATTGATGAAGACGATGACAGTTTGACACCTGAAGATATTCAGGCCATAGAACAAGGACGCATTGAATTTCAAAATGGTCAGACTAAATCCTTGGAGGACCTAAAACGTGAACTTGAAATATAAAGTCACATTTTCAAGTGAAGCTGAAAAGAACCTGAGGAAAATAGATCGAGTTACCGCAAGAAGAATCTTTATATCCCTTGAAGAGTTATCTAATGACCCATTTAACAATCCGAATACAAGGAAAATGAAAGGTAAAGAAGGGATAATCTATAGATTACGGGTCGGAAATTATCGAATAATCTATGAGGTTCTTAATCATGAATTGATCATTTTTGTAGTTCGTATAGGACCTCGAGGAGACATATATAAATGACATCAGAGCCCTAGCAATAAAGTTGGGGCTCTTTTTATTTGAAAAGATTATGTGAGATGTTCAAGAAGCCGCCAACATCTTATAACATAACATTTCTGCTTCGTCGCTGATGCTCCTTGGTCGCCCAGAAGTAAGCCAGAGAAGTAGAATCTGGCGACACATCCAATCGGCTAAGTCTGACGACCCGGCACTTTGTGCCTTAAGCCGCTTGGACGTCAGAAATGCGGGAACGTTATAGGAAATCAGCGCAATGGAAATTAAGACTATCATATACTCTCAATTAACATTGAAAGAAGGGAAGAGAAATTAATATTGATTATATCATTCTGCACGGGTCACCTGGGAATGGAAAAACTACCCTATCAAAGAAGCTACATGAACATTTTCAGTCGCCATATTTTGAATTTGGTTGGATCCCAGAGTTTCGTAAGCTTGCACCATCAGTTAATATTTCTCAACGACAAGAAGAGCAACTATCTCTCGAGAATCTCATTCTGGTAACAAAGAATTATAATCGGCATGGATTTAAGAATATAATCATTACAGATTTGGATGACGTAAGATTGTTGGATATTCCGAAAGTTTTTCAAGGGTCTTGTTATGTTATTCTGACTCTGTATTGTGATAACGATGAAGTTATTAAACAGAGAATACTTAATAGAGATAATGGAAATCTACATTGTGATTGGGATACGTCTATCAAGACAAATGCATTAATAAGATCAAGAAAAAAGCTTCCGAATGAGTATAGAATATTAAACACAAGCGATGACGTAGATACTACGTTCAAAGAAATTCTGGACATTTTGGAAAACCACATACCAACAATATCAAAAGATATTGGATTAAGTAGAAGTGATTTTTACAGCTATATTAAGGATTAAGATTAGAGTATTGTGACAGCATCTCGAAGAAGGCGCTGACATCCTATAACAGAGCATTCAACGCGGTGGGCAAGCAGTGGAGTAAATCCGAGAAGTGAGCCCTTGGTCTGCCCGAAGGATTTCGAAGAAGTAAACCAGAGCAGACAAACCTGCGAGGCTAAGTCCTGACGGACCGGGCAGATCGGTCGCTTCCGCTTGACCTACTTGGCAACTTAAGCCTCTCGGCTTCGTGAATGCAAGAACGTTATAGGAAATCAGCGCAAGAAATTAATTGATAATTAACCTAAAGGGCAGTTATGCTTAGTGGAAATGAGCAAAAGCAGCCTATCCTCTGACGAGGAATGAGCTGCTTTTTACTTTTCTATCT
>NZ_JBCNHV010000039.1:0-49193 GCF_050482385.1 Paenibacillus lautus
TTAGCCGTGGGAGTCTCAAAAGCAGCAAAACCGGCAAACGTATCAAAACACTTTATTTGTACGAGAGCGGCAGCAAAAAGCATACCGGTCATGTCGGAGGGCTTGCGGTTAGCAAAAAACATCTATGGGTGGCGTCCGGCAAAAATGTGTATAAAATTCCGCTGAGTACAATCCTGCATACCAAAAGATCCCGCCTCCGGTTAACGGATACGGGATCTTCTGGGTTTTGCGCCTGATTCTGAAGAGATCGCTGCTCTCAAACAGGCTGTTTTACTTCAGCGACAAGGCGCTTGAGTGACTCTTGCTTCCATCTCGGAATCCGAAGATGTTTAGCAGAAGGTGCCTTCTCCCCAAAGTAAACGATGCCTTGTTCTACCGTCGTGATTTTGTCTACGTTAACGTAGCAGTTTCCGCCGACATGATAGAACTGTTTACCGGAGAGCAGGGATGCGATTTTTTCGGCAGTCATTCTCTTTTTAATATTATAGTTTCTGCCGTGAAAGCTGACCAAACCGTGCGATCCGGTTTTAAAGAACAGAATGTCTGTCTCCACCACGAAGTCCTCATACATGTTGCGGGATTCCGATACGTGCTTCATCATTCTGCTGCCCCCTTTTCCAAGATCAACATTTGATAACGCTTACATTCTAACATGTTTTCCCTGGGGTTTAAAGAACTTTTTATTTCGCATTAAAAAAAGCCCATACCGCAAGGGTAGGGGCTTGGACTAACATTTAAGGTGCAGCAGGTGCTTCTGGTGTTTCAGCTGCAGGATCTGCTGGCGTTTTAGCCGGTGTTTCTTCCAGCGTATTGGTGATGGTTGCTTTATCTTTCAGCTCTTGAATATAGGCTGTGGATTCGGAATAAACCTTCTGGCTCTCAAGCTGACTGCGGATCTCTTCCTTCTTATCTTCCAGGGTAGGTTTCGTGGCAGCTTTACGATCAGTAACCTTGATGATGTGATAACCGAAGGAACTCTTCACCGGGGCGCTGATTTCGTCCTTTTTCAATTTGAATGCTGCTTCTTCAAATGCAGGGTCCATCTCACCGCGTCCGAAGAAGTTAAGATCGCCGCCGGTCTCCTTCGTAGCATCTTGGTTCTTCTCTTTGGCAATCGCTGCAAAGTCGGCGCCTTCCTTCAGCTGCTTCTCGATGGCTTCGGCCTCTTCCTTGGTTTCAACCAGGATGTGGGATGCGCGAACTTGCTCAGGCGTCGCGAAGCTGTCTTTGTATTGGTCATAGATTTCTTTAATTTCTTCATCGGTGACTTTGATTTTGTCGGCCATCAGTTTTTTGAGCTCAACCTGGGTTTTGGTTTGCTTTTTCAGGTCGTCAAGCGTCATGCCATTTTGCTGAAGAGCCGAATTGAATTGATCCTCGGACGGGAAAGTTGCCTTCAAGGTATCCACTTCTTTATTAACGTCAGCATCAGTCACTGTGATGGATTTCTTCTTCAGCTCCTGCTGGATCAATTCCTCTGTGATCATGGAATTGAGTGTTTGTTTACCGCCTGCGCTGACAAGCTCATTGTATAGATTATCCTTGGTAATGTTAACGTCATTGACTTTAGCTATAGCTTCATTGCCGGATCCCTTGGCAAATGGAGGGACAATCAGGACGACGATTAACGCTGCCGCCAATACCAGCGAAGCGATCATCCAACCTTTGCTTCCGTTGCCGCCGCCACCTTCAGGGGGCAGTTCATCGTAAAGCTGTTGATCCCCTGCTGGATGCATGAGTGCAGGCTGTTCGTTCTCGTTCTCATCCTTGTGAAGCTTGATCGGCTCCGGATCGGTTGAATCTATTCTTTCTTCTTCATTAGACAAGCTGCCCGGATCTTGTTGGTTATTCTCTTTCTCTTGGGCTTGTCCTTGTTCATCCTCGGGTTGCCCCGGATGGTATGGCTGCAAATCGTTATCTTTCATTTAATGATTGACTCCCTTCGACTGCATGTAATAATGAGTTGGTTTATTCTTTAATCACTTTACCAGATAAGCTAAGGGTTTACCTTAAGAAAAAATAAAAATTGAAAAGATAATCGAAAAAGTTGGAGCTTGGCCTACAGGATCAACATTCCCGCTATACCGCAGATAATTCCAAGCAGGACCACGGCAGCAACAACAAACCACATGACGTTCCTCGGGAACGAGCGTCTCACCATGAGAAGGGATGGAAGACTGATGGCCGGCAGGGTCAGAAGCAGCGCTGCGGCCGGGCCCGCTCCGAGGCCCGCTGCCATAAAGGCCTGAATGATCGGGATTTCCGCTGCGGTTGGAATGACAAACAGCATTCCCATCACGGAGAAGAAAATGACGGCCAGCAGCGTGTTTCCAGCAGCAGCCCCCAAATGCGGGAACATCCACACTTGCAGGGCGCCAAGGAGAAGCACGGCGATAAAATAAACCGGAACCACCCGAATCATCATATGACCGATGCTGGCGAACCAGCGTTTCCACAGCGGACGTTCATCGAGTTGTTCAGTGCTCACCGGCGCGTCAATCTCTACTGGATTCGCCTCTTTGGCAAAGCGGTTAGCCAGATAACTGACGCCAAAGGTCAGAATGATGCCGAAGACCAACCGCAGCGCGGTGAATTTCCATGACAAAACAAACGTCATAAACACGAGTGTTGCCGGATTGATGGTCGGGTTACCGATCCAGAACGCGAGGGCGGAGCCTACGGACACCTTTTTCTTGCGCAGACCGATCGCGATTGGTGCTGCGCAGCAGGAGCACATCATGCCCGGAATGGAGGCGATTCCTCCAATCGCCGTGCTGCCGAAGGTGGTTTTGCCAAGTACGCGGAGCAGCCACTGGGAGGGCAGCAGCGACTGGATCAAGGTCCCGAGCAGGATACCAAGCACCGCCGCTTTCCAAACGGCTTTAAAATACGTGACCGCATATTCCCAGGCTGCTTGCCAAGAAGGCGCGACATTGCCCGGGTCCATGCCTAATATGGAGGAGCCAATGCTGTGCTCCATTATGGCTTTGAGCGCTTTATCGTAATAAGGCCACCATTTTACATAGGTTAGCCCTGTTGCTGCAATGATGATGAAGATGGTGATGAACCAGATGGTTCTTCTGCGATCCGAATGATCAAAGGCCATTCTGCCGTCGCTTGAGTGATTCATGATCTATACTCCCCCGATGCGTTGTGAAATGATTTACATATCCAATCAATTAGTATATCACATTGTGGAACGAAGAAAGATATTCCCGGTAATTGCAAGAAATAGGAAGACGATTAGACTTGGAGCGGCCGATTTCTTATAATATAGATATTGTGTGTGATCACAAGTGTTAGTAAACGGACGAATATCAGATTATCCCCGGGGTAGATGAGACGTTTTTTATGCATCCACGCCGGGGTTGTTGCATGTGTTTTGTTAAAATTAACTCTTAAGACGAAGGGAAGACCCGTGATGAGTCAATCGGAGAAAATAAAATTAACCTCGTATTCCTCTAAAGGAGGATGCGGATGCAAGATCGGACCTGCAGACCTGGCACAGGTCATTCGCAAACTCCCGCAAGCCGAGCCGAATCCCAATTTATTGGTTGGTTTGGATACAAGTGATGATGCAGGCGTATACCGCCTTACGGATGAGTTGGCAATGGTTCAGACCGTCGATTTCTTTACGCCGATTGTGGATGATCCCTATGATTTTGGACAAGTGGCAGCAGCGAATGCCATCAGCGATATTTATGCCATGGGAGGCAAGCCGTTGACTGCCTTGAATATCGTGGCATTTCCGATCTCAACGCTGGACAAGCAGGTATTGACGGATATTTTGAGAGGTGCGGGGGATAAATTGAAGGAAGCGGGGGTAACCCTCGTTGGCGGGCACTCCATCGATGATAAAGAACCTAAATTCGGCCTTGCCGTTACAGGTACTGTCCATCCCGACAGAGTAAGAACCAATGCCGGCGCTAAGCCAGGCGATGCATTGATTTTGACCAAGCCAATCGGCGTGGGTATCCTGACGAGTTCCATCAAGAAGGATCTGTTAAGCGATGAGGAGATTCGCCGAGTTACCGCTGTGATGGCGGCATTGAACAAAACGGCTGCCGAGCTCATGGAACCATATGAGGTGCATGCGTGCACGGATGTGACGGGTTTCGGTCTCCTTGGTCATGCGCTTGAAATGGCGAAAGGAAGCGGCACGGGGATCCGGATTTCTAAACCTTCTGTTCCCATTTTGGAGCGGGTTCGAGAGATGGCCGATATCGGTGTTATTCCAGGCGGTACAAAAAACAACTATGATCACGTGAAGGACGACGTGGATTTCCCGGACGGCATGGACCAGATCGATAAGTGGATATTGTGCGATGCCGTTACTTCCGGAGGACTCCTCATTGCGGTTGATGGCTCGCAGGCCGATCAGCTTCTGTCAGAGCTTCGCCATGCCGGTCTGGAAGCTGGAAGAATCGGTGAGGTCGTGGATAACCATCCGAATCGCATTGTCGTTGAGTTATAAAGGGAATCGGGTTTTGTATCAATAAAGGAGCGAACAGACATGTTTCAAGACATCACCGTAAAAGAACTAATGGAATTGCAAAGCAAGAAAAAGATTACTTTGATTGATGTCCGTTCCCCTTCGGAGTACAGGGATTCCACCATTCCGGGAAGTCTGAACATTCCGGTCTTCAATGATGAAGAACGGGCGGAGATCGGGACAATTTATAAACAGGTGAGCGTGGATGCGGCTAAAGAGCGTGGACTTGCCATTATGTCGGCCAAGCTCCCGAGCTTTGTGAAGCAATTCAAGGAGATCGAAGGGGATAAGGCGGTCTATTGTTGGCGGGGCGGCATGCGCAGCCGGACCGCCGCAACCGTTCTCTCTTTAATGGATATCCATGTCAACCGGATTACGGGCGGGATTAAGGCTTACCGGAAGTATGTGCTGGATACGCTGGAGCATAAAAGTCTGGACGCAGAGGCATTTGTCCTTCATGGATTGACAGGCACAGGCAAGACGGCAGTGCTTAAACAGCTTCAGCAGGAAGGCTACCCGGTCGTGGACCTGGAAGGGCTGGCAGGACATCGCGGCTCGATCTTTGGACATATCGGTCTCCAGGCGAATAATCAGAAGACGTTTGATTCGGGATTAGTTGAGCGGCTGAAGCAACTGGAATCTGCGCCGTATTTATTATTTGAGGCGGAGAGCAAACGGATTGGGAAAATCGTCGTTCCCGATTTCATCATGAGGAAGAAGGAGTCTGGGGTAGCCATCGTATTGGAACTGCCGATGGCCGAGCGTGTTCGGCAGATCCTGGAGGATTACAACCCTGCCGCTTTTAAAGAGCAATATTTAGCAGCCTTTCAGTTAATCAAAAGCAGGATCCACACGCCTATCGCTGCGGAAATCGGCAAGTCGTTGGAAGAGGGGCGATTTGCTCAGGGAATACAGCTGCTGCTCGAGCATTATTATGATCCCAAGTATAATCACTCTTTCAGTCAATATGAGGGAAGCACGCCCATCGTTGTGGCGGTAGACCGGGTGGAAGAAGCTGTGGATGCGGTAAAAGATATATTGCGGAATCAAATGCTGCAGAAGACAGGCGCGTAAGGTAACAAAACAAAAGCTAATTTGACGAAGCAATTCACGATCTATGTGCGTTGCGTTGGCATGGACCGCTTTTATTGTGAGTTGGTTATAATTTAACCAGAACGGAAGATCGCCCCTGAAGTATGAGCGGATACAACCGTACCGCTTATACTAAGGGGCGATTTTTTTTATGGCAAAGGCATTCTCTTTAAATAGAGGATAAAGCTTCGGATATAGGAGTATCCCCTGAGATCAGGTCGAAGGAACGACGGAAGGTATTTTCTTCGTCCAAAGATAACAGAATCGTTCGTGCTACATCCTCGCGCGGAATGGATCCGCCCTGGATATCCTCCGCAGCGGTAATACGACCGGTACCGGGTTTATTCGTAAGTCCTCCTGGACGAATGATGGTGTACGTGAGGCTGCTCTGACGAAGCATGCGATCCGCGTAATGCTTGGCGGCATAATACGGTTTGATCTCCTCATTCCAAAATTCCCGATGATGGGCCCCCATCGCACTTACCATTACAAAACGCGAAACAGATGCTTGCTCGGCGGCTTCAATCATTTTTGCGGCTCCGTCCAGATCGATTAACAGGGTTTTGTCGTATCCGGTAGCTCCGCCTGAGCCGGCAGCGAATACCACCGCCTGGCAATTCTTCGCCGCATCAGCAAGCTCCTCGACCGATCCTTCCAGGTTTGCAAGAACACACTCTATTCCGGCAGCTTGATATGGGGCGGCCTGCTCCTCTTTTCTTACCATTGCTCTCACGGTATAGCCTTCATGGTCTTGCAACAGATGTGTAAGCTGTTTGCCGATTTGGCCGTTGGCACCGACAACGAGAATCTTCATGTGGACATGCTCCTTTACGGTAAAAATTTCCTTGAAAGAGTAATCATTGCGATTTTGACATAGACTACGGGATATTTCATGTATATCCCAAATGTACTTTCCTTTATCTCGGGAAAATGATATTATCTTGTTTTCACCAATTGACACGGGTTCGAAACAAAGGCAAAGGAGAAAAGAGAGTTGAGCGGACAGAAGCTACACCCGACTTCAGGAAGACAACGCTGGATTTTTCTCATATCGATGATCAGTCTCATAGGATTTGTCACGCTGGCAGCTTTGGTAAAGCGGCAAGGCCTGGAAACGTTTGACATGGCGATCATAACAACGGTACAAGCCTGGGAGCAGCCGCTTATCACGGATATCGCCATCGGGCTGTCGTTTATAGGTTCTATCGGACCGGTGATTATGTTATGTCTGATTGTAATCGCCGTGCTATATTGGGTACTGGGGCACCGCGTGGAGATCCTTCTCCTTATTGTGGTCGTCTTTGGTTCATCTATTCTGAATGTATTATTAAAATGGGTCTTTCAACGGGCGAGGCCTGACATCCACCGCTTAATTGAAATTACGGGATATAGTTATCCCAGCGGACATTCCATGGCTGCCTTCTCGTTCTACAGCGTGTTGGCTTACTTGCTGTGGAGACATATTGACAGCAGGGCGGGGAGAGGGACTTTAATATCCATCTCCGTCGTCATGATTCTGGGCATCGGACTAAGCAGAGTCTATCTTGGGGTCCATTATCCAAGCGATATTCTTGGCGGATATTTGGCTGCTTGCGCTTGGCTTGGATTTTTGGTCCGATCTTACGAGAAGAGGATGGGGAAGCGCGCCAACCCGGAAGATGTGATTGAATCGGAAACTGCATAACATTGGAAGCGTAAGGGTAATTCATGTAATAGCGGTTCAAACGGAGGAGTATGTATCATGATGTGTATCCATAGATGTGAAATTGGGTTCGGTAAGGAGGGCTGTCTGTGGCGTTTGGAGCAAGAATGTTCAAAACCGGCTTAGCCGTGACGCTGGCTCTTTATTTAGCCATGCTCTTTGACTTTAAATCCCCTGTTGTTGCCGCCATAGCCGCGATTTTTGCGATGCAGCCATCCATATACAGGTCGTGGAGATATTTCCTGGACCAGCTGCAGACCAGTACGCTCGGTGCGATTCTGGCGATGCTCGGAGGATACTTTTTATCGAATCAGCCGATTTCCGTCGGTTTGGTGTGTATTCTAGTGATTATGATTTGTATGAAGCTGAATATGGGTGAGACCATCGGACTTACGCTTGTCACAGTAATATCTGTGATGGAAGCTTCAGGTCAATGGGATTTTGCGCTCAATCGCTTTATTCTGACGATTATCGGTATCATATCTGCATTTCTTATCAATATTCTTGTGTTTCCCCCGAAGCCCAAGGAACAGTACATCACGCGGATTCATATTGTATTTGGCAAAATGTCACTGCTGCTGCGCACGGCCATCTCTCACGAAATGAAGGATTCGGTGTACCGTGCGGAGAAGAAGGAGCTGGAATCGGCGATCAAATCGTTGTCCGACAAATACAATTTGTTTGAGGAAGAGCAGAGGAAGCTAAAGCGGGCCAAGTACAGTCAAGCAAGGCAGCTCGTGGTGTATAAGCAATTGCTCCAATCCCTACGTAAGGGGTATGAAGTGCTAGATGCGGTGGAGAACCACTATTTTCAGGCGGAACGATCCGAAGAAATCGACGAGCAGTTTGATCACAATCTGGAACGGTTAATGAAGTACCATGAGCATATCTTGTGGAAATTCGAAGATAAACTGAAACCGAATGAAGACGAAGCCGAGACCATGGCGGAGAACAATGAAGCGTTCATGGAGCAGGTGATGTGCGGGCCAGGCGCCAATTCCGGGGGGCTTCGGCTGTCGGTGGTGGCCGCATCCATGTATGATTACGGATATCAGCTTGACCGGCTGAACCGGGTAGCGGATCATATCAGCCGCGTCGCGGATGATAAAGAGCAGGATGAAGCCTTGTTCTCATGGCTGCGTAAATAAGTGAAGTTCACCATGAGGGTGCCGATCAAGATGCCACATTTGATCGGCTGTTTTCATGCACCAGGATTTAGGATGATTCCTCTTGGCAGTGAGCCTTGGGAATGGTATTGTATATGAACGCAAAAAAACCGCCCGGTGGGTCGGTTCTGGATTTCGATGTTGAATTATATGAAGCACATTGTTATAATTAGCAATGGTTTGTCATTAAAACTCAAATTCATGGTTAGAATATCACAATTGTATTATAACACAGGCAACTTGCGCTGTCAACCAGTATATTAGGGGGATGAACAAATGGCTATCAGCGAACAGGATTGGAAAGAAGAACAGGCACGGGTAACGGAAGTGACAACGAAAATCGGTAATAAAATATCTCAGCTGGAAGCGAGCGTCGGAGATATCCGTGAAGTCGTTATTGATATGCGGAAAGACTTTTGGGACGAAGTAACGGTCAACTTCAGCAACCCGGACGATTTGGGTGAAACGTCGACCAACCTGAGACAGCAGTCGCAGGTGCTCGCGGAACGTGAGCATGCTCATCTGCAATCCAGCAAGCTGCTTAAAAAGTATAGAAAACTTGTGGAATCCCCTTACTTTGGACGCATTGATTTTCAAGAGGATGGAACCACGGAGACGGAAACCATTTATTTGGGGACAGGATCTTTTTTGGATGAACATATGGAGACGTTTCTGGTTTACGACTGGCGGGCTCCGATATCAAGCTTGTATTATGACGGGGCACCGGGGCAGACCCAATATGAAACGCCTTCGGGTACGGTTAAAGGCGAAATGCTGCTTAAGCGCCAATTCGTCATCCATGACGGCGAGATCAAGGTATTGTTTGATACCGGGGTGACGATCGGAGATGAGTTGCTGCAGCAGGTCCTCAGCCATAGCGCGGATGATCGGATGAAGAGCATCGTAGCTACAATTCAGAAGGAACAGAATGCCGTCATCCGAAACGACAAAACTCGCATGCTGATCGTTCAGGGCGCTGCCGGCAGCGGCAAAACCTCAGCGGCACTGCAGCGAGTGGCCTATCTGCTGTATAAGTACCGGGAGACGCTTCGGGCCGATCAGATGATTCTGTTCTCACCGAACCCGCTGTTCAACAGTTATGTATCCACGGTGCTTCCGGAGCTTGGTGAGGACAATATGCAGCAGACGACCTTTCAGTCCTATCTGGAGCACCGGCTTGGCAAAGAGTTTGAGCTTGAAGACGTGTTCACGCAGACGGAAACCTTGCTGAATGCGGACGATACGCCGCATTACCGGGCACGGCTTCAGAGTATATCCTATAAATCCTCGGGTGCTTATCTGGACACCATCAGACGATACAAGGAGCTGCTGGAACAGGGCGGGATGCTCTTTAAGCCGGTCGTATTCCAAGGTAAGGTTATCGTCAGCTCCGATGAAATGTCCGCGCAGTTCTACGGTTATGATGCGGCGGTTAAGCTTGCTGGCCGGATCGACCTCATGAAAGAGTGGATGCTGAAACGACTGTCGGAGTTTGCCCAGAGCGAAAAAGACGCCCCGTGGGTGGAGGAGCAAATTCAGCTCCTGGATACGGATGATTACCAACGGGCCTTTCAAACGATGAGACGTAAGCAAAACCGGAAGGCAGACACGTTTGACGATTTCGATAAGGAAAGGGACGTCCTTGCTAAAATGGTCATCAGTACTCGGCTCAAGCCGGTCAGACGCTGGATCAAGCGGTTCCGTTATGTGGATGTGAAAGGCATGTATCGAAAACTATATACGGATGAATCGTTATTTCGACGGGCGGCCGGAAATTTGGAGACGCTCCCGGACTATTGGGAAGAAATCTGCAATCTTACCGTAACGTCACTGGACAACAAATCGCTGTTGTATGAGGATGCGACTCCGTTCCTCTATCTGAAGGAGCTGCTTCAAGGCTTCCGCACAAACACGTCGATTCGTCACGTCATTGTTGATGAAGTACAGGACTATTCCGGATTTCAGCTAGAATTCCTGAAGCGATTGTTCCCGCGAGCGAAAATGACGGTGCTGGGTGACCTTAATCAAGCGATTTACGCACATGGAGAGGCGCTCGGCAATCTCGAAAATCTGGTGAGTCTGTACGGCAAGGAGGATACGGAGGTTATCAATCTGACGCAAAGTTACCGGTCCACGTATGAAATCGTTGATTTCACGCGGAAGATGATACCGGGCGGGGAGCGGATCGTTCCATTTAACCGGAGCGGCGAAGCTCCGCGTGTGGTTGCGGTGAACGATGAAGAACACCTGCATGGAACGATAGTCTCTGATATCCGTGAGCTTCATGAACAGGGATTCCAGTACGTGGCGGTGATCTGCCGAACAGAAGAGGAGAGCAGACGCGTACACGAGCAGCTGTCAGCAGATATACCTGCGCGGTTAATTACGAAAACTACTCCGGCTTTTGAGAAAGGAACGCTTGTCGTTCCTGCCTATTTGGCCAAGGGCGTGGAATTCGACGCGGTGATCATATACAACGGCTCTGAGGATGTGTACCACCGCGAAAGCGACCGCAAGCTGTTCTACACGGCATGCACGCGTGCCATGCACAAACTTCATGTATATCATATCGGGGAAAAGAGCCACTTTATCCCGGATCAAGATTAAATGAGTAAAGGTCTGTCTGAGCAACGACTCAGGCAGACCTTTTTTTCATAATTGATATATGAAAACCAAACCATGTTTCATAACAGAGGAAAAAAACGGAAGTGAATCTAGGGAGAGCTAGGGAATATACGTTATACCATAAGGAGGGAGTTATCCAATATTTATCATGATTTGACCGGTGATTAATAATTTTTTTCAATAATTTTCGGGATAAGTGCTTTCTCGACCGCCGAGTCTATTCATTTTGGACACAAATTTGACGAAAAAAGGATTGGGGGTATATTACTTATCAAAGGTCGGGTGCTTGCGGATGAAGATAAAAACAAAATTAATTCTTTCGTCTACGATTCTTGCAACGGTTACGGTAGTTATCGTAATCATCGCATTCATCACTTCGAACATGACGGAGAAGAGGTTCAGCGAAATTATTGAAGTGGATCAGAAGGTCATTTATAACCTGACCCAATTGGAGACCCTATTGACGGGCGTCTCTAATGATGAGCGGGGCTACTTATTGACCGGGGATTCGACCTTTGCAGATTCATTGAAAGCGAAACAGGAGTCCGTCGCCAAACTCATGGCTGAAACCAAAGGCTTGATGACTGCTGAGGAAGACCAAAAGGTATTTAACGAGATCGAAACCGGGTATGTCATCTACACCGAGGCCGTGACTGAGGTGTTAAACAAATTGGGGTATGACACCGGTTTTTACAAGGCTGTACCGTTCCGGGTATATGAGGCTGCGTTTAGCAAGGAACGGGAAGTGCGCAATTCCTTCAGTACGCTTGTCGCCCAATTTACGGTGGATAAAAATGAAGCCCTGGCTAAACAGGCTGATCAGATTGCGGCCAGCAGCCGATTTCAGAATTTGATCATTATGCTGATCGGAGTTGCAGCCGTTGTTTATTTTGCTATACAGGGATATCTTCTTATTCGCTCGATTCGTCCTTTGAATCAAATGAGCGAACAACTCTTGAAGATTGCCGAAGGTGGCGGTGATCTGGTTACCCGATTACATATCACAACAAAAGACGAAATCAGGGATGTAGCCGACGCTTATAATAAATTGGTCGATGGCTTCAGGGAACTGGTCGTACAGGTGCAGGATACGGCCGGCAAAGTCGGTGTCGCAGCTTCGACGCTGCACTCCACGACCGAGGAAATTCGTCAAGCTTCTCAGCAAACCTCTGGGATTATGGAAGAGCTGGCGGCCGGGGTAGAGAACCAGCTTCAGGATACGGAGGAAACGACAGCTACGGTAACGGACATGGCGGAAGGCATGAAACATATCGCGCATGCCGCCCAAGACGTCTCCGGATTGGCAGCAACGACGAACCAACTTGCGGCTGGAGGGGAACAGGCACTTATACATACGCTGGCTCAAATGGAAGGCATACGCACCAGTGTGGATCAATCCGCGCAATCGGTGCGGGCGCTCGGCGAAAAGGCCTCCAACATTGGAGCGATGGGACAAATCATTATCGAAATTGCAGAGCAGACATCACTGCTTGCCTTGAATGCCTCCATTGAGGCCGCTCGGGCGGGCGAGCATGGCAGAGGTTTTGCGGTTGTAGCGGCTGAGGTCCGGAAATTGGCTGATCAGGCCTCAAACTCCTCCGTTGAAATCAGACAATTCGTCCATGAGCTTCAGCAGGATATTGTTGATTTGGCCGGCGTGATGGAGCGGGGCACCCGGGAAGTGACCGAGGGCATGAACGTGGCACAAGGCGCCGAGAGAGCTTTTAAGGACATTGAGCAATCCGTCGGCGAATTGAACGAACAAATTCAGAGTGTCACTGCTGCAACTAAACAGATGGACTCCGGAGCCGGGGAGCTTGTTCATGCAATCCGCAGAATTCAGGAGGTCACGGAGACAACGGCAGGTGGAACCCAAAGCGTCAGTGCAGCCACGGAAGAGCAGCTGGCCTCTATGGAGGAAATTACAAATTCCGTTGAGGATCTGAACGTAATGTCCAGCAAGCTGCGGCAGTTGATGTCCGGATTTAAAGTATAAATAAGGAAAAATCGCATATGGGAAAAAGCGGCCACCTTGCAATCATGCATATTCCGGGTAAAAGAACCTACAATATGGATGACAGATAACGCAAAGGTGGTCTTTCTCTCATGGAAAACAAAAAATGGGATCTGGTTGCCCTTGCATCCATACCACTTATCATGACGTTGGGAAATTCCATGCTGATTCCCATCTTGCCGCAGATTTCAAAAGCTCTGGGGATCAGTTCCTTCAAAGTCAGTATGCTTATAACGGTATATGCTGTTGTAGCCATCTTACTGATTCCGATTGCCGGTTATTTATCGGATCGGTATGGACGAAAGAAAATCATCATCCCAAGCTTAATTATTGCGGCGTTAGGCGGAGCAGTCTCGGCTGTAGCAGCTTGGATGCTGAGTGGGACGGCGGCATATTACGTTATTCTGGCGGGTCGGTTTCTGCAGGGAATTGGTGCTGCCGGGGCATTCCCCATTGTTATTCCGCTTGTCGGTGACATGTTTAAAGAGGAAGAAGAGGTTAGTAAGAGTTTGGGTATTATCGAAACCTCCAATACGTTTGGCAAGGTAGTCAGTCCGATACTGGGTGCCCTGCTCGGAAGTTTTATTTGGTTCTTGCCCTTTATAGCTATTCCGATTCTGTGCTTGATCTCTATCGTGCTTGTCATTTTTCTTGTGAAGACGCCAAAGTCAAACCATAACGATAAACAATCCATTCGCGAGTTTTTGAAAACAACCAAGCAGGTTTTGCACGAGAAGGGAAGATGGCTGTATGCGATATTTGCCATCGGCGGCATCGCGATGTTTGGCGTGTTCGGCGTACTTTTCTATTTGTCGGAAACGCTTGAAAGCACATACCATTTACACGGTGTGGTGAAAGGGCTGGTGCTTGCGATTCCGCTAGCTTTGTTATGTCTTTCATCTTATTTAGCCGGTAAATTTACGGGCAAAAATAAAGCGGCTAAGAAGTGGACCGGTTTCGCGGGCATGGCCATTTTGACGGCTTCCTTGATCGTTACCGGATTTAGTGCACAGATCTATTTTGTCGTCGGCATGATGACGCTTGGTGGCATCGGGATCGGGATGGTACTGCCATGCATGGACACGCTGCTGACGGAAGGCATAGAGAAGGAGCAGCGCGGCACCATTACCTCTCTCTACAGCAGTATGCGTTTTATCGGCGTATCGCTCGGTCCGCCAGTTGTTTCACTGCTGCTCGGGGCGAATCATTGGGTGCTGTTCGGCACGTTGGCAGCCGTCGCGGCTGTAGGCGGCCTGCTCACATTATTCGCCGTGAAGCCGGAGGCGAAGGAAGACGATACCGGAGGGAATTCATACCGAGTGGATTTCAAGAAACCGCAGGGCTTGAAAAAGAAAGGTCTTGTCCAGAAATAATGGACAAGACCTTTTTCTCATATTCGGATACGGCTCGGGAGCATAGGGAACGGAGGTCCACTCGTATAATCAAGTAAACGAGCTCCGCATGATCCATCCGGTTCGGTGCGGGAGGTTAGAGCTATGCGTGCAAAACATTCGGATGAAATCGAAGAGATGCCAAAGAATTGGCTTTTGCTTTCGAATCTCCGTTATCCTGCAACGGTGGGTTCGGTATCCTCAAGCTTTGATGCAGCTTTAGTGCGTGATTTGCCGGTGGTCTGCATGACGATATAAATCAGGATCAACAGAACTAGCGCAATGGCTGAATATCGGTACATGATAGCGTACGAAGTGGATTTGGCGATGGAGCCGAGCGCGATAGAGCCAATAGCGACACCGAAATCCAGGGAGTTGAAGAACATGCCGTTGGCCATGCCGCGCTGGAGCGGATGAACCTCCTGGATCATCCAGGTCTGGATGGACGGCTGCATCGCACCGAAGCCAAGGCCGTAACATAATGCCGATAACAGCATAGTTCCCGTCGATGAGGCGATGGTCAGCAACAGCAAACCGGTAACCATCAGAACAGCAGCAGGTATAACGAGCGCCTTGTGTCCATACCGGTCATAGATTCTGCCGGAGAACGGCCGTACCAGTATAATGGCAATGGCATTGAACAAGAAGAAATACTGGGGATTCCGGAGGTGAGCCTCGGCGCCGAACAAAGCCATGAAGCTCAGCAGCCCGCCGTACGTAATGGACATCAAAAAGTTAAGGACGCTGGGTAGAATCAGCTTTTTATTGAATGAGCCCTTCGGTTGTTCCTCCGCTCGAGGTTGAACTGCTGCGGGACGCTCCGGGTTCCGTTTTGCCGATCTTGACGTCAGGACGTAAGCGAGTGGGAAGATAAGTACATTGATAATGACGGTGATGACCACAAGCGGTGTGAAACCCCCGTCTTGCAGGAGCGTCAAACCGATCATCGGGCCGATCGACATGGCGAGTGTGGTAGATAATCCGAAATACCCCATGCCCTCGCCCAGTCGTTTGATAGGAATGACGTCTGAAGCCATCGTAGGAAACGAGGTGCTAGTCATGCCAAAGCCGATGCCAAACAAAACGCGCATTAATAGCAGAAAGGCGATGCCCGATGCCCAGTAATAGCCGAGCGTGGCTGCCAGCGATATCAACAGCCCGACGTACAGAAGCAGGCGCAGTTTTCCTTTTTCCAGCGCTTTGCTTGACACGAAGCGGGAAGCGATCGCACTGAAGGCGAACAGGCTGGTTATCAGGCTGACCTGAAGTGGGCTTGCCATGAACGCCGCCTTGGCGTATGCGGGCAGCGTGGTCAGCATCATCTGCAGGGTCAGAAACAGAAACAGGTTGCTGACCATCAAGGTGATGAATTCTTTGGTCCATAATCGTTGTTTCGAATGTATTTCATTCATGTGAAACATCACTCCTGTTATTCTCTAAGTTGTGTATGTTGGTATTGATACGTGAGAGTGTGTCCCAGAACATCTCTAATTGATGATCGTCAATGCCTTCGATTAACTGGCTCCCGCATTGACTTTCGATCGTTGTGGTTGTCTCGATCAATTCTTTGCCTGTATCCGTTAAATAGAGCTGGAAAGCTCTTCGGTCGTTTACTGATACGGATTTGCGGGTGTATCCTTTTTTCTCAAGCAGATCCAAAATGCGGGTAGTGGTCGGTTGATCCTTGTCCGCTTTGGCGGCAACTTCCTTTTGATTTAACCCTTCGTGCTCTCCGATGTGGTACAGCACCAGCCATTGCTCAGGGGTGATATCATAGGGCTTCAAGGCGTTAGCAAACAAATGGGATGCGCGGCGATAGGTGTAACCCAGATGAAAACCGATGGAGGGATTGCGTTTAGGTACTTTCAAGAAACAAGTCACACCTTTCATTTCAAGTTTTCGAAAATAGTTGTCTAAACAATTATATGCCTGACATGCAAATCAGTCAAACCATTCAAAAAATTAATTGACTGCCTGACAGGGTTTCGTAAAACGATGTGGAATATGAAAAATGGAATGATAACATAGCTCTAACAATTGCGAGCTATATTTATAGTACAAACCAATTTCTAACCACTCAGGAGGAAGTACAAATGTCACAATTGATTAATTTTGCACACCGCGGGTCATCGGCTATATGCCCCGAGAATACGATGGCTGCCTTTGCCAAAGGCTTGGAGCAGGGAGCTACCGGAATTGAAACCGATGTTCAGATGACGAAGGATGGAAGGCTGGTACTGATCCATGATGAAAGTGTCGCCCGTACCACGGGAGCTGAGGGGCTAGTCAAGGATTATACATACGAAGAACTGGCAAAGTTGGACGCAGGCGCATGGTTTGGATCGGCTTTTCAAGGGGAAAGGATCCCGCTGCTGGAAGAATTGCTGGAATTAACGAAAAACCGTGGCACGATCGTGAACATTGAGCTGAAGAACGGATCGATTCAATATCCTGAGCTGGAAAAACGCGTAATCGAGACCGTAAGACACTACAATATGTCAGAGCAAATCGTCATCTCAAGTTTCAATCACTATTCCCTGGTGGAGTGCAAACATATTGATCCTGAAATCCGTACCGGCCTGCTGTATGGGGAAGGGTTATACAAACCGTGGGAGTATGCCAAATTGGCTAAAGCGGATGCGCTTCATGCATACCATCGCGCAGTTCTGCCTGAATGGGTAGCGGAAGCGAAGCAGCATGGCGTTGTCTATCACCCGTGGACCGTCAATGACGAGGAACAAATGAAAGTCTTGATCGATGCAGGCGTGGCGGGCATTATTACGGATTATCCGGATGTACTCGGGGGATTGCTACAAACCAAGGGAGCGTGACTTTGTGAAAAAAACATGGCTGCTGGGCTTTGGCTTTTTCAGCATTAGCATTACCTGGGCGCTCTACAATGCGTTTGTGCCCTATTTTCTGGAGGGTTACATATCCAGTGTCGCACTGATCGGTTTTTTTATGACGATCGACAATTACTTTGCCTTGTTCTTGCAGCCATGGATTGGAAGTCGAAGCGACCGTACTCATACTCGGTATGGCAGAAGAATGCCTTACCTGCTCATCGGAATGCCGCTTGGCGCTCTGTTTACCGCAATCATTCCGTTTCACACCGGGATGGCAACCTTGATACTGTTCATGGTCCTCATGAACCTGGCCATGAGCCTGTATCGTTCGCCTACCGTTTCACTAATGCCGGATATTACGGAGGAGAAACGACGTACGAGAGCCAACGGCATCATTAACTTTATGGGCGGCATTGGGTCCATATTGGCTTTTGGCGTGGGCTCGATACTGTATAGCGCTCATCAGTCCTTGCCCTTTATTGCCGCGGCCGGCATAACGCTGGTGTCGTTGTTCATTTTGAGAACGTTTATCCAGGAGAAGCGCGACGCTCCAGGCTATCAGGCTCAGACTGCTGCCAAGGCTAAAGTTTCCTTTAAGAGTCAGCTCAATCGGACGACCGTGCTGCTCTTGGCGGCTATATTTTTCTGGTTTGTCGCTTATCAAGGAGTTGAGACGCTGTTTACGTTGTACGGGAAGAACGAGATGGGGCTAACGGAATCGCAGGCATCCTTTTCCTTAACGTTTTTTTCACTCGCCTTTGTTCTATTCGCCATTCCAAGCGGATGGCTTGGCGGTAAATTCGGCAAGAAACGGATGATTCTGATCGGCGTCAGCGGGCTGTTGATTGTCTTCGCGCTTGTACCATGGGTTGAATCAATGCTGTTGCTCCGTGTATTGCTGACTGTTGGCGGATTATTCTGGGCTTGCATCAATATTAACTCCTATCCGTTTATCGTATCTACCGGATCGGAGGACAGCATTGGGACGCGGACAGGAATGTACTACTTGGTATCCTCGCTGGCGGCGATCTCGTCACCGCCTCTTCTGGGCAAGCTCATTGATGGTATGGGATATTCGATTCTGTTTTATTGTGCCGCAGGCAGCATGCTGCTCGCACTGATCTGCGTTCTGATGATTCGCCATCAGGAAACGGAAAGTCCTGCAAAGTCGCAGACCGCTTCCGCCAGCTTGTCGTAGCCGATTTGTTTTTTTGGATAACCAGAGGTTCGGTTCCTGCTAGTCAGTACGTGCGGAATAACATTGACGAGAGCCTGTCAGCACAGGTAGAATCTAATATCAGATAGATTTGAATTAGAATATGCCGGCGAAGGTGCAGGAGTTGATTCCAAGGTTGACAACGATTTATGATATTGCCAAGAAAACAGGTTATTCGCCTACGACGGTGTCCAAAGTCTTCAACAACTATCCGGATGTTCGGGAGAAGACAAGAGCCAAGATCCTGGCAACCGCGAAGGAAATGGGCTATCTTCCAAACGCAAACGCCAGATCGCTTACAACGAAGCGATCCTGGACCATTGGTATTCTTTTTGTAGAAGCCACTGGAGCAGGGATTCGTCACCCCTATTTTGGAGCCGTTATCGAAAGCTTTAAGAAAATTGCCGTATCCAAAGGGTATGATCTGATGTTCATCTCCAAGGATGTCGGCGGCCGAAGAAGCAGTTATGTGGAGCATTGCAAAATCCGGGGCGTCGACGGTGTGGTCGTCATTCTGTCGAGCAGCGAGGATCCCGATTTCCAGGAGCTGCTGGATAGCGGCATTCCGTGCGTCATTCTGGACTCGTCACCGGAGCATGTGCATTCGGTATACTCCGACAATATCGGAGGGAGCTTCCAGGCACTTCGGTATTTGCATTCGCTCGGACATCGCGGCATTGCCCATATATCGGGCGGATTGAATACGTTTGCAGGCGAGCAGCGCCAACAAGGCTATGAGCAAGCCCTCCGGGAGCTTGATCTGGATCTAAGGGAAGAGTACATAACCGGCAGCGATTTTTTCTCCACCGAGAGCGGATACGAAGCCATGAAGAAGCTGCTGGGGCTTAGAGAGAGGCCGACTGCTGTTTATGCGGCAGGTGATCTACTCGCGCTTGGAGCGATTCGTGCCGTTCAGGAACATGGCCTGCATGTACCGGGAGATGTGTCCATCATTGGTTTTGATGATATTGAAATGTCCCGTTACATCACCCCTGCGTTAACGACCATACGTCAGGATACAGAGCAGCTGGGCACCGTTGCGGCGGAGATCCTTCTTTCTTCCATCGAAGAGCAAGACGCAACAGTAAAGTCGGTTATGCTGCCAGTTCAATTGATTATCCGGGAATCCTGCCGCCCGGTCACCTAGGTGAAACATCAAGGCAGGACTCATTTTTGCCGCATTTCGAAACCGGTTTCGAAATCTGATCGGACTCTAGAGTTGAAACGATTATTGAACCCATTTAAGGAGGATCTGAACCATGTCAAATTATCGTTTTGAGAAGGATACCTTTGTTATCGAGCAGTACCATCTTGCCAAACCCTTTTCCAGCTTCCTGCCGGGAATCGTAGGCTTGAAAGGGATTCCGATGTGGACCTTTTATGTGAATCGGGGTCAGGGGATTTGCAGCTTCGGCATACGCGATAAGAACTCGCCAATCATGGAGTTTTCCCCGGCGAATATCTCGTATAAGAACGTCTCGACTACCGGCTTCCGCACGTTTATCAAGATGGCGGGGACAGCGCCCGTTTATGAGCCGTTCCAATCCTTTCAGCCGGATTCCAAAGCAAAGAGAACGATGCTGATCCGTCAGAATGAGCTGGTCATCGAGGAGGAGCATGCCGGTAACGGACTTCGCACTTCGGTGTCGTATTTTCAGCTGCCCGGTGAGGATTTTGCCGCGCTTGTTCGCGAAGTCAGTGTAACGAATATCGGAGCTGGGACTGTATCGCTTGAACTGCTGGACGGCATGCCGGAGATTCTGCCTTACGGTGTCGAGAATAGCGGGTACAAGGAGGTCGGCAATCTGCTGCGGAGCTGGATGGAAGTGGAGAACCTGGATCAGGGGATCCCGTTCTATAAAGTTCGCTCCAGTACGCACGACGAGGCGGAAGTCAGCCAAGTGACGAGCGGTCACTTCTATCTGTCGTTTGATCAGCACGGGAAGCTGCTCCAACCTCTGGTAGACTTTGAGCTGATCTTTGGCGGTAACACATCATTAATCCATCCTGATCGATTTGCTGTGAGTTCGATGGAAGCTTTGCGGAACGCCACGCCGTATGCCGTGAACAAAG
This sequence comes from Paenibacillus lautus, assembly GCF_050482385.1. Taxonomy (GTDB): domain Bacteria; phylum Bacillota; class Bacilli; order Paenibacillales; family Paenibacillaceae; genus Paenibacillus_AQ; species Paenibacillus_AQ lautus_B. The sequence goes on from NZ_JBCNHV010000039.1 coordinate 20,618, forward strand.
TGCCATGCGGATTCAGCGGATTATCGACTCAGCTTAAGCCTGGAGAGACGGCGACCGTTTATACACTGGTTGGTCATGTGAACGATATCGGTAAAATCAATAAGCGCTCCAAAGATTTGTGTTCTCCTGCCTATATCCTCCATAAACGCGAGGAAGCCTCGGCGTTGACCCGGAAATTAACCGAGGATGTGGCCACCAAAACGGGATTGCCCCTATTTGACGAATATAGCCGTCAGTCCTATCTAGACAACTTTCTGCGGGGCGGATATCCATTCCTATTCGATAACGGGAAGGAAGGGGCCGTTGTACACCTATACTCCCGCAAGCATGGGGATCTGGAGCGGGATTATAACTTCTTCTCCCTTGCGCCAGAGTACTATTCACAAGGGAACGGGAATTTCCGGGATATGAATCAGAACCGGCGAAATGACGTGTTTTTCAACCCGAAGGTGGGCACATTCAACATCCGGATGTTTTTTAGTCTCATACAAGCCGACGGTTATAACCCGCTTAGTGTAGAAGGAACGAAATTCCGCGTGAGTGAAGGGAAGGAGGAAGAGCTGGAGAAACTGCTGCGCGCCTCCGCGGCTGAGGAAGATTATGAGAAGCTGGCAAAGGCATGCGCCGGGGACTATACGCCAGGTAAAATCATCAACGCGATTTCAGATCAAGGCATCGGGCTGGAGATTAGCGAGGAACAGTTCTTATCCGGACTGTTGACGATATCCGATCAACATTTTGCAGCTTCGTTCGGGGAAGGGTTCTGGTCGGATCATTGGACGTATAATATGGATTTGGTTGATACCTACTTGGATATTTATCCCGACCGTTATGAGGAACTATTGTTTGGCGAGAATACGTATACGTTCTTTGACAGCCCGGTGTACGTCCTTCCGCGGAGTGAGAAGGTCGTGATCAGCCGAGGAGGCAAGGTTCGGCAATACGGTGCGCTGCTGGAGGACGAGGAGAAGCTGAATAAGCTCGGCAGAAAACGGAACGCGGCGGAATGGCTGCGGGTAGATGGCGGACTAGGCGGCATGTACCGCACGAATCTGTTTGTCAAAATGATCTCATTGTCCCTCAATAAAATGGCGACACTCGATCCTTACGGGATGGGGGTAGAAATGGAGGCGAACAAGCCGGGCTGGAATGACGCGATGAACGGCTTGCCAGGCCTGTTTGGGTCGGGGATGAGCGAAACGATGGAATTGAAGCGTTTGGTCGCATTTATCGTGGAAGCCGCCGAGCGGTTCGGCCATCAAGCCATTCAGGTGCCGGAGGAGATCGCGTCTTACTTAGGTAGTGTATACGATGCCGTACAGCAATATCAGTCCGGCTCATTGGACTCATTCGGTTATTGGGACTTGGTAGCTGGGCAGCGTGAATTCTATCGTGCATCGGTCCGGTACGGGATCAGCGGCCAGGAGGTTGAAATTTCGGTGAAGAGCGTGAAGGTTATGTACGCGGCATTCCTGGACAAAATCGAAGAAGGGATTCAGCGTGCCGAACAGATGGGAGGCGGAATCGTGCCAACGTATTTCCGCTTTGAAGCCGAGCGATTTGAAGAGGTTCGGGATGCTGCGGGGAACCCGGTGATCACCCGCTATGGTTTGCCCGCGGCAAAAGTGCTTGAATTCAAGGCTTATGCGCTCCCGCATTTCCTGGAGGCACCGGCCCGCGGAATGAAACTCGCTGATGAAGGCCAGGCGAGAACGATGTATGATCGGATCAAGGCTTCCAATCTGTATGATCCCGCGCTGGGGATGTATAAAACGTCCGTCAGCCTGGCAGGCGAAACCGATGAAATCGGACGCATCCGTGCATTTACAGCCGGGTGGCTGGAGCGGGAATCCGTATTTTTGCATATGACCTATAAATACTTGCTTTCATTATTAAAAGTCGGTTTGTATGACGAGTTTTTCTCGGAAATCAAAACTTCCCTTGTACCTTTTCTGGACCCGGCGGTTTATGGACGCAGCACGCTGGAGAATTCCTCGTTCATTGCCAGCAGTGTCAATCCGGATCCCCACGTGCATGGACGAGGTTTTGTGGCAAGGCTTAGCGGATCGACGGCCGAATTCCTAAGCATGTGGATTACGATGATGGCAGGGAAAAAGGTGTTTCGTTACGAAGGCAGCCAGCTTCAGCTGCATCTGAACCCCGTGCTTCCGGCTTGGCTGTTTGACGAGAATCAAGAAGTGTCGTTCACCTTCCTTGGTTCCGTTAAGGTGACGTATCGCAGCGAGCGCGCAGCCAATACGTATGGGCAGGATGGCGTTAAGATTCAGCGATTAACTCTCATCACGGTGGGAGGGGATTCGATCAAGGTGGATGGCCCCCTCCTTACAGGAGAGTTGGCTCATGAAGTCCGTAACGGGAACATCCGGGAAATTCATGCTGTAATGAAATAGATGTCACTTGCCCCAAATAGACTACCCGGGAAATATCGGGTGGTCTATTTATTGTTATTTGAATTGAAGTTTTGATTATTCATTAGGGGGGCTTTTCATTATCCCTTGTCATGGCTGAGCTCCTGCATGTTTTCTTCGCTTGCAAGTCTCAGTGTTGCAACCCATAATAGATATATCAAATTTCAAGTACATATGGATTCAACATCTTCGAGTGCGAGGAGGGGGTTATCATGCAGTGGATCGCCATGCTGACGATGCTGATTGATCATGTTGGGCTTGTGTTTTTTCCGCATCAGGAGATTTGGAGAATCATCGGCCGCATTGCTTTCCCAATCTACGTCTATGCTCTCGTTCAGGGGCACCGCTACACTTCTTCGAGACCCAAGTATATCATTCGGCTGGCCGTTATTGCGGCGGTTTCCCAAATTCCCTATCAGCTTGCGTTGAATCCTAAAGGGTTGAACGTGGTCATTACCCTGGTAGCTGGAGCCATCGTTTTGTATGTGCTGGAACGGTCGGACTCCCAGCTGTTATCATGGATGATTGTTGTTGCTGCCTGTGCGTTAATGAGTGAATTTCCGTTTGATTACGGAGCTTACGGCCTGCTGTTGATCTTGATTTTTCGATATGCCACGGCCAGCTGGCTTGTACCGCTTCATATTGTCTTGAACCTGTTGTTCTGGTTCCTTAATAACTGGGAGCTTCAGATGTGGAGCGTCATCCCGACGGCCGTGATAGCCTATGGCCCGCATGTATGGAGGAAGCTGGAGTCTATCCGGGTGAGCCGCTGGGTATGGCGTTCATTTTATCCTCTGCATTTACTGATTATTGCGTTATTACGGGTGTTTTTATAGAGAAGAACTCTTTAGGTTAAAGCCCGATGGATTGATTATATACAAGGAGAGTCATACATGTTCAATATCGCAATTGCTGCCTGCATCCTTTTGTTCGCGGCGGCGGGTTACATCGCATTCATGAATTCCAAATTAATTGCGGATAAAAAACGGGAAGCATACATTCCTCCGCCTGCTTCGGAATATACCGTTTATATGACGCCTCAGTTCACGGAGGAGGACAAAAGATCGATGAGTCCCATCGGCGTCATGGAATTTCGCGATCCTCAAGGCATGATGAAGGTATATCTTTGCCGGGTCAAGAATGAATCCGAGGATTTGAAGCTGGAACAAGCCGGCAATGTGTTTCTTCATCATTTGACGAAGGCCAGGGATACCGGCACGCTGATGTTCTACCGTACGGTGGAGGAAGCGCTGCACGGAGCGGAAGAGAAGGGGTTGACCGATCGACTGTCTGCAGCTGCGAAAAAAAAGCCGAGAACAGAATAGGCAAACAGGGTCAATCCACCCACTTGCGGGGTAATAGAGAAATAAAAGACCGAAAGGAGATTTTCCGAAATGAAAACATTTAAAATCGGAAGGACATCGGTCTCCGTCTTTATAGGCGATATTACGACATGGACGGGCGACATTATCGTCAATGCTGCAAACTCAGGACTGCTGGGCGGAAAAGGCGTGGACGGCGCAATTCATAGCGCCGGCGGTCCGGAGATCATGGAGCAATGCATGGAAATTCGCAAGCAGCAAGGCGGCTGCCCGCCAGGCAATGCCGTGATTACCGGTGCAGGCCGGCTGCCTGCCCAGCATATCATTCATACGGTCGGCCCGATATGGGAGGGCGGTGGACGGCGTGAGGAGCATACGCTGGCGGAATGCTACCGCAACAGTCTCCTGCTTGCAATCGAGGTGGGTGCCAGAAGCATCGCCTTTCCTAATATAAGCACGGGTATCTATGAGTATCCTAAGGCTCCGGCATGTGATGTTGCGTTAAAGGCGGTTACGAAGTTGCTTGAGGAAGATTTGCCGGATAACCGCTTGGATCGGATCGACTTCGTTTGTTTTTCTCCTGATAATGAAGAGCTCTATGTTCATTGGCTTGAGCAGTTCACCCAGGAGAAGGAGGCGCAATTATAAAATAACCCCACAAAGTGGGGCCTATGCTTCGATGCTTATTCCAAATACTTTACGGGGACCCCCAAAAACAAACCTCTATCGAGGCCTTCAAGGATGAGCGACCGCGATTCATAGGGTAGGTTATCTTAATGAAAGTCAGGGGCGCAGTTAGCGCCCCTGCTGTTTGTCAGTCGACTTTACATATGATAGGAGCCGCTTGGCTCAAACAGTACCCATTCCAGCATCGTGATCATATCGTCGAGGCGGGCTTCTTGATTGAGAAGGGAAGCTCGCTCCGGACTGTTCTCTTCGAGAGCGGCCAAGCGGGTTTGCAGCTTTTTCTTCTGCATCGTAAGTTCATTGATCTTGGATTTGATCTGGTTCTCTGTTCGCATGGTATAATCCTTTCATTATGGTATGAAATCCATCAAATTACCCCATATTATAGCATTTGATTCAGCTTAAGACGAAAGAGGGGTTCAAATGACGAGTGAATATAATATGAAGAAAATGGCGGCGGAGCATGCCGCCAAGTATGTGCAGGATGGAATGAAGATTGGGCTGGGCACAGGCTCAACCGCTTATTACGCCATTCTCAAAATCGGCGAGATGGTCCGATCCGGACTCTCGATCCAGGCCGTGGCTACCTCTGAAGCTTCGCAGAAGCTGGCTATGGAACAAGGAATACCCCTGACGCCCATACATCAGATCGATCGTTTGGATCTGACGATTGACGGGGCTGATGAGCTCGACGACCAGCTGCGGTTAATCAAGGGAGGGGGCGGAGCGCTTCTCCGCGAGAAGATCACTGCTTTTCACAGCGAACGGCTCGTCATTGTGGCGGATGAAGCGAAAGCAGTAGCTCAACTCGGCGCTTTCCCGCTGCCGGTTGAGATTGTCCCTTTTGCTTATGAGTGGACAGTTCGGTCACTGGCCCAGCTTGGCTGTTCGGTGCAAATCCGTCGTAAGCAAGATGAAGGGTTTTATGTTACGGATAACGGGAATTATATTGCTGATTGCCGGTTTCAGCATATTGCCCGTCCTGAGGAATTGAGCTCTCGGCTAGGCGTCATTCCGGGCGTGGTTGAACATGGGCTGTTTATCGGTATGGCCGACCAAGCGATCATAGGCTGCCAGGATGGAACGGTGCGGATACTGCATTCCGGGAGCATAGAAGCAAAGAATACATTTGACAGTTGATCCGGCGTTCATTAACCTTAATAACATGATATCTCTCGGAGGGTGAAATATGTCGGATATTCAAGAACACGAGGATACCCCGTTACATTTGCTGGTTGTCCTTGCCAGAGCTTATAACGCAGTCATGACACATTCGAATCGCAGCATCAATAGTCACGGATTGAACTCCACCGAATTCGGTGTATTGGATGTACTTTATCACAAAGGACCGCAGCCGCTGCAGAAAATTGGGGAGAAGGTGCTCATCTCCAGCGGTAACATTACATATGTGGTGGATAAGCTTCAAAAGAAAAACCTGCTGGTTCGCCGGGCTTCTGCTGAGGACCGCCGGGTTATTTATGCCGAGCTTACCGCAGAGGGACAAGAATTCTTTGAAGCCATTTTTCCTCAGCATCAGGAATTAATGGTTAAGGTGCTTAGCGGTTTGTCGGAGGACGAGAGAGCGCAGGCAGCGATGCTGCTGCGCAAGCTGGGAATCAGTGCAGAGAAGATGTTGTAGACCTATACAAGTTTTAGATTGGAGATACGTATGCTTAAAGATATTACGATGCAAGCGATACAACCCGAAGTAAAGGAACTGCTCAGTTACTCGGTATTTCCGGATCCGGAAGCGGTGGATCAGGCGGCAGCTTCATATCAAACGGGCCGCAGCCGGTTGTTTGGATATGAAGAGGATGGACTTCTCTTAGGAGTCATCGGTTTTGATATCGATCAGGACGAGCTTACCATTCGGCATCTTGCCGTTCTTCCGGAGAATCGGGGAAAGGGATATGGACGCGGATTGATTTTGGAGCTGCTCCTTGACGTTCAGCCTAAACCGGCCCGAGTGATTGCGGAAACGGACGAAGAAGCCGTAAACTTCTATCGCAGTATCGGCTTTGAGGTATACAGTCTGGGAGAGAAGTATCCGGGCGTTGAAAGATTCCGCTGCATTTACGAGGTGGAGGAATCCGAAGAATAAGCGATTCATATTAAAAGCATGTTTACCGTCTTGGAGTGGAATTAAAATTGCCATTCAAGACAATAACCCCGTTTCGCAATGGAGGCATCCCTCATATAATATCGTAACGAGCGGGGCAGGGGGTGAACATGTTGGTGTACCATTATACCGCTGTCGGCGATTCCTTGACCTTTGGGTTTGGGGCGATGCCTGGCAGCGGTTTTGTTCCGTTATACCGTCGGATGGCGGAGGAGAAACTTCGCCAGTTCGTGGCCCATGAGAATCTCGGGGTCAATGGATTAACCTCGGATGAGTTATACGATCGGGTCGTTCAGCTTCCTACGTTTCGCTATCATCTGCAGCAGGCTCAGATCATTACGATTTCGATCGGAGGCAATGACTTGATACGTGCGGTAAAGTCCACGGGAGGCCGACCGAATCGGGAGGTGCTGGACGCTGCCTTGTATCGATGTCAGAATCATGTGGCAAATATCGTCAAACATATCCGTAAAATAAAGTCACCGGTCAGCAAACCTTATTTTATTCGCGCTATCGGTCTGTATAATCCATACCCGGGCTGGACGGAGGCAACGGAATACGTGATTCGGTTCAATCGGCATTTGATGGGGTTAAGCGACGGCTATTTTCGCGTAGCTGATATTTACACACAATTTTCTGGCCGAGAGAAAGAACTGATGTCGGTGGACGGTTTACACCCCAATGGCCGAGGGTACCGGGTGATCGCGGAACAATTAAATCGACTTGGGTACAAGCCACTTGCATAGAAAAACCAATGATCAAGAAAAAAGGGTGTCCCGTGGTCTCTTGACCGTGTGGACGCCCTTTGGTTTATATAATCACTTATGATTTATAATAATTTCCTAAAAAAACTTCGCACCGCCCATTTGCGTTCTTGCCGTTTTTTATATTTTGGCAGTGAGCGATACACATCCAGCGATTCCTGATAGGACTTCTTGGCATCCTCGGTCCTTCCGAGCGATTGATACATATAACCCAGTAAATAATAGGCTTCGCTGGAGGAAGAGTGAATGGAATGGAACTGTTCCAAATAATGGAGCGCCTTCTCCCGATCCGAATCCCGAAATGCATCAGCAAGCCGAAGAAAAGGCCGGCCATATTTGACCCTTGGGTTGATCTCCAGGGCCCGGATAATATTCGCTTCCCCTTGCGGGATGCTGCCGGTATGCAGGCGTGCGGTTCCGATATCGTCCCAGAATTCGGCGGAGTCCTCTAGACTGGATGTTATGGATTCCAGCAGCTTCAGGGCTTCCCCATACTTACGGCGCTCCAAAAGCAATCTGGCAAGCTCGTGTCTTGATGAAACGTCGCTGGGGCTAACTGCAATCTGTCTGCGCAGCTTGGAAATATTCCGTGCACGCTTGATTGGTTTTGTCAAACTGGGAAATACCCCGACAAAACGGCGGTCCAGCACATACACGATGAGAAGCAGCACCAGGATCGCCGTAATCGGATTGCCGAAGATGTAGAATAGAAATCCAAAAATGATGAGTTTTAACAAAATCGATCCCTCAATTTCCATGTAAAGTTGTAACACAAATTATACCATAACATGGATTTATTTAGGCGGAAATAGCATCGGTTCTATAGACCTTGAAGGCATGCGCATGTCGGAATAGGCCCTAGGTATTGAAAGAAGGTCGATGATAGCCGATAAAGGTAGTAAAGAGGTGATAATCATGGCGAAAAAGGGACAGACATTCCATCATTACAGTTTCGAAACGAAGAAAAAAGCAGTCGCCATGCGGCTGGAAGGTATGACTAAGAAAGAAGTGGCATCCGCCTTACAAATATCAGATATCGGACGGCTGAAAGTATGGATGCGCAAATACCGTGAGTTGGGCGAAGAAGGTTTGGTTGATCGCCGCAGAAAAATTATAGGTTCAGATCCTGACACCGATCGGGAAGAAAAAGAACAACTTTCGCAGGTATAGACAATTAGTGATCGCATGAGGCGTGGTGGAACGACGGTTAAACCATGCCTCTTTCATATCGGAATCAAAGGAAATGTTCAATCCAAATCTGGCAGATTCGAAGGCATGGGCTGATTCATTATTCTTAGCCCGAACAGGCGGCAGCCCAGTTCATTTGAGCGGAACCAACATAACATGTGGTATGTTCAAAAAAGGAGGGATTCATGTGAGCGGAGTAGCAGAAGGTTATGGTGGCTATGGATATGGCTCTTCTGTAGGTGCTATTTTGGTACTTTTCATCTTGTTGGTTATCATTACTCGCGCATTTATCTAATCCATCTTTTGAGCGAACAAACCAATTGAATCAATAAGTGATACCGAGCACCATGAGCAGTCACAACTACAGACCGTCCAAAAGAGGCAGGGCCTCTTCTTAGGGCGGTCCTGTTTTTGTGAAGCAAGAATCGGCTTTAATGACTTGTCATGGATCATCGTTTTAACCGCCTATCAGAACATCCCTAATAAAAACAGACCGCTCGAGAAGAGTGGTCTGTTCTTGGGGGAACGAATATTATCCGGTCAGAGGTCTTGCCCCGGTCTGTACTCATGTTACATTATAATCAATATCACTTTACCGTTTACGAAAGATACGATATCGAAATTCGAGTACCCCCAGGTTTCAATGGTTTTGCCGCCGCCAGTGGTAATGTCCTTGGCTGCCGGGTTCCCCCATGAGAGCTGCACCTGTTCTTTTGTCATGCCGAGGGAAACCTGGCCTGCCTTAATCTGTTTCCAGACCGATGCGGACCATTTGTATTTTTGATAAGGGTCGTAATTTAATAAAGAAGAACGGTCTGCAAACAGCTGTATCACTTCCGAAGACCGCATAGGATAGCTTTTCACTGTTTTTCCTGATGCCGTTTTGAAGATCACGTTGAATTCGCCTTTGTCGTCCGGCAAAATGTCGGTAACCGATAATTTCGAGAAGCGTTCCAAGTCTTCGAAATCATTCACCCAATACGTTCGGCCGATAAATTTAACCAAATTGCCCTGCATTGCTTTTTTGATCAAGCCAGCCGTTTCGTTGGAGACAATGGTCATCTCTGCATCGCTTCCGAAGGAGATATTCGCTTGTTTCCACTTGGTATCCCAGCTGATTTTCGCACCCAGAACATCGGATAATACGGCGGCCGGAATCAACAGCTCGCCTTTGTCGGTCATCGGTGCTGCTTTTAGGTGCAGCGGACTATCATCCAGCTTGGCCTGGTTGCTGCCTGCCGTAAGCGAGAGCACGGTCTCTCCGAACTTGGCCTCCACGGCTGCGTTTTTGGCCGAGTAGGTGCCGCCCAGTGCCTGAATGACGGATTTCGCCGGCACCATGATATTCCCGTTGATCTGTTTTGCGTATTTCAAATTGTTGCGCAGGCTGGACGATACCGTTATCGATTTGGACAGACCACCCGAAGTTACCGTAATCTGTGTCTTGCCAACGCCCGCAGACTTCAGTGTTCCATTCTTCTGCATGTTCATCAAATAAGGCTTCTCTATATCGATCTGGGCATCTTTAACCGGTACTTTGATTTTGGCCCCGTTCGTGTAAGTCTCCTGGATACTGACTTCCAGGGTATCCCCTACATAAGGGTTGGCATCGGATACCGAAACCGATATGGCCTTAACGACAGGCACATCTACCGATTTGTTCTGTCCGTCCTTGTGATGGATCCAGCTTCCGTCAGAGCGCTGCGCATAGAACCCCTCCGACAGATCCTTGGCATTTCCGTAAATGGAGGTTCTTGCGATCCCGCTCAGTCCGGAGACCTGCTCCTTGAGCTTCCAGCGGTCTTTATACACTCCCGTTGTCCATACGGTTCCGTCTTGGAGCGTCACAATCAGAAGATCCGTCGGCTCATTGGATGCATAAACGATATGAGCTGCATTCTGAGCGACGGTAACCGGTATGATGCGCCCGTTATCGTCAAAGTTGGACGTTTCGTATACAACCACGTCACCGTTGTCACGCAATAGGGCTACACGCCCGCTGTGAACCGTCATGGATTTGACCCCTGCCGGGTTTTCCACGATGCCGAGTTTCTTGAATTGTCCCTTTTTGTAGTTATCCTCTAATAGCAGCTCCCCGTTTGAGGATAAGGCGGCAAATTCTTGATCGGCATTGGCGATCAGCAAAATGCCGCTGAGGTTTTTTGCTTTTTTCGAGCCGCCCCATACGGTACCATCTGACTTCAGCCAGTAGTAACCCGCTATCTGCTTCACGCCGCTTGTTCCCGGAACGACTTCGGGTCCCTTGCCGATATCCCATTCCACTAATCGCCCATCCTGCGTCATACCGATGCCTTCGTATTCATAACCGCTGATGGCTGCAACTTTACCCGGCGTCCGAATGGCATGTCGTCCGTCAATCAGGGACCACATGGAGCCATCGCTCATCAGGTAGGTGTTCCTTCCCGCAATGTCGCTGATCTGGAGCCTGGACTCTTCGGCAGAAGCGATCCCGTGCGTCGTGCCTCCAAAACCAAGTCCCGCGAGCATGGTAAACAATACGAGAACATACAACGTTCTTCTCACTTACATGACCTCTCTTCACTATACAATTAGGAATATTTTTCAAACAGCTATATTGATTCGACAAAATCGGCGTTATTCCTGCCATTGTCGCGTGGTGCCATGGCTAAAAAAGGGGACAAAAAACGCCCTCCGATATCCGGGGACGTCTTGCCGGTTAAACTCGCGATTGTTCGAAGAACTGCATCGAGCTAACGGTGTTAAGTTAAGGGGATTGCCAAGGAGATCATCGGTGACAGAACCCTGATTAAGTAATATCAGTATAGAGAAAATGTTCACAGTGTCCACTTAGCGGAACAAATACATAACACCGGCGGCCGCAAGAAATACGAAACCGGCTAATAAGAACCAGTTGGCTACTCTCTCTCTGGATGCGCGGTCGTCCTTGGATTCAGTATAGAAGTTGCTTCTTTGTTGGTATCCCGTAGTGAACGCTCCGGATAGAAGCCCTGCAACCAGCAGGCAACCCAATCCTGCATATAAAAACAGGTTCATCACGTGTTCCTCCCATCATGCCCTTTATCGTTAGAACGTTGGCTGAGAGGGATTGGTTATGCTTTTCACATAAGGTTAGGTGAATCGCCAGACTAGAAGGTGAATATTGATGTGAAAAAAAGGCATAAAAAAAGAACTAAATCCCTGTAATAAACGTTGCCGTTACAGGGATTTAGTTCGGGAACCTCCGAAGAGATTCCCTCATGGGAGAGGAGAAACCGGACGAAGAGCTTATGGGGAAACGTAAGTCTTCTCCGCGGTTGTCTACGACATTCATTGATGTCGATATTTCAAGGATGCCCGGCTGCGGTAGAAATATACCTGACTTTGAAAAAAAATGGAGAGACGTATGTTTCGTTTTTCATATATGGGATGATTGTGTTACGATAATCACTGTCAATGACGTTGTCTTGGCAATGAATTTATAGATAATGAAACGGGTGAATGAAGCAGTGAGAGTAGTATCCGGAAGTGCGAAGGGCCGGCCGCTCAAAAGTGTGCCTGGTACAAGCACCCGTCCGACGACGGATAAAGTGAAAGAATCCATATTCAGTATGATCGGTCCTTACTTTGAGGGGGGCGCCCTGCTTGACCTGTTCGCAGGCACGGGAGGCCTTGGCATTGAGGCATTAAGCCGGGGGATGGAACGTGCTGTTTTTATTGATGTGGAGCCGAAGAGCATCAGTACGATCAAGGATAATTTGAAGGCGGCCAGGCTTGAAGAAAGCGCTGAGGTGTACCGCAATGATGCGGCACGAGCGCTTAAAGCGCTAGAAAAGCGCGGCTACAGCTTCGATCTGGTCTTTTTGGACCCGCCATACAAGTTTAAGAATGGCGATGAGCTGATGCTGGATATGGCAGAACGAGGTTTGCTGCAAGATTCAGCTGTGGTGGTATTGGAATACGAATCAAGTTACAATTACCCTGAGAAATTTGGTGGTTTTTGTTGTTTCCGGACTGCGAAGTACGGAGAAGCCGCCATATCGATCTACCGTTACAACACAGCGCAAGATCAAGCGTCAGAGCTTGATGAGGAGGAATTACATGATGAGAAATGAGAATACTAGTACATACCGTGTTGCCGTATACCCGGGAAGTTTTGATCCGGTAACCATGGGACATATGGATATCATCACACGCGCTTCCAAGCAGTTTGATCTGCTGATTGTGGCCGTGTTGAATAATTTAAGCAAGAACCCGCTATTCACGATTGAAGAGCGCAAGGACCTCTTGAGACAGGAAACTGCGCATCTTCCGAATGTGGAAATCGACGGCTTCCGTGACCTTCTGGCGAATTATGTCCGCCAGAAGAATGCCCAGGTCATCGTAAGGGGGATCCGCTCGGTGACCGACTTTGAATATGAACTTCAACTGGCATCCACCAATCATAAGCTGAATCCGGATGCGGAGACGATCTTTATGATGACACACCCGAAATATTCGTTCCTGAGCTCAAGTCTGGTTAAGGAAATCGCGCATTTTAATGGAGATACAACGGATCTGGTCAGCCCCGAGGTCCATGCCGCGATGCGCCGTAAATTTAGCGGCGGTAACGGTCAATAAGACGGGAACACAGCCCAAACGCCGCTATCAATAATAAACAGATTACGCCTTGAACCTGCAAGAATGAAGGCAATCCGCTCCAAAAATTGAAGTGCTGATCCACGTTGGCGTGATCCAGCGGTTCCGTTCGGAAGGCTGGTACGATGCCTGCTGAAAGGGCGCTAACCGGCTTCCACATAGCCAGTGTAATCGCAAAGGCGAGCACCGAATGCAAGGCTCGCTTCACCATAAAGTAACGCCAAGAGAGACCGGTCTCCTGCATCAGCGACAGGCTCTGCAGCTGAGCGCTGATTCCGCTCCATGCCAGTGCGGCGGACAGCACAGCCAGCTGCAAAATGCCGGATTGGAATGCCGATGAGCTGATGGATTGGGCTGCCAGATGGGCCTCCAATAGTCCAGATACAAGATAGGGCGGAAGCTGCGGCAGCAGGTGACCGGTCAATACTCTGGTCAGGACGGCGAAGAACAAGATAAAACCGCCTGTCATCATTAAGGTTTGGACCGAACGTGTAACGGAATCGCCCAGTAACTTGCCAAAGCTCCGTCCATCCCGCTGATGGGCCTCCAGAGCAGCAGTCGCTGCCCTTTTTAAGAGGGGACGTTGGGCAAACTTGCTTGGTCGGACTTTATTTAAAGATGCTGTAAACTGCCGTGTTCCTTCTGAAGAAGCCGGTTTATGGAAGAGGCCGAATATCCAAGCAGCCAGCAGTCCGGAAATCCAATGAATGATCAGCAGCAGATAACCAGCTTCCGGTTGATGCAGCAGACCAGTTCCGATGACAACGAGAATGGTCATAGGATTGCAGAAGTGGGATAAAGCGGCGAGCCTTCCGGTCTCATCGGCACGAAGCTCGCCTTGTCTATACATTCCGGAGGCGGCCTGCGCTCCTGCCGGGAACCCGGCCGTCATTCCTGTTATAAGAACCCAGCCGCCAGCACCGGGAAGTTTGAATAGTTTTTTCATCAAAGGGTCCAGCAGTACGCCAACCCCATGGGCCCAGCCATAGGCGATGAGTATTTCCACCAGAACGAGAAACGGCAGCAAAGCGGGAAATACGATATTCCACCATAGCTTAAGTGCTTGCAGAGTGGCTTGGAAGGCAGGTTCGGGCGCGCTGACGACAGCCAGTACAAGCAGGAAAGCGGCAGCTCCAAGCAGAATGGTGTTCCACAGCCCGTTTGATGACTTGACGGCGTTGTCTTTATTCATAAGGAATCTCCTTTCAGCGTAAACATGGCTAGTACAACTTTATGCAAAGGAGACAACCGTCAGACCAAACTTGGTGGAAGGCTGGATATATAAGGCGGAGGGAAGGAAACTACATGAAGAAGTCTGTAAAACCGAATGGCTTAAAAATTGCGCTGTATTTATTAATGGTTGGGGTCATGCTGTACGTTGTCGTTTATATGCCGACCCCTTATCTTGTATACCAGCCGGGGAGCGCCGAGGAGGTTCGCCCCATGATCAATGTCGAGAAGGGCGATCCGGCGGAAGAGGGCACATTTATGATGACAACCGTGTCGGCAAGCTATGCCAATATGGCTTTGTTAATGATGTCTGCGTTTAATCCCAATTCGGAGGTTGTAAAAAAGGCCGAAAAAATGGGCGATCAGAGTAAGGACGAGTATGCAGCCACACAAGTGTATTACATGAATTCTTCCCAGTCCGCTGCAATGGAAGCCGCTTATCAAGAAGCAGGTATTGACTACAGTATCGAGCCTGCTTATGTATTCGTGATGTCGATCTCCGAGAATTCTGCTAATGCCGAGCATTTTCGGCCTGGGGATAAATTGATCAAGATTAATGGGCAGCCGGCAGAGGATAATGAGAAAATTGCCAGCCTGTTAAGCGAGAAAACTATCGGAGAAGTGGTGTCCGTGGAGCTTGAACGCAAGGGGAAAACCGTTAAGGAACAGGTTCAGCTTGTTAGCATTAAGGATGAAAAGACTGGGGCGGAGCGTCCGGGTCTTGGCGTCATGATTGCGACAATGCAAAGCGTGGAGCCGGCGAATCCCGATCACACCATTCATTTTGCGGATACCAATATCGGTGGGCCGTCAGCCGGACTGATTTTCACCCTTGAAATTTATAACCAGCTCACCGATGGTGATTTAAGCAGGGGTTACCGGGTAGCGGGAACGGGTACCATTGACAAATCAGGCGCCGTAGGTCCCATTGGCGGCGTGAAGCACAAGATCGTGGCGGCTGACCGGAAGGAAGCGGATATCTTTTTTGTGCCGAAAAAAAATTACGATGAAGCCAAGAAGCGGGCGGACCGAATCAAAACGGAAATGAAGCTGGTCCCGGTTGACGATCTGCAGGATGCAGTAGATTATCTGGAGCAGCTGCCGCCTAAGGGGTGAGTGGCGGCAGCAGGTAGTCACTGTAATAATGGCGGATATCCGGCTTAGGGTGTCCGTTGGCGTATACGGCGGCTGCCATCAGATCCCTCTCCAGTTGAGGATGCTCCAGCGTCGTCGGCTTTTGGATGACAGGCAGCGAGGCGCTCTGCTTCATTCGTTTCAGCAAAGAACGCCCGGTGTCGCTGAAGCCAAGGACCCTGATATATCCCGGACCTTTGGCCAGTTCCTCGCGATTCATGGATGCCTTGTCATGATTGAGCATGATGTGCAGGAGCATACGCTGAAGCTTGGTGCGGGTATAGCGTTTGGTCTTCAACGCTTCGAGGAGAGCCCCAACCGTAGGCTGCTTCAACTGCCCAAGCATGCGCTGAACACGATATTCCAAGCCTTCGGTAACTTCAAGGAAGCCTTCAAGCTGCGCGGGAGTATGCGTGAGCAGGGATTGAAACAGCGGCTGACGAAACTGTTCCCAGTGGACGGGGGCCAGTCCACTCTCCATTTCCCGCTCCATGATGCTGTGCGTGAATTCGGGGATGTAAGGTCTGGCTGCTTCCAAGCCCTGTGAAAGGATGAGGTTACGGATGGCGGTAGCACTGGCAATGGACGACGCTCCCGGCAAGGGATCGTGGTAGTGTGCGTTTTCTCTCGGAATGGTGTAGGGTGTAATGCGGCTGCCCAGGCGGTGGAGGGCAATCAGATAGTGCAGGCCCAAGGAATTGTTCGGCTGCGTGAGCAGCTCTTGCAAATGGGCAACTGCAGGTCCCGACTCGCCGAATAGGGCTGCAGCGGCGGCACCGTAAGCGGACGGGAAGTTCATGCCTTCACGGAGGTGCCTTTCAATTTCGGATTGGAGCTCGCCGGATTCGCTGGCAAGCGAACGGGACAGCGGTAGAATCTGCTCCAGCGTACCGCTCTCCGATCCGAAGGAAAGACAGTCCACCACCCCTGTAGCTTCCAGAATGGCTATCGCACCGTATGCGAACCATTCTGCAGGCTGCACGGCATAGGTTACCGGCAGCTCGATGCACAGATCTACTCCCATGGCAAGGGCCATTTCGGCCCGTGCGCGTTTGCCTGCAATAGCAGGTTCGCCGCGTTGGAGAAAAGGACCGCTCATCACGGCAACAACGGCATCCGCCCCTGTTACTTCTTTGGATTTTCTATAATGCAGCACATGACCGTTATGTAAGGGATTATATTCAACGACAATGCCAACCGTCTTCATTAGTTTCAACTCCTTGATAATAATATAACATAATTACAGGACGTTCCTGCAACAATAAGCTCATCGCCAAATATGGGTGATAATCTCGTTGTAGCGTGAGAAATATCGGGAAACAATCATGGTTCTTTAGGGTTATCCTGTTGACAAAAGTCTTTGGGAATCGGTATAATAATCTTTGTTTGTTTGGAGTGATGGATATGCTAATTCAATTTCGTAAATTGACAACCAGCGATCAACCGTTACAGTTCCATCAAACCGTGGATGTAAGCAATGCCGTTAAGGATCGGAAGGACATTATTGCTGTTCAGCCATTAGACGTGGATTTGACAGCAGCCTCATCGATATCTGGTACGGTGGATGTTCGTGGAAGGTTGCAAGGCGAGCTGGAGATGAATTGCTCCCGCTGTCTGAAGCCGATCAGCGAACATGTGCACATCCCTTTTCATGAAGTATTCCAGCCGGTGGAAGATCCTGAATCGATTCAGGATGAGAATGATGACACTACATACGTGCAAGGTGAGAGTGTGGATCTCACTCCCTATGTAGAAGAAGCATTTTTGCTCCACCTGCCGCTAGCTCCGGTGTGCAAAGCCGACTGCAAGGGACTCTGCCCGAATTGCGGCAAGGACCTGAATGAAGGCACGTGCAACTGCGATACGGAAGTGATCGATCCTAGGCTAGCCGGACTGAAGGACTTCTTTAAATGATGATGGATTTGGCACCCGTGTTCAGCGGGTTGAATTGATAAGGAGGTGGGAACATGGCAGTACCTCAACGTAGAACGTCCAAAACACGTCGTGACAAGCGTCGTACTCATTTTAAGCTGGCTGTGCCAGGCATGGTGAAATGCGAGCAATGTGGAGAATTGAAACTTGCTCATCGCGTATGTAAAGTATGCGGAACGTATAAGGCAAGAGAGATCATCAAACAATAATTTTTAAATAAGTAGTACTTCATCTTTGGTGAGGTGCTATTTTTTTTGTCTGAAGTCCCCCCTTTCTTTTTAACGTAACATGATTTATACTTAACATTAGTACCAGGTTCTAATATTTGCGACTAATTTACATATATGTATGTTTGAAGAATGGCGGCTTTCATAGCGGCAGAAGGAGTTGTTTCGTCATCGATCGTTTATCCAAGAAAGAGCGTCACCAGCGGCTGATTCAGCTGATCGACGAGAATCCCTTTGTTACCGACCGCGAGTTGACTCGCCAGCTTAAAGTGAGCATTCAGACGATACGCCTTGACCGTATGGAACTTGGCATCCCGGAGCTTCGTGAGCGTATGAAGCAGATGGCGGAGCATTCCTATGACCAGGTTCGTTCCTTGTCGCTCGAAGAGGTGATCGGGGATGTCGTTGACTTGCAGTTGGACAAGAGCGGAATATCGATATTTGAAATCCGTGAGGAACATGTATTCAGCAAAACGCGAATTGCCCGCGGCCATTACGTGTTCGCCCAAGCCAATTCACTTGCCATCGCCGTAATCAATGAAGAAATCGCGTTGACGTCTTCAGCGGATATACGGTTTTTGAGACAGGTGCGTCTCGGCGAGAAATGCATTGCCAAAGCCTATGTTAGGTCCATTGCCGGCCAGAAGGGAAAGGCCAAGGTGGAAGTGTTTACTTATGTCGCTGATGAAATGGTGTTTCAGGGGAATTTCGTAATCTACCGATCTGCAGGAGAATGACATAAGTAAAGGAGGAAGTTTGGCATGAGAATTGCGATTGATGCTATGGGCGGCGACAACGCCCCCCAGAGTAACGTCGAGGGTGCGCTCATGGCCGCGCGGGAATGGAGCGATATTGAGATCATTCTCGTGGGGGATGAAGCGAAGATTGGAGTGCTGCTGAAGGACAAACCGTCCAATCTGAAGATGGTTCATGCAAGTGAAGTCATAGAAGCGGAGGATGAGCCGGTAAAGGCTGTCCGCCGGAAGAAGGATGCTTCGATGGTTGTGGCGGGACGCATGATTCGCGAAGGTGAAGCCGATGCCATGATCTCGGCAGGCAATACGGGGGCCCTCATGACGACGGGGCTGCTTGTCGTGGGCAGGATGAAGGGGATTGAGCGGCCTGCGCTTGCGCCAATGATTCCTACTCTCGATGGCAAAGGGATGCTTGCCTTGGATCTTGGAGCGAATATGGATTCGAAGCCTGAGCATCTGCAGCAGTACGCATTAATGGGCAGCCTGTATCGCGAGAAGGTGCATGGAATCACCAAACCGCGGGTCGGGCTGTTAAATGTCGGTACCGAGCCGGGCAAGGGCAATGAATTGACGAAGCATGCTTATCCGTTGCTGGAGGAACTGCCTATTCATTTTGTTGGCAACGTGGAGTCCCGCGATGTCATGAACGGGGTTTGTGATGTGCTCGTATGTGACGGGTTCTCGGGCAATATTTTGTTGAAATCGATTGAAGGAACAGCTGGTGCACTCTTTTCGCTGTTGAAGGAGCAGTTCAGCAAGTCCCTTAAGACCAAGATGGCTGCCGCCTTGATGATGCCGGAGCTTCGCAGCCTGAAATCGACGC
The DNA here is from genome assembly GCF_050482385.1 of Paenibacillus lautus. Classification (GTDB taxonomy): domain Bacteria; phylum Bacillota; class Bacilli; order Paenibacillales; family Paenibacillaceae; genus Paenibacillus_AQ; species Paenibacillus_AQ lautus_B. Next base: position 39,845 of record NZ_JBCNHV010000039.1, read on the forward strand.
TTGATTATAAAGAGCATGGCGGAGCGCCCCTGCTTGGTCTGGGCGGTCTGGTCGTTAAGAGCCATGGTTCATCGGATGCGAACGCCATCAAGAACGGGGTTCGCCAAGCGCGGACGGCGCTGCAGAACCGATTGGTAGAGAGTATTTCGAATGAAATCAGCGGGAAGTGAGTGAGGAAATGAACAATTTGCGCCCAGTCGGTATTATTGGCACAGGCAAATACGTACCTGAGAAAATATTGTCAAATCGTGATTTAGAAGAAATGGTAGATACAAGCGATGAATGGATTGTCTCCATGACGGGAATCCGGGAACGGCATATTGCCGCTCCGCATGAAGCGACGTCAGATTTGGCTTACCACGCTGCTGTGAACGCATTGAAATCAGCCGGAATGAACGCCGAGGATCTGGACTTGATTATTGTGGCAACCATTACGCCGGATATGTTCTTTCCATCGACCGCATGTTTGCTTCAGGATCGGCTTGGAGCCAAAAAAGCGGCGGCATTTGACCTGTCGGCTGCTTGCTCGGGATTTGTATACGGTCTGGCTACAGCTACAAATTTCGTGAAGACGGGCATGTACAACAATGCTTTGGTGATCGGGGTGGACTGCTTGTCCCGCATTACGGACTATACCGACCGTAATACCTGCGTTCTGTTCGGCGACGGTGCCGGAGCAGCGATTGTCGGCGAAGTGCCGGAAGGCCGCGGGTTCCAAGCCTTTGATCTTGGTGCAGAAGGTGCAGGTGGAGCGCATCTGTACATTGAGGCAGGCGGTTCGAGATTGCCGGCTTCTGCTGAAACAATTAACACGAATAAACACTTTATTTATATGAACGGTCGCGAAGTGTTCAAATTTGCGGTACGGGTAATGGGATCTGCCACGGAAGCTGTATTATCCAAAGCAGGCATCGACAAAAAGGATATCGACTTATTCATTCCTCATCAAGCCAACATCCGGATTATTAAATCTGCCATGGAGCGATTGGAGCTTCCGGAAGAGAAGGTCATGATCAATGTAGATAAATACGCCAATACCTCAGCCGCTTCCGTGCCGCTAGCTCTTGTCGAAGCACAGGAGTCCGGCCGCCTGAAAGAAGGAGACAAGGTGTTGATGGTTGGGTTTGGTGGCGGATTAACATGGGGTTCCTCCGTACTTATCTGGTAAACAGAACAGCTTTTAGGCCTAGTGAAATAAGAGAAGGGAGCTCACGATTTTGGGTAAAACAGCATTTATATTTCCTGGTCAAGGCGCGCAGTCCGTCGGAATGGGTAAGGATGCCTATGATGCGGTTCCTGCCGCAAGGGATCTTTTTCTAGCCGCGGATGATCAGCTTGGATTTCAGCTCAGCTCTATTATATTTGATGGTCCTGATGAAGATTTGAAACAAACGGTAAACACACAGCCAGCTCTACTCGCAACCAGCATGGCTTACCTGGAAGCCATTCGCGGCAAGGGGATCGAACCGGATTACGTTGCGGGCCATTCCCTTGGCGAATACAGTGCACTTGTATGTGCAGGCGTGCTTTCGTTCGAAGAAGCTGTGTCGATCGTTAGAGCCCGCGGAGAATACATGGAGGCAGCCGTTCCCGGAGGTCAAGGCGCAATGGCAGCCGTGCTTGGCGCAGACCGTGAGGCTTTGTCCGAACTGTGCAAGAGCATTACGGCAGAGGGACATGTTGTAGAACTTGCGAACATGAACTGTCCGGGGCAAATCGTCATCTCGGGTTCCGCTCAAGGCGTCGCAGCTGCTGCAGAAAGAGTGAAGGAAGCTGGCGGCAAGCGGGCCATCCCCCTGGAGGTTAGCGGACCTTTCCATTCGACCTTGATGAAGGAGGCGGCTGACCGGCTGGCTGGCAAACTGGAGCAGGCTGTATTTAATACCCCTTCCGTGCCGGTAGTTGCCAATGTGACGGCGCGTTCGGTGGAAGATGCCGCTGCCATCCGCGGTTTGCTGGTGGAACAGGTATACTCCCCCGTGTTATGGCATGACAGCGTGGAATGGATGATCGCTCAAGGCGTGGATACCTTCGTCGAGATTGGTCCTGGCAGTGTACTCAGCGGTTTGATCAAGAAGATTGACAAATCCGTCAAAGTCATTAATGTAAATAGTCTGGACAGCGTCAGCAGTTTGGAGACGGCCGTATAAATAACGATGGATAAAAACCAGATCACTCTGGAAAGGAGGAATAGGTATGAGTGAAGCTCTAAAAGGACAGACTGCGCTTGTTACGGGTGCTTCCCGCGGCATTGGCCGGAGCATTGCTCTCGGACTTGCTGATCTGGGCGCTAACGTTGCTGTCAATTATGCAGGAAGCGAAGCGGCAGCAGCCGAGGTTGTGGAAGCGATTCGCGCAAAGGGCGTCTCGGCCATCGCGGTTAAATCCAACGTTGGACGGACCGTAGAAGCCGATGCCATGGTAAAGCAGGTGTTGGAGACTTTTGGTCGAATTGATATCCTGGTGAATAATGCAGGGATTACTAGAGATAATCTAATCATGCGGATGAAGGAAGAGGAGTTCGATCAGGTGATCGAAACGAATCTTAAAGGGGTATTCAATTGTCTTAAGGCGGTGACGCGTCCCATGATGAAACAACGTTATGGACGCATTATCAATATATCCTCCGTTGTCGGAGCGCTTGGTAACCCGGGGCAGGCCAACTATGTTGCGGCCAAAGCCGGAGTCATCGGTCTGACTAAATCAGCCGCACGTGAATTGGCTTCCCGCGGAATTACGGTGAACGCCGTGGCTCCTGGTTTTATCGATACCGATATGACCCGGGAACTTCCTGAGGACATGCGGGAAGGCCTGCTTGGCGGAATTCCGCTCGCCCGACTGGGTCAGCCGGAGGAGATTGCCGGCGTGGTAACTTTTCTAGCATCTTCCAGTGCATCCTATATGACTGGACAAGTGCTGCATGTGGATGGCGGCATGTATATGTAGACGCCGCTACTGTTCCGGCGCTGGCCGCCGGGCATTAAATCGTTTTCAAATGCCTTCTATGGCAATTTGAAGTCATATCTCGTATAATTACCAAGAGGAGGTGAGCCGGATGTCCGATGTATTGGAACGCGTGAAACGCATCGTTATCGACCGCCTGGGTGTTGACGAAGCCGACGTAACATTAGAAGCATCTTTCAAAGACGACCTTGGAGCTGATTCTCTCGATGTAGTTGAATTGGTGATGGAGTTGGAAGATGAGTTTGATATGGAGATCTCTGATGAAGATGCGGAGAAAATTACGACCGTAGGTGAAGTTGTAAATTACATACAATCTCATACCTAAGTCATTACAGTTAAGTCCCGTTCTTTAGCAAGACGGGACTTCTCCACATTTAATCCAAGCTTTAGCACGAACAAGTGATAGATTATTACTGCCTTCGTTATCATGAGTCTGCGTGTGCGGCCTCATGATGGACGGGCAGTCCATATAGAGGTGAGTCTGTTTGAAACATAGAGTCGTTGTAACAGGAATGGGAGTCATGACTTCGATTGGTCAAGACCTGGATACATTCTGGAACAGTTTGATGGAAGGCAAGTCTGGCGTATCCCGCATCGAAGCATTTGATGTGAGTGATTACACAACGCAGATCGCAGCATCCATGAAGGATTTTAATCCGGAGGATTACATGGATCGCAAAGAAGCCCGCAGGATGGACCGATTTGTACAGCTTGCGGTTGCAGCCGGTTCGAAGGCGCTTGAGGACAGTGGTCTTGAAATTGGCGTGAATGCGGATGCAGAGCGTGTTGGCGTATCGATCGGATCGGGTATCGGCGGTTTGGGAACTTGGGAGGATCAGCATAATATCCTGCTCGAGAAGGGCCCGAAACGTGTAAGCCCATTCTTTATTCCGATGATGATCGCCAACATGGCCTCAGGCCAGATGTCGATCAATCTGGGAGCCAAGGGTCCAAACACCACACAGGTTACGGCTTGTGCTACCGGAACGCATTCGATCGGCGATTCATATCGTCTGATTCAGCGTGGTGATGCGGATGTCATGATCTGCGGCGGGGCGGAGGCAACCATTCGTCCAACAGGGATGGCTGGTTTCTGCGCTATGCGTGCAATGTCAACCCGCAATGACGAGCCGGAGAAAGCCAGCCGGCCATTCGATACCGGCCGCGACGGTTTTGTAATGGGTGAAGGCGCGGGCGTACTTGTGATCGAATCCCTGGAGCATGCGTTGAAACGCGGTGCCAACATTTATGCCGAGGTGGTTGGCTATGGCCTTAGTGCCGATGCCCATCATATTACCGAGCCGGATCCAGATGGAGCAGCTCGCTGCATGAAGATGGCGATCCGTGACGCAGGCATTGCGCCGGAGGAAGTGGATTACATTAATGCTCACGGAACTTCAACGCCGGTGGGTGACCGCTCGGAAACGAAGGCCGTAAAGATGGCACTTGGTGACCATGCCTATAAAGTGGCCGTTAGTTCAACCAAGTCGATGACAGGTCATTTGCTTGGGGCTGCCGGCGGCGTTGAGGCCGTTATCTGCGGACTGAGCTTGAAGAACCAAATCATTGCACCAACGATTAACCTGGAGGATCAAGATCCGGAATGCGATCTTGACTACGTACCGAATCACCCGCGTAAAGCCGATTTGGATATCGTCATGTCCAATTCGTTTGGATTTGGCGGGCATAATGCTACGATTATCCTGAAAAAATACGCCGAGTAAGGGGACAGTGTGTTGAGTGGAGATCTGAAGCAGTTACAGCATAAACTTCAAATCCAGTTTCGCAATGCAATGCTGCTGAAGCAGGCCTTTACCCACGCATCTTATGTAAACGAACATCGCTTCAGTCAGAGCCAGGACAACGAGCGTCTTGAATTTCTCGGGGATGCTGTTCTGGAGCTGACGGTGAGCGAATTCTTATACAACCTATTTCCGGACCGTCCGGAAGGTGAGTTAACCAAGCTGCGGGCCGCTATCGTATGCGAGCCTTCCTTGGTGCAATTCGCTGTAGGTCTGGATTTTGGTCGTTACGTTCTGCTAGGCAAAGGAGAGGAAATGACGGGCGGTCGAACCCGCCCGGCTCTTCTGGCAGACGTATTTGAGTCATTTGTGGGGGCGCTTTATCTGGATCAGGGATTGGAAGCGGTTCGCCGGTTTTTAAGCGACCATGTCTTTCCCACGGTGACCGTCAACGGTCGTCCGCAGATGAGCGATTATAAGACCGAGCTTCAAGAACTGACCCAGCATCACGGCATGGGCGCACTGGAATATCGTATCGTAGAAGAGCGAGGACCGGCACATGAGCGGGAGTTTGTCTCGGAGGTATACATGGGAAGCGAATGTCTTGGACGCGGAAGCGGCAGATCCAAGAAAGAAGCCGAGCAGCAGGCAGCGGCAGTAGCCTTAAAGCAGCTGAAACGTGCGGATGCCTAAAGCTTCGCTGATGTGATGACAAACAAAGAGCAAAGAGCAGTCAAGCGGATAACCGGCCCCGGATAGGATGACTGTTTTTTGCTCTTTTCGTTGTCTGTCTTTATAAAGGGACAGCTGCTTATAACGTTGATGGACCTCGTCCAGAGACGGCGGTGAAGCCGATTCTACTTGTGGTACAATAGCAGGAGAGGTGATAGGTCGAATATGTTTTTAAGACGGATCGAGTTAGCAGGATTTAAATCGTTTGCCGACAAGACGGAGATGGAATTTGTCCGGGGAATCACAGCCGTTGTAGGTCCGAATGGCAGCGGTAAGAGCAACATTTCCGATGGGATCCGCTGGGTGCTCGGCGAGCAAAGTGCCAAATCGCTTCGCGGCGGCAAGATGGAGGATATTATCTTTGCCGGGAGTGATGCGCGCAAAGCGGTTAATTATGGAGAAGTCTCCCTTACGCTGGACAACGAGGACCATGTGTTGCCGCTGGATTTTAATGAGGTAACCGTAACCAGACGGGTGCACCGCAGCGGGGACAGCGAGTATTTCATTAATAGGCAATCGTGCCGACTCAAGGATATTACGGAGCTGTTCATGGATACCGGAATCGGTAAAGAAGCCTATTCCATCATTGGACAAGGCCGTATTGAGGAGATTTTGAGTACACGTTCAGAAGATCGCCGGGGGATTTTTGAGGAAGCATCCGGGATCGTTAAATATAAATCTCGTAAAAAAGAGTCTGTGCGCAAGCTGGATGAAACGGAGCAAAACCTGCTTCGTATCCACGACTTAGTTACAGAGCTAGAGGATCAGATCGGACCGCTGAAAGAGCAGTCCGAGAAGGCTATTCGCTACAAGGAGCTTCGGGAAGAGCTGAAGCACAAGGAAATTTCTTTGTATGTGTATCAGATCGAACAGATACATACCTCATGGAGCGAGGCCAATGCCAAGCTGGAGCAGCTGAAGGAAGAGCAGCTTGCCCTGTCCACCGTTGTATCTGCGCACGATGCCAAGCTGGAGAGTGACAGATCGGCGCTGCGCCAGCTAGAGCAGGAAGTTGAAGACCTGCAGAGCCAGCTGCTTCAATTCAGCGAGCTGTTTGAGAAGAGCGAAGGCTATGGCGAAGTGCTCAAGGAACGCCGCCGTAACCTGGAACGTACGCGCGAGCAGCTGGAAGAAAGTTTGCAATCCGGCGATCACCGTTTGGGAGCGCGCGTAAGCGAGCTTGCGAGCATGAGGAGCAAGCTGCAAGAGCTCCAGCAGGAATTAACCCAAGTGCGGGATCAGCTGTCTGCGGAAGAAGCGAAGCTGGTGGGCGTAACCGGCGGAATCAGCCAGCAGCAGGAAGAGAGCTTGAAGGGGAATTTGCTGGAGCTTATGAACCAAATGGCTCAAGCGCGGAATGAAATCCGGTATGCGGACCAGCAGCAGGAGGCGCTGGACCGGCGGATGAATCGAGCACAAGAAGAGTCAGGTAAGTGGGAAGCCCTGAAAGAGGACTTGCTCCGCCGCAAAGAGAGCATCGATCGAAGCGTTGAACGCTTCGGTAAAGAGATTGCCGACCTCCGCAGCGGTTATATCAGCGAGAGCGAGCGATATCAATCCCTGCAGAAATTGCAGGAAGAGACGCAGGGAGCCCTTCGGAAATGGGAGCAGAAGCGGGAAGCGCAAATTTCCCGCCGCGATACCATGAAAGAGCTTCAGGACGATTTTGACGGATTTATGCTGGGTGTTAAAGAAGTACTGAAGGCTTCCCGCAAATCCGTGCTCCACGGGGTCCATGGCGCGGTAGCTGAGCTAATTCGTGTACCGGAAAAGCTGGAGCTTGCGATGGAGACCGCCCTTGGCGCATCGGTTCAGCATATCGTCATGGAGAACGAATCCGTATCCAGGCAGGCGATTGCCTTCCTGAAGCAGCGCCAGTTAGGACGGGCAACCTTTCTGCCTTTGGACGTCATTCGTCCACGGAATGTATCCGCTTCGGATCGGCACTTGGCTGAAGGGGAAGCCGGGTTTGTAGGCTTTGGCTCCGAGCTGGTGAAGTATGATTCCAGATACAGCAACATCGTCGGCAGCCTTCTGGGCAATGTCGTGATCGCCGAGACCTTGGAGCAAGCGAACAAGATTGCTGCAAGATTCTCCTATCGCTTCCGTGTAGTCACGCTCGAGGGAGACGTGGTCAATGCAGGCGGATCCATGACAGGCGGTAGTCAGCACAAGAAAACGAATAGCTTGCTGGGACGCAAGCGTCAGCTGGAGCAGCTGGATCAGGAAATCATGGAGACCGAGAAGCAGCTGGAGAAGCTGCAGCAGGGCATTGAAAGTGTCCGGAATCAAATGATCGAATCTCAGGATAAGCTGGACGAGCTTCGTAAAGCTGGAGACGACAAGCGGATCGAGGAACAGCAAGCTGCAGGGGACCGCAAGCAGCTTGAGCATGAGCTGCGCCATGTCCTCGAACAAGCTGAGCTGGCAGGCGAAGAGAAGAGCAGTCAAGAGAAGGAAGCCAAAGAGATTCAGGCAAGCCGTGAGCGCGCCCAGAAGCTGTTGACCGAGCTGGAGGAGGAAGAGAAATCAACCCATCTGGCGATTCAAGCTGCAGAATTTGCCCGTAAAGCAAACGAGTCGGCGAAGGAAGAGCTTCAGAGTCAGCTGACGAACCTCAAGGTTCGCGAAGGAAAGCTGGATCAGGAAACCTTCTCGCTGGAGGAACAGCTCAAGCGCCTTCAGTCGGATGTCGACAACCATGAGAAGGAGCAGAAGCAGAACCGCACGATGCTGGCCTCCGTTCAAGCCGACCTGAATCAGAACGAAAGCGAAAGCGTGAAGCAGATCGAGGATCTGAATCAGTACAAGCTGAAGAAGGAAGAGGCGACCCAGCAGCTTGAATTCAAACGGGCTGCACGCACCGCGCTAAGCCGGAAGCTGGAGCTGGAAGAGAGCGAAACCAAGGAACAGCGCACGCAGCTGCGGTCCGTGGATGATCAGCTTCGCCAGACCGAGATTGGGGTAAACCGGCTCGATGTTGAGCTTGAGAATATATTGAAGAAATTAAGCGAGGACTATGAGCTGAGTTATGAGCTTGCCAAGCAGCGTTATCCGATTCCGGAAGACATCACTGCCGCTCAGAACGAAGTACGTGACTTGAAAAGGTCGATAACTTCCCTCGGAGATGTGAATCTTGGGGCCATTGAAGAGTATCAGCGTGTCAATGAGAGATATCTGTTCTTGAGTGAGCAAAAGGCGGATCTCGTTGAAGCGAAAACAACGCTGTACCAGGTCATTAAGGAAATGGACGATGAAATGTCCAAGCGCTTCAAGCTGACGTTCGATGCGATCCGGCGCGAGTTCGGCACGGTATTTACGAAGCTGTTCGGAGGTGGACGAGCCGACCTGGTCCTGATCGATCCGGATCGATTGCTTGAGACGGGGATCGATATCGTTGCACAGCCCCCTGGCAAGAAGCTGCAAAATCTGCAGCTGCTCTCCGGCGGAGAGCGTGCATTAACCGCGATGGCGCTGCTGTTTGCCATTTTGCAGGTGAAGCCGGTTCCGTTCTGCGTACTGGATGAGGTCGAAGCGGCGCTGGATGAAGCGAACGTGGTCCGTTTTGCCCAGTATTTGCGGGAGTTCTCTGAACAAACGCAGTTTATTGTGGTCACCCACCGCAAAGGAACGATGGAAGAGGCGGATGTGCTGTACGGCGTCACGATGGAAGAAGGCGGCGTGTCGAAGCTGGTGTCCGTCAAGCTTGAGAATGAGGAAGCGGAGATTGCCTAATTTAAGAGGTTGTTCAAAAAGCCCGTTTTTGATAAGAAAACCTCTATCGAGGCCACTTCAAGGATGAGCGACCGCGATGCATAGGTAGGTTTTCTTGCGATATAGAATTTCATCAGTTCCACTGATAACTCATAAATTCTATATCTAACACGAAGTGAATCAGGAAGCAACTCGGC
>NZ_JBCNHV010000040.1:0-2558 GCF_050482385.1 Paenibacillus lautus
GATTGGACAATTATGTAAGATGCTTTAATTTGATTCAAATAGACTATGAACAATGGTAAAGAGCATATTACAGGTGGTGGTGAATAAGGGACGTACAAGAAATCCTAACCATTCAACGTATTTCACGACTGTAATGTTACTAACTAAATAATTGTTATCCACCAGGATCGCCTCAGCGGACACGGAATGAGTTGCGTTAACGGGAAGCGATAGTTAAGAAACAATGATTTAGTATTTCGAAGAAGACGCTGACATCCTATAACACAATATTCGCGCTGCGGGCCGTTGGCCCTTGATCTGCCAGGAGTTTTTTCGAAGAAGAGGAGACAGGCAGATACATCCATTCCCCTAAGATAGGAGCTATCTAAGGGAAATGGACGTCGCTAATACAAGAACGTTAGACGAAATAGACTGTGAAGGGATAAGAATATGATAACAATCTCATGTACCAAGAAGCTATTTGAAACTAGCTCTTTTAATGAAGAACAAGACAATGGAATAAATGATGAATTTTACAAATGGCATGCCAATATATTTCGCATGGCCAAAAAGAATAATTTAATTATTATGAATAATAAGACAAGGTATTGTTTTATTTTGTTTGGAATAAAGAAGGAGCACTATAAGAACTTTAAAGAGATATTTATCAGTGCCCTTATAGAAAACTTAAAGGCAGAAGGAATTTCTGAAAATTTAATTAACAACTACATTAGCAATGCGAAAAGCATTAATTTTATCAAAACTTATGATAGAAGCGTCCTTGGATCAATGGTAGACATGGTTAAAATGACGGAATTTTTAATTGAAGATTATTTACCTATATATGAAATGAATATCATTGAATTAAATAAGATAATTAACGACACCCCTTTAGTAAAACTAAAAAAATACCCTAACCAATTTATGAAAGAGGCTCTTAGTAACTGAGCCTAGAGTCTACTTCGTCTAACAAATTATTCTCGGCTGTGGGGCTTACGCCCCCTGGTCCTCAGATGTATAATCATGGAAGATAACTCGGACGACACACGAGCCGGCCTAAGATAAGAGCTATCTAAGGCCGGCTCGCGTCTTGAATACAGAAACGTTATATGAAACCTACACGAACTAAAAACACAAATCTTATCGGAGGTTATTATGTCAGATCCGATTATTGTAGTACCTTATGATTTTTCTTGGAACCAAGAATTTAAAAGTATTGGTTTAGAAATTCGACAAGCACTTGGCGAGCTAGCAATTCGAATAGATCATATCGGCTCAACTTCTATAGAAGGATTAGATGCAAAACCTATAATTGATATTCAGATTTCGGTCCGATCATTCAAACCGATAGAGATATATAAAACTAAACTTGAGAACATAGGATTTATCTATAGATATGATAATCCTGACCTAACAAAACGATATTTCCGTGAGAAGCTTAGAAGAAAACGAATTCATATCCATATAAGAGAATTTGGAAGTTGGTCTGAACAATTTTCACTTTTATTTAGGGATTACCTTCGGACTAATGAAGATGATTGCAGAAAATATGCGGAAGTGAAATATGATTTGATGAAACAATATCGAAATGAGCGGGATCGATATGTGGAAGGCAAGGAACCAATAATTTGGGAAATCATGAGCAGGGCCAGTAAATGGAGTCAAGTTACTGGATGGAAACCAGGAAAGACCGATATGTAAGTATATCAAAGAAGGCGTAGACATCATATAACATTGCATTCACGCTGCGGGCCTTACGGCCCTTGGTCCGCAGGCGGGATCTCAGGGAAGCGGGTGCTGCGGACAACCTCCTTCGGAGGTTCGTGAATGCGGTAACGTTATCCGAAACCTCCAGTCTTGTATAAAGACATATAAATAATCTATAGAGATTATAAATAATTTATAGAACGGCAAGTCTTACGAACAATTTAGGATCATAACAAAAAGGGGCGATTAGAATACACATCAATCGTTTAGATCATTTAGTTTTGACTGTCACAAATATTGAAAAAACATGTGATTTTTATTCTCGAGTCTTAGGAATGAGAATCGTAACATTTGGAGAAGGAAGAAAGGCACTACATTTTGGACAACAGAAGATAAACCTACATGAAGCAGGCAAAGAGTTTGAACCAAAAGCGAAGGCACCTATGCCAGGCACTGCTGATTTATGTTTTATAACAGACGTTCAGATGCCCGATGTAATACATCATTTAGAATATTGCAATGTAGTAATTGAAGAAGGTCCTGTATTAAGAACAGGATCATTAGGATCGATAACGTCAGTTTATCTAAGAGATCCAGATGGGAACCTAATAGAAATCTCTAATTACAACTGATACCCCATTTTTGTAAGGATTCAAAGACATATTGTGTAAGCAAATCGATGATGTCGGAGGCATCGGGTAACACTATATTCACAACTGCGGATCGGCTGTCGCCGATCCTTGGGCCGACCGAAGGATGAGGGAGTGGAATCAGGCGGACAACCCTGCGAACCTATCCGCGTTGTGGCCGCCCCGTTGGGGCTTAAGGTTCTCGGGTTCGTGAATACAAGAAACGTTATGTGAAATCAGCCT
>NZ_JBCNHV010000041.1:0-32531 GCF_050482385.1 Paenibacillus lautus
TGTGACAGGGTTAATGCTAGGGGCGGTGGATCTAGCAATACTTGGGAAAACGTTGCTTAAAAGGGGGAAAACAGCAGCTAACACCAAGTACATGAATGGGATTGACCAGATATCTACACCTAAGACTCGCTTTAAACGTGGGCAAGATAGAAGACAGAAAGAAATGGCAATGCGAGTTCGGCAAGCCGTTGAAGAGAGCAGAGCTATTAGAAGAGCTTCTAAAGATAAGAGAGATTTATATTTCAAGAAAGAGAAGGAATTATATGAAGCTTTAAAGAAAAAGAAAACAAGTTCAAGTGGATCATTTGAGGGGACGGGTAAAACTAGTGAATCTTACTTATCACCAGAGATGGAGCAAAAAATATTAGGGGGAGAGAGAATACCAGGTAAAAATGGAGTTAGAGGAGGGCATTCGCCTAATGTGGTGAATAATGCAAATCCTAATTATGCAGTAGAAGTTCTCAGACAGAATCCAGATGGCACTAACTTTGTTCAATTTTATCATCAGTTTCCAGATGGAACTCTCGCAAAACTTAAAAAAAGCACAGTATTTCCTGATTCATGGAGCGATGAGAAAATTATAAGCTCTATAAAAAAAATTAGCGATACGCCACCAGTTGGAAGTCGTACTTCAGATGGGGTAACTACAACTTTGCATAGCGGTACTGTAGATGGTGTTGAAATAGATGTTATTAAAGAAGGTAATAACATTACTGCTGGATATCCAGTGGGAGGTAAACCAACGCCCGGATTTGAACCAATAAATTAGTGGAGGTAAGTCATGAAATATGAAGAATTTGATAAATTAATAACTGAAATGTCTGGAGAAAATGCTTCAGATGATTATTGGTATGATGTTGGAGTAAATGATGCGATGAACCTATTGGGGAAATTCTCCGATATAGATTGGGAATTGCTTGGAAAAAATATAATGGATAAGTCGTTAGATTGGCAAAAAAGAGTAGTATATTGCTTTGAAGATGAAGGTGATGCAAGAGAAATAAATATAATATTATCACTTATTGAAACAACAGACAAAGAACTATTTGAAATGTGTATTGATTCTCTAAGATTTTTAATTAATGATACTAATAAAGATTGTATAATAAATAATAATGAGCTTATGGAGAGATTAGGAAGAATGGCAACGATTGATGATATCTCAGGTAGAATAAGTACGGAGTTTCTTAATAAATTACAATAGAGATGATAATATATGAGTTGTTAAATTTTAATAACAATAGGCTGCCAAACTTGTTATTTTCAATATTAACCCATAGTTGTATTTATTAACAATTCTTCATGTAACGAAACCTTTATGAACAGAGATTTCTATAATTGTTTGAATGAAATAGTCGTGGTGTTTATTGAAGAATATGGAGCAGAAAGACCAAGTGTATTTAGAAGATAAAGGTCTATTTTAAATTTGTGAAAATTCCACACTGGGTTAAGGTAAACCAATTAATCAAGAAAGCGAAAAATAGGTAGGTTTACAAAGTGAGAACAAGATCATACAATACAACCAACAAACCAAACACTACAATTCAAACAAATGATAAACATTCAAAGCTCTTTCCACTTGAACCTTGAGTAGGAAAGGGCTTTTTTACATGCTCAAAATCAGGGAGAAACATGACAATGGCAAAACGGGAGCCTCCAAAAATATTGGTCTTAGTTTGGATGAATGACCACTTTTTACGATGATAAGAATAAGCTTATCCTCAGGTACGAAGAAAACGGACTTGAAAAAGGCTTAGTCATTGATGTTCTTGGCGATTTTGTAGGGGGCAGCTGATTCTGCGAAGATACCTCGAACAGAACCGGAATGGGATGAGTATTTCCGTTCAAAATATGGCGATAAGAATGTGGACTGGAAAACTAGTTCAGAGTACAAGCTATATGGTGACAAATATTCCTTATACACCTAAAATCAGGCCAAATGCAACAATTACGAAGCCTTCGTTACCTAGGGGTGGGAAACCAGAAGGAGATTATGCTAAAGCTACAGGTAAAGATACTCGAGGAATAGAAAGACAAAATGAAGCCGTCAATGTGCTGGTGGAAAATGGATATCGCACCAATAATGCCTGACGAAGTCCTCAATGGAAATGGTTTTGGTGGAAACGGCTATGGAATTAATCCTGATAAAAGTCCGGACTTCATAATAGATCGGCAGGTGTTTGATTGTTATGCTCCTGAATCAACTAATCTAATGAATATACTTAAAATGTTCAGAGATAAAACTACGGATCAAGCAAGAAGAATAGTGTTAAATTTGAATGATTATCCTATAGAAAAAAGAGCTAAACTTATTGAATTTATATTAAGTCAACTCACAAGGATTTAAAACATTTAAATGAACTATTAGTCATTGAAGGTCGTCAAGTAATTAGATCGTACTGGAGGTATGAGTAAAATGGATTATTCGTTAAGTATTGGTTCTAATTTGCCTAAAAAAGAAGAATTGGAGAAATTGCTCTACAATATGTTATGCGAAGTATTATTTGTAGAATTAATTAATTATGAGGCAGAGGTATGGGATCGAACTGGTACTCAACGCGTAAGTGTCGGCTGCACATATTTTTCAATGAGCATTAATTTAGATGATGAAGATGATTATATAGAGCGTTATCGGAAGGCAAATCTCGAAGCGTATGGTGTAGATACGAATGTTTTTATTAGTATTCAATTTATAACGCGTACATTTGATTTAGGATGGGTAAAGCTACTTGAAATAATCGGAAAAATATTGAATATGAATGACCGGGATTTGATTTTAGAGGATGATTCCACATATCCATTACTGAAAAGAATTAAAGGGTCTTTACTTATCAACAGTAATTTGGATGAATATCGAACATGGTATATGACTAAAGAAAATCTAGAACTACTGAATTATCCTTATCAAGAAGAAGATTTTTTAAAAGATAGCGAGCACGAAAAGTAGTTTCTTTTTCTTAGTTAACAACAAATGCTGAGCTTATTAACAGCTTATTTCTACTTAATTGTTAGGTAGGAATGAGCTTCTTTATTATTTCTGGATCCATGTTGTGCAAGTTTAATGATCATATCCGCTGTTATATTTCAACGACCATGTCGGAGGAACAAGCAGATATATGCTTAAGAAATGGTACATACCGAGATAGCTTGCTTATTCGTAAATCTACCGAGCAGGGGAATGAGTACCTGTTCGCAGGTGGAATCTCCAATATCGATATTCAGGTGGAAGATGGCATTCCACATGTAACTAGAGAAACTACACAAGCAGATAGAGAACTTGTCGAATCTCTAAGGAAAAAATATATTACTGGGGAGAAAAGGAATGTTGCGGCGGCAACAGGAAAAATAGATGCTGATGAGATAGATTTAGAAGACGCTATCAAAAAATAAAAGCTAAGGAGGGAAAGTATGTCTTGGAATTATCAAGAATTAATAGATTCATTTACTAAAGAGTGTGAAGAATATAAAAATATGTACCATCAGAGTCATTATGAGGCAGTTTCTCAAGCCTTTGATGAGAATTACAGCGAACAATATTCAAATGATATGGAGAAAGCAATTATTTGGGTTATAGCTTCTGAGTTGAGAATACAACAACCTAGAATGTATAAGGTTGCTAAGGAGAAATACATCTCAAATCTTAAGTCAATAAATTTTGAGAAAGTAAAAGAATATATCAAGAAAGGTCAAATAAGTGAGGAAGAATTTAATGAACTTTATTCTCGAAGAAATAGGGTATTGGTGGAGCTTGAAAAATTGCCCGTTGATCTTTGTACAAAAGCCAGATGGTTCTATAAAGAGATCGTAAATACAGTCAATAATTACTTTATGGAATCTGAAAATATTGATGATTCTATTACTTATGTGATCAAAAGTTTTAAAAGAGAGTTTAGAAACAAAGCATGCGCCAAAAAAATCGTGTACACAACAATAGCTGAGAATTTAATACGACAAGACGTAAAAGTTCCCGATTACATCATAAATGAGATCAAAGATGGTTACTTTGATAATTCCCAGTTTGAATTGATTGAAGAAGAGAGTTTGGATTTGTCCAGAAGAATTGATAATGTCCTTGAAGAACTTAAAGGGAAAGATATATTCCCTAGAACATAATATTTTATGATGAAAAAAGCTAAGAATGGATCCTTTTAAAATATATTTTGTTCGATGAGATAAAGAATTTATGAACAAATCCTGATCATTTTTTCGCGCTCTGCACAATTTTAGTGATACTAATAGTCATGAGTACGGTACAGGAGTCCTCTTTGTTCAATTTTCTACCTACCATGAACCTTGGGAAGAATACTACATTGGAGAAAATATAGTAAGCTTTATTCGTGAACCTCCATCTGGTGTTTATAAATTATAATGAGTTTTTTAGTTATGTAGTACTATATAGTAAGAAATACGTAAAAGAGCATCCTGAAGATCAGAAAAGAGTAGGGAATTATTTTAAAAGGAATCAAAAATAGATTGGGTTTGGATACTATCAATTAGGAATAAGACTTATAAGACAACCCAAAGGAAGCGTTAAATAGAGAACAGTTACAATCAGTATCGTAAATATAGCCTGTGGTTTGCCCGGTGAAGCTTGTTAAGCTGCGAAAGTTGAGAATTTTGTAAAACATGCTTTCGCTTGTTGCAACAATGCGAAGGAATCAATATAGTTAAATGTGACCGTATTTTTCCAATCCAAGGAGTAATATGAATGAAGGTAATTCTCGTAGATGACGAACCGTTGGCCTTGAAGTATTTAGAACGTCAACTGTTAAAACTGGATACCATGTCTATAGATGTAATCGGTACATATACGAATCCCTTTGAAGGGCGAGACGAAATTCTTACTAGGGACGTCGATATCGTGTTCTTGGATATCAGCTTGCCGGAATTGAACGGCATTGAGCTGGCAGAGCAGCTGCTTGAGCAGAAGCCTCATCTCTGTATTGTATTTGTGACGGGGTACCACGAATATGCAGTCACTGCCTTTGAATTGAATGCCGTAGACTATATTGTTAAACCTGTCCAGCTTGATCGAGTCGCCAAAACGATGGAGCGTTTGCGAAGCCGCATTGCGTCCAGACCGGAAGAGGTCATGGAGTCCAATCGTAACATTCGGATGACGATGTTCCGCCAGGTTATGATCGAGCAGCCAAATGAGCAGGGGCAATTCGCGCTGCTTCATTGGCGGACAACCCGGGCTCAGGAGATATTTATTTATCTGCTCCAGCATAGAGGACAGCTTGTACGAAAGTCGGCATTGATCGATATGTTATGGCCGGAGTTTGACATGGATAAAGCCTATCCGCAGCTTTACACGGCTATTTATCATATCCGAAAAACATTGGAGCCCTATGATACCCGCTTCCAAATCACCAACACGACAGAAGGCTACGTGCTGAATATGGAAGGCATCGAGCTGGACATTGAGGAGTGGGAGAATTGGTTCAAATTAAACCCCTCCGTGTCGGCTGAATTGATTGAGCGACATATTGAAATGATGAAGTTGTATACAGGGGATTACCTGCAGGAATATGACTACTGGTGGGCAGAAGGAGAGCGTCAAAGGCTGAAGGAGTTGTGGCTTAGCGTTTCTTTAGCCATGGCGGATTGGTATGTGGATCAGGAACGCATCGATGAAGCCATATTATGCTACTTCTCGATCCAGAGGCAGCATCACCTGGAGGAAAAGGCTTATTTTTCGTTGATGAAAATATATGCTTTGCAGGATAATCCGGCTCAGGTGCACCGTCAATTCAGTCTTCTGTGTCAGGTGTTAGAAGATGAGATGGGTGAGGAGCCAAGTCCTTACATTGTGAAATGGTACGACGAATGGAGCAATGGCATCCAAGTCCCCAATATGAAATAGAGGAAATAGCCAAACACGCATTCGATATGAAATCACCGGTTGTTCGTCCGGTGATTTTTTGTATCTTGTTGCCCGATTTTATGGTTCTCCCGTGTTGTTCAGAAATTGTAGAGGACGGTCTCCTATACTGTGGAGTGAACCACAACAATCGGGAGGTACATGATCGGTTATGAAATTCATTCGGAAATTTAAGGAATCTTCGCTGCATAAGGCCATGGGATTGGAGCTTGGAACGTTTCGGGAGATCGAGCTTGATGCGGAGAAGAACCTCCAGCATTGCAGAGGCTTCTATGTTCACTTCAACGGCAAGCGGATTGGCATCGTTGCCACTGATGAGGGTCCGGTATTTCTGTGTGGTCAGGAAAAGTACTTGCTGGATGAGCATACCGTTCATTTTTTGTTGCAAAAAAATGCCGAGGTTAACACATTTATTTTTATGTGGGACGGGGGAGTGAAACTCCAAATTCCTTATTTGCGGTCCTTAATCGAGTACAACGGAAAATGGGTGGATGATTCGATTTTCGACTTTTTTTCATGGATCTATGAAGCATCCGGGAGAAAAAGATTCTACTCTTACTATACGGTGAAGTATGTATCCGCTGCGGAATTATGTCCGCACCAGCCGTTGCAGCGCTCGGGCAAGACATTATTATTTGTATAGCGGTCTGACCCGACCCGTTTATTTATTGGACTTTATGGAAAAGGAACAGACAACAGCTCCGTAACGATGTAAAATAATGGACAGTTGTGTAGTGTTGTTAATTTTTACAATTTGTTATAAGGGACTGTTATCATTGTCGACCTATTCCAACACGAAATCGAAACCGATCTCCGGCAGAAGGCTGCTGGGGATTACTTTTCTGTTTATTGTCATCTTACTCTCCGTGCGGCTGGCGTATTTTAAAACCATCATGATCCCTGAGGAAGTTCCGTTTCAGCAAGGTCTGCTGGATCTTCGGGATTGGCAGGCGGATGACCGCAATACGGTTGCGCTGAACGGGGAATGGGCCTTTTATCCGAATCAATGGATGGGTCCGGATAGATGGTCTCAAGGGGAGCGACAGTCTGCCGCCGATCCGAGCTGGATACAGGTTCCCGCTCCATGGGAAGGCGTAAACGAGAACGGGAACCCAATGGGCTTTGGTACCTATCGTCTCAAGCTGCTCGTACCGGAACGTAACGTAACCTACGGCCTCTGGATCACTGATATCCGCACAGCCTATCGTTTGTATGTAAATGGCGAGTTATTGTACGAATCCGGACATCCCTCTGATGTGCAGGAGACCCATGTGGCAAGAAACGTACCCCATGTCGAACTCATCCCCCCGGCTGCCGGGAATGAGTTGGATATCGTCCTGGAAGTGAGCAATTATCAATATGCTGATTCAGGCGGGATCAAGCTGCCGATCAAATTCGGGACAGCAGAAGCGGTGATGAAGGGGAAAGCGTTCTCGGAGAACACGCAGCTGCTGGTATGCATTGTGCTATTTCTTCATGTCATGTATGTCTTAATCTTGTATCTAATCGGCTATCGGAGTAAAGGCCTCTTTTATTTTGCGGCTCTTATCCTGTTTACGCTGCTGGCCACGCTGGTTGACGATGATAAGCTCCTGCTTGTTTGGCAGCCTTCGATTAGTTTCGAATGGTCAGTAAAGATTAAGGTTGTTGCTTATGTGGCGATATCATTATGTTTGATTCTGTGTACCAAGCATTTGCTCCGGCCGAGAATCAAAGAAGGATTTTACCGGGCCTATACGATCCTTGTGGTTTTGTATGCCGTTGCCTATTTGATGCTTCCGTTTCATCTGATGGTGCATCTCTCTACTTATTTATCATTCGTATTAATAAGTTCCGTGCTGTTCCTGCCTTCGATTGCCAGGAAGGCGGTCAGCGAACGGACGGAAGCGGCCATATTTATCTTGCTGTCGGCGGTTGCCGTTTCCTGCAACATTATCTTAAGCGGAATTTTAAGGTTCCGGTATTTTAAGGAACTGCCGTATTACCCGATTGATCTGATCGTTGCGTTTCTCGGATTTGCTTCCTTCTGGTTTATCCGGTTTACCCGAAACGCTGTCGTGCTGAGGGAACAGGCAGAGCAGCTGAAGCAGGCGGACAAGATGAAGGATGAATTTTTGGCAAATACATCCCATGAGCTGCGAAATCCGCTGCACGGGATGATTAACATGGCGCAAACGCTGCTGGAACGCAAGGGGAGTTTGCTTCAGCAAGAGGATCGTAACCACCTGGAGTTGATTACCGGCATCGGTAGGCGGATGTCGCTATTGTTGGATGACTTGCTGGATGTTTCATTATTGAAGGAGAAGCGGATCCGGCTGAATGTGCAGAGCATTCATCTCGGTTCGGCTGCTCAAGGCGTGCTGGACATGCTCCTTCCGATGGCGGAGGGCAAGCGAATCGAGCTCGTATGCGAGATCGAGGATGATTTTCCCAAGGTATGGGCAGATGAAAGCCGCTTGGTTCAGATTGTATTCAATCTGATACACAACGCAATCAAATATACGGAGTCAGGCCGGATCGCGGTGACTGCCGACGTTGTTGAGGGAAGGGCCTGCGTCCACGTTCTTGATACGGGGATAGGGATGGACGAAGAGACATTAAGACGGATATTCCTCCCCTACGAGCAGGGAGACTCCAGCTTTGCCGCAGCGGGAGGCGGGTTGGGGCTTGGACTCAGCATCTGCAAGCAGCTGGTTGAGCTGCATGGAGGGGAGCTCTCCGTGTCATCCGCTCCGGGACAGGGAAGTTCCTTTACATTCACGCTGAAAGTGGACGATATGATGAGGCAGGAGAAGACGGATAAACAGGAGTTTATGGCCGACTCCCCGGCTTCAAATTCAGAGAAAGAGAAGGAGAGGCTATCTAACATGTCAGATAAACACGAACAGGATGAGGCCGAATCCGAGACTAAGAAGCTTTCTCGTCAAACCGATGGCAGGCTGCTCATCGTAGATGACGATCCGGTTAACCTAAAAGTTATCCATCATTTGCTTGAAGACGAAGGGTATCAGATCGTGACCGTTACCCGGGCTGAGGAAGCCCTTCAATTATTGGAGCGGGGAGAATGGGATCTCATCATATCGGATGTGATGATGCCCCAGATGTCAGGATATGAATTGTCCAGGACGATTCGGCAGAGGTATATGATATCGGAGCTTCCGATTCTGCTGCTGACAGCAAGAAATCGGCCTGAGGATATTCATATGGGCTTCATTTCCGGAGCTAACGATTATTTAATCAAACCGGTGGATCATCTGGAATTAAAAACAAGGGTACGCGCACTGCTTGAGCTGAAGCGCTCCATTAAAGAACGGCTGCATATGGAAGCAGCTTGGCTCCAGGCTCAAATTCAGCCGCATTTTCTGCACAATACGTTAAATTCGATCGCATCTCTCAGTGAGATTGACCCTTCACGGATGATTGCGCTGATTGGTGAATTCAGCCACTATCTGAGAGCCAGCTATGATATCAGCAACTTGGAGCGTTTTATCCCGCTGGAGCAGGAGCTGGGCTTGGTTCGCTCATACCTGTATATCGAGGGGGAGCGGTTTGGGGAACGATTGCGTGTCCGTTGGCATATTTCCGAGGAAGTCGCTGTTCAGCAGTGGAAGCTTCCCCCATTGACCATGCAGACGATTGTGGAGAATGCGGTCGTTCACGGCGTATTGGCGCGAACCCAGGGAGGGACCGTAACCATCCGCATTGTAAGTGAAGCTGAATCCGCCAAGGTCATTATCGCGGATGATGGTGCCGGGATGGATCCCGAGAAGCTCCGCCTGATGCTGGGGAGCGGACAGCGTACCGGTAAGGGAGTCGGCCTTATGAACACGGATCGGCGTTTGAAGCAAGTCTATGGGCAAGGGCTCATGATTGACAGCACAAGAGGCAGAGGAACCACCGTGTCGTTTGTCATCAGGAAGATGGCATAATGAAAGCCTGTGCCTATTAGACCTATAGTCTTTAAATCTTGGACGAATGCTTAAGGTATGGGTTAGGATGTAGAGATAATGATCCATTACACTACTGCTTTGGGAAGAAACGGAGACGAAGCTTGTTGATGCCAAAAATAATGCTTACGTAACCGAATGCCGGTCTTGAATCAGGATCAACCGCCGCTCTTTGTTACCCATGAATATACACCATGCTCCCATAAGAGCTGGAAATGGCAATACGGAATCAATAATGTAAACGTCGGACAATTGATGTGCAATATGCACTGATGTTAGGCATTATGCACGGATGATGGGCAAGATACACGGAGGAAAGGCAATGTGCACTGATCCTACGCGGACAGGAGGTTCGCTATTTACCAACAAATGTACCAAATTTAAGGCTTTGCGGACACCTAATCCGTTATTCTCGGCTTTTCCCTGTTTTTTGCCTTGATATGCCGGCAATAGCGGAACAGGTGTCCGCTTGACCTTATGTTTAGCACCTTTGCTTGCAAATAGCGGAATCACGGTCCACACGGAGTTGGTCTAATGACGATACACTGTGCACGTTGCTCCCTATACGGACAGGAGGTTCGCTATTTACCAAAAACCGTGCTCAATTCAAGGCTTTGCGGACACCTAATCCGTTATTCTCGGCTTTTCCCTGTTTTTTGCCTTAATATGCCGGCAATAGCGGACCAGGTGTCCGCTTAACCTTATGTTTAGCAGCTTTGTTTGCAAATAGCGGAATCATGGTCCACACGGAGTTGGTCTAATGACAGTACACCGTGCGCACTGCTTCCTGTGCGCAGGGTGTACGGTCAGGGGCATGCTTGAATGCCTAGGCTGTCGACCATATGACAAAGAAGACATCTCTCGAAGCAACGTAAAGATCAACGGAAAATGGGTGGTACACGTTTCTGACGATTATAAATCCTTCAGAGGATATCTAGTTTCCCCAAGTGAAAATATTTGATGATGTATGGCTCAACCAACGGGATACGTTAGTTGAAATGACAACAGCGGCGGACCAAGACTTTTTACTTTGCATAAAGGTGGACCTCATGATCTCTTCTTTCTTGGCTACGATTTATAGCGTATTCCTACCCATATCGCTCCCCGTCATTGGCGGAGCGCTGCTCAAGCGGTTCAAGGGTATTGAAACCAAGGGTCTTTCGGCCCTGTCATTATATGTGCTGAGCCCGGCTCTGATCTTCGAGACGCTGGAGAAGGCTTCGATTACCTCGAATGAGGTCGCGGTAACGGTTGCGTTTTGCTTGTTGAATGTGATCGCCCTTTGGGCGCTCAGTGCCTTCGCCGGTAAAATGCTGGGCTTGTCCCAGACAGAGAAGTCGGGCCTCGCCTTGACCACGATTTTTACCAACAGCGTGAATTACGGGCTTCCCCTCGTCCTGCTTGCATTCGGGCAAGCAGGGCTGGATAAAGCATCGGTGTATGTCATCGTGCAGATTATCATTATGAATACATTAGGGGTGTACCTGGCAGCGAGATCTCATTTTTCGGCTGTGAAGGCGATCAAATCGGTGTTTACTCTCCCCTCGGTCTATGCGGCGGCCCTGGCCGTACTCTTCCGGATGACGGACTTTCAGCTTCCAGACGGGTTGAATACTGGCGTTTCCATGCTGTCCGCGGCTTATGCGCCTCTGGCTTTGGTCATACTGGGCGCCCAGATGGTTGGGGTTCGGGAGGGCGGAGCTTCTGCCGTCTCAAAGCGTGGATTCTGGTCGGGCATGGCGATGCGAATGCTGGTGGGCCCGTTGGTGGCCTGGGGATTGCTCGCGATTTTATCCATTGAGGGAACATTGTTTGCGGTTATCCTGATTTTGTCGGCGATGCCTGCAGCTGTGAACGCGGTAATCCTTGCTGAACAATACGATGCCGCGCCCAAGCTGGTATCCAGGTGCATTCTGTGGACCACGCTGGCTTCCTTTATCGTTCTGCCTGCGATGATCGGCTTTTTCTAAGCTTGCCATCTCTTAATCTGTAGATTGGTTCAAACCCAAGACGTGTGTGTAAAGAGTAGTAAGCGTCAAGAGATAACCGTCATCTGCAACTAAAGAATCGGATGGAGGTGGGTGGAGACTATGAGCAGGCAGCGTGACCGAGACGTGGAGATTGAGACCCGCAATATCGAGGAGCGTAACGACTCCAGCAGGGTAGCATCTACGTTAATTAAGTATCTTGCTTATCTGATTATCTTCTTTGGATTCTTGTATTTCCTTATCAAATACGTATTTCCGATGTTCTAATTGGAGCAGATGATATTCGTTAAAAAAGCCTCTTTTTCGTGGTACGCGAAAGAGAGGCTTTTTTATCAGGATCGGATTTTTTTTTTATCAAGCTTCATCTTCTAGTCAGGCGATTCACCTAACCTGGGGCGATCCGTTTTTACTTCGCACCTGGGATCATCAAATCTTCCAGTTTGGTCTCTTCATCAGACCAGTTGGCGAGCAGTTCCTGAATATACTGGACGTCCGAGTCGTCAGGATCATAAAAGTAATCGCCGCGAATCACCAAATCTTTTCCCTTCAGCATGTAATTCTCAAATGTAGGTGGGGAGTCGTTAAAAAATAGGTTTTCGCCCAGATTGAGAATGAAATCGGAGTTTAAGTCCATGGTAAGATTGCTGCCTCCGATACGAATCAACTCTGGAATCTTGGTTATATTTTTCAGTTCAAATACCCGATCCATTAAGGAACTGAGGAATATGCGCTGGCGCATGGTGCGGTTGAAATCCGAATCTTCCCGGTACCTAACATAATTTAATGCCTCTGTTCCATCGTAAATCGGCTTGTTAGGCTCGATCCGCAATTTGATATGATTGGCGCTCTTGTTCTCGATGACTTTATCGATGGGGAGTTTAATCCCATCCAATGCATTGACGATATCCGTTAATCCGTAGAAATTGATGGCTGCATAATAATCGACAGGGTGCTGAAACAGATGCTCAACCGTATCAATGGCCATTTTCGCGCCGCCGTGGGCGTAAGCTGAGTTGATTCTGGAGGTGACTCCCCTGCCGATGACGTCGGTGTAGGTATCCCTGGGAATGGAGATGAGCAATATTTTATTAAGGTCGGGTCGGATGACTGAATAGATGATCGTGTCGGAGCGGGCAGGCTCGTCCTTGCGTTGATCAACGCCCAGAAGCAAGACTGAGAATGGCTTTGTTGCCTCCGCAACAGGCTTGGGCGAATCAGGATCTCCAACAGGTTTGTAGGACTTGTCCAGCGTATGTTTGATATCTTTCGCGAAAAAAACATGAAACGCCATCCAGGACAATTCCTTTCTGAAAATATAGCCTAGTCCGCCTAAGAGAATCAGTATAGATAAGGATATTCCTATCCATTTTTTGAGTTTGATACGGCGTTTAGGTTTTCGAGGACGTCGGATAGAATACGTTTCGTTTCGATTTTGGCTGGGATCCATGGATTTCCTCCTTGAATGTTTTGGATCATGTAGAGATGCCTGGATTATGTTTAAATAGGGTGATTTTACCAATACATGTTGTGATAATTATAGTGAAAAGCTAAGAAAAATCAACATAAAATTACATTATATTCCATATGTATTTGGGATTTATATATCCAATACCTGATTTTGGCTCGAGTGACGGCTGCCTCTCCGTTGACTTTAGGGTCTAATGTAACTATGATGGTTACATGCTAGTCATCTGAAGATTTGGTCCGTCAGGAGGGGTCACATGAACATAAGCAGCCGATTTGCAGTGGCCATTCATATTCTCTCCGTGCTGGAGATGAATAAGGCTGGCGTCAGCACCTCAGATTATATCGCGGAGAGTGTGAACACGAATCCGGTGGTCATCCGGCGTATTGTAGGCATGTTGAGCAAAGCGGGTCTGGTCGAGGTTAAGCCTGGCGTAGCGGGAGCGAAGCTGGCAAAGCATCCGTCCGAGATTACACTGCTGGATATTTATCATGCCGTTCATGTCGTGCAGGAGGATTCCCTGTTTGGCATTCATGGGAATTCGGACGCAAAATGTCCTGTTGGCAAACATATTCAAACGGCGATTGTTCCGGTTTTTTCAGCCGCCCAGAAGGCCATGGAGAACACGCTGCATGAGGTGAATCTGGAAGAAATCGTCCGGAAAATCTATGCCTCTGCGAATGGAACATCAAGTGAATAAGCGAAAATCACACGCTCGATCCTTATGCAGGATGGGCGTTTTCTTTTGATTAACCGTTGGAGACTCTTCGGTTCACATGTAAATTACTGGATTTGACAATGGAGGAACCCTGTAACTATAATGATTACAAGTAAGGTGTAACTGATTTGATTACAAGTTTAGCCTGTCGTAGACCTGAATATATTTTATGAAAAAAACAAACAACAACATTCTAAGGAGTGAGAATATGACTGCCATTATACATCCATCCACAAAGCTTGGACCCGTATCTCTTCGTATTAGCAATCTGGCACAATCCGTACGCTTTTATACGGAAGTCGTTGGTTTGAAAATGCTTCGCCAGCATGGCCGTGTTGCCGAATTGACGGCAGACGGCAACCAGCCGCTGCTGATTATAGAGGAGATTCAAGATCTGGTAAAACCGCAGACCCGGACGGCAGGTCTGTACCATTTTGCAATCCTGGTTCCGAATCGGGAATCGCTCGGGCTTGCGCTTGCTAATCTGATCGCGCATAACATTCCTGTCGGTCAAGGCGATCATTTGGTCAGCGAAGCATTGTATATTAATGATCCGGACGGAAATGGCATCGAGATTTATGCCGACCGACCAAGGGATACATGGAAGCGTGATGCCAAAGGGGAATATGTGATGACCACAGATCCTGTTGATGTAGAGGGACTGCTGGCTCTCTCCAAGGACAAGGAATGGTATGGACTTCCTGATGGGACCGTTATCGGGCATGTACATTTCCATGTGTCCAACCTGGACGATGCCCGCGTATTTTATTGCGATGTTCTGGGTTTTGAGCTGACAGCCCATTATGGCGGCGCTGCGTTGTTTATATCCGCAGGAGGATACCATCACCATATCGGGCTCAATGTTTGGGCAGGACTCGGTGTACCAAACACTCCACGGAGTGCTGCGGGAATGGAAGATTATACGATTGAGCTTCCGAGCCATGAGGAGCTTGAGGCGGTAACCGGCCGTATCCGTGAGGCGGGGCTGCGCCTGGAGCAGCGCGATGGCGTCTGGGCCGTTCAAGATCCCTCGGACATCTGGATCCGGTTGGTTGTTGCTTAATATAATATAAGTCGAAGAAGCCTGTCCGCTATGATAGCGGGCAGGCTTCTTTACTGGATATCACCGTATCTTTATCCGGGAGGCTATAATTCTTCTAATGCTCCCAGCGTACGAAGCATGAACTCCAAGATATTCGGGATATCTCCCATCTGTTCTTCGTTGATCCTACGGGGAAAGCGCAGCTCGATCGTGTTGTGAAGCGGTACCGGATCATCGCTGTAGGCGTACCGGATCGTTTGCAGCGGCGGAAGCTCCGGATTCCATATCTCCTTCATGATTTGGGCGATAGCCGGACACGCTATGGAAGCATCAACGATGTTTATATGAAAGCGGAGCTTCAGCTCGCAGGCTGGCTGACCTTCCGGAATTTCCAAGATCTCGGCTGCCAAATCCCGAAGCCCGGTCTCCAGGCAAATTTCGGCTGAAGTTGTGGATGGCGCAGTCAGCTCGAACCGGAGGCTAAAACTTCTGGACAACGTCGCCATATCCAGGAGATCCTTCCGATCGGTAACACGAATGATTTCATCGAGGTTGTCGAGATCATAGACCGCATTCTCGATGCCAACTTTTAAATTTTCGAATATCGTCGGGTCAAACATGAGGCACATCCTTTGAACATCATAATGTCGTACATACGAATGTGGTTACTATATCATAATTCAGCTGCTTAAGGGGAACATGCTTATGGTGTTATAAGCCGGGACCTCTTAGCGTGATTTCTTCCTTCTATAACAGTATTACCTAATCGCATCATCATTGTTGACTGCGCTCGGTTTTTTAATTTGCGTAGAAGTGAAAAATCGTAGGTGCAGCATGATTGACCTGCCGGTAAAAATCATGATAGGATGAAAAACGAATAACAGTAAAAATAATTTTACCGGTAAAATGTACGGAGGTGTTAAAAATAAAATGACAGATGTCTATAAAATTAAAACCCATGAACAGCTCAAAGCGATTGCCGATCCACTGCGCACCAAGATCCTGATGAATCTCGTGAAGGATGCCTACACCGGGCAGCAGCTAGCCGAGATACTGGACATTACGCGGAATAATATTTACTTTCATCTGAAGGAGCTGGAGAAGCACGGGATCATTCATGTGGTCCGGAAGGAAGAGAAGAACGGTATCGTGCAGAAATACTATCGCGCCGTCGCAAGCCGCTTCATACCGGAGGATCATTTGCTGCCAAGCCTGGATTTAGTGGAAACGTCCAGACAGGTATTTATGGAGACACTCGATGTTACCCGGACGAAAATCGAGAGCGCACCGGCTTCTTCTTTTGCATTGGACAGCGCGAGCGAACAACATCGAAAAAACATTGCAGGAACTTACCGCTTTCATGCAACAAAAGAGAGCTTCCATGCTTTTGTGGACGAGTTCAAGCAGCTTATGAATAAACACTTCACGATAGAGACGGCCGAAACAGGCCATATGCCTGTGTCCGCAGAAGAGAAAAATTACTATATGTCGTTAATTGCATTTCAAGATGATCAGGAGGATATCACCATTCGATAATCCTTGATGGGGGAGTAATTACATATGGAGAATCATCAATATAATGTCGTTATCGATGATGCATGGTTTACCGTATCGCAGCTGGATGAGACCACATTCGCGATCAGTGAATACGGACATTGGGAGAAGGTGCATTCGTTTCTGTTGATAGGAAGCGAGCGTGCCGCATTGATCGATACGGGACTTGGCATCGACAACATGAGGCGGATGACGGATCAGTTGACGGATTTGCCTATTATGGTGCTAACCACGCATGTTCACGCGGATCATATCGGCAGTCATGGGCAGTACGGAGAAATCTATGTGCATGAGGCGGAGGAGGACTGGCTCGTCAGCGGGATTAAGAAGCTTTCCATTGACCAAATCCGCAAGGACATATCACGCGATATCACGAGGCCGGTCCCGGCCTCCTTCGATCCGGCAACCTATACCCCTTATCAGGGGCAGCCGACCGGTATTCTCCGAGATCAAGATGTCATCGAGCTGGGCGGGCGAAGTTTGGTCATTTACCACACACCGGGCCATTCTCCCGGACATATCGCGGTATTTGATATACACCGAGGTTATTTGTTCACAGGGGATTTGTTGTATGATGAGACGCCGGTATATGCCTTTTATCCAACGACAAGTCCGGAGGATCTCGTAAACTCGCTGGAGCGGATAGCGAATATCGATGGCGTAAAGCGCATCTATGGTTCTCACAATACGCTTGGACTGGATCCGGCATTGCTGGCCGTGGTGAAAGAGGCGGTTCAGAAGCTGCGGAAAAAAGACCTTGTCCGATTTGGAACGGGCATTCACCGGTTCAACGGATTTTCGGTTCAATTTTAATAGCGCCATTATAAGAAAAGCCGCCTGCCGATCAGAAGTAATCTGGATCTGGCCGGCGGCTTTTTCGCAAATACGATTCTCTCAGGTGATAAACTACTTCCACATGTTGATGAGCATTTCAGCGTGGTACGACAAATTCATCCAGGCTCTATCCGATATGGCCCACGGTTTCTTATTCTCCCCTAGCTGAGAAACGAATGAATGTAGAAACTTCAGCGCTTGTTCCCTGGAGCCCTTGCTCATGTGATGGTCTGCTTGTTTCAAGGAGCTGGTTAACTGGGACAGCAGCGGGTTAGACAGCTCCCCTGCGCGGGCATACTCGCCCACCAGATCATCCAGCACATTCAGCATTCCGGGTGATTGATAGACGGGGACGGGAACTGCTGAGAAGTCCGTGTCGGATGCAAAATAAAAGCCGGTGTAAGAGGGCTGGTTATAGGTTGTATTTTGTCTGGCCACCTCCGCCCTATACTGTGGATCATGCATGAGCGTATAGAGCTTTCGGTCGGTGACCTCGGTGCTCAGGTAGATTCGGAGTGCCGAGCTGTCCGCGGTCCGGACCACCAGTTCTTCTCTCCAATCTCCGAAAATATCGGCAACAAGGGCAGGATTCCCCTTCGTTCCGTTATTGGTGCGCGTGCCTTCAGCAATAAGTAGCGTCCCTTTGCGCCAGCTTTCGATCACCGGTGTCTGATCCAAGTTACCACTCACGATCTGGGTGGTCATATCCGCAGCCCATTTGATGTTCATGTTCGTGCCTGGCATAACCGTAGAGAGCTGTGTTCCATCTGCAGACCACGTGCCGACGGCCCAGGTTTCGAGCCCACGCTGATCGGGATCAATATCACCGACCATGCCGCGTCCGGTATCTTTTCCGGTATAACCGCCATAGAGGAGCTCGCCTGTAGCAGCATCCCGGAGAGAATAACCGTAGGGAGCGT
Source organism: Paenibacillus lautus (assembly GCF_050482385.1). Taxonomy (GTDB): domain Bacteria; phylum Bacillota; class Bacilli; order Paenibacillales; family Paenibacillaceae; genus Paenibacillus_AQ; species Paenibacillus_AQ lautus_B. The sequence continues at coordinate 18,353 of NZ_JBCNHV010000041.1, forward strand.
AGGCACCTCCTTCATGAACCATAAAGATTTCCAGACCCGGCTGATCCGGATCGATATCCGTCACATGCATGGCATCCCCGTGTCCAAGGCGGGCGATCGCGCCGGGGTCCGCGCTTTCAGGAGGGAGCACATCCATGGAGCTGTACAGCAGCGTGCCGTCGTGATCAATCGTTGCAGAGCCATAGACGATTTCCTGTTTACCGTCTCCATCGACGTCAGCCGCGCTTAAAGAGTGAGCTCCTTGCGTCGTTAGTGTACCGAATGCTGCATCGGTCCCGTCCAGGCCATGCGGACTGTCGTTAAACGGATTGGTCATCGGCGTCCAGCCGCTATCTACATACCAGTGCTCGCTTAAATGCCGTCCATCCCACTTGTAGGAAACGAGTGTGGATCGGGTGTAATAACCCCGGGCGAATACCGCATAGGGTTGTTCCCCGTCAAGGTAAGCCACGGCTGCGAGGAAGCGATCCACGCGATTGCCGGGTTCAATCCGGGCCATGGCGTAATCGCCCCACATGAGACCATCGTCGTGCCTGCCGGGTTTATACCGGATCGTCTCCAGCTCTTTACCGGTCGCGCCTTCAAATACACTGAGATACTCCGGACCATCCACGATGAACCCTTCGAATGCCCGGAGGTTATTGCGGGCGCTTCGCTGCGGCGCATAGGTGTCCATGAAATAATCAACCAGGCTTTCGGCATCGGTACGGGATAACGGATAGCTGTATTGATTCTCGATACCGAGACTTTCTTCGAGCGTAGCCGGCCATCGGCCGCTGACGACCTCTTCATGCTGATGCCAATTCATGAACATGCTTACCATGTGCTCATAGAAGCCGGTTTTACTCAGCCGGTAATCGTCCTGATTGGAATACCCGGCCTTCATATCCTCGGGAAGCAGGGTAATGTATCGCTGAGAGATCACGTTGCCGGCCGAATCATAACGAAGAATTTTGGTGCCGGGAGCTGTTTTGAGCATCATTTCCGCTTTGCCGTCGCCGTCAAAGTCATACACCATGAACTGCGTATAGTGGGCACCGGAACGGATGTTGATGCCGAGATCGATCCGGTACAGCAGGGTGCCCTCCAGGGTGTAACAGTCAATGTACGTGCTGCCGGTATATCCGATCTGGGAGACATCCTTGGAGTTGGAGGGATCCCATTTCACAAAAAACTCATATTGTCCGTTGCCATCCACATCCCCGATGCTGGCGTCATTGGCAGAGTAAGTATAATGTTCCCCGGCCGGGGTGACTCCGTCATCCGGCTTTTTCAGTTTCAGATCGTAATAGGGGGAAGACCAGGGGGCAGAGATTGAGCTCTGATGGACTTCTTTCCCATTGACGACGGCGGATACGTAATAAGTAGACGATTTTGTGCCGGTCGGATCCAGGTAATTGGTGCTGTTTTCGACAACAGCAATTTTGGTGCCGTCCCGGTATACATGAAAGGTCGGGCCCGTCAATCCTTGATCACCATATCCGGTTACTTCTCCGGCAAGCAAGCGCCAGCTTAGGAAGATGCCCTCCGAAGTGGAGGCGGATACAATCCCCCTATCCAAATACTCCAATTGAACGCGGCTGGCTTTCGTATTTGCCTTCTGCGCAGGGCCTTCTGCTTCATGTAAAGGTGCGGCAAAACCTCCGCTGCTTGCTGTGATCGTCATGGGGAATACAAGAGCTGCTGCCAGCAGCTTGCGGATCAAGCCGATTTTACTTCCATTCTTCATGTACAGCCACCTTTCCTATTCAGGTCCTGGATGCTTACGTACAGCATTTCGTATGCGCTTACATTATTGAGAGAAGATCCTCCTTCCTGGATGGAATATGAAGCGATTGGAAAATCACTTTCATTGTATGGGAACATCAGAGGATGACAACATAAAGAAAACAGGCCATTTGATTTAAAAAACAGAGTTTATTTCGAATTTCCTACATAAAAACAGAAGGTCAAAAAACCTTGCACCCAAGGGTACAAGGCCTAATGACCCCTAATTTATTTCGAGGCTAGCGGAAGGGCGTAGTAGTTAAAGGCTTTGTCCAGCAGCGCGCAGGCCTCTTGACGAAGCAGCAGCTGCTTGGAACGGAAATGGACGGAGCCGTCTTTTTGGATACGGGTGTCCGGATCAACGACTCCACTTCCGATCAGCGCTTGAATAGCTTCTACGGCCCACGGATCTGTTGAATCCGTTATGGTAACCCTGGTATCCACTTGCAGTTGTTTTAGATTTTGGATCATCACGGCGGCGACTTGTCTCGTAAGAGGTTCCGAACGATTATACCCGGGAATGCCTTTGATCATCTGCTGTCGATTCGCATCGGCCATGCCAGGGAACATGTCCCAACCATGGGAGCGGATCAGCAGGTCAGCGAATTGTCCCTGGGTCATGGTTCCTTGAGGATCAAAGCGGTTTCCTCCTATCCCCTGAATCAAGCCCAAGGTATGCAGATTATCAATGTGAGTTCGATACTTACTGCTGGCAGGTACGTCGGCAAAAGGAGAGGCAACCTCCATTTTCTGTGATTCCGCTACGACACCGAGCCCGATTTGGCTGGTGTAGTAAAAATATTGAATCTGTCCGTTTGCTCCCTTTTTGAAGGTGACCTTGTTTCCCAGCTCGTCCTGGAACAGCAAGTCGTTGATTTTCTTAAGGGCGTGTTTCCCCGTCGTGGAATCCTCCATCGTAAGGTGTCCCTTCTCATACGCAAACCGAGTTCGAATACTAAAAGCTCGGGTATTTTGATAAAGGCCGGTATAGGACTTGGCTTCCTCTTTGTTTAATTCTATAAACACAGGCTGCTGACTTGGTGCCGTTTCCGGAAAGTAATGATCCATGAACTCATCGTATATTTCCAAGCTCATGTTGGTGTCGTTATTATAGGACATATAAATGCCCGTGTTCTTCTCCGGAATCAACACCATCAAGGAGGAGTGTCCCGGCATATTGCCGCCTTTCAATACCACATGGTGTCCATTCATCAATTCTTTGTAATAGCCTTCGAAGCCAACGGTGGCAATAGGGACAGAAGGCTCGGCGTAAGTTTGATAGGTATGCATCTGCTTCAAGCTTTGCGGACTTACGAGCTGTCTATCGCCATATTCCCCATTCTGCAGCTGCATGAGTAGATAATTTGCCATGTCCTCACCCGTTGATAAAATGCTCCCCTGCGGGCCATCGGTGGGTGCGTGACCATACAGTGGTTGAAACTCCCCGGCTGGACTGTAGTGGGAGGCCATTCGCGCAAGCAGGTCAGGTGTGAATCGAACACTTGTGGATTTCATCCCCAAAGGCTCAAAAATATTCTTCTTCATGTATTGGTCAAAACGCATGCCGCTCATATTCTCCACTGCATACCCGGCGAGCAAGAATCCGAAATTATCGTACACGTAGGCTTCCCCCGGCGGACGGACCACGGTGGGCATATGTTTCTCCAGAAAATCCCTGGTTGGAATGTCCTGCTCCACGTATTCCGGCGATGTATAGGTTGTAATGTCAGGCATATCCACGCCGCTGGTGTAGGTTAGTAAGTCGAACATGGTGAGCGGCTTTCCTGTTTGATTCGGAATTTTCAGTCCTCCCAAGTATTCTTCGATATTATGATTCAGATTGATTTTTCCTTGATCTACCAGCTGCATCGCGGCCAACGCCGTGAATGTTTTGCTAATGGAAGCAATTTGAAATACGGTTTGCGAGTCAACGGGAGTTTGCTGCTCTTTATCGGCATAACCATATCCCTTATTGACAAGCACCTTGCCATCTTTGACGACGACAAAGTTGGACCCGACAACATTGAACTTCTTCATCTTGTCGGCAAACAGCGGGTCCGCGAATTTCAACAATTCCTGTGTATCGGTAGGTCCGCTGTGGATGTTGGCGGATAACGCGGAGGCTGAGGAAACCATAGCCGCAAGTTTAGTCGAATCTGAAGCCGCAGCTCTGGGTAGGAGAGGTCCATTTCCCATTAATGTGGCAGCTGTTAATGCCCCCGTAGATACAAGCAGAAATGCCGTTTTCACTTTTTGATTATTCCATTTCATCGATATCATACTCCTTCAGTGATGTGATTGGATAAGGTCATCCCATGCTTCATTCCGGCAATCTAAAATGATGGAGCAGGACGGCTTGATCCCTCACAGTATCGCAAGTGGTGTGTCATAACGGCCAGTAACATTCGGTCACTTCTTTGAGAAGGCGTGTCATATGACATTTTGGCACTGTTGCACATGACAACGAATGCAGTAGGATACAGGAATATCAAGGTCATGAAGACCTGAAAGGAGTCTAAAATCTATGAGGAAATGGTTGAGGGAGTACCTGTTGAACTTTTGTTTTTTGATGCTGACGTTTGGAACCGGGGTGTTTTATTTTTGTTACTATCTTGTGGGCCTTTTTTTTGGCTTCGGCATGAGTTTCACCCTGATCGGGATACCGATTCTTACCTTTGTTATGCGAACGTCACGGACCTTCATGAATTATGATCGGATCCAGACGAAGTTCTATACGGACATAACGATCGAGCCTGTCATGAAGAGAACATCATCCGGCTCCTTCTGGAGTCAGGCTAAGGTGGAACTGGTGGACATCCGAAATTGGAAAGCCGTATCGGTACTCATGCTGAAGTTTATCGTTGGCATCGTTAGTTTGTTCAGTGCCGTTATATTCTTTATCGTTCCCATTCTATGGATATTGGCCCCATGTATCAGTTCCTTTGCGGATATCAACGTAGGGCCTATTCGCATCGATACCTTGCCCAAGTCCCTGCTTATGATGGGAGTCGGCGTTCTGTTTGCTTATGCAGGGTCATGGGCTGCTAAGGGAGCGGCGAGATGGAGCGGCCGGTACACGCAGTGGATGTTTTCGGTTTGGAGGTAGACACACTGTGGGGGCCATGTCATATTAGGAAGGAACCGCCAAGGAACTGCAGGGAGTGAAAGCTTTGTTTGATATCGTGAAACAATGGAAGTGGTACGACTGGGCCATGCTCTTTATTCGCATGATGGGCTGCATCTCTCTGATCATAAAGTTTGTGGAGGTCCGGAACCAGTTTACCGTATCGTTATGGATCGTCGTCATGTGGGAAATGGCAGCTTTCTCGATACCCTGGCTGTGTCTGCTTCTGAACCATAAAGCATATTTGATAACGGAGTTCCTGTTATCGGGGGGGATCGCCGTTTATTTAACTTGGTTATTCCCGGGGGCTTACTTGTCGTTTATCATTCCGGCTTTTCTGATGGCAGCGAACAGCTATGGAACTACGTATAGATGGACAGGCCCCCTTGCGGCTATCTTGGTTCCAATACTGATCAAGCTGTACGCCCCATCAACGGATTTGATGCTGATGATGGAGCATGTCGCCTTTGCGTTTGCGTTAGGATTTGCCTTTCATCTGTTGATGGCCAACTATCGCCAGAATGAAATCATTCGAACACATAATACGATATTAGAGCAGTATTTATCTCAGGTCGAACGAGTCACGCTGTTGGAAGAACGGGAACGCGTGTCCAAGGAGTTGCATGATACGATGGGCCATACGTATACGTCGGTCATTATGGGCTTGGAATCGCTTCGTTCTACGGAAACAGATTCAACTGCTCAGCGTAAGCTGTCCAATCTGCTGGAGCTGACGCGGAGAAGTCTGGATGAGGTCAGAGGGTATTTGCATGAGCTGGATTCACCGCGAGAGCAGCTTCCCCTGGTGCAGTCATTGAGACAGGTAACGGAGGATTTCGAGCGCAACACCGGGGTAAAGGTAGGGCTTAGAGTGCTTGGTGAAGAGTACCCGGTATCCCGGCAGGCCCAAATGACCTTCTATCGTTGTCTTCAGGAGTCTCTAACGAATAGTGCACGTCATGGTAATGCGACGAAGATTGATGCTATGCTTCAATTCGAATTGCAGCAAACCCGGCTTGAAATTCTGGATAACGGTAATGGAACCGGGCAAATCCAGGAAGGTTTCGGTTTAAGTGCCATGAAGGAAAGGGCCTATCGCCTTCAAGGCCAAGTTTCGATTTATTCGACTCCCGAGGCAGGAACCGTTGTGACCTGCAGCTTGCCTAGAATTTCGGAGCCTGCGGATGAAGTCATCCGACTTTTATTGGTGGATAATGAACCTTTTATCACGGAGAGTCTCGGCATCATCCTGGAATCGGAGAAGGATCTTGAGGTGGTAGGATGTGCCGAACATGGGGAACAAGCCTTGGACTTGTGTGAGAAGCTTAACCCCCAGGTGGTGCTGATGGATCTGGAGATGCCCGTGATGGATGGCATTACAGCGACGAAATGGATCAAACAACGTTGGCCGTCAGTGAAGGTTATCATATTCACCACATTTGAGCAGAGGTCCAAAGCTGCCGAAGCCATGCGAGGCGGAGCGGACGGTTACTTGCTGAAGTCGATGGAGCCGCGTGAACTTGCCGAGAACATTCGCATCGTGTATCGAGGTGGAACTTTGATGAATCCGGTGATTTCGGCGAAGCTCTTCGATGGGGAAGCGGGCGGTTTCATGAAGGAAGAGAATGGCACTGCATCCGTAACCGATGCCGATCCAGCGTCGTCTCCACTTCTGAAGTTATATGAACTGACACCAAGGGAAATTGAGATTCTGAAGTATCTCTCCCAAGGCATGCGGTACAAGGCGATTGCGATGAAATTGTATCTCTCAGACGGGACCGTACGGAATTATGCTTCAACCTTGTATGCCAAGCTGGGCGTCCGTAATCGGGACGAAGCGATCGAAATTGCAAATCAGGCCGGACTCTAAGAGCCCGGCCTGATTTCGGATTCATTCATATTGCTTGCATCGAAGACGTTTGATGGCATCACATCTGGAGCCCATCATCAGTAACTGCGGTCCATGTTTTTACCGTAATAGATTTCGTCCATCTCGAGTTTGATGCGCTCGGTTATTTTCTGCTGCTCGGCTTCGGATAGCTTATCCTTCGTGTAACCGAACAGATAATTGTCCAGGTCAAACTGCTTCAGCTTGCACTTTGTGTGGAAGATGTTTTCCTTGTATACGTTGACGTCAATCATATCGAACAAATCCTTGGCTTCGTCCGGGATATAGTTCTGAATGGAGCTGATCTCATGGTCGATAAACAGCTTGTGCCCGTGAATATCTCTAGTGAAGCCCCGAATTTTATAATCGATCGTCATAATATCCGTATCAAAGGAGTGGATCAGGTAATTTAGGGCTTTCAGCGGTGAAATCTCCCCGCAGGTCGATACGTCGATATCGGCCCGGAAGGTGCTGATTCCCTCATCGGGATGGAATTCCGGATACGTATGGACGGTAATGTGGCTCTTGTCGAGCTGCAGGATGACGTTATCCGGCAGCGGACCCGGTGATTCGTCATAGGATTCCTCCGGAACCTCTACGATAGGGCCCTCGGATACAAGCACCGTTACACTGGCGCCTTGCGGGATATAATCCTGCTTGGCAATGTTCAGGACATGGGCTCCGATGATTTCGGCGACATGGCTCAATATTTTTGTGAGTCGATCCGCGTTATATTGTTCATCAATATATTCCAAGTACGCTTCCCGTTCTTCCCGGGTCTTTGTATAGCAGACATCGTACATATTAAAGCTGAGCGCTTTCGTCAAGTTGTTGAACCCGTGCAGGGTAACGCGTTCTTCTGGTGTTATATCCATATGAATTTCCCCTTGTGTAGTTAATATATCAGTTCAAGTACCTATTATTTCCGAAACCGGTGATTCCTAATCTGCCCATGCGTCGCCTTCCGGTTAACATTAATATGTTCTTACCCGCAACAGCTTCAACATTAACAGATGCAGGAATGGTAGAGACAAAACTTGGCGGCTCAAAAACATCAAAAAGGCCAACCAGAGTCTCGGCTGACCTTATCATACGAGAAGGACACCTGCTGCATGCAGCGTATCCTTCGGGCATTTATATGGACTTCACTCGTATTACCGATAACAATGATCCTTCCAAATGACACGATTATTCCGTAAATTCTAGCAGCTCGATCACATTGCCAAAAGGGTCACGGATCGCGCTGTATAGACCGGGAGGGCACGGCAGCGGGGTATCAAAGATGACCTCCACGCCCTGCGATTTGAAGTTCGCGATCGCTGCGCTTACATCCGCCGTCTCGAGTCCGATAATAACCTGGGCTTCATGCGGGTAATCGGTTTTCGTAGGTCGGTCGCATTTTTGCAGAATAAGGGACATGCCCTCATGTTTCAAACTGGTGATCTGATCATCATATACCTTGGAAATTTCGAATCCCAGAATGTCACAATAAAATCGCGTGGCTTGATCCATATCGCTGACATTGATTGATAGAACACAAAGATTCGGCATAGTTCATATACTCCTCTATTTATGGCTTGTCTTACTGGCAGCATAGAATGCCTTCACCGGATTCAATGCTGGATTTTAAGTTGGTCAGCATGCCTTTCCATGCATCCACATGCCATTCCCGGGCTTGCAGCGACGCCTCGGTATCCTTCCAGCCCGTATGCTCCAAGGTGATTCTTGTACCGCCGTCCTGTTCAGGCCAAAAAGACACCTTGACCACGGTCAACTCCCCCTGATTCATCGTTTCCGCGAAGGGATCAGGCCCTTTCCACTCAAACACGAGGGTATGAGGCTCATCATACTGCAAAATGGTACAGCCTGCGGTGCACATCGATTCACGATTGGCGGGGTTAAAATAAAGCTCGAACTTTCCGCCCGCCTTCGGCTCAATTTCCGCAGCCAGCGCAAACCACTCGCTTATCCTCGCAGACTCCGTCCATGCTCGCCAGAGGAGCTGCACATCGGCCTGAATCACGGTTTCTTGAATAATGGTCATGTTGATTCCTCCATCATATAGCGCTCATTCTTTCGGATAACTCTTCTTGCAGCTCCATTATAAATGGATATGCGAATCAAAAATTCTTCTACCTTGCGCTGTTATTCCGGTCCTTCTCAAACAAGAGCAGAGGCAGATTCACAACAATCGGCGGGTCATAGGGAAGAGGCTCGCGCAGGGTAATCTTCACGGCGAGATCGGTTCCTTCGTCGATATGGACAGGATCCTCCAGCTTGCCACGCAAGGATTTGCTCAGCAGAAAATAATCCCGCGGATTGAGGCTCCAGGGGATGCCCGCGGCCAGCACATAATACGTGCCGTTCGGAATGCCGGTTAAGATACAGGTTCGCTTCTTATGGACAGCCGTACCGGATACGGGCTTCTGATCAGGCACGGGTCTTGGAAACAGACCGACGTAAATCATGCCGCGAAACTTCTCGGGAGCTTCGATCCGGCAATGAATCCGGGGCAGAGCATGCCTTTCTTCCTCTGTCCAGGTTAATGGCTTGTGCTCATATTGATTCACGTAACGATGCAGGGACTCCGTGGTGGTGCGGAACTTTTTCGGAGACAGACCGACAAACTGCTTAAAGCGGGTATTGAAGGTGCCGGGACTTGCCAAACCGATGCTCATTCCGATTTTCACAAGCAGGGAAGGACTTTGAAGGAGCTCGATTTTGCCGGATTCAACCCGAAGCGCGGATAGGTATTGCCGGAGCGATATGCCGGTTACTCGTTTGAATACTCTGGAGAAATGGAAGGGACTATATCCCGCTAGACCAGCGAGCTGCTCGGTAGTCATGGGCTCGTCCAGATGCTTCTTCATATATTGAATCGTTTGATTTACGGCTTCGGTATGTGCGTCATTCATTAGGATCACCAACTTCATTTTTTGGACTCTAAATAATAGCAAGCCTTTTTCCACATTTATGAAGTTCTCCTCATTGAATGCAATTTCCTTCCCCGATTCGGTTGCCCATTCATGGAAAGGCCGTTAAACTTAAAGGATGAGGGCTTTTCGAAACGGAAAACCAAGGTGAAATAAGGAGTTTTTATCCATGAATGTGGAAACAAATGATAGAGAATCGATGAATATGGATACAGCACGGGATTATCTGCAGAAATATTACGGCTATCCTGATTTTCGGGAGGGCCAGAAAAAAATCGTCGCCAGTCTTCTAGCGGGCCAGGATACGCTCGGGATTATGCCGACGGGCGGAGGTAAATCCATCTGTTATCAGATCCCGGCGCTCCTATGTCCGGGTCTGACGTTGGTTGTATCGCCTTTGATCTCCTTAATGAAGGATCAGGTGGATGCACTTACGACAGCGGGGGTGGCCGCTGCCTATATCAACAGCACGCTCAGCGGCAAGGAAGTGAACGAGCGCATACGCGCGGCCAAGCGCGGTGACTTGAAGCTGTTATATGTCGCGCCGGAACGGCTTGAACTGGATTGGTTCCGGGAGGAGATGGCGGGTCTCGATATTTCGATTGTGGCTGTGGATGAGGCTCACTGTGTATCCCAGTGGGGGCATGATTTCCGGACGAGCTATCTTTCGGTGGCTCCTTTTGTTAAAGGGCTCCCGAACCGTCCGATTGTAGCGGCCTTTACGGCCACAGCCACGCCTGAAGTTATGGAGGACATGCAGCGCCTGCTTCGACTGGAACAGCCGCAGGTGTTCGTGACGGGCCTTGGACGCGACAATCTGGAGATGTCGGTGCTTCGCGGTGAGAACAAGCGGGAGTTCGTGCTGGACTATGCGGCCTCGCATACCCACCAGCCGGGCATCATCTATGCGGCTACTCGCAAAGAGGTGGATGATTTATGCCAACGCCTTCAAGCTAAGGGGCTTCTTGCGGGTCGATACCATGCCGGTATGAGTGATGCGGAGCGAGCGGAGAGCCAAGAGGCCTTCCTGTATGACGATATTCGCGTTATTGTTGCAACGAACGCATTTGGCATGGGGATCGACAAATCCAACGTCCGGTATGTCATCCATTACAATATGCCGAAAAATATGGAATCTTACGTGCAGGAAGCGGGTCGTGCCGGGCGAGATGGGGAGCCCAGCCAGTGCATACTGCTGTTCAGCGCCCAGGATATTATGACGCAGAAGTTTCTGATCGAACAGAATCCCCAGGAGGGAGAGCGCAAGCAGAACGACTACCGGAAGCTGCAGCAGATGATTGATTACTGCTACACCACAAGGTGCCTGCGCAGCGCGATGCTGGATTATTTCGGGGAAGAGCACGAAGATAAGTCCTGCGGTACGTGCAGCTCTTGCACGGACGATCGGGAGCTTGTCGATATCACGGTGGATGCGCAGAAAATCTTCTCCTGCATCCACCGGATGCGCGAACGCTTCGGCGTGTCCATGGTCGCTTCCGTGCTGAAGGGCTCACGGGCCAAAAAAGTGCTGGAGTACGGCTTTGACCGCCTTCCAACCTATGGCGTGATGTCGAATCGGACCGAGAAGGAGATATCCGAGACGATCAATGTGCTCATTTCGGAAGGGTTCCTGGCGTTGACGGAAGGCCAATACCCTGTCGTGAAACTGCAAAGCGAGGCGGCCGACGTGTTAAAAGGTCAGCGCGAGGTGATGCAGCGTGTTCCGCGTCCTTCCAAAGCCGCAGGCAGCCAGCGCAGCGGCAGTCGCCGCGATTATTCTCCTTCAGCCGTCAACGAGACGGTATTTGAGCAGCTGCGCTTGATTCGGCGTGAGCTGGCAAGCAAAGAGCATGTGCCGTCCTACATCATTTTTAATGATGCAACTTTGCGTGAGATGAGTGTGGTTTGCCCGCAGAGCGAGGATGAGATGCTGAATGTTAAGGGGGTCGGCGAAGTGAAATTCCGTAAATACGGCCGTCCGTTCCTTGAATTCTTCCTAAATGGTCAAGGCACATCGAGTGACGGTGACGACCTGTATGACTATGAATGATAAGCCGGCATAGCAGGCAGAAGCCATTTTGCCGCTTGATTGCTTAAGATAAACCGTCCGGTAACAAAAACTTATATTATTTTAGAAGGAAAGTGGACCCTACCATGAAAGTCATACTATCAACCTTGAATGCCAAGTACATTCATACCTCCTTGGCCATTCGCTGCCTGAAGGCATACAGCGAGAAGGATTTCGATATCGAATTGACGGAGTACACGATTAAGGACCCCGTGATGAATATCGTCTCCGACCTGTTCCAGCGCAAGCCGGATGTGATCGGATTCTCCTGTTATATATGGAATATTGAAGAAACGATTAAAGTGATCGATATCGTGAAGAAGATTATGCCGGAGGTCACGATCATACTGGGTGGACCTGAAGTATCCTACGATACGGAGTATTGGATGAAACGGCTGCACAATGTCGACTTTATCGTTATGGGTGAAGGCGAGGAGACCTTCCACCATTTGCTGCAAACGATGGAAGGGGACCGGAAGTATCATTTCGTTTATGGCGTGGCTTACCGCAAACAGGACGAAGTCATTGTAAATCCCGGAAGACCGAAGAGCATTCTAGCGGAGCTGCCTTCCCCGCATCGTTTCCCGGAGGATATTTCGCATCTCGGGAAGCGGGTCGTCTATTTTGAGACCAGCCGGGGCTGTCCCTTCAGCTGCCAGTTCTGCCTATCGAGCATTGAGGTGGGAGTTCGCTACTACGATATTGAACGGACCAAGGCGGATATCCTCTACCTGATCGAGAACGGAGCGAAATTGATCAAGTTCGTAGACCGCACCTTTAATATTAAGCGCGATTACGCGCTTGAAATGTTTGAGTTTCTGATTGAAAATCATGGCGGCTGCGTGTTCCAGTTTGAGATTACGGCGGATATCATGCGTCCCGAGGTGCTGGATTATTTGGCGAAAAATGCGCCTCCCGGCATTTTTCGGTTTGAAATCGGGGTGCAGTCGACCAATGATCCGACAAACGAGCTGGTGAAGCGTCGCCAGAATTTCACCAAGCTGTCACGCACGGTGACCATGATCAAGGACAGCCGCAAGATCGATCAGCATTTGGATTTGATCGCAGGACTTCCGGAAGAGGATTACGATACGTTCCGCAAAACGTTTAATGACGTGTTTGCGCTTGGGCCGGAGGAACTGCAGTTAGGCTTCCTGAAGATGCTGCGGGGAACCGGGCTGCGGATCGATGCGGACAAGTATAACTACACCTACATGGATCATGCTCCGTATGAGATCCTTGGCAGCGACGTGCTTCCGTTCTCGGATATCGTCCGGTTGAAGAGACTGGAGGATGTGTTGGAGAAGTATTGGAATGCACACCGTATGGACCACACCCTCAATTATCTGATGAAGCATGAGTTTACGTCGCCGTTTGATTTCTTCCAAGAATTTGGCGACTACTGGGAAGGACAGGGCTGGCAAAAAATCGGCCATCAGCTCGAGGATCTGTTTACGCGATTAACGGCTTTCCTTGAAGATCGGAAGACCCCGCATATGGACGTTGTCTCCGGTCTCATGAAGTTTGATTATTTCCTGGGCCATAAATATAAACCGCGGAAAATATGGTGGGATCATACTCAGGATAAAGCGCAGTGGACCGCCAATGTTCGCAAAATTGTAGAGGAACCTGCGGCCCTATCCGGCGGTTTTGCCGATCTGGGGATTACGGAGCGCGATCTGCAGAAACATGCGATGATCGAGGTGCTGCCATTTAACCTCAGCGATGCCATCCAGGGTGGCACCGGATTCCCTGACAACGCGGACCATGCAACGATGCTGCTGGTATTGTACCAGCAGAACGAAACAGGGCAGCCGCAGTACTATACGATGCCTGTGGAGTTAGCGAACCAGGCATAGTAGGGAAGCGACGGACAACCCCTTACTGGGACTTGATGCGAGCGTCTTGGCCATTGTTTTGGCAAATTACCTTTCTTCTAGGGATTAGGGGTTGGTAGGGACGGATAGGATGAGACTGTGATCATGCCCCCCTCGTTATCGTAACGGACGGTATCCTGGGCGTCCTGGAATAAAACACCCTTGGTATCGGTATTCTAATCGCATCAACCGATGAGGAGGGGAAGTTTATGAACGGGAAACAGAAGGGGCAAGAACACGATACGCACGACGAGCCCACCGTCGCACCGGGTATGGAAACCAATGACGATCTGCGTGAAGAGGCTACAGAGGATGAAGTGGCGGATGGCGAGTACACCGAGGTCACGCAGCTGATCATCGACCGCACGCCGAACGAGGAAGAGTAAGGGATTGGGCATTCCCATAAGTAGTTTATCTTACTTGACGGAGCTCGCCAGGTTAATTGGGGGCACCAGCGATTGGAAAGGATGCTTCGTACGCGCAGCGTCATAAAAAACAGACAAAGGGGGCGTCCCAGGTCAA
>NZ_JBCNHV010000042.1:0-11376 GCF_050482385.1 Paenibacillus lautus
AACTTTTGGGGGTCACTTCAAATCAGCGGCTTCTAATGTTACTATGTTTTTGTCGCCCGACAAGACATCTCATCAAAAACTACTGCCCTAGTTGAATAACACTGCTCGTTAACTAAGATCATTCCCACCCAGCACGCTTTAGTATGTCTCTTACAAAATCGCTTTTTGCATTTGTATAACCGGAACGGTCACCTATAAATTGTTCAACAAGCTTTAGTTTCAACTGACTGTATCTTTTTGCGTCTACCGGATGATTTCTCAAGTAGTCTCGAAAAAGAAGATGACGCTTATACTCAGCATTGTCAACAGTACATAAATAAAGGTGATGCCAATCTACATCCTTTGGCGGAATAAAAGCTTCTCTCCCTGGAATCCCTAGATCTCCTTCATGAATATAGCCAAGATTGGCAAGTCTTTCAACAGCAACTAGAACATCAGACTTTGTAGGAACTACCACATCCATATCAACAATTGGTTTTGCTGCTATTCCTGGGATCGCCGTGCTTCCAACATGCTCTATAGTGACCTCAAGATCACTTAATACTGGGAAAACAAAATCCCTTAACTCTTCAAATTTTTTAACCCAATTAGGATTGTATTCAACAACGATTATTTTGGTGCCCATCAAACATCCTCCTAATCTATAATAACTACCTCTTCTATGATTATCAGAATCATTGATGGCGTTAAATCTTTATGAAAATGGAACATTGCCAGCCCGTCAAACTATTCCATGCTATTTTCAACTAACCTTTCTCGTTAGTTGAATGGCAGGGCTGTCAGAATATTGCCCGCTTCGCGAACCATTGATTCAAATCGACAGACCCTTGTACTCCTAACAAACGGTAGAAGTAGCGGTACACCTTGCGATATTTAGATAAATCGGGGGGATCCAGGATTGTCGAATAACCATTAAGGAAAGAAGCTGCAGATATCTCATCCAGCACATACTCTAGTCCGACAAAATCAAATTCACGTGGGCCTATCGCATAGGCTTCAACATCGACGACCGCTGACAGCATCCCGTCTCGAATTAAGAACTGTGACGGATCCAGATCAATAAACACAGGACAGAAGTGATCCGGTACTGGAAGAGTAAAAAGCTCACTGATAATAGCATCGACCTGCATCTTGATATTGCTATCATTCTTATAGTCGCGCTCGACAAGCTGCCGAATGGTTTGGGACATACGAACATGGAAGGATTCTTTTCGATCAATTTGGCCGGAGGAAAGGTTTCCGAAGTAATCGTAACGATTTAAATGCACTTGGGCTAGCCAGACACCTAACTGATGAAGGAGCGCATCAGATTGCCCGATGAATGACCGAAGTGCCTTGCCATTCATTTTCTCGATAACGAGATATTCCTTGTTTTCAATAACCGCACGCGCATGCACCCGAGGTGCTGGAATTCCCAAAACGGCATCGAGCATGGTAACGTTTGCTTCGAAATGTCGCATTCGTCTAGGATCGATCCCAAATAGATCGAGACACCCCCACCAAAACTCACGGGTCGGTGCCTCGGACCATCTGGACGAACGCACGACACGCTCCTCCCGAGCTGTTTTGACCAACCATACATCGCTGGCATGCCCGGAATAACCAGGATCAAGATATGTGATCCGTTCGATCGGTTCGTGAAAGAGTTGCTGGAGCTTAGACTCGATAGCCATGGATGGAACTCTCCTCGTTAAAGTATTTATTCCTTCATTCTTTGTACCCACTTATATTCCGTAGCAATTAATGTATTCTACAAATTTCCACTTTAACCTGCCGGTTAGTTCAATGCTCAGAATGTATGTTATTTAGCTTCTAACAGACGGTTCATAATTGATTTGGAATGATGGTTTTGTTTCTCGTATGTTAGATTACAGCAACTCCTTACACTATTTATATCCATTGATGTTAAACTTAATATGCCATTTTAAGGCAACAGAAACCCGCGATTGGGTACTTAACTCTGAATAAAAGCATTGACCATCTCGAAACTCTGGATCTGGTTCATAAACGATGCCTGTTAGAAGTTGAAGTCCCTCACACCTGGCACCAAACGTCGATACTTGCTGTTGCACAGCATCATCGAGCAGACCAGATATAAGTGGTTTTATAAACGACAGGTCTCCAATCACAGATGCTAATTTGATGGCACAGTACCGAATGTTAATATCTTGATCTTTAAATAGTTCGATCACTTTACTTGAAAATTCCCCCCACATATCTTCTCTATTATGTAGGACAAATAGTGCTGCCATTCTAACATAGCTGTTTAAATCATTTAGCATGACTTCCATTATGTTATATGTAATCTCTGACGAAGCAGCTAATTTAATCAGTGTGGCAGCACGGACTCTAGGAAATGGGGAGTTGATCAATAATTTCTTCAGTTCGTCCGTCGTTTTACAACAACTTAATTCGTTACCCTGAGAGAGTACACTTGAAATTAAGCGTCTTTCATCCAGTACAGCTGTATCATTGTTATCTTGATTATGAGCTTTGGTAAATGACTTGGCGGGATACGTAGTAGCTGCTTTAACATCGACTAGCCCGGCGACCGCGCCATGCCACTCATCTTTATAAACCGCCGTCATTTTCATTGCTAATTCAACCTGACTTGCTGTCCATTCGGGATTTGCTTGCCAAATACACGCTGCACAACCTAAGACAATTGGAGCAGCATATGAGGTTCCTTCTGTTCTAGCGTATCCATAAGGAAGCTTATCGAATGGAGCAGTATAGTGATTCTCGTACTCATCAGTGGACTGAAATGGCAATGGAAGAACTACATTTTCAGCTGGGGCCAAGATTTCAGGTATTCGTTTTCCTTCAAAAGTAATGCCTCGGCAGCCGTGGTAGGGAATAATCGCATCTTGATTTTGAGGTACGATTACACCGCCAACCGACAAAACAGACGGTGAAGACGCTGGCCCGCTACATGTCAGCTCTTTTGTATTCCCCGAAGCGACAACAACAAGTAGTCCTTCCGTGGCCAGTTTTTCACAATAAACCCTTATAGGATCTGCCTGCCAAGGAAGAAGCCCCGTATCCCTCGTATAAGCCCGCGTTAAAACAACTCCGCGAATACCGTATCTCCGAAAGTTCTTTAGAAGCCAGCTTAAAGCTATGACAAACTTATCTTCTAATTCCTTAACAGTACGAAAAGCCCCTGTCTCCAGCAAATATAGATCAGCTTCAGGTGCAGCACCGGTATAGTATCCCGATGCTAGCGATCCAGAGCCAGCGGCGGCAGCGGCGGTCATTAGTCCATGATTCCTTCTCCAAGGAGCTTCACTTCTTTGAAATAATTGTGGTTTTATATCTGCTTCTGAAGTCTTCACAAGGTAAACGTGACGTTGATTGTTTGTTGTTATATCTGGATGAGGTGGAAAATATCCATCAACTACTGCGATAGCAATGTTTTCTCCTGTAAGGTGCGATGGGACATCGAGAAAATCTCTTATGGATGGCCATTCCATGTTCTTAGCTCCCTTCTTCAAACAAAAAAGCCGCATAAAATGCGACTATCAAAGTCATCATGTTCTTGTCTTTCGATATATGTCATCCTAGAGAAATCCCCCTTAGTTTTACACGACTTTCTCAACCGGCTTCATGAATTGTGGAGGCGTAACACTTATCATCTAATTTTATTACTTTCCTCCAACATGAAACACACCAATAACAGTTTCACCATCAACATCAAACAGCGGAATATCACGACCATCAGGTGATCTACTGTTCTGTATTGCAATGGCTTCCTCTGGGGATTTTGGTAGCTCGCCGTCTAAGTCTTTTTTTAGCACATATCCTGCAGTGCCATCCACACCTGTAGCACTAATTAATTCAGGTTCCGTTTCTGGAGAAGTAGCATCTGAGCTAGAACCGTATGTCTGTCCGTTTTTATTTTTAGGATAGTTTATATTCTTAGCGCTAATATGAAAAGAACCAATTATGGTTTTTCCATAAACATCATACAGCGGGACATCACCAGGTTCACCGAGATAATCTTTTTTCAGCAAATACCCATTAATGCCATTCACACTTCCTGCATGGACTAAGTCAGGTAGCAATTCAACGGAAGTGGCTTCATTAGCAGAACCGTATGTTTGTCCATATTCATTTTCAGGATAGTTAGGAGAATTTGTGTGACTTTGATTAGTCGTACTTTTATCATATGTGCTTTGGAATACCATTACACCTCCTACTACACAAACTATAAAAACCACACCAATCAATATTCTATTGCTTTTAGAATACATCCTTACATTTTCGCTCCTTTCTCACTCTTCACTCTGTAACCGTTCATCCCGTCCTTTTCACTTCATATAGTACACCAAATAATGGAAGTCGCGCAATTCTGCCCGTTAGTTTAATGAAAAAGCGCTGTCGGATTTTTAATTAGATATGTGCCAAGTCGGATAAAACAAAAAAGGCCGCTATAATAGCGACTTTCGTGTTCTTGTCCCCCGACAAATCTTGCTATATTTACTTTCTATTTCATCAAATTCTTCTCTTGTTATCCCCAACAAAATATTATCATAAAATTTTCCATCCATATAAATAATTCGTCTTCTTCGTCCTTCTTCAATGAATCCGAGATTTTTATGGAATTTAAGTGATGCTTCGTTTATTTCAACACAGCTGGAATTGCATTTTTGCATCCGTAACTCATAGAAGCCGTATCGCATAATAATTCTTGTTGCTTCTGATGCGTATCCATTGTTCCTATAACCTCTGTGCACTCCCAAGCCAAAACTAAACACTCCATTTTTGTGGTCTAATGAATTCAAGTTAATGAGTCCAACTAACTGATTATTTGATAGCTCCTCGATAGCAAACATTTTTCTGAAATTGTCTTTGAAATTATCATACTTATCCGACACTTCCGCAACGTCTATATCATTCTTAGGGAGTTCGATACCCCATTCCATTAGCCGAATTGCTTCACTATCGGTGCTCTCCAATTTCCATTGTTCCCAATCACTTCTTTGAGTTGCTCTTAGTCTAATCTTAGTACCTTGCCAAAAATAACTTGATTCAATGATTGTCATTAATTCGTTCCCCCAAGACATATTTTAAATAATGTAAAATACAATTTGATAACCGGTTACGTCAAGGTAAGCATACAATATTTCATCTCTAGTAAGCCCGCACCAAGTGTGAGCCCCGTTGACTAAGCAATATAAGTCACCAAGATGAGGACTCAAATATGCTAAAGACCAATCAATTGGCATAATGCCATTGTTTTGAATCAAAAGATTCTTTGCATGATAATCATGATGTATAATTGAAGTTGGTATCTTCTGATAGAGTCTTTCTAGATGAAGAGGTAATACTTTTTTGAGCTTCAATAAAACTTTGGATTCTGATAACTTGTCCGATTTTAACAGATCATCTAGTAGCACTAAAAAGTCTTCCTTTAAAACTAAGTAACTGTCAATGACCTTCTTAGGCACCAAACTTTCTAGGTTTGCTGTTGCTTTCACTCTTAGTATTGCTAATTCTCTTGATGCCTCAAGGAAATGAGGAGGTTGCGGTTGCTGTTCCAAATTTTTTTCGCCCGCATCCTCCATGACCATGACTCCGCTGTCATTCAGTTGAACAGACTCAAAAATCTCTGGAGCTTTGATTTGAAGTGGATGAACCAATTTTTGGTACACCTCTGTTTCTTTCGCCATCTCATGCCCGCCCCATTTAATGATTCGTGATTCACCTGTTGTGAGTCTTACTCTGTAGACTTCCGAAAGAGCCCATTTTCTTAATTTGAAAAACATGTAGGAATCATTCGATCTTTCCCTTCCACTCAAATCTTACAAAATAGCTCATGTCTACATCGAATTCTTAGCGACAGCTCCGCTCAGAGTTGAACTATAGTTTCCCTTTAGCTCAATGACTAAAGCGTCCGCCCATTAATTAATCTCAGCAGTTAATCTTACAGCATCGATTCGATTTCCTGCTGGATCGAAATGTATGAATCGCAAATATCCATCGGGGTCCGTGTGAAATTCAAGTTGTTCGTCAATGTTCGCGGTAACGCATTTTAGTGTATTCGTTTGTTGAGAAACCGGAATTAGCTCGTATTTAAACCAAGCCCCTTTATTTTTTTGCATGAACAGATAGAGCCTGTTATCCTCAAAAGTCACGACTACGGTGGATCTGGGGTCAATTCCGAAACGGTAGAATGTGTCGTAAAATAACCCGACTGCAAACCGTGGCGTATCGATAATAGTCAGTTGATCTAAAGCCTCGGTCAAATGATCTGCTTGCAATGGACCTATATTTCCGTCCGCAGTATTGTATATTCCCGCATACTTTTCAAGTGTATTTGGAGCTATGTCTAACGGCTGTATAGCTCCAGGCTGGGCGACCTCTTCTCCCATCACGATCTTGGCTAAACATTGGCTTATTATGTCTATGGGCGTGAGGTTGATATTGCTCAGCACGATAATAGCGATTTCCTCATCGATATAGCGATTGAACTCCACATAAAACCCATTCATCGTTCCGTTATGCCAGACACGCTTTCTCGGCTTATTATTTATGGATTGCTCCGTTACAACCCAGCCGTAACTCCCAACAAGTGAGGTCATGCTTCCGAATAATTGATCACGCACATGTTTTCCAATCAAATCATCCCTATATAACGCCCGATCCCACAGGTAAAGATCGTCGATCGTTGAGTACATCACACCTGCTCCCACATGTAGGCACATGTCGACATACTCGGTTGGAATGATTCCTTTGCATATGGAGTACCCTGACGCAAATTGTTTCAGGAGAGTTCTTCCGTCTTCACATCCTGTATTCACTAAATTTAATGGCTTGCAGATATGTTCCGATATATATCGTTCGTAAGATATCCCCGATGTCTTCTCAATAATGAAACCAAGCAAAATATAAGGCGAACTGGTGTAACTGAATCCTTCTCCTGGGAGAAACTGCAGTGGTTTATCCTTAAACGAACCAATGGTTTGTTCTATAGTAGCATACAGCCTCATCGTTTCTTTCCAATAATTTGGGAAACTAGGGTAATCAGGTATTCCTGAAGTGTTCGTCAATAAATGGTGGATCGTAATGATGTCGCCATTCGGATAATCTGGTATGTAAATTTTGATAGGATCATCAATGCGAAGTTTTCCCTGCTCTTGCAACTGCAACACCGCCATAGCGGTAAACCCTTTTGTAAGTGAGCCGATACGAAACTTGGTTTGTGGGGTATTGGGTACGTCGTGCTCAAAATTCGCCATACCATATCCCTTTCGCAACAATATCTTATTCCCTTCGGCTACCAAGACTACCCCGTTGAAATACTCCCGGTTCGCTAGCGCGTCCATGTAATCGTTTAATTTTGCTACTGTGCATGAAGCATTGCTGGTTCTCATTTACTCTCACCTTTGCTCTCGTATATAATCTGCAACTGCAGTTTCAGCTTGGCAATTCCCATGCCTTGTTTAGTGAGTACAAGCGAAGCAGCACGGCCAATTTTAAGCATAGTTTCACAATATCACAGGTATAGAAGTGCATATAGCGAGAAAATAATTATAATCAGATTTAACCCTTCCATTAAAGAAATCTGCCCGTTAGCTTAATAAACTAGAGCAGTGAAAGGTAGTTAAATGCTTATCTAATCGGTAATCGGACTAGGTCTTGTCCTTTACGGCATCGGTACAAGTTCTTGTTCTTAGCTCGGGGCAAGAACTTGTACCGATAAAACAAAAAAAGCCGCTAATAGCGACTTTCAAAGAGACCATGTTCTTGTCCACCGACATCCATCCATTCATTTAATACCTTAAACTTTCATAGAGTGAGTCCCTCCACTTTCTTATCTAAGCGAAGTATGTCTTCACGGTCACCGTAAAAACAGATTCTCAAATACTCTCCAAATACTCTCGAGCGACCTATTGAACTATGCATCCAGTTTTCTCTGTTTATTGTTTGGCCATTATAACTTGAATCAAAGCCATATGAATAATAATTAATTTTTTGGGGCAAATGCTTCGCCAATGTACGATACTGCCTGCCCGCACCATGAGATTTGCACACAATTAGAAGTGACTCGATAGCGTCGAAGTTAAATACTTCTTTAGCGAATAACACATTCTCTAAAGTGTTCCTTGAGCGATCTTCATACACGATTACATTTAAAGGAATACCTGCCGCGGTTAGTTTATTAACAATGACATGCGCTTCGGGTACATTTTTATCTACCCAATTCTCATGCTTAATTCCTGTAGGGCTGACTCCTCCTGTGACAATAATTATTCTGCCCAAGCCTCTATTATAAGCGTCAATCGTGGCTTCCCAATGCCCAGGATGAGTACCTCCGAAAACAAAAATAGCATCACAAGGTGATATTTCCTTAGATAAGAATACGATATCAGTTAATTCGTTTATCTGAACTTCAGTTAATTCAGGAACTACAGGATCTTTAGGAATTTGAGGTTGCATATAACACCCTCCCTCAATTCAAATAATTATTCTAATATATGCGTCGTACCTAATTAAGTACTGACAATTTACATATACCTGCCCAGCGCCTGATAGCTCAGAAAGATAGTTGCCTACATATGTCTTTATTATGTTTATCTCCTCTATCCTGCCCGTTAGCTTAATGAAATAGCTGCAGAATTCTAATTAGATATGTATCTAATCGGTAATCGGATCAAGTTCGTGTCCTTTTTCGGCAATCGGTACAAGTTCTTGTCCACCGACAACACAATAAATGATATGTATTTTCGATCATCAAATAATAAGTTCTAAAACCTCCCCGGATTGTTCAACGAAACAAAACAACCCCCAATCAAATCATTTGATTGGGGGTTGTTTTGAATATGGTGTTATCTGATGGATACGCCATCTAGGAAACACTAACATTTCTTTTACGTAATTTCTTAAATACCGAGTATTCCTTATTGGACTTAATAAAACTTAATATCTTTTCGGCACATTCTGTTGGATTCATCTCTTCCGTTTTTACTTCGAGGTCATATTCATCAAAGCAATATACTTTGCTAAACTGTGAAGCTGCTAGTCCAATCTGTCTATCTCCTCTTGTTTGCTCTCTTCTTATGAGTTCTTCTTTCGAGCATATTACACCTATAAATAACGTAGGCTGATCGAAAAATTGATCAAGAAACTCATTAAACCTCTTGTCATTGTCGATTACGGTATCTACTATTACATTAAAACCCATTTCTGATAACAATTTAATTGTCGAATGGTACACTGAGAATATGGAATCATCAAGTATTTGTGAGACAACTTGATGATCTATTTCTCTTGTAGGTTCATCTGGAAATTTATTATTAATAAAATCATTGTAATTATTAAAAAAATCATCAATTGATAAATGATAAAAAGGAATCTCTTTCTGATTTATCAGTTCAGTCGATATAGAGGTCTTTCCGGAACTTGAAGTTCCATTTAGAAAAACTAATATCCCTTGCTTCAATTTAATCATCCCTTCAAAAAATAATCATTTCGTATCTTTCAGATAACGTTATATTCACAAAGTTCATAAAATTATCCAACTCATAAAATATTCGAGAAACGATTTAACTATCCTGCCAGTTAGTTCAACGAGCTGCCGAAGAAGCACGGCTACCTCACTTTTTCTCCCCTTATATCGTTTCTTGTACCGTTTCTTCCGTTAATTTAACAAAGACAGTCCGATCACGTTGGTCGGCTGTCTTCTTGTTTTTATTGTGCTATATTTCTCCGTTAGCTTAGAAATATTGTGATTGCTACTCTGCCTTAGAAGGCAGCTTTAAAACATATTCTTCGACTTCCTCAGCACGTGCATTGGAATACCCCTTGTCTTCACCACAAATCTTAAACCCGCATTTTTCCAATACTCGAATAGAAGCTGTATTATCTTTCACTGCACGAGCAAATAAGGGACGAATGTTTACATAGTCAAGAAGTTGAGAAAGTGATCTAGTTGCAACACCTCTTCCCCAATACTCACGTCCGATCCAATAGCTGACTTCTGGTTCACCGAACTGTTCAAAACTCGAAACATGCCCCGCCACTTGGCTGTTAAAGAGTACGGTCTTTTTTATAATCCGATATTTTCACCTCACTAAGTGGTGTTTTCCGAATCCTGACTTTTAATAAATTCAATATCAATGCTCAACTATCCTACCCGTAAGCTTAATGAACTAGAGCAGTGAAAGGTAATTAAATGCTTATCTAATCGGTAATCGGGTCATGTTCTTGTCCCCCGACAGCTGTTAATCATTGTCCGGCTTTTTGGTTCATAAAAATATCAGTTATTTTTTGTGAGCCTTAATGTTCCCTCTTTCAAGGCAATCGTATCAGAACTTGCATTTATTATGTAAAAGTAATATTTCCCTGATTCCTCAATAGTTAAATTGTAATTCCCCTTTAATTGATCGAAATTTTGCGATGGATTTAGAACACCGTTTTTAACGTAACCAATTAACATATTTTGATTTTCGACCACCTCCGATTTATACTTTTCAAATACATATTCTACAGAGTCACCGGCTTTTAGTTCCCACCCCCTTCCATTAGTATCTGTTAAGACGCTTATTGAACCATTTACAGTAATGATCTCAGGGGAAATATATACTCCGTTTTTTTCTTTTGTTTCTAACTCAAATATTGAGGAAGGCATAAAATTTCCTTCCATTATCTTTGTGATAATCCGGTTCTCAGGAAGACTATTTGGTGTTCTATTCTTTAATTCTTCTGGTGAGTACTCGACTCCATTAGAATCAATATATACCCCGTTTCGATATATCATATAATCGCCACTTCCTTCTTTTCCAATCAAATGGCGATTATAATCAGTTATTAACTCTGTTTGTTTTATTTCTTTAGGAATACAAGCAGTAATTGTTGATAAACCAACAACGATTATACCGATAAACAAACTTTTTCGGATTTTTTTAGAGTTATTACTATTAAACATCATTAATATGAATCACCTTTCGTTTAGACGTAATTACCAAACCAACAACAGATTTACTTTTTCAGGTGTTCTTACGGTGAGAATAAGATATAGTTGTTCGGGTATTTCTTATTTCAAAATAGATCAATATCTTGATCTATAAAAAATCATAACACCACGCGAAAGGAAAATCAGCCAAATGATGTAATATATTGTGGATCTTCTGTATAGAGAAGACGACGAGCAAGAAAACTCCTCCCTGCCCCATTTTTCACTCCAATTGTTTTCTGGTGTTATATATATTCCAATTACAAGCAAATTGATGGAGTATGATGTTGTGGCCGCAACCAATTTCGGGACGGAGAAAAAAACGTTCATGAAAGAAGCAGGAAGCCCGCCGCTCTTTGCAAGCGGCGGGCTTCCTGCTCTTCTAAAACACGCGTTTCCGGTTGTCGCTGCCAGAGCGC
>NZ_JBCNHV010000043.1:0-1412 GCF_050482385.1 Paenibacillus lautus
CCAAAAGAGACGAGGTGAACTCCCTATGCCATATATTCGACACGAGAGTCTATTTTCCCTGCAAGATTTATATAACATTCAACGTGAACACCGATTTGAGGCGAGCTTTGCAACGTTAGACATTGCTCCAATGCTGTCTGTCGTTTGTAAACGATCACGCTTTGGCGCTCCTGTAGACGTTAATTATTCTGCCGTCATCTACTCGCTTGTTGCACGAATCGTTGAACGCATTCCAACGATCAAAGATTTGCTCAAGAGGCTTCGCGAAGACATTCTCTTTCGCTTGGATTGCGGATTTTCTTTGGCGGAATCCATTCCTTCAGCAACAACCTACTCTCGGCTAATTCAAAAGTTAAGTCAAAGCTATGCATTAGAAAATGTCAACCAACATGTATTAAAGCTCGCATTGGAGGAAGGGTTTATTCCAGACGATACCATCGCGATCGATGCTACTCACATTGAGGCTCGTGACCAAGCCCTCTCGAAACAAGATAAAGAAAAAGATAAAACACCGGTTTCTCCCAAAAAGCGTGGTCGCAAGGCTAAACACGAACGAGAAGCTTGGTTACTACAGAAACAGCTTGAAGAGGAGCAGAAATCTATCTTCAAAAAGAAGATAGCCGACCAGTTGTCCGAGCCCTTTGAGGTACTTAGACAGCAAATGCCAATAGCATCCGAGTGAGGTGTTAAATGCAATAGCGAAAATAAAAACTTTAGCTGGTACGGTTACAAAGGTCATCTTGCCGTTGGCACACAGAGCACTACTTTCATCTGGAAGTTTGAACGATGGAAAAGCAGCTATTCCACTGCTGAAGGGGCTGAAAACACAGTTTCCTGAATATTCGTTCAGCTACACTACAATGGATGCAGGCTACGATTATGAGGGCATTTACCAAGAAGTTCGCAAGGCAAATGCTCATGCGATCATGCCTACAACCGCAAGCGTGAACCGGAGCTAGAAGGTTTCGATGAACACTTTGCACCAACATGTGTACGTGAGCATTCGTACCGCTATGAGAGTTATGACCCAAAGTACGAGACACTTAAATACGTTCGACCGAAGGAATGCGAAAATTGTCCCTTAGCCCACGATTCCTTGTGCCAGAAGGTCTACAAGATGAAGGTCACAACAGACATAAGAAAATACTCAGCTCCAGCGCGTGGAACCGTTTCATGGAAACATATCGCTAAGCGGAGATCGACCGTTGAACGTGTGAATACTTATTTAAAAGAGTTCTTCCAATTAAACAATGTGAGACATCGATCGGGAACAAAAGCGAGGTTGCATTTTAACCTCGTAACTACAACAGCATGAAATTAGCCGTTAATCGACTAAACAAACAGCTCCAAACTCAAGCCGCATAGTTTAAAAAAAATGAACAAAATTGAGCTGGAGCAGTATGCTCTTTTTT
>NZ_JBCNHV010000044.1:0-10323 GCF_050482385.1 Paenibacillus lautus
GTAAGTTTGCCGTAGCTTCCAAGGCGCGCAGTGCACCGTAAGTTTGCCGTAGCTTCCAAGCCGCGCAGTGCACCGTAAGTTTGCCATAGCTTCCAAGCCGCGCAGTGCACTGTAAGTTTGCCGTAGCTTTCAAGCCGCGCAGTGCACCGTAAGTATGCCGTAGCTTCCAAGCCGCACAGTGCACCGTAAGTTTGCCGTAGCTTCCAAGCCGCAAGCCGGAACGAGTTACGGCCCGGTAGTAGCAGTATCGGATCCATTTAAGAATCGTTGAAATCCGGGGGCAAAGGACCGCAGATCCGTTATTTTCGCTATGGGCTTGCTTTTGCTGGATCTATCGGACACACGTTCCGTTAAGTAGCGTGTAATCCGAAAAATGAGAGCCTTATTCGGTGAATAACGGACCTCAAGTCCGCCACCATTCGAGAAATGGTGCTTTTGATCAGAATAAGGTCCGCTGAGTCCGCTAAAATGTGCAACTATTTTGTACATCGTGCGCACTGCTCCCTGTGCGCATGATGCGTGGTTCGGGGCATGCTTGGATGGCTTGTCGGCGCTAAGCGTGCCGCAATGTACGACGCTTGAACGTAAGTTATAACACAGAAACGGGGCTGTCCCAAAAGGTCATGAAATACAGACCAAGGGACAGCCCTTTTTTTCAGTGGTCTCCTTTTATATGGAGATTGCTGATCAGGATGACATGTGTCGGTAAATCCATCCTCTCCGTATACTGAACCCGGTCCGATCTATTTGCCAATGCCCTGCTGACGGTATTGTCCGGGCGTGATCCCTTCAAGCTTCTTGAACATTCGATTGAAGTAGGGAGGCTGATATCCTGCGGCTTCCGCAATCTCGTGAATGCGAAGATCGGTAGTCAGCAGCAATTCTTTGCAGCGGTTCATGCGCACGGTTGTCAGATAGTCTATATAATTCGTGCCCGTCATCTGCTTAAACGCTTTGCTCAGCTGGGATACACTGACACCGGCTTCCATGGCCATGGTATCCAGGGACAGGTCTTGCATCCCGTTTTGCTCGATTTGCTCCAGTACGTTTTCGACCAGCGATTTCATGGAGCTGTTGAAGTTCTTTGTTAACTGATCGAGGTAGGGTTCGATGATTTCTTTCTGGAACCAGGTCACGCAGGCCTTCGGGTCGCGAAGCAGGGAAAGCTGTTCCTGCAGATTGGAGAAATTGTACACCTGATATGGATTTAAGCCAGCCTGCAGCATAGACCGGTGAACGCTTGTGATTAACCGCATGAGGCCATGGTGGACATGCCACTCCGAACCTCCCCCGGCTTGAAGCGCCGTTACGAAGCGGCTCAGGGAACGCAGCGCATCCCCCTGGAGCCCAAGATTCAAGGTGTGAATGAAATCCTGCTCCAATTCCAGCGGAAAGTCGATCCAGTCGTTTTTCTGGGAAAGCACGGTTTCTGCTTCCAGCAGCTGACTGCCTGCATCAAAGGATCGGTAATGCAGCGCACGCTTGGCCTGTTCGAGAATATGGGGAACATCGGTCCATGTAGAGCTTGGTCCTCCCAATACGATGGTTGCCGACATGCGGAGCGTATCGCGCAAAGCCCGCATGATCTGATTGCACAACTGCCTCATCAAACGCGTCTGTTCATCGGCTTGATGGGAAGCCGGAACGATCAGGATGACGCCGAAGGAGCCGTCAAAGAAATTGATGGGATGCATATATGCGCCTATGTCCTCTGCCAGCTCCTGGATCACGTTCAGCGCGGCATAGGTGAGAAGATGCTGATCATTTTCCGTCAGAGGCGTCCGATCCTCCCCGTGAGTATGCTGCTGAAGCACGATCGCCGAGAACTGTTTATCGGTAATGTCTAGATCCATCTCTTGCAGCTTGAGCACGTATTCGGGCTCCGTCAGGTGGGCGGCTTGTCCACTCAAAAATTGATTGATATAAGCCTCTCTGATCGCGGGCAAGGATCGCTTCCATTGGCCTTGAAGCGTATCATGCGAGAACCGGTACTGCTTCCACTCGTGTTCAATATAATCAAGCTCATTGTATCGCGAGCTCGGTTTGGCCTGATCGCCGCCAATCATATTCAGCATCTTGCTTATAGGACGATACATGCTCTTAGAGGCAAACCAGCTCACAGCCAGTGATGCCGCAAGCGCAAAAGCAAAGCAAATCAGAATGATATGGGTATACGGCTTCGTTGGAGCAATGATCTTGGATTGCGGCGTGCCTGAAACATAGGTCCAATTTTGTTGCATTTTTTCAAATTGAACGGTGTTCACCAGCAACACATCCTGGTCCACCGGAACCTTCAACCGCAAATGATTCGCACTTCGGGCATTCTCCGGAAGCTTCAGCTGTTCCTGAATCGCGCTCATCGCTTTCGGCATGCTGCGGCTCATTCCCGACTCCCCGATGACGTGACCATGGTCGTCCAGCAGGAACGAGAGATTCTCGCTATTGCGAATGACGTGCAGCTTCGACGGATCAATATAGATGACGATCGCGCCATAGGGCGTATGACCGTTGAAGGGAAGTCGCATGACGAGCGCGTGGGAAGATTTATCCTTGTTAAAAGGCCGCTCCAGGTCATGGACCCAGAACATGTCCGAATCTCCTTCCATGAGCTTGTTGAAGCTTATCGCATCCTGTTCCTGATCCAGCGTCCGAAGGCCGAGATCAGGCTCCATGATTTTGTTTTGCTTTTTGATATACAGATAGACCTGATCCACCAAGGGATCGGCATTCCCCACCAGGTTGAGCGTACTGAACAGCTCGTTTGTCTCCTCGACATTCGATACAAAGTCCATATCCGACAACGAAGGTTTGAAATGGGGCTTCACCACCATATTGAGGGCGTAGTGGACCAACTGGGTAAATTGCTCGTCTACTTGTCTCGCAGCGTCAACCAGGGCTTCTTCGTTCCGCTGCTGATATTGGTTAATCATATGCTGGTTGCCCACATAAAGGTAAACGGCCGTAATGGCCGAGATGGGGAGGCATGTTAACAACACGGCCAGCGCGATGCTTCTCCAATACATAATACCTTTGAAAACGGATTCATGATTCTGTTGCCTCATTACTTTAACCCCCTGTTGGCATAGACAAATCAAAGGCTTAATCAAAGCGAGCCGGTAAATGATTACTTCCTATCATAGCGAATGAGTGGATGAGTTGAAAAGATCATATCTTCCCAATTGAGGTTGGGACAACGTTATCGATTAACCGAAGCGGACGTTCATTCGTCGTGGAAAAAAAGTGCAATACAAGGAAACG
This sequence comes from Paenibacillus lautus, assembly GCF_050482385.1. Classification (GTDB taxonomy): domain Bacteria; phylum Bacillota; class Bacilli; order Paenibacillales; family Paenibacillaceae; genus Paenibacillus_AQ; species Paenibacillus_AQ lautus_B. The sequence continues at coordinate 3,259 of NZ_JBCNHV010000044.1, forward strand.
AAAGGGTCCTCAATACCTTAGAGACCAAGTATTTCCCTGTGTTGTGCAGGAAGATACGGGCGATTGGAAACGGCGGAAAAAAAGTGGAATTGCAGGGAATGTTGCAAGCGTTTACATTAGAACTGCATTCCGTGAACGGTATGTTGAACAAGATGACAAGGCTGAAAGTGAGGGAGTATCGATGAAAGCACAAGAAACCGTTCAGTCGGCAAAAGGAAGCGGGAGTCCCCCCATTCCCGTGAGATCCAAAACGAAGTGGGGGCGGATATGGTCGGATGTTGTGCGCGACAAGTATTTGTACGTGCTGGCCTTGCCGGGTCTGATCTTTTTTATCATTTTCAAATATATTCCGATTACGAATCTCGTGATTGCCTTCCAGGAGTATTCTCCATACTTTGGGGTGCTCGGAAGCCCCTGGGTAGGGTTTGAGCATTTCACCCGGTTTTTCTCCAACCATGATTTCTGGATGCTGCTGCGTAATACGCTGGCGATCAGTTTTCTGAGCCTGATTTTCTTTTTTCCGGCACCCATCATTTTATCTTTGATGCTGAATGAAGTGCGGAACTCCTTCTATAAGCGGACCATTCAATCCCTGGTGTATATCCCCCATTTTTTATCCTGGGTATTGATCTACGGTCTAACCTACCTCATGTTCTCGCAATCGGAGGGCTTGTTTAATAAGTGGCTGATCTCCATGGATTGGGAGACGATCGATATTCTCTCCAACCCGAACTATTTCTGGGGTATGCTGACGGGACAATCCATTTGGAAGGAAGTCGGGTGGGGGACCATCATTTTTCTCGCGGCTATCGCTGGAGTGGACCCGCAATTATATGAAGCAGCGGTGATGGATGGTGCGGGCCGAATGAGACGGATGTGGCATATTACTCTGCCGGCGATGCGCAACGTGATCCTGATTCTGTTGATTCTTCGTCTGGGAACGATTCTGGATACGGGATTCGAACAGATTTATCTGATGATGAATGCACCTGTTACCAATGTAGCTGAAGTGTTCGATACCTATGTATACCGGGTGGGGATTCGGCAGGGTGAGTTCAGCTACAGTACGGCCATCGGATTGTTCAAATCGATTGTCGGCGTCATCCTGGTGGTCACGGCCAACCGGTTGGCGAGACGGTACGGTCAAGAAAGCTTGTATTAAAGGATGGGCGAAGACAAGGAGGAGTAAAACATGCATGAGAAAGGATGGAAAACCAGGCTGTTCGGTTTTGTGAATAACGGACTGCTGCTGATCATCGGTTTGGCAACGATATTTCCGATTTACTATACCGTTATTTTGTCGTTTACCGATCCGGTGGAATATTATCAACGAAGCTTGATCTTATGGCCGCGGGTTTGGACGCTGGATGCTTACAAACATTTACTGTCCAACGGATTGTTTGTCACCTCGATTTCCGTGAGCGTGTTCCTGGCTACAGTTGGCACGCTGCTCAGCCTGCTCGTTACCGGGGGGTTGGCTTATGCGGTGTCCCGTAAGCGCCTTCGGTTTCGCAAGGCCATCATGATTATGATCTTAATCACCTTTCTCTTCACGCCGGGATTGGTGCCGCTGTATTTGGTCGTCCGCAATGTGGGACTCATTGACAGTGTCTGGTCGCTGATCCTGCCGAGCTTGACCAGCGCATGGTATGTGCTGCTCATGAAGGGATTCTTCGATAGCATTCCGGAAAGTCTGGAGGAAGCCGCAATGATCGACGGCTCGAATGATATCGGCGTATTCTGGCGAATCATTCTGCCGTTGTCGCTGCCGGCGCTGGTGGCTTTCGGATTGTTCTTTGCGGTCGGCTATTGGAATACGTATTTCAACGCACTGATGTTTATTAATGACCAGAAGATGTGGCCGCTGCAAGTATTGCTGCAAAATATGCTTGTGGACCCAACGACGATGGGATCGGGGAGCGGCGGCGGATTTGCCTTCCAAGTGAACCGTCCCGTCCCAACAGAAACGTTGAAGATGGCGGCGGTCGTGATTGCAACCGTTCCGATCATGTTAGTGTATCCATTCCTGCAGAAACACTTCGCCAAAGGAGCGATGGTAGGCTCTGTCAAGGAATGAAACGATATACGGTATAACTGCCATCATGCTCAGTCAGACGAGATGTAACATTAAAAGGGAGGTCTAATGATGAAAAAAAAGGAAACCAAGCCGGGCAAGTCGTTATTAAAAATGTCGGGGGTGCTGCTCTTGGCAGGTTCGCTCTTGCTTAGCGCATGCGGCAGCCGAGACGGAAGTGCACCGAGCGATAACGGAGGAGAAACAAACAGCAGTGAACCTACCAGCATTACGATACAGACCCTGAATTATGCCACCGAATTCATAGACAACACCAATGTACTATGGAAAGAGCTTGAGAAACGTACCAATACCAAGCTGAATATTACGTGGCTGTCGCCGTCCACGGCCGAAGAGAAGATCAATGTCATGCTTGCATCCGGCGATCTTCCGGAGGTTACTTTCGTGGAGACGATGCAGAACCCGCAGCTGCAGAAAATGCTGAAGCAGGGTGTCTTCTGGGATCTGACGCCGTTTCTTAAAGACTATCCGAATTTGAACCGCGAAGAACTGAAGGAAATGTGGGAAATCACCAAGGTGGATGGCAAGAACATCGTCATTCCTCGTTATTATCCTAGCTATGGTGGCGGAGTGTTCCCGATGATCCGCAAGGACTGGCTGGATGCCCTTCATCTGGAAACGCCCAAAACGCTGGATGAGTTCCATAACGTGTTAAAGGCTTTTAAGGAACAGGATCCGAATGGTAATGGACAGGCCGATGAGATTCCATATGCGGCGAATCCCGGCGCGCTTGCGTACATTTATAATCTCTTTAATGAAACGCAAGGGGCATGGAAGCTGGAGGCCGATAATACGTTGTCTCCTATCCTTACGTCGGACGAGTCCAAGGAGGCCATGTTGTGGATCAAAAAGGCTTATGAAGAAGGATTGTTCCCCAAAGATTTTGCGATCATGAAGTTCTCGCAGGTGATGGACACGATGCGAAGCGCCAAAGCAGGGGTAGGCGGCATGTCCATGAACCATGCCTGGGTGACCGGCGAAGCCGTGAAAGGCGTTGATCCCAAGGCGGATCTGATGCCGCTTGCTTACTTGGAGAATGCAAACGGGGTGAAATATACGCCTTCAGGTTCGCCGTACTATGGGGTGTACCTGATTCCGAAGAAAGTGCCGGAGGCGAAAGTAAAGAAAATCCTCGAGTTTTTCGATTACGGTTATAGTCAAGAAGGCAATGAGATGCTGACTTACGGAATCGAAGGTGTCCATTATAAAGTGGAGAACGGGAAGAAGGTTGCAACGCCGCAGGCCGCCGTGGATAAGACGGGTGACGGCAACTTGAACAATATGATTCATCTTGTCAGCGACGATATGGCCATCAGCGCGGTAGGGATGCCGGATGAAGTATATGAGCGGAACGTAGAGATTGTCACAGAGCGCAAGACGGTCAAGGTTCCGAATCCTTCGGGAGAACTGTATTCGGATGCCTATAACAAATACTATCCCGAGATTTCCAAGAAGGTGGAGGATATGCGGGTCATGGTCATCACGGGCAAAGAACCGGTTGAATCGTACGATAAGCTGATCGAAACGATCAAGAGTGACCCGAAGATGAAAGAAATTACAGATGAGATGTCAAAGGCATATCAGGAGAAGTATGTTAAATAAGGAAATCCAAAACCACAATGCTGCAACTTGCATTGTGGTTTTTTGGCGTGAATAACAGGAAAAGCCCCTCTATGTTATATTTCTGATGTCTAATATTAAACATCCTATAATTTTACATTAAAGCATAAAATATTACATGAGGGGAGGATATAAAGTCATGGAAACGAAGGAAGGCATAAAGTTTAATATCGAGCAAGAACGGCATAAGCTTCATAAGATGAAGCAGCGGTATCGTGATTTTAATCATCCTAAAGTCCTCAGTCAATCGATCGTGCTTGATGAGTTGATTAATCAATATAACCGATTTCTTAAAGAAAACAAGCCGATTGCGTAAACAACCGACTTGAGCTGAATGAAAATTCTTTTTATAAATCGTAAAGTCTCGCGGCATTCTCATACAAAATCCTGCGGGCCTCGGTTATGGACAGCCCCTGAAGCTCCGCCCATGCCGCAGCCACAGCAGCCGTCATCCGAGGATGGGTTATCTGTCCGGTGAACGGACCTTCGAACGGCCAAGGACCATCGGTTTCGGTCATGACGAGATGATCCGGATACCTACGTGCCATATCACGAATTTCTTCCTCATAGAGGATGTCAGGCGTGAAGGAAATATAGTATCCGTTACCCGCCATCCGCTGCAAGGTGTCACGGGAGCCCTTGAACCAATGGAAATGGGCACGAGTGACGCCGTATTTTTCGAGCAAATCACATGCGATATCCGCATCTTCATATACAGCGTGCAGAATCACCGGTTTATGATGCTTTTTAGCAAATGCTATAAATTGCTCCAATAGATAGGCGTAAGGGCGGTTATCCCAAGGACGGCCCTCCGATTCAGCCTCCAGCCTGGCGTAATAGGGGAGACCCACCTCTCCTACGGCAGCCATCTCATCGGCATGCTCTGCCATCCAATCCAGCAGCTCTTCGGTTTCGTTAGTGGAAGGGAGGGGCTGCTCCGGATGATAACCGAAAGCTGGCCGCACCATCGGTCCGTACTGCCTGGCCAGCTCCAGGTTACGCTTGCAGGAAGCCAGATGCATGGAGACGGAGATAACGGATTGAACCTCATGCTGACGGATATCCGCGAGAATCGCTTGTTGATCGGATATCGAATAGCTGTCCAGATGAATATGAGTGTCCAACAGTGGGAAATTGGCTTCACTTTGCGTGAATGATTTCATCGTTACATAACCTCGCTTGTAAGCTTCCACGAAGCGCTTGGCGAATCATGGATGTATGTATTCCGCTGGCCTTCATCGGTCAGCGTTTGTGCTGTTCTTCCCGCATGATGGCGGAAATTTCGGTTTTTAATGCGATGAAGGACGGATCCATCAGGATGTTTTCCCGGCGCGGACGGGAGAATGGAACTTCTACCCGTTTCAAGATGGTTCCGGGCCGTGCTGACAGGATATAGATGCTGTCCGAGAGGAGCAGCGCCTCCTCGATATGATGGGTAATCATCAGCACCGAACGGCGCGTATCCTCCCAGATATCGAGCAGCCAGCGCTGCATATCGCTGCGCGTCAGCGCATCCAATGCGCTGAACGGTTCGTCCAAGCACATGACTTCCTGAGGACTCATCAGTGCGCGCAGAAAAGCCGCCCGCTGCTGCATTCCGCCTGAAAGGGTGTGCGGATACGCCTTCTCGAAGCCGGTGAGGCCGGCCCGTTCCATCCAGCTGCGGGCATGTTCCCGGGCAGTGGCTTTCGAGGTGCCTCTCAGCTCCTCGGGAAGAAGCACATTGTCCTCCACCGTACGCCAAGGGAACAGGGCCGGCTGTTGAGGCATATAGGCGATGCGGCCTTTTTCCCCGGTCACGTCCTGGCCATCCATGAGGACCGAACCCGTATCCGGAGCGGTTAATCCCCCGATGATATGGAAGAGTGTGCTCTTTCCGCTGCCTGAAGGACCGATCAAGGAGACGAATTCCCCGGGCTGTACCTGAAGCGAAAGGCCATTCAGCACATGCACTTCGCTGCGTCGATCGCGGAAGGTTTTCCGAAGGCTGCGAACCTCGAGGGCAGGTGCTGATAAGACCGACGCAGTGGACGGGTCAGCACCGTCCTGGAGCGGCAGGGATACTTGATGTGTCATATCGATAAATGGCCTCCTTTCATATAAGAATCAAAATGTCTATTCACAGGGGGCTCAACCTTTTCGATTCCAGCGGATGAGCCGCTTCTCCAGCAGGGTGATCAGCAGCACCATCAGCAGGCTGAGCAGGACGATGACCAGGATGGCAACAAACACCCGATCCGTACGGTAGCCGGATTTTTGCAGCATCATGTAGTAGCCGATTCCCCGGTCCGAGCCGATCCATTCCCCGATAACCGCCCCCATAACCGAATAGGTGGCCGCAATTCGAATCCCGGAGAAGATGGAGGGAAGGGCATGCGGCAGCTCCAGCTTGGTGAAGATTTGCCACGAGGTAGCCCCCGCCATCTGCATATAATTCATCATGGTGCGGTCGGTACGCGCGAGTCCATCCAGGGCCGCAACAGCGACAGGGAAGAAGCAGACCAGCGTAATCACGATAACCTTGGGCAGCATGCCGAAGCCGAACCAAATCATGAGAAGCGGGGCTAGGGCGATTGTCGGCACATTTTGGCTAAGAATAAGAAGCGGATAAAGGGCGGTTTTGAGAAAAGGCACCATGTGCAGTGCCAGCGAGATGATTAGACCGATTGCCGTACCGATGATAAAGCCGATCAGGGTTAATTGCAGGGTGGCCGCTGTATGCTGGAAGAGACCGGAAGCTCCGGTGACGGCCTCATGCCCGATGGCCGTCGGTGCAGGCAAAATAAAGGGTTCAATGTCGAATACGGATACAGCGGCCTGCCATACCATCAAAAAGAAGAGGACCGCCACAACGGGCGGCCAAACAGAACTCCACCAGCTTCTCATGGACGGTATTTCTCAGTCAGCTTATCCATGCTGATGCCGCTTGGATGGTGCGCGATTTTGACCTGGGATATGATGCTGGGACTTCCCGCATTCACCAGCGCCTCGTGCATGCACTCAACGATCTTGAGCAGCTCGGAGAGTTCTCCTTCCATGGTCGTTTCGAGTGCGTGAACCTCGTATTTCACGCCTGATTCCTGAATAACCTTGATTGCTTCATCTACATAAGGGATGCTGTCGGCCCCGTTTGGCGTTCTCGGTATTACTTGAATGCTCAAGAGAGTATTCGCCATATAAACTCATCCTTTCGTGCAAGCTATATTGTAATGGAAGAGAGGCGGCCTGCTGCAAAGGCCGTCTCTCTTCTTATAGAGGTTGTTCAAAAAGTCCGCTTTTGATAAGAAAACCTCTATCGAGGCCACTTCAAGGATGAGCGACCGCGATGTATAGGTAGGTTTTCTTGCGAT
>NZ_JBCNHV010000045.1:0-6062 GCF_050482385.1 Paenibacillus lautus
AAGGTCTTTTTAACCAGCGGATCTTCGAGGAAGCAAGCACACGAGTTCTATACAAAGTTAGGTTATGACGGTGATTCGAGTAAAGCCTTTAAGAAGTATTTATAATTTTTGAGAGTTTTCGAAGACGAGGCAGACATCACATAACACCATATTCCGCAGCGGGGCGTTCGCCCCTTGGTCCGCCAAGAGTGAAGGGATTTCACTGCGGAGCGAATTCAGAGGTACAGGGAAGCGTTGGCGGACAACCATGCGAACCTAACCGCGCCGCGGCCGGCCCTTCGGGCCTTAAGGTTCTCGCGTTCGGGAATACATAAACGTTATGTGAAATTCCTTGAAGAGCGATAAAAAAGGAGGATCTATTTTTATGTCTTGGAAACAAGCTTTAAAGACATTTTATAAACTCTACTCAAAATCTAATCTAGCAAATGAATGGATTATTGTCGGATCAGTTGGATCTGTAATGCAGAAGGCAATAATGAATCCAAATGATTTAGATATATATGTTCAGAACATTGATGATGTTAAAGAATTAGCTCAACTACTGAATGAATTCAACTTAACGACTAAATCTAATCTTTCTTATTTTGATGTAGACTGGCTTTCCTCTAATGAGGAACCATACTTTACTCAAACTTTTCCATCTGGATTTACTTGGACTAAAGGTAAATGGAAGATTCATGATTTTACTGTGGAAGTGGTTCAAATATCAAATTCAGCTGGAATACCCGATTCGGTTAAAGGGGAGGGGATATGGGAAGGCGGTAAATATATTTGGGAATTAAAGAAGTATGTTGAATTTGAGAACTATGAAATACCAGTGGTTCCTCTTGAGATTCAATTGGAATCAAACATTAGAAGAAATAGACAAGATCGAACTGATGCAATTTTGAATGCATTAATAACAAATGGTTATGACAAAGAATTATTGGGAAAAGCATTATCAAATATAAATAGAGAAAAGTTTAAAGAATTTTTATAGCAATTCGAGGAAGTCAATTAACTTCACATAACACAATATTCACGCAGCGGGCGGGCTGTCGCCGTCCCTTGTCCGCCCGAGGAATTTCGAGGAAGCTGAGTCAGCCGGACATATCCAAGAAGCTAAGTGGCTGGCGCCACCTGGACCTGGCCGATCCTAAGTCGGATCGACCTTTGGAATCCTTAAGCTTCTCGGACGTCGTGTACACACGAACGTTTTTGAAATTCCTGAAAAAATAGAGTAGAGGTGATTTAATTGTTTGATTATACCAATACCACAACAGAATTATCTAAAAACAATGTTGATACAGCAATCATATCGGTTGGGGCAACAGAACAGTTTGGCCCTTACTTACCGATGCATTTGGATACTTTGATTGCGGAAAAATATGCGATTGCTTATGGAGAAACTCTTAATGCATATGTTCTTCCAGTTATGCCTTTTAATACTTCAGAAGAACATGCAAATTATAAAGGAACGGTAACCATAAGTCCCAATATACTTACATCAATGCTTGAAGAAATAATAGTTAATTTAAACCGTCAAGGTTTTTGTAAGTTTCTAATTTGCTCTGGACATGGTGGTGCGTATTGGGAAGGAGCTTTTATCAAGCATATAAACTTTAAGTATCCAAACATCGTGGTTATACATCCTCATCATCAGCCTGATGCTTGGCCAACCGCTATACAAGCTGCTGGCTTTGAAGGGATAGAAGAAATACATGCTGGATTCATGTCCCTTTGTACTGCATTGTGGTTATGTCCAGAAAAAGTAACGCTGAATCCGATGGGATCAGAGATTTCTGGCAGAAATCGCATTTTTGCGGATTTCATGGGGTGGGATAAGTTGACTACTGACGGATGTTGGGGGTCTTACACTCCAAGTGAACTAACAGTTGAAGAGATGGCTGAGAAAGGACGAATCTTCTGGGAGACGTTTATTGCAAAGAAATGTGAAGGTTTAAGAGAAGTATTGGATGAAGCATATGAACGAAAGAATTCTAGAGTAACTCAATGATGTCAGGAACTTCAGAGAACACCGCATTCACGCATCATCCGGCTGTCGCCGACCTCGGTCCGCAAGAGGAATTTCGGAGAGGTGAATCAGCGACAACCCTGCACTGGCTAAGTCCGTCGGACCCGGGGCATTCGCCCCTTAAGCCGGTGAGGTATCGTGAATACAAAGATGTTAGCCGAAATTACCGAAAACAGAGAAAGGTGAACAATGTCATGGATAATCAAACCCCAATTAGGCTTCACCCGGTAAATCTATAAACGGAGAATGGGTATCCATCGGAGATGTTACATTCTCGAAAGTGTCCAATAGTCATTGGTGATAGAAAGTGCTGTTGCAGAGAGCGGTCTCATCGAATGTTTTCTGGTTTAGATTTTGTGGTTACCGGTGTAGATTTGAAATAAAGTCGTACTGTTTGGAAAAAAATTGATATGATTATGTTACAATATATTACATTTGGCACCACAAACAGGGCGTATTGAGAGTATTGTGGTGGTGACAAGAAAACAGAATGAGTAACGCTAAAAATTTAAGTTATTTACACTTTGCTACGGGGGTACTTATGAAAACTCACTATTATTTAGGTTGGTTTAACAATTTTTTTCCGGAAAATCTGGGCAGAGTGTTACAGGAGGATATAAGTGATAGAAAATCGATTGCTATGATTAGCTCGAATCCATTTTTTTATGAAGATGATGGTTCTACTGAACGCTCGTGGCTTGACCAGGCCGGCATTATGTTTGATGAATATCATTTAATTAACTTTCGCGTTCAGAAGGAAGATGCCCAAACGTTAATTCAAAATGCTTCAGTCATTTTCTTGTTGGGTGGAAATACTATTAAACAAAATGGGTTTTTGATGGAATATGAATTGTCGGATTTGATTAAAAAAAGCAGAGCCGTTGTGATGGGAGCAAGCGCTGGTGCGATCAACATGTCCGCTAAATGGATATGCTCGAAAAACTTAGGCTATAAAGTTGAAATAAGCTCTGTTTACGACGGAATCGGCCTTGACGATTTTTCCGTCCTGTCTCATTTTGATCTTGAAAATAACATTGCGTTGGTTCAAGGCGAACTGTCTCACTTATCAGAAGAAATGAATATTTATGCGTCGAACAAAGATTGTGCTGTACGTGTAAAGGGAGACAAAATCGACATTCTAGGCAATGTATATCTAATTTCCCACTCAAAGATTCAGAAATTGGATGAGACGCTCTAATTGCGGTGAATGGCTATGGTTTAACTGAAATAATTTCTTTATGTAATGCTTCTATGTTAAACCAACAATTGTGGAGCAACAAAAAAATAATCAAAATTTTTAATAAAAAAATGAGTCAACTGAAAGTATTAAGAGCGTGTTTTGATCAATCTTTAGTTGATTTCCTGATCAATCTTATCTTTCCGGAAGATAAGTCAGAACAACGACGCCTGAACCGAATGTCTTTGTTTCCGCCAGTTTCAGCACTTTCTTATCGATCCCTTCTCCAAAGAGACGTTTTCCGTTTCCAAGCACAACTGGGAAAACCATGAGCCGATATTCGTCGATGAGGTCAAGCTGCATCAGCGTTTGAACGAGCGCGCAGCTGCCAAATACCAAGATATCTTTACCAGGCTGCTGCTTCAGCTTGGATATTTCCTCCATGATATTGCCCTTGATCAGCGATGAATTGTTCCATTCCACTTTTTCCAGGGTTGTTGAAACCACGTGCTTGGGGTAACCGTTCATCATCCGGCCATACTCCCCTTCTTGCTCGATCATATTAGGCCAAGCCGCTGCAAATTCAACATACGTTTCGCGTCCAAGCAGAAGAGCGTCGCTTGCTTTCAGTTCATCGAACTTGAATTGCTTTGTTTCCTCACTACGAAATTGGACCGTCCACTGTGGATTCTCCATGACGCCATCTAGCGATACCAACTCAGATACAACTACTTTTCTCATTTTCATTCTCCTTTTGTTTTATTCAATACTATCCGTCTGTCTGATTGTACGTTAGCGCGTGTAGTGCTGACATGTACCAGGTATTGTCGATGGACGCAATAAACAAGCCTAGCATTAGTCCCCGACGATATGTCCCAAATTATTTTTCTTCATTTCCACGACTTGGTTACACCTTCCGTGCAGTTGCATTTTTCGTTGATCACGAACTATATTTTAACATGAGACATGTGAACAGAAATTCTCATGGATTGCTATTCTCAAAAAAGATTGGTTACTTTAACATTGTTTACTTTTTGAATATCAAGTTAGCACCGCTACTAAACCTTTGCGGTCAGATCGCCGTAGGTGATGGTATCGGTGGAGATACAAGCAGTTAGCAGACGGTTAAACATCTGACCTCCAAACTGCCGACGATTGGTTCGAAAGCAGAATTCATTCAAATAGGATTGCAGATGCTTGGAATCTAATCCGTGAAATATGCCGCCAATAAAGGCTTTGGCGTTGGAAATCATCGTATGCAGCCACTTCAAGTGATCAGGATTATCCTTACTTGCATCTTGACGTATTGCGGTGCTCCTTGTTTATTGAGCGAAACCCCAACAAGCACTGGCGTTTGATCCGTGCCACGCCCACGTTTACCGCCTTCTGTTGGCGCTCCGAAGAATGCGTCATCCAACTCACGCGCAAGAAAGACGGCGGAAACACCGCGTTTATCGTGCGCTACAAGGAAAATCGCCCAAAACCAGGTCAGCAGCGGTGTATGCGATTTATGATAATCGTGCCGGCAGTTACAGACGCCTGATGCTTGCAGCCCATGCATTGATACAGCTTTCGGCTTTCTAAAAAATAGAATATACTGTGCCCGCATTTAGGGCAAGAGTAGCCGTTCGCCCATTTGGAACAGATGCTCGCGGCAGAGAGGCTGCTTTCCATTCTTTCTGAAGATAAAATGATAAATGGCCGAGCGACTTTTTAGTTCATCGTTTTTGATGCAAATGTAATTGAAGAACGAATTAATAAAATCTTAGCTAACTCGATTCGGCCAACATGGGAGGAAGTAGATAAGGCTATTAACCGTCATTTGGAATGGGAATACGATAATATTAAGTGTGAAACAATTGATAGAGGATCAATTAACCTAACGGGCAGGATAGTTCAAAAGTTTTGCGAATACCCTACATATGGACTTATTTACGAAGTTCGTGAATAAGACGTTATCGGAAGCCCCTAAATCTTATAAAACATAAGAAAGAGTATATCTACATAAAACCCATGCAAAGGAAGATGAGAAACATGGATAAAGGGAGAATTATATTTTTGAATGGTATAACAAGTTCAGGTAAAACTTCTATAGTAGAAGCTATGCAATCTTACTCTGAACCATTTTTTTATGTAGTTGCCAATGATCTTTTTGAAAATACGATTGGTGATAAACATCTGCAGACAGACTACTGGAAGTATCTAAGTGAAGTAATAATTATGATGTATCACACTGCAACATTATTTTCGGATAATGGAAAGAATGTTTTAATCGATGGGATACTTGTTGAAAGGCCTGAGTTAAAGCCACATTATGATAAAGTCAAAGATATTTTTAATGGGTATCCTTTGGAAATAGTTGAGGTGTACTGCCCTTTAGATCTTTGTCGTAAACGAAATATAGAACGTGGTGATAGAAGAGAAGAACAATCAGATGAGCAAAATAAAATAATGTCACAAAACATTCGCTATAGCTGCTCAGTCGATACGAGTTTGAATACAGCAGAAGAATGTGCAGAAATTATTATTACATCATTATTCAAAAAGAACGATAAATAATCGTAAATATGATTGATAGCGAATCAAAGAAGCCGGGGCAATCGGATAACCATGTGTTCCAGCTCCGCGGCTGCCGCCGCTCGGTCTACCTGAGGTATTTCTTCGAGGAAGCGGATTCAGGCAGACACATCGATTCCCCTAAGATAAGAGCTATCTAAGGGGAATTGACGGTCAGGAACACACAAACGTTATAGGAAATCAGCGCAAGAAATTAATTGATGAATTAACCTAAAGGGCAGTTATGCTTAGTGGAAATGAGCAAAAGCAGCCCATCCTCTGACGAGGAACGAACTGCTTTTTACTTTTCTATCT
>NZ_JBCNHV010000046.1:0-24242 GCF_050482385.1 Paenibacillus lautus
GTATATCGACGTACCTTCTCAGAAGACAGACCGCATTTAGCGGAAGTTTTTCTTGCGAGATCAGGATGGTAAGACTCTGAAGTTGATGCTTTCTTATCTCTTAAAATACGAATGAATCCCGGAGCCAAGCCGCCCCGGGATTCATTCGTATAACAAGAACATCGCCGGCCTTGCGCAGGTCCTGTTCTACTTTATAGATTCGCAAGCTGGTGTACAAGGATAAAAAGTCCCGTTTATCCTACGAATATAAGCACAGCTTACAGTTTAATGTTCGCCTCATCGAGGTATTCTTCCAGCGTCAAGCCGTTGTCGGCAATATCCGGCGCCAGATCCTTGCCTACATAACGGATATGCCACGGCTCGTATACATAACCGGTAATATCCTCGGCCCCTTCCGGATATCGAATGATGAAGCCGAATTCCGACGCGTGTTGCGCCAGCCACTGCCCTTCAGCCGTATGACCGAACGTTTCCTCCAATGCATTACCTGCGCTTGGGCTGGACACGTCAATCGTAAGGCCTGTCTGATGCTCACTCGTACCCGGCACCGCGCTTACACGATTAGCCTCGGCTTCCCCTTTGGTACGAACATTATTCTCATATATACTTTTCTGACGGGCATAAGAACGATATCCCGATACGGCGCGAAGCTCGATGCCATCCGCTTTGGCCGCATCGAACAATTCCTCGAGCGCGTCCGCCGCTTCTTTTCTCAGATGCCGTTTTTCATGCGGCTCATCAAAAGAAAATGGGACATTCGGCTCCACGAGATCACTTGGTTCATAACCATCAGGCAAGCTGCGCTGCTTATTTACAACCACCGTCATAGCCTCCGCGTTGGTTACGACCTGCTTGCCGCCGCTTTCCTGGATCGTGGCTTGAAGCGCATTCTCGCTGCGCTTCGCCATAACCGGATCCGCCGGCTGATTCTCAGCCCCTGCCTCTCCATTGTCCGCACCGCCCTCAGGAAGCGTGTTTCCTTCCTGACCCTCGGCCGGCGACTGCAATTCCTGACCCTGTTCCTTACCGGAACCGGCATCATCCGATTGACAGCCTGCCAGAATGGCCCCTGCTAACAGCAAGGATGACAGCATTACGCTTGTAAATCGTGTTCGTTTTCCCGAAAATGCATTCATCTATCGCTTCTTCCTTTCCCACGGTTTGTCCTGCACCCATTGTACCTTATTCAGAATAAGCAGGACAAATGAGCGGCTGTCGAATCCTGCCGGATAATCTCCGTTTACGTCAAATATCCGGCCGTTTCCCTCGATTTATGACGCCGCTTCTATCAAATTCATTACAATTCTGTGATGGATTTCCAATCTCACGGCGACTTCAAACTGCGGCGCTTCTGCTCGGCTTGTTTGGCCGCTCCGCGGGCAATCACGCTGAGCGCTTTGGAAGCGCCGCGAACACCAGGCAGTAAGCTTGTCCAGTCGCCGACTGGGCCTAGCTGATCTGCCGGAGGCGGCGGTGACAGCTCCACCGCCAGCTCGCTAAGCTGCGGGCCGGGCCGGTGCAATCGGCCCTCGGCCGCCGCTTCGGCCACCCATTCGCCCGGAGAAGGACCGGACGGTCCCTTCTCCTTCACGCGGGTGGCCTGCTCTGCGGCAGAGCCGCCTGCTGCCGGCGGGGCTGCTTTGGCCCAGGCGTCGAAGACGCCGGCCAGCAGCACTTCCCGCGGCAGCCCCAGCAGCATCAGCTGCTGGAGCGGCTCAGCCGCAAGCCGCAGGGCTGCGGCAGCCAGTAAGGCTGCGGCATGCCCGCAGGCCCTTTGGCCGCAGGTGCAGCGGGCATCGACGGCCGGCTTTTCGCCCTGCAGGGGCGATGGCGCCAGCTCGGCCAGCCAAGGGGCGTCCTGCCCTGCAAGCAGGCGGTACAGCGCCTGCGGGTCTTCCTCCAGATAAGCCAGCACCGCCTCACGGGCAGCAGGGTTCAACGTCTTCACCTGAACGCTGACCTCATACGTCTCCGATGATTCATCGGCTCCATCCACTTTCCCCTTTAACCATCCGGGTTCGATCTCCAGCCTAATTCGTTCGGCCGATTCCGCAGATTCCATAGCCCACACCTCCTTGGCGTCCATTTTTGTATGTCTTTTCGGCTGCTCCATGCGCCGTACGCAATCCGATTACATCCAATCTTGCTCCTGCAGCTCAATCAGCTGGCGGAGCTCACCGTCTGACATTTCCGTCAGCCATGTTTCGCCTGATCCAACAACCTGCTCGGATAACGCCTTCTTCTGTTCGATTAGCTCGTCAATCCGCTCCTCCAGGGTTCCCTGAGAAATCAGCTTGTGCACCTGAACGTTACGATGCTGCCCGATCCGGAATACACGGTCCGTCGCCTGATTTTCAACCGCCGGGTTCCACCACCGGTCATAGTGAAGCACATGGTTCGCGCGGGTCAAATTCAGGCCTACGCCCCCGGCTTTTAACGAGAGAACAAAGAACTCGGGCCCCTCGCCTGCCTGGAATGCCCGTACCATCTCATCCCGTTCCCGTTTAGGCACCCCTCCGTGAAGAAAATACGGCTCCTTCCCGTATTTACGTCCAAGCATGCTTACCAGCAGTTCTCCCATGCCCACATACTGGGTAAAGATCAGCGCCGATTCTCCGACATCTGCGATGCTGTCGAGAATTTCAAGCATGCGCTCCATTTTGCCCGAGGACTCCGCCCGTACCGCGCGTCCTTCGTCACGTCGAAGCAGCTGCGGATGATCGCATATTTGCTTCAGCTTGGTGAGGGACGAAAGCACGAGTCCCTTGCGGGCCATGCCCGACCGGCTCTCGATCTGTCCCATCATCTCATCGACAACCGCTTGGTACATCGCACCTTGAATTTCGGTCAGCGGGCAATATGATTTCAATTCCAGCTTCTCCGGCAGATCCTTGCGGATATCCGGGTCGCTCTTGAGCCTGCGCAGCATGAATGGAGATACCAGCTTATGAAGCTCACGGAATCTCTCCTGCTGCCCCTCTCCCGGCGCATAACGCTGGCGGAAGGTATTAAAGGAGCCGAGGTATCCCGGATTGAGAAAATGAAAGATCGACCACAGCTCCGCCAAACGGTTCTCCACCGGTGTTCCGGTCATGGCAATACGGTGAGGCGCGGATAATTTCATGACGCTCTGAGCCTGCTTCGTACGGTAATTCTTAATATATTGTGCTTCGTCGAGCACCACACTCGACCACTGGATAGCGGATAAATCACCGCCGTCTCTTCCCGCCAAGTGATAGGTGGTCAGCACGATATCATGATTGGCCGCTTCCTGCAGGAAGTCTTCTCCACGCAGGCGTCGAACGCCATGGTGCACATGCAAGGTCAGATCCGGTGCAAATCGCTGAATTTCCCGCTGCCAGTTACCCAGAAGCGAGGTCGGGCAAATAATCAACACCGGACCGCCAGCGGATGCCGTATTGAGACGCTCCAGCAGACAGGTGATAACCTGTACCGTTTTTCCAAGTCCCATATCGTCGGCAAGGCAAACACCAAATCCCAAATCGCGCATCACGCTAAGCCACTGATATCCCCGTTCCTGATACGGTCTCAGTTCGCCGTGAAGCGAGGAAGGAATCGGGCGGGACGGCAGCTTGCGGGACGTCTCTCCATCCAGTAAAGAAGATAGCAAACCCGTTGTTTCCACTTCTTCGATAAAAAGACCCTTCCACAGGCGTTCTCCATCCATATCAGCGCTAAGGTGCATCCATTCGGCAAGCTCCATCTCGCCCTGCTCATGGCGCTTCATGAACCGCAGCACTTGGTTGATCTCCTTCAGATCCACCTCAACCCATTCCCCGCGGAACTGGACATAGGGCAGGTTCTGTTCGGCCAGAAACTTTAACTCTTCGCGCGTCAGGGATTGGCCTCCCATCGCTGCGGAGATCTGAAAGCTGACCAGATGCTCCATGCCTAACACCGGCAGCGGATGCGCTTCACCGGATGGTCTTGCATCCGGCATCATTTTGAGAGATAAGCCAACGCGGCGGCGCCCTGCCCTGCTCCATCGTGAAGGCATTTGAACCGTGACTCCGCTCGCCGTTAATTTTGGAACCGAGTCCTTCATAAACGTGGACAAGCGGTCAAGCGATAGCGACACGCTCTCGGGAGCACGCCCGTACAAGCCTGCGGCCAGCTCCGGTGCCAGTTCTACCGCTTCGCCCAGCTTCATTAACAACTGCAGCTGAACCCTAGAGTACATCCGTCCGCGGATCAGCTGATCGGGCTCCGGATTTCCCCAAATGCTGCGGACTGGCATCGATAAGCCTTCATCCTCCTGGCTTCGTAACCAGAAGGACACCTTCCAGTCCTTCTGGTTCTCGTCCAGAGGCGGCTCAAGCCGCAGCCCAAGTCCAACAGTTCCATTCTCGGGAGGCTGATCCTCCCCGCTGGCATATGGAAACGTCGTCCCTCCAACACGTTCAACAGCTTCTTCCAGCTCACTGACTTCCTCAGCCGTTCCTTGAATGGGAATATCCCGACTGACGGTCAACAAGCTGTTCCACCACAGCTCGGCCAGTGGAGAATGTCCCCGCCGGTAATTCGCCAGATAGATCCGAAGCTTATCCTCCGATTCACGGACAGCTGCCCTGGCTTGGCTGTCGATCACGCCGCATAGAAAAGAATACAGCACAATAGCCCCTGCTTCCTCTCGGGTAGAAGGATCGAATCCGGCAAGAGCTGCAGGCGTCCCAATCGCAATGGGCGGGATATTCGCTGCCAGCTGCAGAAAGCGTGCTGTATCCTCGGCAGACAGCTGCGGCTTCCATACCGCTTTTATATTTTGCATCGTTGTCCGGCGCCTGCCCACGGAAGGCACCTCGGCTGTCCCCGGTGCAAACTTCCCTTGCAGGAGCAGCTCCAATGCAAATCTGCTCGCTTGCACCCAATATTCCATTTCTTCACCGACGTTTAGACCCTGAGTCTGATAATACTCAGGATCCAGCGAGATCAGCAATTGAAATGCGTCTCCCGGTGTCAGCGCAAGCCCTTCCATCGTCCGTCCGCCAAGTGTCTTCCGTTCCGGACGCCGTGTGCTTTTCGATCCGAGGACTTTGGCCGGATATCTGAGCTCGGCAAGCCGGAGGGAAGCGTTAGCGAAGGGACGGGTTCCATCCGGTCTGCGAAAGGTACGGACCACGCGGCTCCAAGCGTCCACTCTCGGTTCCGAAACCTCACCGGAAAAACAAAAGAATACGTCACCTAGCCATACGCCATAGAGCGGTTGATTCATCGTTGTCTCCCGTCTTTTCCTGCTTTATAGATATTATTACTATCTTATACGATAGCTTCAACATTTCAAAACGATACGAAATCGTTCCCATTGCCAAAATAACGTCAATCTTTATCATACCATGTATTTACTATTTCGTTGTGATCTATGTATTGCAGAATTCTCCTATATAGGTTAATAAAATATCCGTATTCTTATGCAACCTCCGGTTACCCCCAGCAAGAAAACTCCAAATCTTTTTGTTTTTTTGCGACCCTTCTGCTGATCGACCGTATGTAAATCATACATTTAGAGTTCGGGAGGGTATTTTATTATGAGTTTTGTTGGCTTTGGTATTTTGGGAATTGTGACGTTATTACTGGGATTCTTCTTCTTCTTTCTTCACATTGCCGTCTGCGTATGGGGTTATAATGACGCCCGGCGAAAAGGCCGCAGCCCCGAATTTGCGATCCTGGTTGTGCTGGGCTTGTTGTTCTTCCCTGTTGTGGGTCTCATTATTTATTTACTGATCCGAAATAATTATTAGTAATAACCATGCTCCGCTTCTTCTTCCCCTTGGCACGGGGCATACTTATCAACTGTAAAGACGACAAAGCTAGGGTATGTGACAAACAAAAAGGTCGAAGACCAGCGCTCTAAATGAGCCTGTCTTCGACCTTTTATGATGCATGAATGACATCGGCACTGTTTTCAAAAAGACGATATATCTTTTGGACAGCCCCTATTCACGTCAATGGGTCATTTCGATGATATGGCATGGTAGACGTCACTTTCCTGATTACTTCGCCTTCAAGCTTTCCCATGATTTCTGAATGCCTTCGAACAATTGGTTCTTGTCCACATTGCCAGCCACATAACCTTGCATCTGGCTGCCGAATTCATTCATACCGCCGTCAGGGAATTTATTGAACTCCCAGCTGAGCGCTTTGTTCTCTTTACTGTATTTCATGACATCGTTACCCAGGTCGCCAAGCGTCTCGCTATTCGCTTCGATGCTGGTCAGTGCCGGGATGAACTTGAACTCTTCTGTAATATAACGTTTACCGGTCTCCGAAGTAACGAGCCAGTTCAAGAATTCCTTGGCTTCATCCTTCACCTTGGATTTGTTGTTCACGACCCAGTTGTTCGGCACACCGATCGGAAGCTTGTCATTCTCTTCGGCATTGTCATTGATCGGCATTGGCAGAAGGCCAATGTTCAGATCCGGATTGATGCCGTCGATTTGCACTTGCGTCCAGTTCCCGTTTTGGGTCATGGCTGCTTCACCGCTAGCAAAGGTCGTGATTTCCGTATTGTAATCTGTCGTCAGCGGGTTCTTCTGACCGTACTGAACAGTAAGGTCGAACAGTCTCATCCATTCGTCGAATTTCGCGTTGCCTACTAGTTTCTCCGTACCTTCATTCATTCCTTTGACGAATGCACCCGGATCTTCCTGATGGGCGAATGGGATGTTCAGCAAGTGGTTGGCCAAAATCCAGGTTTCTTGGTATCCGTTAACGAATGGCGTAATGCCGGCCGCTTGCAGTTTTTTTGCCGCATCCTCAAGCTCCGTAAGTGTCTTAGGAAGCTCGGTGATACCCGCTTTCTCAAACAAGTCTTTATTATAAATGAATCCATAACCCTCAATAGTCATCGGTTGTCCGTACAGTTTACCGTCTTTGGTCATAGGCTCTTTGGCAACGTCAACCACGTCCTTCACCCATGGCTGGTCCGAGAGATCCTCGACATTCTCGAACCACGTTTCGAGATCGCGATATCCGCCAACGTTGAAAATGTCCGGCTCATCGCCGGAAGCGAACTTCGCTTTCAGCGCCGCGCCATAGTCGGAGCCGCCGCCAACGGTTTGAATGTCCAGCTTAATGCCGGGATGTTCTTTTTCGTATTCAGCTTTCAGTTTATTCAGAGCCTCGGCAATTTCGACTTTAAATTGGAAAATCTTAATCGTTTTCGTTCCGCCTTCGGCACCCCCTTCAGCGCCTTGATTGTCCTCATTCTTGCCGCCGCAGGCTGCAAGCAGCGTGGAGAAAGCCAGAACCATGACCAGGAGCAGCTTACCGTATTTCTTCATTGTGAATCCTCCCTTTTTTCTTCTTTACATTGTGTGCAGCATTATTTGATAGCGTTTTCTTTTTCAGTATAATCAACCTTTTTTCGTTAAATCAGGTATTATATTGATCTTTGAGGGGGAAGGAATTGACCGATTGACGGGCTATCCCTTCACCGCTCCTTGCGTGATGCCCTCAATGATGTATTTCTGCATGGCCAGGAAGAAAATAATGACCGGCATGATCCCCAACACCAGCGCTGGAAGAGCCAAATCCCACTGCTTCGTATACTGCCCAAAAAAGGCAAAAGTAGCAATTGGAATGGTCCGAAGCTCTGCGGACTGCAGGATCAAGGATGGAAGCAGATAGTCATTCCAGATCCACAAGGTGTTCAGGATGATGACGGTAACGAACATCGGCTTCATCAGCGGGAATACCACCCGGAAGAAGACGCCGTATCCACTGGATCCATCTACAGTTGCGGCTTCTTCGATCTCCATCGGGATCGATTTCACGAACCCATGGAACAGGAATACGCTCAGCGGAACTCCGAAGCCCAGGTAGCAAATAATAAGTCCATACAAGCTGTTGTTAATCCCAAGCGTTGCCGTCACTTTCACGAGTGGAATCATGATCGATTGGAACGGAATGACCATCGCCGCCACAAACAGTGCAAACATGATCTGGTTAAAACGCGTGTTCCGGCGAACCATCTGGTAAGCGGTCATGGCACTTAACAGTGCCAGCAGCAGATTGCTTGCCACCGTAACGACCAGCGAATTCCAGAACGCCTGTGGAAAGTTGGTAATGTCCCAAGCCCGGGAGTAGTTACTCCATTCAAAGGCGGTCGGAAGCCCGGCCGAATCCGTCAACAGCTCGCCGAAGGTTTTGACGGAGTTCACGAACAGGAAGTAAAACGGGACCAGGAAGAGCAAGGCTACGATGATCATGATGATCTCCGTGGCCATGGTGTTTAGCCGGTATTTTCTCGTGGTCTCCATTACGCCTCAACCTCCTTGCTCTTCGTGAATCGAACCTGCAGACTTGTTATGATGGCAACCACGATGAAGAAGATGACTGCCTTCGCTGTTCCGAGTCCGAGACGGTTATTCGTATAGGCCTCGTTGTAGATATTCATGGCCACTGACTCCGTTGAGCCGAACGGTCCGCCTTTAGTTAAGGACAGGTTCAAGTCGAACATTTTGAATGACCAGGAAATCGCCAGGAACAAACATACCGTAACCGCCGGCATGACAAGCGGTATAATAATGGACCGCAGTACCTGCCCTCTGCTCGCGCCGTCAATTTCGGCAGCCTCCAGAATATCCTTCGGCACGTTGTTGAGCGAGGAGATGTAGATAACCATCAAGTAACCGGCCGTCTGCCAGACGAAAACGATTACAATTGCCCAGAAGGCAGTCCCCTTGGTGCCGAGCCATGGCAGATTAAAGAATCCCAGGTTCGTGGCATTGCCGATCGCTGCAAACCCTTTGACAAAGATAAACTGCCAGATGAAACCGAGCAGCAAGCCGCCGATCACGTTTGGCATGAAGAAGATCGTCCGCAGCACGTTTCGCGTCTTAAGCGGCTTGGTCAGGAAGTATGCCAGTAAAAATCCGAGCAGATTCGTCAGGATGACGCCAAGCACCGTAAACCGGGTGGTGAACCAGAAGGCATCACGGAATTTATCATCATTGGTAAAGATGGTAACAAAATTATCAAAGCCGACAAAGTCGATTTTGCTTGACACTCCATTCCAGTTCGTGAAGGAATAATAAAGACCCAGAAGGAACGGAATGATCATAATCAGGATGAAAAAAATAGTGGAAGGTCCCACGAAAAGAAACTGCTGCAGCAGCGCCGAAGATTTTTTTCGATTCATCCCTTGATCTCCCCTTTTCGTTAAGTTGTTGTATGATGTACAGCCATTATGCGGTAACCTGTAAACAATAAACACGGAGAATCATGAACCATTAGGTGTAAAATATTGACCATACGCGCTTATGCCCATTCGATAATCCAGGGGGTGATCCTTCATGAAATACCGCAGCATCCAGACCCGGCTGATCACGTTCATGCTCGCTGTCACAACCATTCCGCTCCTGCTCTCGCTATTCATTACGTTTACGCATACCCGCGAGTCCGTGAAGGAGCAGACGGTGAATGAAAATATTCGGTTGATTTATCAAGGAGCGACCAATCTGATGAACTATTTGCACGGCATCGACCGCGCCTCCCTATCCGTATATTCCGATCCCCATTTTCTGCGCAATCTTGCCCTGGATCCCGATAATCACCGGGTTGTAGCCGAGCTGTATACGACCTTGCAGGCCATTCAAACGGGCACGCAGGACGTGCATCAAATTTATTTGCACAATAATTTGACAGGACAGTCCACCCAAGTATCAAGCAATCTGCCTCGCAGGGAATTCCGGCAGGCGCCTTATCGCAAAATAGAAGAGTTCGGCCCGGGCAATACGGCCATCGAGCCCGTCCATCAGGTGCACAGTTACGGGTTCCCTCCGCGGCCTGCGGACATTCTGAATTTTGAAGTTTTCACCTTCTATCGATCCATCACCAACGTACCGTCACCCGACCAATATGCCCTTATGGCCATCGATGTGAAACTTGACAGTATTTTGGCTATTTGCGATCAACTATATGCTAAGGGGGAAGAACAGCTATACTTGATTGATGACAAGGGGAGCATCATCTACGGTCCGGATTCGCAGCAGAGAGGACAAATTCTGGACGACCCTGTGCTAATGGGCGAAATCGCTCAATCGGATAATGGTTATTACGATGGCAAAGACGCGATGATCGTCTACGAGAAGCTTGATTTGCCTTACGCTCCCTGGACGCTTGTCAAACAAATCCCACATCAAACGCTGTACAAACATTCGACAGAACTAACGAGCATTAACGCGATTATTGCGATATTAGCGCTGTTCATTGTCATATTCGGCACGCTATGGATATCCATTCGGATTACAAAACCCATTAAACAACTCACAAGCTATATGAATCAGGTGAAAACCGGGCGGCTTGACGTGGATATTGAGGTTACAAGCCCGGATGAGATTGGGATTCTCTCCCGCCGCTTCCGAACCATGATGGACACCATCAACAACCTGATCCTGCGTGAGTACCGGCTGGAAATCGCCAATAAGACCAATCAGCTGAAGGCGCTCCAGGCTCAGATCGATCCGCATTTCCTATACAATTCGCTCCAGTCGATCGGTACCTTGGCCCTGCAGCACAATGTGCCGCGAATCTATTCCCTGCTCTCTTCGCTGGCGAATATGATGCGCTACAATATGCGAAACAGTGAGGGCAAAGTAACGCTGCAGGATGAGATCAACCATGTGCGGCTGTACCTTGAGCTGCAGAAGCAGCGATTCCGGGACAAGCTTGACATCACATGGGATTTGGATCCAGAGAGCCTTACGGCACCGGTTCCGAAGATGATCCTGCAGCCGATTGTTGAGAATTATTTCAAGCATGGCATGAATACACACGCCGGCGTCGGACATATATCCATTTCTTCCCGCATCTCGGAAGATCGACGCTTGATCGTCGTCGTTGAAAATAACGGGTCATCCATCGAAGAGGCCGAGCTCGCTTTGATTCGCAGCAAGCTTGCGACTGCTTACGGTCACCCTGACCGAAACGATGCCGGCAATGATTCGATCGGGCTCTTAAACGTATTGATGCGTTTGAACTTATACTCCGACAACAAGGCCGGATTAACGATAGAGAATGTAGTGCCACACGGCGTCAAGGTCACGCTCGATATCAACATATGGGAGAGTGAACAGTAGAATGAGAGTATTGATCGTAGATGACGAACAGCATGTGCGGGAGGCTATAGGGCTTCTGGCAGACTGGGAGCGGCATGGCATCACGGAAATCGATCAGGCCGCTGACGGTGAGGAGGCCGTGCGCTTAATTGAGGAGAACAAACCGCAAATTGTCATGACCGATATGCGAATGCCCCGCAAAAACGGACTGGAGCTGCTCACCTGGCTGCATACCACGAAACCGGATATTAAAGTGCTCGTCATTAGCGGATACGATGATTTTGAATATGTACGTCATACGATCCGTTCGGGAGGCATTGACTATATTCTCAAGCCCGTTGAACCGGACAGCTTGAACGAGGCGCTGACCAAAGCGGTTCAAACGTGGCAGCACGAGGAAGAGAAACGGCAGCAGATTACCAATCAGAACATCGAAATGAATCAGATGACCCCTTTCTATATGGACCGCCTGCTGTCGGATCTAGTTAACGGCTACGGCAACAGGGACAGCGTAGTTTCTCAATTGCGGAACCGGATGACGCTGCCAGTAACCGGCATGGTCTATAACGTTGCGGTGCTACGCGATGATCAATTTGACGAAGCTTTGCTGTCCAAATTCCGCAACAGGCGCCATCTGCTGTCCTTCACGCTCATTAATATTTGCAATGAGCTGTTGATGGATCAGGGGGTTGCCTTTCGACATATCGACAAACCCGGGGAAATCATAATTCTCTGTTGGAATCCGCGGCTTCCCTTTAACGACGTACTGGGTCGAATGAATGACGGGTTCTTCTCCACCCTTCGCAGGCGAAGCCATTTTGGTGCCGCCAAAGCAGGCGCCTTTCCCGACGATCTGCCAAAGGCTTATTTAAATGCCGTCCAAGCCTTGTGCAGCCGCAATTTATTAACCGGCAAATGCCGCATCCATCGCGAACGTGCCGTTGAAAGCGAAGGCTCGCGCACCCTGCGGCTCTCCTCCTACGAGGAGAAATTCAAGCTGGCTGCACTCAGCGGGAGCAAGGAACGCATCGAGACAGCCACGGAAGAGTGGCTGCAGGATGTTCGCGAGAGGGATCTCGTATCGCCGGAGCATCTGGCGAGGTGGAATTCGGAGTGGGACTGGATTCAGTATCACTGGACGGAAAATGAGGTAAGAAGCACGCAGGAACCCGTCGAAGACGCTGAAATCTCGCAGGACCTTCCCTCCCCGCTTCCTTACAGCGAGGAGGGAATGATCTGCTGGGATCGCTGGCGCGAACAGATCAGCGGAAGGCTTTATGCGGCATCCCGTGTTCTTACTCAGATTCATTCCAAGGACAATCATATCATTCATGACATTGCTCACTATTTGGAGCAGCACTCTCATGAGGAGATTTCCCTTCAGCAAATTGCGGGGAAGTTCTTTCTTAGCAGGGAGTACATTTCGCGCAAATTCAAGCAGGAATTCGGTGTGACGCTATCGGATTTTCTTGGACGGATACGAATCGACAAAGCCAAAACGCTGCTGCTCAATCCCCAGATCCGGATCGCCCAAATCGCGGAGATGGTCGGTTACCAGGATGAGAAGTATTTCAGCAAAGTGTTCAAGAAGATGGAGGGGTTCACCCCGAACGAATACCGCAAGAAACATATGAGTTAAATGAAGGGCTAGTGCCCTTTTCTTTTAGCTGCTGGCTCGATATTCATTCTTTTGGGTATATTCTATATATTCCAGACTGATATCAGGAGGAGATTGTATGTACCGCAACAACCCGTACCGCTGGTGGAATCTGCTGTTATTCGCCGGGGTAATCGCCGTGAATGTGTTATCAGGCATGCTGCCGCTTGGCGGCAGAACTACCGGGGAGATATCGGATATGTATTATACAACGATCACTCCCGCAGGGTATGCCTTTTCCATATGGTCCGTCATCTATGTGCTGCTGTTCTTTTTTGTCATCTACCAGCTGCGTCGTAACACCGGAAACCGCGATTCCGTACGATCCATCGGACCATGGTTTATACTCAGCTGCGTATTCAATATGGCGTGGATTATATTATGGCACTATCTTTATATTGAATGGTCTGTCGTGGTGATGTTCTTACTGCTGTTAACCCTGTGGGTTCTATATGACCGCACGCATACGATCGACTATCCGACGTCAGGCGAGAAGTTCTGTCTGAAATTGCCGTTCAGCTTATATCTCGGCTGGGTGTGCCCTGCCTTTATCGTCAATGTCGCGATCGTGTTTCAGAAGAATGACTGGAGCCTCTTCGGCCTGCGCGAAACCACTTTGGGGATTGTGCTGCTCTGTTTCGGTGCTTTGCTCGCCATACTGATCGGCCAGCGTTACCGGGACAGCATCGTGCCGCTGGTCTTCACCTGGGCTTACATCGCCATCGCGGCCGAGCATCGGGAGACCGACAGCATCTTAATGACCGCCTTTGTGCTCTCTATCGTCCTGCTTGTATATGCCATATGGCTCTTCTTTACGCGCAATCGGAGAAGATCCCGGTATTAAGCCGAGTCCGGATCTTCCGCAAAGAGAAGTTTCTTGCTTTCGATTCGCTTCCTGCTCGATCTAAACGTAAAGGCTGTTGTTGATCTAATCCAGGGGGTTGAGAGGGTTCTATTCGATTGATCTCAGAACATCTCCTATAATCCCCTTGGATTGATGAACGCCCAGATCTGTATTTGTCATGATTATGATCCCCTTTCCTGAATACGGCCGCAAGGTCATCATGCATTGAAATCCTACACCCCATCCGAGTGATGTGACCTCAACCTCTTGATCGGACTCACCCAAAAAAACACCCAGCCCGGTCCATTCTTTCCTGCATTGAGGAGTAATCCATTCCTTCGCTCTGTCCTCGGATAACCCTATTCTGCTTCTGCCATTTAAAGAATCCATGAATTCGATCGCCAAGATGGCTAAATCGGATGGTGTGGCCCATAGACCGGATGCTGCCGCGTAGGGGTACATCGGATATTTGCCCTCAACTAATTCCCCGTTCTTGTTATGGCCACATGATAACTGTCCGCTTATGGATTGGGAAATGGTCGGATTCAGTATACTGTCCTTCATATTTAACGGTTCAAATACCTGCTCCTTCATCAGCACCTGAAATGACTTACCAGACACGTCTTCGATCAGCAGTTGAATGATGCAAAAACCGGCATCCGAGTATGCAAATTCACTCCCGGGCTCATATGTGACACGAATCGCTTCATTGCAATATGGCGTTCTTCCCTTCAACAGCTCTTCCATAGAGGGGAAACCATGTGCGGGGTCCCATTCGCCAAAGCTGCCTTCAGGATCGATGATTCCCGACTGATGGCACAATAATGTCCGAAGGGTCACTTTGCTATGCCGGGTGAATTCGTTCTCTGGAACTTTCCATGTGGTAAGTTTAACATTAACATCTTCATCCAAATCCAGCAGCCCTTGACCAACCAGCTTCATAACGAGCATCGAGGTAACGAATTTACTGATCGAACAAGCATTAAATATTGAATGTCCAGTTACCATGTTGCCGGTTCCAGCTTCCAAAGTGCCGTAGCCTTCTGCCACCCGAATATGACCTTCAGCAATCCGTGCCAGGCTTAAACCGGATACCCGATACTGCTCCATCCATTCTCGAATATTAGGCTCCATCCCCAAGGTATCCCCCTATTATTAGTTTGACCTATATACTTGCTTTTCAGTGTATTATAGAACGTAAGTTCGCATTATTCAATGTGCACGATCTCCATTAAACATAAAAAAAACGTCTATCGACGTACTTTCTCAGAAGACAGACCGCATGTAGCGGAAGTTTTTCTTGCGAGATAAAGATGCTGAGCCTCGGATGTTTATACTTTCTTATCTCTTAAAAAAGGAACTTTGCCTGCATTGGCAAAGCTCCCTATGTGATAATATCGATTATTGCTTAACGGCGATGACCTCAATCTCAACCAGTCCGTCCTTCGGCAATCGAGCAACCTCAACGGCGCTGCGGGCAGGGTATGGCTCGGAGAAGAAGCTGCCGTACACTTCGTTCACCACCGCGAAATCGTTCATATCCTTCAAGAATACGGTGGTTTTCACCACGTGGTCGAGGCTTGTCCCGGCTGCTTCAAGGATCGCCTTTACGTTGCTGAGCGACAGCTTCGCTTGCTCCTGAACCCCTTCACCGAATTCCCCTGTTTCCGGATTCAATCCCAGTTGGCCTGAAGTATATACAAATCCGTTGATTTCTACAGCTTGGCTGTATGGTCCGATAGCTCCCGGGGCTTTGTTGGTCGATATGATATGTTTACTCATGTTTTTTCACCCTTTCTATGTATTCCTATCTGTGTACATTGTAATCTGCCACAGGTACTCTGGCAAATTTAATCGGCAGCCTCGCCGAGAACATGGATGACTTCATTGGTATACACATGGTGGCCTTTCATATCCGTTAATCCGATATTCACCATCGACCTGGCTACTTTCCGCGCTGGTATAGCCCGGTATGGGGCTAGCTTCGGACCTTTGAATGCAAAGTCGAGGGAAGTCATGAGAACCGATGCCACCCGCTCTCCAAACCTCCCCTCGGGCCGCTCCCCCAGCAATAATGACGGTCTGAACAGATGCAGCCCCCAAAAACCAATCTTGGCCAGCTTCTCTTCAACCTCTCCCTTGGTCCGAAGATAGAAATTACGCGCCTGCGGATTGGCCCCTGCGGAGCTGACCGCCATAAATTGTCTTACCTCGTGCCGCTTAGCCAACTCCGCAGTCTTGATAACATAATCCACATCCACTTTACGAAACTGCTGCTGGGAACCGGCCCTTTTGATCGTTGTTCCCAGGCAGCAGTACACGCTATGGACGCCGGAAAAAGCTTCGCTGTATCGCTCCAGCTGATCCCATTCCACCAGGATGGGCAACAGCTTGGGATGCGCAACATCAGGAAATCTTCGTACCAGCACGCGGACCTCCTTAACCTCTTCACGGCCCAGCAGTTCTTCGGTTACCATACGACCCACAAGCCCTGTGGCCCCGACTACGAGTGCAACCATTCCACCTCACACCTCCCTCCATTCATGATATGCCCGTGGCCCCCCACAAAATGCGGTGCATAAAGGTGAAGATAATCATCGCCTTCTTGCGGTATTGCAGGCGCTGGATCAGGTACGAACCAGAATCTGAAGCACGTTGAACAGCGTAGTGACGGCCAGAACAAACCCAACCTCACTGGATTCCGCACCTAAGTACAATAAGTACCCTGTCAAGAAGAGACCGCCCAATAGCGTCTGCAAAATGACGGCCGGCACCCCGTCCCTTGTAGCCGTCATCAAATGTTTGCGCTGGTGCGAAACCTGTTTGCGCGGCTTGTGAATAGCCTGGACAGCCTTGATGGTGATACACTCCTTCGATGACTTCAAATGGGCTGATCATACTTCCTTTTGACATCATTCTACACCGCATCGGACCCAAGTCAATATGACTTTTTAAATATAAAACTCACATGAATTTCTCATGGCGCATGACCTGGACATCCAAGCATAAAAAGACATAAAAAGAGCGCAAATCAAGCTCGATTTGCGCTCTTTCTCCAAGCGGTTATGAAACTGGTCAGCGGTTTCCACTCCCTGCGGAGCCAGCCGGAGGATTCGGCAGCTTCCTTCGCCATAAGCCCCGAGGTGGACACTGACGCCTGCTGACTGTCTGTGACAGGAAGAACTTCCTCATTCATCATCTCATAGTATCCCAAATGATAGGTGCTGACCATGTCTCCGTGTAAGGTAAACACCTTGCCGTCACGAATATCGATCACCTTGCCGGTCACAACCCGGGATTCCAACATGATTCGTTCTGCCTCCCTTATCGTCCTCAAGACTAGTCGCGGTATCTTGAACTCCAATCCGTATATTCACGCTCCGCCGCATCCTTCGTATGCCCGTAGCGTTCTTGCAGCTTGCCAACCAATTTATCTTTCTCGCCATCGATCACATCAAGATCGTCATCCGTCAATTTGCCCCATTGCTTCTTCGCTTCACCTTTCATCTGTTTCCATTTCCCTTTAAATACGTTGCTATCCATAAATATCAGCTCCTCTTAGAGTAATGAATGATGAAATGTAGAATTGCCTGTACTTGTGTATACCCCTTAGAAGTTTCTTTGAATCCTGGCAAACGATGTCATCACGATGAGACGGTATGCGACTCACCAGATGATATGATATCCATATTTCATTCATCTCTAGCCAACTGGCAGAAGCAGCATGGAAATCGCAGCTCTTGTCTGCCGCCCTGGGGTCCAGTGATATGTTAACGACAGTCACAAAAAAGAGGCCGTTTACCTGCACAGGTACGGTCTCCTTCTTAATTCCT
Source organism: Paenibacillus lautus (assembly GCF_050482385.1). Lineage (GTDB taxonomy): Bacteria > Bacillota > Bacilli > Paenibacillales > Paenibacillaceae > Paenibacillus_AQ > Paenibacillus_AQ lautus_B. Next base: position 17,413 of record NZ_JBCNHV010000046.1, read on the forward strand.
ATTCCACAGAACCAGCTGCGATTCCCTGCTTGTGACCTCTAGCGGATCGTAATGACCTTCTTCTCCGCTTTCATATATTTAACGAACATGCCCGCATAATCGGGATCCCACTGGGTTCCCCTGCCGGCCTCCAATATGTTTAAGGCATCAACGGATTTCATGCCGCTGCGGTAGGGCCGGTCCGACGTCATGGCATCATAGGCATCGGCCACAGCAATAATCCGGCCAAACAGAGGGATTTCCTCCCCCTTCAACCCATCAGGATATCCGCCCCCGTCATAACGCTCATGATGGGATCGCACTCCCTCCAGATAAGGCGCCATGGCATCGGCAGGCTCGATCTGCAGCAAAATGTTCTCTCCTTGAGCCGGGTGGGCCTTTACCTGATCGAACTCCTCTGCCGTTAGCTTTCCTTCCTTCAGCAAAATGTTGTCCCGTACCCCAATTTTGCCGATATCATGCAGCAATGCCGTCTTATGCAAAAGATCAACCTGCACTTCGCTGAGTCCCGCCAGCTGGCCGATTAACACCGAGTATTCCGCCACCCGAAGCGAATGTCCTGCCGTATAAGGATCTCTGGCATCCAGCGCCGCTGCCAGGGCAGCAAAGTAACTGTCCAGCAGCTTGCGGTTCCGTTCCTCCCGCACCTGCAGACCGCGAACCATCATATTGAACCCCGCGATCAAATTGGAAAATTCATCGGAATAGAGATTGGAGGTCTGGATCAGACGTCCTTCCTTAATCTCATTCATCGCCCGGTACAGCTGCCGGATCGGCCGCTGTAAATCCTGGGTCAAGAGCCAAGCGCCGATATAAGCAAAACCGACACCCAGCAGCAGTATAAATCCCGCCCAACCCCAGTACTGCTGAGCTACAATCTGACTGAGCCCCTCCAGACGGATCTGCACCGCCAGACTGAACAGAAACAGCGGAAAGGTGCCGATCAGCATCGTGCTCAGCAGAAACTTCGTCCGAATCGCCATGAATACGTGGCCCTCAAGGGAAAAATCCACGCCATAACGCGACAAGGCCTGCCGCCGGATCTCCTTGATCAGCGGACGGATAGCCGCGATCGTCAGGAAGAATTCGATCATGGCATGACAGCTGGCTAGCAGGACCGCTCCAAGGCAAGCCAGCCATATATAGAACGGCGGAAAATTCAGTTTTCCCTGCTCCATCATCCAAACCGTAAGCAGAATGGCCGGAAGCGACAAACCGAGCAGATGAGGTCCGAATATGCGGTATACCACCACACGCGGCATGCGGTGTATACTCAAGTATGCTTTTTCCAACGTTTCCAAATCTGCATGGCCTTCATCAAACCCCGCGTGAATCGGTCGTAAATACCGAAGAAAGACGGTCAGCTCCGACGCAATCATCACCATGAACGAAATGGTCAATATGACCATAAGACGCGCGCCTTCCTCAAAAGGAATTTCCAGAGTTGTTACCAATAATACGCCACCCACAACAAGCACAGCTGCAATGGACCCGATCATATAGTTCCGGATTAGCTGTTTAAGAAAAGACTTATACAGTTGCATGGAACGCCTACTTTCATTAACAGATGATACACATCGGCAGGGCATATGAGATCCGAACGTATTCGACATGATGTCACAATTTTAAGAGTTCAGTAGCAGAATTTGCAAGAAAAAACTGTTAATATGAATATCGTTGGATTTCAGGAAAAAATCAAGCGTTTTTGCATGACATTCTAATATTCATTTGAATATCGTTGCTTATTACGAGTACTTGTGCTATAATAAGTAATTGTTACATGAAGTTTAACCCCGTTAGTTCCTCGAAACATGGTTATTTACATCTCTGTTGAAGTGCAAATTCCTATTTTATGACCCTAAGAGTAAGAGTTTTATGGAACGGTTTTCTGATTCACACTGGAGCGGTCATCGGAGCCGCAAGGACGAAAGAGAGGCAGGGCTTTTGTCGTTTTAGAAGCAAAGATTCTTGAGAATACTTCAAATACGGAACCGACTGTACAGCCGTTATTGGCCGTCAGGGGTTAAATTTTATATGTGCTTTTTAGCGCTCAATCAAGGACTCGGCCTTTGGCCGGGTCCTTTTCCATGTTACGCTTCCCTTTCATGTGTCGAATCCCAAAAGACCAGTGACAGCCGCCTAAACGGCTGCATATGATACCGGAGACGATGAGTATTCGGAAGGAGCGTGTTGTTTTGAAGAAAAAGAAGAAAAGCCCATCATCTTCCTCTTCCCAGCCTTACAGGGTAGATCCCGCTACGAAGGAATTCGATCTGCTTGAGCGAAATAAAGGACGCAGCTACAAAAAAGATAAAGATGCCCACATCCTTTCAGCAGCAACCATTATGGATCTGGATGAGGATCTTATCGGCCTCATGGAATTAAGACAAGAAGAAAACAAAGAAAACACCCCACTATCGATATCTGACGAAGATGCTATCATACCTACAGAAGATGCTATCATACCTACAGAAGATGCTGTAGCCGCTGAACCCCCGACCATGCCTAACGATCCCCCACCCCTTCCAGAGATGGAGAACGAGTATATGCAGTTGATTTCGGAAAAGGAAATGCCTGAAATTAAGGGCGCATTCATATATACAGAGGACATAGGGGAATATGCGGTAACCGAAAGCCGGATCGCTTCGAGAGCGGTCACAGCATCCAAGCTGTCACGTGGTGCCGTCGGACCTGAAGCTATACAGGATTACAGCATCACAAGTCTGCACCTTGCCGACGAATCCGTAACTTCCGGAAAAATCGCACCATTATCGGTCACAGGAGAACATTTGATGGATGGCATCTTATCTACGCGCAAGTTTCGGGACGGTTCCGTAAATGCCAGCAAGATCAAGGATGGTAGTGTAACCTCACAGAAACTGGCTGACCGCGCCGTGGTCAGCGAAAAAATCGCAGATGGGGCTATTACTGCACGTCATCTTCAACAGCTCCTCGTGACAAGCGACATGCTCGAAGACCAAGCGGTTCAAGGGGACAAAATCGCATCCAGCGCCGTAGAAACCCGACATCTCGCTAATGAGAGCGTCCATAGTTCCAAGCTTGCGGAGGATGCAGTCACTTCGACCAAAATTCGTGAAGGTGCCGTAACAGGAAAAAAAATCGCCGATGATACTATCTTAGGCTCTCACATAAAACCGCAAAGCATCGAAAGCAAACATTTGGCCAATAAGGCCGTAACTGCGGAGCATATTGCTGCCGGCAGCATCGGGTCAGGCCTAATTGCTGACGGTGCCATCAACGCCGGGCATATTAAGGAAGGCTCGCTCAGCGCCCGCCATTTAGCGGACGGAGCCGTAGGATCAGGACAAATCCAGTTCGGCTCCATCGGTTCCGATCAGATCGGCATCAACGCTGTTGCCCCCCGCCATCTGGCTGATTCCAGTGTCACAAGCTCCAAGCTTGCCGATCAATCCGTCCATACGGTGAAGCTGGTTGAACAGGCGGTTACGGCTTCGAAAATCGCGGACCAGAGCATACTCCCTACCAAAATTGCCAATGAAGCCGTTCAAACACGCCATCTGGCAAAGGGTTCGGTCGAATCGGACCAGATTGCATCGGATGCCATTCATACCCGGCATCTAGCTACGGATGCAGTAAATGCTGAGCATATTGCCGAGGGCAGCATCTTACCTCAGCATTTCGCACCTCAGAGCGTCATAGGGCGTGCCATTCAGCCCAAAACGATAGCAGAACAGCATCTGGCTGACGGAGCGATCGGGAAACAGCATCTTCAGCCCGCATCCGTCGGCGAAGAAACGCTGGCACCCGAGAGCGTAACCAGCCAAAAGCTTGCGATTGGATCGGTTGGCGGAGCCATTATTGCTAAACATGGCGTAACCTCCGGCAATATTGCCAGCGAAGCCATTCAGCAGCAGCACTTGTCAGCAGGCAGTGTAGGCGCCGAAGCTCTGCAAAACGGGGCGGTTCGCGAGCCTCATCTGACCGATGGTTCTATTGCCAGTCGCCATCTGCAGAAGGGAAGCGTACGGACACAAACGCTCGCCCAGGGTGCGGTAACGACAGATAAAATTGCTGCAGGCAGCATCGTGGAGTCCTCGATCGGCGATGGGGTTATTGCGCCTCGACATTTGGGGGACCATGCGGTAACTTCGCCGAAGCTGTCTCCGGAAAGCGTGTCCACCGATAAACTGACAGACCTTGCCGTAACTTCAAATAAACTGGCTGAGAGCAGTGTCTCTGCTGGGAAAATAGCACCAAAGGCTGTTCAATCCACTCATCTCTCGCCAAATTCGGTGACTTCAGAAGCGATTCAGAATAAGGCCGTTACTTCCGAGAAAATTGCTCCGCAAGCTGTAGAGGGCGCACATCTGGGACTGGAATCCATCCTGGGCAAACATATCGTGCAGGAAGCCATACATGGCTATCACTTGAAGAAAAAATCCATCACGTTGAACCATTTGGCCGACGAAAGCCGCTCAGCGGAAGCGTTGTTTGCGGACGGCAGCATCCCGGGCGTAAAAATCGGATCACAATCCATTGCGGAAGCCCATCTCTCGCCTTCGTCAGTCTCGGGAGCCGCGCTGCAAGCGAACGCCGTGAGCGGTGATAAGATCAAGCCTCTCTCCATCTCAGCGGTGCACCTGCAAGAAGCGAGCGTCCAGTCTGACCACCTGGGCGTGGATATTGTCAAATCACAGCATATGGATGAAGGATCGGTTACCGGCCGCCATCTGGCATCCAGCTCCGTCAATGCCCGGCACATTCAGGCAGAGAGCATAGAATCCGCACATATCACGAACGGCGCCGTCCTTTCTGAGCATGTCGCCGGAGAATCGATCCAGAGCGGACATCTCGCCGAAGGCGCGGTGAGCTCCAAGCATATTGAATTATTCTCGATTCAGAGCCATCACCTGGCGCCGTACTCCATCAACGCAGCACATCTCGGAAATCAGTCTGTCGGTCATGTCCACCTGCAGCCGGACAGCGTTGGCGTCGATCAATTGCAGCCGGGGGCCGTAAAATCGAGGCAGCTGGCGGAGGGTGCCGTTCTTCCCCATCACCTGCAAATTTCCAGTATCGGTTCGCAGCATATCGAAGCGGGCGCAATCACATCGGAACTTGTGAAGGACGGTGGAATTACAGGCAGCAAAATTGCTGAGGCTTCTGTCACCGGCGCTCACGTTGCTGACGGCTCACTCACAGGTGCGCAGATTGCCGACGGAGCCATCGGCAGCAAGCATCTTGGACCGGATGCCTTCAAGAACTTCTCGTTAGCCGACGGATCAGTTACAGGCAGCAAGATTGCTGAGGCATCTATCACCGGCGCTCACGTTGCGGATGGTTCGCTCACAGGCACGCAGATTGCTGATGGCGCCATCGGCAGCAAGCATCTCGGGCCGGATGCATTCAACAACTTCGCGTTAGACGACCGATCAGTTACAGGCAGCAAGATTGCTGAGGCTTGCATCACCGGCGCACACGTTGCGGATGGTTCGCTTACTGGCGCGCAGATTGCCGATGGCGCCATCGGCAGCAAGCATCTCGGACCGGATGCCTTCGATAACTTCACCCTTGACGAGGGATCTGTGACCGGAAGCAAGATTGCTGAGGCCACCATCACTGGATCGCACATTGCTGACGGCTCACTCACGAGTGCTCAGATTGCCGACGGCGCGATTGGCAGCCGGCATCTCGGGCCGGATGCCTTCGATAACTTCACCCTTGACGAGGAATCTGTGACCGGAAGCAAGATTGCTGAGGCCACCATTACAGGATCGCACGTTGCCGACGGCTCACTCACGGGTGTGCAGATTGCCGACGGCGCGATCGGCAGCCGGCATCTTGGACCGGATGCCTTCGATAACTTCACCCTTGACGAGGGATCTGTGACCGGAAGCAAGATTGCTAAGGCCACCATTACAGGATCGCACGTTGCCGACGGCTCACTCACGGGTGTGCAGATTGCCGACGGCGCGATCGGCAGCAAGCATCTTGGACCGGATGCCTTCGATAACTTCACCCTTGACGAGGGATCTGTGACCGGAAGCAAGATTGCTGGAGCTTCCATCACGGGCGAACACGTTGCGGATGGTTCGCTCACAGGCGCGCAGATTGCCGATGGGGCAATTGGCAGCAAGCATCTCGGGCCAGATGCCTTCAACAACTTCGCGTTAGACGACCGATCAGTTACAGGCAGCAAGATTGCTGAGGCTTGCATCACCGGCGCACACGTTGCGGATGGTTCGCTTACTGGCGCACAGATTGCAGATGGCGCAATTGGCAGCAAGCATCTCGGGCCAGATGCCTTCAACAACTTCGCGTTAGACGACCGATCAGTTACAGGCAGCAAGATTGCTGAGGCTTCTATCACGGGCGAACACGTTGCGGATGGTTCGCTCACAGGCGCGCAGATTGCCGATGGGGCAATTGGCAGCAAGCATCTCGGGCCAGATGCCTTCAACAACTTCGCGTTAGACGACCGATCAGTTACAGGCAGCAAGATTGCTGAGGCTTGCATCACCGGCGCACACGTTGCGGATGGTTCGCTTACTGGCGCACAGATTGCAGATGGCGCTATCGGCAGCCGGCATCTCGGACCGGATGCCTTCGATAACTTCACCCTTGACGAGGGATCTGTGACCGGAAGCAAGATTGCCAACACCACCATCACTGGATCGCACATTGCTGACGGCTCACTCACGAGTGCTCAGATTGCCGACGAGGCAATTGGCAGCCGGCATCTCGGACCGGATGCCTTCGATAACTTCACCCTTGACGAGGGATCTGTTACCGGAAGCAAGATTGCTGAGGCCACCATTACAGGATCGCACGTTGCCGACGGCTCACTC
>NZ_JBCNHV010000047.1:0-568 GCF_050482385.1 Paenibacillus lautus
TATCTAGTTTTCAAGGATCAACCCCAGTCTTTCGACCGGAAGATTATCATATCATGTTATAATCTGCAGTTCAACCTGCAATTTATGGAAGTGATATGAAGATTATGGTGGAGCCAAGGGGGATCGAACCCCTGACCTCCTGCGTGCAAGGCAGGCGCTCTCCCAGCTGAGCTATAGCCCCATAATTTCACTCCAAAAGTGAAGTATGGCTTCGAGATTTACGATTACTTTCCGTATACCCCGACACTTACCTTATGAAGTTAGTATTTATATGGTGGGCCCTAGTGGACTCGAACCACCGACCTCACCCTTATCAGGGGTGCGCTCTAACCAGCTGAGCTAAGGGCCCATATAAAATACGCTTGGCGACGTCCTACTCTCCCGGGACCCTTCGGTCCAAGTACCATCGGCGCTGGAAGGCTTAACGGTCGTGTTCGGTATGGGTACGCGTGGAACCCTTCCGCTATCGCCACCAAACGTATTTAAGGTGAAAGAATTGATCTTTCAAAACTGACCAACGAGTGAGTTGGTTGACTTCAATGAAGTCTGTACAATGACTTGCGCCATC
>NZ_JBCNHV010000048.1:0-614 GCF_050482385.1 Paenibacillus lautus
AGATCAATTCTTTCACCTTAATACGTTTGGTGGCGATAGCGGAAGGGTTCCACGCGTACCCATACCGAACACGACCGTTAAGCCTTCCAGCGCCGATGGTACTTGGACCGAAGGGTCCCGGGAGAGTAGGACGTCGCCAAGCGTATTTCATATGGGCCCTTAGCTCAGCTGGTTAGAGCGCACCCCTGATAAGGGTGAGGTCGGTGGTTCGAGTCCACTAGGGCCCACCATATAAATACTAACTTCATAAGGTAAGTGTCGGGGTATACGGAAATAATCGTAAATCTCGAAGCCATGCTTCACTTTTGGAGTGAAATTATGGGGCTATAGCTCAGCTGGGAGAGCGCCTGCCTTGCACGCAGGAGGTCAGGGGTTCGATCCCCCTTGGCTCCACCATAATCTTCATATCGCTTCCATAAATTGCAGGTTGAACTGCAGATTATAACATGATATGATAATCTTCCGGTCGAAAGACTGGGGTTGATCCTTGAAAACTAGATAACGAAACGAATTTGCGCAATTAGAAATATTCCTTTTAGCTGAACTTGTGTCAAAACAAGTTTAAATAAAACGGTAGCAGCGAAGGTTTTGGGATCATCGATCCTTTGGAAGTT
>NZ_JBCNHV010000049.1:0-1691 GCF_050482385.1 Paenibacillus lautus
TGTGACAGGGTTAATGCTAGGAGCGGTGGATCTAAAGATACTCGCAAGTAGTCTGTTAAAAGGGGCAAAACGAGCTTATAATGCTAAGAGCATGAATGGGATTGACCAGATTTCTACACCTAAGACTCGCGTAGGTGGAATTGATAGAGTTTCTAAGGAGATAGGATTAGAGAATCTGGCCAAAAAATCTTCTTTATTAAAAGAGACTCCAGATATTGATGGGTTATTGAAGAATGAGAAAGTTAACTTAAATACTAAAACAAACACCAAAGCGAAGACAGAAGCTAAAGCTACGACAAGTAATCAGGGTAACCCTAAGAATCCGATGTCCGGTGATGACTGGGAAGCGTACTTCAAAGCAAAATATGGAGAAGTTGAGTGGATATCTAAGGGAAAAGCTGAATTGCGTGCTAAGGTTAAAGCTAATGTTGAGGCGAGTGCGGGTGCAAGAGCAGCTTCCAAGTTTGATGAGTATCTGAAGATAGAGAAGGAATTGCTTGAAGCTTTAGAGAAAAAGAGATGGTTTGATAGTTTACAGAATATTGAAAACTTTAAACAAGGAACAAAAGAAAATGCATTGACTCATATTTTTGATGGTGAGATTCTTAAAGGTGGAAAGGCTAATGGATTTCATTATGAAGGATTGCCAAATAGTAATGGTAAAATCGTTGGTGATATTGATCCACCTAATGAGTTCGGTGTATATCGAGCCAATATTGAAGTCAATGGAGTATTAAAGAAGGTTAAATCGACATTTTTCCCCAAGGAGTGGACTCCACAGCAAGTGATAGATGCAATAAATGAGGCTTTCCATAATAAGGAGGTTGTAAAAAATAATGTTTATCAAGGGATAACAAGTATGGGAATGAAAATAGAGTTTGTTTTAAGAAATGGTAAGATAATTTCAGCTTATCCTTTATATTAATTGGAGGAAATTTAAATAATGATTAAGTATAAATATAAATTGAAGCATATGGAGAGGTTTGATATAGTCGTATTAAATTTTGATGAAGAAAAATCTCTGAAATTTGCTAATATGATAAGTGACCCCCTAGGATCTGATATACTTTTGACATATGAGGATTTGAAGGTTGATATAGATAATTATTTTGATGTATTAATAGGCAAATTGCCGTGTTACGAGCGTGGAGGCAATGTAGCGTTTGTTACATCTCATAAAGACTACACAATAATTGAAGATCTTTTTTACGATGAAGAAGAAGATGAAATTGAACCGATCTGTAAATTAGAGACAGTAGAATTTGTGAAAATAATACTGGTCTGGGCGTATGAAAATTATAAATATAAAAGCGAGAGGGGAGTGATTGCTCTAGAGGAGGCAGATATGGTTATGAAGTGGATTGAACAAAAAATGTTAGAAGTTAAGAGTATAGAAAATAACGAATTATCATAACCAATGCTATATATCTGGTAATAAAAAACCTATTCCATGAAGTTGATAATGAGGAATAGGTTTTTTCTATTAAAGAGGCTGGCATCACGGATCGGTACGGTAATCCTTCCTGATATCGTCATGGATGCACCTCGGGTTTATTTTGGCGTACCTGATTTCTCATGGGGGAAGGTTATCCGATCCCATCATTATTCGATCATTAAAGATCGGGAGAGCTTTCTTGATATTCAAGCGAATTCGGATGCGAGCTCAGACTTGGGGGAGTCTGATTTCGTCA
>NZ_JBCNHV010000050.1:0-1446 GCF_050482385.1 Paenibacillus lautus
TGAAGTGACCCCCAAAAGTTAGACACGGTTATTTCATCAGGCAGCTTTCTCAAAATGAGTTCGGTACTGTACCGGGCTCATTTTTGTTTTTGCCTTCAACCGTTTGGTATTGTAGTATTCCATATATTTTTTCAGTTCTATCTTAAAATGTTCCACATTTTCAAACTCTTTGTAGTACAGAAACTCCGACTTGAGAATGCCGAAGAAATTCTCTATGACGGCGTTGTCGTAACAATTCCCTTTTCGTGACATGCTTTGTAGAATGCCTCTCGACTTAAGTGCATGGCGATACGGTTTCATTTGGTAATGCCATCCTTGATCTGAATGAAGAAGAAGATGGTGCTCTTCCGGCAGACGCTTCAGTCCTGCATCCAGCATCTCGGATACCAGAGAATATGTTGGTCGTGAACCTATGGTATAGGTGATAATCTCCCCGTTGAACAGGTCCAAAATGGGCGATAGATACAGCTTTTCTCCAAATAACTTAAACTCCGTGATGTCCGTCACCCATTTCTCATTTGGCGCCTCTGCCGTGAACTGGCGATCCAGATGATTCGGTGCGGTCTTACCGACAGTCCCTTTATACGACTTATACTTTTTCATGCGGACCAGGCATTTAAGCCCCATCTTTTTCATGAGCCGCTGAACCTTCTTATGGTTTACTTTCCATCCGCGGATTGCTAGTTCATCTCGAATACGGCGATATCCGTACCGACCCTCATGTTCCGCGTAAATGGACTGGATCTCAGCCTCCAAATCAGCATTTGAATCGGGTTGATTTATACGTGCTATAAGGTTGTAATAGGTGCTGCGCGGGATACCAGCCAGCCGTACGAGTGCCATCACCGGATATTTATGCCTCAGTTCCCAGACGGCTTGTGCTTTGTCTTGTTTGGTGATTTTTCCTTGTTTCGAACTAAGGCATTCAACTTTTTTAGATACTCATTTTCCATTTCAAGCTGCTTGATACGTTCTTCAAGTGCTTCGACAGACCCTTCAACTGCGGATCGTTTTGAAGATGAATTGGAATCTTTCTTCACGGACGGACGCCCCTTCTTTTTTGGCTCAAGGGCTTCTAAACCGCCTGACTCCATCTTTCTATGCCAGGAATACAACATGGAGAAGTCCGGGAGCTTAAACAAAGCAGCGGTATCCATGAGAGAAGCGTCTGATTGAGCCTTGTGATTGAGTACGTCCAGTTTAAAGCTTGCCGGATAATTTGTATAGCTGTTAGTAAAGGTAGACTCACCATGCATCTCATAGAGCCTCAACCAATATTGGAATTGAGACTTGGTAACTCCCATTTGATTTGCATATTCTGTTTGCGATAAAAGATCAGGGTCATACCCTTGAACTATTGCCAATTTCCTATCCCCGGTAAATTTAGTCATAAAAAAACTGCACCTCCAACTGTTAGAGTGTGTCTAAAAATTGGGGTGCAGTTCA
>NZ_JBCNHV010000051.1:0-1678 GCF_050482385.1 Paenibacillus lautus
CCTAGCATTAACCCTGTCACATCCAGCATTTCCTGATTAATCCCGAGGAATTTTGTGTCGGATACTATCCCATCATTTAAATCTCGCAGTTTCATGGTACTTACACCGATCTGTGCAACGCCCCAAACTCCATTGGCTATGGCTAATAAATATAACGAACCACCTGCGGTGAAAAAGGCACCTACCACAGCTACGGCTCCAAACAATAAGTTGAGTTCTGTCATCAATTTTTGCTGTTTAACCACGAGCTCTTCAAAGGTGAAACGTGAGAAATAGATATCCTCGTCCGGGATTTTGCTAAGATAATCCGGTACCTGCGGAATCAACTCGTTTAATTGATGTTCCTCTCTTCGCTCCTCCCAACGATCCCCCCATTTTTCTATCGAGCCAGATAATGCTTTGGATACATTCACAAGCCCCTGTAAAGCCTCATTATGATTAGCCTGTTTCTCTATATGAGTCTTCAGTTCCTTTATCGGTAGTTGATCCTTCACAGCTTTCCATGGAGAGGTTGACTGCTTAGGCGGCGCCTTCTTGCCACTTCGTATATCTACATAGTTTTGATAGAACTCCGCATATTCTTGCTGTTCTTGGACTCTTTCCTTTTCTGACTTTCTCTTTGCCTTAGGTGGGGGTGGAATGAACTTTTCTTGGTAGCGTTTCTTTAACTCATTATTTCCTAGTCCTCTCAGCGACTCTTTGGCATCGTTTCTGGTTGCCGGATCTCTAAAACGTGCCGCTGCATCGTCCCTGATTTTTTGATTGTCTTTCTCTGTCCAACTCGGCATCATATACGTCCCGGCCGGAACATTGCTCATGGCTTCCGCCCTTTTTATTGCAACTTTAGAATATTCATTATCCACATACAACTTCTCAAGCTCTTCATCCGTAAGCATATCCAGAAAGTCCATTTCGACTTTCTCGAGACTCACTTTCTTGCCTTTAATCCCTACATACTCCGGCCGGATTTCCATATAGTGATCCGTGTTCGTGAAGAAGGTAATCGTCTCGTTAGCCACGAGCTTGATATGCTCCGGCATATTTTGGCCGCCTAGCTCGATTTCATTAGCTGCGACTACAAGAATGGATTCCGTGGCGCTTAATGAAATATCGTTCCCATCCAGAGTTAAACTGACGGTATTCTTCTCGAATAACACACCATCTTCACCAAGTTCCATCTTCGCCGCTCCAGGCATATGGAATACTTTTGTCATCGGCTTCTGGAAGACGGTGCGCGATTTCATCTCTTCGTTTCTGCCTCGCACGGAGTTGATTGCAATCGCCTTTTTCTCCGTTCCCTCAGGAAAATGAACCTTGATACGCGCACCTTTTTCCGGCATACAGTGAAAGATGTTATTGCCTTCCGGTGAGTACGGAAACCACCAATTTCCTCGTTCGTCATGATCGTGATCAATATCCAAATGCACCTTAACCATATTGTTGCCGCGTTTTATAACGTGTCCTTCCAAGGCAACTCCCTGAAGCGCACGATTCGTTCTTACCTTACGCCGAAGTGCTGCACGCTGCATCAGTACATATTCATAATAGATTAAACCAGTTTCATAAGTAATAACGGATTCCGTAACCACCCACATCTGTCCCTTAAAAGAAACATTGTCCCCCACCTGGCAGTACTGGTTCGTATGTACCCGGTAACTGACGAAATCAGACTCCCCCA
>NZ_JBCNHV010000052.1:0-612 GCF_050482385.1 Paenibacillus lautus
ATCTTACATAATTGTCCAATCATTCTCTTTTTGTTCAACATATCTTGGAGATATCAAATAAAAGGAGTTGATATTTTGGTACGTATTCTCGATAAAGCTGCCGTCCAGCCGCGCCGTAGATTCAACTTAGCAAACTCATTTATTATCCGTCGTTCACCAGCAAGATCTCGCCTTGCAACCATCACTATACGGATTCCAGTCAATTCTCAACGTAATCGGGTAGATTTGGTAGCAACCGTGGGTGTTCGAGGTGTCACTGGTATTGCACAAATACTCTTTAGAATCTTCCGCGATGGAAGAGAGATTTTCAACACACAACAAGGTATCGAATCTGCTGGCTCTGAACAAAATTATGCTGTTACGTTCCAGGCGGAAGATAGAAATGTAATAGCTGGTACCCATGTTTACACAGTCACAGCAGAAAATCTTACTACAAATACAAGAGCCGATGTTGTTGGGCCGATATCGTTTAGTGGGTTAGCCGTTAAAACGAGAACCTAATACCGTATTGGCAATAATTTTTCGCACCTGAATAGAGAGCCCTGCAAAAACCTCTATTTTGAGGGAATGGGTACTTCAAAATGGAAAAAAAGATAGAAAAGTAAAAAGCAG
>NZ_JBCNHV010000053.1:0-333 GCF_050482385.1 Paenibacillus lautus
GAATATTAAGGCAGGAGTTTGAGCATCTTGTTCATTCGCCTAGTCTGTGGACACGTTCTTTTTTCGTTAGTACAGCTGGAAACGTATCAAGCGAAACCGTCAAGCGTTATGTTGAAGAACAAAAGAAAAGGGGGTGAACACATGCAAGCTTTAACCGTTAAGATACGCATATTTCCTGATCAACCAGCCATTCTAGGTCAATTGGGAAATGAGTACATTCGGGTAGTCAATCAACTAACCGAACGGGCTGAACAACTGGGGGCATTTCCGAAAATGACTACAAAAGATGTAGAAACTATTCTTCCGTCTGCCGTTTGTAATCAAGCGATTCGT
>NZ_JBCNHV010000054.1:0-424 GCF_050482385.1 Paenibacillus lautus
AAACAACGTTTCGTGCTACAGTGACGAGTAGAGATATGGATCTGTTAAGAAAAGCCAAACTTGGATTGATGCGTATCATTGAAAAGTCAGGGAAATGGTACGCTCAAATTTCGGTAGAAGTGCCTACAAGTGTAACCAACAACGAAAACATCATGGGTATTGATCTTGGTTTAAAAGTTCCTGCTGTTTCTGTAACTTCTACAGGTAAAGCCCGATTCTTTGGAAACGGCAGACAAAACAAGTACATACGAAGAAAGCATGAGCAACGTAGGCGTAAATTAGGAAAACTCAAAAAAATGTCTGCCATTCGTAAGCTAGGTCATAAAGAGCAACGTTGGATGAAAGATCAAAACCATAAGATTAGTCGGCAAATTGTCGATACAGCCACCCAGGAAGGTGTGTCAATCATCAAGCTTGAACGACT
>NZ_JBCNHV010000055.1:0-588 GCF_050482385.1 Paenibacillus lautus
GGATCTGTTAAGAAAATCCAAGCTTGGATTGATGCGCATCATTGAAAAGTCAGGGAAATGGTACGCTCAAATTTCGGTAGAAGTGCCAACAAGTGTAATAAACAACGAAAACATCATGGGAATTGATCTTGGTTTAAAAGTTCCTGCTGTTTCTGTAACTTCTACAGGTAAAACCCGATTCTTTGGAAACGGCAGACAAAACAAGTACATACGAAGAAAGCATGAGCAACGTAGGCGTAAATTAGGAAAACTCAAAAAATGGTCTGCCATTCGTAAGCTAGGTCATAAAGAGCAACGTTGGATGAAAGATCAAAACCATAAGATTAGTCGGCAAATTGTCGATACAGCCACCCAGGAAGGTGTGTCAATCATCAAGCTTGAACGACTGGAGAATATTCGCAAGACGGCAAGAACAAGCCGCAAAAACGCAAAGAATCTGCATAGCTGGACATTCTATCAGCTTGGGCAATTCATCTCCTACAAAGCAAAGCTTGTCGGCATTAAGGTTGTGAAGGTAGATCCTGCCTACACTTCGCAATCTTGTCCTGCCTGTGGGGAGAAGAACAGAGCAAAAGACAGAAGGTACGA